>NZ_JAGFBF010000007.1 GCF_017583045.1 Leucobacter tardus | reverse complement strand
CTGGTAAGCTTGACAAGTTGCCTATCGGATGCCCTGGTGAGGGGTTACGGTGGGTGTCTGGTCCTTGAGAACTCAATAGTGTGCACTTGATTGTCAAATGCCAATTTATTATCCCCGGCATCGATCATTTTTGGTTGGTGTTGGTGATTCCTTTTTGGACAAATTATTGAAATCGTCAGTTTTGATTGGTTTCTGTTTGTCAGGTCAAACTCGTAGGCTCCCGGCTTATTCCGCTGGGGGTTTGCATCAGTTTTTTACGGAGAGTTTGATCCTGGCTCAGGACGAACGCTGGCGGCGTGCTTAACACATGCAAGTCGAACGCTGAAGCCCCAGCTTGCTGGGGTGGATGAGTGGCGAACGGGTGAGTAACACGTGAGTAACCTGCCCATCACTCTGGGATAAGCGCTGGAAACGGCGTCTAATACTGGATACGAGCAGCGACCGCATGGTCAGCTGCTGGAAAGACTGGTTCGGTGATGGATGGACTCGCGGCCTATCAGCTTGTTGGTGAGGTAATGGCTCACCAAGGCGACGACGGGTAGCCGGCCTGAGAGGGTGACCGGCCACACTGGGACTGAGACACGGCCCAGACTCCTACGGGAGGCAGCAGTGGGGAATATTGCACAATGGGCGCAAGCCTGATGCAGCAACGCCGCGTGAGGGATGACGGCCTTCGGGTTGTAAACCTCTTTTAGTAGGGAAGAAGCCTTCGGGTGACGGTACCTGCAGAAAAAGCACCGGCTAACTACGTGCCAGCAGCCGCGGTAATACGTAGGGTGCAAGCGTTGTCCGGAATTATTGGGCGTAAAGAGCTCGTAGGCGGCTTGTCGCGTCTGCTGTGAAAACCCGAGGCTCAACCTCGGGCCTGCAGTGGGTACGGGCAAGCTAGAGTGCGGTAGGGGAGATTGGAATTCCTGGTGTAGCGGTGGAATGCGCAGATATCAGGAGGAACACCGATGGCGAAGGCAGATCTCTGGGCCGTAACTGACGCTGAGGAGCGAAAGCATGGGGAGCGAACAGGATTAGATACCCTGGTAGTCCATGCCGTAAACGTTGGGAACTAGATGTAGGGCCTGTTCCACGGGTTCTGTGTCGTAGCTAACGCATTAAGTTCCCCGCCTGGGGAGTACGGCCGCAAGGCTAAAACTCAAAGGAATTGACGGGGGCCCGCACAAGCGGCGGAGCATGCGGATTAATTCGATGCAACGCGAAGAACCTTACCAAGGCTTGACATATGGAAGAACGGGTCAGAAATGATTCACTCTTTGGACACTTCTATACAGGTGGTGCATGGTTGTCGTCAGCTCGTGTCGTGAGATGTTCGGTTAAGTCCGGCAACGAGCGCAACCCTCGTCCTATGTTGCCAGCACGTAATGGTGGGAACTCATGGGATACTGCCGTGGTCAACACGGAGGAAGGTGGGGATGACGTCAAATCATCATGCCCCTTATGTCTTGGGCTTCACGCATGCTACAATGGCCGGTACAATGGGCTGCGATACCGCGAGGTGGAGCGAATCCCAAAAAGCCGGTCTCAGTTCGGATTGGGGTCTGCAACTCGACCCCATGAAGTCGGAGTCGCTAGTAATCGCAGATCAGCAACGCTGCGGTGAATACGTTCCCGGGCCTTGTACACACCGCCCGTCAAGTCATGAAAGTCGGTAACACCCGAAGCCGGTGGCCTAACCCTTGTGGAGGGAGCCGTCGAAGGTGGGACTGGTGATTAGGACTAAGTCGTAACAAGGTAGCCGTACCGGAAGGTGCGGCTGGATCACCTCCTTTCTAAGGAGCTTCTCGGAACTTTCGGGTTTCGCAGAGTAATGCTCGGATCATCACCGAATGTGTGGTGCCGAGTGCTCATGGGTGGAACATTTGACAACGTGAGTGGTGGTTTGCTCGTTTGTGTGAGTACGCCGGTCTTCGGGCTGGTGGGAAAGCGTGGGCGTGTGGGTTGCTGCTTCTTGAGTGCATACTATTGGGTCCTGAAGGCCCAGGCCTTCTGCCGCTTTGTGTGGTGGGGGTGTTGGTCTTCGGGCCATGCTCACGGAACGTGTTGTTCGTGGGGGTGGTACCGGTTGTACGTTGAGAACTACACAGTGGACGCGAGCATCTTCGCGAATCGTATAGCTTCCATTACCTTTTGCGGGGTTGTGGGGGTGGTTCGCGAAAATTCTTTATTCATTGGTTCACATGCACGTTTGTGTGTGTGTTTCTGATTACTTATGTGATTTCAAGTTGCTACGAGCAAACGGTGAATGCCTAGGCATCTGGAGCCGAAGAAGGACGTCGTAATCTGCGATAAGCCTCGGGGAGTTGATAAACGAGCCGTGATCCGAGGATTTCCGAATGGGGAAACCCCGTCAGCCCCTTTATGGGAGCTGATGACTCCCGCCTGAATATATAGGGCGGGGTGAGGGAACGTGGGGAAGTGAAACATCTCAGTACCCACAGGAAGAGAAAACAATAGTGATTCCGGGAGTAGTGGCGAGCGAAACCGGATCAGGCTAAACCGTGCATGTGTGATACCTGGCAGGGGTTGCATGTTCGGGGTTGTGGGACATACCTGGGGGCGCTGCTGAGCCTCCGACGTGAGCGTCATGCTATAGGAGAACGCCTTGGAATGGGCGGCCGGAGTGGGTGAGAGTCCCGTATCCGAAATGGTGTGGCCGCGTGGTGTGTATCCCAAGTAGCACGGGGCCCGAGAAATCCCGTGTGAATCTGTCAGGACCACCTGATAAGCCTAAATACTCCCAGATGACCGATAGCGGACAAGTACCGTGAGGGAAAGGTGAAAAGTACCCCGGGAGGGGAGTGAAATAGTACCTGAAACCGTTTGCTTACAAACCGTTGGAGCACCCGTGTTGGTGTGACAGCGTGCCTTTTGAAGAATGAGCCTGCGAGTTAGCGATACGTGGCGAGGTTAACCCGTGAGGGGGAGCCGGAGCGAAAGCGAGTCTGAATAGGGCGATTCAGTCGCGTGTCCTAGACCCGAAGCGAAGTGATCTATCCATGGCCAGGTTGAAGCGACGGTAAGACGTCGTGGAGGACCGAACCCACTTAGGTTGAAAACTGAGGGGATGAGCTGTGGATAGGGGTGAAAGGCCAATCAAACTTCGTGATAGCTGGTTCTCTCCGAAATGCATTTAGGTGCAGCGTTGCGTGTTTCTTGCCGGAGGTAGAGCTACTGGATGGCCGATGGGCCCTACAAGGTTACTGACGTCAGCTAAACTCCGAATGCCGGTAAGTGAGAGCGCAGCAGTGAGACTGTGGGGGATAAGCTTCATAGTCGAGAGGGAAACAACCCAGATCACCAGTTAAGGTCCCAAAGCGCGTGCTAAGTGGTAAAGGATGTGGAGTTGCTGTGACAACCAGGAGGTTGGCTTAGAAGCAGCCACCCTTGAAAGAGTGCGTAATAGCTCACTGGTCAAGTGATTCCGCGCCGACAATGTAACGGGGCTCAAGCACGCCACCGAAACTGTGGCATTTAACGTATAGACAAGCCTTCGTGGTTCAGTCCGTTGGATGGGTAGGAGAGCGTCGTGTGGCGAGTGAAGCGGCGGAGTGATCCAGCCGTGGATGCTACACGAGTGAGAATGCAGGCATGAGTAGCGAAAGACGGGTGAGAAACCCGTCCTCCGGAAGACCAAGGGTTCCAGGGTCAAGCTAATCTGCCCTGGGTAAGTCGGGACCTAAGGCGAGGCCGACAGGCGTAGTCGATGGACAACGGGTTGATATTCCCGTACCGGCTGTAAACCGTCAAAGACCTAACCAGTAGTGCTAAACAAACCAAGCACTGCACGGATCCTTCGGGTGATGTGTGGTGTGCGGCTGTGAACCCGAACTGGGGTGGTGAGCGTATTAACAGGTGTGACGCAGGAAGGTAGCTGGTCCCGGGCGATGGTTGTCCCGGGCTAAGCATGTAGCCCGTCCCCGAGTAATATTTGGGGGCTTTGGGTGAGATGTGATGGGGACCCGTAAAGGGGAAGTCAGTGATCCTATGCTGCCGAGAAAAGCATCGACGCGAGGTTTACGGTTGCCCGTACCCCAAACCGACTCAGGTGGTCAGGTAGAGAATACTAAGGAGATCGAGATAATCACGGTGAAGGAACTCGGCAAAATGCCCCCGTAACTTCGGGAGAAGGGGGGCCATCCACTTATTAGGATTTACTCCGAAAGGGTGTGGTGGCCGCAGAGACCAGTGGGAAGCGACTGTTTACTAAAAACACAGGTCCGTGCGAACACGCAAGTGGATGTATACGGACTGACGCCTGCCCGGTGCTGGAAGGTTACGAGGAGCGGTTAGACCCTTCGGGGTCGAAGCTGTGAATTTAAGCCCCAGTAAACGGCGGTGGTAACTATAACCATCCTAAGGTAGCGAAATTCCTTGTCGGGTAAGTTCCGACCTGCACGAATGGCGTAACGACTTCCCAGCTGTCTCCACCGTGAACTCGGCGAAATTGCACTACGAGTAAAGATGCTCGTTACGCGCAGAAGGACGGAAAGACCCCGTGACCTTTACTACAGCTTGGTATTGGTGTTCGGTGTGGCTTGTGTAGGATAGGTGGGAGACTGTGAAGCTGACACGCTAGTGTTGGTGGAGTCGTTGTTGAAATACCACTCTGGTCATATTGGATATCTAACTACGGACCCTGATCGGGTTCTGGGACAGTGCCTGGTGGGTAGTTTAACTGGGGCGGTTGCCTCCCAAAATGTAACGGAGGCGCCCAAAGGTTCCCTCAACCTGGTTGGTAATCAGGTGGCGAGTGTAAGTGCACAAGGGAGCTTGACTGTGAGACTGACGGGTCAAGCAGGGACGAAAGTCGGGACTAGTGATCCGGCAGTGGCTTGTGGAAGCGCTGTCGCTCAACGGATAAAAGGTACCTCGGGGATAACAGGCTGATCTTGCCCAAGAGTCCATATCGACGGCATGGTTTGGCACCTCGATGTCGGCTCGTCGCATCCTGGGGCTGGAGTTGGTCCCAAGGGTTGGGCTGTTCGCCCATTAAAGCGGTACGCGAGCTGGGTTTAGAACGTCGTGAGACAGTTCGGTCCCTATCCTCTGCGCGCGTTGGAAATTTGAGAGGATCTGACCCTAGTACGAGAGGACCGGGTTGGACGGACCTCTGGTGTGCCAGTTGTTCTGCCAAGGGCATGGCTGGTTGGCTACGTTCGGGATGGATAACCGCTGAAAGCATCTAAGCGGGAAGCCGGCCTCGAGATGAGATTTCCTTGCGCCTTCGGGCGTGTGAGGCACCCTACAGATTATGGGGTTGATAGGCCAGATGTGGAAGCATAGTAATGTGTGGAGCTGACTGGTACTAATATGCCGATGACTTGATAACACTTTGTTCCCTGGATCAAGAGCTGGGGAAGAGTGATCAGCGTGTTGAAGACTCTTGATGGTGTTCGCGTCTACTTTGTGGTTCTCGATGTATGACCACATGCTTGCATGGGCCCGTGATGGGTGGTGTGTGGGTGTGGGTTGTGTCGATAGTGTTACGGTGGTTATAGCGTCAGGGAAACGCCCGGTTACATTCCGAACCCGGAAGCTAAGGCTGACAGCGCCGATGGTACTGCACTCGGGAGGGTGTGGGAGAGTAGGACACCGCCGGACCTCTTCAC
>NZ_JAGFBF010000006.1 GCF_017583045.1 Leucobacter tardus | reverse complement strand
GCGATCGGCGACCCCGCCGACGTCGTGATCCTGCAGGCCGACCACGCGGAGTACCGCGACCTCGGCCCCGCCGACTTCCCGGGCATCAAGCTCTTCGCCGACGGTCGCAACGCGACCGACCCCGCGCAGTGGACCGGCGTCCCCCGTATCGTGATCGGCGCCGGAAGCTGAATCGGTGCGGGATCGGCGGGCCGAGCGGCCATCCGATCCCGCACCGATGCGCGATCCCTACCTGCGGTACTTCGGGTTGTCCGGGAACCGCGGCTGGGGATTGAACGTCCGAGCCGTCTTCAACGCCTGATACATGCGCTTCTTAATCGGTTTGGCGACATGTCCTTCGCGCATCTCCAGAAAGATCCTTCGACAGTACATCAGGTATGAGACGCGACCTTGATTGCGTAAGCGGTAGGACGCCTGGTTGCGGGTGCCCTTCTCGAACTTCCATATGTTGGATTCATCGACATGACGGTAGTTCACACCCGCGTTCACGCCCATGTCGTGGATCACAACGCTGTCCATCGCGATAATGCCCGACCCATATTCGCGAAGTAGCCGTTTCGTGTACTCCTTGTCGTCGAACCAGATGAAGTACTCGCCGAGGGGGAGACCGTGCTCCGCGATTGCCCACCGGGGCACGAGTACGGAGACGAACGTGCACTCGGTGATGAGCATCGAGTTGAGGCCGGTGAGGTAGGCGCGCGGCCAGTCCCAGGTGGTGATCGGGTTATTCATCTCGCAAAGGGATCCGTCAGTGAACTTCACGAGCGAGCAGGCGAACGGCACCTCACGTCCAAGCGCCTGCGAGGCCTCTTCGCGCTGATCAAGTAGGATCTCGAGGGCGTCGGGTTCGGGGTAGCAGTCGTCGTCCATGACCCACACGAAGTCGGCGCCAAGGTTATAACCGCGCGCCATGCCGTGCTCGAACCCGCCGGCACCGCCGAGGTTCTCGTCGAGATGAAGGATGTCGAGACGCTCGTCGTTGAGGCCGTCGAGGTACTCGCGCGTGCCGTCGGTCGAGTTGTTGTTGACGACGACGACGCGGTCGCACGCGTAGGTCTGGCCCAGCACGGTTTCGAGGGTCTTCGGCAATTTCGGTAGCCGATTGAACGTCACGATAACGGCGGCGACCGTCCCCTTCTGAGCGGAGGCGTGCGGTTCGGTAACGATCGGCACGGGCCGCGTGCTCGGGCGTTCCTCGTCGTAAGATTCGGCCATCATTTGCCTTTCTGGTCGGAAGAGTCGTGACTCGCGGTGACACCGGGCGTCAGCTTCGTCTCGACGAGATCGATCAGCTCGGCGACGCGCAGGCTGTCGCGGCGGTACTCGTCGAGCTCGCGCTCCAGCGCCTCGACGCGGGCGTTGACTTCGCGGAGCGCGCCTGCCGATGCGAGCGGCAGGCGCTCGCGCAGTACACGCTTGATCCTCTGTTTCATCGTGTTCCCCTCGATGCGGTCAGTGTGGTCGATGCGGTCGGTGCGGCGCCCGGCTGCTGCGTGAAGCGTACCCCGTAGGGTGCGCGATGCCAGTCGGCGCTCGTCGGTCTGAGCGGAACGATCTCGACGCCGAGATCGAACGCGGCGGCTTCGGCGGCGAGATCGTCCGGCGCGATGCCGGGGTTCACGAGTTCGGGTGGTCCGTCGGTCTGATCGCGGGTGCTGAAGAGCGTGGCGATCGCCGTCCCTCCCGAGCGGAGCGACATGCGGATGAGGCGCAGCGCCTGGAGACGCACGTGCGGCCCGAGGTGATCGAGCAGATGGTTGGCCACCAGGTCGAACGCGCCATCGATCCCCGCGTCGAGCGGCAGCGAGAGCGCGGAGACGCGTGCGAGGTTCACGTGCGCCGTGCTGAGCGGGGCTCCCGAAGCGTCGGCCGCCGCCCGGGCGTAGGCCGAGTAGTCGGCAGCGACCACGCGTCGGTGCGCCGACGCGGATCCCGAGTTCGCCAACTGCGCGGAGAGCCGTCCGTCACCGCTGCCGAGGTCGACCAGTGCCGGGGCGGTCAGGCGGTTCGACTCCCGCAGCACCCACCGGGCGCCCGAACTCCAGGGTCCGTCGTGCGCGCCGTCGGTTGCCCGGGTCTCATCGCCACTGCGCGAACGAAAGAAGTCGTTCCAGAAGTCGCGCGAGCGGTGGAACGAACCGAACCAGTTCTGAAAGCGGCGGATCGTCGGCCGCGGCGTCTCGAGACGGTAGCCGGGAATCGGTGTGCGCCAGTGCTCGTCGTAGTTGATGACGAGCCAGTGCTCGGGGTCCGCGGGGGCCGGGAACGGGCGTCCCTGGATCGTGACCGTCCCGAACGGCAGCATCTGGTCCTCGCGCATCTCGCCGCGCACGTGGAAGGGCTGGTTGATCTGCCCGTCCGCGGTGAAGAATGCGGAGAACACGTCGACGTAGTGGTCGAGCGCGCCCGTGGGAGTGCGGAAGTAGAGCTGCATGTGGGTGGCGCTGTGCCGCACGAGTTCGTAGCCGAGGGATTCCAGGGCGCGCCCGACGGCGAACCCTTCCCGTGCCACGTCGGCGGGATTCGTGTGCGCCGACAGGTAGGCCACATCGGCGTCGTCGTCGTGGGGGAGGAGCGCCTGGTCCCTGACCGCGCCGAGCAGCGTGCCGCCGACGATGAACGGGCGCAGGCCCATGTCGTCGAGGCGGGCGATGACCTCGGTGGTGCGGTCGAGGATGCGCTCCTGCACGCCGGGGTTGCCGGCCTCGAGCGTCTTGCCCAGCCGCCCCCACTTGTTGATCGCCAGCGGAACGCCGTCCTCGTCCACGACCCGGGTGATCGTGTCGTCATCGGTGAACCGTGCCTCGGTGCCGGCGATCAAAGTGCCGCTCGCCGAGTCGCGCAGGTCGACGCGGGTGGCGCCCCGCAGGGAGGGCCGCAGCGCGGCAGGCCAGCGGATCTCGGGCGCGCGCCGGTCGGGCAGCACGTGCAGATCGATCGACCAGACGCGATCGTCGCCGAAATAGACGTCGACGGAGCGAACGTCGTCGGCGAGGGGCGGCAGAGCCACACCCGTGGTACTGACAGCGAACGACATGAGCCCTATAGTCTCACGGGCGAAGGGGCGGTCCCTGAAGCCGCTCCGATGTGTGCTGAAGCCTCTGTCTTCAAATAGGCGTCGCGCCTCATAGACTGGTGCGCATGGATCTTCTGGTAGTCGGCTCTGGTTTCTTCGGTCTCACGATCGCCGAGCGCGCGGCGAGCGCGGGCAAGAAGGTCGTCGTGATCGATCGGCGATCCCACATCGGCGGCAACGCCTACTCCGAGGCCGAGCCCGAGACCGGCATCGAGGTGCACCGCTACGGGGCCCACCTCTTCCACACCTCGAACGAGACCGTGTGGGAGTACGTGAACCGGTTCACGAGCTTCACGAACTACCAGCACAAGGTCTACTCGAACTATCGCGGCGAGGTCTACCCGCTGCCCATCAACCTGGGCACCATCAACCAGTTCTTCCGGGCGGCATACGGCCCGGACGAGGCCCGCGCCCTCATCGCCGAGCAGGCGGAGGAGTTCGACGCCAAGCAGGCGCAGAATCTCGAGGAGAAGGGCATCTCGCTCATCGGCCGCCCGCTCTACGAGGCGTTCATCCGCGACTACACGGCGAAGCAGTGGCAGACCCCGACCACGGAGCTGCCGGCCGAGGTGATCAGCCGCCTTCCCGTGCGCTACACGTACGACAACCACTACTTCAACGACACCCACGAGGGGCTTCCGACGGAGGGGTACACGGCCTGGCTCGAGAACATGGCCGACCACCCGAACATCGAGGTCCGCCTCGACACCGACTTCTTCGACACCACGCAGCCGCTCAACAAGGACGCCGTCGTCGGCACCGTCCCCGTCGTCTACACGGGGCCGGTCGATCGCTACTTCGACTACGCCGAGGGAGAGCTGGGGTGGCGCACGCTCGATTTCGAGCAGGAGGTGCTGCCGACCGGAGACTTCCAGGGCACCAGCGTCATGAACTATGCCGGATCGGACGTGCCGTACACGCGCATCCACGAGTTCCGCCACTTCCACCCCGAGCGCGACTACCCGAAGGACCGGACGGTCATCATGCGCGAGTTCTCGCGGTTCGCCAACCGCGACGACGAGCCGTACTACCCCGTCAACACGCCGGAGGACCGCGAGCGACTGCTCGCGTACCGCCAGCTCACCGAGAACGAGAGCGGCGTGCTCTTCGGCGGTCGTCTCGGCACCTACCAGTACCTCGACATGCACATGGCGATCGGATCGGCGCTCACCATGTGGAACAACAAGCTCAGTGAGACCCTCTGACCGGATCCCCCACGTGGTCCAGTGCCTCGCGGGCCAGGGGCTCGTCGAGCACGAGCTCGGTCGCGAGTCCGGCCGCGAGTGACCCGAGCAGCGTGTCGCGCTTCGAGGTGCCCGAGACCACGCAGAGCCGGTGCGGGATGTGCCGCACCTGATCCAGGGGCGGCCCGCTCGACCGCTCGTTGAGGGAGATGCCGTCGTCGGAGCCGTCTCGGCGGTAGAAGACGGTGGCGCAGTCTCCCACGACGCCTGAGTCCGCGACCGCTGCGAGGTCGTGCTCGTCGAGGTAGCCGCCCGAGTAGATGTGGGAGGCCACCTCGGCGCGCGGGGACCCGAGGCCGAACACGAGCAGGCCCGCGCCGCGCTGCAGGTCGAGTACGCGTCGTACGGACCGCTCGCGCCACATCGCGCGCTTCGTGTCCGGGTTGTCGAAGAGCGCCGGCACGGGGAACGGGTGCACCGCAGCGTTGAACGCGCGACCGAATCGACCGAGGAGCTCACCGGCGTAGGTGACGCCAGCGGTCTGCGGGTTGACGGCGCCGTTCATCTGCACGACGTGGGCGTCGTGCACGGTCTTGCGCGGCAGATTGCGGGCGATCGCCGATACCGTCGCCCCCCAGGCCACGCCGATGGTGAGTTTCGAGTCGGCCGAGCTGCTGACGAGCCGCGCCGCGACCCTGGCGGTGCGCTCGAGTCGCTCGAGGTCCGTGGCGCGCTCGGGGGCGGGCACGATGTGCGCCGTCACACCGAACCGGCGCGAGAACTCCTCCTCCATGTCGCTGCGCGCGGCGCGCGGGGAGTGCACCGTGATCTCGACGAGCCCGGTGTCGCGTGCGAGCGTGAGCAGTCGAGAGACGGATGAGCGGGAGACGCGCATCTCCGTCGCGATGGCATCCATGCCCATGTTCTGCACGTAGTAGAGCTGCGCAGCGGTCAGGGCGCGCTGCTCGCGCGAGCCGGATCCCTCCGACCTCCGCGGTCGCGCGGTGCTCGCCATGGGTGCCTCCAATCCCGTTCGACACCCGCAGCATACGCCAAACTGCACGTTTGTGCAGTTCGTTTGAACTTCCTTGCGTGAGAGGTCCACAGTGGAGATCTCACCGCCGATGAAAGGTCGCATACCGTGTCGCACACGCCCGCCCCCCGCCCCTCCGTCGCCGAGCTCCGCGAGCGCCCGGTAGCCGACGTGCTGGTGATCGGAGGCGGGATCAACGGCATCGCGACGTTCCGCGATCTGGCACTGCAGGGCGTCGACGTCGCCCTCGTCGAGCGGGGCGACTACGTCTCCGGGGCGTCGTCCGCGTCGAGTCACATGGTCCACGGCGGCGTCCGCTACCTCGAGAACGGCGAGTTCCGCCTCGTGCGCGAATCGGTCACGGAGCGGAACCGTCTGCTGCGCACCGCTCCGCACTACGTGCGCCCGTTGAAGACCACGATCCCGATCTTCAAGACGCTCTCCGGCATCCTCTCGGCACCGGCGCGGCTGCTCATCACCCACGGTCGCGGCAAGCCGAACGAGCGCGGTGCCGCGCTCATCAAGGTCGGCCTGATGATCTACGACACCTTCTCGCGCGGCGGCGGTCAGGTGCCGCGGCACCGGTTCGTCGGACACCGTCGGTCGCTCGCCGAGTTCCCGCAGATGAACACCGACGTGAAGTACACCGCGACGTACTACGACGCCTCGATGCACGACCCCGAGCGGCTCGCCCTCGACGTCCTGTTCGACGGGGTCGCCGCCGGAGCAGCGGGTGGTCGTGCACGTGCGGCCAACTACGTCTCCGCGGTCGGCAGCGAAGCCGGGCAGGTCCGTCTGCGTGACGAGACGACGGGCGACGAGTTCGACTTCGCGGCGCGCGTCGTCGTCAACGCCAGCGGCCCGTGGACCGACATCACGAACGCCGCACTCGGCGAGCAGACCACCTACATGGGCGGCACCAAAGGGTCGCACATCGTGCTCGACAACCCCGAGATGCTCGCCGCGACGCGTGGCCGGGAGATCTTCTTCGAGCACTCGGACGGCCGCATCGTGCTCATCTACCCGCTCAAGGACCGGGTCATGGTCGGCACCACCGACATCGACGCCGATCCGTCGCAGCCCGTGGTCTGCACCGACGACGAGATCGAGTACTTCTTCGACCTCATCGGCCACGTGTTCCCCCGTATCGCGGTCGACCGCTCGCAGATCGTCTACACCTTCTCGGGCATCAGGCCGCTGCCGAAGCACGACGACACGGCGCCGGGCTTCGTCTCGCGCGATTACCGGATCGTCGAGTCCGACCTCGGCGGCACACCGCACCTCAGCCTCGTCGGCGGCAAGTGGACCACGTTCCGCGCCCTCGCCGCGAACCTCTCCGATCGTGCGCTCTCCCTGATGGGGCGCGAGCGTCAGCGGAGCACCGCGGACACGCCGATCGGTGGCGGCCGCGACTTCCCGCAGACCGACTCAGCCCGCGCCGCGTGGATCGCCGCGAACGGAGACGGACGCGATCCGGAATTCGTCGACCGCCTGCTCGAGCGGTACGGCACTCGCGCCACCGAGCTGCTCGCGGCGCTGCCGGCCGAGCCCACCAAGATTCCGGGAGTTCCGGGGTACTCGGTCGAGGAGCTCGCGCATCTCGCCGCCGATGAGCAGATCGTCCACCTCGACGACCTGCTGCTGCGACGCACCTCGCTCGCATTCGTCGGCGGTCTCACCCGGGAGAGCCTGGAGGGCGCCGCCGCGGCGATCGCCCCCGCGCTCGGCTGGGACGAGGAGCGCCGATCCCACGAAGTCGATCGGGCGGTGGACCTGCTCCGCTCCGCCCATCGCGTCGAGCTCGGAAAGGAAGGGGTGGCGCCACTCGGCTGACCGCGACACGGGCGGGGAGAGCGACGCACCCGTCGCTCGTTCCGAGTCGCTCACTGCTCGACGGCTCGGCCGTCGACACCATCAGACGCACCACGGCGGTGCGCACGACACCTGCACCACGGCGGTGCGCGGATGAAAGGTCAATGAAGACATGAATGATGTCAATCTCGGGTTGTACTTCCTCTCCGAGTTCGCGGGAACGACGTTCCTGCTGCTGTTCGGCTGCGGCGTCGTCGCCAACGTCTCCCTCGCGAAGTCGAAGGGTCTGGGCGGCGGCACGCTGATGGTCAACTGGGGGTGGGGCATCGCCGTCTTCGTCGGCGTCATGGCCTCCGCGTACTCCGGTGCCATGATCAACCCAGCCGTCTCGATCGGCCTGCTCGTGCAGGGCACCATCGATGCGTCGATGTTCTTCGTCGCGCTCCCCGCGCAGCTGCTCGGCGGCATCGTGGGCGCGATCCTCGCCTGGCTCGCGTACCGCAAGCACTTCGACGAGGAGCCCGATCCCGCCGCCAAGCTCGGCGTGTTCTCGACCGGTCCGGCCATCCGCAGCACCGGCTCGAACCTCGTGACCGAGATCATCGGCACCTTCGCGCTGGTGTTCATCATCCTGGCGTTCGCCGACTACGGCGATGTGAACGTCGGAATCCCCGGAGGCCTCGGACCGCTGACGGCTCTGCCCGTCGCCCTGCTCGTCGTCGGCATCGGCGCGTCGCTCGGCGGCCCCACCGGCTACGCCATCAACCCGGCGCGCGACCTCGGCCCGCGCATCGCGCACGCGATCCTCCCGATCAAGGGCAAGGGCTCCAGCGACTGGAGCTACGCCTGGGTTCCGGTCGTCGGCCCCATGGTCGGCGGCGTGCTCGCAGCCCTCGCCGCACCGCTCGCGCTGGGACTCGGCGCCTAACCCATCCAACGACGGACGAAGGAGTACACCAACATGTCGAAGTACGTCATCGCAATCGACCAGGGCACGACATCGAGTCGCGCCATCATCTTCGACCGGTCGGGATCGATCGTCTCGGTCGGCCAGAAGGAGCACGAGCAGATCATGCCCCACGCGGGCTGGGTCGAGCACGACGCGACCGAGATCTGGCAGAACGTGCAGGAGGTCATCGGCAGCGCACTCGGACGCGCCGACATCACCCGGCACGACATCGCCACGATCGGCATCACCAACCAGCGCGAGACCGCCGTGGTGTGGGATCGCACCACGGGCAAGCCGGTCTACAACGCGATCGTGTGGCAGGACATCCGCACGCAGCCCATCGTGGACCGCCTCGCCGAGGACGGCGGCGTCGAGCGCTTCAAGGACATCGTCGGTCTGCCCCTCGCGCCCTACTTCTCGGGTACGAAGATCGCCTGGATCCTGGAGAACGTCGATGGCGCGCGGGAAGCGGCCGACCGCGGCGACCTCCTGTTCGGCACGACCGACAGCTGGGTCCTCTGGAACCTCACCGGAGGGGTCGACGGGGGCGTCCACGTCACCGACGTGACCAACGCCTCGCGCACGCTCTTCATGGACCTCGAGACCCTCGAGTGGCGCGAAGACATCCTCGAGGTGTTCGGGGTGCCCCGCTCGATGCTGCCCGAGATCAAGTCGTCCTCCGAGGTCTACGGATACGCCGAGGACTCGTCGCTGCTGCGCGAGACGCCCATCTCGGGCATTCTCGGCGATCAGCAGTCGGCGACGTTCGGGCAGGCGGCGTTCACCGCGGGTGAGAGCAAGAACACCTACGGCACCGGCTGCTTCCTGATCTTCCAGACCGGTGAAGAGATCATCCGCTCGCAGAACGGGCTGCTCACCACCGTTGGCTACAAGCTGGGCGACGGGCCGACCCACTACGCGCTCGAGGGGTCGATCGCCGTGACCGGTTCGCTGATCCAGTGGCTGCGCGACCAGCTCGGCATCATCGACTCGGCTCCCGAGGTGGAGGCGCTGGCCGACACCGTCGAGGACAACGGCGGCGTGTACTTCGTGCCCGCGTTCTCGGGCCTGTTCGCACCGTACTGGCGGCCGGACGCGCGCGGTGCGATCGTGGGTCTCACCCGCTACGTCACCAAGGCGCACATCGCCCGGGCCGCGCTGGAGGCCGTCGCCTTCCAGACCCGCGACGTGCTCGACGCCGTGAACGCGGACGCCGGAGTCGACCTCGCCGAGCTGAAGGTCGACGGCGGCATGGTCGCGAACGACGCGCTCATGCAGTTCCAGGCCGATGTGCTCGGCGTGCCCGTGGTGCGTCCCGTCGTCGCCGAGACGACGGCGCTTGGTGCGGCGTACGCCGCGGGTCTCGCGGTCGGCTTCTGGAAGGACCTCGACGATCTCTCGTCGAACTGGCAGGAGGACCGTCGCTGGGAGCCCGAGCTCGACGAGGCCGAGCGCGACCGGCAGCTTCGGCTGTGGCGCAAGGCCGTCACGAAGTCGATGGACTGGGTGGATGAGGATCTCAAGTAACTCCCATTCAGTGAGCCGCGGTGGGGGCGGGTGCGCACGCGCATCCGTCCCCACCGCGGTGTTCTAGGATGAGGGAGGCCCGCACACGGCGAGGGGAGGGGCATGCAGCAGGAGCTGACCCGGGTGACCCCCGAATCGGGATCCGCGGACGCCCTCGACCGGCTCACCGACCTGCAGCGCGCTCAGCTCGACGGGATCCTCGCGCTCCACGCGCTCCGCTCGCCCGGTGAGGCGTTCACCGTCGGAGTATCGATCGGCGACCTCACGCAGGTGCCCCTGGCGACCATCGACGCGACCGATGCCGATCCGCAGTTCACGTTGCGCGTGCAGAGTCGAGCGGTCGGAACGGGGTCGACACCTCCCGGCTCCGCGATGGTGCGCCAGATCCGGATCGGACACCCCGACGCCACCCCCGCCACGACGCGTCCGGTCGCGCCGCTCTCACCCGCCCGCCGCGTGTACCGCGCGCTCGAGCGGACCGCGCCGACCGTGCTGGACCGTGCGCGCGAGGTCATCATGGGACGTCGCGAGCGCGCCATCTCCGCGCCGCTGCCGCGCTACCCCAACGGTCCCGAGAATGCGGAGATCGCTGGTGCGGTCGCCGATGCGACGCCGGCGGCCGCGGCACCAGAGGGAGCGCGCCCCGCGATCCTCTTCGGCCTGCACTGGTTGCAGACCGGCGGAGCCGAGCGATGGGCGATCGAGACGGTGCAGATGGCGAAGGATCAGGGCTTCCTGCCCGTCGTCGTCACCGATCAGAACTCCGTCCACCCGTGGCTCACGCGCCCCGAACTCGCCGACTGCGTCGTGGTGACCACGAGCTTCGACGGCTCGGAGCCGCCGCAGGATCCCGATCTGCTCCGCGCCGTCGTCGAGAACTTCGACCTCCGCGGCGTCGTCGTGCACCACAGCTACTGGCTCTACCGGGCCCTGCCGTTCCTGCGCGCGTGGCGCCCCGAGGTGCCCGTGGTCGACTCCCTGCACATCGTCGAGTACCTCGGCGGCGGCTACCCCGGACTCGCCGTCCGCTTCGACGAGTGCATCGACCGGCACCACACGATCTCGCCCGAACTCGACCGCTGGTTGACCGAGGTGCAGGGCATCGATCCCGCTGCGATCACCATGGCCCCGCTCACGGCGCTCACCGTCGACGCCGCCCGGGAGTTCGCGCCGCGCACGGCCGACCGCGTCTTCACCATCGCGTACGTCGGTCGTCTGTCGCGGCAGAAGCGGCCGGACGTCTTCCTGACGCTCGTGCATCGCCTCGTGCGGGCCGGCGTGCCGATCCGCGCGATCCTGCACGGCGACGGCGAGCTCGCACCGCTCGTCACGGCGCTCCTCGAACGGTACCGCTTGCACGACGTCGTGGAGCAGCGCTTCGAAGACGTGCCCGTCGCGCAGACGCTCGCCGACAGCGACCTCCTCGTCGTCACCTCGATCAACGAGGGGCTCACGCTCACCACGTTCGAAGCGGTCGCCGCTGGAGTGCCCGTGCTCTCCGCAGACGTCGGCTCGCAGCGCACCATCGTGCAGGGCCCGCTCCTGCTGCCGCGACCCGGCGGACCGTTCTCCAGGCGCGCCGAAGCCGAGATCCGCCGTCTCGCCGCATCCGAGTCCGAGCGGGAGTCCGCCTGGGCCGCGCAGCGCGATCGCGTCGCCGCGTTCGCGCGCCACGACGACGCACACCACATGATGAAGGAGCAGTTCGCACAATGGCAGGGGTAGCCGCAGTCATCGTCACCTTCAACCGGCTCGCGAAGCTCAAGAAGGTCATCGCCGCCATCGAGGCGCAGAGCACCGCTCCGACGCACCTCGTGATCGTGGACAACGCCTCCACCGATGGCACGGGCGAGTACCTCGCCACCGTCGAGAGCTCGATCCCGGTCGACGTCGTCTCGCTGCCGACGAACACCGGAGGCGCCGGCGGATTCTCCGCGGGGATGCGGCGCGGGTACGAGCTCGGCGCGGACTTCGTCTGGATCATGGACGACGACGGCTACCCCGAACCCGAAGCGCTCGAGCGTCTCCTCTCCGGCCTCTCGGCGGCCTCGGACGAGCTCGGCGCGCCGGTGCCGTTCGCCTGCTCCGTGGTCGTCTTCACCGACGGCGCCATCTGCGAGATGAACAACCCCGCCCCCACCTGGGACTGGGGCCGCCTGCTGGTGAAAGGTCAGAACAGCGTCATGGTGGAGCAGTGCTCCTTCGTGTCGGTGCTCATCCCGCGGTGGGTGCTCGAGACGTTCGGGCTCCCGTTCAAGGAGTACTTCATCTGGTTCGATGACGCGGAGTACACCCTCCGCATCACCCGCGAGACCCCGGGCGTGCAGGTGCTCGACAGCGTCACGGTCCACGACATGGGTGTCAACCAGGGCGTGAACTTCGGCATGATCGACGAGAGCAATGCATGGAAGTTCGCCTACGGCGTGCGCAACCAGGCCTCGTACCAGCGGCACCACCGCTCGCTGCCGCACTTCCTGCTCTTCGCCGCGCAGGTGGTCGTGGGCATGCGCCGCGGGCGGGTCGCCGGCAAGCTGCAGCGGCGGATGATCCGCAAGCTGTGGGAGGGGTTCCGCTTCAACCCCGCCGTCGACCGCGTCTAGGCCTGCCGGCCCGATCCGACCGGACCCGTCGCCGGTCCGCGGCGACCCGTCGCATCTGCGATACTGAATGCTGTGGAATCCTCCCGCGCTCCGATGCTGACGCGAGGCGCCCTCTCAGCGCTCGTGGCGACCTTCGTGGCGCTCTTCTCGCACATCGTGGGCGGCGGTGACATGCCCGCGCTGCTCGGCATCGCGGTGCCGCTGGTGCTCTCGCTCTTCGTGTGCACGCTGCTCGCGGGGCGACGTCTCTCGCTCGGGCGCCTGTCCATCGCGGTGGGCGCGAGCCAGACGCTCTTCCACACCCTCTTCGTGATCGGCACGCCGACGGTTTCGACCGCCACCGACGCAGTGCCCGTCTCGCCGCACGCGCACCACGCGACGATGCCGGCGATCGCCACGGACGGCACGATGGCCGCCGTGCAGGCGGATGCTGGCATGTGGGCGTGGCACCTCATCGGCGCCGCGATCACGGTCGCGGTGCTGCACCGCGGCGAGCGCAGTCTCGAGCGTCTCGCTCGAGTCGCCGGCTGGTTGCGGCACTGGTTCGCCCTGCCCGTGCAGACCCCGCGCATCGCCCCGCTGGCCGAGGCGCAGCCCCGGCGTACGACCGCGACGGCGACGGCACCCGGCTGGACGGTGCTCACCCGAGAAGTGGCGACCGTCCAGGTGCGCCGCGGCCCGCCCGCGCGTGCGCGAGACGCGTTCGCGCTCTGCAGCTGAGCCGGTGACCCCGCGCTGTTCGGCAGCGCTCCACAGTCACGCACGACGCGACGCGTTTCACACGGACCTTCATATTCTCCTGCCGGCCGACTCCCTCGGAGTCGACCGGTGCCGGCCGCGCTGCGGCGACGGCCGGAATCCGTGCGAAAGGCACTCACCTTGACGAATATCACTGCATCATCGCGCCGCCGTGCACGCGGCGCCCGCTTCACCTCGCTCCTGCTGGCCGGCTCGGCCGTATTCGCTCTTGCCGGCTGCGCCACGGCGGCCGACGCCGAGCCCACCCCCGCCGCCGACGCGGTGACGATCGAGGGCGCGTGGGTGAAGACCGGCGACGACGGCATGACCGCCGCGTTCGGCACCCTCGCCAACGAGTCGGACGCGGACGTCACCGTCGTCTCGGTCGAGTCGGACGCCTCGCCGACGCTCGAACTGCACGAGACGCTCGAGAACGAGGCGGGCCAATCCGTCATGCGCGAGGTCGAGAGCGGTTTCACGATCCCCGCGAACGGTACCCTCGAGCTCTCGCCCGCCGGCAACCACATCATGCTCATGGAGCTGCCCGAGCCGGTGCTCGCCGGTGACGATGTCACTTTCACGCTGCGCTTCTCGGACGACTCGACCCTGGAGTTCGACGCCCTTGCGAAGGACTACGCCGGGGCGAACGAAGAGTACGAACCAGGCGAGGGCGACGACATGGACCACAGCGACATGGGCCACGACGACATGAGCCACGACGACGCCGCGCACGACGAGCACGGCGACTCATGACGTCGACCATCGCACGCGAGTCGGCGCCGAGTCCCGGCTCACCGACTGCGCCGTCACCGCGGCGCGCGCAGCGCGGGTGGTTCGCCGCCCTCCTGCTGCGCCTGCACTTCTTCGCCGGGATCCTCGTCGGTCCGTTCATCATCGTCGCCGCAGTCTCGGGCGGGCTCTACGCGCTCACCCCGGCGATCGAGAAGGTCGTGTACGCCGACCAGCTCGAGGCGTCGAGCGATGCGCAGACGGTGAGTCTCACCGATCAGATCGTCGCCGCCGAGACCCGCGTCGGTGACGAGGGAACCCTGACCGCCGTGCGACCCGCCCCGGAGCCCGGGGATACGACGCGCGTCATGTTCGCGGACCCCGCTCTCGGCGAGAGCGAGTCGCGGACCGTCTTCGTGGATCCGTCGACGGGGGAGATCCGCGGTGACCTCACGACGTACGGCACGAGCGGTGCGCTGCCGATGCGCACCTGGATCGATCAGCTGCACCGCAGTCTCCACCTCGGAGACGTGGGACGCTGGTACAGCGAACTGGCGGCCTCGTGGCTCGGCATCGTCGCGGTGGCCGGACTCGCGCTCTGGGTGACGCGTTTTCGGAAGTCGCGGACGAAGCGCGACATGATCCGTCCGCAGCGCGGCTACACCGGGTACCGCAAAGCCCGCAGCTGGCACACCTCGATCGGTCTCTGGGTCGCGATCGGCGCACTGTTCCTGTCGGCGACCGGGATCACGTGGTCCCAGTTCGGCGGGGCGAGCGTGAGCGAGCTGCGCACCGCGCTCGGCTGGCAGACGCCGGCCGTGAGCACGAGTCTCGACGGGTCCGAACCGGCCCCCGACGAGCACGCCCACCATCACGGCGGCGCGGCTCCGACAACGGAGGACGATGCCGAGGTCGCCTCGGCGAACCCGGCGACGTTCGGGTCGGTGCTCACGGTCGCGCAGCGCGAGAACGTGAACTCGGGGCTCGTCGAGATCAGGCCGCCGGCGGAGCCGGGCACCGCGTGGGTGGTGCAGGAGATTCAGCGGAGCTACCCGACCGAGGTCGACTCGGTCGCGATCGACGGGACGACGCTCACGGTGGTCGACCGCGTGGACTTCGCCGACTTCTCGATGCCCGCGAAGCTCAGCCGCTGGGGCATCGATCTGCACATGGGGTCGATGTTCGGGCTGCCCAATCAGATCGCACTCGTACTGCTCGCCGCGGGCATCGCGACGCTGACCGTGCTCGGCTACGTGATGTGGTGGCGCCGGCGGCCGACCCGTGCTGCGCGCTTCGCACCGGGCACGCCTCCGGCACGCGGAGTGCTGCGCGGGGCGCCGTGGTGGGGGATCGTCGCCGTCATCGCGGGGGCGCTCGCCGTCGGCCTGTTCCTCCCCCTCGTCGGATACACGCTCGCAGCGTTCGTCGTGCTCGATGTGCTCATCGGGTTCGTGCAGCGCCGACGGCAGGAGGTGCGGTCATGACGGACACCCCCGAGACCGGTTCCGATCAGGAACCCCGCCGCGGCATGAGCCGCCGCGCCCTCCTTACCGGGGGCGCGGCCGGCGCCGGCATCGGCGCGATCCTGGGACTGGGGTCGGCCGCGGGCTTCACGGCACTGCGTCCGAATCCCGGCTCCGCCGTGCCGTCGGACGACGGGTCGATCCGCTCGGCGGGAGCCGGAGGCGACCTGCCGGGGTTCGGCGGCGAGGCGCTGCCCTGCCACGGCGCACACCAGGCCGGCATCACCACGCCCTCGACGGCGCACGCGCGGTACGTCGCGTATCGCCTCCGCCCCGAGGTGGACGCGGACGGCGTCCGGCGCCTCTTCCGGATCCTGACCGAGGACATCGAGGGACTCGCGTCGGGTGCGGCGCCCCTCGCCGACCCCGAACCCGAACTCGCCGCGCGCCCGTCGCGGCTCAGCGTGACGGTCGGCGTCGGCGCGGGGCTCGTGGATCGCGTCGACCCCTCACGGCGGCCCGAGTGGCTGAAGCCGCTTCCTGCCTTCGCCGAGGATCGGCTCGACGACCGGTACGGCGACGGCGACCTGCTCATCCTGCTGCAGGCCGACGATCCGCTGCCGCTCGCTCACGCGGCGCGAATGATCCACCGCGACCTCACCGGGTTCGCCGAGCACCACTGGACCCAGCAGGGGTTCAGGCAGGCGCGCGGATCCGAGGCCGACGGCACGACCATGCGCAATCTCATGGGTCAGGTCGATGGCACCGTGAATCCGCACCCCGATGAGGAGGACTTCGATCCGCTCGTCTGGATCGGCGCGGACGGGGGCTGGATGTCCGGAGGCACGGCCCTCGTGCTCCGCCGGATCCGCATGGAGCTCGACACCTGGGACCAGATCGATCGCCCGGGCCGTGAGATCACGATCGGGCGCACGCTCGACGACGGTGCGCCGCTCACCGGCGGGGACGAGCACACTCCGATCGATTTCGAGGCGACGACCCCGCTCGGACTGAAGGTCATTCCGATGGCGGCGCACGCGCGCCGGGCGCACTCGACCGATCCGGACGAGCGCATCTTCCGCCGCGCCGTGAACTACGACGACGGCACCGAGGCCGGCCTGCTGTTCGCGTGCTATCAGCGCGACCCGTACCGGCAGTTCGTGCCGATCCAGCAGCGCCTCGACGAGATGGACATGCTCAACGAGTGGGTGACCCACACGGGCTCGGCGGTCTTCGCCATGCTGCCGGGGTTCGCGGCCGGGGAGACCCTCGGCGCCTCCCTCACGGGGTAGGGCGCGGTCAGCCGCGCATCGAGACGCCCTGCTTCCAGTACCCCATGAACGCGACCTGCGAGCGGTCGACGCCGAGGCCCTTCACGAGGTGTCGGCGCAGGGTGGTGACCACGCGGCTCTCGCCGGCGATCCAGTAGTAGCGCTCGGTGGCGTCGGCGCGCTCCGATGGGTCGACGATCTGCTCGCCGAGCTGCGAGTACTGCGGCGTCTCCCACGGCATGTAGTCGGGATCGGCGGCGAGCACCGGATCCTCCTCGACCGGAGCGGGAGCGTCACCGACCTCGGCGATGACAGCGTCGAACAGCTGCGATCCGGGAGCCGAGTCGCCGCGAACCAGCCAGCGCACCTCGAAGCCTTCGGGGGCGTCGATGGGCAGGATGTCATCGGTGGAGGGCACCTCGATGCAGGCGATGCCGCGATTCGGCACGTGGGCGGTGCCGGCCGCTGGGCCCGAACCGCCGTCCGCGGCGCTCAGCGACCCGGCACCGTCTTCGAGGATGCGGGCGATGGCCGGCGCGGCCGTCTCGTCGCCGACGAGCATCACCTCACGCGCCTGACCCGGATCGTACTCGATGCCGCCGCCGTCGAATCGACCGCGCCTCGGGCCGACCACGAGCAGTTCATCACCGACCGCGGCGCGGCTCGCCCAGGTCGAGGCCGGGCCCGTGCCGCCGGGTTCCAGGTGCAGTACGAAGTCGACGGCGACCGTGGTCGAGCTGTCTTCCGCCACCGTGAGATGACGGATCGAGTAGGTGCGCATGCTGCCGCGCTCCGCTTCGGGCAGGGCGAGCCACGCCGGGTACCAATGGTTCTCCGAGGCGGAGAGCTCGGGGAGCGCGCCGGACGCGGCGGGGAAGATGAGCTTGATCCGCTGGTCGAGGGTGCGTCCGGGCGTGCCGAACGCCGCGAGGCTGGGACCGCCGAACGTGATGCGCACGAAGACCGGCGAGACGCGCTCGACGGCGGTCACGGTGGCGCGCACGACGTGGAACGGTGCGGGGGCTGCGGGTGCGGCGGAGTCAGCGGACATGATGCCTTCCGATCGGAGTGACGATGGGCGAACCCGAGACGGGATCGGTGATGATCTGACTGTCGAGCCCGAAGACCTCGCGCACGAGATCGGGGGTGACGATCTCGTTCGGAGCGCCGCAGGCGTGCAGCTGGCCGGCGCGAACGGCGACGAGCGTGTCCGAGTACCGGGCGGCGAGGTTCAGATCGTGCAGCACCATGACGACGGTCGTGCCGCGATCGCGGTTGAGGTCGACGAGGAGGTCGAGCACCTCCACCTGGTGCGCAACATCGAGGAACGTGGTCGGTTCGTCGAGCAGCAGGATGTCGGTCTCCTGCGCCAGTGCCATCGCGATCCACACGCGCTGCCGTTGCCCTCCCGAGAGCTCATCGACCGGGCGGTCGGCCAGGTCGGCGATGCCGGTGGCGTCGAGCGCCGAGGCGACGGCGGCGTAGTCGTGCTGGCTCCACCGCGACAGCGGCTTCTGGTGCGGGGTGCGCCCGCGCCCGACGAGGTCGGTGACGGTGATGCCCTCCGGTGCGATCGGGCTCTGGGGCAGGAGGCCGAGCGTGCGCGCGACGTCGCGCGACGGCTTCGACCGGATCGGCTCCCCGTCGAGCAGCACTTCCCCGGCCTGCGGCTGCAGCAGCCGCGCCAGCGCGCGCAGCAGCGTCGACTTGCCGCATCCGTTGGCGCCGACCACGGACGTGATGGTGCCGGGAACGAGATCGAGGGTGAGCCCGTCGATGATGGTGCGCTCGCCGTAGGAGAGCGTGAGGTCGCGGCCGGCGAGGGTGTGGGACGCGGTCATATGCTGTTGCCCGATCGGTTCATTCTGACGAGGAGGTACATGAGATACGGGGCCCCGAGGACGCCGGTGACGACGCCGACGGGGTAGCGCCCGTCGAGCAGGTACTGCCCGGCGAGGTCTCCGCCGAGCACGAGCACCGCGCCGACGAGACCGGCGGGAACGGTGAGCGACGCGTCGGGTCCGACGAGTCGTGCCGCGATGGGACCCGACATGAACGCCACGAACGCGACCGGACCGCTCGCCGACGTGGCGAACGCGATGAGCGCGACCGCGGCGAAGACGAGCAGGATCCGCACGGTCATCGGCTTCACGCCGAGCGCCTGCGCGGCGTCGTCGCCGAGCCGGAGCGCGCCGAGTCCGCGGCCGCTCATCAGGAGCACCGGGACGAACACCGCGACCGCGACGGCGAGGGGCAGCACGCGGTCCCAGCTGGCACCGTTCAGGCTGCCGGCCAGCCACTGCATGGCGGCCTGGAAGTTCCACGACGGCGCCTTCGACAGGGAGTAGGTGATGACGCTGTGCATCATCGCCGCGATGCCGATCCCGATAAGGATCAGCCGGGCGCCCGAGAATCCACCGCGGTGCGAGAGGAGCAGGATCGCGATCGCGGTGACGAGCGCCGATCCGAACGCCACGAACGAGACGGCCGTCTCGCTGAGCGAGAAGAACACGATGCCGACGACCGCGGCCGCGCTGGCGCCGAAGCTGATGCCGATCACATCGGGTGAGGCGAGCGGGTTGCGCAGCATCGTCTGGAAGGTCACCCCGGCGGCGCCGAACGCGAATCCGGTCAGGACCGCGAGCACCGATCTCGGGAGGCGCAGTTCACCGACGGTGAACGACGCGCCTGGCACGGTCTGCCCGAGCACGACGCGGGCGACCTCGTCGAGCCCGTAGAAGGTGTTGCCGACCATGAGCGTCACCAGGAAGAGCGCGACCGCGATCACGGCGAGCAGGCCGGTCGCGCGCAGTCGGCGTCGTGCGCGCGAGCGACGGCCCGAGACGACGGCCTGCAGTGTGCTGGGTGAGGTGGGAGAGGTCACAGTTCGCGCACCCGCTGTCGTCGGACGATCCAGATGAAGACGGGGGCTCCGATGATCGCCGTGATGATGCCGACCTGGATCTCATCCGGGCGGGCGACCACGCGTCCCACGACATCGGCTGCGACGAGGAGCGATGCCCCGGCGAGCGCCGAGAACGGCAGGAGCCATCGATGATCCGGCCCGAAGAGGAGCCGGCAGAGATGGGGGATGATGAGCCCGACGAAGCCGATGGGGCCGGCGATCGCGGTGGCGGCACCGCAGAGCACGACGGCACCGACCCCGGCGAGCGCTCGCGTGCGCCCGACGTGCTCGCCGAGTCCGACGGCGAGGTCGTCGCCGAGTGCCAGGGAGTTCATGCCGCGGGCGCACACGAAGCAGATCAGCGCCCCGACGGCGAGGACCGGGGCGACGGTGGCGATGCGATCCCACGTGCCGCCGCCGACGCCGCCGACCTGCCAGGACTGGAACGACTGCGCGGCATCGACGCGGGGCAGGATCGCGGCGCTCGTGAGCGAGACGAGGGCGGCGGACATCGCGGCTCCCGAGAGTGCGAGTTTCAACGGGGTGGCCCCGCCGCGGCCGGCGGAACCGATGAGATACACGAGCACGGCGGCGACGGCGGCGCCCGCGATCGCGACGCCCATGACGCTGTACGGCCGCGACAGCTGGAACAGCGTGATGCCGAGCACGACGAAGAACGAGGAGCCCGCCGAGATGCCGAGGATCCCCGGGTCGGCGAGCGGATTGCGCGTGATCGCCTGCAGCGCCGCACCCGAGAGGGCGAGCGCTGCTCCGACGAGGATCGCGAGGACGGTGCGGGGGAGTCGCTTCACGACGGCCGCTTCTCCGACGGTATCGGCCTGCCCGCTCAGCGCGGCGACGATGTCTCCGAAAGACACGTCGCGCACGCCGAGCGATACCGATGCCGCGCAGAGGGCGACGAGGAGTGCGAGGCCCGCGATGAACCAGCCGCTCCGTGCGGCTCGGCTCACTGGCCCTGGGCCGCCGCGTCCGCGATGATGTCGAAGTAGTCGTCGATGCCCCACGGGATCGACAGCGGCGACTGGTTCGCCGAGGCGGCGATCGGTGTGGCGTCGGGAAGGATCGCGACGCGCCCCTCCTTGATCGCGGGGATCTGCGAGAGCAGCGGGTCGGCCTGCATCTGCTCGACCAGGTCGCCGTCGGGGTCGCCGTAGGTGATGAAGACGTCGACGTCCTCGAGCTGGTCCGCCTCCTCGGCGCTGATCTCGAGGTAGAACTGGTCGGTGCCCGCCGTCTCCTCCTCGACGAGCTGCGGAACGCCCATGCCGGCCTGCTCCAGGAAGCCGACGCGGGTGTCGAGGCTCGTGTAGTAGCCGATGGTGCTGAAGTCGGAGGGATCCATGAACGCGAAGAACGGCTTGGCGCCCTCGAGCGAATCGTGCGCGGCCATCGACTCCGCGATCTGGGCATCGAGATCCTCGACGAGGGCCTCGCCCTCCTCGGCCATGCCGATGGCCTCGGAGTTCATGCGGACCATGTCCTCCACCGAGGTGCCCCAGGCGATCTCGGGGTACGCGACCGTGGGCGCGATCTTCGAGAGCGTCTCGTACTCCTCCTCGGTGAGGCCGGAGTAGGAGGCCAGGATCACATCGGGCTCGGTATCGGCGACGGCCTCGAAGTCGATGCCGTCGGTCTCATCGAAGAGGACGGGGGTGTCGGCTCCGAGCTCCTCGAGCTTGTCCTCGACCCAGGGAAGCACTCCGTTGCCGTCGTCGTCGCCCCAGGTGGCCTTGCTCATGCCGACGGGGACGACGTCGAGCGCCAGCGGGACCTCGTGGTTCATCCAGGCGACGGTCGCGATGCGCTCCGGCTTCTCGGGGATCACGGTCGTCCCGAAGGCGTGCTCGATCTCGATCTCACCCTCGCTCCCGCCTTCGTCTGCGGTGGAGGTGGAGCACGCAGCGAGCGTGGCGGTGAGCGATGCCGCGGCGACGGCGGCGAGGATGCGTGAACGCACAGGGGTTCCCTTCATACGAAATGTCTTGATCATATGTTGGTAAGGCACACCTAAATTGTCAAGCTGAGGGACCCTCTTCCTCACTTGTCGATTTTTCTGCTTGCCCGGTCGACTGCGTCGCCATCGCCCGTTCACGCGCCCGCAGAGCCGCCGTTCTCCGGGTCGCCCGCGACATCGAGGTCGTGCGCCACGCCCCACACCGCGACCGCGAGCTGCGGCACGGCGGCGGCGATCTCGCGCAGCAGCTCGAACTCGACGCGGTCCGCGTTGCGCCGGTGTGCGTCAGCGTCGGGGCCGGAGCCCCGAGCAGCGAGGCGCGCCATCGAGAACTCGGCGAGCTGATCGCGATCCTCGAGCATCTCGTCCCGGATCGTGCAGACGACGAGCTCGTCGACGCTCGGGGTCACGCTCAACGCGTCGGCCGGATCCTCGCCGAGCCGTCCGCGGTGCTCGAGGAGCGCGTCGCGCTCGATCCGGGCATCGCGCCGCAGCTCGACGAGACGCGCCGTGGTGAGGTTCACGGCCTCGGCTCCACCGAGTGCTCGCGCGGGATCGGCACGCGTCGCCAAGGCTGCTTCGTCGGTTCGGCATCCTGCGACGGCAACTCGAAGTCGAAGCGCGACTTCACGGCGAAGAGGACGAGCAGCAGCCAGCCCCACTCGATGAGCATGCGGCTCTCGGTCAGTGATTGGACGACCAGGGCGACCATGACGAGGAACGGCCAGAGCGCGCTGGTCGCGTAGGGGAGCGGTGCGCCCGGCCCGCGACGCGGCTGATCGACGGCGCGGAACCAGACGCGCCACACCGTGAGCACGACGAGCGGTGCGAAGAGCAGCACGCCGACGATGCCGAGCTGCAACCAGACGTCGAGCCAGGCGTTGTGCGCGCTCATCACCGCGAGGTTCGCCTGCACGTCGAGCGTGCGGTACGGATCGACCCAGGGTGCCCAGTAGCTGATCCATCCCCACCCGAACCACGGCCGCTGCTCCGCCAGGTCGACGACCTTGATCCAGGTCTCGAGACGTCCGGTCAGGTCTCCGCTCTTGCCGAGCAGCCCGAAGACGAAGTCGCGCGCGAACAGCGTGGTCGCGACGGCCGCCGCGATGATCACGGTGCCCGAGATGTAGAGCGGCATGCGGCGCTCGGGTCCGAGACGTCGCGCCCACAGCGCGAGTCCGAGCGCGACGACGACCGCGACGAGTGCCACGGTGACCGTGGCGCTGCGGGTGAGCACGAGTGTCGCCGCCGCGACCGCGACCCAGAACCAGCCGCCCGACGGGCGGACGAGGCCGGCGCGCAGCTGGATCGCGAAGACGATGAGGGCGAGCAGGGCGATGAACCCGAGGATCACGGAGCTGCCGACGATGCCCTGGATCATGCCCCCCTCGAAGAGCAGGTTGCGGCTCCAGTACAGCAGCTTCGACTCGGGCTCGCCGACCACGGGCTCGGGCAGCCACCACTGCACGACGGGCTGCCGCACGACCGTCGAGACGAACAGCTCGAAGAGCAACGAGACCGAGAGCAGGATGCGGAGCGCCGTCGCCAGAGTGCGCAGCACCTCGTGCCACGTGAGGACGAACGCCAGCACCACCGCGACCGCCGTCGTGATCAGTTGAGCGAGGACCCCGAGCACGCTCTCGAACCGGTACTGCGACCAGATGATGGAGAGGGCGGCGAACCCGAGGAACCAGAACAGCGGAGCAGGCAGCCGGTACCACCGGAATCGGGCCGGTTTGAGCTTCGCGAAGAGCGCGACGCCGACGACCGAGAGCACCACGACGCCGAGGCCGAACCCGTACCAGCTCGTGAGGATTCTCACGCCGTTGCCGCCGAGCGCGAAGGCGAAGACGGTGATCGCGTAGGCGCTGACGCCGAGCCTCGTCTTGTTCTCCGCCATAGTCGGTATGGTAGGGCATATCGCATGAGTGAGAGCAGTGGGAGTGGGGTGCGCGCGTGCTGATCTTCATCGAGAACACGCCCCGCACCTACGCGTGGGGATCAGTCGATGCGCTGCCCGAAATGCTGGGCACGGCCGCGACCGGCGAGCCGCAGGCGGAGCTCTGGTTGGGGGCGCACCCCGGGAATCCCGCATCGGTCGCGAAGGCGACGAAGCAGCCGCGCACGTTGATCGACCTCATCGAGAGCGATCCCGAGCGGTGGGGTGTGGACGGGCGCGATCTCCCCTTCCTGATGAAGGTGCTCGCCATCGGAGCGCCCCTCTCGCTGCAGGTGCATCCGAACGCGGTGCAGGCGGTCGCAGGATACCGGGCCGAAGAGGAGCGGGGCGTGGCACGCGACGCCCCCGAGCGGAGCTACGGGGATCCGCACCACAAACCCGAGCTGCTGGTGGCTCTCGGCGAGATGACGGCGCTCAGCGGGTTCCGGCCGGTGGATGACGCGCGTCGTGACTTCCGGCTGCTCGCCGCGTCGGTCCCGGCCGGACCGTCGCGCGAGGCGCTGCACTTCGCCGCCGACCTGCTCTCCGCGGAGGAGCCGAGTACGGGACGCCGCCGGTTCCTCGCGTGGGCGCTCGGTGCGAGCCGCGAGACCGCGGACGCGGTGCGGGGCGTCTCGGCGGTCGTGCGGACGGTCCGAGACGCTGATCTCGGTCTCGATCCGCTGCGGACGGCGGTGCTGAGAAACCTGGCGGCCGCGCACCCCGGAGATGCCGGCATGCTCGTCTCGGTGACCCTGCACGCGCTTCGTCTGCAGCCGGGCGAGGCGATCTTCCTCGGCGCCGGGCAGCTGCATGCGTATCTCAGCGGCATCGGCGTCGAGGTGATGGCCTCCTCCGATAACGTGTTGCGGGCCGGCCTCACCGTGAAGCACGTCGACGTCGACGAGGTGCAGCGCATCGTCGACACCGAAGAGCTGGTCGAGCCGAAGTTCCGCGCGGAGCGGTGCCGCCCCGGCCTGGTCGCGTGGCGCCCCCCGGTGCCCGACTTCCAGCTCATGCGGGTGCGACTCCACGGTGCCGAGGAAGAGGTGTTCGACGCCGCGCACTCGGCGGAACAGATCGACCTGCCGGCATCTCACCCGCTCGTGCTCATCGCGACCGAGGGCCGGGTCGTCATCGAACGACCGGCAGCGGAGTTCGCGGAGGTCGCCGTCGTGAAGCGCGGTCAATCGCTGTACGTGTCGGCGGGCGAGCCGATCCTGATCCGGGGTCACGGCGAGGCGTTCATCGCGACGGTCGGGGAGTCCTTCGCGCCCGGAGCGGACACGCCCGTGTGTCGCTAAGCCTCAAGTTGTCGTTGAGGGTTTACACTTCCCGGCTTGACTTGTCAGAATCACAACGGTGTAATTGGGTGTGATCAACACGTTGGTATTGGCGGGGAAGGAGCAGGAACCCATGAATCAGCAGGGTGCACATGCTCCGGTTCCAGGAAACTGGTTCGTCGATCCCGTGTTCCTCGGCGTCCCGGGAGTCCGGCAGGCCGATGAGGAAGAGGTCTCGTGGCAATCGGATGCCCTGTGCGCCCAGACCGATCCCGAGGCATTCTTCCCGGAGAAGGGCGGGTCGACCCGCGAGGCGAAGAAGATCTGCGAGAGCTGCGAGGTGCGCTCCGAGTGCCTGCAGTACGCCCTCGAGAACGATGAGCGTTTCGGCATCTGGGGCGGCCTCTCCGAGCGCGAGCGTCGTCGCCTGCGCAACGAAGCCGTCTGAGCTCAGCGAGACACTGCCGATTCTTTTTTCGAGGCTGCCGCGCACGCCTCCACCTCGGAACCAGTCGGCACGCTTAAGCTAGGCCCGATATGCGCACCATCGTCACTGCCATCGTGGTCGCCCAGGAGGGCGGCGAGTGGCTCGAAGAGACCCTCGCGGGCATCGCCGCGCAAACCCGGGGACCGGACCGCGTGATCGCGGTGAACAACGGCGGCGCGCAGCACGTGACCGACCAGTTGTCCGCGGCGAGCCCCGATCGGGTGATCGGGGCCGAGACACGCCGCCCGTTCGGCGAGACGGTGCAGCGTGCACTGGACTACACGCCACCGGCGCTCCCGGATGCCCTCGCGACCGCGGGTGCGGTGGTCGGCGCACGAGCCGCAGACGGCGCGGCGACGGTCGCGAACGACGACGCGGATGCGGCGAGCGGCGTCGACGAGAGCCCGGCACCGGCGACGGCGGACGAGTGGATCTGGCTGCTCGCCGAAGACACCTGCCCCGAGCCCGAGGCGCTGCAACGCATCCTCAGCACCGTCGAGCGCGCTCCATCGGTCGCCGTGGCCGGGCCGAAGCTCGTGGACTGGGATCGCCCCCAGCGCATCATCGAGCTCGGCCAGAGCCTCACCCGATTCGGGTCGCGCTGGAAGCTGCGTCGCCAGGAGCTCGACCAGCAGCAGTACGACCACCTGCAGGACGTGCTCGGCGTCGGCCCGGCCGGCATGCTCGTGCGCCGCGACGCGTGGGAGCAGCTCGGCGGTTTCGACCCCTCGCTGCCCGTGGCCGACGACGGTCTCGACTTCAGTGTGCGCGCTCGGCTCGCCGGCTACCGCGTGGTCGTCGCCCCGTCCTCGCGCGTGCGATTCGCCCAGAGCGGTGTCGTCGGCCCGCGGATCGAGCGCAAGCGCGGAGTGATGCGTGCCGCGCACCGCCGCGACCGCGCGGCGCAGATGCACCGTCGGATCGCCTACGCACCGGCGTTCGTGTCGTTCTTCCTCTGGCTCGGCCTCCCCATCTATGCCGTTCTGCGCATGTTCTGGGCGCTGATTCGCGAGCAGCCGGGCCAGATCCCCGGCGAGTTCACCTCGGCCATGCTCGTGTTCTTCCGGCCGGCAGCGATTCTTGCGTCGCGGCGGCGGATCAAGCGCACCATGACCGCCGGGTGGCCGGCGGTCACCCCGTTGCGCGTCGACCCGAAGTCGGTGCGCACGGCGCGCATGATCGACCGTGAGGCGATCCTGCTCGCCCAGGGCCGGCAACGGCGGGAGATGCACTTCATCTCGTCGGGAGGGCTCGCGGTGCTCATGGGTGCGCTCGTCATCGCCGCCGTGCTCTGCTGGTGGGCGCTGCCGCAGCTGAGCCTCGCCGGCGGTGCGCTGGCCCCGCTCAGCCCCATCGCCGAGCTGTGGACCCACACGCGCACCATCGACGGGCTGCCCGCCGACCCCTTCACCTGGGTGCTCGCCGTGCTCGGCACCCTGGTGTTCTGGAACCCCTCCCACGCGATCGTGCTGCTCGTCATCGCGGCGATTCCGCTCGCCGCGCTCGGCGGGTGGATCTGGTCCGCTCAGCTGACCGAGTCACGCGCGGGTCGTGCGCTGTTCGGCATCGGGGTCGCGATCAGCCCGGTGATGCTCACGTCGCTCGACTCGGGTCGACTGCCGACGCTCATCCTCTCCGTGGTGCTGCCCTGGCTGCTGCTCGCCGCGACGCGGTGCCGGGAATCGTGGAGCTGGGCCGGAACCGCATCGCTGCTCGCGGCGGTCGCGCTCGCGTGCGCGCCGATCCTGATCCCGGCGGCCGCGCTCCTGCTGATCGTCGGCATCGCCACCTCGCCGCGCCGCATCGCCCGCGTGCTCTCGACCGCGATCGCTCCGGCCGCGCTCTTCGCACCCAAGATCGTGACCTCCGTGCTGGCCGGACGGCCGCTCGACATCTTCCTCGATCCGGGAATCACCCCGGTCTACGAACCCGGGAACACCTGGCACCTGATGCTCGGCTTCCCCGGGTTCGGACTCGCCGGCTGGGGCGGCATCTTCGACGACATCGGATGGGGTGCCATCCCCACCACGCTGCTCGTCGGCGTGCTGATGCTCCCGCTCGCGCTGCTCGCGCTGCTCGGGCTGTTCACCGGCCGCATCCACATCACCATCCTCAGCGCCCTCATGGGCGGACTCGGCATGCTCACGGCGGTCGCCGCGAGCCAGCTGCGCATTCTCGTCAGCGGACCCGACACCGTCGCGCTCTGGACGGGATCAGGACTCGCGGTCTACTGGGTCGCCGTGCTCGGCCTCGCCGTCGTCGGGGCGGAGACGCTGCGCCGCGCCGCCGCGCCGATCGTCGCCGTGGCGCTCGTCGCCGCAGCCGTTGCCGTCGCACCGACCGCCGTGCAGCTCACGACCGCGTCGAGCGGCATCACCTCCGGCACGAACCAGATGCCCGCCCTCGTGCAGGCCGCCGGCGGCACGGCGACCGGCACGCGCACCCTCGTCATCGACGTCGGCGCCCCGAACGCCGAGAACGATCGCAGCGTCGGCGCCCGCATCGTCGACGGAACCGGAGAGCGCCTCGACGATATCCGCACCGCCTCGCGCGTGCCCGACCGCAACGCGACCGACGAGGCGATCGCCGAACTCGTCGGCGGACTGGCGAGCACGGGTGACGTCAACGTGGCCGAGCATCTGCGCACCCTCGGCGTGGGCTTCGTGCTGCTCTCGCCCGGCGGCGACAGCGCCGAACGCGCCGAGCTGCAGGCGGTCTTCGACCAGAACGCCGCACTCACCAGCACCGGTCAGACCGACTTCGGACTGCTGTGGCGCGCGACGGCCGGCGACTCGGGTTCGCAAGCCGGTATCGACGAGGTGACCGACCTCGACGGAACAACGCTCGGGGCGAACACGCTCTGGTGGGCGCAGGTGATCCTCGTGCTCAGCATGCTGCTGCTCGCGCTGCCGACCGGAGAGGTCGTCGAGCGGCCGCCGAAGCGCCGGCGTCCGTCGCGTCGTCGCGGCACGAAGACGAAGATCGCCGTCGTCGGCGGGGCGGCGGGCGCAGCGATGACGGCCGGGCAGGAGCCGCAGCCGGTCGACGCCGGCGATGCGGATCGGGATCCCGATCCGCAGACCGTGCCCGAGGAGTCGGTCGACGACGACCTCGACGCACCGGCATCCGAGGAGGCGCCGCGCACCGGTGAGCCGGACGCGGTGGGCGGATCGAGCGTGCCGGACGACGCCTCCGACGAGCGCGAGGGAGAACAGCGATGACGGAGCGATCCCGGGTCGTACTCGGCAGCGTGCGGGCCACCACCGGCCTGCTCATCACGGCGGTGACCGCGACGGCGGTCGTCCTGCTCGCGGGTACCACGCTCCCGGTCGTCACCGCTGAACCCGTCGGGGTGTCGGTCGACACCTCGCAGACCACGCAGCGCACACTCGTGTGCCAGGGCTCCTTCGCGGAGCTCGGGCTCGACCCCGAGAACCCCGAGGCCACCAGCCTGACCGGCGACGTCGATCTCGAGACGGCCGGCGAATCCGAGGGCATCGACCCGCTCACCACCGACAGTGCGGGCTCCGGCAGCGCCCCCGCCGTGCGCACCGGCCAGGACAGCGCCCAGTTCGGCGCCGCCCAGTCCCAGCGCGTCTCCTCCGAAGACATCCGGGGCACGGCGGCCAGCACGTGCGTCGAACCGGTCAACGAGCAGTGGGTCGTCGGCGGCGACACGCTGACCGGGACCTCGACGACCCTGTCCGTCGCCAACCCGGGCGAGGTGCCGGCGACGGTGCGCATCGACCTCTACGACGAGAACGGTCCGGTCGACTCGGGCCAGGTCACCGGGGTACTCGTGCCGCCGAAGTCCGAGCGGACGATCTCCCTGAACGGCTACGCCCCCGAACGCGAGCGCCTCGTGGCCCACGTGGTGAGCACCGGAGCGACGGTCAGCGCGGGCATGGGCATCGGTCAGACCGTCGACATCGATCCATTCTCCGCCGGAAGCGTGACGCGTCAGCTCGACCCGAACGATCGCCTGGTGATCCCCGGCGTGACGAACCGCAACACGCTCGCCGAGAACCACACGGGTGAGGCGCAGGACCTCGATCAGTTCCCCGTCCTGGTGCGCGCGTTCGCGCCGGGCGACGAGGCCGGCACCGCGACGGTGCGGGCGGTGGACGAGAACGGGCGCAGCTACGACCTCGGCGAGATCTCCCTCGAACCGGGTGTCGCCGGGCAGCTCGAGATCGACCAGTGGCCGACACGCGCTCAGGGCATCATCATCGACGCCGATGTACCGATCGTCGGGGGCGCGTTCGGGTCGGTCGACGGAGACGAGCGGCACGACAACGCCTGGTTCTCGCCGGCTCCCGAGCTCCCCGCGGGCGTCGCCGTCGCGGCACCGGTGGTGAACTCGGGCGAGCTCGTACTGTCGAACCCCGGCGAGTCGGATGCGACGGTCCGCGTCGAGCGGGCCGGCGACTCGGCGGACGACGACGCGCGCGAGATCACCGTGCCCGGCGGCGGGACCGTGACCGCCGAGATCCGCAACGGAGCGCAGCTGCGCACCGAGGATCAGGTGCACGCCGCGGTGCGGGTCGTCGGCCGCGGGGCCCTGGCGGCATACCCGATCCTGCCCATCGGCGACCGGACCCAGGAACTCACCGTCTACACGCGCTGAGCCGATGCCCGGTCGTCGCCCGTAGACTGGGCGCATGTTCGCCCGCAAGGCGTCCCGCCGTTCCCCGGTCGCGCTCCGCGATCGGCACGGTCGGCGCCCGATACGTTCCGCACTGACCGGTGCCGGATTGCCCGACCCCGACAGTCGCGCCTCGCGGTTCGAGAACGACGCCCGAGGTGCCGTCGAACTGCTCCAGCGCGAGTTCGCCGCCGAACTCGAGGGAGTGCACATCGGATTCATGACGGTACCGCTCGGCCCGGAGGGGACGAGCGGCAATCCCGAGTTCTACGCGATCGACCGGGCGAAACAGTCCATCATGCTGTTCCGCATGCCGATCCAGCGGGCGCGCGTCCTCCACGTCGACGACGCCGAACACCGCAGGTACTTCGTGGAGCACTGCGTCTATCGCGCCGTGTGCGAGTATCTCGGGCGCGAACCCTGGGATCTGCTGCCCGGACGCTTCGACCACTACTGAACGGCCATAATAGAGACATGAGTGCACGAATCCTGGTAGTCGACGACGATACTCCGCTCGCCGAGATGCTGAGCATGGTGCTCGAGGGGGAGGGGTTCGTCACCGAGACCTCGGGCGACGGCGTCGAGGCGATCGAACGCTTCCGTTCGATGCGACCCGACCTCGTGCTGCTCGACGTGATGCTGCCGGGCGTCGACGGCATCGAGGTGTGCGGGCGCATCCGCGCCGAGTCCGGCGTGCCGATCATCATGCTGACGGCGCGCACCGACACCACCGACGTGGTGCGGGGACTCGAAGCGGGTGCCGACGACTACGTGGTGAAGCCGTTCAACCCGGCCGAACTGATCGCCCGGGTCCGCGCGCGTCTGCGCGAGCCGCAGCAGGAGGTCTCCGAGATGCTCCGCATCGGCGACCTCGACATCGACGTCGCGGCGCACGAGGTGCGGCGCGGATCCCGCCAGATCTCGCTCACCCCGCTCGAGTTCGACCTGCTCGCGATCCTCGCGCGCAAGCCGCAGCAGGTGTTCACCCGCGAGGTGCTGCTCGAGAAGGTGTGGGGCTACCAGTACAAGGCCGACACGCGGCTCGTGAACGTGCACGTGCAGCGCCTCCGGGCGAAGATCGAGCAGGATCCCGACAACCCGACGATCGTGACCACGGTCCGCGGCGTCGGCTACCGCGCGGGCGGTCCAGCGGAATGACCCCGAGATGACCGCGCTCCACGGCCGCTCGCGGCTCGCACTCCGGCGGCGGCGGCTGCGGTTGTGGTGGCTGCGGTTCAGTCAGCCGGTACTGGGCCCGTTCCGGTCGCGGTGGCGATCCTCGCTCCGTCTGCGGACGATGACGATCACGGCATCCATCACCACCGTGATGATCTTCGTCGCCGGCGTCTTCATCCTCACCAACGTCGGAGACGACCTGTACTCATCGCGCCGCGACCAGGCGCTCGCCGACTCGGCGCGGGCGACGCTGGCGGCGCAGAGCGTGCTCGACTCGTCGAACGCGACGGACCGTGCGCGGCTCACCACGCTCGTCGACTCGGTGCGTCGCGCGGTGCTCGACACGTCTTCGAGCTCGATGATCTACCTCCGCAGACAGCCGGGGCAAGTCGACGTCTCCGACGCTCCCGTCGACTCGAACACGTCGCAGTCCCTCGTGGACGCCGTGACCGACGACCTCTCCGAGTCCCTGCGGGACACCGATGCCCCGCAGCACTGGCAACCCGTGTCAGTGCCCGACGAGACCGGGGTCTCCGGCCCGGGTATCGCCGTCGGGTCGACCCTGAGCTTCCCGTCCGGCGTGGGCAACTACGACCTCTTCATCGGGTACAACTTCTCCGACACCGAGGAATCGCTCAACGCGATCCAGCGCACGCTGCTCATCACGACCATCGGACTCCTCGCCCTCATCATCTCGCTCGTCTGGGTCATCTCGCGCAGCGTCTTCCGGCCGATCCGTGCGGCAGCGGACGCCAGTCACCGACTCGCGGCGGGCGACAGCGACGCGCGCATGCCGCTGCAGAACGACGAGCACTTCGACGTGCTCTCGGAGAACTTCAACAACATGGCCGGCACACTGCAGGCCCGGATCACCGAACTCGATGAACTCTCCGACATGCAGCAGCGCTTCGTCTCCGACGTGTCCCACGAACTGCGCACACCGCTGACCACGATCCGCCTCGCGAGCGAGGTGCTTCGCGGTCAGCAGGATGCGATGGACCCCTCCCAGGGCCGCGCCGTGGAAGTGCTCGGCACGCAGATCGACCGGTTCGAGACGCTCCTCGGCGACCTCCTCGAGATCTCGCGCTACGATGCCGGCCGCATCACGCTCGAGACGGAGCCCACCAACCTCGTCGCGCTGGCGCGCGACGTCATCGACGGGATCCAACCCCTCTCGAAGAGCATGATCGAGCTCCGCCCCATCGGCGGGTACGGCACCGTCGACGTCGATGCGCGCCGCATTCGCCGCATCATCTCGAACCTCGTCGGCAACGCCGCCGAGCACGGGGAGGGGCGTCCGGTGGTCGTCACCATCGATTCGAACGCCGCCGCCGTCGCGGTCACCGTGCGCGACTGGGGCGTCGGACTGAAAGCTGAAGACATCGAGCGCGTCTTCGACCGGTTCTGGCGCGCCGACCCCGCCCGCAAACGCACGTTCGGGGGCACCGGACTCGGACTCGCGATCGCCCGCGAGGATGCCGCAGTGCACGGCGGACTGCTCGAAGCGTGGTCCCGGCCGGGTGAGGGGGCGAACTTCCGCCTCACGCTGCCGCGCGGCGATGCCAGCGCCTTCGTCTCCCCGCTCCCGCTCATCCCCGACGACGTCTCCATCGAGGAGACCGATCCCGGCACCACCGGCGGATGGCTGAGACGGCCATTCCGTCGCGTGTGGAAGGAGCGCACGAAGTGACGAAACGTCCGCACCTGCGCGGCGCGCTCGCCGCAGCCGTGATCGCCCTCGTCGCCCTGACGGGGTGCCAGGCCGTTCCCGACGCCGGACCGGTGCAACCGGGCCTCACCGAACTCAGCCAGGGCGATCGCCAGGTCAGGTTCAACCCGAACGGACCTGCAGTGGACGCCGACGCGCAAGAGATCGTGCGCGGATTCATCAACGCCGCGTCATCCAATGCCGACAACTACGCGGTGGCCCGCGAGTTCCTCACGCCCAGCTACTCGGAGCAGTGGGACCCGTCCGCCGGCGTGCTCGTCGACGAGGGCACCCGGCCGTACCGCGAGGAAGAGGGCAACGTCTCGGTGCTCTCGCTCTCCACCATCGCCGACGTCGACGAGCACGGGGTGATGACCTCGGCCGCGCCGAGCCCCACCATCGATGTTCGGTTCGAACTCGAGGAGCAGGACGGGCAATGGCGCATTTCATCGGCGCCGACCGGGGTGATCCTCGAACGCACGACGTTCGAACAGACCTGGACGCGGCAGGAGCTCTTCTTCCTGAACCAGCGCGGGGCGCTCGTGCCCGACTCCCGGTGGTTCCTGAACCGGCCGTCGCTCGCGAGCGAGATCGTGGAGGAGCTCCTCGAAGGACCCATGGCACCGTACCGCGACACGCTGCACACCGCGTTCCCCGGAGGCACGAGACTCGCGAACGGATCGGTGCCGATCATCGAGGGCACCGCCGAGATCGCTCTCTCCACCGAACTCGCGGAGGCGAGCGAAGCCACGCTCGAAGACGTCTCCCGGCAACTCACCGCCACGCTCGACGGGGTATCCGGCGTGACCGATTACGACCTCAGCGCCGGCAACCTCAACATCGGGAGCCGCGACGTCGAGGCTCCCGAGATCGATCAGGAGCCGCAGGCCACCATCGTGGAACGCAACGGAGGATTCGGCGTATTGAGCGGGGGCGACGTCGATCCGCTGAACACGCTCGACGAGCCCGTCGTCGATCTCGACGCCGAGGCCGTCTCAGTGGCACCGACGTTGCAGGGAGCGGCCGTGCTCAGCGAGCGCGGAGTCAGCTGGGTCGACGACACAGGAGTGGCGCTCATCGACGCGCGCGCCGGACAGATCGCACCCGTCATCGATGAGTTCGGGTACGTCTGGACGTACGCGTCACGCGGAACCGACGGGCTGGTCGTCCGGATCCCCGGCGAGGACGGGGTGAGCGTCGATACGCCGTGGGGTGCCGGCCGCACCCCGGTCGCGATCGGTCTCTCGCCATCGGGATCCCGCATCGCGGCGCTCGTCGCCGACGAGGAGAACTCCGTGCTGCTCGTCGCCCCCGTGACTCGCGACGACGACGGACGCCCCACCGGGCTCGGCGATACCGCGGTCCAGGAGCTGTGGACGTCCGGGGCGCCCGTCGACTTCGACTGGATCGACGAGCAGCAGTTCGCGGTCCTCAGTCGCGTCGGCGAGGGCGGCAAGGTGACGTTCGGCGGGCCGGGCCAGTTGATCACCGAGACGGGATCCGTGCCCGGCGGCGTCCACATCAGCAGCGGAGGCGCTCGGACCCAGGTGCGCGTGCTCGACGAGAACGGCGACCTGTACGCGCTGCAGGGTCAGGCGTGGCAGCGGCAGGAACGCGAACGCGGCATCGACGTGCTCGCGAAGGTCGGCTGAGCGGGGCCGATCGGCCCGTTCGGTCGCTCGGCTCACCCTCCCCGTTCGTCGGTTCCCTCGTCCTCCCCGTTCGTCCCGGGCTGTCGAAGCGGGCTGATTCGTCCCCATCCGACGAGCGGTGCGTAACGCGCGGATCACCGTGCCGCAGCCTGGACCCATGACCCGCACCCCGGCGCTCGCCGTTACCCTCACCGTCGTTCGCAGTGTCTGGCTCGATCTGCTCGCACTGCTGTGGCCAACGGAGTGCGTGGGGTGCCGAGCCCCCGATCGCGACCTCTGCGACGCGTGCGCAGCCGAGGTGGAACGGCTGGCCACTTCGCGGCCCGTACCTCGGGGGAACGTGCCAGCAGGGTCGAGCGAGGCCGCGCAGGGTCCTCCGAGGGCGCGCCGGCAGATGCCCGAGGTGCCGTGCTTCGCCGCGGCCCCGTACGCGGGTGTGCAGCGGGAACTTCTGGTCGGGTTGAAGCACGCCGGTCGCGTCGGGTTCGCCCGTCGACTCGGACCTCTGCTCGCCCGCACGCTCGCCGATGCGTTCGAGGAGGTGGGTTCCGAGCCACCCGACGATGGTGCGCCGGTCGAGGTCGAGGTCTCCGTCGAGGCCGGGGTCGCTCCGAGTCGTCGACCAGCCGGAGCACCGCTCATCGTCTGCGTCCCCTCGCGACCCGCTCGTGTCAGGCAACGCGGGTACCGCCACGTCGAGGTCATCCTGAGTCACGCCGTGCGCGCGCTGCGTCGGCCGGATGGACGCCTCTCCAGCGGCGCCGTGCTCGATGTCCCGCGACGCCCAGTGCGCGCCCTTCGTGCGCTCCCCGGACGCACGGGGCAGGTCGGGCTCACCTCATCGGAACGGGTGCGCAACGCGCAGCGCATCGCCGTGCGACGAGGTGCACGAGCCCGTGTGCGGGGCAGACGCGTGGTGGTCGTCGACGACGTGGTGACGACCGGAGCGACGGTCACCGCTGCATGCGAAACGCTTCGAGCGGCCGGCGCCGAAGTCGTCGCAATCGTCTCTGTCTGTCGGGTGGAGCGGCGCGACACGCGCGGCGGCGATGCCGATCGGGGTTCGGATCCGGCGTGATGATGCCGCCCGAGAAGTCGGGTGGAAAGCGCGCACGCGGAGGGAGTATGGTTTTCGAAAGGCGTGAGGATGCGCCGCTTTGGCGCACTCGCCTGAATCACAAGGGAGGTCACCATGGACGTGAACATCCGCGGACGGAACGTCGGTATCACCGATCGTTTCGAGAACTACGTGGGATCGAAGACGGAGAAGGTGTCGGTGCTTCTGCCGAAGGCTCAAGCGTTTGAGGTGAGAGTCTCCCGGCTCAGTGAGCGCAGCCCCCAGAACGGCGACCGCGTGGAGATCACCGTCGTCGGGCCGGGCCCCGTGATTCGGGCCGAATCCTCCGGAGGCGATAAGTACTCGGCGTTCGACCTCGCCTACGGGCGCGTGCTCGAGCGCATCCGCCGCGCCAAAGATCGTCGCAAAGTGCACAAGGGTCGCGCCCTCCCCTCGCTGAGCGAGGTCGCCGCCAATGATTTCGAGGGAGTCGACATCACTCCCGCCTCAGTGGAGACGCTCGAGGCCATCGCCAATGGCGATACTCCTCCCGTGACCGGGGAGTCGCAGGAGGAGCAGTACAGTCCGGTCGTGATCCGCAAGAAGGAGTTCCCTTCCGAGCGGATGACGGTGGACGCGGCAGTCGACCAGATGGAACTCGTCGGACACGACTTCTTCCTCTTCGTCGACGCCGAAACCGACAAGGCCAGCGTCGTGTACCGCCGCAAGGGGTGGAACTACGGCGTCATCGCGCTCGCCGAAGACTGAGCGCGTCACATCGGGGGCGGATCCGGATCACCGGGTTCGCCCCCGATGTGTGTCCGGGGTCGCGTGTGGGTGTGCGGGGTCGCGTGTGGGTGTGCGGGGTCGCGTGTGGGTGTGCGGCTCCGCCCCACGCGTCCGGCTCCGCCCCTTCGTCGAGATTGCGCGAAGTCACCCTTCAGCGCAGGCGAAGCCAGTAGAACAGCGATCTCGGCGCCTCGCTCAATCGCGGAGCGCTGCGGCGACGCAATCCGCGACGGTGTGCGGGGTGCGCAGCACGTCATCGGCGCGGAACCGCAGCACGCGATACCCGGCCTCACGCACCCGGTCGAGGCGGTACTCGTCGCGCACGTACTGTTCGCGTGAAGTTCGATGCTGCTCGCCGTCGTACTCCACGATGAGGCGATGCGCCGAGCAGACGAGGTCGAAGCGTCCGATCCATCCGTGCTCATCGAAGATGTCGCGCTGCAACGTGAAGTGGTGCTCGAGGCCGGCGTCGTCGAGCACCAGTCGCAGCAGTGTCTCCATGCGCGATGCCGAGCCCACCCGTGCGACCTGCAGTGCGCGCCGTAAGACGCGCACACCCCGGGAGGGCCCGGCAGCCTTCTTGCAGAGTTCACCGAGCGAGGTGCGTGCACCGCCTCGCAGATGAGTCCTCGAGCTCTGATCGGTCACCAGGAAGTCGATCGCGACGACCAGTTCTGTCAACGGCAGCGCTGCGGCAGCTTGCACCACCGCCTCCGCGGGGGCAGCGACGGGGAGCCCCCACCTCCCAGAGGCGCTCCCGATGGCAACTCTGACCCGGTGTCCTTGAACGCCACGTGAGCGTGGTGGCGTGAGCGGCGGTGGCGAGGCGACATCGAGCGCCTCAGGCGACCGTATCGGGCACCCGAGGAGCACGAGCGCGGTCCCATGACTGAACACTTCGCCCGCTCGAAGCCTCGGCGCGTAACTCCGCGCGAGGAATTCGAGCCTCGCTGACCCGACGAGCGCCGTGTGCGACACGTCGCCGCGCACACGAACTGCTCGGAACGGTCGGTCGAAGCGCGGGTGCGACAGGACGTTCCTTCCGATTCCCAGGTGCTCCGCTTCGCGTGGGGTGAAAGCGAAGGGGAGATCGTCGGGGACCGGCGTGAGCGGGGCAGGCATACTTTCAAGACTCCCGCTCGCATCAGGAGAACCCAGCTGTTTGTCGGAACATGTGCACGGCACGCCGTAACGGTGGCACCTTCGGGAGGTGGGGACGAAAGATCGCTATCGCCGTCGCCCGCGCCTGGCCCGTTCCCCCACCGAGATCCCGCTCGCGCACCCTTCGACTCCGTTGAAGCCAGTACATCTGCAATCTGGACGGCGCAGCGCGCACGACGGCGCAGCGCCACGCCGGCGCGCCATCCCGCTAGCGCCCCGCACCCACCTCGACGGGCTCGTCGGTGACCGGGCGGCGTCCCATGATCATCGCGAAGAGGGCTCCGGAGAGGTTGTGCCACACCGAGAACACGGCGGCTGGCAGCGCGGCGAGGGGAGAGAAGTGGGCGGCGGCGAGTGAGGCCGCGAGACCCGAGTTCTGCATGCCGACCTCGACGCTGATGGCGCGTCGTTCGCGCTGGGTCATGCGCATCGCCCATGCCGCGAGGTAGCCGAGTAGCAGCCCGAGCCCGTTGTGCAGCACGACGGCGACGAACACGAGCAGTCCGGCCTGCACGATCTGGTCGGCGCTGCCGGCGACGACGGCCGCGACGATGAGCGAGATCGCGATGGTCGACAGCCACGGGAAGACGCCTTGAATCTTGACGATGAGCGACCGGAAGACGATGCGCACCAGCAGGCCGCCGATGACGGGGATGAGCACTGTCTGCAGGATCGAGATCATCATCGGCTGGAACGGCACCTCGAGGATCGCGCCGGCGATCCACAGCGTGAGCAGCGGCGTGGCGATCGGCGCGAGCAGCGTGGAGCAGGTTGTCACGGTCACCGAGAGTGCGGTGTCGCCGCGGGAGAGGTAGGTCACGACGTTCGACGCGGTTCCGCCAGGCGCGCAGCCGACGAGGATGACGCCGGCCGCGAGCTCAGGCGTCAGCTGCAGCGTGAGGGCGATGATCCACGCGAGGAACGGCATGATCCCGTACTGCAGCACCACGCCGATGAGTACCATCCAGGGACGCTTGGCGATCCGGGCGAAGTCGGGAAGGGTGAGCGTCAGGCCCATGCAGAACATGATCGCGCCCAGCAGCCACGGCACCGCGGGGGCGAGCGTCGATGAGGGGCCGGGAAGCGTGAATCCGATCACTCCGGCCACGAGCACCAGGAGGGGGAACACGGTGACGGCAACGCGGGCGGTCCGGTCGGCAGCGGGTGCGGTCGGGGAGGCGCTCGCCGCGGAGGGACGTGTCTCTGCGGTTGCGGGGTCGGTCGAAGGCATGAGGACTACTCTGGCACAGACTCAGATCGGCTCGGAGTATCAGCATCGCCCGCGCCGAGCGCCCCTTCAGCCCGCGCGGGACGCCTTACCCGCGCTTGACGGCGTCCTTCAGCGACACGCGCGCTCCGGTGCGGAGGATGGAGTTGCTGTAGATGCGGGCGCTCACTCTGACGAGCAGCAGGATGGTCGCGAGCACGATGCCGAGCGAGACGAACGGTTCCCACCATTCCGCGCCTCCCATGAAGAGCCGCACGGGCATGCCGACCGGTGCGGAGAAGGGGATGTAGCTCATGATGGCGAGGACGCGCTCGTTGTCGAAGAAGAAGATCACCATGAAGAAGGGGATCATGACGAGCATCATGACGGGGCTCGTGACGGATCCGATGTCCTCCTGCCGTGAGACGAGCGAGGCGGCTCCGGCGTACATGGTGGCGAGCAGCGCGAACCCGCAGGCGAAGAGCACGGCGAACCAGATGATGGAGGAGCCGAGGTCCCCGAGCAGGATGTCTTGTCCGGTCGCGAACATCGCGATCGCGGCGAGCGCGAACGTCAGCACGACGGTGCCGATGGCGAGGATGATGTTGCCGAGCAGCTTCCCGGCGAGCAGGATCCGCGCCGGCACCGTCGCGAGGAGGATCTCGACGATGCGGGTCTGCTTCTCTTCGACGACGCTCTGCGCAATGGTCGTGCCGAAGGTCAGCGCGCTGACGTAGAAGACCATGCCGAATCCCATGGCGACGAGGTAGCCGAGAATGTTGAATCCGTCGTCGTCCGGTGTGCCGAGCAGTTCGACGGTGGGGGCGGCGGAGAGGGCCTGCACGAGGTCGGCCGGGGGGTCGGTGAGCGCGATGACGGTGAGGCCGACCGAGCTGCCTCCGCCAGGCACGACCGCAGCGTCGACGTCCCCGTCTTGCACGAGCTGTTCGGCGGCGGATCGGTCGGCGACCTCGGTGACGGCGAACCCGCTGGTCTCGAGCGCGGCGGCGTCGAGGGGAGCCGAGTCCAGGGTGGCGCTCTCGTCGGGGACGATCGCAATGCTCGTGGAGTCGGGTTCGTCACCGATGATCTGCGAGGCGATGCCGCCGCCGACGACCCCGGCGAGGATCACGAAGATCAAGATCGACATCGAGATGACGAATGCCTTGCTGCGCAGTCGCGTGGTGATCTCGCGCTGACCGATGAGCCACATGGCGCGTGCCGGAGACGGCGATGCGGTGGCGGGCGACGGGGTGTTCGGGTGCGCGTTCACTGCACGACCTCCCTGAAGATCTGCGCGAGCGTCGGGGTGACGGGCGTGAAGCTGCGGACGGGAGCGCCGGTGCCTGCGGTGGATCGGTGCACTGCCTGGGTGAGGACTCGCTGGGCCGCATCATCGGTGTCCGCGGTGAACCGAGCGGTGCCGGGGACCGGGGACGCGCGCAGATCGATGCCGGGCGACGCGTCGAGCCACGCGAGATCGGTGTCGGCCGACTCCCCTCGCGGGTCGAGCACGAGTTCATACTCGTGCTCCGAGTGCTCGGCGCGCAGTCCTTCGCGCGAGCCCTGAGCGAGGATCCGGCCGCCTCCGATGACGACCACGTCATCGCAGAGCCGTTCGACGATGTCGAGCTGGTGGGAGGAGAAGAGCACGGGCGCGCCACGCTCGGCGTAGTCGCGCAGCACTCCGAGCACCACCTCGACGGCCATCGGGTCGAGGCCGGAGAAGGGTTCGTCGAGCACAAGAGCGACGGGTTCGTGCACGAGCGCCGCGGCGATCTGCGCGCGCTGCTGGTTGCCGAGCGAGAGGCTCTCGAGGGTGTCCTTCGCGCGTTCCGCGAGACCGAGCCTGTCGAGCAGGGCGGTGGCCGACGCGGTGGCGGCCGCGGTGGACATGCCGTGCAGGCGTCCGAGGTAGACGAGCTGGTCGAGTACCGGCATCTTCGGGTACAGGCCGCGTTCCTCGGGCATGTAGCCGATGCGCGCGCGATCCTGCCGGGTGATCTCGTGACCGTCGAACTGCACGGTGCCCCGGTCTGACGAGAGCACACCGAGGATGATGCGCATCGTGGTGGTCTTGCCCGCCCCGTTGCCGCCGACGAACCCGGTCATCCGCCCGCCGATGACGTCGAAGCCGACGTCATCGAGGACCAGACGGTCGCCGAAGCTCCGCGAGACTCCCTGCACCTGGATCATTCGACTCCTCTCGGAGTCCAACCTATCGAGGTGGGCGGGCGCCCCGCTCGCGGCGCGACCTGATCCTGAGGGCGAGTCCCCACCCGAGGACGCCGGTGAGGGCTTCCCACACGATCCCGATCGTCATTTTGGATCGTCCGCTCGCCCGTTCCACGAAAGTGATCGGCACCTCGGCGAGGCGGTGGCCGGTGCGCTCGAGCGTCCACGCGATCTCGACCTGGAATCCATAGCCCCGGGACGTGATTGCGTCGAGGTCGAGACCCCGCAGGGCGTCCACGCTGAAGACGCGATAGCCGCTGGTGATGTCGCGGAGTCGGGATCGCAGCGCGAGTCGTGCGACGACGGTTCCGGTGCGCGAGATGGCGCGGCGGTGCCGCGGCCAACCGACGATGCGACCGCCGGGGATCCAACGCGATCCGATGACGAGGTCGGCGTCGACGGCGAGCAGGTGCGGAAGCTCTTCCGGGAGGTGCGAACCGTCGGCGTCCATCTCGACGACGCGGTGGTAGCCGGCTGCGATCGCCTGACGGAAACCGGCGATGTACGCGGTGCCGAGTCCGAGCTTGCCCGCTCGGTGGATCACGGAGATCCGTTCGTCGACGGTGGAGAGCTCATCGGCCAGGGCGCCCGTGCCGTCCGGACTTGCGTCGTCGACGATGAGGATCCGCACGGCCGGGGCGATCTCCAGGACTCGCGATACGACGTCGCGGAGCGAGGCGACCTCATTGTAGGTGGGCAGGATCACCAGAGCGTCTGCGCCCACGCGGTCGGCGTCGGCGCCGGGATCCACGTGGTCGCTCACCCCTCCATCTTGGCGCACGTCGAGCGGGTTGAGGCTGAGCGCCGGTCACCCGAAGCTCGTGTAGTCCTCCTTGATGGTCTGCAGGTGCGACCACGTGGCGGTCCGGACGACGCCGTGCAGGCGGCGCAAGCGTTCGACGCCCTCGAGCAGGGCCACGGATGTCGCGCCCGAGATCGTGGCGATGGCATCGAACTCGCCGACGGATTCTGCGGCGAAGTCGACGGCCGGATCGTTGCGCAGGGCCGCGGCGACTCCGTCGCCGCCCGCGCCGATCCCGATCCCGACGCCCATGAGCATGCGTGCACCTCGGCGCCCGCTGGCCTCGACGACGCCGATCTTCACGACGCGCGAGTCGAGCAGACGCCGCAGGCGCATCCGCACCGCTGAAGGGGAGAGCGAGACGGTGTCAGCCAACGAACGCAGACTTGCACGCCCGTCGGCGCGCAGTAGGCCGATGATCTGGGTGTCGATGCGGTCGACGGTGACGGGCGAGAACGTGTCGTGCGCGATGGCGCCCCGCAGGACGCGCGAGTAGATGAGCGTCGAGAGCTTCGCGACCGAGGGGAGCTCTCTGAATTCCCGCAGCAGACGCTGCAGGTCTTCGTGGGTGCGGACTCTGGCCTCCATGACGCAGTGGTACTGACCGGAAACCGCGGAGACGAGGACGATCTCATCGCGCTCCCGCGCGTACTCCGTGACCTCGGCGATGGAGGTGTGGCAGGCGACCGAGATGTGCGCGATCACCGTGAGTCCGAGATAACCGGGGTTCACGGCGGCGGTGACGCGAATGGCTTCCGAGTCGACGAGTTCGCGCAGACGCGTCGATACGGTCGCCCGGGTTTCGTGAACCGTCTCCGCGAGCTCAGAGACGCTGGCGCGCGGCGCGGCGTGCAGGGCGCGGATCAGTGCGGCGTCCGGCCCGTCGCCGCGCAGGTGCACGGACCCGGAGGAGTGATCGTGTGTCATGTGTCAGCAGTTTCTCTCAGAAGTGCGGTGACCAGGTCGCGCATCGATGCGGGAGTGACCCTTGCGCCGTGACGAGTGTACAGAACAGTGGTGAGGGGTGGGTGCGGACCGCACGATCGATTGCGCGCCGTGACCTCGTCGGCGTACATTGACGGGGTTCAGAACCACCCCTCTGCATGCAGAGCGTTCCGCAGGAGAACCGATGCGTAAACTCGCCTTCACCCGAGCCCGAGAAGACCGGGCGCCGATCATCGTCACCGCGAGCGCGATCCACGCGCTCGATGAGACCGGTGCCCGGCCCGAGGCCTTCCTCGTCTTCGAGGACCGCGTGCGCCGCATCGGCACGCTGGCGGAGTGCCGCGACACCGCCGGGACGCTCAGCCCGATGGACCCCGAGGTGCAGGACTTCGGCGACGCCGTCATCGTTCCCGGCTTCATCGACGCCCACGCGCACCCGCTCATGCTCGGACAGATGATGAGCTGGGTGGATTGCGGACCCGAGCGCGCCGGATCGATTCCGGAGATCGTGGCGCTGCTGCAGGAAGCGGCCCGCGAGATCCCCGCCGGTCGGCCGATTCGCGGGTACGGCTACGAGCAGCGCAACCTCATCGAGCAGCGGCACCCCACCCGGTTCGAGCTCGACGAGGTGGCGACCGACCGCGAGGTGTACCTCATGAACGCGTCGGGGCACGGCGGCGTCGTCAACAGTTTCACCTTCGATCTGCACGGGGTCACGAAGGAGACGCCGAACCCGCAGGGCGGCGAGTTCTTCCGCGACGCCGACGGCGAGCTGACCGGGGAGCTCTCGGACGCCGCGTGCAACGTGCTGACCGGACTCGAGGGCGTGAAGATCGGGCACCACGGGCCCAACTTCCACCTCGCCGACGAGCCCGAGGAGCATCGGCGTCAGCTCGCGGCAGCGCAGGAGAACTTCCTCGCCGGCGGAGTCACGACCATCGGCGATGCTCAGGTGAGTCGCCGCGAGTTCGACATGTATCTCCGCCTCGCCGACACCGACGACCTCAAGGTGCGCGTCAGCATGTACCTGCTGTCGCACCTGCTTGACGAGGCGATCGAGATGGGCTTGCACGGGCAGTTCGGCAACGAGCACCTGAGCTTCGCCGGCATCAAGTTCTACTCGGATGGCACGCTCGGCGGGTGGACGGCCTACTTCCCTGACGGCTATGTCGGCGATCCCTGCCGGACCGGTCAGCTCTACCACGACCCCCGCGATTACACCGAGCTCATCAAGAAGGCGCACCGCGTGGGCTTGCAGACGGCGACCCACTCGCAGTCGCCCACGGCGCTCGAAATGGTGATCGGCGCGATCGAGGAGGCGCTTGCCGAGCGCCCCGACGCCGATGCCAGGCACCGTATCGAGCACTGCGGGCTGCCGACGCCGGAGCAGATCGAGCGGATGCGGGTCGCCGGCATCTACCCGGTGAACCAGCCGCAGCACCACTTCAACTGGGGTGAGGGTGTGGAGCAGGCGATCGGGACACCGGGGGAGCGCTTCAACCCGCTGGGCGAGTTCGAGCGCGCCGGGGTCCCGGTCACCATCTCCTCGGACGCGCCCGTCGCGGATCCGCGCCCGATGGAGGCGATCCAGGCGGCAGCCTCCCGAGTCACCCGACGCGGCACGCAGCTCGGCCCCGACTCGCTCGGCGTCTCCGTCGACACCGCGTTGCGCGGACACACCATTTCGGCGGCACGGGCGCTCGGTCGTGAAGACGACCTTGGCTCCATCGAACCGGGCAAGCGCGCGGACTTCGCGGTGCTGGACGCGGATCCGTACCGGACCCCGGTCGAGCAGCTCGCCGCCGTGTCAGTGCTCGAGACCTGGGTCGGCGGCGCGCAGGTGTACACCCGCGACGCCTGATCTCTACGCCGAAGGGCCCGCCTCCGCAGTCGCACTGCGGAGGCGGGCCCTTCGGGCTTCCCGGGGTTACGCGGAGAAGCGGTCCCGGAGCGTGGCGCCGAGGTTCGCGTCCACGTTCGTCCAGTAGGCGAAGAACTGCTCGCGAATGCGGTCGACCGTGATCGACTGCGCCTGCCCGAGCAGCACCTCCTGGATGCCCGACCGCTCCTCGTCGGAGAAGACCTCGCGGTACAGAATGCCGGCCTGCACGAAGTCGCCGTCGTCCTGACGCAGCGTGTAGGCCGCGCGCACGAGCTCGCCGTCGGATTCCCAGCTGGCCTCGACACCCGCCTGCGGGTCCGGCGCCGGGCCTCCTGCAGCGCCGTAGGAGTGCGGGTGGTAGGCACGCTGCTCCGACGGCGGGAAGTGGTACTGCATGTGGCCCTCGTGCATGTAATTGTGGGACTCGGTCGCGTGCGGCTGGTTCACCGGAAGCTGGTTGAAGTTCGAGCCGATCCGGTGACGGTGCGCGTCGTTATAGGAGAACACGCGAGCCGTCAGCATCTTGTCGGGGGAGATGCCGGTGCCCGGCACCTGGTTGCCCGGTGAGAACGCCGCCTGCTCGATCTGGGCGAAGAAGTTCTCCGGGTTGCGGTTCAGCGTGAACGTGCCGACCTTGATCCGGGGGTAGTCCTGCTTCGACCAGGTCTTCGTGAGATCGAACGGGTTGTATCGGTAGGTCTTCGCCTCCTCGTACGGCATGACCTGCACGTAGACGTCCCAGGCCGGGTAGTCGCCGCGCTCGATCGCCTCGAAGAGGTCGCGACGGTAGTAGTCCGCGTCCTGGCCGGCCATCTGCTCTGCCGCCTCAGGGGACATCGGCTTGACACCCTGCTGCGAGATGAAGTGGTACTTCACCCAGAAGCGCTCGCCGTCGGCGTTGATCCACTGGTAGGTGTGCGACCCGTACCCGTTCAGGTGGCGCCAGTTCTCGGAGAGGCCGCGGGGACCCATGAGGTAGGTCACCTGGTGGGCCGACTCGGGCGAGAGGGTCCAGAAGTCCCACTGCATGTCGGGATCGCGAAGCGCGCGATCGCCGAGTCGCTTCTGCGAGTGGATGAAGTCGGGGAACTTGATCGCGTCGCGGATGAAGAAGACGGGGGTGTTGTTGCCCACGATGTCGAGGTTGCCCTCGGTCGTGTAGAAGCGGAGCGCGAAGCCGCGAACGTCGCGCCAGGTGTCGGGTGAACCCTGCTCGCCGGCGACCGAGGAGAAGCGGAGCAGTGTCTCGCTCGTGGCGCCCGGCTGGAAGACCGCGGCGCGGGTGTACTGCGACACGTCTTCGGTGACGACGAACTCGCCGAATGCGCCGCCGCCCTTCGCGTGGGGGTTCCGCTCGGGGACGCGCTCGCGGTTGAAGTTGGCGAGCTTCTCGACCAGGTAGCGGTCGTGCAGGACGGTGGGTCCGTTCGGGCCGACGGTGAGCGAGTGCTCGTCGCTCGGGATCGGAGTTCCGGTCTGTGTGGTCGTGATCTTCTGCTCGGACATGGTGGCCCTTTCGTTGCGTGCAGGTCGTGATCCCCACCCTAGCGCTTTTTTGAGTGAGTCAAAACAACATCTGATGAAGCCTGAGTGTTCGGCGGAAACGTCCGCCCGAGGGCTCGGATTCCCCAGACAGCGTGCACGGAGCCTTGCTAGGGTGGGGAGCTGTTACATTTCTGCAACCTCTCCCGCGTGCCTGAAATCCGGCGTGCGGGCCGGCGCAACGTACAGGAGAAACCACGTGGCGACAGTTCTCGAGAAACTCCTTCGTGTAGGTGAAGGACGCACGCTGAGAAAGCTGCAGCGGCAGACGAAGCTCGTCGCTGCGCTCGAAGAGTCGTTCGCGGACCTCACCGACGAGGAGCTTCGCAACGAGACGAACGAGTTCCGCGAGCGCCTCGAGAAGGGCGAAACCCTCGACGATCTCATGCCCGAGGCGTTCGCCGCGGTGCGCGAGGCGGCGAAGCGCACGATCGGTCTCCGTCCGTTCGACGTGCAGGTCATGGGCGGAGCGAACCTCCACCTCGGCAACATCTCCGAGATGAAGACCGGTGAGGGCAAGACCCTGGTCGCGACGCTCCCCGCGTACCTCAACGCCCTCGCGGGCAAGGGTGTGCACATCGTCACGGTGAACGACTACCTGGCGACCTACCAGAGCGAGCTCATGGGCCGCGTGTTCCGTGCGCTGGGCATGACCACCGGCTGCATCGTGGCGGGTCAGGATCCGCAGGAGCGTCGCAAGCAGTACGCCGCGGACATCACGTACGGCACGAACAACGAGTTCGGTTTCGACTACCTGCGCGACAACATGGCGGCGTCGGCGACGGACCGCGTGCAGCGCGGCCACTTCTTCGTCATCATCGACGAGGTCGACTCGATCCTGATCGATGAAGCACGTACGCCGCTCATCATCTCGGGCCCCGGAGCGGGTGAAGCCAACCGGTGGTTCGCCGAGTTCGCGCGTCTCGTCAAGCGGTTGAAGCCCGACGTCGACTACGAAGTCGACGAGAAGAAGCGCACCATCGGGGTGCTCGAGCCCGGGATCGAGAAGGTCGAGGACTACCTCGGCATCTCGAACCTGTACGAGTCGGTGAACACCCCCCTGATCTCGTTCCTCAACAACTCGATCAAGGCGAAAGCGCTGTTCACGCGCGACAAGGACTACGTCGTGCTGAACGGTGAGGTGCTCATCGTCGACGAGCACACCGGCCGCATCCTCGCCGGCCGCCGGTACAACGAGGGCATGCACCAGGCCATCGAGGCGAAGGAGGGAGTGCAGGTCAAGGCCGAGAACCAGATGCTCGCCACCGTGACGCTGCAGAACTACTTCCGCCTCTACGACAAGATCTCCGGCATGACGGGTACCGCCGAGACCGAGGCGAGCGAGTTCATGTCGACGTACAAGCTCGGCGTCGTTCCGATCCCCACCAACCGCGAAATGGTCCGCAAGGATCAGCCCGACCTCGTCTACAAGAACGAAGAGGCCAAGTTCGCCCAGGTGGTCGAAGACATCGCTGAGCGCCACGAGAGCGGTCAGCCCGTGCTCGTCGGCACCACGAGCGTCGAGAAGAGCGAGTACCTGTCGCGCCTGCTCGCGAAGAAGGGCGTCCGCCACGAGGTGCTGAACGCGAAGAACCACGCGCGTGAGGCCGCCATCATCGCTCAGGCCGGCCGGTTCAAGGCCGTCACCGTTGCGACGAACATGGCCGGCCGCGGTACCGACATCATGCTCGGCGGCAACGCCGAATTCCTCGCGGTGCAGGAGATGGCTTCCCGCGGACTGTCGACCACCGAGACGCCCGACGAGTACGAGGCCGAGTGGGATGAGGTCTTCACGGCGGTCAAGGCGGCCGTGAAGGAGGAAGCCGACAAGGTCACCGCCGTCGGCGGCCTGTACGTGCTCGGCACCGAGCGCCACGAGTCGCGCCGCATCGACAACCAGCTGCGCGGCCGGTCGGGCCGCCAGGGCGATCCCGGTGAGAGCCGGTTCTACCTCTCGCTCGGCGACGACCTCATGCGCCTCTTCAACTCGGGTGCCGCGCAGGCGCTCATGAACCGCGAGAGCTTCCCCGACGACCTCGCGATCGAGTCGAAGATGGTCACGCGCGCCATCCAGAGCGCGCAGTCGCAGGTCGAGACGCGCAACGCCGAGATTCGCAAGAACGTGCTGAAGTACGACGATGTCCTCGACCGTCAGCGCAAGGCCATCTACGGCGACCGCGCCCAGATTCTCGACGGCGAAGAGATCGAGCCGCGCGTCGAAGCGTTCCGCGAGCAGGTCATCGGGGCGATCATCGATTCGCACGGCACCGACAGCGACTGGGATTACGACGCGCTCTGGGGCGACCTGCAGCAGGTGTACCCCGTGGGGATCACGATCGACGAGCTGCTCGCGGAGGCCGGTTCGAACTCGGTCAGCCGCGACTTCCTGCGCCGTGAGATCCTCTCCGACGCGATCGTCGCCTACGAGAAGCGCGAGGAGACCCTCGGAAGCGAGGCGATGCGCGAGCTCGAGCGCCGCGTGGTGCTCACGACCATCGATCGCCGCTGGCGCGACCACCTCTACGAGATGGAGTACTTGCGCGAGGGCATCGGTCTGCGCGCGATGGCGCAGCGCGATCCGATCATCGAGTACCAGCGCGAGGGCTACCAGTTGTTCAACGCGATGATGGGCCAGATCAAGGAGGAGTCGCTCGGGCTGCTCTATAACCTCGAGGTGCAGGTGCGCCCTGCCGAGGGGCCGAAGGATCACGTGCACCTCGAAGGCGGCGGGCTCGACGAGACCACCGGACCCGACGAGGCGAAGCTCAGCTTCACCGCACCCAGCGAAGACGGCGGGACCGAGGTGCGCGACGCCGACGGGAAGCCGCAGGGCGGCGCTGCCGCGAAGGCCGCCAAGAAGGGCGCGAAGAAGGGCGGCAAGGCGCAGACGCGACCCGCCGCAGCTCAGCAGCGTGGCGCGTTCGGCCAGGACGGCGGCGAGAGCGCTCCCGAGCCTCAGAATCGCGCTCAGCGGCGCGCGCAGAAGTAGCACGACCGGCGCGCTGCACCGCGGCGTGCTGTACGGAACCACCGGAGACCCCCATGGCAAACGAAAACCCGGCCCGCCCGACCAAGACGGAACGCCGACAGCAGGCTCGCGAGCAGGCGCGAGTCGCCCGTGAGCGCGAGCAGAAGCGCGAGAAGCGCAACAAGCGCCTCATCCAGGGCGGCATCGTCGTCGGTGTGCTCGCGGTCGTCGCGATCATCGCCCTCGTGCTCACGCAGACGCTCAAGCCGGCCGGACCCGGACCCGAGAACATGGCCTCGGGTGGAGCCGTGTTCGGCGCCGACCTCGAGGTCGAGGCGTCACCGGCGTTGCAACCGGATCAGTCGCGGGAGTACCCGGAGGTCGACCGCGAGGAGTTGCCGCTCGACATCTCGATCTACGTCGACTACATGTGCCCGGGCTGCGGAAACTTCGAGCAGACCTACGGCACCATGCTCGAGAACTACGTGGGTGGCGGCGACGCGACGCTCCGCGTGTATCCCCTGAACTTCCTGGACAACCGGTCGCAGGGCACCAATTACTCGACTCGCGCGGCCAACATGTTCGGCTGCCTCGTCGAGCAGCAGCCCGACGTGGCCTTCGCCGTGCACAACCGTCTGCTGAGCGCAGAGGTGCAGCCGCAGGAGGGCACCTCGGGACTCACCGACGATCAGCTGCTCGAGCAGGCCGAGCTCGCCGGCGCAGAGGTCACGTCGGAACTCGAGAGCTGCGTCAGCGACAAGCGCTTCTCCAGCTTCATCTCGGCGAACACCAAGGCCGTGACCGAGCAGGGACTGCTCGGCCTGGCCGAGGGAGCGCAGCTCGCCGCGGGCAACCAGCTGATCCCTGCCGACGAGCCGCAGACGCTGAGCCAGACCCCCACGGTCATCGTGAACGGCGAGCAGTGGGTGCAGTCCCGCGATGGCGACCTCGAGGCCTACCTGTTGAAGGTGAAGAGCGAGGTCGAGCAGCAGCAGCTGAAGAACAGCCAGCCCGACGATTCTGCGGCATCCGAGTGATGCTCGACGGTCGTCGCGGGACCTGAAGGTGCCCGCGACGACCGTCGGGAACAGCTAGACTGTTCCCGGATCGGACACCGCGGTGTCCGATGTTTCCGCCGGCTTAGCTCATCTGGTAGAGCAGCGATCTTGTAAGTCGCAGGTGATCGGTTCGAGTCCGATAGCCGGCTCCATGGCATCCTGTTGCCGCCCTCCGTGGGCGTGTGCGACGCACCGCCTGCGCAGGAGTACAGTGGCCTGGTGACCGCCGCGAAACCTTCATTCCCCGTGTGGGCCGCGCTCGTCGTCTCCGGTGTCGCGGGCATGATGGTGTCGACGCAGTCGCGGGTCAACGGCGGGCTGAGTCAGCAGCTCCAGAACGGCTATCTCGCGGCGGCGGTGTCGTTCGGGTCAGGGCTCGTGATCCTGATCGTCCTGGTCGCGTGCGTGCCGCGCGGTCGTCGCGGCCTCGTCAAGCTGCGGCGGGAGGTCGCTGCGGGAGCGTACCCGGTGTGGGGCTTGCTCGGCGGAACGTGCGGCGCATTCTTCGTGCTGACCCAGGGACTCGTTGCGACGGTGTTGGGCGTCGCGCTCTTCACGGTCGGCATCGTCGCGGGGCAGGTGTCCGGCGGGCTCGTGATCGACCGCGTCGGTCTCGGTCCCGGGGGACGGATCGCCCCGACGACCACCCGACTCATCGGGACGGGACTCGCGATCGTCGCGGTCGCGGTGTCGGTCTCCGACCGGATCCTCGGCGGCGACGGCGGCTCGGTGTGGCTCATCGTCATTCCCGTGGTCGCCGGCATCGGTATGGCGTGGCAGAGCGCCGTCAACGGTCTCGTTCGGGTGGCCGCCCAGAGCGCGATCACCGCGACGTTCGTGAACTTCCTGGTGGGAACCGTGGTGCTGGCGATCGCGGCGGCGGTGTCGATCGCGGTGCAGGGATGGCCCACGGGCTGGCCATCGGAGCCGTGGTTCTACATCGGCGGGCTCGCCGGTGTGGTGTTCATCGCCCTGGCGACGATCCTCGTGCGCACGGCGGGGGTCCTGCTGCTGAGCATGTCGAATGTCGCGGGTCAGCTCGTCGGGTCAGTGGTCTTCGAGGTGTGGGTGCCGTTGGCGGACGGGGTGACGATCCCGCTCCTGTCGGGCGTGGGGCTGGCCCTGGTGGCCGTGGTGATCGCCGCGCTTCCGGCGCGACCGAGCGCTGCCGGTGCGACCGATCGCGCCTGATCTCACGCCGGATCGACGCCCTCGCTGAGGAAGCGCTCGACCGGAAGCGGCTTCCGCGGCTTTTCGCGTCGGTCGCGATCGGGGATCCCGCCCACGTACAGCCACCCGAGCAGGTACTCCGAGCCGGAGAGCCGGTGGGCGCGATGCACGGCCTCGGATCGGGTCTGCAGACCGGTCCGCCACATGACGCCCCAGCCCGCCTCATGCAGCAGGAGCGACAGCAAGTGCGCCGCGCCCGACGCCACGGCTTCCTGCTCCCACGTCGGCACCTTCTTGCTGTCCTGCACGCACGCGACGATGGCGAGCACGAGCGGGGCGCGCCGAGCCTTCTTCACGAACTTCTCGTGCTGCTCGGGTTCACCGCCTGACGCCTCGGCCAGCGCGTGACCGATGAGATCGCGCTCGTCGCCGCGGAGGGCGATGATGCGCCAGGGGCGCATCCCCGAGTGGTCGGCGATTGACGAGAGCGGTGCGATGAGCTCCGCGAGTTGCTCGGAAGTCGGTGCTTCGTCGGTGACTTTGGAGTGCGATCTGCGGCCGCGGACGGCGTCCAGTGCAGGGCAGGGGTCGGAGTTCAGTGTCACGAAGGGGCTCCCGGAGTGGTGTGCGCTCGGCAGTGGCGGTCCCCAGTGTACGCGGCTGATGCGGTCCGCGACCGCTTCTGATTAGAATCATCAGATGAATGCTTGATCGGTTCGGGCGGAGTCCTGAGGCGGCCGATCGGGCGGTCGATCATGAAGGAGAATCGAAATGGCTCGAGGAGTGCAAGGTGCTGTGCTGAGCCTGCTCGGCGCGAAGGATCATCGTGCGGAGGTGATCGAGACCGAGCTGCTCACCTCCGAGTTGGTGCGCGTCCGGTTCCACGCGCCGACGCTGCTCGACGCGATCGACGCGACCCCCACCGCCTGGGCGCGCTTCTGGTTTCCCGACGCCGACGGTGGCGCGCAGGATTACCAGCGGGCGTACTCGATCCTCGCGAGGGATGACGCCGCGGGGTGGTGCGACGTGGTCTTCGTGCTGCACGGGATCGACGGCCCGGGGTCGCTCTGGGCGTCACGGGCCGCTGTGGGCGACGCGCTGCCGGTGCAGGTGCTGGGGTCGTCCTCATTCGAACTCGATCCGGAGAGTGATGGACTCGTCGCCATCGGCGACCTCTCCTCGCTGCCGGCGATCGCGACGATCGTGGCATCGCTTCCGGATCGGACGGACGTTCACGTGCTGCTCGAGGACTGCGCAGAGGCGGCACTGCGCGCCCTGAGTGTCGCGCACCCTCGTCTGGTCGTCGCGCATGCGCGTCGATCGGGTGCGGCGTCGCTCGCTGAAGCGCTGCACGCATCGGAGATTCCGCTCGACGGGCGCCAAGTCTGGGTGGCGGGGGAGAGCGGCTCGCTGAAGTCGCTGCGGCGCATCCTGCGCGACCGGCACGGAGCCTCGCGAGCGAATACTCACGCCCTCGCCTACTGGATCGAGGGGCGCTCCATGGGGAAAGAGCGGCGCGAAGTGGGGTGAATCACGCATCACGGGGCGGGTGCGCGTCCGTGCTGCCAAATCGCACTTGCATCATCAGATGAAAGCAGCCATGATGTTCAGTGGATATTAAGGTAAGACTTACCTAACCTCCATCTGATGAGACTCGGAGCGCCTGCGCTCGCCTGTGAAAAGGAGAACTTTCGCATGAAAGTTAGTGCTGCCCCGCGGAGAAAGGTGCGTTCGCTCGTCGGCGCATTCACCTCCGCATTATTGGTCGCAAGCGGACTCGCGCTCGCCCCTGCCGCGGCCAACGCGGCGCCCACTGATGGAACGGTTGCGGATGCGACGCTCGACTGGGGATTCAAGCAGTCGTTCCGTTCTTACATCAAGAATCCGGTGCTCGCCAAGGGTACGATTCAGACCCTCGGGACCGCGACGTCGTCTGCGCCAAACGCAGCTGCGGGGATCTTCTCGTGGACCGGCGGTGAGGGTACCGCGGCTTCGGACGGCACTGCCGCTGACGTGAGTTTCGGGGCTGCTGACGGAGTCCGGTTCCAGGGTCACGCGAGCGATACCGGCGAGTACGTGCTCGACCTGCAGCTGACGCACCCGCGCATCGTGGTGACGTCTGCGACGACGGCTGAGCTGTACGTGGATGTGCGTGGGCGCGAGTTCGTCGACACGTCGACCGTGGGTGAGTGGTACGAGGGTGCTGGTGTGCACTTCGCTGATGTGCAGCTAGGTACGCCGACCACGAATGGTGAAGTGTTCACCTGGACGGCAGCTCCGACGACACTCACCGAGGAGGGTGCGGAGTCGTTCGCGAGTTTCTATGAGCCCGATGAGGCGCTGGATCCGATGACATTCTCCCTCCCCATCGAAGAGGTGGTCGAGGCGCAGGAGACCCAGACCACGCTCACGGCGTCGGCCGCGAAGATCACCGAGGGCGACGCGGTCGACCTGTCGGCGAAGGTCGTACCGGCAGAAGCCGCCGGAACTGTGCAGTTCATGGACGGCGACGAGACCCTGGGTGAACCTCAGACGGTCAGCAACGGCGCCGCCTCGCTGCGAACGAACGATCTGACGCTCGGCGAGCACAGCTTGACCGCAGAGTTCGTGCCGTCCGACGACTCGGTGTTCACTGCGTCGAGCTCCGAGCCAGTTTCGGTGACTGTCGAGAAGGCCGAAGAGCCTGTTGCGTGGGAGCCTCAGGTTGATGTGTTCCTCGAGGACGGATCGACTCCGGTCGGGAACACCGAGGTCTCCGAGGGCGACACTCTCGTCGTGAAGGGAACCGGTTACGATCCCGGGTCGAACGTCGGAGGTCGCGGAGTACCGATTCCGAGCACCCTGCCCCAGGGCGTCTACGTCGTCTTCGGCGAGTTCGCCCAGAAGTGGCAGCCTTCGGCCAATGCGCCGAGCGATTCCCGAGCGATTGGCGCTCAGCGTTGGGCGCTGACCGAGTCGACGGTCAATAGCGTTCCCGCTCAGTACCAGAGCACCGTGCGCGGCCAGTGGGTCGAGCTGAACGCCGATGGTTCTTTTGAGTGGCACGCCAAGGTCGCGGATCACGACGGCAAGAAGCCGATCGTTGAGGGCGAATACGGCGTGTACACCTACCCCGGCGGCGGAGTGAAGAATGCGTCGCAAGAGCAGAGCGTTCCGGTGAACTTCGTTCAAGCCGTTTCGGAGCCAGTGGCGACGACGACGACGGTTGCGGCGACTTCGGCCGAGGTCACCGAGGGTGACGCGGTGACCTTGAGTGCGACGGTCGCGCCTGCGGCGGCGTCGGGTTCGGTGCAGTTCGCCAGCGGTGGGTCGAACCTGGGTGAGCCGGTGACGGTTGCCAATGGTGCGGCGGAGCTGAACGTGTCCGACCTTCCGGTCGGCGTGAATGTTGTTACCGCGGCGTTCAACCCGGCTGACGCGAAGGATTTCAAGGCGTCGACGTCGAAGAACGAGGTGAAAGTGACGGTCGCGAAGAAGGCTGTTGCTGATCCGAAGATCTCGGTGACGCCGTCTGAGGACCTCGATCCCGCGGAGGAGCAGACGCTGACAGTCACGGGCACCGGGTTCGTGGGTGCCGGTGCGGTCAACGGTGCGTACGTGCTGTTCGGCGAACAGAGTGTGTGGGCTGGTGATGGTCCGTTGCCGAGCGCCGGGTGGATCGCTCAGGGTTGGGTGCGTCCGGCTCAGATCGTCGACGGCGCATTCTCGACATCGGTGAAGGTTCCGGCGGGGTCGCTGGATCCGGCGAAGACCTACCATGTTGCGACGTCTGCCGCGCATGGTCTGTCCGTCACGGATCGTTCGCTCGATGCGTTCGCAGAGGTCACGGTTGCACAGCCTGCGCCTGAGCCGGCGGTTGACACCACGACGACGCTGACGGTCTCGGATGATGCGATCGTGCATGGCGACGAGGTCGAACTCGCCGCTCAGGTCGCACCCTCGGAGGCTGCTGGCACGGTGCAGTTCATGAATGACGCCGAGAAGCTCGGGAAGACCGTGCCGGTGGACAACGGCTCGGCTTCGCTGAAGATCGCGGACCTTCCCGTGGGTGCCCATAGCCTGACCGCTGAGTTCACCCCGTCAGATGCCGATGCCTACGCCGCCTCCTCTTCCGAGTCTGTGGCCGTCAAGGTAACGGCGAAGCCGTCGATCAAGATCAACGGAGGCGACTCAGCGGGCAAGGTCGTGCAGGGTGAAGATGTCGTCTTCACCGCCGGCCCGTTCGTCGAGGGTGAGACGTTCCAGGTCGAGGTTCGCTCCGAGGTCGTCGCTCTCGGTGAGCAGACGGCCGACTCCCGGGGTGTTGTGACCGCCGGATGGACCGTCCCCGCTGACTTCGCGGTCGGCGAGCATGCGGTCGTGTTCATCGACGCAACCGGAGACGAACTGTCGACGACGTTCGAAGTGATCGCGGCAGACGCGCCCTCCGGTAGCGACAACGGCGGTGACGCCGATGCAAACGAGGGCGGGCAGGATGAGCGTGACCCTGCGAGCACCGGTGGTCAGGTCGGCGCGAACGGTCAGCAGCACGCCGGTCAGGGCGGCCTCGCGAATACCGGCTCGAACGGCCATGAACTGGGTCTCCTGTTCGCCGGCGGTGCGATCCTGCTCGGGGCGGCGGGCTTGGTGCTCGCTCGCCGACGCAGCATCGCGCTCAGCGAGTAAGCGGCCTCGAAAGAATGCACAGTGAGGTGCCCCGCACGCTTCGGCGCGCGGGGCACCCGTGTTCGAGAGAAATGTACTGGTGGGAGTGATGTCGGTGTCTCCGTCTGCAGAAGAAACTCAGAGGATTCGAGTTGATCGCCGGTCGCGGGGTGCGCGGAGCGTGCGAGCTCTCCTCGGTGCGGGACTTGCCGCAGTCTTGGCTGCTGGAGCGGCGTTCGTTTCCGCCCCCACCGCCTACGCGGCGCCCACTGATGGAACGGTTGCGGGTGCGACGCTCGACTGGGGAGTGAAGCAGTCGTTCCGGAGCTACCTGTTCGGCCCGATCGCGCACGGTGCGTACGAGCTGCTCGGCAACACCACGGCGAGCGCGGAGAATCTGCGTCCGGCTGCTGAGCACCTGTCCTGGTCCGGTGGTGCGGGGACTGCCGCGACGGATGGCAGCACCGCCGATGTGAGTTTCGGAGCGGGGAACGGTGTGCACTTCACCGGTCACGAGATGACGGTTGACGGGGTGACGGCTCCGGCGCTCGATATGCAGTTCACGAATCCGCGGGTGGAGGTGACCTCAGCGACTGAGGGCACGCTGTACCTGGATGTGAAGAGCCGCAAGTTCGAGGGGATGACCTCGATCAGTCAGGAGTTCTTCGAGGAGAGCAACGTTCCTTTCGCGACGTTGAATCTGAGTGCTGGTGCGACAGCTGACGGATCGGCGTTCACCTGGGCGGCGGTTCCGGCGACGCTGACTGACGAGGGTGAGACCGCGTTTGGTGGGTTCTACGAGGCCGGTGAGGTGCTGGATCCGCTGACGTTCACACTCCCCGTCGACGCAGCCGGAGGCGCCGACGGCGGGTCGGCCGACCCGGGTGATGGCGCGGCTGATGCCGGCGACGGGTCATCCGATGCCAGCGACGGTTCCGCTGATGCGGGTGATGGTTCGTCAGGTGCTGACGACGGTTCGTCCGATTCCGGTGACGGGTCGGACGACGCTGGTGATGGGTCGGACGGGTCGGACGGCATCGCCGAGACGACTACGACGGTCACGGCTGCACAAGCACAGATTGAGGTGGGCGAGCCCCTCCGGATCCGAGCGAATGTGGCGCCGAGGGAGGCTGCCGGAAGCGTGCAGTTCTTGTTCGGCACCGGGAATCTTGGATCATCGGTCGAGGTCGCGAACGGGTCGGCCGCGTTGTCGACCGATGCACTTCCGGTAGGGGCCCACCAGATCACGGCCGCCTTCACACCGCGGGATCCCCAGGCGTTTCGCGCCTCGGTCTCCGCCGCGGATGAGGTCGTCGTCACGGAGCGAGAGGACGCGCCGATCGAGACCACCGTCGACGCTGCACAGCTCGATTGGGGGGTGAAGGCGTCGTTCCGCAGCTACGTGCAGGGACCGGTCGCGAAGGGAGCGTTCGTGCTGCTCGGCGCGACGACCAGCGATAGCGAGAACATGCGGCCGGCGGATCGCCAGTTCAAGTGGTCCGCAGGGTCGGGCAAGGGGATGTCCGATGGAAGTACTCTCGATACGACCTTCGGCCTTGATGACGGAGTGCACTTCACCGGGCACCGCATGGCAGTCGACGGAAGAACCGCCCCCGCCCTCGACATGCGGTTCACGAAACCCCGCGTCGAGATCACCTCGCCAGGCGAGGGCACACTGTACCTGGACGTGAGAAGCCGCGAGTTCGCGGGTATGACGTCGATCAGCGACAACTTCTTCGAGCAGCAGAACGTGCCATTCGCCACGCTCACGCTCGACGGACCCGATGTGGACGGAAGCACCTACACCTGGTCTGATGCACCGGCGACCCTCACGGCGGAGGGGGCACGCGCGTTCGGAGGGTTCTACGATCCGGGCGTCGAACTCGATCCGGTCACCCTCACGGCGGAACTCGGAGACTCGGCGGGGCCAGCCCCGTCACCGAAGGCGACACAGACCACTCTCTCGGCGTCGCGCGCCTCGATCGTGGAGGGGAACGAGGTCACACTGACCGCAACGGTCGCTCCCGCCGACGCTCGCGGACGCGTCCAGTTCACGAGCAACGGTTCGAGCCTCGGAACCGCGGAGTTGAAGGGTGGGAAAGCGTCGGTGCGGGTCAGTGGCCTGCAGGCAGGCGACCATATGCTCACGGCAACGTTCGTCCCGACCGACTCGCGCGCATACCGATCATCGCAGGGGACGACGAAGGTCACCGTCGACACGAAGAGCTCCGGAAGCATCGGTACGATGAGCTGGGGTGTGAAAGAGAGTTTTCTGAAGTACGTCACGGGCCCGATCGCGCACGGCACCGTTTCGGCTCGAGATGGCGCTTCTCAGCGGGCGCAGGGCGAACCTTTCGTGTTCAGGCAAGTGTCAAACGAGCACTGGAACGCAGCGACGAACCGTGGCACCGTTGAGTACTCCGGAGCGGTGCAATTCAAGGGTCACCAAATGGACGGCGGACACGCGCTGAACCTCACATTCCTCAACCCGCGCATCAAGGTCACATCTGCGACGAAGGCCCAGCTCATTTTCGACGTGACGGGCCTCAAGTTCGAGGGGATGGATGCTGTCGGAGGCAAGCTGAACCTGAAGAACGTCGTGGTGGCCAGTCTCAAGCTCGACTCGGGCGCCCGATTCGGCAGCAGTGTGACGTGGTCCGATGCGGCAGCAACGCTGACGGAGAAGGGTGCCGAAGCGTTCGGCGGCTTCTACGAGGCAGGAACGGCACTCGATCCCATCACATTCACCGTTGGGGACAACGATCCGAATGTGAAGAAAGCTGTTGCGTCTGATCCGAAGGCTCCGAACCCGTCGCAGAAGCGCGCCGAGCCGCGGGCTGTGGGCACCGCCGGCGGTGCCGCCGGTGCCGGCTCGCTGAAGTGGGGCGTGTCGCAATACTTCGCAGATTACACGAGCAAGAAGTCTGGATCGGGGTGCCCCACTCCGTCACGGCACTGCGCGGGGGGCACCATCGAGACGAGCGGCGTCGGCGGCGGCTGGTTGTTCCCGCAGGCCGAGGGCAGTAATTGGGATCAGCGCAGCCAGACGGGCACGGTGAAGTTCTCGGGCGTCGTCTCGTTCAAGGGGTACGGCATGACCATGTTCCAGGTCGCGAACCCGTCGATCACGGTGAACAGTGCGTCGTCGGCGACACTCAACACCGGCAACACCACCTCGTACGGCAAGGCGTCGTACGCCCTCGACCTGTCCGGGGCGAGCAAGTCGGTGGGGCCGAACGGCGAAGTGACCTGGAGCAACGTTCCGGTGAGCGGGTCGCTGATGGGCCTGAACTCCTCGCAGTCGATCGGGTTCGACAACCTCACGTTCACCGTCGGCGATCCGAGCCGGGTCTCCTACGGCGCGACCCAGGACGGTGACGACGGGAAGCAGTACACAGCTGCGGCCACGCCTCCGACCACGGAGGGCCTCGAAGTGCTCACCCCGGCGGACAAGGTCCGCGAGGGCGGCCGGATCGAGGCGCAGGCGGCAGGGTTCGAACCTGAGGACGACGGCGTGCTCGTCGTGCTGTACACGGATCCTGTCGACGGAGAGCCCATGGTGCTCGATGACGAGGCTTCGGCTGACGAGAACGGCCTCGTGACCTGGTCGGGGACGCTGCCGAAGGAGGGGACGGGCGATCACGTGCTCACCTTCCAGGGCAGCACCGATGCGGGAGCGAAGATCGAGATCCTCGAACCCGACGAGCGTGCGTCTGCCGATACCGTCGCGGCGGTGACCGCTGCAGGCGGCGCCGGCGGTGGCGGCGGAATCGGCGACCTCATTCGTGCCGGAGGCATGGCACCCTGGGAGTGGTGGGCGAGCGCCGGCGCGCTGCTGGCGATCGCGGCGTGCACCTCGCTGCTGGTGGTGAGGCAGCGTCGCGAGCTCGCCGCTGCGCCCCAGGTGCAGCTCGCATGACCACCGGCCGACCCCACATCACCCCAGATTGCAGTGAAGGAACACCCGTGAAATCTCGTTCAGGTCTTCGCGTCGGAGGGGCACTGCTGACCGCATCGCTCGCCGCGGCGGTGCTCGCCGTACCCACCGCGGCAGCGGCGGCACCGCTTGCAGCCCAGGAGCAGTCCGCGTCGTGCGCGGTGACCGGGGGCACGCTCGACTGGGGAGTGAAGGAGAGCTTCCGCTCATACATCAGCGGTTCGATCGCGAACGGCTCGTGGGAGACCTCGGACGGTGCGGAGTATGAGACCCCGAACTTCCGGTGGTCCGACGCGACCGGCAGCATCGACCCCGCCACCGGCACCGGAACCATCTCCTTCACCGGGACCGTGCACTTCACCGGACACGACGGCGTGCTGGATCTGACCCTCGCCAATCCGACCATCGAGTTCGAGGGCGACGGCCGAGCCGCCCTGCTGCTCGATGCGAAGAGCACCGACATGGAAGGAGAGGTCGCGGTCGACACCGCGCAGGAGTGGGTGGGCGACGTCGCCGTGGAGGGGGCGCTCGCGCCCGCTGACGACGTACTCGACATCGCCGATCTGCCGACGACACTGACGAACTCGGGGGCACAGGCGTTCGCCGGATTCTACGAGTCGGGTGAAGCGCTCGACCCGCTGACCGTGTCCCTGCAGTTCGACGGGTGCGACTCCGTCGCCGCGGCTCCCGTGCAGACCGCGGCGACCCCAGATCCAGAGGCGACCGACACCGAGACGACCGTCCTCCCGGTTCCGCAGGTTCCGTGGCTGCCGCTCGTCATCGGCGGAGTGGCTCTGCTCGTCATCGGGTTCACCGTCGGCATGCTGGTCGGCGGGCGCCGACCGAAGGCCGCCCCAACCGCCCCAACCGCACCGACCGCGCAAGACGGAGCGGGGGCCGCGAGTCCCACACCCATCGGTGAGTCGACCCCGTCGGGGACCGGCGACCCGGCATCCGACGACCAGGTGCGCAAGCTGTACGGGGACGACCGATGAGCGGCGCCGCACTCGGACACCGGTGTCCCGGCGCGCGTCGCCGCCGCATCACCGCGCTCGTCGCGACCGCGGTTGCAGGTGCGCTCGTGCTCGTCGGCTGCTCGGGCAGTCCGCACGGGGAATCCGGCGCGTCGAACGAACCGCAGCGGCCGCTCTCCGAGCTCGAGGTGCTCGACGACCCGCGCAGCTACGAGGGGCCTTCGACCGCGGTGCTGCCCGATTCGGCGATCGAACCGATCGCCGAGGATCCGGCTCAGACGCTCCCGGCCACCGTGACGTCCTATGCCCAGGGCGGCGGCGAAGACGAGATGATCGTCGAGTCCACGGACCGCGTCGTCGCCCTCGACCTCGCCGGATCGATCGCGGCGAGCGCCTGGGCACTCGGCTTCGGAGAGACGCTCGTCGGAAAGGACCAGTCGACGACCTTCCCCGGTACCGAGGACCTCGAGGTCGTCACGTCTGGCGGCCACACGGTGAACGCCGAGGCGGTCATCGGGCTGAAGCCCGACGTGGTCATCACGGACGGAACGATCGGCCCCCGCGACGTGATCGAACAGCTCAGGGACGTCGGCATCACGGTGATCTTCGTGCAGAACGATCCGTCGTTCGCCGGAGCGCAGCACCTCGTCACACAAGTCGCCGCGGTCTACGGTGCCGAGGAAGCCGGCGAGCAGCTCGCGGAGCGCATCGGCGACGAGGTCGATGCGAAGGTCGCCGAGGTCGCCGACATGGTGCCGGCCGCCGAGGGGGATCGGGTGCGCATCCTCTTCCTCTATCTGCGCGGAAACGCAGGTGTGTACTATATGTTCGGATCGGAATCCGGCGCGGATCAGCTGATCGAGGCCCTGGGCGGTGTCGACGTCGCGGGCGAACTCGGGTGGGCCGGCATGAAGCCCATGACCGATGAGGCGCTCGTCGCGGCGAATCCCGACCTGATCCTGACCATGACCGGTGGAATCGAGTCAGTCGGAGGGGTGGACGGGTTGGTCCAGGAGAAGCCCGCGATCGCGGTGACTGCCGCCGGTGAACACCGGCGGGTCGTCGACATGGACGATGGAGCGGTGCTCTCGTTCGGACCGCGCTCGGCCGAGGTGGTCGACGCGCTGGCCCGAGCGATCTACGCGCCCGAGTCCGGTTCCGGATCCGAGGCCCCGTGACCGACGTCTCGACCGCTCAGGCCCCGCCGCCGACCGTCAAGCGCGGCGCGTGGGTGCTGGTGGTGACCTGTGCGCTCCTCGCCATCGGCGTGCTCCTCTCCGCGGGACTCGGTCAGCTGCCCATCGGCCCTGCCGAAGTCGTGGGGTCGATCCTGAAGACCATCGGCATCGACACCCCGTGGGCTCCCGGCGACCGGTTGATCGAGCAGACGCTCTGGCAGATCCGGTTCCCGCGCGTGGTGATGTCTCTCCTCGTCGGCGCGGCGCTCGCCGTCGCGGGCGGCGTCATGCAGGCGATCTTCGGCAATCCGCTCGCCGAGCCCGGAGTGGTCGGGGTCTCTTCGGGCGCAGCTCTCGGGGCGGCCGGCGCCATCACGTTCGGCCTGGGCGTGTTCGGCGGGTGGACGATCGCCGCGTTCGCGTTCCTCGGCGGGCTCGCCGCGACGCTCGTCGTGTATGCGACGGCGCGTGCGCAGGGGCGCACCGAGGTCGTCACGCTGCTCCTGACCGGCATCGCCGTGAACGCGTTCGCCGGCGCTGGCCTCGCCCTCATCATGTTCGCGGGCGACACGTCCAGCCGCGAGCAGATCGTGTTCTGGCAGCTCGGATCCATCAACGGCTCGCGGTGGAACGAGGTCGCCATCGTCGCGATCGTCGGTGTGCTCGCCGCGGGTCTGGCGATCAAGCTCGCTCCGCAGTACGACCTGCTCTCCCTGGGCGATCGCACGGCCGCGCACCTCGGGGTGAAAGTGGAGCGGTTGCGCATCTGGTCGGTCGTGCTCGTCGCGTTGCTCACCGGGGTCGGTGTCGCGTTCGTCGGCATCATCGCGTTCGTGGGGCTCGTGGTGCCGCACGTGGTGCGCATGATCCTCGGCCCCGCGCATCGCTGGTTGCTGGTCTGCTCGATCGCCGGGGGTGCGACACTGCTCGTGTACGCCGATCTGATCGCACGCACCATCGTCCCCTCGGCAGACCTGCCGATCGGCATGCTGACCTCTCTGGTCGGCGGGCCGTTCTTCTACTGGCTCATCCGGCGCAACCGACGTCGTTCCGGAGGGTGGGCGTGAGCGCGGCGCAGCGGCTCGAGGCCGCGAGTTACCGTGCCGGACGCATCCGGATCGTCGAGTCGGTCTCGATGGACGTGCGCTACGGCGAAGTGCTCGCGCTCGTCGGTCCGAACGGGGCGGGCAAATCGACGGTGCTCGGCTTGCTGTCGGGCGATCTGACTCCCACGGAGGGACGAGTCACACTCGACGGCCGGCCGCTCGGCGAGTGGGACGCGAGGGAGCTCGCGCGCATTCGCGCCGTCTTGCTGCAGGCGAACCAGGTGGCGTTCTCGTTCACCGCCCGGCAGGTCATCGACATGGGGCGAGCCCCCTGGATGGGTACGGACCGTGCCGACGACGACGATGCCGCCATCGCCGATGCGATCGCGGTCACCGATGTCGCGCACCTCACGGACCGCATGTTTCCGACGCTCTCGGGCGGCGAGAAGGCGCGGGTGTCGCTGGCGCGCGTGCTGGCCCAGCAGACGCGGATCGTGCTGCTCGACGAGCCGACGGCCGCGCTCGACCTGCGCCACCAAGAGGAGGTGCTGCGCATCTCCCGTCGCCTCGCCGCCGCAGGGAAGGCGGTCATCGTCGTACTCCACGACCTGTCGCTGGCGGCTGCGTACGCCGATGAGATCGCGATCCTCGCCGACGGCGCGCTCGCGGCGCGGGGCGCTCCGGAATCGGTGCTCACGGCCGAGCGGATCGAGGCCGTCTACGGAACCCCGGTGCGGGTGATGCCGGATCCGGACACCGGTCGTCCCATCGTGATCCCGCGCCGAGCGGGGTAAGAACGCACCGTGTCGGGATCGGACGATCGACGTGCGCGTCGTCGCTTGACGGTCCTCGTGCCCCTCGGTTGCGCGGCGACCGTCTGCGTCGTCTGGTCGATCGGGACGCTCGCCTCTCACGCGCAGAGTCGGGACTTCACCCGCGAGCGTGCGGTGTCCGCGTCGTCAGAGGTGACGCCGACGACTGAGGCGACGGCCGACGCGGACCCCCGGGTGGTCGGTTCCCTGCCCGACCCTGGCTGGGTCGCCAACGTCGCTGAGCGAACCGGCATCCCCGACAGGGCGTTGCTGGCGTATGCGGGGGCCGATCTGCGCGTCCGCGCCGACTCCGGCTGCGAGGTGGGGTGGAACACGCTCGCGGCGATCGGTTTCGTCGAGACCGAGCACGGCACACTCGGTGGCGGTGCGATTCGCGAGGACGGGCGTGCGACTCCTCGGATCGTCGGCATTCCGCTGGATGGGGCGACGACCGACGCCATCCCCGACACCGACGGTGGCGTCATCGACGGAGATGACCAGTGGGATCGCGCGGTCGGTCCGATGCAGTTCATTCCGCAGACCTGGACGGAGTGGGGGAGAGACGGCAGCGGGGACGGGAGCGCAGACATCGATCACATCGATGACGCGGCGCTCACGGCCGCGCGCTACTTGTGCGCGGCGCGCGGCACACTCGCCGACGGGGACGCCTGGGTCGCCGCGGTCCGCTCGTACAACGACTCCGCGGAGTACCAGCAGCGCGTCGCGGACGCCGCCGCGGAGTACGTGCGCGCGGCGCAGTGAGCGTCACCCGTCAGGTATCGTCAAGCCGCTGTCGAGCGCGCACCTGTATTCTGGAACGCAGGTCCGGCACCGCTCGAGCGCGCTCGGACCATCAGAGAACCCCGAGAGGATCCGCGTGAGTCAACCACCCCGCGACGAAACGTCCCGGCGCGATGCATCGCAGGAGTACCCTGAGGATCGTTTCGACCACCCCGAGATGCGGGGTCGGGTGGGCGCGCACCGCGTCGTCGCGCGACCGCGGAACGCCTGGCGTTTCGTCATTGCCGGCGTGGTCGGCTTTCTGCTGCTCACCGGGCTCGGCATCTTCACGGTCGAGCGGATCGGCGCGAACCTCGGCCTCGACGAACGCATCGGTGGCTCGAGCGAGACCGCGCAGATCGAACCCGAACTCGATCCCGAAGCATCGGTCGCGGTACTCAACGGGACGGACACGCCCTATCTCGCGGAGGGCGTCGGTCAGGTCATCGGTGACGGAGACCTCGGGGTCATCGTCTTCGCGGGCAACGCCGCAGAAGACGACGTCTCCATCTCGGGCGTGTTCTACGAGGACGAAGCCGACATCCCCGCGGCCGAGGGCCTCGCTCGCGAACTCGGCGGGCTCTCGATCTACCAGAGCAACGGCTACGCCTCGTACGGTGCCCGACTCGTGGTGCTGCTCGGTACCGATTACGGCGGACCCGGAGCCGACGAGGCCACCGAGCTCGAGCAGAGTACGAGTGAGAACACGATCCCTGGGACCGAGTCTCCTGACGCCGATGCCGGGGTCGAAGCCGATGCCGCAGCGGACGCCACGGCTGACATCGACGGAGGCGTCGACGCGTCGGGCGACGTCCCGGTGCAGTAGTCCTCCGAGCTCGCCCGGAGTCTCCTCCCGCGCTTGCACTCGTCGGGTGTGAGTGCCAAGATTGTCTTAGCACTCGAAATGATCGAGTGCTAAGTCTGTGAGCATCGTGTCCCGGACTGGGGCACACCTGGAACGTCCGGGAGGGACGACTACATGGCAAAGATCATTGCTTTTGATGAGGAAGCACGTCGCGGCCTTGAGCGGGGTCTGAACACCCTCGCCGATGCCGTCAGGGTGACCCTGGGGCCGCGTGGCCGCAACGTCGTGCTCGAGAAGAAGTGGGGCGCCCCCACCATCACGAACGACGGCGTGTCCATCGCCAAGGAGATCGAGCTCGAGGATCCCTACGAGAAGATCGGTGCTGAGCTCGTCAAGGAGGTCGCCAAGAAGACGGACGACGTCGCTGGCGACGGCACCACCACCGCGACCGTGCTCGCGCAGGCGCTCGTTCGCGAGGGTCTCCGCAACGTCGCAGCCGGCACCGACCCCATCGCGCTGAAGAAGGGCATCGAGAAGGCTGTCGCAGCCGTCGTCGAGAAGCTCCTCGCCAACGCGAAGGAGGTCGAGACCACCGACCAGATCGCCGCCACCGCCTCGATTTCGGCGGCTGACGAGCAGATCGGTGCGCTCATCGCCGAGGCGATCGACAAGGTCGGCAAGGAGGGCGTGGTCACCGTCGAGGAGTCCAACACCTTCGGCACCGAGCTCGAGCTCACCGAGGGCATGCGCTTCGACAAGGGCTACCTGTCGGCGTACTTCGTCACCGACTCCGACCGCCAGGAGGTCGTGTTCGAGGATCCCTACATCCTCACGGTGAACAGCAAGGTCTCGAACATCAAGGACCTGCTCCCCGTCGTCGACCCGGTGATCCAGTCGGGCAAGCAGCTCCTCATCATCGCTGAGGACGTCGAGGGCGAAGCCCTCGCCACGCTCGTGCTCAACAAGATCCGCGGCATCTTCAAGTCGGCCGCCGTCAAGGCGCCCGGCTTCGGCGACCGTCGCAAGGCCATGCTGCAGGACATCGCGATCCTCACGGGTGGCCAGGTCATCTCGGAAGAGGTCGGCCTGAAGCTCGAGAACGCGACCCTCGACATGCTCGGCACCGCGCGCAAGGTCATCATCACCAAGGACGAGACCACCATCGTCCAGGGCGGCGGCGAGAACGACGCGATCGAGGGCCGTGTGGCGCAGATCCGTCGCGAGATCGACAACACCGACAGCGACTACGATCGCGAGAAGCTGCAGGAGCGCCTCGCGAAGCTCGCCGGTGGCGTCGCCGTCATCAAGGCGGGTGCCGCGACCGAGGTCGAGCTGAAGGAGCGCAAGCACCGCATCGAAGATGCTGTCCGCAACGCGAAGGCTGCCGTCGACGAGGGCGTCCTCCCCGGCGGCGGTGTCGCACTCATCCAGGCGGGCAAAGACGTGTTCGCGTCGCTCGAGCTCAAGGGTGACGAGGCTGTCGGCGCGAAGATCGTGCAGACCGCCATCGAGGCACCGCTGCGCCAGATCGCGCAGAACGCGGGTCTCGAGCCCGGCGTCGTCGTGGATCGCGTTGCGAACCTCGAGGTCGGCTACGGACTGAACGCCGCGACCGGTGAGTACGGCGACCTGGTGGCCCAGGGCATCCTGGACCCGGCGAAGGTCACCCGCTCGGCGCTGCAGAACGCGGCATCGATCGCCGGCCTGTTCCTCACGACCGAGGCCGTCGTCGCCGACAAGCCGGAGCCCGCAGCTTCGGCGCCGGCCGACCCGACGGGCGGCATGGACTTCTAAGTCCTGCATCGCGAAAGCGGGGTCGCACCTTCGGGTGCGGCCCCGCTTTTTCGTCTGTGCGCGACGACCCGACCGACTGCGTCAGGCGCGTGCGGCGCTGGCGCGCTCGTACGCGGTGACGAGCACGCGTTCGGCGCGGTGCAGGTAGCCCTCGAGCGCCTCGGCAGCCTCGTCTGCACTCCCCGCTGCGACGAGCTCGACGATGCGGGCATTCTGATCGATGAACGGGGCGTGCAGATACTCGGGGTCGTCGACGAGGCCGAATGCGAGTCGCACCTCGGCCGCGAGCGCGTCAGCGAAGCGGGCGAGGCGTGGACTGTCGGCGAGTTCGATGATGGCGGAATGGAACAAGATGTTCGCGGTACCCACGGTGCGCCAGTCGCCCGATTCACGGGCGGCCAGCGCGGTGTCGACGGCCTCGCGCATGCGCGTGACGCCGGGATGCTTCGGCAGTGCGGTGCGCAGCGCTCCGCATTCGATCATGCGCCGCACGTGATAGATGTCGATGATCGACATCACGGACGGGGTGGCGACGAAGGCGCCGCGGTGCGGAACCTGGACGACGAGCGACTGCTCGCTGAGGATGCGGAAGGCTTCGCGCAGCGTATTGCGGGACACGGCGTGGGTGCGCGCGAGGTCCACTTCGGCGAGGCGCATACCCGGCGTGAGTTCGGCATCGGCGATCAGCGCGCGGAGCGCGGCCGCGGTCTCCTCGGCGCGCGACCGACCGAGCGGTGCGGCGACGGCGTCGTCAGCGGGCTGAGTCATGCTCCGATCCTACTGGCACCCCATCCGTGTTGAACGTCTCGCTTGCATTGTTGAACAATCTAGCGCAAGATGGTCGAGACGCTCCGGCGTCGAGCTGGGCGACTGGCGCAGTGAAGCACCGATGAAAGGCAGCAGCAGATGAGCGAACGGAACGCTGCGGTTCCGGGTCCGGAAACCGTCGCGAGCGGGGCGGTCGGCTTCGTCCGCGCACGACGCGCGTCCCTCCTCGGGGCGATCTTCATGATGGCAACGTCGGCCATCGGACCCGGATTCATCACGCAGACGGCGACCTTCACCGCGACGCTCGGCGCCGCATTCGCATTCGGCATCCTCGCGTCGATCCTCATCGACTTCGTGGTGCAAGCCAATATCTGGCGCATCATCACGGTGAGCGGTCGCCGCGCCGCGGAGCTCGCCAACGCAGCCGTACCCTTCAGCGGATACGTGCTCGCCGTGCTCGTGATCTTCGGCGGGCTCGTGTTCAACATCGGCAACATCGCCGGCGCCGGCCTCGGACTCAACGCGCTCTTCGGACTCGACGCGAAGATCGGCGGAGCCGTCAGCGCGGCGCTCGCCATCGTCATCTTCATCGTCAAACGCGCAGGCGTGGTCATGGACCGCGTGATGATCCTGCTCGGACTCGTGATGATCATCCTGACGGTGATCGTCGCGATCGTCGCGAACCCGCCCATCGGTGAGGCGCTCACCCAGACGGTCCTGCCCGATGTGATCGATTTCGCGATGATCACGACGATCGTCGGCGGCACCGTCGGCGGGTACATCACCTACGCCGGTGCGCACAAGCTGCTCGATTCCGGAGTCTCTGGCGTCGAGCACGCCGAACAGGTGACCCGATCCGCGTTCACCGGCATCGCCGTGACCGGCGTGATGCGGTACGTGCTGTTCCTCGCGTTCCTCGGCGTGACCGCCAGCGGTGTGACGCTCGACCTCGCGGGCAACCCGGCCGGCGATGCGTTCCAGGCCGCCGCGGGTGAGATCGGCCTCCGGGCGTTCGGTCTGGTGCTCTGGGCCGCGGGCATCTCGAGCGTCATCGGCGCCGCGTTCACCTCGGTGTCGTTCACGACGGTGTTCAGCCGTCGCATCGACATGCGGGTGCGCTCGTGGATCACGGTGGGCTTCATCCTCTTCGGGCTCAGCGTCTATCTCGTGCTCGGCACGACGCCCGTCGCGCTCCTCGTGTTCGCCGGCGGGTTCAACGGTCTGATCCTGCCCCTCGGATTCACGATCTTCATGTACATCGGCTGGTTCCGCCGTGACCTGCTGAACGGCTACCGGGTGCCGAAGTGGCTGCTCATCTCGGGGACCGTCGTGACCGTGCTGACCTGGTACATGGGCATCATGTCATTCACGGGGATCTTCGCCTTCCTGGCGGCGTGACCCCGCAGAGCACCATCCGCACGAGAAAGGCCGGTACATGAGCATCGATCTGAATAGCGACCTCGGCGAGCACTTCGGTGCGTGGCGCCTCGGCGACGACGACGCCATGCTCGGCATCGTCACGAGCGCGAACGTCGCCTGCGGGTTCCACGCGGGCGATCCTCGTTCCATTCTCGACACGCTCCGCGGTGCGGCCGCTCGAGGCGTCGCCGTGGGAGCCCACGTCGCCTACCCCGATCTCGTCGGGTTCGGCCGCAGGCCGATGGACGTCGCCGACGCCGAGCTCGAGGCCGATGTGATCTATCAGATCGGTGCGCTTCAGGCGCTCGCCCGCGTCGCCGGCACCGAGGTGACCTACGTGAAACCGCATGGCGCGCTCTACAACACCATCGCGCGCGACGAGCGGCAGGCCGCGGCGGTCATCCGTGCCATCCGGGCCGTCGATTCGACGCTGCCGCTCGTCTGTCTGGCCGGCTCGCGGCTGGTGAACTGGGCCGAGGCCGCCGGATTGCACGCCGTACCCGAAGCGTTCGCCGACCGCGCCTACGAGCCGAACGGCGCGCTCGTCTCGCGGCGGGAATCGGGATCGGTGATCCACGACCCGGCCGAGGTCGCGGAGCGCATGGTGCGGTTGGCTCGCGAGGGCGTCGTCGCCGCGAAGGACGGTACCGATATCGCAGTGCCCGCCGCCTCGATCTGCGTGCACGGCGACAGCCCCGGCGCGGTCGAGATCGCCGCTGCCGTGCGCACCGCGCTGCTCGACGCGGGCGAGGAGCTGTCCGCTTTCGCGAGCGGAGCGTCCGGATCGCGGGGTGCGCAGTGATCCGCGACGGGGCGCTGCCGCACCGCTCGGGATCGGACGTGTCGTTCGACGTGCGGCCGGTCGGAGACGGTGCGCTGCTCGTCGACTGCGGGGATCTCGCGACGGCGCTGGCACTGCACGACGCGCTCTCGCGGGCGCGCGACGACGGTGCGCTCGATATCGATGAACTCGTGCCTGCGGCGCGGACGGTGCTGCTGCGCGGACGTGATGCCGCGGCGCAGGTCGCCGGCAGGGGCGAGATCGGGTTCGCCGAGCTGTGGGACGCCTACGCCGGTGAGACCGTGCGCGCTTCGACCTCGGAGCCGCTGATCGACGTTCCGGTCGTGTACGACGGCGCGGACCTCGACGAGGTCGCGCAGCTCACCGGACTCTCCACGGAAGAGGTCGTCGAGCGGCACCAGGCGGCGACCTACACGGTCGCTTTCACCGGCTTCGCACCCGGGTTCGCGTACATCACCGGGGGCGATCCGGCGCTGCAGGTGCCGCGTCGATCGTCTCCCCGCGCTCGGATCCCGGCGGGGTCCGTCGGGCTCGCCGGCTCGTTCAGCGGGGTGTACCCCCGCGAGAGTCCGGGCGGGTGGCAGCTCATCGGGCGCACGGAGACGCCGATGTGGGATCTCGATCGCGAGCCGCCGGCTCTCCTGCGACCGGGCGCGGGCGTGCGGTTCGTGGCGGTGGAGCCCGGAGACGGCGCAGCGGATGCAGCGCCGCACACGGCGACCGCTGAACGTCGCGGAGCCGGCGAAGCACCCGCGTCCGGCGGCGCCGTCGATGCGCCGGACAGCGCCGTCGCGCTCCGGGTGCACGATGCCGGCCTGCGGTGCCTCGTGCAGGACCTCGGGCGTCCGGGACTCGCGCACCTCGGCGTGAGCGCGTCGGGAGCTGCCGACCGCGGGGCGACTCGACGGGCGAATCGGCTCGTCGGCAACGATGACACGGCGGCGGTGCTCGAGATCGGCATGGGCGCCTTCGCCGCAAGGGCCGAGCGGACGCTCGTACTCGGACTCACCGGCGCCACCCGACCCGGGACGGTGACCGGCGTCGCAGGTGCGCGACCGATCCGGACGGGTGTGCCGTTCAGGGTCGACGCCGGCGATGAGGTGCTCCTGCACCCGGCGGAGGCCGGACTGCGGACGGTGCTCGCGATCCGCGGCGGGATCGCGGCTCCGGAGACGCTCGGCAGCGCCGCAACGGACACGCTCGCGGGGCTCGGTCCCGGCCCGGTCGTTTCCGGCTCCCCGGTGCGGGTGCGCACGGGCGCGATCGATGCGCAGCGCGCGGCAGCAGTCCAGGACGACGCCGACGGTGAGGCGCGCGAAGCCGCGCGGCTCCCGCGCTCGGGCGACGAGACCGTGCTCAGGGTCCGTCGGGGGCCGCGCGACGACTGGTTCGACGACGCGGCGTTCGCCGCGCTCGCCGCGCAGGAGTGGGAGGTGACGCCGCGCAGCGATCGGGTCGGGGTGCGGCTCGCGGGTGAACCGCTCGTGCGCACGGCGGCGTACCGCGACGCGGAGCTTCCGAGCGAGGGGCTCGCCCGAGGCGCGATTCAAGTGCCCCCGGCCGGACAGCCCGTCCTCTTCCTGGCAGACCACCCGCTGACCGGCGGGTACCCGGTCATCGGCGTCGTGATCGATGCCGATCTGGACCGAGCAGCGCAGCTCCCTCCGGGGGCGCGTGTGAGATTCGCGGTACTCGACAGTGCCGGGACCGAAGGAGTGATTCGATGACGATCCGAACCGTACTCATCGCGAACCGCGGCGAGATCGCCGTGCGCGTGGCTCGCGCCGCTCGTGATGCCGGTATCACCGCGATCGGCGTGTACGCCGATGGCGACGACGACAGTCTGCACGTGCGCACCGTCGACGCGGCGTACGCGTTGCACGGCGCGACACCGGCGGAGACGTACCTCGATGCCGAGAAACTCATCGCGGTGGCGAAGCGCGCCGGCGCGGACGCCGTGCATCCCGGCTACGGCTTCCTCTCCGAGAGTGCGGCCTTCGCGCGGGCCGTGATCGACGCGGGTCTCGTCTGGATCGGGCCGGATCCCGAAACGATCGAGCAGCTCGGCGACAAGGCGCGTGCGCGCACGATCGCCGCAAGCGTCGGGGCTCCGCTCGTGCCGGGAACGAACGACCCGGTGTCGAGCGCGGACGAGGTGATCGCCTTCGCCGACGCGCACGGTCTGCCCGTCGCCATCAAGGCGGTGCACGGCGGTGGCGGGCGCGGCATGCGCGTCGTGCGTGAGCGCGATCGGATCGCCGAGGAGTACGAGTCGGCCGTTCGCGAGGCGGAATCGGCGTTCGGGGCGGGCGCGTGCCTGGTCGAGCGGTTCCTCGACCGCCCGAGGCACATCGAGGCGCAGGTGCTCGGCGATCGTCACGGACGCATCGCCGTGCTCGGCACCCGCGACTGCTCATTGCAGCGCCGGAATCAGAAACTCGTCGAAGAGGCGCCGGCACCGTTCATCGATGACGAGCTGCGCGAGCGCATTCACCGTGCCGCGACGGATATCTGCGGCGCGGCCTCCTATGTGGGGGCCGGGACGGTGGAGTTCCTGCTCGGCGAAGACGGCACGCTCACGTTCCTCGAGGTCAACACGCGGCTCCAGGTGGAGCACCCCGTCACCGAGGTGACATCGGGCGTGGACCTCGTGCAGGAGCAGTTCCGCATCGCGGCGGGCGAGCCGATGCGCGCACCCGAGACGGTGACGCCGATCGGGCACGCCATCGAGTTCCGCATCAACGCCGAGGACCCCGGACTCGGGTTTCTGCCGACCCCTGGCACGCTCACCCGGTGGGACCCGCCGGCCGGTCCGGGAGTCCGGTTCGACTCGGGCGTCACCGCCGGCGACGTCGTGTCGGGCAGCTTCGACTCGCTGCTCGCGAAGCTCGTGGTGTGGGGTGCTGACCGCGACGAGGCGATCGCGCGTGCGCGGCGCGCGCTCGCGGAGTTCACGGTCGACGGGGTGGCCACGGTGCTGCCCTTCGACCGGCACATCGTCGAGGATCCGGCCTTCACGGGCGCCGGCGCCACCGGGTTCTCGGTGCATACGCGGTGGATCGAAGAGGACTGCACGGCCGAGTTCTCGGTCGGTTCGGACGTCTCCTACCCCGCGGCCCAGTCGCTCACCCGCCTGCCGATCGAGTGGGAGGGCCGCCTGACGACGATCGGGCTGCCGGCGACCCTGCTTGCGGCGCTCGGTTCGGTCTCCGGATCGCAGCCGACAGGATCTGAAACGCAGGTTGCCGCACCGGACGGGCCCGAATCGGAGGGGGCGCTGCTCGCGCCGTTCGCGGGAACGCTCAGCGCCTGGAAGGTCGCCGACGGTGAGACCGTGTCTGCCGGACAGACCGTCGCCGTGCTCGAAGCGATGAAGATGGAGGTGCCGGTGACGGCTCCCGTCGACGGCGTGCTCCGGCACGCGATCGCCAGCGGGGCGGACGTTGCGGCGCGGGGAACGATGGGCGAGGTGACGGGCGCATGAGCGTGCTCGCGACGGCGGACCAGCTGGCTGCGGCCCTCGCGGCGCGCGGCGAAGCTCGGTCGGGCGCCACGTCGCCGACCAGTGGACTCGCCCCAGGACTCGTGCAGGCCAACCTCATCTCGGTGCCGGCGGACTGGGCGTACGACGTGCTGCTCTTCGCACAGCGCAACCCGCGACCGTGCCCCGTGCTCGAGGTGCTCGACGCCGGGTCGTGGGAGTCGCGGCTCGCCGCCGGGTCGGACCTCCGCACCGATATTCCGGGGTATCGCCTCTGGCGCGACGGAGTGCTCGCCGCAGAGGTCACCGACGCCACGGCGGCGTGGGAGGAGCACCCCGATCTGGTGTCGTTCCTGATCGGGTGCAGCTTCACCTTCGAAGCGGGGCTCGTCGAGGCGGGGATCCCGATCCGGCACCAGGAGGCGGGCCGGAACGTGCCGATGTACCGGACATCGCGGGCGTGCGCGCCGGCCGGGCGTCTGCGCGGCGACATGGTCGTCTCGATGCGGGCGATCCCTGCGGACCGTGTGGCGGACGCGGTGCAGATCTCGGGTCGGTACCCCGCAGTGCACGGGGCGCCCGTGGCGATCGGCGACCCCGCGTCGCTCGGGATCGCGCGGCTCGACGCTCCCGAGTTCGGTGACGCCCCGGTGATCGAGCCCGGCGACGTACCGGTGTTCTGGGCATGCGGGGTCACGCCGCAAGCGGCCATCATGGAGTCCCGGCCGCCGTTCGCGCTCACGCACGCGCCCGGCAGCATGTTCGTCACCGACGTTCCCGACGCCAACTATCTCGTCTAGCGGACGGACGGGGGCGATGGTGGTCGCCGTCACCCCCGTCCCGCCGCTCGTCAGGCCCGGTCGCCGAGTGCGACGACGTTGTCGGCGAGGCGCTCGTTGTCTCCGTACATGAAGTGGTTCTTCATGTTCTCCGAGAAGCGACTCGCCTCGGTGGTGAGTCCCACGGCCTCCGCGACCTCGCGGATGTGCATCGGGGTGGCACCGCAGCAGACACCGATGTAGTGCACGCCGAGGTCGTACGCCTCTTTCGCGAACGCGCCGATCTCGTACCGGTTCGTGTACAGCGGATCGAGCGCGGTCGGGAAGGTCCGGCCGTGCGGGGACGGCACCGCGGCGTGCGGATCGGACAGGTTGAAGAAGGTGGGCTCCGCCTCCGTCGTGCGGTACGGGATCGGCAGGGCGCCGACGTGGCACGAGACCGCCTCGCGGATCTGTCGCAGCCACGGCAGCATCGTCTCGGGTCCGCGGAAGCAGTTCAGGCCGACGACGTCCACGCCGATCTGCTCGAGGCGCTGCGCGGTCTCGACGATGCTGACCCCGTCGGCCATCTCCTGGAACGCCATCGGCGCCAGGGTCAGCACCACGGGCAGTCCGCTCGCCTTCGCGGACTCCGCTGCGGCGATGGCTTCGCCCGCGAAGTAGAAGGTTTCGCCGATGATGAGGTCGGCGCCCTCATCGACGGCCCAGCCGACCATCTCGTCGAAGAAGCCGCGCACCTCGGCCTGGCGTCCGGTGTCTTCGGGGTCCCAGATGTTCGAGTTCGAGATGTTGCCCGCCATGAAGTTGCCCGGCACGCGGTCGGCGACCTTTCGGGCGATCTGCAGTGCCGAACGGTTGAGGGGCTCGAGCAGGTCCTCCTTGCCGATGACCCGCATCTTCTCGCGGTGGCCGTTGTAGGTGAACGCCTCCACGATGTCGGAGCCGGCGCGCTGGAAGTCGATGTGCAGTGACTCGAGGGCGTCCGGGAATTCGAGGGCCACCTCGGGAACGAACTCTCCCGCGGTCAGGTAGCCGCGCTTCTCGAGTTCGAAGAGGAAGCCCTCGGCACAGATGACGGGGCCCGCATCGAGGCGGGCCTGCAGCGTATTGGTGTCGGTCATGCGGATCTCCTGAAGTCGTTGCGACGGCCGTCCGGCCGCAACTCCCGATGATAATCGCGCTCTCGTCGTCGTCTCCTGCGGATGCGTAACACAACCACACACGAGCAGTCGTCGGCGCGATCGTCCGGGACGCTCACGCCTGAGTGGTGCCGCTCTCGGCGGGGCCGGGCAGGTCGATGCGGAACGTCGCGCCCCCGCCGGGGGTCTCGTGCACGGCGACGGTTCCTCCGTGGAGGTCGACGATCGACTTGACGATGGCGAGCCCGAGTCCCGAACCGCCGGTCTCGCGGTTCCGCGACGTATCAGCGCGCCAGAAGCGGTCGAAGATCTTGGTGCGAATCTGCTCGGGGATCCCGTCGCCGTGATCGACGATCTCGAATCGGGCGCCGCTCGCGTGTTCGGGGCGCGAGACGACGATCTCGATGGGGCTGCCCTCGGGCGTGTGCCGCAGCGCGTTCCCGATGAGGTTCGTCATGACTTGTCTGACGCGGTGCTCGTCTCCGACGACCACCGGGTCCGTGGGGTCGGCGACCGCGATGATCTCCCGGTCCGGGGCCTGGACCCCGGCATCGAGAGCGGCGTCGCCGGCGAGGTCGTTGAGCGCCAGCTCCGTGAGCTCGAGCGGGCGCCGCTCGTCGAGCCGGGCGAGCGAGAGGAGGTCCTCGACCAGCGAGGTCATGCGGATCGCCTCCTTCTCGATCCGTTCCATCGCCTGCGCCACGTGCTCATCGTCCTGCAGTGCGCCCATGCGGTACAGCTCGGCATAGCCGCGCACCGAGACGAGCGGCGTGCGCAGTTCGTGACCGGCATCTCCGACGAAACGCCGCATCTGTTCGATGGTGCGGGCGCGGTCGGCGAGCGAACCGTCGAGCCGGTCGAGCATGACGTTCAGCGACTCACCGAGGTGCCCGACTTCGGTGTGGGGGCTCGCCACCATGATGCGCTTCGAGTAGTCGCCCTTCGAGATCTCGAGGGCGGTCTTCTCGACCGAGGCCAGCGGCATCAGGGTGCCGGTGATCAGGATCCGAGTGAGTGCGGCGCCGAGCAGGATCACGGCGATCCCGAATCCGGTGAAGATGATGACGAACTGCGTGAGCACCCGGTTGGCCCACGCCGTCGAACTCGCGATGAGGAGGGTGCCGTTGACCTCGCCGTCGGAACCCGTGATGGGGAGTGTGACCGCGAGCCAGGTGGTGCCGTCGTCGCCCGAGAGGCGCGTGATGTCGTCGCGGTTGCTCGCGACCTCGTCTTGCGTGAGATGCGGAACGTTCGGGATATTCGCCGACGTCGAACCGCGAGTGTTGTCGTACTGGACGCTCCCGGACGTGCCGAGCACGGCGACGTAATACTGGTTCGTCGCGTACAGCACATCGTTGCGCTTCAGCTGATTCGTATCGGCCTCCGGAGCGAGCGCACCCGCGGGGTCGCTCCGCAGCTGCCGCAACTGCGTCTCCTGCGATCCCAGCAGCAGCGGCTGGAGGAGCGTCAAGGTGCCGATCCCCGCCACGAACAGACCGAGGAAGAGGATGAACACCGTCACCGCGGTCGTCTTGGCCCGCAGCGACACGTCGGCCAAGCGCTCGGTGAGGGTGCGCTTCGCCACCGTGCTACTTCTGTTCGGTCTTCAGCATGTAGCCGAATCCGCGCTTCGTCTGGATGAGGGACTCCTCGGTGAGCGGATCGAGCTTGCGCCGCAGGTACGAGATGTACGACTCGACGATGCCGGCGTCGCCATTGAAGTCGTACTCCCAGACGTGGTCGAGAATCTGCGCCTTCGACAGCACGCGGTTCGTGTTCTGCATGAGGTACCGGAGCAGCTTGAACTCGGTGGGGGAGAGCTCGACGGGCGTGCCGGCGACGGACACCTCGTGCGTGTCCTGATCCATCGTGATGGGTCCGACCGACAGCACCGACTCCTCATCCTCCTGCGTGGTGCGGCGAAGGATGGCCTTGATGCGGGCGATGATCTCGTCGAGGCTGAACGGCTTCGTGACGTAGTCGTCGCCCCCGACCGTGAGACCCTCGACCTTGTCATCGGTCTCGTCCTTGGCCGTCAGGAAGATGATAGGAGCCGTGTAGCCGGCGCTCCGCAGCCGCTTCGTCACGCTGAAGCCGTTCATGTCGGGCAGCATGACATCGAGGATGATGAGGTCGGGCTCCTCCTCGAGAACAGCGGAGATGGTCTGCGCACCGTTCGCCACGGCACGGATGCCGAACCCGGCGAACCGCAAGCTGGTGCTCAGGAGCTCGCGAATGCTGGGCTCGTCGTCGACGATCAGGATCCTGGGGCCTTTGGGCTGTGCGTTCATGCTCACCAGTGTCTGACGGTTTGCTATGAAGTCGCTGACAACGGCGCGCTACAGTCCATCGGCGTTCATGAGGGTGTAGGCGTACCCCTGCTCCGCGAGGAACCGCTGCCGGTTCTGCGCGAAGTCCTGATCCACGGTGTCTCGGGTGACGAGGGTGTAGAAGGACGCGGAAGCGCCGTTCGCCTTCGGGCGGAGCAGGCGGCCGAGGCGCTGCGCCTCCTCTTGTCGTGAGCCGAACGATCCCGAGATCTGGATCGCCACGGACGCATCGGGCAGGTCGACGGAGAAGTTCGCGACCTTCGAGACCACCAGGATCCGCTCGGCGCCCTCGCGGAACGCCTGGAAGAGCCGCTCCCGCTCGTCAACCGGGGTCTGCCCGGTGATGAGGGGGGAGCGCAGGGCCTCCGCCATCGACTCGAGCTGCTCGATGTACTGGCCGATGACGAGCACGCTCTCACCGGCGTGCTTCTCGATGATGCGCCGAGCGACGGGCTGCTTCACCGAAGCGCTCGAGGCGATCCGGTACCGGTCGTGATCCTCGGCGACGGCGTAGTCCATGCGCTCGGACTCGGGCAGTTCGACGCGCACCTCGAAGCACTCCGCCGGGGCGATGAACCCTTGCGCCTCGATGTCGCGCCAGGCGGCGTCGTAGCGCTTCGGTCCGATCAGACTGAACACGTCGCCCTCGCGGCCGTCTTCGCGCACGAGCGTCGCGGTGAGACCGATGCGTCGACGCGCCTGCAGGTCGGCGGTGAGCTTGAAGACCGGGGCCGGCAGCAGGTGGACCTCGTCGTACACGATGAGGCCCCAGTCCTGCGCGTCGAGCAGCGAGAGGTGCTGGTACTCGCCTTTTCGCCGGCTCGTGAGGATCTGGTAGGTCGCGATGGTGACCGCCTTCACCTCTTTGACCTGGCCGGAGTATTCGCCGATCTCGTCCTCGGTGAGCGACGTGCGGCGCAGCAGTTCATCGCGCCACTGCCGTGCCGAGACGGCGTTGGTGACGAGGATGAGCGTCTTCGCACCCACCGCCGCCATCGACGCGGCACCCACGATCGTCTTCCCGGCACCGCACGGCAGCACGACCACGCCTGACCCGCCGCGCTCGAACGCGTCGACGGCCTTGGCCTGGTAGTCGCGCAGGTGCCAGCCGTCTTCCTCGAGCCTGATCTCGTGGGGTTCACCCGGCGTGAAGCCGGCCAGGTCTTCCGCCGGCCATCCGCGGCCCACGAGCTCCTGCTTCAGCTGGCCGCGCGCCCACGCTTCGACCGGGTAGGTGTGCGCGTCGATCCGAGTCCCGAGCAGGGGCGCGATCTTCTTGGCGCTCGCCACCTCCTGCAGGATCATGGGCTCATCGGAGCGGAGCACGAGCGGTGCCGGTTCGACGTCGTCTCCGGCTGCGGGCTCCAGCCGCTCGATCGTCAGCTTGCCGTAGCGCCGCATGGTCTCCTCGATCTCGCTCGACACCGAGGTCGGGACCGGGAACTTCGCGTACTCGTTCAGCGTGCCGATGATCTCATCCGCGGTGTGGCCGGCTGCGCGCGCGTTCCACAGGCCGAGTCGAGTGACCCGGTAGGTGTGGATGTGCTCGGGCGCTCGCTCGAGTTCGGCGAAGACCGCCAGGGCGTGCCTGGCCTCTTCGGCGTCGGGGTGCGCCACTTCGAGGAGCACGGTGTGGTCGCTCTGCACGATGAGGGGGCCGAGAGTCATAGTGTTCCAGTTTACTCGCGGCGGGTCACGTCAGGCTGAGCGAGGCCGGACCCGTGAGCGTCGCGGAGTCAGATCGACTCGACGCCGGTGATGGCGGAGATCGGCAGAGTGCGCTCGACTCCCGCCTGCTGATCGGCGGCGCGCAGACGACCTCCGCTGATGGAGAGGGGCTGGAGCGTGAAGCTGTGGGTCGACCCGCGCGCTTCGGCGCTCACCCTGACCGGTCGGCGATCCCGAATCGCGAGTTCGAGATGCCGGGTGAAGTCACCGGCGCCCGGTTCGCTGCGCGAGGCGGCGAAGACCCGGTCGACGAGGTCGTTCCCCGGCACCGTCGGCTCGGGATCGGACGCTGTGGTCGGCGCCGGAGCGGGCGACGACGGTACGGCGCCCCCGCCCAGCCTGGCGGGGTATCTGGCGTCCACCAGCGCCGCGTGCACGTGCTCGGGAGCGAGCGGGGAGAAGAGGATCAGGGCGTCCGCGGACTGCTCGGCCGAACCGGGTCGGCCCGTAACGGCGCCGGAAGCCGACTGCCGCTCGGAGACGACGAACGTCTGCAGTCTGAGGTGTCGCAGCGCGCGATCCGCCGCCAGGCGCTGCAGCACATCGGGCTTCACCACCCGCACGCGGGCGCGACCCTCGTCGCCGTGATGGGCTTCGACCGTGATGCTGCCGGCGCGCTCTCCGAGGTCGCTGAGGAGGTACTCGAGCGGCTGCGGCACTCCGGTGAGCGACAGGCGTTCGAGGAACGCGCGCACGTCGGCGATGGGGTGCCCCGCGTCGAGTGCGCGCAGCAGCGAGGCGTCGGTCAGTCGGAAGGTCGATGCCACACCCAGTTGCTCGACCGCGGAGATCGCGAAGAGCATCTCCTCGTCCTCCGGGGAGAGGGGGCCTGGCGCCACCACGCTGAGGTCGGGCTGGAGGTACACGCCGGGCGCCTGGTCGGGGAGGGTCTCTGCAACGGTCTCGAGCAGCTCGTCGGCGTGCGCGACGTCGTCCCAGAGCCCGGCGGCCGGTCGCGTCAGGAACCCGTCGAGCGTCAGGCCGAGCTGCTCGGCCGCGTCCGCGAACTCCCGCGCCGTCTCGAGGGTCCGCTCCGCACTGAGGGGGTACTCGGTCAGCAGACGCTCCGCGACCGCGGTCCGCACATCGCCGCCTGCGAGCGCGACGACTCGGTGCAGGGCCGGTGCGATCGCCGCGACGCGCGCGGCAGCGAGGGCGATCCAGCGGGCGGCGTGCGTGCGGGTCAACCACTCGGTCGCACGCTCCGTCACGACGACCCGGCGTTCGGCGACATCGCGTTGACCGGTCACGGCGATGAGACCGGCCAGGCGCAGCGTGGTCAGCGTTGCGACCGCGCGTTCGGGGGCGGAGCGTGCGGCCTCGGCGAGGGCCCGCGCGCTCGTCACCGCGACCTCCCCGCGACGGTTCGCCTTACCCGGAGCGGCGCGGAGTGCGCGCAGAATCGCCGCCGCCCGTTGGGTTTCGACGAGCGCCGGGGCGTACCAGGCGGACAGGTCTTCGCGCCGTTCGCGTGCCCGATTCTCGGGCGCGTGCTCCGCGCGAGGACCGTTCTCGGCGGATGCGCGTTGCGCGGTCGCGTTCTCGAGTGCCGAAACGACCTCGGGGAGCTCGACGATGCCGGTCGCGTCCACACCGACGAGGCCCCAGGACCTCAGGGTCGCGGCGGTCGTCTCGTCCGCCGCACCGAGGCTGCCGAGGGCACCCAGGCTCGCCCGGTCCTGGGACTCCAGCGCGCGCTGCACGGAGTCGTCCCGCAGCAGGTCGAGCGCGAGCGAGATGCTATCGACGACCTGCGCGGGGGCGATCGGCGGGCGTCGCGACACCAGCTGTTCGAGTTCCGCGCGGTCCATGGCGGCGATCGATGCGGCGAGTGCGAGCGTTCCGCTCATGGTCGTCCCCGGACTACCGTTGCCGGTTCCGGGCGTCCGACGCGTTCTCCTTGCCGCGACGCCGCATGCTGACGATGAGCAGCACCACCAGCAGGACGAACGCGACCGGAAGCCCGACGTAGGTCAGGGCGACGAGCACCGGCCACACTCCCTCGGCGAGCAGAAAACGGTCGTTCATGCCGACGATGAGCGTGACGAAGAAGCAGATCACGGCGACACCGATGATCGCCAGCGTCGTCAGCGCGAGCACGCGCTCGAGGCGTGACGGGGTGTTCGGATCTCGGGACATCCCGACCAGTCTATCGCGGTCCGGTGCCGCGATAGAGTGGGAGCCGGGTGGGGCGCGCACTGCGGACCACAACGAGCGACAGCGGAGCCCGCCCGGGCTACGCAGCGGAAAGGGACGAGGCATGCCGAACGGCAAGGTCAGGTTCTACGACGAGGACAAGGGATTCGGATTCATCCAGGGCGATGACGGGCAGCAGGTGTACCTGCACGCCTCCGTCGTTCCCGAGGGTGCTGAAGTGCATGCGGGATCACGGCTCGAGTACAGCGTCGGCGAAGGACGCCGAGGCCCCCAGGCGCTGTCCGTCCGCGTGCTCGATGCGCCGAAACTCGCGAAGCGATCGCGCAAGCCGGCCGACGAGATGGCGGTCATCATCGAGGATCTCGTGAAGCTCCTCGACGGAATGGGCACGCGACTCAAGCACGGACAGTATCCCGAGCGCGCGCAGTCGCGGAAGGTCGCTACGATGCTGCGCAAGGTTGCGGACGACTTCGATGTCTGAGCCCGTGGCGAACGCCGAACCCGTCGACACGACCCCCGCGCAGGTGATCCCTGAGGATCCGACGCTGCTCGGCGCTCACGAGCAGGCCATTGCCGCGCTCGCCGAGGTCACCGACCGCTCGGACATCGGTGCGTCGGAGGGCGGCGAAATGGTGGAGCCGAACGTCGCCACGCTGTACTTCGAATGCCGCTTGCGCGGATACCCCGGATGGCGGTGGGCCGCCTCGCTCACGCGCGTCGACGAGTCGTCGCCGATCACGGTCCTCGAGGTCGAGCTGCTGCCGGGCGACGGCGCCGTCGTGGCTCCCGAGTGGGTGCCGTGGTCGGAGCGGATGGCGCAGTTCCGCGACGCCCAGTCGCAGGCTGACGCCGACGAGACGGCTGAGGACGACGCCGGCGACGATGACGCCGAGTACGACGACGCGGGGGATGACGACGACTTCGACGACGATGATGACATCGACGGTGTCGATGTCGACGCCGTCGACACCGACGAGGCCGTCACCGACGACGACTGAGCGGCGTGCGCGGGAGCAAACAGCGGTTGCCCCGCGCACACCGCTCAGCGGTCAGATGATCCGCTCGAGCACGTGGTCGATGCAGGCCGTGAGCGCGCGCACGTCGTCCGGTTCGATCGCGGTGAAGGTCGCGACCCTGAGCTGGTTCCGACCGAGCTTGCGGTACGGCTCGGTGTCGACGATGCCGTTGGCGCGCAGCACGCGCGAGATCTGACCGGCATCGACGCTGTCGTCGAAGTCGATCGTCACGACGACCTGCGAGCGATCCTCGGGTCGGGACGCGAACGGCGTGGCCACGGCGCTCCGCTCCGCCCAGGTGTACAGCACGCCCGAGGACTCCGCGGTGCGCGAGGACGCCCACGCGAGGCCGCCGTTGTCGTTCATCCACCGCACCTGCTCGTCCATGAGCGCGACTGAGGCGAGAGCGGGGGTGTTGAGGGTCTGATTCTTACGCGAGTTCTCGATCGCGCCCGCCAGGTTCAAGACCTCGGGGATGTAGCGACCCGATGCGGCGACCCGCTCGATGCGCTCGATCGCCGCGGGCGAGACGAGCGCGAACCACAGCCCGCCGTCCGATGCGAAGTTCTTCTGCGGCGAGAAGTAGTAGACATCCACCTCGTTCGCATCGAAGTCGATGCCGCCCGCGCCGCTCGTGGCGTCGACGACGGTGAGCGCGCGCGCATCGCCGTGCACGCGCTGCACGGGAGCCATGACTCCGGTCGATGTCTCGTTCTGCGGGTAGGCGTACACGTCGATGCCCGCGACGGCCTCGGCGGTGGCGCGGGAGCCGGCGTCCGCGGTGCGCACGTCGGGGTCCTGCAGAAACGGCGCCGCAGCTGCGGCCTTGCCGAACTTCGCACCGAACTCGCCGAACGACAGGTGCTGGCTGCGCGTTTCGATGAGCGAGTGCACCGCCGAATCCCAGAATGTCGTCGCCCCGCCGTTCGCGAGGAGGATCTCGTATCCCTCCGGAGCGCGGAAAAGCTCAGAGAGTCCGTCGCGCACGCTCCCGACGAGATCCTTCACGGGCGCCTGACGGTGCGAGGTGCCGAGCACCGAACCGCGGATCGAGTCGAGGAAGCCCAGCTGGGCGTCGCGCACTTTCGATGGACCGCACCCGAATCGTCCGTCGGCGGGAAGGAGGTCTTCGGGAATCACGATTTCGGCCATGGCACCGATCCTAGCCCGGCGCGACCGTCGCACCGCCGCTCCCGGTATCCGCCCGTGCCCGCGTCACATACACTCGTGCCATACACTGGTCGGCGAACGCGTGCATGGAGGTGCCCAGTTGACAGACTTGATCGACACGACGGAGATGTACCTGCGCACGATCCTGGAACTCGAGGAAGAGGGGATCGTGCCATTGCGCGCGCGCATCTCCGAGCGACTCGGGCACTCCGGGCCCACGGTCTCGCAGACGGTGGGGCGCATGGAGCGCGACGGCCTAGTCGTCGTCACGGGTGACCGCCACCTCGAATTCACTCCGGAAGGTCGCGAGAAGGCTGTGCACGTGATGCGCAAGCATCGCATCGCGGAACGGCTGCTCGCCGATGTCATCGGACTCGAGTGGGAGTACGTGCACGAAGAGGCGTGCCGGTGGGAGCACGTGATGAGCGAGCAGGTCGAACGCAAGCTCCTCGAGATCCTCGATCACCCCACCGAGTCCCCCTACGGCAATCCGATCCCCGGCCTCGAAGAGCTTGGCGCCCGGACCGGATCCCCGTTCCAGGCAGGTGTCGAGAACCTCTCCACGGTGCTTGAGACGGTGGGCGCATCGGCGACCGCGCGCGTCCGTCGTCTCGCGGAGCCCGCGCAGTACGATCCCGATCTGCTGAAGCAGCTCGCTGAGGCCCGGATCACGCCGGGGCAGATGGCGACGTTCCTGCGTGACGAGGATTCCGTACGGATCCGGGTCGACGGGGGCACGGAGGATTTCCACCTCCCCATCGAGTTCATGCCCTACGTGTTCGTCTCCCCCTAACGAGAGAGACCCAGACGCCCGACGGCGGGCGGCGCACCGACATTCGAGGAGCCGGCTTTGACAGCGCACACCCCTGAGTTCCACATCCACCACGTTCTGGAGACGCTGGAGCAACGGGGAAGCAACGAACGAGAGTTCTTGCAGGCGGCCCACGAAGTGCTCGATACCCTCACCCCGGTACTCGCCGAGCACCCGGAGTATCTCGAGGCAGGGGTCCTCGAGCGTCTCGTCGAGCCGGAGCGTCAGATCATCTTCCGCGTTCCGTGGATCGACGACGACGATCGAGTCCGGGTCAATCGCGGCTTCCGCGTGCAGTTCAACTCGGCGCTGGGGCCGTTCAAGGGCGGGCTCCGCTTCCACCCGAGCGTGACGCTGTCCGTCGTGAAGTTCCTCGGGTTCGAGCAGATCTTCAAGAACGCGCTCACGCAGCAGCGGATCGGCGGGGGCAAAGGCGGCTCCGACTTCGATCCGCGCGGCAAGAGCGATCGCGAGGTCATGCGGTTCTGCCAGAGCTTCATGACCGAACTCGTGAACCACATCGGCGAGGACATCGATGTGCCCGCCGGGGACATCGGAGTCGGGGGTCGCGAGATCGGGTACCTCTTCGGTCAGTATCGACGTCTGACCGGCCGACATGAAGCCGGAGTGCTGACGGGCAAGGGAACCGGCTGGGGCGGTGCACAGGTCCGCACCGAAGCGACCGGGTACGGCGTCGTCTACTTCCTCGACGAGATGCTCCGACGTGCCGACGACGGCATCGAGGGGCGACGGGCCATCGTGTCCGGATCGGGCAACGTAGCGACCTACGCCATCGAAAAGGTGCACCAGCTCGGCGGCACCGCGGTCACGGCGTCCGATTCCTCAGGATACGTCGTGGACGAATCCGGCATCGATCTCGAGCTGCTCAAGCAGATCAAAGAGGTCGAACGCGGGCGCATCTCGGACTACGCCGATCGGAAGCCGGGCGCGCACTTCGTCGACGGCGGATCGGTCTGGGACGTCGCCGGCGAGGTCGCGCTCCCGTGCGCGACGCAGAACGAACTCGACGCCGACGGCGCCCGCGCACTCATCTCGAACGGCGTGCGCGCGGTCGCCGAGGGGGCGAACATGCCCACGACGCCCGAGGCGGTCTCCCTGTTGCAGGAGGCCGGGGTGCTGTTCGGGCCGGGCAAGGCGGCGAATGCCGGGGGCGTCGCGACGTCAGCGCTCGAGATGAGTCAGAACGCCTCGCGCGAGCGCTGGGACTTCGCAACGAGCGAGTCGCGACTGCACGACATCATGCGCGATGTGCACGATGCGGCGTACGCCGCTTCGGAGCGCTACGGGCGCCCTGGAGACTACGTGCTCGGAGCCAACTCGGCGGCATTCGTGACCGTCGCGCAGGCCATGGTCGCGCAGGGCGTGATCTGATCCCGCTGCGGGCGCCGTACAGCACGCGGATTCTCTCGATGTCGAACGATGACGGGTGCCGATCCGCGCGTCCAGAATGGCGTCATTCCGCCAATTTTGCGACTTCCTGAACAAGTTCCCACGAGAGTGTGACAATTTCGTGATCTTCGGTTAGGCTGGTCCGAGTCGTGGTTCGCAAGGAACCTCATACGTCCACGTACGCACAACGTTAGGCAGATTCACCAGTGACTCAGAGCTCCGATCTCGTAGCGGCCACCGCCGCTCCCTCGGCACCCTCGAAGACCAAGCGATTCGCCCAGGTAGCAGGCGCCGCGGCACTGAGTGTCGGTCTCATGGGAACGTTCGCGTTCCCGGCGTACGCCACGTTCGACGACGCAGGGAACGGCCCCGACGGGCTCTCCGCCAGCGCAGCTGAATACAGCGCTCCGCTCGAAGGCGCGCAGTCGCTGACGGCCCCCGCCGCTCCGATCGAGACCGCGGATGTCGCACCCGCGACCGTCTCGACGACCGAGAACGCTGACGAGGCCGCCGAAGCGAAGGCTGTGAAGGAAGCAGCAAAGGCTGAAGAGCAGGCTGCGGAAGAGGCTGAAGCCCTTGCCGCGCAGCAGGAATCGGCCGCAGCAGACGACGAGGCACCCGCTGACGACGTCGCCGGCGAAGACATCCCCTCCGGCGAAGGCGCCGGTGCGATCGTCGACGCTGCGAAGGCTCAGCTCGGCGTGATGCAGGATTGCACCGCACTGGTCGAGAAGTCGCTCCGCGCAGCGGGCATCCCCGCAGGCGACCTCGGCACGCAGGTCGGCGAGTACACCGCCCTCGGCGGCAAGCAGGTCTCGACCGGCTCGATGGCCCCCGGCGACATCCTCGTCTGGCCCGGCGCCCACGTCGCCGTCTACATCGGCAACGGCCAGGCCGTGCACGGTGGCTGGAACGGCGGCACGACCGCGATCGGCCCGATCTCGGGCGGCACCATGGGTGGCGGTCCCGGCGCGGTCGTTCGCTTCTAAGCGTTCCCCGCAGGAATCGACTGAGGCCCGCGTCCCCCTCGGGGGAGGCGGGCCTCAGTCGTGAGTGGACAACAACCTTCTGCTAACGTGGTTCACTGGTGCGGCCGAGGCGGCACCCGACCGCCCTGGTAGCTCAGTGGATAGAGCACTTCTCTCCTAAAGAAGGTGTCGGAGGTTCGATTCCTCTCCAGGGCACCACCCGATTTAAGCCCCTTCTTCCGCATCATTCTGCGGGGGAAGGGGCTTTTCCTGTTTGCCCGAAGTGCCCGTGGCAACCGAGTTGACAACAATTGCCCCGGCAATGTCAGAATCCAAGCGGTCTCGCAGTGACTCAAGATCGTCTTCGAAGAGGTCGGCGTAGGTGTCTAGCGTCACTGCGGCGGACTTGTGCCCGAGCATTCTCTGCACGATCTTCACGTGCGCCCCCGACCGGACAGCGAGGCTCGCGGCGGTGTGCCTGAGGTCGTGGATCGGCATGTAGGTGAGTCCCGCACCCTTAAGCGCGCTTTTCTACCATGTACGGGCCTGTTCCCACCAGTTGGCGGCAGGAGGTAAGCGCCGCGCCCATTGTCGAACAGGATGTCGCTCGCAGACCTTTCCTTCGCCTGCTCAACCAGCATGTCCCACACGACCGAAGGTGCAGGAACCGTGCGCACTTTGTGCGTCTTCGGAGTGCCCTCGACAAGCTGCGACCCGACCTGCACAGCATTTCTCTCAATGCGGATGAGGCGACGCTCAACATCCATGTCGGAAACCCGCAGCGCGGTGAGCTCCCCCCCACCGGATGCCACAGTATCCGAGCATTAGAATCAGTGTCTTCCGATCGCCCGCAGCGCCCGCGAGATCCCAGAGCTGCTGATGGTTCAGGTACCGGTGTGCCTTCGATGAGCCGATGTCGCCTGAGGTGAAGGGGCGTCTTGAGGAGCTGGGTTACACGGTGCGTGAGTTGCCGGACGGGCGTATCGAGGTGTCGCTCAGCGGTGTGGAAAGCGCGGAGGCTGCGCTGAATCAGCTTGTTCGGGATCGTGTTGCTTCTGTGAAGGTGCGGGCTGAGATGCCTGACTTGAATGGTTCCGGGTCTGGTAGTGGGCGTCCTGGTGTCGCTGAGGGTGGTGTGTTTGAGTTCGCTGATGGTGGCTTGAACAACTACACGACAGCGTTCGCGAATGATACGGGCATTTATTCCGGCAGGGCGGGGTCGCTGTACAAGTTCGCTGAGCCGGAAACCGGTTGGGAGGCCTTCATTTCGGGGAAGCCTTCTGCGCGCGACAGGAATCGGCAGATCTGGCTCGAAACAGGGTCGCGTCTCGGCATGGATATGCGCGGTGGCGGTGGGTCAATGGTGCAGGTTCCCGCGGAGGTCATCGTGAAGGACACTCACGGTGCTCTCGTCGGCCGCATGCAGGTCGAGGCAACGCGCGCTGTCGACACGTTTATCAAGCAGCAGGCTGCTGCGAGTCGGAGAGCGGAGTAAGACGAAGGGATACCGGTGCAGAGTCCCAGCGGTTCCGGCGCACTCGGTCTAGACCGGGACAGATTTTTCCATCCCCTTGACCCGAGCGCTCCATGAACTTGACGGGTGGTTACCCAACACGAGAGCGACCGTATTGTGCGCTGATCGGACAATCGAACGGGTCGCGGGCGGCAAGGCCCACACGGTTGAGGTAGTCAACGACGATCAAGTAGGAGTGCCCCAGCGAGGTCTCTGTGTATGGCACGTCGAGGTCCTTGCAGTGGGCGCGCACGATGCGGCGAGCTCGAGACAAGAATGGGCGCGACATGCTGGGGAACAAGTGGTGTTCCACCTGGTGGTTGAGGCCTCCCATGAGTGTTGTGGCCCACCATCCGCCGCGGATGTTGCGAGATGTGCGTACTTGCTTCGTGAAGAAGTCGAGCTTCGCATCGTGCGCGATCACTGGCATGCCCTTGTGGTTGGGAGCGAACGAGGCACCCATGTAGACGCCGAAAACCGCCAGCTGTACACCAAGGAACGCGAACGCCATCCCCAGCGGGAGCAACAAGAAGAGGGGCGTCAGCAGGAGTGCAAACCTCGTGACGATGATCGTGAGTTCTACCCACCGTCCCTTCACCGGTTCCCTGCCAAGCAGATGTCGCAGGCTGTGGAAGTGAAGGTTCAACCCTTCCATTGTGAGGAGTGGGAAAAAGAACCAGCCCTGTCGCTTCGTGATGGATCGCCGCAACCCGCGGGCCTGTACTGCGTCTTCTTCGATGAAGGAGATGGTGTCGACCTGAATGTCGGGGTCTTTGCCGACGCGGTTCGGGTTTGAGTGGTGACGACTGTGTTTGGAGTCCCACCACGCGTAGCTCATCCCGATCGAGCCCGCGAGGACGCGCGCAAGGCGATCGTTTGCTGGTCCGCGGGAAAGGATCTGTCGGTGCGCTGCCTCGTGCGCAAGGAATGCGATCTGCGTGAATACGAGGCCAAGTGCGCCGGCTATGAGTAGCTGGAACCAACTTTGCCCGAGGAGTATGAAACCTGTAATCGCGCCGCCAACTGCGACGGCGATGGCGATCCCAACGAGGGAATAGAACACGGGTGCACGGCGCAGTAGGCCGGCATCTCGAACCTCGGCGGATACGCGTTTGTAGGCCTGAGCAATAGGTGGAAAGTCCGAAGACTTCGCTCGAGTGGGGCGGACTGGGCCGAGGCCGTCGAGTCCCTGGATCATGGTTGCCGACATGAGCGGCACCTGCTTCCATTGCAGCCGCGCTATGGACGACCATTGTGAAGCTTCGGCAAATGCCGAATGCTATGCCTCACTCTACGGTCGTAACCCTGTGTTCAGCTGTGCTGCGTGAGATCCACCCGATGTGAGTAGTACTTCACATCACTTCACTTGCCCCGTCGCTTTCTTCCGAGTTCGACGATTCTCGCGAGTACATCTTGTTCGTAGCCATGCATCTCCCTCACGCCACGAAACTCTTCTTGAACCGTAGGGTCACGAAAGTACCGTCGTGCTTCTTCGTACCCGGGGAGTTGGAGTCTTCGGAAAATCTCGACGAACTCGTCCAAGCTGAGGACACCACTATCAGCCACTCCATTGTTCATAGGGCCTTTGGACAACATTGCGGTGAGAAAACTCTGTCCGTCCCAGCCAAGCGCATCAGCCAGGAGGATCGATGATGAAGCGCGATAGTCATCGCAGCCGTACTGATGCACAATACTGAAGCCCGACTTCTGCCGCCGTTGCTCGCCGCTCAGTTTCCAGATCAAGAGTCCCGTCGTGGCCAAGACTTCCTCGTCACAGGTGTCGCAGTACCAACTCTCGGTAGTGCATAAGTGCTCCCGAGCATCGTTGTCATCGACCGCTAACTGGGTCTCTGGTCTCCAAGCCAACAGGTGATCCGTTCTACTGGAGTCCGCTCCCATCACTCTCGCCCCCTGGGCCCGGTTTCTCAGCCTGTCGTTTGGCGGCGAGGTTGCGAGCGAGAGTGGCCGGCGAGGGACGCTTACTCTGTGACTGCGTAACGTCCCTGCCCGCTTCATGTGCCTCGTCATGTGGAAAGGCGCGGTTTTCAGTTGTCATGGGCACAAGCTATAGGGGTCAGATGTGCGCTTCACAGCCTCGATCATGCCGGTTCTAATTTCTTCCCGGATCTCCGCCCTCGTCTTCCCAGACCCGGACGAGTCCTTCAGAGCGACGCTTCGTTTCGTCGGTGCTCTCAAAGTCCACCGACATCGCCAGGAGCTCCACGGCAACGACTCTGTCATGTTCTTGCGACGCTGCACGCTCTGCACGGGAGATGACTTCATCTCTCGCGTTCTGCGATTCCTCGCTAATGTGGTCGAGAATGTCGGTGATCACGGTTGCTAAACCGTCACGCAACTCCTCGAGACTCGTGTTTGCGATCTCCAGTCGTCGATCCGAGACCTTCAATTCGACCGTGGAATGACCTGTCTCGGTGAGGACGTCTCGGGTACGAGTGCTTTCGATCTCGATTACCTCCTCGCGCTCGACCGGGCGGTTGAAAACCGCCTCGACGGTGTAGCGGTCGGGCGCATCTGCGGTGAACAGTGTGGGCGGAAGTGATGAGATCAAGATCGATGTGAGATGGAGTCGTTGATCTTCGGGGCTCGGTGCTGTCGCGTTACTCATCTTCGCACTGTACGCCGCGAACATGCGCCACTCACAGGAACAGGTGCGGAACTCTTGAAGCTGTGTACTCTACGACCATGGGTCATATGCTCTACCACGGTGGGCAACACGAATTTGACGATCGTCTTCTCGCTCATATCAGGGCGGCTGTGGGTGTAAAGCTTCGGCGGCACGAGTCGTTCTACTTGTGCTGGACCAAGAAGCTCAAGGAGGGGGACGGGCGCATCGCGATTTGGGTCACGCCTTACGCTCCTCTGACTTTCCGGTTTCGGGAGGCCGGCAGCCTGAACTTAATCCGACTTGGGTACGTGTGCTTGAGGAAACCTCGAATAGTTCCTTCGGCATGCGAGTGATCTCTGAAAGTGCCGCCGAGGAGTGGATGAAATCCCGGATCGGGAACTCTCACGGCGCATCCCGGTAGCAACCTGAGGGGGTAGACGTTTGGCATCGCGCCTGTCATGGTGAGCACATGGGCGTACTCATCTTCAACCGGCAGGAGTACGACTTCAGCGACCGGCTCCTCGCACACCTTCGAGAAGCAATCACTGGAAAGCTCCTGCGACGTGAGTCGTTCTCAATGTCATGGGTGGCGAACATGGGTTTCGCACGACATCTCACCACGCTTTGGGTGACACCGAATGCTGCGATGGAGTTCTACTTCTCGCACGATCGAGAAGAGGAAATCAACCCAAACTGGGTCGACGCGCTGGAATGGTCCGCCTATCGCGACAGCGGTATGGAGATCATGACCGAGGCGTCCGCGGCGAAATTTGTTCGCGAGCACGACCTCGAATGACCATCGGAGCGATTTACACCGTTGCTATGCGTCCCCGGACTCTCGGCGGGAGCGCTCGGCTTCCTGTTCGTCCCGGCTAATTTCAGCGTCCCTGCGAATTTGTGTGGCTTCGGTAGGCTCATAAGCGTGACCTGAATGGTGGACTTCTTGGTCCCAACGAGCCGAGCGCTCGCGCGCTTGATGATTCTCGTTGGCTTCGTCCTCGACGGGTTCGACTGCATCAATCATGTCTCAACCATAAGCGTCCCGAACGGCCTGGGGGTATCGCGGATCTCACAGCCTGCTATGTAGCCGCGCTGGGTCGGCCCTCAACACCGCTGCTTCGACTGTACTTCTAGGTCGCGGCGGTGTGCCTTGTACGCGCCAGTGGCGTCGTTTCCACGGCCCGTCTACACGCCGCTCATGTCCCATCTTGCTCAGAAGCTCGCGTCCTCGAGGGTGTCGTAGATGGCCATTACGCGCCGGCGGCGTTGTTGGAACTGTCAGGCAGCAGGAGGAGGTTGGTCCCTGAATCGTCCGAATCGGCCCTGCGAAATCAGTCAACCCGCTGGTATGACTTTCGAAGAGTGAAACACTTTCCACATGAGCGAGGGGAAAACAATGCCTCGATGGTTGCGTCGGGTGGGCATAGAGGTTCTCGGTTGGCTGCTTGTCGTCCTAGGGTTGCTGGCTCTAGTCCTGCCCGGGCCGGGCCTCATTACTCTTGCCGCTGGACTGATCGTGCTGTCGTGGCGATACACCTGGGCGAGGCGACTCCTGGTGCCGGTGAAGAAACGGGCGATTCTTCTCGCACGGAAAGGCGTCGAGACTTGGCCACGAATCATCTCGAGTATCTGCGGAGCATCGATACTTTTTGTTTTCGGACTGCTCTGGGGTCTGCGGCCACCAATGCCGGAGTGGTGGCCCCTGGATGATGCGTGGTGGCTTCCTGGCGGCTGGAACACCAGCATCACGTTGATGGCTTCGGGCGTGATCGCGCTTGCGCTCATCGCCTATAGCTACCGACAGTTTCGACCGAAGTGTGTCGCGCGACACACATGAGTTCTCGGCTCGACTGCCTCACATGTCGGAGATCCGGGGCCTGCGCCTGATCTGAATCGTGTTTCGATTCCGGCTGGCCTCTTGTGGCGGCTGCGCGAGGGGCTCAGACTCGTTTCATGTTCCTCAATGACGAGATGAAGCGGGAGATTAGGTCGGAGGTTGAGCGCGCTCTTCGCGAGCTCGGCGTAACCCCCGGACGAGCCCCAGAACCTCAGACCCAGTTCCTCACCACCGCGGAAGTCGCACGCGCCTACAAGCGTCACGCGGTGACCGTGCGGCTCGCACTGAATGATGGGTCACTTCACGGCCACCAACATGGCACCAGGGGGTACGTGGCTCATTGAGAGAGCATGCGCAGAAGCATGGCTGAATGGGGCCAAGTGCGAGCACTATACGCCCTCTGTGAAGCTGGAACGAAGACGGTAGTTTGATGCGCAGCCGGATTCGAGACAGCCGAAGTTAGAACCAGCACGACGCAATTTTGAGATTTCGAGGGTCATCAACCCGATGCCGGGTAGTGTCGTGATGTGGATTGGTGGGAGTGGGTCACGTGGGGTGGGACCGCCCTTATCGCTGCAGCGGGCCTAGTGCTGGGCATTAGGGCTGAGCGGCGAGTCTCATACAGAAAGCATTGGGTTGTTGTCGACGGGCCCGTTACGTACGTGATCAATCGGTCGAGGGAAGACGCCACTCGCGTCAACATCGAGTTCTTCGGGGCCGATGTGGTGTCTGGCTCCACTATGAGACCGTTCGTTGAGGCAGATAAGGTACTCGCGTTAACGCTTCGCACGCCCGAGCGAAAGGTCGCTGAAGTTGGATGGCGCATCAGTTGGACTCGGCCTTTAACTGAGAAGCGATACCACCTACGCTCTAAGGCTGCCCCCGAGATTGCGGATCAGCCCGAACGCGTGACGCCCTGGACCGCGCCTTTGGCCTGACCCCGACGGCGAGAAAAATGAGAGCGTAGTCGTTGTCTCTCCGGAGAAAGAACAAAGAGAGACATCTCATCAGTCGCGGTTGGCCATTATCCACGCGATGACGTCGGACTTTAGGTAGTAAACCCTTCTTGCGTTATCGGCTTTTACCGACATTGGCCCAACGCCTTTGGTTCTCCAGTCCTCGAGCGTTCGCCGTGACAATTCGGGAAACTGTCCGGCGAGCATTTCGGTGGTCATGATCTTCGGCATCCCACTGAGATCGTCATCGCCGTCAGCACCTTCATCTTTGGGGAGTGCGGGAGGGGTGCCTAGGGTGCGTCGTAATTTTTCTATCTCAGTTCGGAGCTGTCGCGTCTCTTCATGAATCAGTGCGCGGACGGCGACAGTGAGTGCATCTTCCATCCCTCAATCTTGTCTCCCCTGGTCAACGTGGCAACAGGAATGGCAACAATTCGACGGTGAACGGCCAAATTATGCTTCGTCAACTGAAATCGAAAACGCCCCTATATATAAGGACTAGCTAGTCGCTCTATTGGTGACCCCGATCCCAGGAGGTTCGATTCCTCTCCAGGGCACCACCACAGTCGGCAGGGCCCGCTGACACCCCGGAGCGCGGATGCGGGCGGTGCACTCGGCTCCCCCTCGGAGGAGCGACGTATCAGGCGGGTTCCGGTGTCGCGATCCCGACCGCCGCGAGCGCGTGGCGGTGTGCCGTCTCCGCGGTTCGTTCGGCGAATTCCGCGTCGAACCCGCCGCCGGTGGGCAGGAGGATCCGGGCGATGATCGGTCCGATCATGAGATCGCGCAGTTCTTCGATATCGATGCCGGGTACGGCGCCGAGCTCTCCACGCTCGGCCGCTCGATCGACGGCGAGGCGGATCGATTCGCGACGGGGGGCGAGGAACCGCTCGGTGAAGAGTTCGCGCACCTGGTCGTCGGTGCGCATCGCCTCGAGCAACCCGGCGAGGTTGTTGCGCATGAGCTGCGAGGAGAGCATCTGCACGTCTGCGCGCTGCACCTCGGTGAGGTCGCCGAGCAGGGATCCGGTGTCGGTGTCGCCGACGTCGCCGAACTTCGCGGCCAGTACCTCGAATGCCAGGTGCGAAGCTCCGGTGAAGCGGCGGTAGAACGTCGCCCGAGTGGTGCCCGCTTCGCGGACCAGGGTGTCGACCGTCAGATTGGAGTAGCCGCCGCGCTCCATCGCGCGCTCCGCAGCCTCGAGAAGATCCGTCGTGATCTCGGTGGAGAACGGTCTCCCCGGCTGTCGCTTCGCCATCTGCTCTCCTCCAACACGTTCTGTGCTCAACCGAAACCTACACTAGTTGCCTTACGCTCGACCAATACAGTGTGATTGCTCACATTTCGGTGACGACATTCCGGTCCGGTGTCGCTCCGCGTCTCGCCAGCGGGCCCGGCGAGACTGCCCGCTAGACTGGCCGGAGCGATACGATGCGGGGTGAGAGAGATGATTGCGGCGATGGACTGGATCGGGCGACTCCTCGATGGATCGCTCTTCGCCGGCAGCATCTTCCTCGTCATCGGCATCGTCGGCGGCGTGCTCCTGCTCATCTCCCTCGTGCTGGACGGCATCTTCGACGCATTCGACTTCGGCGACGGGCCGCTCAGCCTGACCACGATCGCGGCGTTCACGTCGATCTTCGGCTTCACCGCCTTCGCCAGCGTCGGTGCGGGAATGTCGCCGGGGGCGGGGTCCGTCGTCGGTGCGATCGCGGGCCTCTTCGGCGCCGTCGCCGCGTGGTGGCTGAGCAAGCTCATCCGCGGTGCGGAGTCGTCGACCGCGGTCAGCGGCAGCGACCTGGTCGGCAGTGAGGCCTTCGTCGTTCTCGCCATTCCGCAGGGCGGCCTGGGCGAAGTCGCCCTCGTGCGGCACGGGGAGCGCGTCTCGCTCTCGGCCACCGCGCAGCAGAGCATCGAGCGTGGCGCACGCGTGCGCATCGTGCAGACGCTCACCTCGACATCGGTGCAGGTCGCCTCGATCGACCCCGACACCACTGAACCGCCAGAACCACCGAGAACGGAGCATTCATGATCTTGTTCACCCCCGCCATCGTCGGGATATTCGGCGCGATCGTCGCGCTGGTGCTGATCGCGCTGGTGATCATCAAGCGCTACCGCATCGCGAAGCCCGACGAAGCGATCATCGTCACCGGCGGCAGGGGCAAGGAGGTCTCCGACACGAAGACGGGTCAGACCGTCCGCGACCTCTCAGGACAGAAGGTCGTGACGGGCGGCGGCGTCTTCGTCGTGCCCTTCGTGCAGAAGTCGTTCACGATCTCGCTGCGCTCGCGACGTCTCACTATCACGACCGAGGCGCAGACGACCGACGGCATCACGATCCAGGCTCAGGCCGTCGCGGTGGTGAAGGTCGGCGGATCCCAGGAGATGATCCGCGCCGCAGCCCAGCGCTTCCTCTCGAACTCGGACGAGATCGACGAGTCGACGCAGGAGGTCCTCTCGGGTTCCCTCCGCTCCATCATCGGCGGACTGACGGTGCTCCAGATCATCCGCGACCGCGCGGTCGTCGCTCAGAGCGTGCTCGAAGCCGCGGAAGAAGCGCTCACGAAGCAGGGTCTCGTCGTCGATACCCTGCAGATCCAGGAGATCCGCGACGGAGCCGACTACATCACCAACATCGGCCGCCCCGAGGCTGCGAAGGTGCGCCAGGCCGCCGATATCGCCGAGACCAACGCCTACCAGGCTTCGGAAGAGGCGAAGATCTCGGCCGAGCAGCACCTGCTCGATCGCAATCGCGAGTTCAAGCTGCGTCAGGCGGCCGTTCAGGCCGAGACGGACAAGGCGACCGCGCAGGCCTCGGCCGCGCAGCCGCTCGAGGACGCGATCCAGCAGCAGGACATCGTCGAGCAGCAGCAGCTCACCGCGCAGCGGCAGGTGACGCTCCGCAAGGAGCAGTTGAATGCCGACGTCCGCGCCGTCGCCGAGGCGGAGGCGTACCGCGTCGAGCAGATCGCCAAGGCCGAGGCCGCCGCGGCGGTCGCAGCAGCCGACGGTCGTGCGCAGGCGACGGAGCGCGAAGGGCTCGCGGCCCGGGCAGCGCGTATCGCGGGCGCCGAGGCGCTCGCCGCAGAGGGCGAGGCCGAGGCCCGCGCGCTGCGCGCCAAGGGTACGGCCGAGGCCGACGCGATCGACGCGCGTGCGCGTGCGCTCGAGACCCAGTCGCAGGCGGTGCTCGCGCAGGAACTCATCCAGTTGCTGCCGCAGATCGCCTCGGAGTACGCGAACGCGATCAGTGCGATCGACACGATGACGGTGGTCTCCGCGGACGGCACCTCGAAGGTTGCCGGCGATGCGATGGGCAACATCAAGGGACTCCTCGACATGGCGCGCGACACCGTCGGCGTCGATCTGGTCGGCATGCTGAACGGTGTCGCCACCGGGAGCGCCGCAGGCGCAGCCGCCGGTCGCGCGCAGCAGCGTTCCGCGTCGAGCTTCGGCGAAGCCGCCGACCGGGCGGCGACCGATGTGCGCCGCGCAGATCTGCGGCGCGAGCGCGCGGCGGACATGGATCCGTCGATCGCGACGCCCGACCTCGGTTCCGAGGATCGGCAGGCGACGGGCACCGCTGATGCACCGGAGAGCGGCGGTACCGACGCGTCATGAGTCGGCAGCGACGTTCGCTCGACTCCAGTGCGGCCGATCTCGAGGCCGCGCTGGGGCCGGCGCCCGAACCTCCGGCGCGGCCGGAGGTGGTGGTGCTGCGGGTCCGTCGGCACGGGCGGCACCTGACGGTCCCCGTCGTCCTGCTCTTCGCGCTCGCCGCGGCGACGGGCTACTGGGTCGGCTCCTTCGCTCAACCCCTGGCGAACGTCGCCGCCGGCATTGCCGCGATCCTGCTCAGCATCCTGCTCGTCTTCCTGCCGATCCTCACCTGGCTGGCGGAGCGGACGACCATTACGACCCGCCGCGTCATCATGCGGCGGGGGTTCTTCGTCCGTCATCGGCTCGAGATCTCGCTGTCACGAGTGAGCGAAGTGCGGACGCGGCGGACGGTCGGGCAGCGAATGCACGGATCGGGCGACATCGACCTGTGCGTCGGGCCCGACCGCACGACCATCGCCGACGTGCCCGGAATGACACGGGTCGCGGAGGCGGTTCAGGAGCTCGTGGCTCGGACCGCCGCTCCGCCGCAGCGTTTCTGACTCAGGTCGTGCGCGCGATGAGCACGTCGATCAGTCGCCCCGCGAGATCGACGAGCCGGGCGATCTCGTTCTCATCGCGGTCGATCCACCGGCATTCCGGGTCGCCCACGGGGACGAAACCCTCGTGCCGTTCCCACACCATCAGCGTGCGCTCGGCCCCGAGCACGTACTGCTGCCACCAGACCTGCCGCAGGTAGTGGCGGGGGATCGACCGCCACTCCTTATTGGTCGTCTTGATCTCGGCGAGTTCGATGTGGCCGTTCTCACGCTGGACGACGCCGTCCGGGGTGGCCAGGTGCCGCAGGTCGGAGGCGGCGTGGAAGAGCGCGGCGCTCGGAGAGATGGTGTGCTCTTGCAGCACCCAGGCGGCGATCTCGGGTTCGCGCGCCCGCCCATGATCGGTGTAGACGTTGCCGCTGAACGATGTGCCGAAGAGCTTCGCGTGCGCCGCCGTCTCGATGGAGCGGGGCGTTGAGAGCTTCGCGACATCGGTCGCCGTGATCCCTCGTGAGCGCGCGCGCATCCACGCGACCCGGTCGGAACCGTCGGTGACGACGCGGGTGAGATAGCTCGGGGCAGCGACTGACATCGTCAGTATTCTGCCACTTCGCCGGGCACAGCGGGCACACAGCAGCAAGCCGGACAATGCTCCTATGACTCCAGGTGACATGCTGCGTGCGGACGGCGGAAAGCTGCGTGCGCTCATTACCGATGACGAGGATTCGATCTCGCAACTCATCGCCATGGCGCTGCGGTACGAGGGGTGGGACGTGCGCACGTCGGCAACCGGTCAGGGAGCGCTCGACGCGATGCGGGAGTTCGCCCCCGACGTGGCGGTGCTCGACATCATGCTGCCCGACATCGACGGCATGCAGGTGCTTTCCCGGCTCCGGAGTCAGGGGGTGACGGTGCCCGTGCTGTTCCTCACGGCACTCGACTCCGTCGACGACCGGATCAACGGACTCACGGCGGGCGGCGACGACTATGTCGTGAAGCCGTTCAGTCTCGAGGAGCTCATCGCGCGACTCCGAGGCCTGGTGCGGCGGTCGCAGATCACGCAGAGCGCGGCCCCCGATCCGGTCATCCGTGTCGGAGATCTCACCTTGAACGAGGACAGCTACGAGGTCGAGCGCGGGGGCGAGGCGATCGACGTGACGAGCACGGAGTTCGAGCTGCTGCGCTACCTCATGCGCAACCCGCGACGCGTCCTGTCGAAGGCGCAGATCCTCGACCGCGTGTGGACCTACGATTTCACCGGCAAACCCGCCGTCGTCGAGCTGTACATCTCGTACCTGCGCAAGAAGATCGATGCCGGTCGCACGCCGATGATTCACACGGTGCGCGGCGCCGGCTACATGCTGAAGGCCGCGGACGTCTGAGCGGACGCGCTCCGTACCCGTGCCGCTTTGCCGTGCAGCGCGCGGCGTGGTATGTTCGTATCTGGCCAAAGACCGCCGGTAGGGTCCCCCGGGATCCCGGAACGTTCGCAGCAGCGAAGACCAGCGCAGGTGCGAATCTTCGAAACACTTGAAGCTCCGTGCGTGCGCGCCGGAGCTTTTCTCATGTTCAGAGCAGCTCCGAGCGGCACGGCCTCCGCCGGACGCCCGTCCGACGGATGACGACAAGCTAGGGAGCGCCATGGCTACGAAGGAAGCTACGGTTGCCGATCTTCAGCAGAAGTTTGAAGAGTCGAGCGCCGTTCTGCTGACCGAGTACCGCGGACTCACGGTTGCACAGCTGCAGGAACTGCGGCGGAGCATCCGCGAGCACGCGACGTACGCCGTGTCGAAGAACACGCTGACCAAGATTGCGGCCAACAACGCCGGGATCACCGCATTCGATGACGAGCTCGCCGGACCTTCGGCGATCGCCTTCGTGCACGGTGACACCGTCGCGGTCGCCAAGGCACTGCGTGACTTCGCCAAGGCACACCCTCTTTTGGTGGTGAAGGCGGGCTACTTCGATGGCAAGCCCCTCACCGCCGCTGAGGTAGGCAAGCTCGCCGATCTCGAGAGCCGCGAGGTGCTGCTGGCCAAGGCCGCCGGCGCCATGCAGGCATCGCTGATCGGTGCAGCGCAGCTGTTCAACGCTCTGCCCGCCAAGGCCGCTCGCGGCTTCGGCGCGCTGCAGGAAAAGCAGGACGCGTAAGCACTCGTTCACGCAGTTCGGTACTGACAAGATCCGTCCGCTTCGTGCGGGCACACACCAAGGAGATACATCATGGCTAAGCTTTCGACTGAAGAGCTGCTCGAGCAGTTCAAGGAGCTCACCCTCATCGAGCTCTCGGAGTTCGTGAAGGCGTTCGAGGAGACCTTCGACGTCTCGGCCGCCGCCCCCGTCGCGGTTGCTGCAGCGCCCGCCGCCGGTGGCGAGGCCGCCGCTGAGGAGGAGAAGGACGAGTTCGACGTCGTCCTCGACTCGGTCGGCGACAAGAAGATCCAGGTCATCAAGGTCGTTCGCGAGCTCACCGGTCTCGGCCTGGGCGAGGCGAAGGCCCTCGTCGAGGAAGCCCCCAAGAACGTGCTCGAGGGCGCGAACAAGGAGGACGCCGAGGCGGCCAAGGCCAAGCTCGAAGAGGCAGGCGCAGGCGTCAAGCTCGCGTAAGTTCTCTCACGGCTCGCAGGGGCGGTACCACTTCCGGGTGGTGCCGCCCCTGCGGCGTTTCCAGGGGTCCACGACTCGGCGGATCCCGATCGAACCGCGCGCAGACTCTCGACGTGAGCACTGGCCGATCGAGTACGATTGTCAGGGCGATGGACGTCTGATAGAGTCACCCGTCTGCCGCGAAGCACGTCTCGGTTCGTGCGCCCCTGCGGTCCACGTTGCGGGTGGACGCAGGCGTGGCGACTGGACGAAGGGAACATCGTGGCGCTCCTCAGGCTCACGCTCCAACACGCGAAGCGCTATCGCGTGTTCATCACGCTCGTACTGGTGCTGCAACTGCTCGCGACCATCGCGGCGCTGTGGTTGCCGAGCCTCAACGCGCAGATCATCGATCGCGGCATCGCAAACGGCGACACCGACTTCATCTGGAGCACCGGGGCCACGATGCTGCTCGTCTCCCTCGCTCAGGTCGTCGCGGCCGTCGCGGCCGTCTACTTCGGCGCCCGAGCGAGCATGGGCATCGGCCGGGATCTGCGCAGTCGCGTGTACCGCAAGGTCGACTCCCTCTCCACGCTCGAAGCGACGCGCTTCGGGGCCGGCACCCTCATCACGCGCGGCACCAACGATGTGCAGCAGATCCAGATGCTCGCCATGATGACGTTCAACTTCATGGTGACGGCGCCCATCATGGCGATCGGCGGCATCATCATGGCGCTCCGCGAAGACGCCGGACTCGCCTGGCTCGTCTGGGCATCGGTCGCGGTGCTGGCCGTCATCGTGAGCTTCCTCGTCTGGTTGCTGCTGCCGCTGTTCCGCAAGATGCAGGATCGCGTCGACGCGATCAACGGCGTGCTGCGCGAGCAGATCATGGGGATCCGCGTGGTTCGCGCGTTCGTGCGCGAGCACTTCGAAGCCGATCGCTACGAGGTCGCGAACCGCAACATCACCGACGTCTCGGTGAAGGTCGGCAATGTGTTCGTCCTGATGTTCCCCGTCATCATGATGGTGCTGCACATCGCGACCGGTGCCGTGCTCTGGTTCGGCGGTCAGCGCGTCGATGCCGGCCTCGTCGAGGTGGGATCTCTGACGGCGTTCCTGCAGTACCTGCTGCAGATCCTGATGGCCGTCATGATGGGCGTCTTCATGACGATGATGATTCCGCGAGCCGTGGTCTGCGCCGAACGCCTCCGCGATCTCTTCGACACGCAGTCCGCCCTGTCGTTCCCCGAAACCGAGTCGGTGCCGACGCCGGCAGCCGGCCGCGTCGAGTTCCGGGACGTGACGTTCGGGTTCCCCGGCGCGGAGCTGCCCGTGATCAAGAACGCCTCATTCGTCGCTGAGCCCGGGCGGACGACCGCGATCATCGGATCGACGGGGTCGGGTAAGACCACGCTGCTGAACCTGGTGCTCAGGCTCTTCGATCCGCAGAGCGGCTCCGTGACCATCGACGGATCCGAGGTCAGCCGGCTCACGCGCGCGCAGCTGGCCAGTGCGGTCAGTCTCGTCCCCCAGCGACCGTACCTCTTCTCGGGCACCGTCGCCACGAATCTGCGGTTCGGCAACGAGGCGGCGAGCGACGACGAACTCTGGGAGGCGCTCCGCGTCGCTCAGGGCGACGACTTCGTGCGCGCCAAGGAGCACGGCCTCGACGAGCCCATCTCGCAAGGCGGCACCAGTGTCTCCGGAGGGCAGCGGCAGCGGATCTCGATCGCCCGCGCCCTCGTGGCGCGGCCGCGGGTCTACCTCTTCGACGACTCCTTCTCCGCCCTCGACGTCGCGACCGATGCGCGGCTGCGGGACGCGCTCCCGTCGGCGACCGCGGGAGCGACCACGATCATCGTGGCGCAGCGCGTGTCCACCATCACCGACGCCGATCAGATCCTGGTGATGGAGGACGGCGAGATCGTGGGACGCGGCACCCACGCGGAGTTGCTCGAACAGAGCCCCGTCTATCAGGAGATCGTCGAGTCGCAGCTCGAGAAGGCCGACGCGACACCGAACGGGGGTGCGGCGTAATGGCGAAGCAGCGTGACAACACCTCGACCGACGAGTTCGAACTGCCGGACGACTACCAGCCCGACAACGACGACTGGTCGGGATCGCAGCCGACGAAGAAGGCGAAGCACTTCTGGCCGTCGGCGAAGCGCCTCTTCGGACTCCTGAAACCCGAAAAATGGCTGTTCGCCTTCGTCGTGGTCCTGGTGGTGCTGTCGGTCGTGCTGACCGTGATCGCCCCGAAGATCCTCGGACAGGCCGTCGACGTGATCTTCGACGGAGTCGTGAGCGGATCCCCGATCGACTTCCCGGTGCTCTCGCGCCTCATCATCGCGGTCATCGGTCTGTACTTCGTCGCGTCCGTGCTCATGTGGCTGCAGGGCTACATTCTCAACCGCATGGTGATGCGCATCGTCTACGGGTTGCGCGCCGACATCGAAGCGAAGCTCAATCGGTTGCCGCTCAGCTACTTCGATAGTCGCCAGCGCGGCGACGTCCTCTCGCGCGTGACGAACGACGTCGACAACATTCAGCAGGCGCTGCAGCAGGCGTTCTCGCAGTTGGTGCAGTCGGTGCTCACGGTCATCGGCATCGCGGCGATGATGTTCATCGTGTCGTGGCAGTTGGCCCTCATCGCCCTGATCGCCCTTCCGCTCTCGGCGGTCATCGTCGGCTTCGTCGGAGTCCGTGCGCAGAAGCTCTTCGTGACGCAGTGGAAGTACACCGGTGCCGTGAACGGGCACATCGAGGAGTCGTTCACCGGTCACGAGTTGGTGCGCATCTTCAACCGCGACCGCGAGATGGCCGCAGAATTCGACCGGCGCAACGAGGAGCTCTTCCAGGCCTCCTACAAGGCGCAAGCGCTGTCGGGCACGATCATGCCGTCGATGCAGTTCGTGCAGTACTTGAGCTACGTGCTCATCGCCGTCGTCGGCGCGCTGCGCGTCACCACCGGCCAGATGACGCTCGGCGACGTGACCGCCTTCATCCAGTACTCCCGCGAGTTCGCCCAGCCCCTCGCCGAGATGGGTGGCATGGCGAACATGCTGCAGTCGGGCGTCGCCTCGGCCGAGCGCACCTTCGAGCTGCTGGACGCGGACGAGCAGGATCCCGACACCGCATCCGAGCATCTGCCCGAGCGGACCGCCGGGCGGATCGACTTCGCGCACGTCTCGTTCAGCTACGATCCGGCCGAACCGCTCATCGACGACCTCTCGCTCTCGGCGCAACCCGGGCAGACGATCGCGATCGTCGGACCGACCGGTGCCGGGAAGACGACGCTCGTGAACCTCATCATGCGGTTCTACGAGTTGAACGCGGGGCAGATCCTGCTCGACGGCGTCGACATCACGACGCTCAGTCGAGCCGAGCTCCGGGGCCACGTCGGCATGGTGCTCCAGGACGCGTTCCTCTTCGAGGGAACGATCCGTGAGAACATCCGGTACGGGCGTCTCGACGCGACCGACGACGAGGTCGTGGCGGCGGCCCAGGCGACGATGGTCGACCGCTTCGTGCGCCAGTTGCCGAACGGGTACGACACCGTCATCGAGGAGAACGCCTCCACGCTCTCATCGGGGGAGCGCCAGCTGCTCACCATCGCGCGCGCGTTCATCGCGAACCCGTCACTGCTGATCCTCGACGAAGCCACGTCGTCGGTCGACACCCGCACCGAGGTCCTCGTCCAGCAGGCCATGCAGGCCTTGCGCACCGACCGCACCTCGTTCGTGATCGCCCACCGGCTCTCCACGATCCGCGACGCCGACACGATCCTGATGATGCAGTCCGGTCGGATCGTCGAGCAGGGCTCCCACGAGGAGCTGCTCGCGCTCGACGGGGCGTACGCCGAGCTGTATCAGGCGCAGTTCAGCGGCGAGGTCGACGCGGCTCACGCCGAAGAGCTGCTCACCGGCGAGCCCGTCGCCGCCACCGGCGCCGTACCCGTGGCCGGGGCCGGGACGACCGGCGACACGAGCGCCGGGACGAGTGCCGATTCGAGCGGGCGGAGCTGATCCGCTACACTGAACGGGCCTCCTACGTGGCGCTATCCTCAGGAACTCCCCCAGGTCGGAAACGAAGCAAGGGTACTGGGGCTCTAGCGGGTGCGTAGGGGGTCTTTTCATGTCTGCGCGCCTGCGAGGCGTGTCGCGCCGCCTCCGCGCGGGCCTCGTCGAGAATGCAGAAAGTGGGGCTTCCGATGAACGGAAACCCCACTTCGTGCGCTCTCGGCGCGTGGCGTGCGGCGCGATGCGCGTCGCGGTGCCGCGCCGGGCGGCTAGTGCTGGTCGGCGAGACGCTGCTGCGCCTCGATGATGAGCTGCTCCGCGTCGGCAGCGTTCCCCCACGCGTCGACCTTGACCCACTTGCCCGGCTCGAGATCCTTATAGCGCTCGAAGAAGTGCTCGATCTCCTTGCGGGTGTACTCGGGAATGTCCTCGACGTCCTGGATGTGCTGCCAGCGCGGATCCTTGTGCTGCACCGCGATGACCTTGTCGTCGCCGCCGGCCTCGTCGCTCATCTTGAGCACACCGACCGGGCGCACCTTCACACCGACTCCGGGGAAGACGGGGTAGTCGAGCAGCACCAGCACGTCGAGCGGATCGCCGTCCTCGCCGAGGGTCTCCTCGAAGAAGCCGTAGTCGGTCGGGTACACGAAACCGGTGTAGAGCACGCGGTCGAGATAGACCCGGCCCGTCTCGTGGTCGACCTCGTACTTGTTGCGGCTCCCCTTCGGGATTTCGATCACGGCGTCGAATGCAGCGGCCATGCGCGCTCCTCATCTGTTCGGGGGCGCGGTGCGCCCGGCGTGTCATGCTGGCACCAGGGTACCGGAGGAAGCCGGGCGACCGCCCCTCCGCGGGGTACCGTGGTGAGGTGACGAAACTGCCCCCGCTCGACCCCGCGGTCGCCGCCACGCGCCGAGCGGTGCGGCGCGCGCTCCGGGGGCGCGGCGAGCGTCGGGTGATCGTGGCGCTGTCGGGCGGCGCGGACTCGCTCGCGCTCGCCGCCGCGACGGCGTTCGAAGCCCCCAGGCTCGGCATCGTCGCGGGGGCAGTGGTGGTGGATCACGGTCTCCAGCAGGGCTCGGACTCCGCGGCCGCGGCCGCGGCCGCGCAGGCCCGGAAACTGGGTCTGGATCCCGTCGAGGTGCGATCGGTCGTCGTCGAGTCCGGCGGCGGGCCGGAGTCCGCCGCGCGGACGGCACGCTACGCCGCGCTCGCGTCTGCCGCAGCAGCAGCGGGGGAGGGGTCGCCGGCGCTGATCCTGACCGGGCACACCCGCGACGACCAGGCCGAGCAGGTGCTGCTCGCGCTCGCGCGGGGGTCGGGCACGCGCAGCATCGCCGGTATTCCCGCCATCGGATCGGCCGAAGGGGTGCCGGTGCTCCGCCCGTTCCTCGACGAGGCGTCGGAGGTGACGCGCGCCGTGACCGTGGCCGCGTGCGCGGCGCAGTCGCTCGAACCCTGGAGCGATCCGCACAATCGGGATGCGGTCTACGCGCGGGTGCGGGTGCGGGAGCGGATCCTGCCGCTCATCGACCGAGAGCTCGGCCCCGAGGTGCGCGGAGCGCTCGCACGATCAGCCGATCTCGCCCGGGAGGACGCCGATGCACTGGATGCGATCGCGTCCGTCACGGTCGACCGCCTGCTCGCAGCCGCCGGCGGGCATGCGGTCGAGGCTCCGGAGATGACGGTGCGCGTGCCGGTGCAGGTGCTGCTCGCGGAGCCTGCGGCGATCCGCAACCGGATCATTCGCGGCGTTTCCGCTGCGTTCGGCGGGTATCTCGGACGCGAGCATACGCGTGCGGTCGCCGCGCTCGTGACGGACTGGCGCGGCCAGAAGCCGGTCTTCGTGCCCGGCGTCCGCGTCACGCGGCGTGCGGAGGAGCTGGTGTTCGCACGACAGATCGGGTCACCGAGGGACTGACGGCTCGGGTTCGATCCGGTGGCGACGGCGCGGCGACCCCCGCGGCACGCGTACAGTAGATGCATGGATTCGCATCAGCTGGGGGACAACCTCTCCGCCATTCTGCACACCGAAGACGAACTCCGCTCGCGATTGGCGGAAATGGCTCGCGAGATCGAGGTGGATTACGCGGGCAACCCGCCCCTCCTGGTGGGGGTGCTCAAAGGCGCGGTCATGGTGATGGCCGACCTGGCGCGCGAACTGCGCTTCCACGCGCAGATGGACTGGATGGCGGTCTCGTCATACGGCGCGAGCACCAAGTCGAGCGGTGTGGTCCGGATCCTCAAGGATCTCGACGCGGATATCACCGGTCGCGATGTGCTTATCGTGGAGGACATCATCGACTCCGGACTGACGCTGTCGTGGTTGAAGGAGAACCTCGAGAGCCGCGGCGCGAAGTCGGTGCGTATCTGCACGATGCTCCGGAAGCCCGAGGCGCTCAAAGTCGAGGTGGATGTGGCGTACGTCGGCTTCGACATTCCGGTCGAGTTCGTCGTGGGGTACGGTCTGGACTTCGCAGAGGACTATCGCAACCTGCGTGATGTCGCGGTTCTCGCGCCCCACGTGTACGGCGGCGAATAGTCCGGATCCGCGCTCCGTCGGCGCCGTTCGCGACCGGCGGAACGCTCCGCCTCCGGTATTTGGCGGAATCACAGGGCGGTGACGGGGGTCCGGGCTACTCTGGAACGGATCACGCAGCCCGCGCATCGCGTCGCGGCGGCACAGCGCGCACGCAGAAAGGCCCGCACTTTGGCTGAACAGGCTGAAACGCCCTCGAAGACCCGCAAGCTCTTCCGGGGGCCGCTGCTCTACCTGCTGATCGCACCGATCATCGTGCTCGTCGGGTGGATGCTGCTGTCCGGCAGCGGTTCGCGAGAGATCACGACGCAGCAGGGACTCGAACTGCTCGGCGACGGCGGGGTGCAGTCCGTAGAGATCATCGACGGGGACCAGCGCGTCAATGTCGATCTGACGAAAGTCGATGACGACTACGGCACCGATCAGGTCTACTTCTACTACGTGAGCCAGCGCGGCGACGACGTGATCGATGCGGTCACCGCATCCGATCCGAAGGACGGGTTCACCGACCAGAACCCGCAGCCGAATCCGCTGTGGTCGCTGCTCGGATTCCTGTTCCCGCTGCTGCTCATCGGACTGCTCATCTGGTGGATGATCTCGTCGATGTCCGCCGGCGGCGGGCGCGGGGTGATGCAGTTCGGGAAGAACAAGGCGAAACTCGTCAACAAAGAGATGTCGCAGGTCACCTTCGCCGACGTCGCCGGTTCGGATGAGGCCGTCGAAGAGCTGCACGAGATCAAGGACTTCCTGCAAGACGCCTCGCGGTTCCAGGCCGTCGGTGCGCGAATCCCGAAGGGCGTGCTGCTCTACGGACCTCCGGGAACGGGCAAGACGCTGCTGGCACGCGCCGTCGCCGGCGAAGCCGGTGTCCCCTTCTACTCGATCTCCGGCTCCGACTTCGTCGAGATGTTCGTAGGCGTCGGCGCGAGCCGGGTGCGCGACCTCTTCAAGGAGGCGAAGGCCAACTCGCCCGCCATCATCTTCGTGGACGAGATCGACGCGGTCGGCCAGCGACGCGGGCAGGGCATGGGCGGCGGCCACGACGAGCGCGAGCAGACGCTGAATCAGCTGCTCGTCGAGATGGACGGGTTCGATCCGAAGACCAACGTGATCATGATCGCGGCCACGAACCGGCCCGACATGCTCGACCCGGCGCTGCTGCGCCCGGGACGGTTCGACCGGCAGGTCGGCGTCGACGCTCCGGATATGCCCGGCCGACTGAAGATCCTCGAAGTCCACTCGAAGGGCAAGCCGCTCTCGCCGAACGTCGACCTCGACACCGTCGCCCGGAAGACCCCGGGGTTCTCGGGCGCCGATCTCGCGAACGTGCTGAACGAGGCTGCGCTGCTGACCGCGCGGTCGAACGCGCAGCTCATCGACAACCGCGCGCTCGACGAGGCGATCGACCGCGTGATCGCCGGCCCGCAGCGGCGTACCCGCGTGATGCGCGACCACGAGAAGCTCGTCACGGCCTACCACGAGGGCGGTCACGCACTGGTGGCGGCGGGGCTCAACCACACCGATCCGGTGACGAAGATCACGATTCTTCCGCGTGGCCGCGCGCTCGGGTACACGATGGTCATTCCGCTCGAGGATAGGTTCTCGGTCAGCCGCAACGAGCTGCTGGATCAGATCGCGTACGCGCTCGGCGGTCGCGTCGCCGAGGAGCTCATCTTCCACGACCCGACCACCGGGGCGGGCAATGACATCGAGAAAGCGACGAGCACGGCGCGCAAGATGGTGACCGACTACGGCATGTCCGCATCCGTCGGACCGGTGAAGCTGGGCCAAGCTCAGCAGGGCGCCTTCCTGGGCGAGTTCGGGCAGAGCCGCGACTACTCGGAGGGCATCGCCGTCTCGGTGGACCAGGAAGTCCGCGCCATCATGGAGCAGGCGCACAACGAGGCGTACGAGGTGCTGACGAAGAACCGTCACGTGCTCGACCGCCTCGCCGCCGAGCTGCTCGAGAAAGAGACGCTCGATCACCGGCAGATCGCGACGATCTTCTCCGACGTCGAGAAGCTGCCGCAGCGACCCGTCTGGCTGTCGCACCCCGACCGGCCGGTGCTCGACCAGAAACCGCCGATCGCGATGCCCGAGGCCGCGCGCACCGACGATCTCGGAGCAGCGGGTCCGGACGCCGCAGGAGAGACTCAGCCCCCCGAGGGCGGGTTGATCGTCGGACCCGAGGTCGGCACCGCCCCGCACGCGCCCGAGCCGGAAATCGGCGGCGACCCCGACCCGCGGTAAGCTCACGATGACGAACATCGAGGTGCCCGGCAACGTCCGGGTCATGGGCGTGCTGAACGTCACGCCCGACTCGTTCAGCGACGGCGGACGTTTCATCGACGCCGATCGCGCGATCGAACGGGCGCGGGCGCTGAGCGTGCGGGGCGCGGACATCATCGACGTGGGCGGAGAGTCCACACGTCCCGGGGCCGAGCCGGTGAGCGCGGCCGAGGAGTGCCGGCGGGTGATCCCGGTCGTCCGCGCGCTCGCCGCGGACGGCGTGCACGTCTCGATCGACACGATCCACGCCGAGACCGCGATCGCGGCCATCGAGGCCGGGGCACGAATCGTCAACGACGTCTCCGGCGCGACGTTCGACCCGCACATGCTCGACGCCGTCGCTGCGACGCGGACTCCGAGCGGGCAGCCTGCGGCCATCGTGCTTGGGCACTGGCGCGGCGTCCCCGATCCCGACCATCAGCGCTCCGATTACGACGATGTCGTGGACGATGTCGTGAACGGCCTGCGCGCGCAGGCGCAGGCCGCGATCCGCGCCGGCATCGCTGCCGACCGGATCGTGCTCGATCCCGGTCTCGGATTCGACAAGACCGGTGCGCAGTGCTGGGAGCTCCTGCGACGGTTCCCCGAGCTCGCCGCACTCGGGTTTCCGGTGCTCATCGGCGCCTCGCGCAAGCGCATGCTCGCCGAGACGCTGCGGGGGGTACCCGAGTCGGCCCGTGACCTCGGTGGTCTCGAGCACGAACGCGATCTCGCAACGGCCGTCGTGAGCGCTCTCGCCGCCCGTGCCGGTGCGTGGGGGGTCAGGGTGCACGACGTCGCCGGCACCGTGCAGGCGCTCGCGGTGGAGCGCGCCTGGGGAGCCGGGCCGGATCGGGAAGACGCACCGACCGCCGACCGCCCGCGCTCCGGCGTCAGCGCTGACCGCGCGACCGATCGCATCACGCTCACCGGGCTCGAGGTGTTCGCGCATCACGGCGTGTTCGACTTCGAGCGCGAGCAGGGGCAGACCTTCATCATCGACGCCGAGGTGCGCCTCGATCTTCGCCCGGCGGCGGACGGTGATGCGCTCGGCGCGACGGTGCACTACGGCGAACTCGCCGAAGCGATCGACGCCGCGGTGCGGCGGGACCCCGTCGACCTCATCGAGACGGTCGCCGAGCGGGCGGCGAACGTGGCGCTCGGCTTCTCCGGGGTGCGGTCGGTGCGCGTGACGGTGCACAAGCCGGACGCGCCGATCGAACTGACGTTCCGCGATGTGTCGGTCACGGTGGAGCGATCGTCGGACGGAGCCGTGCGATGATCGCCCGCATCGTTCCGGTGCTCGTGGCGTTCGGGGCGAACCTCGGTGATCGGGGAGAGACGATCGAGCGAGCCGCGCATGCGCTGGCGCAGACACCTGGGGTGTCCGATCTGGTGCTGTCGCCGCTGCGCGAGACGGTGGCGTTGACGGAGTCGGGGCCCGATCCGGAGGCCCCCGCCTACCTGAACGCCGTGGCGTCCGCGACGACCACACTGACGGCGCACGAATTGCTCGATCGCATGCAGGCGATCGAGACCGATCACGGTCGCACCCGCGACATCAGATGGGGTGACCGCACCCTCGACATCGACCTCATTCTCTTCGGCGGCGGCGCCGTGCGCGATGACCGGCTGACCGTGCCGCACCCGCGAGCGCACGAGCGCGACTTCGTGCTCGCGCCGTGGCTCGATCTCGACCCCGATGCGGTGCTCATGGGGCACGGGAGAGTCAGAGACCTCCTCGACCGGATCGGCGACACCACGCGTCCGCTCACCCCGACCGCATCGGTCGAGCCGTCGAACGGCCACGATGACTAGCGGACAGCGAGCGACCTCTCCGCTCGCGACCCTGGCATTCGCGGTGAGCGGTCTCGGCATCGGCCTGCTGCTCCACGTCACGCGTGCCTCGCGCGGCTTCGCGCTCTTCGTGCCGCCGCTGTCGTTGCCCCTCACGCTGACCGCGGTCGCGATCGCCGTGCTCGTCATGGCGGTGATCCTGCGACGCAGGGTGACGCGGGACACCGGTGGCAACGTCGATCCGTTCGCGGCGGTCAGGATCCTGGCGGGCGCACGCGCCAGCCAGTTCGCTGGCGGCCTGTTCGCCGGGTTCGGGGTCGGATTGCTGGTCCCGGCGCTGCTGCGCACGGTGGTCCCCGCCGCGTCGGCGTGGGGGCCCATGGCGTGCGTCGCCGGCGCCGGACTGGTGCTGCTCATCGCCGGCGTGATCGCCGAGCGCCTGTGTCGCGTGCCGCCGGGCGATGGCGACGCGCATGACGGGCCGGGCGACGGAAGCCCCGAGAGCGGGCCGGTAGACCAGCCGGCCTTCCGCGATTCGGCGCGCTGAGCGCGGGACCGCAGCCCTGTGCGGCGTCGGTCCACGCCGGTATGGTGGTGACGTGAGTGCAACAGGGAGTGACCCCATGACCGGCCGGGAATCCGGCACCGCGGCCGGAACGGGAGCGAACGCGGCCGAGTGGCCGATTCCCGACCACGAGTGGAAGCGGGTGTCGTCGAAGTACGCGGTCGCCGATCTCGTGACCAACCTCATCCTGGTGCTGGTGGTGATCGCGGTCGGTGTCGTCGTGCTGGTCGTCGCGGACGAACCGGCACCGTGGGTGCTCGCGGGCATCGGGGTGCTGTCGCTCGTCCTGCTCGTGAACGCGGTGCTCGCCTTCCGTCGTGTGAAAGCGATCGGCTACGTGCTGCGCGACGATGATCTGCTCTTCCGCCGCGGCATTCTCTTCGAGCGCGTCATCGCCGTCCCCTACGGCCGATTGCAGCTCGTCGATGTCACCCGTGGGCCGCTGCTGCGCGCGCTGGGGCTCGCGACGCTGAAGTTCGTGACCGCGTCCGCGGCGACCGGTGTGCATCTGCCCGGGCTGCCGATGGCCGATGCGGAGACCTTGCGCGACCGTCTCGTGGAGCTCGCGGAGACCCGGCGGTCGGGGCTGTGAGCGACCAGTCCGAGGTTCCGGACGACGAGCAGGGGACGATCGCTCCGGCGGCCGAGGCCCTGCCCGGCAAGGCGGACAGCGCGGGATGGCGCCGCATGCACCCCCTCACTCCGCTCATGCAGGGCGGTCTCGCGCTGCTCGTGATCCTCGGCATCATCATCGCCAACCTCCGTGAGATGCTCATCGAGCTGTTCGTCGGGGAGTCGTACTCGGGTGGCGGACCCGAGGAGCTCATCGAGACGGTGATCGCCGAGGGCATGCTCGGCATCGGGATCGCCGCCATCTTCGGACTGATCCTGGTGATCGTGCTCTTCTCCTGGCTGAGCTGGCGGGTGCACACCTACCGCATCACCGGAGAAGCGGTCGAGAATCGCTCGGGGATCCTGTTCAAGAAGCACCGTCGGGCCCCGCTCGATCGCATTCAGAGTGTGAATCTGCAGCGACCGCTGCTGGCGCGCATGCTCGGTCTCACGAAGATCGACGTGCAGACCGGCGGCGCGGGCGGCAAGGTCGAACTCGCGTACCTGGGGCACCGTGACGCGAAGACGGTGCGCGAGCAGATCGTCCGATCTGCCGCGCGATCGCAGGGCGACGACCCGTCTGAGAGCGCACCCGAACCGGTGCACGACGCGGCTGCCGTGCCGACCGGCGATCCGGTCGGTGCCGTCGGATACGACGGCACCTCGTACGGCGAGGCCCATGGTGCGTTCGACCGGCGCGTGCAAGAGTTCGCCGACTTCGACATCGACGCCTCGGCGCGTCGCTCCGGCGTGCTGGTCGCCGTGCCCGTTCCGCGGTTGATCGGCAGCATTCTGCTGAGCTGGGAGATGCTGTTCACCGTCGCCGTGCTCATCGCGATCGTGGTGATCGCGATCGTGCGGTCGCCAGGGGCGCTCGTCGGTCTCATCCCGCTCGCCCTCGTCATGGTGGGGCTCATCTTCGGGCAGTTCAACAAGGGCTTCAACTTCACCCTCACGCGGTCGCGCGAGGGAATCCGTACGAGTGCTGGTCTCACGGCGACGAACACCGAGACGATTCCGCTCGGCCGCGTGCACAGCGTGGAGGCGATGCAGCCGCTCGGGTGGCGCATCTTCGGCTGGTGGAAGGTCAGGATCAACGTCGCCGGCTACTCCGTCTCACAGGGTGGCCAGAACAGCAACCGCAATATCGTGCTGCCGGTCGGCCGTGTGGAGGACGCGGTGCGCGTGCTCGAAGCGCTCCTGCCCGACGCGTTCGACGAGCAGCACCCGCTGCGTGACGCTCTGGTCGGTTCGGGTGAGGGGTACGTCCGCCCCGGCACCCGGTCGGCCTCGGTGCTCTGGTTCGCCCGTCGGCGTGCCGGCGTGCAGCTCGTGGCCCAGAGCCGCAACGACGAACGAGCCACCCTCCGCATCCGACGCGGTGCGCTGACCCGTTCGCTCATCGTGGCGCCCCTGCTGCGGACGCAGTCGGTGCAGCTCAGGCGACCGCTCGTGCACCGCATGCTGGGGCTCGCGTCGATCCAGACCCACACCGTGCTCGGCCCGATCGGTGTCGAAGCCCGCGGTCTCGCCCTCCCGACCGCCCGCGCGTTCTTCGACGAGCTCGCCGGCACCGTCGTGCGGGTGCAGAGCGGTGAGGCCGATCGACGCGAGGCCGAGCGTCTCGCCGAGGCCTCCGCCCCCGACGCCGGGACGGAGCAGCGGTGACCCCGGCGCCGCAGCAGTCCCGACTCGGGGTCGGGATCATCGGCGCCGGACGCGTGGGTCCGGTCCTGGGTCGCGCTCTCGCGGGCGCGGGTCACGCGATCACCGGCATCTCGGCGCTCAGCGAACAGAGCCGTGAACGCGCCGAGTCCATGCTGCCGGGCGTCCCGGTGCTCGAGGTGCCCGAGATCGTCCGCAGGTCCGAGCTCGTGCTGTGCGCGGTCCCGGGGGATCAGCTGCCCGGGCTCGTGCACGGGCTCACCGAAACGGGCGCGTGGCAGCCGGGTCAGATCGTGATGCACACGTCCCCAGAGCACGGCTTTCGCGTCTTCGAGCCGGCCCTCGCGAACGGCGTGATCCCGCTCGCACTGCACCCTGCCATCGTCTTCACCGGCACGAGCCTCGATCTCGCGCGACTCGCCAACGCGATGGTAGCCGTGACGGGACCGACACCGGTGCTGCCGATCGGACAGGCCCTCGCCGTCGAGATGGGTGCCGAACCGGTCATCATCGACGAGGCGGATCGGCCGGCCTATGCCGAGGCCGTCGCCGCAGCCGAACAGTTCTCGCGCGCGGTCGTGCGCCAGGCGACCGAAGCCATGCGCGGGTTCGGCGTCGATCGACCGGACCGTGTCGTCGGCGGCATCGTCCGTGCGGCGATCGAGGAGGAGCTCATCTCGGCGGAGACCGCCGGGCCGTCCGCGCCGAACCTCGACGGGTAGACTTGTGCGGTACGCCGACCACACGGAGGACCCCGCCCACATGAGCGATCAGACCACGCCAGAGCGCATCGATACCGAGAGCTTCGAAAACGAGGTCTTCGAGCAGAAGCAGGTGCGACTCGACAAGCGGGAACGGCTGAACGCCGACGCGGATCTCGCCGGAGGAGCCTACCCGGTGTCGGTGCCCGTCACGACGACGATCCCCGCGGTGCGGGCGCAGTGGGCCCACCTGACCGAGACCCCCGACAGCGCGTCGGGAGAGACGGTGGGACTCGCGGGTCGTGTCGTCTTCCAGCGCAACACCGGCAAGCTCTGCTTCGCGAGCCTGCAGTCCGGCAGCGGCGAGCGGATCCAGGCCATGGTGAGCTTGGCCGAGGTCGGTGAGGAGTCGCTCGCGCGGTTCAAGGATCTCGTCGATCTCGGTGATCATCTGTTCGTCAGCGGCGAGGTCATCTCGAGCCGCCGCGGGGAGCTGTCGATCATGGTGCGCGACTGGCAGATCGCGGCGAAGGCGCTCGCGCCGCTGCCGAACATGTATGGCGAGCTGAATGAGGAGACGCGGGTGCGCCAGCGCTACCTGGACCTCATCCAGCGCGATCAGGCGCGCATCAACGTGCGCGCTCGCGCGGCCGCGATGGCCAGCCTGCGGCAGACGTTCGCCGAGCGGGACTACATCGAGGTCGAGACTCCAATGCTGCAGACGATGCACGGCGGTGCGTCCGCCCGCCCGTTCATCACCCGGTCCAACGCGTTCGACACCGAACTCTACCTCCGGATCGCACCCGAGCTGTTCTTGAAGCGTGCGGCCGTCGGCGGGCTCGAGCGCGTCTTCGAGATCAACCGCAACTTCCGGAACGAGGGCGCGGACTCGACGCACAGCCCCGAGTTCGCGATGCTCGAGGCGTATGAGGCCTACTCCGATTACCAGGGCATCGCAGACCTGACGCAGGCGCTCGTGCAGAACGCGGCGCTCGCCGCGAACGCCGGCACCGACCGCGCGGGATCGCACACGGTGCTCTGGGCCGATGGCACACTGTTCGACCTCGGCGGCGACTGGGATCGCATCTCGATGTACGGCACGCTTTCGGAGGCTGCCGGACGCGAGATCACCCCGGAGACCTCCGTCGAGGAGCTGCTGGCGATCGCTGATGCCGAAGGGGTCGAAGTGAAGCTGCCGAACCACGGCAAGCTGGTCGAGGAGCTGTGGGAGCACTTCGTGAAGGACGGCCTGACCCGACCCACATTCGTCATGGACTTCCCGGTCGAAACGAGCCCGCTCACGAGGCACCACCGCTCGATTCCGGGCGTCGTCGAGAAGTGGGACCTGTACGTGCGCGGATTCGAGCTGGCCACGGGCTACTCCGAACTCGTCGACCCCGTCGTGCAGCGCGAGCGATTCGTCGAGCAGGCGGCGCAGGCGGCGCGCGGCGACGACGAAGCGATGCGCGTCGACGAAGAGTTCCTCCGCGCCCTCGAGCACGGCATGCCGCCGTCGGGCGGTATGGGCATGGGCATCGACCGGTTGCTCATGGCGCTCACGGGCCTCGGCATTCGCGAGACGATCCTCTTCCCGCTCGTCAAGTAGGGGTCGGTCCCTGCGGTGCTCCCAGGCGGGTGCCGTACTCTGGTCGCATGGACAACTGGTGGCTGAACGCGGTCTGGTCGATCACGCCGACCGTGCTCATCGGCATCTTCTTCTTCGTCGTCATGCGTCTCATCCTGCGCGCTGATCGTACGGAGCGGCGCGTGTATCGCGAGATGGAGGCGCAGGAGCGGGAGCGCATGGGCCTCCCGCCGCGCACCGAGAAGCCGACAGCGTCCGACGCGCGGAGCTGATCTCTGCGCGTCTCCGCGGCCTCCTGCCCGGTACAGTTACGGGAGGAGTTGATGATGGGCTGACGGAGAGGGCGCCATGGAAGCGATCGGGGCGGCAGTCGCCGACTGGTCGTGGAGCTGGGCGCTCGTTCCGGTCTTCATCGACCTCGTCATCCGTGTGGTCGCGCTGTTCGTCGTCCCCCGCAACCGGCGTCCGACGTCGGGTATGGCGTGGTTGCTCGCCATCTTCTTCTTCCCGATCCCCGGCCTCATCCTCTTCCTGATCATCGGCAGCAACCGTCTGCCGAAGGGACGGGTGCAGAAGCAGGAGGCGATCAACGAGCTCGTCGCCGAGATCGCGGCGCGGGAGGAGGAAGCGCTCGTCACACGGGCCATCGACCTTCCACCGGGCGTCTTCGGGGCGGTCAAGCTCGGACGCTCGCTGGGCGCGCAGCCCATGCTGCGGGGCAATCACGCCCAGCTGCATACGGACTACGAGGGCTCGTTCGCAAGCATGGCGGAGGCGATCCGCACCGCTCGCACCTACGTGCACATCGAGTTCTACATCCTCGTCTTCGATGCGACGACCGAGGTCGTCTTCGACGCCCTCGCAGAGGTGCGCAGGCGCGGAGTCGAGGTCCGTGTACTGCTCGATCACATCTCCTCGGTGCGCAACCCCGGCATGAAGCGCACGGCCGACAAGCTGACGGAGCTCGGGGCGCAGTGGTCGTACATGCTGCCCGTGCGCCCGTGGCGCGGCGAATACCAGCGTCCCGATCTGAGAAACCATCGCAAGATCGTCGTCGTCGACGGCGAGGTCGGATTCATGGGATCCCAGAATCTCGTAGACTCGAGCTACAACAAGCGGTCGAACCGCCGCCGCGGACTGCACTGGAAAGACTTGATGGTGCGGGTCGAGGGGCCCGTGGTCCTCGGCCTCGAGGCGGTCTTCCAGGGGGACTGGTTTCTCGAGACCGGCGAGTACCTCGAGCACCTCGCCGAGAACCAGATCGCCGTGCCCCAGCCGGGCGACCTCGACTGCCAGATCGTGCCGAGCGGCCCCGGGTACGTGAGCGAGAACAACCTCCAGGTATTCGTGGCCCTCATGTACACCGCGGTGTCGCGGATCAGTATCACCAGCCCGTACTTCGTTCCCGACGGCTCGATCATGAACGCCATTCGTGCCGCAACAGGACGCGGGGTGCACGTCGAACTCTTCGTCTCCGAGATCGGGGATCAGCCGGTCGTCTATCACGCGCAGCGCTCCTACTACGAGGAGCTCCTGCGCGCCGGCGTGCGCATCCACATGTTCCGCCCGCCCTACATCCTCCACTCGAAGCACTTCACCGTCGACGACGAGGTGGCGGTCATCGGCTCATCGAACATGGATCAACGATCCTTCGGCCTCAACATGGAGGTCTCCATGGTGGTGCACGGCACGGAGTTCGTGTGCGAGCTCGACGAGGTGAACGACTACTACCGCGAGAATTCACGGGAGATGACGGCCGAGGAGTGGGCGAGACAACCGCTCAGGTGGCAGCTCATGGACAACCTCGCGCGACTCACGTCGGCACTGCAGTAGCGGGCCCGCCCGCGGGCGTCACGCCTGCGGCGAACACGCACGCAAACTCCGCACGCGGCACGTATTCTGGTTTCCATCGGCTGAGGTCGCACCGTCGACGAACCCAGCCGCGGGAGGTTATTGATGTTTGAGAGATTCACCGACAGGGCTCGCCGTGTCGTCGTCCTCGCCCAGGAAGAGGCGAAGATGCTCAACCACAACTACATCGGCACCGAGCACATTCTGCTCGGGCTGATTCACGAGGGTGAGGGCGTTGCCGCCAAGGCGCTCGAGCAGCTCGACATCTCGCTGGACGCCGTCCGCGAGCAGGTGACCGACATCATCGGCACCGGTCAGCAACCGCCGGCGGGGCACATCCCGTTCACCCCGCGCGCCAAGAAGGTGCTGGAGTTGAGCCTGCGCGAAGCCCTGCAGCTCGGTCACAACTACATCGGGACCGAGCACATCCTGCTCGGCCTCATTCGTGAGGGCGAGGGTGTCGCCGCTCAGGTGCTCGTGAAGCTCGGGGCAGACCTGAACCGTGTGCGCCAGACCGTGATTCAGCTCCTCTCCGGCTACCAGGCCGGCAAGGAGTCCGTCGCGGTCGGCGGCGGCGAGCAGCCCGAGGGCAACACCAAGGGCTCGCAGGTGCTCGACCAGTTCGGTCGCAACCTGACGCAGGCCGCCCGTGAGGGCAAGCTCGATCCGGTCATCGGCCGCGAGAAAGAGGTCGAGCGGGTCATGCAGATCCTCTCGCGCCGCTCGAAGAACAACCCGGTGCTGATCGGTGAGCCGGGCGTCGGTAAGACGGCCGTGGTCGAGGGCCTCGCGCAGGCGATCGTGAAGAACCAGGTGCCCGAGATCCTGAAGGACAAGCAGGTCTACGTGCTCGACCTCGGATCCCTCATCGCCGGAAGCCGGTACCGCGGCGACTTCGAGGAGCGCCTGAAGAAGGTCACCAAGGAGATCCGCAACCGCGGCGACATCATCATCTTCATCGATGAGATCCACACGCTCGTGGGCGCCGGTGCTGCCGAGGGCGCGATCGACGCGGCGAACATCCTGAAGCCGATGCTGGCGCGCGGCGAGCTGCAGACCATCGGTGCGACGACGCTGGACGAGTTCCGCAAGCACTTCGAGAAGGATGCCGCGCTCGAGCGCCGCTTCCAATCGATCATGGTCAACGAGCCGTCGATCCCGCACTCGATCAACATCTTGAAGGGGCTGCGCGATCGGTACGAGGCGCACCATAAGGTCTCGATCACCGACGGTGCGCTCGTCGCCGCGGCGAACCTCGCCGATCGCTACGTGCAGGATCGGTACCTTCCGGATAAGGCGATCGACCTGATCGACGAGGCGGGTGCCCGCCTGCGTCTGTCGATCCTCTCGAGCCCGCCAGAGTTGCGCGAGTTCGATGAGAAGATCGCCGTCGTCCGCGCCGACAAGGAGCAGGCGATCGAGAACCAGGACTTCGAACTCGCCGCGAACAAGCGCGACGAGGAGAAGAAGTTGATCGCCGAGCGCCTGCAGCTCGAGAAGCAGTGGCGCAAGGGAGACGTGGCGACGAACGCCGAGGTGGATGAGGGTCTCATCGCCGAGGTGCTGGCACAGGCCACCGGGATCCCGGTCTTCAAGCTCACCGAGGAGGAGACGAGCCGTCTGCGCTTCATGGAGGATGCCCTGCACCAGCGGGTCATCGGCCAGGACGAGGCGATCTCGGCGCTCGCGAAGACGATCCGTCGTCAGCGCGCCGGCCTCAAGGATCCGAAGCGTCCCTCCGGTTCGTTCATCTTCGCCGGCCCGACCGGCGTCGGCAAGACGGAGCTCGCCAAGGCGCTCGCAGAGTTCCTGTTCGATGACGAAGACGCGCTGATCTCGCTCGACATGTCGGAGTACGGCGAAAAGCACACCGTCTCACGTCTGTTCGGTGCTCCTCCGGGGTTTGTCGGCTTCGAAGAGGGCGGCCAGCTCACGGAGAAGGTGCGTCGCAAGCCGTTCTCGGTGGTGCTGTTCGACGAGATCGAGAAGGCCCACCCCGACATCTTCAATTCGCTGCTGCAGATTCTTGAAGAGGGACGTCTGACCGACGGTCAGGGTCGCGTGATCGACTTCAAGAACACCGTGATCATCATGACGACGAACCTCGGTTCGTCGGCCATCGCTGGCGGTCCGGTCGGGTTCCAGATCGAGGGCGACAGCCAGGTCGGGTACGACACGATGAAGGGCAAGGTGAACGAGGAGCTGAAGAAGCACTTCAAGCCCGAGTTCCTGAACCGTGTCGATGACACGATCGTGTTCCCGCAGCTGTCGAAGGACGAGTTGCTGCAGATCGTCGACCTGTTCGTCAAGAACCTGCGCGAGCGTCTCTACGATCGCGACATGCGCATCGAGATCTCGCTTCCGGCGAAGGAGCGTCTCATCGAGGTCGGGTACGATCCGACGCTCGGCGCCCGTCCGCTGCGCCGCGCCATGCAGCGCGAGATCGAGGACCTGCTGTCGGAGAAGATCCTGGGCGCCGAGCTGCTCGCCGGTGACCTGGTGAAGGTCGACTTCGTCGACGGTGCCTTCACCTTCGAGACCGACCGCTCGGGTGAAGCCTCGCAGGAGTCCGGCACCGCGTCGTCCGCCGCGGCCGTCGCGTCGACCGCCGCCACCCCGGGCACGGGGGAGTAGCGCGAGACGCGCACGCCGAACCACGACAGGCCGTCACCTCCGGGTGGCGGCCTGTCGTGCTCTCTCATGCCGGACGATTCTCAGGGACCGCTCTTCCGCGTTCGTCCACCCGGACGTACGATGAAGCATGGAACGCAAAGCGGTGACACCGACCGGCGGTATTCGTCTCGAGATGCTTCCGGGCACCGGAGAGGGCATCGCGGTCGACGCGCTGATCGACGACTTCTTGCACGGCGACATCATCGGCTCGCTGCACGAGTTGCACGAACCGCACCGCGACGATCACCCGGGGCACGACCTCGGCTCGCATCGCTGACGCGGCAGCGCTGACCCGTCGACGCGCATGCGTCGACGTCACACGGTCAAGCGGCGAGCGGGTCAGCCGCTAGGCTGGAGCGCATGTCCGTCAGCTCTCCCGTGCGCATTCGTCCGGCGCGCACCTCAGACATCCCCCAGATGGTCGAGCTCATGTCTCCGCTCGTCGACCGACGCATCCTGCTCGGAAAAGATCTGGTGGTCCTCTACGGAGACGTGCCCGAGTTCCTCGTCGCCGTCGATGACGCCGATCGCGTGATCGGGTACGGAGCCGTGCACGTCATGTGGGAGCGACTGGGTGAGGTCCGCACGCTCGGGGTGTCCGAGCAGTGGTTGGGACGCGGCATCGGGCACCAGCTGCTGGCCGCGCTGGAGCAGCGGGCCCGCGATCTCGGTCTCAGCCAGTTGTTCTGCCTGACGTTCGAGGTGGACTTCTTCAGCCGCCATGGGTTCTCCCCGGTCGAGGAGGACGCCGAGCTCGTCGCCGCTGAGGTATATGCCGAGCTGCTGCGTTCCACGGATGAGGGCGTCGCCGAGTTCCTCGACCTGGCGCGAGTGAAGCCGAACACGTTGGGAAACACGCGCATGCTGAAGCATTTGGACGCCGAAGACGCACGCGGCTGAGCGCTCCTGCGCGTGCCTGACCGCCGTTTCGATGTGACAGGGTTACGCTGACGCTATGTCGACGTTGCGCAACCCCGTGGGGCCGAAGGATCGGAAGGTCTACATCCGGCGGCGCCTCCTGGTGCTCGCCGGGATCGTCGCCGTCATTGCGGTGATCGTGCTGATCTTCCTGCGTCCCGGCGCCAGCGGCGGCGCCGGGGGCGCGTCGGAGGTCAGCGTGCCCGACGACATCGTGGGTGAGGAGACGGCGACGCCCGAGGGCGAGGTCCCGGAGTGTGGGAGCGGTGCGATCACCGTGACGCCTGCGACCGATCAGGCGAGTTACGCCGACGGCGAGCAGCCGGCGCTCTCGATGACCATCGAGAACACCGGTGACGAGGTGTGCGCCGCCGACCTCGGTACGGCGATGCAGGAGTTCGAGATCACGAGCGGCGACGACGCGGTCTGGCGGTCGAAGGACTGCCAGGAGGATCCCGAGCACTTGAACGTCGAACTGCAGCCGGGTGAACCGCTCGAAACCGAGACGGTGGCCTGGGACCGGACGCGCTCGAGCGCGGAGTCCTGCGATATCACGCGCGATCCGGTCCCCGCAGACGGCTCCTCGTATCATCTGAAGGTGAAGGTGGGCGACTTCGCTGGCAAGGACACCGCTCAGTTCCTGCTGTATTGACGGGTGAGGGACCGAGACCGAGATGAACGTGAAGGACGGTGATTCGACCGTGGGATCCGGTGCGCTATCGGGTGTGCGGGTGGCCGACTTCTCGCGCGTGCTCGCGGGACCGTACGCCACCATGATGCTCGCCGATCTCGGGGCCGACGTGATCAAGATCGAGAGCCCCGACGGCGACGGGACGCGGCAGTGGGCGCCTCCGGTGAACGCCGCGGGCACCAGCACGTACTTCGCGGGGGCGAACCGGGGGAAACGATCCGTCGTGTGCGATCTGCGCGACCCCGATGGGGTGCGCCGCGCTCGCGAGCTGGCGGAGACCGCTGATGTCGTCATCGAGAACTTCCGTCCGGGGACCATGGAGCGGTTCGGCCTCGACTACGACGCGATCGCCGCCCGGAATCCCGGTGTGGTCTTCTGCTCCATCAGCGGCTTCGGAACCGCGGGCGGCGCCGACCTGCCCGGCTACGACCTGCTCGTGCAGGCGGTCGGCGGGCTCATGAGCATCACCGGAACCCCCGACGCCGATGGGGGAGCGCCGACGAAGGTCGGGGTCGCGCTCGTCGACATTCTCACCGGGCAGAACGCGGTCATCGGCATTCAGGCGGCACTGCGAGCCCGGGATACCCCGGGTACCGCGCAGAGCGGGCGCGGCCAGCGGGTCTCCGTCACGCTGCTCGGGTCCCTGCTCTCCGCGCTCGCGAATCAGGCGTCGTCGACGCTCGAGACCGGGGTGTCTCCTGAGCGCATGGGCAACGCGCACCCGTCGATCGCGCCCTACGAGACGCTGCGCGCCGCAGATCAGCCCATCGCGGTCGCCGTCGGCACCGATGCCCAGTTCACCCGGCTCTGCGAGGCGATCGGCGCGCCCGAACTCGCGATCGACACGAGGTTCGCGACCAATCGGGACCGCGTCGCGCACCGCGACGCCCTGCGCGAGATGCTCGAGACGCGTCTCGCGACAGGAAACGCCGACACATGGATCGACCGTCTCACCGCGCTCGCGATCCCCGCCGGTCGGGTGAACTCCGTGGGGCAGGCGCTCGATCTTGCGGCGTCGCTCGGGCTCGATCCCGTCGTGTCGCTCGAAGCTCCGGGAGCCGACGGGGCCGTGCACGTCGTCCGCTCGGTCGCGAACCCCGTCGACCTGTCTGCGACCCCGGCCGACTATGTGCTGCCCCCGCCCGCTCTGGGCGCCCACGATACCGACGGGAACTGGCGAACGCCTCCCGTCCAGAACATGAAGGAATGCCATGACGACGACCGTTGACGCCCTCTTCGATATCTCCGCGCTCGTGAGTGATGAGGAGCGGGAGTGGCAGATGCGCGCGCGCGACTTCGCGCAGACGCGCATCCGACCCATCATCGACCAGGCGTTCGAGGATCGTCGGCTCCCGGTCGAATTGCTGCCCGAGGTCGGCGAGCTCGGCGCATTCGGCATGTATCTGCACGGGTACGGTCTGCCTGGCGCGTCGTCCGTCGCCTACGGTCTCGTGGCGATGGAGTTCGAGGCCGTCGATTCGGGGTTCCGGACGGCGCTCTCGGTGCAGGGGTCGCTCGTCATGGGGGCGATCTGGAAGTTCGGTTCGGAGGAGCAGAAGCAGACATGGCTGCCGCGCATGGGACGCGGTGAGGCGATCGGTTGCTTCGGGCTCACCGAGCCGCAGGGCGGCTCCGATCCGAACACCATGCTCACGAGCGCGCGACGCGACGGAGACGAGTGGGTGCTGAACGGTGCGAAGCGCTGGATCGGTCTCGCGACCATCGCCGAAGTCGCGGTCATCTGGGCGAAAGACGAGGAGGGTGTGGTCCGCGGCTTCGTCGTCCCGACCGAGACACCGGGCTTCACCGCGACGGCGATCGAGAACAAGCTCTCGATGCGGGCATCGCTGCAGTGCGAGATCGAACTGACGGATGTGCGGTTGCCCGCGGACGCGATGCTCCCGGAGGCCCGCGGGCTTTCGGCGCCGTTCAAGTGCCTCAACGAGGCTCGGTACGGCATCGTGTGGGGGGCGATGGGGGCGGCGCGCGATTGCCTCGAGGTGGGTGTCGAGCGCGCGCAGACCCGGGAGGTGTTCGGCACGCCGATCGGTGGCAAGCAGCTGACGCAGGCGAAACTCGCGGACTGCTTCGTCGAGTACGAGAAGGGGCTGTTGCTCGCCTTGCATCTCGGGCGACAGAAGGATGCCGGCACGCTCACGCACGGGCAAATCTCCGTCGGCAAGCTCAACAGCGTGCGCGAGGCGATCGCGATCGCCGGGACCGTGCGATCGATTCTGGGCGGCGACGGCATCACCAGCGAGTTCCCGGTGATGCGACACATGGCCAACTTGGAATCGGTGCGTACCTACGAGGGGACCGACGAGGTGCACCAGCTGGTGATCGGCCGCGAGCTGACCGGTCTCGCGGCGTTCTGAGCGCGACTCAGCGGGCGGGTGCGCGTTCTTCGTGCGCCCACCCGGGCAGGCATGACGAGATCGCGCGAAGCAGCGACGGGCGATCACTCGATCCTGCGCGAAGCCAGGCTTCGACGGTGCCAGCGACCCCGGAACCGACGAAACGGGCCGTGAGCGCCGGATCGCTTTCGAATGCGAGGACAGCGCCGTCGTGCGACTCCATGAAGTGCGCCACCGCATCGGTGAAGTGCTCGCTCAGGACATTGGAGACGACGCCGTCGAGCGGCTGCTCCACGGCGGTCGCGTACACATCGGTGAACCGGGCGATGTGATCGAAGGTGTCGCCGAGCAGTTTCTCGATGACGGTCGCGAGTGACGCGGCACCCGAGACCTCGCGAGCGCGGACCACGGCGAGGTCATCGCGGAGCGGCGCAGCGAGCGCCTCGTTCGGCGACATGTAGTGCTTGTAGAAGGTAGCGCGGTTGATACCCGCCTCGGCAGCCAAGTCAGACACCGTGATTGCCGAGACGGCTCGCTCTGAGGCGAGTCGGGTCGCGGCCCGGTGCAGTGCTGCTCGAGTTCGAACCACTCTCGCATCAGTCATGGACCCAGCTTAGCCACCGTTGCGAGGGCCATTCTGGCAGCCCCGGAGTTCAGAGTGAAGACACAGTCTCCACATTTCTGACCTCCGAAGTAAACGATCGGATGAGCCGTCGAGCGGCGTCGCTCCGCAGACGCCCGGGCGATTTCGGCGGCGGCATTGCGCATCTGGGCAGTGATGCAAAGAAATTATACGACCTTGGTGCCAACGGTTCAGTGTCGAATCGGTGAAGATTGCATGTCACCCGGAATTCACTTCGGCGAACTGGGCAGCCCGGGCATGTCGCGCCGGTCGCTCTGCCTCCGCGGCGTAGCGTAAGCCCTGTCCAGGTCTTGCTCCCCCGGTCCAGAAGGAGTCCTCATGGCGGACACCACCCCCACCACCCCCGCACCTCGGGTCTGCACGTACGTGCTCGACACCTCAGTGCTGCTCGGCGATCCGAGCGCTCCGCAGCGGTTCGCGGAACACGAGGTCGTGATCCCCGTCGTCGTCGTCACCGAGCTGGAGAAGAAGCGCCACGATCCCGACCTCGGGTACTTCGCGCGTCGCGCACTCCGGTTCTTGGACGAGCTGCGGGTTCGTCACGGTCGTCTCGACCTTCCGGTCCCCGTCGGCGACGACGGCGGCACGCTCAGGGTCGAGCTCAACCATGGAGCGGATTCAGGACTCCCGCGCGGGTTGCGCTTGGGGGACAACGACACCCGGATTCTCGCCGTCGCGCACAACCTTGCCGCTGAGGGCGCCGATGTGACCGTCGTCTCGAAGGATCTGCCAATGCGGGTCAAGGCGGCGGCGATCGGCCTCGGCGCCGATGAGTACCTCGCCGAGCAGATCGGCGATGACGGGTACACCGGCATCGTCGAGGTCGGCCTCGCGGAGGATCGCATGGCGGACCTCTGGAGTGAGGGCAAGCTGCCCGAAGCACAGGAAACCGCCGGGGTGCCGATCGGCACGGGACTGATCCTGACCTCTCAGCGCGGATCAGCACTCGGTCGGGTGACGGCGGACCGATCGCTCGCGCTCGTTCGGGGCGACCGGGAGGTCTTCGGCGTCTCGGGGCGGAGCGCCGAGCAGCGACTCGCCATCGACCTGCTGCTCGACCCGAGCGTCGGGATCGTCTCGCTCGGCGGTCGTGCCGGAACCGGAAAGTCGGCGCTGGCGCTCGCCGCGGGGCTCGAAGCGGTGCTCGAGCGGCGACAGCACCGCAAGGTCATGGTCTTCCGGCCCCTGTACGCCGTCGGCGGGCAGGAGCTCGGCTATCTGCCGGGCGATCAGCAGGAGAAGATGAACCCCTGGGCTGAAGCGGTGTTCGACACGCTCGGCTCGATCGTCTCGGAGAACGTGCTCGATGAGGTCGTCGCCAGGGGACTGGTGGAGGTGATGCCGCTGACGCATATCCGCGGGCGCTCCCTGCACGACGCCTTCGTCATCGTGGATGAGGCGCAGTCGCTCGAACGCGGCGTGCTGCTGACCATGCTGAGCCGCATCGGCCAGAACTCGCGGGTGGTCCTCACGCACGATGTGGCGCAGCGGGACAACCTCAGGGTAGGGCGCCATGACGGGATCGCCGCGGTGATCGAGAAGTTGAAGGGGCACGCGCTCTTCGGACACGTCACGCTCACCCGGTCCGAACGCAGTGCGATCGCGGCACTGGTCACGGAGGTGCTCGAGGATCACGCCGGCTGAAGCTCACGATCGGGGCTGACGATCGGCGCCTCGACAAGAGCGTTGCGCCGACTCGACGTTCATTGATGTACGACACGTAGAGTGTCCTCGTGACGCTCCTCTCGTGCTCCCCCGAGCCGACCGGGAGCCCGCAGTAAGGGGAGGCGATATGTCGGCGATCGCAGCGGCATACGGCGCATTCGATGCGGACACGGGATGGCGGATGCTCGAGCGCATGCGCCATCGCGGGCCGGACGGGCTCGATGGTCGCGCACTCGCGCACGCCTGGATCGGCACGGCCCGACTCGCGACGAGCGACATCGCCGACCCGGAGACGTCGGCGATGCTGGGGGGTGATGCGTCGGGAACCTGGCTCGTGGGCGACGGCGAGATCATCCACGGTCGTCGATCGCGCCCGGAGGCAGCACCGGATCGACGCACGACGGCGCCAGACCTCGATGCGGCGCTCCGTCTCTTCACGGAGAGCGGCCCGCAGTCGTTCCCGCGGCTGTGGGGGTCGTTCGCCCTCGTGATCGCGGGTGACGGAGGAACGTTCGCGGCGGCACGCGACGTGTTCGGCATCGCCCCGCTCTACTGGGCACAGCGTGACGGCACGGTCCTGTTCGCCTCGGAGATGAAGGCGTTCGACGCGGACTGGCGGCGCGATGTGCGGCCGTTCCCGCCCGGCCACTCGTGGACCCCCGAGGCCGGACTCGTCGCGTTTCCGGATCCGCCGGGGCGCTCGCCCGTTCTGATGCAGAGCCGCGCGCCCGCCGAAACTCCGCCCGAATGGGTGCTCGGGGCGGTGCGGGAGACGCTCACGCGCGCCGTGGAGCGCCGGCTCGATGCGGAAGCACCCGTCGGCATCCTGCTCTCCGGTGGCGTCGACTCGAGTATCGTGGCGGCGATCGCGAGCCGGATCGCTGCGGAGCGCGGGGTCCGCCTCCCGACGTTCTCCGTGGGTATGGAGGGCTGCCGCGACCTCGAGAGCGCGCGGGCGGTCGCCCAGCATCTGCGCACGGTGCACCGCGAGCACGTCTACACTGCTAACGATGCGATCGCGCTGGTCCCGCAGATCATCGCGGATCTGGAGGGGTTCGATCCCACGCTGGTGCACAGCGCGGTACCGCACTTCCTGGTCGCAGAGCTCGCGTCTCACCATGTGGGGGTCGTGCTCGCGGGCGAGGGCGCCGATGAGCTCTTCGCCGGGTACGCGCACTTCGGTCGTCATTCGGATGCCGAAGGGCTGCACGCCGAATTGCTGGCGACACTGCGCGACATGCATGCCGGGGGCCTGCAGCGTGTGGACCGCATGGCCGCAGCGCACGGGCTCGAAGCACGATTGCCCTATCTCGACCTCGATGTGGTCGAGCTGGCCATGTCGCTTCCACCCGCCTGGAAACTCATGAACGCACGTCGACCCGCCAAGTGGTTGCTGCGCCGCGCGTTCGCGGGCTGGTTGCCCGATGACGTCCTGTGGCGACGGAAGGAGCAGTTCGGCCAGGGGACGGGGATGAGCGATGTGCTGCGGACGCACTACGGCAGCCGCGTCGGACCGCAGGACTTGGCTCAGCACGCTGCGCAGGTGGACCCGCCACTGCGCACCGGTGAGGAACTGGCCTACTACCGGATGTTCGTCGAAGCCTTGACCGGCATCGATGCCGATCGCACCGTGGTGCGGTTCGCGGAGGCGTAACCGCGAACCGCACTCGGCGCAGGGCTCGACGGATCAGGAGAGGAGACCCTGCTCCTCCAGCCACTCTTCGGCCACATCGCGCGGATCCTCGCCATCGTTGTCGACCTTGCCGTTCAGCTCGATCATCACCTCGTTGGTGAGTTCCGCGCTGATCGGGTCCAGGATCTCGGCGATGGCCGGGTACTCGTCGAGGGTCTCCTGACGCAGGGTCGCGACACCGGCGTACGGCACGAAGAAGTCGGCGTCGTCCTCGAGCACCGTCAGCTCGTTCGACGTGATGCGCGCATCGGTCGAGAAGACCTCGCCGAACTGGCAGGAGTCCCCGACCTGGGTGTAGATGAGGTTCAGGTCGAGCTCGACGACCTCGCCGAACTCGAAGCCGTAATCCTCTTCGAGCCCGGGAAGCCCGTCGTCCCGGTTGATGAACTCGCTCGCAGCGCAGACGGACGACTGATCCGAGTTGTCGTTGATGAACGCCGCCGCCTCGGTCATGTTGGTGAGCGAGTTCTCGGAGGCGAACTCATCGGTCGTTGCAATGCGATAGGTGTTCTCGAACGGTGCGGGCTCGAGCCAAGCAATACCGTTCTCGGCGTCGGCTTCGACCACGGCTCCGTAGAGGTCCTCGGGAAGATCCTCGGTGGTGTTGCCGAGAATGTTCACCCAGGCCGTCCCCGTGTAATCCCAGTAGAGATCGATCTCGCTGGTCTCCAGTGCCTCGCGCACCGTCGCGCTGCCCGAGATGCCGGTCTGGTCCGTGATGTCCGCACCCGCGTTCTCGAGCGCGACCATGCTGATCTGTGCGAGCACGTGCGACTCGGTGAACTCCTTCGAGCCGACGGTGAAGGACGCACCGGACAGCTCGCCCTCGCCGCCACCGCCTGATCCGCCGTCGCTGCAACCGGTCAGGGCGAGTGCGACCGCCGCACCGACCGCGGTGAGCGCTGCGAATGTTCTGCGCGGGGTTCTCATATGTTCTCCTCGGATCGTGGTGATGTCTCAGGACATCGGTGGGTGGACGAAGTCGTGGGCCCGGGTCACAGACCTTTCGGCCGTAGCAGGTCTTCGGCGATGCCGGCCAGGTAGTCGATGAGCAGGGCGAGCACGGCGGTCAGCACGGCTCCGACGAGCTGGACGACGAAGCGGTTCGTCGTCAGGCCGGCGACGATGATGTCGCCGAGACCCCCCGCGTTGATGTAGGTGACGAGTGTGGCGGTTCCGACATTGATGACGAGCGCGGTGCGGATCCCCGCCAGGATCACCGGCACGGCGAGCGGCAGCTCGAGGCGACGCAGCACGGTGCTCCGCGACATCCCCATGCCGCGTCCGGCCTCGAGCACGGTCGCGTCGACCTGCTCGAGCCCGACGATCGTGTTCAGGAGGACCGGGACGATGGCGTACAGCACGAGACCGAGGATCGCGGCCGGGAAGCCGAGGAAAAGGAATGCGACGGCGAGGAGGACGAGGATCGCGATCGTCGGCACCGCCTGACCGAGCGTCAGGATCGTGATGATCACCGGCCGCACGCGCCGGGTGAACCGGCGGCTGAGCAGCACGCCGAGCGGTACGGCGATGAGCAGGGTGAACACCGTCGACACGGCTGCGAGCTGCACGTGCTGCCAGATGGCGGTGGTCAGTCGAGCGGGGCTCAGTGCGCGCGCCTCGATGGTGTCGAGGGACTGCGACTGCACGTAGAGGAACAGGGCCAGGCATACGCCCGCCAGCACGAGGGGCATGGTGAGGTACCGGCCCCACGCGATTCGGCGGCCGCCTCCAGGCCGGCTCGTCACCGCGGCGGCGGGGGTGAGCCCGGTCGTCGCGGTCATTCGCGCTCCTGCGGGGCGGCCCCGCTGCCGACCTCGGCCAGCCCGGCGCGCGCTTCGCCGACGGCGACACTGCGCATCTCTCGAATCGTCTCGTTGATCTGGTCGAAGTCGATCACGCCACGGGCGACACCGGTGTCGTCGAGCACGACGGATACGCTGTGCCGCGCGGTGATGAGCTCGTTGAGCACGTCGCTCAGCGTGGCACGCGGTTCGACCGTGTGGTCGATGGGCGTTCCGAGGGCGGAGAGGGGACGGCCCTCCGGGGCGCGCAGGTCGTCCGCCAGGAGCCAGCTCACGGGTCGCCCCGCGCCGTCGACGACGAGGAGCGCGCTCTCCGGAACTCCGCGCAGTACCTCGAGGGCCGCTTCGGGCGGTGTATCGATGTCGACGGTCGGCCATTCCCGCAGCGGCACATCGGCGACGCGCGTGAGGTTCAGGCGTTTCAACGACGCACCGCGGCCGATGAAGCTGCGGACGAAATCGTTGGCCGGCGCCGTGAGGATGCGCTCGGGGGTGTCGTACTGCGCGATCCGCGATCCCTCCTGCAGAATCACGATCCGGTCGCCGAGTTTGATCGCCTCATCGATGTCATGGGTCACGAAGACGATGGTCTTGCGCATCTCGGCCTGGAGGCGCAGCAGCTCGTTCTGGAGTCGATCGCGCGTGATGGGGTCGATCGCTCCGAACGGCTCGTCCATGAGCAGCACCTCGGGGTCGGCCCCGAGCGCGCGTGCGACGCCGATGCGCTGCTGCTGACCGCCCGAGAGCTGCTTGGGGTAGCGATCGCGGTACTCCTCCGGATCCATCCCGACCGTGGTGAGCAACTCATCGACGCGGGCCGCGATGCGATCCTTCTTCCACCCCAGGAGTTTCGGCACCGTCGCGATGTTCTCGCCGATCGTGAGGTGCGGGAACAGTCCGATCTGCTGAATGACGTAGCCGATGCGGCGGCGCAGCTGGTCGGGATTCGCCTCGGTGACGTCTTCGCCGTCGAGCAGAATGCGACCGGTCGACGGCTCGATGATGCGGTTGATCATCTTCATCGTCGTGGTCTTGCCACACCCGGACGGCCCGACGAAGACGACGATCTCACCCCGCCGGATGTCGAGATCCAGCGATGCGACGGCATCGCGCTGCTGGCCTGGGTACCGCTTCGACAGGCCGTCCAAGCGGATCATGATGTCGTGCGCTGTGGTGTCGGTCATCGGAGTCCCTGAGAGGTCGTGAGGCGTCGAGCCACGTGGAAGAGGATGTCGAAGAGGATCGCGAGGACCACGACCCCGAGCGTGCCGGCCAGCACCAGGTTGACGGCTACCGGAGTGCCGACCCTCGCGAGACCCGTGAAGATGAGCTCGCCGTATCCGGGACCGTTGACGATCGCACCGATCGCCGCGATGCCGAGGAGGGTGAGCGTCGTGACCCTGATCCCCGTCAGAATGATGGGCCAGGCGAGCGGAAGTTCGATGCGCAGCAACCGCTGGATGCGGGTGAGCCCCATCCCCTGAGCCGATTCCGACACCGCGGGATCGACGCTGTTCAGACCGGCGACCGTGTTGCGGATCACAGGCATCAAGCCGTACATCGTGAGTGCCACGATGACGGGTCGCGCGCCGAGCCCCAAGGGCCCCAACAGGAGGATGAAGAGCGCGAACGATGGGATCGTCAGCATCGCGCCCGTGAGCGAGAGCACGAAGTCTCGGGCGCGACGGTTCCGATAGACGAGCACGCCGAGCCCGATACCGATCACGGAGGCGAGGACGACGGAGATGCCGACCACCGCCGCGTGGCCCAGGCCCAGCTCCCACATGTCGTCGGCGCGCTTGCCGAGAAAATCGATGAACTCTATCGCATGCTCCATTCGGTGCGGCGCGAGGGGTTCTCGGCCTGACAAGACGTACTTACTTTACAGTAGGCGATTTTCTGAACGGCCGAGTCGTGGAACGGTCACGGTGCGGTCTCTCGGATGCGTGCGGCAACGGCGCGCGCGTGCGCGTCGACCCGCACATAGGCCTCGCGCGCCAGTGCTCGCCACAACCGCACCGCGAGTTCGGGGTCATCGGCCTCCAGGGTCGCGATCGCGTCGGCGCTCAACAGTAGGGCCCGCGTGTCGGACTCGGCCTTCACAGTAGTCTCCTGCCGATCCGTGTCTGCGAGGGCGAGGTCGCCGATCATCATGCCGGCGCTGAGGGTGCTCAGCCGGAACCGGTTGCCCTCGGCGTCCGAAGCGATCGTCGACACCGCGCCGGACAGGATGAAGAAGACGCCCGCGAAGCGCTGACCGACGCGGCGGATCACCTCGCCGGAGTCGTAGGAGACGGGCTCCATGAGTGCCGTGATGACTCGAAGATCGTCGGCGTCGAGCATCGCCAGTGCCGGAGCATCCTCGATCGGCACTTCTGCGGGCATCGACTCCGCGCCGTACCGCTCGAGCAGGGTGCGTTCGCAGTGGATGATCGCGAGGTCGTGATCGTCGAACGTGTGGGTGTGCTCGTCGTCGAACGCGTGATCGATCAGTCCATCGGGATCGACCAGGATCAGCTGTCGTCCCTCCGCTTCGAAGCGCTCCGCCGTACGGGGGAGCACCGAGAGGGCCAGCGGGCCCACCTCGTTCACCCGGCGCAGGTCGAGCACCGCCATCTCCACGTCGTCGGGGAGGTCGCTCAGCTCGCGGACGACGGACTCGGTGCCGGCGAAGAAGAGATCCCCCGACAGCTCGACGACGACGGCGCGCTGGCTGTGCTCGGCGAGGACGGCCGACGCCTCCTCCGTGCGCCGGATCCGTGAGGGGACGCGGTCGATCGTGTGCGTGCTGCGGATCGCGGAGCGCCCCGCGCGCGCCGATCGCACGAAGTGGAGCTCCATGTCCTGCGAAACCCGTCGGCTCGTCGCCGTTCCCCGCACGCTGTTGCCGTGCTGGTCGAGCGGAGGCGAGAAGACCGCGAGGCCCGCCTGACCGGGGAGGACGGCCATGATGCCGCCTCCGACTCCCGACTTCGCCGGCATGCCGACGCGCGCGACCCAGTCACCGGCGTCGTCGTACATGCCGGACGTCATCATGACCGAGAGGGTGCGCTCGACGGCCTGCGGATCGAGGGCCTCCACACCCGTCACGGGGTTGGTGCCGCCGTTCGCGAGCGTCGCCCCGATCATGGCGAGGTCGCGGGTCGTGACCTGCACGGTGCACTGTCGCAGATACGTCTCGAGTGCTGCGGAAGGACGGCCGTCGATGACCCCGACCGAACTCAACAGGTAGGCGAGCGCGTGGTTGCGGTCGCTGATCGCACGCTCGCCCTGGTAGGCGCGACCGTTCGTGCGGAGTGTTCGACCCGCGCAGGCGGAGTAGGTGTCGACGATGCGCCGGATCGCGCTGCGCCCGCCCGAACCCTTGATGAGCGAGGCGATGGCGATAGCGCCGGCGTTGATCATGGCGTTCGCCGGGCGGCCCGTCTCCTCGGCGAGCGACATCTCGTGGAAGGGGTCGCCCGAGGGCTCGACATCGACCTTCGCGTCGACCGCCTCGGTGCCGAGGTCGCTGAGCGCGAGCGCGTAGCTCAGCGGCTTCGACAGCGACTGCAACAGGAACTCTTTGTCAGAGTCGCCGACCTCGTACACCTGACCGTCGACGGTCGCAAGCGCGATCGCGAAGTCGTCCGGGTCGATAGCGCCGCCCGGGATGTTCACCGGATACGGCTCGCCGTCGCGGAGTTCGGAGAACTCGTCGAGCACTCCGCGGAGGTAGGTGATGATCGGCGATTCCATGGGAGTCGAGCCTAGCCTGCGTGCTCCTCCGCAGACGAACGAGCTCGCGTGGTTGCGTCGATGCGGGCGCGAACGTAGGGCCAGAACGTGTCGGCCCAGACGGTGTACCCGCTGTCGGTCGGGTGGAAGCCGTCGACGGCGAATTCGGTGAGGATGCCGCGGATGCCCCGCGCACGAGTCGCCGCGTGCAGCGGGACCACGGTGAGGCCTCGGGCCGCGGCGAGCGTGTGGAGGATCCGGTTCGCGGTGCGCACGCGGCGCTGCGCCCGAGGGGTGAAGAAGCAGGGGAGCTCGGCGACGAGCGCGTGGTCGGGGACGGCGTCGAGAATCTCGGAGAGGTTCCGGTGGAAGACCACGGGGTCCCACTGAGCGATGTCGTTCGCGCCGATCGCCACCGTCACGACCTCGGGATCCTTCGTGAGGGGGTTCACCAGTCGGGGCAGCTGGTCGCGGGCGCAGAGCGTCGTCGTGGCGCCGGAGACCGCCAGGTTGGTCACGTGCACTGGGGCTGCGGTGTACGCCTCCATCCGGTCCACCACCTGCCCGACGTAGCTGTATCCCGGCCGGCTCGCGCCGATGCCCTGCGCCGTCGAGTCTCCGAGTGCGATGATGAAGACGTCGCCCGGGGTTTTCCGGCGCGCGCGCCACCAGTCCGCCGTCACGGGCTGCTGATCCGAGAGCGCCATGACCGGTCGGTTCGCGAACTCCGCGGCCTGCTGCCAACCGAGACGTCGGGCCACCGTTCCGAGTACGACCGTGCCGAGCGCGACGAGACCCCGGAACGGATGCACGGGCGGCATGTGCTCGGACATGCGCTCCTCCGTTCCGGGGTCTCGTGAGACGTCGATGGAGGCGTCGATTACTGAGCGACGCCCGGGTGCGTCATCGAGAGCAGGTCGAGTGCCCGATCGAGATCCGACTCCGAGACCTCTCCGCGCTCAACGTACCCGAGGTCGACGACCGCCTCCCGCACCGTGATGCCCTTCGCCACCGAGTGCTTCGCGATCTTCGCCGCGGCCTCGTACCCGATGAGTCGGTTGAGCGGGGTGACGGTCGAGGGGCTCATGCCCGCGAGCTCGGCTGCCCGGTCGAGGTTCGCCTCGAGGCCGTCCACCGTCTTGTCGGCGAGCACCGTCGCACCGTTCGCGAGCAGGCGAATCGACTCGAGCAGCGCGGTCCCCATCACCGGGATCTGCACGTTGAGCTCGAACGAGCCGGACGCTCCGGCCCATGCGATGGTCGCGTCGTTGCCGATGACCCGCGCGCACACCATGAGCACGGCCTCCGGGATCACGGGGTTCACCTTGCCCGGCATGATCGATGAACCCGGCTGCAGGTCGGGGATGTGGAGTTCGCCGAGTCCCGTGTTGGGGCCCGACCCCATCCACCGCAGGTCGTTGTTGATCTTCGTCAGCGACACGGCGATGGTGCGCAGGGCACTCGACGCCTCGACGAGTCCGTCGCGGTTGGCCTGCGCCTCGAAATGGTTGCGCGCTTCGGTGATCGGCAGGCCGCTCGACTCGGCGATCTCGGCGATGACCTTCTCCGGGAACCCGGCGGGCGTGTTGATGCCCGTGCCGACGGCGGTGCCGCCCTGCGGTACCTCCGCGACGCGGGGGAGTGCCGCCTGGACGCGCTCGATGCCGTAGCGGATCTGGGCGGCGTAGCCGCCGAACTCCTGTCCCAGCGTGACCGGGGTCGCATCCATGAGGTGCGTGCGACCCGGCTTCACGGCCTCGGCCCACAGATCGGCCTTGCGCTCGAAGGCCTGAGCGAGGTGCTCGAGTGCCGGCGTGAGCTGCTCGATCAGCGCACCGGTCACCGCGATGTGCACCGAGGTCGGGAACACATCGTTCGAGGACTGGGACGCGTTGACGTGATCGTTCGGGTGCACGGTGCCGCCGAGGTGGCGACTCGCCAGCGTTGCGAGCACCTCGTTCATGTTCATGTTCGACGAGGTGCCCGAACCGGTCTGGTAGGTGTCGACGGGGAACATGTCGTGGTGGTCGCCGCCGATGATCTCGTCCGCAGCGGCGACGATCGCGTCGGCGATCCCCGAGTCGAGAATGCCGAGCTCGCCGTTCGCGATGGCCGCCGCGCGCTTGATCCGGGCCAGCGCGATGATCTGAGCTGGCTCGAGTCCCGACCCCGAGATCGGGAAGTTCTGGACGGCGCGCTGCGTCTGCGCGGCGTAGAGGGCGTTCTTCGGAACGCGGACCTCTCCCATGGTGTCGTGCTCGATGCGGTAGTCGGTCTCTGCGGTCACGGTGATCCTTCGTTCGGTGGCTGGGGGTCTGAGGCGGTTACGCCCGCGACGCGAGGTCGGGTGCGCCGCTGGAAGCGAGGTCGAGGGGGCCGACGGCTGAAAGCGGCACGGCGAACCCCTCGGCGAGGCGGTACTGGCATCCGACCACGGCGAGCTGCCCGGCGGCGACGGCGTCGCTGATGATGCGCGAGCTCCGCAGGAGTTCGCTCACGGTGGCCGCGAGGTGGATGCGACCGACGTGGTCCGCATCGATGTTCGCCGGATCGGCGTACGGGGTGTCCGTGTGCTCGGCGAGCCACAACTGCTGCACCGACGGCACGATCGATCCCAGCACGTTCTCGACAGCCTGCGGCACCGGCGTCGGGGTGCTCGACGCGCGATCGATCGCGGCCGCGACAGCGCCGCACGAGTCGTGCGCGAGCACGACGATGATCGCGACACCGAGCTCGCTCACCGCGTACTCCATGGACGCCGTGATCGATTCCGCGACGACGTGGCCCATGTTGCGCGCGACGAACAGATCGCCGAGCCCGGCATCGAAGATGATCTCGGCCGAGAGGCGCGAGTCGGCGCAGCCGAACAGTGCCGCGTCCGGCGTCTGCACGGCCTGCAGTTCACTGCGGCGCTCGACGTCCTGCCTCGGGTGCTGGGGGGTGCCCTCGATGAATCGGGTGTTGCCCTGGCGCAGGGCGTCCCACGCCTGCTGCGGGGTCACGCGGGGTGCGGTCACGCGTTCTCTCCTTCGGTTGTTCGGCTCTATTCCACGGCCTGCTCGGCGACGGACGTCGCCAGGGCGTCGATCGACTCGGCGCTGTCGGTCCCGTACACCAGCAGAGTAGTGTCGCCGCCGACTCCCTGCACGCCGTACAGCATGTTCGCCTCGTCGGGGTTCCGATCCCGGTGGTCGTAGACCGTCCAGTCGACCCCGCCGAGCGCGGTCTCGCCCGTTGCGGACTGCTGCTCCATCTGCGTGGCGATCCACCGGTCCTCGACCGGGGCGCCGTCGGGCGTGAACGCCTGCACCACGGCGGCGTACCGTTCGTCGTCGGTGGTGTACCCGATGTACCAGTACGTGATCCGGGTGTCCGAGTCGTGCCGCAGTTCGGCCTGCTTCGCTTTCCAGCCCTCGGGAACCTCGGGCGCGACGAGCGTGTGACCCGCGCTGGGCGAGGCTTCGGCGGCGAGCGAGGCGACATCGACCTCGTGCTCGGAGAACCCTCCGGTGCCGCGCGGGACGATGAGGACCATGAGGAGGACCAGCGCCAGGCTTACGAACAGCGAGAGGACGAGGTTGTTCACCGTCTTCCGCTCGCGGTACAGACGGCTGTCGCGCGCTTTCCGCGTTGCCGTCTCCTGAGGGGTCTCGGGTCGTCCGAGTTCGGCGACGACCGCGGGTGGCTTCTGCTTCCGCGCCATTACTCCGCGTCGCCTCCGACCGTCTCCGATGCGGCATCGGACGTCCCTGCGTTGCGGGCCTGCTCGAGCCGCTTTCGCGCGCCGAGCAGCCACTCCTCGCAGCGGGCTGCCAGCGCTTCGCCGCGCTCCCAGAGCTGCAGGGACTCCTCGAGGGTGGTGCCGCCCTGCTCCAGGCGGTTCACGACCTGGATCAACTCGTCGCGCGCCTGTTCGTAGCTCAGCTCATCGGGTGCGGCGATGGCATCGGCCGGCGTCGAGTCAGACATGCCCTCAACTCTACCCCTCGTCGCGCGGTCCCCCCTCGGAGACCGCGGAGAGCCGGCCCCCGGCCAGCGAGAGGCGCAGCGACGCGCCCTCGGGTGCCTGCACCGGGTCCCGCAGCACGGTCCCGTCGCCGAGCTGGGCGATGGCGTACCCGCGCTCGAGCGTCGATTTCGGAGAAAGCGCGGACAGACGGAACCGGTCTTCGGCGAGCGATCGCTCGCGATCCTCGACGGCGCGATCCGCCAGCTCCGTTCCGCGCGCGATCCAGCGCACCAGTTCCTCCGCGCGCTGGTCGACGATGCGCTCGGGGTCGGCGAGGACGGGGCGCATCCGCAACTGCCCGATCCGCTCCGTCTCGGCGGTGAGCAGGTGACCCAGGCGCGAAGTGAGTCGTCCGCGCGCCTGATCGATGCCGGCGAGCTCTTCGCCGACGTCCGGCACGATGCGCTTCGCCGCATCGGTCGGCGTCGACGCCCGGAGATCGGCGACCTCGTCGAGCAGCGGCCGGTCCGCCTCGTGACCGATCGCACTGACGATCGGTGTCGTCGCCGCGGCCGCCGTGCGCAGCACCTGCTCGTCGCTGAAGGGCAGCAGATGCAGGAAGTCGCCGCCGCCGCGGGCGACCACGATGACATCGACCTCGGGGTCCGCATCGAGTGCACCGATCGCGGCGGCCACCTCGCTTGCGGCGCGATCCCCCTGCACCGCGCTGTGCCGCACGCGGAACTGCACGCCGGGCCAGCGCAGCGTCGCGTTGCGGATCACATCCTTCTCGGCATCGGAGTCGCGACCGGTGACGAGTCCGATGCGGTGGGGGAGGAAGGGGAGCCGCCGTTTGCGTGATGCATCGAACAGGCCTTCGCGCTGCAGCTGGGAACGGAGCCGCTCCAGCCGTTCGAGCAGCTCGCCGACGCCGACGTGCGAGAGGTCGAAGACCTGCACCGTGAGCGACCCGCCCTTGACCCAGAAGTTCGGCTTCACCAGCGCGATCACTCGATCGCCCTGCGCGAAGTCGCTGGTGAGCCGCTGCGCGACGGACCGCCAGACGGTGAAGCTCACCGTCGCATCCTGCTCGAGGTCCCTGAGTCGCCCGTAGACGTGGCCGCCGCGCACCTGCCACTGCGTGATCTCGCCCTCGATCCAGAGCTGCCCGAGACGGTCGATCCAGTCGCGGATCTTCTGACTCATGAGTGCGACCGGCCACGGCTGCTCTCGAGTGGCGGGCGCGGGCGAGGAATCTGCCATGTTCCGACCCTACCGGGAGCTCCGCACTGAGGTCGGGCCCAGCGCGGGCGCGTAACATGGGGTGCATGGTGGAGACTCAGCTTGCGGAGACGGCGGCGGGTGCGGGGATGACGGATCGCACCCGTGATCAGCGAACCATCGGTGCTCCGGTGGTGACCCTCGCCATGCCGCGCATGCGCCGTCAGTCCGGTCGGTTGAAGAACGTGCCGGTGGACGGCGAGAAGAAGGTGCTGCTCGCGGCGCCCCGCGGCTACTGCGCCGGTGTCGACCGTGCGGTCGTCGCCGTCGAGAAGGCGCTCGAGCGCTACGGTGCCCCGGTGTACGTGCGCAAGCAGATCGTGCACAACGTGCACGTCGTGAAGACGCTGGAGAAGATGGGAGCCATCTTCGTCGAAGAGGTCGACGAGGTGCCCGAGGGGGCGAACGTCGTGTTCTCCGCCCACGGAGTCTCGCCCGCAGTGGTGAACGAAGCGGCGGACCGCGGTCTGCACGCGATCGACGCCACATGCCCGCTCGTGACCAAGGTGCATCGCGAAGCGGTGCGGTTCGCGAAGCAGGACCGCGAGATCCTGCTCATCGGTCACACCGGTCACGAAGAGGTCGAGGGGACGGCCGGCGAGGCCCCCGAGCACATCACGATCGTGAACTCGCCCGAAGACGTCGACACGCTCGAGGTTCGGGATCCGGATCGCCTCGTCTGGCTCTCGCAGACCACGCTGTCGGTCGACGAGACCATGGAGACCGTGCGGCGGCTGCGGGAGCGCTTCCCGAACCTCCAGGATCCGCCGAGCGACGACATCTGCTATGCCACGCAGAACCGCCAGGTCGCCATCAAGAAGATCGCGCCGCAGGCCGACGTGGTCATCGTGGTCGGCTCGTCGAACTCGTCGAACTCCGTGCGGCTCAAAGAGGTCGCCCTCGAGTACGGTGCCCGTGCCGCCTACCGTGTCGACTTCGCCAGCGAGGTGCAGCAGGAGTGGCTCGACGGCGCACGCACCGTCGGCGTGACGAGCGGTGCTTCGGTGCCCGAGGTGCTCGTGCAAGAACTGCTCGACGACCTCGCCGACGCCGGCTACGCCGACGTCGAGGCCACCGTGACCGCCGAAGAGGATCTGGTCTTCTCGCTGCCCAAGGAGCTGCGTCAGAACGCCGATGGCCAGCGCGATGCACGCGCGTTGGGCGGCCGCGTCCGAGCGTAGGCGCGAGGCCCTCGTCAAGGGGCTCAGCATGTTCATGGGACGCACACATTCCTGCGCTACTGTCGAGGAGTGACTGCATTAGACGACTCGGAGTACGACACTCTCTCGACCGAATGGGTCGACGCCACCGGCGAAGGAGCCCCGGCGATCGATCTCTCGGCCATCGACCTCTCGAAGTCGGAGGATCGACATGAGCTGCGCGAGGTGCTCACCCGCTTCTTGATGCCCTACAAGTTCGCCATCGACGAAGTCACCACGCGCTTGAACATTCTGCAGGAAGAGTTCGTGCACACAGGCGAGTACAACCCGATCGAGCACGTGTCGGGGCGCCTGAAAGATCCCGACAGCATCATGGAGAAGATGCAGCGACGCAACGTATCGGGCGACTTGAGTGCGGTGCGCAGCGAGATCACCGATATCGCGGGCGTGCGCGTGGTCTGCAGTTTCATCTCGGACGTCTACCGGGTCTTCGAGCTGATCACCAGCCAGGACGACGTGAGCGTGCACACCGTCAAGGACTACATCGCTCGGCCGAAGGAGAACGGGTACCGATCGCTGCACGTCATCCTCGAGCTGCCGGTCCACCTGTCCAGCGGCCCGGTGAAGACCCTCGTCGAACTGCAGATCCGCACCATCGCGATGGATTTCTGGGCGAGCCTCGAGCATAAGATCTACTACAAGTACGACCGGGAGGTGCCCGACAAGCTGCTCGGAGGCCTGCGCGACGCCGCGGAGCAGGCCGGGCAGCTCGATGCGAGCATGGAGTGGCTGCACATCGCGATACGCGGTGGCGATCGCGGCGTCCTCGTGCGCCGATCCACTGATGCGCTGCTCGCCAGCGGGCAGAAGTTCGAGCGGGCCGCGCTCGAGTCGGGCAACTCGAGCGCGACCTGAGCCGCTCAGCTGGGCGGGGTCTGCATCGCCGTGAGCTGCTCCACGATCTCCGGGGTCTGCAGCATGGCGGCCGTCAGCACGATGATCGCGGGGACCATCGCGATGCCGGCGGCGGCGAGCGGCACCCAGAAGGCTCGCTTGCCCGCGCGCATGCGCTGAATCGAGAAGAGCAGGTTCAGCGCCCACACCAGCAGCACGAACAGGCCAGTGATCGTACCCACGGTGCCGGCCCATCCCGGCGGCGTCGCGCCGTCGGCCCCGACCAGCGACGCGCTCATGGACAACTGCGGCCCGAGATTGAACATGCTGCTCGACATGTTGAACGCGCCGAACGCGCCGATGGCGAGCAGGATGATCGTGACGACGCGGTCGCCCGTCCGGACCCGGGGTGCTCCCGCAGCGGACGGTTCGTACCGGGGAGCCGCCGGAGCTGCTGCGGGGGGAGCCGTGGGCCGCGTCGCGGGCGGGGCGGCATCATCGCGGTACTTGCGCGGCGTGTGAGCGGCTGCCTGCTCGGGCGTCGCGCGCTCCGGTTCGGGCTGACCGGTGCGCGTCTCGCGCCGGGACGTATCTGTGCCGCCCGGGGTGGGCGCAGCGCTCTGACCACTCCGGTTGGACCGCTTCGACGCCTTGCCGGCACCGCGAGTGGGTTTCGCCGCACCGGCACCGAGGTTGTGCGGCACGCCGTTCACCCGGGCGGGCTGAGCCCCGCCGGCGGTCGGCGTCGCCGACCCCTCGCCAGCGGACGGAGGAGCCACGCTCGCCGAGCCGTCCTCATCACTGGGCGGTGTCCACGACCACCCCTCAGGGGCGTACTCGCCGTACTGCGGCCGCGGCCGCGCGTCCCGGACCGGCTGGGTCGACTCGGCGGACTGATCTGATTCCGGACGGTGCGACTGCTCAGGCCGGTCCGTCTGCTCGGGCTGCTGCGCCTGCTCCGGGCCATCGCCCGTCGCGTCGGCGCGGTGAGCCGAGTCGTCCTCGGGGGAGTGCGGGTATTCGGTCGACACTTAGGCGCTCACCGACTTCCCTGCGGAGCCGAGCCACTGCGTCGCCTCGACCACGCGCGCAGCCATGTCGGCCTCGGCGACCTTGCCCCACGCCCGGGGGTCGTACTTCTTCTTATTGCCGACCTCGCCGTCGACCTTCAGCACCTCGTCGTAGTTCGAGAGCATGTAGCCGGCGACGGAACGCGTGAACGCGTACTGGGTGTCGGTGTCGATGTTCATCTTGATGACGCCGTTGCGCACCGCCTCATTGACCTCTTCCTGCGACGAACCGGAGCCGCCGTGGAAGACCAGATCGAGCGGGTTCGCACCGGTGCCGTACTTCTCGGCGACACCCGCCTGGATCTCGGCGAGCAGTTCGGGGCGCAGCTTCACATTGCCCGGCTTGTAGACGCCGTGCACGTTGCCGAAGGTCAGCGCGGTCAGGTAGCGGCCCTGATCCCCGAGTCCCAGCGCCTCGACCATGGCGACGGCATCGTCGAGGGTCGTGTAGAGCTGATCGTTGATCTCGTTCGCAACACCGTCCTCTTCACCGCCGACCACGCCGATCTCGACCTCGAGGATCATGCGCGCTGCCGCGATGCGCGGCAGCAGATCCTTCGCGATCTCGAGGTTCTCGCTGAGCGGCACCGCCGAGCCGTCCCACATGTGCGACTGGAAGTAGGGCAGGCCGCCGTCTTTCACGCGCTCCTCGCTCGCCGCGAGCAGGGGGAGGAGGAACGTGTCGAGCGCGTCCTTCGGGCAGTGGTCGGTGTGCAGCGCAACGGTGACGTCATAGGCCTTCGCGACTTCTTCGGCGAACTTCGCGAACGCGATCGCGCCGCCGGCGCGGTTCTTCACCGTGCGGCCGGCGAAGTAGTCGGCGCCACCCGTGCTGACCTGGATGATGCCGTCGGATCCCGCCTCGGCGAAACCCTGGATCGCGGCGTTCAACGTCTGCGAACTCGAGACGTTGACCGCGGGGAACGCGAATCCACCGCTCTTGGCGGCGTCCAACATCGCTGCGTACTGTTCAGGGGTAGCGACCGGCATCAATAGCTCCTTGCTTCGTAGCGACAGGGTGTCACCAGTCTAGGGCGTTCCGACTGTAAACTGGGGCCGGATCGGTCCAACCAGCACGGAGGCTATACGCATGACTCAACCAGACTCTCTCGACACCTGGCAGCCCGATCGCAACCTCGCGATGGAGCTGGTGCGAGCGACTGAGGCGGCGGCGATCCGAGCCACACCGTACGTGGGCCGTGGCGACAAGAACGCCGCGGACGGGGCAGCCGTCGATGCCATGCGCCGCTTCCTCTCCACCGTCTCGATGAACGGAACCGTCGTCATCGGTGAGGGCGAGAAAGACGACGCCCCGTGGCTCTACAACGGCGAACGCGTCGGCAACGGCATGGGTGCCGGCTGCGACGTGGCCGTCGACCCGATCGACGGGACCCGGCTCACCGCCGAGGGGCGCCCCGGCGCCATCTCGGTCATCGCGGTCGCCGACCGCGGCAGCATGTACGACCCGTCCGCCGTGTTCTACATGGACAAGCTCGTGTGCGGCCCCGACGGTGTCGGCATCGTCGATATTCGCAAGCCAATCGGCGAGAACATCCGCGCCTTGGCGGCGAAGAAGGGCGTCGACGTCTCGGACCTCCGCGTCGCGGTGCTCGACCGCCCCCGCCACGCGCAGCTCATCGCGGATATCCGTGAGGCCGGCGCGGGTACGCGGCTCCTCATGGACGGCGATGTCGCCGGTGGCGTGAACGCGGCCCGGTGGGACTCCCGCATCGACCTGTGCGTCGGCGTCGGCGGCACTCCCGAAGGCATCATCACCGCCTGCGCCGTGAAAGCGCTCGGGGGCGTCATCCAGGGCAAGCTGTGGCCCAAGGACGACGACGAGCGTCAGAAGGCCATCGACGCCGGACACGACCTCGACCGCGTGCTCGAAGCCGACGACCTCGTGAAGAGCGACAACTGCTATTTCGTGGCGACGGGCATCACCGACTCCGACTTCATCGATGGGGTGCAGCGCAACGGTCCGTTCGTGCGCGCCGAGAGCATCGTGATGCGGTCGCACTCGGGCACGATTCGTCACGTCGTGAGCGACATGAAGGCGGATCGCTGGACGTAGTCCCGGCGGCCACGTGGCTTGGGGGTGCCGCTCGGCGGCGGCGCCTCCCGTGCGGCATCACCGCTCGGCGCGCGCTGCCACGCTGCGGACGTCCCGCTGCACCTCGGGCGGTCGAGTGGGCCCTTCCGCAGGGTATGGGGCCCGAATAACCGGCGAAACCCTCCACTGAATCCGTGCCCTGAGGGACTGGCCGCTGCGGGCCTTTCAGTGCGGGATTCTGTGTACTTTGCTTCCGAATAGAGCACAGAATCCCGCACAGAATGGCCGGGCGGTCGCACCGGTGCGGGCGGTCGCACCGGTGCGGGCGGTCCCACCGGTGCGGGCGGTCCCACCGGTGCGGGCGGTCCCACCGGTGCGGGTGGTCTCACCGGTGCGGGCGGTAACGCCCGGCGCTGGGCGCGGGTGGCGGCGTCGACGGGCGCCGAGTGCAGTGAGAAGGGACCCGGGTCACCGCGCTCAGTCTCGGGTAGAGGATGCGGTCCCGGTCGTGGCCGACGCGGGGCCCGCGGGCTCAGGAGCCGACGTGCCACTCACCCCAGTGCCACTCACCCCAGTGCCACTTGCCCTAGCGCGACCTGCCGCAGTGGCACCCTGCCCGGCGCCACCTGTCCCGTCGCGATCGGAGCCGGCGTCATCGGGACGGTCGTCATCGGCTCCGGCGTCGGGTTCCGGGGTGCGGAGTTCGGGGGCCACGAGCGGACGTGTCGCATCCTCGAGTTGGCGTGGTTCGGTGCCGATCTTCTCACCGTTGAGCGCGCCGATCTTGCGCGCAGTCGGGAGCACCTGGCGTTCCAGCGATCCGACGTAGGCGTTGTAGTCCTGCACGCCGCGCGAGAGGGTGCGCCCCAGCTTGTCGAGGTGGGTCGCGGTGCGGCCGATGCGTCGGTGCAGTTCGCGGCTGAGGTCGAAGAGGGTGCGCGCCTCCGCGGTCAGCGATTCCTGTCGCCAGCTGTGTGCGATGGACTTCAGGATCGCCCACAGACTGACTGGTGAGGCGAGCGCGACGCGGCGCTCGAAGGCGAACTCGAGCAGCAGCGGGTCGGCATCGAGAGCGCTGGAGAGCAGCGACTCGCTCGGAACGAACGCCACGACGAGTTCGGGGGAGTCTTCGAGCGCGCTCCAGTAGTCGCGGTTGCTGAGCGCGAGCACGTGGTCGCGCAGCGCCTTCGCGTGCTTCGCGAGGAGTTCCCTGCGTCGCGCGCCGGTCTCGTCGTCACCGGGGTCGAGGTGCTGCGCCTGCAGGTGCGCATCGAAGGGGACCTTCGCGTCGATCGCGAGCGCCTTGCCCCCGGGCAAGTGGATCACGACGTCGGGGCGAGCCCCGCCGTGCTCGGTGGTGAGTTGCTGCTGCACCGAGAAGTCGACGTGCTCGAGCATGCCGGCCGCTTCGATGATGCGACGCAACTGGGTTTCGCCCCAGATGCCTCGCGTCGTGTTCGAACGCAGAGCTGAGGCGAGGGACTCGGCGGTGCCGCGCAACTTCTCCTCCGCCGTCGCCGCCTGGCGCAGCTGCTCGGTCAGTTCGCCGTGCTGGGCGGCGCGCTGCTGCTCGAGCGAGGTGACGGTGCGCTCGAGTTTGCCGACGCTGTCGCGCAGGGGCGCGAGGTGCTGGAGCACGCGCTGCTCCTCCCGATCCTGCTCGGCGCGCTGCTCGAGTGCGGCGTGCGCGTCACGCAGGCGTTCTTCGAGGCCGCGCGCGCGAGCTTGGTGGGTCGCGAGTTCTTCGCGGACACGGCGGTGCTCACCCTCGGCATCGAGCCGAGCCTGCTGCACGGCGAGCGCGCGCTCCTGCTCGGCGCATGCCCGCGCATCCGCCGCTCGGGTGTCGCCGAGGGCGAGACCCGAACGGCGTCCGGCAAACCAGGCGATGGCCGCGGCGGACAGAGCGATCACCACGGTGAGCAACGATGCGGCGAGAGGAGTCATGGGCTCATCGTCTCAGGTGCCACCGACATCGTCGGCGCGACCCGTCGCCGCGGCGCCGGCAGACGCACGCGCTGCCCCGCTAGAGCTTCAGCGGGATCGCCTTGAGCGTCTGGATGCGGAGGCCGGTGGTCTTCGCGAGTGCGGTCACGCTGGGCGCCGCGTGGCGCTTCGCGGCATCGATGATGATGGACGCGCACGCCTCGGCGTCGGCGAGCGCGTTGTGATGCGAGAACTCGCCGAATCCGGCTGCCGCGGCCGCCAGGGGCAGACGGTGCGACGGAATGTCGTACGTCTTCCGGGAGACCTGCACGCTGCAGAGATAGCGCAGCTTCGGTACCGGGGTGACCGTCTCGGCGCACGCGCCGCGAATCACGCCCATGTCGAAGCCGGCGTTGTGCGCGACAGCCACGTCAGACCCGATGAACTCGCGCAGCTGAGGCAGTTGCTCCGCCCAGTCGTGGGCATCGGTGACCATCGCGGGCGTGATGCCGTGAATCCGGATGTTCATCGACAGGAACTCGCCGTGGCCCGCCGGGGGCCGGATCAGCCACTCGGCCCGCTCGACGACGACCCCTCCGCGTACCCGCACGAGACCGACGGCGCAGGCGGATGAGGAGTGGCTGTTCGCGGTCTCGAAATCGATCGCGGTGAAGTCGACGGGCACGCATACAGGTTGCCACACCCCACTGACACTCGACCGAGGTGTGCAGTCGAACGTCGAGGGGGTCGGGACCGCAGTGGCGACCCCGACCCCCTCTCGTTCGACCGAAGGTCGACCCGCGTCAGCGCATCAGTGCTGCACGGGCGGCTCCGCTCCGTATCCGGTGAGCTCGCGCACTTCCATCTCTGCGGCGAGTGCGCGCGACTCCTTGGCGCGCGAGGTGACGGACCCGAGCCAGCCGAGGAAGAACCCGATCGGAATCGAGACGATTCCGGGGTTCGACAGCGGGAAGAGCGCGAAGTCGGCGGTCGGGATCATCGAGGTCTCGCTACCGGAGACGACCGGCGAGAACGCGATGAGCACGAGCGCGGAGATGAGTCCGCCCATCATCGACCAGACGGCGCCACGGGTCGTGAACTTGGACCAGAACAGGGAGAAGAGGATCGTCGGCAGGTTCGCGCTCGCCGCGACGGCGAACGCCAAGGCGACGAGGAACGCGACGTTCTGCCCCTGCGCGCCGATGCCGCCGAGGATCGCCGCTGCGCCGATCACGAGGGTCGTGATCTTGGCGACCCGCACCTCCTGCTTCGCCGAGGCGGTGCCCTTCTTGATGACGCTGTTGTAGATATCGTGCGCGAACGATGCGGATGCCGTGATGGTGAGGCCGGCGACCACCGCGAGGATCGTCGCGAAGGCGACCGCCGAGATGAAGCCGAGCAGCAGCGGTCCGCCGAGCTCGAACGCGAGCAACGGTGCGGCGGAGTTCTGCCCGCCCGGCGCGTTGGCGATCGTGTCCGGTCCGACGAGCGCACCGGCGCCGAAGCCGAGCACGAGCGTGAACAGGTAGAAGATGCCGATGAGCCAGATCGCCCAGACGACGGATCGACGGGCCTCCTTCGCCGTCGGCACCGTGTAGAACCGCATGAGCACGTGGGGAAGTCCGGCCGTACCGAGCACGAGGGCGAGGGCGAGCGACACGAAGTCGAGCGGATTCGCCCCGTACTGCAGACCGGGTGCGAGCACGTCGAGCCCGTTCTCGTTGAGCTCGGCCGCGCGACCGAGCAGCGCGGAGAAGTTGAACCCGAACATGGCGAGCGTCCACACCGTCATGACGGCGACGCCGCCGACGAGCAGTACGGCCTTGATGATCTGCACCCAGGTGGTGCCCTTCATGCCGCCGATCATCACGTAGAGGATCATGACGACGCCGACAACGACGATGACGAGCGACTGGCCGAGCGCGTTGTCGAGGCCGAGCAGCAGCGACACGAGTGCACCCGCACCGGCCATCTGCGCCAGCAAGTAGAAGAAGGAGACCGCGAGGGTCGTCGTCGCGGCCGCCATGCGCACCGGCTTCTGCTTGAGACGGAACGACAGCACGTCGGCCATCGTGAACTTCGCGGTGTTGCGCATGAGCTCGGCGACGAGCAGAAGCGCGACGAGCCACGCGACCAGGAAGCCGATCGAGTAGAGGAATCCGTCGTAGCCGTTCATCGCGATCGCGCCGCAGATGCCGAGGAAGGAGGCAGCCGAGAGGTAGTCACCGGCGATCGCGAGACCGTTCTGGCGACCCGTGAAGGATCGACCGCCGGCGTAGTAATCGGCGGCGGTCCGGTTGTTGCGGCTGGCGCGGATCACGATGACCATCGTCACCGCGACGAACGCGAGGAAGATCGAGATGTTCAGGACCGGGTTGTTGTCTTCCATCAGCGATCACCTCCCGGTGCGGCGGTACCGGCTCGTTCTTCGAGGTCGGCGCGGATGTCGACGCTCAGCGGATCCAGTCGCTTGTTCGCGAACTTCACGTAGATCATGGTGATTGCGAAGGTCGTGACGAACTGGCCGAGACCGAGCACGATGCCGAGGTTCACGTTGCCGAAGACCGGAGTCGCCATGAAGTCGTGCGCGTATGCGGCCAGCAGCACGTAGCCGATGAACCACACGAAGAATGCGACGGACACCGGAAAGACGAACCGGCGGAACCGGCGCTTCAGCTCGGTGAACTCAGGCGACTCTTGCACTGCGATGTAGTCAATCGGTGGTGCCTGGGCACTCTCCTGGCCTGGTGGGCGCTCGTCTGGCATACGACCTCCTCGTCGTGAATACGGATCGGGCGCGTGTACCGCTGCAGACGCCTCGAGGAGGGCGATGGGCGACAGTGCCTCGCGCCGATATGGCGTTTTCACCGTATCGGCATTGTTGTTCCGGGTGCAACGCTCTTCTGCGCCGCTGAATGCGGGCGACGCGGAGATGTAGAATTGACCCCCGTGGCTCTTACTATCGGTATCGTCGGACTCCCGAACGTCGGCAAGTCGACCCTTTTCAACGCGTTGACCCGCAATCAGGTGCTGGCGGCGAACTATCCGTTCGCGACCATCGAACCGAACATCGGAGTCGTGAACCTCCCCGACTCGCGGCTCGACAAGCTCGCCGAGATCTTCGGATCCGAGCGGATCCTGCCCGCGCCCGTGAGCTTCGTCGACATCGCCGGTATCGTGCGCGGTGCGAGCGAGGGCGAGGGGCTCGGCAACCAGTTCCTGGCGAATATTCGCGAGGCGGACGCCATCGCCCAGGTGGTGCGCGGATTCGAGGATCCCGACGTCGTGCACGTCGATGGCGACGTCAACCCGGCGAGCGACATGGAGACGATCAACACCGAGTTGATCATCGCCGACCTGCAGACCATCGACAAGGCCCTCGTTCGGTACGAGAAGGAGCTGAAGTCGAAGAAGATCGACCCGTCCGTCGTCGCCACCGCGAAGGCCGCGCAGGGGGCGCTCAACGACGGCAAGTTGATCTCGCTCACCGACATCGATCTCGAGCCCATCAAGGAGCTCGGACTGCTGACGGCGAAACCGTTCCTCTACGTCTTCAATGTCGATGAGGCGGTGCTGCAGGATCGCGCGAAGCTCGATGAGCTGGCCGCACTCGTGGCGCCCGCGAAAGCCATCTTCCTCGACGCGAAAATCGAGAGCGAACTCATCGAACTCGACCCCGAGGACGCCGCCGAGATGCTCGCCTCGACCGGTCAGGAGGAGAGCGGACTCGACCAGCTCGCCCGCATCGGCTTCGAGACGCTGGGACTGCAGACCTACCTCACGGCAGGTCCGAAGGAGGCCCGTGCCTGGACGATCGCCCGCGGGTCGACGGCGCCGCAGGCCGCCGGCGCGATCCACACCGACTTCGAGAAGGGGTTCATCAAGGGAGAGATCATCTCCTTCGACGACCTCGTCGAGGCCGGATCCGTCGCCGAGGCCCGCTCGAAGGGCAAGGCCCGCATGGAGGGCAAGGACTACATCATGCAGGACGGCGACGTCTGCGAGTGGCGGTTCAACGTCTAAGAGGTTCCACGGCAGACTGAACCCATGCCGTTTGCCGATCGGGCGCGATGTCGCCCGGTCGCTGAGGCGGTCTCTGCTCGCTGCGAGTCCCCGGGCCGAGCTCGGGGCGCTCGCGCTCGCCGCCGATGCGCTGACCGATCTGTCGTTGCGGGAGCGCGCCGATCTGCTGCGCAATGCGATTCTGGACGATGTGCCGGGCGACTTCGCGACTCTGGCGCGGGTCGTGCGCGCCGCGCGGAATCAGGATCCGGAGTTCACCGGGTGGATGATCTGGCCCGTGACGAGTGCTGTCGCCGCACGGGGAGTGTCAGAGGACCGCGTCGCATTCGATGATGCGATGCAGCTGCTCGCGGAGCTCACCGGTCGTCTCACGGCCGAGTTCGCGATCCGCACGCTGCTGCGGCACGATCCGGATCGCGCGCTCGGAACGATGTTCGAGTGGACCGCGTCACCGGATGAGCATGTGCGGCGTCTCGCGAGCGAGGGAGCTCGCCCGTACCTGCCGTGGGCGGTTCGGGTGCCCGAGCTGTTTGCGCGGCCAGGGGTGACGATCCCGATCCTCGACGCTCTGGTCCGCGACGAGAGCGAGTACGTGCGCCGGTCGGTGGCGAACCACCTGAACGACCTCAGCCGCGATCACCCCGACCTCGTGATCGATACGGCGCAGCGATGGATCGACATCGGAAGCGCGACCACGCCGGCACTCGTGCGGCACGCCCTGCGGACGCTCGTGAAACGCGGGCACCCCGGTGCCCTCGCCGTGCTCGGATTCGCACCCGCAGACATCGACGTCGACGGGCCGCACCTCGATCAGAGCTTCGTCGACTGGAACGGTGCCGTGCGCTTCACGGCGGTCCTGCGCAATGCGGGCGCGGAGCCCGCTCGGATCGTCGTGGACTACGCGGTCCACCACCGTCGAGCCAATGGCACGCTCGCGGCGAAAGTCTTCAAGCTGACGACGACGGAGCTCGCTCCCGGTGCGGAGATCCGGATCGAGCGCGCGCACTCGTTCCGCCCCATCACCACACGCAGGTACTACCCGGGCGAGCACGCCATCGGTCTGCAGGTCAACGGTGTCGCGACGCCGCTCACTGCGTTCGACCTGCGCCCCGAGTAGCGCGCCGCTCAGGCGGCCGCGGCGCGGGTCTCGGCGAGCGACCGTTCGAGCAGCTCGCGCAAGACGTCGCGATCGAGTGCGCTCAGTCGGGTGACATACAGGCACGCGGTGCTCGCGCGGTGCGGGCCGAGCCGGGAGAGCAGTTCAGGCCACTTCTCGGAGAAGTCGCTCACGAGATAGATCGTGTGCCGCGCAGCGCCCGGTGCGAAAGCGAGCAGCGGTATGCGGCCGCCGTGTCCACTCGCATACCGGTACTCGACGTCGCCGAAGCCGATGATGCGGCCGGCCCACACGACCGGAGGCTCGTGCGTGATCTCGCCGAACAGGTCGAGGAGTGCGTCGACTTCGGGCCTGCGAGGGCCAGTGGCGCGTTCGAGGACATCGGCGACGGGGGTGTCGGACGGAAACATTGCGGGTGATGCTGGTGGCATGAGGGCTCCCCGTCTCGAGGCGGATGGGTTTCATTGTCCCTCGATGAGGCCGATCGCGCACCTGGTCGTCCGAGAGGGAATCGTCGTCTGAGAGACTGTGCCGATGATCGCACTCGAAACGTTCATCGCGGCCCCGCGCGAGGACTGCTTCGCGTGGAGTCTGTCAGTCGACGCGCACACATCCTCGATGGGGAGGAGCCGTGAGCGCGCGGTCGCGGGAGTCACTCAGGGTCAACTGCGCGCGGGGGAGAGCGTCACCTGGCGGGCGACGCACTTCGGGATCCCGTGGCGGATGACCTCGGTGATCACCGAGTACACACCACCGCATCGGTTCGTGGATCAGCAGACATCCGGCCCATTTGCGAGGTGGTGGCACGAGCACCGCTTCGAGGTGTGCGACGGCGGCACTCTCATGCACGACGTCATCGACTTCGCGGCTCCACTCGGAGTGCTCGGTCGTGTCGCGGATCGGTGGATCGTGAAGCGCTACGTCACCGGGCTCATCACTGATCGGAACGCCTGGTTGAAGCGTGAACTGGAGCGTCCCGATCGACCGCGAAATCGAGGTGCGGCATTGTGATGCCGCGGCGTCTGCAGGATCGCGCTCACTCGGACGCGTCCGCGCGATGGGTCTGGACGCCCGCCTCCCGCGTCGCGGAGCGGGGGCTGAGCGCCGCGAGTTGTTCGACGACGGGCATGTGATCGACGGGCACGCTCACCAGTCGCTGGAGGGTCACGAAGAGCGCGAGCATGATGAGTCCGCTCAAGAGTTTGTCGAGCACGGAGGCGATGATGTTCGAGCCGAACACGGCGGCGGCGAGGTGAACGCCGCTGTCTGCGAGGGTGCCGGTGAAGAGGTCGGAGAGGTGCCCGTGCGTGCCGGCCGAGAGGATGACCAGAATGGGGGTGACGATCGTGGTGCACGTCAGTGCGACGAGCAGGTTCAGGAGGAGGTAACGGGAGAGGTTGGTGCCGAGGCGCCAGCGGCGAACGCCATACCCCCAGACGAGGGCGCCGGCCGTGCTCACGAGGAGGAACGGCAGCTCGGCGGCATTGCCGAGGTTGCGCACGTCGGCCGCTTGCGAGGCGACGGCGACGAGCACGCCGTACCAGGGTCCGAGCGCGATGGCCGCGAGCCCCGTGCCGATCATGTCGAGAAAGACCTGGAGCGACAGTGCGCGCTGCGCAGCCAGTCCGAGCGCATTGATCAGCACGCATCCCAGCAGGATCGCCGTGGTCACGCCCAGCGGGAGCTGTCGTAAAGAGAACGCCGTATGAGATGACGTGGCCGCGGGCTCCGGTGCGGGCGACGCAGGGGCGGGGGCGGGGGACCCGACGCGGTGCGCTTGACGGCAGCGCTCGACCCAGGCGTCCGCCGTCTCACCGCTCTCGCCGAGCGCGAGCACGATATCGCGCAGCAGTGCATGATCCATGCGTACGCGGCCCGCTTTGAAGAGGTTGTAGACCGTGGACCGTGCAGGGACTGCGGCAGCGGGCCTGACGCCGCGCTCCACGCGCAACTCGCCGACCCGTCGTCCGAGTTCTGCATACGACGGGGATCCCGACGCTGACCGAAGCTCGCGCAGATCGGTGACGATGCCGTCGATCGTGTCCGGTTCAGTCCGGTGAAGCGGGGTCGAGTGCGGCATCCAGGAGCCCTCCGAGGCGCAAATTGCACAACGTGTGCGTGGTAACGCCCACGATACACAGTGCTTTCCTGCGCCGGCGAAGTGGCGCATACTGATCTTCGTACGCTTCACCGGAGAAGGAGTCGCTCATGGTCACGTCACTCGCAACTTACATCGCTCTCCCCGGCACGACTGCCGAAGCGATGGAGCACTGGCACGAGGTGTTCGGGGGTGAACTCGAGATCGCGCGGTACGGCGACATGGACCTGCAGGGGATGCCCTTCACTCCCGACCCGCAGGCGGTGGCGCACGCCACGCTGACGCTGCCCGGCGGCATCATCGCCGGGGGCGACGCGATGGATGACGGGACCGACTATCCGGTGCGCGGAACCGCGTACTCGTTGCTCTACACGGCCGACTCTCCGGACGAGGCGCGTGAACTGATCACCAAGCTCCTCGACGGCGGTGGAAGCGACGGTATGCCGTTCGAGCGCGCACCCTGGGGCGACTGGTACGGCCAGGTGTTCGATCGCTACGGCGTCATGTGGGCGTTCTCGTCGCCAGGTGCCTGAGAACTGCCGGGTGCGCCTCCAGCCGAGAGCGGGATCGGAGGGCTAGGTTGGAGACGTGGCAGATCGTCTCTCGCACCCGATTCACTCCGTCGCCGTCGGGCACGGAGCGCGTGACGCGCGCCGCATCGTGTTCCTCCACGGTCTCTTCGGGCGCGGCAAGAATTTCACGCGGATCGCATCGGGGCTCGAACCCGACGCGCAGAGCCTGCTGGTCGACCTGCCGAACCACGGCCAGTCCGGCTGGACCGCTGGCATCGACTACCGCGAGCTCGCCGACGACGTCGCCGAGCACCTCCGCACAGATTTCGCGGCGGACGGTCCCGTCGATGTCGTGGGGCACTCCATGGGAGGCAAAGTCGCGATGGTGCTCGCATTGCGCCACCCCGATCTGGTGCGCCGGCTGGTCGTCATCGACATCTCCCCGGTCGAGGCGGTGCGCGCGCGAGGCGAGTTCCAGCACCTGCTCGACTCGCTCGCAACGGTCGACCTCGCCGCCATCGAGCGCCGCACGGATGCGGGGAAGCAGCTGCGCGAGGCGATCCCCGACGACACCGTTCGCGGTTTCCTGCTGCAGAACCTCAAGCGCGAGGACGACGGTTTCAGGTGGGAACCCAATCTGGAGCTGCTGCGGAGCGAGCTGCCGACCATCATGGGGTTCCCCGACATGGGCGACGTGTCGTATCGGGGCCCGGTGCTCTGGATCGCGGGCGAGCGCTCCGGCTACGTCACCCGCGACGATGAGCCGGCGATGCGCGCACTGTTCCCCCGCACCGTCCGCATGACCGTGCATGGAGCCGGGCACTGGGTGCATGCCGAGAAGCCCGACGAGGTGATCGCCGCACTGCGCTCGTTCCTGCTCGCCGGCTGACGGGCGGGCGTTCAGTCGCCGGAGTCCACAAGGCAGAGGCAGAACGGGTGCCCGACCGGATCCAGATAGACGACGAAGCTGCCGGTCTCACTCGGTTGCGTCGCGTGCCGCGTGCCACCCGCTGCGATCACGCACGGTTCGGCCTCAGCGATCGAGGTGACATAAAAATCCAGGTGCGCCTGCTGCGCGATGTCGCCGACCGGCCACTCGGGTGCCCGGTAGTGCTCCACCTGCTGGCACGCGATGTGGTAGCCGACATCGCCTGAGGAAGGTCGCACATCGACCCACTCCGCATCGGGATCGGTGCGGTCGACCTCCCAGCCGAGCAGCGTGGCGTAGAAACCGGCCAGAGCCGGTGCGTCCGGGCAGTCGAGGGCGAACACGGTGTGCTGGGTCTGGATGGATCCGCTCATACGTCGGCAGTGTAGGCGGGAGTGCGCGGTCGCGGAAGGGGGCACTGCTCGTCCCCGCTCCGTCGCGATCAGCGTTACAGTGGCGGCATGACTGACAGCGCCGAGTTCACCCTCGCCGACGGCGGCATCGAAACCGCCCTGGTCGAACGGCTCGGTCAGCACCTGCCCGAGTTCGCAGCCTTCGTGCTGCTCGCCTCGGAGGAGGGACGGGAAGCGTTGCGCGCGTACTACCGACCCTTCGTCGACATCGCACGCGAGCAGGGCAGGTCCCTCGTGCTCGACACGCCGACGTGGCGCGCGAACGCTGACTGGGGCGCGCGTCTCGGCTACGACGCGGACGCGCTCGCCGCCGCCAACCGGGAAGCGGTCGAGCTCGTGCGCGAACTCGTGGAACGCGAGGTCGACGACTTCCCCGTCGCCGTCAACGGGTGCGTGGGGCCGCGGTTCGACGAGGAAGCGCGCATGTCGCCGGAAGAGTCGGAGGCGTATCACCGCCCGCAGATCGCCGCGCTCGCCGCTGCGGGTGCCGACCGGGTGACGGCCGTCACCGCTACGGGTGCCGATGAGGCGATCGGGATCGTCCGTGCCGCGGGCGGCGAGGGGATCCCCGTCGCGGTGTCCTTCGGTCTCGGTCCGAACGGGGCGCTGTTGGACGGACGCTCGCTCGCCGAGGGGATCGCGACGGTCGATGCGGCGACGTCGGGAGCCGCCGAAATGTTCATGGTCAACTGCGCGCATCCGATCGAGGTCGGGGCTGGCATGGCTGATGAAGCGGAACTGGCACGGATCGTCGGGTTGCGGCTCAACGCCGCGCGTCACGGCGATGACGGGCAGGGTGACGCGCCCGAAACGTTCGCGGCAGCGGTCTGGGCGCTCTGCGAGCGACTGCCGGCCGTTCGCATTCTCGGGGGATGCTGCGGGACCGATGCGCCGCATATCGAGGCGATCGCGCGGCTCGTTCGCTGAGCAGCACCGCGAGGAAAGAGCGGAGGAGCCTGCCAGGAACGTTCGGGATGGGTCGCTATGCTGACCCCGTGACCACGAAGCAGCTCCCCGAGGTCGATGGCTCGGCATCGCGCAAGCGGAACCCGCACATGATCCCCTGGATCGTGACGGGGCTCATCGTGATCGTCGCGCTGGTCGCGTCCATGGTGATCGTGAACATCGTGCGCGCGAGTTCATCCGATGCCGAGGCTCCCGCACCGACCCAGACGCAGAATCCGTCAGCATCGGCGGACGCCGACCAGGATCCTGCCGAAGAGACGGAGGATCCCGACGCTCCGCCGCCTGTGGAAGTGGGTAACACGTTCGAGCTGCCGATTCAGAACTGGGGCGTCACCGCGCAGGTGTCGTCGAAGTTCGGGAATCAGGTGCGGTACACGTTCGAGGGCGACAACCTCATCCTGAACTCCGAAGTGATCGATTCCCTTCCCGACTCCTGCGCCGCGATGCGTCAGCAGTGGGGTATTCAGAAGGATGGCGACTCGTATTCGGTGCTGAAGCCGGCGGAACGCTGCGCCGATGCACCGGAGCTCTACGACGAGATCTGGGGACTCACGGCCGCGGCCGTCGACTCGATCCAGTAGCGGGGCGCGGTGTTCCGTGCACCCGATCACTCGGGCGCGGGTGGACCGAAGAGCTCGGGCCACCACGCCACAGCGAAGGCGTAGCCGACGAAGCTCACGATGTCGAGGATCCAGTGCGCCACGACGAGCGGCAGCACGCGTCCGAAGCGGTGGTAGCACCAGCCGAAGAGCACGCCCATGACCACATTCCCGATGAACCCGCCGAACCCCTGGTAGAGGTGGTAGCTCCCGCGCAGGATTGCGCTCAGCCCGACCACGGCCCACGGGCGGAATCCCAGCTTGCGCAAACGGTCGAACAGGTAGGCGACGACGATCACCTCCTCGCCGACTGCGGCGCGGAGGGCTTGCAGAATGAGCACCGGGACCGTCCACCAGTAGGCGTCGATCGCCGCGGGAACCACCGTGGTGTTGATGCCGATCTCTTTGGCGAAGAGGTAGAACAGGATGCCGGGAGCGCCGATGATCAGGGCCAGCAGCAAGCCGCCTCCGGTCTCGCGCCCCCACCAGAATCGCGAGGCGCCAGGGATCCGACCCCACCCGAGCGCCCCGAGATGGGGACGCGAACTGCGCCAGAGCAGGAAGCACACGAGTGCGACCGGGGCGAGTCCGAACGCGAAGCCGAGCAGCTGATAGATCAGGTCGAAGAGGGGACGTTCGGCGAGGGTGCGGTTGATCGTCGCGGCCTGATCGGAGAGCGCGGTGTCGCGGGTGACGCGCTCGATGATCTGCACGATCGCATAGACGCCCGACGCGCCGAACGAGAGCGCGAGTACGATACCGAGCTCCCAGCGCAGGCGCACGTGAGACGCGGAGGGGAAGCCGCGGTCGCCAGTCTGCACGAGGTCAGCGTAGCGCCTCGGCTTCGTGCGTCGCTGGTGGGTACGCCGACACTGAGCGATGTCTGTCACTCACGTTTCTCGGAAATGCACAAGTCTGCAAAGAATTTTCCGTCGAACTTGCTGTCAGACAGATTTTCTCGTTAATCTGGCGGAGCTTATTGCCGATGATGAGGTGCTCGCTGTCGAGCGCTTCGTCGTGTCTCTGGAGAAATCAATGAAGAAAACTCTGCTGGGAACTGCTGTACTCGGAGCCGGGGCGCTCCTGCTGACCGCCTGCGCCGGGGGCGGATCGGGCGGTGACGGCGGCTCCGGGGGCGCGATCACGGTCGGCACCACCGAGGTCGTCACCTCGCTCGATCCGGCCGGTGCCTACGACAACGGGTCGTTCGCCGTCATGACGAACGTGTACCCCTTCCTGATGAACAACCCCGTCGACGAGTCCGAGGTCGCCCCCGACATCGCGGAGTCCGCCGAGTTCACGGCGCCGACCGAGTACACGGTGAAGCTCAAGGAAGGGCTCACCTTCGCGAACGGCAACGACCTCACCAGCTCCGACGTGAAGTTCACCTTCGACCGTCTGGTCACCATCAGCGACCCGAACGGCCCGCAGGACCTGCTGGCGAACCTCGACAGCATCGAGACCCCCGACGACACGACAGTGGTCTTCACGCTCAAGTCGGAGGACGACCAGACCTTCCCGCAGGTGCTGTCGAGCCCGGCCGGGCCGATCGTGGATGAGGAGGTCTTCCCGGCCGACGCCGTCGCCGACGACGCCGCGATCGTCGAGGGCAAGCCGTTCGCCGGCCCCTACTCGCTCGACAGTTTCGACAAGGGCAACCTCGCCTCGTTCACCGCGAACGAGAACTACCAGGGCCTCTGGGGCGCTCCCGCGACCGACACCGTCAACGTGAAGTACTTCGCGAACGAGTCGAACCTCAGCCAGGCGATCGAGACGCAGGGCGTCGATGTCGCGTTCCGCAGCCTCTCGGCCACCGACGTGGAGAAGTTCGAGGGCACCGACGGCCTGAATGTCGTGAAGGGCCCGGGCGGCGAGATCCGGTACATCGTCTTCAACTTCGACACCATGCCGTATGGTGCGCAGACCGACGACGCGGATGCCGAGAAGGCGAAGGCGGTTCGCCAGGCGGCCGCCGACCTCATCGATCGCGAGAAGCTGTCCGAGCAGGTCTTCAAGGGCACCTACGCACCGCTCTACGGCCACGTTCCCGAGGGGCTCTCGGGTGCGGGCGATCCGCTCATGGGCCTCTACGGCGACGAGGCGGGCGGTCCGGACGCGGCGAAGGCCGCGCAGCGTCTCGAGGACGCGGGAGTGGAAACCCCCGTCTCGCTGCAGCTCCAGTACGCCGGAGAGCGCTACGGCGCAGCGTCGGCCGAAGAGTACGCGCAGATCAAGGCGCAGCTCGAAGCCGACGGACTCTTCGCGGTCGACGTGCAGTCCACCGAGTGGACCCAGTACTCCAAGGACCGGGTCGAGGATCTGTACCCGGCGTATCAGCTCGGCTGGTTCCCCGACTACTCGGACGCCGACAACTACCTCACCCCCTTCTTCCTCGAGGGCGGGTTCCTGGAGAACCACTACAACAACGATGAGGTCAACGACCTGCTGCGCGAGCAGCTCGTCACGACCGACGCCGATGCCCGTGCCACGAAGATCGAGGAGGTGCAGGAGGTCCTCGCCGAAGATCTCTCGACCCTGCCGATGCTGCAGGGCGAGCAGGTCGCCGTTGCGGTCGACGGCGTCGACGGCGTCACCCTCGACGCATCGTTCAAGTTCCGTTTCGGAACATTGACGAAGTAACGGGAGTCCGCGCCTTCCATGGTCATCACCGACACCTCACTCACCGCCCCGCGTGCTCGAACGCGGGGCGGTGGTGGGCTCGGGCGCTACATTCTGTGGCGCGCGCTGCTCATCATCCCCACCATCTTCATCCTGGTGACGATGGTCTTCGTGCTCATGCGCTCGATCGGCGACCCGATCACGGCGTCGGTGGGCGATCGACTGCCTCCGGCGCAGCTCGCGGAGCGGATCGCGGCGGCCGGATACGACCGGCCCGTCATCGTGCAGTACCTCGAATATCTCGGCAACGTGCTGCGCGGAGACTTCGGGACGACGATCAGCGATAACCGCGCCGTCACCGAGGTGCTGCTCACCTTCGGCACCGCGACGCTGGAGCTCGTGATCTACACGCTCATCGTGGCGCTGCTCGTCGGCATTCCGCTCGGCATGCTCGCCGCCTACTACCGCGACCGCGGACCGGACGCCGTGCTGCGCGTCTTCGCGATCTTCACCTACGCGACGCCGGTGTTCTTCTCCGGCCTCATCATGAAACTGATCTTCGGCATCTGGTTGGGGTGGCTTCCGGTCTCCGGTCGAGCGTCCGTCGCGACCGAATTGCAGCTGCAACTCGTGCAGAATCCGAGCGGAATCTATCTCATCGATGCGATCCGCACCGGAAACTCCGAGAACGTGATCGATGTGCTCGCGCACGCGGTCCTTCCCGCCCTCACGCTGGGGCTCATGACCGCAGGCGTCTTCCTCCGGCTCGTGCGCACGAACATGATCGGCACGATCGGTCGCGAATACGTCGATTCCGGCCGATCACGCGGCGTGGGCGAGTTCCGTCTCGTCACGAAGCACGCGTACCGCCCCGCGCTGATCCCGATCATCACCGTCATCGGCATGCAGATCGCCCTGCTGCTCGCGGGCGCCGTGCTCACCGAGACGACGTTCGAGTGGAAGGGCCTCGGCTTCCAGCTCGCGCAGTACCTGAGCGCGCGCGACTTCGTCGCCGTGCAGGGCATCGTGGCGCTCCTCGCGGTGATCGTCGCCGTCAGCAACTTCGTCGTCGACGTGCTCGCCGCAGTCATCGATCCGAGAGTGAGGTACTGACATGAGTGCGACTCACGTGGAGCGCGCCTGGCACTCCTGGCCGCTCGTCAAGCAGGTGAGGCAGAGCGTCGGTCTGCAGCGCGGCATGCTCATCGCGGGGCTCACCCTGCTCGGGCTGTTCCTGCTCATCGCGATCTTCGCCCCGCTGCTCGCCCCTTACGGCTACTCGACGCTGAACGATCCCGATGGCGACTTCGGATCGCTCAGCGCCCCGTCGGCCGCCCATCCGTTCGGGACGACGATCGCCGGATACGACGTGCTCTCGCGCGTCATCTGGGGATCGCGAACCGCGTTCTTCGTCATCGTGATCGCGGTGGTGTGCTCGATCTTCGCGGGAACGCTGCTGGGTCTCGTCTCCGGCTTCCTGGGCGGCTGGCTCGACCGGGTGATGGTCATGCTGGCCGATGCGATCTACGCTTTCCCGTCCCTGCTGCTCGCGATCGTCATGTCCATCGTGATCTCGGGCGGTCAGTCGAGCCTCTGGGGCGGCATCCTCGCCGCCTCGATCTCGATCACGGTGGTCTTCATTCCGCAGTACTTCCGTGTGGTGCGCTCCGAGGTCATTCGGGTGAAGGCCGAAGCGTTCGTCGAGTCCGCGCGCGTCATCGGTGCGAGCCGCGGTCGGATCATGTTCCGGCACATTCTGCGCAACTCGACCCGGTCGCTGCCGCTCGTCTTCACGCTGAACGCCTCCGAGGCGATTCTCACGCTGGCGGGTCTCGGATTCTTGGGCTTCGGCATCGAGCCGAACTCCGCGGCCGAGTGGGGATACGACCTCAACAAGGCGATCGCCGACGTCTCGAACGGCGTCTGGTGGACGAGCCTGTGGCCTGGCCTCGCGATCGTGCTGGTGGTGATGGGACTCACGCTCACGGGCGAGAGCCTCAACGATCTCGCCGACCCGCGGTTGCGCAGTCGTCGCCGCGCCAAGCGGGGGAGCGGCAGTGTCGCTCAGACGTCGATGGTGCCGGTGCAGGCGAGTGGCGCGTCGTCGCCCGAGGAGGATTCCCGATGAGACACATTCTCGATATTCAAGACCTCGAGGTCACGTTCGCGACGGACCACGGTCCGATCACCGCCGTCGACGGCGTCTCGCTCACGGTCGAACCCGGCCGCGTGCTCGCGGTCGTTGGCGAATCGGGGTCGGGCAAGTCGGTGACGGCGCGCGCCGTACTCGGTCTGCTCGCCGAGACCGCGACCGCGTCGGGTGCCGTGGTGCTCGCGGCCCGCGACGGCTCGGGCGTGAGCGATGTGACGGCCATCTCCGCGGATCATCTGCGCGAGGTGCGCGGCCGCGACGTGGCGATGGTGTTCCAGGAGCCGTCGACGGCGTTGAACCCGGTCTTCACGATCGGGTGGCAGATCGCCGAGGGGCTGCGTGCGCACGAGAAGCTCTCGCGGAAGGCCGCGCGAACGCGTGCGATCGACATCCTGCGCAAGGTGGGCATTCCCGATCCGGAGTCGCGCGTCGACTCATATCCGCACCAGCTCTCGGGCGGGCAGAAGCAGCGCGTCGTCATCGCGATGGCGCTGGCGCTCGGACCGGGGCTCATCGTCGCCGACGAGCCCACGACGGCGCTCGATGTCACGGTGCAGGCCGAGATCCTCGACCTGCTCCGGGATCTGCGCGACGAGTTCGGCACTGCGATCCTGCTCATCACCCACAACATGGGTGTCGTCGCCGATCTCGCCGATGACGTCGCCGTGATGTACCAGGGCAAGGTCGTCGAGCAGGCGCCCGTGGCCGAGCTCTTCGCCCACCCTCGGGAGGCATACACGCAGAATCTGCTCGCGGCCGTGCCGAAGCTGGGGGAGCGCCGCGCGCAGGCGGTGGAGCGCGCTGAGCGGCGGTCGGCGGACGCTCCGCGTGCTCCGCTCGTCGTGGCTCGAGGACTGGAGATCCAGTACCCCGGTCGCTTCGGCAAACCCGGGTTCCGCGCGGTCACGGGCGTCGATTTCGAGATCGGTGCCGGCGAGGTCTTCGGCCTCGTCGGTGAATCCGGATCGGGCAAGTCCACGATCGGGCGCGCGATCGCCGGCCTGACGCCCGTCACCGGGGGCTCGCTGCAGGTGCTCGGCCACGAGATGCTCGGGTACCGCGAGCGCGACTTCCGAGCCACGAGGCGCGACATCGGCTTCGTGTTCCAGGATCCGGCGTCGAGCTTCAACCCGCTGCTCACGATCGCCGAGTGCGTCGCCGAGCCGCTGATCGTGCAGGGGCTCGCGAAGGACGCACGGGCGGCTCGGAAACGGGTCGACGAGTTGCTCGAGGCGGTGCAGCTGCCGCGGAGCTACGGCGATCGGTACCCACACGAGCTCTCGGGCGGACAGCGTCAGCGCGCCAGTCTCGCGCGCGGGCTGATCCTGGGTCCGAAGCTGCTCATCGCCGACGAGCCGACGAGCGCGCTCGACGTCTCGGTGCAGGCGCGTGTGCTCGATCTGTTCGTCGAGCTGCAGTCAGAGTTGGGGTTCTCGTCGCTCTTCATCACGCACGACCTCGCGGTCGTCGACGCCCTCGCGGATCGGCTCGGCGTGCTGTATCGCGGAGAGCTCGTCGAAACGGGCACGTGCGCCGAGGTGCTCGGGAACCCGAGAGAGGCCTACACCCAGCGCCTGCTCGCGTCGCTGCCGGTTCCCGATCCGGGAGAGCAAGCGGAACGACGGAAGCTGCGCGTCTGACGGCGGTCGCGGGTCGGCCGAGGATTCCGCTTCAGCGGCATCCGGAGCCGACCGTTGCCCTCGGGACGGACCCTTGGGGGCAATCGACAGATTGTACCAGTCTCGTATTTCCTCGCAATACGGACTGGATGGTCTCCACAAAACCTGTCCGACAACCGGGCAGCTTCATGGAGGAAGTCACGGACATTGCGGGATGGTTGAAATCGATGCCTTTTCGCGACCGAATCGAGGTGAGGTCGCGATTAGGGTAGTGGGCGGTACACCCGAGTACCGCGGCCGGCCGGCACTGTTGCTCTGCGCTTCGGTTGCGGTGCGCAACAATACAAAGGAGTTCTGACGTGGCGCGTTCACGCATGGCAATGGGAATGCTGTCTCTGGCAGCAGCTGGCGCACTGGTGCTGACCAGTTGCTCCGGCGGCGGCGGAGAGTCCGACGCGGGCAGCACGCCCGAGGGTCGCATCTCGGTCAACAACACGGAACCGCAGAAGGGTCTTCTCCCTGCGGACACCACCGAGGTGGGCGGCGGCAAGGTCGTCGACGCGCTCTGGGAGGGCCTCGTTTACTACGACGCCGAGGGCGCGACGCAGATGGGTGTCGCAGAGTCCATCGAGTCCGGTGACGACGGCGTGTGGACCGTCAAGCTGCGCGAGGATGCAGTGTTCTCGGACGGCACCCCGGTGCAGGCGCACAACTTCGTCGATGCGTGGAACTACGCGGCGAACGTCGACAACGCGCTCGGCAACCAGTACTTCTTCTCACCGATCAAGGGCTTCAGCGAGACCGAGCCGGTCGAAGAGATGGAAGGGCTGAAGGTCGTCGACGACTACACCTTCACGGTCGACGCGAGCCCCGACTTCCCGGATCGCCTCGGCTACTCGGCCTACTACCCGCTGCCCGACGTCGCATTCGACGACATGGAGGCGTTCGGCCAGAACCCGATCGGCAACGGTCTCTACGCGTTCGACGGCGACGACGCCTGGAAGCACGATGTCGAGATCAACCTCGTCGCGAACGACTCCTACGTCGGTCCGCGCGAGGTCTCGAACGAGGGCATCCACTTCAAGATCTACGCGTCGCTCGATGCGGCCTACGTCGACCTGCAGGCCGGCAACCTCGACGTGCTCGACCAGATCCCCGAGACCTCGTTCTCGGTCTTCGAGGACGAACTGGGCGACCGCGCCATCAATCAGGCCGGTGCGCTGAACACGACGCTCACCATCTCAGCGAACCTGCCGCACTTCGGCGAGGACGAAGAGGGCAAGCTGCGCCGCGCTGCACTTTCCATGGCGATCGATCGCGACGAGATCATCGACACCATCTTCGAGGGCACGAACATCGCCGCCACCGATTTCTCCTCGCCCGTCGTGGACGGCTACAAGGACGACCTCGAGGGCAGCGAGAAGCTGCAGTTCAACCCGGAAGAGGCTCAGAAGCTGTGGGCCGAGGCCAATGAGATCTCCGAGTTCGAGGGCACCATCGAGGTCGCGACGAACACCGATGGACCGCACCTCGCCTGGATCGAGGCCGTGGCCAACCAGTGGATCAACACGCTCGGTGTCGAAGCCGCTCCGAAGCCGTACCCGACCTTCCAAGCGTTCCTGGACGACCGAGAGGCCGACACCGTCGGCGGCCCGTTCCGCGCCGGCTGGCAGGCCGACTACCCGGGCATGTACAACTTCATGCAGCCCCTGTACTACACGGGTGCAAGCTCGAACCACGGCTTCTACGCCAATGAAGAGTTCGACAACATGCTGGACGAGGCCGTGAACTCGGATGATCACGACCAGATGATCACGAAGCTCCAGGACGCACAGGAGATCCTGCTCGAGGATCTGCCGTCGATCCCGCTCTGGTACCAGGGCACGACCGGTGGGTACAGCGAGCGCGTCGACAACGTCGCGTTCGGTTGGAACTCCGTGCCGCTCTTCAACGAGATCACCGTCACCGAATAACCCAGACCGCGTGCAGCTCCGGCGTCTTCCCGTCGCTGGAGCTGCACGCGTGTTGATCCTCAGGAATACACATCCCATGCACACACGAGCCGACCGCCGGGGAGCGAGCCTCTCATGCTGAGATACATCATTCTCCGCGTCCTCCAGGTGGTGCCCGTCCTTCTCGGCACCACGTTCCTCATTTACTTCATGGTCTTCGCCATGCCGGGCGACCCCGTCGCGGCGATGTTCGGCGACAAGGTGCCGAGCGAGGCCGTCCTGGAGCGCCTGCGCGAGCAGTACAACCTCGACAAGCCCTTCTTCGTGCAGTACCTGCTGTACCTCAAAGGCATCTTCGTCGGAGACTTCGGCATCAGCTTCTCGGGCGAACCCGTCTCTCAGGTGCTCGCGCGCACGTTCCCGATCACGATCAAGCTCGCCCTGATGGCCATCGCCATCGAGCTCGTCATCGCGATCGTCATCGGTCTCTTCTCAGGCCTGCGCAAGGGATCGTTCTTCGACAACATCAACCTGATCATCGCGCTCATCCTATTGAGCCTGCCGATCTTCGTCGCGGCATTCGTCGGTCAGTACGTGTTCGGCTTGCAGCTCGGCTGGTTCAGTCCGACGGTCGGCGGTTCGGCCCCGACGAAGGACCTCATACTCCCCGCGCTCGTGCTCGGTGTCAGTCTCTACGCGACGAGCATGCGCCTCACGCGCTCGTCGGTCATCGACACGCTCAACCAGGATTTCGTGCGCACCGCATACGCCAAGGGCCTGCCGCGGGGCCGCGTCATCCCGGTGCACGTGCTGCGCAACTCCCTGATCCCGACCATCACCAACACCGCGACCGACTTCGGCACGCTCATGGTCGGTGCGACCGTGACCGAGGGCATCTTCAACGTGCCCGGTGTCGGCAACGTGCTCTTCAACGCGATCCTCCGCGGCGAGAACGCGACGGTCGTCTCTTTCGTCACCGTGATGGTGCTCATCTACCTCGGCGTGAACCTGCTCATCGATCTGCTCTACGCCGTGCTCGACCCGAGGATCCGTTATGCCTGAATCTCAGAACCGCTCCTCGCGCCCGCCCATGGAGCACTTCGTCGCCCCGGTCGACGAGACCCCGGTCGCGGCCGTCGATGCCGTGCGCGTCGACGAGAAGAAGTCGAACCTCTGGCTCGACGCCTGGCGCGACATGCGCCGTCGGCCGATGTTCTGGATCGCATCGGTGATCATCGTGCTCGTGCTCGCGGTCTCCGCGTTCCCGAATCTCTTCACGCAGATCGATCCGCGCTCCTGCTCGCTCGCATTCTCGAACGCCGGGCCGGCCACCGGGCATCCCCTCGGCTTCAACAACCAGGGCTGCGACGTCTACTCGCGCATCATCCACGGAACGTCCACCTCGGTCTCCGTCGGTTTCCTGGTCATCGTGCTGACGTTCGTGATCGGCGGCATCATGGGTTCGCTCGCCGGATACTTCGGCGGCTTCATCGATACCGTGCTGTCGCGCGTCGGCGACATCTTCTTCTCGGTGCCTTACATCCTCGCCGGCATCATCGTGATGAGCGTGCTCGCCGACTACCGCAACCCGCTGGTCATCGCGCTGGCGATCGGTGGCTTCTCGTGGCCGATCTCGGCTCGCATCCTGCGCAGCGAGGTGCTGCGCGTCAAGAACTCGGACTTCGTGACCGCATCGGAGGCGCTCGGCGTCTCCCGCTTCAAGACGCTGCTGCGTCACGTCTTCCCGAATGCGGTGGCGCCGCTCATCGTGGTGACGACGCTCTCGCTGGCGTCCGCGATCGTGGCCGAAGCGGTGCTCTCCTTCCTCGGTGTCGGACTGCCGCCCGGAGAGTTCATCAGCTGGGGCAATGACATCAGCAGCGCGCAGCGCACGCTGCGCACCGATCCGGCGCCGCTCATTTACCCGTCGGTCGCGCTGACCATCACCGTCCTCGGGTTCATCCTGATGGGCGAGGTCATTCGCGACGCGCTCGACCCGAGAGCGAGGGCGCAGCGATGACGAACGCACCACGACAGACGGAAGCATCCGACATGGAACCGATTCTCAGCGTGCGCGATCTCAAGGTCGCGTTCTCCAGGCACAAGCAGGACAACGAAGTGCTCCACGGCGTGAGCTTCGACGTCTACCCGGGCGAGACCGTGGCGATCGTCGGCGAGTCGGGGTCGGGCAAGTCGACGACCATGCACGCGGTGATCGATCTGCTTCCGGGCACGGGCCGGGTCACCGAAGGATCGGTGATGTGGCAGGGTCGCGAACTCGTCGGTTCCCGTCGCCGCGACATGGAGTCTCTGCGCGGGCGTGAGATCGGCCTCGTGCCGCAGGATCCGATGTCGAACCTGAACCCGGTCTGGTCGATCGGCTTTCAGGTCGAGGAGGCGATTCGCGCCAACGGTCTCGCGAAGAACCGCAAGGACGTGAAGGCCCGAGCCATCGAAGTGCTGCAGCAGGCGGGCTTGCAGGATGCCGAGAAGCGTATGCGGCAGTACCCGCACCAGTTCTCCGGTGGCATGAAGCAGCGCGCGCTCATCGGCATCGGTCTCGCCGCGAACCCGCAGCTGCTCATCGCCGACGAGCCGACCTCGGCACTGGACGTGACGGTGCAGCGGGTGGTGCTCGATCACCTCCAGTCGTTGGCCTCCGAGCGGGACACCGCTGTCGTCTTCATCACGCACGACCTGGGCCTGGCGGCCGAGCGCGCCGAGAAGCTCATCGTGATGTACCGCGGCAACGTCGTCGAGTCGGGTCCCAGCCGGGAGATCCTGCAGGATCCGAAGCACCCCTACACCCGCCGTCTCGTCTCGGCAGTGCCGAGCCTGGCGTCGCGGCGACTCGGGTCGTCGCCCGATGTCGCGCCCGCGCCCACCGAGTCGTTCGACATCGCCTCGCTCGCCGAGACGGAACTGAAGGATCGTCAGATCGGTGCTCCGCTGGTCGAGGTCACCGATCTCACGAAGGTCTACAAACTCCGGAAGGGTAACTTCGGGCACGAGGATCTGACCGCCGTCGACCGCGCCTCCTTCACCATCAACCGCGGCGAGACGATGGCGCTCGTGGGTGAGAGCGGTTCGGGCAAGTCGACGATCGCGAAGATGGTGCTGCAGCTCGAGAAGCCGACATCCGGTTCGATCAGGATCGACGGCGCCGACACCACGCAACTGGGGTCGAAGCAGCTCTTCGATCTGCGTCGCAAGCTGCAGCCCGTGTTCCAGGACCCGTACGGTTCGCTGGATCCGCTGCGCAACATCGGCAACACCATTATGGAGCCGTTGAACGTGCACAAGGTCGGCGACAGCGCTTCACGCCGGGCGCGCGTGCTCGAGCTGCTCGATCAGGTCTCGCTACCGCGCGAACTGGCCACCCGGTACCCGAACGAGCTGTCGGGCGGTCAGCGCCAGCGCGTCGCCGTCGCTCGCGGGCTCGCGCTGAAGCCCGAGATCCTCGTGCTCGACGAAGCGGTGTCGGCTCTCGACGTGCTGGTGCAGGCGCAGGTGCTCGAGCTGCTCGCCGAGCTGCAGCGCGATCTCGGACTGACCTACCTGTTCATCACGCACGACCTCGCGGTCGTGCGCCTCATCGCCGACCGGGTCTGCGTGATGCGCAGCGGGGAGATCATCGAGCAGGCCACCACCGATGAGGTGTTCGAGAACCCCCGTGAGGAGTACACGAAGAACCTGCTCGCGGCGATCCCGGGCGCAAGCCTCAACATCGGCGCGTAATCGCGCCGATGTTCAGAGGGCCGACGTGCGCATCCGTTAGAATTGCACGTCGGCCCTTCTCGTGCGATGCTCCAGCCTCGCATCTTCGGCACTCCACGCCGCCGACACCACGCTGATTTCGTTAGGAACCACCTTTATGGCTCTCGCCACTCGCGAAGACCTCCGCAATGTTGCCATCGTCGCCCACGTCGACCACGGGAAGACGACCCTCGTCGACGCCATGCTCAAGCAGACGAACTCCTTCGACGCGCACACCGAGGTCGACGACCGTGTGATGGACTCCAACGATCTCGAGCGCGAGAAGGGCATCACCATCCTCGCGAAGAACACGGCCATCACGTACGAGGGCGCCCACGCGCAGAACGGTCCCATCGTCATCAACGTGATCGACACCCCCGGTCACGCCGACTTCGGCGGCGAGGTCGAGCGCGGGCTGTCGATGGTCGACGGCGTGGTGCTGCTCGTCGACGCGTCCGAGGGCCCGCTGCCGCAGACCCGCTTCGTGCTCCGCAAGGCGCTCGAGGCGAAGCTGCCCGTGATCCTCGCCGTCAACAAGACGGACCGGCCCGACGCGCGCATCGAAGAGGTCGAAGGCGAGGCGCAGGATCTGCTCCTCGGCCTCGCGTCCGACCTCAGCGAAGAGCACCCCGACATCGACGTCGACGCAGTGCTCGACGTGCCGACCGTGTACCTCTCCGGCCGTGCCGGTGCTGCTTCGCACACCCGTCCGGGTGACGGCGAGCTGCCCGACAACACCGATCTGGAGCCGCTGTTCGAGACGATCCTGAACCAGGTGCCGGCGCCGACGTACGACGACGAGCACCCGCTGCAGGCGCACGTGACGAACCTCGACTCCTCGCCGTTCCTCGGCCGCATCGCGCTGCTGCGCGTGCACAACGGCTGGATCAAGAAGGGCGAGACCGTCGCCTGGGTCAAGCAGGACCAGACGGTGCAGAACGTGCGCATCACCGAGCTCATGCTTACCAAGGCGCTGACCCGTTACCCGGCCGAGCAGGCGGGCCCCGGCGACATCGTCGCGATCGCCGGCATCGAAGACATCACCATCGGCGAGACGATCGCCGATGCCGAAGACGTGCGTCCGCTGCCGACCATCACCGTCGATGAGCCCGCCATCTCGATGACGATCGGTGCGAACACCTCGCCCCTCGTCGGCAAGGTGAAGGGCCACAAGCTCACCGCCCGCATGATCAAGGACCGGCTCGACCGCGAGCTCATCGGCAACGTCTCGCTCCGCGTGATCGACACCGGTCGCCCCGATGCGTGGGAGGTGCAGGGCCGCGGCGAGCTCGCCCTCGCGATCCTCGTCGAGAACATGCGCCGCGAGGGCTTCGAGCTCACCGTCGGCAAGCCGCAGGTCGTCACGCGCGAGGTGAACGGCAAGGTGCACGAGCCTTACGAGCACCTCACGGTCGACACCCCTGAGGATCACCTCGGCGCCATCACGCAGCTGCTCGCCGCGCGCAAGGGGCGCATGGAGAACATGACGAACAACGGCACGGGCTGGGTGCGCATGGAGTTCATCGTGCCGTCGCGCGGACTCATCGGCTTCCGTTCGGAGTTCATGACGATCACCCGCGGCACCGGCATCGCGAACGCGATCTCGCACGGGTACGGCGAATGGGCCGGCACCATCACGACTCGCAACAACGGCTCGATCGTGGCCGACCGCTCCGGTGTGGTGACCCCGTTCTCGCTCATCAACCTGCAGGAGCGCATGTCGTTCTTCGTGCAGCCCACGCAGGAGGTGTACGAGGGCATGGTCATCGGTGAGAACTCGCGTTCCGAAGACATGGACGTGAACATCACCAAGGAGAAGAAGCTCACCAACATGCGGTCGGCGAACGCCGACACGTTCGAGTCGATGACGCCGCCCCGCCAGCTGACCCTCGAGGAGTGCCTCGAGTTCGCCCGCGAGGACGAGTGCGTGGAGGTCACCCCCGAGCACGTGCGCATCCGCAAGGTCGAGCTCGCGGCGACTTCGCGCGCCCGCAGCGCATCGCGGCTCAAGAACCAGGCGAAGTAGCCGGGTCTGCGCATCACCCGGTCGCCGCTAGACTGGCCGGGTGATGCGACACTTCCTCCGCGACGATGATCTCAGCCCCGATGAGCAGCGCGAGGTGCTCGACCTCGCCGCCCGTCTGAAGCGGGAGCCGTTCGCCGAGCGACCGCTGGAAGGCCCGCGTTCGGTCTCCGTCTTCTTCGACAAGACCTCGACGCGCACGCGTTTCAGCTTCGCCGCCGGTATCGCCGAACTCGGGGGCAACGCGATCATCGTGAACCCCGGTGAGGCGCAACTCGGGGCCAAGGAGTCGATCGCGGACACCGCTCAGGTGCTCTCGCGCATGGTCGACATGATCGTCTGGCGCACCTTCGCCCACTCGGGGCTCGAAGAGATGGCCGCTCACGCGACCGTGCCGGTCATCAACTCGCTCTCCGACGACTTCCACCCGTGCCAGATCCTCGCCGATCTGCAGACCATCCGGGAACGCAAGGGCGAGCTCGCCGGCCTCACCGCCGCGTATGTCGGCGATGCGGCGAACAACATGGGCCACTCGTATCTGCTCGGCTTCGCGACGGCGGGTATGCACATTCGCGTGGCCGGCCCCGCGGGGTATCATCCGCGCGCCGACATCGTGCGCGACGCCGAGCGCATCGCGGCGCAGACCGGCGGGAGCGTCACGGTGACCACCGATGTCGACGCGGCCGTGTCGGGTGCCGACGCCGTCATCACCGACACGTGGGTGTCGATGGGGCAGGAGTCCGAGAAGGCCGCCAGGGTGGAGACCTTCGGCGCCTACCGCGTGACCCCCGAATTGATGGATCGTGCCGATGACGACGCGATCTTCCTCCACTGCCTGCCGGCGTACCGCGAGTTCGAGGTCGCCCCCGAGGTGATCGATGGCCCGCAGAGCGCCGTCTGGGATGAGGCCGAGAACCGCGTCCACGCCCAGAAGGGGCTCATGGTCTGGCTGCTCTCGCGAGCCTGAACCGCCCCGTCGACCCAAGACTGCCGTAGATAGAGAGATACCCCCTATGACTTCCGAGAGCCAGAACTCCGCTTCGGGTAACCGTGCCGCTGAAGCGGGCGCACTTTGGGGCGGACGCTTCGCCAGCGGCCCGTCGCCCGCGCTCGCCGCGCTGAGCAAGTCCACCCACTTCGATTGGATCCTCGCGCCGTACGACATTCGCGGCTCGAAGGCGCACGCCACGGCCCTCGCCGCGGCCGGGTACTTGAGCGATGACGAACTGCACGATATGCGCGCTGCGCTCGACGAACTCGCCGCCCGCGTCGCCGACGGGCGATTCGTCGCCGCCGAGAGCGATGAAGACGTGCACTCGGCGCTCGAACGCGGGCTCATCGACATCACCGGCGTGCAGCTCGGCGGAAAGCTCCGCGCCGGCCGCAGCCGGAACGACCAGATCGCCACGCTCGTGCGGCTCTACCTCATCGATCACGCGCGAGTCATCGCCGCACTGCTGACCGACCTCGCCGAGGCGATCCTTGAGCAGGCCTCGGCCCACGCCGAGGCGATCCTGCCCGGTCGTACCCACCTGCAGCACGCTCAGCCGGTACTGCTCGCGCACCAGCTCGGCGCACACGCCTGGCCGATCATCCGCGACCTCGAGCGGCTGCGCGACTGGGCCCAGCGGGCGAGCGCGTCGCCGTACGGCGGGGGCGCCCTCGCCGGCAGCTCACTCGGGCTCGATCCGCGACTCGTCGCGGAGGAGCTCGGACTCGGGGCCCCGCTCGAGAACTCCATCGACGGCACCGCCGCACGCGACGTGGTCGCCGAGTTCGCGTTCGTGTGCGCCCAGATCGGGATCGATCTCTCCCGCTTCGCGGAAGAGATCATCATCTGGAACACGAAGGAGTTCGGCTTCGTGCAGCTGCACGACGGCTTCTCGACCGGATCCTCGATCATGCCGCAGAAGAAGAACCCCGACATCGCCGAACTCGCGCGCGGCAAATCGGGTCGTCTCATCGGCAACCTCACCGGCCTGCTCGCCACACTGAAAGCGCTGCCGCTCGCCTACAACCGTGATCTGCAGGAGGACAAGGAGCCGGTCTTCGACTCCGTCGACCAGCTCGAGCTGCTGCTGCCGGCATTCACCGGCATGGTGGCCACCATGCGCTTCGACGAGCGGCGCATGGCCGAGCTCGCGCCGCAGGGCTTCTCGCTCGCGACCGATGTCGCCGAGTGGCTCGTGAAGCAGGGCGTGATCTTCCGCGACGCGCATGAGATCTCGGGCGAGCTCGTGCGCTACTGCGAGGAACGCGGCATCGAGCTCGACGAGCCGAGCGACGCTGAGCTCCGCACGGTCTCCGAACACCTCACGCCGGGTGTGCGCGAGGTGCTGACGATCGAAGGGTCGGTGAACTCCCGGCTGGGCGCCGGCGGAACCGCGAGGGCGCGCGTCGACGAGCAGCTCGCGCGTCTTGCCGAACGGGTCGCCGAGTTCCGCGTCTGAACGCGATACACTCTCTGCGTGTCGGTAACGAGTGAACGCGCAGAGATCCTGGCCTCCCAGCGGAACGATGACAGCTTCGAGACGCTGTGGGACGAGCTCGAGTGGCGTGGGCTGATCCACGTCTCCACTGATCAGGGGGCGCTGGCCGAAGCGCTCGAGGGCGATCCGATCGCCTATTACTGCGGGTTCGACCCGACGGCGGCGAGCCTGCACCTCGGCCATCTCGTGCAGTTGCTGCTCATGCGCCGCTTGCAGCTGAAGGGGCACCACCCGATCGGTCTCGTCGGCGGGTCGACGGGGCTGATCGGCGACCCCCGCCCGACCGCGGAGCGCACCCTGAACTCCCCGGAGGTGGTGGGGGAATGGGTGCAGTCGCTCGGCGAGCAGGTCTCGCGGTACCTCGACTTCGACGGAGGGAACGGCGCGAAGCTCGTCAACAACCTCGACTGGACGGCACCGATGAGCGCTATCGACTTCCTCCGCGAGATCGGCAAGTACTTCCGCGTGGGCACGATGATCAAGAAGGACATCGTCGCCACGCGTCTGAACTCCGACGAGGGGATCAGCTACAGCGAGTTCAGCTACCAGATCCTGCAGGGGCTCGACTACCTCGAGCTGTTCCGCCAGTACGGATGCCGACTGCAGTCGGGCGGCAGCGATCAGTGGGGCAACCTCACGAGTGGCACGGAACTCATCCGCAAGGTCGAGGGGGAGCACGTGCACGCGATCGGCACGCCGCTGATCACCAACTCGGACGGCACGAAGTTCGGCAAGAGCGAGGGCAACGCCATCTGGTTGAACCCCGAGATGTGCTCGCCGTACGCGTTCTACCAGTTCTGGCTGAACCAGGCAGACGCCGACGTGATCGACCGGTTGAAGGTCTTCACCTTCCTCTCGCGCGCAGAGATCGCGGAGTACGCCGAGCAGGTCGAGCGCGAACCGTTCAAGCGCGCCGCCCAGAAGCGCCTCGCGATCGAGGTGACCACGCTCGTGCACGGAGCGGCGGCCGCGCAGGGAGCGATCGATGCGTCCGGAGCGCTCTTCGGTCGCGGAGAGCTCGATGCACTGGATGCGCCCTCGCTCGCCGGTGCCGTGCACGAGCTGCCGCGCGCGATCGGGACCGTCGGAGCCCCCATCACGCAGTTGCTCGTCGACGCCGAACTCGTGTCGAGCCTCGGTGAGGCGCGCCGAGCGCTGACGCAGGGCGGGGTGTACCTCAACAATGTTCAGCTCGAGGATCAGGATCGCGTGCTCGGTGCCGACGACCTGCTGCACGGCCGGTTCGCCGTGCTGCGTCGCGGCAAGAAGACGCTCGCCGGAGTAGTCGTCGACTCCACGTCGGACGCGTAATGGCCGCGGAGCGCGGGAGCGCGGGAGTGCGCATCGCCCTGCTGCAAGCGGAGGCCGCCCCGCTCGATCCGGAAGCGAATCTGAGGACACTGCGGGACGCGGCCGGGACGGCGCGGGACGCCGGTGCTGCACTGCTGCTGACGCCCGAGCTCTTCTTGACGGGCTACGCTCCGGCGCAACTTCGCTCATGGATGGCACCGGAGCTCGTCGATGGTCTTCCTGCCCGTGTGGCGACGCTCGCCCGGGAGTGCGGCGTCGCGATCGTGACGAGTTTCCCGGTCGCTCGTGTCGACGGCTCCTTCGGCATCGCGGCGAGTCTCACCGATGCGTCGGGAGCGGAACTGCTGCGGTACGAGAAGGTGCACCTCTGGGGCGACGATGAACGGGCGGCGTTCTCCGCATCCACCGCACCGCCGACTGTCATCGAGTGGAACGGACGGCGCGTCGCGCTGCAGATCTGCTACGACATCGAGTTCCCCGAACCCGTCCGTCTGATCGCCGAGCGCGGTGCGGACCTCGTGCTCGTGCCCACGGCGATCGACGGGTTCTCCGCGTATGTTCCCGAGGTGCTGGTGCGCGCCCGTGCCGCCGAGAACGCACTCGTCGTCGCCTACGCGGATTATCCGCGTACTCAGGGATTCGTCGGCGCGGCCCGAACGGACTTCGCCGGACTCAGCGTCGTCGCGGGCCGGGAGGGAGTCGTGCTCGCAGAGGCGGGGGCCGATGCGGAGATCCTCATCGCCGACGTTCCCGGCCCGGAGGAGCGGTCGCCGCACGCTGCGGACTACCTGCGGGATCGCCGGCCAGACCGGTACGCGGACTGGCGCTGAGGCGGTCGCCCTCGCCGTACTGCTCCTTCACGATGCGCAGATTCGACCAGGACTCCACACCGGATACCTCGTCGAAGCCGCGCAGTCGATCCATCACCTCGAGCAGCTCCTCCGTGCTGTCGGTGGAGATGGTGGCGATCATGTCGAAGGTGCCGACCGTCACGGCGAGAAATTCGGGTTCGAGCGCACGGACGCGTGCGACCGCGTCGTCGATGCGCCCGTGCACGTGGATGCCCACCCCGAGAGAGGCGCCGGTGAGGTGGGTGCCGCGCACGGGTATTCCCACGACCTTGATCGCTCCGTGCTCGACCAGGCGCTCGAAGCGCAGTCGCGCCCCGCTCGGTGAGACGCCGGCGGCGGCCCCGAGTTCACGAAACGAGGCACGACCGTCGGCCTGTAGGTGACGGACGATGGCGCGGTCGGCATCATCCACTTGAAAGCGGGTGCGACGGGCCCAGAGCGGTGAGAAGAGGTTCACTTCGATGGACTCGTACATGTGCGTGCGGATGTTCAGCACCTGGGGCAGGCTGCGGACGGCATCGACGGTCTGTCGCAGATGGGGATCGGCGCCGACGCGGATCTCGGCGTCGAGCGCGAAGCCACCGCTGATCACCGCCACGAACGTGGTCTCGGGCATGGCGACAAGTGCGTCGCGCACCGGCGCCACCGGTCCGTCGACAGCGATCTGCAGGTAGGCGAAGCGTTCGAGCCCCATGAGGTCCGGGCTGATGGAGACTGCGAGCCGCAGCTCGTCGCGGTCGAGCGCGCCCTGCACGGTCTGAGTCACCTGTCGCCGGGTGACCCCGAGTCGCTCGGCGATGCGGGCGTAACTCGCTCGTCCGTTGTCGCGCAGTTCGCGGAGCACTCCGAGTCGCAGATCATCGGTATCCATGACGTCACCTCGGGCAATCGTACGCGGATCGGCAGACCGCGAGCGGGCAAATATGCAGTCATTGCTCATTCTAGGCGGACATTGCATCGCTTTGTGTGCCCGATAGGTACGATTGTGCAGATCACTACGGTGTGTGGTGTTGTTCTGTGTTGTGCGCGTCGGTCGACCCACTTAGGCTGACGATGTTCTACGCCGCAGTGGCGGGTCACAAGGAGGTCGGACCCCATGAATCATCAGAGTCAGCTCGACGACGAGCTGGAGCGCCGGTTGATCGAACTCGAATCCGTGGAGGCCGCAGACCCGGTCCATGCCGCACTCGGCGGCAGGAGTCTCGGGTGGTTTCTCGGCGTCGTGCTCGGCATCACCGCCATTGCCTGGATCGGATCGGCGCTGTGAACTCCGCGAAGCACGAGACGACCGAGACGCAGGCGGTGCGCGTCGAGCAGGCCGTGGCCCGCGAGGCGACGTTCGGGTCGCTTCCGCTACTGAAAGCCGAGCGAGTGTGGCGCGCGGGTGACTTCAGTTGGGTCACCATCAGCCTCGCGATCGCGACATGGGCGTTCCTGACCGGAGGATCGACGGTACTCCTCGTCGGGTTCACCGATGGCATCGCAGCGATGCTCATCGGCAACAGCCTCGGTCTGGCGATCATGGCGCTCGGCAGCGTGATGCTCAGTCAGCGTCTCGGCGTCGAGCAGTATCGTGCCCTCAAATCGGTGTTCGGCATCGTCGGCGTCGGCATCGTGGTGTTCACGGTCGTCCTCCTCGTCGAAATGGGGTGGACCTCGCTGCTCGGCGTCATGTTCGGACGCGCCTTCACCGAGATCTCGAATCAGGCGTTCGGAGCGGGGCTCGATACGTTCGGGCCGCTCGTGACGGTCTTCGCACTCGCCGCCATCTTCGTCGGATGGATCGTGCTCTCGCGCGGTCCGGTCACGATCAGCAAGCTCAACCGCTTCGTCGCCCCCGGACTGATCGTCATCGTCACCGCCATGATGGTGCTGCTGATGTCGCAGCACTCCTGGAGCGATCTGCTCGCCGCACCTCCCATGGCGCCGTTCGAGAACGAGCAGCTGAACTTCATGATGGCGGTCGAATTCAATCTCGGCGCAGGCCTCTCCTGGTGGCCGGTCATGGGATCCCTATCGCGACTGACCCGCGGCCCCCGGGCGGCACTGTGGCCCGCCTACGGCGGCATCATTCTCGGCACCGTCGCGGCGCAGATCGTCGGAATGGCCGCGGCGCTCATGATCGGCGAGGCGGATCCGACGGCGTGGATGGTGCCGCTCGGCGGTCCGATTCTGGGCGTGTTGACACTGCTCTTCGTCGGCTTCGCGAACGTGACGAGCATGGCGTCCATCGCGTACTCGACGGTGCTCGCAGTGAAGCAGTCGAGCGGTGAGGTGCTCACCCGTGTGCGCTGGCCTCTGCTCTGCGCCGGATTCCTCGTGCTCCCGGCGATCCTCAGCTTCTTCCCCGGCTTCATGTACGAGAAGTTCATGACCTTCGTGGTCATCTCGGGCGCCTTCATCGCCGCACTGTGCGGGGTGATCATCGCCGATTATTTCATCGTGCGTCGTCAGCGGATCTCGCTGCGCGCCCTCTACGCCAGCGGCGCTGATGACCCGATGCGGTTCACCGGCGGCGTGAATGTGGCAGCGATGGCCGCCGTCGTGATCGCGTCGGCGTTCTACCTCTGGATCTACAACCCGATCACGCTCGAGACCCAGGCGATCTTCGCCTACGCGACGGCGACGATTCCGACGGTCGTCATCGCCATGGTGGCGCACGTCGTCTTGACGAACGTGCTGTACGTGCGCCGCGGCCGCGGCGCGTACCGCGACATCGACACCTTCGCGGCCGCCGGGAGGAAGTAATGCAGGCTCAGACCATCGACGTGCGAGCGGCCGTCTATCGCGGCGACGCCGACGGGCGGACCGAGGTCGAAACGCTCCGTCTCGATCCACCGTGGCAGGGCGAAGTGCGCGTGCGCGTGCGTGCCGCAGGCGTCTGCGGATCGGACCGTCACGTGCTCGACGGGGAGTGGCAGGTGCCGCTTCCCGCAGTCATGGGCCACGAGGCGGCGGGCGTCATCGAGGCGGTCGGACCCGGTGTCACCCACCTCGCCGTCGGCGACCACGTGGTCATCGCCTGGCATCAGGCGTGTCAGCGGTGCGGCGAATGCGCGAGCGGAAAGCCGTGGGCGTGCCGGTATGCGCAGTCGAACGATTCGCTGCTGCCCGACGGAACGACGCGCTGGACGGACCGCGATCGATCCGCCGCCTACCCGTACCTGGCCGTCGGTGCCATGAGCGAGTACATCGTCGTGCCCGAGTTCGCGGCGATCCGCATCGATTCCCGCGTTCCCTTCGCCGTGGCGAGCCTGATCGGCTGTTCGGCCGGCACAGGGTACGGAGCAGTCGTGAACAACGGGAAGGTGCTGGCGGGAGAGTCGGCGGTGGTGGTCGGAGCCGGCGGCGTCGGACTTTCGATCATCGCGGCACTGCGGCTCGCGGGTGCGACGCCGATCGTGGCGGTCGACATCTCCGAGCAGAAACTCGCAGAGGCCGAGCGTGCGGGTGCGACCCACACCGTGATCGGGGGAACCGATCTCGGCGATCGGATCTCCGAGATCACTGGCGGTGGCGCGGATGTCGCCTTCGAAGCCATCGGTCGGGTGCAGACGATGGAGCAGCTGCCCGGCCTCATCCGCCCGGGTGGTCGCGGCGTCTTCGTCGGGCTTCCGCCCGAAGATCAGCCGCTGATGATCGACGGACTGCAGCTCGCGTACGACGGAAAGACGCTGATCGGGTCGAACTACGGCGGCCTGGTGCCGGCGCGCGACTTCCCGCGGATCGCACGGGCCTACCTGGCAGGGTCGTTTCCGGTCGACGCGCTCATCAGCACCACGATCCGTCTCGATCAGGTCGACGACGCGTTCGACGCCATGCGTCGCGGGGAGCGGACGCGCAGCGTCATCGTCTTCGACGACTGATCGGGATCACCCCGCTCCGCTCCATGCCGCGGGCACCAGGGTCCACACCGTGGTCGCACCCCGAGGGCCCGCCCGCCAGTTGTGAGGCGTATTACCGGGAAACGTCAGCGTGTCACCCGCGACGAGTTCTTCGATCCGGTCGTTGAACGAGACCGTGAGTTCGCCGCTGATGAGGTGCAGCACCTCGACGCTGCAGTTCACGGTGTAGAGCTCGTCGCCCCCGTCGGCGTCCGGTGCGAGGGTCGAGTGGATGACCTGGAGGCGCTCCTCGCTGCGGGGCGTCACCAGGCGTTCGTCGGCACCGCGACCGCCCATGTTGATGCGCGGAGCATCGTCCAACGAGAGCCGCTGTACATCGGGCGCTTCGAACAGGCTGCCGATGGGAAGCGAGAGCGCTTCGCAGATCTGCACGAGCGAGGTGAGACTGGGCTGGGTGTCGTCGCGTTCCACACGACTGAGGAACCCCTTGGTCACCTGCGTGGCAGCGGCGAGCTGTTCGAGGGTGAGCCCCTGCGCGAGACGTGACGCGCGCAGTCGCGCGCCGATCCGTACCGGCTGCTGCCCGGCAGTGGGGTGGACTGGACGCATCGGGATCCCTATCATGAGATTGTTCACCTACAGAGTTCTTCTGTTTACTATATGACAACTTGAAGGGAAGGGACACGTGTCCGCTCACACCCCCCAGGGCCCGGTCGATGCCAGCAAGACACCCCGGTACGCCGGTCTCGCCACCTTTGCGAAGCTGCCCCGCATCGAGGATGTGCCCGAGGCCGACATCGCGATCGTCGGCGTGCCGTTCGATACCGGCGTGAGCTACCGGCCCGGCGCACGATTCGGGCCGAACCACGTGCGCGATGCGTCGCGCCTGCTGCGTCCGTACAACCCGGCGCAGGACGTGTCCCCGTTCGCGAGCGTCCAGGTCGTCGACGCGGGTGACATCGTCGCGAACCCGTTCAATCTGGATGAGGCGGTGCAGCAGGTCGATGACGCCGCCACCGAGCTCGGAGAGCAGGTCGACAAGATCGTCACGATCGGCGGCGATCACACGATCGCGTTGCCGCTGCTGCGGGCGATCAACAAGAAGCACGGTCCGGTGGCGGTGCTGCACTTCGACGCCCACCTCGATACCTGGGACACCTACTTCGGTGCGCCGACCACGCACGGGACCCCGTTCCGCCGGGCGTCTGAGGAGGGGCTGATCGATCTCACCGCGAGTATGCACGGCGGCACTCGCGGCCCGTTGTACGGCAAGGGCGACCTCGACGACGACGCGAAACTCGGGTTCCAGATCGTGACGAGCGAGTTCATCGAGGAGGAGGGCGTGCCCGCCGCGCTGCGGCGGATCAGGGATCGGGTGGGTGACAAGCCGCTGTACATCTCGATCGATATCGACGTGCTCGATCCCGCTCATGCGCCGGGCACGGGTACGCCGGAGGCCGGGGGACTGACCAGTCGCGAGATGCTGCGTCTGATCCGCGGGCTCGCTGATCTGCACATCGTCGGCGCGGACGTCGTCGAGGTCGCGCCGGCGTACGATCATGCGCAGATCACGGCGGTGGCGGCAAGCCACGTCGTATACGAGCTCGTGAGCGCGATGGCGGCGCGGGTCTGACACGGTTCGGCACGAGCGGGGGAATCATGACGAGTCCGGAGACCATGGCGGTCAACCTCGATGGAGCCGAGGGATCGGCCGGACCGGTGCGCGGCACCCAGGGCCCGTTCCGGATCGGCATGATCTGGCTCGCCGCGAACCTGGTCGTGACGACCCTGCTCACCGGCACACTGTTCGTGCCGGGCGTCAGCTTCGCGGTCGCGACGACGATGATCGTGGTCGGCACGCTCATCGGTGTCGGGGTGCTCGTGCTCGTCGGCAACATGGGGACGAGAACCGGGTTGCCGACGATGGCGCTCACGCGCGGGTCGTTCGGCATCCGGGGGAGTCTGCTTCCGGCTGCAGCCAACCTGGTCGTGCTCATGGGCTGGAGTTGGGTGCAGGCGATGCTTGCCGGAGTGACGGTGAACGCCCTCGTGTTCTCGGCGACCGGCTTCTCGAACCCGGCGCTCTTCTCGGCACTGTGCCAGGGGATCGTCGTCGTCCTGGCGATTTTCGGGCACACCGGGATCTCGCGCGTCGAGCCGTGGCTCGCGGTCCTCATTCTCGTGGTCATGGGGTTCGTGTTCGTGGCGGCGTTCGGTACGTTCGCCCCCGGAGATTTCGCCGCGATCCCCGTCGATCCCGAGCTCGGCGGATCGCCCCTGGTCACCCTCGACCTGGTCATCGCGACCGCGATCTCGTGGACCGTGCTCTCGGCGGACATGAATCGTCATGCGCGCAGCAGCGTCGCCGGCGTCGTCGGAGCCGGCGTTGGCTACACGCTCTCGACGACGATCTCGATGTTCCTCGGTCTCGTCGCGTTCAGCGCGGTGCTGCTGCGCGGTGACGATGCGATCGCATTCGATCCGACCGTCATCGTCGCGGAGTTCGGGTGGCCGTTGGGCGTCGCGATCTTCCTCTCGGTCATGGCGACCAACACGATGGTGGTCTTCGGGATGGTGACCTCCGTGGTGAACGCGCAATCCCGGTGGCACCTCAGGTTCCTTCCGACCGCGATCGTGCTCGGCACCATCTCCATCATCGGATCGACATTCCTCGGTCTCCTCGATCAGTTCACCGACTTCCTCTTCGTGATCAGCGCGTTCTTCGTCCCGGTGTTCGCCATCATGATCGCCGACTACTACGTGCTGAAGCGGCGGGGGTACTCTCGGCAGCTGCTGCATGAGCGACCGGGAAGCCGGTACTGGTACCTCGGCGGAGCGAACTGGATCGCCGTCCTCGTCTGGATCGTCGGTGCGGCGGTCTCATATGTGCTGGCCTACGTCACTGCGAGCCCGATCGGAGCGAACATCCCCGCCTTCGTGCTGAGCTTCGCTCTGTACCTGGCGCTCATGGCGGCGTTCGGACGGGTGCGTGGCATGCGGCTGCGCGACCCCCGGGACAGTGCGCCGACCGGGCATCTGCTCGACGGTGCAGACCAGACCGCAGCGTTGCGTCTCGAGCACTGACGACCATGCGTCTCATCGACCTCACCCAGCCCATCACCTCCGGGATGCCGGTCTACCCGGGCGATCCCGCCGTCACCATCTCGTCCGCGTTGACCGTCGAGGCGGACGGTGTCGCCGTCACGAGACTCGATCTGGGAAGCCACACCGGCACGCACATCGACGCCCCCGCGCACTCCATCTCGGGTGGGAGTACCGTCGACGAGCTTCCGCTCACACTTCTCATCGGTCAGGCGGCCGTGCTCCACTGCACTGCGACGACCGGACCGACCATCACTCACGCCGATCTCGTCGGGGGCGTGCCAGACACCCTGCCGGAGATCGTCTGCATCGCCACGGGGTGGGATCGTCATTTCGGTTCCGTTCAGATGGAATCCCACCCGGGCCTCTCGATCGCGCTGGTCGAGATGCTGTGGGCGCGAGGGGCGCGGGTGCTCGGAGTCGACATGCTGAGTCCTGATCCGACGAGACCGTCCTCGGGGGCGGCGCTCGAGGTGCACGAGTACTGGCTCGGACGGGGCGGGGTCATCGTCGAGAACCTCACCTCCCTGACGACACTCCCGGGATCGGTGGAGATCTCGCTGCTTCCCCTTAATATTCGAGGAATCGACGGGTCTCCGGTGCGCGCGGTCGCCAAGCTGGCGGACACCGAAGCTCGCCCTGCCTGAGGGCAATTCCGCGGTTTGGTGCGGAGACACGCCCGGGGTGCGGGCGGTGTTTGCTGTGGGGAGCACGGTCCGCGTAATGTATTCCCTTGTCAGCGAGACGGAGTGAGACACGGAAGTGAGTCACTCGGAATCGTGAGCAGGACCTTCGGGTACATCCGCGGTCATGGCTTGAGAGTCGTGTGCGTCGGGGTGTACAGTGGAGATCCGCTTCTGCTCTCCGGGTCGAGAGCTTCACTTCAGGGTGAGGAACTTTTGGCCTGCCGGTCTGAGTATCGGTGTGATGAGCTGCGAATGAGATTTGCGGCTGGTGAGAGAGCCTGGTAAGCTTGACAAGTTGCCTATCGGATGCCCTGGTGAGGGGTTACGGTGGGTGTCTGGTCCTTGAGAACTCAATAGTGTGCACTTGATTGTCAAATGCCAATTTATTATCCCCGGCATCGATCA
>NZ_JAGFBF010000005.1 GCF_017583045.1 Leucobacter tardus | reverse complement strand
GTTACGGTGGTTATAGCGTCAGGGAAACGCCCGGTTACATTCCGAACCCGGAAGCTAAGGCTGACAGCGCCGATGGTACTGCACTCGGGAGGGTGTGGGAGAGTAGGACACCGCCGGACCTCTTCACCGAAGGGTCGTGCAGGATACTGGTACCAGAGACGGTCCAGCGTCCCGCACGGCCCTTCTTTTATTTTCAGCAACTTTCATAGAGCCCCGCGCAATCTGCGCCGTAATCGCCGAGGAGGCACTCATGGACGACCGTTCACGGGAAGACGGACGCTCCGAGCGTCCTCGTCGCGACGATCGCGGAGGCAGCGGGGGCCGAGACGATCGACGCTCCTCGAATGATCGTCCGCGTCGTGATGGTGATCGTCCGCGTCGTGATGGTGATCGTCCTCAGCGTGATGGTGGCTACCGTCGGAATGATGATCGTCCGCAGCGTGATGGTGGCTACCGTCGGAACGATGATCGTCCGCGTCGTGACGGTGATCGCCCCCAGCGGGACGGTGGCTACCGTCGCAACGATGATCGGCCGCAGCGTGATGGTGGGTACCGTCGCAATGACGATCGGCCGCAGCGTGATGGTGGCTACCGTCGGAACGATGATCGGCCCCGTCGTGACGGTGATCGCCCCCAGCGTGACGGTGGCTACCGTCGCAACGGGGATCGGCCGCAGCGTGATGGTGGGTACCGCCGAAATGATGATCGGCCGCAGCGCGATGGTGGCTACCGTCGCAACGATGACCGTCCGCGTCGTGACGGTGATCGCCCCCAGCGTGACGGTGGCTACCGTCGCAACGATGACCGTCCGCGTCGTGACAGTGATCGCCCCCAGCGGGACGGCGGCTACCGTCGCAACGATGATCGGCCGCAGCGTGATGGTGGGTACCGTCGCAACGATGACCGTCCGCGTCGTGACGGTGATCGTCCGCAGCGTGATGGTGGGTACCGTCGTGACGGTGATCGGCCGCAGCGTGATGGTGGGTACCGTCGTGACGGTGATCGGCCCCAGCGCGACGGTGGTGCTGGCGACCGGGGTCGTGGAGGCACCCGCGGGGGTGGCCGGAGCGACCGCGGTGGCATTGGACGCACATTCACCGAAGCGGAGCGTCTGCAGCACGAACTGCGTCCCGTCCGGAGTGAGCACACCGATCCCGAGATTCCGGACTCGGTGCAGCCGAAGGACCTCCACCCGGCCGCTCGCAACGAGCTGAAGACGCTGCAGGCCGACGTGCAAGAGCGGGTCTCTCGTCACCTCGCAATGGTCGCCGCCGTAATCGATGACGACCCGGAGCTCGCACACCAGCACGCGATATCGGCGAGCCGGCGGGCCGGCCGGATCCCGGTGGCACGTGAGACTCTCGCGGTGACCGCATACCGCACCGGAGACTACGCGCTCGCGCTGCGGGAGCTCCGCACCTATCGGCGGCTCACCGGTTCGAACGCTCACGTCGCACTCATGATCGACTGCGAACGTGGTCTCGGGCGTCCGGAGAAAGCGATCGAGACCGGAGCCGAAGCCGATCCGTCGCAGCTGGACCGCGAAGAACGCGTGCAGGTCGCGATCGCCATGTCCGGTGCACGACTCGACCTCGGACAGACGCAGCAGGCGCTCTTCGAACTCGAGATCGATGAACTTGATCCCGACCGTGCCTACTCATGGAGCCCCGATCTTTTCGCCGCCTACGCGACGGTGCTCGAAGACCTGGGCCGCGACGCGGAGTCGAAGACGTGGTTCCAGCGCGCCGATCGTGCTGCCAACGCGCTGCAGGAGCACTACGGTGCGCACGACCTGTTCGAAGTGCTCGAGATCGAGGAGATCGAACCGCCGCCCGCCTCCGGCCCGGTCGCGGGCAGCGACGCATCGACGGACGGCGAGCCCGACGCCGAACCCGAGTCCGAGTCCGAGCCCGACGCCGAACCCGTTGCCGAGCCTGATTCCGTCGCGAGCGAGGAGGACGAGGATGGCACTGTTCGGTAAGCGCTCCGCCGCGCCCGGGCCGTCGCCGCTCGCGGGGAAATCGCTGCTGCTCGCCGACCTCGACGGGGTGGTGTATCGCGGTCCAGGCGCGATTCCCGGAGCCGTGGACGAACTCAATCGCGCCGCGGAATCGGTGCGTCTCGGGTACATCACGAACAATGCCTCGCGCACGGATCGCGCCGTCGCCGCGCATCTCCGCGACCTCGGACTCGAGGCCGACGCCGCCGATGTCGTCACCTCGCCGCAAGCCGCGGTCGAGCTGTTGCGCGACACCGTGGCGCCGGGATCCCGCATTCTCGTCGTCGGCGGCGACGGCATCGTCGACGAACTGACGAAGAACGGGTTCGCGACCACCCGGAGCGCCGATGACGCACCCGACGCCGTGCTGCAGGGCTTCGCCCCCGACGTCGGGTGGGAGCACCTCGCGGAGGCCTCGTTCGCATTGGCGGAGCAGCCGGGGCGTCCACCGTTGCCGTGGATCGCCACGAACACCGACTGGACGATCCCCGTCGCCCGCGGGCTCGCCCCGGGAAACGGCACGCTCGTGTCCGCGGTGCACACGGCGGTGCAACGACTCCCCGTGTTCGCCGGCAAGCCCGAGCCCGCGATCTTCGAGACCGCGTTCCGCCGCTTCGATACCCGGAACGCGCTCATGATCGGCGACCGGCTCGACACCGACATCAAAGGGGCGGTGGCGGCTGGGATCCCTTCGCTGCACGTGCTCACCGGCGTGGATCGGCCGAAGCAACTCGTTGCTGCGTCGAAAGACATGCGCCCGGATTACATCGTGCCCACGCTCGCCGGACTGCACGAGCCGTACCCCGAGACCACGATCCAGAAGGATGGAACCGCTCGGGTCGGGTCCGCCCGGGTCCGCATGGACGGGCACATCGCTCGCGTCATCGACGAGGGGGACTCCGCGATCGACCTGCTGCGTGCCGCGTGCGCCGCGATCTGGAAGTCTGGCCTCGCGATCTACGGGCTGCAGGTGCCCGAGATCCTGTATGAGGATCACTGGGGCTGAACGTCGCGGGACGCGAGTACGCTGGAGACATGAGTGAGCATGACACCGAGGACGTCGCGGACGGACTGCTCGACCGCGTCGAGCTGATCGAGTCGCAGCCGCTCGCAGAGCGCGCCGCGCGCTACCAGCAGGTGCACGACGAGCTGATCGCCGAACTCGAACGCAGCGATCGCGAGGGCGGTCACGCTGAACGCGTCTGAGCTCGAAGCGCGTTCGGCCGAGTGGGTCGGAGCGGCGTCGCGACTCGATCGCGCGCTCTCCGAGCTCGGCCTGGCCCGGTCTCGCAGTCAAGCCGCTGAACTCATCGCGTCGGGCGCCGTCGTCGTCGACGGTTCGGTCGCCACGAAAGCGGGGGTTCGGGTGGGCCCGGGCGCGCGCCTCGCGGTGACGAGCGACCGATTCGTCAGTCGCGCCGCTCACAAGCTGGATGCCGCGCTCGATCGGTTCGGCATCGCCGCATCGGGCCGCGTCGCACTCGACCTGGGTGCATCGACCGGCGGATTCACGCAGGTCCTGCTCGACGGCGGAGCCGAGACCGTGCTGGCCATCGATGTCGGGCACGATCAGATGGTGCCGGAACTGCGGACGGACCCCCGTGTCCGTCTCGTGGAGGGATGCAACGCACGGACCTTGAGCGCGGCGTCGCTCGCCGAGGCGACCGGTGAGACGCGCGCGCCGTCGCTCGTGGTGGCCGACCTCTCGTTCATCTCGTTGACGCTGATCCTGCCGGCGATCGCGCAGGTCGCCGGACCGGACGCCGATCTGATGCTCCTCATCAAGCCCCAGTTCGAGGTCGGGCGTACCGGCATTCGCGAGGGGATCGTGATCGACGCGGCGCAGCGGGCCACGGCACTGCGGACCGTGCTCGCGTCAGCGGCGGCGCACGGATTCCGCGCGGAGCACCTCGACCGCTCGCCGATTCTCGGCGGACACGGCAACATCGAATACCTCGCGCATTTCGTGCGCGATCCCGGGTGCGATCCGACACAATGGGAGGGGCGTGTGGTGGAGCTGGCCAGCGGCCAGTCGGAGACGAGTACGGAGAGGGCGGATCAGGGATGAGCGGCACAGACGTCGAGCGCTCGGGCGAGCGTCGGATCCTGGTGGTCTCGCACACGGCTCGACGCGAGGCGATCACCGCAACCGTGGAAGCGGTCACGGCGCTCCGCGATGCGGGTGTGACGCCCGTGTTCACCCCTTCGGATCGCAGCGAATACGCCCCGCACCTCGATATCTCGCTCACCGAGGAGCTGGGGGAGGACTGCGCGGTCTCCGACCTCGAGATCGCGATCGTGCTCGGCGGCGACGGCACGATCCTGCGCGCGGCGGAGGTGCTCCGCGGTTCGGAGTGCCCGATCGTGGGCGTGAACCTCGGCCATGTCGGATTCCTCGCCGAAGCGGAGCGCACCGACCTGCAGACGACCATCGAGCTGGTGCTCGCACGCACCTACACCGTGGAAGAACGCGTCACCCTCGACGTGCGGGCGACGCTCGGCGACCGGATCATCGCCGAGACGTGGGCGCTGAACGAGGCGAGCGTCGAGAAGTGCCGTCGCATGCTCGAGGTCATGATCGGCGTCGACGGCCGCGCACTCTCCTCGTTCGCCTGCGATGGTGTCGTCATCGCGACGCCCACCGGTTCGACGGCGTACGCCTTCTCCGCGGGCGGGCCCGTGGTCTGGCCCGGCGTGCAGGCGATGGTGCTCGTGCCCATCGCGGCGCACACGCTCTTCGACCGACCCATCGTCGTCGGCACCGACTCGACGCTCCGCGTCCGCATCCTTCCCGAGAACGTCGGTCCCGGCGTGCTGTGGTGCGACGGCCGTCGTCGCACCGAGCTGCCGGCGGGCAGCACGATCGAGGTGCGTCGTTCGCCGCGCTCGGTGCGCCTGGCGCGACTGAACGAAGCGGTCTTCACTGACCGACTCGTGCGCAAATTCCACCTCCCCGTCTCCGGATGGCGGAGGCAGCCGGGGGTGCCGCATGCTTGAGGAGATCAGGATCCGCGACCTCGGCGTCATCGCCGATACGACGCTGCCGCTCGGTCCCGGGTTCACCGCGATCACCGGTGAGACCGGCGCGGGCAAGACGATGGTCGTGACCGCGCTCGGTCTGCTCATGGGCGAGCGCAGCGATGCGGGCGCCGTCAGGTCGGGTGCTGCGCAGGCGCGCGTCAGCGGAGTCGTGCACACCGACGATGGCACGGTCGCCGAACTCGTCGAGGATCTCGGCGGTGACGTCGAGGACGGGGCGCTGGTGCTCGCCCGCACCGTCAGCTCGGAGGGACGCAGTCGCGCGAATGTCGGCGGCACGAACGCGCCCGTCGGAAGTCTCGCGAAACTCGCCCACCGGCTCTTCGCGGTGCACGGGCAGTCCGAGCAGCTGCGCCTCAGGAGCACCTCGGCGCAGCGGGACACCCTCGACCGATTCGGCGGGCAGGAGCTCGCCGACGTGCTCGCCGCCTATCGCGCGGCGCACCGCGAACGCCGTGAGCTCGCCGCCGAAGCCGAGGCGATCACCGCGGCGCGCGACGAACGGGCGGCCGAAGCGACGCGACTGCGCGCCGAAGTCGAAGAGATCTCCACGATCGATCCCCAGGCCGGCGAAGAAGGCGAACTGGCGCGCCGCATCGAGCTGCTGTCGAACGTGGAGGAGCTGCGTGCCGCCACCTCGACGGCGCACGAGGCCATCGCCAGCGATTCGGACGACCCGTTCAGCCAGGATGCCGCAACGCTCGTCGGCACGGCGGAGCGCGAACTCGAACGGGTCTCCGCGCACGACAGCAGACTCGCCGAGGTGCTCGAGACGCTGCGGCAGACGAGCATGCAGCTCGGCGATGCCGCCCGCGAACTGGCGGCCTATGCGAGCGACCTCGATGAGGAGGGGCCCGGCGAGCTCGCGAGCGCGAACGAACGTCTCGCCGCCCTGAACGGTCTCTTCCGCCTCTACGGCTCCGACTCGGCCGCCGTCATCGCGTACGCCTCGGATGGCGCCCAGCGTCTGGCCGAGCTCGAGGGGGACGACGAACGCGTCGAGCACCTGACCGCCCGTGTCGTCGAGGCGACCGAGCGGGAGCGCGAACTCGCCGAGCGCCTGACGGTGCTGCGCACTGCGGCGGCGACGGCCCTCGGCGAACTCGTCACCCGCGAACTCCAGGAGCTCGCACTTCCGGACGCCCGATTCTCCGTCGGCCTCGAGCCCTCCGACTTCGGGTCTTCGGGGGCCGACGAGGTGCGATTCCTGCTGCAGCCGCACCCCGGATCGGATCCGCGGCCGGTGGCGAAGACGGCCTCGGGGGGCGAGCTGTCCCGCGTGATGCTCGCGCTCGAAGTCGTGGTGGCACAGGTCGATCCCGTTCCGACGTTCGTCTTCGACGAGGTGGACGCCGGTGTCGGCGGGGCCGCGGCGATCGAGATCGGTCGTCGGCTGCAGCGCCTCGCGCGCAGCTCGCAGGTGATCGTGGTGACGCACCTCGCGCAGGTCGCGGCCTTCGCGAACAACCACCTCCGCGTCGTGAAGGACTCGGCCGGAGGCTTCACGGAGTCGAGCTGCACGGCTCTGGCGGGCGAGGATCGCCTCGCCGAGATGGCGCGCCTGCTGTCGGGGCTCAGTGCCTCAGACAGCGCGCTCGACCACGCCGCGGAACTGCTGGAGCTCGGCGCGTCGCAATAGCCGACGTCGGTGCTACGCTCGCACCATGATGAGGATTCGGCGCCTGACTCGGCGGGTCTCGGGCGAGGCCCAGGAGGGGCGCATCCCCTCGGACGGTCGCTCCACACCCGCCGAACGGGCCGCCTATCTCGACACCCACCCCGAGGTCGTCCACGCCGATATCGAGGCGATGGATGCCGAGACGCGCGCCATGTACCGCGATGCGCGCGAGGCGGCTGCGGAGGCGGCGGACGACGCCGCGAGCGAGCGCGCGGCCCGCCCGTTCTGGGTGCGCAACCCGTTCCAGCTCGGGTTCGTGATCACCCTCGGCGTGCTCATCGCGCTCGTCGTGGGCGGCATGATCGCCGAGCTGAGCGCGGTCATCATGTACGTGGTGGCCGCCCTGTTCATCGCCCTCGGGCTGAACCCCGTCGTGAGCTGGCTCGAACGACGGCACGTGAAGCGCCCGTTCGGCATCGCCATCGTGTTCCTCAGCTTCATCCTGATCATCGCCGGAGTGATCGCGCTGATCGCTCCCATGATCGCGCGGCAGATCTCCCTGCTCATCCGCAGCGCTCCGAGGCTCGTCGGCGACATCAGTGCGCAGGAGTGGTTTCGCGATGTGAACCAGCGCTTCGGCCAGTTCATCGACTTCGACGGCCTTCTCGACATGGGGCAGGGGCTGCTCACCGATCCCGACAACTGGGCGCAGCTGGTCGGCGGCGTCTGGCAGGCGGGGCTCGGCATCGCGAACGGGGTGACCGCCGCGATCATCGTCCTGATCCTGACCCTGTACTTCCTCGCATCGCTGCGTCAGATGAAGCGCGGCTTCTACTCGCTCGTGCCCCGGTCGGGTCGTGCGAAAGTCATCGACATCACCGAGCAGGTGACGAAGTCGGTCGGCGGGTACGTCAGCGGGATGGTCATCCTGGCCACCCTGAACGCGACGCTCGGCTTCATCATGATGACCATCGTCGACGTGCCGTTCGCGGGGCTCGTGGCGGTCGTGGTGTTCCTCCTGGCGCTGATCCCACTGATCGGGTCGGTCGCGGCCACCGTGCTCGTGACGCTCGTCGCACTGATCGACTCGCCGTCCGCGGCGATCACCGCAGCGGTGTACTACCTGATCTACATGCAGGTCGAAGCGTACTTCCTCACTCCGCGGATCATGAACCGGGTGATGTCGGTGCCCGGCGCGCTCGTGGTGATCGGCGCCCTGGCCGGAGGCACGCTGCTCGGACTCCTCGGCGCTTTGATCGCGATCCCGATCACCGCCATGGTGTTGATGATCGTGAAGCAGGTGTGGGTGCCGCGCCAGGAGCTGCGGTGATAGCATTGAAGCCCGTGGGAGCAGAGCAGAACGCGGATCAGCGTAAGACGACAAAGCACATCTTCGTCACGGGGGGTGTCGTCTCCTCGCTCGGCAAGGGACTCACCGCCGCGAGCCTGGGCAATCTGCTCACCGCTCGCGGGCTGCACGTCGTGATGCAGAAGCTCGACCCCTATCTGAACGTCGATCCCGGAACGATGAACCCGTTCCAGCACGGCGAGGTCTTCGTGACGGACGACGGGGCGGAGACCGACCTCGACATCGGGCACTACGAGCGCTTCCTCGGCATCAATCTGTCGCAGGCGGCGAACGTGACGACGGGGCAGATCTACTCCACCGTCATCGCCAAGGAGCGCCGGGGCGAGTACCTCGGCGACACGGTGCAGGTGATCCCGCACATCACGAACGAGATCAAGCGCCGCATGCGGTTGCAGGCCGAAGAGGACCCGCGCCCCGACGTCATCATCACCGAGGTGGGCGGCACGGTGGGCGACATCGAGTCTCAGCCGTTCCTCGAGTCGGCGCGTCAGGTGCGCCACGAGCTCGGACGCAACAACGTCATCTTCGTGCACGTCTCGCTCGTCCCGTTCATGGGGGCATCGGGCGAGCAGAAGACGAAGCCCACGCAGCACTCGGTCGCGACGCTGCGGTCGATCGGCATCCAGCCCGACGCGCTCGTGCTCCGCAGCGACCGTCCCGTCACCGACGACAACCTCCGAAAGATCGCGCTCATGTGCGACGTCGATGAGGGCGCCGTGGTGAACGCCGTCGATGTGCCCAGCATCTACGACCTGCCGAGGCTCTTCAACGATCAGGGACTCGACCAGACTGTCGTCGAGCACCTCGGCCTCGCCGATCAGGCCCCCGCCGTCGACTGGACCAACTGGCAGCCCGTGCTCGACGCCGTTCACCAGCCGCGCGGCGAGATCACCATCGGACTGGTCGGCAAGTACATCGACTTGCCCGACGCGTACCTGTCGGTCACCGAGGCCCTCCGGGCCGGCGGCTTCGCCCACTCCACGAAGGTCAACCTGAAGTGGGTGCCGTCCGACCTGTGCGAGACCCCCGAAGGGGCGCTCGAGCACCTCAGCGACCTCCACGCCATCTGCGTGCCCGGCGGTTTCGGGGTGCGCGGCATCGAGGGCAAGCTGGGCGCACTGCGCTTCGCCCGTGAGAACGGGATCCCGACACTCGGCCTCTGCCTCGGCATGCAGTGCATGGTGATCGAGTACGCGCGTAACATCGCCGGACTCGAGGGCGCCTCGTCCTCCGAGTTCGACCCGGAGACCCAGGTGCCGGTCATCGCGACGATGGCGGAGCAGGCGCAGCACATCGACGGCGGCGATCTCGGCGGCACCATGCGGCTCGGCCTGTACGAGGCCGCGCTCGCCGAAGGGTCCCTCGCCGAGGAGCTCTACGGCGCGTCGACCGCGAGTGAGCGTCACCGGCACCGGTACGAGGTGAACAACGCGTACCGCGACGAGATCGCGTCAGCGGGACTCTCGTTCTCCGGAACGAGCCCCGATCGACAGCTGGTCGAGTACGTGGAACTGTCGCGCGACCGCCATCCGTTCTACATCGGCACCCAGGCGCACCCCGAACTCCGGTCGCGCCCGGGCACGCCCCACCCCCTCTTCGCGGGGCTCGTGGCAGCGGGCATCGAGCGGCGCGAAGCCGCTCGGCTGTTCAACGACTAGGAGGATCCCGTGACCGACGACGCAGCCGATCGCCTGCTCTCCGACGCGCCCGCACCCGAGATCGAGGTGCGGGAGTCGGAGGTGATCGCCCACGGCGCGGTCTGGGATGTGCGGCGGGATCGCTTCGCGTTCGGTGAGACGGAGCTGGTGCGCGACTACGTGGACCACACGGGCGTCGCGGCGGTGCTCGGGATCGACGATGAGGATCGCGTGCTCCTGCTGCGTCAGTACCGTCACCCCATCGGTGCGCGGGACTGGGAGATCGTCGCCGGGCTGATGGACGTCGACGGCGAGTCCGCACTCGCCGGTGCGCAGCGGGAACTCGCCGAGGAGGCTGATCTCGCGGCCGATCGCTGGGACCTCCTCGCCGATGTGTGCTCGAGTCCGGGCGGCAGCACCGAAGCGGTCCGGATCTTCCTCGCCCGCGACCTGCGTCCCGTCGCGCACGACTACGTGCGCGAGGGCGAGGAGGCGGAGATCGAGGTGCGGTGGGTGCCGCTCGACGACGCCGTCGCCGCGGTGCTCGCGGGACGCCTGCAGAACTCGACCACCATGATCGCCGTGCTGTCGGCCGCTGCCTCGCGCGCTGCGGGCTGGTCCACGCTGCGGCCGGCCGATGCGCCGTGGGAGCGCCGCGCGGCCGTGCGGGGTGAGCGATCCCGCACTCGGACGTGACCCTCGCGCCTCGCGACGGCGCGGCGCGCTTTCTGCGCCACGTCAGTATCGAGCGCGGACTCTCGTCCCACAGCGTCGCCGCGTACCGTCGAGATCTCGACGCGTATGCGGCCTGGCTCGAGCAGAACGGGGTCGCCGACCTCGCGAACGTGACCCCCGAGACGCTCTCGACCTACGTTCGCGAGCTCGGGGCGTCCGGTGCGCTCGCCGCCGCCTCCATCACGCGTCGACTCTCGACGGTTCGCGGCATGCACCGGTTCCTCTTCGACGAGGGGGTGCTGCCGCAGTACGCGGGCAGCGGGGTGCGCTCGCCGAAGCGGGCGAAACCCCTGCCGAAAGCGCTCCCCATCGCCGATGTCGAGGCGATGCTGCAGGTGGTCTCCGGGGACGATCCGACCGCGGTTCGGGATCGCGCGCTGCTCGAGCTCCTCTACGCCAGCGGCGCCAGAGTCAGCGAGGTGACCGCGCTCGACGTCGACGATCTGCTCGCCGGTCCCGGTGGGGGTGAAGTGTGGAGCGACCCGGTTGGCGCGCTGGGAGACGGCGGCTTCCTGCTCGTCAGAGGCAAAGGGGCGAAGCAGCGCCTGGTGCCGTACGGCCGGTTCGCCGGGGGCGCGCTCGCGGCGTATCTCGTGCGCGTGCGCCCCGATTTCGCGGCGCGCGGTTCGGGGACACCGGCACTCTTCGTCGGCCCGCGCGGCGGCCGCGTGTCCCGGCAGACCGTGTGGCTCGTGATCCGCGCTGCCGCCGAGCGCGCCGGGATCACCGCCGAAGTGTCGCCGCACACGCTGCGGCACTCGTTCGCCACGCACCTGCTCTCGGGCGGTGCCGACGTGCGCACCGTGCAGGAACTGCTCGGGCACGCCTCGGTGACCACCACGCAGATCTACACCCAGGTCACGGCAGACACGCTGCGCGAACGGTATCTCGACGCGCACCCGCGCGCTCGCTAGCACCCGGACGGGGTGGCACCCGCGTCATCCGACCTCACGGACCGCCCGGAGTGTTGGCACGTGTGGGGCGCTGAGCCAACGCTTCCCGCGCACGACCCCACGCTGCACCACCGCGAAAGCACACGCGGAGCCCGTCCAAACGGTGAGTCCGCGTCGAACGCGCGATCTCTAACGTGAATGATGTGAGGTCCTCGGCAGCGAGTGACCACGGCGATCGTCCAGGGGAAACACCCGAATCTCGGGAAACGGACGGTGCGCCGACATCGAAAGGGGATTCGTGTGACGCGCTTCGACATGCCGGTCCGCCGCTCGCAGCTTCGCGGGACCGGGCGGCCCGCCGCCAGGTTCGCGGCGCTCCTGCTCGCCACCGTGCTGATCGGGATCGCCGGGCCGGCGGGCGCCTTCGCGGTCGGCGAAGACAGTGCGACGTCGGATGTGCCGGTCGGCGGAGCTGAGGAAGCTCCCGCACCCACGCCGGAGGCGCCAGACGAGACCGAGCCCGCACCGACCGAGACGACGCCGGAGGCGACGCCCGAGGACGCCCCCGAGGACGCCCCCGAGGCTGATGCTCCCGCTGAGGCGCCCGTGAAGCGAGCGCCGAACGCGCGGGTCGCACCCCTGTCCGTGCCGGCGGCGACCGGCACCAGTGCGGTCATCACGGTCAAGGTCGGCGGCGACCGGACGAGTGCCGCTGCGGCCAACGAGCTCGCCGGAGTGAAGCTGCGCCTGCACGACGGCAACGCGAGCGAGCCGGGCGCGGCTCGGAGCGAGTCGTGGGCGAGCTGCACCTCGGACGCGCAGGGCGACTGCTCCTTCACCGTTCCCGAGACGCAGGCGGCGTCGGGGTGCTTCATGTGGTGGTGCACGTCGCCGACGGGTGCGAATCGCGACACCCAGTTCTGGGTCGTAGCCGAGAGCGCCGCGTCGGGCTGGTACCTCAACCCGACGCTCGTGACCGACGGCGGCGCAAATGCGTACCAGTTCCGCACGGGCACGCAGTTGCGCGCGGGCAGCACCTATCGGCTCGGCACGAGCAGCTTCCCGTCGGGCAGCGGCAATCAGACCTCGGGCGGCACGTGGCAGAGCTCGCGGAACAATCCGCAGCTGCCGATCACGTGCGACTCGGGTCTGCGCGTCGCCCTGATCCTCGACCTCTCGGGGTCCGTGGGCAATGCGGGCGCGACGGGCACGCTCAAGAACGCATCGAAAGGTATGGTCGATGCGCTCGCGGGCACCGGATCCTCGCTCGCCCTGTACACGTTCGCGAGCACGGCACCCCGTGGCAGCGGTGCCACCGGCCAGAACTACGCCGCGATGCCGATCGACTCGGGCACCAACCGCCAGACGCTGAAGAACCGCATCGACGGGTACGCGACCGGAGGCGGAACGAACTGGGATCAGGGCATCTGGCAGGTCGCCAACGATCGTGCGTCGTACGACCTCGCCATCGTGGTGACCGACGGCCAGGCGACGTTCTTCGACGGCGGTGGAAGCGGCAATGCGACCCGCTTCGTCGAGACCGAGCGGGCGATCTTCTCGGCCAACGCGTTGAAGGCGAAGGGCACGCGCGTGCTCGCCGTGGGTGTCGGCACGGGGATCAGCGGAAACCCCGCGAACCTGCGCGCCGTCTCCGGCACCTCCGCGTTCGCCGCCGGCACGGCAGCGAACCGGGCCGACTTCTTCCAGGCGGACTGGGGGCAGCTGGCCGGTGTCCTGTCGAGCGTCGCGAAGGGTGCGACCTGCCAGGCCGACATCTCGATCACCACGCACACCCACGCCTACGGCACGAAAGCTCCCGCGATCGCCGGTACCGGCTGGGAGTATCGAGCCACCGCGACGTCGGGCACGCTCGGCGCCAGCGGCACGCAGCACACGACCTCGTCCGGGCACGTGTCATACGACCTCGACTTCTCGTCGCCCACGGGTACATCGACGGTGCGCCTGACGGAGGTCATGAGCACCGCGCAGCAACGCGACGGCTGGGACCTGACGAAGATCACCTGCACGGTGAACGGAGAACCCGTCGACGTCGCTCCGCCGACCGCGAAGCTCGAGGTCGCCGCCGGGGACCAGGTCGACTGCACGTTCCTGAACACGCAGACGCTGAAGCCGGGGCTGACGATCGAGAAGCGCGCGTGGGACACGCCGTCGCGCGCGGGGCTCGCGAACGCGCAGGAGCTCCTCGACGGCGGCTCGGTGCCGAGCGGGACGCGAGTGACCTGGACCTATCTCGTGACCAACACGGGGCAGACGAAACTCGATGGCGTCACCGTCGTCGACGACCAACTCGCCCGGAACGCCGTCTCATGCCCTGCCACCCAGCTCGACGTCGGCGCCTCCATGACGTGCACCGCTTCCGGTCCCGTCAGCGCGCAGTAGCGCCCCTCAACCACTACGTTCACCATCACCCACCTCGCCTCGGCCGATGCGTCGAGCACACTCGAAGGAGACACCCATGAACAAGAAGACCACCGGAATCATCGCCGGCGCTGCCGGAGCGGCTCTGCTCCTGGCCGGATCCACGTTCGCACTGTGGAGCGACAGCGGCAAGGCGCCCGGCGGTGTCATCACCTCCGGTAACCTCGACGTCGAGATCGTGGGCACGCAGTGGACGGACGTGTCGAGCGACCGCTCGGACAGTCCCCACGGGATCGACCTGGCCTCCTTCAAGGCTGTTCCCGGCGACACGATCCAGGGCGAGTACGCCGTCGACGCCGGCCTCGAGGGCGACAACCTCGTCGCCAACCTGGCGTTGAAGAACGGTGGCGCCCTCACGGGCGCGCTGCAGGATGGCCTGGTCGACGTGACCTACACGGTGCTCGATGCCGACCGGAAAACCGTGGCGACCGGATCCTCCACCGGCGTCGACGTCACCCTCGCGTCCGCGGACAACAGCGCGCCCGGAACCCTGGCGCAGCTGCCCGCCGCCGTCGACGGGACCGCCGACTTCTCGGTCGTCGTCTCGGTGACGTTCGACCGGTCGACGAGCGACCGCGACCTCGTGCAGGCCCAGGCGGATCTCGCCGGCGCCACCATCCAGCTGTCGCAGGTCCGGGCCTGACCACCGTCCCACTGAGCCGGGTGCCGTGACGAGTTTCCCCCTCTCCGGCACCCTTCCCCAGGAGCGATCATGAAGAGCACCGCACAGAACCCCCAGCACACCCCAGGACGCGCGATCCGCTCCGGCGCGTTCGCTGTGGTGCTTCTGGCGGTGCTCGCCCTCGCCGCGGCCGTCGCGGTCGTCCCGCGCGTGCTCGGCGGATCGGCATTGACCGTGCTGACCGGCTCGATGGAGCCCACGTACGCGCCCGGTGACATGGTGATCTCGGCTCCGGCCGATCGGTACCGCATCGGCGACGTCGTCACGTTCCAGCCGGTCTCCGACGATCCCACGCTCATCACGCACCGCATCGTGGCAGTGAGCCAGGGTGCCGACGGCCCGGAGTACGTCACCCGAGGCGACGCGAACGGCAACGACGACGAACCCATCGTCGAGGCACAGGTGATGGGGTCGGTCAGGTACCACATTCCCTACCTCGGGCACGTGTCGATGCTGGCCGGCGAACACCGGGGCACGATCATCATCATCGCCGGTGCCGCCCTGATCGGATACGGCGTCTTCGCCACGGCGAGCGCTCTGCTGCAGCAGCGGGCGTCGCGCGGCCGTCACCGTCTGCACACCAGGAGGATCACATGCTGAATCGCACGCAGTGGCGACTGCCGCTCATCGCTCTTGCCGCGCTCGTCGGCGGCGCAGCCCTGTCGGGCGGCACGCTCGCCGGGTGGAACGCCGCTCAACCGGCGTCCGGGATGACGGTCACCTCGGGTGACCTGGACATCGAGAGCGTCGGGGATCCACGATGGACTCAGACGTCGGCCGATGTCGCACCCGCGCCGGAACCCATCGATCCCGACACGTTCCTGGTGCGCCGCGGAGACACGGTGACCGCGACGTACGACTTCTCCGTCGCCCTCGCGGGGGACAACATGCGGGCGCGGGCGACCGTCGACTGGGCGCGCGCACCAGAATTGCCGGCGGGCGTCACCGGCACCTACACGGTCGTCGGCGGGGACGGCACCCAGCACCCCATCGGCGACGGTGCGACGGCGGACACGTTCGACCTGACCGGCACGGGTCGGGAGGACGGCACAGTGTCCCTCGTCATCACGCTCGATTTCGCGGGGCTCGACGACCGCTTCGGCATGGAGAGCGCCACCCAGATCACCGACCTCGGCGACTTCACGGTCGACCTGCAGCAGACGCGCACCGGAGGAGCATTCCAGTGAGTATCGAGACACCGTCGCGGCCGCGCCGCCTGACCCTCGCCGTGATCGCGGGTGCCGCCCTCGCCGGCATTGTGCTCGGAGCCGGAGGAAGCACTCTCGCGCTGTGGAACGACAGTGCGTCGCGAGCGGGGAGTATCGGAAGCGGCGCGGAGTGGTTCGCCGCCGGACAGCCGGGATCGACGAGTGCCGCGCCGGACGGGACGGCAGCCGTCTCGGTGGGCGCGGCCGAAGCGGAGACACTGCTGTCGCAGGGGAGCGTGGCGGTCCCGTTCCAGACCGACTCGATGAGTCAGGGCAACCTGGGCCTGCGATACACCGTCGCTGAGCCGAAGGACTGGGGCGACGGCGTCTTCGGTGCTGCCGACACTGCACTCTTTCCGGTCGCGTCCGCCGCGGACTGCACGGTGTCCGCCGTCCCCCACGACGGATCCTCACTGACATCGACTCCGGTGCCGGCCGACTACTCGGGGTCCGAGACGCCGACGACCGAGTTCTGGTGCCTCGTGGCATCCGTCGAGCAGCTGCCCGGCACCGGCGCATACGCGAACACCGCGAGCGCCACCGCCACAGCCCCCGATTCGGCGAGCGTCACGGCGCAGGATCGCTGGTCCACGCGGGTCACGACGTCGCTCGATGCCGCGGACGAGATCGACCATGAGATCACGTTCACCTACGAGACGTTCCGGCCGGAGAGGTGACCCCGTGAGCACGTTGTTCACTACTCGCACCGGAGCCGGCACGGTCGCCGCGTCCGCCCTCGCGCTGATGCTGGCGGGCATTGCCGCTCCGGCATTCGCCGCACCACCGGTCGCTCCGGGCACTGACGCGATCGGTCTCGCCTGGGAGGGATCAGGGGACGCCGTCGTCACCGCCGAATCCTTCGTCGGCACGCCCGTCGCGGTGCCGGGAGATCACACGAAGCGCACGCTGCATGTGCGAAACGACGGCCCCACCGCGGGCACGCTCCGCGCATCGATCACCGATGTCGAGCTGCGCGACCCGGATGCAGATGATCGGCGACGCCCCGTCGGCGGCGCGAGCGATGCGACCGGTACCGCCGGTGCCGGGGTCGATCAGGGCAACTTCTACGATGACATCGAGGTGAGCTGGCGCGGAGGATCGGCCAGCCTGAGCGAACTCGCCCGCAACGGCGAGACGCCGCTGCTCGAGATCCCGCTCGAACGGGGCGAAAGCACGGAGATCTCGATCGGATACGCCTTCGATCCCGCAGCCACATCGGGCAACCTCGCCAACGTCGCGGCGCGCGAAGCCTCGTTCGACGTCGTCATCAGCCTCGGAGGCGACGCCGATCCGACGCTTCCGGTGGATCCGGTGGACCCCGGAAATCCGACCGATCTCATGAATCCGGTGACGCCGACGGGGTCAGGTACCGCATCGACGGCGACCGTTCCGCGTTCCGAGGGACTCGTCGATACCGGCGGAACACTGCTCTGGGCGGCACTCGCCGCGGCAGTTCTCCTTCCGCTCGGGCTCCTCGCCGGTCGCGAGGGGGTCAGGCGGAGCCGCAGCGGTCGCGAGTGAGGGCTGCGCCGCGGCGTGCTCCCCGGGATCAGGCTGTCGGCAGTGGCCCGCGCATGACGCGGGACACCTCACTGCGACTCGAGACCTGCAGTTTACGCAGCACATTGGCGACGTGGAAGCGAACGGTCGCCGGGGACACGAACAAGGCCTCGGCGATGAACTTCGTCGAACGACCGTCTGCGAGGTAGCGCGCGATCTCGTCTTCGCGAGGGGTCAGCGCGGCCACCAGGTCGAGGTGTGCAGCGCCTCCCGGCTCCGACAATCGGGCGGCGCGTTCCGTCACGTACGACAGGTACGCGCGTGCGCCGATGCGCGTGACGATCTCGCTCGCGAGTTGCGCGTGCTCCTGCGCCTCGGCGGTACGCCCACGATTCGCGAGGTGCACCGCGAAGTCGGAGCGCGTCAGTGCCTCCACGAGCGGCGTGTTCTCGCCGTCGAGCGCGTCCCGGTAGTGCTGCTCCGGGAGATCGGCGCGGTCGCCGTGCTGCGCCGCGCGGACGTCGGCGACTCGCGCGCGCAGCCAGGCGAGGGAGCCCCAGAGCTCCCACCACGTGGTGTTCCGCCACTGCGCGAGGGCGTCGACGAGCTCCTCGGCTTCCGCGAGGCGCCCGGTGTCGAGCAGGGCGTGTGCACGGTACGTCAGGTAGCCGTGCTGCGTGCCGGTGAATTGACCGGTGCGCGAGATTTCGGTCGCTGCGATGATCGCGTTCGGGTCGCGGTTGACGCGCGCCACCTCGCACTCCGCCATGACGGCGAGGTCAGCGCCGTACCCCTCCCACGGCAGGTGGGGCAGGCGCGACGCGACGATGAGCAGCTGATGCGGATCCTCATGTCCGGTCGTCGCCGCGATCGTTGCGCGGAGTGCCGAGGAGGTGAGCCGCACTCCCACCTCGAGCGACCCGTAGATGACTTCTTCCGCCTCGTTCAGCGATGCGCGAGCTTCGTGCAGCGCCCCGAGCAGCATGAGCGAGTGCGCGTGCACGACCCGGATCGTTCCCGCCGCCCAGGGCGGCGCACCCGTCCCGACCGAGGCGATGGCCTCACTCGAAAGCTCGCGCGCGAGCTCGGGATCGCCGACCGACATCGCGAGCTGCGCGAGGGGAGCCAGCGCGTCGGCTCGGTGCGCTCCCGGCGCCAGCTCGCGTGCTCGCCCGATCAGCGCGACGAGAGACTCGCGAGAACGGTCGATGCTCTGGTGCGCGACCATCTGCGCGGCATACCGGCTTTCGAGGATGAGCGCGTACGCCCGTGGTGCGATCATCCAGGAGAGTCGCGGGTCCGACAGCGTCGCATCGTCTTCCGGCGCGAGCTCCCACAGTCGTTTCGCGCGCTCGACCAATTGGGTGGCCTCATCGATCCGTCGGGTCCGCGCCGTCATGATGACCGCGATCGATGCGAGAAAGGCCCTGAGGGTGCGCGCATCGGCGTCGGTGTCGTCGGCGCTGCGCTCGAGGGCGAGATCGAGGCGCTCCGACTCCGGCGGTCGTTCGAACCGGTACATGCTGATCGCGATCACGACGCACTCACGGAGCAGCGACGAGGGGAGCGCTTCGAGCTCGGGGAGGAACTCGAGGACGGCGAAGCCGGTCTTGTTGCGCAGGTTGAGGAGGACGAGGTCGAGCAGCACGCGCTCGCGTTCTGCGCCCGTCGCGAGCCCGAGGGCCCCGCGCAACGCCTCGTACGCCTGTGCGAAACTGCCGCGCTCGACGGCATCGGCGACGTAGGCGTCCACGGTCCGGGCGAGAGCGGCATCCCACTCCACCGCACCGTCGAGCGCGTGGCTCAGCGCGATGAACCCGTCGGTCACCCCGGCGAGCGCCCCGGAGATCAGGCGCGACCGTTCCGAGCTCAGCCGCTGACGCAGCGAATACGAGATCAAGGGATGCGCCGGCGCGAGGGTCGCACCGAATCCGGACTCCACGATCAGAGACGACGCCACCGCGGCAGCGATATCCACTTCGGTGCCGAGGCACTCCGCGACCGATTGCACTTCTGAGGCGCTGAGTTCTTGCGAGGCGAGGCAGACGATCTCCGCTGCGAGTCGGCCGGCCTCGTCGAGCTCGGTGTACGGCCTGAGGGTGGGATCCTCGTCCATCGGAACCCAGTCCCGGATCGGTATGTCCCACGTGAGGTGGAGCTGGCGCACTTCTTCCGGGGTGAGCTGACTGAACACGCGCTCGACGCCCGAGAACGTCCCTCCCGTCGCTCCGAGGATCTTCTCTGCCGCAGTGGTGGAGATGCCGGTGCCGAGGTGCTCGATGGCGAGACCCTTGATCTCAGGCACTGTCAGCGGCGCGAAATCGAGCCGACGGTGCTGCGGGTTCGCGTCGGTCACTCGGCTGAGGTGGGCGGCGAACGACTCGGGGTGATCGCGATAGCGGGTCGCGAAAGCCAGGATGACCCGCTGCTGCACGACGCGGGGGATGATGTACCGCAGCACCCGCACCGATGCCCCGTCGATCCAGTGCGCGTTGTCGATGAGGACCGTGCGCAGGGCGCCTTCTGGCAGTTCGACGAGCGCGTGCAGCAGGCGGTTCGCCACCTCCGCCGACGGCGTCGCGGGATCGATCTGTGCATTGCGGCTCATGCCAGCGCTCAGGATGCGCTCGATGAAGCTGAACGGGATATCGACCTCGAACTCGTCGGCGCTCACGTAGTGGACGGGGCCGACGTTCTCGTGATCGATGTGCTCGCCGAGCGTGCGGAGGAACGTCGTCTTTCCGGTGCCGGTCAGACCGGTGACGAGCAGGAGCATGCCATCGCTGCGCAGTGCATCGGCGGTCAGCTCTTCGGCCTGCCTCCCGCGGATCTGCGAGACGTTCTGCGGCATGCCGCACCCCTTTCGTGCCAGCGGCACCCGGATGGTGCTCGCCGGGTCCGCGTGTCGACGGTGACACCCTGGGCTCGTCGACAGGCGTTGTTGTTCCCCGCTCAGAATTTTACACCGAACCGCCCCGCGGCACGCCTCCGAAGGTCGCCTGCCGTGCACGATAGGATGGAGCGTCAGCGGAACGAAAGGGGCGAGAGTGGCGACGAACGCGGCGAAACCTGGCCCGACGGGGCGGCCCGATCGGTTCATCCCGGTACCGCCGAAGCTCGACCGTCACGGCCCGGCACGGATCATCGCGATGTGCAACCAGAAGGGCGGCGTCGGCAAGACCACGAGCACCATCAATCTCGCTGCCGCGCTCGCGCGCTACGGCCGCCGGGTGCTCGCCGTCGACTTCGATCCGCAGGGCGCGCTGTCCGCGGGCCTCGGCGTGCCGGCGCACGACGTGCCGACCATCTACGATCTCATGCTCGGCAAGGTGAAGGACCCCCGCGAGGTCGTGCAGCAGACGGAGACGCCGCGTCTCGACGTGGTCCCGGCGAACATCGACCTGTCCGCTGCCGAGGTGCACCTCGTCACCGAGGTCGCGCGCGAGCAGATCCTGGCCGGGGTGCTGCGCAAGATCGCCCCCGACTACGACGTGATCCTGGTCGACTGCCAGCCATCGCTCGGCCTGCTCACCGTCAATGCGCTGACGGCGAGCCACGGCGTGCTGATCCCGCTCGCGTGCGAATACTTCGCACTCCGCGGCGTCGCGCTGCTCATCGAAACCATTGACAAGGTGCGCGATCGCCTGAACCCGATGCTCGAACTCGACGGGATCGTCGCCACCATGTACGACCCGCGCACCCTCCACGCCCGCGAGGTGCTCGAACGCGTCGTCGATACGTTCGGCGACAAGGTCTTCGACACCGTCATCGGCAGAACCGTGAAGCTGCCCGACGCGCAGATCGCGGCGAAGTCAGTGCTCGACTACGCCCCGAGCAACGCCGCAGCCGAAGCGTACCTCCGCCTCTCCCGTGAGCTCGTCGAGCGGAAGCTCTGCGCGTAACGTCCATGGCCGCGCAGCAGACCGACGCAGAGCTGGGTGCGGAGGCCGCCCCAGGGTTCCACGTCACCCTCGACGCGTTCGACGGTCCCTTCGACCTGCTGCTGAACCTCATCGGCAAGCACGAACTCGACATCACCGAGGTGTCCTTGAGCCTCGTGACCGATGAGTTCATCTCGTATCTTTCGGGGCTCGAAGGTCAGGGGCTCGCCGAACTCGATCAGGCCTCCGAGTTTCTCGTGGTCGCCGCGACGCTGCTCGACCTCAAGATCGCGAGCCTGCTCCCGCAGGGAGAAGTCGTCGACGCCGACGACGTCGCCCTGCTCGAGGCCAGAGACCTGCTCTTCGCCCGGCTGCTGCAGTACCGCGCCTTCAAGCAGGCCAGCGAGTGGTTCCGCCGGCGACTCGCGACCGAGGCCGCCAGGCATCCGCGTCAGACCCCGCTCGACCCGCAGTACCGCAATCGTGGCCCCGAACTCGTGTGGACGCTTTCGCCCGACGACTTCGCGGCCATCGCAACGCTGGCGTTCACCCCCCGCGAGATTCCGACCGTCGGCCTCGAGCATTTGCACGCGCCGCTCGTCTCGATCCGTGAGCAGGCGGCGATCGTGGTCTCGCTGCTGCGCACCTCCGGCCGTCAGTCGTTCCGCGACATGATCGCGGGAGTCATCGAACAGGGGGTCATCGTCGCGCGATTCCTGGCGATCCTCGAGCTCTACCGGCGATCCGCGGTCACGTTCGAGCAATTGGAGCCGCTCGGCGAGCTGACGGTGACGTGGACCGGCGAGCACTGGTCCGACGACGATCTCGCAACGTTGGGAACCGATTATGACTGATGACGTGCGCACGCTCGAGACGGATGCGGCCGGTACCGAGACCGAACTGGACCGGGCGCGCGGTGAGCACACGCTCGAGCAGCAGCTCGAGGCGGTGCTGATCGTCGCCGATGAGCCGCTCAGTGCGGTGGCGCTCGCGACCGCGACGAACCGTCCGGTGCGCGAGGTCCGACGCGCGGTCGCCGCACTCGTCGCCGATTACGACGGCGAACCCGGCGGGCGAGTGCGCGGCTTCGAACTGCGCGAGGTCGCCGGAGGCTACCGCTTCTACGTGCGCGAGAGCCTCGATCCCGTGATCGCCGACTTCGTGCAGCAGCAGAGTCCGGCCAAGCTCTCGCAGGCCGCGCTCGAGACGCTCGCCGTCATCGCGTATCGCCAGCCCATCTCTCGCGGTGCGATCGCTTCCATCCGCGCCGTCGGCGTGGATTCGGTGGTGCGCACGCTGGTCGGCAGGGGGCTCATCACCGAGGTCGGTCAGGATCCGGAGACGGGCGCGTTCCTCTACGGCACCACCGATGAGCTGCTGCGACACCTCGGCATCGGATCGATCGAAGAGTTGCCGCCCATCTCGCCCCTGCTCGACGACGGCAGCGACGGGTTCGATGCGGAGGGACTGCACGGCGGGCCCCGCGCTGTGCCCGCGCCCGATGAGGCGGAACGGAGTGACGCATGACGGATGACGCACAGGATCCGAGGCCGCGCCTGCAGAAGGCGCTGGCGCACGCGGGCGTCGCCTCCAGGCGCGCGTGCGAGACCCTCATCGCGAGCGGCCGCGTCGAAGTGAACGGCGAACCCGTCTTCGAACTCGGCAGTCGCATCGATGTCGCACACGACGAGGTGCGGGTCGACGGCGTGGTGGTGCAGCTCGACGTCTCCAAACGCTACTTCATGCTCAACAAACCGCGCGGCGTCGTGTCGACGATGAGCGATGAGCAGGGCCGACCCGATCTGCGGGAGTTCACCGATCGCTTCGAGGAGCGGTTGTACAACGTGGGCCGGCTCGACACCGACACGAGCGGTCTGCTGATCCTCACCAACGACGGTGCGCTCGCCCACGCGCTCGCCCACCCGAAGTTCGGTGTCGAGAAGACGTACGTCGCGAAGGTGCGCGGTCGGGTGACGCCCGCGGTGATCCAGCGATTGCGCGACGGCATCGAGCTCGCCGACGGGCCGATCCACGCCGATCACGCGAAGATCCTGCCCGGGGGGCGCGGCGCGAGCCACTCGCTCGTCGAGCTCACCCTCCACTCGGGACGGAATCGGATCGTCCGCCGCATGCTCGCCGAGGTGGGGCACCCGGTCGTCGAACTCGTGCGCCGTCGGTTCGGTCCGCTCGCTCTGGGCACGCTCGGCAGCGGTGAGCTGCGCGAGCTCTCCGCGGGCGAGCGTGGAGCGCTGCTGAGCGCCACCGAGCCGCGCGACGGCAGGTCCGCGACCGGAGGGCGGCCGGGCGACGGTAGGGGAGCGCGAGGCATGCGCGGAGTCGCGGCCCGAGGCAACCCGCACGGCCGGGGGCCGCGCCCCGATGCGCGCGACGCATCACCCGGCAGCATCCAGGGAGGAGCCGACCGATGAGCGAGATCCGAGGCGGCCGAGCCGCGCGCACCGCGGGTCCCGTGCACATCGTGGGTGCGGGCCTGCTCGGCGCGAGTGTCGGACTCGGGCTCCGCGAGCTCGGTGTCGATGTCACGCTCGAGGATCTTTCACCGACCACCGTGGCGCTCGCGGCGGACTACGGAGCGGGCCGCGTCCGAGACGCCTCCGACCCGGAGCCCGCCCTCGTCGTCGTGGCGACGCCGCCCGATGTGACGGCCGACGCCGTCGAAGCCGCGCTCGCGCGGTTCACCGAGTCCACCGTCACCGACGTCGCCAGTGTGAAGCTCGCCCCCTACGAGACGCTGCGCGCGCGCGGCCTCGACCTCACCCGCTACGTCGGATCGCACCCCATGGCCGGTCGCGAGCGCGGTGGCGCCATCATGGCTCGGGCCGATCTCTTCACCGCGCGGCCGTGGATCATCTGCCGCGACGGCGAGACCCCTGCGGCCTCGCTCGCCGTCGTCGAGGCGGTCGCGCTCGACCTCGGAGCGTCGCCGCTCGAGATGACGCCGGAGGATCATGATCGGGCCGTGGGGGTCGTCTCGCATCTCCCGCAGATCGTCTCGAGCCTGCTCGCCGGTCGGCTGCTCGCGGCGCCTGATCCCGCGGTCGGGCTCGCCGGTCAGGGACTGCGCGATACGACTCGCATCGCATCGAGCGATCCGGAACTGTGGGTGCAGATCCTCACCGCGAACCGCGGTCCCGTCGTCGAGCTGCTCGACGGCGTCCACGCCGACCTCGAGTCGTTGATCGCGGCTCTGCGCGACGTGGACGCTCCCGGAGCGAAACGCGCCATCGCCGGCTTCCTCGCCGACGGGAACCGCGGCGTGGCGCGCATCCCCGGCAAGCACGGATCATCCGAGCGGTTCGTCCGCCTGACGGTGCTCGTCGACGACCAGCCCGGTGAACTGGGTCGCCTGCTCACCGAACTCGGAGAGCTGGGGGTTAACATGGAAGACTTGCGCCTCGAGCACTCGCCGGGCGCCCAGATCGGCTTCGCCGAGATCGCGGTCCTCCCGGAAGTGGTCGAGGACGCGAGGCGAGACCTCACCGAGCGCGGATGGAGAACGCTGTGACCGACGCCCCGATCCTCGTCGCCATCGACGGACCAGCCGGCAGCGGCAAGTCCAGCGTGTCGCGAGCGGCCGCCGAGCGGCTCGCGTTCGGCATCCTCGACACCGGCGCGGCCTACCGTGCCCTCGCGTGGACCGCGCTCGAGACCGGAACCGATCTCGATGATCCCGCTGCGGTCGAGATGCTGCTCGCCGCGTGGCGCTATGAGACCGCCCTGCGCGGCGACGCACGGGTGCTCGTTCGGGTGCCGGGTCACGTCGAGGCCGACGTGACCGCTGCCATCCGCGAGCCGGACATCAGCGCGCAGGTCAGCCGCGTATCGAAGCACCCCGGCGTGCGCGATGGACTGAACGCGATGTTCCGACGGATCGTCGCGGACTCGGGTCTGCCCGGCGTGGTCATCGAGGGACGCGACATCACGACGGTGGTGGCGCCGGACGCTCCGGTGCGCATTCTCATGACCGCTTCGGCCGAGGTTCGCGCGCACCGTCGTGCGGGCGAACTGCCGGGATTGAGCCACGAACACGTACTCGCCGATATCGAGGCGCGCGACGCGAAAGACGCGCTCGTCGTCGACTTCTTCACCGCAGCGCCCGGTGTGACCACGATCGACACGAGCGATCTCGACTTCGACGGATCCGTCGATGCCGTGATCGCAGTGGTCCGCGGCGCCCAGAACGAACTGGCGGACTCCGCGTCCGCCGCGAACGGAGACACCCCATGACCGACCAGCACACCGGACCGGACGGGACCGACGCCGAGCAGGCGTTCGACCCGTCGCAGATCGAGGAGAGCGACGTGATCGTCGGAGGCGAGTACAACGCGGCTCTCGACAGCGATGACGTGACCGACGAGGAGCGGCTCGCCGCCATGCGCTCGAACCTCGACGGGTACGAACTCGAGGACGACGACTCCTTCCTGGTCAATGCCGACGGCGAATTCATCGGCTTCACCGAGCCCGCGGCCGAGGCACTGCCCGTGGTCGCCATCGTCGGGCGTCCGAACGTCGGCAAGTCGGCACTCGTGAACCGGATCCTGGGTCGTCGCGAGGCCGTGGTCGAAGACGTGCCTGGCGTCACCCGCGACCGGGTGAGCTACCCGGCTGAGTGGGCGGGCAAGCGATTCACGGTCGTCGACACCGGCGGGTGGGAGCCCGACGCGCGCGGGATCGACGCCGCCGTCGCCCAGCAGGCGGAGGTCGCGATCGAGCTGTGCGATGCCGTGATGTTCGTCGTCGATTCCCGGGTCGGCCCGACGGCGACCGACGAGCACGTCGTCGGTCTGCTGCGCCGCACGCAGAAGCCCGTGTTCCTCGTCGCCAACAAGGTCGACGACGCCGTGCAGGAGCCGGAAGCGGCAGCGCTCTGGTCCCTCGGACTCGGCGAGCCTCGCCCTGTGTCGGCGCTGCACGGTCGAGGCGTCGCCGACCTGCTCGACGAGATCATCGCGGCGCTGCCCGACGAGTCGGCGGTCGCGCAGCCGAAGCTCGGCGGACCCCGGCGGGTCGCGATTCTCGGTCGGCCGAACGTCGGCAAGTCCAGCCTGCTGAACAAGGCGGCCGGCGCCGAGCGCGCCGTGGTCAGCGACATCGCCGGTACCACGCGCGACCCGATCGACGAGCAGGTGGAGATCGCCGGTCGCGTCTGGACCTTCGTCGACACCGCGGGCATTCGTCGTCGCGTGCACCTGCAGAAGGGTGCCGACTTCTACGCGTCGCTGCGCACCTCGACCGCACTCGAGAAGGCAGAGGTCGCGATCGTCGTGCTCGATGTCTCCGAGTCGATCAGCGATCAGGATCTGCGCATCATCGACCTCGTGCTCGAATCGGGTCGCGCGCTCGTGCTCGCCTTCAACAAATGGGACCTTCTGGACGACGACCGTCGACGCTACCTCGAGCGCGAGATCGAGCAGGATCTGTCGCACGTCGACTGGGCGCCGCGCGTCAACATTTCGGCGCGGACCGGTCGTCACCTCGAGAAGCTCGTGCCGGCGCTGGAGACGGCGCTCGAGTCGTGGGACACCCGTATTCCCACGGCGAAGTTCAACGCCTTCGTCGCCGAGCTCGTCCAGGCCCACCCGCACCCCCTGCGCGGCGGCAAGCAGCCCCGCATCCTGTTCGGCACGCAGGTGCAGAACCGGCCCCCGACCTTCGTGCTGTTCACCTCGGGCTTCCTCGACCCCGGGTACCGTCGCTTCATCCAGCGTCGGCTCCGCGAGCGCTACGGCTTCGAGGGCTCTCCGCTCGTCATCAACATGCGCATCCGCGAGAAGCGGCGGCGATGAGTCAGCCACTGCCCCCGAAGAACTTCGACCCGTCGCGCTTCCGGCAGAAGCCGGTCTCGTTCGTGCGCCGCAGTGGACGGATGACACCGTCGCAGGAGCGCGCGTGGGAGGAGCTGCGTCACGGGTACCTCGTCGACGTGCCGCGCGGACCGGCGGCGACCAGTGTCGCCGATGACGCGGCCACGGATCCCGCAGAGCTGTTCGGGCGCGAGGCGAAACTCGTGGTCGAGGTCGGCTCGGGGCAGGGGCACGCGATCCTGCACGCGGCGGAGGCGCACCCCGAGACCAACTTTCTCGCGATCGAGGTGTTCCGCGCCGGCCTGGCACGCACCATGATCCGCGCGGAAGTCGCCGGTCTCACGAATCTGAAACTGGCGGAGGCGAACGCCCCCGAAGTGATCGATCGATTCCTGCCGTCGGGCAGCGTCGACGAGATCTGGGTGTTCTTCCCGGATCCGTGGGCGAAGGCGAAGCATCAGAAGCGGCGGCTCGTCGCCCCCGACTTCGCGGCGATCGCGCATCGGGCGCTGCGGCCGGGGGGCGTGCTCAGGCTCGCGACCGACTGGGAGGACTACGCCGTGCAGATGCGCGAGGTGCTCGACAGTGCACCGGGGTTCGACCGCGGGTTCGCGGGCGAGTGGGCCGAGCGGTTCCCCGGCCGGGTGCTGACCGCGTTCGAGAAGAAGGGTCAGGATCGAGGCCGCGCGATCCGCGACCTCGCCTACGTGCGCGAGTCGCTCTGACGGGTGCGCGCGCCATGCGCGTGATGATCGCGGGGGTTCACGCCGGCGCGCTGCTGCAGCGCGTGCTCGAGCACGGTATCGAGCACGGCCAGACCGTCGCGGACCCCGCCGGGTGAACCCGGCAGGTTCACGACGAGCGTGCGGCCGGCGAAGCCGGCGACGCCGCGGGTGAGGATCGCCGTCGGTACGTGCTGGGCGCCCACGCGGCGCAGCTCTTCGATGATGCCCGGCAGGTGGATGTCGATGAGCCGCTCGGTCTCCTCCGGGGTGCGATCGCTCGGGGATACCCCGGTCCCGCCCGTCGTCAGCACCACCGCCGGCTGCGCGTCGAGCGCGTCGCGGAGTGCTGCGCCCACCGCTGCGCCGTCGGAGACCACGACGGGGGCCGAAGTCTCGAACTCCCGGTCGTCGAGCCAGGCGCGCAGCACCGGACCGGTCGTGTCATCGGCCTCGCCTGCCGCGGCGCTCGTCGACGCGACGATGACGACGGCGTGCCGCCCCGACCGGTTCACTCGACGCTCCAATCGCCGCTCTTGCCGCCCGACTTCGCGAGCACACGCGTATCGGTGATGCTCGCGTGCTTGTCGACCGCCTTGATCATGTCGTACAGCGTCAACGCGGCAACGCTCGACGCGGTGAGCGCTTCCATCTCGACGCCGGTGACGCCCTTCGTCGTGACGGTCGCGGTGACGCGCACGCGGTCGTCTTCCGCGGTGAAATCGATCGCGAGCTTCGTGAGGGGCAGCGGGTGGCAGAGGGGGATCAGCTCCCAGGTCCGCTTCGCCGCCATGATGCCGGCGATGCGCGCGGTGCCGAGGGCCTCGCCCTTCGGCAGGTCGCCCGTCATGAGCTGCTGCACGACATCGGGGCGCGTGACGAGGACCGACTCGGCACTCGCGGTCCGCTTGGTCGTGGCCTTCTCGGTGACATCGACCATGTGGGCGCTGCCGTCGGCGCGGAGGTGGGTGAGACGGTCTTCAGGCATGGAGCCTCCAGGTGGTGACGGGGGTACCGGCAGGTGCGAACGCGACTCCGGCGGGAATCTGCGCGATCACATCTGCCTCGGCGAGGTCGTGAAGCAGATGGGATCCGGGCGGGAGGGGCGTCACGCTGCCATCCGCCTCGATGCGGCCCCGGCGCAGCTGCAGCTTGTGCTCGGGGGAATGCGTGTCGGTGGCCAGGGGGCGCACGCGCGTGCTCGCTTCGCGGGGCATGCCCGCCAACTCGCGCAGCGCAGGCAGCAGGAAGAGCGAGGCCGACAGGACCGTGCTCACCGGATTGCCGGGAAAGCAGAGCGCGGGCAGGGGCCGATCGGCGCGGGGGAGCTGCAGCGATCCGAGCCCCTGCGGCCCGCCCGGCTGCATGGCGACGCCGACGAAGCGTGCGCCGAGCGGTGCGAGCGCATCGCGCACCACCTCGTACGCGCCCGCGCTGATCCCGCCCGATGTCACGAGCAGGTCGGTGCGCGGCGCCTCGACGGCGATGAGGTCCCGGAGAGCATCGGCGCGATCGGCGCTGTGCAGGAGCCGCACGTCGGCCCCGGCGGCCCTGAGCATCGCAGCGAGGATCGGCCCGTTCGCGTCGTGAATCCGCCCGGGCGGCAGGGCGCCCGATTCGACGAGCTCGTCTCCCGTCGTGCAGATGAGCACCCGCACGCGCCGCCTCACCGGCGCGGTCGCGACTCCGGCGGACGCCAGTGCGCCGATGCGGGTCGGCGTGAGCACCGCACCCGCATCGACGATGGCGGCCCCCTCAGGGAGGTCTTCGGCGGCGCGGCGCACGAAGGTGCCCAGGTCGATCGGGGCGGCGAAGGTGATGTCGCTGCTGACGAGGCGGTCGCCGGCGCGGCTGAGCGCGGGGAAGGCCGGGGGCAGCGTGCGCTCCACGGGCACGACGGCATCGGCCCCGAGCGGGATCGCCGCGCCCGTCATGACCGGTGACGCCGTTCCCGGCACGTGACGCACCGGCGGATCACCCGCCGCGATGGTCACCCCGATCGGCAGAGCGACGTGATGGTCCGCGGATGCACCCGCGAGATCGCGCGCACGAACGGCGTACCCGTCCATCTGCGAATTGTCGAACGGGGGGAGCGGGATGCGCGTGCGCACCGGCTCCGCGACGACGCGACCGCACAGTGCGGGATCGCCGATCGCGACGAGCTCCGGATCCGCCGCGCGTACCCGCGCGATCAGCGGCGCCAGCAGGTCGGCGACGTCGGCGAGGTAGCCCTCGACGGAGACCACGCGGCTACCCGCCCGCGAACGGGGGGAGGACGTCGACGACGGGGGACGCCTCGAGCAGCGCCGCACCGTCGCGCCTGACCGTGCCGTCGACGAGGAACGACCCCGCGCGGAGCACCCGCGCCATCTCGGACCCGTAGCGCTCGGCGAGGTGCGCGCGCAGCCCGTCGAGCGACGGTTCGGGGCCGAGGTCGATCTGTTCCTCCGCGACGCCGGCGGCCTCCGCCGCAGCGGCGAAGTATCTCACGGTGATCTGCGCCATACCGACATCGTAGCTGGCCGATACACTGGGCGCATGCGTTCAGCGACGACTCCGCGGCCCGGTGCGCTCGTGGACCCCGTGGCCGCGCTCACGGAGCAGCAAGCTGCACGCGCGGCCAGGCAGATCGTGCTGCCCGGATTCGGCGACGAGGCGCAGCGTCGTCTCGCCGCCGCCCGGGTGCTGGTCATCGGTGCCGGGGGACTCGGCAGCGCCTGCGTCCCCTACCTCGTCGGCGCCGGCGTCGGCGTCATCGGTGTGGTCGACGACGACCGCGTGGAGCTCTCGAACCTGCACCGACAGATCGCCCACGGCACCGCCGACATCGGACGGCCGAAAGTCGACTCTCTCGCCGAGACGGCAGCGCGTCTCGATCCCGGTCCGCGCATCGTGACCCACGACTGCACGCTGACGTCGGACAATGCGCTCACGATCTTCGCCGACTACGACCTCGTGATCGACGGCAGCGACAACTTCCCGACCCGGTATTTGAGCAACGATGCGGCCCAGTTGACCGATACTCCGCTCGTGTGGGGGGCGATCCTGCAGTTCCACGGGCAGGTCTCGGTCGCCTGGCACCGGTACGGACCGGGGTATCGCGATCTGTTCCCGCAGCCGCCGGCTCCCGAAGATGTGCTCTCCTGCGGCACCGGAGGCGTGCTCCCCGGTCTCTGCGGCACCATCGGATCCCTCCTGGCGACCGAGGCCATGAAACTCATCACCGGAGTCGGCGCGCCCCTCATCGGCCGCGCGCTGCTCTACGATGCCCTCGCAGCCACCACGCGTGAGCTGCCGTACACCCGAGATCCGGAGGCCCCGACCGTGACCGAACTCACCGACTACGAACGTTTCTGCAACGGGCCGGGAGGCGGGCCGCAGGGCATCACGTCGGCCGACCTGACGCGGATGGTGCGCGAGGACGCCACGTTCGCCCTGCTCGACGTGCGCAATCCCGATGAGCGCGCGCGACTGCGCATCTCGGGTTCGGCGTTCCTCCCGCTGCCCGACCTCGAGGCCGATCCGGCACTCACGATCGAGCGCCCGGACGAGTTTCCTGCCGACGCCCCGATCGTCGTCTACTGCGGCGTGCAACCGCGGGCGATGCGCGCCGTCACGCTGCTGCAGGAGCGCGGCGTGGAGAACCTCGTCTACTTGCAGGGCGGCATCACCGAGATCGCACAGGTCGCCCCTGAACTGCTCGAGGCCGGCACCGATGACTGAACGGGGCACCGCACCTCTCGCGCGCATCACGAACGAGCCGATCGACGAAGCGGCCGTGCACGCGGCGGTCGACGCCCCCGATTGCGGGGCGGTGCTCGTCTTCCGCGGCGTGATCCGCAATCACGACGGCGGCCACAGCGTCGCATCGCTCGAGTACAGCGCCCACCCTGAGGCCGAGCGCTTCCTCGCCTCCGTGGTCGCGGAAGAGTCGCAGCGCTCGGGCGTCGCGCTCGCCGCCGTGCACCGCATCGGCGCCCTCGAGATCGGCGACGCGGCACTCGTCGCCGCCTCGGCTGCCCCGCACCGCGGCGAGGCGTTCGCGGCGCTCGAGCAGCTCGTCGAGCGCATCAAGCACGAGATTCCGATCTGGAAGCGTCAGCATTTCTCGTCGGGATCCACCGAGTGGGTCGGGTTGTAGTCACCGCCTCCTCACTGATCGCTGCTCCCTGGGTTCGGTGGTCAGCCAGCACGGCTACGGTTGAACCCGCAATTTGTGCATTTTCCAGGTCTTCAACGGAGTACTCATGAACGGAAACGCGGTCAGCCGCTTTGACAACGTCGCGCTGCTGTCGGTGGCGAGCGTTCTGCCGAGCAGGGTCACCACCTCTGAAGACATCGAGCATCGACTCGGCTCGGCGCTGTCGCGGCTGCGGCTGCGGTCCGGCATGCTGCGCCGTGTGGCCGGGGTGCTCGAACGGCGCAACTGGGCCGAGGGCGAGACCGCCGACGATGCGACCATCGCCGCGGGGCGACGTGCGCTCGATGAGGCGGGAGTGGACGCGTCGCAGATCGGTCTGCTCATCAACACCTCGGTGACGCGGAAGCACCTCGAACCGTCGGTCGCGGTCGCGCTCCACCACGGTCTGGGCCTGCCCTCATCGGCGATCAACTTCGATGTTGCGAACGCCTGCCTGGGGTTCATCAACGGTATGAGCCTGGCCAGCGGCATGATCGAGTCCGGCCAGATCGATTACGCGATCGTGGTGAACGGCGAGGACGCCGACGACATTCAGACGAACACCATCGAGCGGTTACAACGCGAGGACATCGATCGCGACGGCTTCATGAGCGAGTTCGCCTCGCTCACACTCGGCTCGGGATCCGCTGCGGCCGTGCTCGGTCGCGCCGATCGGCACCCGTCGGGCCATCGGCTGCTCGGAGGCGTCACGCGCGCGGGCACGCAGTTCCACGGTCTGTGCGTCGGCAGTGTCGAGGGCATGTTCACCGACGCGAAGGCGCTGCTTGAGGGCGGCCTCGATCTCGTCGTCTCGGCCTGGCGCGAAGCGCTGCCCGAGTGGAAGTGGGGCTCGGCCGATCGCTTCATCACCCACCAGGTTTCCTCGGTGCACACGCGCTCGATCATCGGCGCGACCGGGATCGACCGCAAGCGCGTGCCGACGACCTTCGGCAAGTACGGCAATGTCGGGCCCGCCTCGATTCCCATTACGCTGGCGGAAGAGCAGGCGACGCTGCAGCGGGGCGATCGAGTGGTGCTGATGGGGGTCGGATCCGGACTCAACACGGCGATGATGGAGCTCGCGTGGTGAGTCGCCGCGCCTCGCTGCCGCCCGAGGGGCTGCCCGGTCTCGATGCGAGCTGGAGCCGGATCGTCTCGGTGCCGGGTCGCGCAGACGACGCCGGCCGCACGCGCGAGTGGCACCTGCTCGACACCGGTGCAGAGCTCGAGCGCCGCGGGCACACCCCGCGGGGTACGATCCTCGCGGTGCACGGCAATCCGACCTGGTCCTATCTCTGGCGTTCGCTCGCCGCAGCGACCCTGGACGCGGCGGATGCCGGCGCAGTGCCGTGGCGCGTCATCGCGGTCGATCAGCTCGACATGGGGTTCTCCGACCGCACCGGGCGCAGCCGAACGCTCGCGCAGCGCGTCGCCGATCTCACCGGGCTGACCGACGCGCTCGACATCGCGGGGCCCGTCGTCACGCTCGGCCACGACTGGGGCGGTGTCGTGTCGCTCGGGTGGGCCGTCGATCACCCGGAGCAGACCGCCGCTGTCGCTGTGCTCAACACCGCCGTCCATCACCCGGCCGATCGACCGATTCCGGCCCCGCTCAGGCTCGCCGGGCTCCGGGGCGTGCTCGAGACGTCGACGGTCGCTACGAGCGGGTTTCTCGACACGGTCCTGGGTCTCGCCGAGCCCTCCCTCGACCCCGAGGTGCGGCGCGCGTTCCGCAGCCCGTACCTCACTGCGGACCGGCGCGGCGGGATCGGCGCGTTCGTCGCCGACATCCCCGCGGACCCCGATCACCCCAGCTTCCCGGAGCTCGAGCGCATCGCCGACGGCGTCGCAGCGCTCCGCGTGCCGGCGCTCATGCTCTGGGGGCCGAAAGACCCGATCTTCAGCGACCGGTACCTCGACGACCTGGTGGATCGTCTGCCGCACGCGGACGTGCATCGCTTCGAGGGCGCTGGGCACCTCATCGCCGAGGAGCGCCCGTACGCCGCCGCGATGCTGAACTGGCTGGAGGACCGCCGGCCCGACACGTCGAGCGCAACGCCCGATCCCCAGTTCGCACTGACGGACGATGCTGCCGCGGCGGCGCCGTTCGTGCCCTTGTGGGCGGGTCTCGACGCCCGGGCGGGGGACCCGGACGCGGCGATCATCGACATGTCGGCGCGCGGTGGCCGCGACGCGGTCCGGGTGAGCTGGGCACTGCTCGACACCCAGGTGCGTCGCATCGCCGCCGGCCTCCACCGCATCGGGGTGCGCGCGGGCGATCGGGTCTCCCTGCTCGTGCAGCCGGGGCCGACCCTCACCGCCGTCACCTACGCCTGCCTGCGCATCGGGGCGGTCGTCGTCGTCGCGGATGCCGGCCTCGGCATCCGCGGACTGACGCGCGCGGTGCGCGGTGCCTGGCCCGATGTCATCATCGGCGAGCGGACCGGGCTCGCGGCTTCGCGGGTTTTGGGATGGCCGGGCATCCGCATCTCGGCGGAGCGCCTCGCACGGCCGGTCGCCGCCGCACTCGGCGTCTCCCACTGTCTCGCCGATATCGCAGCGCACGGCATGGCCGACCTCGGCAGCGGTGCCGACACGCCCCCCGAGCCGACCGCCGACGACCCCGCTGCGATCCTCTTCACGTCCGGCTCGACCGGTCCTGCGAAAGGCGTGCGGTACACGCACGGCCAGCTCAGTGCGCTGCGCGATGTCCTCGCGCAGCATCTCGACGTCTGCGCCGACAGCGGGTTGGTGACCGGCTTCGCCCCGTTCGCGCTGCTCGGGCCCGCCCTCAGTACACGGTCCGCCACACCCGACATGAACGTATCGGCGCCGCGCACCCTCACCGCGCGCGCCGTCGCCGCAGCGGTGCGGGAGTGCGATGCGGCGATCGTGTTCCTCTCGCCCGCGGCGATCCTGAACGTCGTCGCGACCGCGAGCGCGCTCACCGCTGCGGATCGCGAAGCGCTCGCCGGAGTGCGCACCGTGCTGTCGACCGGCGCCCCGATCGGCGCAGCACTGTTGACGTCGATCGCGGAACTGATGCCGCATGCGACACCGCACACGCCCTACGGCATGACGGAGTGCCTGCTCGTCTCCGACATCACGCTCGACGGCGTGCACGAGGCCGCTGCGGTCGCCGACGACGGCGTCTGCGTCGGAAAGCCGATCGGAGAGAACCGGGTGCTCATCAGTGCACTGGACGACGACGGCCGAGCGACTGGGGAGCCGGATGACGCCCCCGGCCGGCTCGGAGAGATCATCATCTCCGCCCCGCACCTCAAGCAGGGCTACGACCGTCTGTGGCTCACCGACCGGGAGGCCGTGCGCGGCACCGCCTTCGAGGCTTCGCCGGGCGACGATTCGACAGCGTCTCGCTGGCACCGGACCGGCGACGTCGGCCACTTTGACGAGCGTGGCCGCCTGTGGGTCGAGGGGCGCGTGCCGCACGTCATCGTCACTGCGACCGGCCCCGTTGCGCCCGTCGGGCCCGAGCAGGCGATCGAATCGGTCGCAGCGGTTCGCCGCGCCGCGGTCGTCGGCGTCGGGCCGCGCGGCGTGCAGCAGCTCGTCGCCGTGGTCGAGACCGTGTCGCAGACGCGCCGCCCCGGCCTGGCATCGCCCGAGCTCACGGACGAGGTGCGGGCGGCGACGGCGATGCCGATCGCCGCCGTGTACGCGGTGCCGCAGTTGCCGACCGACATCCGTCACAACTCCAAGATCGACCGCTCGCGTCTGGCCGCGTGGGCCGAGGGCTCGCTGGCGGGCCGGACCACGGGAACACCATGATCGTCCTCATCACCGGCGCATCCGGTTTTCTCGGGCGTGCGGTCGCGGCGGAACTCGTGGCCGCGGGCCATGAGGTGCGCGCGCTGCAACGGACCCCCTCCGGAGTAGCCGGGGTGACGGACGTGCGCGGCTCGGTCACCGACGCCGACCTCATCGCGCGGGCCGTCGAGGGTGCCGATGGTGTGGTGCACCTCGCCGCCAAAGTCTCGCTCGCCGGCGAGGCCGCGGAGTTTCAGGCCGTGAACGTGGACGGCACGCGGACGCTTGTGGACGCGGCCGAAGCCGCGGGCGTCACTCGCTTCGTGCAGGTCTCATCGCCGTCTGTCGCGCACTCGGGGAGCGCGCTCGCCGGCGTCGGGGCCGAGCGCGCCGATCCGGAATCCGCGCGCGGCATGTACGCCCGCACGAAAGCGGAGTCCGAGCTGCTCGCGCTCGCGCGCGACTCGGCGTCCATGCGGGTGGTCGCGGTGCGACCGCACCTGGTGTGGGGTCCGGGGGACACGCAGCTCATCGCGCGGATCGTGGATCGCGCGCGACGGGGCAGACTGCCGCTGCTGAGCGGGGGCACAGCGCTGATCGACACGACGTACGTCGAGAACGCGGCTTCGGGTATTGTCGCGGCCCTGCACCGCGCCGATCACGCGCACGGCAACGCGTACGTGATCACGAACGGCGAGCCCCGGCCGGTCGCCGACCTGCTCGCGGGCATCTGTCGCGCCGCCGGCGCGCGGCCGCCGCGGGTGAGCATCCCCGCCGCCGTAGGCCGCGCCGCCGGCGGACTCATCGAGCGCGTGTGGGCGGTGCGCCCCGGGGCCGATGAGCCGCCGATGACTCGTTTCCTGGCCGAACAGCTCTCGACGGCGCACTGGTTCGATCAGCGGCAGACGCGCAGCGATCTCGACTGGCGGCCCACGGTCTCCCTCGACGAGGGTCTCCGTCGGCTGGCCGCGCACCCCGCGTAGGCGCCGCCGTCAGCCCCCGATGTACGACATCTCGATGCGCTGCGGCCGGGAGCCCTCGCCGCGCGCCGTGAACTCCGCGCGGCGCTCGGAGTAGCGGTCGTCCCTTCGCCGCCAGATGCCGCCGAGCGCGTCGGCGAGGTCGTCGTCGCTCGCGTCGCTGCGCAGCAGCGCCCGGATGTCGTGCCCGGAACTCGCGAAGAGGCAGGTGAAGAGCTGCCCTTCGGCCGAGATGCGCGCCCGCGAGCAGTCGCCGCAGAATGCGTTGGTCACGCTCGAGATGACGCCGATCTCACCCGACCCGTCGCGGTAGCGCCACCGCTTCGCCGTGTCGCTCGGGTGCCGCGGCGGCACGGGCTCGAGCGGGTGCACCGCGTTGATGCGGTCGACGATCTCCTGCGATGGAACGACCTCGTCGAGTTGCCAGCCGTTCGAAGAGCCGACGTCCATGAACTCGATGAAGCGGAGCGTGTGCCCGGTGCCCTTGAAGTGCTCGGCGAGCGGGAGGATCTCGTCCTCGTTCGCCGACCGCTTCACGACGGTGTTGATCTTCACGGGGCCGAGGCCGGCGGCGTCGGCCGCCGCGATGCCGTCGAGCACGCGGGAGACGGGGAAGCGGACATCGTTGATCGCCTGGAAGCGCTCCTCGTCGAGTGAGTCGAGCGAGACGGTCACGCGGCCGAGGCCCGCCGCCTTCAGCGCTTCCGCCTTCACCGGGAGAGCGGAACCGTTGGTGGTGAGCGCGAGGTCGAGGGGCTCCCCGTCGAGTGTGCGGAGCTCGGCGAGCATGCTGATGAGCTCTTCGATGCCGCGGCGCAGCAGCGGCTCACCGCCGGTGAGGCGCAGCTTGCGCACGCCCAGGCCGGCGGCCACACGCGCGAGCCGGGTGATCTCCTCGAACGTCAGCAGTTCGTCGCGCTCGAGGAACTGGTAGTCGCGCCCGAAGATCTCGCGGGGCATGCAGTAGACGCACCGGAAATTGCACCGATCCGTGATCGAGATGCGCAGGTCGGTGAGCGGGCGGCGCATCTGGTCAGTCACGCTGCTGTCGGCGATCTTCCGTGCGGGCACCGGCACCCTCCCCTCGTGAAGCGTTAATTTTCCAGCGTAACACTTGCGGGGAACTCGTGGTGGGTTCGAGCAGGACCATGAAATCGGTCACCGACTCGAAGTGCCTCGGGTGTTGAATTGTATGTGGGCATGTTTCAAAACATGAGTCCGCATTTTGAATGATTCCACAGACATTTCGATCAACTCTGTTTCTGTCTCAGGCGAGCGTTTATGTTCGGCATTGAGTTGCTCTGCAACGCTCTGAGGAGCAACGGGGTCCCCAGGGAAGGAGAACACAATGCGAATGGTGTCTGGTCCGAGATCCCCCAAGATGAGACGGCCACGATCACTGCTGCTCACGGGCGTCCTTATCGCGGGCTTCGCTGCCGTGAACACTCATGTGACCGCAGAGCCAGCTGAAGCAATAGGTATTCACTACAGCTACTACGACAACTACTTCAAGAGCTCGGAGACGTGTAAGGCCCGAGGCAGTGGTCAATGGACATCTACTACGACGAGGGCCTCGGGTGCTACCTCGTCAAAGAGGGCGACCGCAGCCGTGGAATCAGCGGCGACGTTGTGAGTCGGGTGAAACACTCCTGATGTGCACGCATTGCTCGCTGAGTTCGTCGCCTCGCACTGCGGGTCGCGTCGCGGTCACGGGGTGGGTGTACCGCGTATCGACTGATCGGTGGGTACTGAGTCCGGATCGACCGGGAGCGGATTCGCCGTCGTGCCAGGATCGCGGCTCGGTTCGCGGGTTGACGTGGAGCGGCGCGGAACCACCGCACGACGCTGCGGGGGTCCGCGTCGTCGGTGAGCTCGGGGGTTCTGAGCTGACGGTGGGCCACTGGAACGTCGAGGATCCAGCGGCGAGGCCTTTCGGCCGCATGCAGACGGAGTACGCGAACCTGCGAGCCCGTGCGACAATGCTGCTCGCCGGGGAGAGTGCATCGCGGTGCCTCACAGCCGACCTCGATGACTGGGTCGCAGGGCTTGCCGGCGATCCGCGCGTCAGCGTGGTGCATCCCATCGTGGTCCGCGAGACGACGGTCTACTCGGTGGTCTCGACTGCGGTGGAGTCGCTTGCGCAGGAAGTCGACGCGCACGGCTTCGGGGCGCGCGTCCTCGTGTCGCCCGTGCGGTGGTCGGCGGAAGACGTCGACCGTGCGGAGCGCATCATCGGAGCGCTCCCGGACTCTGAGGTCGTGTCCGTTGTCGGCGGCGTCTCAGCGCACGGGGACGATATCTGGCACGTCGTTGTGTTCGATCAGCACCCCGACCTCGCACGTGCCGTCGCTCAGTTACCCGAGGGGCTTCTGGTCGTCGACACCTGGATCACCGCAGTCTGACGCGGTTCAGGGGTGCGCCGGTGCGCGGGGCACCGCGAAGGTGAGGTCGCTCTGCGCGAGTGACAAGCCGACGCGGTCGCCCACGGCGATGTGCTGGTGCACGGCGCGGGAGACCGGGATCTCGGCGACGAACTCCGGCCATTCGGTACAGGTGATCCGGACGCCCGTGCGACTCGCGAAGACCGCGCTCACGGTCCCGAGCCATTCCGCGGCGATCGCTGCGTTCGATGCCGCGGTGCTCGTCGCCGCGGGCGATGTCAGACGGACGGCGGCCGGATCAAAGCTCCCCACCGCGGCAGCGCCAGGGCGGGGCAGTTGGCCGGTGCCCGAGACCTCCGATACCGGTGCGCCATTGAGGTGTATCGTGCCGTGATCCGACGCCCGACCGCGGATGAGCGCGCGGCCCGCGAACTCCGCGGCGAATGGACTCGACGGGGCTCCGAGCACGTCGGCGACGGATCCGAGTTGGCCGATGACGCCGTCCTCGAGCACCAGTACGCGATCGGCGAGCGCGATGAGGTCGACCGGGTCGTGCGTGACCAGGATCGTCGGCACGCCGAGGCGACGGACCTCCGAGGCGACGAGGTGCCGCAGGTCGACGCTACTCGCCACGTCGACCGCTGCGAACGGCTCATCGAGCAGCAGGAGCGCCGGATCGGCCGCCAGCGTGCGCCCGATCGCGACGCGCTGCTGCTGGCCGCCGGACAGCGCCTCGGCACGCGCCGAGCCCCGATCGCCGAGTCCGACGCGCGCGAGCCACTCGCGGGCGATGGTGTCAGCTGCTCGTCTGCCCCGGCCCTGCGCCCGTGGGCCGAACGCGACATTCGCCGCAGCGTCGAGGTGCGGAAACAGCCGGGCGCGCTGATCGAGGTACCCGACCCGCCGCGCCGCGCGCGGCACCGATACCGCAGGTGTTGCTGCATCCGTCCGACTGAGGACCCGGTCGCCGAGTGTGATTTGCCCCGATCGGAGGGGGAGCGTCCCGGCGAGCGCACCGAGCAGCGTTGACTTGCCCGCGCCGTTCGCGCCGATCACGCCCAGGATCTCGCCCGGCGCGACGTACACCTCCGCATCGAGGGTGAACGTACCCCGCCCGACCGTGACCCGAGCATCGAGCGCGCCCGTATCGAGCGACGTCTGCTCCACGTGTCCGCTCACCGCGCGACCCCCGTCACGCGCGACCGCATGCACAGCAGCGCGACGATCGCGACCAGCACGAGTACGAGCGACAGGGTGATTGCGACGTCCTGGGTCACGCCGGCGCCGTTGAACGCCGTGTAGATTGCGAGCGGCATGGTGCGGGTGCTGCCTTCCGCGTTGCCGGCGAATAGCGCCGTGGCACCGAACTCGCCGAGCGCGCGCGTGAAGCACAGGATCGCCCCGGCGGCGAGGCTGGGGGCGAGGAGCGGCAGCGTGATCCGCCGCAGGACCGTCCACGGTGTCGCTCCCAAGCTCTCCGCGACCCGCTCCATCTCGGCGTCGAGACCGCGCAGCGCCCCCTCGACGGCGATGACGAGGAACGGCAGGGCAACGAACGTCTGCGCGATGATGACCGCGGGGGTCGTGAACGGCACGCGGACGCCGAGTTCGAGCAACCAGTCTCCGAGCAGACCACCGCGACCGAGCAGCGTCAGCAGCGCGAGCCCGCCGACGAGCGGCGGGAGCACGAGTGGCAGCGTGGTCAGCGCCCTGAGTACGGTGGCGAGCGGTCCGCGCGTGCGCGCGATCAGGAGGGCGAGCGGCACCCCCAGGATGACGCAGAGCACCGTCGCGATCGACGCCGTGAGCAGTGACAGGCCGAGTGCGCTGCGCGTCGCCGGATCGGCGAGCGTCGCGGGAACCGATGACCAGTCGACCCGCAGCACCAGGGCGGCGAGTGGCAGCACCAGGATCGCGATGCCGATCACGGCCGGAACGATCACGCCGAGGGGGAGGCGTGAGCGGACGGTGCGCGCCAGCGCGACGGCCTCGGGATCCCTCATGCGCGTCCGCCTCAGTCGCGCGCCGGACCGAACCCGAGCTCGGCGAAGAGCTGCTGCGCCTCGTCCGAATTCAGGTACGCGATCCACGCTTCGGCGACCTCGGGCGATGACCCGCCCGCGATGGGGGCGATCATGTACGCACCCGCGGCCTCGGCGGCATCGGTGATATCGACGGCCTCGACCTCGCCATCGGTGCTCAGTACGTCGGAGCGGTACACGAGACCCGCGTCGGCCTCGCCCTTGCGCACCTTCGTGAGCACGGCGGTCACGTTCTGCTCCTCGCTCGCGGGGGTGAGGGAGACGGCGTCGCGCTCGAGCAGCTGCTGCGACGCGTTGCCGCACGGCACCTCGGCGGCGCACACGACCGTGACGGGTGCTGCGCCGTCGGGGCCGGGCGCGGCGAGGTCGGCGAGCGATGCGATGTCGAACGGGTTGCCCGGCTGCACCGCGATCACGAGCTCGCTCGTGGCGAAGGTGTCGGGATCACCCGCCGCGAGGTCGGCGTCGGTGACCTTCGCCATGTTCGGCTCGTCGGCGGACGCGAAGACGTCGACAGGGGCGCCGCTCAGGATCTGCGTGGCGAGTACGGATGATCCGTTGAAGGAGAAGGTGAGGTCCGTGTCGGGGTGCGCGGTCATGAAGTCGTCGCCGAGCTGCTCGAAGGCGCCCTGCAGCGACGCTGCGGCATACACGGTGAGGTCGCCCGAGAGGTCGCTCGTGGGCGCCGCCGTATCGGCGCCGGCGTCTGGCGCACCACCGCTGCAGCCGGCGAGCAGGAGAGCGGCGGTGGCGAGCGCTGAGACGGCGAGCGTGCGCCTGGTGCGGAGCATGGGGCTAGTCCTCGGTGTCGACGGGGCGGGCGGCTTCGAGAATGACCTGGGTGGCCTTCACGATGGCGGTGGCGCGGGATCCGACCTCGAGGGCGAGGTCGCTGCACGCCTCCGCGGTCATCAGGGAGACCACGCGGTTCGGGCCGGACTGCAGCTCGATGACTGCCACGAGGCCCTCGACCTGGATGCCCGTGACGATGCCGGTGAACCGGTTTCTCGCGCTCCGCACGATCGGATCGTCACCGGTGGCGTCGGGGGCGAGCTGGGCGATGCGCGCCGCGAGCGAGCGACCCGTCACCACCTGCACGCCCGCACGATCGCGACTGGCCTCGAGCAGACCGTCGTTCGCCCATCTGCGGATCGTGTCGTCGCTCACGCCGAGCAACTGCGCGGCCTCGCGCATCCGAAAGTGCGTCATAAAAGTCACTGTATCGCCGCAAGTGCGGAGTTCGCAACGCGACGCCGCAGTGCCCGGCTGCACATGACGCGACCCCCGGTTGCGGTCCGCAATACCGGAAGGCCGGTGCGGATCGCAGCCGGGGGTCGGACTGCGCGAGCGAGGGGTCAGACCACTGCGGGCCGTCCCACGCCGACGGGCGTGGTCGACGGCTCGAGTCGCACGATGACCGCCTTCGACACGGGGGTGTTGCTCTCGAGCGCGGCGCTGTCGAGCGGCACGAGGACGTTCGCCTCGGGGAAGTACGCGGCGGCGCATCCGCGGGCGGTGGGGTACGAGACGGCGCGGAAGCCGCGCAGCACACGATCCGGCTCATCCTGCCACTCGCTGAAGATGTCGACGATCTGCCCGTCCTCGATGCCGAGCTCGGCGAGGTCGTCCGGGTTCACGAAGATCACCGAGCGGCCCTTCTTGATGCCGCGGTAGCGGTCGTTGAGGCTGTAGATCGTCGTGTTGAACTGGTCGTGCGAACGCAGGGTCTGCAGGATCAGCCGGCCGGGCGGGCACTCCACTGGCTCGAGATCGTTGACCGTGATGCGCGCCTTGCCGGTCTCCGTGTGGAACGTGCGCGAATCGCGCGGCCCGTTCGGCAGCACGAAACCGTCGCGGCGTCGCGTCTTCGCGTTGTAGTCCTCGCATCCCGGCACGACCCGCGCGATACGGTCGCGGATCCGGTCGTAGTTCTCGGCGAACGACAGCCAATCGATGCCGTAGCGATCGCCGAGCGCCGCGTGCGCCATGCCGGCGATGACCGCGACCTCGGAGCGCGCGTCCGGGGCGACCGGCGGGATCTGACCGTGGGAGGCATGGACGGCGCAGACCGTGTCCTCGACGGTGATGTACTGCGGGCCCGACGCCTGCACGTCGATCTCCGTCCGCCCGAGAACCGGAAGGACCAGCGCCTCTTCACCGGTGATGACGTGCGAGCGGTTCAGCTTCGTCGAGAGCTGCACGCTCAGCTGCGTGCCGCGCATGCCGGCCTCGGCGAGGTTGGTGTCCGAGATCGCGCCGAGCAGGTTGCCGCCCAGTCCGACCCACACCTTCAGCTTGCCCTCCGCGAGGGCGCGGATGCCGTCGACCGCGTCGTACCCGTGCTCGCGCGGCGGCTCGAAGCCGAATTCGGCGCCGAGCGCGTCCATGAAGGACTCGGGCATTTTCTCCCAGACACCCATGGTGCGGTCGCCCTGCACGTTGCTGTGGCCGCGGATGGGGGAGGCGCCGGCACCCGGCTTGCCGATGTTGCCGCGCAGGAACAGGAGGTTCATGATCTCGCGGATCGTGTCGACCGCCTTGCGATGCTGGGTGATGCCCATCGCCCAGCAGATGATGGCGCTGTCGGCCTGGATGTACCGGTCGGCGAGCTCGTCGATCTCGGCGGTGGGGACCGCGGTGGCCTGCTCGACCGCGCGCTCATCGAGCTGCGCGATGTGTTCGGCGAACGCCTCGAAGCCGTCGGAGTGCGCTGCGATGAAGTCATGATCCAGCACGGTGCCGGGCGCGCGGCCCTCGGCCTCGAGTACGCGCTTCGAGATGGCCTGGAGCAGCGCCATGTCTCCACCGCTGCGCACCTGGATGAACTGATCGGCGAGTTTCGTCGCCTTGCCGATATAGCCCTTGACGGCCTGAGGATCCTTGTACCCGAAGAGTCCGGCCTCGGGCAGCGGGTTCACGGCGACGATCTGGGCGCCGTTCTCCTTGGCCTCCTGCAGGGCCGTCAGCATACGCGGGTGGTTGGTGCCGGGGTTCTGCCCCATGATGATGATGAGGTCGGACTTGCCGAAGTCGTTGTACGCGATCGTCGACTTGCCGATGCCCACGGTCTCGACCATGGCCGTGCCCGTCGACTCGTGGCACATGTTCGAGCAGTCGGGCAGGTTGTTGGTGCCGAGCACGCGGGCGAAGAGCTGGTAGAGAAAGGCGGCCTCGTTCGACGCTCGTCCGCTCGTGTAGAACGCGGCCTCGTCGGCGCTCTCGAGCTCGCGCAGGTGCGTGCCGATGATGTCGAAGGCGCGGTCCCAGCTGATCGGCGCGTAGTGGTCGGAGCCCTTCGGCTTGTACACGGGCTCGGTGATGCGTCCCTGCATGCCCAGCCAGTACTCGGTCTTGTCCTCGAGCGAGGTGAGGGAGTGCTCATCCCAGAACGACCGCTGAATCTTCAGCGGTGTCGCCTCCCACGTGACGGCCTTCGCGCCGTTCTCGCAGAACTCGGCCGGCTTGCGTCGATCCGGGTCGGGCCACGCGCAGCTCATGCAGTCGAACCCGTCCTTGTGGTTCATCTTGAGCAGCAGCTTCGCGGTGCGCAGCGGGCCCATCTGCTTCAGCGCGGGCTCCATCGAGTGGACGACGCCCCCCAGACCGGCAGCGTAGTCCTTCGGCTCCGTGATCTTCATATCCTCATCGGAGAAGTCTTCACGAGGGGCTTTCGGGGTCATGGCTGCTCCACTTCGTCGAGGGCCACCTCGTGGGCTGAGGCAGCAAGATCAGAGGGGGTCGAGACCGCAGCCTCGAGCTCGGCATCGACCACCCGGTCAGGGCGACTGTATATGACCATGGAGGGTCCGCGCACAAACCCCACCAGGGTGAGTCCCATCTCCTGGGCCAGGTCGGCGGCGAGCGAGGAGGGTGCCGAGACGGCCGTGAGCATCGGGATCCCCGCCATCAGGGCCTTCTGCGTGAGTTCGAAGCTCGTGCGGCCGGAGACCTGCAGCACGAGTCCGCGGCCCGGCAGCCGTCCGTTCTGCAACGCCCATCCGATGACCTTGTCGACGGCGTTGTGGCGGCCGACGTCTTCGCGGAGCACGAGCATCTCTCCGGTCGCGCCGTCGAAGAGCGCCGCGGCGTGGATGCCGCCCGTGCGCTCGAAGACGGCCTGGCCGGCGCGCAGGGTGTCCGGGAATCCGGCGATCATCGCGGCGTCGATGACGAGCGGATCGTCGGCGACGGTGTATCTGGACTGGGTGCGCACGCTGTCGATGCTCGCCTTGCCGCAGAGCCCGCACGAGCTGTTCGTGAGGAAGTTGCGTTCGACACTCGGGTCGGGCGGTGCGACACCGGGGGCGAGCGCGACGTCGAGCACGTTGTACGTGTTCACGTTGTCGACGGCCCCGGCGCAGTAACGAGCGGTCAGCATCTCGTCCGCGGCGGCGATCACGCCCTCGGAGACGAGGAAACCCGTCGCGAGTTCGACGTCGTGTCCCGGAGTGCGCATGGTGACCGCGAGGGAGCGCCCCTGCACGCGAATCTCCAGGGGCTCCTCTGCTGTCAGGGAGTCCGAGCGGGAGTTGCGGTACTCGCCCACCGTGATGCGAGTGACCCGGCGACGGGCCGCGATACGAGACATACTTCCTGGATAGCATTGAACGGGCGCGTAAGCAATGCCACGCTGAAGACCTGGTGCTCGGTGTGCACGGAACGGGGGATGCGATGACCGAATCGACGCAGCGCGGGGTCCTCGCTCCGGCGCACGTTCAGGCCGACGGGCGGCGGACGACATGGTCGGTGGACGACTGGCTCGCCCGCCTCGTCGCCGATGCCCCCAACACCCCCGAGATCGATCTGCCGATCGGCGCCGCGTTCGGGCACGTGCTCGCCGATGACGTCACCGCGGCGCACGCGCTGCCGCTCTGGTCGAACTCAGCGATGGACGGGTACGCGATTCGCGCAGCGGATGCCGCGGGCGACGCCGCGACCGCGCTCCGGATCATCGGCGAGGTGGCCGCCGGCAGTTCGGCTGACCCGGTCATCGAAGCGGGGGAGGCGGTCCGGATCATGACCGGCGCTCCCGTTCCCTCTTCCGCCGACGCGGTCGTGCCGGTCGAGGAGACGAGCGGTGACGATCGCGGGGCCGGGGAATGGGGCGAGTCGACCGTGCGGGTGCTCGCCCCGGTCCGCATCGGGGCCAATGTGCGCGCCGCAGGTGAAGATGTCGGGGCCGGAGCGGTCATCGCGCAGCACGGGTGGCGTCTCACCGCCGCCGGGGTCTCGGCGCTCGCCGCCGCGGGAATCGCAGCGGTCCGCGTGCATCGGCGGCCCCGGGTCGCGGTGGTCGCGACGGGTTCCGAACTGCTGCCGCCCGGATCCGCCCTCGAGCGCGGACAGATTCCGGAGTCCAATTCGCTGCTCATCGCCGGAATGCTGCGCGAAGCCGGCATCGAGCCCGTCGCGGTGAGGCATTCCCGCGATGATGCCGCGGGCCTCGCGCAGATGCTCGCGCAGCTCGGAGACACCTGCGATGCGATCGTCACGACGGGCGGCGTCGGCCCCGGAACCCACGACATCGTCCGCATCGCTCTCGAACCGGAGCCGGACGTGATCGGCGTGCGCGTCGCGATGAAGCCTGGGCAGCTGCAGCGCGCGGGCCGGCTGGCCGGCGGCGCGCTGGTCTTCGCGCTCCCGGGCAACCCCGTGAGCGCCGCGGTCAGTTTCGAGCTGTTCGTGCGGCCGACGCTGCTCGCCATGCAGGGGGCCGCGCGGATCCATCGGCATCGCGTGCAGGCCCGCGCCGCAACGGGGTGGCGTGGTGCCGCCGGGCGTCTCCAAGTGCTGCCGGTGATCCTCGGTGAGGACGACGGTATGCTGACGTGCGCGCCGGCCGTGCACGCGCGTCGGGTGTCGCACTCGGTCGGCGGGTACGGCGCGAGCGATGCCTACGCCATCGTTGAAGCGGGCCGGGGCGACGTAGCGCCCGGCGAGTGCGTGTCCGTCATCCAGGTCGGCGCGTGATCCCGTTCGACGCGGTCATCCTCGCGGGCGGCAGGGGCAGCCGACTCGGGGGAGTCGCGAAGGCGGATCTGCACCTCGGGGGCGCGCGGCTCGTGGACCGCGCGGCGTCTGCGGCCCGCGGCATCGGTGCGGAGCGCGTGGTGATCGTCGGTCCCGATGGGGCCGCGTCGCGCGGAACGGTGCTCGTCCGCGAGGATCCGCCGTTCTCCGGTCCGCTCGCGGCGGTCGCAGCCGCGCTTCCGGAGCTCACCGGCGAGTGGACCCTGCTGCTCTCGTGCGATCTCGTGCACCCCGATCTCGTGTGCCGCCGTCTGGTCCGCGCCCTCGGTGCGCTGACCGCCGACGACTCCGCCGACGGCGTGGTGCTCCAGGACGACGATAAGCGCGCCCAGTGGCTCTCCGGCGTGCATCGCACCGCCGCGCTCCGCTCGGCGGTCGCCGACCTGGGCGGGGATCTCGCCGATCGCCCGATCCGACGCCTGTTCGCCGAGGGTCGCCTGCGTCGCATCGACGCACCGACCTGGGAAACCGCCGACATCGACAGTGCTGACGATCTCGCCGCAGCGCGGAGGGTGACTAGAGTGGATGGCGGTCGCTGAACGCGGCCCCACTGATCCGAGGAGCTGCCCACCGCCATGGATGACGCCGTTTCGAGCCGTGTGCCGACCGATGCGGAGGTCGCGAACGCGTCGTCCCTGATCGAGCGCATCACCCGCGCATACTCCGCCAAGATGGTCGGCCAGGATCGCTTGCGCACCAGCTTGCTCGTCGCCATCATCGCCGGCGGGCACGTGCTGCTGGAGAGCGTTCCCGGTCTCGCGAAGACGACCGCGGCGAGCACGCTCGCCGACACCGTGCGTGCGAAGTTCAAGCGCATCCAGTGCACCCCGGACCTGCTGCCGAGCGACATCACCGGCAACCAGATCTACGACGCGGCGACCAGCGAGTTCCGCACCGTGCTCGGGCCGGTCCACGCGAACTTCGTCCTGCTCGACGAGATCAACCGATCGAGCGCCAAGACGCAGAGCGCCATGCTCGAGGCGATGCAGGAGCACCAGACCACCATCGGCGGCGAGGTGCACCGACTGCCGAAGCCGTTCCTCGTCATCGCCACGCAGAACCCCATCGAGCAGGAGGGCACCTACGAACTGCCCGAGGCGCAGATGGATCGGTTCCTGCTGAAGGAGATCGTCGACTACCCGAGCCCGAACGAGGAGCTCGCGATCCTCGACCGGATCGACTCGGGCGTGCTCGACGCCGACAATCACGTCGCGAGCGAGGTCACGATCGCGGACGTGCTCGCGCTGCAGGAGGTGGCGAGCCGCATCTACGTCGACCCGGCCGTTCGGCAGTACATCGTGCAGCTGGTCTACGTCACCCGTCAGTCCGCCGACTACATCGGCGAGGAGCTCGCCCGGTTCGTCGGCACCGGCGCGAGCCCCCGCGCGAGCATCGCCTTCCTGCAGGCCGCACGAGCGCTCGCGCTGCTGAACGGCCGCAACTACGTCACCCCCGACGACGTGCGCAACCTGCGCTACGTGGTGCTGCGTCACCGCGTGCTCATGAACTTCGAGGCCGACGCCGAGGGTGTGCGCAGCGAGCAGATCATCGACGCGGTCTTCGGAGCCGTGCCGACCCCCTGACGCGCATGCCCACCCTGATCGAGCAGGTGAAGAGCCGCCTCTTCATCGCCTCCTCCCGGCCGTCGCAAGACGCGCTGGAGGGCGCGTACCCATCGATCCTGCGCGGACGCAGTCTCGACTTCGAAGACCTGCACCGGTACGAGTTCGGTGACGACATCCGAGACATCGACTGGCGGGCAACGGCACGACTCGGCACGCCACTCGTCAAGCGTTCGCGCGCCGAGCGCGCGCAGACCGTGCTCTTCGCGGTGGACACCGGCAGGTCCATGGCGGCGCTCGCCGCCGATGAGGCCCCGAAGCGCGATCTCGCGATCCTCGCCACCGGGGCGCTGGCGTACCTGTCGATCCGGCACGGGGATCGCTTCGCACTCGTGCACGGCAATGCGGCGGGTGTGCAGCGCACGCCGGCGAGGCGGACCGAGGGGGCGCTCGAGACCGCGCTCCGCGCGCTCCGGAGCGCCATCTCAGCCGCGAGCGCTCCGAGCGACCGCGATCGCATGCTGGACTTCGTCGTGCGGACGGTGCGCCGGCGCTGCATCCTCATGGTCGTCACCGACCGCGCCCCCGTCACGGCGGAGACGGCGCGACTCGTGCGCCGTCTCCGGGCGCAGCACGACCTGTTGTGGGTGACGATCTCCGACGCCGACCCGGTGCCGGGCGCGCGACCCGCGCGGGGCTTCCGAGCCGATGTCGACACCGGGTGGCGAATCCCTGACTTCCTCGCGGGCGACGACGACGTCGTTGCCGAGATCCGCGCCGCGGATCGCGCGGAGGACGAGATTCGCGACGCCATGCTCGACGGATCACGCGTGACGCACGTCGCGCTCAGCGGGCAGGCGACCGCGGTGCCGACGCTGCTCGCGGCCCTCGATCGGAGGTCCCGTGTCCGAGATCGATGAGCTCTTCCCGCCGGCGCAGTACGGCGCAGGGTGGGTGCTGCTGGCGTTCGGCGTGCTCGCCGCGCTGTTCGCCGCGGCGGTGATCGTGATGTGGTTCACACGTCCCCGCAGGACCCTGACCCGGCGCGTGACCGGTGCCGCATCGACGGAGCTTCCCGACGATGCGCTCGCCGCGCTGCGCAACGAGTACCTCGACCGGCTGCAGCGCATCGAGGACCGCTACCGCGACGGTGCGCTCGACGCCCGCGCGGCCAACCGGGAGCTCAGCCGGGAGGTGCGCGCGTTCGTGCAGGACTACAGCGGGTTCGAGGCGCCCGTGCTCGGTCTGCAGGACCTGGTGGCTCTCGGGGTGCATCCGTCGCTCGTCGAGGCGGTGGGGCGCCACTATTACCCGGGCATGTTCCGCAGTGCCGCCGACATGGACCCGATCGCAGGTGTCGACGCGGGGCGCACGGTGGTGACCTCGTGGCACTGAGTCAGGGGTGGGTGCTGTGGGTCGCGCTGGCGGTCGCGATCGGGGCGGTCGCCGGCGGGATCCTGCTGGCGCGTCGTCGCGATCGCGGCGCCGAAGCCGAGGCGCCCGCGGCCTATGTCTCGCGAGCGGAGCGCGTGCGCGCGCTCCCGAGTTTCGCGCGTGCGCTGCGGCGTCGCCGCGCCGTCCTCGCCGCGCTCGCGGTGGTCGGGCTCGCCGCCCTCGCGACCGCCGCGATCGTCGCCGCGCGCCCCGTCGCGAAGCAGATCGTGCAGCCCGAGAACACGAGCCGCGACATCATGCTCTGCCTCGACGTCTCGGGATCGATGACCGACGTCGATGTCGAGACCATCGAGGTGTTCGAGGAACTGCTGCCCGAGCTGCGGGGCGAGCGCATCGGCCTCACGATCTTCAACAGTTCGCCGGTGCAGGTGTTCCCGCTGACCGACGACTACGCCTTCATCGAGCGGGAGCTCGCGCGGGTCAAGCAGAGCTTCGACTTCGTCGACGCCTATCCCGAGCACTGGGCCGGCACCCTGCTCGGATCCGGGTCCTCGCTCATCGGCGACGGGTTCGCATCGTGCGTCATGCGGTTCGATCACGAGGACGAGGACCGTTCGCGTTCGGTGATCCTGGCGACGGACAACGAAGAACTGGGGGCGCCGGTGCTCACGCTGCCGGAGGCGGCCGACCTCGCCGCGAGCCGCGACGTGCGGGGCTACTCGATCAACCCGGCTGAGGGCGTGAGTGCAGAGCAGGCTGCGGGTCTCGCCGAGGCGATGGAGCGCACCGGCGGGGAGGCGTACGGTCTGGCGGACACCGTCACCGTGTCGGGGATCGTCGCCGATGTGCAGGCGCAGGAGGCGCGCGCGCTGGAGGGGCAGGCGCAGCTCGTCGAGACCGATGCCCCGAACCTGTGGATCGCGCTCTTCGCCGTCGGCGGGCTCGTGCTCGTCGCGGCCCTCTGGAGGTTGCGACTGTGACGTTCTCACCGGTGATCCACCCGCTGCTGCTCGGACTCGTCGCTTTCGGGGCGCTGGCGCTCTGCGGCGTCGCGCTGGCGCGCACCCGCCGCGGCAGGGAGCGTCTCCTCTGGGGCGGCCGGGTGCTGTTCGTGCTGGCGTGCGTCGCCATGCTCGCCCGACCGGGTGTGCCCGGCGGTGCATCCGAGACGTACGCCACCGACGCCGACGTCTTCATCGTGCTCGACACGACTGCGAGCATCGTCGCCGAGGACTGGGGCGACGGCGAACCGCGGTTGACCGGCGCGCGCGCCGACGTGGAGGCGATCGCCGCGCAGTACCCCGGCGCCCGGTTCTCGCTCATCACCTTCGATGCGACGACCGAGGTGCGTCTGCCGCTCACCACCGACACGGCAGCGCTGCACTCGGCGATGGCGGTCCTCTCGCCCGAGGTGACTTCCCGCTCGGCGGGAAGCTCGATCTCGCAGGCGCAGAGCGTGCTGCGCGACGTGCTCCGCGGTGCCGCGGACAGCGGCCAGGATCGGTCCCGCATCGTCTTCTACCTGGGTGACGGCGAGCAGACCGCGGCGTCCGAACCGGGGTCGTTCGCCGATTCCGCGCAGTTCATCGACACGGGGCTGGTGCTCGGGTACGGCACCGCATCGGGCGGTCCGATGCGTGAGACGACGCCGAACCCTTCGGTCTCCACCGACCCGTTCGGCAGCGACGCCCCGGAGAGCGCCGACGGCTACATCGAGTACCAGGGAGCTCCGGCGCTGTCCGTCATCGACGTCGAGAACCTGGAGCAGATCGCGACTCAGCTCGGGGTCGACACGGAGATTCGGACGGCCGGCGCTCCGGTCGAGCTGCCCGAAGCGCCGCCGGTCACGGTGCAGCAGGAGGCCGGGCAGGTCGGCAACGTCATCGAGCTCTACTGGATCCCGGCGCTCGTCGCGGCGCTCTGGCTCGCGGTGGAGATCGCGCGGATCGTCGCGGCACTCGTGCGATTGCGCGACCCGGCGCCCGCCACGGGAAGGTCCGGTGCCGACGCTGCCGACGCGCACATCGCCGGCGGAGAGCGAGGGCGCTCATGAGCGGGGAACCCATGACGGCCATGCAGGAGCTGCTCGCGCGCAACCGCACGCGACGTCGGGTCCGGTTCTGGAGCGGCATCGCCGCGATCCCGATCGCGGTCGTCGCACTGCTGCTGGTCGCGAAGCTGCTCAGCATGGTGATCTTCGCGCAGCAGGCCATGCGCGCGTTCGCCGCCGAAGACGCCGAGGGGACCGTCGCCGCCGCGCAGTGGCAGCAACCGCTGAACTGGTTCGAACCGTACAAGGCGCACTTCAACCGCGGCACCGGTCTCGCCGAGACCGGAGACCTCGACGGAGCGCGTCAGGCCCTGGAACGCGCGGTGCCGCTCGCGCCGGGACTCGAGGTCTGCGCGGTCCGATACAACCTCGCCACGGTCGTGGAACGTCAGGGCGACGTCGCAACGGAGGACGGGGACGCCGCAGCGGGGCAAGACCTGTATCGCGAGGCGCTCGGCATCCTCGCCGAGAACCCGGAGGAGTGCCGCACCGACGCCGCAGATCCGGAGTCTCCCGACCCCGAACGATCCACTCCGGAGAGCATCGACGAGCTCGAGCGCCGCATCCTCGCCAAGCTGCAGCAGGACCCGCCGCAGGAGGAGCAGCCAGACGACGGATCCGAGAACCCCGAGGACTCCGAGCAGGAGCCGCCCGAGGCCGATGAGGGGCCGAGCGACTCGCAATTGGAGGAGCTCGAGCGCAAACTGGAGGAGGGCGAGCGCGAGCGTCAGGAGCGCGAGCAGGGCAGCTCTGACGGTGCCCCGGGGGGAACGGACAGGCCATGGTGAACGAGTACAGCGATGGCGCGCCGCCACTGCCGCCGCCCGGTGGATACCGCGGGGCGAGTCGTCTCGCCCGGGGGTCGGCACCCACGGACGCGGCTGGTCGACACGATGACACCACCACCGCAGTCGAGACCGCGACGCTGGACCGTCCGAGACGACGGCCGCATTGGCTCGGGTGGCTCGCGCTCGGAGGCGCCCTCTGCTTCGGCCTCGCCCTCGCGGTGCTCGCGTTGATCGATCGCGGCGACCTGGTGTTCACCGTGACTGCCGCAGCGGCGCAGGCACTGGTGCTGGCGGCCATCATCGCCGCACTCATCACCCCGCGAGCGCGACGCCTGGGTGCCGTCGCGCTCGGCATCGCGCTTCTCGGCAACATGGCGACCGTCGGTGGTGCCGCGGCGCTGCGCGCTCCGGATGCCGCGGTGCTCGCCGCCGATCAGACACCCGAAGAGCAGCGGTGGGCCGAGTACCCCGGCGTCGAGGACTTCACTGCGGAGGAGATCCTTGCCCAGCCGTCGCTCGAAACCGAGCGCGCGGCGACGGAGTCCCTCTTCACCGACATCCGCGACGCGCTCAGCGACGAGTTCGGATACACCTGGACGCAGGTCGCCGATGAGCAGCTGCGCCCCGAGCGGAACGGGCACGGCGGAGAGTCGATGCTCGTCGATGCGCAGTTCGGTGCGTGGCGCACGAACGAGCCGATCCACGATCTCACCCGGAAGCGCGAGGTGTACAACGCGATCGACGGCGTGCTCGCCGAACACGGGATGCCCGGCCTTCTGCCCCTGAACGAGGCGGGAGGAACGGTTCCCGACACGAGCCTCGAGAACATGTACGGGAGCGCGGACCCGGAGGAGCAGGCTGTCTGGGAATGGGCGACATGGTCGTGGGCCTCGCCGAGCCAGTACTACGCCGTCATCACCGACCTCTCGCGCGACGAGAGCGGCAGCTTCCGTGCGGCCGCCGAAGCGCAACGAACCGACCCCGGTGATCCGCTCGAGGGCCTCACACTGCAGTCGCGCAGTCGTCCGCTGCTCGCCGAGGCCGACGTCGACGCGTTCACCGAGCGCATGAGCGAGTACTGACACGCGTTGTTCGACGCACGTATCGAAGGAGTAGACATGAGCAATCCGAAGCATCTTCCGCCCCAGGCCCTGGACGCGTGGCTCGTCGAGGCGGCCGAGCACCTCGACCTCGCACCCGACTCCGTCTCGATCGCGACGATCCTGAACGTTGCGAAAGAGGTCGCTCACGGGGTCGCGCGGCCGGCGGCGCCCCTCACGACCTTCCTGCTCGGTCTGGCGGTTGCGCGAGCCGAAGACCCGCGCGCGGCGCTCACCGAGCTCGCGACGCAGGTCAACGAACTCGCCCGGGCGTGGGACGGCACGGATCTCGGGGGATCGCCCGCCGGCGCGCGCCCCTGAGACGCGGCTCGCCGGATCCCAGCCGGTGGCATCGAACCCCCACTCATCGGTAGCCTGAGAGAAACGAGCAGAGCAGCCGACGAAAGGTGGGCATCGATGGTCTATCGAGTGCAGGGAGTGGTGGCGCGCGAGAAGAACGCGCCGGTCACGATCGAGACGGTGCTGGTGCCGGATCCGGGCCCGGGCGAGGCCGTGGTCGACATCATCAGCTGTGGCGTGTGCCACACCGACCTGCACTATCAGCAGGGCGGCATCAATGACGAGTTCCCGTTCCTGCTGGGCCACGAAGCCACGGGACGCGTCGCCGCGATCGGTGCAGGCGTCACCGAGGTCGAGGTCGGTGATCGCGTCATCTTGAACTGGCGAGCGGTCTGCGGCGAGTGCCGTGCGTGCGCGAAGGGACAGCCCCAGTACTGCTTCGCGACGCACAATGCCCAGCAGAAGATGACGCTCGAGGACGGCACGGAGCTGTCGCCCGCGCTCGGCATCGGCGCGTTCATCGAGAAGACGCTCGTCGCGTCCGGTCAGTGCACCAAGATCGACGAGGAATCCGACGCAGCAGCGGTCGGGCTGCTCGGGTGCGGTGTGATGGCCGGTATCGGCGCGGCGATCAACACGGGCGAGGTGCGGCGTGGCGAGTCCGTCGCGGTCATCGGGTGCGGCGGCGTCGGAACAGCGGCCATCGCCGGTGCGCAGCTCGCCGGAGCCACGACGATCATCGCGGTCGACATCGATGACGCGAAACTCGAGCAGGCGAAGCGCTTCGGAGCCACGCACACCGTGAACTCGCGCGAGAACGACCCGATCGAGGCGATCCGGGAGCTCACCGACGGGAACGGCGCGGACGTCGTGATCGACGCCGTGGGCCGACCGGAGACGTACCGGCAGGCGTTCTACGCACGCGACCTCGCCGGACGAGTGGTGCTCGTGGGTGTGCCGACCCCCGAAATGACACTCGAGCTCCCGCTGCTCGACGTCTTCGGTCGCGGCGGTTCGCTGAAGTCGTCGTGGTACGGGGACTGCCTGCCGAGTCGCGACTTCGCCATGCTGATCGATCAGTACAAGCTCGGACGGCTCGACCTCGACGGGTTCGTATCCGAGCGGGTCGGTCTCGGCGACGTCGAGGCCGCCTTCGCCAAGATGGGAGAGGGCACGATCCTCCGCTCCGTCGTCGAGCTGAAGGGAGCGGACGCATGAGCGACGCCCGGATCGAGCACCTCGAGACCCACGGCACGTTCTCGTTGGACGGCGGCACCTGGGAGGTCGACAACAACATCTGGCTCGTCGGCAACGATGACGAGGTGCTCGTCATCGATCCGGCGCACGATGCCGACGCCGTCGTGACGGCGGTGGGGGAGCGCAACGTGCTCGGGATCCTGCTGACGCACGGTCACGACGACCACATCCGCTCGGCCGTCGAAACGGCGCGCAAGCTGGATGCGCACCTCTACCTCCACCCGGCCGACCACATGCTGTGGGAGGCCGTGCACGAGACGCTGCCCGACTTCGAGCTCGCGGATCAGGCGGAGTTCGTCGTGGCCGGCACCCCGCTGACGGTGCTGCACACGCCGGGTCACTCGCCCGGTTCGGTGAGTGTCTACGCGCCGGCGCTCGGCGCGGTGTTCACCGGAGACACGCTGTTCCAGGGCGGACCCGGGGCGACGGGACGCTCTTACAGCGACTTCCCGACCATCGTCGACTCCATCTCGAAGTCGCTGCTGACGCTGCCGGGCGAAACGGTGGTCTATCCCGGTCATGGCGCCCAGACCACGGTCGCCGATGAGGCGCCGCACGTGCAGGAATGGATCGACCGCGGGCACTGATCCCGTTCGGAATCGGCGCCCGCGGTCGCGGTCCTCGAGCATTGGCCCCCGGTGAGGTTAGTCCTCGTCGGGGGTCGGCGTCTTTTCGCCCGACTCGGTGTCGCGCACCAGGCCAGGGTCCTCCATGCCGCGGCGGGGGTTGTCGACGTCGTGCTCTTCAGCAGGGGACTGCGTCGATCCGTCCATGATGGGACGACGCTGCACGTCGCCCTCGGGCGGACCCGAGACCGTGCCCTGCCCGTTCCCGGCATCGAACTCGGTGGCCGCGTGCGGTTCCGCGGACTCTCGCTTCTCGCGTTCGTCTGACATAGTGTCTCCCTCCGCTCGTGGTCGGTCGGTCGATCCGACGACACCCTTCCGAATCTACTGGATGGTCGGGGGTGACGCGGGGTTCGCCTGGCGGGTTGACAGGAACGACCGAGGCTACGCGCGACGGTACTGCGCCGTGATGGGGCAGTCGAACGGGTCGCGCGCGGCCAGGCCGACACGGTTGAGATACTCCACCACGATGCCGTACGACCGCCACAGCGACGTTTCGGTGTAGGGCACGTCGTGCTCGCGGCAGAACTCGCGCACGATGCGCCGAGCCCGCGCGAGGTTCGGTCGCGCCATGTTCGGGAACAAGTGGTGCTCGACCTGATAGTTCAGGCCGCCCATGAGCCAGGTCGCCCACCAGCCACCGCGGATGTTGCGGGAGGTGCGCACCTGCTTCGTGAAGAAGTCGAGCCGAGCGTCTGCCGCCACGACCGGCATGCCCTTGTGGTTCGGCGCGAACGAGGCCCCCATGTAGACGCCGAAGACCGCGAGCTGCACTCCGATGAACGCGAACGCCATGCCGAGCGGGAGGAAGAGGAAGACGGGGAGGAGGAGCACGGTGAACCGCGCGGCGATCATCGCGATCTCGATCCAACGGCCCTTCACCGGTCCGCGGCTCGCCAGGTGCCGCGCGCTGTGGAAGTGCAGATTCAGGCCTTCGAGGGTGAGGAGGGGGAAGAAGAACCACCCCTGTCGGCGCGTGATGGCGCCGCGCAGACCGCGTGCCTCGACCGCGTCCTCCTCGATGAAGGAGATGGTGTCCACCTCGATATCGGGATCCTTGCCGACCCGGTTCGGGTTGGCATGGTGGCGGCTGTGCTTCGAATCCCACCAGGAGTAGCTCATGCCCACGAGAGCGGTGAGCACCCGCGCGAGCCGGTCGTTCGCCGGTCCCGTTGACAGGATCTGTCGGTGAGCGGCCTCGTGCGCGAGGAAGGCGAGCTGCGTGAAGATGATGCCGAGCGCGGCGGCGATCAGAAGCTGGAACCAGGAGCTTCCGAGCAGGACGAACCCGGTGACGGCGCCCCCGAAGGCGAGGGCGATACCTGCGGCGACGAGCAGGTAGAAGACGGGCGTCCGGTCGAACAGGCCGGCGCGTCGCACCTCCTGAGATACGCGGGTGAACGCTTTGGCGACCGGCGGGAAGTCGGTCGCTCGTGCCCGAGTCGGGCGGAAGCCCGTCGATGCCGGCGGAGCGTGTGCGGGTATCGCAGTCGTCATGATCGGCGCCTTTCTTCGGGGAGCCAAAGGCGGGTGCCGATCGCTGTTCCGAGGCTAACGGGGAGACCATGGCGCCAGCTGCATGTATCGACACTTGTGGCCAATCTTGAGTGGCACGGGAATGTGAAATGAGTTAGCATGAAACGTCGGGGATTGTCACTTCGTGAGACGGAGAATCGTTCATGGTGAACCCCGTTCGTGCTGCCCTCAGCTTGTCCCTTGGTGCGGTGATCGTATTGAGTGCCCCATTCGTCGCGGGCGCCGCCGCGGCACCACCCGAATTGCAAGAGATCCAGAAGTTCGGCAGCGGTGTCGAACGCAGCGGCGGCCGTGGCATCGACCTCGTCGGCGACTATGCGGCGGTGACGAACACCGTGGGAACCGCGGTGGACTTCGCGCACCGTACGGAATCCGGCAGCTGGGAGACGCAGACCGTCTCCGCGCCGGCATCGGGGACACAATTCGGCGAGGCCATCGTTTTCGACGATGACGCGCGTCACGCATTCGTCAGCGCTCCGCACGCGCAGAGCATCTACGTGTATGAGCGGTCGGGCGCGAACGACTGGTCCTTGCAACGGACCCTCGAGGCGCCGCCGAAACCGAAGCGCGTCTCGAACTACGGGAGTGCGGATCGTAATTTCGCGGAGGCGCTCGACTTCGCGGATGGGCGACTTGCCGTGGGGGTGCCCAATGCAACCGTCGACGGCAAACCGCACGCCGGGTTCGTCTTCACCGTCGATTGGGACGGTTCAGGCGAACCACGATGGACCCCCCGCATTCCCGAACAGGTGATCAGCAAGAGCGTCACAGGTCAGTCGGTCGCGCTGCAGGGCGACCGACTCGCGGTCAGTGCCGTGCAGAATCGCGAAGACCACCTGGGAGTGAGCCAAGCCAACGTCGGCGGGCTGTATCTCTGGGATCTTGCGAGCGGAACGGAGCCCCGTTTTCGGAGCATGCCGAAGGAGGACCAGAAGGTCTGCATCTCGAACGTCGGAGGTGGCCCGGCATTCGGTCTTTCGCTCTCGTTCTTCGACGAGCGACTGGTAGTCGGTTCGCCGAGCGAGGTCAATTACACTGCCGATTCGGCCGCGGAAGGGTGCACGCCGGCCGCCGTGGAGCGCGGGGAGACGACGCAAGGGGCGGTGTACGTCTTCGACGCCGCATTGAACCAGCTCGGCGGGAAGCTCACGCCTCCGGCTACGTCGATGAGCTTCGGCAACAGCACGGCCGTCGACGGGTCGACGCTGTACGCGTACGCCGAGCATGATCCCGTGTATGCCGGTGAAGTCCACGCGTACGATCTCGACTCGCTCACCCTGTCGGGAACGGGTGACGCGAACGGACGGCAGTACGTCGCCCCGGTGCGCACCTACAGCGCCTCGGACGCGACACAAGATCAGATGTTCGGGTCGCACGCCTTCGGGCAGGGGTTGCGTGCGGACAGCGGGAGGCTGCTCGTCGGGTCGACCGAAACCGGATCTGCCTATCTCTTCGCGCAGGCGGTCACCCCTGAACCGGAACCGACCGACCCGCCCGACCCGGAACCGACGGATCCCGAACCGGAGCCGACGGCCCCTCCCGAGCCCGAGCCCGAACCCACGGAGCCCGAAGAGCCGACTGACGACGGCGCGGTTCCGAGTGATGAGCAACCCGCCGGAACATCGAACGCGCGCCAGCAGGATCTCGCGGGCACCGGAGCGGGCGTTCCGCTCGCACTCGGAGCGGCCGGAGTGATCGCCGCGCTCGCCGGAGGATCGCTGCTGATGCTGCGCCGCAAGCGGGCTCAGCAGGACTGACCAGCGGTGTCACGCGTCTTCGTGAGCACCGTGGCCGTGACCGCCGTGCTCACCGTGCCGATGTTCGCCATCATCGGCGGTGGCCCGCGACCGTTGTCCGCGGTGCTGACGCTCCTCGCGCTGTCGGCTGCTGGAGGGTGGGGCATTGTGGCGGTCCGCGCACACACCCGAGCAGTCGTCGATGCTGCGATCCTCGGGGAACGTGCACGCATGGCGGACGAACTCCACGACTTCGCGGCGCACGACATGTCCGTGGTGATGGTGCACGCTCAGGCGCTCGCCGTCGCCACGGACCCGATCGAGGTCGCGGAGGCACGGCGCGCTATCGCTCGCTCGGCCTCGCGGGCGCTCGGCAGCTTGCGTGCGACGATCGACGCGGTGCAGACCGACGGGGGCCTGCGCGAACGGATCGGAGCGCTCGTGGACGATCTGGAGCTGCTGGGGTACCGCGTCGACTGCACCGCTCCAGCCGCATCCTCGATGCCGCACGCATCAAGCGCGGTGTTCGAGCACGTGGTGACGGAGAGCATCACCAACATCCTCAAGCACGGCGGACGCGGCGGGGGTGAGGTGCGCATCTCCGTGTCCGAGAACGCGGATCGCGACGTCATCACCATTTGGAGCAGTGCTGGCGCGCCGGTGATCGCGACACCAGCGGTCGCTCCGCACGACTTCCCCGCAGGCGGCACCGGCCTTCGTCGGCTCTCCGACCTGTTGACGCCGAGCGGGGGCAGCCTCTCCGCGGGTCCCGCCGGTCGCGGATGGTCGGTGACGGCCGCTATTCCACGGTCGCCGGACACCGGCGAGGTGCGTGCGCCCGTGTCTCGGGGTCGGCGTGCGGTCAGCGGTCGCCGAGCGTCGCCGATGGTGCGGTCAGGTTCACGGCTGACTCGATCATCGATGTCGCGTGCAGCAGCTCACGAGCGAGACCATCCGCACGCCTGAGGGGCAGGGCGTTGATCCCCGGACGCGTGAACGCGCCGGCCTGGATCTCGGACGTGAACGGTCCGACGGCGAACTGACGATCCGCCCCGGCGATCCGTCCACGCTCGACCATGACGGTGCCGCTGCCCGGCAGCTCGCGGATCTGCTCGGTCGCGAGGAGCTGCCGGATGAGCGGGTTGTCGCTGCCGGTCGCCTGCGCGGCAGGCAGCCAGGCGTCGATGAGGGCTCGCGCGCGGACGCGCGTGGACCGCGGACCGGCATCGGTGAGCGCAGTGCCCGTAGCGATGAAGCGACGGAGATCCTCGGCGGACTCGAGCCGAACGTCCCCACCGAGGAAGTGCACGATGCCCGCTTCGGAGAGCGCGAGGAGTTCGCGGAGGCGGTCGCCTGGCGGACCACTGGCTACGTAGCTGAAGTAGGTGTGCCACGCGCGGGGCAGCGTGTGCACCCGGCTGTGCTCGTTCCAGCGATCGAGAGGGATGTCGCTCACCGCCATGTGGCATCTGAGGAGTGTGAGGAACAGTGCCTGCGTCGCGCTGTGCTCGGATCGTGTGCGCTGTCGCAGATCCTGTGCGATGTGCGCCTGCACGCGTGCATGGGCGGAGTGCCCGGGACCCGGCACGGTCAGGGGGCGATCGAAGGCCTCGAGGTCGAGACGGTCGTCGATGGCGGGGACCGCGATGCGGGTGAGCGCGGCGAGTTCGTGCGAGCGATGGCCGTCCGGCTCGTCGAGAATGCGGCGCAGCCGGGGTGCGAACCACTCCCAGTCGGCCGCGACGCGGTCCGGGTGACCCGTGAAGAGTTCGCGGTAATAGCCCGTGAGCATCTCGTTCGCGATGAGCGGCCAGACGTCGCGGGTGAAATCGACGGGGTGCGGGGAGCGCAGCAGTCGGTCGCGCCCGGCATGGTCGAGATACTCGAGTGCGACCGGATCGCCGACGGTACGGCTCGTGATCTTCGAGCGATAGGGCACGCCGCGCCGCGAGCCGAGGTGCAATTGGGGCTCTCGCCCGCTCGGCAGGTACCGGAGCGACCCATCGCCCTGCTCGACGAACCGACCGCCGCGGCCCTCCGTCAGGAGGACGGTCAGGTCGACCGCGGCGAGGCCCATGCCGCGGACGATCACCGGTTCCTCCGCCGGAACCCAGTCGAGATCGACGTCGGCGGTGAAGGCGGGGGCGACGTACGAGAGGTCGTGGCGCGCGGCGAAGTCCGCGAGATGCACCGACTCGGGGGACGGCGCGGAGCCGTTGTGGCCCAGAGCGTGCACGACGATATCCGCGTGCAGGGTCGCTCCTGAAGCGAGCCGGACGGTGAAGGTTTCATCGATGGTGCTCGGCTCGACGGCGACCGCGAGGTCCTCGTGCCACTGCACGGCGACCTCGGGACGCGCGCGGCGCAGCGCATCGCGATAGACCCAGGTGAGGTAGGCGTTCCCGAGCCGCCGGGTCGGGAACGCGCGATCGTCGGGGTCGTCGATCTCGGCGTCCAGGATCGCGTCGCTCCAGTCGGGTCGCGCGATCTCGCCGGCTCTGACGGCGCTGACCCACTCCGCGAGCGTCGGGCCCGGCACCACGGGGCCATCGATGATGGAGGAGTCGTCGGTGTACATGGTGACGTCTTCGCGCATCGAGTTGAGCTTGAGCAGCGGGGATTGGGTGCGCCGCCAGATACGGCCTCCACCGGGCTCGTACGGGTCGACCAGGTGGTACTCGAACTTCCGGTCCGGGGCGTCGCGGGTGTGGTGCGCGATGAACCGTTCGAGCAGCATGACCGCCGCGGGTCCGGCGCCGATGCTCACGATGCGTGTCACGGTGCGTTCCCGCCGAGCGTTTTGCGGAACCCGTGCACGCCGAAGCCGCGGGTGCCGCGCTGCGCATCGTCTTCGGGCGTGTGCAGGTGCGTGTACCCGGTCCCGCGGTAGAGTGCGACGGCTTCGGGCTGCCGCGGGCCGGTCGTCAGGAAGATCTCGGCGTATCCGAGCTCTGCGGCTCGTCGCTCGAGTTCGGTGAGCACGCGCTTTCCGAGGCCGCGACCGCGGTGGTCGGTGCGCGTCCAGATGCGCTTGAACTCCGCCGTGCGGGCGTCGAACCGCATGAACGCGCCCCCGGCGACGACCGAGTCGTCATGCACGAGTACGATGAATGCGCCCTCCGGTGTCAGGAAGCGTTCGGCGGGGTAGCGATTCATCTCGGTCGAGGCGGAGTCCCCGCCGACCACGCCGTATCGGGTGTCGTACTCGCGCTCGAGGTCCGCGAGGAGCGGTGCGGCGATCGGATCGCGGGGGTCGACGATGCGGAACTGAGCGGCGGGCGCCGCCACCGTCCGCACCGAGCCGGACGGAGTCGGATCCGGGGACGCGAGGTAACCTGGAGTGATGGCTGACATGCCACTAGATTATGGATATGTCGCCCGCGGGAGTGATCCTCGTGACGAAGAATGACGCGGTCGGGCCGGGTTGTCGGGTTACGTTTTCTTTCACGGCACGTTGCGGAGGTCGCCAGGGAAGCAAATAACCTCTCCGTATGTCTCCCATAACCACACCCAATGCTCCGGCGCTCGAGCACACCCCTGAGACCGCCGGGAACAGCCGCGGCGTGCCGCTGGATGTCGTCCCGCTGAAGCACTGGACGCGCTGGATCCTCAGTGCGATCGCGATCTTCTTGGTCGCTCAGTTGATCTGGACGTTCTTCACGAACGAGCAGTGGCGCTGGAACATCTTTGCCGAGTACTTCTTCGACCCCGCGGTGCTGCGCGGTCTGTGGCTCACGCTCTGGCTCACCGGGGCGTCGGCCGTCATCGGGTTCGTACTCGGGGCCCTCCTCGCGCTCGCACGCCTCTCCGGTTCACCCCTGCTCAGCTCGTTCGCGTGGAGCTTCACCTGGTTCTTCCGGTCCGTGCCCCTGATCGTGCAGTTGGTGATCTGGTACAACCTCGGCTACCTCTTTCCGACGCTCGGCCTCGGATGGCCCTTCACCTACGACTTCTGGATCGTCGAGTTCGATCCCGTTCGTCTGATCTCCTCGACGGTCGCGGCCATCCTCGGCCTCTCGCTGCACCAGGCCGCATACTCCGCCGAGATCATTCGCGGCGGGCTCCTCTCCGTCGATCAGGGGCAGCTCGAAGCGGCGAAGGCGCTGGGGATTCCGCGTGGTCGACGATTCTTCCGCATCGTGCTGCCGCAGGCGGCGCGGGCGATCCTGCCGAACGCCTTCAACGAGGTCATCGGACTGCTGAAGGGCACGTCCGTCGCCTTCATCGTGGCGCTGCCCGAGCTCTTCTACACCGTCCAGGTGATCTACAACCGCAACAGCCAGGTGATCCCGCTGCTGCTCGTCGCCGCCGTCTGGTACACGATCTTCACCACGATTCTGAGCATCGGGCAGTACTACCTCGAGCGGTACTACGCCCGCGGCACCGCCCGCGAGCTGCCTCCCACGCCGCTGCAGCGCGTGCGCCGATCGATCGGTCGGCTGCGCGGCGGACGTCAGACCCCGCCGCCCGCCCAGACGCCAGAGTCCGTCATCGCCGCGATCAACGCCGAGCAGCGCTGAGCCCGGCCCGCCACTCGCCATCCCGTCCGAGGAGAATTCCATGACCATCACCGCACCTCCCCACACACCCGAGACGTCGACGCCGCGCACCACCGAGCAGACCGCGGGACTGGTCGAGATCGTCGGCGTCCACAAGTCCTACGGTGCTCACGACGTGCTGCACGACATCTCGCTCACGGTGCAGCCGGGCGAGGTGGTCGCACTGCTCGGGCGATCGGGCTCCGGAAAGTCCACGTTGCTGCGCGCCATCAACCACCTCGAAACCGTCGACACCGGGTCGATCACGATCGACGGCGACCACATCGGGTACGAGCGACGCGGTGAGCGCCTCTACGAGCTGCGTGAAAAGGACGTGCTCGCGCGGCGGACTCGGGTCGGCATGGTGTTCCAGAACTTCAACCTCTTCCCGCACCTGACGGCTCTGGAGAACATCATCGAGGCCCCACTGGCGCTGAAACGCGCGACGAAAGCAGAAGCCGAAGCCCAGGGCCGGGCGCTGCTGAAGCGCGTCGGTCTGTCGGACCGGGAAGGTCACTACCCCCGCCAGCTCTCCGGTGGACAGCAGCAGCGCGTCGCGATCGCCCGGGCGCTCGCGCTCGAGCCAGACGTCCTCCTGTTCGACGAACCGACATCGGCCCTCGACCCCGAGCTCGTCGGCGAAGTGCTGAGCGTCATCAAGGATCTCGCGCACAGCGGGCGCACGCTCATCATCGTCACGCACGAAGTCGGCTTCGCAGCCGAGGTCTCCGACCACGTCGTCTTCCTCGATGCCGGTCGGATCATCGAACACGGGCCGCCCGACCGCGTGCTGCGCGCGCCCGAACACGCGCGCACTCAAGAGTTTCTCGACTGGGTCATCTGACTCGCCCCCCATCACAGACAGGACAGCAGCACCATGCACCCCTCCACCCGCAGCCACGGACCGCGCACCACGCGGTTCGTCGTCGCCTCGCTCGCCGCACTCGCGTTCGTCGGCCTGACCGCGTGCAGCTCGGCATCGAGCGCCACCCCTGACGACGGGGCGGACACCGCGGCGTCCGAATCACCGTTCGACCTCACCTCGGCGAACGTGGACGACCGCGTGCGCATCGACCCGGTACCGGAAGCCGTGGAGGCGCTCGAGGAGAGCGGCTTCGCGCCGGTGCAGGACGGCAAGCTCACCGTTGCGCACTCGGCGTACGAACCTCCGCTCGGTTTCCTCGCCGAGGATGACAACCGCACGCTTCTCGGCGTCGAGCCTGACATTGCGCAACTCGTGGCAGACGGACTCGGACTCGAGTACGCCCCCGAGAACGTGGCCTGGGCCGACTGGCCGCTCGGCGTCGAGTCGGGCAAGTACGACGCCGTCGTCTCGAACGTCACGGTGACCGAGGAGCGGAAGGACCTCTTCGATTTCGCGGTGCATCGCAACGACGTCATCGCGTTCGCGGTGCAGGCCGACAGCGAGATCACCGAGATCGATGGTCCCGAGGACGTCGCCGGGCTGAAGGTCGCGGTGGGCAGCGGCACCAACCAGGAGAAGATCCTGCTCGACTGGTTCGCGGAGAACGAGCAGAACGGTCTCGAACCGGGCGAGCCGGTGTACTTCGAGGATAATGCCGCGGCGAACCTGGCGCTCGCCTCCGGCCGGATCGACGCGACGTTCGGTCCGAATCCGACGGCGGCCTACCGCGTCGCGACGACCGGCGAGTCGAAGATCGTCGGCTCGCTGAACGGCGGGTTCCCCGAGAACGCCCAGATCGGTGTCACCACCGCGAAGGACAACGGACTCGTCGATCCGGTGTCCATCGTGCTGAACCACGCGATCGAGAGCGGTGACTACGCGAAGGTCCTCGAACGCTGGGAGCTCGAGGACGAGGGCGTCGACGAGGCGCTCGTCAATCCGCCCGGCCTGCCGCGCGAGGACTAGACCGAACCCCGAACCGGGCGGCCCCCGTCCGACGCCGGGCGGGGGCCGCCCGCTGCCCACCCACTGACCGGAGGATTCCCATGTCACACCCCCAGCACACCCCTGCTCGTCTCCCGCGACGACTCAGTCGATGGGCGATGTTCGGCGCCGGTCTCGGCGCGCTCTCGCTCGTGATCAGCGGATGCGGCTCAGCCACGACGAGCTCGGACACGTCCGCGACTACCGCCGCGGGAGACTCTCCGTTCGACCTCTCGACGGCGAACCTCGACGGACGGCCGCACATCGAACCGGTACCCGAGGCGGTGGCAGCGCTCGAACAGAGCGGCTTCGCACCGACGCAGGACGGCAAGCTTACCGTCGCGCACAACGGGGCAGGTGAACCGCCGATCGCGTTCTTCGCGGAAGACGACAGTCGGACGATGCTCGGGAGCGATCCAGACCTGGCATCTCTCGTCGCGGAAGGACTCGGCCTGGAGTACGCGCCGCAGAACGTGGCCTGGGCGGACTGGCCGTTGGGGGTGGAGTCGGGCAAGTACGATCTGGTGCTCTCGAACGTGGGGGTCACGGAAGAGCGCAAGGAGATCTTCGACTTCGCCACGTACCGCGACGCCGTCATGGGATTCGTCGTGGCCGCAGACAGCGAGATCGACGAGGTCGACGACGCCGCAGACATCTCGGGTCAGCGTGTCATCGTCGGCAGCGGCACGAATCAGGAGCAGTACCTGCTCGACTGGATCGCCGAGAACGAGGCGGCAGGGCTCGACCCCGGAGAACCCGTCTACTACGAGGACAGCGCGGCCGGACTGCTGGCGCTCAAGTCGGGTCGGGCGGACGCGTTCATCATGCCGTACCCGCAGGCGGCGTTCCAGACGGAGCTGCTCGGCGAGACGAAGGTGGTCGGCAAGTTCAACAGCGCCTTCCCCGTCGACGGTCAGGTCGGTGTGGCGACGGCGAAGGGCAACGGTCTGGCCGAACCGGTGTCGATCGTCATCGACCATCTGATCGAGACCGGGGTGTACGACGAGGTGCTCGCACGCTGGGGCGAAGAAGAGGAAGCCGTGACGGAGTCGCTCATCAACCCGCCCGGCCTGCCGAAACCCTGAGCCGACGGCGACGTGCACGGCTCGCGGGAATCTCATAGGTTGGTGGGGTGAAGACCCGCATCCGAACTGCGACCCACGAGGACACCCCGCGGGCCGCGGCGACGCTCGCTGCAGCCTTCCGTGCGTACCCGTGGACGCGGTGGAGTCTGCCTGAGGACGAGTACGCGGCGCGGCTCGAGCGGATCCAGGCCGTCTATCTCGCGCACGCGCTCGAACACGGGATCGTGCTCGTGACCGACGACCTCGTCGGGGTCATCGCCGTGCTGCCGCCCGACTGCCCGGCGCCGTCCGCGCATGTGCAGAGCGACGTCGTCGCACTCATGGGGGAGCGCCTCGATGCGGTGTTCGGCGTCGTCCTGCCCGATCGGCTGCCGGGATCCTGGGATCTCGCGACGCTCGGGGTGCGCCCCGACTCCGCGGGACGCGGGGTCGGGGCCGCGCTGATCGCGGAGGCGTTGGACCGCGTGCGGATTTCGCCGTCTCCGCGGGTGTCGCTCGAGACGTCGTCGGAGCGGAACGTCGCGCTCTACGCGCGGTTCGGATTCGAGGTGACCCATGTCACGCGCATTCCCGAGGGGCCGACGGTGCACACCATGGGTGTGGACCTCGGCCCCTCAGATGGCTGACACGCGCCGGTCGTCCGTCAGGCGGCCGTCACCTCCAGCGGTGCCGGCGGTTGCGGCGCGGGCAGTCCGAGGGCGGAGCGGAGTGTCGGTCGCGGGTTTGCCGGCGTCTCGTACGCGGTGCGGTAGACGCCGCGCTCCTGCAGGATCGGCACGACCCGGTCCACGAACGCGTCGAGGCCGGCGGGCACGAGGTGCGGGACGAGCACGAAGCCATCCGAGGCCCCGCCCTGCACGTAGCGGTTGATCTCATCGGCGACGGTCTCGGGAGCGCCGACGAAGGTGTGCTGCGCGGTCTCGGCGATGACGACCTCTCGGGCGGAGAGGCCGTGCGCCTCCGCACGCTCGCGCAGGCGTGCCGCGTGCGCACGGCGATCGATCGCGGTGGAGGTCTGCCCCTGTCGCAGCACCGTCTCGGCGGGTTCTTCGATCGGCAGCGGTCCGTCCAGATCGAGGTCCGAGAGGTCCCGGCCCCAGATCGCCTCGAGCCAGGCCAGTGCGGTCTGCGGGCTGATCTGCGCGTGAGCCACTTCCCGAGACAACTCGAGCGCGTCGGCATCGGTGTCGCCGACGATGAAGGTGGCGCCCGGAAGGATGAGCAGCGAATCGCTGCGGCGTCCGGCCGCGGCGAGACGGGCGTGCACATCCGTGGAGAACGCCAGGCCCTCCTCGAAGGTGCTGTGCCGCGTGAAGATCACCTCGGCGTTCGCCGCAGCGAAGTCACGACCGGCGGGCGAATCACCCGCCTGCACGATCACGGGGTAGCCCTGTGGGCTGCGGGGAACGGTCGGCGTCGTATCGACGCTGAAGTGCGGGCCGCGATGCGCGACTCGTGCGATCCGAGCCGGATCAGCGAACCGCCCGCGTCGCGCGTCGGCGACGAGCGCGTCGTCCGCCCACGCATCCCAGAGGTGCTTCGCGATCCGCACGAACTCCTCGGCCCGTTCGTACCGTTCGGGGTAGGGAAGAAAGCCTCCGCGCCGGAAGTTGCCTCCGTGGAAGGCGTCGGAGGACGTGACGACGTTCCAGCCGACGCGGCCGCCCGAGAGGTGATCGATCGACGCGAGCTGCCGTGCGAGCTCGACGGGCTCGTTGAAGGTGCTGGTGAGCGTGCCGACCACCCCGATGCGCTCCGTCACGGCGGCCATCGCGGTGATGATGGCGAGTGTCGCCGGACGCCCGGCGACATCGAGATCGTGGATCCGCCCGGCGTGCTCGCGCACGCGCAGTCCCTCCGCGAGGAAGATGTAGTCGAAGAAACCGCGCTCGGCCGTCTGCGCGAAGTGCCGGAACGATGCGAAATCGATCTGGCTCCCCGCCGCGGGGTCGCTCCATACGGTCGTGCTGTTGACGCCGGGGAAATGGGCGACGAGGTGGACCTGGCGCTGCGCGCCGGGATGAGCGGTCATGCGTGGACCTCCTGGGGGTCGCTCGAACGGAGTGCGGATGGGCCGGAGTCGGCGGTGCGGGCGGTGGCATAGCGGTTCGGGGCAGTGGGGAGCCCGAAGCGCTGGCGCAGCGTCGGTGCCGGAGCGGCTGACCCGGTCGTGGGTTCGGCGACGAGGTCGCGGCGTCGAAGTTCCGGCAGGAGAGCCTCGGCGATCCACGCGAGATCGCGCGGGAGCCGAGCGGGGCGCAAGCGGATCCCGTCGGCGCCCGCGCGCTGCAGCGCAGCGGCGAGATCTGCGAAGGATCCCGGACCCCGGGTGGCGAGGCGCGCGCCGTCCACCTCGAGGTCGACGACGACGCGCAGCGGAGCGAGCCCGCGCTCAGCTCGGCCGGCGCCGCGCGCGGCACCCTGAACGGCGCGCACGCGCGCGAGAGTGGCGTCGCTGTCTGCTGAAGGTGCGATGAAGACGACGTCGGCGACGCGGATCGCGAGCGATTCGGTCTCCGTGGTCTCGGCGAGCAGGGTGACGGGAAGCTGCCCCTGCGGAGAGCGCGGCACGATCGACGGGCCGGCGATCGAGAACTGATCGCCGACGAAGTCGACGTGATGCACCCGGTCGCGGTCGAGGAATCTGCCGGTGGAGACGTCTCGGATGACCGCGTCGTCCTCCCAGCTGTCCCAGAGCGCACGGGTGACTTCGGCTACGTCTTCGGCCTCGCCCAGGAGAACGTCAGTGGTCAGGGTGTCGGGTGGCCGCCGTCCGAAGGCGGCCGCGTCGACGGGTGAGGGCGAGATGCGGAGCTGCCACCCGGCGCGGCCGAGGCTCACGTGATCGAGCGTCTGCAGGGCGGTGGCGACGTGGAACGGTTCCGTGTGCGTGACGGTCACGACCGGAATGACCCCGATGCGGTCGGTGCGCGCGGCGACCGCGGTGAGCGTGAGCAGGGCGTCGAGACGTCCCTGCAGCACATCCGATCTCGCGCCATCGCTGATGGCCGAGACGCCCTGCAGGTGCAGGTCGTCCTCGAGGGAGACGTAGTCGATGCCCGCGCGCTCTGCGGTGCGGACCAGTTCGGTCCAGTACGCTGCAGTGAACACGGCCGCCGGGTCGGGGAGATCGCGCCAGGCGTTCGGATCCCAGCCCGCACCATCGAGCGCGACGCCGACGGTTAATACGGCGTCATCAAGTTTCGCAATATCTGACATGACCATAGGTTATGTATGTGCCTCGCGACACCGCGAGGTCTGTGACGCAGCATGACAGGAGCCACGATGGGATTCACGCAGTCCGCTCTCGCCGCACCCTCAGGGGTCTTCGATCCGCGCGAGTACCGTGATGTGATGGGTGCCTTCCCATCAGGCGTGACCGTTGTCGCGACCCACGGTCCCGACGGGCCCGTGGGGTTCACCTGCCAGTCGTTCGCGAGCGTGTCGCTCGACCCGCCGCTCGTGTCGTTCGCCGCGACTCGGACGTCGCAGAGCATCGCCGCCGTTCGCGAGCACGGACGGGTGGTCGTGAACGTGCTCAGCGCCGAACAGCAGCACCTGAGCGGGCAGTTCGCGCGATCCGGAACCGACAAGTGGGCGGGCGTCGACTGGGAACCGGACGAGACCAACGGAGCACCGCGCCTGCACGGCGTCACGAGCTGGGTGGCCGGTGAGATCGAGCGCGAGATCGAGGCGGGCGACCACGTGATCTTCCTGGTGCGCGTGTCAGGGATCGGCGCCCACGCGGATCGGGAGCCCCTCGTCTTCCTCCGAAGCGTCTACCGAGAGCTCACAGGAGGTGACCGCCTCCCGTGATCTTCATCCGGTTGACGAGTCCCTTGACGTCTTGCGCGCGACTCTTCGACGTCACGAGCAGGACGTCGGCCGTGTCGACGACGACCATGTCTTCGACGCCGACGAGAGCCACGAGCCGGTCGCTCTCCGAGACGACGATCCCGCTCGAGGCGTCCGAGAGCACCTGAGCTCCGTCGCCCAGCACGGCCAGATCGCTGCTGCGCCCGCGCGTCAGCAGGTTCGCCACCGAGGCGAAGTCGCCCACGTCGTCCCACTCGAAGTGGGCCGCGATGCAGACCATGCGGCCCGCGGCGGCCGCGGGCTCGGCGACGGTGTAGTCGATGGCGATCTTCGGTAGCGTCGGCCACAACCGCTCCCGCACCTGGGCGCCCCGTTCGGTCTCCCAAGCCGCGGCGATCTCGCGGAGCGCCGCCACCATCTCGGGCTGCGACTCGGCCATCTGATCGAGCAGCACGCTCGCCCGGGCGATGAACATGCCGGCGTTCCAGAGGTACTTGCCGCTCTCGAGGTAGCGTGCTGCGGTCGCCTCGTCCGGCTTCTCGACGAACTCCGAGACGTCGTGCACGTCGAACGGGGCGATGTCGTCCCTGGCCGCGCCGCAAGCGATGTACCCGAACGCCGTCGACGGGTGACCGGGGTGGATGCCGATCGTCGCGATCAGCCCGCGATCCGCGGCCTGCACGGCGGTCTTGACGGCGCGTTGGAAGAGGACCTCGCCGCGGATCACGTGGTCCGCGGCGAAGGATCCGAGGATCGCGTCCGGGTCGCGCAGTTCGAGCAGGGCGGCGGCGAGCCCGATGGCCGCCGACGAGTCCTTCGGCTCGCTCTCGGTCACGAGGTTCTCGCTCAGCAACTCGGGCAGCTGGCGGGTCACCGACGACCGATGCGCGGAGCCGGTCACGACCATGACCCGATCGGCCGGTGCCAGAGGCGCGAGACGCATCCACGTGGCGCGGAGGAGGGAATCACCGCTGCCGGTGAGGTCGAGCAGGAACTTCGGCGCGTTCGCACGCGAGAGGGGCCACAGACGCGACCCCACCCCGCCGGCCGGGATCACGCAGGTGAGGCGATCCATGGCGGGCGGGGTGGGGTGTCCGTTTCGTCCGGTACCGCTCGGCGCATCAGTCATGCTCCCGAGTGTACCGAGCGTCGTGCGTCAGACGTTGACCGGTTCTTCCGCCTCGACCTCGCGGGTGCGACGCACGCGCGCCAGTACGCGGTTGAGGACCGCGAAGACCAGGACCAGCGCAAGCAGACCGTAGAGCGTCAGTGAGATCGGGCCCTGCACGAGGACGCTGAAGTCACCGTTGGCGCTCATCGCGGCGTCGCGGAGACTCGTCTCGGCGAGCGGCCCCAGCACCATGCCGATGATGAGCGGCGCGAGCGGGAAGTCGACCGCGCGCATCAGGAACCCGACGAGACCGATCCCGAGCAGCATCAGCAGATCGAAGACCGAACCCGACGACGCGTAGATGCCGAGCGCGCAGAACATGGTGATACCGGCGTAGAGGTACGGGCGGGGGATGAGCAGCAGTTTCGCCCACAGCATCGCGAACGGCAGGTTCAGGATGAGCAGGATGACCATGGCGATGAAGAAGCTGGCGAGGAGCGCCCACACGAGGTCGGGGGAGCGCTCGAAGAGCAGCGGCCCCGGCTGCAGACCGTACTGGCGGAACGCGGCCAGCATGATGGCCGCCGTCGCGGAGATCGGCAGACCCAGCGCGAGCAGCGCGCCCATCGCCATGCCGGTGGTCGAGTTGCCGGCCGCCTCAGGAGCCGCGAGACCACGGATGGCGCCCTTCCCGAACATGGGCTTCTTGCGGCGGCCGTCGAGCTTCTTCTCGAGCCCGTACGCGAGGAACGTCGGGATCTCGGAGCCACCGGCGGGCACGACGCCGAACGGCAGACCGATTGCGGTGCCGCGCGCCCAGGCGGGAGCGGCCTCGCGCAGATCCTTGCGCGAGAGCCACGGTCGGCCGGTGGGCTTGATGAGGTTGCCGCCCTGCACATGACGCTCGAGGCACGCCACGTAGATGACCTCGCCCAGGGCGAGGATCGCGACCGTGACGGTGACGAGCGAGATGCCGTCGAACAGGAACGGGGAGTCGAGGGTGAACCGGGGCGCGCCCGAGACCCCATCGACGCCGACGACCGCGATGCCGAGTCCGATGAAGAGCGAGGCAAGACCCTTCACCGCGTTGTCCGTGACCACGGACGATGTCGCGGCGAAGGCGAAGACCGCGAGCGCGAAGAACTCCGCCGGGCCGAATCGCGTCGAGAAGTCCGCGAGCAGCGGGGCCATGAAGACCACGACGATCGAAGCGATGAAGCCGCCGATGAACGCGCCGATCGCCGCCGTGGCGAGCGCTTGCGCCGCTCGCCCGTTCAGCGCCATCTTGTGGCCCTCGAACGTCGAGGCGATCGCGGACGCTTGACCGGGGGTGTTCATGAGAATGCCCATGGTCGAGTCGCCGAACAGACCGCCGAAGTAGACGCCGGAGAACATGATGAACGCCGCGGTGGGCTCGAGGGCGAACGTGACCGGGAGCAGGAGCGCGACGGCCATCGAGGATCCGAGACCGGGCATCACACCGACCGCGGTGCCGAGGAGACAGCCGACGACGACCCACATGAGATTCTCGAGCGTCAGTGCGCCGGCGAACCCGTCGGCGAGAAGCTGCAGTGTTTCCATGATCAGAACCCCCAACCGAGCAGGCCCGAGGGCAGCGAGAGCCCGAGCAGCATGTCGAACAGAATGTACGAGATCGAACTCGCGGTGAGACCGACGATCAGGCTGTGCACCGGACGTTTCTCTCCGAACCCGCGGGCGACGCACCAGAACAGGGCTGCGGCGCCGACGATCCAGCCGAGGAACGTCAGCAGCAGCGCGAAGGCCAGGAAACCGCCGACCACCCAGGCGAGCGAAACGGGATCGAGACCGACGCGGCGCTTCGGAGCGCCGGTGCCGAGGTGGACCTCATCCTCGTCGACCGCGGGCAGCACGATCGCCCCGGTCCGGATCGCGGTGACGGTCCGCAGCTTCTGCTTGACCGCGCCGATGATGAGCAGGACCGCGAAGAGGGTGAGTCCGCCGGCGATGATCGACGGGAAGAACTCGGGGCCGGGGAAGTCGGTGCCCTCGGGAATCGCCATCGTGACGATGCCGGTGAAGAGGTACCCGGCGAACGCGAGCAGCACCGCGGGCATGATGAGCTGCTTGAGCAGCTCCAGCGTGCCGTTGTCGGCGGGGCCGATCTCGATCTCTTCACCGAGTGTTGCCGAGAGCGACGTCGGATTGTTGGCCGCCATGTCAGAGAACGTCACTGTCCCATCTCCTCATACAGTCGTGCGATGCGCTCGTGCTCCTCTGCGAGGAAGGCGTCGAGCTCGTCGCCGGTCAGCACTTTCTCGGTCCAGTGGTAGCGCTCGACGGCGTCGCGCCACTCCGGGGTGTCGATGCTCTCGGCGATCAGCTCGTCGAGTCCATCGATCTCTGCATCGGTGAGCCCGGCGGGCGCCGAAAGGCTGCGCCAGTTCGAGAGGGTGATGTCGTAGCCCTGGTCGCGCGCCGTCGGGATGTCGATGCCGTCGACTGGCTCTTCGGCGACGAGCGCCAGCGCGCGCAGACGGCCAGACTCGATCTGATCGATGTTGTCGGGATACCCGCCCGAGGCCGCCGCAGCGGTGCCGTTCAGCAGCGCCTGGATCGCCTCACCTCCGCCGTCGGACGAGATGTAGGTGGTGTCGACTGGGTCGATGCCGGCTTCGAGCGCGAGGTCGGTGACCACGAGCTGATCGAACGAGCCGCCGCCGGTCCAGGGCAGCGCCTTCGGGTCTTCCTTCCAGGCGGTCACGAGATCGTCGAGCGTCTCGTACGGGGAATCAGCCGGAACGACGATCACGTCGTACTCCTCGAAGAGCACCGCCAGGTTCGTCACGTCGTCGAGCGTCGCGGCCGACCCGTACTGGATCGTCGCAGCGAGCAGCCCGGTGCCGCCGACGAGCAGATTGTTCGCGGTGCCGTCGAGGGCGGATACGTTGCCGAGTGCGATCGTGCCGCCGGCGCCCGGCATGTTCACGACCTGCACATTATTGATGAGACCGTTCGCCTTCTGAGCCTGCTGCAGCTCGCGCGCCACGGTGTCCCAGCCACCGCCGGCCGCGGCCGGCGCGACGATGGTCATCGACGCGTGGATGTCTTGGCCTGCGGCGGCGGAGGTGATCGAACCGAAGCTCGCCGCCCCGATCGCGGCGACCGCCACCGCGCCTCCGATGACCCTGGCCACGGTCTTCCGGGCCTTCGACCCGGTGTGCTGCGGAGCGCCGTCTGCGGCGTCCACGGATGTCTCCGTCATTACTGTTCACACTCCTTCGTGCGGACGTCCTCGTCCTGTTTCCGCACAGCGTACTCAGGATGACAAGAGAGAGTGGGGGGTGCGGGTGCCGGAGCGAATTGTGCTCATTGATGCTCACGGCTGCGCGCGAGTCGCTGAGCGTCGTCGCGCCGGAGTCGCATGCGATGGGACTCCCGGTGTGGCCCGAGGCAGCCCAGAACAGTGACATAATGGTACGGCAGTTCGATCTGAGGAGGATGTCGGTGTCAGCCCAAACGGCAGAAGTCGCACCTGCGGCGCCCAAGCGGAGCCGCCTCGGCGGCACGCTGTACCGCGGTAACGAAGGCATGTGGTCCTGGGTGCTGCATCGCATCACCGGAGTGTCGATCTTCTTCTTCCTCCTCGTGCACGTGCTCGACACGGCGCTGGTGCGCGTGAGTCCCGAGGCCTACAACGCGGTCATGAGCGTGTACAAGACGCCCATCATGGGACTCGGCGAGGCCGTACTGGTCGGCGCGATCGTCTTCCACGCCTTCAACGGCCTGCGCGTGATCCTGGTCGATTACTGGCGCAAGGGCGCTCAGTACCAGAAGGTCATGTTCTGGGTCGTGATCGCCGGCTGGGTCGTGGTGATGGCGGGATTCCTGCCGCGCCACCTGATGAACGTGTTCGGACACTAGGAAGCGGGCGACAGACATGGCTATGACAGTGGAAGCCCCCCGGTCACCGATCGCGGCGCGCAAGAGCACGAACTGGGAGAAGTGGGGCTGGATCTACATGCGCGCGTCGGGCGTCGTGCTCGTCGTGCTCATCTTCGGGCACCTCTTCTCGAACCTCATCGCGACCCCGGGAGGGGTGCACGCGATCGATTTCGGCTTCGTCGGCGGCAAGCTCGCGAACCCGTTCTGGCAGTGGTGGGATGTCGCGATGCTGTGGCTCGCCCTGATCCACGGTGCGAACGGCATGCGCACGATCGTGAACGACTACATCTCGCGCCCCGGCCTCGCGAAGGGACTCAAGCTCGCGCTGTTCCTCTCGGCCGCGATCCTCATCATCCTGGGCACGCTCGTCGTGTTCACCTTCGACCCGTGCCCCGCCGGTGCGGACCCGTCGCTCGTCGCCAGCTTCTGCCCGGTGCCGTAACGACCGTCCGATCCGCGAGCCGAACATACTCTTCTGACCTGAGATAGGACCAACGTGACCACCAACACCCATGAGGGCGAGGACATCACCGTCAAGGACGGCGTCACCTACCACCAGTTCGACGTCGTGATCGTCGGCGCCGGAGGCGCCGGCATGCGGGCGGCCATCGAGGCCGGGCCGAAGGCGAAGACCGCGGTGATCACCAAGCTCTACCCGACGCGCTCCCACACCGGAGCGGCGCAGGGCGGCATGGCCGCCGCGCTCGCCAACGTGGAGGACGACAACTGGGAGTGGCACACGTTCGACACCGTCAAGGGCGGCGACTACCTCGTCGACCAGGACGCCGCCGAGATTCTCGCGAAAGAGGCGATCGACGCCGTCATCGACCTCGAGAACATGGGTCTGCCGTTCAACCGCACGCCCGAAGGCAAGATCGACCAGCGTCGCTTCGGCGGCCACACCCGTGACCACGGCAAGGCGCCCGTGCGTCGGGCCTGCTACGCGGCCGACCGTACCGGTCACATGATCCTGCAGACCCTGTACCAGAACTGCGTGAAGCTCGGCGTGAACTTCTACAACGAGTTCTACGCGCTCGACCTGGTCATGAACAACGGCCGTCCCGCCGGCGTCGTCGCGTACGAGCTGGCCACCGGCGAGCTGCACGTGTTCCAGGCGAAGTCCGTCGTCTTCGCGACCGGCGGCTTCGGCAAGATCTTCAAGACCACCTCGAACGCGCACACCCTGACCGGTGACGGCGTCGGCATCATCTGGCGCAAGGGTCTGCCCCTCGAGGACATGGAGTTCTACCAGTTCCACCCGACCGGCCTCGCCGGCCTCGGCATCCTGCTGACGGAGGGCGCCCGCGGCGAGGGAGCGATCCTGCGCAACGCATCGGGCGAGCGCTTCATGGAACGGTACGCCCCGACGATCAAGGACCTCGCCCCCCGCGATATCGTCGCGCGATGCATGGTCCAGGAGGTGCTCGACGGCCGAGGCGCCGGTCCGCACAAGGACTACGTCTACCTCGACTGCACCCACCTGGGAGCCGAGGTGCTCGAGACGAAGCTTCCCGACATCACCGAGTTCGCGCGCACCTACCTCGGCGTCGACCCGGTGGTCGAGCCCGTGCCGGTGTTCCCGACGGCGCACTACGCGATGGGCGGCATCCCCACCAACATCAAGGCGGAGGTCCTCTCGGACAACGACACCGTCGTCCCCGGCCTGTACGCCGCGGGCGAGTGCGCGTGCGTCTCGGTGCACGGCTCGAACCGTCTCGGGACGAACTCGCTGCTCGACATCAACGTCTTCGGCAAGCGTTCGGGCAACGCCGCGGCCGAATACGCGCAGACCGCCGAGTTCGTCGATCTGCCCGCCGATCCCTCGCGCGAGATCCGCGAGCTCGTCGACCACTTCCGCACCGGTACCGGGACGGAGCGCGTCGCCGACCTGCGCCGCGAGCTGCAGGAGGCCATGGACCGCGGCGCGCAGGTGTTCCGCACGGAGGAGTCGCTCACCGAGGTGCTCGGCGTCATTCACGATCTCCGCGTGCGCTACACGAACGTCGGCGTGCAGGACCGCGGCAAGCGCTACAACACCGACCTGCTCGAGGCGATCGAGCTCGGGTTCCTGCTCGACCTCGCCGAGGTGCTCGTGTTCGCCGCCCGGAACCGGAAGGAGAGCCGTGGCGGTCACATGCGCGACGACTACCCGAACCGCGACGACGAGAACTACATGCAGCACACCATGACCTACCTCTCGGGCGACCCGCACTCGGCCGATCCTGAGGACCACATCCGTCTCGACTGGAAGCCCGTCGTGATGGTGAAGAACGATGAGGGCGAGCTGAGATACCCGCCGATGGAGAGGAAGTACTGAGCCGTGAGCACAGCAACCGCTGAAGTCGATCAGACCCCCGGCGCGCCGGACGACGCTCCGAAGCCCTTCACCGTCACCCTCCTGATCCGCCGGTTCAACCCGGAGAACGATCGGGGCGTGTACTGGGAGGACTTCGACGTTCCCATGTACCCGACCGACCGCATCCTCGACGCGCTGCACCGCATCAAGTGGGACCAGGACGGCACCCTCGCCTTCCGCCGCTCGTGCGCGCACGGCATCTGCGGGTCCGACGCGATGCGCATCAACGGACGCAACCGCCTCGCCTGCAAGACGCTGGTGAAGGATCTGGACATCTCGAAGCCCATCTACGTGGAGGCGATCAAGGGACTGCCGCTCGAGAAGGACCTCATCGTCGACATGGAGCCCTTCTTCGAGTCGTACCGCGCGGTCCAGCCGTTCCTCGTCGCGAACTCCGCGCCGGAGCCCGGCAAGGAGCGCGTGCAGGACATCGCTTCGCGCGAGCGGTTCGACGACACCACGAAGTGCATCCTCTGCGCCGCGTGCACCTCGTCGTGCCCGGTGTTCTGGACGGACGGCCAGTACTTCGGCCCCGCGGCCATCGTCAATGCGCACCGGTTCATCTTCGATTCGCGCGACGACAACGCCCAGGTGCGCCTCGACATTCTGAACGACCGCGAAGGCGTGTGGCGCTGCCGCACCACGTTCAACTGCTCCGAGGCCTGCCCGCGCGGGATCCAGGTCACGAAGGCCATCGCCGAGGTCAAGGCGGCGATCCGGACCGGCAAGACCTCCTAGAGAGGCGCGCCGAACAGACCCCACATGACGACGCCCCGGGAGCGCCGCGCACGCGCGGACCCCGGGGCGTCGTCCGCGTCCGGGCCGTCTGACCCGCTCGACGCCAGACCGCCGCACGACCAGGAGAGCTCTCCCCGTCCCCGCGCGTGGGTGCAGCGCGGTATCCACGTGTTCGAACGCGCGCGTCTCACGCGCGTGTGGCGAGCCGTGTCTCGATTCACCCAGGTGGGCGGGGGAGTGCTCTCCGCAGGCATGAGCTACCAGGCGCTGTTCGCCGTCTTCGCGGGGCTCTGGCTCGGCTTCAGTGCCATCGGCATCTGGCTGCGCGACCGGACCGAGCTGCTCGACTCCCTCGTCGACCAGATCAACATGTTCGTGCCGGGACTCATCGGTCGCGAGCAGAACAGTCTCGTCTCGCTGCAGGATCTGCTCGGCGCCTCAGCGGTGAGCGTGGGCGGCATCATCGCCAGCATCTCGCTCGCGTTCGTCGCCGTGCTCTGGTTCACCGGCACGCGCCGGGCGATACGGATCACCTTTGACCTGGAGGTGAAGGAGTACCGCAACTGGTTCCTGCTCAAGCTCCGCGACCTCGTGCTCGCACTCGGCTTCTCGCTCGCCATCGTCATCTCGTCAGCGTTGACGCTCGTGAGCACCAACGTCTTCGACACGGTGCTCGACTGGCTGGGCTGGGGGCACGACAGTTGGATCGTCGGCGGACTCGGAACCGTCGCCCGGTACGCCGCGATGTACGCCTTCGACGTCATCGTGCTGATGGCGATGTTCCGCTATCTCGCCGAGGTACGGGTGCCGCGCACCCACTTGCTCGCGGGGTGCGCGCTGGGCGCGGGCGCCACGTTCCTGCTGAAGATCGCCGGCGCGGCGCTGCTGAGCAACGTGACGAGCAACCCGCTGCTCGCGCCGTTCGCGGTCGTCATCGGCCTCCTGCTCTGGTTCAATTTCATCTGCCGCACCCTGCTGCTCACGGCGTCATGGATCGCGACGGGCGAGGATGATCAGCTCGGCCTGCCCGAGGCCGGTCCGCTCGCCCCGACTCCCGGTCCCGTCGCGTGACGACGCGGCCGTCGACCCACACCGTCGCCACATCGGCGGGCGTGCCGAGCGCGAAGAGCTTCGCGAGCGCATCGTCATCGCCGGAAGCGTGACGGAACCCGATATCGAGCGGCTCGCCCGGCGCCGGGCGCACCCAGATGGCGTCGAAGCGCTTGCCGACCGAGAGGTCGCCGATCTGATCGGCGAGATCGAGCGCGTCCGCTCCCGCTGAGGTGGCGAGGTGCAGCAGGTGCGCCGCGCTGAGCGCCACGCCGCCCTCGGGGGCGAGCTGCTGCATGAAGTACGCCTGGACTCCCTCTTTGAAGAGGGAGAACCCCGTGCCGGCGCCGACGTCGGAGCCGAGCGCCACGCGGACCCCGTGCGCGTGGTGTCTGCGGAGCGGGAAGAATCCGCTGGCGAGCGTCGAGTTCGAGGTCGGGCAGTGCGCGACGGCGGTTCCGGTCTCCGCGAGACGCACGAGTTCGGCATCGGTCGGGTGCACGTTGTGCGCGAGCACGGCCCGGGGCTGCAGCAGTCCGGCCCGGTCGTACGTGTCGAGATAGTCGCGCGCCTCGGGAAAGAGATCGGCGACGGCCGCCACCTCGGCGAGGTTCTCATTGATGTGCGAGGTGAAGAAGGCGCCGCCGAGAGCGGCGAGCAGCGCCGCGTCGCTCTGCAGCAGGGCCTCGCTCGAGGACAGGGAGAATCTCGGGGTGACGGCGTAGCGCAGGCGTCCGGTGCCGTGCCAAGCGCGGGCGAGAGCCTCGCCCTCCGCGAAGGCCCGGTCGGGCGTGGTGAGCAAGGGCTCAGGCAGGATCCGGTCGGCCGTCACGAGCCCGCTGGTCACCCGCAGCCCGACTCGGTCGGCCTCGGTGAAGAGCGCGTCGACGGCCGTGGCGAAGTGGGACCCGAACACGAGCGCGGTCGTGGTGCCGCTCGAAGCGAGTCCCGTCACGAATTCGCTCGCGACCTCCCGGGCGTACCCGGTGTTCGCGAGGCGAGCCTCTTCGGGCAGGGCGCACTGATCGAGCCACTCGAGGAGCGGTGTACCGAGGTACCCGATCGCGCGGATCTGCGGGAAGTGGACGTGCGTGTCGACCATGCCGGGCAGCAGGAGCCCGTCGCGGAGGTCGACGAGGTCATCGTCGGGAAGCCGTCGGCGCGCCTCATCGGGCGCACCGCGGAACACGATGGTGCCGTCGGTGTCGACCGCGATGGCGCAGTCGGCGTCGCCGCGGAGGCGTCCGCCGAGGAAGGGGTTCTGCGGGGTGTCGAAGACGCGTGCGCGATAGATGGTCATGAGTGGACTCCTGAATCTGTGGTGCGGAGACTGCTGAGGAGCACGGCTGCGACGCCGACGGCGATGGTCGCCGCGCGCTTCCCCGGCAGGTCCGGAAGCCCGATGGGGCAGGTGATGGTGTCGACCAGGTCGGGCGCGTGCCCGGCCTCGGTGAGGTGTTTGCGAAAGCGCTGCCACTTCGCCGATGAGCCGATGAGGCCCACCGACGCGAGGTCGGGGTGGCGCAGCGCGGCATCGCAGAGGTGCAGATCCTCCGCGTGGTCGTGCGTCATGATGAGCACGTGGCTGCCGGCGGGGAGCTCGGCGACGACCTCTTCGCCGAGCACGGTGTGCCGCAGGTGGATCGTCGCGTCGCCGGGGTCGAGGGCGGCTGCGGCCTCGATCTGCTCGGGACGCGAGTCCGAGAGGAACAGATCCATGTCGTGCCGCGAGAGAATGCGGGTCAGCTCGAGTCCGATGTGGCCGACGCCGAAGATCGCGACGACCGGAGGCGCCGGCAACGGTTCGAGGAGGATCATTACCTCGCCGCCGCAGCACTGCCGTCCGTGCTCTGCCGGTGCGCGGTCGTTCAGCCGCAGTTCGAGCGTCTCCGGCTGCTCCGCGCCCATCGCGATCATCTCGCGCGACCGCGCGACCGCGGTCATCTCAAGATTCCCGCCGCCGATGCTGCCCGTCGTCTCCGTCGCGGCGACCACCATCTTGGCGCCGGCCTCGCGGGGCGCATGCCCGCGCACGGCGATCACCGTGAGCAGCACGCCCGGCCGTCGCTCGGCGCGGAGTCGAGCGACGGCGTCCGTCCAGCTCATGGCGTGCGGGGTGCGACCGACTCGATCGCCCAGAACACCGCTTCGGGTGTCGCGGGCGAGGCGAGTGTGGGGCTGGCCGATTCGGGGCCGAACGCGGCGACGGCCTGCCTGATGGCTTCTCGGACAGAGAACGCGAGCATCAGCGGGGGTTCGCCGACGGCCTTCGAACCGTAGACGGCCCCCTCCTCGTGCGCCTGTTCGAGGAGCGACACGTTGAAGGTGTCGGGCATCTCGGAGAAGCTCGGCAGCTTGTACGTGCTCGCCGCCTGCGTCGCCAGACGCCCGCGCCGCGGACCCTCGCCCGTGTCCCAGCGCAGATCCTCGAGCGTCAACCACCCGGCGCCCTGCACGAAGCCGCCCTCGATCTGACCGATGTCGATGAGCGGCGACAGCGAGTCTCCGACGTCGTGGACGATGTCGACCCGGAGCGTGCGGTACGAACCGTCGAACCGGTTCACCTCGACCTCGGTCGCCGCGACGCCGTAGGCGAAGTACTTGAACGGCTCGCCCTGCATCACCGTGGCGTCCCAGTACAGGCCCTCGGTGCGGTAGAAGCCTGACGCGGAGAGCTGGACCCGCTGCAGGTACGCCGCCCGCACCACTTCCGCCCACGTCAGCGTCTCCGTGGTGCCGAGGCCGAAGACGACGCCGTCGGCGAACCGCACATCCGGGGCGGGTACGCCGAGCAGCGTCGCCGCGACCCCGGCGAGTCGCTCCGAGATCTGCTCGCACGCGTCCTTGACCGCCCCGCCGTTCAAATCGCTGCCGGAACTCGCGGCGGTGGCCGAGGTGTTCGGCACCTTGTCCGTGCGCGTCGGCGCCAAGCGGACGGTCTCGAGCGGTACGCCGAGCGCCGTGGCGGCGACCTGCAGCATCTTCGTGTGCAGACCCTGCCCCATCTCGGTGCCGCCGTGCGTGATGAGCACGGAGCCGTCTTTATAGATCAGGACGAGCGCGCCGCCCTGGTTGAAGGCCGTGAGGTTGAACGAGATGCCGAACTTCACCGGGGTGAGCGCGAGCGATCGGCGCGCGTGCGCATGCTCACGGTTGAAGCGTGCGATCTCGCCCTCTCGGCGCTCGACCTCGGCGCGGTCGAGCAGTTGATCCCATGCCGCACCGAGCCGCTGCGCGTGGCGGACTGGCTGCCCGTACGGTGTGGTCTGGCCGTCTCGATAGAAGTTGCGCCGCCGTAGCTCGCGGGCCGGCACGCCGAACCGGGGCGCCGCCCGACCGAGGATCTCCTCGATCACGAGCATGCCCTGCGGCCCCCCGAACCCGCGAAACGCGGTCTGCGAGGTCTTGTGGCACTGCGCGATCCGACCGTGGACCGCGATGTTCGGGATCCAGTAGGCATTGTCGACGTGGCACATGGCGCGAGCGAGTACGGGTTCCGACAGGTCGAGGCTCCATCCGCCATCGGCGGTGAGGGTCACGTCGAGCGCCGTGAGCAGCCCCTCGTTCGTGAACCCTGCGCGCCAGGAGGAGTGGAACCCGTGGCGCTTGCCCGTCATCGTCATGTCCTGCGTGCGGGTGAGGCGCACGCGGACCGGCCGACCCGTGCGCTTCGCGCCCAGCGCGGCGACCGCCGCGTACCCGTGCGGCTGCATCTCCTTCCCGCCGAACCCTCCGCCCATGCGGAGGCACTGCACCGTCACCTCATGGGCAGGGATCGCGAGCACGTGCGACACGATGTCCTGCGTCTCGGTCGGGTGCTGCGTGCTGCACTGGATGAACACCTGACCGTTCTCGTCGATGTGGGCGAGCGAGGCCTGGGTCTCGAGGTAGAAGTGCTCCTGCCCGGCGAACTCGAACTCGCCCTCCACGATGTGGTCGGCTTCGGCGAAGCCCGCGTCGAGGTCGCCCCGGCGCATGGTGGGGCGCACGCCGTGGAAGCTCTCCGCGGCGATGGCCTCGGGGACGGTGACGAGGGCCGGCAGCTCCGCGCACTCGATCTCGACCGCTGCGGCGCCCTGTCGCGCGGCTTCGAGCGATTCGCCGAGCACCCAACAGACCGCCTGACCGAAGAACATGATCTCGTCCACCGGGAAGAGCGGTTCGTCGTGCTTCGCACCGGCGTCGTTGACGCCGGGAACGTCGTCCGCCGTGAGGACGACCACCACCCCGGGAATCTCGAGAGCCGGTGCGGTGCGCACCTCGAGGATCCGCGCGTGCGCGTGCGTCGACTGCACCGGGTACGCGTGCAGCGCTCCGGGCATGCGGCCCACGAGATCGTCGGTGTAGAGGGCGTGTCCGGTGACGTGGAGCGCAGCGCCCTCGTGCGGCACCGAGGCGCCGACGACCGGGGCAGGGGGACGTTGAGACAGGGAGCTCATCGCGACACCGCCTTCCGGCCGGTCGGGCGGAATCCCGGGGGGAGTGCCCGACCGTCGCGTGCCGTCTCGTCGGTCTCCGCGAAGAACCGCTCGAGCGAGGTGCCGAGCATCGCGGAGCGGTACCGCGCGCTCGCGCGATGATCATCCATCGGTGTGCCTTCGGCGACGAGCGTCGCGGACACCGCGCGTGCGGTCTCCGCCGACCACGGCTGTCCTTCGAGCGCACGTTCCGTCTCGCGAGCACGCAGTGGGGTGGCGGCGACACCGCCGAGTCCGATGCGTGCCCGCGCGACAACGCCGTCCTCGACGCTCAGCGCGTACGCGACGGCCACACTCGAGATGTCATCGAAGCGCCGTTTCGCGACCTTGTGGAAGCGGGTGAGCGGCGCCAGCGGCAGCGGGATGCGGACCGCGGTGATGAGTTCGTCGTCGCGCCGCACCGTCTGCCGGTACCCGGTGAAGTACTCGGCGAGGGGGATCTCACGCTCGTCGTCGGCGGACGCCAGGACGAGCGAGGCCTCGAGTGCGAGCAGCACGGGCGGGGCGTCGCCGATCGGGGATCCGGTACCGATGTTGCCGCCGATCGTCGCGCTGTTCCTGATGAGACGCGAGGCGAATTGCGGAATGAGTTCGGCGAGCAGGGGGAGGCGTCCGGTGGTGGCGCGTTCCAGCTCGGAGAGCGTCAGAGCGGCCCCGAGTTCGATCCGCTCGTCCGACCAGTCGATCCGGCGCAGTTCGGGGAGGCGGTCGATGGCGAGCATCGAGGTGGCGCGCTTGCCGCCGACGCCGACTTCGACGCCCCAGTCCGTGCAGCCGGCGACGACCTGCGTCTCCGGTGCGTCCTGCAGCACCTGCAGTGCCTCTGCCAGCGACTCCGGACGACGGTAGCGGGCGGTGCCGTCGCTGACGTCGATGGCTTCGGGTCGCGGTGCCTGGCTGTCGCGTCGCTCGGCGATCGTGTCACCCGACTCCGGAAAGCCGAGGGCGAAGGCCGCGTCGCGGATCGGTCGGTACCCGGTGCAGCGGCAGAGGTTGCCCGAGAGCGCGTGCAGGTCGAAGCCGTTCTCGCCCTCCTCGACCGGCGGGCCCTGTTCGGCGTGCGTGAGCCCCGACTCCGGGGGTTCGGACTCGTGTCCGTCATCGCCGGCGTGGGCGGCGCGACGATCGGGGCGGTAGTATTCGGCAGCCATGCTGCAGATGAAGCCCGGGGTGCAGTACCCGCACTGGGATCCGCCGCGCTCGGCCATCTCGCGCTGGACGGGGTGCAGGTCGGTCGGGCTTCCGAGGCCCTCAGCGGTGAGGACCTCCTGCCCGGCGAGCGCCGGCGCCGGGACCAGGCAGGCATTGATCGCGGTCCAGCGCGTTCCTTCCTCATCGGGTCGGGCCACCAGGACGGCGCAGGCACCGCACTCGCCTTCGGCGCAGCCCTCCTTGCAGCCGGTCAACCCGAGGCTGCGCAAGAAGTCGAGGGCGCTCGTGTGCACGTCCCCGTCGATCTCGCATGACGTTCCATTGACGGTAGATTTCATCGTTCACCTCTGTGACACATCACTGGGTCACGCTCGGCATGGTTCGTACTGAAATCTCGGCGCCAGGTTATCCATGCGAACAGGTGCCTGAGATTGATGGTAGCGGACGGAGGCTCAGCCGCCTAGGAGTGCGGTGAGGGGCCCGCGGACGAAGTACAGCAGGAACCCGACGGAGACGACCCACAGCAGCCAGTGCACCTGCTTCGCCCGCCCGGTCATGGCGTGGATGACCGCCCAGGAGATGAAGCCGACGCCGATGCCGTTGGCGATCGAGTACGTGAGCGGCATGGTGACCATGGTGAGGAAGACGGGGAGCGACACGCGGAAGTCGGTCATGTCGATCTCGCGGACCTGGGTGACCATCATCGCTCCGACGATGACGAGTGCCGCAGCGCCCGCCTCCATGGGGATCACGCCGATGAGCGGCGCGAAGAACATCGAGAGCAGGAACAGCGCTCCGGTGATGCAGGCGGCGAGGCCGGTCCTGGCGCCCTCGGCGATTCCGGCGGCCGCGTCGACGAAGACCGTGTTCGATGACGCCGATGCACCGCCGCCCGCGACGGCACCGATGCCCTCGACGATGAAGGCGCTGCGGATGCGGGGGAAGGTGCCGTCTGGCTGGGAGAGCCCGGCATTGCGCGCGAGACCCGTCATGGTGCCCATGGCATCGAAGAAGTTCGTGAAGACGAGGGTGAAGACGAGCATGACCGCGGCGAGCATCCCGATGCGTTCGAACGCGCCGAACAGGTCGAACGCACCCACGAGACTGAAGTCGGGGAGCGCGACGATCTGACCGGGGAGTTCGGGGGCGCCGAGGTTCCAGCCCTGGGGGTCGGGGTTCTCGGGATCCCCGACGGTGCCGAGGTGGGCGAACGCCTGGATGACGATCGCGAGGACCGTGGCGACGACCATGCCGATGAGGATGCCACCCGGCACGCGTCTGGCGACGAGCACCCCGATCAGCACCAGCGCGAAGATGAAGACCAACGTCGGGAGTGAGCTGATGGATCCCCCCTGACCGAGCTGCACCGGGGGTCCCTCGGGCGTGCGCGTGACGAAGCCCGAGTTGACGAAGCCGATGAACGCGATGAAGAGTCCGATGCCGACGGTGATGGCGACCTTCAGCTGGGCCGGGACAGCGTGGAAGATGGCGGTCCGGATCCCCGTCGCGCCGAGCACGACGATGATGACGCCGTTGATGATGACGAGACCCATCGCTTCGGGCCAGGTGACCTCCTGCACGACGGCGACCGCGAGGAAGCTGTTCATGCCGAGACCCGCGGCCAGTGCGAAGGGGAGGCGCGCTACGACCCCGAACAGGATGGTGGTCACGCCGGCGACGAGACCGGTGACGGCGGTGAGCTGGGCGAAGTCGAGGCCGTTGCCCTCGACGTCGGCCGACCCGCCGAGGATGAGCGGGTTCAGGACGACGATGTACGCCATGGCGACGAAGGCGACGATGCCTCCCCGGAGCTCTTGGCGCACGGACGACCCGCGATCGGTGATCTCGAAGAAGCGGTCGAGTGCGGATCGACGCCGGTCGGGGTCCCGAAACGTCGTGTCGGAAGCTTTGGAGACATCGGACATCATTGACCTCAGTTCTATTCCATTGTGCGGAAATTTCTTTCTGATTGTGCACTTCGGAGTGAAGCATGAGGTATGAAAGCTGTCAAGAGACGCAGAAAGTTAGAATAACTAACTAGATTTTCGAACTACTTCCGCTACGGTAGCTCTGTGACCGATACCCGCCCCGTGCTCCACGCCGTCCAAGAACTCTCGGACGCCCTCGACCGGATGTTCGCCGGCATGCGCGAAGACATGGACATGCGGCCGACCGACCTCAGCGCGCTCCGCATGCTGGCCATCCGCGAGCGACGTGCAGAAGAGGTGACCCCGCAGTCGCTCGCCCGTCACATCGGCATCACGACGGCGTCGGCCACCGCGCTGCTCGATCGTCTGACGCAGCAGGGGCACGTCGACCGCGTCGTGCACCCCGACGACCGGAGATCCCGGCTCGTGACGCTGACCCCGCACGCGCGAGAGACGTTCTTCGCGCACTTCTGGCCGCGCATCAGCATCATGAACACGGTCGCCGAACGCTACGACGACGCCGAACTCGCGGTCATCACCGATTTCATGCACCAACTCGCCGACGCCGTCGCGCGTCCGACAGACGGAGAACCCCATGCCGCACCCGCACGCTGAACAGACCTCCCGGAGACCGGGAGTCGGCCTGCGCCTCATCATTCCGGCCGTGCTCGCGATCCTCTGGCTCTCCTGGACCGCCTGGGGCGGCCAGGTGTTCGGGGTGATCTCGGAGGTCACCACGAACGATCAGGCGACGTTCCTGCCGGCGGACGCCGAGTCCACGCGCGCGCTCGAGGCGAGCGAGCAGTTCACCGACACCGCGTCGATCCCGGCGACGGTGATCGCCGCCAAGGACGCGGCGCTCGCGCCCGAGGATCTCGCCGAAGCGCAGGAGTTCGCCGACGGTCTGACAGACATCGCGGGCGTGGATCAGGTGATCCCGCCGCAGCCGTCCGAAGATCAGGAGGCCGTGCAGATCCTCGTCCTGCTCGCCGAAGACGCCACCGAGACCGGTGCGCTCGACGACCTGCGCAGCGCGGTGGCGGACGACTTCACGGGTTCGTGGACCGCGCACGTGACCGGCCCGGCTGCGCTCACCGGTGATCTCACGGAGGCCTTCGCCGGCATCGATGGGCTGCTGCTCGTCGTCGCGCTCGTCGCGGTCTTCGTGATCCTGGTCGTCGTATACCGCTCGATCCTGCTGCCGATTCTCGTGCTCCTCTCGTCGATGGCGGCGCTCTGCGCGGCGATCTCGGTAATCTACCTCATGGCGCAGGCCGACTGGATCCAACTCAACGGACAGGTCCAGGGCATCCTCTCGATCCTCGTGATCGGGGCGGCGACGGACTATTCGCTCCTGCTCGTGGCGCGGTATCGCGAGGAACTCCTGGTGGAGCCCTCCCGCTTCACCGCCCTGTGGACGGCGCTGCGGCGCTCGACGCCTCCGGTGCTCGCCTCGGGCGGCACGGTCGCGATCGCCCTCCTGTGCCTGCTGTTCTCCGACCTCAACTCGAACCGCGCGCTCGGGCCCGTCGCCGCCGCAGGAATCGTGTTCTCGATGGCGGCGACGCTGAGCTTCCTGCCCGCCCTGCTCGCCCTCATGGGGCGCTGGGTCTTCTGGCCGCGAATTCCGCGCCCCTCGGGGGCCGCGAACACCGCGGCAGTCGAGACCGCGCACGCGCGGCACGGGTCCCGCCCGGGGCTCTGGGGCCGTGTCGCCCGCGGTGTCGAAGCACGACCGCGTGTGATCTGGATCGTCGTCACGGTGCTGCTCCTCGCGGGCGCCGTCGGTGTCACCGATCTCAAGGCGAACGGCATCGCGCAGTCCGACGTCGTGCTCGGCGAGACCGAGACGAAGGCCGGGCAGGAACTGCTCGAGCAGCACTTCGACGCGGGCACCGGGGCGCCGGCCGACATCTACGCCGATTCCGACTCGGCCGAGCAGGCGCTGGACGCCGTCGAGAGCGTGTCGGGGGTCGCGAGCGCGTACCTCGTCGGCGACTCGGGCGCTCCGGCGCGGAATGCCGACGAGGCCCGGGTCGAGTCCGGCCGAGTGGAGATCTCTGCGACGCTCGGCGACCCGGGCGACTCGCTCGAAGCGGAGCAGACGATCATCGATCTGCGCGACGCCCTCGCGGACGTCGACGGCGAGACACTCGTGGGCGGCACCACGGCGACGCAGCTCGACACCAACGAGACCGCGCAGCGGGATCTCCGCGTGATCATTCCGCTCGTGCTGCTCGTGATCGGCGTGATCCTGGTCATCCTGCTGCGTTCCCTGGTAACCCCGCTCATCCTCATCGCCACGACCGTGCTGTCCTATCTGACGGCGCTCGGCATCTCGGCGTGGGTGTTCAACCACCTCTTCCAGTTCCCCGGCGCCGACCCGACGGTGCCGCTCTTCGGGTTCATGTTCCTCGTCGCGCTCGGGGTGGACTACAACATCTTCCTGATGACGCGCGCTCGCGAGGAGGCGGTCGTCCACGGGGCGGCCGAAGGTCTGCTCCGGTCGCTCGTGGTCACCGGCGGCGTGATCACCTCGGCGGGAATCGTGCTCGCCGCGACGTTCTCGGCGCTCGCGGTGCTCCCGCTGATGTTCATGGTGCAGCTCGCGTTCCTCGTGGCGCTCGGCGTGTTCATCGACACCTTCATCGTGCGCACCCTGCAGGTGCCCGCCTTGGGCGTCGACATCGGCCGCCGCATCTGGTGGCCGTCGCGACTCGGTCGTGCACCGCACGCGGTCGATGCGAGGCCTGCGCGCGAGCCCGCCGACCACGGGTGAGCGGCTACCCGCCCGACCGCTGGTGACGGCTCCGCGAGGCGGTCGGGCGGGTCGCGCGGAGACGCGCGACCGCCTCGGGCACCGCGGCGATCACATCGGCCGCGGTGATCGGGATCCCCGAGGACGCCGACGCGGATCCGCCGCCCGTGGTCTCGGTGATCGTTCCCGAGGCCAGTCGGGCGGCGACATCGTGCACCACCGCGGCGGAGGCCGCGATCGCTCCGAGCAACTCGGGGTCTTCCCGGATCGCATCGCCCTGCGACGCCGCGAGCGCCCCGAGCACGCCCGCCAGCACGTCGCCGGTGCCGGCGGTCGCGAGCCAGGGCGTCGCGGGGCCCGAGAGGAACGCCTGTCCGCCCGGCGTCGCCGTCACCGAGGTCGAGCCCTTGAGCAGCACTGCCGCTCCGAGCCGTTCGGCGAGCTGCAGCGCCGCGGCGACCCTGGCTTCCGTCTTCACGGGACGGGCACGTTTGCTGCGCGTGCGCGCCGGCCACCCTTCGGGCTTCGTGCCGAGTCCGGCCGCCTGCCACAGGCGGGTGAACTCACCGGCGTGCGGGGTCAGGATGGCGGGCGCCGCCGGACGCTCCCCGGTCACGAGGTCGAGCGCACCGGCATCCACGACGACCGGAGCGGCGCCGCCGAGGATCGCGGCGAGCGCGTCGCGTTCGGCCTCCGAACGCTGATCCGGATCCGTCCCCGATCCGATCACCCACGCGTCGCAGTTCGCGGGGTCTGCGGGGGCACCGAACACCGTCTCCGGATGCGCGGCCAGCACGGCGGCGGCGGGGGAGGGCAGCCCGTGCTCGGAGGCACGATCGTCGACGGCCGGCACGTAGCGGACCATGCCGATGCCCGTGCGCCAGGCGGCCGATACGCTCAGCACCGCGGCGCCGGGGAATACCGCCGAGCCGGTGCGGACCGCCAGTACACCGCGGCGGTATTTGTCGTCGGCGAGCCCGGGAGCCGGCAACCACGCGCCCGTCTGGGAATCACCCCAGGCTTCAGCGGGTACCGATTCGGGTGCCGTCGTGGTCGGCGCGGCATTTCGGCGCGTGCGCCGGGACGACGGCGTCACGAGGCCACCGTCGCATTCAAGAAGTCCTGCACCGCGGTCTCCAGCGCGGCGAGGGCGGCGTCCGCCGCCTCACGTCGTTCGCCCGCGCTGCCGGTATCGCTGAACGTATCGATGTAGACCTTGAGTTTCGGCTCCGTACCGCTCGGACGGATCATCACGCGCGAACCGTCCGCGAGGTCGTACCGGAGCACATTGGCCGGTTCGGCGGCGAGACCCGGAGTGAGCAGGTCGCTGGTGCGCTCGATCGCAACGCCGCCGAAACTCGTCGGGGGAGTCGACCGCACCACCTCGGCGAGCGCTGCGACCGCGTCTGCGGAGTCCAGCCGCACCGTGAGCTGCCCGCTCGAGAAGTGCCCGAAGCGCTCGGTGGCGTCGTCGAGCAGGTCGGCGAGCGTGCGCCCCTCGGTCGCGAGCTCCGCTGCGAGCGCGATCACGTCGGCGCTCGCGGAGATGCCGTCCTTGTCGCGCACCACACCCGGGTGCGTGAGATACCCGAGCGCCTCCTCGAAGCCGAAGACGAGGTTCGGCACGCGCGACACCCATTTGAACCCGGACAGCGTCTCGGCGTAGGCGAGCCCGTAGGCGTCGGCCACCACGCTGAGCGCGGGGGAGGAGACGATGGTGCAGGCGAGCGCGCCCGGCGCGTCTCCGTGGAGGGCGCGGTGACGCTCGGCCGCTCGCCAGCCGAGAACGAAGCCGAGCTGATTGCCCGTCAATCGGCGGTATCCCTCGGGCGCGGCATCGTCGGGGAGCGCGATTGCGAGGCGATCCGCGTCGGGATCGTGCGCGACGATGAGGTCCGCCGCGATATCGAGGGCGGTACGGAAGGCCAGGTCGAGCGCTCCGGGCTCCTCGGGGTTCGGGAAGGCCACCGTGGGGAACGTTCCGTCGGGGTGATCCTGCTCGGGCACCGTCGTGACCTCGGGCAGGCCGGCGAGCTTCCACACCCGTCGAGCCGGGGCGGAACCGACTCCGTGCATCGCGGTATAGGCGATCCGGAGCGAGGCGCCCGCGCGGCCGGTCGCCGGCGAGCCGGCCGAGATCGCCTCGGCAGTGGACGCGACGTAGGCGTCCAGCAGCTCGGGGCCGGCGACGCGGAAGTCGTCGGAGCGTGCGAAGCTGTCGATCCGTTGCGCCGCGGCCGCATCGATGCGCGCAGCGATCGCCGCGTCGTCCGGCGGGATGATCTGAGAACCGTTGTCGGCGTCGCCGAGGTACACCTTGTACCCGTTGTCGCGCGGCGGATTGTGACTGGCGGTGACCATCACGCCGGCGGAGGCGCCCAGATGACGCACCGCGAACGCCAGCGCAGGGGTGGGGACGGGTTCGGGGAAGAGGGTGGCCGAGATGCCCGCACCCGCCATCACCGCGGCGACATCGTGCGCGAACACATCGGAGTTGATGCGCCCGTCGTATCCGACGACGATCGACGGGGGTGAGGCGGTGTCGCCGCGCCGCGCCCGTTCGTTGAGGAACTCTGCGAACCCCGCGCTCGTCTGGATGACGACTGCGCGGTTCATGCGCCGCGGTCCCGGGCCGAGTGCGCCGCGGAGGCCCGCGGTGCCGAACGCGAGACGACCGCCGAACGCGTCGGCGAGTTCGCGCATCGCGTCGTCATCACCCGAGGCGGCCGCAGCGAGGAGACGCTCGGTCTCCGAGCGGGTCGCCGGGTCCGGATCCTGATCGGCCCACTGGCGCACCCGCTCGATCAGCGGGTGGTCGCTCGGATCGAATTCTGCCATGCCGATGCTCCGTCCTGACGTGTGATGGAGCCTACGATACCGCTTCGCGCCCGAGGGTTGACCGGACCGGGGGAGCGGTCAATCCTCCATGTTGATCGACTTGGTCTCTTTCGTCAGGATCAGCGAGATCAGCGTCAGCACGGCAGCACCCGAGAGGTAGATGCCGACGAGTCCCGGGCTGCCCTCGGCGAGGGTCCAGAGCCAGACGGCGACGATCGGCGCGAGGGCCGCGCCGAGGATCGAGGAGACGTTGTACGAGATCGCCGAGCCCGTGTAGCGCACGTTCGTGGGGAACATCTCGGGAAGGAACGCGCCCATGGGGCCGAACGTGAGGCCCATCAGGGTGAACCCGAGCGCCAGGAAGAACATCACGACGGCCGTGTTGTCGCTGCCGAGCAGGGGGACGAAGGTGAAGCCGAACAGGATGATCGCCGAGGTGACGACCATGAGGGTGCGGCGACGGCCGAAGCGGTCGGCGAGCGGACCCGAGACCAGCGTGAAGATGCCGAAGAAGACCACGCCGAACACGAGCATCAGGATGAACGAGTTGTACGTGTACCCGAGTCCCGGCACATCGGCGTCGGTCGGACGCGTGCCGAAGGTCAGGGTGTACGAGGTCATGAGGTAGAAGAGCACGTATGTCGCGAGCATCGCGAAGGTGCCGAGGATCAGGCCCTTCCAATGGAACTTGAACGCCTCGGCGAGCGGCATGCGCTTCACCAGGCCCTGCGTCCTGGTGCGCTCGAACGCGCTCGACTCGACCAGTTTCAGGCGAACCCAGAGCCCGACGATCACCATCACCGCGGAGAACAGGAACGGAATGCGCCATCCCCAGCTCAGGAAAGCCTCCGACGGCTGACCGGGATTCGCCGGGTCGGCGAGCACCATGTTGATGCCGTAGAAGAGCAGGTTCGCGATGATGAACCCGAGCGGGGCGCCGAGCTGCGGGAAGGTGCCGTACCAGGCGCGCTTGCCCTCGGGGGCGTTCTCGGTCGCGATGAGCGCCGCACCCGACCACTCGCCGCCGATCGCGAAGCCCTGTGCGAGGCGCATGAGGAGCAGGAGCATGGCCGCCCAGGCGCCGATCGACGCGTGGGTGGGCAGCAGTCCGATGAGGAAGGTCGCGATGCCCATGGTGAGGAGCGACGCCACCAGCGTCGTCTTCCGGCCGATGCGGTCGCCGAGGTGTCCGAAGAACACGGCGCCCAGCGGGCGAGCGAGCATCGCGGCGCCGAACGTCGCGAACGACGCGAGCAGCGCCGTCGTCTCGTTCTCGGACGGGAAGAACAGGTGCGGGAAGACGAGCACCGCCGCGGTCGCGTAGACGTAGAAGTCGTAGAACTCGATCGTCGTGCCGATGAGGCTCGCGAGAACGACGCGCGAACGCGAGTTGCGGGGTGCGGCGGGCGCGCCGGACGCGGCGGGTTGTGCGGAGGCGGAAGTAGACACGAGGTACCTTGCTGCTTGCGGATTGGGCCGCGTGACATTGTACGCCGCGGCTCCCCCGCGCACGAATCCCGCGTCAGGCGGTCGTCAGCCGCGGCACCACTCGCGCGAGGAACTCGCCCAGGCGGCCCTCGGCGGCCTGTCCGGCGGCAAGCACCTCGGCGTGATCGAGCGGCGGCCCGTCATGGTTCGTCGCCGGGTTCGTCACGAGCGTGAGGCCGAGCACCTCCATGCCGGCCTCGCGCGCGGCGATCGCCTCGACAGCGGTGGACATGCCCACAGCCGTGCCCCCGATTCCGTACAGGTACCGCGATTCCGCCGGCGTCTCGTAGTGCGGCCCGCGCACCTGAGCGTAGACGCCCTCGCGGATCGACGAGTCGACCGATCGCACGACCGCGCGCAGGCGCTCGGCGTACAGGTCCGTCAGGTCGATGAAGTGCGCCCCCTCGATCGGGGACTCGCCCGTGAGGTTCAGATGGTCGTTGATGAGCATGGTGTCGCCCGCGCCGAACGCCGGGTCGAGACCGCCCGCGCCGTTCGTCAGTACCGCGATGCGCGCTCCGGCTGCCGCCGCGGTGCGCACTCCGTGCACGACGGCGCGCACGCCGCGACCCTCGTAGAGGTGGGTGCGCGCACCGATGATGAGCGCGTGCCTGCCGTCGGGCATGCGGACCGTGCGGAGGTCGCCGCCGTGGCCGGCGACGCCCGAGGCGTGGAACCCCGGCACCTCGGCGGCCGGGACCGTGCTGATGACCTCGCCGATGAGATCGGCCGCTCGACGCCAGCCGCTGCCGAGCGTCAGTGCGATGTCGAAGCGCTCGACACCCGCGCGGTCGGTGAGGATGCGTGCGGCGTCGCGCGCCAGAGCGGCGGGCTCGTTCTCATGGCTCATGCCTCCAGCCTGGCCGAGCCCGGCGCGCAAGGCAAGATCAGCCGTCACCCGGCGTGGGCCACCGCGCTCTTCAGCACCCGGTACCCGCGAGCCGGGTCGTACCCGTGGATCTCGCGGGTATCGAGCGCGCTCATGAAGTCGAGGATCTCCGCCGTGACCAGCTGGCCGGGGACGAGCACCGGGAACCCGGGAGGGTACGGGGTGACGAAACCGCCCGAGACGGGCCGCAGTCCGGCCTCGACGCGTCGGCGCAGCTCCTCCGGTTGCACGTGCTCGACCGCTCCGCGTCGTTGCCCGGCGAAGAACGCGGTGCGCAGGTCGCCGTCGGGGAGTCCGTCGCCGGCATCGTACCCGTCCGCGAACGCGCTGAAGTCCGGCAACGGCGGCGTCTCGGTCTCGCGCGCCTGCGCGATGTCGGGATCCCGCTGCGCCTGATCGTCCTCGAAACGCTCCGCGAGCTTCACGAGCACCTCGATGAGATAGGCGATGGCGCTCCGGGTGGTGCCGATGTTCGTCATGAACAGCACGGTGTTGCGACTGGTCTTGTTGACCTGGATCCCGTACCGATCCATGAGGTGCTCGTGCTTGAACGTGTCGCCGTCGACACCGGTGCGACTGATCTCGACGGTGATGCGACTCGGATCGACCACGAACTCGTCGGTGTCCCACGCCCGCCACATCGTGGCGAGACCGTCGCGCAGCGGCATCGGCCGACTGGTCTCGCGGTGCTCGGGGGGAATGAGCTCGGTCGCGCTCAGCACCCGGAACGTGCGTCGCAGCAGCGGGTGCCTGGCGATCGCCTGCGAGAGGCTGCTCGCGAGATCCAGTTGGCGCTGCACCAGAGCGAATCCCTCGAGCTCGACCTGTCGTCTCCCGAGATCGAGCGATGCGAGGATCTGGTAGTTCGGCGAGGTCGAGGTGTGCGTCATGAACGCCTCGTGGAACGGCTCCTCGGCGTCGCGCACCCAGTCCTGGTCGTACACGTGGACCATCGACCCCTGACGGAGCGCCGTCAGGGTCTTGTGGGTGGAGTGGGTGGCGTAGACGCGGATCCGTGCGTCCGGACTCGGGATCAGGCGCTCCTCGACCCACACGGCATCGGGCGCTGCGGCGCCGTGCTCGTCGAAGAGTCTGGCCTGCTGCTCGCGGTAGGCGGACGCGTGCGCTGCCGTCTTGAGTCGCTGCTCGAGCCGATGCGCGGCCGCCATCGCCGTGCGACGACGAGTGACGGGGTGGAACGCGGCGAACGCGAACCACGCCTCGTCCCAGAGGAAGACGAGATCGGGCTTGATGGCGAGGCACTCGGCCATGACGCGCTCGGGGTCGTACACGATGCCGTCGAAGGTGCAGTTCGTCAGCGTGATCATGCGGACCTCGTCGAGGCGACCGGCGGCGCGGTAGTCGAGCAGCAGCTGCTTCACGCGGCTGAGCGGTACCGCGCCGTAGAACGCGAACTCGTCGAGCGGGTACGCCTCGAGGTACGCGGTCCGCGCGCCGGTGAGCATCATCGCGTGATGGTGCGATTTGTGACAGTTCCGGTCGACGAGCACGACGTCGCCGGGGGAGACCAGCGCCTGGTGCACGATCTTGTTGGCGGTGGAGGTGCCGTTGGTTACGAAGAACGATCGTCTCGCCCCGAATGCGCGCGCGGCGAGATCCTGGGCCTTCTTGATCGCACCCGTGGGCGCGAGCAGCGAATCGAGACCGCCCGAGGTCGCGCTCGTCTCGGCGAGGAGCAGGTTGAGGCCGTAGAAGTCGACGAGATCCTTGATCCACTTCGAGTTCACCACCGAGCCGCCGCGCGCGATGGGCAGGGCGTGGAACACGCCGACGGGTCGGCGCGCGTGGTACTGAATGGCGGAGAAGAACGGTGCATCGTAGAGGTGGGAGATGCGTCGCAGCAGGGTGAGATGGAGCTCGAGCTGGTCCTCGCGGCGGAAGACACGGCGGAAGCGCCTCGTGAGCACCCCCGCGAGATCCTCGATGTGAGCCCCGGCGACGAGGTAGAGGTCGAGCTCGGGGCGCAGCGCGGCGAGCGTATCGGCGAGCCCGAGCACGCGCTGCACCGACGCGAGCGCGCTCTTCGACGAGTCCGGGTGCAGGCCGGCCGCCTCCCGGGCGAGGTCGATGGTGTCGCGCAGATCGCGACTCAGCGGCTGGTGCGTGCGATCACTGAACCCGGGACGCACGATGCAGGCGAGAATCTTCGGATTCGTGAGCACGGCCGCGATCGCGTCGTCGGCCGACGGCACGATGACGAAGTCGTAGATGAACGAGTCGGCGGGTGCCCTGAGCCGGATCGCCTCCGAGTGGAGTGCGTCGCGATCGGCCACCGTCGTCTCATCGACGACGAGCACCTCGAAGCGCGGGCGGGGGTCGCTGTCGTCCTGCCACTCGGCGCGCTCGGCCTCGTCGAGCTGGTCCTCGCGCGGGTCGTCGGGCACGGAGCTGCCGCGCATGCGCTGCACGACCCGCCCGATCCGTTCGAGGGCGAGCTGGTACTCGCCATCCTCGAGCAGCTCGGCGATCGCCGCGACGTAGCGCTGGCCGAAACCGGCCCAGTACATCTCGATGGTCTCGAGTGCGCGGAGCGAGCGGAACAGCTCGCTGTCGCGGCCGAGCGCCTCGGGTTCGTCGGTGTGGACCAACCGTTTCACCGCGAAGCGGAGGTACTCCCAGGCGTCGCTCCGCAATCGCCAGCTGCTCGCCGGCATTCCGGGGTCTCGCTCGAGTGTCCTGCGTTCCGCCATCGTGATCCCCTCAGCCGCGCTGCTCGATAGTCGATGCCCGAACCATACCGGACCCGTGACGAGTCTACGGAAGCGTGCAATCGTGCTCGCGCATGAACGGTAAACTGGCGGTCATGGCGAGAGCGAGAGACCGCAAGGACAGGATCGTGGTTCTGGGTGGCGGCCCGGGCGGGTACGAGGCGGCGCTCGCCGGGGCTCAGCTCGGCGCAGACGTCACGCTGATCGAGCGCGAGGGCGTCGGCGGAGCGACGGTGCTGACCGATGTCGTGCCGTCGAAGAGCCTGATCGCGACCGCCGACGCGGTGTCCGCGGTCCGGTCGTCGGACATCCTCGGGGTGCAGTCGTTTCTCCCCGGCAGCGAGGGCAAGCCGGTGCGACCCGAAGTCGCCGTGAACCTCGCCGCGGTGAACAAGCGGCTGCTCGCGATGGCCGGTGCTCAGTCCGTCGACATGCTGAACGCGCTGCAGGAGGCCGGGGTGCGCGTCGTGCACGGCGAGGGCCGGCTCGACGGTCCGAACGCGGTCGTCGTCTCGACCGCGGCGGGCGACAGCGGCACCGACTTCGACCGGATCGAGGGCGACACGCTCGTCATCGCCACCGGCTCACGGCCGCGCGAACTGGACTCGGCGAAGCCGGACGGCGAGCGGATCCTGACCTGGAAGCAGCTGTACGAGCTGCGCTCGATCCCCGAGCACCTCATCGTCGTCGGGTCGGGCGTGACGGGTGCCGAATTCGCCAACGCGTACCGCACGCTCGGCGCCGAGGTGACGCTCGTCTCCAGCCGAGACCAGGTGCTGCCGGGTGAGGACGCCGATGCGGCCGCCGTCATCGAGTCGGCGTTCAAGCGGATCGGCATGAACGTGATGTCGAAGTCGCGCGCCGATTCGGTGACCCGCACCGAAGACGGTGTGCTCGTGCGCCTCGCGGACGGGCGCGAAGTGACCGGATCCCACTGCCTCATGGCCGTCGGCTCCCTCCCGAACACGCAGGGCATCGGTCTGCGTGCTGCGGGCATCGAGCTCACCGAGAGCGGCCACATCTACGTCAACAAGGTCGCCCGCACCTCGGTCCCGTCGATCTACGCGGCGGGTGACTGCACCGCCATGCTGCCGCTCGCCTCCGTTGCGTCGATGCAGGGGCGTACGGCCATCATGCACGCGCTCGGCGACTTCGTCCGACCCCTCAACCTGCGCAACGTCTCCGCGAACGTCTTCACGGCTCCCGAGATCGCGACGGTCGGCTGGAACGAGAAGTCGCTCTCCGAAGCCTCCGACATGGCGAAGGCGGTCTCGCACACCATCCCGCTGCCGGTGAACCCGCGGGCGAAGATGGTCGGCATCAAGGACGGTTTCGTCAAGCTCTTCGCTTGGAAGGTGTCGGGCACCGTGATCGGCGGGGTGATCGTCGCACCCCGTGCCTCCGAGCTCGTCTTCCCGCTCGCGCTCGCCGTCGAGCACCGCCTCACGGTCGACCAGGTGGCCTCCGCATTCGCCGTGTACCCCTCGTTGACCGGCGCGATCACCGATGCCGCGCGGGCGATGCACATGCAGTACGGCGTCGAGGTCGTGGAGTGATGGGACGTCGCGCGTTCGCACGCGGCATTGCCGGGGCCGCGGTGGTCTCGCTGCTCGTCGCGATCACCGGCTGCGCCGCGGGCACCCCCGAGGTCGTGCCGTCGGACGACGACGCCGATGCTGCTGTCACCGTGACGGTGATCGACAACCGCTACGAGCCCGCCGAGGTCGAGATCGCCGTCGGCGACGCTGTGACCTGGGAGTTCGCGGGCGGTATGGAGCACGATGTGGTGGCCGACGACGGTTCGTTCGTGAGCGAACTCACGCGATCGGGCACGTACACCCACGTCTTCACCGCAGCGGGGGAGTATGGCTACGACTGCTCGGTGCACCCCGAGATGACCGGGGTCGTGCGCGTCAGCGAGTAAGCGCTCCCGAGACGGTGTCCGGGTGCCGTCAGACGACGGGCGCCGTTATGCGCACCGATGCCAGCTGCTCGGCGCGCGTCGGAGCGATGTGCACCGTGATGAGCTCGTCCGCGCCCGCACTGGCGGCGAACGACTCGAGCTCGCGATGCACCCGCTCGCGCGCGCCCACCGCGGTGTGCTGCATCATGCCGCGGATCTCGCGCCCGGCAGGAGTGTCGATGAGCGATGCCGCCTCGTCCTCCGACAGCGGCACATCGCGGCCGCGCGAGAGGAAGCTGCGCACGCGACTGACTTCGGCGCGGGAGTGGATCGCCTCCGCCGCCGCATCCGATTCGGCTGCGACCACGTTGACTCCGGCCATCACGTACGGCTCGGGATTGCGCTCGCTCGGCACGTAGTGGGAGCGGTAGTGCTCGATCGCGGAGTGCAGCAGCTGCGGGGCGAAGTGCGAGGCGAACGAGTAGGGCAGTCCGAGCTGGGCGGCGAGGCTCGCGCCGAACATGCTGGAGCCGAGGATCCAGAGCGGCACCTCGGTGCCGCGACCGGGGTAGGCGTTGACCTGCGACCGCGGAATCTCGTCGCTCAGGAACCGCTGGAGCTCGATCACGTCGTTCGGGAAGTTCTCCGCTGCGGCGTGACTGCGGCGGAGCGCCCGGAATGTGGCTCCGTCAGTGCCGGGAGCCCGCCCGAGGCCGAGGTCGATGCGGCCGGGGGAGAGCTCGGCGAGCGTGCCGAACTGCTCGGCGATGACGAGCGGGGAGTGGTTCGGCAGCATGACGCCGCCCGAGCCGAGCCGGATCGTCTCGGTGCGCGCGGCGACGTGCGCGATGAGCACTGCCGTCGCGCTCGAGGCGATCGACGGCATGTTGTGATGCTCGGCGTACCAGACGCGCTGGTAGCCGCTGCGTTCGGCGCTCTGGGCGACGGAGACGGAGTGCGCGAACGCGTCGCGGATGCTGCCGTCCGATTCGACGGTGGCCAGATCGAGGATCGAGAGCGGGGGAAGTGCCATACCCGAGTGCAACGCGCGCGCCGCACCGGTATTCCCGCTCAGTGGTGCTGGTGCAGCGTGCCGTGCGGAACCGCGAACTCGCCCGGTCCGGTATTCGCGAGTGCCGGTGTCGTGACGGCGGAGACGACGAGGGCGGCAACGGTCATCGACAGTGCGAATGCACCCGGGCGGGGTGCGCGAGACGCTGCCGCGTCGTCGGAGTGGCGCCGTCTGATGACCAGTGCGGCGATGACGGCGATCACCCAGTGCAGGCCGATGACGGCGATCGCGGGAACGAATCCGATGGTGGAGGTGAAGAGCAGTGCGAACGCGACGAGCATCGCGACGACGCTCCCCGTGATCGCAGCACGCGGGGCGACGACCCGGCCGGCTCTGAGCACCGCGAGCCCGTACCCGATCTCCAGCAGCGCCAGCACGATGAGGGGAGCGGCCAACCACCACTCGCCCCCGGCGGCTACCGCGAAGAAGATGAGTCCGGAGCCGAGCGACGCCAGAGCCGACCAGATCTGCCCGAACATCAGCGGACGGGTCCGGCTGCGACGCGGTTCTTGTCGGCGCCGATGGCGACACCGAGCAGCACGAGCGCGCTGCCGAGGTGGAGCACGTGGTCGGCGGTGTTCAGCGCGAGGATGTTCGCCGCGGTGTCGGCGATGAAGAAGCCGACGATACCGAGCAGCAGGTACGCCGCGCCGATGACGCCGTTCGCACCCTTCGCGGCGGGCACCGATGCGAGGCCGGCGATGAGCAGCACGCCGCCGATCAGGAGGTGGGCCACGTTGTGCAGCGGGTTGACCTCGAAGATGCCGAGGAGCAGACCGCCCTCGGTCGCGATGAAGTTGACCCCGCCCGTGACGGTGAACCCGAGCAGGCCGACGAGGAGGTAGACGGCGCCGAAGACGACGCCGATGAGGCGGTTCGGTGAGTTCTTCATGGTGAGAGTCCCTTCTGGATGACACGAGCACCACCGGTCAGGTGGTGCATACCCTATGGTTCGGAGCCGCATCTGCACCGGATTGGAATAACCTGTGCGATCGCGCCGAAGGGTCCCCACATGTGTACACCGCGGAAGCGCGCGCACGCCAGCCCTTTCCGTCGCTGTTCTCAACCTGCAACAATCGGTCCATGTCTGACGAGAATGCGCGACACGCGGCGCCCGACCCCGGCGGTTCGCTCAGCGACCCCACCGGCCATGAACCAGCCCTCGTCGCGCAGCGCGGCGCGGACGATGCTGCTCCGCGCGTGCTAGTGCTCGGCGCGACCGGGTATCTCGGCGGCCGCCTGACGCCCCGTCTGCTCAACGCCGGGTATCGCGTGCGGGCCCTCGTCCGCTCGCCCGAGCGTCTCGCGTCCTATCCCTGGTCGAACGAGGTCGAGATCGAGTCCGGCGACGCCAGCGACGGCGACGCCCTCGATGCCGCGCTCGACGGCGTCGACATCGTCTACTTCCTCGTGCACTCGATGTCTGGGGGAAAAGGATTCGCGTCGAAGGACCGCGAGATTGCGGAGGCGGTGGCGGCCGCTGCGGCGCGCGCACAGGTGCGTCGCATCATCTATCTCGGTGGGCTCTTCCCGCGTGACGCGGAGCTCTCGGAGCATCTCGCATCCCGCAAGGAGGTCGGCGATATCCTGCTGAACTCCGGAGTGCCGACCATCGTCCTGCGCGCGGGCGTTGTGATCGGTTCGGGATCGGCGTCGTTCGAGATGGTGCGCCATCTCACCGAGGTGCTCCCGTACATGCCGGCACCCCGCTGGGTGCGCAATTTCATCCAGCCGATCGCGGTACGCGACGTGCTCCACTACCTGCTCGCCGCGGCGCGCGTCGACCCCGGGGTGTCGCGCGGCATCGACATCGGCGGTCCCGATGTCCTCAGGTACGGGCAGATGATGAACGGGTACGCGGTCGTCGCGGGTCTGCCGCAGCGGCGGATCGCGGCACTGCCGGTCTTCACTCCGCGCTTGGCGTCGCACTGGGTGGGCCTCGTGACCCCTATCCCGCGCGTCGTCGCCGGTCCGCTCGTGGAGTCGCTGCAGAACGACTGCGTCATGCACGACCACGATGTCGACGAGATCATGCCGCAGCCGTCCGGTGGGCTGACGCGGTACCGCGAGGCCGTGCGGCTCGCCATGGGGCGCATCGACTTCGATCAGATCGAGACGAGTTGGGTGGACGCCCCCGTACCGAGTGCGCCGAGCGAGCCGCTGCCGAGCGACCCCGACTGGTCGGGGCACCTCGTCTTCACCGACACACGATCCCGTTCGACCTCGGCGTCGCGTGCGGCTCTGTGGGCCGTCATCCAGGGCATCGGGGGAGCGAACGGCTGGTACTCGCCGCCGTTGCTGTGGTCGGTGCGCGGGTGGATGGACCGATTCGTGGGAGGTGTCGGCCTGCAGCGCGGGCGGCGCAGCCGGTCCGCCGCGCGGGTCGGCGATGTCATCGATTTCTGGCGTGTGGAGGCGAGCGACCCCGAGGAGGTCTTGCGGCTCCGGGCCGAGATGCGGGTGCCGGGACAGGCGTGGCTCGAACTCGGCATCGCCGAGGGCGACGAAGGCCTCGAGTATCGTCAGCGTGCCGTGTTCTTTCCGCGCGGTCTCAGCGGGCGACTGTACTGGCTCGCGGTCCTCCCGTTCCACGGGCTCATCTTCGCGGGCATGTCGCGGCGGATCGTCGACCTGGCAGAGGCCGGAGACGAGGACGGTCAGTGACGCGACTGCGGCGCACCTCGCCGGACCAGCCCGGGTGGACGCGCAAGCCGCACGGGCGGGGGTTCTCCTATCTCGATGAGGACGGCAACCGTCTCGCTCCCGACCAGGTCGCGCGCATCCGCTCGCTCGCGATCCCGCCGGCATGGCGGGACGTGTGGATCGCCCCCGATCCCCTCGGGCATCTGCAGGCGGTCGGGACGGACGACGCCGGACGCCGCCAGTACCGCTATCACGACGAGTGGCGGCGGCGGAGGGACGATCAGAAGTTCGAACGCGTGACGCGAGCCGCCCTGGCGCTGCCGACGGCACGCGAGGCGATGCTCGCCGATCTCGGGCAGGACGGTATGAGTCTCGAGCGAGCGGCCGCTGCGGCGGTGCGACTCCTGGATCTCGGATACTTCCGGATCGGTTCCGATGCGTACGCCGAGAACGACTCGTTCGGACTCACGACCCTGCTGCGCCGTCACGTGCGGAAACGCGGTGAGGTGCTCGTCTTTTCCTTCGTCGGCAAGTCACAGGTCGAGCACCGCATCGAGATCGACGATGCCGCGGCGATCACGGCGGTGGACACCATGCGTCGGCGTCGCGGCGGGAGCGATCGCCTGCTCGCCTACAAGCGAGTCAACCGATGGTCCGATCTCGGTGCGGAGGCCGTGAACGAGTATCTCCGCCATCAGCTGGGCGAAGAGCTGACGGCGAAGGACTTCCGCACCTGGCACGCGACGGTGCTCGCGGCGGCGGCGCTGGCGCGCACCGACGAGCACGGAGAATCCGCGGCATCACGGAAGCGCGCCGTCGCCGCGGCCATGCGCGAGGTGGCCGGGTACCTCGGCAACACTCCGGCGGTGGCGCGCAGCTCGTATGTCGACCCGAGGGTCGTCGAGCAGTACGAGCGCGGGGCGACGGTGGCTCCCGCGCTGGCGGCTGCGGGTGTGGAGGACGGGCATGACGCCTCCCAGGCGGCGCTGGAGCAGGCCACACTCGAGTTGCTCGGGATCCGCGCCGATCAGTGATCGCTCGACGGCGCTTCGGCGTCGTCGTGGCAGGAGATCATGCGCGCGAGGAACGCCGCGACGATCGCGCGGTCGGACTCGGTCATCTCATCTGCGACGCGGAACAGTCGATCGTGCATGAGCCGCAGCGTTTCGCGCACCTCGCGATCACCGTCGTCCGTCGCCTCGAGTGCGACGGAGCGTCGGTCGTCGGGGTGCGGGACGCGCCGGGCGTAGCCGTCGCGCACGAGTCGATCGACGAGCACACTCGCCGACGGTGTCGTGATGTCGAGCTTCGCGGCGAGATCCTTCTGCCGCACCGTCACGCTCCGGGCGCGAGCGTCGAGCAGGTAGCGCAGTGCCAGGATGTCTTTCTCGCCCATGCCCATCTCGCCGCGTACGCGGGCGCGCATGCGCACCTCGGCCTCCCGATACCGGCGCATGAGGTTCAGCAGATCCACGGCCGACACCGTTTCGGTTCCCGTGCCGTACCAGTATCCTGAGGACTCATGGGGGATGTTGTGGTGCGACACGGCGATGCCCTCCATGAATGTTGCAGTGACTAACAATGACTGTTAGTTTTTATAACTGTTGAACCTCAGAATAGTAACAGCCGATCAGTGAGGAGCTCAAAGGTGAGCGAATTTCTTGCGGAGCACATCGAACGGAGTCTGCGCGTGTACCCCGAGGTCGCCGGCGCGACCGTGACCGTATCGGACCGGCCGGATGAGTGGGAGCTCGCGATCGACATCACCGTCGGCAGCGCCGGCGTCATCGAACGCGTGATCCAGTCGGTCACCCACGAACTGCTGCCGGCGGTCGAGCAGCTCGCCGGGCGTGCGGCGACCTCGCGACGCGTCGACTTCCATCTGCCCTCGGGGGAGACGGTGCACTCGGAACTGCTGTCCAGACGCGGACTCGAGACGGGCAATATCGTTCTCCCTCTGCATCCCGATATCGACCATCACGAGCCCACGGCCGCGTGAACCCCCGTCCATCCGCATCACACCTCAGGAGCCTGTCATGATCGATCTCTCGTCAGCCGCATCGGCCTTCGCCGCAGACCACGCGTCGGGACGCACACTCGTGCTCCCCACGAGCTGGGACGTGTGGTCGGCGTCGCTCGTCGAACAGGCCGGCTTCTCGGGTGCCACCATCGGCAGCCACCCCGTTGCGAACAGCCTCGGATACGAGGACGGCGAACAGATCGACGTGGACACGTACTTCGGTCTGGTGAAGTGCATCACCGCGGCAGTGGGCATCCCGGTCAGCGTCGACGTGGAGTCCGGATACGGGCTGGACGCCCGCGAGCTGGCGAGCCGCGTGATGGAGGCCGGCGCCGTCGGCATGAACGTCGAAGACACGGTGCACTCGCAGGGCGGGCGCATCCGCGACCGCGACGAGCACGCCGACTACATCGCGGCGATCCGCCAGGCGTGCGATGAGGCCGGAGTCGATGTCGTCATCAACGGGCGCACGGACGCCCTGGTGCACGGCACCGCGGCGTTCGCCGATCCGATCGCGGAAGCCGTCGCCCGCGTGGCGGCACTCGAGGCCGCGGGTGCGCGCGCGGTCTACCCCGTCAAGCTTCCGGACGCCGAGGCGGTCTCCCGCCTCGTGGCCGCGGTATCCGTGCCCGTCAACGTCACCGCGGACCCGCGCACCGGATCGCCGGCGGGCGGCCTCCGTGACCTGACCGAACTCGGCGTGCGACGCGTCACCTTCGGCCCGCTGTGGCAGGCCGCACTCGGCGACACCAGCTCGGACTGGCTCGGCAGCTGGAAGGGCTGACCTACGCGTCGTCGACGATCGAGAGCAGGAGGTGTCCATTGGACACCGTCTTGCCGATCGGCGCATCGATGCCGGTGACAACCCCGTCGCGGTGGGCGTAGATGGACTGCTCCATCTTCATCGCTTCGAGCACGGCGACCAGTTCGCCGCTCTCGACGCTCTGACCCTCGTCCACGGCGACCTTGACGACCGTCGCCTGCATGGGGGCGGTCACCGAGTCGCCGCCCGTGCCCGCGACCGACGTCGACTGGGCTCGGCGAGGAGCCGGACCCCGCGTGATGTCCTGATCGGCGAGCGGCACCAGGGTGGCCGGCATGACCACCTCGAGACGGCGCCCGGCGACTTCGACGACGACGGAGCGCACCTTCTCGTGCTGAGCGGGCTGGGCGATCTGGCCCTCCCACGGCTCGATGTCGTTGACGAACTCGTTCTCGATCCACAGCGTGTACACGCCGAATCGCCCGTCCTCGGCGGTGAACGCCGGATCCCGAACGATCTTGCGGTGGAACGGGAGCACCGTCGGCAGGCCCTGGATCTCGAACTCGTCGAGGGCACGACGCGAACGCTCCAGCGCCTCCTCGCGCGTGCGGCCCGTGACGATGAGCTTGCCGAGCATCGAGTCGAACGCACCCGACACGACGTCGCCCGAGGCGACACCCGTGTCGACGCGCACGCCGGGTCCCGAGGGAGCCGTGAACCGCGCGACCGGCCCGGGGGCCGGGAGGAAACCGTTGCCGGGATCCTCGCCGTTCAGACGGAACTCGAAGGAGTGACCGTGGGCCTCGGGGTCGTCGTAATCGATCGTGCCGCCCGCGGCGATGCGGAACTGCTCGCGCACCAGGTCGATGCCCGTGACTTCTTCGGAGACGGGATGCTCGACCTGCAGGCGCGTGTTGACCTCGAGGAAGGAGACCGTGCCGTCCTGCGCCACGAGGAACTCGCACGTGCCTGCGCCGACGTACCCGACTTCGTGCAGGATCGCCTTCGAGGCCCGATACAGCTCGGTGCGCTGCTCATCCGTCAGGTACGGAGCCGGCGCCTCTTCGACCAGCTTCTGGTGCCGGCGCTGCAGGGAGCAGTCGCGCGTCGACACGACGACCACATTGCCGTGCTGATCGGCGAGGCACTGCGTCTCGACGTGGCGCGGCTTCTCGAGGTACTTCTCGACGAAGCACTCGCCGCGTCCGAACGCCGCGACGGCCTCCCGAGTGGCCGACTCGAAGAGCTCGGCGATCTCGTCGCGCTCATAGGCGACCTTGAGACCGCGACCGCCACCGCCGAAGGCCGCCTTGATGGCGACGGGGAGACCGTGCTCATCGGCGAAGGCGATGACCTCGTCTGCTCCGGACACCGGGTCGCTCGTGCCGGCGGCGAGCGGAGCGTTGACCTTCTCGGCAACGTGACGCGCGGAGACCTTGTCGCCGAGACGCTCGATGGCGTCGGGGCCAGGGCCGATCCACGTCATGCCCGCAGTGATGACCGCCCGCGCGAAGTCGGCGTTCTCTGCCAGGAACCCGTACCCGGGGTGGACCGCGTCGGCGCCGGAACGGCGTGCGGCGCCCAGTACCTTCTCGATGGAGAGATAGGTCTCGGCGCTCGTGGCTCCGTTCAGGGCGTAGGCCTCGTCCGCGAGCTGCGAGTGAAGCGCATCGCGATCCTGGTCGGCGTAGATCGCGACCGACGCGATACCGCTGTCTTTCGCGGCTCGGACGATGCGGACGGCGATCTCGCCTCGGTTGGCGATGAGCACTTTACGAATGCGCGACATGACCACCAGCATATGGGAGGGAGTGCGCGGATTCTTGGAGGAGAGATACAAACCTCGACGCGATTCGTTGCCGGAGGCCACAGTTCGGCGAGCCCCGGTCCGCCGCTGTCCACGGGTCTCGGAGACTAGACTGGCTCCGTGGTGAATCCAGAAATCCAAGGCAGGACGTACCCGTCGACCGCCCCCTACCTCGTCGGACGCGAGAAGGTGCGCGAATTCGCGCGGGCCGTGCTGAGCGAAGCCCCGATCCATGTCGACCCCGAGGCGGCCCGCGCCGCGGGGTATGCCGATGTCGTCGCCCCGCCGACCTTCCCGGTCGTGGTGCAGGAGGCGACCCTGGCGCAGCTGCTCGCCGACGCGGAAGCCGGTGTCGACTTCACCCGCGTCGTGCACGGCGATCAGCGGTTCACGTACTCGCGTCCCGTCTTCGCCGGCGACGAACTGACCGCGACACTGACGATCACTGCGGTGAAGCAGCTCGGCGGCCACTCGATGGTCACCGCGTCGAGCGAGATCGCGGATGTCGCGGGCGACCACGTGGTCACCGCGGTGTCCACGCTCGTGGTGCGCGCCGAGGACACCGATGCAGAGGGGAACGACGCATGACCGCTCCGGACTTTGCGAGCCTCACCGTCGGCGACGTCGTCGCCGAGCGCACCGTGCTGCTGCAGCGCGACGAGCTCGTGCGCTACGCCGGTGCCTCGGGCGACTTCAACCCGATTCACTACCGCGATGATGTCGCCCAGTCCGTGGGGCTGCCCGGGGTGCTCGCGCATGGCATGCTCACGATGGGCATTGCGAACACGCCCGTCGCCGAGTGGCTCGGGACGGCAGGCTGGATTCAGGACACGCAGGCCCGATTCACGCGGCCCGTCCCGGTCGATGCGCGTTCCGGAGCGGAGGTCGGCGTCACGGCGACCATCGGGGCGATCGACGCGGACGCGCGCTCCGCCCGCATCGACGTCACGGTGCTCTTCGACGGGCAGCGGGTGCTCGGCAAGGCGCAGGTGCGGGTGGCGTTCGCGTGACCCCGGTCGCCGATGCCACATTCGCCGAGCTGACCACGATGCGGGTCGGCGGGCCGGCCGACGAGGTCATCACCGCGGAGACGTCGGACGATCTCGTCAGGCATGCGAGCCGGCTCTGGGCCGAGGACGAGCCGTGGATGCTGCTGGGCGGTGGTTCGAACACGGTGGTATCCGACGACGGCTTCCCCGGTACGGTGCTGCTCGTGCGCAATACCGGCATCGAGGTCGTGGAGAGCGACGCGACGCCCGCGGGTCGCGTCCGCCTGCGCGTGCAGGCCGGACACGACTGGGATCAGCTGGTCGAGGCCTGCGTGGAGCGCGGATGGTCGGGGATCGAGGCCCTCTCGGGCGTGCCCGGTCGCGCCGGAGCCGCGCCGGTGCAGAACATCGGTGCCTACGGCCAGGAGCTGTCGGACGTGCTCCACTCCATCACGTTCCTCGACTTCGCGTCCGATGAGGTGCGCCGCATTCCGGCGGCCGAACTCGCGCTCGGCTACCGGACCTCGGCGATCAAGGAGGGGCTCGCCGGGGTCGTTCTCTCGATCGACCTGCTGCTGTGGGCGAACGAGGACCGGAACAACCCGATGAGCGGGCCGGTGGCCTACGGACAGCTGGCCGACGCCCTCGGGGTCACGGTGGGGGATCGGGTGTCGATCCGCGAACTGCGCCGCACCGTGCTCAGGCTTCGCGCCTCGAAGGGCATGGTGCTCGACGCCGACGACCACGACACCTGGAGCTCGGGTTCGTTCTTCACGAATCCGATCGTGACCGAGCACTTCGCGCGATCGCTGCCGCTGGACGCGCCGAAGTTTCCTGTGCCCGGCGCGGAGCCGGCGCCTGCAGTGACCTCCCTCGAGGATCTCGCGGCCGGGGCGCCGTTGCGGATCCCCGACGCGGCACCGGAACGCATGATCAAGCTGTCCGCGGCCTGGCTCATCGAGCGCTCCGGCATCTCCCGGGGGTATCGACTGCCCGGTTCGGGCGCCGCAGTGTCTTCGAAGCACACCCTGGCGATCACCAACCGCGGTGCATCATCCGCAGCGGACGTCGCCGAGCTCGCCCGCTTCATCGTGCAGCGGGTGCAGCAGGAGTTCGGCGTCGTTCTGGCACCCGAGCCGAATCTGTACGGCCTCGAGGCCTAGCGGAGTCGAGCGTGCGCATCCAGATCGTGGGGCGCGGTCGAGTGGGCCGTGCGCTGACTGCGGCCCTTCGCGACGCGGGAGTCGACGTCGCGGCGCAGCCGGGCGGGCGCGGAAGCGACGGGGCGGCAGCCGACGTCGTGATCCTCGCGGTGCCCGACGCCGAGATCGCCTCCTCCGCGGCGTGCGTCGCACCCGGGCGCGTCGTGGCGCACCTGTCAGGAGCGACGCCGCTGGCACCGCTCGCACCGCACGAGGCATTCAGTCTGCACCCCCTCATCACCATCACGGGTGCGGGCGGGTCGCCGTTCGCGGGCGCTTCGGCCGCGATCGCGGCCACGACGCCCCACGCCCTCGCGATCGCCGAGCAGTTGGTGGCGGCGCTCGGCATGCGCGCGTTCACGGTCGCCGATGAGGATCGCGCGGCGTATCACGCCGCGGCATCGATCGCCGCGAATTTCCTGGTGACCGTCGAGGGGGTCGCCGAAACTCTCGCAGCGACGGCCGCGGTGCCCCGCGACGCCCTCGTGCCCCTGGTGCGCGCTGCCGTGGCGAACTGGGCCGAGCACGGCGCCGCCGGAGCATTGACCGGGCCGGTGGTGCGCGGCGACGAGACGACGGTCGCCCGTCAGCGGGCGGCGCTCGCGGCACGTCTGCCGGATGAACTCCCGCTGTTCGATGCGCTGGTCGCGTCGACCCGGACGCTCGCCGCGCGCGTGAATGACACCGGACCGCCCGAACCGCCCGAACCGCCCGAACCGCCCGAACCGCCCGAACCGCCCGAGCCGGAGGACGCATGAGAATCGCACGGACCGTCGCCGAATTGCGCGAGGTGCTGCACGGCGACCCCGACGTCGGACTGGTGCCCACGATGGGGGCGCTGCACGAGGGGCATCTCTCGCTCATCCGTCGCGCGCGCGACGCGCACCGCGTCGTCGTGGTCTCGATCTTCGTGAACCCGACGCAGTTCGGTGACACCGCCGACCTCGACGCCTACCCCCGCGACGAGGCACGCGATCTCGAGCTGACCCGCGCCGCCGGCGTCGATGTGGTCTTCGCTCCGACCGCGCGCGAGATGTACCCGGACGGCTTCGCGACCACCGTGCGCGTGTCCGGGCCGCTGACGGCGTCGCTCGAGGGCGCCGGTCGCGGCAGCGCCCATTTCGACGGCGTCGCCACCGTGGTCGCGAAACTGCTCATCGCCACCGCGCCCCGCGCCGCGTACTTCGGCCAGAAGGACGCGCAGCAGCTGCTCGTGGTGCGACGGATGGTCGCCGATCTCCGCCTGCCCGTCGACATCGTGGCGTGCCCGACGTCGCGTGATGCAGACGGTCTCGCGCGGTCGAGCCGCAACGTTCGACTGAGCCGTGCGGATCGGGGGCGCGCCCGCGCGGTGCCGCGAACGCTCGAGGCGACCACGGCAGCGGTCGCTCAGGGAGCGCACGATGTCGACGATCTCCGCGCTCGCGCGCTCGAGGTGCTGCTCGCCGCGGAGCTCGAGCCCGAGTATCTCGCCTTCGTCGAACCGGATACGCTGGAGCCGGTACGCGAGGTGGTCGCGCCCACGCTGTGCGCGCTGGCCGTCGCCGTCGGCGATGTCCGCCTCATCGACAACACCGTGCTCGATCCCGGACCCGGGTTCGCGGCGCCCGCCCGCATCGAGGAGTGACGACATGACCCGGATGACTCTCACCCGCTTGACGGAGATGCCTGCGCAGGGCGAGCCGATCGTGATGGTCACCGCGTACGACTATCCCGGTGCTCGTGCCGCCGAGCGCGCGGGCGTCGACATGGTCCTCGTCGGCGACTCGGGAGCGCAGACGGTGCTCGGCTATGACAGCACCGTCGGGGTCACGGTCGACGAGATGCTCGTCCTCGCTCGTGCCGTGCGGCGCGGCACGGAGACCGCGTTCATGGTCTGCGACGTGCCCTTCGGGTCGACCGAGGTGTCCGATGAGCAGGCCGTCGAGACGGCGATCCGCTTCGTCACTTCGGCCGGAGCCGACGCCGTCAAGATCGAGGGCGGCGGCGAGGCACGGCTCAGTCGCCTGCGCGCCGTCGTCGCGGCGGGGATCCCCGTCGTCGGACACATCGGCCTCACCCCGCAGACCGCGGTCGCGCTCGGCGGGATGCGGGCGCAGGGCCGCAGCGTCGCGAGCGCCGAACGACTCGTCGACGAGGCGCTCGCCGTGCAGGACGCCGGAGCCTGCTGCATCGTCATCGAAGCGGTGCCCGCCGAGATCACCGAGGTGCTGCGCTCGATCCTCGACGTGCCGCTCATCGGCATCGGCGCCGGGCCGGCGGACGGTCAGGTCCTGGTGCTCCACGACCTGCTCGGGGTCACCGAGGGTGCGACGGCCAAGTTCGTGAAGCAGTACGGTGCGGTCGGCGACGCCACCGTCTCCGCGATCGCCGAGTACGCGTCGGAGGTGCGCTCCGCCGCGTTCCCCAGTGACGAGCACCGGTACGCGGCACGCACGGATGCGCTCGAAGCGGCGCGGAACCGAGCGGGCGTGCTCGCCGCGCACCGCGACAACACCCGCTGACGGAACGCCGGAGACGACCCGGAGCGCCTGAGCGGGCTCGGTCGCCCCGCTCAGACCGCGTCGAGGCCGCGCCGCAGATCGGCGATGAGGTCGTCGACCGTCTCGAGCCCGACCGAGAGTCGCAGGAGTCCCGGAGTGACCCCCAGTCGCTCGCTGATCTCCGGGGCGAACGTGGCGTGCGTGGACGTCAGCGGATGGATCACCATGGACCGGGTGTCGCCGATCCCCGTCATGCGCGAGAAGACGCTGAGGTGGTTCACGAACGCGCGAGCGCCGTCGATCCCGCCCCGCACCGTGAGCGCGAACACCGACCCCGTTCCGGCCGGGTAGTCGCGCTCGGCGATCGCGTGCAGGGGACTCGAGGGGAGGCCGGCGTAGTCGACCGCGACGACCTCGGGCTGCGATTCCAGCCAGGCCGCGATGCGCGCGGACGAGGCGACGTGCCGCTCCATGCGGAGCGACAGCGTCTCCATGCCCTGGTGGAGCAGGAAGCCGTTGATCGGAGAGAGTGACGGGCCGATGTCGTTGACGACCTGCTCCCTGACGGTGCGAGCGTACGCGCACGGACCGAAGCGCTCGAGCAGCGACCCGAGACCCGGCCGCGGCGAAGCGGTGATCAGGGGATAGGACCGGCCGGCGCGTTCGGCGGCCTCCCAGTCGAACCGGCCGCCGTCGACGATGGCGCCCCCGATGGCGGCACCGTGCCCCGTCAGGAACTTCGTCGTGGAGTGCACCACGATGTCGGCCCCGTGCTCGAACGGGCGGATCAGCGCCGGGGTGCCGACGGTGTTGTCGACGACGAGCGGCAGGTGGTGGCGGGCGGCGATCTTGGCGATGCGCCGCAGGTCGGTGATGTCGTTCCGGGGATTCGGGATCGTCTCCGTGTAGATCGCCTTCGTGTTCGGGCGGATCGCCCGTTCCCATGCCTCGTCGCTGTCGGCGTCCCACACGTAGTCGACGTCGATGCCGAAACGTCGGAAGCTGCGACCGAAGAGAATGCGCGTGCCGCCGTAGATCGATGCGGTGGAGACGATGTGGTCGCCCTGCTGAGCGATCGCGAAGAGCGCGGAAGAGATGGCGGCCTGGCCGCTGGACACCGTCACCGCGCTCGTGCCGCCCTCGAGGGACGCGAGACGGTCCTCGGCGACCGCATTGGTGGGATTGCCCTGTCGCGAGTAGATCGGGTCGACGGAGCGACCCGCGAATCGGTCGACCTGGTCGTCGAACTCGTCGAAGACGTACCCCGCCGACAGTGCGATCGGGGGAACGCGCAGGCCGGTGTTCCGGTCGGGGACTTCCCCGGCGTGCACCTGCCGGGTGTCGAATCCGAATCCGTCCCAGTCGAAGTTCGGCGGGACGACGGCGCGGGTGCTGGGTGAGGTCATCGGCTGCGGCTTTCTTCGGGGCGTGACGGGGTCGGCAGGATGCCGGCGATCCGGGAGACGGCTTCGCGGAGGGTGTCCGGCGCGCACGCGAGGTTCACGCGGACGTGCCCGGCGCCGCCGAGTCCGAACGATGCCCCGTTGCCGAGCGCGACGCGGGCGTCGGTCAGGATCCGGTCGTACGGGTCATCGCCGAGACCGGCGTCGCGCAGATCGACCCAGGCGAGGTACCCGGCTCGTGGGCGGTGGTGGCGAGCGCCAGGCAGGTATACGGCGAGCAGCTCGGCGAGCAGCGCGTCGTTCGCCTCCACGGCGGCGACGGTGGCGTCGAGCCACGGACGGGCGTCGCTGAACGCGGCCACGTTGGCGTGCAACCCGAGGATGCTCGCGCGGCACGCGACTTCGGGAGGCAGGTGCGCGAGGAGTGCCGCGGCGCGGGCGTCCGCGGCGACGATAACCGAGCACTTCACGCCGGCGAGGTTCCAGCCCTTGCTCGCCGAGGTGGTGACGACGGCGAGCGCACCCGCCGCTGCGGCGAGCGGCCCGAACGGCACGAACGTCTCATCATGATGGGTGAGCGGTGCATGGATCTCGTCCGAGACGATGCAGACATCGTGCGCCGCCGCGAGCCTGGCGATCTCGGCGAGGTCTTCGCGCGAGTGCAACAGCCCGTGCGGGTTGTGCGGATTGCAGAGGAGGAACGCGTCGATCCCAGCCTCGCTCGCGAACTCGCGCTCGATCGCGGCGAGGTCGAGCCGCGCGGAAGGGCTCCCGTCGGCGGCTTCGGCGGTGAGTAGGGGCACCTGCACGATCTCGACCGGCAGTTCCTCCAGCATCTCGAAGAAGGAGGGATAGACCGGTGTCGTGATGAGCACTCTGCCGGGTCCGGGTCGGGCGAGCCGGAGCGACTCGACGATGCCGGCGCTCACGTCGGTGGCGAGGAAGACGTGCGGCTCCGGCACGTCCCAGCCCCAGCGGTCGGCGGCGAAGCTGCTGAACGCGGTGGCCAATGGCCCGGCCTGGTCGAGGTACCCGAAATCTGATGCCGTCACCCGTTCGACGATCGCGTTCCGGATCTCGGGGGCGACGGCGAAGTCCATCTCCGCGACGAAGAGCGGCAGCACGTCATCGGGGAAGCGGGTCCACTTGATGCTCGTGCGCGTATCGCGGAGGAGCTCCAGGCTCGGACAGTCGGGGAAGTCGGACATGGGACCATGGTCGCTCACGGTCACGACGACGCGCGAACCGACCGCGTAAACCGCCGTCATACGCCGGACGCATGCTTGAATGGGCACATGACTGTGCGGGCCACGAACGATCGGGAATCCCGGCGCTACACCGAGCGCGAGACGTCGCAGCACCGTACGGCGGACCCCGGTGCGGCCGCGCACGAAGCCGAGGCCGAGTCGCCCGCGTGGGGCCCCGAGCCCGAGGAGTACCGGGTCGACCTCGAGCGGATCAGGTTCTCGCCGTACTTCGCCCGTCTCTCCGCCGTGACCCAGGTGATCCCGCAGTCGGGAGTCGGGCCGGTGATGCACAACCGACTGACCCACTCGCTGAAGGTCAGCGCGGTCGCCCGCGTCATCGCGGCGAATCTCGCCGGTCGGCAGGCGCAGCACGAGGCCTACCAGCGGGGTGAGGCCGAGCACGACGACCGCACGGGGGCGATCGTGTCGCGCCTCGGCGGATGCGACACGATCGTCGCTCAGGCGGCGGGGCACGCCCACGACCTCGGGCACCCGCCGTTCGGGCACCTCGGCGAGCAGGCGCTCGACCGCATCGCGCGACACCGCCTCGGTCTCGTCGAAGGATTCGAGGGGAACGCGCAGACCCTCCGCATCCTCACCACCCTCGACACGCTCGGCCGTGACTTCCCGGGTCTCAACCTCACGGCCGCGGCGCGCGCCGCCGTGCTGAAGTACCCGTGGACGCGGGGCGACTGGCGCGGCACGTCGCTCGACGCCGTCCCGGCGAACGAGCGCCCGCGCGGCGTCGGGGTCGACGTCGACGGGGGAGCGGAGAAGTTCTCGGTCTACGCCTGGGAACTCACGGAGTTCGCCGAGGCCCGTGCCGCCTTCCCGAATATCGAGGACGGACAGCAGACCGTCGAGTGCGCGGTCATGGACCTCGCCGACGACATCGCCTACGCGATCCACGATCTCGACGACTTCGCGCGAGCGGGCGTGCTGCAGCGCGCGCAGGTCGAGCGCGAACTCGGTACCTGGCTCGGCGACGACGCTCGCCTCGCCGCTGCGGCGCAGCCCGAACTCGAGCGGAACTGGCGCGATCCGGGGGCGTCACTCGAGCTGCTGTGGCGGGGACTCGCGATGAAGGACGGCTGGATGGCGGATCGCGACGTGTTCCGCGCCGCCGTCGAGCGCGTCCACGAGTCGATGGGTGAAGAACTGCTCGCGGCACCGTACGACGGGGGCATCGCGAGCGAACGCGCCGTTTCGGGGTTCACCCGACGGTGGATCGAGCACCTGCGGACCTCGATCGTCGTCGACGAGCACCCAGCGGTACGCGGCGGTCACGTGCGGCTCGGAGAGCGCGCCTGGCACGAGGTCGCCGTGCTGAAGTTCGTGCACGCGCACTTCGTGCTGCAGCGTCCCGAGCACGCGCAGGCGCAGCGCGGCATGGCGCAGGTGATCGAGGGTCTCGCGCTCGGTTTCGACGCCTGGCTCACCGACCCGGACGACCAGGGGCGCGCGCCGCGCGCGCTCCTCGAGTGGGCGGAGGGCGCCACGGAAGCGGCGTTCGTGCTCGAGCGGGAGCGTCCCGGCGTGCTCGGGGGCGACACCAGTGATGCCGGTCTGCGGCGGCAGGGTCGCGCTCGGGCGATCCTCGACTACGTCGCGACCTTCACCGATCAGCAGGCCTACGCAACGCACGCGGCGCTCACCGGCCGCTGAGGTGCGCCGGGTCACCGGATGCGGAGCGCCCCCGGGTGGATCGTCACCTCGAACTCCGTGACTGTGCCGATCTGATCACCGTCGATCTCGAAGGGTGTCGCTGCGGGAAGCGCGCAGTGCACCTTCCGTCCCCGCAGGTGCAGCGTCGAATCCGAACTCTCCGCGGCGCGTCCCGTGCCGACGGCGCCGGTGATGAGGCGCTTCAGGCCGTTGTCCCACACCATGTTGCCCATGGCGTTGAACCACGATGCGGCGTTGTCGGCGCGGAGCACGAGCAGATCGAGCTCCCCGTCATCGGGCTGGGCGGCGGGCAGCAGGGTGATCCCGCCCTGAATCGTGCCGCAGTTGCCGACGAGCATGGTGTGCGCACGCTCCTCCCGTGACTCACCGTCGTCGATGGTGAGGGAGAAGGGCACCACCTCGGTGGTGTTCGCCACGCGCCCGAACGATTCGACATAGGCCAGCCATCCGGCACGGGCCTTCAACTCCTCATCCGTCTCGGCGATCATATGGGCGTCGATGCCGAAGCCGACCATGACCACGAATCCGTGGCGCACCCGCTCTCCCGACTCCAGCGTGGCGGTCACTTCGCCGAGGTCCAGGGCTTTCGACGTGCCCTTCAGTGCGCGGCTGAACGCGGCGGCCGGGCGCACGAGCGGCACCCCGAGGTTGCGCGCGAGCAGGTTACCGGTGCCGAGGGGCACGATTGCGAGGTCGGCCGCGCCGCCCGCGTCCCCGAGCCGTTCGGCGACCGCACGCACCGTGCCGTCGCCGCCGGCGGCGATGATGAGATCGCACCCGGCGTCGAGCGCCTGCGTGGTCATGCCCTGACCGGGGTCGTCCGGGGTCGTCTCGAACCACATCGTCCGCGGCACGAAGCCGAGACGAGCGGTGCGCAACGCCGACTTGAACGCGTTCTTCAGTCGTCCACCATCCGTCTTCGACGGATTCCACACGATCCCGATTCTCTCTGACACAGCCCTATACTCTCAGAGCGCTGCTCGGAACTCCCGCTGCTCGGCGTCGCGTCGCGCCGGAGTCGCCGGCGAGGTCGCGTGATCGCTCAGTCGGAGTCGGACTGCCGCCAGGCGCCGTCGGGGTCGGTGAGCAGCCTGAAATCGTCGTCCGGGGTCGCGGGGGAGCGCAGCAGGAAGAGCGCCGCGGCCTGTTCGATGCTGCCGCGGACGCGTTCGCGCACGTCGGCGAGGGTCTGATCGTATGCGTCGCGGGTACGCTCGGGTGCCGTGTGCACGGCGCCGGGCACGTTCCGGATCGTGCACTGCATGGCGTTCTGCGCCGCGTAGGAGCAGATGTTCGCCGACGAGACGGCGTCGTCCACCATGTAGTCTCGGCCGGGCGCACCCGTGCCGAGATACAGCACCGAGGGCCGGGGACCTTTCGGCGTGGTGTTCTCCGAGATGGTGCGCAGTTCGCCCGCCAGATCGGCCGAACCGATCGCGAACGCCTGGTCGACGAGCAACCAGGTTCCGGGAAACGTGGGACCGCTCAGGTTGACGCGCGCCTGCGTGAGGGCGCCGAAGAAGCGGTCGATGCGCTGCAGGGGTCCACCGGTCGTGTATCGATCGCGCATGAAGTACATCTCGCCGACGAAGCGCAGCGCCGTGGAGTACTGTGCGCCGGGGATCTGCGAGACGAGTTCGGCCGCATCCATCTCCTGCCGCTGCAGCGGACGAAGGCCTTCGATGCCGTCGGGGGAGGAGATGAGCGTGATGCTGCGTACCGTGACCTCGGGTGATGCCGACAGGATCGCCGCGACCTCGAGATTGATGATGCCGCCCATGCTGTACCCGACGAGGTCGAGTTCTCGCTTGTCGCGCTGCTCGGCGAGATCGAGCACGCGCTCCGCAATGGTGTCCGAGGCGAGCGGAGCATTGCCGTAGCTCACCGACCAGGTCTCCCCGCCGTAGAGACTCTGCACCCCCGGGCCGAGCGTCCGCGCCAGATGGTCGGAGTTGTAGGTGCCGAATCCGTCGAAGAAGACGGCTGCGCTGCGGTCGTCGTCGGCGTACTCGGGGTGATCGGCCGCCTCCTGGACTGCGACGCTCACACTGGCATTCGCCTGCGCCAGTCGGTTCTTCGCCACATCGGACTCGTATCCCACGACGAGGATCACGATGAGCGCGATGACGAATTGCGCCGTCCCGACGCGCCGGTGCCTGCGGCGGGAGATCCGGCGCAGCTCGCGCGGTGCGACGTCTGATCCGAGAGCGTCAGGACGGTCGACGGCGGCGGAGTCCCGCGTCTCCTCCAGCGGCCCACCTGTCATCCGTGCACCGGGGCTTCCCGACTCGGATCCCACGGCACGGCCCACCCCAGCTGTTCGAAGAGCGAGGACAGCACGATACCGGTGAAGCCCCAGACGATGCGTCCGCCGAAGCGTTCGCCGAGCACGAAGGCCGGACCGCGATGGTGATGACCGTCCCGATCGAGCACGGAGGTGACCCGGTGCGCCGGGTCGAGCAGCTCGGCGACGGGAACCCGGAAGACGTCGACCGACTCGCTCTCATCCGCGGCGACCTCGCTGGGTCGGCACCACCAGCCGATGACCGGGGTCACCAGGTTGTTGCTCACGGGAATGTGGAGTTCGGGCAGCACGCCGATCACCGAGACACCCGCAGGGTCGAGTCCCGTCTCTTCGACGGCCTCACGCAGCGCCGTCGCGGCGGCATCCGCATCCTCGGCCTCAGCACGGCCACCCGGAAACGCGATCTGCCCGGCGTGGTGCCGCAACGCGTCCGATCGTCGCAGCAGCAGCACATCGAGTTCCGGCGGGACCCCGGCATCGCTCGCGGCATCGATCCTATCGAGTTCGCCGAAGAGGATCAGTACCGAGGAGCGGCGCACCGTCGACACCTCGGGCCGCACCTGCGGGAGGCCCTCGATGACCGTTCCCCGCTCGACCAGTGCTTGGAGGTCGGCGCGGGGGTGCATGCCTCCCGACATCAGTCGCTCAACTGTCGAGGAGGTCGTCGATGCCCTCGGGCACCCGCTGGGAGCGCGCCCACGGCTCGCGGTCGCGACGCGCGACCCACTTCACCTGGCGGGTCTCATCCGAGCGAGCGGCCGTGAGCACCGCGATCACCGCGGCGCGCTCCTCGTCGCTGACGTTCGACGTGAGAAACCGGATGTCCTCACCGTGCAGCGCGTCATCGACCTCGCCGAGACCCTCGCGCTTCGCGGCGTCACGCGCCGCCGCGTCAGGCGGCAGCTCGGTATCGAGGAGCGCGTCGCGCTCCTCGGGATCCTCTGCGATGCGCGCGTGCTTCACAGCGGAATGTTCCCGTGCTTCTTGGCCGGCTGCTCCGTGCGCTTGCCGCGCAGACCGCGGAGCGCCTTGATGACGGCCAGGCGGCTGCCCGCTGGCTCCAGCACGTTGTCGAGCTCGCCGCGCTCGGCCGCGAGGAACGGGCTCGTGACATCGGCCGTGTACTTCGCGGTGAGCTGTGCGCGCAGCGCCTCGACATCCTCACCGCGCTCGGCCGCAGCGGCGAGCTCCTTGCGGTACAGGATGTTGACGGCGCCGGCACCGCCCATGACCGCGATCTCGGCGGTGGGCCAGGCGATGTTGAAATCGGCGCCCATCTGCTTCGACCCCATGACGATGTACGCCCCGCCGTACGCCTTGCGCGTGATGATCGTCACCAGCGGCACGGTGGCTTCGGCGTACGCGTACAGCAGCTTCGCGCCGCGGCGGATGACGCCCTGGAACTCCTGATCGGTACCCGGCAGGTAGCCGGGCACGTCGACGAGCGTCAGGATCGGGATCGAGAACGCATCGCAGAACCGAACGAAGCGCGCGGCCTTCTCGCTCGCATCGATGTTCAGGGTGCCGGCCATCTGCGCCGGCTGGTTCGCGACGACGCCGACGGTGCGGCCCTCGACGCGGCCGAAACCGATGACCATGTTCGGGGCGAACAGCGGCTGGACCTCGAGGAACTCGCCGGAGTCGAGGATGCCCTCGATCACCGCCTTCATGTCGTACGGCTGGTTCGGGCTGTCGGGAATCACCGAGTTGAGCTTGCGATCGGCATCGGTGATCTCGAGTGCCGTGTCGCTGTCGTACACCGGCAGCTCGGCCAGATTGTTGTCGGGGAGGTAGCTGATCAGCGCCCGAGCGTAGTCGAGCGCGTCGTGCTCGTCGCTCGCGAGGTAGTGGGAGACACCGCTCGTCTGGTTGTGCGTGAGGGCACCGCCGAGCTCTTCGAAGCCGACCTCTTCACCGGTGACCGTCTTGATGACGTCGGGTCCCGTGACGAACATGTGGCTCGTCTTGTCGACCATGATGACGAAGTCGGTGAGTGCGGGGGAGTAGACGGCGCCACCGGCGGACGGTCCCATGACGATCGAGATCTGCGGGATCACGCCGGAGCACATCGTGTTCAGGCGGAAGATCTTCGCGTAATTGCTGAGCGCGACGACCCCCTCCTGGATGCGGGCGCCGCCTGAATCGAGAATGCCGAGGAGCGGGGCGCCGGTCTTCAGCGCGAACTCCATCGCCTTCACGATCTTCTCGCCGGCGACCTCGCCGAGCGAGCCGCCGAAGGTCGTGAAGTCTTGCGAGTAGAGCACGACCTGACGCCCGTGGATCGTGCCGGCACCGGTGACGACCGAGTCGCCGAACGGTCGGCTGGCATCCATGCCGAACGACTGGGTGCGATGCTTCACGTACTTGTCGAACTCGACGAACGAGCCCGGGTCGAGCAGCTCGACGATGCGCTCGCGCGCCGTCATCTTGCCGCGGGGGTGCTGCTTCGCAGCGGCCGCGGTGTCGCGGTCGCCGACGGCCTCCTGGTACTTGCGGCGGTGGTCGGCGATGCGCCCGGCCGTGGTCGCGAGGGCGTCGGCGCTGGGGGCGTGCGTGGTCGCTTCTTCTGCAGTCACAGAGGCCAGCCTACCGCGGGGTGCGACGCACGCGTGTGAGGAGACCTCCAAAGGTTCCCGGGAAACTCTGGGAGGTTCCCTCCACACGGGGCCGCGTCGTTAGGCTCGGACCATGCATCTTCCTCGCACGCGCGCCCTTCTCCCGCTCGTCGACTGGCGTGAGCGCGTGGGCAGCACCAACGCCGCGCTCCGCGAGCGCGCCGCTGCCGAACCGGACCTGCCGAGCGGCGCGCTCATCGCCACCGCGGACCAGACCGCGGGTCGCGGGCGCGCGGGGCGCGGATGGGAGCTCCCGCCGGGCAAGGCGGTCGCCGCGTCGATCCTGATCCGCGATGCCGCCGGGCTCGGGATCGGCGCCGGGTGGCTGCCGCTCATCGCCGGTTCCGCCGTGGCGCATGCGCTGCAGCCGTACTTCACCGCAGCGGACGACGACGCCGACCGCGAACCGCGCCGCGTCGTGGTGAAGTGGCCGAACGACGTGCACGTGCGCACCGTCGACGACGCGCAGGCCGACCGGCCAGGACTCAAACTGTGCGGCATCCTGTGCGAACTCCTGCCGAACGGGTCAGTCATCGTTGGAACCGGCATCAACCTGCTGCTCGCGCCCGAGGAGCTGCCGACCGAGCGGGCCGCCTCGCTGCTCTCCGCAGGTGCCCACGTGGACGGGGCGCGCCTGGTCGCCGTGGACGACGCCGCCGGTGCCGCACTCGTCGACCACGTGCTCGCCGACACGGAGGAGGAACTGCTGCGTCTCGTGCGGCTCGCAACCGAGGATCCCGATGCCGTGCGCGCCAGGATCCTGCGCGACTCGGCGACCATCGGCGCCGAAGTCAGGGTGCACCTGCCAGGGGACCGCGTGGTCGACGGTCGCGCACGCGCCCTGGCCGACGATGGCGCACTGGTCGTCGATCTGCCGACCGGTGGCCGGCTCACCGTCAACGCTGGAGACGTCGAGCACCTCCGCTGAGGGTCAGGCGGCGCGGTGGCGCTCCTCGCCGAGCACGAAGGTGCGCTGCACCTTCGCCTCGAGCAGCGCGCTCGGCTCGACCGTCAGCGGGTCGATGTCGAGCACGATAAAGTTCGCGTGCAGGCCGGGCCGGATGCGGCCGCTCGTCTGGTCCATCTCGCCGGCGTAGGCGCTGCCCGCGGTGAGTGCGGTGAGCGCCTCCTCCGCGGAGAACGCGCGCTCGGGGTGGTAGGCGGGAAGCGTCGGCGTGATCGCCGAACCGCCGGTGAGTGCGATGAAGAGGTTCGCCAGCGCCTGGTGCGGTGCCGTCGGCGCGTCGGTGCCGAGCGTGACGGGGACGCCGGCCTGCCGGAACTTGTGCCAGGGGAACCCCTGCTCCTGGCGTTCATCGCCGAGTACGGCCTTCCAGTTGGCGAGGACGGCGGGATCGCTGTGCACCGGCTGGAGCGACGCGGTGACGCCGAGCTCGCCCATGCGCTCGATGGTCGCGTCGGTCACCGACTCCAGGTGTTCGATGCGGTGCCGGCGCGGCCGCAGTTCGCCGGCGCGGATGCAGTGCTCGATCGTGTCGAGGGCGAGTTCGCTCGTGCGGTCGCCGATGGCGTGCATGGCGATCTGCAGGCCGGCGGCGTCCGCCGCCTCGGCCACGGGCCTGATGCTCTCGGCGCTCCAGATCGGATCGCAGTTGCTGCCATCGGCGTAGGGTGCGCGCATGGTCGCCGTGCAGGCGTCGATGACGCCGTCCATGATGAACTTCACACCCGCGATGCGGAACCAGCGGGCGTCCTCGCTGGCGGCCACGAGGTCGCGCAGTGCGGCGACCTGTGCGACTGCAGCGAGATCCTGCGCGGTGTCGCCGGTCGGTTCGAGGATCCGGTGGCCCGTGATCGGGAAGGGCAAGCGCCCGTCCCGAGCGATCAGCGCGCGGATCGCGTCGACGTCGGCTTCGCTGAGCGCCATATCGGTGACGCCCGTCACTCCGGATTCGAGGTAGGCGGCGAACGCGTGCTCCAAGAACCGGACGGTGTCGTCCTGCGTCCGCGCGCGGCTCAAGAAGTCCCAGGCGAACTGCGTCCCTGCGGTCTCGTAGAGCATGCCGGTCGCGTTGCCGTCGGCGTCGCGCGCGATCTCTCCGCCGATGGGATTCGGGGTGTTCCGGTCGATCCCGAGTTCGGCCAGTCCGGCGGTGTTCGTCCACACCGAGTGCAGATCGTTCGCATCGAGGTAGACGGGAGTGTCGGGGAAGATCTCGTCGAGCATCGCCGCCGTCGGTCGTCCGCTCTCGATGGCGTCGAACATCCAGCTCACCCCGAGCACGCGCGGAGCGTCCGGGTGGGCCTCGTGCCACGCGAGCAGCCGCTCCTGAATCTCGGCGACGGAGGTGCAGTCGCGCAACTGCGCCTTGCCGAGCGCTTCACCGAACATCGTGAGGTGGGTGTGGGAATCGATGATGCCCGGGGCGACGAACGCTCCATCGAGATCGATCTCGGCGACACCGTTCGTCTCCGGGTCTCCGGTAACCGCGCCCACGGCGGCTCGAACATCGGTGAGTGAACCCACGGCGGCGAACAGGCCCTCCGTCACGGCGAACGCCTCGGCGGGAGATGATCCGGTTTCGGCCGTGAAGACGGTACCGTTCCGGTAGATCGTGGTCGACATCGGACTGCTATCTCCTTGGAGTGAATGCTGGGGAGCGAGTCGATTCCTCCCTCGCCTGAATTGAGTCGCAGGTGTTGCTCAGCGATACACGGTGTGGAGAAAAGACCGACATCAGAGTAGTACGACTTTCAAGAATCTGCGAACCGCCGCTCGGCCTCTGCAGACCCAGTCGGCGCGCAGTGCATTGGCTGGGTGAAGGCCGCGTGTACAGTGTTGAACCAAGAAGAGCAGCGTCGCCCTCCTGGCCCGCCCCGGCAGTGCGGCTGCATCGTGATGGACGAACGAACCAGGAGACCGCACGCATGTCCGCTTCAGACACGTCGCACGGTGCCGCGATCGAACCCGATCCGGCCCTGCCGCCAGTGGCGCTCACCGATGAGCAGCATCTCGAGGACAGCCGGCGTCGCCGCGGTCTGAAAATCGCCATCTGGATCGGGATCGCGCTGCTCGGTGCGACCGGGTGGACCATGCTCGCTCTGGCGCGTGGAGAAACCGTCAACGCCATCTGGTTCGTCTTCGCCGGTGTCTGCACCTACCTCATCGGCTACCGCTTCTACTCGAAGTTCATCGAGGCGAAGATCGTGCGGCCGAACGACTTCCGGGCGACCCCGGCAGAGTACAAGGCCAATGGAGCCGACTACGTCGTCACCGATCGTCGGGTGCTGTACGGTCACCACTTCGCCGCCATCGCCGGCGCCGGGCCGCTGGTGGGCCCGATCCTCGCGGCTCAGTGGGGCTTCCTGCCCGGCACGATCTGGATCGTGGTGGGCGTCATCGTGGCGGGAGCGGTGCAGGACTACCTCGTCCTCTTCTTCTCCACCCGACGCGGGGGCCGGTCGCTCGGGCAGATGGCGCGCGATCAGCTCGGACGCGTCGGCGGCACCGCGGCGATCATCGCGACGCTCGTCATCATGGTGATCATCGTCGCGATCCTCGCGCTCGTCGTCGTGAACGCACTGGCCGAAAGCCCGTGGGGCGTCTTCTCGGTCGGGCTCACGATCCCGATCGCCCTCTTCATGGGGGTCTATCTGCGGTACCTGCGCCCCGGACGCATCACGGAGATCTCGATCATCGGTTTCGTGCTGCTCATGATCGCGATCGTCGCGGGCGGATGGGTCGCGGAGACTGAGTGGGGCGTCGCGCTCTTCACTCTCGACAAGGTGACGCTGGCCTGGTGCGTCATCATCTACGGCTTCATCGCGGCGGTGCTGCCGGTCTGGCTGCTCCTCGCACCGCGCGACTACCTGTCGACGTTCATGAAGGTCGGCGTCATCTTCCTGCTCGCGGCCGCCGTGATCATCGTGATGCCCGAGGTGCAGGCCCCGGCGCTCAGCGAGTTCGCGTTCACCGACACCGCGCCGGTCGTGACGGGCAGCATCTTCCCCTTCCTCTTCGTGACGATCGCCTGCGGCGCGCTCAGCGGGTTCCACGCGCTGATCGCCAGCGGCACGACGCCGAAGCTCGTGCACAAGGAACGTCAGACGCGCGTCATCGGATACGGCGGCATGCTCATGGAGTCGTTCGTGGCCCTGATGGCGCTGGTCGCTGCGGTCACACTCGATCAGGGTATCTACTACGCGATGAACGCCTCCGCGGCGGCGACGCAGGGCACCGTGCAGGGAGCGGTCGATTTCGTGATGGGCCTCGGCCTCGCGGGTGTCGATGTCACGGCCCAGCAGCTCACCGATATGGCCGCGGCCGTGGGCGAGGAGAGCATCGTCTCGCGCACCGGGGGAGCGCCGACGCTCGCACTCGGTCTCGCGAACATCATGAAGGATCTCATCGGAGGCCCCGCCATGATGGGCTTCTGGTACCACTTCGCCATCATGTTCGAGGCGCTGTTCATTCTGACCGCCGTGGACGCCGGCACTCGCGTGGCGCGCTTCATGCTGCAGGACTCGATCGGCAACATCATCCCGAAGTTCAAGAACAACTCGTGGCGTCCCGGGGTGTGGATCGCGACGGCCGTCATGGTGGCCGCGTGGGGCTCCATTCTCATCATGGGCGTCACGGATCCGCTCGGCGGCATCAACACCCTGTTCCCGCTCTTCGGGATCGCCAACCAGTTGCTCGCCGCCATCGCTCTGGCGATCGTGATGGCCATCGTCGCGGCGCGTAAGAACTTCCGGTACATCTGGGTCGTGGTCGCTCCGCTCGCGCTCACGGCGGTCGTGACCATCACCGCCTCCATGTACAAGATCTTCTCGCCGAAGCCGGCGATCGGGTACTGGGCGAACCACTTCGCGTTCAAGGACGCGCTGGCGGCGGGAGAGACGTCATTCGGCACGGCTGAGGGCGTCGCCGCGATGGAGGCCGTTGTGCGCAACACCTTCATCCAGGGCATCCTCTCGATCGTGTTCGTGACCCTCGCCATCGTCGTGATCATCACCGCCGTGCTGGCCGTGCTCCGCTCGCGTCGCACGACCGAGGTCATCGATGCCGAGGATCCGGAACTCCCGTCTCGCACCTATGCTCCGGCGGGCATCTTCGCCACGCGCAGCGAGAAGGCGCTCGAGCGGCGCTGGGCGGAGGAGCAGCCGGACATCCTGCGCGGGGGCGGGCACTGATGTCCGCGCTCGTCACCGCCTGGCGTCGGCTGCGCTGGTACTGCAGGGAAGTGCTCGGCGATGCCAGCTACGAGCGGTACGTCGCGCACCTGCGACGCACGCACCCCGACGCGGCGATCCCCGACGAGCGCACGTTCTGGCGCGAGAAATATGCCGCGGAGGACCGCAATCCCGGATCGAGGTGCTGCTGATATATCTCTGTCTGCGCACCATTCCCGCGACGGGGTCTCGCTGGTAGGATCGATGCGTCGTGACTGGCGTGCAGATGGTTACCATCGGGAAGCGACAGCTGAATCTATGGCCGCTCGCCTGGGCCGCACTGTCCTTGACCTGTGCGCGTGCGCACTGAAACGGAGCAAGCATTGACTCATCAGCCTGACTTTCTTACCGATCCGCTCGAGGTCGTCGACCCCGAGATCGCCCAGGTGCTGGCCGACGAACTCGGTCGCCAGCGCGGAACGCTCGAGATGATCGCGAGCGAGAACTTCGTTCCGCGCGCCGTGCTCGAGGCGCAGGGCTCGGTACTGACGAACAAGTACGCCGAAGGGTACCCGGGACGCCGGTACTACGGCGGTTGCGAGTTCGTCGACGTCGCGGAGGAGCTGGCGCGCGACCGCGCCAAGAGCCTCTTCGGCGCCGCGTTCGCGAATGTGCAGCCTCACTCGGGCGCGTCGGCGAACGCCGCGGTGCTCTCGACGATCGCCGAGCCGGGAGACACGATCCTCGGCCTCGAACTCGCGCACGGCGGCCACCTCACCCACGGCATGCACCTGAACTTCTCGGGCAAGCTCTACAACGTCGTCTCATACGGCGTCGATCCCACGTCCATGCTCGTCGACATGGACGTGGTGCGCGAGAAGGCCAGGGAGCACCGCCCGAAGGTGATCATCGCCGGATGGTCGGCGTACCCGAGGCAGCTCGACTTCGCCGCGTTCCGCGAGATCGCCGATGAGGTCGGCGCGACGCTCTGGGTGGATATGGCCCACTTCGCAGGTCTGGTCGCCGCGGGACTCCACCCGAACCCGGTGCCGCACGCGCACGTCGTCTCCTCGACGGTGCACAAGACGATCGGCGGCCCGCGCTCCGGCTTCATCCTGTCGAACGACAAGGAGCTCGGCAAGAAGCTGAACTCGAACGTCTTCCCCGGCCAGCAGGGCGGCCCCCTCATGCACGTCATCGCCGCGAAGGCCACCGCGTTCAAGCTCGCCGCGAGCGACGCGTTCCAGGAGCGTCAGCGTCGCACCCTCTCGGGCGCACGCCTGCTCGCCGATGCACTGACGACGGACGCCTCGCGCGAGGCCGGCGTCGACGTGCTCACCGGTGGCACCGATGTGCACCTGGTGCTCGCGGACCTGCGCAACTCGCAGCTGGATGGTCAGCAGGCGGAGGACGCGCTGCACGCGGTCGGCATCACGGTGAACCGCAACTCGGTGCCGTTCGACCCGCGTCCGCCGATGGTCACGAGCGGTCTGCGGATCGGTACCCCTGCACTCGCGACCCGCGGGTTCGGCGACGCCGAGTTCGCCGAGGTCTCGGAGATCATCGCGCAGGTGCTGCAGCAGACGGGTGACACCGAGGAGCAGCGCGGACGCGTGTCCGCGCTCGCCGAGCGCTTCCCGCTGTACGCCGGCCTCGAGGAGTGGTGATGATGGGCGCGCAGGTGCTCGACGGCACCGCCGCCGCCGCGGACATCAAGCGTGAGCTCACCGAGCGCGTCGCCTCCCTCGCCGAGCGGGGCGTCGTCCCCGGCCTCGCAACGGTGCTGGTCGGGGAGGATCCCGGCTCGCAGTGGTACGTCGCTGGCAAGCACCGCGACTGCGCTGAAGTCGGCATCGCATCGATCAAGCGCGAACTGCCGGAGTCGGTGAGGCAGGACGAGCTCGAGGCCGTCATCGACGAGCTCAATGAGAACGATGCGTGCACGGGGTACATCGTGCAGTTGCCGCTGCCGAAGCACATCGACACCCACCGCATTCTCGAGCGCGTCGCGCCCGAGAAGGATGCCGACGGCCTGCACCCGATGAATCTCGGACGCCTGGTGCTGAACGCGAACTCCGAGATCACGTCTCCGCTGCCGTGCACGCCGAGAGGGGTCATCGAGCTCGTGGAGCGGAACGGCCTGTCCTGGGAGGGGAAGCACGTGGTGGTGGTCGGTCGGGGAGTGACGGTCGGGCGCCCCATGGGGCCCCTGCTGACGCGACGCGAGTTCAATGCGACGGTCACGCTGACGCACACAGGCACCCGGGATCTCGGCGCGGTGCTGCGCACCGCCGATGTGATCGTCGGTGCCGCTGGTGTCGAGGGAATCGTTCAGCCCGAGCACGTGCAGGCGGGCGCGATCGTGCTCGACGTCGGGGTGTCGCGCAAGACGGACCCGGAGACCGGCAAGAGCCGTGTCGTCGGCGACATCGACCCAGGTGTCGCCGAGGTCGCCGGATGGGTCTCGCCGAACCCCGGTGGCGTCGGACCCATGACGCGCGCGCTGCTGCTGAAGAACGTCGTCGAGATGGCGGAGCGCGCGGCCGGCTGATCACTGAGTCGACCGCGGACGCCCCGCCCTCCCGCTACAGGGTCTCCTGAGCTTCGGCCAGGAGACCCTGAAGCGTTTCGATGACGCGCGCCAGGCTCTCGGTCGTGACCTCGAGAGATGCGTCGCCATCGATGCCGAGGCTCCACCAGAGCTCGCGGTCGCCATCGCGCTGCCATCGGCCGGTGACGAGCGACGCCTCGACGGTCTGATCGGCCATGCGGCCGTCGACCACCGTGCGCGTCCGCATCACGATGGGAACGGGGACTCCGTCATCGCGATGGGATCGATCGTCGGGGTGATCGTGATCGGTGTGCTCGACCGTGCACCACGCGGGGCACGGTTGCTGCTGCCATTCTGCGGTCTCCAAGGCACCCTCTTTCATGGGTAGGGGTGGCGTGGCACTGCCACACTATCTTGGAGGTCTGACATCACCGCCCGCGCAGGTCGGGCCAGGGCTGGGGGAGGAGTTCGTCGAGGGTGACATCGAGCTGCTGAGCGATCGCCATGAGATTGCGCAGCGTCGGGTTCGCGGGCGTGCCCGGAGCCGATTCGCCCTTCTCGAGCTTCTGGTAGGTGTACCGAGTGATGCCGGCGGAGTACGCCAGGCGCTCTTGACTGAAACCGTGCTCGATGCGCAGACGATGGAGTCGCGATCCGAGGTCTCGGGTGTACGTGGTCCAGTCGGGGCCGGAGGTCTGCTCAGTCACCGGACAAGTATCGCGGGGCTGGGCGACCGATGTGGCCTAACTCATGTGGTAATCGACGAATCATTCATGCATCTTCTAGGAGTCATACCGTGCCCGCCGGAGTGCTCCGCATTTGCATTCCGGCCGGTGCGCGATGCATAATGCAAGTGGCAACCAATCGCCGCACACAACTCTATACAGCCACCATCACCCCGTCGTGGAAAGGGTTCTCTCGACACCCCGTTCGAGGTCTCGCGACTCCTGAGTGCGATATCTCCCCCTCACATTGCACGGATCGCCGTGACCTCGTTCGGGTGGCGTGATGGTCGTGGTCGAACGCCCTGGGTGCGATGGTGGGTGTTCGGCCTCGGTGGGCCTGTCCATGCGGGCCCGAACGGTGGTCGTGCGGTTTCCAGTGCCCGCACGACCACCGTGCCGACCGCACCGGTGTCAACGCAGGCGCTGGCGGCGGCTCAACCGTGCATCGACGGCCGAGAGAATGGCGACGATCGCGAATCCGGCCACGGCGAGACCGAGTGCCAGGGGCCAATTGTCCGCCGGCGCGGCCAGGTCGCGGGCGTCCGACTGCCAGGGCCACAGGGTCCGCATCGCTCCGACCATCACCCCGGTCAGCACGACGAGCGTGATGCGTCGGCGATGGTGCAGCAGCCACTCGAGTCCCTTCACGATCGAGACGACACCGATGAAGAGCCCCAGGGCGAACACGCCGAGGTATCCGAGGTCTCGCTCATCGACGGCGCGGAGCGTCGGTTCGTACAGACCGAAGGTCAGCAGCAGAAACGAACCGGAGAGCCCGGGGAGGAGGAGCGCGCTCACGGCGATGGCCGCGGCGACGATCAGGACGAGGGGCGAGGGCTCCAACGTCGTCGGCGGAATCGAGACGAGCCAGAACGCGAGCGCTCCGACAGCGAGGCCGGCGACAATGTGGGACCACCTGATGCCCGAGATTCCCGCCATTCGCAGGGGGATCGAGATGGAGGCCAGCACCATCCCGAAGAACGCGGCGCGCGTCAGTTCGGGGAAGGTCTCCACGAGATCGGCGACCGGACCGGCCGCGGTGAAGAGCGCCAGCGCCATACCGATGACGACGGGCACGATGAGCTTCCAGTCGACCTGCGCGAGATGCGACTTCATGTTCGCGGCGCGATCGGGACCGGTCACCACGCGTCGACCGGCCGACACCACGTGCGACGCCGAGTCGATGAGGCGCGTGTAGATGCCGACCACGAGGGCGACCGTGCCGCCGGAGACACCGGGAACCGTCTCCACCACGCCGATCATCGCGCCGCGCACGAGATTGCCGACGATCGACGTGCGGCGCTCACCGGCACTGTCGGCGTGCACCCACTCGACGGGGTGCTCGGCCTGGCTCGTGGTGGGGGTCGTCTGCGCGTCATCCATCGCATTCAGTGTAGAGGGGCGCGCCTTCACAGCGGATCCGGGGCGCTGCCCCCGACAATGGAGCCATGGAGATCGCCGCATGACCGCCCTCGCCGGCGTCGCCCCGTTCATCCACGTCGCCGAAGTATCGGGCAGCGGTGAGTACGACGGGTTCATCGGGTGGGTGCTGAGTCTCATGGAATCGATGGGTGAGCTCGGCGTCGGTCTCGCAGTGCTGCTCGAAACCTTCATCCCGCCGATCCCGTCGGAGGCGGTGCTCCCGGGCGCCGGATTTCTCGCCTATGACGGGCGCATGAACTTCTGGTGGGCGTGGGCCCTGGCCACACTCGGTGCCCTCGTCGGTGCGTGGATCTGGTACTGGATCGGGGCGGCGATCGGTCGCACCCGCACCCGCACCCTGGTCGGCAAGGTGCCGCTGATGGACACGGACGACTTCGACAAGGCCGAGGCGTTCTTTCTCAAATGGGGTGGCGCCGCCGTCTTCTTCGGTCGGTGCGTTCCGCTGGTGCGTTCGTTCATCTCGATCCCCGCCGGCATCGAGCGGATGGGGTTTCTGCGGTTCACGCTCTACACGCTGGCGGGATCCGGCATCTGGAACGGCATCTGGATCGGGCTGGGGTTCGCGTTCGGCCCCGCCATCCGCCCCGTCCTCGAGCAGTGGAGCGGCGTCCTGTCGAACGCGGTCGTCGTCGTCATTCTCGCGCTCGTGCTCTGGTTCGTCGTGGCGCGGATCCTGCGCCGTAAGCGGCGCGTCGCGTAACGCGCCCTCAGCTCGTCTGCTTCGCCTTCGCCGCGGCCTTGGCGGCCCGCTTCGTCTCGCGGACCTTGACGAGCGACTCGGGGGAGTCGATGTCGGCGACACTGCGGAACGAGTCCTCTTCGCCGTACGCTCCGGCCGCTTCGCGCCAGCCGTCTCCGGAGAATCCGCACTGCTTCCCGAGGAGGGCGAGGAAGATCCTGGCCTTCTGATCGCCGAAACCCGGCAGGCTCTTCAGTCGCTTGAGCACGGTCGTGCCGTCGGGGTCGCCCTCGGTCCACAGGTGCTCGGCGCGACCGCCCCAGTCGTCGACGAGCGTCTGGCACAGCGTCTGCACACGGCCCGCCATCGAACCGGGGAACCGGTGCACCGCCGGAGTCTCGCGGAACAGTTCGATAAACTCGTCCGGATCCGCTGCGGCGATCTTCTGCGCGTCGACCGCGCCGAGACGCTGTTCGATCTTCAGCGGTCCGATGAACGCGACCTCCATGGCGATCTGCTGGTCGAGCAGCATGCCGATGAGGAGCGCGAGCGGATTGTCGGTGAGCAGCCGATCGGCCGCGGCGTCGTCGGTGAGGTGCAGAGCCATAGGTCCAGTATCGCACCGCATCGACGGGCGGAACAGGACGCCCGCTACTCGAACCCGCCGGTCAAGCGACGGTGCATGTCGCCCCCGCGCGGATCCACCCCAACGAGCTCGACGGCGATGCCCCGATGCGCGTACTTCGTGGTGATGGCGTCGAGCGCGGCGACCGAGGACGCGTCCCAGATGTGGGCGCGACTCATGTCGATGACGACGCGGGCGGGGTCCGCTGCGTACGCGAAGAGCGTGGTGAGGTCGTTGCTCGAGACGAAGAAGAGCTCGCCCGTGACGGTGTAGTGCGCCGTGTCGTCGGCGACGGTTCGGTCGACGGTGACGAAGTGAGCGACGCGTCGCGCGAAGAGCACCGAGGCCACGACCACACCCGTGACGACGCCGATCGCGAGATTGTGGGTGACGACGACGACGGCCACGGTCGTCACCATGACCGCGGTCTCGCTCCGCGGCAGGCGTCGCAGCGTCGACGGTCGAACGCTGTGCCAGTCGAAGGCGGCGACGGACACCATGATCATCACCGCGACGAGCGCGGCCATCGGGATCGCGCTCACGACATCTCCGAGAGCGACGACGAGCACGAGGAGGAAGACGCCGGCGAGCAGCGTGGAGATGCGCGTGCGCGCGCCCGAGACCTTCACGTTCATCATCGTTTGACCGATGACGGCGCAGCCACCCATGCCTCCGAAGCATCCCGACAGGATGTTCGCGACGCCCTGCGCCCACGATTCGCGCGTCTTGTCCGAGTGGGTGTCGGTGATGTCGTCGACGAGTTTCGCCGTCATCAGCGACTCCATGAGCCCGACCAGTGCGACGCCGAGCGCGTAGGGGGCGATGATGGTGAACGTCTCCCACGTGAGCGGCACCTGCGGCAGGAAGAACTCGGGCAGACTGCGGGGGAGCTCGCCCTGGTCGCCGACCGTCGGAACCTGCAGCGCGAACACGACCGTGATCCCGGTGATGACGATGACGGACACCAGGGGTGCCGGAATCGCGGTGGTGAGCTTCGGCATCACGATGATCACCGCGATCCCGGCCGCGACGAGCGGGTACACGAGCCAGGGGACCCCGACGAGGTGCGGCACTTGCGAGATGAAGACCAGGATCGCGAGCGCGTTCACGAAACCCACCATCACGCTGCGGGGAATGAACCGCATCAGTTTCGCGACGCCGAGCACGCCGAGCAGGATCTGGAAGAGGCCGGCGAGCAGAATCGTCGCGATGAGCATATCGAGCCCGTACGCCGGCGCAATCGGGGCGACGACGAGCGCGACGGCTCCGGTCGCCGCCGTGATCATGGCGGGGCGACCGCCGAGCACCGCGATCGCGACCGCCATCACGAACGAGGAGAAGAGACCGACCTTCGGGTCGACCCCTGCGATGATCGAGAACGCGATCGCCTCGGGGATGAGCGCGAGGCCGACGACCAGTCCGGCGAGCGCCTCGCGGGTGAGCATCCGCGGGGAGCGCAACGCCGCGAGCACGGACTGCGCGGACGCAGCGGTCACGGGAGGATCAGCGGATCGGCGAGAGGTCGGCACGAACTCATACTGTACTCGCCCCGGACGCGAGGTCAGACGGCCAGGAGCGCCTCACGCTGCTGGGCGAGCCGACCGAGCAGACGAGTGAGCTGTCCCTCGGGTGCTCCGGCGTGCTCCGGGTGCCACTGCACGCCGGTGAGCGGGGCCTCGGCGCCCACGACGGCCTCGATGGTTCCATCGGGTGCGCGAGCCGCGACACGGAGGGCCCGCGCGACCTGACCGAGTCCCTGGTGATGGGTGCAGAGGATCGGCTCCGTCGCGATGACGTCTTCGACGAGCGAGCGCTCGCCGAACGCGGTCGGATCGAGATACTCCGGCTCCCAGACGATCGATCGGTGCACCCCTCGATGCGTGCCGGGAGCGGTGCTCCGGTGTCGGTCCGCATGCGGCAGGTGCGGCACCAGATCGCCACCCAGAGCGACGTTCATGATCTGCATGCCCCGGCAGATGCCGAGGATCGGGATGGATCGCCGCATCGCGCCGTGCACGATCGCGATCTGCGTGCGGTCCGCGCGCGGCTCGTGTGCGCTCGCCGACTCGTAGTCGCTCGTGCCGGCGTAGAGTCTCGGGTCGACGTCCTCTCCGCCGGCGATCACGATGAGGTCGGCCCCGAGCGCGTCGTCGACCACGCGCTGGGCTCCGACGCGCGCCGCCGGAACCAGGAAGGGGATCCAGCCCAGGGCTGCTGCGGCCCTCTCGATCCGCTCGTTCCAGCGATCGAGCTGCGCCTGGAATGCGCCGTCACCCCGCTTCGCATCGCGCATGTGGACGACTGCGAGTCTCAACTCGTTCGGCACGCCGGCTCCCTCGTTCCCGCGGTGCCGCACGCGGAAGCGCGCGGCACCCCTCACGTTAGGGATCGCGTGAGCCAGACGCGTTTCCCCGCCGTTACGACTCCGAGAACGTCCGTTACCGGGGTGTTTCCCGGGGACTAGCGCCGTGCGGGGGTCAGCTCGGCGCTGCCGGCCGACACATCGGCTGAGATGATCCGCGGCGCCGCCTCCGAGGTCCGCAGACGATTGTCGAGCGATCCGGCGCTCACCTCGGAGCGCACGGCGTAGACCTCATCGGGCAGTTCGAGTGCGAGTCGTCCGGCGCTCACCTCCAGATCGACCGCGCGCGGTGCGGTGCCGGTGAGCTGCGCGTCCGTACGCCCCGCCGAGATGCCGAAGGTCGCTTCGTGCACATCGTCCACTGTGAGGTTGGCGCGCCCCGCCCCGACCTCGGCGGAGAGGATTCTGGCGCTGCCGTCGAACGTGAGCGAACCCGCGCCGACGCTGAGATCCAGCGACCGGAAGTCGCCTTCGGCGTTCGCCGATCCGGCCGCGACCCGCACGTTGCTGTCGAGCGTGCCGTCATTCATGTCGTCCGGCAGCGTGAGCGTGACGCGCTCGTTGCCCGCCGCGCACCACCCGATGCAGAAGTCCCAGAATCGCTGGTTGCTCTCCACGACGAGTCGGTCGCCCGTCGTCTCGATGCTCCAGCGCGCGCGGGACTGACCGACGACCTCGAGCTCGGCCTCGTCGACATCGCCGAACGCGAGCGTGAACGCCGAGGCGCTCGAATCGACATCGACGGACGTCACGTCTGCGACGTCGGCCGTCTGGGTGCCGGGACTCGTCCCGCCCTGCGGTGCGGCGAACGCCTGCACGGCGATCGTGGTCGTCGCGGCGCCGACGAGGACCACGCCGCCGACGATCGAGGTGATGAGCGTCACGGTGCGTGAGGTGGAGGAGAAGGCGTTCATCGCTGCGTTCCTGTCTGCGTGGGGTTGGGGCGGGTGTGTTCGAGATGGACGAGTGCGGCGAGCACGCGGCGATTGCCCGACTCGTCGACGTCGAGCTCGAGTTTCTGGAAGATGGAGGTGATGTGCTTCTCGACGGTCGCCTCGGACACGTGGAGCAGCGTCGCGATCGCCTGATTGGAGCGTCCCTCGGCGAGTGCCGCGAGTACGGTGCGCTCGCGGTCGGAGAGGCGCTGCAGCCGATCGTCCTGGCGGCGGCGCGCGAGGAGCTGGGAGACGACTTCCGGGTCGAGCACGGTCGCGCCGGCATGGATCCGCTCGACCGCGTCCACGAAGTCGGCGATGTCGGCGACGCGATCCTTCAAGAGGTAGCCGATCGCTCCCGATCGGGTGCCGCCCGTCGTGCCGATCAACTCGCTCGCGTACTGCTCTTCGACGTACTGCGACAGCACGAGCAGTGGGAGGGCGGGGCGCGCTCGCCGCAGGTCCAGCGCCGCGCGAATCCCCTCATCGGTGAACGAGGGCGGGAGGCGCACATCGAGGATGCAGAGCTCGGGATCGGTGTGGGCGACCGCCTCGCGGAGCGATTCGGCGTCGGGAAGCGCCGAGACCACCTCGTGCCCGGAGTGCTGGAGCAGACGAACGAGCCCCTCGCGCAGCAGGACGGAGTCTTCACAGATCAGGATGCGCACGGGACGCTCACCTCCACAGCGGTCGGCCCGCCCTGCGGGCTCTCGATTCGAATCGTGCCGCCGGCGGCGAGCACGCGGTTGGTGAGTCCGTCCAACCCGCCGCCCGGCTGCACCTGAGCGCCGCCGATGCCGTTGTCCTCGACGCGCGCCCACAGCACCCGAGCCGGACCCTCCGCAGGATCGGGATCGGTGTCGCGCAGCCGAACCGCCACCCGGCACTCACTGGCACGGGAGTGCTTCGCGGCGTTCGTCAGCGACTCGGCGACGACGAAGTAGACGGCGGACTCGGCGTCGCGATCGACGCGGCCGGTAAGGCGCACGTCGAGCGCGACCGGAATGTGGGATCGACCGGCGAGAGCGGACAGTGCGGCGTCGAGTCCGCGATCGTCGAGCACAGAGGCGTGGATGCCTCGAGCGAGCTGACGCAGCTCCGTGATCGCGGCCTTCGTCGAGGTGTGGGCTTCGGCGATGAGCTCCTTCGCGGCACGCGGATCCTGATCGATCTGCTGCTGGGCGAGACCGAGGGTCATGCCGACGGAGACGAGGCGCGGTTGCACTCCGTCGTGCAGATCTCGTTCGATCCGAATGCGCTCCACATCCGCGGCGCGGACCGCGCCGGCGCGCTGCTGCGACGACTGCTGCACCTGCGCCTCGAGGCGCTCCTCGCGGGCCTGCGACCCGATGATCGCGGTCGCGATCACCCGGTGCAGCAGGGCGAGGCCCACCATGAGGCCGAGCGAGAGCACGGCGCCGCCGATGGCGAGCAGCACCGAGGACGAGCCGTCGCTGCCGGCCGGGAGAATCAACGTGAGCCAGTTCGTAGCAGCCCCTGGAGTGATGAGCAGCACGAGCGAGTCGAGGAGCGTCTGCACGGTGCCCACCAGCAGGGCGCCGAGCAGCACCGACAGTGCGAAGCTGGCAGCCGCCCACCACATGCGACCGTTCTTCAGCTGCGCGAGGAGGGACTTGAGCCACCCCGCGAAGCCGCGCTGCACGGGACGCCGCATCGCGAGCGGTGCGGCATCGAGGCGGTACAGGCCGTTCACGCGGGCGATCTCGAACCAGGCGAGTCCGTAGAGCGCGTAGACGAGCCCGACGAGGATCACCAGCCCGAACCCCAGCACGGGGAGCAAGCCGATGCCCGTGGCGAGGAGCGCGAAGAAGGCACTGAGGATGCCGATGCCGATGGTGCCGTACACGGCAAGGTGGAGCACCGTCGCGACGAGGCGGAGCGGAGGAGCGGAGGTCGTCATGGTTCAACCGTACGAGTCGGAGGGCTCTCGGGGCAGCGAGGAATCCACCGACTTCGCTTCGGGATATCCCTACCTTTTCGACGGATTCGGCCCATCGGCCGAGTTTTCGCGGTCCGATGAACGGAAACCTGCGAGAATCGCAGCTATGTCGAACACGCACGAACCCCCCGAGAACGGACGCGGCGCCGAGGGCGCCGAGTCGGACCCGTCAGTCGAGCCGGGCGTGCGCCCGAACGGTCAGGGGGCTCCGTCCGAGTCGCCCGCGACCCCGGAGATGCCGCCGCAGTACGCGCCGCCGCAGGGCGATGTGCCGCCGCAGTACGCGCCGCCGCAGGCGTACGGAGCGCCGCCGCAGGACGAAGCACCGCAGTACGGCGCACCGGGGCAGCAGTACGCTCAGCCGCAGTACGCGCCGCCGCCGCCGTACGCGCAGGCAGGCGCGGGGACGAACCCCGGTCAGCCGGGCGCCGCGTTTCAGGGATACCCGGGGCAGCCGGGGCAGGGTCCGTACGGTGCGCCGCAGGGACCGCGGGAACCGAAGCAGCCGAACATGGTGGGCCTCATCGGGTTCATCGTGGCGATCGTCGGCTTCGTCTTCGCCTGCATCCCGCCCGTCGTCTGGGCGAGTTGGATCCTGCTGCCCGCAGCCCTCGTGCTCGGCATCGTGGCGCTCTGCCTGAAGAACAAGAAAAAGGGTCTCGGCATCGCCGCACTCGGCATCTCCGTCGTCGGGTTCATCGTGAGCATCGTGGTCTTCTTCGTGAGCCTCGCGATGATGTTCGGTCAGGTCGTCTCCGACACCTCGAACCTTCCCGACATCTCCGAGCTCGAGGAGGAGTGGGGCGACGCTCTTCCCGATGCGACCGAGAGCGACCCGGGTGCGCCGGTCGACCCCGCCGATGCGCTGGCGCTGGGCGAGTCGATCGACGCTGGCGACTGGGCGTACACGGTGAACGCGGTGGACGTCGACGCGGTCGACGAGATCTCGGCGGAGAGTTCGATCAACGGTGAGCCGGACGCGGGGATGACGTTCATCCTGGTGAACATCACCGCTGAGTACACGGGATCCGGCTCCGGTGCCGGCATGTCGGCGCCGCCGCTGCTCGTCTCGTTCGTGGACGAGGACGGCACCCGGTACACCGAGCTGCAGAAGACGCTCATCGCCCCGGATGACCTCATCACGCAGGGACCTGCCGAGTCGGAGGGCACGGTGACCGGAAACCTGGCGCTGCAGGTGCCCGCGGACACGGCCGAGCAGGGCGTACTCGCGGTCGACACGTCGATCGCCGACCCGAACGGTGGCGAGCACTTCGTCGCGGTGAAGTAGCTGACACACTGCGCGGCCCCGAGCAGCACCGAAACCGGTGACGCTCGGGGCCGTGCGGCGTTCGGCGCTCCGCTGGTCAGGTCAGGGGCGTGTGCCCCTCCGGCACGCGCTCGTCGTCAGCGATCGGCTCCGGGGGCGTGCCGTCTCCGAAGGGGGAGCCGCCGAGACGTTCGCGTCCGTGCGGCTCGAGCCAGCTCGACAGGTCGGGCCCGACCGGCACGATCCCGGTCGGATTGATGTCCTCGTGCGTGATGTAGTAGTGCTGCTTAATCTGTACGAAATCGATCGTGTCACCGAATCCGGGAGTCTGGAAGAGTTCTCTGGCGTAGCCCCAGAGATGCTCCATCTCGTCGAGCTTGTTGCGGTTCGCCTTGAAGTGCCCGTGGTACACCGGATCGAACCGGGCGAGGGTCGTGAAGAGCCGCACATCGGCCTCGGTGATCGTGTCGCCGAGCAGGAAGCGGTGCGTGGAGAGACGATCCTCGAGCCAGTCCATCGCCTCCCAGAGCCGCCCGTACGCGGCATCGTAGGCATCCTGGCTGCCGGCGAAGCCACAGCGGTACACGCCGTTGTTCACCTCCGTGAACACGCGCTTGATGATCGGCCACATCTCATCGAGCTTTTCCTCCGGAAGCAGGTTCGGCGCGCCCTCGCGGTGGAACTCGCGCCACTCGGTGGAGAAGTCGAGCGTGATCTGCGGGTAGTTATTGGTCACGACGCCGCCCGTCGGCACGTCGACGATCGCGGGCACTGTGATCCCCCTGGGGTAGTCGGGGAAGCGGGCGAAGTAGTTCTCCTGCAACCGCTCGGTGCCGAGCACCGGGTCCCGGTCGCCCGCGTCGAGATCGAAGGTCCACGACCGGGCATCGTGCGTCGGTCCCGGCCGCCCCAGCGATAGGGCACCCTCGAGTCCGAGCAGGCGACGCACGATGACCGTGCGGTTCGCCCACGGGCACGCCGGAGCGGCGACGAGACGGTAGCGGCCGGCTTCGACGGGCCAGGCCTGCGCCCCCTCGCTCAGTCCGAACCCGAGCACGCCGATCTCCGATTTCGGCGGCGCCGGCAACGCGCGCACCGCGTCGGGGTCTGCCACGATCCGGTCTTCGATGTAGCTCGTGTCGCGGGTGAACTCCTGGCCCTCGGTCACGTACGCGCCCCTCGTCGAGTGGCTGTCGGTCTCAGTCGTCTGCTCAGTCAAGCGGGGCCTCCCGTGCGCGAGTGTCTCCGGCGCGTGCCGCCGAATCATGTGCCCCGAGTCTAGAGGGTGCCCCTGCGACGGATCAGAACCAGCGTCGCCTGCGCGTCGACCGGTTCGATGTCGCCCGACGCTTGCCGCGGGCGCTGAGCGAGAACGGGCCGACCCGACTCGACAGTGCGGTGCGGCGGCGCCCGCGTCCGAGGCTGAACCGCAACCGGTTCCTGCCGCGCCGCCCGCGCGTGATCGTGAATCCCATGATGCGTCTCCGTTCGTCGTCGGGGTTATTCCTCGACCAGGATCCCGTCCTCGTCGCACCACACCATCGCTCCCGGCCGGAACGTCGCTCCGCCGAAGCTCACCGGGACGTCGGCCTCGCCCGCTCCGGTCTTGCCCGACTTCCGCGGATTCGAGCCGAGTGCCTTCACGCCGAGCGGCAGTGTGCCGACGACGACGCGATCGCGGATGGCTCCGTGGATGATGAGGCCGGCCCAGCCGTTGTCGACGCCGAGCGTGGCGATGAGGTCGCCGACGAGCGCGGACTCCAGCGACCCCCCGCCGTCGACGACGAGCACGGCACCCTCGCCGGCAGTGCTCAGGATCTGCTTCAGCAGCGCGTTGTCTCGGAAGCAGGAGACCGTGCGGATCGGGCCGGAGAACATCGTCTTGGCGCCGAGGTCTTGGAACTGCAATGACACGGACTGCAACTCCTCACCTCGCTCGTCGTACAGGTCTGCAGTGGCGATCGGTTCGGTCATCGCGGTCCCTTCATGACGGATGTGCAGAGGAGCGCCGGCGCTCCGGTCCGGCCCAATGTACACGCCACCGATGACCGTGTCGTGAGTCGTTACCGCGGTTGACGACGCGGTCGCAGTCGGGCGTTCGGCAGCTTCGGCGCCGGAAGCGGCGCGTCGGGTTCGTGCGCGGGCAGACCGAACCTGCCGGGTCCGGGCGTGTCGCGTTCCGGGGAGGATTCGACCCCGTGGGTGCTCGGATCCCCGACGCCGACGGCCGCGAGTTCGGCCTGCCACGCCGACCGCGCCTGCGCGACCTCCTCGTGAGAGCGACCCACGAGGTTCCACCACATGATGATCTCTTCGTCGAACCGGGGACCGCCGATCAGGAGGATCCGGCTCCCGGCCTCGCCGGCGGATACGCGGATCGTCCGCGCACCTGGTGCGAGGTAGGCGAGCTCGTGCGGCTGCACCGGGCAGGAGTGCGCGGAGTCGTCACCGCTGCTGCGGACTGCCGCGACGGTGACGGACCCGCTGTCGACGAGCACCCCGTGCTCGAACGCGGCGTCGACATCGAGCGTCAGTGCCGCACCCGGATCGAGCCGGATCTCGGCCCCCACGAGCGGCGTGTGCGTCGCGACGGGGGAGGTGTCGCCGAGCAACGATCCGAGGAACACCTGCGCGCTCCAGTCGTCCCCGCGGAGCACGGGGGGAGCGTAGTGCTCGAACCCTTTCGGCCCGTTGCGCGTCGCATCCGGCAGGGCGACCCAGAGTTGCGCGCCGTGCAACACGCGGGTGTCCGGGGTCGAGCGCTCGGAGTGACTGATACCGGCGCCCGCCGTCATGAGATTCAGTTCTCCGGGACGGACGGTGGCGTGGTATCCGGCGCTGTCGCGGTGCTCGATCTCGCCCGAGAAGAGCCAGCTCACCGTCTGCAACCCCGTGTGCGGGTGCGCGGGGACGTTCATGCCACCGGTGGCGGCGACGTCGTCCGGTCCGTAGTGGTCCAGGAAGCACCAGGCGCCGATCAGCGACCGCGCCCGCTGGGGGAGGGTGCGCCGCACGTTCATGGCGCGCAGACCGCCGAGCGGCACGTCGCGCGGTGCGAGCAGCTCGACATTGTGCGTACCGGATGCTCCGGCGGTGCAGCGCGTCTCGGTGGGGTGCGGATCGGGGTTGCTCATATCCGCACCATAACCGATCGGGTCGTCAGCGCACCCGCACCCGCAGGATCGTGTCGAGCAGTCCCTCGGCCGCCTGCCGCTTCGTGCCGGACACGGTGCGCAGCACGTCGTCGTGCGCGTCGATCAGGTGCAGAGTGTTCTGCTCCTGTTCGAAGCCGGCGCTCCACCCCACCTCGTTGACGGCGAGCAGGTCCACGCCCTTGCGCTCGCGCTTGCGGCGTCCGCGCTCGAGCAGTTCGTCCGTCGAATCCGCGGTCTCCGCGGCGAAGCCCACGATCGTCTGCCCGGGCCAGCGGTCGGCGGCGAGACCCTGCAGGATGTCAGGGTTCTGCACCAGCTGCAGGGTGGGAGCCCCGTCGGGGTGATCCTCTTTGCGGATCTTCTGATCGGACGCGCCGTCGACCCGATAGTCGGACACCGCTGCGGTCATGACGATCACGTCGGCGCTCTCGGCGCGGGCGGTGAGCTCGCGCTCGAGGTCATCGGCCGAACTGACGGCGGTCACGGCGATGCCCGGGTGCGCCTCGACGTCGGCGAGGATCGCCGCGTCGATGTTCGCCGCGAGGAGCGTCACGTCGGCACCCCGGTCCGCTGCGGCAACGGCGATGGCGACCCCCTGCCTGCCGCTCGAACGGTTGCCGATGAAGCGCACCGGGTCGATGGGTTCTCGCGTTCCGCCGGCGCTCACGAGCATCGACATGCCGTCGAGATCGAGGATCGCGCGTGTTTCTCCGGCGTCCGGGGCCGGGGCGGGGGCCGGGGTCTCAGGTTCGGCAGCGACGTGCGGCTCCGGGGTGGCGACGCCGTCGAGCAGCGCGAGCGCGGTTTCGGCGATCCGGTCGGGTTCGGTCATGCGTCCTGGCCCGCTGTCGGTTCCCGTGAGTCGCCCGACCTCGGGACCGATCACGTGCACGCCGCGCGCACGCAGAGTGGCGATGTTATGCACGGTCGCGGGGTGCTCCCACATCTCGGTGTGCATCGCGGGTGCCACGAGCACGGGCGCTCGCGTCGCGAGCAGGGTCGTGCCGAGCAGGTCGTCGGCGATCCCCGCGGTCATGCGCGCCAGCGTGTTCGCCGTCGCCGGTGCGACGACCACGAGGTCGGCTCGCTGACCGAGCGCGACGTGGCGCACTTCGGGAACATCATCGTGCACGGAGGTGGTGACCGGGTTCCGGCTGATCGCCTCCCAGGTCGGGGTGCCCACGAACCGCAGGGCGTCCTCGGTCGGAACGACGTGCACGTCGTGGCCGGCCTCGACGAACGCGCGGGCGAGCATCACGGACTTGTATGCGGCGATGCCGCCGGTGACTCCCAAGACGATGAACACGTCCCTATTCTTGCATCAGGGTCGAGTGCGGGCGTGGTACTGAGCGATCACGCCCGATGGGCGCGGGTGCATCGTGGCGACCGTGGGCACGGTCCACCGCGGCAGGTCGCCGGTGAGCGCCCAGGTCGCCTGTCGTGCCGCACCGATCGCGACGTACTCCGCCTGCTCGGGCACGTCGATCGGTGCGGTGAAGATGTGCCGCGCGACCTCGCGCACCGCGGGGTTGCGGGCGGCACCGCCGATGAGCATGAGCCGGTCGGCCGGGACGCCGAGGCGCAGCAGCGCCGCGAGCCCGTCTGAGAGTCCGCACAGCATCCCCTCGACGAACGCTCGGGCGAGGTGCTCGGGTTGGGTGTTCGCGAGAGTCATGCCCTCGAGCCTGGCGGTCGCATCGGGCAGGTTCGGGGTGCGCTCGCCTTCGAAGTAGGGGATCACGGTGAGGCCGGCGGCACCGGGCACGGAACGCAGCGCGAGCGCGGCGACCTCGTCGTGATCGGCCCGGAGCGCCCGGGACGCCGCGGTGAGCACCCTGGCTGCGTTGAGGGTCGCGACGAGCGGCAGGTGCCCGCCGGTCGCCGACGCGAATCCGGCGACGGTGCCGGTCGGATCCTGGATCGTGCGGTCCGTCGAGGCGAAGACGGTTCCGGAGGTGCCGATGGACACGACGACATCTCCGGGACCGGCGTCGAGTCCGAGTGCCGCGGCGGCGTTGTCGCCGGCACCGGCGCCGACCAGGATCCCGTCGGGCGTCGTGCCCGCGCTCTCGTGCGGGCCGAGGATGCGAGGCAGCACGACGTCATGCGCGTCGGTCGCCGGTGACCCGGCGGCACGGCACGGGCGACCGAACGCCTGCTGGAACAGTTCAGCGTCGTACGCGCGCCCGAATGCCGAGAAGTACGCGGTGCCGCTCGCGTCGGACGCATCGGTGGTGAGTGCCTCGAGATCCGCGCCCCGCGGACTCCCGTCAGGGCCGTAGCCGAGCAGGCGCCACGTGAGCCAGTCGTGGGGGAGCGCGACCGCGGCGATGCGATCCGCATTCCGGGGTTCGTGGGTGCGGACCCACCGCAGCTTCGCCGCGGTGAACGACGCGACCGGGACCACGCCGCTGCGCGACGCGTACTCGTCCGCACCGACCTCGTGGACGAGCTGTTCGGCGCTCTCCCCGCTGCGCGTGTCGTTCCAGAGCAGCGCATCGCGCACGACGCGTCCGTCGGCGTCGAGGGCGACCAGACCGTGCTGCTGCCCGGCGATGCTCACCGCCGCGACGTCGTCGAGTCCGCCGGCTGCGGTGCAGGCGGACGTGAGCGCCTGCCACCAGGCGTCGGGATGCACCTCCGTGCCTTCGGGATGCACCGCGGTGCCGTCGCGCAACCGCTCCCCGGTGACGGGATCGATGATGACCACTTTGCAGCTCTGCGTGGACGAGTCGATCCCTGCCACGTACCGGCGTCCAGCGCTCATGCGAGAGCCTCCTCGGATGTCTGGTCGGTCTCGGCGAGCGCATCGGCGAGCGCCGCGTCCATGATGACGACGTCGAGAATGCCGGCCGCCGCAGCCGCACGCACCGCGGTCGCGCGTTCGCGCCCGTATGCCACACCGACCGTCGTGCCGGCGCGGCGCAGCTGTTCGAGGGTGACCGCGATGACTCGGTCGTCGATCGTGGGCACGGGGCTGCCATCGTGTGCGATGAGTCTGCCCGACGTCTCGGCGACCGCTCCGGCGGCGCGGGCCGCCTCGCGATCCGCCGGCCCGCACTTCTGCCAGACGGAGGAGAGGCCGGCCTCCCAGGAGCCCACGGAGACGACCGCGATGTCGAGGTCGTCGGCCGCCCGCTGAGCGCTTGCGATCTCGGGCAGCGCGACGAGATCGGCGGCGGTCTCGGGCGCCGAGACCAGGAGCGGCGCGTACAGGCGTATGACCTCGATGGCCGGATCCTGCCCGAGTCGTGTGAAGAGGTTCTGGCTCGGCGGGGTGTCGACGAGTTGCAGGGCGCCGGCGATCTGCACGACCGTGCCGCGCGGAAGCGCGGGTGCGTACGCGGCGGCGGCATCGAGGGTGCGCGACCAGGCGATGCCGAGTCGTTGACCGGGACGCGCGTGCCGGTCGAGATACCCGAGCGCCGCCCGCCCCATGGTGACGGCGGTGTCCTCGCGCGCGTCGTCGATGACGATGACGTCCCGAACCCCGAGATCGGCGGCGAGGGCGCGTCCGCGCTCATCCGCCTCGGCGGCCCCGGATTCGATGGAGATGGTCACCACTCCGGTCTCGACGGCCTCCTGGAGCAGTCGGGCGACCTGGAACCGGCTGAGGTCGAAGTCGTCGGCGATCTGGACTTTCGAGCGCCCCTCCACGTAGTAGGCGCGCGCGAGTTGGGTGAGTAGGCGGCGCTGCTGCGCGCTGGGTGTCGCGACCATGCGACCTCCTGCTCGAAGTTGGGGGATCGGGAAGTGATCAAATGATACCTCTTGCACATCTGAGGTCCAGCTGACAACATGGATCTCACTTGAGCGCTTCATCTCAGGTGTGCATACGTGTGAATCCGAGGAGCGCGGCGGCAGCGAGGCCGGGTCCCCGCCGTGGTCGTGCGGACGAGAAAGGTTGGGACATGCAACGCAGGAAGTCGACGGTGGTCGCCTCGGGAGCCATGCTGGGAGTCGCCGCACTCGCGCTGACCGCATGCGGTGGCGCCGGCGGTGCCGGTGGAGGCAGCGGCGACGGGGGAACCGTCAATGTACTCATGGTGAACAACCCTCAGATGGAGGATCTGCAGCGACTCACCGCGGATCACTTCACCGAGCAGACCGGCATCACCGTGAACTACACGGTGCTGCCCGAGAACGAAGTCCGCGCCAAGATGGGGCAGGAGTTCTCCGCGCAGGCCGGACAGTACGATGTCGCCTCGCTCTCGAACTACGAGATCCCGAACTATGCGGCGAACGGCTGGCTGACGCCGCTCGACGAGGGCGTCGCCGACGCGGACGGGTTCGATCCGGACGACATCCTGCAGCCCATGACCGACTCCCTCACCTACGAGGACGAGCTCTACGGCGTTCCCTTCTACGGCGAGGGCTCGTTCCTGATGTACCGCACCGACCTCTTCGAGGAGGCCGGTGCGACCATGCCGGAGAACCCGACCTGGGACGAGGTCGCCGACCTGGCCGCCCAGCTCGACGGATCGGGCGACGGCGTGAGCGGCATCTGCTTGAGAGGGCTTCCGGGGTGGGGCGAGATGTTCGCACCGCTCACCACTGTCGTGAACACCTTCGGCGGCACGTGGTTCGACGAGGACTGGAACGCGCAGGTCGACAGTCCGGAGTTCACCGAAGCCGTCGAGTTCTACGTCAACCTGGTGAAGGAGCACGGGCAGGCCGGGGCGGCGCAGTCGGGGTACACCGAGTGCCTCACGAACCTTCAGCAGGGCAATGTGGCCATGTGGTACGACTCCACCGCCGCGACCGGCACGCTCGAAGCGGATGATTCACCGGTCCAGGGCCAGATCGGATACGCCCCCGCTCCCGTGAAGGAGACCGAGTCGAGCTCCTGGCTCTACACCTGGGCGTGGGGCATCCAGGCCGCGGGCCAGAACCAGGACGAGGCGAAGCAGTTCGTCGCCTGGGCGTCCTCCAGCGAGTACGAAGAGCTGGTCGCCGAGGAGCTCGGCTGGCAGCACGTTCCGGCTGGCAAGCGGCACTCCACCTACGAGAACCCGGAGTACCAGGAAGCGGCAGCACCGTTCTACGCCCAGACCGAGGCGGCGATCGAGTCGGCCGACCCCATCGACCCCGGTGTGCAGCCGCGACCGACGCTCGGCGTGCAGATCGTGGCGATCCCCGAATGGGCGAGCCTGGCCACCGGGGTGTCCGAGAGCATCAGCTCCGCGATCGCCGGCGATTCCTCGATCCCGAACGCGCTGTCGCAGGGGCAGTCCGAGGCCGAGAAGATCGCCGAGAAGTACCGCGACGCGGATTCCTGATCACCTCGGGGGTGCGCCGGGCAATGACCCGGTGCACCCCCGACCCATGGAGGTTCTGATGACCGTACTGTCGAGAGTCGAGTCGCACGAGACCGGCACGCGCCCGGCCCCGACGAGCGCACCGCCGCGGGCGCCCCGTCGGTCCGATGGGCGGGCGCGCTGGGCGCGTCGTCTCCCCATGCTCCCCGCACTGATCTTCGTCATCGTCGTGACCCAGGTGCCGTTCCTCGTGACGATCCTGATCTCGTTCACGAACTGGCACGCCGCGTACCCGAACGACATCTTCTTCGGCACGCTCGAGAACTATCGGACGGTGTTCACGAACGCCAACCTGCTCCGCGCCGTCGGTGTGACGGCCGGGCTCACCGCCGGCGTCGTCGTCGTGTCCGCGGTGCTCGGCATGGGGATCGCCCTGCTGCTCGACCGGAAGTTCTTCGGGCGGGGCCTCGTCCGCACGCTCATGATCACGCCCTTCCTGGTCGTACCGGTCGCCGCGGCCCTGCTCTTCAAGCACGCGATCCTGAACCCGTCGTACGGGCTGCTCAACGGCATGCTCACGCTCGTCTTCGGTGAGAACGCGCCGCAACCCGACATCATGAGCACGCAGCCGCTGCTCGCGATCGGCGTCGTGCTGGTGTGGCAGTGGACGCCGTTCATGATGCTCATCATGCTCGCCGGCCTCCAGTCGCGACCGCTCGATGCCTATGAAGCGGCCGTGATCGATGGTGCGGGGCCGTGGCAGGCGTTCCGGTTCATCACGATGCCGCACATGCGCCGCTACATCGAACTCGCCGCGCTGCTCGGCACCATCTACATCGTGCAGAACTTCGACACGGTGTTCACCATGACGTCGGGCGGTCTCGGCACCGCGAATCTGCCCTACGTGATCTATCAGGAGTTCTTCGTCGCGCAGAACTACGGCGTCTCGTCCGCCGTCGGCGTGATCGTGGTGATCGCCTCGCTGCTCATCGCGATGTTCGCGCTCCGCACCGTCTCGACCCTGCTGAAGGAGGAGCACGCATGAGCGACTCACTGGGAACGGCGACCTCGGTCTCGCTGCGTGTGCCCGGACGGTCGGCGCCGAAGCGGCGCCCCGCGACCGGTGCGCCCGGCCGACGTCGCGTCGGCGGTGCGCTGCTCGGCCTGCTCGCCTGGGTGGTGGCGCTCATCTTCGTCACCCCGCTCCTCTGGATGCTGCTCACGAGCCTCCACGCGGAGACCGACGCCTCCACCAATCCGCCGAGCTTCTTCGCGCCGCTCACCCTCGACTCGTACGCGAACTTCTTCGGGGCGAACGGCGGGGTGAACCCCTGGCCGTTCATGATCAACTCGGCGGTCGCCGCCGTGGTGTCGACACTGATCGTGCTCGTCCTCGCGACCATGGCCGCCTATGCGCTGGCGATCCGCCGCATCACCCGGTGGTCGGACGTGCTCTTCTTCCTACTCTCGACAAAGATGCTGCCGATGGTGGCGGGCCTGCTCCCGGTCTACCTCATCGCGCGTTCGATCGGGATCCTCGATACCTGGTTGCTGCTCATCATCATCTACTCGGCCATGAACCTGCCGATCGCGGTGTGGATGATGCGGTCGTTCCTCGCGGAGGTGCCGGTGGAAGTCCTCGAAGCCGCCGAGCTCGACGGCGCCAGGCTGCCCCGTGTCTTCGTGCAGATCCTGCTCCCGTTGACCGGTCCCGGCCTCGCCGCCACCGCGCTCATCTGCTTCATCTTCAGCTGGAACGAGCTGCTCTTCGCCTCGGTGCTCACCTCGACGTCGGCCGCGACCGCTCCGGTCTTCCTCACGAGCTTCGTGACCTCGCAGGGCCTCTTCCTGTCGCAGGTGTGCGCGGCCTCGCTCATCATCTCGGTGCCGGTGCTGATCGCCGGCATCGCCGCCCAGGACAAACTCGTGCAGGGCTTGTCCATGGGCGCCATCAAATAAGCCACGACCCCTGGAAGGTGCTCATGACCACTCCGCACGCTGCAACGACCGCAGCACCGATCCGGCTCGACTCGTCCGCGCTTCCCGAACTCGAGCGCCGGGGCATGCGCGTGCCGGGCTACGACCGGACCGCGCTCACCCCGGGCATCGTCCACTTCGGGGTCGGCGGGTTCCACCGGGCGCACATGGCTGCGGTGCTGGACGACCTGCACGAGACGGGCGCCGCGACGGAATGGGGGATCGTGGGTGCCGGCGTGCTGCCGGCGGACGCCCGCATCCGAGACGCGCTGCAGAGCCAGGACTGCCTGTACACGCTGACGCTCAAGCACGCCGATGGCACGCGCGAGCGACGGGTCGTGGGCTCGATCATCGACTACCTGCTGGGTCCCGATGACCCGGAGGCCCTGCTCGGTCTGCTCAGCGACCCCCGGATCCGCATCGTGTCGCTCACCGTGACCGAGGGCGGGTACAACGTGCACCCGGTCACCGGTGCGTTCGTCGCCGACGACGCCGCGATCGTCGCCGATGTCGCCGCGCTGACCTCAGGCGAGGCGCCCGGAACGGTGTTCGGGTACGTGACCGAGGCGCTGCGGAGGCGCCGTGCCGCGGGGATCGACGCGTTCACCGTGCAGTCCTGCGACAACATCGCCGGCAACGGCGACGTCGCCCGCACTATGTTCGGCGCCTTCGCGCGACTCGTCGATCCGGATCTGGCCGACTGGATCGCGGATCGCGTCGCCTTCCCGAACGCGATGGTCGACCGCATCACGCCGGTCACGACCGATGCCGACCGTGCGGAACTCGTCACCGCCACCGGCGTCGAGGACGCGTGGCCGGTCGTCGCCGAACCGTTCTTCCAGTGGGTGCTCGAAGACCGTTTCGGCGTGGGGCGGCCTCCGTACGAGCGGGCGGCAGTCCAGGTGGTCGACGAGGTGGAACCCTACGAGCGGATGAAGCTCCGCCTGCTCAACGCCTCCCACCAGGGCATCGCCTACTTCGGCACGCTCGCCGGGTTCGCGCTCGTGCACGAGGCGATGGCATCCGAGGACTTCCCGAGGTTCCTCCGCCGCTACATGCGCGAGGAAGGGGTGCCCTCGCTCGACCCGGTGCCCGGGATCGATCTCGACGACTACGTCGAGACGCTGCTCGCGAGGTTCGCGAACCCCGAAGTGCGCGACACCACCGCGCGGCTCGCCGCCGAATCCTCGGATCGGATCCCGAAGTGGCTCGTGCCCGTGATCGTCGACAACCTCGACAGCGGTGCCCCGGTGGACGTCTCCGCGGCGATCTGCGCCTCGTGGGCGCGATACGCGGAGGGCGTGGACGAGCACGGACACGGGATCGAGATCGTGGACCGATATGCGGACTCGGTGCACGCCGTGGCACGCACCCAGGAGGAGGATCCACTGGCCTTCCTGCGCCAGGAGCAGTTCTTCGGTGATCTCGCGACGAAGCCCGCGTTCACCGAGCCCTACCTGACGGCGCTCGCATCAGTGCACGCGCGCGGCGCGGCGGAGACGGTGCGACGTCTCGGAGACGGCGAACCGCTCTGACCGGGCGATAGACTCGCGGCGTGTGCACGGTCATCGTCGAGGTTCCGCATCGCGTGGACGCGCCGACGCGGGTGCTGGCGGTGCGCGATGAGGATCCGGGACGTGCATGGGACCCGCCGGGCCCGTGGTGGTCGGACCAGTTTCCCGGGGTGGTCGGCGTGCGGGATCGCCTGGCGGGCGGCGCGTGGCTCGCAGCCGCACCCGAGTCTGGGCGGCTGGCCGTGATCCTGAATCGATCGGAGCCGGTGGCGCCGCCGATCGGGGCTGAGCTCGGCTCGCGCGGCGCGATTCCGCTCGATGCGGTCACCGGTCGTCCTGTCGCCCATCCTCCGCTGACCCAGAGTTTCAACCTCGTCGAGGTGCATGCCGGGTCGACGCGGGTGGCCGTGTGGAACGGCGTGCAGATTGCGGCGCGGCAGCTCGCTCCCGGGGTCCACATGCTCGCGCATCACGCGGTCGATGATCCGGGCACGGCGCGCATCCGTCGCTGGCTGCCCGACTTCCGCGCCGTGGCGGGTTTGCCGCCGCACGCGTGGCGCGACGCCTGGGTCGACGTGCTCGCGCGCAGTGCCGAACTGCCAGCCGACGACGACCGCGCGATCGTGCGCGACAATCGGACGCACGGGTTCCCGACGCAGACCCTGCTCGCTTGCACTGCCGAGGTCCGCACGGATGCGGTCGACCTCGGAGTGGTGCTGAGCGGGGATGCCGCCGAGGCCGAGCGGCTCAGCCTGCGGCGATGAGCAACTCGGCGAGTGCCGCGGCGTCGCCGACGATCGCGTCGGGCCGTCGCAGCGCGGGGAACGGCAGATCCCAGGTGCCCGACGCCTCCATGAGCACATTGCCGCCGACACCGGCCCGCCAGCCGCACAGCACATCGCGGTCGAAGTTGTCGCCGACGTACCAGCAGTCGTCGATGGAGAGGTCGAGCGCCGCGGCACCCCGCGACAGCAGATCGGGGTTGGGTTTGCGGAGGCCCGCCTCGTCGCTGTAGATCTGCGCGCCGAACAGGGGAGCGAGCCCCGCGTCGTCGATGAATGCGCGGTAGACGGAGGCGCCGAGCGTGTTGCTCACGATGCCGACGGCGTGCCCGCGCTCGACCGCCATCGACACGAAGTCGACCATTCCGGGACGCAGTGCACGGTCCTCGCGCAGTCTCACGAGGTCTGCGCACAGCGCCTGCGCGTGCGTCACGACCTGCGCGCGCAGCGACGTCGGCCAGTCGGCCGCGATGAAGTCGCCCCACAGCGTCGCGTAGGGGAGCTCGGTCGGGTGGCGCGGTCGCGACATCGCGTTCTTCCAGCGGGAGTCGGCTCGAGTGCCCGCGAGAATGTCGGTACGCACCCGCTCGGGTGAGAGTTCCGAGTGCCCGTCGATGATCGCGAGCCGGTCGCACACGATGCCGGTGAGCTCATCGACCCAGTGCGGCCGTGCAGCGGTTTCGGCGATGACACCCCCGAAGTCGAGGAGGATGCCGGCCGGGCGGCGGAGGACGCGCCCGCTGACGGATCGGTCGTGAACGGGAGCGTGGTCGTCGGTGCTCATGCGTGTCGGTCCTCTCACCGGTTGTGAATGCGCCAGAAGTCGGCCCAGTCCTGAGCGCGGAAATAGTCGCTCTCGAGACTCGCCGAGTCGAAGACCAGGATCTCGTCCCAGACCGCCGCGACACCCGAGGGCTCGTCGTCGGGTATCGGCACCGTCGTGTTCGTCGAGATCTTTCCGTCCGCCACCTGCGGTCCGATGCCCGCCTCGGTGAGCATGTACCTGATGAAGAGCTTCGCCGCGTTGGGCGACGCCGTTCCGGTCGCGATCACGCCGGCCTTCGTGTACGCGAGCCCGGCCCACGGGTCGAGACCCGAGCAGATCGCCAGCGCGTACCCTTTCTCGGCGTTGTCGCGGAACTTCGCCGCGCTCATGATGCCGATGAACGGGTTCTCCTGGCCGGGTGCTCCCACGGCCGCCGCGGAATCGTCATCGTCATTCGTCACGAGCGGCTTCGACTCCGCGAGCCGTTTCACCCACTCGGCCGTCGCGCTCTCCTCCACCGTCTCGAGCGGTTCACCGTATGCATCGGCGTAGGCGTCCGCGACCTCGGCGTCGTGGTTCTCCTCCATCTGGTTGTACCAACTGGTCTGGTACGCGTAGAGCAGCGGGTCAGGAGTGACGAATCGATCGCTGAACGGCCCGTCCGTGAGCTGCCAGATGTTGTCGATCGGACACCCGTCGGGGGAGGCCTCGGTGTTGTAGGCGATAAGCATGGGCTCCTGAGTGACCATGAGGGGTTCCTGGAACTCGGCGGGAACCTCATCGACGAGATCGGGCGGCATCCACGACGTGACGACCTCCTGCGGAATCAGATCGGCGACGGCGGCCTCCGAGGCGGTCATGAGCAGCACATCGGTGCGCACCGATCCGGCCTGCGCTTCGCGCGAGGCGATCTCGACCTGTTCTTGTCCAGTGAGCTTCGTGCCGGTGGTCGGGATGCCGTACTCCGCTTCGAAGGCGGCCGCGATGTCGACGATCTTTCCCGTGGTGTCCGAGACGACGAGCGGTCCCTCGTCCTGCGCCGCCGCGATGAGCGCCTCGAGCGAGTAGTCCTCGTCGGGAATCCCGAGATCGACCGTCCGCACCGAGATCTCCTGGGTCGACGACGGCGCGCAGCCGGAGAGCGCGAGCATCACGATCGACGCCGAGGCGAGCGCGCAGGAGGCATGGGCGCGACCGGTCCGCCGCCTCACGCGCGATCACCCGATCGGTCGAAGACGTGCACGTCGGCGGCGTCGATGCCCAGCCGCACACGCGCACCGACCGGTGCGCCGAGCGGCACGCTCGTGGTGCCGAACACCCGTCGTCCGTCCGCGTCGAATTCGAGGATCCAGCTGCCTCCGGTCGGCAGCACCGCCGTGAGCGTCGCGGGCATCGCGAGGGCTCCCGGCGCGGACTCCGCACCCGCGTCGATCACGCGCACGGACTCCGGGCGGAATCCGATGGACGCAGCATCCGAGACATCGCGGTCGGCGACGCACTGCGCGGCCGCAGCGCGTGCGGCGTCCGCGGTGCCCGTGCCCGCGTCCTTGCCCGCGGGTGCGCTGTCCGGGTGCGCCAGCTCGACGATGTTGATCGGCGGATTCCCGACGAACTCGGCGACGAAACGGTTCGCCGGGCGACCGTAGATCTCCTCGGGGCTGCCGACCTGCTGCAGAACCCCATCGTTCATCACCGCGATCGAGGTCGCGAGCGTCATCGCCTCCCACTGATCATGGGTCACGAATACGATCGTCGTTCCGAACTCGTCGTGCAGCCGTTTCAACTCCGCGCGCATTTCGAGACGCAGACGCGAATCGAGGTTCGAGAGCGGTTCGTCGAGCAGCAGTACCTCGGGTTGCACCGCGAGCGTGCGGGCGAGCGCGACGCGCTGCTGCTGTCCACCCGAGAGCTCAGAGGGGTAGCGGTCTGCGAGCGCGTCGATCCCGAGCGTGCGCATGACCCGCTGCACGCGGTCACCGCGTTCTCGGCGACCGCGGCGCTGCAGGGACAGGCCGAAGTCCACGTTCTGGGCGACCGTGAGATGCGGCCAGAGCGCATAGCTCTGGAAGACGAGACCCATCCCGCGGCGCTCGGCCGGAACGAACACGCCGGCGTCCACGTCGTCGAGCACGCGGTCACCGACGGCGATGCGTCCACCGGTGGGGTGCTCGAGGCCCGCGATCATGCGCAGCGTCGTCGTCTTGCCGCACCCCGACGGACCGAGCACGCACATGAACTCGCCGTCGGCGACCGTGAGATTGAGGTCGCGCACCGCGAGCGGGTCGCGTGCGGATCCGTATCGCTTCGCGAGGCGGGTGAGCGTGATGTCGGGCATGGGAGTCCTTCGATCAGATGCCGTCGGCGAGGCTGCTGCGGGTCAGGCGCTGTCCGAGCAGCGTTCCGAAGAACGCGACCGCAGCGATGATGAGCACGACGGCGTTCGCCGCCTGGGTGAAGCCGTAGTCGACGAGTCGCAGCGAGTACGTCGTGAGGAGGTCCGTGCCCGGCACAGCAAGCACGACCACCAGACTGAGCCCCTTCACGCCCGAGATGAAGGGCATGAGCACCCCGGCGGCGAGCGAGCTCCGCTGCACGGGCACCACGATGCGGGTCATGCGGCGCCACCACCCGGCTCCGGCGACCTGCGCCGCCTCTTCGAGGTCGGTGCCGAGCTGCGTCATCGAGGTGATGCCCGCACGCGACGCGAACGGCATCTGCTCGGCCGTCAACGCGATCACGAGGATGAGCGCGGTCCCGTACAGTGCGGGAACGGGGCCGCGCGGGACCGCGAAGAGCGAGAGGTACGCCACCGCGAATGCGATGCCGGGCACGAGGTAGGGGAGGAAGGTGACCTGACGCAGGAAGCCGCCGAGCAGCCGGAAGGGCGAACGCACGACGACGTACCCGACGAGCAGGCCGAGCAGACCCGCGCTGAGGGAGGCCGTGCCGACGATCCAGAGCGTGTTCCACGCGGCGGCCCAGAGCTCGGGAGTGCGCAGGACGCCCTGCGCGAGGCCGACGGTGCCGATGTCGGTCCCCGCCCAGAAGTCGAGCGTGAAGTTGTCCCAGCGGAACACGCCGGGCCGGCGCATGACCGTCGACAGGAGCAGGGTGAGGATCGGCACGGCGACGCTCACGACGAACACCGCGGCGGCCCAGGCCCCGAGCGGGGCGCGGAAACGGCCGAGGGCGATTCGCCGGTGCTTCGCGCTCTTGCCGCCGATCGTGACGAAGCGCTTCCCTTCGCGCAGCAGGAGGAGATCGACGAGGAGCGAGATCATGCCGATCAGGATGATCGCGCCGGCGAGCACCGCGGACGTGCCGATCTGCCCGGTCGCGAACGCCTGGTAGAGCGAGGTGGAGAGCACGGTGAAGTCCGCCGGGCTGCCGAGCACGTAGGCGACGCCGAAGTCGCCGATGCACTTCGCGAAGATCAGGGTGATCGCCGACAGCAGGGCCGGGCGCATGAGGGGAAGGGTGATGCGTCGCGCGATGGTCGCGGGACGAGCCCCGAGCATGCGCGCCGACTCCTCGAACTGCGAGTCGAAGCTGCGCAGGGCGTTGCCGAGCAGCAGGATCACGAACGGCGCGTAGTGCAGTCCGAGGACCACGGAGATCGGGAACCAGCCGTAGGCGAGCCAGTCGGGCGGCGTGAGGCCGACGGCTTCGAGCCAACCCAGTTGACCGCCGGTCGTGCGGTTCTTGAAGAGCGTGGTCCATGCGAGAGCGAGCGTCCACGAGGGCAGCATGTAGGGCACGATGAGCGCGGTCGAGAACCACCGTCTCCCGGGAAGGTCGGTGCGGCTGAGCAACCAGGCGAGTGACCCGCCGACCGCCAGCGCGATCGCGATGGCCGCGACGGCGATGCCGAGCGTGCCGAGGAGCGGACCCCAGAAGATGTCCGCTGCGAGCGGCGAGGTGAACACGCGGTCGAGGTAGTAGGTCGTGGCGCTCGCGAACTCGGCGCCGGCCCGCGTTTCATCCCGTGCCTGCACCCGGAAGGCATCGCTGAGCATCGCGATGATCGGCACCACGATGAGATAGGTGAACAGTGCGGCGGCGAGCAGGCCGATCACCGTGGTCGGCTGGCTCAGCGCGATGCGGGTGCGGTAGCGGGCGCGGCCGGCGGGTCGAGTCGCCGATGCATGGGGCTGCACGTCGTGCGTCATCGCGCCACCTCTGACCCCACCCGCTCCGCTCGACCGTGATTCCGGGGCCCGCGTGGCCGCACCGGCGAAAACCTCAGCCTACCAAGCGGGCCCCGCGATCCGAGCGGGATCACGGGGCCCGTGAGGGGTCTGGCTAGTCCGTGCGCGTCTGCGCCGGGTGGCGTCGCTCGACCGAGGCGCCCTCCACGTCCACGTCGGGCAGGATGCGCGAGAGCCAGCGCGGCAGCCACCAGGCCGACTTGCCGAACAGGTGCATCAGCGACGGCACGATGAGCATGCGCACGACGAAGGCGTCGAACAGCACGCCGATCGCGAGACCGAACCCGAGCGGGCGCACCATCGCCATGTGCGAGAAGATGAACCCGCCGAACACGGACACCATGATGATCGCGGCCGCGGTCACGACGGCGCGGCCGTTGCGGAGCCCCTCGGTGACGGCCACCCGGGCGGGGGAGCCGTGGGCGTACGCCTCGCGCATGCCGCTGACGAGGAACAGCTGATAGTCCATCGCGAGGCCGAAGAGCACGCCCATGATGATGATCGGCGCGAAGCTCAGCAGGGGCCCGGTCGTCTCGACGCCGAACACCGGACCCAGCCAGCCCCACTGGTACACCGCCACCATGGCGCCGAAGGCCGCAACCAGGGAGAGCACGTAGCCGCCCGTGGCGATGAGCGGGACGAGGATCGAGCGGAACACCAGGATCATGATGAGGAGCGACAGCCCGACGACCACCGCGAGGTAGATCGGCAGCACGTTCGCGAGCTTCTCGGAGATGTCGATGTTGGCGCTCGCCTGCCCGGCGACGCCGAGTTGCGCGTCGCCCGCCTCACCCGCCTCGAGCGAGCCGAGATCGCGCAGGTCGTGCACGAGGGTCTCCGTGGATTCGCTCGACGGACCATCCGTCGGGATCACCTGGAAGAGGAGGAAGTCGCGCGCATCACTGGTGGACGCGGGTGCCACGGCCTGCACGTGCGGCTGCGCGAGCAGTTCATCCGCGAGGTCGGCCTGCACCGTGGTCAGATCGTCCTCGGCGATGGGGGTGTCGGTCTGCGCCGTCACGATGATCGGCCCGTTCTGGCCGGCACCGAACGCCTCGGTCGTCGTCTCGTAGGCGCGGTACTGAGTCGTATCGCTCGCCTCGACGGAGGCGTCGGGCAGTCCGAGACGCATGTCGAGGGCCGGAATCGCCACGATGAGCAGGCCGGCGGCTGCGCCGATGAGTCGGAGCCAAGCCGCGCCGGTGCGCATCGGCTTGGCCTCGCGTGCGACGTGATGAGCGGCGCCGATCTGGGCGCGGGCGCGCCGGTTGAGCAACCGCGTGCCGACGAGTCCGAGCAGCGCGGGTGTGAGCGTCACCGAGATGAGCACGGCGACCAACACGCAGACGGCGCCGACCGTGCCCATGACGCCGAGGAAGCCGATGCCGGTGACGTTGAGCGCGAGCAGGGCGACGATGACGGTGGATCCGGCGAACACGACCGCGTTGCCCGACGTGCCGTTCGCGAGCCCGATGGATTCGCGCACGTCCATGCCCTGCAGCAGCTGCCGTCGATGCCGGTTGATGATGAAGAGGGAGTAGTCGATGCCGACCGCGAGCCCGAGCATGACGCCGAGCACCGGGGTCACCGAGGACATCTCGATGAGGTCGGAGAACGCGAGCGCTCCGGCCACGCCGACGCCGACGCCGATGATGGAGGCGAAGAGCGGCATGAGGGCCGGCAGGATCACGCGGAGCATGATGACGAGCACCAGGAGTGCGACGACCACGCCGATGATCTCGCCCGGTCCGAGGAGACCGTCGGTGGTCTGGTTGATCTCGCTCGACGAATCGATGGCGACACCATCGACCGAGGTCGCGGCGAGGGTGTCGACGACCGAGGTGCGCACCTCTTCGGGCAGGTTGAACTGGTCTTCACTGAAGAGCACCATGCCGAGCGCGACATCGCCCTCGGTGGAGACGGTGCGGATCTCGGCGGCGGCATCGAAGAGGCGCTGCCCGGCATCGAGCTGCGCGGCCTCGGTCTCGAGATCCTGCGCTCCCGATTCGAGTTCGGTGCGGTTCTCATCGATCTCGGTCTGCTGCGTATCGAGCGCGTCGAGCTGCGCCTGCACCTGCGCGGCTGCTTCGGGTCCCGCCTGCTCGGCCTGCGCGAGCGCGCCCTCGAGCTGTTCGCGCCCGGAGTCGAGCTGCTCCTGTCCCGATTCGAGCTGTTCCCGACCGTCCGCGAGCTGCTCGCGCGCGTCGGCGATCTGCTGGGCCCCGTCGTCGAGCTGCTGCGCCTGATCCGCGCGATCCGCCTCGGTCTCGAAGGGGTTGATCACCGATTCGACGCCGTCGAGCGCGGCGATATCGGTGAGGAGGTCGTTGATCCCGGACTGCTGCTGATCGCTGAACTCGCCCCCGTTCTCGGTCTCGAAGACGACAGTGCCCTGCACACCCGCGGTCTCGCCGAGCTCGTCCTCGATCACGTCGCTCACGCGAGTGGTTTCGGTGCCGGGAATGCTGAAGCTGGTCGCGAGCGCCCCGCCGAACGCGAAGAACGACCCGGCGGCGACGCCGAGTGCGAGGAGCCAGCCGACGAGGACGAGCCACGCGCGACGTGCGGAGAACTGGCCGAGTCGGTAGAGGAGTTGTGCCACGCGGGGGCGCCTTTCGGGACGGGTGCGGAGTGCGGAGTCTGCCGGCGAATGCACCGGTCGCAGCGGACCGGATTTGAGACGGTTGTACACTAATGGACGCGTGTCCGAAAACACTGAGAGGGGCCCGGACATCGTGAAAGGATGAGCGTATGGATCCTCGCATTCTGCGCACGCGCGGCGCACTCCAGCGCGCGTTGCTCGGTCTCGTGCGCGATCGGGATCTCGACGACATCACGGTCGCCGATATCGTCGAGCGGGCGGGGGTGACGCGCAGCAGCTTCTATCTGCACTACGCCGACAAAGACGGGCTGCTCGCCGACGCGCTCGACGCGTTCGCCGAGGCGGAGGGCGCCGAACTGCCCGCGCTGCTCGAGCTGCTGGGTGAACCGCCGCAGGCGCTCGAAGCGTACCTGCGCCACTTCGATCAGCACGCCGAGCTCTATCGACGCGTGCTCGGGGACCACGGGTCCGCCGTCGCCGTCGCGCGACTCAGTCGGCGCATCGAGCAGCTCGCATTCGGCGCCCTCGAATCCACCGGCACCGACGCATTCCCCGGGGTGCCGATCGACGTCGCCGCAGCGGGACTCGCCGGGACCGTGGTCGGCGTGCTCCGGGCGTGGGTGGCTCGGGATCCTCGGCCTCCGGTCGAGGAGTGCGCCGAGTGGCTCTGGCAGGTGCTCATCGGTCCTGGCGGGGCGTGGGAGTCGATGGCGGGCGCGCGGGTCTGACCGACCTACTTCGCCAGCACGGCGCGCAGCTCCTCGGTCACGGCGCGGACGCGGGCACTGCGCTGAGACTGGCCGAGTGAGAACAGGGAGATGTTCAACGTCGGGACGGGATCCGAGATCTCGAGCACGACGACCGGGTCGCCGCCGTAGGTCCGGTCCGTGAGCGGGCGTTGATTGAGGATCGAGGATCCGAGCCCCTTCGCGACCATCGAACGGACGGTTTCGTAGTTCGAACTCCGATACCTGACGCGAGGCGTGACGCCTGCGTGCAGCAGCACGCCGAGGAAGTAGTCGAAGCTGCCGGGCAGGTCGAGCAGGATGAGGTCGTCGTCCGCCAGCTCGGCGAGTGCGACCGACCCGCGGCTCGCGAGGGGGTGATCCGCGTGCACCAGCACGTGGGGGCGCGCCTCACCGACCACCTCGGAGGGCAGCCCCTCGCGGTGGGTGTAGTCGTAGTTGATGGCGAGGTCCGCCTGGCCGGCACGGAGCGCCGCGAGATTCTCGGCGTAGTCGCCCTCGGTGATCTCGATCGTCAGTCCGGGGTGACGTTCGCTCAACCGCTGCACGAGCGTCGGCAGGATGAACGGTCCGAACGTGGTGAAGCAGGCGAGGCGCAGCGTGCCGCGCACCTCCTCCTGATCCTCCCTGATGGCATCGATGGACTCCGTGAGGAGATCGAAGATGTCCCGACTGTCCTGCAGCAGCTTCTCACCGGCGCGGGTGAGCACCAGCCCTTTCGAGTGCTGCCGCACGAACAGGGTCGCGCCGAGCGTCTGCTCGAGATGACTGATCGCCGTCGACACCGCGGACTGCGCGACGTGCAACTCCTGACTGGCGGCCGTCATGTTGAGGTGACGGGCGCAGGCGGTGAAGTAGGTCAGCTGGTTCAGGGTGATGGAAAATCGGTCGGCCACGGGGCTCCTTCGCTCGCCGACTCAGCGTACCAACGTCACGCGATGCGGGCCGCCGACCCTTCGTAGGCCTGATAATCGCGCTGGATGCCGATCTGATCGGTGACGTACTTGGCGTCGTGCCACACCCCCCAGATAAAGCTCGAGCCACGGTTCGCCAGCCACGGGAGGCCGACGTAGAAGATGCCGGGTGCTCCCGAGACGCCGCGGTCGTGGACGGGGCGCCCGTTCGCGTCGAGCGCTCCGGGCACGTGCAGCCAGCTGTAGTCCACACCGAATCCGGTGGCCCACACGATCGAGGTGATGCCCGCCCCGGCCAGGTCGAGCTCGCGCACGGGGTGGGTGACGCAGTCGGGGTCCGGTCCGAGGATCCGGGCCTCCGGCTCTTCGGGCAGGTCGAGCCCCCGACTCGCGATGTACGCGTCGGCCTCGTCGAGGACCGAGAGATAGTTCGCGTCGCCGTTGCGGATGTTCGTGCCGAGGTCGTCGCCGAAGCGCATCACGCCGCTCTCGAATGCGTTCGCGCGGCCCACGAGCGTGATGCCGCGGTCGGCGAGATCGCGGAAGTCGATCGTCTCTCCGCCCCGGGCGCCGCTCACGGCGATCGTGACGTGCTCGGCGCCGGCGGGGGGAGCGGAGGCGCCCCACTTGCCGAGTACTCCGAGCCACCACACGTTGTCGCGCCCGCGGTAGCGCCGCGGCGGACGGTCGTGGGGGCCGACGGCGAGGACGACCTCGCGGCCGGCGCTGCGGAGCTCATCGGCGATCTGCACGCCCGAGGATCCGGCGCCGACGACGATCACACCGCCCTCGGGAAGTTGTTCGGGGTTGCGGTAGGAGCTCGAGTGGATCTGGTGGATCCCCGCTTCCTCGTGGACGACGGCCGGGATGGCGGGCTTCTGGAACGGGCCCGTGGCAGCGACCACGTACTGGGCCTCGATGGCGCCGGCCGAGGTGGCGACGCGGAAGCCGGGGCGGCCCTCGAGGCGCGTGACCTCGGTCACCTCGATGCCGCAGTGGATCGGCATCTGAAAATGGGCGGCGTACTGGGCGAAGTACTGGGCGACCCGTTCCTTGGGGGCGAAGGCGTCGGGGTCGACGTCGTCGAACTCGAGTGCGGGGAAGCGGTCGTGCCACGCGGGGCCGTTCGCGACGAGGGAGTCCCAGCGCTCGGACTGCCATCGCTCGGCGATGCGTCCGCGCTCCAGCACCACGTGCGCGATGCCGCGCGTCGTGAGGTGCTCGCTCATTGCGACGCCGGCTTGTCCGGCGCCGACGACGACGACATCGGTGGCGTCGGGGATCTCGGGGTTCGTCATGTGGGGTTCGCTCCGTTCTTCGAATGCGACTCCAGCAAAACCGACGGAAGCGTCCTCGTCCAATAGTCGTTCGCGGTCAACTGCATCGGATAAAACGAACGCAAACCAATGTCGCATCTGAATGACTGATTCGGGCGCCCTGCCGACTGCATCACTTTTCGAGATGCTCAGGTTAGTTTTTGGCTATTTTGCAGATAGCCGACGGGTGCGAACAATGGTGGCTATGACCACGCACACCCGCATCCGCAAGTTCAATACGCAGGACACCTACCCCGAGCAGAATCTCGACAACGATCTCTGCCAGGCCGTCGTCGCGAACGGTGTCGTGTACCTGCGCGGCCAGATCGGGCAAGACCTCGACACCCGCGAGTCGGTGGGCATCGGCGACGTCGCCGCGCAGACGGAGCAGGCCATGGCGAACATCGCGATGCTGCTCGAAGAATCGGGCAGCCGACTCGCCGACATCGTCAAGGTGACGATCTACATCATCGACCCGCGGTACCGCGAAGACGTGTACCGCACCGTCGGCAAGTGGCTGAAGGGCGTCTACCCCGTATCGACCGGCATCGTGGTCCAGGCGCTCGCACGCCCCGAGTGGCTCGTCGAGATCGACGCCACCGCCGTCATCAGCGACCCCGCAAACGATCAGGAGTGATCCTATGACCTTCTCCCTGCTGCTGCGCGACCCGGACACCGGCGAATTCGGCGCAGCCATCTCCTCCTCATCGCCCGCCGTCTCCGCGCGTTGCGTCAACCTCGCGGATGGCATCGGCGGCGCGAACTCGCAGAACGTCACGGACCCGCGCCTCGGGTTCCGTCTGCTCGATGAGTTGCGGTCGGGTGCCGATGCGCAGTCCGCGCTCGACACGGTCGTCGACGGCGCCGATCCCGAGACGATCGACTTCCGACAACTGCTCGTCCTCGATCGCGAGGGTCGCACGGCCGCGTTCTCGGGCGGACGCGCGCTCGGCACGTTCGGTGCCGTCACACGTGACAACGCGGTGGCCGGCGGCAACATGCTCGCGAGCCTCGACGTGCTCGACGCGTTCGTGGACACGGCGCTCTCGGCTTCCGGACGTATCGAGGAGCGGCTCTTCGCCGCATTGAGCGCCGCGATGGACGCCGGAGGAGAAGCGGGGCCGGTGCATTCTGCGGGCATCGCGGTCGTCGACGATGCCGGGTGGCGCGCGACCGACCTGCGGGTGGACTGGGACGATCAGGATCCCATCGCGGCGCTCGGCCGCGCGCTCGACGTCTGGATGCCCCAGCGCGACGACTACATCAGCCGCGGCATCAACCCGGCTGCCGCACCCTCGTACGGGGTGCCCGGGGATGAGTGACGTGTCGAGCGACGTGCAGAAGCAGCGGATCGCAGATCGCCTCGCCGCCGTCGACGGCGACCTCATTGCGCTGTCCACCCGACTGCACGCCGACCCCGAGATCGGATGGCAGGAGCACCGCTCCTCCGCCGACGTCGCCGGCGTGCTCGCAGCGCATGGTTTCGCCGTCGAACAGCCCTACCTCGGACTCGACACCGCGTTCCGTGCCGTCATCGGGACCGGAGCGTTCACCATCGGGTTCCTCGCCGAGTACGACGCCCTGCCCGGCCTCGGCCACGCCTGCGGGCACAACCTCATCTCGGCGATGAGCACGGGCGGAGCGATCGCGCTCGCCGCGGTCGCCGACGAACTCGGCCTCACCGTCGAGGTCATCGGCACTCCGGCGGAGGAGGGCGGTGGCGGCAAGATCGAACTCCTCGAGCGCGGCGCGTTCACCGAACTCGATTTCGCCCTCATGGCGCATCCGGCGCCCGTCGATGTCGCCGAAGCCCGCCCGTTCGCGGTCACCCACTGGCACGTCGAGTACCGGGGGCGTGCGGCGCATGCCGCGGCCTACCCCGAGCGCGGCGTCAATGCGAACGACGCCTTCCTCGTCGCCCAGCTCGCGATCGCGCTCCTGCGTCAGCAGCTGCCCGGGTCGGTGCGGGTGCATGGCGTGCAGACGAACGGCGGCGAAGCGCCGAACGCGATCCCCGAGCGGACGGAGGGTCGCTGGTACGTGCGGGCCGAGACGACGGAGCAGCTCATCGCGCTCGAGCAGCGCGTGCTCCACTGCTTCGAGGCGGGCGCCCTGGCGACCGGTGCCGAACTCACGGTCACGCCCGAAAGCCAGCGGTACGCCGAGATGCGCACCGACGAACGCGCGCTCGATCACTATCGCCGCAACGCCCAGGCGCTCGGGCGCGACTTCGACGTCGACCCGGTCGCCGCCACCATGAATCGCGCCTCGACCGATATGGGCAACGTCTCGCAGCTGGTCGACGCGATCCACCCCTACATCGGCGTGGGCGGTGACGCGAGCAACCACCAGCCCGCGTTCGCCGCGGCCTGCGTCGGTGCGCGCGCCGAGCAGGCGCTCCGCGACGGAGCTCTCGCCCTGGCATGGACGGCGCTCGACGTCGCCCGCGAACGCACCCCGTAACCGACAGCACCCCGAAGGAACCCGTCAATGTCGACACCCGAAGCCCCCACAGAACTCAGCGACCTCGTTGATCGCAAGAGCCTGCGCAAGAGCGTGGTCGCCGGATCGATCGGTGTGCTCGTGCACTGGTTCGACTGGGCCGTGTACGCCTACATGGCCGCCACGATCGCCGTCATCTTCTTCCCCGAGTCCGACCGCACGGCCGGCCTGCTCGCCACATTCGCGGTGTTCGCGGTCTCGTTCCTCGTGCGTCCGATCGGCGCGATCATCTTCGGGCGACTCGGCGACCGCCTCGGCCGCAAGCAGACGCTCTCGATCGTGATCCTCGCGATGGCCGTGTCGACGCTCGTGCTCGGTCTGCTGCCCGGCTACGCGACGATCGGCATCCTCGCACCGATCCTGCTCATCGCCACCCGCGTCGTGCAGGGACTCGCCGCCGGCGGCGAGTTCGGCAGCGCCGCCGCATTCCTCGGCGAGTTCTCCCCGGCGAAGCGTCGCGGCTTCGGCGTCAGCTGGCTCGAGTTCGGCAGCCTGCTCGGCTTCCTCCTCGCCTCGTTCGCGGTGTTCCTGCTGAACCAGGCGTTCACGCCCGAACAGATCACCGATGGGGCCTGGCGCATCCCGTTCCTGATCACGGTGCCGCTCGGGTTCATCGGACTCTACATTCGCCGCAAGATCGAGGACACACCCGAGTTCGAGGCGCTGCAGAAGCTCGAGACCGTCTCGCACGCCCCGGTCAAGGAGGTGTTCACCCGCAACCGGCGGCAGTTCATCCAGACGTGCGGCATGGAGATCTTCATGAACGTCACGTTCTACGTCGTGCTCGTGTACCTCCTCACCTACCAGGAGACGACCGTCGGGTTCGATCCGAGCCGCGCGGCACTGCTCTCCACACTCGCGTCGGCGCTCGGACTCATCATCGTTCCGCTCGCGGGCATCGCCTCCGATCGTGTCGGGCGCAAGCCGGTGCTCTACACCGCCGCGATCGCGCTCACGGTGCTCTCGATCCCGCTGTTCCTGCTCATGCAGATGGGCACCGGCTGGTCCGCGTTCGTCTCGACACTCGGCCTCGCACTGATCCTCGCGATCATCCTCGGCACGCACGCGGTCACGGTGGTCGAACTGTTCCCGACGCGGACCAGGCAGACCGGCCTATCGATCGCCTACGCCGTGACCGCCGCCCTGTTCGCCGGCACCGCCCCCTACCTGCTCACCTGGCTCATCGACCGCACCGGCGACGAGCTGGTGCCCGGGTACTTCCTCGCCGTGGTCGGCGTCATCGGCATCGTCACCGTGGTCTCGATCCCCGAAACCCGCGGGGTGCGACTCATCAAGGAGCAGGATCTCGAGACCTCGACGGTCGAGTTGCCACCCGAGCTGCACCAGCGCTGACGGCCCGTGCCGCGCAGCCGAAACCTTCCCCGTTCCCGACACCCAGACCCCGCCTCAGGAGGTACCCCATGACCCGCACGCGCGACGAGTGGACGTCAGCAGCACGCGACCTGCAGCTCGACGGACGCGCCGTCATCGACGGTGCTCGCGTCGACGCCATCTCGGGAGAGACGATCGCGAAGACGAACCCCGCGACCGGTCAGACGATCTCGCACATCGCCGCGTGCGGCGAGGCGGACCTGAACCGCGCGGTCGCTGCGGCCCGCCGCGCGTACGCGGCGGGTGAGTGGTCACGTGCCGGCGCGGGTTTTCGACGCGAACGCCTGCTCGAGCTCGCCAGGCTCATCGAGGAGCGCGCCGACGAGTTCGCGCTGCTCGACACGCTCGACATGGGGAAGCCGGTGCGCGAGACGACGACCATCGATGCGCCGGGTTCAGCCGCGCTGTACCGCTTCTACGGTGAAGCGATCGAGAAGCACGAGGATCGCATCCCCGTCACCCCACCCGGCTCGACCGCGCTCGTGACCCGCGAGCCGCTCGGTGTCGTCGGGGTCATCGTGCCCTGGAACTACCCGCTCGAGATCGCGACCTGGAAGCTCGCGCCGGCGCTCGCCGCCGGCAACGCGGTGGTCGTGAAACCCCCGGTGGAGGCCTCGCACTCCGCGCTGCTGCTCGCCGAGCTGGCCGTCGAGGCGGGGATCCCCGCGGGGATCGTCAACGTGGTCCCCGGCCGGGGATCCGTCATCGGCAAGGCCCTCGCACTGCACCCCGACGTCGACATGGTCGCCTTCACCGGTTCGACCGAGGTCGCGAAGCAACTGCAGCGGTACGCCGGGCAGTCGAACATGAAGCGTCTCGCGCTCGAAGCCGGAGGCAAGAGCGCGAACCTCGTCTTCGCCGACTGCGACGATCTCGCGCTCGCCGCGCAGAAAGCCGCATTCGGTGCCTTCTACAACCAGGGCGAAGTCTGCTCGGCGAACTCGCGCGTCTTCGTGGAGCGCACCATCGTCGACCGCTTCCTCGAATTGTTCGCGGAAGCGGCGCAGGCGTACCGTCCGGGCGACCCGCTCGACCCTGAGACCGGTGTCGGGTCCCTCGTCTCCGAATCGCACGCGGACACCGTGTGGGCGACGATCGAGCACGCGCGTCGCGATGGACGCATCGTCAGCGGAGGCGAGCGGCCCGAGATCAACGGATCGCGCGCCTTCATCGAACCCACCATCGTGACCGACGTGCCCGACGATCACGAGGTGCACACGCGCGAGATCTTCGGCCCGGTAGCTGTCGTGACCCCGTTCGACAGCGAGGACGAAGCGATCACCCGCGCGAACGAGACGCCCTTCGGGCTCGCCGCCTCACTGTGGACAGGCAGCCTGGCGCGCGCCCACCGGGTCTCCTCGCAGCTCGTCGCCGGCACCGTCTCCGTGAACACGGTCGACGCACTCGGATTCACCACCCCGTTCGGCGGGTTCAAACAGTCCGGTTTCGGACGCGACCTGTCGATCCACGCCCTCGACAACTACACCGACTTCAAGACCACCTGGATGCAGTGGTCCTAGACCACGGAAAGGACGAGACCATGACTCAGAACGGCACCCTCGAGGAGCTGGCGAAGCGCCACCTCGTCATGAACTTCACACCGGCGGGCAAGTATCGCGACGACGAACTGCCCATCTACGTGCGCGGCGAGCACTGCTCGGTCTTCGACGAGCACGGCAAGCGGTACTTCGACGGACTCGCGGGCCTCTTCTGCGTGCAGCTCGGGTACACCCACGGTGCCGAGGTCGGCGATGCGGTGCGCGAACAGCTGACCGAGCTCCCGTTCCAGACGACCTGGAGCGTCGCCCATCCGCCTGCGGCGAAGCTCGCGGCGAAGATTGCGGAGCTCGCCCCGGGCGACCTCAACCGCGTCTTCTTCGCGTCGGGTGGTGGCGAGTCGAACGAGGCAGCGATCAAGCTCGCGCGCCAGTACCACCAGACTCGCGGCGATCACGCCCGTCGCAAGTTCATCGCCCGCCGTGTGGCGTATCACGGCACCAGCTTCGGGGCGATGTCCCTGAACGGCATGACGGGTGTGCGCGCGATGTTCGAGCCGCTGATGTCGGGTGTGCGCCACACGCATAACACGAAGCGCTACCGCCGCCCCGAAGGCGAGACCGAAGAGCAGTTCACCGCATTCCTGCTGGGCGAACTCGAATCGCTCATCGTGCAAGAGGGCCCCGATACCATCGCCGCGATCATCATGGAGCCGATGCAGAACGCGGGCGGCAGTCTCACGCCGCCGAAGGGCTACTTCGCCGGCGTCCGCAAGATCTGCGACGCGCACGGGATCCTGCTCATCGCCGACGAAGTCATCACCGGGTACGGGCGTCTCGGTGCCTGGTTCGGGTCCGAGTTCTACGGCTTCCAGCCCGACATGCTGGTCTTCGCGAAGGGCATCGCCTCCGCCTACATGCCGCTCGGCGGCGTGGTGGCGAGCGACCACGTGGTCGATACCGTACTCGACGGGCCGGTCGGCATGTTCAACCACGCCCTGACCTACGGCGGACACCCCGCGGCTTGCGCCGCCGCGTTGAAGAACCTCGAGATCATGGAGCGCGAGGGCGTCGTGCAGAACGTCGCCGAGCAGAGCCCCTACCTGGCCGAGAAGCTGGGCGAGATCAAGGATCGATACGCGTTCATCGGAGACCTGCGCGGTGAGGGATTCCATCGTTCCTTCGAGCTGGTGACCAACCATGAGTCGAAGCGGTGGGAGAGCGACGGTCTCAGCGCCGACGAGTTCGTCGGCCACCACCTGAACCCGGCCCTGAACGAGGTCGGGCTCCTCGCACGCGTCGCGATCGACGCCGAAGGGAACCCGCTCGTGCAGTTCTCGCCGCCGCTCGTCATGACGCGCGACGACATCGACGAGCTCGCCGATCTCATCGATCGCGCCTTCGCGGCGGCAGCACGAAGCGCCGGCATCTGATCCCCCGGAGTGCGGGGCCCCGCCCCGCACTCCACCCCAGTTTTCCGTTCTGCACGAGGAAGTGACCATGAGCGACTCACCCCCGAAACTCGCCACGTCGACCACGAAGATCATCACATTCGAGCGGCGTCACATCCGCCCGATCCCGCTCGACGAGCGTCAGGGCACGACACGAGGGCTGTTCTTCGTGTGGCTCGGCATCAACATGCTGCCGCTCACGGTCGTCACTGGGGCGCTGGGGCCGTCACTGTTCGGGCTCTCCCTCGGCTGGACGGTCCTCGCCGTCGTCCTCGGCAATGTCGTCGGTGGGATCGGGGCTGCACTCCATGCCTCTCAGGGGCCGCAACTCGGTATCCCGCAGATGCTTCAGGCTCGCGGTCAGTTCGGTTTCTACGGCGGCAGCCTGCTCGCGCTCATCGCTGTCATCATGTTCCTGGGGTTCTTCGCTTCGAACCTGGTCGTCGCGGCCCAGAGCTTCTCGGCGGTGTTCTCATCGATCTCGGTGACCGTCGGCATCATCGTGTGCGCGGCGATCGCCCTCATCGTTGCGATATTCGGGTACGACCTCGTGCGCAAGATGATGGGGATCTTCTCCGTCTTCATCGGGGTGCTCGTCCTTATCTCGCTGATCGTCGTGGTGTCGAACCCGGCGACGTTCGACACCACCGCTGACCTGGGGTACAACACCGCTGGCTTCTTCGGCATGCTCGCGATCGGTGTCACGTGGCAGCTGGCGTACGCGCCGTACGTCTCCGACTATTCCCGGTACATGCCCAAAGAGGGCGGGGCGAAGCAGGCATTCTGGGCGACTTACATCGGATTGGTGCTCGGCACCGTGTTGGTGATGGTGCTGGGCGCCTTGGTCGGCCTCACCCTGGCGGACGGAGACGCGATGGCGACGCTCGGCTCGCTGCTCGGCGGCTTCGGCCCGATCGTCCTCTTCGGGTTCGGTGCGGCTTCAGCCGTCATCAACTCGGCGAACATCTACTCCGGAGTGATGTCGTCATTGACGGTCTTCGAGACGATCTCACCCAGGATCCGCATCGACACCGCCAAACGCGTCGTGATGACGATCGCCTACGCGCTGATCGCCCTGCTCGCCGCGGTCTTCGGCAAGGACGACTTCTTGCTCGTGTTCAAAGACTTCGTCACCATTCTGCTCTACGTGCTCATTCCCTGGTCGGCGATCAACCTCGCGGATTACTTCATCCTGCGGAAGGGGCACTATCGGGTGGACGATATGTTCCGACGCGACGGCGGCATCTACGGGCGATGGGACGCGATCGGCCTGATCGCGTATGCCATCGGACTCGCCGTGCAGATCCCGTTCATGGTGACCGTGATGTTCACCGGTCCGCTCGCAGAGCCGCTCGGACTCGTCGACGTGGCGTGGATCGTCGGGTTCATCGTGCCCGCTGCGGTGTACATCGTGTGGAAGCGGGCGGCTCATCGTGCTTGAGACGCATCTTCAATCGGCGACAGCGCCCGACCTCGTCGTTCTCAGCGCCGGGATCTGGGCGCCAGAGCCCTCGCTCTCCAGCGCCATCGCGGTCACCGACGGTCGGATCAGCGCGGTCGGGGACGACGACAGCATCGCCGCACTCATCGGCCCGGCGACGGAGCGCATCGACGCCGCTGGGGCGGCGCTGCTGCCGGGGTTCCACGATGCGCACATCCACGTACTCGCCGGCGGACTCGGTCTCACCGGGTGCGATCTCGACAGCGCGCACTCACTCGACGGGTACGAACGACTCATCCGCGAGTACGCCGACTCCCACGCGGGGGAGTGGGTCGTGGGTGCCGGATGGTTCGGCGACGTGTTCCCCGGAGGCTTCCCGGATCGGGCGCTACTGGATCGGCTCGTTCCCGATCGGCCCGCCGTGTTCACGAGCCACGACGCGCACGGCGTCTGGGTCAACACGCGCGCACTCCAGCTCGCGGCAATCGATCGACACACTCCCGACCCGGCGGCCGGGCGCATCGTGCGCGATGCTTCGGGTGAGGCGACGGGCATGCTCATGGAGTCGGCCGGGGAGCTCGTCACCGCGCTCATCCCGCCGCACCGACCTGCGGACCTGCGTCGAGCCATGCTCACCGCTCAGGATCACCTGTTCTCGCTCGGCATCACCTCCTGGCACGATGCGATTCTCGGACGCTATCTCACACTGCCAGATTGCGTGCCCACGTACCTGGAGACGATCGGCGACGGTTCACTCCGCGCTCGCGTGACCGGCTCCGTGTGGTGGCCGGCCGGTGCCGGACTCGAGGCGCTCGACAGCGTGCTCGGCACCGTTGCCGAGTGCCGCGCTGCCGGTTTCCCCGTGGACAGCGTGAAGATCATGCAGGACGGCATCTGCGAGAACTGCACCGGAGCCCTCCTCGCGCCGTACACGGGTGTCACGCCGGAGACGTCGGGGGAGTCGGTGATCCCGCCCGAACTGCTCACCGAGATCGTGACTGCGCTCGACGCGAGAGGTCTGCGCGTACATTTCCACGGAGTCGGGGATCGCGCGGTGCGCGAGTGCCTGGACGCAGTGGAGGCCGCGCGTCGACACAATGGTGCCGGAGTTTCGCACCAGATCGCGCACATCGATGTCGCAGACCCGGCAGACCTCCCGCGCTTCGCTGAGCTCGGTGTCACCGCGAATCTCCAGCCGCTCTGGGCTCGAGCCGATCAGGAGATCCTGGAGCGGAAGCTCCCGATGCTCGGCGAGCAGCGTGCACGCTGGCACTTCCCGTTCGGCTCCCTCGAGCGCGCGGGTACCCACCTCGCGATGGGCAGCGATTGGCCGGTCACGAGCCCCGACCCGCTGTGGGGCATTTACACGGCCTGTACGCGGACGGCGCCGCCCGCCGACTCGCACGCGCGCAATCCGGAGTCGCGAGAACCGATGACGCCCTCCGAGCGGTTGAGCCTGGAGAGCGCGGTGCGCGCCTACACTCTCGGGGGCGCCGAGATCGCCGGTGTCGCCGATCGACGAGGACGCATCGCGATCGGGCAGGACGCCGACCTGGTGCTGCTCAGCGGCCCACTTTCCCAGCCTCAGGATCTTCCTTCCCTGCGCGTCGCCAGGACCATTCTTGGCGGCACGACCGTGCACCGCTCCAGCCGCAGCTGATCACCACCCACACCACCCCTACCGTCTCGAAGGAGAGTCCGATGAGTACCGAGCCGCCACCGGTGACCCAAACATTCAAGAAGTTCGAACAGCAGCACATCCTGCCGATCCCCGAAGACGCCAGGACCGGCACGCACTGGTCGCTCGGCGCCATCTGGGTGAGCCTCAACATGATGCCCCTGACCGTGGTGACGGGCGCGGTGGCGAGCGGGGCCTACGGGCTGCCGATCGGGTGGAGCATCGTCGCGATTCTGAGCGGCAACATCATCGGTGCGTTCGGTGCTGCATTGCACGCGTCCCAGGGCCCGCATCTCGGTATCCCGCAGATGCTGCAGGCGCGCGCACAGTTCGGATATCTGGGCGCGAGCATCTTCGCGCTCATCGCGCTCATCATGTTCATGGGTCTCTTCACGAGCATCCTCATCGTTGCGAAGGATTCGCTGCTCGCGGTGTTCCCCGAGTTCAACGGGACGGTCGCGATCCTCATCTTCGCGGCGATCGGCATCGTGCTCTGCATCTTCGGTTACGACCTGCTCAGCAAGACGATGACCTGGCTGTCGATCGTCATCGGGCTCGCCGTCGCGCTCTCGATGGTGCTGTTCTGGGCCGCACCCGATGTGCCGCTCGTTCGTGCCGAAGCGGCATTCAGCTTCGAAGGCTTCTTCTCGATGCTCGCCATCGGCATCGTCTGGCAGCTCGCATACGCGCCGTACGTGTCGGATTACACCCGGTACCTGCCGAAGGACACCGGCCCGAAGGCCGCGTTCTGGGGGACCTACATCGGGCTCGTCGGCAGTTCCGTGTTCGTCATGACGCTCGGCGTGCTGCTCGGCGCCGCCAATCCCGACAACCCGCTCGCGGCGCTCGGGGAGTACCTCGGGCCGATCGGACTCGTCGTCCTCGTGGTGTTCGCGGTCAGCTCAGCGCTCATCAACGGTGTGGAACTCTACTCCGCGGTCATGAACGCGCTCACCGTCATGCAGTCGAACTTCAAGATGATCATCACGTCGGGCACCCGAGTGTGGACGACCGTCGTCGTCGGAGTGCTGGCCACGCTCCTCGCGATCCTCGGCCAGGGTGATTTCATCACCATGTTCGAGAGTTTCTTGACGCTGCTGCTGTACGTGCTGATTCCGTGGTCGGCGATCAACCTCGCCGACTACTTCGTGATCCGCAAGGGCGACTACTCGGTCGGCGACCTCTTCGACCCCGAAGGCGAGCGTTACGGCAAGTGGAACGTCATCGGTCTGGTGAGCTACGCCATCGGACTCGTGGCTCAACTGCCGTTCATGGTGAACCCGCTGTTCACCGGACCTCTCGCCACACTGATCGGCGGCATCGATATCGCGTGGATCGTCGGGTTCGTGGTGACCGCGATCGCGTTCCTGCTGCTGGTGCGCCTGTGGGCTCGCCGGGAATCGGAGGTCGTGACTCAGCGGTAGTCGACAGCGGGGTCGGAGCATGGTTCGCTCCGACCCCCTGCCAAACGTTCAGTGCAAGTGGATCTTGTTGAGTGGAATCTCCACGCCGCAAACGGTTCGTTCCCAGAAATCGAACCTTACGCAGGTCGCAGACCCGAAATGTCTCTCGAGAAGATCGCGCAGGCGAACACCCTCTGCGTACTGCGCCCGGCATAACTCCAGAGATGGCCATCCGGAGTCGGTCGCGTAGTGTTCGTCGAAGACGTCCGACCAAGAATGTAACAGCTCTTCCAGCTCACGGGGGAGCACACCCGCGGTATCGATCATCCCATTTTCGCCCCAGAGAGGCACCGCCGCAGAATAGTCCGCCATAAGCGTCACGTGCGCTCCAACGCTGCGGCTCTCAGTAATCGACTCAGTTGCTGCCACATCGCTTGTCTCTCGGAGCTCATCACCGATAGAAAAGCCCGACGAGTCAGATGAGGCAGCATTCGCGTCAGCTCGATACCGCACTGGCCCGAAGCGACGCTTACGGAGAAACTTCATCTCGCACCCTTGCACTTCCCTGGGTAGGAGGTAATGACAGTCTTGGCGTTCTTAGACACCACTACTGCGGTGAACCATGTCTTCTGGGAGATGATTTTCTTTCCCTTTTTCTTCCAAGATGTCACCTTTGCGCTGTAACAGAGTTTACTGCCCTTCTCGGAGTAGATTTTGTCTGGATGCTTCAGCGTTGCCGCCGTAGTCTGAAGCATAAGGTTGTCCCAAGAACTCGCGCTGCCGCGACCATCCCACGTGATTACCCTCACCCAGTCTTTACTGTGGCGGGAATTGATGTGTCGGTATCAGACGTCCCCGTTACCGCAGAGAAGCTTCACTTTGCCGGAAAATGAGCCGTTGCGCTTCACCGGATACTTCCCGATCTGTCGCTTGACCTCTCCGTAGACCATGCAGTGGAGATGGCTGGAGGGGGAGAGCGAAAAGGTCGATGCGCCACCATTCGGAGCAGAGCCGGAGATTTCGGTTCCATTCACGCGAAAGCCTGTCGTTTCGCCTTCTTGCAGCGGGGAAACGCTGCGGGGAGGATGTAGCGGTGAGGAGACTGAGGTCGTGATATCGCGAGAGTCTTTCAGTTCCATAGTGTCGGCACGTACTGAATTTGATGAGAAGTTTGCGGCAACAAGGCCTGGTGGGAAGAGAAGGACCAGGGAGGTCACCAGACCGATCATGACTCGCAAGACTGATCTCTGCGGCCTCCAATTCATGATGCTCCACGATTTGAATCGCAACAATAATTGCTTAAATAATACATAGGTTTAGTTTACATTCATTTCTGATCATATTTGTAGGTGGAGTATGTCGAGACTTCTCGACGGAGAGAGATCACACCTGCGCCCTACGGCGCTGATTCCGTTGCGATATGCTCCTAGAGCTGGCGTTTTCGCGTCTGAGAGGTGTGACTCCACTGGTCCCTCCGCGGCGCCGGCCCTTCAGGAGTGATACCCGTGACCCTCGCAGGCCACACCCCACGCACCTCGGTGCCCGCCACCCCGTCCGTCACGACGACCGTCACCGCCGCAGTCGATCTGCGCGCGCGCAATCGTCAGCGGACCTTCGCGACGCGGCCGGTGCTGCGACGCATCGTCTACGTCGCCGGCTACGAGGGCTTGAGCGTCCTGTTCACCGTCGTCGTCCTGAGCGTTCTGCTCGGGCACGGCGGCGGGCAGTCGACGGTGACCGCGATCCTGGTGTCGACGACCGCCACGCTCTGGAACTACCTCTGGAATACGATCTTCGAGGCCGCCGAGCGTCGCGTCGGGTCGCACGGGCGCGGCTTCAGGGCCCGCGCGATCCATGCGATCGGCTACGAGGGCGGAGTCCTCCTGTTCACGATCCCATTGGTGGCGTTCCTGCTCGGCGTCTCACTGCTCGAAGCACTCGCGATCGAAGGCGGGCTGCTCGTGTTCTTCCTCGTGTTCACCGTGATCTACACCTGGATCTTCGACCGCGTGTTCGGACTTCCCGCGTCGGCGCAGTGACCCCGGTTCACCGTTCGAGCACCCGCGGCTTCTGGTGCATTGAGCCGCGACGGAGTGCGACCACTGCGGCGGTCACGGCGCCCGCAGCGAGGATCGCCGCGAGCACGATGAGTTGAAACCGCCCGGCCTCGAGCGGTGACAGCCCGCCGAAGATCGCGCCGACGAACGCGCCGGGCAGTACGACGAGTCCCGTGGTCTTCGACTGGTCGATCGACGGAATGAGGGACTCGGCGATCGACCGGCGTGTCAGCTCCAGTGTCGAACGCCGAGGGGTGGCACCGAGTGCGAGCCAGCCTTCCACCTCGGACCAGTGATCGTGCGTCTGACGTCGCACGTTGCGCGCCGTCAGGGTCGCGATACTCATGGCGTTCCCCACCGTCATCGCCCCGAGCGCGAGCACATACCGGGAGCTGAACTCGAGCGCCCCGGTGGCGAACACGATGCTGCATGCGATCGCCGCACCGCCGCCGATCGCGAGCAGCATCAGCGGGGCGTCGCGCATCGGTTCACCCGATCGCTGCGCCGAGACGAGCGCCGCCGCGACGCACATCACCAGGAGCGCCACGGCGATCCAGAGCGGTGAGGCGATGATCCCCGTCAGGATCAGGCTGAGCGCAGCGAGCTGCACGGCCGCGCGGGCAATGGCGACTGCCGGCGCCCATGGGGCCGGAATGCGCAGGCTCGACATGACAGCGGTGGCGATCGCGATGAGTATCGCGACCGCCACCGCTGTACGCAGTACGACGTCCGAGTCCACGGATGCAGCCTACGGCCTCATCACGCCCGGTCGTCGAAGCTACTCCTCCTCTTCGCCCCGCTGAGCAGGGGAGGATGAGACGTCCTCGCCGAATTCCTCGAGCACTTCGCTCTCGTCATCGATGATGGTTTCGACCGAGGTCTCATCCTCGGGGTCGACGAGTGGTCCATCCTGATCGCGAATGTCGGTGACCACGAGTTCCTCGTCGCCGCCGATCTCGTCGGTCGGCTCTCCCAGCTGTGCCATAACGCTGCTCCTCTCGATGGGTGACTGCCCCCAATGATAGGTGCGGCGAAGTCGTCGAGGCGACGGGTTGACGGCGCGCCTCGGCGCGTCGCCGGATCAGGCAGTCTGGCGTGCGAGCGCCCGGTACCGACGGTTTCGAATTCCCAACAGGATCGAGGCCAGCAGCGCCGCGATCACCGAGGCGGTCAGGATCGCCACCTTCGCGATGTCGTGCGCGGGGGAGCCCTGATCGAAGCTCAGTTCCGCCACGAGCAGTGACACCGTGAAGCCGATACCCGCGAGCAGTCCGATGCCGACCATGTCGATCCAGCGAATCGTCGGATCGAGCGGCGCCCGCAGGGCTTTGGTCATGACCCAGGTGGTCGTCACAATGCCGAGCGGCTTGCCGACGACGAGCGCCGCGATGATCGCGAAGGTGAGCGGGTGCGTGGCGGCCTCCGCGATGCCCTCCGCGCCGCCGACGGCCACGCCGGCGGCGAAGAACGCGAAGAGCGGCACGGCGAACCCCGCCGAGAGTGGACGGAACCGATGCTCGAACTTCTCGGCGAGACCCGGCTGGTGGCGGTCGGCGACGCGGTCGGCACGTCGATGCAGAACGGGAATCGTGAATCCGAGGAGCACGCCCGCGATCGTCGCATGGATTCCGGACGCATGCATGAGGGCCCACGCCACCGCACCGATCGGCAGCAGGATGAACCAGGCGGTGCCCGAGTGGAGTCCGAAGAACTTGCGGTACCGCTGTGCGATCAGCCCGTACAGGGCGATGGTGGCGAACGCGAGCACCAATGGCACGACCGCGATGTGGTCGGAGTAGAACACGGCGATGATGCTGATCGCGATCAGATCGTCGACCACCGCCAGAGTGAGCAGGAAGATGCGGAGCGCCGGCGGCAGGTGCGAACCCACGATCGCGAGCACCGCGACCGCGAAGGCGATGTCTGTTGCGGTCGGGATCGCCCACCCCTGCAGCAGTTCGGGGTACTGGCGGACGATGACGGCGAAGATGATCGCCGGGACGACCACACCGCCGGTGGCCGCCGCGATCGGCATGATCGCGGTACGGAACCGACGCAGGTCGCCCGATACGAACTCGCGCTTGAGCTCGAGTCCGACGAGGAAGAAGAAGATCGCGAGCAATCCGTCGGCCGCCCACGCACCCAGACTGAGGCGCAGGTGCCAGGGCTCGTATCCGATCTCGAAGTCGCGCAGCGCGAAGTAGGAGCCTGCCGCGGGCGAGTTCGCCCAGACGAGTGCGATGATCGCCGCGCCTGCAAGCAGAAGACCACCGACGGCCTCGTTGCTGAGGACCATGGCGAATCGTCTGGTGCGATGCTGCGCGTCGCGAGCTTTGGGTTCGGGGTGTGCGGATACGGGGGCCATGGCCTCTCCTCGGGTCGTTCGCTTCAGGGTGTGCCGACTCGAGGGCACGAGAGTGTGCGGCCGAATCGGGTCTACCGAGCGGCGCGTGTGGGCGTCGTGCCTGACAGCATCTCGCCCCAGGTGGAGATGTACCCGTTCGTGCCGGGATGGGTGAGTACCCACCGCACCGGGGTGAACGTCGGCGGGTGCGCCGGAGAGGACGGGATCGATCGCATCGTCCAGCAGGATACCAGGAGCGCGGACCCCGCGCCTGGCCCGTCAGACCGTCGTCGGGATCGCTTCCGCGACCGATACGCCACCGATGGTGACGACCCGCCAGTCCTCGTCGTGGGCGAAGAGCGAGATGGACGTGTTGTCCAACCGCGGCACCTGCTTGTACGGCGTGCGCATCAGCCGTGCGATGGTGCCGCGAATGAGCGACCCGTGCGAGACCGCCAGAACCCGGGTGCCCGAGGGATGCGCACCGACGATCTCGTCGAGCGTGCGCACACCGCGCGCGCCGAGTTCGTCGTCGTGCTCGCCACCGGGGAAGTCGCGGTTCGGCCAGCGGTCGTAGAACTCGGCGACGACCATGCCCTCACCCTCACCGAAGTTCTGCTCGATCAAGCCGTCGACGACGCCGCCGAACGGCACCGCGGTCGCCTCGGCGATGATCTCGGCGGTCTCGCGGGCGCGCTGCAGCGGCGAGCTGAGGATCAGATCCCAGTCCGCCCCGTCGGCGCGAATCAGTTCAGCGGCGGTGCGCGCCTGCTCCCGGCCGGTCTCGTTCAACGGGATATCGGTGCGCCCCTGCACACGCTCGTCAAGGTTCCAGTCCGTTTGCCCGTGGCGGATCAGCGCGAGTTCCATACCCCCAGCCTACTTCTGCCACTTCGCGCGCGGCGGGCGCCACTCGCGGAGGCTCGCGAACAGGCCGGCGGGAGTCTCCGCGACCACGATGCGCTCTCGGAACTCCCGGGCCATGAAGCCGTGCTCGACCATGTCGTCGAGCATGCGCAGCTGCGCATCCCAGAACCCGCCCGAGTTCAGCAGCGCCACCGGACGATTGTGAATGCCGAGCTGCATCCAAGTGAGTGCTTCGAAGAACTCCTCGAGGGTGCCGGGTCCGCCTGGCAGCGCGACGAAGGCGTCACCGAGCGCCGCCATGCGGTGCTTGCGCTCGTGCATGTCCGCGACGACCTCGATGCGGTCGATGTTCGGGTGTGCGAGCTCGCGATCGACGAGCCCCTGGGGGATCACGCCCACGACTTCGCTGCCGCCCTGCCGCGTCGCGTCGGCCACGACACCCATCAGGCCGACATGTCCGCCACCGTAGACCAGACCGATACCCTGCTCCGCGAGGGCGGCACCGAAGTCGGACGCGATCTCCGCGAACCGGGGTGAGGCTCCAGACGAGGAGCCCGTGAACACCGTGATGCGTTGCGGCAGCGCCCCGTCCACGTCTCGACGCACGAGCTCGGGGTAGACGTGCTCCGTGTTGAGCGGCGCCTGGGGGATCGGCCCTGCGTCCGCTCCTGGATCCACCCATTCGAGATGGTCGATCTCGGCCATCGGGCGGCTGACGGCGACGTACGGATGCTCGAATACGTGCGCGACGAGTCGATGGCCGGGTTCATTGGCCGCATCGGTGATGAAGGTGCCCAGCCCGCGCAGCTGCAGCGGATCGAGGTCGATGCCGAGCTCCTCACGGAACTCGCGGATCGCCGTGTCCCGCGGATCCTCGGCCGACTCCGGCTTGCCGCCCGGCAGCATGAGGGCCCGCGTGCCGCGCTTCCGTACGTTGAGCACGCGCCCCGCGCCGTCGCGAATGACAACGGCGCTCACCTCGATCGTGCGGTTCTGCGGTCCGGGGTCTGTTGTCGCGTCACTCACCCCTCCACGCTACCCCGTCGAGGACACGGTGACGCCCGGCCGCGTGCCGCGCCGCGCCTGCCCTTCCCCGCCGTTGAGTGCGGGATTCTGTGCAGTATCCGCTGGTATTCCGCACAGAATGCCGCACTCGAGCGGTGCCACCCGCGGTGCCACCCGCGGCGCCACCCGCGGCCCGGGCCGGTGGTGCCCGCTCTGAGCGTGGGTTAGACTCGGATCCACATGTGAATATCGGCTACCAAGCTGCAGCGGGAGAGTTCGAAGCCCGCCTTCGGCGCCGTAGGAGCAAACCCTCCCCGGGAATCTCTCAGGCACCCGTACCGTTGCAGCGCGGCCACTCTGAAAAGCAGCGCGCGAGCGCTCACCGACGGTGCAAACGTATCGAGCCGAGGCTCGGTGCCGGAATCTCTCAGGTCCCATCACAGAGCGGGGAGGATCCCGACCGTCCGCTGGTCCACCGGCGGCACCATCTAGGAGATCCTCGTGAGTATCACCCCGAAGACCACCACATTCACTGACCGCCACATCGGCGTCACCACCCCTCAAGACCTCGAGCGGATGCTCGGCGAGCTGGGCTACGACGACCTCGATGCACTGGTCGATGCCGCGGTGCCGGCCGACATTCGCGCCGCCGACGCGCTCGATCTCCCGGCTGCGCTGTCCGAGCAGGGCGTGCTCGAAGAGCTGCGCCGGCTCGCGGATCAGAACGTGCTGCGGACGCAGATGATCGGCCAGGGCTTCTCCGACACGATCACTCCACCGATCATCCTGCGCAAGGTGCTCGAGAACCCGGCCTGGTACACGGCGTACACCCCGTATCAGCCCGAGATCTCGCAGGGCCGCCTCGAGGCGCTGCTCAACTTCCAGACGATGGTGTCGGATCTGACGGCGCTGCCGATCGCGAATGCGTCGCTGCTCGACGAGTCGTCGGCTGCCGCGGAGGCGGTGCTGCTCATGCGCCGCGGCAACAAGAAGAAGGGCGACGCTAAGACCGTCGTCGACCAGAACCTGTTTCCGCAGACGATCGCGGTGATCCGCGGGCGTGCCGAAGCGCTCGGCTTCGAGGTCGAGGTCGCAGACCTGAGTGCGGGCCTGCCCGAGGGCGACATCTCGGGCATCGTGCTGCAGCAGCCGGGCAACGACGGTCTGGTCGCCGATCATTCCGAGGTCATTGCAGCGGCGAAGGATCGCGGCGCCCTCGTCACGGTCGTCGCCGACCTGTTGTCGCTCACGCTCATCACTCCTCCGGGCGAGCAGGGCGCCGACATCTCGGTGGGCAGTTCGCAGCGTTTCGGGGTGCCGCTCTTCTTCGGCGGTCCGCACGCCGCGTTCATGGCCATCCGCAAGGGACTCGAGCGTTCCCTGCCGGGTCGCCTCGTGGGCGTCTCCGCCGACGACGCCGGGACCCCCGCGTACCGCCTCGCTCTGCAGACCCGTGAGCAGCACATTCGCCGCGAGAAGGCGACGAGCAACATCTGCACGGCGCAGGCGCTCCTCGCGATCACCGCGTCGATGTACGCCGTCTACCACGGACCGAGCGGGCTGCGCGCGATCGCCGAGCGCACCCATGCCCACGCGCGCACCATTGCCGCCGCACTCGGGGCGGCAGGGGAGGCGGTGCGACACGAGTCCTTCTTCGACACGGTCGTCGTATCGGTGCCCGGTCGGGCGGACGAGGTGCTCGCGCGCGCAGAAGAGGCGGGCATCAATTTCCGGCGCATCGACGCCGACACCGTCGGCATCTCCACCGATGAGAAGACGACCGACGCGGTGGTCTCGACGGTGGTCGGCGTCTTCGGGGCCGGTGATCCGGATCCCGCCTCGCCCGGCGACCTCGCGTTCGACGCGGCGCTCACCCGTGAGAGCGAGTACCTGTCGCATCCGATCTTCAATTCGATCCGGAGCGAGACGCAGATGCTCCGCTACCTGCGACGCATGTCGGGGCGCGATCTCGCCCTCGACCGCACCATGATCCCGCTCGGGTCCTGCACCATGAAACTGAACTCGACGGCCGAGATGGAGTCGATCTCGTGGCCGGAGTTCGCCGGGATTCACCCCTACGTTCCCGAGCACCAGAGCCGCGGATGGCGCACGCTCATCGCGGATCTCGAGGCGCGGCTGGTGGAGATCACCGGCTACGCCGGCATCTCGCTGCAGCCGAACGCGGGCTCGCAGGGCGAGTACGCCGGGCTGCTCGCGATCCGCGGCTACCACGAGGCCAACGGCGACGCCGAACGCGACGTCTGTCTGATCCCAGCTTCGGCGCACGGAACGAACGCTGCCTCCGCAGTGCTCGCCGGCATGCGCGTCATCGTCGTCTCGAACGCCGATGACGGCACGATCGACCTCGCCGACCTGGACGCGAAGATCGAGGCGAACGCGGGTCGCATCTCCGCCATCATGATCACGTACCCCTCGACGTATGGCCTGTACGACGCCGACGTGCGCGAGGTCTGCGAGCGCGTGCACGCGGCCGGCGGCCAGGTCTACATCGACGGCGCCAACATGAACGCGCTCGTCGGGCTCGCGAAGCCCGGAGAGTTCGGCGGCGATGTGTCGCACCTGAACCTGCATAAGACGTTCGCGATCCCGCACGGCGGTGGCGGCCCCGGCGTCGGACCGGTCGCGGTCGCCGAACATCTGCTGCCGTTCCTGCCGGGCGACCCGGTGACCGCGGCCGACTCGGGCGCCTACACGGCGCGCGACGGCGTGCCGGTGGTGTCGACGCTCTTCGGGTCGGCGGGAGTGCTGCCGATCTCGTGGGCGTACATCGCGATGCTCGGTGCCGATGGGCTCACCCAGGCCACGAAGACCGCTCTGCTCAGCGCCAACTACCTGGCGGCGCGTCTGCGCGATCACTTCCCGATCCTCTTCACCGGTCGCGGGGGACTCGTCGCGCACGAGTGCATCCTCGACCTGCGCGAGCTGACGCAGCGCACCGGCGTCACCGCCGAGGACGTCGCGAAGCGGCTCATCGACTTCGGTTTCCACGCGCCGACACTCGCGTTCCCCGTCGCGGGCACGCTGATGGTCGAGCCGACCGAATCGGAGGATCTCGGCGAGATCGAGCGCTTCATCGAGGCGATGGTCGCGATCCGGGCCGAGATCGAGCAGGTCGCAGCTGGCGACTTCACGCTCGAGACCTCCCCGCTGCGCCTCGCGCCGCACACCGCTGCCGCTGTCGTGTCGAGCGATTGGGATCGCGCCTACTCCGTCGAGCAGGGCGCGTTCCCCGTGCCGCGACTCCGGGTCGACAAGTACTTCCCGCCGGTCGGGCGCATCGACGGGGCTGCGGGGGATCGCAACCTGGTCTGCTCCTGCCCGCCGCCCGAGGCGTTCGAACCGGCGGCCGACGCCATGGACGGAGCGGATCGATGAGCGCGACCACGCAGACGCCGCGGCACACCGCGCTGCACGATGAGCACGCGGCGCTCGGTGCCTCGTTCACCGACTTCGGCGGATGGGACATGCCCTTGAAGTACGGCTCTGAGCTCGAGGAGCATCGAGCCGTTCGCGGGGCGGCGGGCCTGTTCGATCTCTCGCACATGGGCGAGGTGCGCGTCACGGGCCCTGATGCCGCGACGTTCTTGAACTCGGCGCTGGCGGGCAATCTGTCCCGCGTCGCCATCGGCCGCGCGAAGTACTCCCTCATCTGCGCCGAGGACGGCGGCATCATCGACGATCTCATCACATATCGTCTGGGCGAGACCGAATACCTCGTGGTGCCGAATGCCGGCAATGCGCCCGCCGTGTTCGCGGCACTGCAGGAGCGCGCCTCCGGCTTCGACGTCACGGTGTCCGACGAGTCGGCCGAGACCAGTCTGATCGCGGTTCAGGGACCGAACGCGGTGGCGATCCTCGCGGAGATCATCCATCCGGATCAGCGTCCCCTGCTCGACAGGCTCAAGTACTACGCCGCCGAGCCCGCGGTGCTCGCCGGAACGCCGGTGCTGCTCGCCCGCACCGGGTACACCGGCGAGGACGGGTTCGAAATCTACCTCGGCAACGCCGAGGCCCCGGAACTCTGGCGCGCGCTGCTCGCCGCCGGGCAGACGCACGGGCTGGTTCCCGCCGGGCTCGCCTCGCGCGACTCGCTGCGTCTCGAGGCAGGAATGCCGCTGTACGGCAACGAGCTCAGCCGGGACATCACCCCGTTCGACGCGGGGCTCGGCCCGGTCGTGTCGCTCACGAAGCCCGAGGATTTCGTGGGGCGAACGGCACTCGAGGCGGCGCGCGAGCAGACGGAGCGGCGCACGCTCGTCGGGTTGCGGGGACTCGGTCGTCGTGCCGGACGCGGAGGCTACGACGTCGTACTGCCCGTCGAAGGCGACGCGGAGCCGACGGTGGTCGGTGTCGTCACCAGCGGGCAGCCGAGCCCGACGCTGGGCGTGCCGATCGCGTTGGCGTACGTCGACGCATCGCACGCCGCTCCGGGCACCCGGCTCGATATCGATCTGCGCGGCAAGCCGCAGCCGTTCGAGGTCGTCGAGCTCCCGTTCTACCGCCGCGGCGCAGCCGGCTGATCCGGTTCGCGTCCGCACCCATTTCCCTTTCTCACCACGCTCTCACCGAAGGAACATCATGGCACTCAGCACCGATCTCAAGTACAGCGCCGAGCACGAGTGGGTCGCCGCGGGCGACCCCGCGACCGTCGGCATCACGCACGTCGCGGCGAACGCTCTCGGCGACGTCGTCTACGTCGATCTTCCCGAAGTCGGTGACACCGTGACCGCAGGTGAGACCTGCGGTGAGATCGAGTCGACGAAGTCGGTCTCCGATCTGTACGCCCCCGTCACGGGCGAAGTCACCGAGATCAACGAGAGCGTGGTCGACGACACGGCTGTCATCAACTCGGATCCGTACGGCGCCGGATGGCTCTTCAAGGTCGCCGTGTCCGCAGAGGGTCCGCTCCTCTCCGCCGCCGAGTACGCCGAAGCGAACGGCGAAGAGGTCTAGCCGGGCTCGCTCCGGCAGGCATCTGTCACCCGAATCGCAGAACAGGACTGAGCAATGGCGATCAGTGTCTTCGATTTGTTCTCCGTCGGTATCGGACCGTCGAGTTCGCACACCGTCGGTCCGATGCGCGCTGCGCAGCAGTACGTGAGCATGCTGCGCAAGAACGGTGTGCTCGGGCAGGTGCGCGGCCTCGGAGTCGATCTCTACGGCTCGCTCGCGGCCACCGGCCTCGGGCACGGCACCTTCACGGCGGTGCTGCTCGGACTCGAGGGATACGAGCCCGAGACGATCCTGCCCACCGAGGTGGATCGTGCACTCGCACGCATCACCGAGTCGGGAACGGTGCGGCTGGGGGCGGAGCTCGCCGCCGACAGCGGGGGAGCGGGCGGTGTCGAGTTGCCGTTCTCCGTGAACGACATGGTGCTGCGTCCGTTGACCGTGCTCGAGCGGCACACCAACGGCATGCGATTCACCGTGTTCGACGAGGCGGGGGAAACGCTCGAGCAGCAGACCTACTTCTCGGTCGGCGGCGGGTTCATCGTGCGCGAGGGGGCGGAAGAGGCCGTGCTCGAGAATCTCGAGACGACCCTCGCCGAGCTGCCGTTCGCCTTCACGACGGGCAGGGAGCTGCTCGCGCACTGCGCTGAGAACGACATGAGTATTGCGCGGGTGATGCTCGAGAACGAACTGACGCTGCGACCCGAAGACGAGGTACGCGCCGGCCTCGTGCACATCTGGGAGGTCATGGAGGAGTGCAAGGACGCCGCGCTCACCCGGGAGGGTCCGCTTCCCGGCGGGCTCAATGTGCGCCGTCGTGCCCCGGAGTGGCATCGGAAGCTCAGCGAGACCGACCCCGACCGCAACCCGATCTTCTGGCAGGAGTGGGTCAACCTCGTCGCGATGGCGGTGAACGAGGAGAACGCTTCAGGTGGTCGGGTGGTGACCGCACCGACGAACGGTGCTGCCGGCATCATTCCCGCCGTGCTGTTCTACGCCACTCATTACACGCCGGGCGCGTACGAGTGGACGCGGGAGGAGCGTCTGCGCGTGGTCGCCGAGTTCTTGCTCGCCGCGGGAGCGGTGGGTGTGCTGTACAAGGAGCAGGCGTCCATCTCGGGTGCCGAGGTGGGGTGCCAGGGCGAGGTCGGTTCCGCATCGTCGATGGCGGCTGCGGGCCTGGCCCAGATTCTGGGTGGCACGCCGTCGCAGGTGGAGAACGCGGCCGAGATCGCGATGGAGCACAACCTCGGGCTCACGTGCGATCCGATCGGGGGTCTGGTGCAGATTCCGTGCATCGAGCGGAACGCGATCGCGGCCTCGAAGGCGATCAATGCGGCGAAGATGGCGTTGATGGGCGACGGCGAGCATCACGTCAGCCTCGACGAGGTCATCATTACGATGCGTGAGACCGGCAAGGACATGAGTGACAAGTACAAGGAGACCGCGATGGGCGGTCTCGCGGTCAATGTGGTGGAGTGCTGAGCGGGCTCGTCCGACGGGAACACTCTGGAGAGGGACGCGCGCTCGGTCGCGCGGGGAAATGACGAAACGGGCGGAACCTCGTGAAAGGTTCCGCCCGTTTCGTGCGCAGGGTGTGCGCGGTTCCGCGTCTTAGATGGCGCGGATGTTCGCTGCCTGCAGGCCCTTCTGGCCCTGCTCGACGTCGAACTCGACGCGCTGCTCTTCGAAGAGATCGCGGCGGCCGGAGCCCGAGATCGCGCTGAAGTGCGCGAACACGTCGCCCGAGCCGTCATCGGGGGCGATGAAGCCGAAGCCCTTGTCGGAGTTGAACCATTTCACGGTGCCAGTGGCCATGCTGTACTTCCTTGCGTATTGCACACCGACGGGGTTCCGCCGATGATCTTGGTGTGCCACGGCGACGTTGCCGACGTGGAGGCTGACGTGCTCGCCTCAATACAAGTACTGAGATTCCCACGGCCGGCGTTTACTACGAGTACTACCTGAATGCCTGCGACCAGCCTATCCCACTTCTCATGCCGCCACGCGGGGGTTGCGCAAATGAGGGTGGATCGAGTTTCGCCCTGCGCGATCAGCGAGCCCATCGACGAGCTGCGTGAGCTGGCGCGCGGGAGCGGCCGGGTGCTCGGGATGCCACTGTACCCCCAGTACGGGGGCGTCAATGTGAGCGATCGCTTCGACGACGCCGTCGTGGGCTGTCGCGACGGCCGCGAGGCCGGTGCCGAGTCGCCCGACGGCCTGGTGGTGCGAGCTCTGCACGGGGTCCGCTGCATCGATGGCATCGGCCCAGTCGGAGTCGTGCAGTTGCACCCGGTGCGGAGTGAAGCTGTACTTCTTGGAACCGTGCGGCAGGTCGAGGCGGTGCGCTCCGTCCTGCGGCAGGTGCTGCACGAGATCGCCACCGAGTGCGACGTTGATGATCTGGTGACCGCGGCAGATGCCGAGGAGCGGGGTACCGCGGTCGACGGCGTCGCGCACGAGACTGATCTGCGCGTCATCGGCGTGGATGTTGTGCACCCCGGAACGCGGGTAGTCGTGCGCTCCGGCGTAGAAGCTCGGGTGGATGTCTTCCCCGCCCATGAGCACGATGAGGTCCGCATCGCGCGCCGCCGTGAGCGAGGTGGCGATGGACGCGTCTCCCGCGGCGTGCACGGTGGGGTCGTACCCGTGAGCACGGAGGGTGCGCAGGGCGCGACGGTTGAGGCTGTCGGCGAGGCGCTGGTAGGCGGGTGCCGCCGGGCGGTGGTCGCTCACGTGGATCAGCGCGACGCGTGTGTGATGTCCCATCTGAACCTCCCCGAGCTACGCGATACCGGATGTGCCTGCGTTCCTATGGTTTCGAAGATCTCTCTGGAGCGCAGGAATGTGACGGAGTGCTACGCGGGTGCATCACCAGCCGGGTGGGGCCGAGTCGCGAACGATGCGGGTGACCATGCGGGCGAGTGCGGAGTCGGAGCCGGGTTCGCTCTGCAGCGCGACCAGGTGCTGCTCGGCGATGCTCTGCAGACCACGCATCCACCAGAGCAGCGCGAGTAACGCGAGCGGACCGCTGCGCCAGGTGCTCGGCGCTGCGCTCGCGAGGTCTGCGACCACGCGACAGGCGGTGCGGAGTCGCTCGAAGTCGAGTGCCTCCGCGGGCACCGCCGTGACCATGCGGGCGACCGACCAGCCGCTGGACGGCGAACGCCGGCCGGGGGCGTCGATATCGAGGGTGAGGTGCTGACGATTGTCGCCCGGGAGGTCTGCGCAGAGGTCGGGCACCACGGCTGCGGGCGCCAGCACCGTCAGGAACAATACGAACCAGCGTTCGGGGCTCGCAAGCGCCTGCAGGAGGCGGGCACTCTCCGCATCTGTGCCGGGGACGGCGGTGTCGAGGCGCTCGTCGAAGCATGCGGCATCGGCGCGGATCGCCGCCTCGTCGGTGAGGCTTCCGGGGCCCGGGGTGAGTGGGGAGGGCTCGTCGGGCCCCGGAAGATGCGGACCGTCGAGCACGGCGGCGAGCGTTCGGCGTCGCTCGGGCTCGACGGACGGAAGGGTGCCGATCTCGCGCAGCGGAACGGGAGCGTTCAGATCGGTGCGCATCTGGTCGATGGCGTTCCGACGGATATCACTCTCGGTGATCTCGCGGAGGGGACGGCCGCCGCTGGGCGTGTTGGCGTCGAAGAAGCTCGCCCTCCCGTCGGGCGCCAGGCAGCAGAAGTCTCGCAGCGGGTACCCGTCGCGGCGAAGCCGGCGTTCGATGCGGTGCGCGAGTCGCCGGTGCGGGGTGCCTCCGGCAGCGGCGAACGTCTGTGTCGTGCAGATGACGATCCCGGCACCGGCGGTCAGCCCGTCGCGACGCGAGATCGCACGGAGTCGGTCGGACAGGAGGTCGAGCAGCGGTCGGATCGTGTGCGGGTCCTCCCGATCAGGAAGGTCGATTCTCATGGCGCGTCCGGCACGCCGCCCGCTGAAGAAGACCACGAAGAGACTGTCGTCTGCGGTGAATCCGGTGAGCAGCGGAAGCGCGGCGAGAAAGTCGGCGCTCGACGAGCAGTGGAGAACGGTCGGCTCGGGAGAAATCGTGGCGCACGCGGACCCCGTGCGAGTTCCGCGCGAGCGGGGACGCGTTTCCGGCGAGCCGGGAACCGCACGGGCAACGGGGCGAGAGTCTGATGCAGGTTCGGGCATGCAACGATCCTCATGCCCGCGACACACGTGAGATGTCTTATCCCCACGCGCGCGCGACGTTCTCGCAACGAATCAGCTTGTGGACGAGTGGACCCAAAGCGTCGAGCAGAGCACGGTGCGCGCGACGACGGGTGACCTGCCTCGTCGGCGAAGTCCGCCTAGGCCCGCTGCGCTTCGATGTGCCGCAGATCGGCTTCGAGCGCGACCCAGCCGAGCATGGCGCACTTCACGCGCATCACGAACTTGGAGACGCCCTGGAAGGCGATCGCGTCGCCCAGGAGGTCCTCGTCGGGTTCCGACTCGCCACGGGTCTGGATCATCTCGCGGAAAGCGTCGATGCGTCGCTGCGCCTCTGCGAGGTCGATCTCTTCGTCGCGCACGAGCTGGGCGAGCACGGAGGCCGAGGCCATCGAGATCGAGCATCCCTGACCCTGCCAGGCGAGCTGGTCGATCTTGCCGGTGTCGGGGTCGACCGCGATGCGCACGTCGATCTCGTCGCCGCAGCTCGGGTTGAACTCGTGATGCGACGCGGTGAGTGCGCTCGCGTCTGCGGCGAGTTCGCCCTTGCCGATCGGGCGGCGCGAGTGGTCGAGGATGAGCTCTTGATAGAGGCTGTCGAGACCGCTCATCGGGCGACCTCCGCTCCGAAGTACCGCTGGGCGCCGCGGACGGCATCGACGAAGCGATCGACCTCGTCCTCCGTCGTCGTGACGTGCACGCTCGCACGGGTGCTCGACGTGATGCCGAGCGCTCGGTGCAGCGGCTGGGCGCAGTGGTGGCCGACGCGGACGAGCACGCCCTGCTCGTCGAGGAACTGCCCGACGTCGTGCGCGTGCACCCCCTCGACGACGACCGAGGCGAGCGCGACGCGTTCGGCGGGATCGGCGGGTCCGAGCAGTCGGAGGCCAGGGGTCGAGGTGATGCCGGCGATCAGTCGCTCGACGAGTTCGTGTTCGCGCGCCGCGGTGCGCTGCATGCCGACGGCGGTGAGGAACTCCGTCGCCGCGCCGAGACCGACCGCCTGCGAGACCGGCTGCGTGCCCGCCTCGAACCGCATGGGGGGCGGCATGAACTCCGCGCGCTCCATCGTGACCCGGGTGATCGCCGACCCGCCGGTGCGCGCCGGCGGCAGCGCCGACAGCAGTTCGGCTCGGCCGTACAGCACGCCGATCCCGTTCGGGCCGAGCATCTTGTGACCCGAGAAGGCCGCGAAATCGACACCGAGTTCGGCGAAGTCGACCGGCAGGTGCGGCACCGACTGGCACGCGTCGAGCACCGTGATGGCGCCGACCTCGCGCGCGAGGGCGACGAGATCGGCGACGGGCGCGAGCATGCCGGTCACATTGGAGACGTGAGCGAAGGCGAAGATCCGGGTGCGCGGCGTGAGCGCCTGCCTGGCATCGTCGAGGGTCCAGGTGCCGTCTTCACGGGCGGGGATCCAGCGTAGCGTCGCCCCGGTCTTCGCCGCGAGGCGCTGCCACGGGATGAGGTTCGCGTGGTGCTCGGCTTCGGTGATGAGGATCTCGTCGCCGGCCTCGAGCGCGAATCGCTCGGACCCGTCGACACCGAGCGAGGCGTCACCGGTACGCACGGCCGCGGTCGCCTCGGCGATGCCGAGCGCGACGAGGTTGAGGGCATCGGTGGCGTTCTCGGCCCAGACGATCTGGTCGCTCGACGGGGCGCCCAGGAAGTCGGCGACGAGCGCGCGCGCCCGCTCGAACTGCTCGGTGGCCGACCCGACGGCCTGACTCGTCCCGCGGTGCACCGCGGCGTTCGCTCGCTCGAGGAAGGCGCGTTCAGCGTCGAGCACCGACGCCGGGCGTTGCGAGGTCGCTGCGGCATCGAGGTAGGCGACGGCACCCGACTGCGGGAGACCCGCGAAGTAGGGGAACGCCGCCCGCAGCTGCGACACCTCGGACTGATCGATCGCGTTTTCCGGCATACCATCCATTCTCTCACGAGCGTTGCCGACCGGGCGGGGTCGTGCCCCGCTCACACTCCCGTCAACGGGACGACGGCGTCGTCTATTCCTGTGCGCGCCCCGGGGCGTCGACGCGGTCCACGGACTCGGGCACCTGCACCTCGACGGTGGCGGTGTGGGGCGACGGTTCGAAGCCCGATGGCGTCAGCACCCAGTTGATGAGTCCGGCGATCGCGGCGAGCGCGCCGGCGCCGGCGGGGAGCCACATGGCCGTGTCCGTGCCGATCTGCTCCGCGACGAACCCGGTCAGGGCGGACGCTCCCGACTGGCCCACGATGACCCCTGAACCGAGCATCGTCATGACGGTGGCCGAGCGCCCCTCGGGGCTGCGGTGGGTGCCGAAGCTGTAGAGCGTGACGAGGAGCGGGCCGATGCCGATGCCGGTGATCCCGAGTCCGAGAGCCACCGAGCCGAGTCCGCCGCCGCTCGCCATGACGAATTGCCCGGCGAGGATGAAGACGACGAAGACGAGCCACCGGTACCGCAGCGTGAAGCGCGGTGAGAACCAGACGACGCTGATGGCGAGGATCGCCGAGCCGAGGCCCATGATGCCGTAGAAGAGGCCGGCGCTCTCGGGGCTCCCGAGATCCTGCGTGAGGGCGGTGAGCGCGGTGAGCGTGGTGCCGAAGACGAGGCCGACGCAGAAGATGCCGAACACCGTGACGAGCAGCTCCGGCCGCGCGAGTTCGCGAGCCGGTGCGAGGGTCGCCGCGCGCTCGGCCGCGGTCTTCGGCGGTGCGCTCGTGCGGTGCAGGGCGAACGCCACGACGAATACGAGGGTCAGCGCCGCGGCCGCGGCGATGGGCGCCCAGGCGCCGAAGAAGGTGGCGAGCAGCCCGACGATCACCGGTCCGAAGACGAAGACGACCTCGTCGGCTGCGGACTCGTACGCGAGGGTGGCGCTGAGCGTGCGGGGGCGGCGTTTCGACGGCATCGCGGTCTTGATGATCATCACGAGTCGCGATCGCGACATCGGCGACGTCTGCGGCCCCGAGGCGCCCACGAGGAACGACACGGCGAAGACCGCCCACACGTCGAGCGGACTGTAGGCGATCCAGGCGAGCGCACCGAGCGCGATGCTGTTCGCGATCGCCGTCACGAGCAGCGTCGGCCGCTGTCCGAAGCGGTCGGCCGCCGCGCCCACCAGGGGGCCGATGAGCGCCGAACCGATGCCGACCGACGCCGAGGCGAGTCCGCCGAGCTCGACGGACCCGCGCGCGGACACGACGAGCGTCAGCACGCCGACCACCATCATGGCGAATGGGAACCGCGCGATCAGGGCGAGCGGGAAGTAGCCTGCTCCGGTCAGAGAGACGAGCGACGGGCCGTCATCCGCTTGCCGGGTCGCCGCCGCGCGCTGCGTGCTGCCGCTCACCGCGCCCCCTGCAGACCCTGCTCGGCGAGGAACGCGGCGAACGCGTCTCCGTCGCTGGCTTCGCCCTCGTAGACGGCGCCGCCGGCGATGACGAACGGGGTGTGCGCGACCGTGGCGTCGGCGTCATCCGCTTCGACGATCGGCGTGCTCGACGCCCACGCGTTCAGCGCCTGCGCGAACGGGGCGAAACGCTCGTCCTCGATGCAGGATCGCGTCGCGCCGTCCAGTTCACCCGTGGCGCGCTCGATCACGCCGACGATCTCGTCGTTCTCAAGGCCCGGATCCTCGTGTCCGGGCTGGATGCGCGGATCGAGGAGCGCGGTATGCGCGTTCCAGGCGAGCTCCGGTTCGCCGTCCACGACGCACGCGACCGCGCCCGCGGCCCGCGACGAGTACTGCGTGTCGTCGTCGAGGAACGTCATCGGACGGACCTCGAGCGTCGCGTCGCCGTTCGTCACGGCCTCCTCGAGCGTCGCGTCGCCGTTCGTCACGGCCTCCTCGAGCAGTGCCGCGTTCTCCAGCTCGAATGCGGCACAGGCCGGGCATCGGTAGTCCACGTACAGCTGGATATCGAGCGGGCCGCTCGCGCGATCGGCCTCCACCGGTTCGGGCACGGCCCCCGCCTGCGGGGCGTCCGAGCGCACCGGCGTGAGACCGCCCGATCCGCTCTCGAACAGGATGCCGCCCGTGCGCATGTTCGCCGGCCACTCGACGCCGTCGGCCTCGGACGGCTGATCGTCGAGTCGCGACATCACCAGGAACACGCAGAACGCGGTGAACGCGAGCGCGAGAATCGCGGCGACCGTCCAGATCGTCACCTTGCGCGACGAGCCGCCCTGCCCGGGCTGCGGCACGCTGCGATCCACCGGAGTGTAGTGAGCGTGCGGATCGTGCGGGGTGGGATCGGTCATGCTCCCATTCTCCCAGCTGCGGGACGGTCGGGTGCACCCGCGTACGATGGGGGCATGATTCTGCTCGCGGCCACGCCGATCGGCAACCTCGGTGACGCGTCCACCCGGCTCCGCGACACCCTCGCGGGCGCCGCCGTCATCGCGGCGGAGGACACCCGCACGACCGCGAAGCTGCTGCGGCTCCTCGGCATCGATGCGCGACCGGAACTGCTCGCGCTTCACGATCACAACGAGCACGAGCGCGCGGCCGAACTCGTCGATCGGGCGCGAACGGAAGACATCGTGCTCGTGAGCGACGCCGGGACGCCGACCGTCTCGGACCCGGGGTTCCGCGTCGTGCAGCTGGCTGCCGAGCAGGGAGTCGAGGTGACCGCGATCCCCGGTCCGAGCGCGGTCATCACGGCGCTCGCCGTGTCGGGTCTGCCGACCGACCGGTTCGCCTTCGAGGGGTTCCTCTCACGGAAAGCGGGGGAGCGGGATCGCTTCCTCGGCGTCCTCGCCGATGAGCGGCGCACGCTGGTGTTCTTCGAAGCCCCGACCCGTCTCGCCGCAACGCTCACGGCGCTCGCCGCCGCGTTCGGACCGGAACGCCCCGCCGCCATCTGCCGCGAGCTCACCAAGCTGCACGAGGAGGTGCGTCGCGGGTCACTGGAAGAGCTGGCCGCTTGGGCCGCCGACGGGGTGCGCGGCGAGATCGTCGTGGTCGTCGGCGGAGCGCCGGAGCGATCGGTGTCGCCCGAGACCGCGCTCGCCGAGGTGCAGGCGCTGGTCGCGAGCGGCGAACGATTGAAGGATGCGACGCGCGCCGTCGCCGCCGCATCCGGGCAGTCGAGTCGGGAGCTCTACGCCGCGGCGCTCGCGTCGCGCCCCTAGTGCTGGGCGTAGCCTTCGGCGAGCTCCTGGCCGGTGAGGGCGTGGATCGCGGCCATGATGCGCGCGGTCGCCTCTCGTCGTGCCCGCCCGCTCGGCAGGTCCGCGAGATCCGCGAGCTCGACCGGTGCCCCGAAGCGCACCTCGACGCGCGGCGCACGCCCCGTCCGAGGGTTCCGCAGCCGCCGATTCGTGCCGATCAGCCCCACCGGGATCACCGTCGCTCCGGTGGCGAGCGCCATCCACGCCGCCCCGCCGCGACCGCGGTACAGGCGGCCGTCCCGGGACCGGCTGCCCTCCGGGAACACCGCGAAGACCTGCCCGTCGGCGAGTACGGCGCGGCCGGCGTCGAGCGCCGCTTGGGCCACGGATCCGGCACCACGGTGCACCGGGATCGCCCCGATCTGCCGGAAGAACCAGCCCAGCAGTCCGCGCTTGAAGAGCGACTCCTTCGCGAGGAACTGTACTTTGCGCGTCGAGAACGAGGGAATGAGCACGGTGTCGAGACCGGCCAGATGGTTGCTCGCGAGCAGCACAGGGCCGCTGTCGGGAATCCGGTCGGCTCCGCGGATCACCGGGCGGAATCGCAGCTTGAGCAGGGGTCGCAGCAGCGCCCGCCCGATGACGAACACCGGACCCGGACGAGCGAGTGAGACCGCAGCCGACATGGTGCCGAGCCTACCGCCGTCCGGATCCTCGTCGGAATCTCGGGCGGCACACAGTTGCCAGCCAGACGGCTGGGGCAGACTCGGTGTCGTCAGTCGCCACTCGACCGTGAGGAACCCCTCGATCGTGAATCGCTCTCGCATGCTCGTCCCCGCCGCGCTCGCGGCGACACTCCTCCTGACGTCGTGCGCCGGCGGTTCGGGAGGTGGCGACAACACGGACGCCAGCGGCGAGGACTGCGCTCCGTCGGGTTCGGCGAGCGAGTCCGTCACCGTCGAAGGCGATTTCGGCGGCGACTTGAAGATGACGGGCGGCACTCCGGTCGAGTCCACCGAGCTCGAACGAACCGTGCTCATCGAGGGCGACGGTGATCGTTCGCCCGACGAGGGCGCCGGCGTCACCGCGGCCCTCTCGTTCTTCAACGGTCGCACCGGCGATCTGGTCGAGCACTCACCGGCCGGGCAGCCCATCGTCAACAGCGAGCAGCAGCTCGCCCCCTTCGCGTACGAAGCGGTGCGCTGCGCCGTCGCGGGACAGCGCGTGGTCGTCTCGCTGCCCGCCGAGGAAGCGATGGGCGGCGCGCAGTCGATGCCCGAGGGCTTCGAAGCGGGCGACGCCGTCGTCATGGTGTTCGACGTCGAGTCGGTCGAGCCGGGCAAGATCGCGGACGAGGGCGAGCTGCTGCCGAAGGCGGAGGGCGAGGCGCAGGATCTGCCGGCCGGGTTCCCCTCGGTCGAGCTCGCTGACAACGGCGAGCCGACCATTACGATCCCGAAGGACACGGACCCGCCGACGGAGCTCGAGACCGCGACGCTCATCGAGGGCGACGGCGAAGAGGTGCAGCCGGGAGATCGGGTCTACGTGAACTACCGCGGCGTCATCTGGCGCACCGGCGAAGAGTTCGACTCGAGCTGGAGCCGCGGCGCGCCGACCGACTTTCTGACGACCGGTGTGATCGGCGGATTCACCGAGGCGCTCGAGGGGCACACCGTCGGCTCGCAGGTCATTTCCGTGGTCCCCGCCGACCAGGAACAGGGCGGCTACGGCGCCGACGCGCTGGAACAGCAGGGGCACGAGCCCGACGACGTCATGGTGTTCGTCCTCGACATCGTCGGTGTCGTCCACGCCGACTGAGGTCCGTGGCGCCTCGATAGGGTGGAGCGCATGAGGCGCATCGTCATTCTCGGGTCCACCGGTTCGATCGGCGAGCAGGCGCTCGACGTCGTCCGCAAGAACCCGTCGAAGTTCCAGGTCGTCGGGCTCGCGGCGGGTACCAGTCGTGATCGGGTGCAGCAGCAGGCCGACGAATTCAACGTCGAGCACCTCGCGTTCGGTGCGGAGGCCGCAGCCCAGCTGGTGCAGGACGTGCCGGCCGATGTCGTGCTGAACGGCATCACCGGGTCCATCGGTCTCGGGCCGACGGTCGCCGCGCTGCGCGCCGGTCGCACCCTGGCGCTGGCGAACAAGGAGTCGCTCATCGTCGGCGGCGACCTGGTGACCGGGCTCGCGAAGCCCGACCAGATCGTGCCGGTCGACTCCGAGCACTCGGCGATCGCGCAGGCGCTCCGCTCGGGTGCGGCGAGCGAGGTGCGACGCCTCGTCGTCACCGCGTCCGGGGGACCGTTCCGCGGGCGGTCGCGCGCCGAACTCGCCGCGGTGACCCCTGAGCAGGCCCTCGCACACCCGACGTGGAATATGGGGCGCGTCGTCACCACCAACTCGGCCACGCTCGTGAACAAGGGACTGGAGGTCATCGAGGCGCACCTGCTCTTCGGGGTCTCGTACAGCGACATCGACGTCGTCGTGCATCCCCAGTCGATCGTCCACTCCATGGTCGAATTTCACGACGGATCGACGATCCTGCAGGCATCACCGCCCGACATGCGGCTGCCCATTGCGCTCGGACTCTCCTGGCCGAACCGTCTGCACGGCATCGGCACCCCGCTCGACTGGCGGCAGGCCACCGAGTGGACGTTCGAGCCCCTCGACGAGGAGGCGTTCCCCGCCGTCGCACTGGCGAAAGAAGTGGGTCGGGCGCGCCTCACCTATCCCGCCGTCTACAACGCGGCGAATGAGGAGGCCGTCGACGCCTTCCATGACGGCAGAATCGGGTTTCTCGACATCGTCGACGCCGTGCACGAAGTGCTCGACGCGCACCAGGCTCCGGCCGACCTCACGCTCGAGTCGCTCGCCGAAGCGGAACGCTGGGCGCGCGAGCGCGCGCAGCTCCTCATCGCCGCGCGCTGACCTCCGGGCCGCCCGCAGCCGAAGCACAGGGCACCGCACTACGCTGGCCGCGTGCTCGAAGTCTTGCTCTATGTGCTGGGGATCCTCATCATCTTCGTCGGGCTGATCGTCTCGATCGGCCTGCACGAAGTGGGGCACCTCGTGCCCGCCAAGCTCTTCGGCGTCAAGGTGACCCAGTACATGGTCGGCTTCGGCAAGACGCTGTTCTCGTGGCGCAAGGGCGAGACCGAGTACGGCGTGAAGATGATCCCGCTCGGCGGGTACATCGCGATGATCGGCATGTACCCGCCGCACAAGCCTGGCGAGGTGCCGCGGGCGTCGACCACCGGGTTCTTGAACACCGTTGTGCAGGAGGGGGCTCCGGCCAGGCCGGTCGCCGGGGATCCGGGAACCGCGACGCTGACGTCGGGCCCCGTGGATCCGGACCCGGCACCGGGCGAGCCCGATCGGATGGACGAGCCGGGTGCCAGGCCCGGGATCGGCGGCCTCGTCGACGATGCTCGACTCGCGAGCGGTGAGACGATCGCTGCGGGCGAGGAGCACCGCACCTTCTACAACCTCTCGGTCTGGAAGAAGGTCGTCGTCATGCTCGGCGGCCCGTTCATGAACCTGATTCTGGCGTTCGTGTGCTTCGCGATCGTGCTCGTCGGCTTCGGTGCCCCGCAGAACACCACCACGCTGGGCGCCGTCAACGAGTGCCTGGTCTCGGCGTCGAGCGACGCGACCGAGTGCACCGCCGACGCCCCGGCGGCCCCCGCCGCCGCGGCCGGTCTCCGGCCCGGGGACACGGTGCTTGCCATCAACGGAACGCGGATCACCGGTTGGGACCAGCTCCGCGGCATCGTGAGCGATTCGCCCGGACAGGACCTGCGGTTCGAGATCGAGCGCGACGGTGCGACCGAGACGGTCTCGGTGGTGCCCGCAGCGAACGAGCGGGCGGTCGTCGATGCGGAGGGCGTCGCGGTCGAAGACGATGCCGGCCGCATCGTCACCGAGTCGGTCGGTATGATCGGCGCGACCCCGACCGCCGAGCTCGTGCGGCAGCCGATCACCGAAGTGCCCGTGATGGTCGGGGATGCCGCCGGCCGCATGGTGAACGTCATCATCCAGCTGCCGCAGCGCATGGTCGGCGTCTGGAACGCGGCCTTCGGCAGCGCGGAGCGCGACCCGAACGGACCGCTCAGCGTGGTCGGCGTCGGGCGTATCGCCGGTGAAGTCGTGAGCACCGATCAGGTGCCGGTCGCCGAGCGCGTGCAGTTCGTGGTCGGTCTGCTCGGCAACGTCAATATCGCGCTCTTCATCTTCAACCTCGTGCCGCTCATGCCGCTCGACGGCGGCCACGTCGCCGGCGCCGTTTACGAGGGCCTGAAACGCATGTGGGCCCGGTTGCGGCGCAAGCCGGATCCCGGACCGGTCGACACCGCCAAGATGGTGCCGATCACCTTCGCGGTCGTGGTGGTGCTCGGCGCCATGACGCTGCTGCTCATCTACGCCGACATCGTGAAACCGGTGTCGATCTTCGGGTGACGATCGGGGCCGCTCAGTACCCGGGCGCCGGGTCGAGCCCGAGGTAGGTCTCGAGGTTCTGCTCGCCCGCATCGTGCATGCCCTGGGCGACGTCGGTGCCGACGTAGCGGAAGTGCCAGGGTTCGTAGATGTAGCCGACGATCGATTCCGCACCGTCGTGGTATCGCAGGATGAACCCGTACTCGTGCGCGTGATCCCGCAGCCACTGGCCGGTCGCAGTCTCCCCGAAACACGCCATGAACGCGCAGCCGCTGCCGTCGTCGAGGTCCGCGGCCAGACCGGTCTGGTGCTCGGAGTGCCCGGCGCGCGCCGAGTAGGTCTCCGCGGCTTCGACGCCGTCGCGCGCGGCGTAGTCGTCGAAGAGCCCGACCTGCATGTCGTAGGGGCGGTAGGCGCTCGTGATGGTGAACGGGAGTCCGGCGGCCGACGCCTCCGCGTACATCGTCTGCAGTGCTGCGGCGGCCTCCGCCCGCATCGGCTGACCGTTCGTGTTCGGGATCCCCTCGGGCATCACGAGGTCACCGGGTGCCCAGTCGATGGGGGTGAGGGGGCGCTGCTTGTTCACGACCACGGTGATCGAGTCGGCGGTGTCGATGTCGACCTCCGGAGCCTCGGCCCCGGTCGGCTCGGGTGTCGGGGTCGGTGTCGGTGTCGGCGTCGGTTCAGGCGTCGGGGTGCTCGGTGGTGTGGCGCCCGGCGTCGGTGCGGAGGGCGACGGTTCGGCAGTTGCCGCGTCGTCACCGCCGATGAGTCCGGTGGTGAGGGCGACCGCCGATGCGGTGCCGGCGCCGAGCACCAGGATTCCGGCGACCGCACCGGCGACGATGAGCGTGCGCCGGCGTCGCGCGCGGCGGGCCGGACGGCGACGCAGGTCCGATCCGGGCAGCGGCGGGGTGAAACGCTGGTGTTCCGAACCCAGTGGCGACTCACCCGACATCCGACAGTTCCCTTCGCGTGCGTACTCCGCTCACAGTGTACTCGGGGCCCGTCACAGGAGCGGCGACTACACTCGTCGTCGTGGCTGCTATCAATTTGGGAATGCCCAAGGTTCCAGAGGTGCTCGCTCCGCGACGCAAGTCCCGTGAGATTCAGGTCGGCACGGTGAAGGTGGGCGGTACCGCCCCCGTGTCGGTGCAATCCATGACGACGACGCCGACGACGGACATCAACGCGACGCTGCAGCAGATCGCCGAGCTCACAGCCTCGGGCTGCGACATCGTTCGGGTGGCCTGCCCGAGTCGCGACGACGCCGAGGCCTTGCCTATCATCGCGAAGAAGAGCCAGATCCCGGTTATCGCCGACATCCATTTCCAGCCGAACTACGTCTACGCCGCGATCGACGCGGGGTGTGCCGCCGTTCGTGTGAACCCCGGCAACATTCGCAAGTTCGACGACCAGGTCGGTGAGATCGCGAAGCGCGCCAAGGCCGCGGGCGTCTCGCTGCGCATCGGCGTGAACGCCGGTTCGCTCGACCCGCGCCTCCTCCAGAAGTACGGCAAGGCCACGCCGGAAGCCCTGGTGGAGAGCGCCGTGTGGGAGGCGTCGCTCTTCGAGGAGCACGACTTCCACGACTTCAAGATCTCGGTGAAGCACAACGATCCCATCGTCATGGTGAAGGCGTACCGACAGCTCGCGGAGCGCGGCGACTGGCCGCTGCACCTCGGTGTGACCGAGGCGGGTCCGGCGTTCCAGGGCACCATCAAGAGCGCGACTGCGTTCGGGGTGCTCCTCTCGGAGGGCATCGGCGACACCATCCGCGTCTCGCTGTCGGCCCCGCCGGTCGAGGAGGTGAAGGTCGGCTTGCAGATTCTGCAGTCGCTGAACTTGCGCGAGCGCAAGCTCGAAATCGTCTCGTGCCCGTCCTGCGGCCGTGCCCAGGTCGACGTCTACACGCTCGCAGATCAGGTCACCGCCGGCCTCGAAGGCATGAGCGTGCCCCTCCGCGTCGCGGTCATGGGCTGCGTCGTGAACGGTCCGGGTGAAGCGCGCGAGGCCGACCTCGGCGTCGCCTCGGGCAACGGTAAGGGTCAGATCTTCGTCAAGGGTGAGGTCATCAAGACGGTGCCCGAGGCCGAGATCGTGCCGACGCTCATCGCCGAGGCGAACCGTCTCGCCGACGAGATGGGACACGAAGGCGGTACCGGGTCACCGGAGGTCGTGACGGCGTGATCCGCTGCGCCGACGTGTGAAACGACGGTCGCGCTCGGCCGACAACCGCGAACTGATGGCGGCCGTTCGGCGTCGGGTGACTCTCCGCCTTACGCGCCCACGTACGCCGCCAGGTGCTCGCCAGTGAGCGTCGACTGCTCAGCGACCAGATCGGACGGTGTGCCCGCGAACACGACACGGCCGCCCTGCTGACCGGCTCCCGGTCCGAGGTCGATGATCCAGTCGGCATGAGCCATCACGGCTTGATGATGCTCGATGACGATCACCGACTTGCCGGCGTCGACCAGTCGGTCGAGGAGGGCCAGCAGGTGCTGCACATCGGCGAGGTGCAGCCCGGTGGTCGGCTCGTCGAGCACGTACGTGTCGGCGTCTTCGATCATGTGGATCGCGAGCTTCAGCCGCTGGCGCTCGCCGCCCGACAGGGTGGAGAGCGGCTGACCGAGCTTGATGTAGCCGATGCCGACATCGACGAGCTTGTCGAGGATCTTCACCGCTTTCGTTACCCTCGCTTCGGCCGAGGCGAAGAAGTCGCGCGCCTCGCTCATCGAGAGTTCGAGCACATCGGCGATGCTCAGCTCGCCGAGGGTGTACTCGAGCACCGCGTCGTTGAACCGTCGCCCCTCGCACACGGGGCAGGTGGATTCGACCGTCGCCATGACGCCGAGCTCGGTGTAGATGACCCCGGCTCCCTTGCACTCGGGGCACGCGCCCTCCGAGTTCGCGCTGAACAGGGCCGGCTTCACGCCGTTCGCCTTCGCGAACGCCGTGCGCACCGGGTCGAGCAGCCCGGTGTACGTCGCGGGGTTGGACCGGCGCGATCCGCGAATCGCCCCCTGATCAACGGCGACGACGCCGTCACGCGTCGAGACGTTCCCGTGGATGAGCGAGCTCTTGCCCGACCCGGCGACGCCCGTGATGACGGTGAGCACCCCGAGCGGCACATCGACGTCGACACCCTGCAGGTTGTGCTGGTCGGCGCCGCGCACCTCGATCGATCCGGTCGCTTCACGGACGGTGTCCTTCAGCGACGCGCGGTCATCGAGGTGCCGTCCGGTCAGCGTGCCGCTCGAGCGGAGGCCGTCCACGGTCCCGGTGAAGCACACCTCGCCGCCCGCCGAGCCCGCGAGGGGGCCGAGGTCGATGACGTGGTCGGCGATCCCGATCATCTCGGGCTTGTGCTCGACGACGAGCACCGTGTTGCCTTTGTCGCGCAGCCGCAGGAGGAGTTCGTTCATGTTCTGGATGTCGTGCGGGTGCAGGCCGATCGACGGCTCATCGAACACGTACGTCGCATCCGTGATCGACGACCCGAGGTGCTTGATCATCTTGGTGCGCTGCGATTCGCCGCCCGACAGGCTGCCGGACGGGCGGTCGAGGCTCAGATACCCGAGCCCGATCTGCACGAAGGAATCGAGCGTGTGCGACAGGTTCGCGATGAGGGGAGCGAGGCCGGGGTCGTCGATGCCGCGCACCCACTCGGCGAGATCGGTGATCTGCAACGCGCTCGCCTCGGCGATGTTCAGACCGTTGACCTGCGCCGAACGGGCCGACTCGTTCAGGCGCGTGCCGTCGCACGCGGGGCACGAGGTGAAGACGATCGCGCGATCCACGAAGGCCCGGATGTGCTTCTGCATCGCCTCCCGATCCTTCGACAGCATCGACTTCTGGACGCGCGGGATCAGCCCCTCGTAGGTCAGATTGGAGCCCTCGATCTTCACCTTCGTCGGTTCCTTGTACAGCAGGTCGTTGAGCTGCTGCTCGGTGAAATCGCGAATCGGTGTGTCCATCGGCAGCAGCGCCCCGAAAATGCGTCCGTACCAGCCGTCCATGCTGAACCCGGGGACCTTCAGCGCGCCCTCGGTCAGAGTCTTGTCGGCATCGTAGAGCTCGTCGAGATCGAAGTCGGAGACGGTGCCGCGGCCCTCGCACTTCGGGCACATGCCGCCGAGAATCGCGAAGTCGCGTCGCTCCTTTACCACCTTGCCGTCCTTCTCGAACTGCACGGCACCCGCCCCCGAGATCGACGCCGTGTTGAACGAGAACGCGTTCGGTGGGCCGACATGCGGGTCGCCGATGCGCGAGAACACGATGCGCAGCATCGCGTTCACGTCGGTCGCCGTGCCGACGGTGGAGCGAGGATTCGCACCCATGCGCTCTTGATCGACGATGATCGCGGTCGTCAGTCCTTCGAGTACATCGACATCCGGCCGGCTCTGCGACGGCATGAACCCCTGGAGGAACGCGCTGTAGGTTTCATTGATGAGCCGCTGCGACTCCGCGGCGATCGTGCTGAACACGAGGGAGCTCTTGCCCGAGCCGGACACGCCGGTGAACACGGTGAGCCGTCGCTTCGGGATCTCGACGCTGATGTCTTTCAAATTGTGCGCGCGCGCGCCCGAGACCACGATCGTCGTGTGGCCGTCTGCGGGATGGACTGCACTGTGCTCATCGCTCATGCTGAACAGAGTAATGCGGAATGCCGACATCCGAACCCCGGGGATCGTGATCTCGCGATTCGGGTCGCGGGGACCGGGGAGTCGGTACCCTGAAGAGATGAGCAGCCGAACGGACACCCGCCCGCAGGTCGGCTCGCTCGGCGTCGCCGCCGCACTCGCCATCTGCCTCATCGCCCCCGCGTTCTTCGTGCTCGAGATCGTGTGGCTCGGGATCGCGCTCGCCGCCGCCGGGCTGGCGCTCGCCTGGGCGGTGGAGCGTCGTCGAGGCACCGGGCCGCAGCCGACGACGGCGCCGCCTCCGCCGTCGCTGCTGCGCGACCTCTCGCTCATCGTGATGGGACTCGGCATCGTCCGGCTCATCCCGCTCGCGGCCGAACTCGACAATCTGGCGATGCTGCGGTTCACGCTCGCGCTCGGCGGTGCCGTCGCGGTGCCGTATGTCGTCTCGCGGTTCGTGTATCGCGACCGAGCGACGGCGTTCCCGTGGCGCGGGGGCGGACGATGGACCCTTGCGCAGTGGATCTGGCTCGTCGCGGTCATCGTGCTGGCGTGGCTGATCCTGCCGTTCTACTTCATCAGCTCAGGCGTGTACGAGAACTGGCCGGAGGTCACCACGCTCGACCTGATCCTGCGCCTCTTCGTCGGCGTCGGTGCGGTCGGCATCTGGGACGAGCTGTTCTTCATCTGCACGGTGTTCGCCCTGCTGCGTCGGCACTTCCCGTTCTGGACCGCGAACGCGCTGCAGGCCATCGTGTTCGTCTCGTTCCTCTGGGAGCTCGGGTACCGGGCGTGGGGCCCGATCCTGACGATCCCGTTCGCGCTCGCGCAGGGTTTGATCTTCGCGCGGACCCGGTCGCTCTGGTACGTCGTCACGGTGCACCTGCTGTTCGACGCCGTGGTGTTCGGGGTGATCGTGCACGCCCACAATCCGCATCTGTTCGACGTCTTCCCGTTCACCGGATGATGGTGGATCTGCGACCGAGCATCGCAGCGGACCTCGAGTGGCTCGTCGAGCTGCGCGCCGTCGTGCTGCGTCCCGACCTCGAACGGCTCGGTCGGTTCGACGCGCACCGCGTGCGCGACCGCATGCGGCTGGCGTTCCTGCCGGAACTGACGCGCATCATCGTGGTCGACGGCGTCGACGCTGGATCGATCACGGTGCGCGTCGACGAAGACGGCGTGCGCTGGATCGAGCACTTCTACCTGTCGCCCGAAACTCAGGGGCGTGGCGTCGGGGGAGCGGTGCTGCGCGCCGTGCTCGATGTGCCGCACCTCGGGGATACGCGCCTCAACGTGCTGCACGGGAGTGCGGCGCAGCGTTTGTACACCCGCCACGGCTTCATCGAGGACTCCGATGACGGCGTCGACGTGTTCATGACGCGGCGTCGCTGACGGACGGGTGTCGCGCGCTCGATAGACTGGATTCCATGCTTCGTCTGATCGTTTTCGCGGCTCTCGGTGCGCTCATCGGGGGAGTGGTCGTGACCCTCGTCGGTCCACCGGGGGCCGGCACTGTCGTGGCGAGCATCGCGCTCCCCGTCGTCATCGTCGCGACAGTGCTCACGCGCGTCGGCGGCTCCCTGAGCAGCGCTGCCGGGGCGTCGCCCGAAGCCGTCCAGGCGGCGCAGTCGGCGGGGCGCGTCGGTCTCGCCCGCATCGACGCGCTGCGACAGACCGGTACGCAGATCAACGATCAGCCGCTCTGCGAGCTCGACCTCACGGTGCAGCCGCGGCGCGGGTCTGCGTTCGCGAGCACGATGCGCACCGTGGTGCCGGTGACGGCGATCCCGACGTTCCAGCCGGGCCTCGAGCGCGAGGTCGCCATCCTGCTCGAGGGCGGACCCGAAATCGCATTCGTCGACTCGGACGCGCTGCCACCGGGCGACCGTGCCGGTCTCACGGTGCCGCCGCGCGCGACGGTGCCGTTCGTTCCCGCAGTGCCCCACACGCGCATCGTCAATGGGAAGCGGAAAGGACCGCTGCTCGGTGTCAGCAGGTCGGGGCGTCCGCTGCGCTTCGTGCTCTACGCGGTCATCGCGATCGTCGCGGCTGCGGTCGTGATCTGGCCGTATCGGCAGGCGGTCGCCCAGTCCGTCGCGGCGGTGCAGAGCGGCCAGTTGCGGGCCGACCTGCGTCAACCGGAGTTCCTCGCCGATGCGCAGCGCGCACTCGAGGCGGAGATCGGGCACGACCGGGTGACGTCGATCGTCGTCGCGGAGGACTTCGTCATCGTCGGAGCACCCGTGACCGCGGGGGACACGAAGACCGACCGGTGGACCTACCGCGGGGGCCGGGTCTCCGCTGACGGTGCGGCGACCATTCAGCCGGACTTCGCCGAGGAGCAGTTCGCGTGGTCCGACGTGGCACTCGACCGCGTCTGGCCGTTGATGCAGGAGGGGGCTGACCGCGTGGACATCCCCGTCGGTGACGCGAGCGCATCGATCACCCGATCCACCGACGATGATATCGACAGCCCGACCTTCACGTACCCGACCGGACCACCGCAGATCGTCTTCAGTATCGGCGACGACTACGGCAGCACCTTCTTCACGGCGCCCGCCGACGGAGCGACGCTCGAAACGCAATAGCGAACGGCGGAGTGACCCGAGGAGACCCCGGGTCACTCCGCCGTGCTCGGCCGGGGGAGCCCCCCTGCTGTTCGCCTCCCGCTACGCTGCGAACGGCACCATGGCGAGGCCCGCGCCGATGAAGAACATGATCGCGATCGCGGCGAGCGCGAAGAGTGCGAGCATGACGCCGTTCAGCACGATGCCCCAGATGGTGAGGGTGCGGTCGACGGTCGGCTTCTTCAGTGCGACGAGACCGAGGACGAGTCCGACGATCGGCACGAAGAAGGTCCAGCCCGCGGCGACCGAGACGATGCCGAGTATGAAGCTGGTGACCGAGAACGCGCGAGCGCGGCGTTCGGCGATGGTGCGGTCTCCGGGCGCGACGACCGGCTCGTCCGACAGCTTCTCATCGGGGACGTAGACCGAGGCCGACTCGGTGATAGGGGTGGTGGTGCCGTCTGCCATGCTCATGATGTTCTCCGTTCTGAGCGATTTCGTTGTTGTCTTCGACGGTACGCTCGCCCGGGTTCACGGTCGTCAGACCGGAGTATGCACCCGTGGGTACCCCGGTACCGCGCTCCCATCAGTACCCCGGTGCCTGAGTGCCGCTTCACCCAGCGGATGATCTGCGGGAGAATGCAGTGTGATCGATGAACTGCAGCTTCCGACCTCGGTGCAGGCTCGCGCGGCCGACATCCACATCCGCAGGGCGACTTCAGACGACCTCGAGGCGGTGACGCGGCTGCTCGGTGACGACGCCATCAGCACCAGTCGCGGCGATGGCATCAGCGACGCGAACGCGGCGATCTACGCCGCGGCGCTGCAGCGGATCACCGACAGCCCCGGGAATGAGCTCATCGTGGCGCTCGATTCGGCCGGTGCCGTGGTGGGCATGCTGCAGCTGACCGTCATCCCCGGCCTGAGTCACCGCGGCCGGAGCCGATTGCTCGTCGAAGCCGTCCGAGTGTCGAGTGCCGAGCGGTCGTCGGGCATCGGCGGCGCGCTGATGCGCTGGGTGATGGACCGCGCGATCCGTGAGACCGGTGCACCGCTCGTGCAACTGACCTCGCACGGCGCGCGCACGGACGCCCACCGCTTCTACACCCGGCTCGGGTTCGCGGACTCCCACCTCGGGTTCAAGTACGACGCGGATCAGGGGGCCCCGGCCGAGCACGCCGGCTGACCGGGGCCCCGGCCGCGCGCCGCGCAGCCCGGTGAGATCGCGTCAGATCTCCGTGGTCGCGATCGCGACGGCGACGGAGTCGTGCGCGATCTCTTCGCGTGCGAGTACGTGCCCGTCGGCGGCGACGTGTCCGTGCTCGGCGAATCGCGCGAGGCGTTCGAGCAGGAGCCGGTCGTCGCTGCCCGGGGGCACTTCGACGGCGTTCACGCTGAGATCCAGGCCGAACTCGGTCGTCGCGTACGCGCCGACGCCGGTCGTGACGTCGGAGAGGAACTCCCGAGACGCCGCGCGCTCGCGTTCGCCGATCCCCGCGGAGGTTCCGATCACGAGGAGCTTCGCGGGGTTGGCGAGCCGGGGCAGGATCCGATCGAACGATTCCTCGGTCTGCTTCATCTCCGCGAACCAGTCCCGCCACGAGAGTTCCGCGGGCGCGTCGGCGAAGACGAGCACCGTCGTGAACGGGCGCTCGGGCGCGGAGTTCTCGGTGAACACCGAGACGGGCACGCGCGAGAGCGCGCGCAGCGCATCGGCTCGGTCCGCGGCGTCTGTTCCGACGACGCCCGTGTGCCGGGTGTCGATGTGTTCTGACATGGGTGCTCCTCCGCTCAGTGGGATCCGCCCGACACCTGCGTGCCCTTCGGGGTGACGCAGAACACGACGGCGGCGACGGCGATCATGAGGGAGCCGCCGATGAGCCCGGTGGTCTGCATGGAGTGGGTGAAGGCGACACCGGCTTCGGTCGCGAGGTCGGGAAGCCCCGCCTCGCCCGAGATGGCGATCGCCGCGCCGAGCGACTCCTGCGCCTCGAGTCCGAGCGCCGGATCCAGCCCGGTGAATGCGGTACCCGTCGCGAACTCGGCGCGGTAGAGGATCGCCGAGATGCTGCCCAGGATCGCGACGCCGAGCACGGCTCCGAGCTCGTACGAGGTCTCCTCGAGTGCGCCCGCGTTGCCGGCCTTCTCCTCGGGGGAGTTCGCCATGACCATCGCCGAGGCGATCGCGAGTGATCCGGCCCCCGCGCCGATGAGCACGAGTGCGATGAGCACGATGGGCAGCGCGAGCGTGCCCGGCGTGATGCCGATCGTGATCATGCCGATGCCCGCGACGCCGACGCCGCCGGCCACCACCGCGCGTGCGCCGATGAGGCGCGCGAGCGGGGGAGCGGAGACGGAGGCGACCGCGCTGGCGATCGCCATCGGCGTGAGGCGGAGTCCCGCCTCGAGCGGGGAGGCGCCGTCGACGAGCTGCATCCACTGCGCGAGCAGCAGCAGTGCGGCGACCATCGCGAAGGTGGAGCCGAGCGCGGCGATCATGCCGGCGGAGAACGGGCGGCTGTTGAAGAGTCGCAGCTCGAGCAGCGGGTGATCGCTGCGGACGCAGCGCAACCCGAACCAGCCGAGCGTGACGACGGCGCCCGCGAGCGCGATCCACGCTTCTGGGGCGGCGAGCGTCGCCTCCTTGCCGAAGGTCTTGATCGACCAGACAAGCAGGGTCATGCCGACGAGCGAGAGCAGTGCCGCGAGGGCGTCCCACCGACCGGGGTTCGGCACCCGCGACTCCGGGAGCAGGAGGAACCCGGCGATCAGGGCGCCGACCATGAGCGGCACGTTGATGAGGAACGCCGCGTGCCACGAGAAGTGCTCGAGCAGGAAGCCGCCCGCGAGCGGGCCGATCGCGGCACCCAGCCCGGATACGGCGGCCCAGATGCTGAGCGCGGTCGCGCGCTCTTTGGCGTCGGTGAAGATGACGCGGATGAGCGACAGCGTAGTGGGCATGATCATGGCGCCACCGACGCCGAGCAGGGCGCGGATCGCGATCACGGCCTCAGCGCTCTCGGCGAAGAGCACGAGCAGCGAGGCGCCACCGAAGAGCGCATAGCCGAGCATGAGCATGCGCTTCCGGCCCCAGCGGTCGGCGATCGCCGCCCACGAGACCAGCAGGCCGGCGAGGACGAGGGAGTAGATGTCGACGATCCAGAGCTGCTGCGTCGACGTCGGCGTGAGCTCGGCCGCCATGTCGGGGATCGCGATGTTCAGGATCGTCATGTCCATCATGATCACGAGCAGGCTCGCCGCGAGCACCGCGACGGCGGCCCAGCGACCGCGACGGCTCAACTGGATCGACGGGTGGGGAGCGGAGTGGGTCTGCGAGGTCATCATGCGGGGTCCTGGTCTGGGGTGGTGAGGATGGTGCGGAAGAAGGACGTGAAGGCGTCGATGGGGAGCGGTGCGTCGTGGAGCGCGGCGTAGACCAGCGCCCCGTCGGCGTAGACCGCGAGGGCGGTCGCGCGCCCACGGCCGACGTGCGGCGCGAGAGCGTCGATGAACCGGTCCGTCCATCTCAGAGCGAGGGCGCGGAGCTCGGCGTTCTGCGTTCCCGCGGCGATGAGGGCGATCTCAGCGTGCACCTGGCGGGTGTCGCAGAGGAACTCGTGCAGCTTCGCGGCGGCGCGTTCGGGGGCGGTGATGAAGAGTTCGATCTCCTGCTCCATCTCGGCGAGCTCCGCATCGATCTCATCGGAGAGCAGCTGCAGGGCCGAGGCACGCAGGTCGTCGATGGAGCTGAAGTACTGGGTCGTGGATCCGAGTGCGACCCCGGCGCGCTTCGCGACGGCCCGGTGCGTCAGCGCGGAATCACCCTGCTCAACGATGATCGCTGTGGCCGCCTCGAGGATCGCGCGACGACGCGCTTCGGGGTCGCGCTTTCGCGGCGTCGGCTCGGTCTCGAGTGCCGTCATGGGATCACCTCATCTTCCCTGTACATCTGTACATGTACATTTGTACAGGAAAGTTCCGATGCCGACAACATCGATGTGCAGACGCCCAGCGCGCGCCCAGTGAACCCGTGTTCGGCGGGTGGGTGTCAGCGGGCGGGCAGCTGCCGCACCAGGGTTCCGGCCCCGTGCACGCGGGCGGCTCCGGCTCCGGAGACCCGGTTCTTGAGCTCGGCGTCACTCGTGACCACGGTGACGTCGGCGCCCGATGCGCGGAGCGCAGCGGTCTGCGCGAAGATGGTGTCGTCGCCGAGCTCGGGAGCGTCGATGACCGTGACGTGCGGAGCCGCGGCGATGCCGCGCGCACGCCCTTCGGTGACCAGGATCCACTCCGGGTGCGCGCGATCGAGGCCGGGGACGACGGTCTCGGGCAGACCGAGGAAGCCCGGGCGCACCCCGGCGACCGCGAGCGCATCGATGCGGTCGCGGAGCCGCTCGGCGGCGCCGCGACGATCCTTCCACCATCCGTCGGGCACGGACCCGACGACGTTGGCGGCGTCGACGACGACCACGCGTCTGGCGCGCAGCAGCGGGCGCAGCAGTTCCCACGCGGAGGCGAACGCGGGGTGGAGGTCGAGCGCCGCGACCTCGTCCACGGCGACCCAGGCGAGCGCGTGGCTCTCGGGGTCGGAGATCTTCGGTTCGAACGGCGAGACGACCTCGGCGATCAGCGTCGTGTAGGTCCAGCCGGTGCGGTCGAGCAGGTGGGTGAAGCGCGGCTGCACCGCGTGGTCGGGCACCCCCGCTTCCTCCTGCGCCTCGCGGAGGGCCGCGACGTCGGCGGCTTCGCCCTGGTGCCGGGCGCCGCCCGGGATGCCCCAGGTGTCACCGTGGTCGCTCCAGGTGACGCGGTGCTGCATGAGCACGGCGTCGCGATCCCGATCGTAGGCGAGCAGGCCCGCGGCGCCGAACCGCCCCCAGTATCGGTTGCCGTCGGCTGCGGTGACCCATGCGTCACCCGGATCGCGCAGGTCGCTCACGGTGCTCCTTCCGGTGCGCTCCGCTGCGTGAGCGGCCGGGCACCGATCCCACCCTATCCGGCGATGACCTCGCCCCACACCGTGCGCAGGTGCGATCGCGCGTGACGCTCGGCCGCATCTGCGTCGCCGTCGACGATGGCGCGAGCGGTGCGCAGGTGATCCTCGAGGGTCCCCTCCACCGGAATCGCCGGCGTGAGCCCCAGACCGGCGCGCCAGCTGAGCACGAGGTCGACGGGTCCGGTCAGCGTGGTGAACTGCGGGTTCCGCGAGCTGGTGAGCAGCAGGCGGTGGTACTCGAGGTCGACCTGCAGGTAGGGGTCGCTCGCTCCGAGTCCCTGGCTGCCGAGTTCGTGCAATCGCGTGGCGAGGCGCAGCAGTTCGGCGCGTTGCGCGTCGGTCGCGCGGATCGCGGTCAGCCGTGCGGCGAGCGGTTCGACGGCGACGCGCAGTTCGAGGAGCGCCTCGAACTGGTGCTGCCGGAACGGACCGGCGAGGTTCCAGCGGATCAGGTGCTCGTCAAGCGCGTCCCACTCCTCGCGAGGCCGGACCGTGATGCCGATGCGTCGGCGCGAGGACACCATGCGGATGCTCTCGAGCACTTTTACGGCCTCGCGCGCCGTCGTGCGCGACGCGTCGTAGTCGGCCTCCAGGTCTGCGAGCGTGAACGAGGCGCCCGGGGCCGGATCACCCGCGGCGATGCGCGTGCCCAAGGAGTCGAGCACGGTCTCGTGCACGTTGTCGACCACTGCGTCCTCCTCGTCGTCGCGCCGAGACCGGTGATACCCGGCCGGGGTTGCCGTCTGATTGATCATACTTTAACGTGGAGAATCGTATGACGTAACGTGCGCGAAACATTCTCGGGCATCCCATCGATTCAACGGAGATCTTTCATGGAAGACTGGACCCAAACACTGGGCGCGGGTCCGCTGCTCGGCATCGCTGCCGTCGCGGTCGCCCTCATCCTGTTCCTCGTCATCAAGGTGCGGCTGCACGCGTTCCTCGTGCTCGTGGTCGTCTCGCTGCTGACGGCGCTCGCCACGGGCATCCCCGCCGGAATGATCGTCGACACGCTGCTGGACGGATTCGGCGGCACGCTCGGATCCGTGGCGCTGCTCATCGGTCTCGGCGCCATCCTCGGCCGCCTCGTCGAGTCCTCCGGTGGCGCGAAGGTCGTCGCCGAGAAGATGGTCAGCATCTTCGGCGAGAAGCGCGCCGCGTTCGCGCTCGGTGTGACCTCACTGATCCTCGGCTTCCCGATCTTCTTCGACGCCGGCCTCATCGTCATGCTGCCGATCATCTTCGCCGTCGCACGGCGTATCGGCGGCAAGAACCTGCTGCTGTACGGCTTCTCGGGCGCCGCGGCCTTCTCGGTCATGCACATCTTCGTGCCCCCGCACCCCGGCCCCGTCGCCGCGACCGAGTTCTTCGGCGCGAGCCTCGGCCTCGTGCTGCTCGTCGGCATCGTCATCGCGTTCCCGCTCTGGTACCTCACCGGTTACCTGTGGGCGAAGTTCGTGAACTCCAAGTACCCCATGATCGTGCCCGACCTCTTCGGTCGCACCGATGAGGATCAGCCGAAGAACCCGCCGAAGTTCGGCACCGTCGTGGCGATCCTCCTCCTGCCGCTCGTGCTGATCCTCTTCAACACCGGCCTCAACGCGCTCACCACCGCCGGCACCGTCGACGGCGACGCGACCTGGGTGCAGTGGCTCTCGCTCATCGGCACCGCGCCGGTCGCGCTGCTCATCTCGGCGCTCGTCGCGATCCTGGTGCTCGGCAAGTTCCGCGGCGAGACCGGCAGTGCGCTCGACAAGCTCGTGGACGGCACGTTCGGCCCGGTCGCCTCCGTGATCCTCATCACGGGCGCCGGCGGCATGTTCGGCGGCGTGCTGCGCACCTCGGGCATCGGCGACGCGCTCTCCGATTCGCTCTCCGATCTCGGCCTGCCCGTCATCCTCGCGGCATACGTGATCGCCGTCGTGCTGCGCGTCGCGCAGGGTTCGGCGACCGTCGCGCTCGTGACGGCCGCCGGCCTTATGGCCCCCGCCGTCATGTCGGGCGATTTCACCAGCATGCAGGTCGCCTGCATCACGCTGGCGGCGGCTGCCGGCTCGGTGTTCGCGAGCCACGTGAACGACTCGGGCTTCTGGCTCGTCGGCAAGCTCATGAACATGGACGTGAAGACGACGCTGAAGACCTGGACGGTGCAGCAGACGCTGCTCTCGCTCGTGGGCTTCGGGCTCGTCTACGCGATCTACGGCATCTCGTCGGCGGTGGGCGTGTGAGCGCCATCTTCGACATCGAGGGTCGTCTGGCCCTCGTCACCGGTTCGTCGCGAGGGCTGGGCAGATCCCTCGCGACGTCTCTCGGGCAGGCGGGCGCCCGCCTGCTGCTGCACGGTCGCGACGCCGCGGCGCTGGCGGAGACCCGCGCCGAGGTGGAAGCGGCCGGCGGCACCGTTGCCGGCGAGCTCCGCTTCGACGTCACCGACGCGGCCGCGGTCGAGGCGGCGATCGGCGCGATGCTCGCCGAGCATGGCACGCCAGACATCCTGGTGAACAACGCCGGGGTGCAGCGCCGTGCGCCGTTCACCGAGTTTCCCGTCGACGACTGGGACGCGATCATCACGAGCAACCTGTCGAGCGTCTTCTACGTCTCGCGATTCGTGACGCCGGCGATGGCCGAGCGCGGCTCGGGCAAGGTCATCAACATCGGATCGGTGCAGGCACAGCTCGCCCGCCAGACCATCGCGCCCTACTCGGCGAGCAAGGGCGGTGTCGCGATGCTCACGAAGGGCATGGCCGCCGACCTGGCGCGACACGGGGTGCAGGTCAACGCCATCTCGCCCGGCTACTTCGCGACCGAGATGAACCGGGCGCTCGTCGAAGACGAGGCGTTCGACGCGTGGCTGCGGGCGCGCACACCGGCGCAGCGGTGGGGCGACTTCACCGAGCTCTGGGGCACGCTCATCTACCTGGCCTCGGACGCTTCGAGCTTCGTCTCGGGGCAGAACATCTTTGTCGACGGCGGAATGACGGCGGTGGTCTGATGCGTGCAGCATTCATCGATGCGAAGGATCAGCTCGAGGTGCGCGAGATCGCCGCACCGGAGCCGGGTGCGGGGGAGGTGCGGATCCGCGTCGACTACGTCGGCATCTGCGGTTCCGACCTGCACTACTACTTCGCGGGTGTGAACGGCGAGTACGCGGTGCGCGAGCCGCTGATCCCCGGCCACGAGCTGTCGGGCGTCGTCGACCTCGACCCGACGGGCGCGTGGGCGTCGGGCACCCCGGTGACGGTGCACCCGGCGAGATTCGGCACCTCGCAGCCCGAGATCGCCGACCAGCCGCACCTCTGGCCGAACGGCTCGTACCTCGGCAGTGCCGCCACCTGGCCGCACACGCAGGGCGCCATGAGCGAGTACCTCGTCGTGCGCGAGAACATGCTCCGTCGCCTGCCCGAGTCGCTGCCGGTGCGGCGCGCCGTGCTCGCCGAACCGCTCGCGGTCGCCCTGCACGCCGTCAGCCGGGTGGCCGACGTAGGCGCCGACATCAGGGGAGCGCGCGTGCTCGTCTCGGGTGCCGGACCGATCGGGTTGCTCACCGTCATCGCGGCGAAGGCCCGCGGCGCGGCGCACGTCACCCTCAGCGATGTGCTCGCCGAGCCGCTCGCCCGCGGCACCGAACTCGGCGGCGAACTGGGCGCCGACGCGACCCTGCAGGTCGGCGTCGACGAGGTGCCCGTTGCTGCGTTCGACGTGGTCTTCGAGTGCTCCGGAGCGTCTCCGGCGATCACGACCGCGGGTGTTGCGGTGCGGCGTCGCGGCACGATCGTGCAGGTCGGCATGGTGCCGAACGATCCGCGCCCCGTGGGCCTCGCACCGATCATCTCGAAAGAGGCGCAGCTGCTCGGCACGTTCCGCTTCAACGACGAGATCGATGCCGCGGTCGCGCTGCTCGACGCGCAGCCCGACATCGAGCGCGTCATCACGCACGAGCGTGCGCTCGACGAGGCGGTCGCCGCGTTCGACCTCGCGAAGGACTCGCGGGAGTCGAGCAAGGTCGTCGTCGCACTGCCCGGGGCACGGGCGTAACCGGTCGGAATCGGAACAGAGGATCAAGGCATCATGAGCGCAGCGGCTGACGTCGTCATCGGCGTCGACATGGGAACGACGGCGACGAAGGCCGTGGCGTACACGCCAGACGGCCAGCAAGTGGCGGCAGCACAGCACGGGTACCCGCTCGACGAGCCCGAGCCCGGGTGGGCGGTGCAGGATCCGGAGCTGATCCTGACCGCCGTGCTCAGCGCCATCGGCGACGTCGTCACCGAGGTGGGCGCCGGCCGGATCGCCGGCCTCTCGTTCTCCTCCGCCATGCACAGCCTCATGGCGGTCGACGCCGACCTCACGCCCCTCACCGGTGTCGCGACGTGGGCGGACACGCGGGCGACGCTGCAGGCCGAGCGGCTGCGCGGATCCGGCCCAGGTCTCGCGCTGCACCAGCGCACGGGAACGCCGATCCACCCGATGTCGCCCCTCATGAAGCTGGTCTGGTACCGGGAGCAGGATCCGGAGACGTGCCGTGCCGCCGCGTTCTGGGTCGGCATCAAGGACTGGGTGCTGCAGCGCATGACCGGCGAGTTCGTCACCGATCACTCGCTCGCCTCATGCTCGGGTCTGCTCGACATCTACCGGCTCGAGTGGGATCCGGAAGCGTTGCAGCGCGCCGGCATCACGCCGGAGCAGTTGCCCCGACTCGTGCCGACGACCACGGTGCTCGAGGGGATCGTCGCGTCGACCGCTGAGGCCACCGGCCTCCCGGCGTCGACGCGGGTCGTGGTGGGTGCGGGTGACGGGCCCCTGGCGAACCTCGGCGTCGGTGCCGTTCGGCCCGGCGTGGCGGCGTGCTCCATCGGCACGAGCGGCGCGCTCCGCGTGGCGGTCGAGGCGCCGGCCGTCGATCCGCAGGGCGGCGTCTTCTGCTACGCCATCACGGAGGATCGCTGGGTCATCGGTGGTGCGATCAACAACGGGGGAGTCGTCCTCAACTGGATTCGCGACGAGATCGCGGATCCCGAGCAGATCACGACACCCGAACTGCTCGACGCCGCGGCATCGGTCCCCGCAGGCTCGGGCGGCCTCATCATGCTGCCGTACCTGCTCAGCGAACGCGCCCCGCACTGGAGCGGCCTCGCCCGCGGTGCCTATATCGGCCTCACCCGCTCCCACACGCGTGAGCACCTCGTGAGCGCGGCGGTCGAGGGGGTCGCCATGCAGCTCGCGCTCGTGCTGAAGTCGATGCGGGCGGCAGGCCTCGATATCGAGGAGATCCGTGCCACGGGCGGGGTGACGAAGCACTCGCTCTGGCAGCAGGTGCTCGCGAGCGTCTTCGACACGCGCATCGACATGCTCGAAGAGCAGGAGGGCTCGGGACTCGGCGCCGCGCTGCTCGGCATGTACGCGCTCGGGCTCATCGACTCGATCGATGTGGCCGCTGACATCACGCCGGTGAAGCACTCGGTGTCACCGCGAGCCGAGGACGTCGAGACGTACCAGGCGCTCCTGCCGATCTTCGATAACCTCTACACCGCGTTGCTGCCGACATACACCCAGTTGCGCAGCCAAGCCGACCTGCTGCCGCTGACGCGGGGGGAATGATCCGCATCACTCCGTCTCGGTGACGAAGGTCTCGGTGTCTTCGTCCCAGCCGGTCCAATCGCCGAAGTAGAGTCGGCCGTCGTTCGTCTCGCCGTCGGCTCCGGAGGTCGCGGGCGTTTCGGGATCCGCCCGCTCGGCGTCCGCCGGATCGAGGGGCGCGGTCGGCACCTCTGCGGCCTCGCTGCCGTCCTCCGCGTCGATGGGGGTGACCACTGGCAGGGGTGCATCCGAGTCCGAGGTCCGCGTGGAGCCGCGATCGCCCGTGCCTGTACCGTCGTCCGCCGGCGGCGGCGCCTCAGCCGGCATCGCTGGCACTGTGGGTTCGGCGACAATTGGCGGGTCGAACAGGGGCTCGAGCGAGACCGTCACCGAGAACGACGCGACGATGGTCGCCGAGGTCGCGAGCGCTGGCACGAACTTGTCGCGCCAGCCCCGCGTCAACGTCAGAAGGGCGGTCAGCCCCAGGCCGACCGTGGTGGCCCGTTCGAGGAACAGACGGTAGCGCGACGGGCAGGATTCGCACGTCTCCAGGTGACGTTCGGTGGACGACCGCACCCGGGTGCCCTGCTTGCCCCAGCGCAGCGTTCCGAAATGCTGCACCGCCGTCGCGCAGTCGTGGGGCAACGATTCGGTCGGCGTGTGCAGCCGCTCCATCCACGCCTTCCGCAGACCCGACCGCGCGCGCTTCAGCAGCACCGAGGCGGAATTCGGGGTGAGCCCGAGTTCGGCCGCGACCTCCTGCACCGGGCGCCGTTCGACATCGACCGCGATGATGATCTCGCGCCAGCGCTCCGGAATATCCTGCAGCGCGACGGCCGCGGCTTTGCGTTCTTCGTCATCGGTCAAGGCGTCGGCGTGATCGGGTGCGTCGTCGTCCGCGAACTCGCCGAGATCGTCGAGCGGGCTGAACCGGCGCACGGTGTTCCAGTGCTTGACGAGGGCGGAGTCCACCGTCTTGAACAGGTACCCGCGGAACGACGTCATCGGACCCACTCCCGATCGGAGCGCCTGGAATACCCGAGTGAAGGCCTCAGCAGTGGCGTCTTCGCCCGCGTCCGGGTCCTTCTTCATCGCCCAGGCGCGGGTCATGGAGAAGTGCCGATCCCACAGCTCCTCGAGCGGCCAGGAGGCGCCCTCGCGGGCGAGATCGCAGAGCGCTTCGTCGCTCAGCTCCGTCGAGCCGGTCCCGCGTGGGTCCGACGGTCTCCTCTGCCTCATGCGTCCGCTGCCCGGTCTCGTCGCGCGCGTGCGCGGGCGATGCTCACATACAGGGCGACGATGACACACGCGATGAGGCCCTGCAGCACGAGGACCGACTGGAACCCGCTGAGCGGACTGTTCGCGCGCAGATCGTCCATCCAGCCTGCGTCCAACGCCGAGGGTGCGGGATCGCCGGTCGCGATTTCCGAGTCACGCATCGCATCGCTGAGCCATCCCGGTGCGGCATCGGTCGCGCCCGTCGCACTGGTGCTGCGATCGGTCGAACGCGTCCGGGGGTCATGATCCAAGGCATGGGGTGGCGGGGCCATGGTCATCGGCGGAGCCGTCGTCGTCGCACCCGACTGGTCGGGCGCGGTGCCCGACGTCGACTCGCGCGCATCTCGCGCGGCACGCTGCCGATCCGCGATGCGTTCGCGTTCGGCGCGTTCGGCTTCGAGGTCGACCGCAGGCGGACCGTCGCGGTCGGGGCGCGTCGGGAGGTACTGGTCTCCGCGCGGGCCGAACGGATTCGGCGTCGCGTACGGTCCGATGAGCATGAGCGTGCCGCTCCACCCGTCGACGTTCGCGCCGACCGCCCGAGCCGACACCTGCGCTTCGATGCCGCTCGAGGCGTCGGGCCCCAGATCGGGGACGACGCCCGCGAACTTCACCGTCGTTTCCTCACCGGGGGCGATCGTCTGCTCGAGCTCGCGATGATCCCAGATGGTGCCCGAGACGGAGACCTGCACCTGCTCCCACGGGTACGCGCTCGTGTTCACGAGGTGGACGAAGGTCTCGATGCGCTCGCCCGGGGTCGCCAGCCCATCCTGGTTCGCGTCTTCGACACGGGTCTTGATATCCGGTTCGATGCGCACGAACGTGCTGTCGGGGAGTTCGAGGCTCGTCCGGTCGTTGCCGGGTTCCGGATCGGGTTCGTTGCCCGTGACGGTCGCGAACCAGAACGGCGGCCACGCTTCGGATTCACCCGCCGGTGCGAACGAGAACCGGTGGGTCTGTGACTCTCCAGCAGGCAGGGCGCCGCCCGAACAGGTGAAGCCGCCCTCGGATCGGACGGCGCACGCTTCTCCCGCCGTGACAGATCGGTCGGTGCCCAGCTCGGGAGCGAAGACGAGCGCGTACCCCGATGACGCGCCCGGCCCAGCGTTCTGCACGACGACGTCAACGGAGATGCGCGATCCGGGGCCGGTCCACCCGAGCATGATCAGCGCTTGCAGATCAGCGCCCTCGATCGCCACTGGCGCGGTGTCGGTGTCGTCGTCGTGATCGTCGTCGCCGCGGTCGTCGTGATCGTGGTGGTGGTGGCCGCGCGCCGGTGCCGTCTCATCGGCCGTCGCCGGTGCGGCGAAGCCGGGGGTGAGAACGAAGAGTGCGAGCACCGCGATGCACGCGTGCAGAACAATTCTTCTCATGTCTCACCAGGTATCGCCGTCGGTCGAGATCCGACGACTGATACGCACGTCCGAGCCCCTCTTTCCGCAGCCAGCATAGACACATTTCAGCTGGGAAAGAAACACATGGTGCTCTCGTTCAGAAAACCGAGATGAACGAGAGATTTGCGAGACAGAAGGGCAAAGTTTCCTTATATATGATCAGGTAGATGCGCTCGTGTGACGCGGTTCGTGAATCTTTTTCTGATGCAGGGCGAGACGCGACAGGGCCCGCGGTCCGACACGATGCCGGACCGCGGGCCCTGAGGTGCGCGTGCGTTTAGCCCGCGTCCGCCGTGCGGCGGCGTGCCCGCCACACGAGTGCGCCTCCGAGCGCTGCGAGTGCCGCGGCGACGCCGATCCACAGAAGCGATGCGGCTCCCGTGTTCACGAGACCACCGCCCGGACGATCGCCAGGCTCTCCCGGCTTCTCCGGGGTGCCGGGTGACACCGGATCGATGGTGTTCGTCAGCGACACCTCAGCGGTCTCCGCCTGGCCCACGACGATCACGTCGTCGGAGAACGCGGCAGAGGTCCATCGCCCGCCGGCGATCCCGGTCGGGATCTCCTCGGAGAGCCGCACCTCGGCACCCGCGGGGAGCCCCGTGACGCCGACCGGGGTGCCGTCGGCGGTCACGGTGATCTGACCGGATCCGGCCTCGAACCCGATCCCCGCGTCATAGGCGTAATCGACGACGAAGGTCGCACCCGGATCGACGAGGTCGGCACCCGAGCCCGCGATCGACTTCTGCACGGTGAAGCCACCCTCGCCGAGTGCGACCACGTTCTCGAGCTTGACACCGGCGACACCGTTCTTCTCGATCACCGCGATGTTGCCCGAGGTGAAGGAGGACGAGACCCAATGACCGTTCGTCGGATCTTCGGGATCGGCTTCGGTCAGGGTCACCACGGCGCTCGCCGGGATTCCCTCGACCGTTGCGGTCTCGCCGTTCTTCACCGTGAGCGTGCCTTCGCCGGCGTCGTACCACTCACCCGCGGGGTAGGAGTAGTTCACGGTGAACTCGGTGTCGGCGGCGACGAGGCCGGCACCGGTGCCCGAGACCGACTTGGTGACGGCGAAGCCGCCGAGGTCGCGCTCGATCGCATTGGTCAGCGTGACGGCGAGCGTCGTTTCGTCGCCGATGGTGAAGCTCGCCTGGTCGAAGGTCGCATCCGTCCACGTGCCGCCCGGTGTGTTGACCGGGGTGGCCTCGGTGACCTCGACCTGGGTGCCGTACGGCAGCGGATCGCTCGTCACGGTCTCACCGTTGTTCAGCACGGTGAGCGAGCCCGAACCGGTCGCGGGGTCCGCTCCGAGCGCGTCGGGCAGGGTGTAGGTGTAGTCGACCGTGAACGCCGCGTCAGCCGGCACCAGGTCCGCACCGTCACCCGACACCTGCTTCAGCACGGAGAAGTCGCCGTTGTTCCACGAGATCGGGTTGTCGAGGTCGATCGACACCACCGTGTCCTTCGCGACCGTGAACGTGCTCTCGCTGAATGCGGGATCGCCCCAGGTGCCGCCCTCGGGGTCGGTGACCTCGAGCTCGGCGAGGGTGACGGTTGCTCCGGCGGGAAGACCGTCCACGGTTCCGGTCTCGCCGGCGCCGAAGGAGATCTCGCCGCTGCCGGCCGGGAACCCGTTGATCTCGGGGTACGCGTAGGCCACCGTGAACACGGCGTCGTCGGGCACGAGGCCCGTTCCGTCGCCCGACACGGACTTGGTGACGGAGAAGCCGCCGGTGTCCTGCGTGATGGTGTTGGTGACCTGCGCCGTGATCGGCTCGTCCGTCTCGCCGATGGTGAGCGTGGTCGGGTCGATGATCGGGTCGCCCCACGTCGCGCCCGGCACGTTCGGCAGGTTCGCCTCGGTGAGCGTCACCTCGGCACCGACGGGCAGGTCGCCGCTCGTGACGACGTCGCCCGAGATGGGCAGCTCGAGCGTGCCACTGCCGGCACCGAATCCCTTCTCGGCGTCGGCCGGGTAGCTGTAGTCGAGGGCGAACGTGAGGTCGTCGGCCAGGGGCACGTCGTCCGTGTTGACGACCGACTTCTGCGCGGAGAATGAGCCGGTCTGCAGCTGGGCATCGTTCACGAGACGGATCTCGGTCAGCGCGCCGAGCGTGCCGTTACCGCCGGGTGCGAACGTCAGGGTCTCCGCCGGCTCACCCGAGGCATCGAGGAACACCGGTTCGGCCCAGTCCACGTTCTCGGGGTCGGTGGGCGTCGCCTCAGTGAGTTCGACCACGGATCCGCGAAAGAACTCGGGGCTCGTGAACGTCTCGCCGGAGCGGACGGTGAATGATCGATCCGCCGGCTCCTGCCCGGGCTCGGTCACGGTGTAGTTCACGGTGAACTCGGGGTTCAGCGTGGTGTCGCCGGTCAGCTCTTTCGTGACCGCGAACCGGCCGTAGTTCGCGCTCATCACGGTGCCGCCGCTGGTGTAGCGGGTGGCGCTGCCACCGGTGGGGTTCGAGGCGTTGCCGTCGATACTCCACTCGGCGGAGTTGCGGAAGACGCGGTCACCGTTCGCCTGCAGTTCGCCGCCCGTGAGCGCCTTCACCTTCCACTGCACGATGTAGAAGCTGCCGTCGACGCCGCGCTGGGCGCCCTGGGTCGGCGGCTCGATGTCGTTGCTCCAGTCGGATCCGCGACCCTCGCGCGAGTCGAACGTCGCCGTCAGATCGCCGTTGCTCCACTCGACGCCGTCGGTGCGCACCTGCCAGCCGGAGACGCCCTCGCGACCCCAGCGGTCGTACTGCAGCGTGCTCGTCTCGAGCACGCGCGGGTAGGTGCCGTCGACCAGGAGTTCGTAGTCCTCCTCGTCGAGCAGGTCGGTGACCACAATCTCCTGACCGGCGGCGATACCGTTCTCGCCTGCGGGCACCTGCACCGTCCACTCGATGGTGTCATCGGCCTTGTTGTACCAGCCGTACTTGCCGCCCCAGAAGTCGCCGAACTCGCAGTTCTCGTCGCACCAGTTGGGGCTCGGGTTCACCGTCACATTCGTGGTGACATCGCCGAAGACGAAGGTCTTGTCGACCGTCTCGCGGGTGTCGAGGCGCGTCTCCACGCCGATGAAGAAGCTGCCGGAGACTTCGTAGGGGTTCGCCTCGATGAAGGCGTCGTCGACGGTGCAGGTGATGGCGGTCTCAGTGACCACGCACTCGCCCGCGACTTGATCGTCGGGCCCCATCATGGGGAACGTGTCCGAGCGGCCGTGCAGCTCCTCGGGCAGGGGGAGTGTCAGGGAGACGGGAGCCACGGCCTCGGCCGGAATGCTCCACTCGACGGTGAGGCGCTGACGCTCCCAGTCGTTGAACGTGTCGTTCTCGAACGAGACGTCGTCGATCCGGACCTGGCTCGCGTCTGGCGCGGCGAGTGCTGCGGCGGGTGCCGCGATGATGCCGGTCACGGCGAGCAGGCCGGCGAGCGCCGCGCCCAGTGCCCTGAGACCCTTTCGGCTCGACTGCGACGAGCCTTCCTTGCGGAATTTCAACTGGTGTTCCCCTCTGTGCCTTCAATGCGCTCTCGGCGGTGCGGCTGCTCGGAGTCGAGCCCGCACCGCCACCAGAGAAGAAGAGGGTGAAATCCGCGCCATGTGATGCAGTTATCCGCGCAGATTTCGTTGCGTCCGTCGCCGGATCGATTCCGCGTCGTCAGAGGACTGGTGTTTCCGGAAAACCTTGATAGAGTCACGATGACTATAAGTCGAATCGATCAGTGGACGGAACGCACAGCGATGGACTATTCAAGGCTGAGTGCCAGCGAGCGCCGCACGGCGCCGCCGGCGATCGCCGTCTCCGCCGTCGCGTTCGCGCTCGGGGCGCCCGAGGGTGCCGAACTCGGGGATTCGGGCGACACCGGGCCCGCGGGCGGGGGCGCCGGAGCCGGTGCCACTGACGCGGGCGAAGCCGCCGAGGGCACGCCGTGGCTGCCGCTCGTGCGTCGCACCCGCGAGCCCTTCGCCGGCGTGTGGGCGCTGCCCGGCGGGCCGATCCCGTGGGATGAGACGCTCGCCGAGAGCGCCGAACGCACCCTCCGCGCCACGGTCGGCGCGAGCCCCGGGTACCTCGAACAGCTCTACGCGTTCGGTGACGTGGAGCGGTCGGGCCGCGGGCAACGGCTCGTCACGATCGCCTACTGGGCGCTCTACGGCGAGAACGATCTCGTCGCACCGGCAGACCCGCCCGTCGAGCCCGAGAACATCGCCTGGTTCTCTGCCGATCGCCTGCCCGAGCTCGCATTCGATCACGCCGACATCGTCGAGTACGCGCTCTGGCGTCTGCGCATGAAGACCGAGTACGCCGCCGTCGCCCACCGCTTTCTCGGCGGCACCTTCACCCTTGCGCAGCTGCGCCGAGTGCACGAGGCAATTCTCGGCACCGAGGTCGACCCCGCGAACTTTCGCAGGCAGGCGCTCGCGCAAGGCCACCTCGTCGACACCGGCGACGTCGAAACCGGCACGCGACACCGGCCGGCGAAGCTGTACCGGTTCCGCGAGCGCTGATCCGCACCCCACCCCAACCGTTTTTCCCTTCCATCCCAGAGGAGCATGCAGCAATGACGAGCGTGCACGAACTCATCACGACCGCCGCGACCCGCGAAGCCGAGCGCGCGGCCCCCGAGCGATCGGCGCGTGGCTCGCGGCGCCCCATCGCCCTCCGCGCGACCGGCGTGAGCAGCTGCGACAGCGGCCTCGCGCGCGATCCGTGGGCGATTGATCAGGATCCGGGCTACGGGCCGGGCGCGTCCGTCGAGGATCGCGCCCCGCGTACCTCCCCGCGCCAGGGGCCGCTGCCCGAGTCGTACACGCGCGCCTCAGAGGCGGAACTGGAGGCGCGCATCATCGCCGCGAAAGCGGAGCTCGGCGATCGGGTGGCGATCCTCGGTCACTTCTACCAGCGTGATGAGGTCGTGCGGCACGCCGACTTCGTGGGCGACTCGTTCATGCTCGCGCAGGCGGCGAAGCAGCACCCCGAAGCCGAGGCGTTCGTGTTCTGCGGCGTGCACTTCATGGCGGAGACCGCCGACATCCTCTCGGGTGAGGATCAAGCGGTCATCCTGCCGAACCTCGCCGCCGGGTGCTCGATGGCCGACATGGCGACCATCGACCAGGTGGAGGAGTGCTGGCGGCAGCTCACCGATACGCTCGGCACGGAACCCGACACCGACGGTCGGCAGCCCGTGATCCCGGTCACCTACATGAACTCGTCGGCCGCGATCAAAGCGTTCTGCGGCCGCAACGGCGGCATCGTCTGCACCTCGTCGAACGCGCGAACGGTGCTCGAGTGGGCGTTTGTGCGGGGGCAGCGGGTCGTCTTCTTTCCGGATCAGCACCTCGGCCGCAACACCGCGAAGGCCATGGGGATCACCGAGGATGAGATGCCGCTCTGGCGGCCGCACCTGCCGCTCGGCGGCAACACCGTGGAGCAGCTCGAGCACGCGCAAGTGATCCTCTGGAACGGGTTCTGCTCGGTGCACAAACGGTTCACCGTCGCACAGATCGAGCAGGCGCGCGCCGAGTACCCGGGTGTGCGGGTCATCGTGCACCCGGAGTGCCCGGCCGCGGTCGTCGAGGCGGCGGATGCGAACGGATCGACCGAAGTGATCCGCCGCGCGATCGAGGAGGCATCGCCCGGCGACGTCATCGCCATCGGCACCGAGATCAACCTCGTGAACCGTCTCGCCGACGAGCACCCCGACCTCACGATCTTCTGCCTCGATCCGGTCGTGTGCCCGTGCTCGACGATGTACCGCATTCACCCCGCCTACCTCGCCTGGACCCTCGAGTCGCTGCTCGCCGGTGAGACGCCCAACCGAATCACCGTCGACCCCGCGGTCGCCGACGCCTCACGAGTCGCGCTCGAGCGCATGCTCGCCGCACGCCCATGAGTGCAGGTGCGTGGGGTGCGCCTGGCGCTGCGGGTGCGCCTGGTGTCTTGGGTGCGCCTGGTGCCGCGGGTGCGCCTGGCGCCGCGGGTGCGCCGGTGGTGTGCGTCGTCGGGTCGGGGGTCGCCGGGCTGTCGGCGGTGCGTGCCGCCGTCGCCGCCGATGCTGACGTGGTGCTCGTGACGGGCGATGTGTTCGGTTTGGGCGGCGAAGTACCGGCCGCCGATCGCGCCGCCAACACCGTTCGTGCACAGGGCGGCATCGCGGCCGCCATCGGCCCCGGTGACTCCGTCACCGCCCACCTCGCCGACACCGTCGCCGCCGGGCACGGACTCGTCGACGCCGAGGCGGCGCGGCAGCTTGTGGCTGACGGGGTGGACGCGGTGCGTGCGTTGATCGCTGCGGGCTTCCCGGTGGACCGCGACGCTGTGGGCGCTCCTGCCCGCGGACTCGAGGCTGCGCACGGGCACCCCCGCATCGTGCACGCCGGCGGCGACCGCACGGGTGCCGTGCTCGACCGGTTCCTGCGCGACGCCGTTTCCGCGCTCGTGCGAGCGGGGCGCGTCGAGGTGCGCGAACGCACCCGCGTCACCGAGCTCGCCGTGCGCGACGGCGCGATCGTCGGGGTGCGGTGTTCGGGTGACAGTGCCGGGGATGTGATCGCTGCCGACGCCGTCATCATCGCGACCGGAGGCTACGCGGCGCTGTATCCACGCACCTCGAACCACGCGGGTGCGCGCGGGCAGGGGGTCGCGCTCGCGGCCCGCGCCGGGGCGCTGCTCGCCGACCTCGAGTTCGTGCAGTTTCACCCGACTGCCCTCGTGGCGCCCGACGGCGCCTCGGCGTTCCTCATCTCCGAGGCGGTGCGCGGGGCAGGCGCGGTGCTGCGCGACGGTGCCGGGTCGCGGTTCATGCGCGACGCCCACCCGAGGGCCGAGCTTGCACCACGCGACGTGGTCTCGCGTCACATCGACCGCGTGATGCGGGAGCGCGGGGAGCCGTGCGTGTGGCTCGACGCGACCGGCATCGAGCGCGACGGGGGAGCGGGTGCCCTGGCTCGCCGGTTCCCGTCGATCGACGCCGCGGTGACCGGTGCGGGTGTCGCGTGGGCGCGTGAGCCGATCCCGGTCGCGCCCGCCGCGCACTACACGATGGGCGGCATCGCCACCGACCTCGACGGGCGCACGAGCGTGCCCCGACTCTTCGCCGCGGGCGAGGCGGCTGCCACCGGTGTTCACGGCGCTAATCGTCTCGCATCGAACTCGTTGGTCGAGGGGCTCGTGTTCGGTGCGCGGGCCGGGGCTGCGGCAGCGGCGTCGTGCGGTGACTGGTCGTTCCGCGGGCGCAGCATGCTCGACCTGCTGCAGGGCGCACAGACCATCGTGGTGCCCGGCGCCGCCCCAGCACTCGAGACGCTCATCGACGCCGCGACCGCCGCCCGCACCGAGTCCCGCGGTGCCCACCAGCGCGACGGCTTTCCCGACACCGACGCGGTGCAAGCGCGCCGGGCGGCGATCCTGCCGGTGATCGCGCCGGATCCCGCTGCGTCGCTGCAACACTCCACCCCGTTTGCGACCGAAGGAGCCCGCTGATGCTCACCCCGCACCTGATCGAGACCGGGGTGCGCGCCGCGCTCGTCGAAGACGCCCCGTGGGGTGATGTGACTGCTGAGCTCGCGATTCCCGCCGATGCCGTGCTGTCGACCCGACTCGTCGCGCGCGAGGGCGGAAAGTTCGCCGGCAGGGAGGTGCTGCGCGCCGCCTTCACCCTCACCGACCCGCGGATCGAGGTATCTGCGCTCGCCGCCGAGGGGTTCGCGTTCGACGCTGGCGATGTGCTCGCCGAAATCTCGGGACCCGCCCGCGGCGTGCTCACCGGGGAGCGGGTCGCCCTGAACTTCACCCAACGTCTGAGCGGCATCGCGACGCTGACCGCCGCCTACGTCGCTGCCGTCGAGGGGACCGCGGCCCGCATCGCGGACACCCGGAAGACGACGCCGGGGTTGCGCGCGTTCGAGAAGCACGCCGTGCGCGCGGGCGGAGGTTCGAGTCACCGGTTCGGGCTCTCCGACGCCATCATGGTGAAGGACAACCACCTCGCGGCGCTCGGCGCCGTCGACGCGGCAACGACACGCGCGGCGCTCCGTGATCTGCGCGAACGGGCCGGTCACACGACCGCGATCATCGTCGAGGTGGATCGCCTCGACCAGATCGATCCGGTGCTCGAGGCGGGGGTGACGGGCGTGCTGCTCGACAACTTCTCGCTCGACGATCTCGCGGAGGGTGTGCGCCGCGTTGGCGGCCGCGCGGTGTGCGAGGCGAGCGGAGGTGTCTCGCTCGACACCGTCGGCGCGATCGCCCGCACCGGTGTCGACGTGATCTCGGTGGGTCGGCTGACGCACGGCGCGCGCGCCCTCGACCTGGGGCTCGATGCGGTGTGAGTGATGAGACCTTCTCGGGGTATCTCGATGCCTCGGCGACGGCACCATTGCGGCCAGAAGCACGCACGGCAATGCTCGCCGTCTGGGACGCCGGGCCGGGCAACGCGTCGAGCGTGCACTCCTTCGGGCACCGGGCGCGGTCTGTCGTTGACGAGTCCCGTGCGGCGCTCGCCGCAGCGCTCGGCGTGCGTCCGGGTGAGATCGTCTTCACCTCCGGTGGCACCGAGGCCAACAATCTCGCGCTGATCGGGGCCGCACTGGCGAGCCCCCGGGGTCGCCACATTGTGACTACGCCTCTGGAACACCTATCGGTGCTGGAGTCGTGCCGCTTTCTTGAGCGGGTGCACGGGTTCGAAGTAGCGTTCGCGCCGGTCAATGACCGAGGCCGCGTCACGGTTGGTGGTGTGATGTCGCTGGTGCGCCCCGACACGACGCTCGTGTCCATCGGGCTCGCGAACGCCGAGATCGGGACCGTGCAGCCGGTGGCGGAGATCGGTGCGGCACTCGATGAGCGGTTTGCGGGATCGGGTACTGCAGGTGGCGGTCGGCCGCTGCTGCACACGGATGCCGTGCAGGCGGCAGCCTCGTTGCCGGTGTCGCTCGGTGCTCTTGGCTGGCCGGGTGCGGGCGTCGACCTCATGTCGGTGGCCTCGCACAAGTTCGGCGGCCCCCAGGGGGTGGGGGCGCTGGTGGTGTGCGCCGGGATCCCGATCGAACCGTTGCTGCACGGTGGCGGTCAGGAGCGCGGGGCCCGCTCGGGCACCGAGAACGTTGCCGGCATCGCCGGGTTCGCTGCGGCCGTCACCGCCCTGCATCGGGAGGGTGTGGGAACGCGGGCTGTTGCGCTGGCGGCGAGTCGTGACGCGCTGGTCGTTCGGGTGGCTGATCGGGTTCCTGGTGCGCGGCTGACGGGGGACCCGTCCGAGCGGCTGCCGGGGCACGCCTCGTTCGTCATTGACAGTGTGAGTGGGGAGTCGGTGCTGGTGGCGCTCGACGCGTCGGGCTTCGCAGTGTCGTCGGGGTCGGCCTGCGCTGCCGGATCCGATGAGCCGTCGCCGGTGCTGCTCGCGGTCGGCGTCCCACCTGAACTTGCACGGACGGCGATCCGGTTCTCGCTGCCTGCACCGCTGCCAGTGACTCTGCTGGATCGCCTCGTCGAGGTGGTCGTGCGCGAGGTGGGTGCCTCTGTGCTTCCCGCTCGTTCTGAGCGAGAATGAGGGCATGGGAGACGCACAGGGGCCGGTCGCACATCTGGACGCAGCGGTGAGCTGGGAGCGATTGCGATCGCAGCATCTCGGTCGCATCGTGACGCGCGTGGGTGACGTGGTCGACATCTTCCCAGTGAACTACGTGGTGGATGGGGAGTCGATCGTGTTCCGCACGGCGGAGGGCGGCAAGCTCGCGGAACTCACCATCAACGAGCGGGTGCTGTTCGAGGTCGACGATTACGACGCGTTGGAAGCGTGGAGCGTGGTGGTGCGCGGCACGGCTCAGCGCCTTGAGTCGGACGCGGAGGTTGCCGAGGTCGAGCAGCTGCCGCTCCGCCCGATGGTGCCGACACTGAAGACGAACTTCGTGCGGATCACGGCCACCGAGGTGACGGGCCGCCAGTTCGAGCGCGGCCCCGAACCGAACCTCTTCGAGGTGCAGCCGTACTGATTCTCTTTGCGAATCTCCGTGCCGCGACCCGGATTCGCGCGGGCCTCGAAATGTGACTAATATGGAGGGGTTGCCTCGAGACGTTTTCGAAGCATCGCGGGCTGTGGCGCAGCTTGGTAGCGCACTTGACTGGGGGTCAAGGGGTCGCAGGTTCAAATCCTGTCAGCCCGACAAAAAAGCCCAGGTGAGAGCAGGTTTCTCACCTGGGCTTCGTCGTTTCTGCTGTTCTTTTCGGAGGGTTTTTGGAAGCATCCGCCCGCGGGTGCTAATGCCTTCCGGGACGCGTCGATTGCGACCGTTGCGACGAGCCGGGACCTGTCCGGGACCTGGAGCCCGTTATAGGCTGTGATCGGCAGCCTTTTCAGCGCCGAGGTGGCGTCGCTCGACTGAACGTTGCGGGGCTCTCGCGCTCGGAGTTTTCGTGTCCGTCGAGGAACGCGTTGGCGCGTGCGGCAGCGTTGGTGAGGTGCCTGCTGTCGGGGTGGAGGTAGCCGCGGGTCGTCTCGTTCGATTTGTGGCCGAGGATGCCTTGGAGAACATGGAGCGGGATGCCTGCGTTGGCGAGCCAGGTCGCTCCGGTTTGACGGAGTCCGTGCCGGGTGAGGCTGGGTAGCTCAAGCTCGGTGACGAGCTGATCCCACTTCGTCGCATCCCGCACGGACGCTGTGGTGAGCACCCCAACGCGGGGACCGGTCAGGAGCCGCTCGTCGGACTCACGGTCGCGGGTGAGGCGTTCCAGTGCGGGTATTGGGGCTTGCAGGATGGGGACGTGGCGGATGTCGCGGCCCTTGGTTTGTTTGGTGACGAGGCCGCCAGCGCCGGGGTAGGTCTGGCGGCGGATCGTGACGATGCGTTGATCCCAGTCGATGTCGCCGACTTGGAGGCCTGAGATTTCGGAGCCTCGCGCGGCGAGGAGGGCGCCGAGCATGACGAAGTCGGAATAGCTCTGATGCACCTCTCCGCATCCATCCGCCAGAGTCGTGAGGGTCGCGAGGTCTTTGAGCGCGTGCACGCGTGGCGAGAGGTCGTTATCTTTGAGATCGAGGGCTGATTTACCGAGAGAGCGCCGGGAGCGGTTGCGGGCGGGGTTGGTGGGTAGGAGGTCGTCGCGGACGGCTTCATCGAGAACGCGGACGAGGGGTGCGATGGTGTTCTTGACTGTTGACGCGGAGTGCTGGGTCTCCCACTGGTCGATGGTGCGGTCGATCATCCCGGCCTTGATCTGCGACAACGGCGAATGTCCCAGCGCGGGGAGTACGCGGAGGCTAAGACCGAGCTTGTAGCCGTCGACGGTGATCTGGGTGTGGCGACGGAGAACACGGCGAAGACCAGGCTGCTGTACGAGCGGAACATGCGCACCCTTGTCCTGCCGTTCTTCAAAGAGGTCACACTTCGCGAGATCGGTGTGGCCCGTTGCGACTACTTCCTCAAACAACTCGCGAAGAAGAGCTACAACCGCGCGCGCCAAGCCCGAGTCGTTCTTCGACTCGCCCTCTCGCTCGCGGTACGCAACGAGATCATCCCGCGCAACCCGATGGATCACGTCTCCCGGCTCCGCCGCCCCGCACGCACCCCGGACGTGTTCACCTGGGATGAGCTCAAAGCCATCCGCACTGGCATCAGTGCGTGGGAGCAGCGCCCGATCAGTGGAGGCCCGAAACCCGACGGGCAACTCGGGCAGATCGTCGAAGTCATGCTCGGAACCTCCGCCCGCATCGGAGAGCTCCTCGCGATCCGACTGAGAGACCTCGACCTGGACGCTCCGATCCCATCCGTGCGGATCTCGGGAACGATCGTGAGCCGCAAAGGTGCGCCCACCCATCGACAAGATCACCCCAAGACGGCCCGCTCTGTTCGCCGAGTCGCGCTTCCTGGATTCGCGCTACGGGCGATCAAGGCGCGCCTCAAGAAGATCCGCTTCACGCACCCGGACGCACTGCTGTTCGCGACCCGCGTCGGGACGCCACACACGACCAACAACGTCCGCAGGCAGCTCAGGGACGTGATGGACAAGGCCGGGGTCGCGGACGTGACCCCGCATAGGTTCCGGCGGACCGCTGCGACCGCGATCAACGAGATCGGGGGACTGCAGCTAGCCTCCGAACTCCTCGGCCACAGCGACCCCTCGATCACGCGTGAGCACTACATCCGCCGCAACGAGACCGTGAACCCGATCACAGCAGAGTTTCTGGAGCAGGCGTTCGGGAAGGCTGGCTGAGGGCGGCTGGGGGCAGTCGGTTCTTTGCCCTCCTAACTCTCTACAGATGGGTGTCATCTGTAGAGAGTTAGGAGGCGACTTCGGCGGGCCGAGGCAGCCCGTACAAGGCCGACGGGTCACGATGATTGGTCATGTAACCGGCCACGAGCACGCCCTCAGTGAGGCACTAAGACCCGAGCAGACGTGCTGAGCACCCCTGTTTGCTCGAAAAACGTACAATACACATTGTTCAGTGCTATCATGACTACATGATCCTGCTGAGCTTCACCGTGCGCAACCACAAGAGCATCTGCGACGAGGTCGCGGTCGACCTCACGCGGCCTGCGCTGAAGACGCTCCAGCCGAAGGATGGCAACTGGAGTGCGGTGAGCTACCCGCTCGCTGGGATCTTCGGGGGCAACGCAACCGGTAAGTCCGCTGTCCTCGACGCGTTCCGTTACGCCTTCACTGCGGTCAGGCACTCTGCCACTGTGTGGCAGGAGGCGAAGTCCATGCGGCGGGCACCGTTCAAGCTTGACGGGAGCTCGCAGACTTCAACGAGCCTCTATGAGCTTGATCTTGTCCATGACGGACGCCGTTACGTGTACGGCTTCGAGGTCGATCGGGACGGAATCAAACGCGAGTGGCTACGTGACGTTCCTAGCTCGCGTTGGCGCACCCTGCTGGAGCGCGATCGCGAAGAGAACGTGCTTACCTTCCATCAGAGCCTTGGCTCCAAGATCGAGGTGACGCCCCGAGAACTCGTCCTCAGCCGCGCGCTCCTGCTGAAAGACTCACCAATCCATGCCTTTGCTCGTGACTTGGTTGAGAGTTTTGACATGGTCCTAGTGAAGGACTCGCACCGCACCGCACGTTTGGCGAGCCTCGCGGACTCGCTGGCAGATGGCGACGTTACATTCGCTGACCTCGAAGCGCTGCTTCAGGTCGCGGATATCGGTGTCATGAAGGTCGACATCGAGGAGACAAACATTCCGGAACGGATCCGCCGGGCGGTCCGTCGGTTTGAACGCGACTTGCGCGAAGAGGACGACAAGGACGCTAGTGCTGAGGGCCAGGAGGATGGAGACGAAGAGCAAGAGGAACTTGAAGCCGAGGAACTCGAACAGGTTGTACGGCGTCTTCTCTTCACCCACCAGGGAACCGCTGACGACTGCCCCCCATTCTCAGTAGAAGAGGAGAGCGACGGAACCATCGCCTGGCTCGCGATCGCAGTACCTGCGCTAGAAGCACTCCGTGGAGGTGGGCTGCTCTTGGTCGATGAAATCGACGCAAGCCTGCACCCACATCTGCTAGAGGTGCTCCTCGGCGCGTTCGCAGACGCCCTCGTCAACGCACACCACGCGCAGCTCATCTTCACCAGCCACGAGTCCTACGTCCTCTCACCATTGAGCGAAGTCCGCCTGGAACCCGAACAGATCTGGCTTACTGACAAAACCAACGAAGGAGTGACCGAGCTGGCCTGCCTGGCCGACTTTCCCAAGCACCCCGACGCCAACGTTGCAAAGCGCTACCTCACGGGACGATACGGCGGAACCCCGAGGCTCTCACCGAGCCTGTTCGCCACGCTCGTTGATACCGGAGAGGTGCAGCAATAGTGGCGGGCGGACGGCGTCGACGCCCTACCAGGCCGCATCGGCAACATGCGCGGCGCATCCTTGTCGTTACGGAAGGAACTCGCACCGAGCCCCAGTATGTCGAGGGATTGAACCGCCACTTGCGGAGCAAGGGCGCGACGGCTTTCGTCAAGCGAGTTGCTGTGGGTAAGGATCCGTTGAAGGTCGTCCAGAAGTGCGTCGAGAAGCGGGACGAAGCAGTGCAAAACGACAAAGAGGGGTACGACGATTGCGTGTGCTTGGTCGACGTCGATGAACACCAGACGTTACCTGCTGCTATTCAGCTTGCTGAACGAGAGGGGATCTGGTTACTGATCTCGAATCTCAAGTTCGAGGCCTGGTTACGATGGCACGCCGAAGACAAACGCTCGGCTCTGAACTCGGCCCAGCTCGACGACGTGGTCACCAAACTGGGCCTCGTCAAGGGCAAGATTCTCTCGCAGTCCTTCCCGTTCCACCAGGTGTATGACGCGTGCGGCACGGCTCGGGCTGTCGACCCTGAGATGCGCTCAGGTCGTCGAGGACCCGATCCGTCCTCCGCGATGCCGATCCTCGTGGATCTGTTGCAAGGGGAGTGAACCGATGGTCGTGACAGAGATGCGCTACCAGGGGCGAATGCGAAGAGCTTGGCGCTTGTCTCTCTACGGGTGTTCGTTCATCAATGTCGGTGCATCAACATACCCTGGCATCGCAACCCGAGCATCTTTGTCCGCCCCGTCGGAAACGGCACCATATGAACCCGCCATAAACCACCAGAACTCAAGAGGAAGTAATGACAGAAATTACCCACGCGCCGATCGCTGCCTTCGCGGCTGAGCGAATCAATCTGCCACATACTGATGCGGTCAAGCACCGTGGTCAGGTGAACGGACTCCGAGATCGCCTTGCCGCAAAGATCGCCGCCGATCCTGCATACGGCCTCGTCAAGAGCCTCCACGCCGGGAGCGTTGCAAAGAGCACTGCGCTTAAGAGCGTCAACGATCTCGATCTCGCAGTATATGTCAAAGCGGCAGAAGCCCCGGAAAACGATTCAGAACTCGTCCCGTGGCTGGCGGATCGTCTGTACGAAGCCACCACCAACATGGATCGTGATCAGTTCGAAGAACAGACCCACTGTGTCACTGTTCACTATCTAGGATCTGGCCTCGACGTCGATGTTGTTCCCGTGCTTCATGAAGGCGAAGCCAACGATGTGGGCTATCTCATCAAGAAGTACACCGGAGACAGGCTGAAGACGAGTACACGTCTTCACCTCGACTTCATCGCCAACCGGCGCAAGACGTATGGCCTGGAGTTTCTAGAGCTCATCCGTATAACCAAGTGGTGGAAGCGTCAGGTCGTCACGCGAACCGATCCCGACTTCAAATTCAAGTCCTTCATGATCGAGCTAATCTGGGCGCACCTCGCAGATGAAGGCGTGCAGCTTACCGATTACCCGAAAGCCCTAGAAACCTTCTTTGAGTGGATTGTGAAAACTGGGCTCGAAAAACAGATTACGTTTACCGACTATACGTCCACGTTCCCGACTCGCGGATCTGATCCCATTGAGATTCTCGATCCCGTGAACTCAGAGAACAACGTTGCGAGCCGGTACGACAGCTTCGGACGAGACAAGATTCTCGACGCAGCTGGGTCCGCGTATGACGCTCTTACCGATGCCCGTTTTGCAACGACCAAAGGTCGCGCGGTCGATGACTGGCAAGAACTCCTCGGCCCCACCTTCAAGGGATAAACGACAATGACTAGTTCCTACTCCACCAGCCAAACGTTCACACTTACCCATGCCAAACACCTTGCATCCAAGGTCGTCAGCGACATGTACCAATGTCGAAACTTCTATGGCGAGCCCTCCGAAGCACAGATCGCGAACTACCAAGAAGAGCTCATTGTGATGCTCGCCGGTGGGTACGTGAAGGAATACGAGTTCGGATTCAAGAAGAATGACCAACGCATCATCTCCTGGCAATACCGCGTCAACGCAAGCGGAGATCTGGTCGGCGGCACCGATGACCGCAGCGGCGGAATCTACGCACGAGCCAACGTTGCCGGTGCGACACATTTCAACTTCATGTCCTACAGCCAAGCATGGTTCGATCTCATCTCCACCGAACAGAGTGCAGTTAGAGCAAAACACCCGATCAATCGGAGCACCGGCAACCTCCCTAGCGACGGAAGCGGACACTGGCATACCGACCGAACCTATAGCAGCGCTGGCGTTGCAATCGAACGAAAGACTTTCCGCCCATCATGACCGCCAACAGCGAACTCTTCGGCAACGTTCTCGAATACCCAGACTCAGCAGCCCTACAGCGTTTTGACGCCCTCGTCGGCATCGACCAGATCAAACAACGACTGGTCAACGAAGCGAGTGTCCTGATTAACCCCGAAGTGCTTGAACGATGGAGCGTGAAACATCACGGATCCGCCCTCAACGCCGTTCACGCTGTCGAAGAACGCACGCCCCTCATCGTCCTCGCTGGAGACGTAGGAACGGGCAAGACTGAACTTGCCGAGTCAGTCGGGGATCCAATTGCCCGCTCCCTGAATCTTCCGATGCTCACCTTGTACCCTCTCAGCCTGAACGCGCGCGGGCGAGGCCTTGTTGGCGAGATGAGCACCCTCATCACCCAAGCTTTCGAGCATGTCAGGTCCTCGCTTGGCCAAGCACGCGATAGCAACGGAAAGATCCGCAGCGCCGCGATCCTCCTCATCGACGAAGCCGATGCCATTGCACAGTCTCGTGAGCTTGCGCAGATGCACCACGAGGATCGTGCTGGCGTCAACGCACTCATCCGTGCCATTGACTCTCTTCGCCGAGACAAACTCCCCGTCCTCACCATTTTGTGCACTAACCGGTCCGATGCGCTCGATCCCGCCATAGCGCGACGCGCTGCTCATGTATTTGCTTTCGAACGCCCATCTGAGGAACAGCGAGCGCATGTCCTCACCCAAGCTCTCACCGGTACAGGTATCGCCCCGATCGCAATCGACGAAGCTGCACGACTGCTTGGACCCAACGCTGAACGAGAGTGGGGCGCTACCTACTCTGACCTCAGGCAACGGTTCGTGCCTGACCTCGTTCTCAACGCGTACGGGAACGACATGCCTATCTCCGAAGAGGCCCTTACCGAAGCTGGGGCCTCGTTCGTGCCCACGCGTCCATTTGGGGCGAACAATGGCTGATCCGCGCGGCCCCGTGTTCGTCTCGTACCGCAGAAAACGACTACGAGAGACAACCGCGCTCGTGCAGGCGCTCCACGACCGAGGTGTTGCGACTTGGAGAGACGTAGACAACCTGCCAAATGAGCCAACCGAGGCAACAATTCGCGCCGTCCTCAATGACGACAAGACCTCCGGTGCGATCCTTTGGCTCACTCCCGATGTGAAAGACAGCCCAATCATTAGGGACGTTGAGGTTCCAGAGGCTGTTCGTCGTTACCGACGCGATAGCAACTTCTGGCTCGTCATCGTTCTTGCCAATCGTCTGAAATACGACGACGTCTCGGACCTCTTTGCCGACGTTCTCGGTGTGGAAGACCTTAGCACCTGGAATCTCACCAAGGTGGCTGCGCCGTGGGCTTCGACGAGTGATATCTCCCAGATCGCTAACACCGCATTGAAGCAAAGGACCAGGAAGATCGCGGAGGCAACGCCGTCGCCACCGGTTGCGCAGGTAGTGGTCCATGCAAAAGGCACGATGACCGCCCCGTCAGATGTGGACCTAGCGGTTGATTGGACCAGATACTTCAAAGACGCATCCCCGCGCACCGAAGACTGGACAACTATGTCCGAATCAGCGCACGATATTGCGGTGGCTTTGAAGCAGCTCACGCAGCCTGTCACTGACCTGCAGCTAAGCGGGACCCCGTCCGTGCCGACAGCCATGCTCCTTGGATCTACCTACTCAAGCAGAGACGGTCGGAGCCCTGCCTGGGTACAACGCCAGCCTGATGGCCACACGACGACACTGTGGAGAATATCTGACGCCATTGACGCCTCGATCGCAGATCAACGCGGTTGGAAAGCCTCCCCACCCGTGTACAGGGACACGTCTGCTCACGCTCTCGCTGTTTGTATCAACATCAGCGACGACGTATCGGAAGCCTTCGCCCGGAGCCGCTCGGTCTCGCCTGCATGGCGCGCGGTCCTATCGATTGGAGCACCCGCCGGGCGTAACACACGAGCCATGCCACTTGTCCCGGACGAGGTGGCTTCTCTCGTTCATCTGACGGTTGACGCGATCCGCAACGTTCGCTCCCAGGTGAGTGGCATCGATTCGATCCACATTTTCATTGCAGGACCAGCAGGCTTCGCCTTCTTGCTCGGAACAGCCATCGCCACGTTACCGCGCATCACAACCTACGAGTACGACACCTCGAGTGCGCTATATGTGCCTGCGGCAACATTCACAAGTTAACTGACACTCATGGTTAACCCAAAAGAATCCGCACCACAGAATGCAGGCGTCGATGTGTATGTCATCGCCTACGACGCAGAAGGCAATGAGATGCGATTGCTCCCGTTCGAGGTCACCGACGAGATCATGGACCGGTCACGAAGCTTTGGCATCGACAAGGGAACTTGGACCATCGAGCGCATTAAACATGGGCCGCTGGTCGCAGCCGAGTCCCAGCTTCGGCTGGCCAATGTCGGCTCTCTTGGTAGAGCCATCAACGACAACGGCTACGGCACGCAGCTCATCGTGGACCGGACAAGCCCTCCCATCGACGAAGACATCTACGACATTGAGAAGCGATACGACGTCGACATCAAAGATGAATCCATCGTTGCAGTGATCAAGCAGCGTTACCCGACCCAGCCAGAGAAGTCTCCACAGCAGATCGCGGCCGGGCTGGAGGGTATCGCCGCCGCCTACGATTGCCACATCACGGAGGTGGAGTTCCTGCTGCCTGGCGGTGACAAGCCAGAGGACAGGCTCGCTCTGTGGGACGGAGATGACGAATGGGTCGAGCGCTTCCGCAAGGAAACCATCGAGACCCTAGCCGTGACCGCGCACGACGTAGTCATCTATCTAGCTACCGACCCTGCCAACACTATGGCGACCCTCATGGAAGGTGCCGCCGCGATCGCAGACTTCGTAAAGGCAACACAGGACGGACCGCCCGACGCTACCGACGTGCTAAACCTCCTACGCGGTGGGCACTTCAAGGTGCTCATCGGGGAGGAGGAGTCTCACTATCTCGAAGTCAAGACCCAGATGCATCCGATCTCCGCCCCCGGCGACACCGGCAAACAGGCCAAGGTGGAGCTCGCGCAAGACGTTGCGCGATTTGCTAACGGAGATGTCGACGCGATCCTCATCATCGGTTACCGGGAGGCGTCTGGCGGCGGAAATATGATCGGGAGTCTTACGCCCGTTGTGGATGCTGTTTTCAACATTCCGCAGATTCAAAATCTGTTGGACGCAAGGATCATGCCACCAGTAGACGGTCTGGTGATCGAGAAGTTCCCGGTAACTGACACCGACAGCGTGCTCGCAATCTTTGTCCCTAAGCAACCCAGCGAGATGCAACCATACCTCGTACACGGCGCGATAGTCGAAGGCAAGACTGAGGGCGCATTTTTCAGCATTGTCCGTCGCCGTGGAGAGGGCTCTATTACTACGTCTCCGCAGCAGATACATGCGTACATCGTTGCGGGGAAGCGATATCTTCGGGGCCACGATTTGAGAACATGATATTGCAAAGCGTCGGTCTTCGCTGGCTGGCGCTCGGCGGAGTGGCTAGGTCCTGGCTGGCCAACTTGGCACGGCTAGGCTCCCAATTTTGGAGCCGATGGTAGCCCAACGCCTACCGTATGGATTATGAGTGGACGACGATCAAAGGCAGCGCGGCGGGCCGCGCGGCTGATGCCCTTGGCGGAACAGCCGGCGCGTATCATCGCGACGGCTGATCGAATGCTTGCCCTTGATTTGTCCTACATGCCGGCCGCGTACGATTCTCAGTTCATCATTGGATGGATGCGGGCGGCCTACGACCAGTCCCGAGTGATCGCGTCGCTGGCAGCGCAGGGGCTGGGCCATGCTGCAGCCCCGAATCGACGCGCGTTCGTAGAGATCGCGTTCCGGCTTCTCTGGCTTCGAACGCTCGACGTGGAGGCGCGCGGCCCGGTGCTCGAAACGTTCGTGGCGAGAGAAAAGAACCTCACGACGGGTTTCTTTGACACCTTAAAGGAAATGGGTTTCGACCACGATATTGACCTCAGTGCTATGGAGAACGTCGTGGCAGAAATGATGGCTGACAAAGAACTCAAGCAGCAGGTGAAAGCCGTGACAGACGCAGCGAAGGCCGCACCCATCACTCTGGGTTTGTATACGGCCTGGCGCGAGGAAACGCAGTACACGCATGCGACGGGTCATCTAGCCGTTGCTTACGCCCCAAAAACAGAGGCCGATCGCGTCGGCCGCGATGAGCCGCCAGTGCAGCACGGCGACCTCAACACGCATCACATGATTACGCTGCTGGTCGGAACCCTAACTGCTGAGCTTCTAAAGGATGCCGGACTGCCTCAGAAAGCAGTGGAGCCGATTCTGTTCACAGCTTGGGACGCCGTCTGAACTCAAGATTTGGCATTTTCTGGATCATGTAGCGGAGCAGCTGAGAACCTCGGAGATAATCGGGTTGGGAAGTCTGATTCCGTGTGGAGCTATTTGCTCGGCCACGTTGGGACAAACGCTCCTGAAGCGTCGATTCGTAGTTCGTGTGACTTGAACCACTGGAGTGCATCGCCAACGACAGATTGCCAATTCTGCGCAAGATCGCCGCGTGGGACCACGATGTTCGCGACTAGAAGACGAACGGTGGCTGCGGCGACCTGGCTGACCAGAAACGTCTCCTCTCCAGCGGGGAAGTCGTCACTTGCGTCGTAGTGTTTAATCTGTCGGTAGTTGTTGGCGACGGCGCGTGCAATGCCGACGTTTGATTCGGCAACGTCACTCCAGCCGACATCCAGCGAAGACAGGCAGCGGTATACATAAGTGGCCATGGTTTCAGGACGTCGACCCGTTTTGTACGTTGCTTCTTCACCGTCTTTCTGACCGAGGATCTGGCCCGCCGCTTCCAGGCACATTGAGAGGCTGATTACCCGATCTTCGAGCATCGCTCGCTCGCGGCCAAAGATCGCGGCTGCTGGATGGATCACGCGCTTCCAGGTTTCGAATTCTGAGCCCCAGCGGCCGAGCCCTTCGCTGCCAATCGATGCGAGACGACCGACGCACTTCTGGAAGGTCACTTTCTCCACCGGCGGTCGCGAGCGTTCCCGGAAAGTGCGTGATGAGTATAGCGATCGGCCTGACCGAGAGTAGACGTGCCCATCGCCGGTGCGTGGGTAGTACCTCTCGTCTTGGATCTCATGGCGTCGAAATGGGATGTTCGCGCCGTAAAGGATCACGAGCAGTCTGCGGATCTTTTCATGCTCGTGCATGTGGTCATCGACAGGCCTTGGCGAAGCGAAGGTGCTTTGCAGGACGGCCCATTCGTTCACATGGAACCCCGGCTGGCTGTTGTCGGTTTGCCATGTTGAGGTGAGGCGCATCGCGGCATCACCCTGCGTCCAGGTGACGTCTTCCGTGGTTTCTACCACGGCCTCAAGCCGCTCTACAAAGCCATGTTCGTCGGCGATGCTCTCATATGTTGCTGCGGTGAACGCTGTCCAGTGCTGGAGCGCGTCCATATGTGATTGGAGACCCGTCACGGCGAGGCCGTCCTGTGCGTATGCCGACTGGTCCCCGCCGACGAGATGATGAGCGGATAGGGTTCCCAGGCTGACGTTCCCGTTCTCCCGATAGCCTGCCCAGCGGATCCCAAAGAGTGTGAACTGGTGTCCTGCTGTCACAAAGACGAGGCATGTTGGTGTCATCTGATGGACGAACCATCCGCGGATTACATCGAAACGTTCGTCAGCACCGAAATGCAGGTACGGCACCGTGAGGCGTGCGCCCTGGCCATCAAAAGTGAGCGTGGCGGGTGCAGCTTCTGATCCACCGCCACCTCCAAAGATCATGCCGAGATGCGTGGCCTGTGTATCTAGCGGATCGTCAGCCACGAGAATCCTCCTCTTGTGCGGGTAACCTTCGGGGCGTAGCTCTGCTTGGGGCGTATCACGGCTCCATCCCCTCCAGTCGTACTTCGGCGACAGCCCAGCTGCAGTTCCTCAAGCGAGATTTCGCATTCCCTGTGGCGGTCATGCGGCTTTCTCCCGCTGCCCAAGATCGAGCTGGTACACGGTCACAAGGAGCGAGGCCATAAGCATGACGGCGACGACGCAGTTGCGTTCGTTGACCTGGTCCTCGCCGAGTCGGTGTGAGACGACATGCCGGGTCAGGTGAGAAGGGCGGGGCTTGCCGGACTGCGGGTTCCAGTCATCGTAGAAGAGCACGAGAGGAGCACGAGTCGCTTGCTCAAGCAGCATCGGGTATGGCGTATCCATCTTTAGAAGATGGTGTTTCGCAACCCGCTGCCGGTCACTGACCCATCGCAAGGACTCTACGATGCTGTGGGTAACTTGAACGGCTGAGATAGCCCCGACCTTCCAGAGGCCCTTGCGGCAGGCCTCGAGCGCCTCACGAGCAATCGGAAGCACAGGCTCCAATACTGGATCGCTGAGGTCGTCGACCCAATAGGAGCAGTCCTCGAGGATTTCCGCGCGGCGGAGAACCAGCAGCTCGGAGCGCTCATCCCCGGGCGAAGCGGCGAGTAGTGCGTTGAGTACATCGGCACGCGGCAGCCAGGCCGCAGGGATACCGTCTTGGTTGACTAGTTCCATGAGCGTAGGAAGCTTTTCATCTATGTCATCCGGCCAGTTATCCGGAACTTGCTGCCGTCGACTGACCGCGTCCCAATCGATTGACCGCAGCATCTCTGTAATCGGCCGCATCATCGACGTCAAGTCGACTTGCGGTTGAATCGCAGCAAACCAGTCCTTCGTGATCCCACCGAGAACGTGCGAATAGTCGGGCACGCTCGCAAGCAGTGACTGCTGGGCAGCCAAGATCTCGGAGATCGCCGTCTTCGGCATGATCGCTTGGAGGCTGAGCTCGGAGAGTGCGCTGGTGATGTTGAGCGCAGGCACCAGGGCATCGATCTTCGGTAGCACGCTTTGCGCATTGGCGATCGAGGCCAGCACATTCGCGTCGATCTGCGGCATCACTGACGCGAAGTCCAATGCCGGAATGAGCGCGGAGACATCGACCTTCGGCATGACGGCCGTGTATGCGTCCAAGATCGACTGCGCGCTACTGGCAAGGACCGCCGGATCATTCACGATACTTCTCGGCGGCAGCTCGTTTCCATCGTCATCTGGAACAATGACGATCTTCGTCGAACTCATCCGAAACCTCCATGCTTCATAGCGACCCCTGGATCGGGTGTCGCCATGAAGCGCGGTCTACAGGGTCACAACTCAATTTGACCACCAGCGTCCGACATCGAATAGCCGACACGCAGGATCCACACCTCGATAGGCGTGGGTCTGACAGAAGGGCGGTGTGCGCGGTTCAGCCTTCGGTGCCACTGTCGCCCCGGAAGGAAAGAGAGTTTCGACAGGCACGTCACCGATCTGGCGGCTAAGTGAGGGATCCCATCTCGGAGCGGGCTCGCCTACTCGAAGCAACAAGTCTTTTACGAAGAGCCCGTGGAGGTGGACGCGGCCGTCGGGAGGGTGCACCGCAGGCGGGGGCCTCCTGTGGAGAGTACGACTCTCGCCGCGTACCTGATCGGAACGGAGCCCGCGCGCGACCCTTACATAAACCCCACGTAAACCCCGACGAAGGTGTGGGGATCTACCAAGAGCCGGGACCTGGCCGGGACCTGATGCATGCAAACCATGCAATCCATGACGTGAAATGGGGCTGTTTGAGGTGCAGAGGTGCCCGGAAAATCAAGGATCTGGGCTGAACCGTCTACCTGGGGGTCAAGGGGTCGCCGGTTCAAATCCTCTCAGCCCGACTGAAAGTCATCGTCTCAGGCGCGACTGGCAGGCTGTAAGCATGCATGACCCTGCCTCGCAGCACGCGTCTCACGGCACGCCCCTCTCCAGTGTCATGCCGCTCACTGCCGCAGAGGTGGCGGAACGGGTGGAGCGTGGCGAGCACAACGGCATCGAGAGCAAGACCAGCAGAACCTTCGCAGACATCTTCGTCGCGAACGTCTTCACTCGGGTGAACCTCATCTATGCGGTGCTGTTCGTGCTCGTGATGAGCACCGGCCACTACCTCGACGGGCTCTTCGGTCTGTTGATCATCGCGAACAGTGGCATCGGGATGGTGCAGGAGATCCGAGCGAAGCGGACGCTCGACCGATTGGCGTTACTCGGCCGCATTCTCATCACCGTTGATCGAGAGGAGGGCCGACAGCAGGTGGAGCCCGAGGATGTGGTGCTCGACGATCTCGTCTGCATCGCTGCGGGCGATCAGATCCCTGTCGACGGTGAGGTGATCGACCAGATCGGCCTGGAGATCGATGAGTCGTTGCTCACCGGCGAATCTGATCCGGTACTCGCGCAACGCGGTTCACTCGTGATGTCGGGCAGCATCGTGACCGCGGGGTCCGGCCGCTTTCGTGCGACCGCTGTCGGTGCGAACGCCTACGCCCAGCGCATCGCGCAAGAAGCGAGCGCCTTCCGCAAACCGGCGTCGCAACTGCGAGCCGGCATCGACAAGATACTGAAGTACGTGACCTGGGTGCTGATTCCGGTCGGCGCCCTCACCATCTGGAATCAGTTCGCCGGGGGAGAGGAGTGGCGAGACGCCGTCCGTGGGCTCGTCGCTGCCCTGGTGCCGTTGGTGCCCGAGGGGCTCGTGCTGATGACCAGCATCGCGATGGCCGTCGGAGTAGTGCGCCTCGGGCGGCATCACTGCCTCGTGCAGGACCTCCCGGCGATCGAGCAGCTTGCGCGCGTCGACACCGTGTGCACGGACAAGACCGGCACGCTCACCGAAGACGGCATGCGGGTCTCCCGGATCGAAGCCGTCGACGGTGCCGACCTGAGCGAAGCGCACGCCGCAGAAATCGCAGAGGTGCTGGCGACGATCGGCCGCGTCGAAGGCAAACCGAACAGCAGCATGCGCGCGATTCTCGAACACGTTGCCGATGCGCAGACGCTCACGACCGCTGACCAGATCGCCTTCTCGTCGGCCCGCAAATGGGCGGCCGTCACTCGTGAGGGTGCGCCCGAGGGGCGCGGAACATGGGTACTCGGCGCACCCGATGTGGTGTTCGCGGATGCTCCAAACGCTCGCATCCCTGTCGATGCCCTCTCCGAGACGGGGCTTCGCGTGCTCGCCGTTGCCTCGACGGACGCCCCCCTCTCTGGCGCGGTTCTTCCGGAGTCGCTCGTGCCCGAGGCGATTGTCGTGCTCGACCAGCGCCTTCGGCCGGAGGCTCCGGGCACCCTCGAGTATTTCGCCCAACAGCAGGTGAGTGTCAAGGTCATCTCCGGGGATAACGCGGCGGCGGTTGGCGCCATTGCCGAACAGGCAGGAGTTCCCGAGGGGCGCACCGCGGTCGATGCGCGCACGCTGCAGGAAGACACACCGGAGTTCGCGGCGGCGGTGACCGATCACACCGCCTTCGGGCGCGTGTCGCCCACGCAGAAACGCGCGATGGTGCACGCGCTGCAGGGCGACGGGCGTGTGGTCGCGATGACCGGGGACGGGGTCAATGACGTTCTCGCATTGAAAGACGCCGACGTCGGCGTGGCGATGGGGTCTGGATCCCCCGCAGCTCGAGCGGTGTCGCGCATCGTGCTGCTCGACAACTCGTTCGCGACCCTGCCGCACATCGTGGCCGAAGGGCGGCGTGTGATCGGCAACATCGAACGCGTCGCGACGCTCTTTCTCACCAAAACCCTGTACTCGGCGCTCCTCGCACTGTTCGCCGTCATTGTCGCCGTGCCGTATCCATTCCTTCCGCGCCACATCACACTGATCGCGTGGTTCACAATCGGGATCCCCGCGTTCTTCCTCGCACTGGCTCCGAACACCGCTCGTGCCCAAGACGGGTTCGTGCGCCGAGTGCTGAGCGAGGCGATTCCAGGAGGGATCGGAGCAGCGTTCGCCTCGTTCGGTGCGTACCTCACTGCGCGCGCGGTGTTCGGAGTCGAGGAAGCCACTCGTGTCATGAACTCGTCGACCGCGTTCCTGGCGCTGATCACGGTGGCGTTCTTCGTGCTCGTGATGGTCGCCCGCCCATTCAGGTGGTGGAAGTCGCTGCTGGTGGCCTGCATGATCGGGGGCATGCTGGTGGTGATCCTGACGCCGCTCGGCAGCTCACTGTTCGATGTCGACCTCCGGGACTGGCGTGCGGTCACCATCGCGCTCGGGTTCGGGCTGGGAGGAATCGGCGTGCGGGTGATCGCTCGAAGGATCACGCGGCGTTTCATGCTGAAGCGGGGGTAATGCAGACTACGAAAGACGTCGGCGTTCGAGATCGCGATCACGGACAGACGATGAGCCCGCGACCGATCAACGGAACCGACCGATTGACGCCTCAGACAGCGGAATGTGGGTCTCGAACGTGCCCGTGCGCAAGGGTATTCACGAGATAAAGTCAACCCATCCAAAATATCCACTCGGGTAAATTAAGATCGACGCGTGATCGGTTTCGTGGCGCAACGAGATGTCGTTGTCTTCGTGGGTCAGAACACCCGAGAAGATCTGCGCGAGCCTCACGGTCCCACGGGGAATCGCAGACGACTTCGTGCGCCCGCCGATCGCTTCACCGACGAACGCCGGCCGCAGCGACGCCTCGCGCCAGGAAATAGCTGAGGGAAGCGAGCAGGCAGAGGAATGAGCGAAGTTCAGATGCTGCGGAGTCTCTCCGCCGTGCGCAATGCACCACGTATCCTCGAGGTGTTTCCGCTCGCGGATGAGCTCGCACGAACCGCGAGCGCCGTGGAGAATGATGAGAGCGACGGAGGCGTTCAGCAGTTGGTCGCCGCGCTCTCCGACCCGGACCACGTGACGGTCATCGCCGCCATCTACGCGCTCGCTCGAGTCAACGGTGGAGACGGCACCGAGGGAAGCCGGCGGGCGTTAGAGCAACTCCGCAGCGACGACCGCACGTTCGTGCGCGACCACGTGGTCGCCGCAATGCGTGCCAGTGCTCCGATGCCGACGATCGTGCCCTGGCTGTTGGACTGCGCGGGTGAGGGCGGCATCAGGGGGATGCACGCTCAGCGGACATTGGAATCGTGGGGGAATCGCTCGCCCCGCGAGCATCTTCCGGAACTCGTATCGCTCCTGACGGATGCGGTGCTGACATCCCCCGACCCATTGAGGGCGCAAGGGTGCATCGAGACGCTCGGATTCATGCGAGACCACCGAGCCGGCACGGCATTGAGCGATCTCGCTGATGATGCATCTCTGCACGATGACGTACGTCACGGCGCTCGGGAAGCGCTCGCTCATCGTGAGGATCTCGCATGGCTCATGTCGGTGAGGAGCCGTGCGGCGCGGCACGCGCTGACCATCGCTCAATCGTTCATGCAAGGCGAGATCGACCCGGACCTGCGGAACTCGGGCAGTGGCTCGACCGGGGGGATCGCGACCCTGCTCGTCGGGCTCGGAGATGCGTTGTGCACGACAGCAGCACAGGGGTCCGCGCATGTGCTCACCATCTCCCGAGGTGGCGAAGCGAACGGACGCGTGCAGGAGACCCCGTCTCACCGGTCTTCGCGGAACCCCCGCCATCGCTTCGCCCACATCGCCTGCGAAACCGACTCGCCGAGGGAGGCTGGGCTTCCTCAGCGCCCCCAGAGCGGGGATCCCTGGTCAGAGTATGCGTTCCTGAGACGCGGCATCCTGCGCAGTCTGCGGCAAGCCGGAGGCGTCGACGTCATGCACCTCCGGATGGCCGACGTCGGCACGCTTGCCGCGTGGGATCTCGCCGCTCTCTTGCAGCTGCCCGTCGTCTTCACGGCCGCCCCCGATCCTCACGCGATCATCGAAGCGATGGAACATTCCGGCGAGATCACGCGCGTGAGTTTCGGGAGTCGGGACGTGCAGGAGCGGCTCTGGACGCGGGGGCAGTTGGTGCGTCAGATCGCTCGAGACGCTGCGCACACCGTGCTGTTGCCGAGAGCGGATGTCTCAGGTGATGCCCGCCGACTCCTCGGCATCGATATCGATGAGGATCCGGAACAGTTCTCCGTTGTCGCGGAAGGCATCGACCTCGCCGCGAGTGATCGCGCAGGTGATCGCTCCCGACATCGTCCCGGCGAAGTCTCGGAAGACGACACCGGATTGTCCACCGACCCGGCCGCGGTGGAACCGGCGAGTCACGGCGCAGCGGACGCAGATGAGCCGATCGAAGCGTTGCGAGGTGTGCTTGGCCGGCTCCCCGAAGAACGGCGCGGACTCCCGCTCATCGTGACCGTGGGGCGCATGCATCGCGTGAAAGGGATGTCGACGCTGGTGCGATCCTGGGCGCAATCCGAACTGCGTCACCGATGCAACCTGCTCGTCGTGGGAGGGAACCTCGAGAACCCATCGAGGGAGGAAGCAGCAGAGCTGCAGCAGATCGACCTCGAGATTCCGCGTCCACTCCAAGCGCGCGCAGGGCTGCTCCTGTCCGGGCATCGACCGAACGGCGTCGTCGCGGAGTGGGTCGCGGCTGTCCGATTCGGTCTTGCCGGCTACGCAGCGGCCGGAGGAGTGTACGTGTGTGCCAGTGTGAAAGAGGAGTTCGGGCTGGCCATCATCGAGGCGCTCGCTGTCGGTGCGTTCGTCGTGGCGCCGGTCAGAGGGGGGCCCAGCACCTATCTCGATCACGGTCGTACCGGACTGCTCTGTGACACCACCGATCAGCTCAGTCTCGCCCGAACGATCGGGGAGGCCCTTGATCTCGCCGGGTCACCGCAGGCGGATGAGCAAGCCGATGAGGCCCGCCAGATGGTGCGGGCGCGATTCTCAGTCCATACGATGGCCGAAGCGCTCTCGACGATATACGAGCGCGTGCATCACACTCGTCAGAGCGACGACTGCGTGGAGCTCGAACGCAGCACCCCGCCTCGATCAGCCTCAACCGAAAGAACGCTATGACCCTGCTCATCATCAGCCCCGACTACGCGTCCCATCTGTACCCGCTCGGAGCGATGGGCAGATCGTGGCAGGAACGAGGCGAGCGGGTCGTGGTCGCGACCGGCTCCGCGACGGCATCGATCGTGGAAGAGTTCGGGTACGAGCATCGCGAGCTGGCGCTCGGAAAAGGATCGAACCCCGGGACCATTCGCGTGGAAGAACAGCCCGCCGGCGAAGACAATCTGCTCGACGGGTTCTTCCAGGCGACGCGCGACGGCATGATAGCGACCCTGATGTACCAGGCTCGCGCGCGACTGCATGACCTGATGTACGAACCCGTCAGCTCGGCGAGACGAGTCCTCGAGATCGTTCGTCAGGTCGAACCCGATCAGATCCTCGTCGATCACCTCGCGTTCAGTGCACGCGTCGGACTGCACGCTGCCGGCATCGACTACATCGACGCGGTACTGGGTCATCCATCAGCGCTGCCGCTCGCGGAAGCCGGAGAGGTGTACGGCTACCCGACGGCATGGCCGGCATCGTTCGTGCCGGGGGAGGACGAGCTCGAGGAACTCGCAGACCTCTGCGCGCGAGTCAGCGAGAACTTCACGGAGGAGTGGAACCGTGCAGTGGTCGAGCTCTCCACGGACATCGGCATCACTCGCTCCCCATCGCTCGTTCAGTCGCGTCTCTCAGAGAACGCTTTCTCGGAGCGCGGACGAACTCTCGTGTACAACTACCCGAGAGAACTGATGCCGGCTGATCGGCTGAAGTTCGTGCCCGAGAGCGTCTTCGTCGGAGCCTCGGTCAGAGATCTCCCCGGAAGCGCAGCGGTGGACGACTGGATACAGTCGTCGGACGCTCCTTTCGTCTACGTCAGTTTCGGGAGCTTCCTTTCGGCGCGCGGCGACGTCTTGAAAGTGGTGGTGGAAGCCCTCCGAGCAAGCGGTGTGCGGGCGGTGATCGCCCATGGGTCGACTCCGGTATCCGACCTCGGCACCCTCCCGCCTGACTGGTTCGTCGCGGAGTTCCTGCCTCAGGTGACGCTCCTCCAGCATGCCGCTGCTGCAGTGAGTCATGGTGGCAACAACAGCGTGACCGAGGCGCTCGCATTCGGCGTACCTCTCGTGGTGCTCCCGTTCTCGACTGATCAGTTCGCGGGGGCGGCTGCGCTCGAGCAGAAGAACCTGGGTATCGTGTTGCCCCCGAACACGGTCACACCCGCCGAGCTCGCTCGCGCCATTACGAGGGCGCTCGATATGCCCCGTGAGAGCCGTGAACTGCTGCACGCTCTCCGGAGCGACCAACGATCGGGCGTGGACCTCTATCGGCTGACATCGTAAGTCGGTTCACTCTGCTCACCGAACTCTGTGACTCCGGCTGGATCTGAGCAGGTCTCGGGGCTGCTCGGGAACGATAGAGTGAGGCGCACCGCCGGGGCGCTCGCCGCCGCAACCGGTTGAACCGATCGCGAAGGGGGTGCGCCATGAAGAAGTTCGACTACTCGCTCGACTTCTCCGTGATCGATTTTCGCGAGCGGCCCGACCTCTACCGTGTCGGGCGAGGCGAACAGGGTGTGCTGAAGGTCGAGCCGTACAAGTCGGAGATTCTGCCGCACTGGCGGTTCGCGAACCCCGAGCTCGCCCGCACCTCGAGCGAGGCGATCTGGAACCTGTTCGAGCAGTACCTCGAGAACGACGACTTCGTCGGTGCTGACATGGCGCGCAAGTTTCTGCAGATGGGGTACACGCGGTCACGGCGGTATGCGAACCATCGCGGGGGCAAGAAGTACGACGGCCCGGTGCCCGACGACAAGAAGGGGCAGAGCGGTGCGCACGGTCGCGCCGAGAAACCCCGTGACGCGGAGGATCCGGTGAAAGCCGAGTCCGCGCGCATCTTCAAGGCGACCTGGGATCGGGCTGCCGCCGACGAGCGCTACATCGCGCAGCGCGAGCGGCACCAGGAGCGCTACGAGAGCTGAATCCGCGAGTGGTCACCGGTGATCGCGCTCGGGTGACGCGACCGGGGAGGCCGCTTCAGGTGGGCCCCGAGTGGAGTGGTGACGACTCGTTCGCGTGACCGGGGCACCGCGCGTACTGCGCGTCACTCCCTGATCTTTGCGACGGCTTCCGCGACTACTCAGTGACCCCGGGTGGCCTGCTCAAATCCGCCATCTGGTCCTCCATCCTTCCCCCCGCCTCTGCTCAGAGACCCCATCTCCTTTCTACGTTGATACCTGGCACGACCACATGTTTGTGTCACAACAGTCCGTCAGTGGAAAGGACCACCTAGTGGAGAGCACGAACACCCCTCGGAAGTCGTATCGCAAGCGCACCGCCATCGCGGCGGGCTCGCTGCTCGGCGTTGCGGCTCTGATCACGGCCGCTGCGTTCAACGACAGCGCCTTCCTGAACTTCGGTAACGGAAACGGCGGAGACGGGATCGGCGGCGGTGACAACACCTTCGACATCCAGGTCGTCGACACCGCAGCGACCACCAACCTGCCGCTCGCCAGTTCGTACGCGGATGCCGAAACCGGAAAGTTCTGGCAGCAGGCGAACAAGCCCGGCGCAGACGGCGTCACCATCGGCATCCCGAACGCCGAGACGATGACCCCCGGCGATACGATCTCGACGAGCATTCCGTTCAAGAACGACTCGAAGAAGCTCGGAGGCGACCTCGTCTTCTCGCTCGCCGACTCCCCGAAGGGCACGTCCAGCGCAGTGCCTGCAGGTGAGACGAAGTCGATGGCGGATCTGCTGCGCTACACCGTCGAGGTCAAGGACGCGGCCGGTACCACCACGGCCACCTACGCCGACCTGACGCAGGCCGGAGTCGACAACCTCGATCTCGGCGAGTACGACGCCGGTACCGGCGGCACCGTCTCCGTCTCGATCACCTGGACGACCACGGGCATCAACGATCCCAACAACTACCAGGGCAACTCGGCGTACGTGCAGGCGCAGTTCGTCGGCACCTCCGTCTAACGGCAGTTCGAGACAGCTATCAAGCCGGTTGCCGCCCGCACCCTCCCCGATGCGGGCGGCAACCCATCGAATGGGAGACCACAGGTGCCTCGATTCAGGAACCGAGCAGTCGCACGGTCGACGCTCGCGGCGGTCGGTGTGACCGCCCTCGCGGGTGTCGTGCTCACAGCGGCCGCGCTCACCGATACCGCCGAGACGCGATGGGTCCTCGATGGCTCGAAGAACCGCTTCGACATCGTGACCGCGGGCGCTCTCGAACCCGACTGGAAGCCGCAGGACTCGGACTGGCATCAGGGCAATCCCGATCCGTACGAAGTCGCCATCGGCGAGAACGGCGAAGGCGTCGCGCTCGGCCCCGGTCATTCACTTGAGGCGACGGTCGCCGTCGCCAACGCGAGTCCCCGTGACATCGCCGGACGCATCGGGCTCAAGATCCTTGACCCGAACCCCCTCGGCGACGCGACAGATCCCGACACCGGGCGCTACCTCGAACTGTTCGACCAGCTGCGGTTCACGGTGGTCGACGGTACGACGGTCCTGGCGGACCGCGTCTCGGCCGACGAGTTCAACGACTTGGCGTGGCAGTGGCCCGACCCGGTTGCCGCCGGTGAGAACCGGACGCTCGCGGTGACCATCTCGCTGCCAGCCGAGGTCGACAACCGCTGGCAGGGCGCCGGCACCCAGCTGCAATTCGCTTTCGCAGGAGAGAACACATGAACCGGACCGCACAGACTCGTGGCCTCGGAAGCCTTGCGGCGCTCGCGTCGCTCGTCGGCCTGCTCTGCACGGTCCTCATCGCGGGTCTCGCGACCACGCAGGCGGGCTTCTCCGACCGCACGGGCACTACGGTGAATGGCGACGCCGGCATCGGCGGCACATTCGACCTCGGTGTCCGTGACGGCACCGCAATCGTCGATGCTCCAGACGATGCATCTGCCCTCGAGATCGCATTCACCCCCGCGGGGGAGAAGTTCAGGATCGCCAAGCCGCTCACCTACGAGACCACGCTCGTCAACCGGAAGCAGAGCGTCACCGGTGCGGTACGCGTCCGGCTGTATGACCCGGACCCCGTCACCAACGATCTCTTCGCTCAACTGCGGTTCACGATGACCATCGATGATCGTGTCGTCGCGACGAAGCTCTCCGCTCAAGCCATCGAAGACCTCGCGCTCGCGATCGACGATGTCGCGCCCGAGGCGGAGCACAAGGTTCGCCTCGATGTGGTTCTCGATCCCGATATCAGCCACGACTACCACAACACCGAGACGCAGATCGGTGTCAGGTTCGAGGGAGTCAGCACACCGTGAAGAAACCACATGCCACCCGACGAGCATCAGTGCTCGCACTCGGGACCATCCTGACGGCGTCTGCGTTGCTGTCACCAGCGACGATCGCGGCGGCTGACACCGAGCTCATCACCGCGACCCCGCAGATTCAGACGGTCATCATGCCGGCGCCGGGGAGCAGCGAACCGCTCCGTTCCACGGTGACGAACACGCACGACACACCCGTAATCGTGAAGGCGCAACTGCTCTCCGACCAGGATGATCCCATTCTGTCAACGGATGGCCCGTTGTCGATCAGCTTCAGTGTGGACGGCGAGAGCCAGGGCGAAACACTGCCCCTCGCCGATGCGGTGAAAGCGCCGGTGTTCGTCGAGGAAGTCGCGCCTGGCGCGAGCACGCTCATCGAAGCCACCGTCACCATGGATCGATCTGCCGGAAACGAGTGGGCCGGGCGCTCGACCGCAGCCGTCTTGAGCTACACCGCCCAAGCCGACGAGAGCACAGCGCAGAAAAAGCCCTCAGACCAGTCGCTCGCGCTGACCGGCGCGGTCGGCATCGGCATCGCCATCATCGTGGCGCTCATCGTCGTCGCGATGGGCATCGCGATGCTGGGACGCAGCCGTCGACCAGTAACTAGCGCGGGACCAGTCTCGCACGACGAAACATCCGAGGAGGAGTCACGGTGAGTGAGTCACAAATTCGAACGACCGCACGACGTGTACCTCAGTCCGGTGCAGCCCACCGCACGCGCACGCGGCGCTTCGTCTCCGCCATGCTTGCGGCGTGCTGCGGGATGGCGGTCTTCATCCCCGCGACCGCTGCCGCATACGAAGACACCGCGAGTACCCGCTCGCCCTCCACAGCAGCCATCGTGCCGTACCGCTGGCCCGCCACACTGCAGGCGAAGACGGTTGACACAGCGATGTCTCTCGATGCGAACGGCAAGGCATGGGCGTGGGGGCGCGTAGGGGCGGGTGGCGACGCGGGCGCCGCGCTCGGAGGCACCGCGACCGATACGATCCTCAACGGAGCGAACGGGTACCCCCGCCAGGTGCCGATCCCCGGGGATCCGGCGCTGTCGATGATCGCCGCAGACCGTCGTACAGCCGTCGCTGCCACGGCAGATACCGGACAGGTCTGGGCTTGGGGTGCTGGCAGCTATCTGCATCCCGATTCGAAATCTCAGTACACCTACCGGGGTTACGACCCGAAAGCGGTGATGAAGGCGGATGGCACCCCGCTCGATGGAATCACGTTGCTCGCAGCGTCGGAGCGCAACGCTGCGATCGCGGTCGATACCGAGGGCAGCATCTGGCGCTGGGGCAATCCAGTGCAGGGTGGCGTCGATGGATATGTGCCGCAGGCGTCCCCGCTTCCCGCGGGAGAGAAAGGCCGGCCCATGTCGGTAATGGGCGGCTACTACATGGTCGGCACCGTGCTCGACAACGGCAACGTCTACGTGTGGGGGCGCACGACAGCGGGGTCCCATGGCGGCAACCACCGTAATGAGCTGCCGGGCAACCAGAGCGTGAATAGCTCGACCGACGCTACGTTGGTCAACGGGCTTCAAGCGTGGAACAGGGAGAACAGTCCCGATTCCTACGTCGTACAGGTAGGTTTCGGTGGTTTCGACTGGGGATACGGCGTCGCGCTCCTCTCCGACGGGCGAGTCCTGTCATGGGGGCAGAACCAACTTGTGACAGGTCACCCAGATCCGACGACCCCCGCGATCGTCGCCGACAATGTTGCTGTACTGGCGCCGAACTTCTACGGCGTCGCCTACCTGCGCGAACCCGACGATCCAGACGCCGTAGGGTACGAGCTGTGGGGCTACGGACCCTCGAACTACAGCTTGGGCAACGGATCAGTGCCGGTGAAAATCGACGACAACGTCACGAGTGTCCAACCCGGCATGGGATTCAACCTCTGGATGCGCGTTGACGCCGCAGGTGGACTCCAAGGCGTCTACGGGCGCGGATACAACCCGCAGGGCGCCGTCGGACTGAACGCCGCCGGAACCGGCCCGCAGGGTGGAGAAACGACCGTTCGCGAGATCCGCTTCCCGGGCAAGACCCCGTCCGACCTGTCGTTCCTCGGCAGCTAGCACGCACGACACGCTCGACAGGAGAAACCGAAACATGAAGTGGCAGATGCCCCACTCACGGAACCGCGCGGGAGCCGCGCACGCCACCGCATTCTCACCGATGACCGCACCGAGAACCGGGCGACCGGCCCTCCTCGCCATCGCCATCGCCGCCCTCGCCGGGCTCGCGCTGTTCATGAACGCGACACTGACCGCCGCCGCACTCAGCGACTCCGCCTGGCTCGGGCTCGGCAGCGACGGCGCCCTCGGCGGAAGCAACCGCTTCCAGGTCGGCCTCGTGACCGACCCCACCATCGTCGACAAGAACGTCACCGAGGGCGTCGTCTCTATGCTCGACGACCCGGACGCCATCGACTGGGCCGTCTCAGGCGCCGCGGGATTCGTGCCAGGCAAGACGCTGAAGATGCAGGTTCCCGTGTTCAACGACTCGGAAGCCCTCTTCGCCGACATGCAGGTCACACTCGAAAGCCGAGGGAAGCAGACGAAAGACATCTCCGACTACCTCACGATCTCAGCGCGAGACCTGACCAGCGGCACCGAGCTCTTCGCCGATCAGTATTTGTCGCAGTTGGCGAAGTCTCCGGGAACGTTCGCGCTCGCCCCGCGCGGCGACGCGGGAGCGCACCAAGACGGAGACGCCTACGTGCCGGGCGCGAAAGGTTCCGCCAAGGTCATCGAGTTCGAACTCCACTACGCCGAGAAAACCGCCACCGGTGCGCAAGACACCGCGTCGCTCAACGGGGGCACTTCGCTCCTCCGCATCGTGTTCGACGCCGCATCGCGGGCAGAGTAGCGGCCACACCACCACATGAGCACCACCGAACACGCCAGCACGGTCGAAACGGCGGCGGAGACCTCCCCAGAACGTCCCCGCCGCCGGCCGATCAGCGCGATCATCCGATCGATCACCATCACCACAGCCGCGATTCTCGGCGCGATCACCATCGTCGTCGTCATCGTCTGCCTCGTCGCCGGAGTACGCCCCGCGATCGTGATCTCCGGATCCATGAGCCCCACCATCCCCACCGGCTCCATGACCTTCGCACGCGAGATCCCCGCCTCCGAAGTCCGCGTCGGCGACATCGTCACCGTCGACCGAGTCATCGGGAGCGGCCTCGTCACCCACCGCGTCACCGACATCACCGACGACAACGGCAACATCGAACTCACCCTGCAAGGCGACGCGAACACCGACGCCGATCCCGCCCCGTACCCCGTCCGCACCGTCGGCGAAGTCGTCTTCCACGTGCCCGGGCTCGGCACCGCGGCGGCGGTGATCCGCACCCCGCTCGGCATCACCTGCATGGTGCTACTCATCATCGCGTTCACCATCTTCGGGTTCATCCCGCCGCGCGACAGTCAGACGAGACACCGCAAACACTGACCCGACGGCGCGTAAGCTCGACTCATCCGGCAAAAACCAGGGAGCGGGGCGAGCATGAGGCTCTTCGAAGAAGAAACACTCCGCATCCTGCGCGCACTCGAAGCCAAAATCGACATCACCGTCGTAGGCGCCAGGGGAAGTGGACGTTCGAAACTGCTCCGCACCATCATCACCCGAGCCGACGAACTCGGACTCATGGCCACCACCATCCCCTACAGCAGAACCCTCCACAACTGGCCATTCGAAGCGCTCCAAGCAGCGTCCATCACCGCACCCGCTCCCACCGTTGTCGCCTACGGAGCAGCCCTCGCCGCGGAACTGAAAGACTCCAACAGTCACCTGCTCGTCATCGACGACGAAGACCGCCTCGACCCCGCATCCCGCGCCGCCGTCGACCTCGCGCTCGCCCGAACCGGCGTCACCCTCGTCACCGCCGTCGGCTACACCGAACCCACCGCGCGCTCCACGAACCGACTCCATCGCCGCTGCATCCGCCTCGACATGCCCTCCCTCCAATTCGACGAAGTCGGGCAGCTGATGTCGGCGATACTCGGCGGCACCGTCAACCCCGCCCTCATCGCCCGCGTACGCAGCAAAACCGCAGGCAACATCGGCCTCGTCCGTGCACTCACCGTCAGCGCGCGCAGCGCACGCAGCATCGCCCAGCGACGCGGCATCTGGGAAATGATCGGCGCACACCTCTGGAACGCTGAGATCCACGAACACGTCGGAGAAATGCTGGCCAGCTACGGCAACGACATCATCCGATCCGCCCATACGCTCGCCCTCGCCGGCGTCCGCACCATCGGAGAAGCACGTTCACTCATCGACGATGGCGCACTCGACCGGCTCGCCCTCAACGGACTCACCACCGTCATCGGCGCGCCCAGTGCGGAGCCCGTCATCGCGCTCACCCCACCACTGATCACCGACTACCTGCTCCGCCGTCCGGTGGACGCGATGAGCCTGCTCGTCTCCGACGAGATCTCAGCGCGCACCTCGGTTCCGCGCGATGTTCTGCTGCGGCCCAGAGGTGACACCCCCGAGACGCTCGACGCCTCCGAAGTGTCATCGTCCGACACCATCATCGCGCGCTACCTCAACGGAGAAGACGTGATGCGCTCACGCGCGCAAGAACACCTCTGGCGCGAGTCACCCACGGTCGCGCACGCACTGCGCCTCCTCAACCTCGCATGGGTCACCTCCAGCCTCCCCGAAAGCCGCGCCGAGATCTTCGCCGTCACGCGTCACCACGATCCGGCAGCCGACGCCTCCCGAGCATTCGTGCTGCACGAAGCGCTCTGGGTCACCTACGCCGAACGCGACCTGCCCGGCGGGCTCCGCGTGCTCGACGCCTTCACCGCACCCGAACCGGGCGACCGCCAATGGGCCGATGCGATCAAATTGCTGCTGCGCGGCACCGCGCTCGGCATCACCGACGACATGCTGAGCGACGCGGCCCGGCTCGCCACCGAGAGCGACGCACCGGAGCCCATCGCCCGAGCCGTGTGCGCGCTGCTGCACGCGATCGCCGCGCGCGGTGCCGATGCGCTCGCAATGCTCGACGGCGTCGAGCCGGGAACGGGGCTGCAGCGCGTCATCGTCAGGCTCGCCACCGGGTTGGCGCGGTTGTCGCTGGGGGCGGAGGAACGTTTGGCGCACGACGCCGCTGCCGCACTCACGCGGGCGCGGGCCCAGCTCAGCAAAGTCGACATCGTCGTCGAGTCCTACCTGCTGACCATCGCCTCCGCCCACCTCGGGCGCGTGCACGATGTGCGCCGGGCGCTCGACCTCACCCTGCTCTTCAGCAACCTGCCCCTCGCACTGAGCAGCCTGCAAGCGGCCATGACCCGCGCGGCCGGTCTCCTCGCGCTGCGCAACGGTTGGGGCGTCTCGCCGGAAGCCTTCGGTGACATCGCCGACCAGTGGGCGGACTCCGCGTGGTCGTTCCCGATGGCGCAGCCCGCGCTCTCGGCGGCGATCCGTCACCAGGAGGACGGCCGGCCCGACCTCGCGGCGACGTCCCTCACCGAGGCGGCCACGGACTGCATCGCCCGCGGATGGACACTCGCTGCAGTCACCCTCGGCCTCACTGCCGTGCGCTTGGCGCCGTCACCGGGCACGGCGGACGCGCTGCGCCGGATCCTCGACGAGACCGGCATCGCCGCGCATCGACAGTTCGCCACCTTCATCGGCGACGTCACGCAAGACCCCCGCTCGGCGGCGGAGCTCGCGCGAGCGTACCGGCCGGACGGGGACATTCACACGGCCCTCATCGTGCTGACGAGCCTGCGGGACGCCTCGGCGAGCGATCACGACGGTCTGCTCGCGATCGAAGCGGGAATCACCGCACTCATCGACACGATCGGGGAGCGGGACACCGCAACCTCCCCGGACGCACCACCGCCGGCGGCGCCCGCGCTGAGCCCGCGCGAGGTCGAGATCACGCTGCTGACGGCGACGCTGACCAGTGCGCAGATCGCCGAGCGGCTGCTGCTCAGTGCTCGAACCGTCGACAACCACCTCGCGAACGCGATGCGGAAGACGGGCACGCACTCCCGTGCCGCACTGCTCGAGCTCGTCCGGCGGACCCACCGCAGGTGACCGACGGGATCCGCACCCCTACGCGAACACGCTGAGCCCGTACAGCACGAACACGAACAGGTGGGCGGCGCCGTGGAGCGCCGTGACGCGCTGCGCACTGAACGTGGTCAGACTGAGGAGCAGGCCCACACCGAGCAGCAGCAGGTTGACGGGGCTCTCGGCGAGCACCACCGTCTGACCGGTCACGAGTCCGATGACGAGTACGACCGGCAGGGTGAGCCCCAGGCATGAGACGAGTGCACCGTGCGCGAGGTTCGTCACCCGTTGCGCTTCGCCCATCCACGCGGCGCGCACCGTCGTGATCGCCTCGGGCAAGAACACGATCATCGCGATGATGATGCCCGACAGTGCGACCGGCGCCCCGAAACGGCTGAGGCCCTCGTCGAGCAGTGCGGCCATGTCGTGGGAGAGCAGCACGATCGGTACGACCGTGACGACGAGCACGAGCACGCGCGCGATCACCTCGGCACGGTGCTCCTGCAGCACTGCCCCGATGGGCCGGCGTGGCGCAGGCGCCGAACGTTCGCGAGCACGCGTCGACACCTCTCGGAAGTCGCCGCTCTGAGCTCCGGTCTGGCGGAACAGGAAGAACCCGTAGAGCACGACCGTCAGCATTAGGATCGGGATCGCCTGCGCGGGCGTGTACGCGCCGTCGACCCCGATGACGGCGGGCACCGCGAACGTGACCGCCACGAGCACGACGAGCAGTGAAAGGTACGCAGAAACACCGATGCGGTTCACGCGCAGGCCACTGTGGCGCAGGCCGCCGACGACGAGCGCCGCCCCGACCACGAGCGTCAGGATCAGCATGGTCGCCGCCATGACCGAGTCGCGGGCGATGGTGGGGTGATCACCCGGCCCCAGCATCACCGCGGAGATCAGAATCACCTCGATGAGCACGATCGAGAGCGTCAGCATGAGGGTGCCGTACGGGTCGCCGAGCCGGCGGGCGAGGTGCTCGGCCTGAGTGACGACACTGCCGGCGCACACGATGATGACGGCGACGATCGCCGCGAGCACGATGCTGAGCGCTGCGGTCGGCAGGGGACCGGCGAGGAGCGGGTGCGCGAACAGGAGCGCGAGGAACGCGGCCCACCCGAGGAGAATCCTGACGATCACCGCGGGGGTGAAGATAGCACTGACGGATGACGTGTGACGCACGGGCGTTCCCGGTTCTGCAGGGTCGTCCCGGCTGGTGAGGCGCATCGACCGGGTCGTCCCGGTGACAGTTCCAACACGACCAGTTTAGTCGATCGCGCGGGTCGTGGCACGAGTGGCGCCCCCGTCAGCGTCGAACGGGACGCGACGGGCGCATGAGGGCGATGACCTCACCCGCGGCCCGGCGTACCGGGCGCCGGCGCAGCCAGACCAGGTGCACGGGGGCGGTGATCCCGTTCGTGACGTTGTCGAACTCCAGCGTCCGGATGCGACCGGACGCGACTGCGTCGCGCACCACTGCAGTCGGCAGATTCGCCCAGCCCGCGCCGCGTTCCACCAGCCCGAGCGCTGCCTCTGTCGAGTCGACGAACCAGCGGTTGTCGGACACCAGGTGGCGCGCGTCGGCGACGGCGTCATCCGGGCCGTCGACCACGATCTGACGACTGCCGCCGAGATCCTCCAGCCGTCGGAGTTCAGTGGGGAGTCCCGCCGTGTCGACCGTCGCTGAAGCGACCGCGACGAATCGTTCATCTGCCACGTGCACGAACGCTTCTTCACGGTCGACGCCTGGCGGCATGGCCAGAAGCGCGAGATCGGCCCGTTCCTCGTGCAGCGCCCGGCGCACCTGATCCGGCGGAAGCGTGAGCAGATGCACGCGGAGCAGCGGGTGCCGATCGCCGATCCCGGTCAGCGCGGTGAGCAGCTCGTCGGCGGAGATGCCCGTTGCGATCGCGATGGTCAGGGTGCTCTCGAGATCCTGCGACAGTTCGACGGCGTGGACCTGCAGGGTCCGCAGGCGACTCGCGACCGAGCGCGCGTGCGGCAGCAGGGCGAGCGCCTGCGGTGTGGGCGTCGCCTCGCGGTGCGAGCGATCGAATAGGGGGTAGCCGAGCTCGGCCTCGATGTTCGCGATGCCCATGCTCACCGCGGAGGGCACGCGACGCAGCGCGCGAGCGGCCGCGGAGAAGGATCCGTGGTCGACCACGGCGAGGAAGAGTTCGATGCTGTCGCTGGAAAGAGCCATAATTTGTCACTCACACTGAAGGGAACCGACTGTTTTCGTCAGTACTGCTGAGTGTAGCGTCGATCTGCGTCGGTCGAGAGAGGTGAGTCGCAATGCAGGGAATCAGACGCAAAGTCGTCTACGTCGGCGGGTACGAGGTGCTCGGTCTCGCCGTGGGGACGGTCGTGATGACCGTGGTCACGGGCGAGCCGCCGGCGACCACCGGGCCGCTCGCGCTCATGCTGACCGGGGTGGCCACGACGTGGAACCTGGTGTTCAACACGCTCTTCGAGGCCTGGGAGCGGCGCCAGCCGGATCGCACACGCACGGTGCGCCGACGAATCCTTCACGCCCTGTGCTTTCAGATCCCGCTGGTCTGCATGATCGTGCCGCTCATGGCCTGGTGGCTCGGCGTCTCGCTCATGCAGGCATTTCTGCTCGATCTGGTCTTCATCATCTACGTGCCGTTCTACACGTTCGCCTACAACTGGGCGTTCGACCGGATCTTCGGGGTGCCGAGCTCAGCGATGAACGAGGGTCGGAACGCCGAACCTACGCGAGCGCGAGCTCCTCGATCACTGCGACGACGCGGGCGCGCTGCTCGGCGGACAGCCCCTGAATTGGCAGCGGCAGTGAGCGCTCGGGCACCAGGCCGAGGTGCTCGGCGAGTGCCGCGGTGACGCGCAGGCTGCCGCCGAACTCGGTGAAGAGGTGCCAGAGCGGCGCGAGTCGCTCGGATTCGGCAACGGCCTCGGCGGGCCTGCCATGCTGCGCGGCGCGGGTGATGGTCAGCATCGGGTCGGGGATCGTGCCGCCGACGGCGGTGTACCAGGCGTCGCACCCCGCGTTCAGACCTGCTGCGCCGAAGGCGTCGCCCGAGACGCCGATGGTGACGTGCGCGGGCAGCACCGCTCGGATCGCGGACACGTGCGCGCGCGCCTCCTCCGGGTCGCGAGGCACACCGGGGATCTTCACCGATGCGATCCCGGGCAGCGCCCCGATGCGGGCATAGAGGTCGGTCGAGAAGGTGAAGTGGGTGGTACCCGGGTTGTCGTAGACGATGACCGGGAGTGCGGTGTGCTCCGTGACGGTGCGGAACAGCTCGAACACGTCGTCCGCCGTGAGCGCTTGATAGGTCATCGGTGCCAGGAGCACGCCGGCCGCTCCCGCCTCGGCCGCGGCATCGACGTGGGCGAGCACGTGCGACGTGCGCAATCCGCCGACCCCGACGAAGACCGGCGTCGATCCGGCATGCTCGACCGCCAACTGCGCCACACGGGCGCGCTCGACCGGGGTGAGGTAGGCGTACGAACCGGTCGAGCCGAGCGCGGTGATCGAGTCCACTTCGGTGGTCGCGAGTCGTTCGACGAGTCCGGTGAACGCCTGCTCGTCAACACGATCATCGCGGAGGGGCGTGAGTGGGAACGCGCTCAGTCCGGTGAAGATGCGGGTCATTGCGGCTCCTGTTCAGCGTGCGGTCGGCGCGGTCGGCACTCATACGCAAGTTTGCACGCAATTCGTCGGGAATGTGTGTTGCGACCGGATGTGAATCGCTAGTGTGAAGGCAATGTACTGTGCCGGGGTGCGCCGGGCGGCCCGGGATCGAGTCGGTGACATCGGTGTTCGAAGGCGGGGGACGAGCTGTGTTGGTCGGCAGGGACGATGACGTTCGCGCGGTCATCACCCTTGTCGAGGACTCGCCAGCGCACGCCGGGCAGCTTCGGCTCATTCAGGTCGACGGAGCGATCGGCGCCGGGAAGAGCGCACTGCTCTCGCACCTCATCGGTCGGCTGCGGGAGGCGGATGGCGACCGTGTCACCGATGAGCACGCGCCGCGACGGATCTTCGTCGCCCGCGGGGATCGACTCGGCTCCGATGCGCCGCTCGTCGCGTTTCGGATGATGATCGAGCAGGTACTCGGTGCCTCGCTCGAGCAGCTCCTCGACACGGCGACGCCATCCGTGCTGGCTGCGCGGTGCGCTGAAGCCCTCGGTGAGGTACCGGTCATCGTCGCGGTCGATGATGCGCAGTGGCTCGACGCCGCATCGGAGGCGTTTCTCATCGGCCTGATGCAGACCCCGCTCGTCGCGCCCCTCACCGTGCTGCTGGTGCACCGCATCGGTCAAGGTCCTCCGGAGGTGCTGCACACCGCTCGCGGTCGGGGTGCACTCCACGACCATCTCACCATCGGCGGATTGTCGGACGAGGCGATACGCACCATCACTCGTGACATCGGCCCGCAGCAGGTGCGGTCAGTGACCGAGATGGCGCACGGCAACCCGCTGTTCGCCCACATCGCGACGGCCGCCTTCCGGCGTCACCCTGAGGCCACACGCGTGGACGAGGTACTCAGCCTCGTCGAGCACAACCACGCCGAGACGCTCGCCACCGCAGTCGCCACCGACATCGCCTCCCTGGGTGAAACGGCCAGGCGCACCCTCGAGACGCTGGCCGTGACCCGCGAGACGGATGTCGACACCGTCGCCGAAGTGTCGGGTCTCGACGCCACCGAGGTGCGACGTGCGGCGCGGGAGCTCAGCGAACGCGGGCTGCTCAGCGAGAGCTCGGATGAGGCGCTGCACCCCGTCGTGCGGTTCAGTGTGTACCGGAACACCGATGCATCGCATCGCGCACGACTCCACCTGCGCGCGGCATCGCGCGCGGGTGCCGAGCTGTTCGACCGCGCCGATCACCTCGCGCAGATCGCCGCGGACGCCGCAGCGCTCGCGGGCGGCGAGATCGAGCTCGGTGCGGCGGAAGCCGACGTTCTCGTGGCCGCGGCGGGTGTCGCGATCGGGTCGGATCCCGCCGCGGTGCTGGGATGGCTCCGCGCACTCCCGGACCACTTGCGCAGCGTCCGGTCGGAGACGCTGTTCGCACGGGCCCTGCTGCTCGCCGGAGATCTCGACAGTGCCATCGCGCGCCTCCGAGCGCTCGTGGATCGGGACGCGTCGGTCGAGGCGCGGGCGCTGCTCGCCAACGCCCTGCGGATGACCGGCCACACCGGCGAGGCGCGGGCACTCCTCGCCGCCGCGCAGGAATCCGTCGACCCCCATCTGCTGCGCGAATACATCGACATCCTCGCGCTCGTCGACGGGTTCGTCCCCGACGACCTGCTCTCGCGGCTCGAGTCGGTTCCGATCGACTCCAACCGTGCGGTCGCCGCGATCTATCGCACCATGTCGCTGCTCGGCGAGGGGCGCGTGCCGCAAGCGCGGGTGACGTTCCAGCGGGCGCTCGACTGGCTGACCGACGCTGACAGCCTCGATGTCGTGGACGCCATCCAGGCGGTCACGTGCGCGGCCTGGGCCGCCTACATGCTCGATCGATTCGAGACGGGGGCGCGGATCGCCGAACGTGCGCTCGCGCTCGCACGCCGGCACGCGCGCACCGACGTCTTCGCCAATCTCGGAGCCGCTCTGCTCTTCTGCAATGGCTCACTCGGGCTGCTGGACGCCGCCGACGCGGTCGGCGAGCAGGCCATTCGCGACGCTGAGCGGTACGGCACTCCCGACACGATCGGCATGGCACGAGCCGGTCTCATGGTCGCCGCGCAGGGCCGGGCCGACCCGGAGCTGCTGCGCACCCGGTACGAGGAACTCATCGCGTCACCGGTGCCGGAGTTCGGGTGGTGGCGTCGCGCAGTGTTGACGACCCGCACTCGGGTCTCCGCCCTCGTCGGCGCCCCGGAGCCGTGCCCCGAGTTGCTCGGCAAACCGAGAGACGCGATGGCGGCCCTGCGGTTCTCGGATGCGGCGGTGGTGTCGGCGGCGCTCGGCGACCGCGACACCGCCCAATCGCTCATCGACGAGGCACTTGCGATCGCCGAATCGCAGGAGTCGTACGGGCAGCGCGGCATGGTGCAGGTCACGCAGGCCGAGATCATGCTGAGCAACGGTGAAGCGCTGCAGGCCGGCAACCTGCTGCGTGAGGCACGAGATGTGTTCGAGCGCGTCGGCATGCGGTTGCACTTCGGCCGAGCGCAGGCCGGGATCGCGCGGGCGGACGCCATGCTCGCCGCGCAGACGGAACCGCTCGCCGCACTGACGACCCGGGAACGGCAGATCGCGGAACTCGTCGCAGCCGGCCTCAAGAACGGCGAGATCGCCGACCGGCTCGTGCTGAGCCGTCGCACCCCCGAACAGCACGTCAGGAACATCCTGAAGAAGCTCGGCCTGCAAGCGCGTACGGACATCGTCACGCTCGTGCACGGCGGCCGTCCGGAGACCGCCCGCAGCTCGTGACGGGTGCGGCGACCGGACCGAGCGGCGTACGCTAGCGCCATGTGCGGAAGAGTCATCGTCGACTACGACGAGAACATGGATGTCGCCTCGGGCACCGAGCTGTCCGCGTGGATGCAGCAGCGCCCTGAAGGGTACGAGGCGACGTGGAACCTGAAACCGACCCAGGATCTTCCGATCGCCCTGACGGATCACAAGACCGGTGAACGGCAGCTGCGCTACGCCTACTGGTCGCTCGTGCCCATCTGGTCGAAAGAGCTGAAAACGAAGTTCCCCACGTTCAACGCACGCAGCGAGACCGTCACCGAGAAGGCGTCGTTCAAGAACCCGGTGAAAGGTCGGCGCTGCGTCATCCCGGTGTCGGGCTTCTACGAGTGGACCGGACCGAAGGGGAAACGGACCCCGCACGCGATCTTCGGACCCGCACCGGTGATCCCGATGGCGGGACTGTACTCGTGGTGGCACGAGCCGGGCGCGGGCGACGACGAGGGGTGGCATCTCACCGCGACGATTCTGACCCGCGCATCCGCCGGGGTGATGGCCGACCTGCACGACCGCATGCCCGTGTTCATGAGCGATGAGCTGCTGCACGACTGGCTCGATCCGAAGACCGAGGGAGATCGACTGCTGGTGGACGCGGTGTCCGAGGCAGCGGTGCCGATCTCGGGGCAGTTGCGCGAGTGGCCCGTGGCGCCGTTGCGCGGCGATGGCCCCGAACTCATCGAACCTGCATGAGGCTGAATCCGGCGAGAGGGCGATGGTTCCTGGCGCTCGCGATCCTGCTCGAAGTCACCGGCTCACTGTCGTTGAAAGGGGCGCTCGACGCGCCGGCACTCTACGCCGTCGTGGTCGCGGGCTACGCGGGAGCGTTCTGCTGCCTTGCGCTGACGCTGCTGAGCGGAGTGCCCCTGGGGGTCGCCTACGGCGTGTGGGGTGCGTCCGGCGTCGCACTCACCGCCATCCTCTCGATGGTCTTCTTCAGCGAACCGCTCAGCCCGCTCATGATCCTCGGGATCGCCGTCATCATCGTCGGGGTGCTCTGCATCGAGCTCGGAGCGCACATCGCGCACCGTCGACGAATCGAGGTGCCCTGATGGCGTGGGTGTTTCTGCTCTCGGCGATCGTCAGCGAGGTCGGTGCGACGCTCGCCCTGCGCATGGCGGTCGAGAAGCCTCGGTGGTACCCCGCCGTAGCGGTCGGCTACATCGCGGCATTCGTACTGCTCTCACTCACCCTCGCCGAGGGGATGGCGCTCGGTGTCGCCTACGGCATCTGGGTTGCGGCCGGCGTCGCGCTCACCGCGTGCTTGAGTCGGTTCTTCTTCAAGGAACCTCTGACGCTCTTGATGGCTGCCGGGATCGCGCTGGTGATCGGCGGCGTCCTCCTCATCGAACTCGGTGCCGCGCACTGAACCGCGTTGTTCCTGGTCTGTGGTCTGTGAGGATGTGAGGCATGGCTCTGTACGATGCGACGCTGGCGGCCACCCCGGGGCTCGTCTCGCGTCGGTCGCTGCCGCGCACGCTGCTGGCGATCGGAGTGCTGGTGATCTGCCTTGCCGGCGCGGCGTATGCGGTCGTGAACTTCGGTGCGCTCGTCGAGTTTTCGCAGAACAGTGCCGAAGAATCGTCACGGCCGCGCTACCGGGCGTTGCGCGGCTCAGGTGTGCTGCCACTCGCGATCATCATCCTGGCGGTGCTGTTCGCGATCTTCGCGATCGTCGCGTTGACCGGCTCTTCGACGCGGGTGTGGGTGCGTACCGAGACAGGCACCCCGCTGAGACGACGCTTCATCGGATTCCACGCGCTGGATCCGGATGCCTTCGATCGACTGCACGCGGCCTTCGCCTCTGGTGACTCTTCGCGGTACACGCCGTTGCCCGAGCAGACTCGCGGCGGAGACGGCGTCGTGCTGGTGTGGACCGCGGACTCCGACCGCGAAGCGTTCGTCGGTCTCACGTGGGGGAGTGGCCGGAAAACGACGATGAACGCGCCGCTGATCCGCCTCGCTGGACCCCAGTTCGACGACCTCGAGCGTGCGCTCCGTCGAGGCCTCACGACTCCGGGGAATCGACCGGGGGGATGACTTCGCGCGCGGCGCGACCACCGATGCGCGCGCCTGCGATCAGGCACGTCACCATGATTCCGCTGCCGAGAAGGACAGCTCCGGCGAGCATCCACGCGGTCAGCGGCAGTGCCGCCACTAGGCCGCTCACGATCATCGCGATGCCACCGATGACCGTGTATTTCTGCGTGCGTCTGTGAGCTGCGAGCCACGCCGCGTCGCCGGCCATCGTGCTGGGCGTGCGAATACCGGCGAAGTGATTGCGTTTCAATCGGCCCGACGCCGTCGCGCGAGCCATCCAGATCAGCAGAACGCCGCTCGCGACCAAGACGACGAGCAGGTACACGCGAATACCGAACGGGGTGACCTCCATCCGGTCACTCTATCGAGGCAGATCCCACCAGAATTCCGCTGAGGAGCGAGGCCGCAGCGATCCCACCAGTAATTCGCATCGGTCCTCTCGGACGATCGGGTGTCGTCATCACGTGTTCTCTTATCCAAGGATGACACATAGGCTCGATATATGAGACGCACAGTCATGCAGGCGTCCGCCGGATCCGCGGCAGCGCTGCTGCTCCTCACATCATGCTCGGTCACCGGGCCGACGAACGAGCACTTCGACCGTGCGCAGACCGTCGACGATCAATTGAGCCACGAGGCGCTCACCACGCTGGAGATCGTCGACCCTGACTCGACCCGGTACCTGATCGCTGACAAGGGGACGCGCTTCTACGCCGCGCACCCGTCGTCGGACGAAGGCGTGTGTCTCGTCATGGTCCCGGAGGCGGGTGACGGCACCGACGCGAGTGCCGCGTGCAGCCTCGCGGAGCCGGTCACCGTTCGAGACGGGAACACCCAGTACTCGCTCACTCGGATGGCTGACGCGGACCAGGGATGGGAAGAGATCGCCCCGCACCTGTGGAAGCACTCTCGTCTTGCGGAGTCGCGGTTGGTTCCATGGTCACCCGCAGCTGATGCGGGGAAATCGAAGTATGTCTGACGAGGGAAAACGCCCGTAGCCGGGACTGTCCGACGGACGTGGCGGCCCTGCGAAACGTGGTTCCCCACCCATCTGCGTACAAAGCTTCGTAGCTCGGGCACCCAGGTGGATCGGACTCTGACGGAGTATCGGTGTGGCGACGTGTGTCGCCGACGGTGCGGCGCTGTGGCAGCGCCCGACCGCACGACCACACACCGAGAAGAAGGAGCTTCATTCCATGCAGGCTGACACAGCACGCCGACCCTCACGGTTGAGGCGCGGTTCAGTGCTCACAGCGCTCGCCGCGGCAGTCGCGCTCGTGATGAGCGCGATCGTACCGAGCATCGCGAACGCCGCCCCACCAACATCGGGCACCTATACGGGCACCAGCGACGCCTGGAACGTGGCCACGTTCGGTTTCGATATCGCTTCGGATGGGACGATCAAGAACCTGACCGGTGGGAGCTACTGTCAGAGTGGTTCGACCGGCTTCCCCGAACCATTCACCTGGTCGGGTGACGCGCCAGCGGTGCCAATCGAAGCGGGGGTACCTTTCGACTTCACGTGGCAGGGCCAGGGGAGCGGTGTTCAGCCGTACTACGAGCTGTCGGGAACAGTCAACGCCGACGGCACGGCCAGCGGTGAAGGCCGGGCCGGCTTCCTGCCCTTCGGTACCTGTGGAGGCTACGACTTCGAGTGGACAGCCGAGTTGTCCGGCGGCACCGATCCCGATCCCGAACCCGAGGTCGTGACTGCAGAGGCGCCGACCCGCGACGGGAACGTCGTCACGATTCCGACGGTCGAGGGTGTGACGTACGTCGATGGTGCGGACACCACGCTGACGGGCTCGGTCACGCTGACCGAGGGTCAGACGCTGACCGTCACCGCGATCGCGAATGAGGGATACGAGCTCGCTGACGGCACGCACGAGTGGACGTACGAGTACGAGGATCAGACGCCGGATCCGGTCGAGGTGACGGCCGAGGCGCCGACCCGCGACGGGAACACGGTCACCATTCCGACGGTCGAGGGTGTGACCTACGTCGATGGTTCAGGTGCAGTCCTCACGGGCGGCGTCACCGTCGCTGAGGGGCAGACGCTGACGGTAGTCGCGACGGCGAACGATGGCTATGTGCTGGCGGACGGCACGCACGAGTGGACGTACGTGTACGAGAATCAGACGCCGGATCCGGTCGAGGTGACGGCTGAGGCGCCGACGCGTGACGGGAACACGGTAACCGTTCCCATGGTCGAGGGTGTGACCTACGTCGACGATACGAATGCCGTGCTGTCCGGCGCCGTCGTGCTGACCGAGGGCCAGACCCTCACCGTCTCCGCAGTTGCGGAGGAGGGCTATGTGCTCGCCGACGGTACGCACGAGTGGACGTACGTGTACGAGGATCAGACTCCGGACCCGATCGAGGTGACGGCCGAGGCGCCGACACGCGAGGGCAATGTCGTCACGATTCCGACCGTCGAAGGTGTGACCTATGTCGACGGCGCGAATGCCGTGCTCACGGGCGCGGTCACGCTGACCGAGGGCCAGTCCCTCACGGTCACCGCGACCGCTGACGACGGGTACGTGCTCGCCGACGGCACGCACGAGTGGACCTTCGTCTATGAGGGCGACACCCCGGAGCCCGTCGAGGTGACGGCCGATGCGCCGATGCGTGATGGGAACACCGTGACCATTCCATCCATCGAGGGCGTGGTGTACACCGATGGGGACGGCAACGTGCTGACCGGTGCCGTGATGCTGACCGAGGGCCAGGTGCTCACCGTCACCGCGACCGCCGAGGACGGCTACGTTTTGAGCGACGGCACGCACGAGTGGGTCTACGAGTACGAGGCGGTGACCGGCACGATCCCGGGGACGCCGCCGACCGAGGACGATCTCGATCCGGCGCTCGAGGGCGCGATCAGCGCGCCGGAGTCCGCAGAAGCAGGCGAGACGATCACGGTCAACATCGGCAGTGCGACCGAGGGCGACACCGTCGGCGTGTGGCTCTTCAGCGACCCGGTCTTCCTCGGGGCGCAGACGGTGGACGCCGCAGGGAACGTGACCGTCACGATTCCCGCGAACACCACTGCGGGCGATCACCGGATCGCCGCCTGGGCCGCGGAGACGGAGGCTCAGCTCGGTTGGGACACGCTCGCCGTGACCGTCGCCGATGATGACGCGGACGCCGACGGTGGCGGCACCGACGGCACCGCAGACGCCGGCGGCTCCGATGGTGCTGACGGTTCCGCGGACGCCTCGGGCTCCGCGGGATCCGGTGGAGCGAATGGCGGTCAGGGTGGTGACCTCGCGAACACGGGTACCTCCGGCAGCGGGATCGCGATGTCTGCGCTCGCAGCGCTCCTGCTGCTCGGCGCCGGGGTCCTGATCCTGCGTCGCCGCGGCCTCCATGAGGTCTGACGAACTCAGGTTCCGTCACGCGTGCGGCCCGGTCTCTGAGAGACTGGGCCGCACGTCTGCGACCATCGCCGAGTCGGCAGCGTGTACGCGACCGAGGGGACGGGCATGGCCGAATCACGAGACACGCATCGAGACGATGACCCGGACGCTTCACGCCCGCACGTGAAGCAGACGCGGATCATGCTGCGCCCCACGGGCAACCCGTTGCCTCTGGCGTTCCTCTCGCTCGCCGTCGCCACCGTCGGGTTCAGTGCGCTGCAGCTGGGGATCGTCGGGCCAGACGAGTCCCACATCATCGCCGTCGCCGTGCTCGTGCTGACCGTTCCGCTGCAGCTGCTCTCAGCGGTGATCGGGTTCGGGGCGCGCGACCCGATCGCGGGTACCGGTATGGCGATCGTGTCGGGAGTCTGGGCGATGATCGCCGTTTCCACACTGCTCACGACTCCGGGTGCCAGCAGCCCTGCGCTGGGACTTCTGCTGCAGGTCGCCGCGATCGCGTTGTTGGTGCCGGTGGTCGCCGCCCGCGGCAAAGTGCTCGCGTCGATGGTGCTCGTCGGGTCGGCCGTGCGGTTCTCGGTGACGGGGATCTCGCACCTCACGGGCGCACCGATGTGGGACGCAGTGGGCGGGATCCTCGGCATGCTCCTGGGTGCCCTCGCGCTCTACGCCGCGCTGGGGTTCGAACTCGAGGAGTCGGCGCACCCGGTGCAGTTGCCGCTCACGCGTCGTAAACGAGCTCAGGTGCCGTTCAGAGACTCTCTCGAGGAGCAGGTCGACCAGATCGCCAGCGAAGCGGGCGTGCGCCGGCAGCTGTAATAGAGGTTGGCGCTCCTCATCCCACCGACGCGAGCAGCGGGCGCACGTCGACGACGTCGGCACCTGCGGCGGTCGCCGCTGCGATGCCCTGGTCGCTGTCCTCGTAGATGAGCACCGTAGTCGGATCGGTGATGCCGAGGCGCCGCATCGCCAGCTCGTAGCCCTCCGGGTTCGGTTTGCCGTGCGTCAGTTCGTCGTGGGTGATCAGCACGTCGAGTCGGGGTTCGAGCGCGTGCCGACGAAGCAGAGCGTCGATGTTCGACCGATTCGATCCGGTGACCACGCCGACGTGGCGCTCACCGGGGTGCAGCAGCACGTCGAGCACCGGCGTCACGGGACTGATGTCTCCGACGCGGTCGTCGGCGTACACATCGCGTGCCCGGAGCACCGCATCGACGTCGACCGGCCGATCCGCGAGTCGGAACGCCTCGGCGACGATGCCGCGCGCGGAGAAGCCGGAGTGCTCGTGGAACCAATGCTCCGTCATCTCGACACCGTGCAACTGCATCGCGTGGCGCAGCGCCACGAAGTTGAAGTGGTGGTTGTCGAACAGGGTGCCGTCCCAGTCGAACAGCAGCGCTCGAGCGTGCACCGGGGGAGCGAGGTCGGCGGCGGTGCGGGCCGCGATGATGCGAGGCATGACGGGTCGGGTCACGCGGGGACGGGGTCGGCGACCCGCGCCTTGCGGGTCGCCGCGATGTTCACGAGCAGGGTAAGCGTCAGCGCGAGGAGGGCCGAGGTCAGCATTGCGAGGACCATGCCGCCGGCATTCGTCGCGATGAACGGGGCGACGATGGCCGGCAGGTACGCGGTCGCCTCGGCGCCGGTGAGTCCGACGACGGCTCCGCCGGCGGTCGCGGAGAGCAGGGCGATCGCGAACACCTTCTTGTCGCCGAACATGAAGGGGTAGGAGGATTCGACGAACGTTCCGAAGAAGAAGTTCACCGCCGCACCCGATCCGGCGAGCGCGCGCTCTCCCGACGTGCGGGGGCGGATCACGTTGGCGAGCGTGATGCCGAGCGACACCATGACGAGCGAGACCATGTCGATGGCTCCGAAGAAGCTGTGGCCCTTCTGCGCCATCTCGAGCAGCACGAGCGGCAGGATCACCGAGTGGTACACCCCGCCGATGATGGCGGGCCACATGGCGAGACCGGCGAGGGCGCCCGCGAGAATCGGGTTGAAGTCGACCGCCCACTCGATGGACGTCTTGACCCACTCGCCGAGGAGGCTGGTGAACGGTGCGAGAACGAAGTAGACGAGCAATCCGGGCAGGAGGCCCGCGAACGCACCGGTCACGATGTTCGCCGTCGTCGCGGGGAAGCGCCAGCGCAGGGTCAGGTTGATGAGCCCCGAGGCGAGCATGCCCGCGAGGATGCCGGCGACGAGGCCTCCGAGAATGCCACCCTCTTGCGCGAGGATGCCGGCGATGGCGCCGGCAACGAGACCCACTTCGTCGAGACCGCTGATCTTGCGGGCGGCGACGGCGGCGACCACGACGGGAAGCGCGGCGATGAGCAGATCGAACACGGGGGAGAGGCCATCGAGACCCGGGATCTTGCTGACGGCGAGGACCAGTGCGAGAGCGATGAATGCGGGGATCGAGCCCACCATGATGCCGCGGATGCTGATGCGACGCCACGTGGCCTCGGTGCGGGGCGCATCGCTGGACGACGCCGACGACCCGCCGAGGGCAGGTCGGTACTTCACCTTCCAGTAGCGGGCCAGACCCGAGACGTAGGAGACCGCACGAGTCGTGCTGGTCGTGCCGGTGGTGCCCGACGCCGAAACGAGGTTCACCCCCATCTGCTGCGCCAGAGCGATGGAGCTGCCCCCGGTGCCGGCCACGGGGATCCCGAGCTCGGCGGCCGCTGCGATCGTCTGCGCGTGCGTGTCGCCCGGATCGGAACTCATCAGCACGAGACCCGTGATCTCACCGAGACGCACGCGCTCTGCGAGACGCGCGTCAGAGGTGCGGGCGATCTCATTGATCTCGGCGAGCGTGCCGGACTCGATGACGACGGGGTCCGCGCCATCGATGCCCCAGAGTTCGGCCGGGGCGTCCGGAGCGATACCGTCCATCGACGAGGAAGCCGAGACGAAGAGCACGTCTGCGAGGGCGAATCCGGCCGCACGCAGTTGGCGACGGACGTCGCGAATGAGTCGCGCCGGGTCGTTCCCGCCATGACTCCGCAGGTTGCCCCCGGAACTGCCGAGGATCGCGACGTACTCGCTGGCCGTGTCGGTCTGCGCGGTGTCCTCTTCAGTCATTGAAGCGGGCGTCCTTCCGGGAAGTCGAGCGCGTGGAGTCGGGCGCGATCACCCCGTCTCGGGGCGTCGCCGGCGACACGCACGGTTCACGCCATCGCCGCACACGCCTCTAGAAGTTTAGTACGGAGACGACATGAACCGTGCCACGATGCCGCGTTCACGGCGCGACGGCGGCCGCGTGGAGTCGCGCATACCTACCGTCCAGACGCAGCAGCGCTTCGTGGGTGCCGCGTTCCCTGATCCGGCCGTCCTCCATGACGACGATCTCGTCGGCGGTCCGCGCCTGGGCGAACCGGTGCGCGACGATCACCGCGGTGCGCCCGGCGGCGACGGCGGAGACGGCCGCATCGAGATCCCCTCCGGCGCCGCCGTGCGCGGTGGCCTCATCGAGCACGACGACGGGAGGATCGAGCAGCAGCACCCGGGCGAGCGCGATCTGCTGCACCCGCGCATCGTCGAGGTCGGGTCCGAGCACCGTCTCGAGCGCCTCGGGCAGGTCGTGACTCCACGCGGCGCCGACGGCGTCGAGAGCGCTCCAGAGCGTGACGTCTGACGCCTCGGGGCCTGCAACACGCAGGTTGTCGGCGAGCGTGCCCGTGAACACATGAGTCTCCTGAGTGACGAGCAGCACCGCACGCTGCCCGTCGTGCCCCGCGGCGCGAGCCGGGACGCCGCCGACGTGCACGTCGCCCGTCGACGGTTCCAGTACCCCGGCAATGAGCTGCGCGAGCGTGGACTTGCCCGACCCGGACACCCCGACGAGCACCGTCGTCGATCCGGCTGCCAACTTGAGATCGGTCCGCTCGAGCGCGTTCCGTGCGCTGCCACGATAGCGGTGGCTCGCCGCACGCACGCTGATGCCCGCATCGGAGATGTCCTGTCTGACGGTCCGCTGCGGTGCGACGAGCAGGACACCCGAGAGACGGCCGAGTCCGGCTGCGGCGCGTTGCAGGTCATCGATGCTCGAGAGCAGGGATCCGATGGGCCCGAACAGCTGGTGGAAGAAGAGCGCGGCGGCGGTCACGGCCCCGACGGTCAACCCGGCGGCCGTGACCTGCCAGAAGCCGACGGTGAGCACCGCGGCGAGTCCGAGAAACTCTGCGCAGTTGAGACCGGCATTGAATCGGTTGCGTGCACGGGTGGCTTCGCGGGTGGTCTCCACCGCGGTGAGACTGCGATCGGAGATGCGCGCGAGGTGCGGTGCCTGCGCACCGTGCGCGACGACCGTGTCTGATCCGGAGACCGTCTCGATGACCGCCTGACCGCGCTCCGATTCTTCGCGGCGCAGCCGGCGGTAGAGCGGGCGCGAGCGACGGAGGAAGCGCCGTGTCGACCACACCTGCACCGGCACGGCGATCAGTGCGGCGAGTGCGAGCCACGGATCGAGCAGGGCCAGCCCGACACCCGTGAGGGCGATCGTGAAGCCCGCGCTCACGCATCGCGGCAAGACGTCGGAGACGGCGGCCGTGATGGCCTCGACGTCTCCGGTGACCCGGGAGACGACATCCGCGCTGCCCGCGCGCTCGACGGTGTCGCGGTCGAGCCGCACGGCGGCGGAGAACACCTCCTCCCGCAGGTCGGCGAGGGACCCCTGCAGTGCGGAGACGAGGCAGCGCCCGCCCGCCCGCATGAGGAGCGCCGAGATCAATCCAGCGCCGACGACCACACCGGCGATGCGGACGAGCGCCCAGAGTTCCGTGCCGTCGACCACGGCGTCCACGATCCATCCCAGAGCGGGTGGGATGAGGAGCGCCGACGCCGAGCCGAGCAGCAGCAGGAGGAGGGTGCGGGTGAGCGCCCCGCCTCGGCGGCGCAGGATTCGCCAGGCGTGACGCGCGCTCAGCCGGGCCCCGGCGATCGGCAGGCGATCCTCGCCGTCCGGTGCGTCCCCGGTGCCGAAGGGGGCGGTCATCCCGCCCGCTCCGCGACGGTCTCAGCGGCGGTGCTGCCGGTCTGATCGACCACCCGATGACAGGCGTCGAGCAGGATGGGGCTCGAGGTGATGACGACGATGGTGCGGCCGAGCGCGGCGAGGCCCCCGGCGACGCGCTGCTCGGTGACGGGGTCCAGTGCGGTCGCCGGCTCGTCGAGCACTGTGACCTCGGCGTCGCCGTGCAGCGCGCGGGCGAGCAGCACACGCTGGCGTTGACCGCCCGAGAGTCGCCTGCCGCTCTCGCCGAGCTCCGCCTCGGCGGAGCCGAGGTGAGCGACGACGTCGTCGAGGGCGACTGCTTTCGCGATTTCCGGATCCCAGACATCGTTCGCGCCACCGACCAGCGCGCCTACGACGTTCTCGCGCAATGTTCCGCTGAAGATCGCGGCGTCGTGGGGCGGGGCGGTGACGAACCGACGGTACTGCTCCGGGCACACGCGGATCGCGTCGGTGCCGGCGATGAACACGGCTCCGGGCTCAGGTGCGGCACGCAGTCCGAGCCGCGCCGACAGCGCGCGTGCCTCGGCTGCGCCCGCGACGCGTACGCCGGTGAGCGCACCGGGCAGCGCCTCAGCGGACCCTCCGCCAAGATGCCACGACAGCACCGGCACGGGGGTTTCAGGCCGCGCCGTATCCGGACGGCTCCCTGCCGCGAGTCGGAACGGTTCCGTGACGACTCCGCGCAACCGCCGCGCGGAGGCGCGCTTGTGCGCCCAGTTGGCCCCGAAGGTGCCGATGTGGGCGAGCGAGCCCTGGAGGAATTGGGCGAGCGCGACGACCGTGACGAGCTGGCCCACGGTGATGTCGTCGTTCGCGGCCATCCATGCGGCAGCAAGCGCGAGTCCGCCCAAGTACACGACCGAGACGGCGCTGCTCACCGTCTCAGAGGTGATGAGCGTGCGAGCGGTGGAAACGGCGCCGCGGAGCGATGCCGCGGACGCCCTGCGGTAACGGCGCACCATCTCCTTCTCGGCGCCCAGGCCGTGCACGATCCGCAGGCCGGCCATCGTGTCGGTGGCGACGTCACTGGCGTTGGCCACCGAGGCCTGCTCGGCCATGCCCAGCTTCTCGATCGGCCGCGCCAGGGCATGCATACCGATGAGCACGGCGATGGCCCCGACGAGCACGCCGACGCCGAGCGGCACCGAGATGACGAGCAGCGCAGTGCTCGCGGCCAGCACCGCTGCGATCGTCGCGCCCTGCTCGGCCACGCTCCAGGCGACCCCGGCGACGCGGAAGCTGTCACTCGTCGTCACCGACAGGACCTCGCCCGTGCGGTCGTGGGAGCGACGTCCGCGCGGGTGCAGCACGCGAGCGCTCACCAGCTGGCGCAGGTCGTGCTCGCCGTGGCCGTACACGCGCACCATGCCGAGCGCGGCACGCTGATAGCTCAGTGAGAGCACGACGAAGAGCAGCGCGAGCGCTCCGATCCACCAGGCGAGCGCGAGCGGATCATCCCGAACGATCGCGCGGTCGATGACGACGCCGATCGCAATCGGTACGGCGGCTTCGCACGCCTGATGGGTCATGAACCCGAGGGTCGCTCCCGAGAGCCGCCACCCGCGGCCGCCGTGCAGCAGTGCCACGCGGAAGGTGCCCGCGGTCCCGGCATCGGGCCCGAGCGCGCGATCGATCGTGCTCATGAGGTCAACCGTAGGGACGGAATCGAGCGGCAGGGTGACGATCGTTTATTCGTATCCGACACCGGAATGAGAGACAATGGGCGGGTGCCGCAGCACCCGCCGATCATCCCCGAGGGCTACACGCTCACGACGCGCTTCATGCGCGATCGCTACTGGCATCCCCACTTCGGCTGTCCGCCGGGGGCGCACACCCACCCGGAGCACGTCGTCTTCTTTCCGATCCTCGGAAGCGAGTCGGTGGTCGTCGCCGGGCGCCCGCATCAGTTGACCGTGGGGGAGGGCGTCTGGGTGCCCGCAGACACTGCGCACTCCGTCCTGCGGGTTCCGGCGTCGATGATGGCGGCGGTGCACATCGATCCGGCCGCTTGGTCGGGTGAAGCTCTGACGGTGCGCGAGGTGGGCGTGCGCGCGGCCCTGCGCGAGCTGCTGATCTACCTCATGGAGGCGCCGATCCCCAAGGATCAGCGGTTACGCGCCCAGCGCGTCTGCCTCGAGCTCCTGGCCGATGAGGGGCGACGGGAGTTCGATCTCGTGATTCCGCAGGACGAACGCATCGCGCCGATCGTGCAGGCGCTCCTCGCTGATCCGGCCGACGGGCGGTCGCTCGAGGAGTGGGCGTGGACAGTGTCGTTGAGCAGTCGCACGGTGGCGCGCGTCTTCGACCGTACGACGGGCATGACGTTCAACGCCTGGCGCATGCGGCTGCGGGTGACGCGTGCGGTGGAGCTGCTGATCAGCGGCATGCCCGTCGGCGTCGTGGCGGGCAAAGTGGGCTACGCGTCGATCGGCGCGTTCAGCAACGCGTTCCAGCGCGTCTCCGGCCACCGGCCCCAGGAGTTCCTTCCTGCGCGCGCATGATTCCGGCGCGAGAGTGTCGGAAACGAGTAAGTGCTTGTCACCCCGGAGCCCCGGCGTGACCCTACGGTGAGTGGGGGATCGTCCCGCGCCGCGCGGACGAACCGCGGACGAACCGCGGACGAGGGGAGACGAGGACCGATGGCATTCTGCGAGCCCGCCGAGGTCGTGCGAGTGATCCGCGTCTCACCGTCGTTGATTCGCGTGCGTTTGCGCGCGGTCGGTGAGTGGCGCTGGCCCGCCGACGGTCGGGGCGACGAGCGCGTCGATGTCGCGTTCCCCTGGCCGGGTGAGACGCGCGCCGACGTGACGTACTTCAATCGTGAGCACGACGGCGACGTCGTCGACGAAGCGGAACCCCCGTGGCGGCACTACACGATGCGCGCGGTGCATGACGGCGGACGCGAGTTCGACATCGAGTTCGCCGTGCACGGCAGCGGTGTCGCTTCGGCTTGGGCAGAGCAGGCCGAGCCCGGCCAGGTACTTGGCATCTTCCGCGGTTCCGCGGTATCGCACGCGTACCATGTGCTGCCCGCTGATGCGCAGTGGCAACTGCTCGTGGCCGACACCACCGGGCTTCCCGGTCTCGCGCGCATCGTCGAGGAACTGCCGGCAGGAATGCCCGTGCACGCGATCGTCGAGGTTCCCTGCGACGAGGATCGCCGCGAGATCGCGACGCGGGGCGACGTCGAGTGGACCTGGATCATCGGATCGGGCGGCCTCGACAGCGCCCTTCCTGCCGCGGTCGAATCGGTCTCCCTGCCAGAGACTCCCGGATACGCGTGGGTCGCCTGCGAGTCGGCGGCGGCGCGCACGATCCGCTCGCATCTGCGCGGTCCGCTGCGGCAACCGCGGAATCGGCACCGGGCGATCGGATTCTGGACGGCCGGGAAGGTGGGGCACGACGGTCGCGGAAACGACTGACGGTCGCGGCGGATAGAGTCGAACCGGGCATCTGTTTCGAAGGCGGCGCGATCGACTGGCGCAGCGGTGCCCCGTGATCCGAGAGGGGAGTGCCGATGCAGATCGCACCCGCGCTCGTCATCGCACTGATCGGGACGGGCGGACTGTTCGTGGCGGGAGGGTCGTTCCGGTTCATTCGGGACGCCCGACGTATCGTCGCGCCGGTCGTCGCCCTCATCGGGTGGGGCCTGCTGGCCCTCGGCGTCGGCCTGTGGCTCGTGAATCTCGGATCGCCGCTCGTGCTCATCATCGTGCTCGTCGCGGTGTTCGGCGTGCTGCTGCTCGGCAACCTCGTGGGGTACCCGCTGCTGGTGCTCTTCCTGCTGTACTCCGGGGTGACGATTCTGCGCCGCGAGAGCCGGACGCTCGGCAACGCGCTGGCGCTGATCGCCGGCATCGCGCTCCTGGTGCTGCCGACCACGCTCGGCTGGCTCGCGCCCGCCGACGTGGTGCGCGACGATCCTGCGTATCTGATTCGATACGCCGTGCACCTGTCAGCGGTGCTGGTCGTGGTCTTCTTCGGCTTCGCGTTCGCCGCGTTCATCGTCGCGTCTCTGCTGTACCGCTGGCGTCGCGGACGTGCCGCTCCCGAGGCCGTGATCGTGCTGGGCGCCGGGCTCATCGACGGACGCGTCCCTCCACTGCTCGCGGGACGGCTCGATCGCGGAATCCAGGCGCGGAACGACCATGGCGGTGTCCCCTTCATGATCGCGAGCGGCGGTCAAGGGGATGACGAGCCCCGACCCGAGGGCGAGGCCATGCGCGAGTACCTCATCGCGCACGGCGTGCCCGCCGAAGTCGTGGTCGCCGAGACGCGCTCGCGGACGACTGCCGAGAACCTGCGTTTCTCGCGCGAACTGCTCTCCGGCCCCGACGCGCGGGTCGTGGTGGCGACGAGCAGCTACCACGTGTTCCGCGCCGCGCTCCTCACGCGCGCGCTCGGGATGCGGGCTCACGTCGTCGGCGCGCGCACCGCCTGGTACTTCCTTCCGAGCGCGGTGCTCCGCGAGTTCGCGGGCGTCATGCGCGATCACTGGCGGGTCAACGCCGTTGCCACCGGGCTCTTGATCGCCGGAGCGGTAGCGTTCACGCTCGTGATCGTGCCCGCCATGGTGCCGGTCCCCGGGTGACCGACCGTCAGTGTTCCTGCGATGGTCGCCACATGCCTGCGGGGTCCGCGTGCGGTAGGCGCGTGATGCGGTGCAGCGTGCGGAACCCGAACCGGCGATAGAGCGTGCGGTTCCGTTCGCTCGATGATTCGAGGTAGGCGGGGAGGTGAGCGGCGTCGATCGCCGTGAGTCGAAACCGCAGGAGTGCGGACCCGACACCCCTGTCGCGCGCGCCGTCACGGACGCCGAGTTCGGCGAGGTACCAGTGCGGAGCGCGCGGTCGGAACCGGGCGAGCGCGAGCTCGAGACGCATTCCGGTCACGAGACCGCGAAGGCCGACCGCGCGAGCGAACCTCGGCAGTTCGGGCATCTGGTGCAGGAAGGTGAGCCGATGCCCGGGCGGTTCCCACGTGGCGACCCCCACGACTCGGCCGCGCGCATCGCGCGCCATGTCGATCAGCACGCCAGACCGCGCACCCGAGCGCAGCAGCGCCTCGAACAGTGCGCGCAGACGCCGTTCACGTCGGCGACCGACGACGAGTGGCCCGACGACCGGGTCGTCGCGAAACGCATCGGCGAGCACGCGCGCCGCCGCTGGAATGTCGGCGGGCCCTGCGGAACTGACGGTCACCATCCGGACTGCGCCGCCCGGGGTGATCGCGGTGAGCGGACCGGTCGTCGCGACCACCAGATCACGGCGACCGACACGACGGAGAACGCGATGGCGATACCGACGACGGCGACCGCGACCGTGCCGTACCCCTGCGACGGGTTCAGAAAGGGGTAGGGCACCCAGCCATCGGTGGCACCGCGCATCAGGACGACGGTGGTCCAGATGAGCGGGTACCCGAGCTGCAGGATCATGCTCGACCACGGCAGGGGTCCGCGATCTCTCGTGCACAGCCAATCGGCCGTGACGAGGAGCGGCGCGGCGATGTGCATCACCCAGTTCGCCCACGGCACCGGAACGCCGCCGGCGGCGCCGAGCGGTGCGAGCAGCACGGCGTAGACGAGACCGACCACGATCATGCAGACCGTGGTGAGGCCGCGCAGCTGCACGAGCCATATCGGGTGCGTGCCTCGATGACGCACGGCCGCGACACCGCACACCAGGGCCGTCGCCACGCACAGCAGGTTCGACTGAATCGTGAAGTAGCCGAAGAAGTCCCACGGGTTGATCGTGGTCCGGCTCGCCGCCTCTGCCCAGGTCGCACCGATCGCGGCCAGGACCAGGGCGCCCACCAGCACGCGCGCACCGGCGAGGACCTTCGCGCCGGTGCGCGGTGCGCTGCTCGCGATCATGCGCCTCATGGTAGCCGGACCGAGCGGGCGCACCCGCTAGCCGCGGTACGCGGCGCGCAAGAAGTGCTCGCGGTCGGCGTCACCGGTCGCGGCGTCCGCCACCGTCCACGCCAGTGCGGTCGCACCCACGAACATCGCCTCGTACGCGGTGTCCTGGTCGGCGAGTCGGGCGAAATCGTGCGAATGAATGGGAGCGTCGACTCCCGGCAAGCTGAACCATGGATGGAGCGAGGGAATCACCTGACTGAGATTGCCCATGTCGGTCGACCCGCCGCTCATCCCCGCCGACGGAGAGGTGTCGAGACCGAGTGCGTCGGCGGCGTCGACCCAGCTCGCCGCGAGGCGGCCGTGCTGCAGCAACGGTTCGTAGAGCGGTTCCGTCGCCGTGATCTCGACGTCGGTTCCGGTCGCCGTCGCGGCGCCGATGAAGCACTGGCGCACCCGCTCGTGCAGTGCGTGGTACGCGTCCATCTCGAAGGCGCGGCACTCGAAATCGATCACCGCGCGGTCGGGGATGATGTTCGTGACCGACCCTGCTTCGCGGGTGACGAGGCCGATACGCTCGTCCCCGCGCGTCTGCTGTCGCAGCAGACCGATCGCGACCTGCGCGAGTACCGCTGCGTCGGCCGCGTTGATCGCGAGGTGCGGAGCTGCGGCGGCGTGCGCCGACCGACCCGTGAAGATGGCTCGGTAGCGTCCCACCGCTTGCGCGGACGTGCCCACGGGGTTGTACGTGACCCCGTCCTGCACGGGGTGCAGCATGACGCAGATCGAGACGCCGTCGAACACCCCCTCCTCGAGCAGAACAGCCTTGCCTCCGCCGTGCTCCTCGGCCGGCGTTCCAACGGCGCGGAGCGTGATCCCGAGTTCGTCGACAAGCGGTGCGAGCGCGAGGGCGGCGGCGACCGAGGCGCCCGCGATCAGGTGGTGCCCGCAGGCATGACCGATCTCAGGAAGTGCGTCGTACTCCACACAGACGGCGACGGTGAGGTCGCCGCTGCCGATACGCGCGTCGAAGGCGGTGTCAAGACCCCCGACACCCGGGGTGACCTCGAAGCCGCCCTCCGCGAGCAGCGCCATGATCGCTGCGGCGCTGCGGTGCTCCGCGAAGGCGATCTCCGGGTCGGCGTGCAGGGCGCGCGAGAGCGCGTCGACTCGTGGTCGCCATGCCTCGATGGACTCCGCGATGGCTCGCTTGACGGGGGTCGTCGATACATCGGTGAGCGCAGACATGCGGATGCTCCTTAGTAGCTCAGTGAGGGGAACGGCGCGCCGGTGGCCTGAGTCGGCACCCAGACGGCCTTGGGCTGGGTGTACTCCTCGATGAAACCCGGGCCAGATGAGCGGCCGTGCCCCGAATCGCCGAATCCGCCGAACGGGACTGCGACGTGGATCGTCTTGTACGCGTTGATCCAGAAGGTGCCCGCCCGCACCGACCGTGCGACGAAGTGGGCCCGAGACACGTTCTCCGTCCACACGGCTCCCGCGAGCCCGAATCGGGTGCCGTTCGCGCGTGCGATGGCCTCCTCCTCGGTGTCGAAGGTGTCGGCGCCCACGACCGGGCCGAACACCTCGGTCGTCTCGAGCGTGTCGCCCTGCCGCACACCGTCGAGCAGCGTCGGCAGTACCCAGTTGCCGCCGGCGAGGTGGGATCCGGCGATGCTCTCGGGCAGCTGATCTGCGGTCACGCGTCGCGCGCCGTCGGCGACGCCGGTCGAGATCAGCGACTGCACCGTCTCGAACTGCGGGCGCGTGATGATCGGGCCGACCTCGGTCGTGGCGTCGAGCGGGTCGCCGAGGCGCAGCTTGCCGGCGCGTTCCGCGACGCGTTCGATGAAGGCGTCGCGGATCTCGCGCTGCACGAGCAGCCGCGATCCGGCGACGCACGACTGACCGGCACCCGAGAAGATGGCCGAGATCGCGCCGTCCGCGGCGCGATCCAGGTCGGCGTCGGCGAAGACGATGTTCGCGCTCTTGCCGCCGAGTTCGAGCACGGTGGGAATGCCGGCCTGTGCGGTGGCGACGCTCACGCGACGTCCCGTCGGCACCGATCCGATGAACGACACCTTGCCGACGCGCTCATCGGTCGTGAGCGCGGATCCGACGGTGGCGCCCGCCCCGACCGCCACGTTGAACACGCCGTCCGGGAGTCCCGCGTCGTGAGCGATCTGCGCCAGGCGAACCGTGGAGAGCGGCGTGAACTCGCTCGGCTTCAGGATCACGGCGTTGCCCGCGGCGAGGGGTGCCGCCGAGTTCCATCCGGCCGTGAAGACCGGGGCGTTCCACGGCGTGATCGCAACGATCACCCCGTAGGGTTCGCGCTCGGTGTAGGTGTGCCAGTTGCCGGGCACCGGGATCGTCTGCCCCATGATCTTGTCGGCCCAGCCGGAGTAGTACCCGAACATCTCGACGACCTTCGCGACCTCGACCCGCGCGTCCCTGATGGCTTTGCCCGTGGTCGCCGACTCGAGGAACGCGAGCTCTTCCGCGTGGGCTTCGACCGCGACGGCCACCGCACGGAGGATGCGTGCGCGCTCGAAGGCGCCGACATTGCGCCAGGTCTGCGCTCCGCGTACCGCGCTCGTGATCACGGCCTCGGCGCCGTCTGCGCCGGCATCGGCGAAGCGGGCGAACGTCTCACCGGTTGCGGCGAGCGTCAGCGACAGCTCGTCGCCCGACCCCGTGTGCACGCGCCCGTCCATGAACGAGCCGATGCGGCCCCCGAGCGACTGCTGCAGTGCGGCCGTGGCGGTCTCGACGGATGAGATGGTGTGCGTCATTGTGCGGTCCTTTCGTCGTGTGCGGGCTCCGGCTGCGCGGCGACCCGGTCGGTCACCGCGGGGGCGACCGTGCGAGCGATCTCGGTGAAGTCCGCGGCGCTGCCGAGTTCGGCGAGCGAGCGCTGCCAGAGCGTGTCGGCGGCGCCGAGAAGCGCCGGCTGTTCACCCATCTCGCTCGCGATGTCCATGGCGAGGTGCAGGTCGCGCGCCATCAGACCCATGGTGAAGCCGGAGTCGTGGGTGCCGCTCAGGACCCAGTCCGGGTACATCTTGCTCGAGACGCGGCTCGCACCGGACGCGGCGGAGACGCCGGCAACTGCGGATCCCGGGTCGACGCCCCAGGCCTCGGCGATCGCCAGGGCTTCGCCCACGGTGGCGAGGTTCACGGCGGCGAGCGCGTTGTTGATGAGTTTCACGACGTTGCCGGCGCCCGGCCCGCCGAGGTGCTGGTACGTGCCTCCGGTGAGCGCATCGATGACCGGAGTGGCGACGGTGACGGCGACATCGGTGCCGCCGACGAAGGCGCTGAGGCTTCCGGTCGCCGCACCTGCGCGACCGCCGGAGACGGGGGAGTCGACGAACGCGATGCCCTGCTCGGCCGCGAGTGCGGCCATCTCGCGGCTGGTGGCCGGGTCGGAGGTGGTGGTGTCGACGATCGCCCGCAGGGAGGTGTGCTGCAGGAGTACCGGCACGGTGGAGCGTACGAGCGCCGCGTTCGGCAGCGAGAGCACGACGTGCGCGACACCATCGAATGCTCCGAGCGCGTCCACGGCCTTGGCGCCGGCGTCGATGGCGCGCTGCCGGGCGTCGGGGGAGGGGTCGAAGCCGGTGACGTGCCAGCCAGCGCGAACGAGGCTGGCCGCCATCGCGCCGCCCATGGCGCCGAGTCCGATGACGGCGATGCGATTCTGCGGTGAGGATTCCATGTGTGCTTTCTGCTGCGAGTCGGTGGGTGAGCGGGCGAGGTCAGTCGCGATAGATGTCGAGGTCGTTCCAGAGCTTCTGGGTGCGTCGCAGCGCCTCCCGGCTGTGCTCGGGGTGCGCGGCCTCCATGCCGGCGAGCAGCCCGTAGACGATCGAGGTCGTCGCGGTGATGGACTGGAAGAACGAGATGCCCTCGGACGGTACGATCAGGGTTCGATCGGCGACCGCAGCGGTGGGACCGCTGCGGATGTCGGTGATCGCGACGATGGCGGCCCCGGTGCTCTTCGCCGATTCGACGGCGGCCTGCAACTGTCGTTGCGTGCGCCACAGGGCGATGTTCACGAGCACGTCGTCCTCGCCGAGCGACGCGAGGGTGCTCGCGAGGTGGACGCCGCCCCGACCCTCGTGGGTGATGTCGTAGCCGATGATGCGTCCGAGGTGCGCGAACATGCTCGCCGGGGCGGCGAACGATCCCATGCCGAGCACGATGATGCGTCGGGCGGCGGCGAGGGTCGAGATCGCGGCGTCGGCGTCCTTCTGAGCGTTGAGGTCGAAGGTCTGCCGCAGGTTCGCGAGGTCGTGCTCGATCGCCCGGTGCAGCGGCGACTGCGAGGTCCCGTGCTCGATGAGCGTCTGCTCCGAGCTGATCATCGTGAGGTATCGGGCGCGCAGTTCGCGCTGCAGGTCGGGCCAGCCGCGGTATCCGAGCGACTGCGCGGTGCGCACCACCGTCGAGTTGTTCACCTCGGCGTGCCTGGCGACCTCGGCGGTGTCGGCGAACGGGATCAAGCTCGGGTGCCGTCGCAGCGTGTCGACGACGCGCTGCTGCGACTTCGAGAGTCCGGCGGTGTCGAGGATGTCGATGACGGCGGCCATATCGTCCTGCATGCTGCCCACTTCCTCGTGATTCGGGGGTCTCCCTGCAATGTAGCAACCGAATTCCCGTCGTGCAATCCGTATTGCAGTTTCGGTTTTTGCATCCTATGATTGCGAGCAAGCTTCTGCATGGCGGCCTCACCCGAGGCGGACCCAGCGGCGGCGACTCGCAGCGCTGCGGTCGGACGGGACCGCAGCCACACGCCATTTTCGAGGAAGCAGTCATCGATGACCCCACTCACCGAAACGCAGAAGATTAGCATCGCCGTCGGCGTGCGACAGATCTGGCCTCCCGCGCTCGCGGCGCTCATCATGGCGGTCATCGCCCAGGCGATCGGGCAGCGCACGCTGCAGCTCGGCCCCGCCTCGATCGTGTTCTTCCCGATGGTGTGGGGCTTGCTGCTCGCCGGATTCCTCTCGCTGCAGCGCATCAAGCGGGTGAGCCTCGACTTCCAGAAGATCGCCAACCTGTTCGTCGGCATCGCCGTCTCGATCCTGATCGCGCGCCTCGCCTTCAACATCGGCCCGAACCTCTCCCTCCTGATCAGTGCGGGGCCCGCCCTCCTGCTCCAGGAACTCGGCAACGTGTTCGGCTCGCTGCTGTTCGCCCTGCCGCTCGCGGTGCTGCTGCGCATGGGCCGGGCCACGATCGGCGCCACGTTCTCGCTCGACCGCGAGCCGTCGTTCGGCATGGTGCGCGAGAAGTACGGTTCGGATTCGGACCAGTTCCGCGGCGTGCTCGCCATGTACGTGTTCGGCACGCTGTTCGGTGCGCTCTACATCACCTTCCTCGCATCGTTCCTCGTGACCACCGGATGGTTCGATGCGCTCGCGCTCGCGATGGGTGCCGGCATCGGTTCGGGATCGATGATGGCTGCCGGAACCGGTGTGATCGTGGACGCCTTCCCGGCGATGGAGTCGGAGATCATGGGTGTTGCCGCGGTCGCGAACCTGCTCGCCACGATCGGCGGCGTCTACCTCGGCATCTACATCTCGCTGCCGCTCGCGGATCGCTTCTACCACTTCCTGACGCGCAAGAGCCGTGCGGCCGAGGTCGCGCAGGACACCCCGGACACCGAGAACAACCTCGAGCTCGTGGCCCAGCTCGAGGAGGCCGCCCGCCCGGTCACGGCCCCGCTGTGGATCACCGTGCCCATCGTGTTCCTCGTCGGACTGACCACCGCCTCCATCGTCGGCGAGGGCCTTTCGTGGTCGATCGTCGCCGGCTACGCCGTGCTCACCGCGCTCGTGCTCCTGAGTGAGGCGCTGGCGTGGCTCACGCGTCGCAAGATCGCGGCCATCGTCTGGGTAACGACGATCGGCGCCTACATCTCGAGTCCCTGGTTCGCCTGGAGCGGTCCGCTCGGCGAGGTCGTGGGCTCGGTCGACCTGCTCTCGATCGCCACCGCGGTGCTCACGTTCGCCGGATTGAGCCTCGGCAAGGACGCCGACCTCCTGAAGTCCGTGGGATGGAAGATCATTCCCGTCGGCTTGGTGTCATTGACGGCCGCATTCCTGCTGTCGACCATTATCGCCGAGTTCACGCTCGGTCTCTGGGGGTAGGCGGGCGCACACCGGTGACGCTGGCGACCGGCCCCGGGCACCATCCGATCTGGCTACGATATTGACGTGTCCCCTCTCGATACCCTCGCGCTCATCGGCGAGATCCTGTCATGGGTCGGTCTCGGCGCGGGGATCCCGCTGTTGATCGTGGCGGAGATCCTCCGTGCCGTGCAGGCGCGATGGATCCCGACCGAGATCACGGTCGTCCGCATCGGGACCGCGTTCTCCGCGCGATGGGTGGCCGACGGGGACCATTGGGAGCGCCCCGTTCGGGCTGATGAGGGCGGTGTCGATGAGGGCGTGTACCCGGGTGAGACGCGTCGCGGAAGGCCGGATGTCGCGCGCTTCGCGTCACCCGGCACCGTTCAGAAGACCTGCATGATCACGGGAGGCCTGCTCACCGGCGCGGGCGTGATCGGATTCGTCGCGTCCTGGATCCCCGCGCTCGTCTAGGCGATCCCGGTCACTCGGCGGGTGGCTCGAATCGCAGCAGGCGATCATCGGTATCGGCCGGGTCGCCGCGCCCGTCGGTGTTGTTCGTGAGCACCCAGATCGCACCGTCCGGGCCGAGCGCGGCATCGCGCATCCGACCGAACTCGCCCGTCCCGTGCTCGGACGACCGTGTGAGATCGTCGAGCGGGATCTCGCGGAGACGTTCCCCTCGCAGGTTCGCGATCCAGATACTACCCGCGGCGATCGTCATGCCGCTGGGACTCGCCTCCGCGGGCTCCCACTGCTGCACCGGGTCGACGAAGCCGTCCGTGTCGGCGATGCCTTCCACGTCCGGCCACCCGTAGTTGCTTCCCGCTTCGATGACGTTGAGCTCGTCCCACCTGTCCTGCCCGAATTCGCTCGCGTAGAGCGTGTCGCCCGCATCCCAGGCGATGCCCTGCGGGTTCCGGTGGCCGATGCTGTAGGCGTAGGCATCGGGGAACGGGTTGTCCGACGGAATGTCGCCCTCCGGGGTCAGGCGCAGGATCTTGCCCGCCAGCGAGTCGACGTCTTGCGCGAGTCCGGTGTCACCGGCGTCGCCGGTCGTGGCGTACAGCATGCCGTCTGGGCCGAAGGCGATGCGGCCGCCGTTGTGGGTTCGTGCGGCGGGAATCCCGCTGAGCACCGTCTCGGGATCCCCGAGCCCGAGACTGCCGGGCTCGCCCGTCACGGGAAACCGCACGATCCGGTTGTCGTCGGCGGTGGTGAAGAAGGCGTACAGGTGCTCCTCGTGCACCGCGATGCCGAGCAGGCCCCCTTCACCCCTCGGCTGCACGCCAGGGACCGCGCCGATCTCGCGGGTCTCACCCGAGTCGTCGAGTTCGAGGATCCGCGCACTGTCGCGCTCGCTGATCACCGCGGTGTCTTCGATGAACGCGACCGACCACGGTGCGTCCAGTCCGCTCGCGATCGTCGACGGACTGTCGGTGTCGGACGACACCCCGGACGGGTCGTCCGACCCTGACGGCGGCGCCGTGCAGGCGCTGACGGTGAGCGTCGCCACCAGCGCGATCACGATCGACATCGGGCGCCCGGTCTTCGGCGGGAGGGGGTGCGTCATGGCTCTGTGCTCCGTCATCAGTGCGCCGCTCAGGGCACGGTGTACCCCGCGGCACGCACCAGCTCGTACCACTCGGCGCGGGTGAGCGGGAGTTCCGATCCGAGGGCCGCGGCCGTGACCCGTGACGGAGTGGTGGTGCCGAGCACGACCTGCATCCGGGCCGGATGACGGGTGATCCACGCGACGGCGATGGCCTCCGCCGGCACGCCGTACTCATCGGCCAGGCGATCGATCACCGCGTTGAGTTCGGGATAACGTTCGGAGCCGATGAACGGTCCGTCGAAGAACTTGGACTGGAACGGCGACCAGGCCTGGATGGTGATGTCGTTCAGACGGCAGTAGTCCACGATCCCGTCGTCGCGCACCGTCGCCTGGTCGAGGCCCTCCATGTTCGCGACGAGACCCTGGGCGATCATGGGGGCGTGCGTGATCGACAGTTGCAGCTGGTTCGCGATGAGCGGCTGGGTGACGCTCGTTCGGAGCAGATCGATCTGCCGGGGCGTGTGGTTCGACACCCCGAACGTGCGCACCTTGCCCGCGGCGGCGAGCTCATCGAAGGCGCGTGCGACCTCGTCGGGTTCGACGAGCGCGTCGGGGCGGTGCAGCAGGAGGGTATCGAGATAGTCGGTGCCGAGCGCCTCGAGTGTGCCGTGCACCGACTCCATGATGTGCGCATACGAGAAGTCGAAGTACGGGCCGTCGGTGACGATGCCGGTCTTCGACTGGATGACCCACTGCTCCCGCTCGGAGGAGGTGAGGCGCAGCGCCTCGCCGAAGCGGCGCTCGCATCCGTGCACGCGCGAACCGTAGATATCGGCGTGGTCGATGACGGTGATTCCGGCATCGCGGGCGGTGCCGACGAGCGTGCGGATCTCGTCGTCCGAGGACTCTTGGATGCGCATCAGCCCGAGGACGACATTCGAGGCGCTGCGTTCGATACCGGGAAGGCTGAGCGTTCGCATGCGCCCCACTCTAGTTGCGGGCGGCGCCGGGGGCGACGGACGCCCCCGCCCGTCGCCCCGCACCGCGATTACGGACGCACAAGCACCTTCAGGCTGCGGCGCTCGTCCATGTCGCGGTAGCCCGCGGGTACGCCATCGAGGTCGGTGCTCGCATCGAAGACCTTGCCGGGCTCAATCGTGCCGTCGAGGATGTCGGGCATCAGCTCCTCGATGTACGCGCGGACCGGGGCCGGGCCGCCCGCGAGACGGATGTTGTGGCGGAACAGGCTGCGGAATCCCACCGGCGCCTCCTCGTACTGCGGCACGCCGACGCGGCTGATGACACCGCCGGGGCGCACGACGCCGATGGCCTGCTCATAGGCGGGCATGTGTCCGACCGCTTCGAGGACGGCGTGGGTGCCGTGCCCACCCGTGAGTTCGCGGACGCGGGCGATGCCCTCCTCGCCGCGGTCGGCGACGACGTCGGTGGCACCGAACTCGCGACCGAGGTCGGTGCGGTCCTGATGGCGGCCCATGAGGATGATCTGCTCGGCACCGAGTCGCTGAGCGGACAGGACGGCCATGAGGCCGACCGCTCCGTCGCCGATCACGGTGACCTTCTGGCCCGGCTGCACGCCCGCCATCTTCGCGGCGTGATACCCCGTGCCGAACACATCCGCGAGGGTCAGGAGCGATGGCACGAGCGCCGAGTCCGGCGCGACGGGCAGCTTCACGAGCGTGCCGTCGGCGAGCGGAACGCGAACGGCCTCGGCCTGCCCGCCCTCCTCGAGACCGTCCCAGAACGCGGCGTGCGCGTGGACGCACGAGGTCTGCAGGTTCTCACGGCAGAACTCACAGACGTTGTCCGAGATCGCGAATGGCGAGACCACCAGGTCGCCCTTCGCGAGCGTCGTCACCTCTGAGCCGGTTTCTTCGACGACCCCGATGAGCTCGTGCCCCATCCGGGCCGGGCCCTTGTCGGCGGTCATCTGGTGGTAGGGGTGCAGGTCGGAACCGCAGATGCAGGACGCGGTAATGCGCACCAGCGCGTCCGTGGGGTGCTCGATCCGGGAGTCCGGTACCTCCACGATCCGAACGTCGCCTGCCTGGTACATGAGTGTTGCGCGCATGGAAGTCTCCTTCGTCGATGTGTGCGGTTCAGCAGCGCCGAGGCGCGGTCACCGCGTGGGCGATCGTATCGGTCGTGCCTGGACCGAAAACGAGCGGCGGTCGGTGCGCATCGTCGGTGCCCGCTGCGCCGGACCAGGCATCCAGTGCTCCGTTCTCCGGCCGCGTGCTTCAATGGAGGCATGACGGTCGCGGTCACTGGTCTCTCGACGGTCGGGCACTCGAACCGATCGATCAAGGAGTTCGTCTCACTGCTGGAAGCGCACGCGATCGGGCACGTCGTCGACGTGCGCAAACTCGCCGGGTCGCGGCGCTACCCGCAGTTCAACGCGGATGCGCTCGCGGAGTCGCTCGCGGACCGGAGCATCGCGTTCAGCCGCAGCGAGGGGCTCACCGGCCGCCGGCCCGTGAGCCGGGAGGTGCCATTCGAGGTGAACGGTTGGTGGGAGAACCGCAGCTTCCACAATTACGCCGACCATGCACTCTCCACTGAGTTCGGCACCGCGCTCGGTGAACTGCGTGCCCTCGGCGAGTCCGTGCATGCAGCGGTGATGTGTTCGGAAGCCGTGTGGTGGCGGTGCCATCGCCGGATCATCGCCGACCACCTGATCGCGGGCGGAGCCACCGTCGAGCACGTCATGGGCCCCGGACCGGCGGCGACCGCGACGCTGTCGAGGGGAGCAGTGCTCGATCAGGAACGAGGGGTGGTCTACCCGGCGTAACCGGTCGGCCTCACGAGGTCGTCTCGCGCGAATCGGCCTTCGCCGCGGGGGAGCCCGCGTGCTTCACCGTGAGCCACACCGGCCAGCCGAGCAGCCAGACGCCGGTGACGATCCAGACGCGTGCGATCCAACCGAGGAGCTCCGCGGTGCGGTCCGGATCCCCGACGATGAGCGTGATGCCGCCCAGCACGACCGAGGCGATGATGGCGCAGAGCAGCATGCGCGCCCACTGCTGCCACTCGTACCGCACCTGCGCCGCACCCGACTTCGGGGGACGCCACGGCTCTGGGCCGTCGGCGAACCGGTGGGCGAACCAGGCGTCCACGCGTGTCACGATCTGGTGGCCGAAGGCGATCGTGAAGCCGAGGTAGACCGCGCCGAGCCCGTGACTGAAATCGGCGACGGCGCGGTTCGCCAAGAGGTCCCAGGCGATGAGAGTGAGCAGCGCGACATCGAGGATCGGGACGCAGAGCAGCAGCACGGTCGAGGTGCGGCGCATGCGGAGCAGGTACCGGGTCGCGAGACCGAGACCGAGCACGACCCAGAAGCCGATCTCGCAGGCGATGATGCCGATGACGATGAGGTGCATACGCCGAGCCTGTCGCGTCGAGAGTGGTGATCGCATCGTGCGGGAGGCCGGACTGCCTCATTCGATCGGAGGAGGCGACGGGGTGTCGCATGGGGCAGGATGGGATTCATGACGGGGCGTCGCTGGGAGCAGCTGAACGCGCAGCCCCGCACGCGGGACGCCCTGGTCGCGGCGACGCATCTGCTGATCGGGTTGGCGCTGCTGCAGTTCGGGGCGATCCGACTCTGGTCGCAGGTCGCCGTCTTCGACACGTCGGGTCTCGCGTTCCTGCTGACGCTGCTCGGCATGGTCGCGATCTCGACGCAGCGCTCCACCCGCCCCTTCACCGCGCTCGGTATCGGCGCCCCGATCGTGGTGCTCGACACCCTGTTCGGTGGCAGCCTCGGCGTGACGCTCGTGTGCTTCGACCTGGTCTACTGCGCCGTCAAGTACGGCAGCGACCGCGGCGTGCGCATCGCCATGTGGATCGCGGCCGGCCTCGCCGCCGCCACCGGCATCGGTCTGCTGCTGCGCCCGTGGGGGTCCGCCGTGCCACTGCTGGCGGTGCAGTGGGCGCTCATCCTGGCGGTCGCCGGAATGTGGGGGTGGAACGTGCGCACTGAGCGGCTGCGCACCCGGGCACTGCTCGCGGCGCAGCACGCGAGCGATACCCGGGAGCTGCGACAGCGGATCGCCCACGACCTGCACGATCTCGTCTCGAACCAGATCGCGGTGGCGGGTCTGCACGTCGAGGCCGCGCGCATGCGGTTGGTACACGACGACGAGGGCGCGCCCGAGGCGAAGACGAGCCTCGACCGCGCCAGTGAGGGCACCGAGGCCGCCCACCGTCAGCTGCGGCGCCTCATCACGGTGCTCACCACCGTCGATGACCTGGCGGACGGGACGGCTGTCGATCCCGCAACGGCGATCCCCGAGCTCGAGTCGCTGCCGCCGGGGGATCGGAACCTCGTCTGGGGCGACGCGGCTCGCGAGGCACTCGCGGGTGCCCTCGCCATCCCGCCGCAAGAGCGGTCCGCTGTGGTGCTGCGCGTGCTGCGCGAGCTCCTCGCGAACGCCGTGAAGCACGGGCGAGGCGACATCGTCGTCGATGCGGAGCACACGGACGCACGCTTCGTCGCGACCATCGTCAACGACGCGACGCAGTCCCGCGTGCAGACGCCGGATCGCGGTATCGGTGTCACCGGTGCGGCACTGCTGCTCACCAGCATCGGCGGGCGGCTCGAGTCGGGTCCAGACGCGGTGGGGGGGCAGTGGCGCGCGACGATGACGGTGCCGGTCGGGGACGGCGCCGCGGGTCTCGATGCCGACGCGGAGCCGCGTGCTGCGCCACGGACCGGGAGCTCACGGTGAGCGGGCCGAGTGAACAGCGCGTGCGCGTCGTGATCGCCGATGACCACGAGGCGGTGCGCAGCGGGGTCGCCGCGATCCTCGCCACCGATCCGGCGATCGAGATCGTGGGAGAGGCCGAGAACGGGTTCGATGCCCTCGCGCTCTGCGTGCGCGAGACGCCCGACGTCATCCTGCTCGACCTCCGCATGCCGGGGACGGACGGCATCTGGGCGACCGAGCGGATCACCGCGGAGACCGACACCCGGGTGCTCGTGCTCACCACCTACGACTCCGACGACCTCATCGCGCAGGCGCTCGCCGCCGGGGCGAGCGGATACCTGCTGAAGAGCACGCGAGGGCCCGACCTCGTGCGGGCGGTGCATCACGTGGCCGAACGCCGCCACGTGATCGACCCTGCGGTCACCGGAGGCATTATCGCGAGGCTGAATGCATCGTCTGGGGTGGAAGCGCCGGTCGCCTCCCCGGCACTCGATCGCTGCCGGCTCACCGGCCGCGAAGCGCAAGTGCTCGACCTGCTCGCCGCAGGCCTCTCGAATCAGGCGATCGCGGATCACCTGCACATCGGATTAACGACCGTGAAGACGCATGTCGGAGCCCTGTACGCGAAGACCGGAACCGGGTCACGCGTCGAGCTCGCGCGGCTCGGTTCCGAACGGGGTGGGCGCCGGGACGCGTGAGCTCAGGCGGCGCCGCCGTTCGCGTAGAGGACCTGACCATTGACCCACCGGCCCGGCCCGGCGAGAAACGCGGTCACCTCCGCGATGTCCTCCGGCGTGCCGAGGCGCTGCATGGGGTTCAGTGACGCGATGTGCTCGACCGCCTCCGTCGACTTCCCGTCGAAGAAGAGCGGCGTCGCTGTGGGTCCCGGGGCGACGGCATTGACGGTCACGTCGCGGCCGCGGAGCTCGCGGGCGAGGATGAGCGTCAGGGATTCGACGGCGCCCTTGGACGCCGCGTAGGCGCCGTACCCCGGCATCTGCAAGCGGGTGACGGAGGTCGAGAAGTTGATGATCGCACGGCCCGGGCGGAGTTCGCGCGCGGCGAGTTGATCGATGATGAACGTCCCGCGCACGTTCACCCGCTGGACGCGGTCGAAGGTCTCGAGATCCATCTCGGCGATCGGCGCCAGAGGCATGATCCCCGCGGTGTGCACGACGACATCGAGGCCGCCGAACCGTGCAGCGGCCTCGGCGAAGAGGTCGGCCATCGCGTTCTCGTCGGCGATATCACCGCCGAGGGCGATCGCGGACCCGCCACGGTGCGTGATCTCGGCGACGACATCGGCCGCTCGATCGCGGTTGCCGCTGAAGTGCGCCACGACGGTCATACCGTCGTCGGCCAGGCGCGTGGCGACGGCGCGACCGATGCCGCCGGAGGCGCCGGTGACGATCGCGACGCGAGGAGTCCGGGACGACGTGTCTGGGGAAGAGGGCTGCTGAGTGGTCACGGTGACCTCCGGTTTTTATGAACAAAATGTTCACATAGAGCAACGCGATATGGTCGAGGTGTCCATAAAATTGCGTCGCAGAGGGAGGAGGGGGAATGACGGAGAACACCACGCGTCGTGGACGGCGGCCCGCGGCCCAGGTGCGCGCCGAGGTGGTGGCCGCCACCGCCGAGCTGCTGCGAGAGGACGGGGTGAGCGCGGTCACGTTCGACCGGGTCGCCACACGGTCGGGAGCGAGCAAGACCACGCTCTACAAGTGGTGGGCATCACCGGGGGAGCTCGCCGCGGAGGCGTACTTCGTGACGAGCAAGCCGGCTCTGAAATTCCCGGACAGCGGTGACATCGCGCGCGATGTCGGCGCGCAACTGCGCGCCTTCGTGCGCTTGCTCACGACCACGCACCACGGGCGGGTCATCGCCGAACTCATCGGGGCCGCTCAGTTCGATCCGTCGCTCGCTGCGGCGGTGTCCGAGAAGTACACGCTGCCGCGCCGCACATTGGCGATGGAGTACTTCGCGCGGGCACGGGAACGCGGGCAACTCCGTGACGATGTGGATCTCGCGCTGCTCGTCGATCAGCTGTGGGGTGCGTGCTACAACCGACTGCTCGTCCCCGATGCGCCGCTGGACGAGCGCTTCGCGGACGCGCTCGTCGTCAACGTGCTGCACGGGGCTGCCGCGCCCGCTGGATCAGCGGAAGACGCGGCTGATCCCGCCACCGATCTGTGAGGCCTGCAGCCACAGGGCGAGTCGGGTGAGCGGTCGCATGCACCACCCCACGAGGGGGAGAGGCCGCCTCGCGGGATGGCGATCCCAGGCCATCGAGATCGTCACCTGAGTGCCGTGCGCGGCCGGGGCGAGTGCGAGATCGACGACCCGTGCGTTGGCTCGTTCGCGGTCGGGGAACGTGGTGCGCCACGCGACCCGAGTCTCGGGCTCGAGGGCGTCGAGCTGCACGAAGCGACGCCGCAGCTCGCGAGCTATTTGCAGCGGGCGACCGTCGGCGTGGTGGGTCTGCGCGTGCGCGACCCACGCATCGCCGGTCTGCGGGGGTTCCGAAAGCTCTGCATCCACTCTGCCGATGCTCTGATCCCACTCCGGAATGCGCCGAGGGTCGGAGAGGAGCGCCCACACCTCGTCGAGCGACGCGGGCACGAAGGCCTCCGATCGTCGTGAGAGGGGACGGCGCGGACGGTCCGCGGTCGGGGGTGAGGGAATGCGGTCTGCGTCGTCCAGTCGCTCGAGCAGCTCTTCGGGCAAGGTGTCCATGCGGCGCAGGAGGTCGCCGATGAGCCCACTCGGCTCTGCCACGAGTTCGCGCAGCACCGCGATCGCATCGCCGCGCCGACCACGACCGGCGGCCCGCTGGATGATCGCGAGCGCTCGGTCGCTCCACTCGTATCCACCTGTTTCGTGGAAGACGATCGGTCCGTCGGCTGAGGGGTGTGCTGTCACCCCGAGCGAGGCGAGCTGTTCCTCGTGCTGCTGTGCGATGGCGTGCCGCGTCATCTCGATGGTGACGCCGAAGCTGCGCAGGACTTGGCCCCCCGGCTGATCGGTGAGGGTGAGCGCGAGAAGCAGGTGCTCGATATCCGCTGTACGATGCCCGGTCCGCGATGCCTCCTCCATCGCCGCGAGCGAGAGCTGATGCGAGGTGTCGGCGACGTCGCTGAATTTGCTCACTGGTGCCTCCGGGGAATCGGGATGGTCTGGTCGACACGTTTCGCGTGCTTCTTGTGCGCGGCCTGTCTCGAGACGCCGAGAGCGTCGGCGATCTGCTGCCAGCTCATGCCGGCGCGGAGCGCGGCCTCGACCTGCCGGAGTTCGAGGGCATCGGTGAGCGCACGCAGCGAGGACACCGCGCGCAGTCCGGCGCGCGGATCACTCGTGTCCGCGGCGACGGCGGCGATCTGTGTGGACTGCATAGTGTCAACTTACGTTGCTCGGAGAGTAGTGTCAACCTGGGTTGCGCGTCGGTGGCTGCAGGCGCGAGTACCGCCGTCCAGGGGTTGCGTCGCCACGTGCCGACCGGGTCCAATGGGGGCATGAGCGCAGATCTGACGCAGGGCGACCGGGTGAGCTGGAACACGTCGCAGGGGAGGACCCAGGGCAAGGTCGTCGAGAAGAAGACGAAAGACTTCACGCACGACGGACAGAAGTTCACTGCATCGACTGATGAGCCGTCGTACATTGTCGAGTCGGAGAAGACCGGGTCGCGCGCGGCGCATCACGGGTCCGCACTGCGCAAACTGAAGTCCGACTGAACGCGTCGGGCGCGTGCGGATGGGCGGCGGCGAACGCGCCTCCCGAGGCGCGGGAGCCGGAAGGATCCTCGCCGATGAGTACTCGCTCCTGACGCCGGCGCGGCCGGAGGCCGTGTGGCGTTCGATCGAGACCATGGGTGGTCGAAACCCGTGGTACTCGCTCCGGGTGCTCTGGCTGTTTCGCGGCGCGGTCGACCGGGTGGTTGGAGGCGTCGGCCTCAGGCGAGGCAGACCGGTGCGAGCAAGATTGCAGGCCGGTGATGCGGTCGACTGCTGGCGGGTCGAACACGTCGAGGAGGGCAGGCGCCTGCTGCTCCGCGCCGAGATGCGGTTTCCGGGCGTCGCGAGGCTCGAGCTCGTCAGCGAACCGCAGCGGGATGCCGACGAGAGGATCATCGGCACACGATACGGGCAGCGGATCCGGTTCCAGCCGCACGGTGTGCTCGGCGTGCTCTACTGGACCGCGGTGCTGCCGGTCCACGGCTGGGTGTTTCGCGACGTTGCGCGCACGCTGGTGCGACGCGCCGAGCGACTCGACGACGCTCGCGACGGGGGTGCGGCGTGATCAGTGTCGAGCTCCTGCTCGATGACGACACGGAACGTCGGGTTCACGATGAGTGGCGACGACTTGCGGACGCCGGTCTGTCCAGTCAGGGAGCGAATCGATCTCCGAGCAATCGCCCCCACGTCACGCTGCTCGTCCGATCGCAGGTCGGGCCGGTGTCGTTCACGGAAGCAGTCCAGCTCCTGCCGATCCCGCTCGAGTTGGGGGAGCCCATCGTCTTCCGGCACGGCGAACGGGGCGTGCTCGCCAGACCCGTGCGTGTCACGGAGGCGCTCCGCGATCTGCACGCGGCCGTGCACCGAGCGGCGGGTCCGGGTGACGACGCCCCGTTCACGGCCGCAGGGGAGTGGACGCCGCACGTCACGCTCGCTCGACGCCTGAGACTCGACGCCCTGGATGACGCGTTGACGCTCGTCGGCCGCGCGTGTTCGGGTGCCGGGGTCGCGTTGCGCCGGTGGGACTCGGAGACGCGGACCGTCACTCCGTTGTGAGATCGGTGGCGAGCATGCCGAAGACCAGGGTGTCGGTCCATTCCCCTTTGCTCCACCAGTCCTGCCGGAAATGGGCCTCGGACCGCATACCGACGCGAGCGGCGAGCTGCGCCGACGCCGTGTTCCGTGCATCCATCTGTGCGGTCACCCGGTGCACCTGCGCCGTATCGAACGCGAAGCGCAGCACGGCGGAGACGGCTTCGGAGGCGAGCCCGCGACCACCGTGAGCGGGGTCGAGTACCCAGCCGATCTCGGCGACTCTGCGCTCGCGGTCGGTGAACCAGAGCTGCACGTCGCCGACCACGGTGCGCTGGTGCTCGATGACGAGCGCGAGCGCACCGGTGCTGCCGTCGAGATCGGTCTTCATCCGCCGCTCGCGCACGTGGCGTTCGGCATCATCGGCGTTCCACGGTTCGTCGAGGAGAAAACGGGAGACGTCGGGACGTGCGTAGATGCGCTCGAGGGAAGAGGCGTCGGTGGCTTCGTACAGGCGCAAGTCCAGCCGGTCGGTGGAGAGCAGAGTCACCCCTCCACGGTAGCGGAGCGCGGCGGCGGTCACCGGGGTCGTGCGGCGGGCTTCCATGCGGGGAACGGATCCGCGTACGCGGCCCACGCGAGCGGTCCGTCCGTTAGTTCGGCGTCGGTGAGTGCGGCCTCATCGAGGGCGATGCGCAGTGCATCGGCACGCAGGTCGATGCCGAAGAACGCGAGATCCTGACCGGTCGCCGCCAGCCGGACCGCCGTCTCGGGGGCGTGAGGCGTGGCCGTCGGCTCGATCGAGCACACCTGACCGACGTGGTCCCATCGGGCGAGCACCGAGGCGCGCGTCGCGATGCGGCAGAACCCGGCGGAGCGGATCACGGTGCCGAACTCGCGCGGATCGAGACGGTCATCGAGGAGCGAGCGCAGCCGGGTCGGGTGGAACGGCCGTAACTGCGCGTAGTGGAGCGCGCCGATGCGGCGGTCGGTGTGCGGCGGTCGATGCCGGCCTTGGAGGAGAGCGGCCCAACCCGCGGTGATGCGCGCCGGGTCGACGTCGCGGGGTACGCCGGACGGTTCGCGCAGCGGGTCGGCATCGAGCATCACCTCAGCCGTGGGATTGAGGTGACTGACGAGCGCCACGAGCGACGTCAGGTTCGGCGTCGCGAGCCCCTGCCAATTCACGAGCACCACGGTGGATGCCCCCTCGAGTTGACGAGCGGTGAACAGTGCGACTGCGGTGTGTTCGCGCGACATGCTGCCGGGCGGGTCATCTGACGGCACGAGCTTGGTGACCGCGTACGTGTCGCTGCGCAGGTCGTCGATGAGGTGCATGGCGTCGGCGACGCAGATGATCGAGGAGACTCCGCACGCGCTCGAAGGGTGCGCAGCCGTGGTGACGAAATCGTCGAGCGGTGCGGTGGTCGGCAGCTCGACGATCGCACCCGAGCTCTGCGCCCAGGGGAGGAGGCTGACCGCGGTGCCGATCGGGTCGGTGGTCGTCGCGAGGCGCCGGGACGGGAAGAGCGCGCGACGGGTTGCCGCGGCGAGGCGCACGGCGTAGTCGGTGCGCTCGTGGGCGCAGGTGCCCACGACCACGGTGACGTCGACGCCGCTCATCGCAGATCGGCGACGGCTCGCGCTGCCGCCACGCGTCCGTGCTCGAGTCGGATCACGCGATCGGCCGCGCCGATCGCGTCGTCGTCGTGGGTGACGCAGACGACGGTCGCGCCGCGCGCGGCCTCCTCGCGCAGGATCTCCTGCGTGCGCGCGACGCTCGCGGTGTCGAGGCCGGCCGAAGGTTCGTCGAGCAGCAGGATGTCGGGGTCCCGGGCGATGCCCTGAGCGACGAAGATGCGCTGACGCTGTCCGCCCGAGAGTGTGGTGAGCGGTCGGTCGGCGAGTGCATCCATCCCCACTCGCCGCAGCGCGCGCTCGACCGCGGCGGACCGGTCCGTGCTCGACATGCGTCGCCCGCGCTTCCACGTGCCCATCGCGACGGTGTCACGGCCCGTCACGGGGAGCGTCTGCGGAACGTCGGGCCGCTGGAGGACGAGCGAGACGTCGCCTCGTCGCGTGATCGCCCCGTTCTGCGGCGCGCGCACGTCGGCGATGAGCTCGAGGAGCGTGGACTTGCCCGACCCGTTCGCGCCCGCGATGGCGGTGACGGCACCCGGGAAGAGGTCGAACGAGAGCCCGCGGAGCACGGGAGTCGCGGTGTAGGCGAAGTGCACGTCGCGTACCGCGATCGAGGGGGACGGATCGGTCATACCGGTGACTATAGCATTTGATAATCATTCTCAAAAAGGTGTAGGTTCTCTGGTTGTGCACGCTCTTCTCGATCCCTTCACCACCGAGTTCTTCTCCCGAGCCCTGCTCGGGGGCGGCATCGTCGCCGTCATCTGCGGCGTCGTCGGCACGTGGGTCGTGATCCGCGGGATGGCGTTCCTCGGAGAGGCCATCGGTCACGGCATGCTGCCCGGCGTCGCGCTCGCGACGATCCTCGGACTGCCGCTCCTGCTGGGAGCGGCCGTGAGCGCGATCGTCATGAGCGGAGCCATCGGCGCGCTGCAGCGTCGAGGCCGCCTCTCGTACGACACGAGCATCGGCCTGCTCTTCGTGGCGATGCTCTCGCTCGGGGTGATCATCGTGTCGCACTCGCGCAGCTTCGCGACCGATGCGACGGCGCTGCTTTTCGGCGACATCCTGGCGATCGGCAGCGCGGATATCGCCGTGCTCGGCGTCGCGCTCGCGGTCACCGTCGCCGTGACCATCGGCATGCACCGCGCATTCGTCGCCACCGCCTTCGACCGACGGCTCGCCCAGGTGCTCGGACTCCGCCCCCAGCTCGCGCACATCGCGCTCGTCGGACTCGTCACGCTCGCAGTCGTCGCCTCGTTCCAGGCGGTCGGCACCCTGCTCGTGGTCGGCCTGCTCATCGCGCCGGCGGTCGCCGCCCGCGCGTGGACCACGCGGATCCCGACGACCATGGTCGCCGCAGCCTGCATCGGCGTGCTCGCGGTCGCCGCGGGACTCCTGCTCTCCTGGCACGCCGGCACCGCCGCCGGGGCCTCGATCGCGGGGTCGGCGATCCTGCTCGCCGCGCTGTCCTCAGGCACGCGCGCACTGCTCGAGCGCGCCACGCGCCTCCGCAGCGGCGCCGACACGCCCACCACGACTGCCGCGGGCGTCACGCCCGCGCTCGCCGACCCCACGCAGATCCCGGAAAGGACCTCATGAAACTGTCGAGATCGCTCATCGCGCTCCCGTTGGCCGTCACCTGCATCGCTCTGGCAGGGTGTGCGACGTCTGCAGAACCGCAGGAGGACGCCGGTACTGCGTCCGGCGATGGTCACGGAGAGGTCGCCGGCGCGGCCGAAGTGGCGGAACCACCGCTCGGCCTCGTGACCGTCGACGCGGCGGGCGACGTCGGCTTCCTCGACCTGCTGAACGAGGAGCAGACTGCGCTCGGATCCATCGGCGAACCCAGCGCGCTCGCGACCGACGGCCGGTACGCCTTCGCGTCGACACCCGCCGGCCTGGAAGTCGTCGACTCCGGTCACTGGACCTGGGACCACGTCGACCATTTCCACTACTACCGAGCCGACCCGCGCCTCGTCGGCACCGTGCCGGGTGAGGGTCCTGTCACGATTTCGACCGGCATGCTCTCGACCGCCGGCTCCACCGGCGTCTTCTTCTCCGGATCGGGCGAAGCGGTGCTGCTCGATAACGCTGCGCTCGCCGACGGCACGCCGGACGAGCGATTCCGGATCGACGTCGGCTCGGACGGCGGTGTGGTGGCACCGCTCGGCGACGGTGCGCTCGTCGCCGACGGCGACACGCTCGTCTTCCACGACGCGTCTGGCGCGGCCACGGAGTCGTCGATCACCTGCGCCGACCCGTCCGGTTCCATCACGACCCGCGTCGCGCTCGCGGTCGGATGCGCGGACGGGGCGGTGCTCGCCACCGCGTCGGACGACGCAGTGGAACTCGAGCACGTACCGTTCCCCGACGGTGTCGACGCCGGTGCCGTCACCGCGTTCGACGCGCGCAAAGGCCGGCCGACCGTGGCCGCGCTGGCGGCGGACCACGGATTCTGGTTGCTGAGCACGCGGGATCGGGCGTGGACCCACGTCGATACCGATCTTCCGCTCGAACGAGCGGTCGCGGCGGACGACGCCGAGCATCACGTCGTCGCGCTCGACGCCGACGGACGGGTGCATGTGCTCGACGCGGAGACCGGTGACGAGCTCGCCGCGACCGAGTCCCTCGTCGACGAGGTCTCCGCGGGGGTCTCGCTCACCGTCGACGATCAGCGCGCCTATCTCAACGATCCGCAGACCGGGCTGGTGCACGAGATCGACTACGCGGGGGACGCGCGCGTGGCCCGCACACTCGAACCCGAGGTGTCCGCCGATTTCGTCGCGGAGGTCGGACGATGACGCGGGTGCGCGGCGGCGGGGTTGCGATCGCGCTGCTCGCAGCCGCGGCGCTCACCGGGTGCAGCGGTTCCGGAAGCGAAGCGCCGCAGATCGTCGTGACGACGAACATCCTCGGCGATGTCGTCGGCGAGATCGCGGGAGAGGAGGCGGAGGTCACGACGCTCATGAAACCCAACGCCGACCCGCACTCGTTCGAGATCTCCGCGCAACAAGCGGCGCTCATGGAGTCGGCCGACCTCGTCGTATCGAACGGACTGGGGCTCGAAGAGGGGCTGCAGCAGCATCTCGACCGAGCGATCGACGCCGGTGCTCCCGCCATCGCCGCGGGCGACCACATCGCGGTGCTCGACTACACCTCGGAGGACGCCGCGGGCACCCCCGACCCTCACTTCTGGACCGACCCCGCCCGCATGGTCGACGTGGTGGACGCGGTGGAGGCGGAGATCGCCGAGATTCCCGGGATCGATGCCGCGGCGGTCGCCGCCAATGCCGATACCTACCGCGCCGAGCTCGAGACGCTCGACAGCGAGATGGTCGCAGCGTTCGCCGCGATCCCCGAGGATCGGCGGGCGCTCGTCACGAATCACCACGTCTTCGGGTACCTGGCCGACCGATTCGGGTTCCGCATCGTCGGCGCCGTGGTCCCCGGCGGCACGACGCTGGCAGCCCCGAGCGCGGCAGACCTGCGCGATCTCGCATCGGCCATCGAGGAGGCCGACGTGCCGACGATCTTCGCCGAATCGTCGCAACCCGACCGCCTCGTGCAGGTGCTCGCGAGCGAAGCGGGCATCGACGTGGACGTCGCCGAACTGTTCACCGAGTCCCTTACCGAGCCCGGAGAGGGAGCGGACACCTACCTGACCATGATGCGCACCAACACGGAGCGCATCGCCAACGGGCTCAACAGTTGAGCACCACCTGAAAGGAACACGATGAAATTCACGACACGAGTCACCACCGCGGGTGCGGCCATCGCCGCGACGGCGTTGCTCGCGACGGCCTGCGCCGCGGGAGGCAGCGGCACCGACGGCGGAGCCGAGGGTGACGATGCGGCGCAGGCGGACGGCCGGGTCGCCGTCGCCTACGAGGGCGGCATCGCCGTGCTCGATCCCGAAACCCTCGAGGTGATCGACGAAGTCGAGACCGAGGAATTCACGCGTCTCAACGCCTTCGGCGACGGACGCACCGTCGCGGTGACGACCTCGGCCGGCTTCCAGATGCTCGATACCGCCGAGCCGGCGCTGACGGATGTCGTCTTCGACGCGACGACCGCCGGGCACGTCGTCAGCCACCACGGCAAGACGGTGCTGTACGACGACGGCACCGGCGAGACCACGATCCTCGACACCGATGTGTTCGCGGACGGGTACGGCGAGACCCCCGAGGGCCAGACGTACACGGCCGACGCGCCGCACCACGGTGTGTCGATCGTGCTCGAGGACGGCACGTTGCTCACGACGGTCGGAGACGAGAACTCGCGCTCGGGTGCGGTCGCGCTGCACGAGCACGGCGATCACTGGGACACCGAGGCGGCGAACGACTCCTGCCCCGGCATCCACGGTGAGGGGACCGCCGCCGACGAAGCCGTGATCTTCGGCTGCGAGGACGGCGCGCTGATGTACCAGTCGGGCGAGTTCACGAAGTTCGATGCGCCCGCCGAGTACGGTCGCATGGGCAACGCGTTCGTCTCGGACACCAGCCCCATCGTCGTCGGCGACTACAAGGACGACCCCGATGCCGAGGGCTACCTGCTGAACGCCGTGACGCTCATCGACACCGCCGCGCAGACGTACGAGGTCGTCGAGCTTCCCGACGAGGTGCAGTACACCTTCCGCGATGTCGCCCGCGGTCCGGGAGACCTCGCCTACATCCTGTCCACCGACGGGCAGATTCACGTACTCGACCCCGAGACCGGTGAGCTGACCGACGCGTTCCCCGTCGTCGACGCGTGGGAGGGGCCGGCTGACTGGCAGGATGCCCATCCCGCGATCAAGGTGAACGGTGACATCGCGTACGTCACCGAGCCGGCCCAGAACACCGTGCACGCCGTCGATCTCACGAACGGCGAGGTGCTGCAGTCGGTGGAGCTCGACGGCACGCCGAACGAGCTCGCGGTCGCACTCGGCTAGTCGACGAACCGTGCGCCGAGCGCGCGGATCGGGGTGCGGTCCCGGTCCGCGCGCTCACGTGCGTCAGGGCTGCAGTGCGGCGAGGGCTTCATCGAGGCGCAGCAGATCGTGCATCGTCACGACGCCGGAGGGGGTGGCGTGCGCCGCCCGCACCGCGGTGAGGGCGGCCAGGCGGCCCGTCGCCTCGGACTGTCCGAGTCCCGCAGCGGCGAGGCGCTGACCGGTGCGGCGGTGGCGCACGACGAGGTGCCACGCCTCCGAACCGACGGCGGGGGCGAGCCGGAGGACGCCGCGGAGCGCGGGAATCAGAAGCGCCCGCGGATTGACGCTCGCCGCGCTCGCGGAGCGGTCCGGGCTCTCGCTCAGCACGCTGTCCCGGCTGGAGACCGGACTCCGCCAGCCCACACTCGACCTCCTGCTCCCCTTGGCACGGGTGTACGAACTCTCGCTCGACGACATCGTGGGTGCCCCGGAGAGCGGCGACCGTCGCATCCACCTCGAGCCGCGCGCGCTCGCCGCCGGGGGCGTCGTGGTGCCGCTGACCGACTACCCCGGCCGCGTGCAGGTCTTCAAGCACGTGCTGGGTCCGCGCGAACCGCGGCTGACGCGCCACGAGGGGCATGCGTGGATCCACGTGCTCGCCGGTACCCTCCGGTTGCTGCTCGACGACGCCGAGCACGTGCTCGCCCCCGGAGAAGTGGCGCAATTCGACGCGATGACCCCGCACTGGTTCGGGCCGGCTGACGGGCTCTCGGTCGAGATCCTGCACCTGTTCGGCCCGCGGGGCGAACGGCCGGTCACCCGGATTGCATCCGTCGAGTCCGCGGCGATGAGCCCGACACTAGCGTCTGACGCAGAGCAGGCATGACGAGTCGGGGAGGGTGCGCGCGGTGAACCCGGCTCCTGCCGCCTCGGCTCGCAGCACCTCGCGGGTGGGATGGAAGTACCGGTGCTCGACGGTGTCCTCGGTCAGCACTCGCTCGCCCTCCAGGCTCAAGTACGTCACGCGCCAGCGCATCGCCTCCCCGCCTTCGGGCCAGGCTTCGGCGATGCCCCGGTAGGTGATCGCGCCGACCGTCGCCACGGTGAACTCTTCGGGTTCGACCCGGTGCGGGGGAGCGGGGTCCGGCGCATCGAGCAGGACCGCGCAGCCGGAGGGCAGTCGGCGCGCGAGCTCGGCGAGGACGGCGGCGCGCTCGCCGGCATCGAAGTGCCCGATCATCCCGAGTGCCAATGCTCCACCGATCGTCCGGGGGAGGTCCGCGTCGAAGAAGCTCTCCGGCCGAACGGTGATGCGCGAGAACCACTCGGGGTGCGCGGCGATGCGGCCGAGGAGCAGGCTGCGCATCGCGCGGCTCGGTTCGAGCGCGACGATGTCGCCGGTGTCGCGCCGTTCGAGGAGGAACGCCGAGTTCGCGCCGGAGCCGGCACCGATGTCGAGGATCGGACCGTGCTCCCGGTGGAGGTGGGGGAGGGCGGCCTCCAGGGCGGTCTCTATGGTCGAACGGTTCGGAAGGGCGAACAGATCGTACGCGCTGGCGGTCGCCGCGTAGGCTGCCTCCGCGTCTTTCCGATAGCGACTCGTCTCCATGCTCATAATGATACCGATAATCAATACGCGTTACGGGCGCATCGTATGATTAAACGTATTGCAAAGTGACTATATATCTGGTGGAATGTACTCATGGGAACAGAGGTCGGGCTCGCGGAGACGGCCCAGCTCTTCAAGGTGCTGGGCAACGAGTCACGGCTGCTGCTGCTGCGGTTGCTCGAGCGGGAGCCGCACACGGTGGGGGCGCTCGCGGAAGCGGCTGGCTTGTCGCAGCCGCTCGTGTCGCAGCACCTGCGCACCCTCAGGCAGGCAGGACTCGTGATTGTTTCACGTCGTGGCAAGGAGGCGACGTACGCCGTTGCCGATCGCCACGTCGTGCACGTGATCTCCGACGCTCTCGCCCATGTGCTCGAGCCCGTCGCGGCGGACTCGATCGGAACCACCCGTCACCCCGAAGAAAGGACACTCGCATGAGCACCGACCAGCACGCTGTCGCCGAACACACCCACGACGATCACACCCACGGCGAGAACTGCGGCCACGAGGCCGTCTCGCACGACGATCACGTGGATTACCTGCACGACGGGCACAAGCACGCCGCGCACGAGGACCACTACGACGAGCACTAAGCCGCTCACGCGCGGCGCGGCGGGGCTCGGCGCATGACGCACCGGTCCCGCCGCGTTGCACGCGCTTGACCCCGACGCGGCGTCATGGTCTGCACTGGAACCATGTCACGCATTGTTCTTCCGTATCTGGCTTCGTTCGCCACGTCGCTTCTCGGCAACTCGGTCACCGCGATCGCGCTGCCGCTGCTCGTGCTCTTCACGACCGGGAGCCCGCTCGGTGCAGGCATCGTCGCGATCGCGGCCGCCGTTCCCGCCGCCCTCGCCGGGATCCTGATGGGCTCGCTCGTCGACCGCATCAATCGGCGCACCGCCGCCGTGCTCTCGGACGTGATCTCGGCTGCGGCACTTCTGATCCTGCCCATCGTCGATCTCACCGTCGGCCTCAGTCTCGGGTGGTTCGTCGCCGTGGCGATCCTCGGATCGTTCGGCGATGTCCCCGGCATCACGGCGCGGGAAGCCATGCTGCCGGCGATCGCCGGGTCCTCCGGTACTGATCCGGCCAGGCTCATCGGCATGCGCGAGGCGCTCTCCGGAGTGATGCTGCTCATCGGACCGGCGGTGGCCGGAGTGCTCGTGGCGTCGTTCGCACCCGTCACGGTGCTCTGGATCACCGCGGGGCTCGCGGGTCTGGCCGCGCTGCTGACCCTCGGTATCCCTGCACACGCAACCGCGCACGAGCGTGCCGATGAGGTTCCCGGTGCTGAGACCCGGCCTGCACGACCCGGCGCGCTGCTGTTCGGGCTTCGGCATCTCGCGCAGTCGCCCGTGCTGCGCTCGTTGATGCTCCTCGCCGTCGTGCTCGCGGTCGTGCTCGCCGCCACGCAGGGCATCGTGATTCCCGTCCATTTCGCCTTCCAGGGGCAGCCGGGTCTCGTCGGTTTCGTGCTCAGCTCGCTGGCCGCCGGGCTGCTGATCGGCGGCGGTGCGTTCGCGATGCTCGGGACCCGGGTGCGTCGACGCACCTGGTTCACCGCCGGCCTCGTCCTACTCGCGCTCGGGTTCATCGGGATCAGCCTGCTCGGCCCCGTCTGGACGGTCTTCGCCGCTGCGGCGCTCGCCGGCCTCGGCGGCGGGTGCCTGAACGCCGTCGTCGGACTCGCGTTCGTCGAGCACGTGGCCGAGACCGACCGCGGTCGGGTGCTCGGCGCTCAGAACGCCATCGTCACCCTGACCCCCGCCCTCGGCATCGGGGGTGCCGCGGCCATCATCGAGGCCGGAAGCACGCAGCTCGCGGCCGTTGTGCTCGCCGGACTCTGGGTCGTCGCCGCGCTGGTCGCACTCGCCGCTCCGAGTCTGCGCCGCATCAGCGAGAATGAGAACTGATGCGCATCGGAGAGATCGCGGACCTCGCCGGCGTGACCGTCCGGACGATCCGCCACTACCACCAGCTCGGGATCCTCCCCGAGCCGATGCGACGCGCGAACGGGTACCGCGAGTACACCGTGGATCAGCTCGTCACCCTGCTGCGTATCCGGCAACTCGCCCAGTCGGGTCTGTCGGTGACGCAGGCGGGTGCCGTTATCTCCTCCGCCCCAGACGCCACGCCGGATGACGTACTCGACGAGGTGGACGCGTCACTGCAGCGTCAGATCACCGAGCTGGAGGAGCAGCGTCGTCGTCTGGCGGACGCGCGCGCCGGTGAACACGTCGGACTGTCGAAGCTCGCGGCGGCGCTCGTCAGCTCCCCCGAGGACATCCCGCTCTCGACCCTGTTCGCCCACCTGTACCCGAGCGATCAACACGCTGATCGGCTCATCGAGGCGTTGGCAGACCCGGAGATGCGTCGCTCCATCGCGGACACGCAGGCGCGGTTCACGGCGATCGATGCGGCAACGACTGCGAGAGAACTCGACGAGATCGCCGCGCAGCTCGGACGGCTCGCCGCGCGGTTCGGCGGCGATGCGCCGGAGGTCAGCGCAGATCACACTCGGCTGCTGATGAGCCTCGCCGAGCGAGACCTGAACGATCGGCAGCGAGACTTCCTGCGGCGGGTCTCGCGGGAGCGGTAGCCTGACCGGCATGGATCAGCATCGCACGCCCCACGCCCTCGTCACCGGAGCCACCAGCGGTATCGGCCGCGCCGTGACCGACCTGCTCGTGGAACGCGGGTGGACGGTATCGGCGGTCGGGAGGGATCACGAACGACTCGCATCCGTGGCAAAGTCTCCGCGGGTGACGCCGGTCACCTGCGACCTCGTGCACGACGACATGAACGCGATCGTCCCCGAGCGCGTGAATGCCGTGGTACACGCCGCCGGAGTGCTGCCGACCGCCTCGATCGAGGAGGTCACCGACGAGGAGTGGGAGTACGTCTTCGCCCTGAACGTGACGGCCGCGATGCGTCTCGCGCGCGCCACGCTGCCGGCTCTGCGCGCGTCGCGCGGCACGATCGTGTTTCTGAATTCCGGCGCGGGCATCTTCGATCGTCCGAAGAACACGGTGTACGCGGCGACCAAGCACGCACTCCACGGACTCGCCAACGGACTGCGCGCCGATGTCGAGCACGACGGGGTGCGGGTCACCTCCGTCTACCCCGGTCCGACGGACACTCCGATGCTCTCGAACGACGACCGGACACCGCTCGTGCGGCCGGAAACGGTGGCGCGGGCCGTGGTCGAAGCGATTCAGGCGAGCCCGGATACGCAGCTCACCGACATCTCCGTGCGTCCCCGAGTCGAGCTGACCTGAGCTACGCGCCGCGCGCGTCCAGCGCTTCGCGCAGGGCGCGCTCGCTCCGGATCGCACCGGGATTGCGGCGGAGCCACCCGCGGAGCACCCGGGTAACGGTCGGCATCATCGCGAACGTCATCGTGGGTGCCAGCACCGAGACGAGCAGCACCGAGCGCAGGGGGACCGGGATCTCGGCCCACCCGGGAAACTGGGTGACGATGGTCGAGAGCAGGATGTTCAGCGGAAGCATGCCGAGCCAGACGGCGATCGCCTGCTTCCACCGTGGGGGAGCGGCGCGCACCCCGATGAGTCGTGAGGCACCGGTCCGCGGGTCGACCACGCGGCTGAGTTGCGGCTCATCGAACCAGCCCTCGATCCCGGTGCGACGCTGCACGGCAGCGCTGGAGACCAGCTGCACGCCAGAGCGCTCCCAGTCGCGGCGTTGATCGGATCGTTCCCAGCGCGCGAGCGCCTCGTCGTCGATGAATCGGTACACGACGTGCAGCACATGCTCGTGGCTCGCATCGCGCATCACCCCGCCGCCCAGGCACCCGTCGAAGCCGCGAGCCATCTCGAGGCCGCGGTCGATCCACTCGAGGGTTTCGTCGATACGGTTCGGGTCGGTCTCACGGCGGACGGCAACGGTCACGGGGCTGCTCATGCCGACTATTCGAGCAGAGACGTGTGACGATCGCGTTTCACCCGCGTATCGCCGCTGCGAACACTCGGTTGCGGGCGCGCCGAGGTTCGAAACCGACCGATGGCACCCTCGGGGCGACACGCCCCGACATGATCATACGTTGGTGAGGTTTGCCTTACCTAACCATCTCTATTAGGGTTCGAGAGGTTCTATTCCCGACAGATTGGTACTCACCTTGGCTTCCTCCCTGCTTCGCCGCTCATCGATGTCCGCGCTCGCGGCCGTCTCGGTGCTCCTGCTCGCCTCCTGCGCAGGCGTGTCGTCGGAGGACACCGGGAGCGGGGACGAGGGCGTGAGTTTCACGCACCCTTCAATCGACGGCCTCACCGTGGCGTTCGAGTCGCAGCCGCAGGACATCGTCATGGATTGCTACGCCTACAGCTCGCTCCACGAATACGGGATCGAGCCGGTCGCGCTCTTCGGGTACGAGTGCGACAACCCGTTCGTCATGGGTGACGCCGACACGTCGGGCATCGAGATGATCGGTCAGGACGGCGAAATCGATGTCGAGAAGCTCGCCGAAGTGCAGCCCGACGCCATCGTCGGGCAGGGTGATGCGAACGGGTGGACGTGGTTCGATGAGGACGTGAACGCGCAGCTCACCCGCGTCGCGCCGTTCGTGCCGCTGCCCGCCGACGGCTCGATGGACGAGCGGATCGCGGACACGCGCGAGGTCGCAGCATTCTTCGGCGGTGACACCGAGTCCGAGGAGATCCTGCAGTCCGACGAGGAGCTCGGGGAGGCGAAGGACGCGGTGAGCGCGGCACTCGCCGAGAACGACCGCTCGATCATGCTGGCGAGCCCGGCTAAGGAAATGCTGTACACCGGTGTCGGCTTCGCGCAGGCCGACCTGCTCGAGGAGCTCGGCGCGACGATCGTCGGACCGGACGCGCCCGCGGACGGGAACCCGTGGGGCCAGGTCGCCTGGGAGGACGCATCGACCTATGAGGCCGACCTGATCCTCGTCGAGGGCTACTCGGACGACTTCGCCTTCAGCTCCGAACTCTGGGACGCCCTGCCGGCGGTCGAGGCCGATCAGCTCGCGGCCTGGAGCTCGAAGGGCGCCATGACGGCGTCCACCTACGCCGCGTGGCTCACGGACGTGGCGGACCTCGTCTCCGCATCGAAGCAGGTTGCGTAACCCACCGATGACCTCTTCGGTCCAGGCGACTCCGCGGCCCGTGCCCGACACTCCGGTGTCCGGCGCGGGCCGGCGTCCGTCGCTGCTCCGGGCAGGCGATGGGGGGCGCTGGGCCGGATTGCTGGTGCTCGCGCTGCTCTGCACCGCGGCTCTGGTGGTCAGCATGCTCGTGGGGTCTCGCAGCGTCGATCCCGCCGCCGTGTTCCACTTCGTCGTTCATCCGGATCCCGATGACCCCGTGTCGCAGGCGGTCTGGTTCTCTCGCGTGCCGCGCACGGTCCTCGTGCTCGCGGCGGGCGCGGCGTTCGGCGTCGCGGGCGCTCTCATGCAGGCCGTCACCCGGAATCCGATGGCGGATCCCGGGATCCTCGGTGTCAACGCCGGAGCATCGCTCGCCGTGGTCGTCGGCTTGGCGTTCTTCGGGCTCACCGATGTGTCGCAGTACATGTGGTGGGCGTTCGCCGGAGCACTGCTCACCTCGATCCTCGTCTTCGTGATCGGCAACACCGGCACGGTGCGCGGCAATGCCGTGCGGATGACGCTCTCGGGAGTCGCACTCGGTGCAGTGCTCTCGGGATTCACCTCCGCGCTGATGCTCACGAACTCGCAACTGCTCGAGCGGATGCGCGGGTGGTCCGCCGGGACGACGGCGTCCCAGCCGCTCGAGGGCACCCTGCAGCTCGTGCCCTTCATCGGTGCCGGACTGATCATCGCCCTCCTGAGCTCGCGCTCGCTCGACGTGCTCTCGCTCGGCGAAGCGTCCGCCGTGGCGATGGGTGCGCACCCGAACCGCATTCGGCTCGTGACGCTGGTCGCGATCGCGCTGCTCGCCGGCGGTGCGACGGCCGCAGCCGGGCCGATCGGCTTCCTCGGGCTGCTGGCGCCTCACCTGGCGCGCATGATCGTCGGCCCGCACCAGGGGTGGATCCTCGCGTACTCGGTGCTGATCGCCCCGACGGTCATGGGGTTCGCCGATGTGATCGGGCGCGTCATCACGAGCGGCGAGGTGCCCGTCGGTGTCGTCACCGCGTTCATCGGGGCTCCCGTGCTCATCGCCCTGGTCCGTCGTCTCCGCGTGTCCGAGGTCTGATCCGATGACGCAACTCGACTTCGGCCGACGGGTCGTGCGACTCGGCGGCGCTGAGCGTCCGCTCGCCCTCCTCGATGTCCGCTCGATCGTCATCTGCACGGGGTTGTGGATTGCGACGGTGCTGCTCGCGATGTACGGAACGTTCTCGGGTTCCGTGGGGATCTCCGTGGGGGAGGCGCTGCAGGCGCTGCTCGGTCAGGGCGACGAGTACACGAGCATGATCGTGCTCGAGTGGCGCGCCCCCCGTGTCGTGATGGCCGTGCTGCTCGGCGTCTGCCTCGCGCTGAGCGGCGCGATATTCCAGAACCTCACCGGCAATCCGCTCGGATCGCCCGATGTGATCGGGTTCCAGACGGGGTCCTTCACCGGCGCGCTCGTCGTGATGCTGATCATCGGCGGCGGCTCGGTCGCTACGATGGCCGGTGCGCTCGCCGGCGGGATCGCGACGGCGTTCCTCGTGTTCTTCCTGTCGATCAAGCGAGGCGCGATGCGCGGCGTGCGGTTGATCATCGTCGGCATCGGCGTGAGCGCCATGCTCGCATCGGTGAACGTCTGGCTCCTGCTCACGGCCACCGTCGAGAACGCCATCATGGCGAGCCTCTGGGGAGCCGGAAACCTGTCGGGTGCGTCGTGGTCGACCGCGACGGTGGTGATCATCGGTTCCGTGGTCTTCATCGGTGGTGCCTTGGCGCTGGCGCGGCCGATGCGACTGCTGCAGATCGGGGCGCCGTTCGCCACGGCGCTCGGGCAGAACGTGCGAGCCCTGCAGATCGCGGCGATCGTGATCGGTGTCGGTCTCACCGCGCTCGCGACCGCGACCGCCGGGCCGATCTCGTTCATCGCCCTCGCGGCGCCGCAGATCGCCCGACGTCTGGTGCGATCGGACGGGCTCGCACTCGGACCGACCGCCGCCGTCGGCGCCGTGCTGCTGCTGCTCGCCGACATCGTCTCCCAGCGCATCCACCCCGAGACGCCGCTTCCGGTCGGCATCGTGACCGTCTCGATCGGCGGACTGTATTTCCTGTGGCTACTCCTTCGAGAAGGGAAGAAGCGATGACTCGTCTGAGCGTGGAGGGCGCGGCCCTCGGGTACGCCGACACCCCGGTCTGCACCGATATCTCGGTGCAGATCCCCGATGGTGCGTTCACCGTGATCGTGGGGCCGAACGCCTGCGGCAAATCGACACTGCTGAAGAGTCTGACGCGGCTGCTGCCGCCGTCGAGCGGGCGCGTGCTGCTCGACGGTCTGCAGTTGCACCAGCAGCCTACGAAGCACGTGGCGCGTCAGGTCGGTCTGCTGCCGCAGGGGGCCGTCGCGCCCGACGGCATTCGCGTGGTCGATCTCGTGACCCGAGGTCGGTACCCGCACCAGCGGCTCTTCAGCCCGTGGACGCCGGAGGACGAGGAAGCGGTGCGGGCGGCGATGCACGCGACGGGAGTGCACGAGCTCTCGGGTCGCATGGTCGACGAACTGTCGGGTGGTCAGCGGCAGCGGGTGTGGATGGCGGTCGCGCTGGCGCAGGAGACCCCGATCCTTCTGCTCGACGAACCGACCACGTACCTCGACCTCAACCATCAGATCGAGCTGCTCGAGCTCTGCCGAGGTTTGAACCGGGAGCAGGGCACCACCCTCGTGGCCGTACTGCACGACCTCAATCAGGCGGCGCGATACGCCGATCACATCATCGCGATGCAGGCCGGTGACGTGATCGCCGCCGGTGCGCCTGGCGACGTGATCACCGAGGCGCTCGTCGAGCAGGTGTTCACGCTCGACGCGCGGGTGATTCCGGATCCGGAGTCCGGGACGCCCCTGGTCGTGCCGCGCTGGAGGCACCCGGCGAGGGTGTGACGCGGGGCGCGCACGCCAGCGCGCCGAAGAGGCCGACGCCCGCGGCCGCCGCGAACGCCCAGCGCAGACCGATGAGGTCGCCGATGCCGCCGAGGGCGGGTGCTGCGAGCGTCTGTCCCAGCGCGAGGACGAGGAAGCCCAGCCCGACGCCGGCCGCAGGGTGCGCGTCGTAGACGCGGGTGCCCCACAGCAGCAGGAGTCCGGACGCGGCGATGTACGCAGCACCGAACGCGCCTAGAGCGATGCCGGCTGCCGCGACACTGGTGGGAGCGATGGCGACGGTCACCGTCGAGAGCGCGAGCACCGTGACCGTGATCATCCAGGTGGCGCGCAACCCGAGTGCGCCGACGAGATCGCCGCCGATCGCGCCGATGATCCCGAGCGCGCCGAGCAGGATCCAGCAGATCGTCGACGCCGTCTCGCTCATGCCGCCCGCCGAGACGAGCAGGTCGCGCCCGAACGTCCAGACGGCCGCGCTCGCGGCGCCGAGGAGGAGTGCTGCCCAGACGAGTCGCGGACTCTCCGCTGGGAAGAGCGGGCGGGGCACGAGGACGCGTGCAGGGGCTCCGTCGCCGGCCTCCCTCGAGTCCACCGTGCGCGGCACGGCGAAGACGGTCCAGAGCGTGACGGCGGCGGAGAGCGCGGCGAATGCGATCCATGCCGCACGCCACTGATCGTGCGTGAGCAGGGCGATCGGTCCCGCGATCGCGACGCCGAGCCCGGTTCCGGCGTTGATCACGGTCTGCACGCGACTCTGCCTGGCGGTGTCGACGGAGCGCGCGACGGCGTGCGCCAGGGGCGGGGACGCGACGCCGGTGCTCGCGCCCGCGACGATCACCCCGAGCGCGAGGACGAGCGTGTTCGGTGCAACGGCGATCGCGAGGGTGCCGATCGTCGCGGTCGCCCCCGCGGCGACGGCGATCGCACGGCCGCCGAAGCGCGGCGTCAGCAGTGTGGCGGCGATGATCGCCGCGCAATACGCGGCGTAGGATCCGGATGCCAGGGCGCCGGCGGCCGCCGCCCCGAAATCGAACTCCGTGCGGAACACCGGCACGAAGAGTCCGTAGGAGAAGCGGGCCAGGCCGTAGCAGGCGGCGATCAGGGAGGCGCCGGCCAGAGTGAGTCCCCACACCGTTCGTCGATCGAGCGTCTCGGTCATCGTCATCCTCATCTCACAGGTCTGTGAACTCACGTGCGGCACCAGTATACTGATCTGTAAAGATTCCGCGAGCGGGGGTGCAGGATGACGACATCGATGACCAGTCTCTGGGAGGTGCCGCGTCTCACGCCGGGTGCGGAACGTATCCTCGAGGTCGCCTCCGATCTCTTCTATCGGCGCGGTATCCACGCGGTGGGCGTGGATACCATCGCCGCCGAATCCGGCGTGACGAAGCGGACGCTCTACGATCGCTTCGGCTCCAAAGAACAGCTGGTCGCTGCGTATCTCGCCGCGCGGCACCGGCTCTGGTGGGAGCGACTCGAAGCGCGGATCATCGATACGCCCGCGCCCCGCGCGCTCGCCTTCTTCGACGCCTACGCCGACGACCTCGTTCCGGGTGAACGGGGGTGCGCGTTCCTCAACGCTGCCGGAGAACTCCCGATCGATCATCCCGCTTATCGGATTGTGCAGGAGCACAAGCGCGCGGTCCGGCGCCGTCTGGAAGAGCTCCTCCGGGCAGATGTCCTCGACTCCGATGCGGTGGGTGAGACCGCCGACCACTTGATGTTGCTGCTGGAGGGAGCGGTTGCGCATCGCGGCATCGATGGCACCAACCGACTGGCTCAGCGGGCACGAGGGATCGCGGTCGACCTGCTATCCCCGCGAGGCTCGCTTCAGACGACGGTAAGCGAGGATCGTCATGGTGATGACCACGGCCCAAGCGGCCACGACGACCGTGCCGGCGAGCACTGACGGACCGGCCACGAACGCACCGACGGCGACGAGCGACACCTGTCCGGGGATCGTGGACAGACCGCTGCCCACCAGGAAGTCTCGTTGTGAGATGCCGAAGGCCCCGCTGCCGTAATTGACTGGCCAGTAGGGGAGTCCGGGCATGAGACGCAACAGGGAGACCTGTTCCACGGCCGATGAGCGCCCCGATCACCGAGAGGACGGCGCCCTCCCACACCCCGAAAAGCACCCCGCCGGTGACCGCCATGATCGTCACCGGAATCGGCGTGATCGCGATGACCGCGTACGCGAGAGTGAAGACGATCCACGCGGCGCCTCCCCACTCATCGAGCGCGCGCCGCCCGCAGTCCACCGCGTTCGACCGCTCGCGTGCGGGTGCGCGTGCCTCGCGCTCCGAGCAGGCAGAATAGAGGGATGTCCGCGAACCCGATACCGCTCTTCCTCGACTGCGATCCCGGCATCGACGACGCCATCGCGCTCGGGTATCTGGTGACCCAGTCGGATGTCGAGATCGTCGGCGTCGCCGCGAGCGGCGGCAACGTCGATACCGCACAGGTCGTGCGCAACACCCAGGGTTGGCTCGCCCTCACCGGACGCGCCGAGGTGCCCCTCCACGTCGGTGCCGAGCACCCGCTGGCGCACGAAGCGCGCGACGATCCCGCGTATGCGGAGGAGACCCACGGCGATCGGGGGTGCGGATACGCCGCGCTTCCCGATCCCGTCGCAGAGCCGCACGCCGTCAGCGCCGCGCAGGCCTGGGTCGATGCCGCGCGTGCGCACCCGGGCGAGCTCATCGGCGTGCTCGTCGGGCCGGCGACGAACCTCGCGCTCGCTCTCGCGATCGAACCCGAGCTGCCGCAGCTCATGCAGCGGCTGTTCGTGATGGGCGGCGCATTCAACTATCGGGGGAACACGCTCCCGACGACCGAGTGGAACGTCACCTACGATCCCGAGGCGGCGTCACAGGTCTTCTCGGTGTTCGGCGAAGCGTACATCGCAGGACGAACCCCGCATCCGCCCGTGATCGCCCCGATCGAGGCGACCGAGGCGGTCGAGATGGCGCCCGAGCGGCTGGCCCGCATCCTGGCGAGCGACGCCGACGCCGACTGGCGCGCGGTGCTGCACGAACTCGGTGCCGCGTTGCGGTTCTACTTCGAGTTCCACGAGGAGGACGGGCACGGCTACGTCGCGCACATCCATGATCCCTACGTGCTCGCCGCGGCCCTCGCGTGGGCCAGGCTGCAGCGGGATGCGGGTGCGAGCGGCGCGCCGTCGACCGCTGCCGTCCCCTGGGCGGAGACCGCCATCGCCCCCGTCGATGTCGAGCTCACCGGCACCCTCACCCGCGGCGAGACCGTCGCCGACTGGCTCGGACGCTGGAATCGGCCCGCGAACGCCGAGATCATCCGGCGCATCGACGCATCACGCTTTCTCGACCACCTCACCGACACCCTGACGAAAGGACCCCACCGATGACCCCTGCTGACAGCGCATCTGGGCGGGGGCTCGACACCGCGTCGAGTCCCGGAGAATCTCGCATCGCCGCCCCGAAGTGGGCCTACCTCTCGACCGGGGCCGGCGCCCTGGTCATCATCGCCACCTACGTCGCCGTGATCCTCACGCAGCCGGCGACCCTCGGCCTCGAACTCGGCCCGGCCACCCTGTGGGTGATGGTCGGGTATCTCGCCGGCGCCGTGCTTATCGCGGCCGGCACCCTGCCGCTCATCCCGCGCAGCATCTTCGCGCTCATGCCCGTGGCCATCGCCCTGAACATCACGGTCGGGCAGATCGTGGGCACGCTCACGCCCGTACCCCTCTACCTCGACTCCCTCGGCTCGGTCCTGATCGGCGTGCTCGCCGGCCCCGCAGCCGGTGCCCTCACCGGCGTGCTCGCGAACCTGATCTGGGGCGTCACCATCAACCCCACCGTCATCGCCTTCACGGCCGGGGCCGCGTTCGTCGGTGCGGCCGCAGGCTGGGCGGCGAAGCTCGGGGCGTTCCGCGCGCCCTGGTGGGCGATCCTCGCCGGTCTGATCGCTGGCATCCCCGGCGGAGCGCTCGGAGCGCCCGTCGCCGCGTTCGTCTTCGGCGGCGGACTCGGAGTCGGCACGGGCGGCGTCGTCGCCACGTTGCAGGCCGCGGGGCTCGAGATGCTCCACGCGACCACGGTGCAGAGTCTCGTCTCGGACACCGCCGACAAGGCCATCATCTTCCTGCTCGCGTTCCTGGTGCTCCGCTCGCTCCCGCGGCGGATCGTCGACCGGTATCCGTTGGCTCGGCGTTCGCTGCGGCGACGCCGCCCGGAGCCGGTGCGGACGCCCGCGGTGCCGTGACCGAGCCGCCTCCGGTGCGGGGTGCGGGTTTGGGCCTGCACCCCGCGACCGGGCTCGTCCTGCTGCTCTGCGCGCTGGTGCTGATCTACGGCATCGCCTCGCCCCTCGTGCCCGTCACGGTGCTGCTCGCCGCGGCGATCGGCGCCGTTCGTTCACCCACGGGGTTCGGTCGTTGGGCGGTGACGCTCGCGGTGCTCTCCGGCCCGATGCTGGTCATGGTCGGGATCGTGCAGGGGCTGTTCTACCCCGGCGATTCGGCGACCGTCCTGGGGGAGTGGGGACCGGTGTCGGTGACCGTCGAGGGGGTCGCGATCGCGCTGCAGCTCTGGTTGCGGGTCGCCGCGATGATCGGGGTGTGCGCACTCTTCGCGCTCGGCACCGACTCGGCACGAGCCTTCGACGGATTGCGGCGGCTGCGCATCCCGCTCGGCATCGCATACGTGTGCGCGACATCGATGAGCCTCGTCCCGCTGGTGCGGGATCGTACCCGTCAGGCCCTTGCCGCGCGCGCCGCTCGCGGGTGGAACACCGCTCGTCTGGGCACGCGCGTCCGCCTGATGCCGGGCATCATCGGAAGCCTGCTGACGGCTGCGCTCGTGCAACTGGATCAGCGTCACGACACGCTGACGCAGCGCGGGTTCGGCTCGACGCCGCGACCCGCACCCCTCCAGGATCGGCCCGATCCGCTGGTCGAGCGAGCGACCAGATGGGCGGCGCCCGTGTGCACCGTCGCCCTCGTCGCGGCGTCGATCTCGGGGATCCTGCCGTTGCCCGGGGCCCCCGACATCCTGGCGGGGCTGGGGGTCGGTCATGCCTGAGCCGCCAGTCGTCTGGGAGTGCGTCGCGGTCGGATTCTCGTACCCCGAGGCCAGCGTCTCGGCGCCCGTACGTGCGCTCCACGCCGTCGATCTCACGGTGCATCGTGGTGAGATGGTGGCCGTGCTCGGGGCCGAAGGGTCGGGTACCTCGACCCTCTGCCGGCTCGCCGCCGACCTGCTCGACGGTCGCGGAACGGTGTACGGTTCGCTCCGGCGAGCGGGCGACGCGGGCAGCGCCATGCTCGGTGACGACCCGGAGGCGCAGCTCACCGGCATGACCACCTTCGTCGATGACGAAGTGCGCCTGCCGCGTCGGCTGCACGGTCGCCTCGACGGATCCGATGCGGTCGAGGTGCTCGCGGAACTCGGTGTCGAACATCTCAGCGGACGCCGCGTCGGCACCCTCTCGGGCGGGGAACGTCAGCTTGTGGCACTGGCCTCGCTCGTGTCGCTCCGGCCCGCTCTGCTCGTACTCGATCAGCCGTCGCTGTCGCTCGATCCCGACGCGCGCACGCTTCTCGCGCGGGCCCTGCGACGGTTCTGCGATGGCGGCGGGGCCGTACTGCTCGCCGGTCACCAGCACGACGAGCTCAGCGCGGGTGCCGACCGGATCGGCGTACTGGAGCGGGGGACGATCACGCGGACCGTGGAGGCTGCCCGCTTCACCGCTGCAGATTGCGCGGCGATCGGCGTATGGAGTACCGAGTCGCATGGGTCTGACCCCGCGCCGCACCGCACCGCGGTATCTGCGAAACCCTGTCTGCGCGTCGAGAATCTGGGTATCGCGCGCGGGGAGCGCGTGCTCGTCGATGACCTCGACCTCTCCCTCGGCGTGGGCGAGGTCGTCGCGCTGGTGGGGTCCAACGGCGTCGGCAAGTCCACCGTGCTGCGCGCGATCGCGGGACTTTCTGAACCGGACGCGCGCGTGTCCGGCGAGCTCTGGGTAGGCGATGCGCCGGACCCCACCGCTCTGCACGCCGTGCCGGCGCATCGACGGGCTCGGTACGTCGGCTGGGTCGGACAGGATCCCAGTGCGCAGCTCTCCGCGTCGAGCGTGCGCGGTGAACTCGAACGCGGGGTACCGTTGCCACCGCATCGGCGGCGGGATCGTCGACGCCTGAGAGCGGAACGCTCCGATACTGCGGCGTCCCTCCTCGAGACGAGCGGCCTCGCACCGCACGCCGAAACGCACCCGTTCGACCTCGGGCAGGCGCAGCGCACGGACCTCGTCATCGCGACGGCCCAGCTGCTCGGCGCATCGGTGCTGCTGCTCGACGAGCCGACACTCGGGCGCGATCTCGCCGGGATGCAGCGCCTCAACCGCACCATCAGCACGCACGCGGACGGCGGAGGAGCAGTCATCCTCACCACCCACGATCTGCACTGGGCGCGATCAATTGCGCACCGGGTCGTGCATCTCGGCGACTGACGTGAACCCGCTGGAATACTCCGGCGTCTACTCCGGTCTGCTCGCCCGGCCGTCGAGCCAGAGCGTGTCCGATTCGTCGCGGTGCGATCCCGATGCACCGACGTGCTTCCGATCGATCTGCGGACCCTTCTGGATCACGTGGACCATCGCCATGCCGTGGCCGCGGCCGAGGCCGTACTCCTCCTTCAGCCATTCGAGAATCACCCCGGCCTTCACGCCCGGGGCATCGTAGCCCCGCTCACGGGCACGATCGATCAGCTGACGCGGGGTGAGACCGGTGCGATCCTCGACCGCATCGAGGTATGCCTGGAATGACATGACAGATCCTTCCGTCGATGCGGTGGCCCGCATTACGCATAGTAGATGCTGCCGCCCCAGTAGTTGCCGTTGCGCTGGTGGCACGGAATGTAGCGGTCGATCATCCACCCGCTGCGGAACGCCTCATTGAGCTTCGCGTACGCGACCCGTTCGCACTCCGCCTTCGTGTTGTACTGCCAGTCGGCCATCGTTGGCGGAGCGGCGTTGGCGGCAGGCACGGCGACGAGCCCGCCGCCTGCCATGAGTCCGGCTGCGAGGCCGACGGTCGCTGCTCTGCGCTTGAAGTTCTTCACCGCATTCTCCTGTCTCACGTGCGGAGACCGGAGCGTCCCCGCGGTGCCACCAGAGAAGCACAGACCGACGATTCCCGCCAGACCCTACCCCGGTACCGTGCGTTCGAGCAGTCGTTCGATGACCTTCGCGACGCCATCAGACGTGTTGGCCTCGGCGACTTCGTCTGCCACCGCTCGGACGTCGGGCTGTGCGTTCGCCACGGCGACCCCGTGTCCGGCCCACGTCAGCATCGCGATGTCGTTGAGGCCGTCGCCGAACGCGATCACTTCAGTGCGGTCGACGTCGAGTCGCGCGCAGAGGCGCGCCAGGCCCGCACCCTTCGTCACGCCCTCGGCCATGATCTCGAGGAACGGCGCACCCGACAGCGTCGCTTCGAACCCGGTGACGCCGAGCTCTCGCACGGCCTCGAAGAGCTCCGCGGGGGAGAGTTCGGGGTGACGCACCACGAGCTTGAGACTCGGTTCGGCGAGCACCTCCTCGAGCGCCATCATGCTCATCGACGCGGGATCCCGCTTGTGATCCGAGAACTGAGCGAGCGATGGGTAGCCGTGCTCAGCGACGAACCCCTCGCCGTTGCCCCGCACGCTGGCGTACCGCAGACCCGGTATCCGCGCGTTCAACCTCCGCGCGAGCTGCTGCAGCACCTCCGTCGGAGTCTCCTGCGCGAAGAGCACCTCACCGGTCGTGAGATGGATGCCGAGCGAACCGTTGCCGCAGAGCGCCCACCCGTCGAAACCGCTCTCCGCATCGATGGCGCGCAGACCGATCGGCTGTCTGGCGGTGACGGGAACCACGGCGATCCCAGCGGTGCGCGCCGCATCGAGCGCCGCACGCGTGCGCGACGAAACCCGTCCGTCCCCGTCGAGCAGCGTGTGGTCGAGATCGGTCGCGATCAGTCGGAATGCGGTCGTGCCGGTGCCCATCACCCCAGCCTACGGGTGGCGCGGGGAGCTTCGCCGTCACACGGTCATCGTGCCCGATTCGAGGCGCTGCTTCACCCCCGAGAGGAAGCGGCCGGCGTCGGCGCCATCGATGATGCGGTGGTCGTAGCTGAGCGAGAGGTACATGAGGTCGCGCGGCACGATGCGCTCTTCTCCCTCGTCATCGGTGACGACCGCCGGGCGACGCGCGAGGGCGCCGATCCCGAGGATCGCCGACTGCGGCTGGTTGATGATCGGGGTGTCGATCAACGTGCCGACCGAACCGTAATTCGTGACGGTGAACGTGCCCCCCGAGAGCTCGTCGACGCTGATCTTGCCCGCCCGGCATCGGCCCGCCAGGTCTGCGGTGCGCTGGGCGATCTCGGTGACGGAGAGGGTACCGGCGTCGTCGATGACCGGGACGAGCAGACCGCGAGGCGTATCGACGGCGACACCGATGTGCTGAGCACCCGGGTGCCGGATGAGGCGCGCCTCGGCATCGAATCGTGCGTTGACCATCGGGAACTCCTGCAGGCACTCGATCGCCGCGCGGATGATGAAGGGCAGCGGGCTGAGGCCGATGCCTTCGCGCTCGCGGAAGCCCTGCTTCTGCGCGGCGCGGTACGCCTGCAGATCGGTCAGGTCGACCTGGACGGTCGCGGTGAGCTGCGCCGATTCGTGCAGCGAGCTCATCATGCGGCTCGCGATCGTGGCCCGCATGCGCGAGATCTTCTCGGTGGTCTCACCCGACGCCGCTGACGCCGAGTCGGGAGCGGGGGTGGTGGCCTGAGCGGCTGTCGTCGACGTCATCGTGGCACGATCTCCAGTGATCCGGGGCTGCAGAGCGCACCACGCGCTCTGGTAGAACCAAGGTAGCATCCTCGGAGACCCCGTCGTCACCCTCGCGAAAGGCCGAAGATGCTCGAGATCGCACTCCTGGTCGCCCCGCTGTTCGTGCTGCTCGGCATCGGCATGGCCGCCGGGTTCGCGCAGCGCTTCCGCAGCGCCCAAGCCGGACTGAACGCCTTCGTCTTCAACTTCGCGCTCCCGGCGTTCATTCTCATGGCGCTCGCCGAAGCGCCGGTGTCGGACGGGGTGCCCCTCGCGTTCGTGGTGACCTCGTTCGTCGTTCCCGGCGCACTCGCCTTCGCGGTCGGGGGCGCGGCGCGCTTGTGGTCGCGGGTCCGCGCTCGGCGCGCTGCTGCACATGGACGCGGCGCTTCGGACGCCAGCGCGGTAGCCCCCGGACCGTTGGCGATCGCGTCGACGTACGGCAACGTCGGCTACCTCGGCGTGCCCATCGTCCTGAGCGTGGTCGGCCCGCAGGCGGCGCTCGCCGCCGCGCTCGGACAGTTGCTGCACAATGTGCTGTTCATGGTCGGCTATCCGCTGCTCAAAGCGCTGCAGCACCGTCGGCACGGGGTGGATGAAGCGGCGAAGACGGGGCTGTTCGAGCTGGTCTGGCGGGTCTTCACACGTGCGGTGCTCGTGAACCCCGTGATGATCTCGGTGGTGCTCGGCCTGATCCTGGGCGCCCTGCCCGTGACGATGCCAGACGTCTTCCGCGAGAGCCTCGGCATGCTCGGGCAGGCGGCGGTCCCCGCGGCGATGTTCGCGGTCGGCTTGTCGATCAAGCCGGCGTTCGAGGGCATGCGGTCGGGCGCGGTTCCGGTCACCGCCGTGCTGATCGCCTCGACGGTGAAGCTCGCGATCCTCCCGGCGGTGACGATCGTGGTCCTGCTGGCGTTCGGCGCGAGCCTCGGCTCGTCGTGGATCGCCGCGGCGGTGATCATGGCGGCAATGCCCGTCTCGTCGACCGCGAGCATTCTCGTCTTCGAGTACGACGGGGATGCCCGGGTGACGAGCGCAACCACCCTGGTGACCAGCGTCGTCGCCGTCATCACGATTCCCCTCGCGATTCTCGCCACACCTGCATGAGTATTACAGTTCGGTAACGACTGTGGCTCGGCAAAAGCGCAGTTCAACGCACGAAATTGGCCTTTCATGCGACCCTGGTCCAACCAGAAAGCGGCGGCACGCCGATGCGCTCGCTTGTCTGGTTCTACCAGAGTGTGCATACTGATCCGAGGCGTTCGCTCTGAAACGCGGCGGAAACATGAATCGGGACCGTATCGGGCCCCGGATCACCGCTTCACCTGGTCGCACACAACCATGCAACCAGTTCACACGTCTCAAGGAGGAGATGGACTTGAAGAAGAAGATGACTCTCGTCGCAGCAGCGTTCGCCGCATCGGCTCTGACGCTGACCGCGTGCGGTGGAGGCGCGGGCGGCGACGCCGGCGCGGACGGTGAGACCTACAGCTGGGACATGACGATCACGGTGTCCGAGACGTCGACCTGGTGGGCCGGCGCCGAGAAGTTCGCCGAACTGCTCGACGAGAAGTCGGACGGTCGCATGACCGTGAACCTGTTCGCGAACGAGCAGCTCTCCGGCGGAGACCCGGCAGCGGGCGTCGAGATGCTCGCCAACGGCGACAAGGCGTTCTCGTACAACTCGCCGATCATCTACTCGGGCATCGACTCGCGCTTCTCCGCGATCACGGCACCGTTCCTCTACGCGGACTACGAAGAGGCGGACGCCGCGATCGCCGACGGCGGAGCCGAGGCGTACATGGGCCTCACGGAGGACCTGGGCATCAAGATGCTCGGCTTCGGCGAGTCCGGCTTCCGCCAGATCACGAACAGCAAGAAGGAGATCACCGAGCCGGGTGACATCCCCGGCCTCAAGGTGCGCGTCGCCGGCTCCGATCTGTTCCTCGACATCTACCAGGAGCTCGGCGCGGACCCCGTCTCGATGAACTTCGCCGAGGTCTTCACGTCGCTGCAGAACGGCACCATCGACGGTCAGGAGAACCCGTTCGACGTCATCTACTCCAACGGCCTCATGGACGTGCAGGACTACCTGACGGTGTGGAACTACGTCTACGATCCGCTGATCCTCGGCATGAACCTCGAGATGTACGAGGCGCTGAGCGATGAGGATCAGGCGATCGTCGACGAGGCAGCCGCCGAGGCCAACGAGTACCAGATCAACCTCAGCCGTGAGAATGAAAGCACGCAGCTCGCCGAGATGGAGGAGCAGATGACGGTGACGACTCTCGACGCCGATCAGCTCCAGGCCTTCCGCGAAGCGATGCAGCCGGTCTACGACAGCTACGAGAGCAAGTGGACCCCCGAGGTCGCTGACGCGGTCAAGGCTCCCTAACAGTCCAAGACGATGGGGCGGGCCGCATCCGGTCCGCCCCGTTGAAAGGCTCGAATCCTCATGCTTGATCTCATCCTGCGCCGCCTGGAAAACACGATCATCGCGCTGACCTTCCTCTTCATCACGCTCCTGGCCTTCGCCAACGTGGTGGCGCGCTACGTGTTCCACGCCTCCTTCTCCTTCACCACCGAGTTGCTCGTCAACCTCGCCGTCCTGCTGACGATGGTCGGCGCGGCTGCAGCCACGCGACTCGGCACCCACCCCAGCTTCAGCCTGCTCAGGGACTCTACGAAAGGTGTGCTGCACAAGCTCACCATCGTCGTCGTCTGCGCGGCGATGCTTGTCTTCTACGGCGTCTTGCTCTGGCTGGGCTGGGACACCGCGATGAACCAGTTGCAGTCGGGCCGCCTCACCCCCGCACTGCAGATCCCGCAGTGGATCCTGACGATGGGCCTGCCGTTCGGCGCGCTGCTCGGCGTGATCCGCACCTTCCAGGTCGGCATCATCGAGTTGCGCGGCGGCGAAGGCTTCCAGGGCGAAGAAGCCGAAGCGCTCGCGGCTGCCGCGGCGATCGAAGCCGAAGCCCACGCACGAGACACCGACACCCTGCACCCGAAGGGAGCGACCCGCTCATGATCGAACTCGTCCTGTTCGGCACCTTCGCCATCTGCCTGTTCATCGGTGTGCCGATCGCCATGTCCATGGGATTGGCGGCGTTCGCCACCATCACCTTCACCGGTGGAGTGAAGGCGCTGGCTCCCGCTTCCGCGATCCTCTACGCCGGCATGTCCTCCGAAACACTGCTCGCCATTCCGTTCTTCATCCTGGCCGGCGTCATCATGGAGCTCACGGGAATCTCGAAGCGACTCGTCGAATTCGCTGACGCCTGCTTCGGACACCTGCGGAGCGGTATCGCGCTCACCGCGATCCTCACCGCGCTGCTCTTCTCATCGATCTCCGGATCGGGGCCCGCGACGGTCGCCGCCATCGGTGGCATCCTGATTCCGGCCCTCGTGAAGCACGGCTACAGCAAACGGCACGCGGCATCGCTCGTCGCCACGTCCGGTGAGCTCGGCATCATCCTCCCGCCGAGCATCGCCTACATCGTGTTCGCCGTCGTGGCGGCCGACTACGCCGGTCCCGGCGTCGATCGCGTCACCATCGGCCGGCTCTTCATGGCGGGCGTGGTTCCCGGCCTGATCCTCGTCGTGGTGCTCTACTTCATCGCCCGGTTCCTGCCGCGCGACATGGAGATCGCCAAGTCGAACGCCGCGTCGCACCTCAGCCAGGCCATGGGCAAGAATCGGCGGGCTCCCGAGGCGACGGTCACCGCTACGGGCGCCGTGGCGCGGACCGGAGACAACACGGGACTGCTCACCCTCGACGAGGTCACTCCCGAGAACGCCGTCACCGGCGGCGGGATCGGCATGCGCACGCAGCGCGCTCCCGCGTCCGTCGTCGCGAAAGCGTTCGGCCGCGCCGTACCCGGTCTGCTCGTGCCCGTGATCATTCTCGGCGGCATCTACGGCGGCATCTTCACGCCGACGGAGTCGGCCGCGGTGGCCTCGGTCTACGCGCTCCTGTTCGGCCTGCTCTCCCGCGAGCTGAAGCTGACGGCGATGTTCAAGATCTTCACGACCGCGGGTGTCATGTCGGGCCGGATCATGCTGATCATCGCGTCGGCAACACTCTTCGCCTACGTGATCACGAGGAACCAGATCGCCGGGGATATCGCGGACTGGATGTTGAACCTCACCGGAAGCGTGGTCGCGCTCGTCCTGATCATCAACCTGGCATTGCTGATCGCCGGCATGTTCATGGACGCGATCTCCGCGTTCTATCTCTTCATCCCGCTGTTCGTGCCCGTGCTCCTCGAGCTCGGCATGGATCTCACCACCATCGGCGTGATGATGACGATGAACCTCGCGATCGGCCTGATCACGCCTCCCGTCGGTATCGACCTCTTCGTGGCGGCGAGCATCGCGAAGATCTCCTTCGGCGAAGCGGTCAAGGGCATTCTGCCCTTCGTCGCCTCGGGCATCGGCGTGCTCATGCTCGTCACGTTCATTCCGGCACTCAGCAACTGGTTGCCCGATCTGCTCGGCCTCTGAGCCGGAGAATAGGAATCACTCATGTCACAGGAGCTCACCGGCAAGGTCAGCGTGGTCACCGGGGCATCGGGGGGAATCGGTGCGGCGATCGCGCACGAACTCGCGACTCGCGGATCCGATGTGCTCATCATCGATGTCGCGGATGGCGCCCGGGCGGTCCGCGACATCACCGAAGCGACGGGCGGATCGGTGCGGGTCCGCAGCGCTCAGGTCGACATTCGCGACCGCGCGGCGGTTCGCGCCTGCATCGATGAGGTCGTCGCCGACTGGGGTTCGCTCGATGTGCTGGTCAACAACGCCGGCACCGCGGGCCGCCTGAGCCTGGAGGAGATGACGGACGAGATCTGGGAACGCGACATCCAGACCAATCTGACCGGCACGTTCCTGATGACCCAGGCGGCGGTGTACCCGCACATGAGCCGCGCCGGATCCGGGGCGATCATCAACGTCAGCTCGATCTCGGGCATCATCGGCGGCGCCAACTCCGGTGGCGAGGGCGCTGCTGCTCGGACCGGGCCCGCATACGCGGCCTCGAAGGGCGGCGTCATCGCCTTCACCCGCTGGGTGGCGAAAGAGGTCGGACCGCTCGGCATCACCTGCAACACCGTGGCCCCGGGGCCGGTGGAGACGCCGATGACGCAGGGCGTGCCGTATCCCGTCGATGCCCAGCCCATCAAACGGATCGGCCAGCCCGAAGACATCGCCTCGGCCGTCGCCTTCCTGGCCTCGTCCGGTGCCACCTACATCACCGGGGAGACCCTGAAGGTCTGCGGAGGTACGGCGATCGGCTGACCGCACCACACCTGATTCCTCCCAGCCGCGCTCCACACCCGGAGCCATCCGGCACGAGACCCACCACCGTCTCGGGGAGTCCACCTCTCACGTCACAAGCTGAATGGAGGACCCGATGCAACCACTCGTGCACCCGGGACCCAGAACCGAACATCGCATCATTTCGGTGCCGGTGCGCACGCGCAGCGTCGTGTGCGAGCTCGAGCCGGGAATCCCGCTCGTCGACCAGCTCCACGGGGCGCTCGCCGAGCTCGGCGCGGACAGCGGATACGCCGAGCTGAGCGGCGGCGACTACGCGCTGCTCAGCTACTGCGTACCAGACGTCGCGACGGCCGAGAAGGCGCTGAGCTTCTCGGAGACTCGTGGGCGGCCGGTCGCGCACCTCGTGTACGGCTCCGTCACACTCGGGCTTCGCGATGGCGAACGCTTCATGCACAGCCACTGCTGCTGGCAGGCGCCCGGAGGAGCGCTCGAGGGCGGTCATCTCTGGCTCGAGACGGAGACCGGTGTGCCGCCGTTCGCCCTCGTCACGGCCGTGTACGGAGCGCAGTGGACCAGTGCGACGGATCCGGAGACCCTCATGCCGGTATTCACCCCCACCGAACGGAGCGTGCTCATGGGCGAGCAGCAGAGTACAGACCAGCAGATCCTCGATGCACCCGACACCGTCGTCGCGCGGGTGCTGCCGAATGAAGACATCACCGACGCGGTGCTGACCGTGTGCCGGCAGTACGGGTTCACCCGTGCCGCGGTCCGGGCGGGACTCGGCAGTTTCGCCGGCGCCACCTTCGTCGACCGCGCGTCGGGCGAAATCCGATCCGTCGACGGTCCGGCGACCGAGGTCATCGCACTCATCGGTGATGTCCGCGCGGTCGACAGTGCACTCGCCGTGCGCCTCAGCAGCACGCTCGTCGACCGGCACGGCGTGATCCACGCCGGCGAGCTCGTCGCCGGAGAGAACCTCGTCGCCGCGACCTTCGAACTCACGGTGCAGCGCCTGGATTGAGCAGGCGCCCCACCGCTTCCGCCCCGCACGGGGCATCACCTCCCACCGACATCACCCACCACATCACAAGGAGCACCAACATGGACGTCACCCTCAGCCAGGACCTCATCGGCGAAGAGACCGAAGCCGACATGGGGGAGTGGCTCGTCGAAGACGGCGCCACGGTCACCGAGGGCCAGGTCATCGGCTCGATCGAGACCTCGAAGCTGGTCAACGAGCTCGTCGCCCCCGCAGCGGGCGTCATCGTGTTGAAGAAGGAGCCGGGCGACCTCGTCGAGCTCGACGAGACGCTCGCGACGATTGCGTAGGAGGCATCATGACTGACTATCAGGCAACCGAGCACGGCCTCACCGGGCTGCGCTTGATGGCGAAGATCCGCGAATTCGAACGCCGGATGCCGCTGCTCTCGGACGAAGGGCTGATCCGCGGATCGACCCACCCCTCGCTCGGCATGGAAGCCATCGCCGTCGGAGTCTCGCTCGCGCTGACCGACGCCGACGCGATCGCGAGCACGCACCGCGGACACGCGCACACGCTCGCGAAGGGTGCCGACTTCGGTCGGACCATGGCCGAGATCCTGGGTCGTGCCACCGGCTACTGCGGTGGCAAGGGCGGATCGATGCACATCGGTGCGAAGGAGATCGGCGTGCTCGGCACGAACGGCATCGTCGGCGCCGGGATCGGGCTCGCGACCGGAGCGGCACTCGCCTCGAAGCAGCTGGGCGACGGCACCGTCGCCGTCTCGTACTTCGGTGACGGCGCGTCGAACCAGGGTGTGCTCGCCGAAGCGTTCAACCTCGCCGCCATCTGGAAGCTGCCGGTCATCTTCGTGCTGGAGAACAACCACTACGCTCAGTCGGCATCGATCGACGACATGGTGGCGCAGCCCGATCTGAGCCGTCGCGGCGAGGCCTACGGCGTGCCGTCGGTCAACGCGAACGGCATGGATCTCGAGGAGGTGTACCGCGTGGCGAGCGAGGCCGTGGCGCGGGCCCGCGCGGGTGAAGGCCCGTCGTTCCTCGTGCTCGACACGTACCGCTACCTCGGCCACATGGCCGGAGACACCGAGATCTATCGCAGCGCCGACGAAGTCGAGGAGGCGCGGGGCAACGACCCCATCGCGAAGCTGCTCGCGCGACTCATCGAACAGGGTGTCCTCACCGAGGACGAGTGGGAGCGCACCGCAGCGACGGTGGTCGCAGAGGTCGAAGCGGCCGAGCAGTTCGCTCGCGAGTCGCCTTACCCGGAGGTCGCCGAGGCCTTCACCGATGTGTACGCGAAGGGAGCCGTCGCATGAACGCGCAGACCAAAGACATGGTGACCTGGCGTGCGCTGAACGCCGCCATGCACGAGATCATGGAGTCGACGCCCGAAGCCTTCGTGCTCGGCGAGGACATCACGACGTGGGGCACCGGAGGCGGCACCTACGGTGTCACCCGCGGACTGCTGAAGAAGTTCGGTCGCGAGCGCGTGATGGATACGCCGATCAGCGAGGAAGTGCTGCTGTCGGCCGTGTCCGCTGCTGCGGCGCGAGGCACGCGTCCGATCCTCGAGATCATGTATTCCGACTTCGCCTTCCTCGGCTTCGATGGCATCATCAACCAGGCGGCGAAGGCCAGGTACATGTTCGGCGGCCAGTTCGATACGCCGCTCGTCATCCGCAGCAACGGCGGATCCGGCATCGGCAAGGCCGCTCAGCACTCCCAGTCGCTCGAGACGCTCTTCGCGCACATCCCCGGACTCGAGGTCGTGGTGCCGGGCACGCCAGGCGACGCCTACGGTCTGCTGCGCACCGCGGCGGCGTCCGACAACCCGACCATCTTCCTGGAGCACAAGAACCAGTACTACGATCGGGGGCCGGTCTCCTTCGAGCCGATCCCGTTCGGGCAGGCGCGGATCGCCCGCGAGGGCACCCACGCCACCATCGTCGCCACGCAGCAGATTCTCGCCTACGCGCTGCAGGCCGCCGATGAGCTCGCCGCGGAGGGCATCGAGGTCGAGATCGTCGACCCCCGCACGCTCTACCCGTTCGACATGGAGTCGGTGTACGCGTCGGTGGGCAAGACCCGCCACCTCGTCGTCGGTCACGAGGCTGTTCGCGACTACGGTTGGGGCGCCGAATTCGTCGCCCAGACGGTCGAGGCCGCTTGGGACAAGCTCGACGCCGCGCCGGTGCGCGTGGGCGGTGCGCGCACGCCGATCCCGTACGCCCAGTCGCTGGAGGAGGCGGTTATTCCGTCACCGGCCGACCTCGTGGCCGCGGTCAAGCGGACGCTCGCGTAAGAGCACCGCAGAGGGAGGGGTGGCGCGGGCACCCCTCCCTTCACCTGTCAGAAAGGACACACCGTGAATCGACTGCAGAACAAGACGTGCGTCATCATCGGCGGCGGGTCGGTCGGCGGTGAGATCACCAACGGTCTCGCCGCGGCGATCACCTACGCGCGCGAGGGCGCCGACGTCGTCATCGTGGATCTGACCGATGAGGCCGTCACCGACGCGCTCGTCCGGGTGCGCCTGGAGTGCGCCGATCAAGACATTACGCCGCAGCTGCTCGGCGTCGTCGGCGATGCCACCGACGACGCATCGATGCGAGATGCCGTTGCGCAGACGATCGAGCGCTTCGGCAAGATCGATGTGTTGCACAACAACGTCGGTATCGCGCGGATGGGCGGCCCGATCGAGCAGTCGCTCGAAGACTGGCAGCTGGTGCTGAACGTCAACCTGACGAGCATGTTCATCACGTGCAAGCACGTGCTCCCGCACATGCTCGAGCGCGGGAGCGGCAGCATCGTGAACATCGGCTCGGTCGGCGGTATGCGCTACATCGGATACAACTATCCGAGCTACTCGGCGACGAAGGGCGCCGTCGCGCAGTTCACGCAGAACCTCGCGATCGAGTACGCGGGTCGGGGCATCCGCGCGAACACCGTCGCACCGGGGTACATCGATTCACCGATGATCTATCGCCAGATCAGTGACGCGTACGACACCGTCGAAGAGATGGTGGCCGCGCGCGACGCGCTGTCGCCGACGGGCAAGATGGGGGACTCGTTCGACGTGGCGAACGCTGCCCTGTTCCTCGCCTCGGATGAGGCGCGGTATATCAACGGCGTGTGCCTGCCGGTCGACGGCGGGCTCGTGCAGTCGGCTGTGCCCGCATCTGCACCGGCCGTGTAACCGGAGGCCGGCGGCTCAGGAGACAGCGCCGGCTCGCCGCTCGCGTTCGCGCAGCTCATGCAGCCAGGCGAAGTGGGCGTCGATTGCGCGGGTGACGGCATCGACATCGCGTGCCGCAACGGCATCGAGCACGGCACCGTGCACGGTGCGCATCGTCTCGAAGTCCTGCTCGAGTGTGAGGTGACGCAGGGTGCCCTGCAGCACGGCACTCAGCATCTGCGAGAAGAACAGCAGTGCGGGGGAGTTCGAGGACGCGAACAGCGCTTGGTGGAAGGCGACGTCGGCGGCGAGAAGCTCTCGCCCGTCTTCGGTGCGATTCATGTCGTCGATGCTCGCGCGGAGCTCGGCGAGGTGGGCGTCGGTCGCATTGGTGCAGGCCTCGATTGCCGCCTGCCGCTCGAGTGCGTGTCGCATGGAGATGAGCGACTCGAAGGTGATCTGCTCGAACATGAGCCCGAGGATCAGCACGCTGCCGGCCTGTTCCGCCTGCATCCCTGAGTAGAACGTGCCGAGTCGTTCCTTGCGGGTGAGGATGCCCATCGACTCGAGTCGGCCGATGCGGTCGCGCAGGGTGTTGCGACTGATCTGCAGTTGCTGCGTGAGTTCGCGTTCGCTCGGGAGGCGGTCTCCGGGCGACATCTCGCCGAGCAGCCCCACCAGCGCGGTGAGCGCTGCGTCGCCGAGCATGCTCGCGTAGAACTGATGGTTCTTCAGCGTCGCACTGGGAGCGAAGGGCGGGTGCTCGAGCGGGTTCACCGGCGATCTCCTCCCGAACACGTGTGATTTCCAACAGATGTGGTCCCGTGAAGTATCCTATAGCGCCGGGAGTGCGAGTTTTCTGTACCGAGTCCAGTACTGATCTCGCAGGGCGTCTCGCGGGACGGAGTGCTACTGCGAATCCGCCTCTGGCGAGAACTTCAGCGACAGCGAGTTCATGCAGTAGCGGTCGCCGGTGGGCGTGCCGAAACCGTCGGGGAAGACGTGCCCGAGGTGGCTGCCGCAGCGCGCGCACCGCACCTCGGTGCGCTCCATGCCGAGCGAGTGATCCTCGAGCAGCTCGACCGCCTCCGGTCGCACCGACTCGTAGAAGCTCGGCCAGCCGCAGTGCGAATCGAACTTCGTGCCGCTCTCGAAGAGCTCGTTGCCGCAAGCCGCGCAGGTGTAGAACCCGGCGCGATCCTCATCGAGCAGCTCACCCGTCCACGCGCGTTCGGTGCCCGCCTGCCGAAGCACAGCGTACTGCTCGTCTCCGAGCTCGGCTCGCCACTCTTCTTCGGACTTCTCGACCTCGTATGCCATAGTGCGATTCTACGCCTCTCACCTGAATCGTGAAGGGCCGCGAAGGTGCGCGCGCTGTCACGGAGAGACACACAGCAGAAGAAGTCGATGCTGCGCTTCTAGGCTGGACGGCATGACCGATGCGCGCGCTCAATCCACGTACCAGGTGCGACTGGATTGGGGCGTCGACGCGTTCGATCGTCTCGCGCCGGCAGAGATCGTCGTCGTCGTCGATGCCATCGGCGAGGACACGGCGCTCGCTGAGCGGGTGTCGGATCGCGCCGCCGGGGCGACCGTGTTCAGCGGCTCGTTGCGCAATGCCACGGCGACGGCGCAGGCGGTGCTCGATGAGCAGCTGGCGCGCGGGGGCCGATCCGCCATCAATCTGGTGCTCGCGGGTGACGACGGCCGGTTCGCGGTCGAGGACTACCTGGCGGCCGGCGCCATCGGTGACGCGCTGTCCGGGCGGGGGATCGACCACACGGCTCCGGATGTCGCGGTCGCGACGGAGGGGTTCCGCCCGTTGGGGCGCGCCCTCAAGCACCTGCTGGCGGCGAGCGCCGCCGGGCTCGCGCTTTCGGCGTCCGGTCGCCGCGCCGAGGTCATCGCTGCAGCGCAGGTCGACGCCGAGACCGCGGCCATCCGCTGGGAGTGACCTGCGGCCCGGACGCCGACCGGCGGCGCGGGGTCAGCGCGCGACGACCTGCCGCTTCGACGAGATCACACCGGTGTCGAAACCGGCGAGGTGCAGGCCGCCGTGGAATCGCGCGTGCTCGATCTTGATGCACCGATCCATGACCACGTCGAGACCGGCGCCCTCGGCGATGCGCGCCGCCTCTTCGTTCCAAGAGCCCAGCTGCAGCCACAGTGCCTGCGCGCCGATGTCCGCCGCCTCCTGCGCGACACCGGGCAGATCGTCGTGCTTGCGGAAGACATCGACGATGTCGGGCACCACCGGCAGATCGGCGAGCGAGTCGTACGCGGGCCTGCCGAGAATCTCGTCCGCTCGCGGATTCACGAAGTACACGTCGTACGGCGAGCTCGACAGCAGGTACGTCGCGACGAAGTAGCTCGCGCGCGCGGCATTGTTCGATGCGCCCACGATGGCGACGGACTTCGCGCGGCGCAGGATCCCGAGGCGCGCGGCGGCGCTCGGCCCCTGCCACGTGCGAACGGGGGCGGTTGAGGGGGCGTCGCTCATCGGTGTGCTCCTGTCGCGAGGGTGAGGGCCTGGTCGAGATCCCACACGATGTCTTCCGGATCCTCGATGCCGACCGAGATCCGGATGAGGTCTGCGGGCACCCCCGCCGCGTCCAGCTGCTCGGGCGTGAGCTGCTGATGGGTCGTCGAACCCGGATGGATGACGAGCGTGCGGGCGTCGCCGATGTTCGCGAGGTGGCTCGCGAGCTGCAGCGACTCGATGAGTGTCTCTCCCGTCTCGCGTGCGGCCTGCAGGCGCTCGCTCTCGGAGTCGAACTCGCCGGACGGCCGCACGCCGAAGGCGAACACCGAGCCGGGACCGAGCGGGAAGTACTTCTGCGCGCGGTCCTGATGCGGGTGGCCGTCGAGACCGGCCCAGGTCACGAACGACACCCGCGGATCCTGCGCCAACCACTCGGCGACGACGCGGGCGTTCGCGATGTGGGCGTCGATCCGCTGCGGGAGCGTCTCGATGCCCTGCAGCAGGTTGAAGGCCGACTGCGGGCTGAGCGCCGGGCCGATGTCGCGCAGCTGTTCGCTGCGCAGTTTCGTGAGAAACCCGTACTCGCCGAAGTTGTCCCACCAGCGAACACCGCCGTAGGACTCGACGGGCTCGGTCATCGTCGGGAACTTGCCGTTGCCCCAGTCGAACGTGCCCGCTTCGACGACGATGCCGCCGAGCGTCGTGCCGTGGCCGCCGAGGAATTTCGTGACCGAGTGGATCACGATGTCGGCGCCGTGCTCGATGGGCCGCGAGAGGTACGGCGTGGAGAGGGTCGCGTCGACGACGAGCGGGATCCCCGCCTCGTGGGCGACCGCGGAGAGCCCGGCGATGTCGGAGATCTCGCCGCCCGGGTTGCCGATCGCCTCGACGTAGAGCACCTTGGTGTTCTCGCGGATCGCGGCGCGGAAGGCTTCGGGATCGGAGCTCGCGACGAAGGTCGTCTCGACGCCGAACCGTCGCAGCGTCACGTCGAGCTGCGTCACGGTGCCCCCGTAGAGCTGCGACGAGGCGACGACGTGGTCGCCCTGACCCACGAGCGCAGCGAAGGTGATGAACTCGGCCGACATGCCGCTGGCCGTCGCGACCGCGCCGATGCCGCCTTCGAGGGAGGCGATGCGCTCCTCGAGCGCCGCGACCGTCGGGTTGCCGATGCGCGAGTAGATGTTGCCGTACTTCTGCAGCGCGAACAGGTTCGCGGCGTCTTTCGCGTCGTCGAAGACGAACGACGTCGTCTGGTAGATCGGTACGGCTCTCGCGCCGGTCGCGGCATCTGGTGTGCCGCCGGCGTGCAGTGCCCGGGTGCGGAACCCGAACTGATGCTCACTCATCTGGTCTCCTTCGGTGCGGTGCGGTCGGTGAGGCGCGCCAGGCGCACGGCTTCGCGCACCTGGTCGACGGCCCAGGGGTTCTGCAGGCTCGTGGTGTCTCCGAGCGTATCGCCCTGCCAGAGCTGCGCGAGCAGGCGGCGCAGGATCTTGCCGGAGCGCGTTTTCGGAAGTTCGGGGACCCGGACGATGATCTTCGGCTTCGCGATCGGTCCGATGTCGCGGGAGACGCGATGCCGCAGCTCCTCGGCGGCGGTGCCTCCCGCCGCGCCGTCGACGATGAACGCGGCGACGGCTTGGCCGGTGAGCGGATCGTGGACCCCGGTCACCCCGGCCTCGCCGACGGCGGGGTGCGCGACGAGGGAGGACTCGATCTCGATGGTCGACAGCCGATGTCCCGAAACGTTCACGACGTCGTCGAGGCGGCCGAGGATCCAGATGCAGCCGTCCGCATCGACCGTCGCCCCGTCGCCCGCCACGTAGTACGCGCCGTGCGGGCCGTGGCCGGCGAAGGGCGCCCAGTAAGAATCACGGTATCGCTCGGGGTCGCCCCATACGGTGCGCGCCATACCGGGCCAGGGGCGGCGCACGACGAGCGTGCCCGAGCGGCCGGGGGCGACGGGGGCGCCCGTGTCGTCGACCACCGCGACATCGATGCCGGGGAGGGCGACGGTCGCCGAGCCCGGCTTGAGCGTCGTGACGCCAGGGAGTGGCGCGACCATCGCCGCTCCCGTCTCCGACTGCCACCAGGTGTCGACGACCGGTGTCTCGTCGCGCCCGAAGTTGCGGCGGAACCACACCCACGCCTCGGGGTTGATCGCCTCGCCGACGGTGCCGAGCAGCCGGATCGAGGAGAGGTCATACCCGGTCGGAAGGTCGTCGCCGAACCAGGTCATGAAGGTCCGGATCAGCGTGGGAGCCGTGTAATAGACCGTGACCCCGTAGCGCTCGATGATCTCGAGGTGGCGCTCGCGGTGGGGCGCGTCCGGCGTCCCCTCGTAGATGACCTGCGTGAGCCCGTTCGACAGGGGCCCGTAGATCTCGTAGGTGTGCGCCGTCACCCAGGCGAGGTCGGCGGTGCACCAGTGCACGTCATCGGGCTTCGCGTCGAAGTGGGCCCAGTGGGCCCAGCTCGCGTGCGTGAGGTATCCGCCCGAGGTGTGCACGAGCCCTTTCGGCTTGCCCGTGGTTCCCGAGGTGTAGATGATGAACAGCGGATGCTCGGCGTCGAACGCACGGGCCTCGTGCTCGTCGGGCTGAGTGTCGACGAGCTCGTGCCACCACACATCTCGGCCCGCGGTCCAGGGCACTTCCTGGCCGGTGCGCCGCACGACCAGCACGTGAGCGACGGAGTCCAATCCATCCGCCGCCGCGTCCGCGGTCGACTTCACCTCGACCTGCGCGCCGCGACGATGCTGACCGTCGGAGGTGACGAGCAGCTTCGCGCCCGTGTCCTGCAGACGGAAGCGCACGGCCTCGGCGGAGAAGCCGCCGAACACGAGCGAGTGGACGGCGCCGATGCGCGCGCAGGCGAGCGCGATGACCACCGTCTCGATCAGCACCGGCAGATAGACCACGACGCGATCACCGGGTGCGATGCCGAGCTCGGTGAGTGCGTGGGCGGCACGCGCGACCCGCCGCTGCAGGTCGTCGTAGGTGACCGCCACCCGATCGCCCGGCTCACCCTCGAAGTGGAGCGCGACGCGCGCGCCGCGACCCGCCGAGACGTGCCGATCGACGCAGTTCACCGCGACGTTCAGCCGGCCGCCCGAGAACCAGGTGGCCTCGGGCACGCTGAGCCCTTCGGGGCCGGTGACCGGCGGCGACCAGGTGTGCGCCGTGTGCCACCTGTCCGTCCAGTCGAGCCGCGCGGCGGCGCGTTCCCAGAACGCGATCGGATCCGCGGCCGCTTCGGCGTAGACGGTCGCGTCGACGTTCGCGCGCGCGGCGAAGCCGGCGGGGGCGGGGATCGTGCGCGTTTCGAGCAGCCGTGCTTCACTCACGGCGTCAGACCGCTTCCGCTGTCGCGCCGGTGAACCGGTGCGCGGCACCGCGGTGGTCGTCGGCCAGGTGCGGCCCCTGACCACCGAGCCGCTCGCGGAGCGTGACCGGAGGCCCGTCCGGATCCTGCAGCAGTCCGCGTCGACGCAGCTCAGGCGAGACGAGCGCGGCGAAGCGCTCGAGGTCGGCCGGGCGCACGGCGGCCGAGATGTTGAAGCCGTCGACATCGGCCTCGTCGAGCCAGCGCTCGAGCTCGTCGACGACGGTCGTCGGTGATCCGACGATGACGGGCCCGCGCCCGCCGATCGCGACGAACTCCGCGAGGTCTCTGACCGTCCACTTCGTGCCATCGGCGAGCGTGGTGAACGAGGCGAGCGCCGACTGGTTCGCGTCGGTGACGATGTGCTCGAGCTCCTGCTCGGGCCTAACTCCGGCGAAGTCCACACCGGTCCAGCCGCTGAAGAGTGTGAGTGCTGCCTCGGTGTCGACGTACGAGCGGTACTCCTCGAGTCGCGCCTGCGCCTCCGCATCGGTGTCGGCGACGATGATCGTGGCGAGTGAGAAGACCGAGATGGCGTCTCGCGGACGCCCGGCGGACTCGAGACCGTCGCGCACCCCATCCACCCACCGGCGGACGAGCTGCGGGCTCCCGCCCGAGAAGAAGATCGCCTCCGCGTGCTCGATCGCGAACTGCTGCCCGCGCTTCGACGCGCCCGCTTGGAAGAGGAAGGGCGTGCGCTGCGGGCCGGGGGCCGCGAGCGCCTGGCCCGGCACCTGGAAGTACTCGCCCGAGTGCCCGATCTCGCGCACCTGGCTCGGCTCGACGAAGACGTTGCGCTCCCGGTCGGCGACCACCGCGTCCGGAGCGATCGAGCCTTCGAAGAGTCGGTACATCACGTCGAGGTACTCATCGGCGCGGTCGTATCGCTCATCGTGAGGAATCTGCGCCTCTCGACCGATGATGTTGCGGGCCGCGGAATCCTGATAGCTCGTCACGATGTTCCAGGCGACCCGGCCATCCGTGAAGTGATCGAGCGTCGTCAGTGTGCGGGCGAGCAGGTAGGGCCGCTCGTACGACACCGAGGCCGTGACGCCGAACCCGAGGTGGGAGGTGACCGCCGCCATGGCCGGGACGGCGACCAGCGGGTCGAGCAGCGGGAACTGCACCCCACCGCGAGCGGCGGCGTCGCCGTTGCCGCCGTACACGTCGTATACGCCGACGACATCGGCGAGGAACAGCGAGGCGAACCCGGCCTCCTCCAGCGTCGTCGCGAGCGAGGTCCAGTACCCGAGTCGGTGGTACTGCTCGATACCCGAGTCGGGGTGGCGCCACAGTCCGGGCGACTGGTGCACCGGGGTGAGCATGTCAAACGCGTTGAGGAGGATCGGGCGGCTCATGGAGTCCTTCGGTCGGGTGGCGATCAGTGCTGCGCTGCGCGTGCGGCGCGCAGTTCGCCTCCGCGCACGTCGCGGGCCAGCAGCGTCGCGGTGAGCGAGATGATCGAGATGAACGTGACGTAGGCGCAGATCAGCCAGGGGGTGCCCCCGCCCAGCTGGAACAGCAGTGCGGCGACCATGGGCATGATGCCGCCGCCGATGACGGAGCCGATCTGGTACCCCATGCTCACGCCGGAGTAGCGCACTTCGACGGGGAACTGCTCGGCGAACCATGCCGCCTGCGGTCCGTACACGGCGTCGTGCGCGACGTTCATGCCGAGGATCACGAGGAGGGGGAGGAGCACGAGCGAGTCGCCCGACAGGGAGGCGAAGAAGACCCAGACGAAAGCGGCGATCGCGACGTAGCCGAAGACGGTGACCGGTTTGCGGCCGAGCGTGTCTGAGAGCCAGCCCCAGAACGGCGTGGTGAGGATCCCGACCGCCGACGCGATCATCACGGCCTGGACGCCGGCCTGACTGTCGCCGTGCGTGTCGACGAGGTAGCTCAGCACGTAGACCGTGATCAGGAAGTAGATGCTGTTCTGCGCGATGCGCTGAGCGATCGTGATGAGCAGCGGCCGCCAGTGCTGGGTGAGGATCACCGCGACCGGCGTCCGCTCGGTCCGACCCGAGTCCTTGAGCTGGCGGAACTCCGGAGCGTCGCGCACACCGAGGCGGATCCAGAGACCGATCACGACGAGCACGACCGAGAAGAGGAAGGGGATGCGCCAGCCGAAGGCGGCGAACTGCTCGTCGGTCGTGAGCGACTGCACGACGACGAAGGCGCCGGTCGCGAGCAGCATGCCGGCCGCGGAGCCGATCTGGGTGAAGGAGCCGAAGAGTCCGCGACGGTGCGCGGGTGCGTGCTCGACGGAGAGGAGCGCAGAACCGCCCCACTCGGCCCCGGCGGCGAGACCCTGCACGAGTCGCAGGAAGACGAGCGCTGCGGCCGCCCACCAGCCGATCGCCGCGTAATTCGGCACGAGGCCGATGAAGAACGAGGCGACGCCCATCAGCAGCAGCGACGCGACGAGCAGCGACTTCCGGCCGATGCGGTCGCCGAGGTGCCCGGCGATGATGCCGCCGAGGGGGCGGGCGAGGAAGCCGACGCCGAGCGACGCGTACGACGCGATGGTCGAGGCGAACGCGCTCTCCGATGGGAAGAACTGCACGTTGAAGATCAGGGCGGCGGCGGTGCCGTACAGGTAGAAGTCGTACCACTCGATCGTGGTGCCCGAGAAGGCGGCGAGGAGTACCCGCCGCTTCTCGCGCGGGGTCGACTCCGCGACCGCCGGGGGGCGGTCCAGCAGTTCTGCGCTCATGACGATGCTCCGTTCCGCGCGGCATCGCCGATCGCATTCAGCCCTTCGGGGAGAGTCCCGTTGATCCAGTAGTCGCCGATCGCGCGTGCGCGGAACGAGATCGGATTGTGCGTGGCCACCGTTTGCGCGTTGCGCCAGTGCCGATCGAGTGCTTTCGACGTCGACGTCGCCGAAGCGCCCACGGTGAGGAAGAGCTCCTGGGCGGCGCCGAGCGCCAGCTCGGGCACCGTCACCTGGGCGTGCTCGACGGCGACCTCGGAGTACTGCACCTCGTCGGGTGCCGGTGCGTTGCCCGAGGTCGCGGCGATGCCGGCGTCGAGCACCCGCGCCGTCTGCCGGACGATCGCCTCTGCCGCGTAGGCTTTCGCAGCGATGCGTCCGACCGCTTCCTGGATGAGCGGATCGTCCCGGAAGGGGAGGCCGCTGCCCGTGTTGAACGTGCGCGCGCGACCCGCGACGAGCGCGGCGGCATCACGCCGCGCCGCGTGCGCGATGCCTGAGAGCACGGCGAGCAGGATCAGCTGGAAGAACGCGGCCTCGTGCACGGCGTCGCTCGACCCCGGGATGCGATCGAGGAGGGCGCCCGGCTCGACATCGACGCCGTCGAAGATCGCCGTTCCGGTCCCGGTGAGTTTCTGGCCGAACCCATCCCAGTCGTCGAGGACGGTGACACCGTCTCCCGCGGTGGGCACGACGGCGAAGCGGCGCCCGTCGCGACCGTCGACGGCGGCCGAGACGCGGGTGTAGTCGGCGAAGATGGTGCCCGTCGTGTAGAACTTGCGGCCGTCGAGCACCCCGCCGCGCTCGTTCTCGGTGATGACGGTGTTCAGTCGGCCGAGTGCGTTCCCGCCTTTCTCGGTGGAGGCGTTGCCGACCGTCGAGCCGGCGAGGACGCGCGGGTACCAGACGGTCTGGACCTCTTCCGGCTGGAACCGCAACGAGTCCACGAAGCCGAAGTGCGAGCGGTACTGGTGCGCGACATTCGAGTCCGCCTGCGCGAGATCGACGAGCAGACGGATGAACGTCTCGATCGACGCGCCGGGGCCTCCGTGCTCGGTCGGAACCCGAAGCGTGCCGAACCCCGCATCGTTCAAGCGCGCGATCTCGGCGAACGGCAGCCGGCGTTCCTGTTCACGCGCGACGGCACCGGAGGCGATGTCGTCGAAGACCGGCTGGAAACGGGCGCTCAGCGACGCGTAGTCCGCGGGCAGGACCGCGGACTGATCGCGGGTGATGTGCGTCATCGATCGGCATTCCGTTCGTGTGGGGAGGTCCCGCGCACCGCGGGCCGTAGGGCGATTCTTGCGTCGCGACGGCACCGTGCGCACCTCACGGTGTCACGATCCGTCACATCCAGCGCTTCAGCACCGCCTTCTCGAACAGCACGAGCATCGCGTTGGTGAGGGTGCCGAGCAGCGCGAGGAGCACGATCGCGAGCAGGATGCGGTCGACGCGGCCGGTCTGCTGCGAATCGTTCAGCATCCAGCCGAGGCCCATGGAGGCACCGAGCAGCTCGGCGGCGACGAGGAAGAGCCACGCCTGCGCGAGCGCGAGCCGCAGACCCGACACGACGGACGGGACGACCGCTGGCAGTTGCACGGTGCGGAACAGCGACCAGCCGCGCAGGCCGAAGGAGCGTCCGGCCTCGACGAGCTGCGGGTTCACGTGCCGGAGCGCGTCGGCAACGGTCGTGTAGACCGGGAAGAAGGCGCCGATGGCGATGAGAGTGATCTTCGACTCTTCGCCGACCTGCAACCACAGGATGAGCAGCGGGACCCACGCCAGTGACGGTACGGCACGGAGCGCGACGAGCGTCGGGGCGAAGAGCACGCCGCCGATGCGGGACAGCCCGACGATCGCCGAGAAGGCGAGCGCGATGATCGATCCGACTGCGAACCCGATGAACACGCGCTGCACCGAGATCGCGATGTTCAGCCAGAGCTCGCCGCGCTCGGCGAGATCGATGCCGGCTTCGACGACCGACCAGGGTCCTGGCAGGCGATACGGCGGCACGAGCCCCGTCACGGTCACCGCCTGCCACGCCGCGACGATGAGGACCGGGAGCAGGAACCCGCCGGCGATGCGCGCCCAGGAGCGCGACCACAGCGGGACGTGCGGTCGTGTCGTCGCGGACGCGGACGCGGACGCGGACGCGGTGGCGGTCTCCGTCATTCGGTCGCTTTCTGCGCGAACTCGTCGTGCACGATCGTGTCGATGGCGGCGTCGATGGCCTCCTGGCCGCCGGCCACATCGCCCGACTCGGCGATGATCGGCGCGATCTTCTCGAGCACGGCGATCTGCGCGTCGCCCGGCACCGGATCGACGTCGAGGTTCGACCGCTCATCGATCACGGTCTGCGCGACCTCGAGGTCGATGCCCGCCTCGTCCGCGAGCAGTTGCGCCATGTCTTCGGGGTTCGCGATGGCCCAGGCGCGCGCCTCCTCGTAGGCGTCGACGACGACCTGCGCGACATCGGGATGGTCGGTGATGAACTCCTCGGTGGCGTTCAAGAACCCGTAGGTGTTGAAGTCGACGTTGCGGTAGATGAGCTGATCGTCCGACTCGACCTCGGCGGCGGCCATGATCGGGTCGAGCCCGCTCCACGCGTCGACGGAGCCGCCGTCGAGCAGCGACCGGCCGTCGGCGTGCTGCACGTTCTGCACCTCGACGTCGGAGAGCTCGAGACCGGCTTCCTCGAGCGCCTGGAGCAGGAAGAAGTAGGGGTCGGTGCCCTTCGTGGCGGCGACGGACGCGCCCGCGAGCTGCGACACCTCGGTGATGTCGCTGTCGGGGCCGACGACGATGGCGGACCACTCGGGCTGCGAGTAGACGTCGATGACCTGGATCGGCGAGTTATTCGCCCGGGCGAACAGCGCGGCGGAGCCGGCCGTCGAGCCGACGTCGATGGAACCGGAGCGCAGCAGCTCGTTCGCCTTGTTGCTGCCGGCCGACTGCTGCCACTCCACCTCCACCGAGTCTCCGAGAGCGTCCTCGAGCAGGCCCTGGTCTTTCACGACGAGACTGAGCGGATTGTAGGTCGCCCAGTCGATCGCGAGCGAGTCCGTCGACCATTCCCCGCCTTCTGCGGCGGAGGAGTCGCCGCTGTTCTCGCCCTGCACGCACCCGGCGAGCGCGAACGAGAGCAGGCCGGCGACGGCGGTGGCGGCGGTGACGGGCAGGTGACGGCGGGTGCGGGTGCGAGGGCTCATGCGTTCTCCTTGATCGTGAGCTTATGGACGCCGAGCCCCTCCAGGAGGCTGGTGCGGAGGTCGGTGAACGTGCGGGCCCCGCGGTCGCGGGGTCGGGATCCCGGAACCGGGATCAGCCGGGCGATCGACCCGTCCGACGCCCGGGGTGCCGGTGCGAGGTCTGGGGTGCGCTCGTGACTGCGCGCCGAGCCGAGTGCGCCCATACCCGATGAAGAGCCCAGAGCGACGACTTTGGCGCGCGGCCGGTCGGGCTCCGTACCCGCGGCGTGCAGGTTGCGGAGCAGCAGCACGCGATCGGCGAGATAGAGCGCCTCTTCGACGTCGTGCGTCACGAGCACGATGGTGCTCGGCTCGGCGCGGTGAATGTCGAGGAGCAGGTCGTGCATCTGCAATCGCGTCAGCGCATCGAGGGCGCCGAACGGCTCGTCGAGCAGCAGCACGCGGGGGCTGCGGGCCAGGGCTCTGGCGAGCGACGCCCGCTGCGCCATGCCGCCCGAGACCTCGCGCGGCCGCTGGTCGGCGGCGTGGGTGAGCCCTACGAGTTCCAGCAGTTCGGCGACGCGCGCCTGCGCGTGCCGACCCCGTGTGCCGCGCGGCAAGCCGATCGCGACGTTCTGCGCGATGGTCCGCCAGGGCAGCAGCCGCGGTTCCTGAAAGGCGATCGCGGTGGATTCGTCGTGTGCGCTCACCCCCTGCTGGTCGAGCGTGATCGCACCGGCGGTCGGAGCGTCGAGACCCCCGATGAGTCGCAGCAGCGTCGACTTGCCGCACCCCGACGGTCCGACGACGGCGACGATCTCGCCGGCCGCGACGTCGAGGGTCAGATCGCGGAGCACCGTCCGGGCTCCGTCCGTCGTCGCGAAGGTGCGTTCGACGTCGGTGACGTGCACCCGGCCCGCGGGTGCGCGTGATTCGGCGAGTGTGGACATAGGTCTTTACACTGCCCGGTTCCGGGTGGATCGCGTAGCGCTGGTGTAACACGGCGACGCAAACCGGACGGGGCACTTGGCGACGCACGAGCCCGCCGGACACCGACCTGTTGCGAGCGATGGACGTCTCGGTAACCGGAATGTTTCGGCTGTTACGCGACGATTGCCGTGTGCTCGGAAAGTGCCGAGGGCCGCCCGAATCGGCGAAAGTCGGATCTTCGGCGTCCCTAGGCTGAGCCCATGTCAGCACTCACGCAGCCCCAGGGCACCCTTCCAGACACCGCCTCGCACGCACCTCGCCGAGTCCTGGTCGCGGAGGACGAGTCGCTCGTCCTCGTCGACGTCGTCGAGTTCCTGACCGACAACGGCTTCGACGTCGTCGGTCGCGCCTACGACGGCGAGTCGGCCGTCCGGTTGGCGACCGAGCTGACGCCCGACCTCGTGCTGATGGACGTCAGCATGCCGCTGCGAGACGGCATCAGCGCCACGGAGATCCTCAGCCGGCAGGGCATCGGGCCCGTCGTCCTGATGACGGCCGATGGTCGCCGCGAGTCGTATCAGCGGGCCACGAGCGCGGGCGCGCTGGGCTACCTGACGAAGCCGGTCCGCCCGGAGGGGCTGCTGCCCACACTCGAGATCGCACTCGCCAGGCATCGGCAGATTCGCGGCCTGCGCTCCCAGGCCGCCGAGATGCTCGACCAGCTCGAATCGCAGGGACTCGTGAACCGCGCCAAGGACGTGCTCATCGAGCGGTTCAGTCTGTCGGCGATCGAGGCGTCCGCCTGGCTCGAGCAGACCGCCGCCGAGCGCGGGCTCACCGAGCGCGAGGTCGCTCGCACCATCGTCGAGGGCATGAAGCGGAAATCACGGGGTCGCCGGCGCTGAGTCCGCCGACCAGCGCCGCCGCGGAACGAGCTGACCGGCGATCAGTGCGGCGAGGGCGATCGAGAAGCCGATGAGCTGCACCGGAGCAAGCCTTTCATCGGCGATGAGGGCGCCGAGGATGGCCGCGGTGAGCGGCGAGATGATGCCGAGCAGCGCGGCCGCCGTGACGGGCAGCTTGCGGATCCCCGCGAACCAGATCGAGTAGGAGATGAGACCGCCGAACAGACCCAGCCAGAGGGTGCCCGCGATGGCGCCCGCGTCGATCCCGCGCGGAACTCCATCGATCAGGAGCGCGGGGATGAGCAGCACCACTCCGGCCGCTGTGAGCTGCCACCCGGCGTACCCCACCGCGGACACGTTCGTCGGCCGCCCCCACTTCTTCGTGAGGACGACGCCGAGGCCCATGGAGAGCGCCCCGCACAGGCCCGCTGCGACACCGATCGCATCCATACCGGCGTCGGGTCCGAGTACCACGAGCGCGACACCCGCGACACCCGTCGCGCCCCAGCCGAGCCGCCACGCCGAAACGCGCTCCTGCAGTATGGTGACCGCGAGGCCCGCGACGACGAGCGGTTGCACCGCGCCCAACGTGGCGGCGACGCCGCCGGGCAGGTGCTGCGCCGCGATGAAGAGCAGGGGGAAGAAGGCGCCCATGTTCAGGGTGCCGAGCACCAGGCTCTTCCACCACCATGACCCGTGCGGGAGTCGACGAGCGATCAGCAGGGCGAGCACTCCCGCCGGGAGCGCGCGCACGAGAGCGGCGAAGAGCGGATGACCCTCCGGCAGCAGGTGGGTCGTGACGACGAAGGTCGTTCCCCACACCAGCGGTGCCGTCGCCGTGGCTGCGGTCCAGGAGATGCGCTGCGCGCTGATGCTGCTCATGGACTCAGTGTCGCTGCATGCGAATGATGAGGCCAACACATAGTTGTCATCCCTGCAATGAACTGCGATCATGCAAACATGGAACTGCAGCAGATGCGATACGCGGTCGCCATCGCCGAGGAGCTGAGTTTCACGGCGGCGGCTGCGCGGTGCCACGTGGTGCAGTCGGCGCTCAGTCATCAGATCGCCGCGCTCGAGCGCGAACTCGAGGTGTCGCTCTTCGCGCGGTCGAGTCGGCGCGTGGAGGTCACACCCGCCGGGGCAGCGTTCGTCGCGGCGGCGCGCGCGAGTCTCGAGGCGGCCGATCGCGCGCAGGTCGAGGCCGCCGCTGCGACCGGAACCGTCCGCGGCGTGCTGACCATCGGCATGATCCCCACCGTCACCACGCTCGATCTGCCGAGTGCGCTCGCCGCATTCCGACGCGCGTACCCGGCCGTGCGCGTGCGCGTGCGGGAGGGGCGCAGCGATGAGTTCATGACCGCCATCGCCGCCCACGAGATGGACGCGGCGGTGCTCGGCCTGGCGGAGCAAACGCCTCCGCGGAGCGTGGCGTGGCGTGAGCTCAATCGCGAGCGACTCGTCGCGGTGCTGAGCGAAGGTCACCGTCACGCCGGTCGCCGGCGCCTGCGGCTCACCGATCTGGCGGAGGACACCTTCGTCGATTTCCCGGCTGACGCCCCCGGACGGGCGCAGTCGGATATTGCGTTCGTTCAGGCCGGGGTGCGCCGGGACGTGGCGTTCGAGGTGATGGGTATCGAGCTGATGCTCGACCTCGTGCGACGCGATCTCGCCGTGGCGCTGCTGTCACCCGCCGTCGTGCCGTCGGGCGCCGGGCTGCGGGCGGTGGAGGTGACGGACGGTCCGCGCCGGGTCGAGTATCTCGCCTGGGATGACTTCAATCCGTCGCCGGCTGCCCGCACTTTTCTCGAGATGCTGCCTCAGTGATCGAGGTCGCGCGCCCAATCCGCGTGGTCGAGTGAGATCTCCGCGGTCATATCCGCGAGAAACTGGGTCACGACCTCGCGCTCATCCGCACTGAGCCGGGCGGCCGCGTGAAACCGGCGGGCCTGATGCCGGCCGACGGATTCGCGCGCGGAGGCTTCGGTTTCCGGGGTGATCTCGATGAGAAACGCGCGCCGGTCATGCGGGTGCAGGCGCCGGACGATGTGGTGACCGCGCTCGAGCCGATTCAGCAGCTTGGTAGTCGACGCCGGAGAGATGCGCAGGTGCGCCGACAGCGCGCTGGGGGTGACCATCTCGCCCTGCCGCTGGGCCACGATCAAGTAGTGCAGCGCGCGCATGTCCTGATCGCTGAGTTTCATGTACTTCCGCGAGGCTTCGGAGAGCAGCAGCTCCGCCTCGCGCAGCCGCGCAAGGGTGTTCATCAACCGGGAGATGCCGGTGAGATCGCGCTCGTCGAGCTGCGGGAACTCGCGCTCGACGCCGGTGCCACTCGCGTCGAGCCGATAGAGATTCGACGACACGCGGTCCTCACCCGGCTGTGTCTCGCTCGAACCCATGGGGTGATTGTACAGTTTTCTACACCGTAAGAGAATATAGTTTCCGTCAGTGAACAGTATTCTTTTCGCTATATTAGAGTGGTGAGGGACGCCGACGACGAAGGAGCCACGATGGCGCGAGACCCTGAGCTACTGGTGCTCCTCGATGCGGACGGCGTTCCGATCGGTACCCGAGAGAAGTCCGCGGTGCACGGGGTCGACACTCCGCTCCACCTCGCCTTCTCGTGCTACCTCCTCGACGATTCCGGCCGGCTGCTCGTCACGCGGCGTGCGCTGAGCAAGCAGGCCTGGCCCGGAGTGTGGACGAACAGCTTCTGCGGACATCCCGCCCCGGAAGAGCCGATGGAGGATGCGGTCCGGCGTCGCGCGCGGTACGAGCTCGGCGCGGACATCGCTGAGATCCGCGTGCGGCTCCCGGACTTCCGCTACCGCGCGGTCGATGCGAGCGGCATCGTCGAGAACGAGGTCTGCCCCGTATTCACGGCCACCCTTGCCGGCGACGTGCACCCTGAGCCGAGCGAGGTGGCGGAGTGGGAGTGGGTCGATCCCGCGCGACTGCTGCGTGCAGTCGAGATCACGCCGTTCGCGTTCAGCCCGTGGCTCCAGCAGCAGCTGCCGAGCCTCGTGGCGGGTGCGGCATTCGCGCGGGCGGCACTCGCATGACCTCCCTGACGGATCGGGACGCTCACGCCACGCTCGAGCGCGAGATCTCCGAACAGATTCGCGAACTGCTCGACCCGCCGCTTGCGGGCCCGACGTCCGGGCTGCTCCCTCCGGCACCTCAGCTCGCACAGGTGCTGAGACTGGCCTCACGCTGCGTCGAGGGCGGCAAGCTGCTGCGCCCGCGTCTGCTGCTCGGCGCGTTCGACTCGCTGCAGCAGCAGTCGGACTCGCCCGCGCGCGGGACGGTGCAGACCGCGTCCCGGCCGGTCGGTGTGCTGCGTATCGCCGCCGCGATCGAGCTGCTCCACTTCTCGTTCCTGCTGCACGACGACGTGATCGACGAGGACCTCTTCCGTCGGGGCGAGCGGAACCTCATCGGTAGAGTGCTGGACCAGACTCCCGACGGCGCGCCCGAGCGGAACGATGGCGTGCGGGAACGTCCGCTGCACTGGGCGCGGACGAACGGGATCCTCGTCGGCAACCTCATGCTGACGGCGGCGCATCAGGTGTACGCGCGGCAGGCACTCCGTTTCCCGGACGCCGAGCGACTGCTCGACCTCTTCGATATCGCCGTCTCCGAGTCGGTAGTGGGGGAGTTGTGCGACGTCGGCCTCAGCGACGGCGTCATCGCCTCGGACCTGAGCACGGTGCTCGAGATGACGCGCATGAAGACCGCGACCTACACGTTCGAACTTCCGCTGCGCACCGCTGCTGTGCTGGCGGGGGCGAGCATCGAGGTGGAGGAGGCGCTCGGCCAGGTCGGTCGTCACCTCGGTGTGGCTTTCCAGCTGCAGGACGACCTGCTCTCGGCGTTCGGCAGTGCGAGCGATCACGGCAAAGATCCGTTCTCCGACTTTCGCGAGGGCAAGGAGACCGCGCTCATCGCGTACGCCCGGATGACCGCGCACTGGCCGTCACTCGAGCCGCTCGTCGGTGCGCCCGGCTTCACCGAGGACGACGGACGCGCGATCCGGCGCATGCTGGTGGACTGCGGCGCGGAGTCCTTCATCCGCTCGATGGTCGAGGATCAGATCCGGACCGCTCTCGACGGCCTTTCGCGAGAGGACGGTGTCGTGCCGACCGCGACCGCTCAGTGGATTGCTCACCTCGTCGATACGCTCGAGGGGAGGACCGCATGAGGCGAACGCTCGCGAAACTCGACCCGCTCGAACGGTACTCGGCGGCGTCCGAGCGCGCGGCCGGCCGGATCATCGCCGCCTATTCGACATCATTCGGACTGGCGACGCGGCTGCTCGGTGCGCGGCACCGCACGCACGTGCGGAACGTCTACGCGCTCGTCAGGGTCGCTGACGAGCTCGTCGACGGGGTCGCGTCGGAGGCGAGGGTCGCCGCGGATGCGCAGCGGTCGATGCTCGACGAGCTGGAGGGCGAGGTGGCGCAGGCGCTGCTGACCGGCTACAGCAGCAACCCGATCGTGCACGCGTTCGGCCGGACGGCGCGCGCGGCGGGAATCGATGCGTCGCTCACCGGTCCGTTCTTCGCTTCGATGCGCACCGACCTTGCCGACACGACGGACTCGGCGGCCGACGCGAACGGCACCATCGGACTGCGCGCGTTCGACGCGGACGCGCACGCCGCCTACGTCTACGGCTCGGCCGAGGTGGTCGGACTCATGTGTCTGCGCGTCTTCATGCGCGATGAGCAGGCGTCGCCCGAGCGGATGGCGCGCCTCGAGCACGGTGCGCGACGCCTCGGCGCAGCGTTTCAAAACATCAACTTCCTGCGCGATCTCGCCGATGACACGGACCGGCTCGGACGCAGCTACTTGACAGCGGAAGCCGCGATGACGCCGGAGCGCCAGTCAGAATGGATCACCACCATCCGCGCGCAGCTCGCGGACGCCGAGGCGGTGCTCCCCGAATTGCCGCGCGACGCGCGGGTCGCGGTCGGGTGCGCCTACCGGCTCTTCGCGCGACTGGCGGCGCAGCTGGCGGAGACGCCTACGGTCGAGCTGCGCACCCGCCGCGTGCGGGTCGCCGATCCGATGAAGGCCGTGCTGCTCGTGCAGTCGGCGCTCGACCTGCGGAAGGCGGACCGGGCATGACGCGCACCATCGTCGTCGGCGGGGGTATCGCAGGGCTGGCGACCGCGGCGCTGCTCGCTCGCGAAGGGCACCAGGTTCGGGTCCTTGAGCAGAACGACCGGGTCGGCGGCCGCGCCGGCACCCTGGACCGTGAGGGGTTCCGCTTCGACACCGGACCGTCCTGGTACCTGATGCCGAGCGTCTTCGAGCACTTCTTCGAACTACTGGGAACGACCGCGGCGGAACAGCTCGATCTGCGCATGCTGGATCCCGGGTATCGCGTCTTCGGAGAGCCCGACCCCGGCGGTGCGCCGCGTGCGATCACGGTGCCGCACGGCATCGATCGGGTCGTGGACCTCTTCGACGAGGTCGAGCCGGGCAGCGGACGGGTGCTCCGCACATATCTGCGTTCTGCCGCGCACGCTTCCGACATGGCGGAGCGCTACTTCCTCTACAACCCGTTCACGCGGTGGCGTTCGCTGCTGCGGCCCGAGGTGCTGCGCGCGGCACCCCAGCTCGTGCGGCTGCTCGGCACCTCGCTCGAGCGCTTCGTCGCGCAACGCTTCCGCACCCCGCTCTTGCGGCAGATTCTCGGGTACCCAGCGGTGTTCCTCGGCACGGACCCGCGCCGGGCGCCGGCCATGTACCACTTGATGAGCGGGCTCGACCTCGATGAGGGCGTGCAGTACCCGATGGGCGGGTTCTGGGGCATCGTCGAGCGGCTCGAGGCGCTCGCGCGCGACGCGGGTGTCGAGATCGTGACGGGCGCCCGGGTGACGGAGATCCTCACGCGACGCAGCGGATCCCGAGTGCACGTCAGCGGGGTCCGCTGGCAGGAGCGGGGTGCCGTGGACGACGCCGCCTCCGGTTCGCTCCACATCGAGCACGCGAACATCGTGGTTTCGGGTGCCGATCTGCACCACACCGAGACCGAACTGCTGCCGCCCGCGCTGCGCACCGCGCCCGAGCGCGTGTGGCAGCGTACGGAGAGCGGGCCGGGCGCGGTGCTCGTGCTGCTCGGAGTCGCGGGGGAGCTCCCGCAGCTCGAGCACCACTCGCTGTTCTTCACGCGCGACTGGAACGCGAACTTCGACGACATCTTCGGCGGCGACGCGCGCGTGCCCGACCCGGCATCCATCTACGTCTGCCGTCCGAGCGCGACCGACCCCGATGTCGCACCGCCGGGGCACGAGAACCTCTTCGTCCTCATCCCGGTTCCCGCGGACACCTCGATCGGCTCGGGCGGTCCGGACGGGACGGGCGATGCCGCTGTGGAACGAGCTGCGGACGCCGCGATCGAGCAGATCGGCGCGTGGGCGCAGATTCCGGACCTGGCGGATCGCATCGTCGTGCGGCAGACCATTGGTCCGGAGGATTTCGCGCGGGACTACGCCTCGTGGCGCGGGGGAATGCTCGGGCCCGCCCACGTGCTCTCGCAGAGCGCCATGTTCCGGACCCAGAACGCGTCGAAGCGGGTCGACGGGCTCTTCTACGCCGGCGCGACGACGGCGCCTGGTGTCGGGGTGCCGATGTGTCTCATCAGCGCCGAGCTGGTGTTGAAGCGCATTCGCGATGATCGCTCCGCCGGCCCGACGGCGCCGCGTCCCGCCGCCACCGCGGTGCCCCGATGAGCGCTGCACCGACGGCCGGGGTGCGTGCCGGGTCGCTCCTCCGGTTCGCGTTCACGGCGTCGCGGCCGGTCAGCTGGGTGAACACGGCGTTCCCGTTCGCGGCGGCGTTGCTGCTCACCACCCGCGAGGTCGATGCCCTCTTCGTGTTCGGCACGCTCTACTACCTCATCCCGTACAACCTGGCGATGTACGGCATCAACGATGTCTTCGACTATGCGTCCGATATCAACAATCCGCGCAAGGGCGGTATCGAGGGCGGTCTGATGCCGCCGGCCTACCACCGTCCGCTGCTCTGGCTCGTCCTGGCGACCAATCTGCCGTTCCTCGTCTGGCTCCTCGTGATCGGCACTCCGGCATCCGTGGTCGCGATACTCGTCAGCACCTTCGCCGTGGTCGCCTACTCGGCTCCGGTGCTGCGGTTCAAAGAGCGGCCGGTGCTCGATTCCCTGACGTCGAGCACTCACTTCGTGAGTCCGGCCGTCGTCGGTCTCGCGCTCGCCGGGGCGACCTTCGACGCGCCGCTCGTGCTCCTCCTCGCCGCCTTCTTCGCCTGGGGCGTCGCGGCCCACGCGTTCGGTGCGGTCCAAGACATCGTGCCCGACCGCTCGGCGGGCATCGGGTCGATCGCCACGGTCTTCGGCGCCAGGTGGACGGTCCGGTTCTCGCTCGTGCTCTGGTGCCTCGCCGGGATCCTGATGCTCGCGACGCCCTGGCCAGGCCCTCTCGCCGCGATCGTCGCGGTGCCGTACCTCGTGAACTGCGCCCCGTACCTGCGGGTGACCGACGCCGACTCCGGTTGCACCAACCGCGCCTGGCGTCGGTTCATCTGGCTGAACTACGCCGCGGGGTTCATCGTGACGATGATCCTGATCCTGCACTTCTTCCGCACCGCCTGAGCGATCGCGTCGATCAGATCTCGCCGATGGGCTCGCGCTTCTCGGCCTGGAACGTGTCCTCGATGCGCCCGTGCGCCCAGTACGCGGAGAGCGACAACTGCGACCGGTCGAGTTCGCGCTCATCGGTGAAGTAGGGCCGGAGCGCTTTCATCGCCCCGCGCTCACCGTGCACGAACACCTGCACGGTGCCTGCGCGCCACGGCGTCTCGCGGACCGCGTCGACGAGGAGCGTGGTCGTCCCCGGTTCGCGCTCGCCGCGGTGGAGCCAGCGCACCTCGATGCCGTCGGGTGCATCGAGCTCGAGGTGATCGCGCTCGTCGCCGACCTCGATCAAAGCGACGCCCTGCGCGTCGCGGGGCATGGCTTCGAGCGCCGAGGCGATGGCGGGGAGAGCCGAGTCGTCACCACCGAGCAGGTGCCAGTCGGCGTTCGGGTCTGGGGCGTAGAGGCCGCCGATCCCCATAAGGACCACTGGGTCGCCCGGCTGCGCGCGATCCGCCCACGGACCGGCGACTCCGGCGTCGCCGTGAGTGACGAAGTCGATCCAGATGCGGTCGTTGTCGAGATCGAAGCGTCGCACCGTGTATGTGCGGATGGACGGCATGCGTTCGATCGGCAACTCGGCGCGGAGCGCCTCGAGATCGTAGGGCGGTGCGAGCGAGGTCTCCGGATGCGGGAACAGCATCTTGCTGTACGCGTCCGTGCGGCCGGTGTCCTCGATGGCGGAGATGCCGGGCCCGCCCGCGATGATGCGCACGAGATGCGGGGTCAGCTGGACACGCTCGATCACCTCGAGCACGATCTGCGGTCGACGCGGTCGACGGGCGGGTGCGGCTGCGCGAGGCGTTTGAGCCATGGGTCTCCTATTCATCGGATGATCTTCCCAGGCTATCCGCTCGGTCGGTCCCGATGTCAGGGGCGAACCGGATGTTCCGTGCTCAGATGGTCGTGCAGCGCGGTGGCGATGTCTCCGACGACGACGAGCTGATCGGGAGTGAGCGCGTCGACGAAGAGCGAGCGGATGGCCTCCAGGTGAGGGATCGTGCTGTCGCGGAATGCGCGACGACCGGCCTCGGTGAGGACCGCGATCGCACCGCGCGCATCGTCGGGGCAGGGTGCGCGGCGCACGAGGCCGCGTTTCTCCATGCGGCCGAGGTGCGCGGAGAGGCGGCTGCGCTCCCACAGGATATGTGCGGCCAGCTCGGACGAGCGCAGCTCGTGCGACTCGGCCTCCGAGAGGGCGAGCAGAATCTTGTAGTCGCCGCTGGAGAGGTCCGAATCCCGGTGCAACCGCGCGTCCACGCGCGCCCGCACGGCCTCGAAGCTCTCGAGATAGGCGCGCCAGACGGCGAGCTCTCGGCTGGTGGGCAGATGGCGCTGAGGTGTCATGGTGGCTTCCCTAGTGGTTGACATGTCAATCATATGGAGAGATACTTCACATGTCAATTACTTGGTGGAGCGCTGCGACGCACGCGTCCGCCCGCAAAGAGGGGAACGGCGCATGGACGCTTCGCGCATCGCATTCGGCATCGACAGTTTCGGCGAGCGGCCGCGAAACGCGCAGGGTGAGATCGTCTCGCAGGCCGAGGCGATCCGGATCGCCGTGTCCGAAGCCGTTCTGGCCGACGAGATCGGCATCGACGTCATCGCCCTCGGAGAGCACCACCGACCCGAGTACGCGATCTCGAGCCCGGAGACCGTGCTCGCGGGCATCGCCACGGCCACGAAGCGGATCCGGCTGGCGTCCGGCGTCACGGTGCTGTCATCGGACGACCCCGTCCGGGTGTTCCAGCGGTTCGCCACCGTCGACGCGCTCTCGCACGGACGCGCAGAAGTGATTCTCGGACGCGGATCGTTCACCGAGTCCTTCCCGCTCTTCGGGTACGACCTGAAAGACTACGATCTCCTGTTCGACGAGAAGATCGACCTGTTCCACCGGCTGCTCGACGAGCAGCCGGTCACCTGGGAAGGGTCGACGCGCCCCGCACTGCACCAGGCGGACGTCTACCCGAAGACCGAATCGGGTCGGCTCTCCACCTGGGTGGGTGTCGGCGGCACCCCGCAGTCGGTGATTCGGACCGCGAAGTACGGGTTCCGGCTCATGCTCGCGATCATCGGGGGCGCCCCCGACCGGTTCACGCCCTACGTGGACCTGTACCGCCGCGCCCACCAGCAACTCGGAACCGAGGCCGAGCCGATCGGCATGCACTCGCCCGGATTCGTCGCCGAGACGGATGAGGAAGCGAAAGAGCTGTTCTTCCCGGGGTACCGCGAGATCCACGATCGTATCGGAGCCCAGCGCGGGTGGCCGCGCCTGCAGCGCGGGCACTTCGACGCCGAGGTCGCCGGCGGATCGCTCTACGTCGGTTCGGTGGAGACCGTGGCGCAGAAGATGGCGCACGCGATCCGGGTGCTCGACGCCGGCAGATTCGACATGATCTACTCAGCGGCCGGCACCGTCGCAGCAGACGCGCGGCGCCGCTCCGTCGAGCTCTACGGCACGCAGGTGATCCCTCGGGTCCGCGAACTCCTCGCAGACGAGTCCGGCACGCGCGGCGGTGCCCGATGACCGTCGCATCCCGCACCATCGGCATCCTCGGAGCGGGCAAGCTCGGTACGGTGCTCGCGCGACTCGCGCTGGCCGCCGGGTACCGGGTGCTCATCGCCGGATCCGGGGATCCCGACCGGATCGCGCTCACCGTCGAGGTGCTCACACCCGGGGCGACCGCGGTGCGCGCCGCCGATGCGACCGCCGCCGACACGGTGATTCTCGCGCTCCCGCTCGGGCATCTCCGAGATCTCGACGCCGATGCGTTCGCCGGAAAACTCGTGCTCGACGCCATGAATCACTGGTGGGAGATCGACGGCGAGCGGGAAGACCTGCTGCCGGCCGAACGGTCGTCGAGCGAGTTCGTGCAGCAGCAGCTGCCCGGCGCACGGGTCGTGAAAGCGCTGAACCACATGGGCTATCACGACCTCGAAGACGGGGCGCGACCGGCCGGAGACCCCGACCGCCGCGCGATCGCCGTGGCCGGGGGTGCGGCATCCGATCGCGCGCGCGTCGCGGCCTTGGTCGATGAGCTCGGTTTCGATCCGCTCGACATCGGCGATCTCGTGGCCGGCGCGGCGCTCGAACCGGGCACCCCCGCGTTCGGCGCGAACGTCGGTCTCGCCGAACTGCGCGGTCTGGTGGGAGCGGTTCAGCGCGAGGAGTCGAACGCCGCGAACACCGGTGCGCCGCCCACGATGGTCGCTCCGACGCGCACGTGACGGGGGCGCGTCCGCAGCGGATCGTCATCGAGCAGCACCAGGTCGCCGAGCGCTCCGGAGCGCACCGGGCCGGCACCGTCGGTCGACGCGAACAGGGCCTGAGCCGGCGTGATGCGCTCCTCCGGGAACCAGGGCTTCTCGCCGTCCTCAGCCCGCCACACCGCGGCGTCGATGGCGAGCCACGGGTCGAGCGGTGAGACCGGCGCGTCCGAACCCAGAGCGAGGGGGACTCCGGCCGCCGTCAGGCTGCGCAGCATGAACGCCCGATCGGCGCGGTCGGCCCAGACCCGATCGGTGACGTCGCGGTCGTCGAGCAGGTGCGCGGGCTGCACGCTCGCCCGCAACCCGAGCGTCGCCATGCGGCCGATGTCTGCGCGTCGCATGAGCTGCGCGTGCTCGATGCTGCCGGTCGCACCCGTCGCGGCGAACGCCGAGAGCGCGTCGGACACCGCTCGGTCGCCGATAGCGTGCAGCGCGACCTCAAGGCCGGCGGCGTTCGCGGTCGCGAGCAGGTGCTCGAGCCGCGCGGGCGACACGTTCTGCTTGCCGCGCGGAAAGTCCGGGCTCGGCGCGTACGGCTCGCAGCAGTGCGCCGTCAGCGTGCCGAGCGAACCGTCCGAGATGATCTTGAGCGGACCGAGGGTGACCAGGCCGGCGAGGGTATCCCCGGTACGCATGCCCGATCGGAGCACTTCGTCGAGCGCCTCCTCGTAGAACCCGGCGCGCACCCGCAGACCGTTCAGGCCGGCGGCGATGCGCGACGGCCAGATGCGGTGGCTCGAGGCGAACTCGAAGTCCGTGATGCCGACGATGCCGCGGGCCGCGGCGCCGGACATCGCGCGCCGCACCTGGTCGTGCTCGGTCCTGGCGCCCTCCGGAAGCTCAGCGAGTCTCGTGATGACCGGGAACCAGTCGTTCTCGTCCAGAACTCCGGTGCGGTCCGGCAGTCCCAGCGCCCGCAGTGCGGCCGTGTTCATCCAACCGTTGTGCGCGTCGCCGCTGATGAGGATCACCGGTCTCGGCCCGGTCACCTCGTCGAGTGCGGCGACCGATGCCGGCTCCACCCAGAGCGATGCCCGGTACCCCATGCCGATGAGCACGCGATCCGGCTCGACGCCCGCGGCCCCGAGCGCGCCGATCGCCGGGGCCACGCGTCGCAGCACCTCGGCGGGCGAGGTCGTTCCGCTGAGATCGAGTCGGTCGGCGAACGCGGCCCACGTCGTCATATGGACGTGCTGATCCCAGAGGCCGGGGATCAGCCAGCGCCCGTCCGCCTCGAGCACGCGTTCGCCCGGCGACGGCGCGAGTGCACCGCCCGGGGCGACCTCGGTGACCACGCCGTCCGCCACGCGGACATCCGTCGGTCCGGGAGCTCCGGGGGAGGAGTGCTGCTCGACGATTCTGGCGCGGGTGATGAGCAGGTCGGCCATAGGCGCCAGTGTACCGACGCGCGATCACACGTGACGCACCCGCGTCATCCCGTGAAGAAGTCGTGCAGCAGCCGTGCGGCGATGACGAGCATGACGAGTGCGACCACCGCATCGAGCACGCGCCACGCCCCGGGTTTCGCGAACAGCGGGGTCAGCACCCGCGCCCCGTAACCGAGTGCGAAGAACCAGGCGATGCTGGCAAGGGCGCCCCCGGCGACGAACCACCAGCGTCCCGGGTCGCCCTGGGCGTTGCCGATGGATCCCATGAGCACCATGGTGTCGAGGTAGACGTGGGGGTTCAGGAAGGTGATCGCGAGGCAGGCGAGCACCGTGCGCCGCAGCGACACCGGCTCTCCCGGACCGGCGACGAGTGCAGAGGGCCGCATCGCGCGGCGCGCCGCGGTCGCCGCGTAGCCGACGAGGAACACGGCTCCGCCCCAGAGCACGACGTCGAGCACGAGGGGTGCCCGAGCGACGACGAAGCCGATCCCCGCCACGCCCGCGAACTCGAGCAAGGCATCGGTGAGCCCGCAGATGAGGACGACGGGCAGGACGTGCGTGCGCCCGATTCCCTGCCGGAGGACGAATGCGTTCTGGGCGCCGATCGCCACGATGAGCGAGAGGCCGCTGCCGGCGCCGATGAGGAATGGGGTGAGCACGCAGACGAGATTACGGTGGATCCGAGCGCCCCCACCACTTCAGCGTGCCTCAATCCTCTTCAGCACCATGAAACCTGCTTCACTGAAGATATGCAGTTGCCGATCGAGTATCTGAGCACGTTCACGGCCATCGTGCGCGAGGGGAGCTTCGAGGGGGCCGCGCGTGCCCTGCGGGTCACTCCCTCGGCGATCAGTCAGCGCGTGCGACTCATGGAGGAGCGCGTCGGATCCGTCCTGCTGCAGCGCAGCCGCCCCGTCGCCGTGACCGAGGCGGGTGCGGCGGTCTTGCGCGCGGCCCGTCAGGTGGACCGGGTCGTCGACGATGTCGCCCGCGAACTCGGTGAGGGATCGGCCCGCGGCGCCGTCGTCCCGATCGTGGTGAATGCCGACTCATTGGCGACCTGGTTCATGCCGGCACTCGCCAGCGCGGCGGAGCAGACCGGCGCGCGCTTCGAGGTGCTGCGTGCCGACGGGACGATCTCGACGGAGCAGTTGCGTCGCGGAGCCGCGATGGCCGCGGTCACCGCGACGCGCGCCGCCGTGCCCGGCTGTGCTTCGACGCGGCTCGGTCGCATGCGGTACCGGGCCGTCGCGACGCCCGAGTTCGTGGGCCGGTACTTCAGTGAGGGGGTCACACCGAGTGCGCTGGGTGCCGCCCCCATGCTCGAGTTCGATCGGCACGACGTGTTCCAGCAGCGCTTCGTCAAGCGCATTACGCGCGCGACGATCGATCCGCCCCGACACTTCGTGCCGTCCTCGACGGAGTTCGCCCGTGCGATCGAACTGGGCATGGGGTGGGGGATGCTGCCGTCGGCCCAGTGCGATGCGCATCTGGCGGATGGGCGGCTGGTGCAGCTGGGGACCGACTCCTCCGTGCTGCTCACGCTCTACTGGCAGCGGTGGAACCTCTCGTCTCCGGTGCTCGATGCGCTCTCCAGCATCATGCTGGAGACCGCCGCCGCGGCATTGGAGTAGCCGGCTCGCGATTGCGTCGGGACACGTCAGACCCGTGGCAGCCGGATGCGGAACTCGGTGCCTTCGCCCTCCGTGCTGGTGACGTCCATGGACCCGCCGTGGGCGAGCACGATCGCACGGGTGATGGTGAGGCCGAGGCCGACCCCCTGCACGGCATTGCGGGTCGCGGTCGAGGCGCGGAAGAACCGGGTGAAGAGTTGCCCCTGCTCATCGGCGGGGATGCCGACGCCGGTGTCGCGGACCGCGATGTGCACGCTCCGCGCGTCGTCGGTCACCGTCAGGGTGACCTCGCCGCCTGCAGGGGTGAACTTGATGGCGTTGGAGAGCAGGTTGTCGATCGCCTGACCCAGTCGGCCCGGGTCTGCCGACATCCGCACCGGCGGTTCGGGAACCTCGACGTGCAGCGCCACGCCCTGCCGGCCGGCGTGAGGGGTCGCGGACTCGGTCGCCGCTCGCACCAGGGCGACGATGTCGCTCTCCACGGGCTCCAGCGGGAAGCGCCCCGACTCGACCTGAGCGGTGAAGAGCAGGTCGCCGACGAGCGCGAGCAGACGCTGCGCATTCCGCTCGATGATGTCCACGAACGCGCCCTGCTCATCGGTGAGGGGCGTGTCGGGGTGATCGCGCAGCAGGTCGAGAAAACCGATGATCGAGCTGAGCGGCGTGCGCAGCTCGTGCGAGATCATGCCGACGAACTCGTCCTTCATCCGCACGACCTCGACGGTGCGGGTCTCGTCGGTGATCACGAGGAGGTAGCCGTGCTGGCGCCCGTCGCCCCCGATGCGGCGGGTCACCGTGAGTCGCGCGGGAACCTCGGATCCGTTCGCGGTGACGATCGGGATGTCGATCTCGACATGCTCACCGTCGTCGACCCGAGTGAACAGCACCTGCGCACCCGATTCGGCAGCATCCGCAGAGCCGACGGCACCGGCTGACCCGACGACCGCGCGATCGCACTCGCGATCATCGAGCACCGCCTGCAGCGATCGTGCGGGGAAGAGGTCCGCGAACCGCAGCCCCGCGAGCGCTTCGGCATCGGACCGTCCGAACAGGTGCTCGGCCCCGGGGTTCCACGCGGTGACCGCGCCCGCGGTGTCCACCGCGATCACCCCCTGCGAGGTGATGGAGCTCCACAGGCTCTCGAAGGAGGCGAGCAGCTCCCGGTTCTCGGATTCCTTGTCGCGCAGGCGCTGCACCATGGCCTGGTTCTCGGCCAGCGCCTGCGCCCGTTCGCTCGCGAGCGCCTCGGCCTGTTCGGTGCGCACGCGCTGCAGTCGCGAGAGTTCGTTGACGACGGCGGCGACCGTCGCGAAGACGAGCGGTGAGATCACGGCGCGGAACCAGTCGGCCGCGCTCGCCGGCGGATTCGCGATGAACGGCACCACGATGATCGAGGAGCTCAGGACTGCAATCAGGAGGACGTACCGGGGTCCCGGTCCCGTGGCCAGCCAGACCACGGGAATCATGACGAGCGCGCCATAGATCGACTGCGCACCGCCCGTGCCCGCCCGGAACAGACCGAACCCGACAATGTCGATCATCGGTATCAGGAAGATCCACGAACTGTCGAGGACACCGCGGACGCTGATGATCGCCGCGAAGACGGTCGCGATGACGATCAGTCCGATCCCGGTGAACGCCACGCGCTCGGAGGAGAAGTCGATGTCGGGCACGAATGACGTGAGGATCACCGCGAGCAGCAGCGCGAGGAACGTCGGCATCTGCTTGAGCAGTGGCGTGGGCCGGTCCACGAGCCGGAGCCACCGGCCCTCGGGAGGGGAGTCGCTCGTCACAGGAAGAACCCCCGCAGTACCACGATCCCGGCGACGACGACGAGTGCGATGAGCGCCTGCGGCACGAGACGCCACTCGCGACGGCGATCCGCAGCGATCTCGAGCGTCTCATCGATCGCTGCGGGCTCCCCGGACTCGGGTGCCGCGTGCCTGCCCGCGCTCATGAGACCACCCTCCCGACCTTCTCGGTCTTCACCCAGGTCGCGTCGGCGCGCCGCCACTCCTTGATGTACGAGTCCACGGTGATCGCGCAGAGCAGCGATCCGTACCCGAAGACGTAGATGCAGAGACCCGCGAGGAACCTGCCTCCCGGCAGACGTTCGAGACCGCGCGCGGCCCAGGCGCCGAGCAGCGAGATCGGTCCCCAGAGATAGAGGATCGCGCTCACGACGAAGCGGTCGCGCGGGGTGAGCGCGCCGATCCAGTCCACGAGCAGCGTCTCGAAGACGCTCGGGAAGATCGCGATCGCCATGAGCACCATCGCTCCGACCCCGGGGAACAGGAGCGCCTCCCGCCACGAGCTGCGACCCGTGCGTCCGTCGAGCTGGACGGCGAAGAGGATCGAATAGAGATAGGTGCACGCCGCCAGGATCCACATGAACCGGAAGACGGGTTCGGCGAGCTCGCTGTGCAGGATCAAAAGGGTGATGAGTCCGCCTGCCGCGAGCAGCATGAACGCGGGGAGCAACAGGATGCTGAACCAGCTGAGACCGAACGACAGACTCCCGAGGCGGTGCGTCCGGCTCGGCCTGAACCACAGTTTGCGATAGATCGAGGTGAGCTGCACATTGCCGCGCGCCCATCGCAACCGCTGCTTCCAGAGCGCATCGACCGTTCTCGGCTCTTCGGCGAGCACGACGGCGTGCGGTTCGAACACCATGCGTCGCCCGCGCAGCTGCCCCTCGAACGTGGTCATGGTGTCCTCGGCCAGGGTGCCCGTCGGAATGCGGCCGCCGATCGCCTCGAGGTTGGCCCGCGAGTGGAGTTGCGCTCCGCCCGCGAGACAGGCGACCGCTCCTAGCACGTTCTGCGTGCGGCGCGAACCGAGCTGCGACAGCGCGTACTCCATACCGATGAAGCGGGTCAGGTAATTGCGGTCGTGACTGCCCTCGGCGATGTACGCCGTGACGGCGCCCACGCCCGCGTCGGCGAGGTGGCGCGTCATCTTGCGGAGGGAATCGCGTGCGAAGATCACGTCGGCGTCCATGATGAGCACGGCTTCGGCCCACTCATCGGCGAGGATGCGCGAGATACCGTGATTCAGGGTGTGCGCCTTGCCCTCGCCCCCGACCTCGCGACGCAGGTGCACGACGCGGCCGGGGTGCTCGGCCGCGCGCCGCAGCACCTCATCGGGAGTGTGATCCGTCGACGCATCGTCCACGACGTAGATCCGGAGCCGCTCCGCGGGATACTCGAGACTCAGCATCCGCTCGATCGATGCGCCGATGACGAGTCCTTCGTTCCATGCGGGAACGATGACGGCGACATTCGGCGCATACGGTGCCGCGTGCCGGTAGTGGTTCTTCAGGGCGTGGAACGGGAGCACCACGAACTGGAAGAGCGTGTTGAACACCGGGGTCGTCCCGACGAGCACGCACGCGAGCAGAAAGACGACGACGCCGATCTCGAAGCCGGAGAGTTCGTTCATGATCGCTCGTCGGCGTCGTGCAGCAGGGCGCGCACGCGGTCGTAGCGTCCGATATCGGTGGCGACGTGACTGTCGGTCGAAGCGACGAGCGTGACCCCGGCCCGCCTCAGCGCCCGCAGCGTCGGGGGTTCGGGGCATCCCCACTTCTCGTTGACCTCGACGAGCGTATCGGTGCGCGCCGCAGTCGCGGACCACGCGGCGAGGCGCTCGCCGCCGAGGTCGGTCTCGTCGAGCCCGACCTTCGGCAGGATCGAGAAGCAGTGTGCGAGCTGATTGCCCGGGTATCGCTCCATGGCGGCGATGAGCGCCTCCACCAGCGCGTCCAGGGCGTCCTCGCCCGCCCATCCGTCGGCGAGCCGCTCGCGGACGGCCGTGGGACCGAGCGGTCCCTCCGGTGTCGGGAACTGGTGGTCGGCGATGAGGATCCGGTCGATGCCCGCGGGAAGCGGGGGAGCGTCGAGGCGACCCGCCGTGTCGAGGATCTTCGCCTCGACCCCGGTGACGACGGTCAGGCCGTCCGGGACCTCGAGGGCGGAGACCGCGGCGACGAACTCGGGCACCCACGCGGTGCTGATACGCACGTGGTCGACGAGGCGCAGCGTATCGAGGCCGGCCGCGTGCGCCGCTGCCACGTTCTCGGCGAGCGTCGAGACGGCGTCGTCGGAGAACGTCGAGTGGACGTGGTGATCGCCGCGCAGCAGCGCCGTGGTGCTCATGCGTCGTCCAGGTGCCCGGCGTGGGGCGATTCGAGCACGTCGGCGACATCGACGATGACGTCTTCCAGGAATCGCACCGAGGCGATCTCCCGGAAGTCGATGCGGTCGGGAATCGGGCGGCCGAGGAACAGGTCGACGACCAGCGAGGGAACATCGACGCCCGCCGCGATCGTGAGCGGGAGTGCGCCGGGGAAGCGGGGGTTGACCTCGAGCAGCATGGCTCGGCCCGCGCGGTCGCGGCGCAGCTGCACATTGGCGACGCCGACGAGTCCGATGGCGCGAGCCACGGCGGCGGCGGTCTCCTCCAGTTCGGGATCGCGCACCGTGCGTCCGGCGATCGATACCCCCGAGTCGACCCGGGCACGCGTGCGCGGCACGGCGGCCACCACTGATCCGTCGGCATCCGCGATGACGTCGACGGAGTATTCTTCTCCCGGCAGGAGATCCTGCACGATGAGGCCGGCGTCGGTCGGCAGCGCCTCGAGCGCGGCTCGATCGTCCACCCGCCTGATCCCGCGGCTGCCCGCGCCCTGCCTGGGTTTCGCGAAGACCGGGAACTCCCAGTCCACCGCCAGTGCTTCGGGTCCGGCGAGCACGGTGCGGGGTGCGCGGTGCGTGTCGGCGCAGCGCTCGGCGAGGGCGAGTTTGTCGAGCGAGACGGCGAGCGTGTCGGCGGAGGGTGCGGCGAGCACGGCGGGCACGAGTTCGTCGCGGCGGTCGGCGAGCGCCAGCAGCTCGACGTCGACCGTCGAGATCACCAGGTCGAGCGCGTCTTCCGCGACGAAGCGCGCCACCGTGGTGACGAAACCCGGATCTCTGCCCGGCGGCAGCAGGCGTCGCTGCGGTGCGGGCACGAGATAGAGTCCGCTCGCCCAGCCGTCCATGTCGGCGGCGAAGACGGTCACGTCGCCGCGCTGCAGCAGGGACCGGATGACCGCGACACCCGCCGGTCCGCCGGCGCCGGTCACGAGTACGCGTGCAGTCATCAGGTCTCCAGTCGGTGGTGTTCGAACGCGCGGGCCGGTTCTGAGCTTTCGCGCACGACTTCGAGGGGCTCGACCGCGGTGCCGCCGCCGAACCGGGTCCAGTAGCGCGCGGTGGCGCTGACGAAATCGGGGTCGAGGTAGTCGCGGCTCGCGGTCTGCGAGTCGAAGCAGCGCAGCAGGTCCAGCTTGCGCTCCAGGAACCGCTCGATGCGCACGAACTTCGTCGGACGGTAATCGATGGTCGCCGAGGGGCTCTGGTAGCAGGACACGCTGGCGACGCGGCGGGTCGCGACCACGGTGGCCTCGCTCACCGCACGGTGATCCTGATGCCGATCGTGGATCGAGTGGGTGTAGACGATCGTCGGTTCGACTTCCCGGACCACCTCTTCGATCAGACGCACCGTCGGGCCGCCGCTCGGGATCTCGGTATCGATGAGGTCTTTCAGGAACAGCCGGGCGCCGAGCAGCTCCGCTGCGGCGAGCGATTCGTGCTGGCGGCTTTCGGCGTCGCCGCCGCGGGCGCCGCGGGTCAGGGTGAGGATGGTGATCGCGTCTCCGGCCGCGGCGTGCGCGGCGAGGATCCCTCCGGCGCCGAGCTCGACGTCGTCGGGGTGAGCGCCGATCGCGAGCACGACCTCTCGCTGAGATTCGGTCGAGCGGCGGTCGCGATGCTCGGCGGCGAGCCGGGTGACGGTGTCGACGAGTCGCGTCGCGTCGAGCGGTTTCGTCAAGAACTCGTCGGCCTGCGCTCGCAGCGCTGACACCGCGTAGTCGACTGAGACGTGAGCCGTCATCACGACCACCGGAACGTCGCGAGCGCGGACGCGGAGCTGCTCGATCAGTTCGAGCCCGCTGATGCCCGGCATCTCGATGTCGGTGACGACCACGTCGGGCATCCGCGCGGTGACGAGCTCGAGCGCGGTCTCACCGTCTTCAGCGACATCAACGGTGCAACCCGCCCGTCGCTCGAGCAGCATGCGCACGAGGAGCGCGACATCCGGATCATCATCGACGACCAGGACGTGCGGTTCGACTTCCGACATCTGTGGCGTCCTCCTTGCAGTCCGCTCGGATAGACGAGTGGACGAGCCTCATAGGCTTCCCCCAGCCCATTCATGTGAAGTATACGGTGCGCGAGCGATCCCTGGCGGTGAAGATGCAGGGGGGTTTCGTGATGTCGGCACCGACCCGAGGTTGGCCGCATGACACCGCAGCGGACGACGACGATCGGCACGGCCTTCGCACTGGGAGCCGCGGTGGGAGCCGCGGCAGTGGCCGGAAGGACTCTCGCGACTCTGGTGCGCGCAAGCGCCGGACACCCGTGGCGCCACCGCGTGCTCGATCTGGCGTCGAAGGTCCTGCAGCGCAAGTTTCCGGTCGAGGCGATGAGCACCTATCTCGACGGTATTCACATGTATGCCGATGAGACCGGACGTCAGGTGGAGGCGGCGCACTTCTGCACGCACCTCGAGCACGACTTTCATCAGTGCGTCATCTTCGACCGGAATGGCCCGGGGGCGCGCTTGATCGGTATCGAATACATCATCAGTGCGGAGCGGTTCCGCACGCTGCCCACCGAAGAGCATCGGCTCTGGCACAGTCACGACTACGAGGTCACATCGGGGTTGCTCACCGCCCCAGGCGTGCCCGGAGTCGCCGAACGCGCATACTTCCGCGACCTGGTGAGCACCTACGGCAAAACCTTCCATACGTGGGAGGTCGACCGTGACGACTTCCCGTACGGTCTCCCGAAGCTCATGATGGGGTTCACCGCCGATGGGCAAGCGCGCGACGAGTTGATCGCGGCGCGCGATCGTCGCATCGGGGTGTCGACGGAGAAGAATCGGAGACGGCGTCGCCGTATATCCGCACCCGAGGTGGTCCCTGGGGCGAACTCCTGGGAGAGCGGTCGGGTGGTGCAGGTCGGTGCGCGCGAGGTCGATGTCTCGTGATGCGCTTCGGAGGGACGAGGTGAGCGCGCCGTCGGCGTCGGTCGGCCTCATGGTCGATCCCGGCCTGTCGCGACGTACCGCTTTGGCGATCGCCAACGACCTGCGGCATGATCTCGAACAGCACATCGACGCCGCAACCAACTGGAGTATCGACGTCAGCGACGAGACGCTTCCCCTCACCGCCGATGGTGACATCGCGCTCATGGACCGCGCTGCGGAACTCCGCGAGCGCCACGAAGGGGACTACATCGTCTACCTCACCGAGCTGCCGCGTTACCAACGACGGAAGCCGTTGCTGTGCGAGGTCAGCGATGCTCAGGCGGCCGCACTGGTGTCGCTCACCTCACTCGGAGCACTGGGGCTCCGGAGGAAGACCCGAGGCGTGCTGCTCGCCGTGATCGAGACGATGGTGGGCGGTCTCGACCGAATCGATCTCGGGGAGCAGGTCCGTTCGACCGTGCGGGTGCGTGGCGCCAAGCAGGTGAACACGCGCACTCGGAATGACACGGTCGATGTGATTCTCACCGGCGCGGGAAGTCAGATGAGGTTGCTGTCGGGAATGGTCCGCAGCAATCGACCTGGAAGTATGCTTCCCGCGATGTCCGCCGCGGTCACTGCCGCGGTCGCCACCGGCGCATTCGGCATCTCCTACGGCTCGATCTGGAATCTCTCTGAGGCCCTCAGCCCGACGCGTCATCTCATGATCGGTGCGGTCGTCATGTGTGCGCTCAGTTCGTGGCTCATCTACCGGAACGGTCTCTGGAATCGGGCTTCGGCACGGATGCATCCCTGGCGGAGCGGACTGGACAACATCACGACGATCATCATGGTCACTACCAGTGTCGTGCTGATGTATCTGCTCGTCGCGACAGTGCTGTTCTGCGTCAGTCTCGCGGTGATCGATGCGAGCTACCTCGAGGCGGAGATCGGACGCACGGTGAGCCTGGCGGACTACGCCTGGCTGTCCTGGTTGTCGGCATCGCTCGGCGCGATGGCGGGCGCGCTGGGATCCAATTTCGACAGCAATGAGCAGATTCGCGCGGCGACGTTCAGTAAACGGGAATGGGAGCGGAGAAAACTGGATCGCGACGCCTGGCCGAATGCTGACTGATCGCAACTTCCGGGACGCTCCGGGTAGTGTCGTTGCATGAGCACATCATCTGAACTCACCCCGAAGTCGGGACCGCTCTCGTCGATCGCGCAGGATTGGCGAAAGGTGCTCGCGCTCGGCGTCCTCACCGTCGCGACCCTCGGCGTCGCCCTCGTCGCGCTGCGCTTCGCCGGCGCTTTGCTGCGCATGATCGCCGGCCTCGCGCTCGCCATCGGCGGCCTGGCAGGCACGATTCTCGCGCTGCAGCGCTTCGGCGGACGGATCTTCGGCCGCCGCAGGAGCGACCGGAACGCGTAGACCGGTGCGTATCCGAACGCAGTTCGCGGTCGCGTGCTCCGCGAACACCGCGTGGGAGGCGGTCCACTCGCCTGCGGTGGCCGCCGGACTCTATGCGCCGTTGCTCGTGATGAGCCCGGAGTTGCGCTTCCCCGAACGGTTCACCACGGGGGACCGCATCCGCGTGCGGTTGCGACTCTGGGGCGTCGTGCCGCTCGGTTCGCAGCGTATCGTGATCGAGGACTCCGCGGGTGAGGACGGTACCGCGGGCGGGCGCACCATGCACGACGTCGGCAGGCCTCTGACGGGGCCGCTGGCACTGCTCGCCGGGTGGCACCACCGCATCACGATCCTGCCGGTCACGGCGAGAGGGGCGATCTGGCGCGACGAACTCACGATCTCGGGTGCCTTCGCGCCGTTGTGCTGGCCCGTGTTCGCAGTGATGTGGCGCTGGAGACGCGCCAAGCTGGAGCGTCTCGCGCGATCCTGGGAAGCGCGCCCCTCCCGGCTCACACCCTGAACCGCCCGTGAGATCTTAGCGAGAGGCGCGCACCGCCGCCGCGACACCGTCGATGTGGCGTCTCGCGGCGCGCTCCGCCCGGTCGCGGTCCCCGGCCTCGATCGCGGCGAGGATGTCGGCGTGCTCGGCGTCGGAGTCGTGCTGGCGAGCCTGGGTGATGTTCAGGAACTCGGACTGGGGGTCGAGGGCACGGCGCATCGAGGCGCTGATGCTCATCAGCACCGAGTTCCGGCTCGCTTCGGCGACCAGGGTGTGGAAGTCGTGATCCAGCCGCACCCACTCGTGGATCGCGGTCGTGCTGCGCATGCGCGCGAGGAGCTTGCGCATGCGATCCACTTCTTCGGACGTGCGGCGCTCGGCCGCGTGGCCCGCGGTCGGCACTTCGATGTGGATTCGGGCTTCCATGAGATCGTCGGGGTCGTAGCCGCCGAACTCCGCCGCGCCGGTCGGCGTCTTCGACACCACGAAGGTGCCGCTACCGCTCCGGGTCTCGGTGAGACCGAGTGTGGAGCACGCGTGCAGCGCTTCTCGGATCACGGAACGACTGACCGCGAACTGTTTGGCGAGACTGATCTCCCCAGGAAGACGGTCGCCCAGTGTCGTCGATTCATCATCGATGAGATCGCGAATCGCGCGGAATGCCGCCTCGGTCGCGCTCACGCGGTGTACGGGGGAGTGCATCTGAGGCCTTTCTCGGGTGCGTTGCGGTGGCGCGGGAGGGGTTCGACGCGGGTCGCGCGCAGAGTCTCCGAGAACAGACTATTGAGATTTGCATCGAATCCGGTAACCTGTCAGACAGCCGGACAGATCCGTCGGGGGTGCGCCGGAGACGCTGGGAGAACCGTTGCCCGAGATCCAGTCCGGTCGAGGGGAGCCTCGTCTCCTCCTCGTGTACTGCGGTGGAACCTTCGGCATGCGGTCCTCGGACGCGGGTCTCGTGGTCGGCGAGGACCTCGAGTCTGAGCTCACCGCGCTCATGCGTGCTGCGAGCCTGCGGCGAGGTGCTCCGTTCGCGTGGGCGCTCGCCATGCCGGATCGCATCATCGACAGTGCCGCCGCCGACCACGGAACAGCACTCGAGATCGCGGATCTCATTCGTGATCGATGCCGCGAGGCCGAGCAGCAGGAGCGCCCGTTCGACGGCGCGGTCGTCGTGCACGGTACGGACACGCTCGCTCACAGCGCGGCCCAGACTGCCTTCGCGCTCGCCGACCTGACGATTTCGATCGTGTTCACCGGAGCACAGCGTCCGCTCGGCGTCGACGGCACGGATGCCGAGCGCAACTTCATGGATGCGTGCGACGCGGCGCTCGACCGTGTCGGGTCCGGAGTCAGCATCGCCTTCGGCGGCAGGGTGCTCCCCGCAGTGCGTGCGGTGAAGCGCTCGAGTGAACGCGATGACGCATTCGCGGCTCGACGGCCGCTCGAATCGGCGTCGGCTGCGCTGCCGGCCGAGACGCGGGCCGCGATCGCCGGCGCGGCCGGCGCACCGGGGCCACAGGTCGGCATGCTCACCGCCGTCCCGGGGCTGCCGAGCACCCTGATGCGGGCGGCGCTCGAGGCATTCCCCGACGGTCTGGTGCTCGAGTGCTACGGGGCGGGCACCGCGCCGTTCGCCACTTCCGAAACGCTCGCGGTGCTCCGCGATGCTGCCGAGCGCGGCACGCCGATCCTCGCCGTCACCCGCTGCGAGGATGGCGCAGTCGATCTGCCCAGGTACGCGGTCGGCGCCGCGCTGCACGAGATCGGGGTGATCGGCGGTGCCGACCTCACCGCGGAAGCAGCCATCGCGAAGCTCCGGGCACTGCGTCGCGCCGGCTACTCGGGCGAGCGCTTGCGTGCGCTGCTCCAGCGGAATCTGATCGGCGAGCAGCGCGCTCTCGATGCATCCTGATCGAGCTGCTCGTGACCGGGTGCCTCAGAGCAGTTCGGCGACCTCGGGAGCAGCCGCGGCGCGCACAGCCTGGCGCGCGTCTTCGGGGGACTCCGCCGCCAGCGCTTCCTTCGCCAGGACCTCGCACTGCTCCAGGGTATGGCTGCGGAGCGCGAGGCGCACCGCCCGGACCTTACCGGTCGCCATCGAGAGACTCGTCACGCCCAATCCGACCAGCACCAGCGCCAGGAACGGGTCGCCCGCGGACTCGCCGCAGACGCCGAGCGGCTTGCCCGCCTCGCGAGCTCCGGTCGCGGCCGCCGCGATGACGTCGAGCACCGCGGGCTGCCAGGGGTCGAGCAGCTCCGACAGCTCGCCCTCCATACGGTCGGCCGCCATCGTGTACTGCGCGAGGTCGTTCGTTCCGAGGCTGCCGAAATCGACGGATGCGAGCACCTGTGCAGCGCGCAGCGCCGCTCCGGGAACCTCGATCATGACGCCGGATGATGGCAGGCCGTTCGCGCGCACCTGTTCGGCGAACCAGCGCGCCTCCGCTGCGGTGGCGACCATGGGTGCCATCACGCGAACATCGGCTCCGGTCGCCTCGGCCGCGGCGGCGAGGGCTTCGAGCTGCGTCGCGAGGATCTCGGGTCGCGCCTGAGAGAGACGCAGTCCGCGTCGGCCGAGCGCCGGGTTGTCCTCGGCTCCCAGGTCCGCGAACGCCAGCGGCTTATCGGCACCGGCGTCGAGCGTGCGCACGACGACACGGCGGTCGCCGAAGGGCGCGAAGACCTGCCGGTAGATCTCGGTCTGCTCCTCGACCGTCGGCTCCTGATCCGCCGACAGGAAGACGAACTCGGTGCGGAACAGGCCGACGCCCTCGAGGTCTTCGGCTCCGGCGAGTTCGGCGTCGTGCACGCCGCCGATGTTGGCGAGCAGCGCGACGTGGTGCCCGTCGGCCGTCGCACCGGGTCCGGTGACATCGGCGAGGGCTTCCGCGAGACGCGCGCGACGTTCGCGCTGCGCCTCGACGAACGCGGGGTCGGGATTCACCGTCACGGCACCCGACCCGCCGTCGAGCGCGACGGGGGTCCCCGTCGGAATCTCCGTTGCCCCGGCGAGCTGCACGACGGCGGGAATGCCCATCTGCGCGGCGAGGATCGCCGTGTGGCTCGTGAGTCCGCCCGCACGCGTGATGATGCCGAGCACGAGCGACCGGTCGAGCGTCGCCGTCTCCGCCGGCGCGAGGTCTTCGGCGACGACGATGCTCGGTTCGGTGAAGTCGGGCACACCGGGTGCCGGCTCGCCCAGCACCGCGGCGATCGCACGCGATCCGACGTCGCGCAGGTCCGTGACCCGTTCGGCGAAGTACCCGCCGAGCGCCGCGAACTGCTCCGCGAACTCGTCGATGGACTGCGCGATGGCGTTCGCCGGCCCGAGACCGGCGGAAAGGTGCTTCGTAACGGCGCGGTGCAGCGAACGATCGCGGGCGATCATCGCCGTGGCCTTCAAGATGTCGCGTGCCGATGCGTCGGCTTGCGCGGCCTTCGCGTCAAGTGACTCGGCGACCTGCATGAAACCGGCGATCGCCTGCTCCGCAGCGGCTGCGGGGTCGGCTGCCGCCGGTTCGTCTCGCGGGGGTCCGACCGGCGACGCCACCTGCACCACGGGTCCGTAGGCAGAGCCCGGGCTCACCCCGATGCCGTGTCGCTCCTCGGCGGTCTGCCCTCCGCCGGGAACGCCGGTGTCGTCGCCGGCCGAACTCACTGCGCGTCCAGATCCGTGGCGAGCAGCTCCGCCAGTCGATCGAGCACGGCATCCGCGTCGTCGCCCTCGGCCGACAGCACGACCTCTTCGCCGTGCTTGGCGCCGAGCGCCATCACGCCGAGGATGCTGCCGGCGTCGACCGCGGCCTCACCCGGCCTGCCGATTTCGACATCGAGCCCCGAGTCGCCGACGGCTTCGACGAACAGCGAAGCGGGTCGGGCGTGCAGGCCGACGGACGAAGCGATGGTCACGGAACGAGTTGCCATGGTGTCTCCTTGGTTGCGTGGGTCCAGCGTAGCTGGCCGGGCGTTGAACGTGCGAACGTTCGCCGGGTCGGGGTGTCAGACGGTGGCCGGTGCGGCGACCGGAGCCTCCGCGGCCGCCCTCGTCGACGCGCGTCGCGCCGCCATCGCCTTGAGCAGCACGACGAGCGCTGCGGTGATGGCCACGCCGACCGCGAGTGCCGCGACGAAGAGCAGCGGCTGGCCGATGAGCGGCAGGACCCAGATGCCTCCGTGCGGAGCGAGCAGCGTGGATCCGAACAGCATCACGAGGCCGCCGGTCGCCGCCGAACCGATCGTCGAGGCGATGATGATGCGGATCGGGTCGGCCGCCGCGAACGGGATGGCGCCCTCGGAGATGAACGAGGCGCCGAGCAGCCATGCGGCTTTGCCGTTCTCGCGTTCGGGAGCCGAGAACAGCTTCGGGGCGACGGCCGTCGCGAGTGCGAGTGCCAGTGGGGCGACCATGCCGGCCGCCATGACCGCCGCCATGATCTTCAGCTGCGGGGCGTCCATCGCGGTGCCCGCGGCGGACAGCCCGGCGGTGGCGAAGCCGTAGGCGACCTTGTTCACCGGTCCGCCCAGATCGAAGCCCATCATGGCGCCGAGGATCAGGCCGAGCACGAGGACACCGCCGCCGGTGAGACTGTTCAGGCCGTCGTTGAGGCTGGTCATGAGCGCGACGATCGGCCGGCCGAGCACGGTGATGAAGAGACCTGCGGTGACGAGCGACGACAGGAGCGGGATGACCACGACCGGCATGACGCCCCTGACGCCCTTGTGCACCTTCCAACTCGAGATCCAGCGCGCGACGGCACCGGCGAGCAGACCCGTGACGATGCCGCCGAGGAAGCCGGCGTCCATGGTGACGGCGATCGAGCCGCCCACGATGCCGGGCACCAGGCCGGGCCGGTCGGCGATCGCGAACGCGATGTAGCCGGAGAGGATCGGCACGAGGAACCCGAACGAGGCGGACCCGATGACATTGGCGAGCGCCGCCCACGAGGTGAGGCTCGCGGGGTCGAAGTTCTGAGCGATGTTGTACTGGTCGTCGCCCGTGAGGCTGTACTTCACGATCTCGATCGCCCCGTTCTCACCGAGCGCGATCTGCGCGAGCATGAAGGAGAGCGCGATCAGGATGCCGCCGGCGGCGACGAAGGGGATCATGTACGAGACGCCGGTCATGAGCCACTGTCGCAGCCGGGTGCCGAATCCGATTCGCGCGGAGCCGTCATCCTCGGACGCGGATTCAGCACCCGGCGCCGGCTCGGTGCGCGCACGGTCCGGATCCGTCTGCCACGCCACGGCCAGCTCGGCTGCCTGCGCGATGAGCTGCGGACCGTCGGAGATCGCTTTCTTCACGCCGACATCGATGATGGGCTTGCCGGCGAAGCGCGCGCGCTCCTTGACCTCGACGTCGTGGGCGAAGATGACGGCGTCGGCCTCGGAGATCTGCGCCGCGCTGAGCGGAGTCGAACCTGCGGACCCCTGCGTCTCGACCCTGATCTCGTGACCGGCCTCACGCGCGGCGTTCTCGAGCGCCTCGGCGGCCATGTAGGTGTGCGCGATTCCGGTGGGGCAGGAGGTGACCCCGACGAACCGCATCGCGCGCCGATCGGTGGTGACCGGCTGCGGTTCGATGCGTTGCTCGGCGGCGTCGGCGCCCTCGGTGCGCGCGGGGGCCGGCGAGGTGTCGAGCTGCACGTGCTGCTCGACGATGGCGACCACCTCGGCCGGGGTCGCGGCGGCCTGGAGGGCGGCACGGAAGTCGTCGCGCATGAGCGCTCGAGCGAGCTGCGGAAGGACTTGCATGTGCGCGTCGCCGCCGTCTGCGGGGGCGGCGATCAGGAAGACGAGGTGCGCCGGCCCGTCTTTCGCGCCCCAGTCGATGCCGTCGGCGATCCGGCCGAAGACGAGCGAGGCTTCCGAGATGGCGGCGCTGCGGGCGTGGGGGATCGCGATCCCGCCGGGCAGACCGGTCGCCGTCTTCGACTCCCGCTCGCGCACATCGGCCACGAACTGATCGAGATCGGTGCATCGGCCGCTGGCGACCAACTGCGCAGCGAGCGCGCGCGTTGCCTCGTGACGGTCGGAACCGGTGAGGTCGAGCACCACCTGCTCGTCGTTGATGAGTGGCATATCGGGTCCTTTCGATGGGTGAAATCCGTGACGCGGCGCGAAGCCGATTCAGTCGTCGAGGGGGGTGTGGCGGTCGGGCGTGCGCGTGAACTCGACGTGAATGCCGTCGAGGTCGCCTGGCGTCGGTACTTCCGTTCCCGGGAGCCGAACGGCGGCGGCACCCCACCGGACGCCCTGCTCGAGTGCGTCGGCCGCATCGAGGCCCTGGTCGAGACCGGAGAGCAGGCCCGCGAGCATGCAGTCGCCGGCGCCGACCGTCGATACCGGGTCGGTGACGACGGCGCGTGCATGTGCGACCGCTGACTCCGTGACGAGCACCGCCCCGTCTCGGCCGAGACTGACGGCCACGTAGGCGATCCCCAAGCGCACCAGCTCCTGAGCCGTGTCGATGACCGCCCCGAGGGTGTCGAGCGTCCGATCGGTGAGTTCGGCGAGTTCTTCGCGGTTCGGCTTGATGAGTGTCGGTCTCGCGGCAACGGCCGCGCGCATCGGTGCGCCGGAGGAGTCGATGGCGACGAGTGCGCCTCGACTCACCGCGTCGCGCACGAGCCGCGCGTAGAGGTCGATGGGTGCGCCGGGTGGAAGGCTGCCGCAGCCCGCGACCCATGCGCCCGGCGTCGCCCCGGCGAGCGTGGCCGTCATGAGCGACGCGACGTCCGTGTCCTCCAGGTCGGGTCCGGGCTCGTTGAGCTTCGTGGTCGTGCCATCGGGTTCGAGCACGCTGATGTTCATGCGGACGCTTCCGGAGACCTGCACGACGCTCGCCGTGACGTCGGTCTGCGCGAGCAGCGCCTCGAACAGTGCCCCTTCGGGTCCGCCTGACGGCACGACGACCACCGGATCTCCGCCCATCGCGGCGATGGCACGACCGACGTTGACGCCTTTGCCCCCGGGGTCGACGCGAGCGGAAGTTGCGCGGAGCACCTGTCCGCGATCCAGGTCGCGCACGGTGACCGCCCGGTCGACGCTCGGATTCGGGGTGAGTGCGGTGATCATACGGTGACGACTTTCGGTCCGGCCGTACGCAGCGTCTCGGCGACTTCGGCATCGAGACCGGTGTCGGTGATCAACAGGTCGATGTCGTCGAGTGCGGCGAAGCGGTGCAGGTGAGTGGCGGTTGCCTTGCTGGCGTCGGCGACGACCACGGTCGTGCAACAGGCGCGCACCATGGCGCGTTTCGTCGCGGCCTCGGCCTCGTCCGGGGTGGTCAGGCCGCGGGTCGTGTCGAAACCGTTGGTCCCGATGAATCCGACGTCCACGGTCAGTTCGTCGAGTGCCTCGCAGGCCCAGCGGCCGACGGCGGCTCCGGTCGTGGCGCGCACCCTGCCCCCGATCTGGATGAGCGTGATCTCGGGCATCGTCGTGAGGACCGCGCAGATCGCCGGACTGTTGGCGACCACCGTGAAGGGCGTACGCGGAGGGAGCGCCTGGGCGATGGCGAGGGTGCTGGTTCCCGCGTCGAGCAGCAGCGTGCCGCCCTCGGGGAGCTCCTCGAGGGCGCGCTGGGCGATGCGCTGCTTCTCGGCGGCGCGCCGCCCGACACGCTCGTCCATGCCGAGCTCGTGGGTGAGGGCCTCGACGGGGACTGCTCCGCCGTGCATGCGGGTGATGAGGCCGCGTCGCTCGAGCGCCGTGAGGTCGCGGCGGATCGTCTCGGAGGTGACGCTCAGGCGCTCAGCCAGGGCTGCGACTTCGACGCGGCCCTCGGCGCGCGCGGATCCGAGGATCATCTGCTGGCGTTCGGCGGCGTACACACTCACATGATGCCACACAAACGGACATAAGCAAAGCCAAAACAACATTGAGCTGTGCACGCAACGTCGCGTCATTTTCGCCCGATCTTCGCGCGATCGGTGAATGCTGGTCATCACTCCACGTTTTCGATGCGCCCGGGAGGACGACATGCCGCACACCTCTGAACTCACCTTCGCCGACGCGCACAACGCGTGGCACGCGAGTGTGGAAGCGCAGCGCACCGAACCTTTCGGTCCGCTCAGCGCGACTGCGCTGCATTGGATCGGTGCCGAGCCTGAGGAGTTCCCCGATGTTCCGGGCCTCTGGAGCGCGTCGGACGACGGTCGCGTCACCGCGTGGTTCGTCTCTGCAGACGGTGTCACCCTCGACGGCGCAGCCGCGCAGGGCACCGTATCGCTCGGGCCGCTCACCGGAAGCGACGCACGCGTGCTCGAGTGGGGCGATCGCCGCATCGAGGTCGCGGCCCGCGGCGGTCGCATCGCACTGCGGCCACGTGATCCGGGGTCGCCCGTTCGGGTCCGTTACGCGGGGACCGGCACGTTCCCCGCAGACCCCGACTGGGTCGTCACGGCGCGCTACGTGCCGCGCACCCCTGCGACCGTCGAGGTCGATTCCGCCGTACCCGGACGCACGCAGCAGCAGCGCTCTCCCGGTCGCGCCGAATTCACGCTCGGGGAGACCCGGATCGCGCTCACACTCTTCGGAGACGATGCGGCGCCGGCGTTGCAGCTCATCTTCGCCGATGCGACGGGCGCCGACCTCACGTTCCCGGCGGCCCGCTTCGTGCCGGCTGTTCGGGTCGACGCCGAGACCGTGGTGATCGACTTCAATCGCGCCGTGAACCCGCCTTGCGCCTACTCGGCGAGTGCGACCTGCCCGCTGCCGCCACCGGAGAATCGGATCGCCGTGCGCATCGAGGCGGGCGAGTTGCGCCCGGGGCTGCGGAGCCCATCCCGGCCCTGAGCGGCGCTCATCCGCGGCGCGCCCCGGGGACCGCCGCATTGTTCGCACCGAGCCGAAGTGGTGTGATGGAGGTATGACCATGCCAGACGCGTCCCCACCGGTCCTCGCGATCCGCAGCCTCCGCAAGCAGTTCGGCCAGCACGTGGCGGTCGACGATCTCTCGTTCGACGTGCCGGCCGGCACGATGCTCGGGCTGCTCGGACCCAACGGAGCGGGCAAGACCACCACGCTGGCGATGGCGACCGGGCTCCTCCAGCCCGATGCCGGCAGCGCCTGGGTGCTCGGTGCCGATGTCTGGCAGGACCCGGCCGCTGCCAAGGGACGCATGGGGGTACTGCCGGACGGAATTCGCATGTTCGATCGGCTCACGGGTGCCGAGCTGCTGCGCTACAGCGGATTGCTGCGCGGCCTCGGCGAGCCCGAGGTCCGCGATCGCGCGACGGAACTGCTCGATGCACTCGGCCTCGCGGAGGCGGGCAGCACGCTCGTGGTCGACTACTCGGCGGGCATGAAGAAGAAGATCGGTCTCGCCTGCGCCCTGATCCACGCACCGAGGCTGCTGATCCTCGATGAGCCGCTCGAGGCGGTCGACCCGGTGTCGGGACAGACGATCCGCCAGATCCTGCGCGCGTTCGTCGCCGGGGGTGGAACGGTGGTGCTCTCGAGCCACGTCATGGAACTGGTGGAGTCGCTGTGCGACCGCGTCGCGATCCTCGCCGAGGGTCGGCTGCTCGCCCACGGCGACCTCGATGAGGTCCGTGCCGGCGTCAGTCTGCAGCAGCGATTCCTCGACCTCGTCGGATCGCACGACCTGGGGGAGGGGACGCTCGCGTGGTTGCGCTCCTCGTAGGTCTGCGGTGGCGTCAGCTCGGTCATCAGCTGAACCGAAGCCCCTGGTTCATCGTCGGTCTGGTGTTCAGCGGTTTGGTCGCGGTCGGACTCCTCACCGGACTCGCGTTCGGACTCGGCGCGCTGCGTGTGTTCTCGCCCGAACTCGTGGGCCCGATCCTGGTGGTCGTCGGTTCCGTGATCACCGCCGGGTGGTGGATCGGCTCGATCGTGGTGAGCGCCGACGATTCGCTGGCGGCCGACCGGTTCGCGCTGCTCCCCGTCACCGCGCGACGGCTGCTCCCCGGACTGGTGCTCGCCGGCGCGACGACGATCGGCGGGATCGGCACCGCACTCGCGCTGCTGCTCATGCTCGTCGGCTGGTCGGTCGCTCCGGCGGCGCTGCTCGTCGCACTCGTGCTGACCCCGCTCGCGCTCGGTACGTGCGTGCTCGGGGCGCGCGTCGTGAGCGGTCTGCTCGCCGGGTGGCTCGCCAGGCGACGGACTCGCGACTTCGTGCTGACGTTCGGCGTGCTGCTGCTCGCGTCATCCGGCCTGCTGTTCAATCTGCTCGGTTCCCTCGTCGGTCGGCTCGGCGCTCCGGGTGACGCGTTCATCCGGATCGCCGAGGTGCTCGCATGGACGCCAGTCGGGGCCGTGTACGGGGTCTCGTCGGCGGTCGCCGCGGGGGACTGGGGCGTCGGCGTCGGTCGTCTGCTCGTCGCGATCCTCAGCGCCGTCGTGCTGTGGCGCATCGCCGAGCGTTCGCTCTCCCGCCGCCTCATCGACCCCATCGTGAGCAGCGGGGGCGGCCGAGTGCGATCCGGCGGCCTCATCGATCGCGTGCTGCCGGCGACGCCGACCGGTGCGATCGCCGCGCGAACCCTGCGGTATCGTCGGCGCGACCCCCGGCATCTCGTGAATCTCGTCATGCTGTTCGTGTTCCCGCTGCTGATGGTGGCGGTGGTCGCGATGAACAGCCTGAACAGCGGCGGGTGGTCGTTCGGACCGGCCCTCATCCTGCTGCCCGCGATCAACGCGTTCCTGCTCGCGACCGTCATCCAGATGGATCTCGCCTACGACAACAACGCCGTCGCTCTGCACATCGTCTCGGGTGTCAGCGGGGTCGCCGACCGCGCCGGTCGGCTCCTCGGCATGGCGATCCTGGTCGTCCCGCTGCTTGCGATCCTGTGCGTGCTCGCCTGTCTTGTGACGGGCGCCTGGGACCTGCTCCCCGCGAGCATCGGTGCGACGTTCGGGCTCACGCTCGCCGTCGCCGGTGCCTCGTCCGTCGTCGGCGCGGTGCTCCCCGGTCGGGCGCCCCCGCCCGGTGCCAATCCGCTCGGTCGCGGGTCGTCGGGCGGGGCGCAGTCCTTCCTGGCGCTCATCATCGTGACACCCATCGCGCTCGTGCTCGGCGGTCCGGCCTTCGGGTTCGCGATCGCGAGCCTCTGGACCGCGTGGCTCGCGTGGATCAGCCTCGGGTGCGCCCTGGTGCTGGGCATCGCGGCGGTCTGGGCCGGGGTCGTGATCGGCGGGCGAACGCTCGACCGTCGCTGGGCGCGGGTGCTCGCCGAGGTATCGAGCGAAGGGTGACGGGGCCGGCCTCACACGGCGACGATATGCTGTCCTGAACCGAGCGGGCGCGCACGAAGGGGCGACATGGACGATCTGACCGAGCGCATCATCGGGATGCTGCGGCATGACGGTCGGATGGCCTACACCCGTGTGGCTGCGACGCTCGGGGTGAGCCGCGAGATCGTCACCGACCGGGTGCGGGCGCTCATGGAGAGCGGTCGCCTGCGGATCGTCGCGGGCGTGCACCCCGGTGCCGTCGGGCTTCCCGTCTCCGCCCACCTCTCCATCTGGGTCAGCGGTCCGACCCAGTCGGTCATCGACCGACTCGTCGAGTTCGATTCCATGTCGTTCATCTCGGAGGTGACGGGCGCGTTCCAGATCTCGACGGAGACGTGGCTGACCGACACCGGCGCGCTGCGCGAGCAGGTGATCGCGATCCGATCGATCCCGGGTGTCGTCGACGTGCAGGTGCTGATGTTCGACCGAATCCTCAGTAGTTTCTTCGGCGGCACCACGCCGGATCCCGGGGCGATCGCTCTCGATCGGACCGATCTGCAGATCCTCGAGGCCCTGCAGCAGGACGGGCGAGTACCGCTCGGCGAACTCGCGAGCCGAGTGCAGCTCTCACCGAGCGGCACGCGGCTGCGCATGCTGAAACTCATCGATTCGGGGGTCATGAAGATCGGCGCGATCGATCAGCACACGGGGTCGAGCGAAGATCTGCTGCTCGGGTTCGGCATCAAGGTGCTCGACGACGCTCGGGTGATCGCGGCGATCCTGAACTCCGGAGTCGCGGTTGAGTTCTTGGCGCAGACGCTCGGCCGCTACGACCTCAAGGCGACGATCGCGTTCAGCTCGGTCGACCGTTTCCACGGGGTCATGCAGCGTCTCCGCGACGAAGGACTGATCGCGATGTCGGAGACCTGGTTGCACACCCGCATCGTGCTCGAGCAGTACGAGCGGTCCCTCGACGTCGCCTGACGCGGGTCAGCGCGGCTGATTCACCGGGGACTCGGGTGCGTCCGTCTCGTGAAGCGCAACCGCGTTCTGCGCCTGGATCCGCACGTACTCGATCTCGGTGCGCGCCGAGAAATAGGCGATGTGCGGTGTGAGGACGACGTCGTCGCGGCCGACGAGCGGGTGGTCTGCTTCCGGCGGCTCCTGCTCGAGCACGTCGAGCGCCGCACCCGACAGATGACCCCGGTCGAGCGCATCGGCGAGTGCCGCCGCATCGATGAGGCCGCCGCGCGAGACGTTGACGAGCACCGCACCCGCCGGCATTCCGGCGAGGAACTCCGCATCGATCATGCGCTCGGTGTCGGTCGTGAGCGGCAGATGCAGCGACAGCACGTCGCTCTCCGCCCGCACCGCTTCCAGGGATGCGCGCGAGACGCCGAGCCGCTCGAGATCGGCGCGCACCTCAGCGGAGTCGGGCAGGAAAGGATCGAAACCGATCACTCGGCCGAAGAGGGGGCCCGCGAGACGAATGAGTTCGCGCCCGATCTTGCCGAGTCCGACCACGCCGAGCGTGCGTTCGCTCAGCCGGGGCGGGGCGAGACGTGCGCGCTCGTTCCAGGTGCCCGGGGCCGCAGACGCGGTGTAGAACCCCAGCTGACGCACCGAGCTGAGGAGGATCGCCAGAGCGTGCGTCGCGACCTCCTCGGTCGCTGCGCCCGGCACGTTGGTGACCCAGACACCGTGCTCGGTCGCGGCGTCCACGTCGACGTAGTCGAACCCCATCGACATCAACGAGATCAGTCTGAGCTGCGGCAGCGCCGCGATGATCTCGCGCGTGATCTCGGCGTATCCGGGCAGGAGCACGGTGGCGTCGCTCGCTCCCGCGATGATCTCTGCGGCATCGCGCGTACCGAGGATGCGCACCTCGAATCCGTGCGCCTCGAGCAGCTCGATGCCCAGCGAGGGATCGGTGTCGTCGGTGTCGGTGTACACCGCGATGGGCCGCGGGGGAGCGGTGGTCAATTCGCCTCCGAGGTCTCGAACGTCGACTGGTCGATGTGGATCAGCTGCAGCCCGCCGAGGCGTACCGCGTCGGCGACCGCTGTGCGGAGCTCAGAGGCGGTGCCGGCGGCGCGACCGGTGCCGCCGAAGGCGTTCGCGACCGCGACCCAGTCGGGCTGCACGAGATCGACCGCGACGGGCGCGATGCCTGCATCGATCTCGTTCTGCTTGATCTCCTGGTACCCGGCGTTGTCGACGACGATGACGGTCACGTCCTCGCCCTGTTCGACCACCGTGATGAACTCGTTCATCGAGAACATCAGGGCGCCGTCCCCGACCACCACGAACGATGGTCGTGCGGGCTCGGCGATGCGCGCGCCCAGCGCGGCGGGCAATCCGTACCCGAGCGTCGCGTAGGTCGCCATGTACGGGGTCGAATTGGGGGAGGCGACGCGCAACGTGTTCAACAGCCCCCAGTAGGCGATCTGCGACGAATCGGTGGCCACGATCGCGTCGTCGGGGAGTGCGGCGACGATGCTCGTGGCGAGCGCCGAGTTCTCGGCGGAGAGCTCCGCGCACTCGGTCCGGACCGCCGCGAGCGTCTCGGCGACCCCGGCAGCGGCGTCACGGGGAGACCCGTCTCCGAGCGCGGCTCGAATCGCGCGCAGCGTCGCGGCCGCATCACCCACCAGACCGATCGCGGCCGGTTGGTTCTTGTCGATCTGCGATGCGAGCAGGTCGACGCGGATCACCTCGCCGCGGGCCTCGAGGTGCTCGACCCACAGCTCAGCCTCCCCGAGCTTCGATCCGACGATGAGGAGCACGTCGGCATCGCGCGCCCGGTCTCGGGCCGCGGCGAGTCGCAGGTTCGACCCGAGCGACAGCGGGTGCCGTTCGTCGAGCACACCTTTGGCGTTCAACGTGGTGACGACCGGAGCGCCGAGCCGTTCGGCGAGGTCACGCAGTTCGGGCGCCGCGCCGCGCGACCCTCCGCCGGCGAGAATCACGGGATCCTGCGCTGCGCTCAGTAGCCGCGCTGCTCGGCCCACAGCGTCGTCGTCGGCGGGCGGTACCGCCGAGAACGTCCGGGGCGCGATCGCCGAGGGAGCGAGATCGGTCTCGGCCTCGAGCACGTCGAGGGGGACCTCGACGTAGACCGGCCGTGGCCGTGTCGTCGCGAAGAGCTCGAACGCGTCGTGGACCGCCGCGACGGCCTCCTCAGCGGACGCGACGCGACGGCCCCACTCCACGATCGCGGATGCCGCGCTCAGCTGATCCTTCGTCTCGTGGAGGGTGCCGACGTCGGCGAACTCGCTCCCCTGCGCGGGTCCGGGGGCGAGGATGATCATCGGTCGCGACTCGCAGTACGCGGTACCAGCGGCCGAGAGTGCGTTGAGCAAGCCGGGTCCGCTCGTGGTGACGACCACGCCTGGCAGTCCGGTCTGCAGCGACCACCCGTCCGCGCCGTACCCCGCGCCCTGCTCGTGACGGGTCGTCACGGGGCGGATCCCGAGCTCAGCGAGCCCCCGGTAGAACTCGAGGTTGTGCGTCCCCGGGATTCCGAACACCGTGTCGATGCCGTATCCGCGCATCGTCTCCATGACGACCCAGCCGGTCGTGCGCTTCCGCGTGGTCTCCATAGTGGTCGTGAACCTACTTCCCGTCGGGGTGCGTGATGGTGGTCGTGTCGAGACGCGGGGCGAATGATCCGGTCACCGGCGCCTCGTCCGAGTACTGCGGCGCGAAACGCGTGCCGATCACCGCGGCGACCGTCAGGAGACCGAAGAAGCCGACGACCGACCAGAAGTTGTCGCCGGTGACGATCAGCAGCGTGGAGGCGATCGCGGGCGAGAGACCGCCCCAGATCGCCGCGCCGACGCCGTACGACAGCGACATCGAGGTGTATCGCGACTGCGGGCGGAACATCTGCGCCATGATCGCCGAGAGCGGAGCCCACGCACCGCTGAGCGTGACGCGGATGAGGATCACGAAGGTCCAGATGAGTGCGACGTTCTGGTTCTGAATTGCCAGAACCAGCGGGATCATGCAGAAGAACGAGAGGATCGTGCCGAGGTACATGATGACCTTGCGGCCGATCTTGTCGCCGAGGTACGCGATCGGCAGCGTGACGAGCATCTCGACGAACGAGGCGACGGTCATCGCGCCCAGGATGATGGCCGGGTTGAGACCGATTTGCGGGCTGTCCGCGTAGCTCTGCACGAACGTCGTGGCGAGCACGTAGCCGCCGGACGACATCGCGACGATGCAGATGCCCATGACGATGGGGAACCAGTTGTTCTTGAGTGCGAACAGGATCGGCGAGGACTGCTGCTGATCCTCGACCTTCGCCTCGAACACGGGGGTCTCTTCGACGCGGTACCGCACCCAGAAACCGACGCCGATGAGCACGACGCTGAAGAGGAACGGGATGCGCCAGCCCCAGGTGAGCAGCACGTCGTCCCCGAGCGAGGTCAGGATCCAGAACATGCCGGTCGCCATGAGCGCGCCGAGCGGGTTGCCCACCTGGGTGAAGCCCCCGTAGAAGGTCTTCCACTTCGGCGGAGCGCTCTCGACCGACATGAGGCTCGCGCCGCCCCACTCGCCGCCGACCGCGAGGCCCTGGCACATGCGGAAGATGATGAGCAGGATCGGCGCCCAGATGCCGATCACGGCGTACGTCGGCAGCACGCCGACGAGGGTCGTCGCGATGCCCATGAGCAGCAGCGTCATCGTGAGCGCCGGCTTGCGGCCGAGCTTGTCGCCGATGTGCCCGAAGATGACACCGCCGAGGGGGCGCATGAAGAACGCGACCGCGTATGTGCCGAATGAGGCGAGCGTGGCGAGGGCCGGGTCGAGATCGGCCGGGAAGAAGATGCGCGGGAACACGATCGCCGCTGCGGTCGCGTAGACGTAGAAGTCGTACCACTCGATCGAGGTGCCGACGAGCGCGGCGAAGCCGCCCTTCAGCGCGCGTCTATGGGTGTTCGGTGGTGCTGAGGTGGTGGCCGACATGGGGAGCTCCTTTGCTGGGCCAGGGCGTCGTTAGGCGCGAAGCGCGCCACGGACCGACTGTAGGCGAGCGGATCGGACTGCGGAAGTCGTGCGTGTGCGGTGCGCAGGGCCTCGTCCTGCTGATTCGCGCTCCCTGCTTCCAGACCTGCAGCGTGCACGGCACATTCACCGGCTTTCGCTGCTGAGTCGGGCGAGCCGTACAACAGATCGTGCGACTTCAGTTTTTTTCGCGGTTCCGGCCCGACCGTGGTGTCCGATTCCCGCTGATGTGCACCAGGGAGTCGTGACAGGCTAGTCGTATGGCCGAGGCACTCATGACGTTCGACGAGCGCTACCGGGCCGTCGAGGCGCGCGACACCCGCTTCGACGGTCAGTTCGTGACGGGTGTGCGGTCGACCGGCATCTACTGCCGGCCGTCGTGCCCCGCGCGCACGCCGAAACCGGCGAACGTCATCTTCTTCCGCACGAGCGCCGCCGCGCATGAGGCCGGATTTCGGGCCTGCAAACGGTGCCTGCCTGAGGCCGTCCCCGGCTCGCCCGAGTGGAATCTGCGCGGTGACATCGTCAGCCGCGCCATGCGGCTCATCGTCGACGGAACGGTCGAGCGTGAGGGCGTCGGGGGTCTCGCCGCACGACTCGGTTACTCGTCTCGGCACCTCGGCCGATTGCTCGTCGCCGAACTCGGCGCCGGCCCCTTGGCGCTGGCGCGCGCCCACCGCGCGCACACGGCTCGTGCCCTGCTCGTCGGCTCCGACCTGTCGGTCGCCGACATCGCCTTCTCCGCCGGCTTCGGTAGCGTGCGCCAGTGCAACGACACGGTGCGCGAAGTTTTCGGTCTGACGCCGTCAGAGGTGCGGCGTCGGCGCCGCAGCACGGACGCAACACCGGGGTCACTGACGCTTTCGCTGCCGGTGCGAGAGCCCTTCGATGCCGCCGGTCTGCTCGACTGGTTCGCGGCGCGGGCGATTCCCGGGCTCGAGCGGGTCACATCCGAGGGGTACGCTCGGACACTCACCCTCCCTGGCGGTCCCGGGCGGATGGAGGTCTCCCTGGGCGACCGGGTGGGATTCGTCCGACTGCGGGTCACGCTCGCCTCGCTCGCCGACCTCGGTGCGGTCGTCGCCCGAACGAGGCGACTGCTCGACCTCGATGCCGACCCCGTCGCGGTCGACCACGCGCTCACGCGACATGCGGTCCTCGCGCCGATGGTCGCCGCCCGACCGGGAGTGCGAGTGCCTGGCACGATGGATGCGCATGAGACGCTCATGCGCACGATGATCGGCCAACAGGTCTCCGTCGCGGCTGCACGGACCGCGCTCACCCGGCTTGTCGCGTCGCTCGGCGAGCCGCTCCCGACGGTGGTTCCGGCGCACGCGGAACCTGATGCGCCGCGACGCCTGTTCCCCACACCGGCGAAGATCGCCGAGTACGGGCCCGAGGTCCTGCGCGGCCCCCGCGCACGCACGCGCGCTGTCCGTGACGCCGCTGCGGGGCTCGCCGACGGGTCGCTGCATCTCGGTTCGGACGACGACGGCCGTGAGCAGCGCGCGCGTCTGCTCGCGCGCCAGGGGATCGGGCCGTGGACAGCGGATTACGTGCGCATGCGAGTGCTCGGCGACCCCGATGTGCTCCTCACCGGCGATCGTGCGATGCGCGCGGGCGCCGCAGCCGCGGGGCTGCCGACGGGTCGGCGCGAGCTCGCCGCCTGGGCCGAGCGGATCGCCCCCTGGCGCAGCTCACTCACGACCCGACTCTGGAGCGCGACCGCGACTCCCTCAGTGAATCGATGACAGGAGACCCCGTGACCACCGCCACCGTGCAGACCCTCGAAACCCCAGACGGGGCGTTCACCCTCATCGTCGACAGCGGAGCGCGCGTGCTCGCCTCCGGCTGGACGGCCGACGCCGACGCGCTCGTCGTGCGCGTGCACCCCGTGCTGCGGCCGGCCGATCTCGTGCCGGGGCAGACCGCGGCCGGCGCGGCCGTCACCGCGTACTATGCCGGCGATCTCGCGTCAGTCGTGACCGTGCCGGTGCGGCAGCACGGCACTGACCTGCAACTGCAGGGGTGGGCCGAGCTGCGGCGCATCGAGCCGGGGGCGCCCCTGTCGTACGCGGAGTTCGCCGCCCGGCTCGGAAAGCCGTCGGCGGCTCGGGTCGCCGCATCCATCTGCGCCCGCAACGCTCCAGCGCTCTTCGTACCGTGCCACCGCGTGCTGCGGAACGACGGATCCCTCGGCGGTTTCGCCTGGGGAACCCCGGTGAAACACGCGCTTCTCGAGCGCGAGCGCGGGTGACCCCGGCTCGGGGCCGCGCTTAGGGCTGCAGGCCGGCGATCGCCGGCTTGAACCCGAGCCGCGGGTTCTCGCAGCACCCCGGGCGGCACACGTCGAACCAGGGTCCGATAGTCGTCGTATTCGCGCGCTCCCCGACGGGGCGACCCACGACGCGTTCCCGCACGAGGTCGACGAGAGCATCGACGAACGCGGGCTGCACGCCGGGCGTGGGGGTCCGCGTCACCCAGAGTCCGCGAGCGGTCGCCGTCTCGGTGGCCTCGTTGTCGAGGTCCCACATGACTTCCATGTGGTCGCTGACGAAGCCGACCGGCACGATGATGACGGCGGTGCGGTCGGTGAGCCCGTCGATGGCATCGTTGATGTCGGGCTCGAGCCACGGCTGCGACGGCGGCCCCGACCGCGACTGGTACACCAGTTGCCAGGAGATGTTCGGAGCCGCTTCGGCCATCACCTGCTCGGCGACGGCGAGGTGCTGAGCAGCGTAGGCGCCGCCGTCGACATCGGGGAAGAGTCGGGCGCCGGACAGCTCGGCGTCCGCCGATGGGATGCTGTGGGTCGAGAACATCACCTCGATGTCTTCCGGACGATTGCCGGCCTCGATGGCTGCGGCGACGCCGTCGCGGACGCCCTCGGTGAAAGGCTGCACGAATCCGGGGTGCGAGAAGAACTGGCGCACCTTGTCGATCTGCAGATGCTCTTGCAGACCGCTCGCTTCGAGCGCGTCGGCCCAGTCCTCGCGGTACTGCCTGCACGACGAGAACGAGGAGTAGGCGCTGGTCGGAATGGCGATCATGCGGCGCACTCCGTCGGCTGCGGCCTCGCGAAGTGCGTCGTCGAGATACGGCGCCCAGTTGCGGTTGCCCCAGTAGACGGGCAGGTCGATGCCGGCCGCGGCGAGCGCCTTGCGCAGCACGGCGAGAAGTTCACGATTGTGCCCGTTGATCGGACTCACACCGCCGAAGTGGCGGTAGTGGTGCGCGACCTCTTCGAGTCGTTCATCGGGGATCCCGCGGCCCCTGGTGACGTTCCGCAGGAAGGGCAGCACGTCTTCCTGCCCCTCGGGGCCCCCGAATGCCGAGAGGAGCACGGCGTCGTAACGCTGCGGGATCGACGTGTGCTCGGCTCCGGCCTGTGCGGCTCCGGTCGCGTTCGGCACGCGGGCGCCCTCGGCGAAGCACACGCTGGTCGCCGCCGGCGGCTTGATCTCTCGTCGTTCCTGAGGAGCGGCTCGCTCCGGACTCGGAGAGTTCGTGGACGCGCGGTCAGCGGTCGTGCTCATGGCGTGGAGGCCTCCTGTGCCTGTCGTGCACGCGCCGGAACGCGGCGCGGGGGCTGAGGGAAAATGCTCGGTTCCAGTCTAGACCCGCCTCCCTGCGCGGCCGCTCGGGGCGCAGGGGTCGTTCCTCAGTCGCTGCCGTGCTCGGCGGGGGCGCTCCGGGGGAACGGATCGGGGTATCCGGCCCACGCCGCTGGTCCGGCCATGAATTCGTCGTCGGAGAGCGCGACGGCGTCGAGCGCCTGATGGAGGCCGGCCGCATCCAGATCGATTCCGATGCAGGCGAGCGCCTGTCCGGGGTGCGGGAGGTCGGTGTCGCCGGTCGTCTCCGGGAGGTCGAGGTCGAGGTCGGCATCGGGGTCCGCCTCGCGGAATTCAATGGTGCGACCGACGTGATCCCAGTACAGGCCGTGCCGCGGTCGCGTCGCGAAGCGGCAGAACCCGGCAGACCTCACGACGTGACCGTATCGGCCCGCCTCCACGCGGTCGAGGAATGTCTGCAGCCTGCCGGGGTGCAGGGGCCGCATCTGCTCGGTGCGAACCGACGAGACCCGTCGGTCGGTCATGTGCGGGTCTGCATCGCCGTTCAGCGTGCGGACCCAGCCGGCCCGTTGCTGCTCGCGGCGGTACGTGACGGGTTCGATCGCGGCGGTTCCGGGGGACCCGTCGAGGCGCAGGCGCGCGAGCGGGCTCAGATGGCTGATCAGGGCCATGAGCCTGGCCAGGTCGGGAGTGGGAACGGTCTCCCAGTTGACGATGACGATGACCGACGCGAACTCGATCTGGGTGACGGTCAGCAGGGCGCGTGCGGTGCAGTCGAGCATGGCGCCGTTCGCGTCCACCTCGGTGGCGACGAAGTCGTCGGCGGCGAGGTCGTCCAGCAGGTGCAGAGCGTCGGTGACGCACATCACACCGGTCAGGTGCAGCGTTTCCGTCGCAGCCGGGTCGGTGAGCGCGCCGATGATCTCGGTGATCTGCGTCGCAGCGTCGCATTCGATCAGGGCGCGGTCGGTCGCTCCCAGGTCGTCGAGCTGGTCGATGCCGACGCGACTGGCCGAGATCAGGTGCCGTGCACCGGCGCGGGCGAGTTGGTGGGCGAGCCGCCGTCGCTCGGGCCCGCAGACCCCCGTGACCACGATCACATCTGTGCGTTGCATCTCCGCTCCTCTGCTCGGCGATCGTCTGCTACGTTCTTTACTGATAAACGTTATCAATAAGGAGGGTCACATGAAAGTCAGGGCATCGTTGAAGTCGCTGAAGCAGCAGCCGGGTGCACAGGTGGTGCGCCGACGTGGCCGCGTGTATGTGATCAACAAGCAGAATCCGAGATTCAAGGGGCGTCAGGGGTGACGCATCGACGCGGAATCGTGGCATGCTGAGCGCGTGACCGAGCACTCCGTAACCGAACCGCTGATCCTGCGCGATCGCGACGCGTGGCGCGCGTGGCTCGATCATCACGAGGACGACTCCGACGGTGTGTGGCTGCTGCTCGCGAAGCGAGGCGTGACCGATCCCACCGCGCTCGGATACCAGGTGGCCCTGGTCGAGGCGCTCTGCAGCGGATGGATCGACGGTCAGCGACGGTCGCGCGACGAGTCGACGTACCTGCAGCGGTTCACACCGCGCCGGGCGCGATCGGTCTGGTCGCAGCGCAACGTCGAGATCGTGTCGACCTTGATCGCCGAGGGACGGGTGCGAGACCGGGGGCTCGTGGAAGTCGAGCGCGCCCGTGCCGACGGCCGGTGGGAACGCGCCTATGCCGGTCCCGCCACGGCGGAGGTCCCCGCCGAACTCGCGGCAGCGCTCCGCGCCTCACCGCGAGCGCTGCGCGCCTTCGATCGCTTGACCGGCAGTGCACGGTACAGCGTGCTGCACCCCGTCCTCACCGCCGCGACGGAGGCGACACGGGAACGCCGGATCGCGAAGGCGGTCGCCCGTCTCGCAGCGGAGCCGGAATCCGATGACCGACCGGGCGCCTGAGGCGATCCTCGCTGCACGATCGGGCGCCGGTCACGTCAGATCGGTGAGGAGTGACAGCCGGCTGAGGGTGCGTGCGAGATCGACGGGGGGCTCGTCGACGTGCCGCAAGCGACTCCAGTGCGCGGCCGAAACGCCATCGAACGCGACATCGGCGTCGGCGAGGACATCGATGAGCACGCAGAAACGCGCGGCGGTCTGCGGGTCCACCTCGTCGAGGGCCGGAATGCCGGTGACGACGATGCGGCGATGCGCCTCCGCGAGATCGAGGAAATCCCAGGAGCTCCTCGGCGCGATGCAGAGTTCGGCGAACGAGAATGTTGCGGCGTCGCACGCCCTCGGTTCCGCTGCCGTCGCCCGCGCGGTCCAGGTGCTGCTGGAGAAACCGTTCGGTCCACCGGGGCTCGTCGCACGGTAATCGGGTCCCGGGCCCATCTCGATCACGGTGAGATGCTGCTCGATGAGCGCGATGGTCGGCAGGAAGCGGTCGTGGAACTCCGGGTCGGGCAGGAGGGCGCTCGGCGGGTCGTTCGATGTGGCGACGATGAGAATGTCGAGGTTGAGGATCGCATCGAGCGTCCGCGCGAGAAACACGGCGTCCGCGACGTCGTGCACGTGAAACTCGTCGAAGAGCACGGCCTCGTCGCGCGCCAGCATGTCGCTCACGGTTGCTTCGATCGGGCGGCGGTCCGCAACGATGCGCCCGTGCAGCTCGCGGAAGAACGCGTGAAAATGCACGCGTCGCTTCGCCGTGGTCGGAATCGACCGGAAATACGCGTCGGCGAGCATGGTCTTCCCGCGCCCGACGCCGCCCCAGAGGTAGGCGCCGCGGTGGTCCGAGGCGGCGAGTGCTGCCACGGCGCCGCGCTGCTGCGTATCGAGCGTGACATCGCGCCGCTCGACGTCGGCGACGAACGCGCCGCGCGTCCGGGCGGCGAGCGTCGATGCGCGGATCCCGACCGCGAACGGTTCGGCGTCGGTGTCGGAACCGACGACGGGGTCTTCGTTCACGGTTCGCCGGCCTCTTCGAGCCGCACGCCGGCGCTGCGGAGCCGCTGCGACTCCTCGACACCGAGGCCCCAATCGGTGATGACCGCGTCGAACGCGTCGAGCGCGGCGATCCGGTACATGCCGAAGGATCCGAACTTCGAACTCGATGCCATCAGGATCGAGGTGCGCGCCGCGGTGATCGCCGCCTGCTTCACGACCACTTTCGCCTCGGACGGCGTGGTGACGCCGTGGTCGAGGTCCCAGACCGCGGTCGAGATGAAGGCGACATCGATCGCGATCCGGTCGAGCGTGGCCGCCGCGAGCGCGCCCACACTCGACCGGTTGACGCGGTCGACGTGCCCGCCGACGTGGATGATCTCGAGACCGCCGAGTTCCATCGCCTCCATCGCGATCGGAAAGTCGTTGGTGACGACCGTGACGCCGGTGAGCTCGCGCAGGTGCGGGAGCAGTTCCCGCGTGGTGGTCCCGGCGTCGAGATAGACGGCGGTGTGATCCCGTACGCGATCGGCGACGCAGCGCGCCATCGCGAGTTTCTGCTGTCGTTCGACGAGAGACTTCTCTTCGAACGTCGGCTCGCGCGCCACCTGCGAGGCGATGCGCGCGCCGCCGGGCACCGAGACCAGCCGCCCAGCGTCCTCGAGGGCGCCGATGTCCCGACGGACCGTCATGTGCGAGACGCCGAGCAGCTCCGTCAGCTGCGCGACGCTGAGCACCTGATGCGCGCGAAGTTCGCGCAGCAGCACCTCGCGGCGCTGATCCGGGATCATCGAGCGTTCCTCTGGCACGCTGGCCAGCTTAGCCGTCGCCGGAGTCCGGTCACACCACCCCGGTCAGCATGAGCACGTTCAGCACTGCGAAGCCGGTGACGCCCGAGATGAGCGAGGCGACACCGGTCGACCGGATGCCCTGGCCCACGGTCATGTTCGACATCGTCGTGGTGATCCACCAGCCGGATGAGTTCGGATGCTTCATGATCTGCGCGCCGGTGGCACATGCCAGGTAGACCGCGAGCGGATCGAGCCCGAGCGTCGGCAGCAGTGGCTCCATCATCGCCGCTGCGGTCATCACGCCGAGAATGTTGGAGCCGGTGATCGTGCACACCACGGCGGCGACGAGGAACGGGATGATGATCGGCGGCATGTGCGCCGCCTCGATGGCTGCCGCGATGTTCTCGGCGACGCCGGTCTCACGGATGATCAAGGCGAGCGAACCGCCGATACCGGTGAGCGCGAGGAACATCGCCGCCATCCGCAGGCCCTGTTCGACGATGCCGTTGACGACCTTCTTATCGTGCCACTGGCGCCGGAACAGCGGGAGAGCCATGAGGCAGGCGAGGAAGAGCGCGACCGTCGGCGTGCCGATGAAGTCGAGCACGTTCGCCACGAGTGAGTCCCCGAGCAGCGGTGAGACGAACGAGCTGAGCATGATCAGCACGATGGGCGCGAGGATCGGGATCAGCGACTCGGTGAGACCGAGTCCGGCGGTCGGCGTGATGCCGAGTTCGCCCGGTTTGACCGCTTGCGTCTGCCCGGCAGGAGCGGTGTCGACCCGGCGCTCCGACCGCGGGGCGGCGGCGGCACCGGGACCGCGTGTGCCCGCAGTCTCGGCGTCCGACGTGTCGAGGTGCTGGACGTACTCGGCGAGCGGAGCGACCTTCGTGCGGATGGTGAGCAGGTACAGGACGGCCGCGACGATGCCGGGAATGCCGACGGCGAGACCGAAGAGGATCGCCTGACCGAAGTCGACGTCGAGCAGAGCGGCCGAGGCCAGCGGTCCCGGCCCGGGCGGGATGACGGAGGTCATGACGTACGCACCCATGTAGAGGATGGGGCCGAGCACCATCATCGAGCGGCCCGTCCGGGCGGCGATCACGGAGACGATCGGGATCAGCATGACGACGACGGTGTCAGCGACCAGGGGAATGCCGACGATGGTCGACGCGAGCGCGATGCCCCAGGGGATCTTCCGCTTCTTGAAGAGCTGCAGCGCGGAGTCGGTGATGCGCATCGCCGCCCCGCTGAGCTCGAGCATCTTGCCGAGCACGCACCCCCAGATCACGAGCAGACCGACACTGGTGAGCGTGTTGCCGAATCCCTCTTGGACGAGGTCGATCGTGCCCGTGCCCATACCGAGGGCGAGACCCAGCGCGACGACCACGATGAAGAGGGTCGGCACCGGGTGGATCTTGAACTTCGCGATCAGCGTGACGAGCACGGCGATCGCGAGAAAGAACATCAGCAGGATGTAAACGTCAGACATGGTGTGTGCTTCTCGTCTCTGAGATGGTGTGGATGGGAAGGGGTCAGTGCGTCCGCGAGCCCGCGCGTCGCGACTGCTGCCAGGCGTCGAGCAGTGCGGTGGGGCATCCGGTGAGGCGGTCGAGGGTGATGAGCGTGCCCGCCGGGAGGTCCGCGTCGAGCGAGGACATACCCGCGAGGTAGAGCGGAGCGATGTCCGTCGGGGCGTCGTCGATCGCGAGCACCACCGGCGCTACGCCCTCGACGTCGTGATGATGGCCTCCCATGACGAAGGACTCCCCGGCCGAGAACGCGCGGGTGGTGCGTCCGGCGAGCACGGAGACCTGCGTCGGCAGATGCGGGGTGACCGCTCGTCCGTGGCGTACGGCCTCGGTGAGCGTGACCGGGGTCTCGACCCCCATGAGGTGGTAGGGGAGGAAGAGGCATGCGGTGCGACCATCGCGGCTCACCACGTGCCCCTTGCCGCGCAGAATCTCCCAGGTGCGCGGGTCGCCGGTGCGGACGATCGCGAAGACACCTCCCGCGAAGCTGGTCTCACCGGGAAGTCGGAGCGCACTGAACACGTCGAGGTGCCCCGGCTCGGGCAGTATCCCGCCGTGCTCGCGCAGGGCGTAGACGTCGGCGAGTTCGGACGGGCGGACGACGGGGTACAGCATCTCAGGGGCGGCCGACGTGAACCCGGTGTAGTTCGACACGACCGCCATCTCGCACGAGTCCGCGGTGGCGGTGCGCTTCAGCGCGGCGACGGCTTCGGCGCGCGCCGCGAGCGTCGCGGTGAGATCGTCGCCGAGGTGCTGGAGGTCTCCGAATCCTGGTACCGCGATGGTCTCGTCGAGCTGCGTCACCGTTTCGGTCTCGGGGTCGAAGATGAGGTCGTACTCGCTCGACTTGCCGATCGCGATGATATCGAGCCCGTAGGCGCGGAGCCGATCCGTCCACTCGATGAGGTTCGCGGGCTGATCGCCGAGCGCAGGAGTGACGACAGTGCCCTGCGACGCGGCGAGATGCGCGAGGTGCACGCCGGCGAACGAATCGATCTCCTTGCTCACGAGCGTGACGTGGCGTTCGCCCTGCACCGCGTGCGCGGCGGCGTCGAACCCGGCTTCCGGTCGGCCGGTCGCCTCGACGAGGATGTCGTACGAGGCGTGCGGCAGGAGATCGATGCTCGGCACGATGATGATGGCGTCGGGATCCTGCGCCGCGTTCGCGATAGCCTCGGGAGTGTCCGCATCGACAATGCGAGCGGCGGGCACCTGGAGCTCCGTGAGCAGCCCGCGGACCGCTGCGGTATCGATGTCGCAGAGCACTCGCGGCTGGATGCCCGGGGCGCGCTGAGCCAGGAGGGTGCGGCCGTAGTCTCCTGCCGCGCCGGTGAGGGCGTATCGGACGGTGTCAGGTGCGGATCGGTGGGACATGGCGGCTCCAGGGCGGTTGGCGTCGTTGACAAGGCGGGAGTATCGCCGAGGGCGATCACATTACAGTCAAGTTTTTTCACATGAGCGAACATCAATGTAGCATGACGTGTGAACTTTCGCGATGCAGGTGGTATCGCGACACCAACGGAAGGACCACGGATGCTGGAATGGGGCGGAGTCGCCGACGACTTCACAGGCGCCACGGACCTGGCGACCAACTGGCGCGCTCGCGGTCTGCGCGTCGCCGTACTGCTCGGGGTCGACCACTCGCCCGCCGACCTCGACGGTGTCGATGGTGCGGTGATCGCGCTGAAGTCGCGCACGGCGCCGGTGACCGACGCAGTGTCCGCAACGCGTGCAGCCGCGCGGCTGCTGCGGGATGCCGGGGCACCGCGCATCTACGACAAGTACTGCTCGACATTCGATTCCACCGCCGCCGGGAACATCGGGCCCGTGCTCGATGCGCTCGCGACCGATCTCGGAGCCGATCGCACCGTGGTCGTCCCGGCCTTCCCCGACGCTGGCAGAACGGTCTACCAGCGCCGCCTGTTCGTCTTCGACGAGCTCCTCGAGAGCAGCCACATGCGCCACCATCCGCTGACGCCGATGACGCGCTCCGACGTCACGGAGCTCTTGACCGCGCAGTCCGACCGGAGCGTCGGATGGGTCTCCTGGCGTACCGTGCAGGAGGGGGCGGTCGCGATCCGGGCGGCGATCGACGCGGTCCCGGCGCGCAGTCACGTCGTGGTCGATGCCGTATCGAACGCGGATCTCGCAGCCATCGCCGCCGCCACCGCGAACGACGTGCTCGTGAGCGGCGGATCGGGGCTCGCCCTCGGTCTCCCGCTCCGCCATGCGGCCGCCGCACCCATGCCCGTGGTCGAGGGCTTCAGAGCGGTGCTCGCCGGCAGCGCTTCGCACGCGACCCAGGGCCAGGTGGCGCACGCGCGCGAATCGCTTCCCAGCGCACGACTCGACACCGCGGCGCTCACAAGCGACTTCACCGCCGAGATCGATCGACTGACCGCGTGGGCCGCCGCGCAGTGGGCCGACGCACCCCGGCGCCCCGTGCTCGTCTACGCCACCGGCGCACCCGAAGACGTGGGCGACGGCGCGCACGCCGCGCTCATCGAGGCCGCGCACGCCGAGCTCGCCGTGGCATTCACCGCCCGCGGCATGCGGCAGCTGCTGGTCGCCGGTGGCGAGACCTCGGGGAGCGTGATGCAGCGGCTGGGCGTGACCCGGCTCGACCTCGGCGACCCGGTCGCCCCCGGACTGTCCTGGGCTCGGGGGCGCGCCGCGGCGCACGGAGGAGACCCGCTCAACCTACTGCTGAAATCAGGAAACTTCGGCGGTTCCGACCTGTTCACCGCGGCCTGGGAGCACCTGCGGTGAGCGGCGTCATACCGGCGCTGGTGCGGGCGAGCGCCGAACTCACCGCGCTCGGACTGAGCCCGGGCAGTTCGGGCAACGCGAGCGTCCGCGTGGGTGACGTGATGCACATCACGCCCACTGGCGTCTCAATGGGCGAACTCGACGCGGAGGACCTCTCACGTATCTCGCTCGCCGCGGAGGACTGGGGGAGGCAGCTCGACGGGCCACCGCCGTCGAAAGAATACCCGCTCCATCTCGCGATGTACGCCCGTGACCGCGAAGCTGCGTGCGTAGTGCACCTCCACTCGACCGCGTCCGTCGCGGCGTCGTGCCTCGAGGCCTGGACCGAGTGGAGCGCGCTGCCGCCCCTGACGCCCTATTTCGTCATGCGCGTGGGCCAGACCCCGCTCATCCCGTACGCACCTCCGGGCGACGCTGCACAGGCGACCGCCGTGCGGCGCATGACGCAGCCGTTCCGCGGCGCGCTCCTGCAGAATCACGGGCAGATCGTCGCCGCTCCCGATGTCGACACCGCCGTGGCACGCGCCATCGAGGTCGAGGAGACATCGCGACTGCGGGTCACGCTCGCCGAACATCGTCTGACCCGGCTCCTGAGCGCCGCGGAGGCGGGGCACCTGGCGGCGCACTACGGGAGCCCCTGGGGCGGTGCCGGTACGGCGGCCTGAGATCGGCCTACAGTGGTGGCATGCGCTCACCGATCCAGCCGTACCTGCGGAACGTTCTCGACGGCATCGCTGAGCGGAGGGACGGCGCACTGGCCGACTACATCCCCGAGCTCGCGGGGGTCGATCCCGAGCCGTTCGGCGTGGCGATCGCGATGCTCGACGGCCAGACGTACGCGGCGGGCGACGCCGACCTTCCGTTCACGATCCAGTCGGTCGCGAAAGCGTTCACCTACGCGCTCGCGATCCGGGAGCGGGGCCTGGACCAGGTGCTCGAGCACATTGGGATCGAACCGTCGGGCGACGCCTTCAACCGCATCTCCGTCGACGAGCGCGGCCGCCCGGCGAATCCGATGATCAACGCCGGCGCGATCGCCACGTTCGCGCTGGTTCCCGGTGAGACGGCCGCAGAGAAGTTCTCCGCCGTCCTCGGCTTCCTCTCCGCGTGCGCGGGCCGAACGCTCACGGTCGACGAATCGATCTGCGCCTCGGAGTGGGGGGCGGCCTATCGCAATCTCGGGATCGCCAACATCCTCAGAGCCGGCGACGCGCTCGCCGCCGAACCCGCCGTCGCGGTGGAGGGGTACATCCGGCAGAGCTCGGTGCTCGTGACAACACGGGATCTCGCCGTGATGGGGGCGACACTCGCGTCAGGCGGCGTGCAGCCGGTGACGCGCGAGCGGGTCATCGATGAGGAGATCGCCGGGCACGTCCTGTCCGTGATGACGACGTGCGGCATGTACGACGCCGCGGGCGACTGGGTCTCCGCGGTCGGGATCCCGGCCAAGAGCGGTGTCGGCGGCGGCATCGTCGGCGCATCGCCCGGGCGCATCGGTCTCGCCGCGTTCTCGCCGCGTCTCGATCGGCACGGCAACAGCGTCCGTGCGGTAGCGGCGTGCGAGCGACTGTCACGGGACCTCGGGTTGCATCTCATGCGGATTCCGGAGGTCGGGCACTTGGCCGTGCGCGAGGCGATCACGAACACTTCGGTGGAGAACGACATCGGGAATGCGGCGTATTTCCGGCTGCAGGGCACGATCGACTTCGTCGCCGCGGAGACCGTGGTGCGCCGAATGTCGTCCGAGAGCGTCTCAGAGCGCTACGTCGTCGTCGACCTCTCGGAGGTCGTGGAAGCGAAGGCGGTGGCTCTGCTCATGCTGTCCGAAGTCCTCGGCGCGTTCTGCTCCGAGGGGAAATACCTCTACGTGATCGATCCCTCCGGCATCTACAGCGCCGACGATATCGATGCGCACGGTCTCGCCGGACGGGTGCAGCACGTCGCCTCCTGGCAGGAGGGGGAGCGAGTGGCCCGTGAGCGGACCGAACGCGGACTCGAACCGTGAGATGCTCGAACAGCGAGGGGAAGAGGACGGAGCGCACATGATTCGATTGGGAATGGTCACGCTGGATACCACCGATCCGCGGACGATCGCCGAGTGGTGGGCCGAGCGGGTCGGAGGTGCGGTGGTCTTCGACGCGGACGGCTGGTTCTGCATGGTCCGCGCACCCGACCTCCCCGTCGCGCTCGGCTTCCAGAAGACCGACGATCCGACACCGGGGAAGAACCGGATGCACCTTGACCTCGACCGGTCAGCCGACGTCGATCGAGACGCGCTCGTGCGTGAGTGGGTCGCCGCCGGAGCCGAACACCGCGGCACCCGTGGTGATGACTCCTTCTCCTGGGATACGTTCGCCGACCCGGACGGCAACGAGTTCTGCATCGGGGACCCGCACGAGTGAGTGCGAGACGAACCCGAGCGCGGAGCGGACCATGCTGGACCCGCTTCCTTCTGGCCGCGTTCCTGGTCGGAGGGGCGCTGAGCATGACGGCGTGCGCTCCCGGATCCGAATCCGGTGAACCGTCACCCGAGATCACCGCCGGGGCCGCGGCGGAGTTTCCGGCCGGGGCGGCATTCGACTACCAGCTGGGTGCCGCGTACGCGCTGCCCGATGGTGTCACCGTGGTGACGCGCGACCGTACGGCGGAACCCGCCTCGGACGCGTATTCGATCTGCTACCTCAACGGCTTCCAGACGCAACCGGGTGAGATGCACGCGTGGCCGGAGGATGCCATTCTGCGGATCGACGGCGAGGTGCGCACCGACCCCGACTGGCCGGACGAAGCGCTGCTCGACATCGCGACGGAAGCGGGCCGCACGATCGTCATCGACCGCGTATCGACCTGGATCGAGGGGTGCCGCGACGACGGATTCGCAGCGGTGGAGTTCGACAACCTGGACACGTTCACCCGTTCGGATGGAGCGATCAGTCGCGACGATGCCGCCATCGTCGCGACGGCGCTCGTCGCCGCCGCACACGACGCCGGACTCGCCGCAGGGCAGAAGAACGCGGCCGAGCACGCCGCCTGGTTGCGGGACGAGGCCGGATTCGACTTCGCGGTGAGTGAGGAGTGCGCCGCATTCGACGAGTGCGGAACGTACACCGACGTGTACGGAGACGCCGTCATGGACATCGAATACACCGATGCCCTGCCCCGACCCTTCGCGGAGGTGTGCGGCGACGGCGCGACACCGCGGGCGACGATCCTGCGGGATCGAGCGCTCGTGGCCCCGGAAGACCCCGACTACGTCTTCGAGGTGTGCTGACTCGGTCCCGAGGAGGAAGAGCCCCTGTGCAGCGCGGCGCGCATGCGAGAGAATGCAGCATGGCATCGCAGACGCACCCTGAACTCGACTACGACCTGATCGTCATCGGCGGCGGACCCGCTGGTGAGAACGTCGCGGATGGCGCGGCGTCGCGCGGCCTGCGCGTCGCGATCATCGAGTCCGAGCGCGTCGGAGGGGAGTGCTCCTACTGGGCGTGCATGCCGTCGAAGGCTTTGCTGCGCAGTGGTCAGGCGCTCGCCGCGGCCCGTCGCGTCGCGGGCGCCGACGCCGCGGTGACCGGCGCACTCGATGTGCAGGCGGTGCTCGACCGGCGCACCTCGTTCACGAGCGATTGGAATGATGCCGGCCAGGCCGACTGGGTCGCGAACGCGGGCATCGAACTCGTGCGCGGGCACGGTCGGGTGGCCGGTGTCGGCAGGGTCGAGGTCGACGGGCGACCGCTGACGTGCGCCGCGGTCGCGCTGGCGACCGGATCGGTTCCAGTGCTGCCGCCGATCGACGGTCTTGCGGGCGTCGACCCGTGGGGGACCAGGGAAGCCACCTCCGTGGATCGGATCCCGGACAGCCTGATCATCGTCGGCGGTGGCGTCGCCGGAACCGAGATGGCGTTCGCCTTCGCCTCCCTGGGATCGCAGGTCACACTCATCGCGCGCGGCGGCCTGCTCGGGCAGGCGGAGCCGTTCGTCGGCCCCCTGCTCCAGGAGGGGCTCGCGGCGGCCGGAGTCGATGTGCGTACCGGGGTGTCGCCGCAGCACGTCGCCCGCGCAGACGACGGGGTCGTCACGGTGCACCTCTCCGACGGCGCGGATGTGTCCGCGAGCGAGTTGCTCGTTGCGACGGGGCGACGCCCGCATACGGACGGACTCGGTCTCGACGATCTCGGCGTGACCCTGCCGCTGGCCGTCGACGACACGCTGCGCGTCGTAGGAACGGACTGGCTGTACGCCGTCGGCGATGTGAACGGTCGGGCGCTCGTCACTCACCAGGGGAAGTACCAGGCGCGCGCCGCGGGCGCGGCCATCGCGGCCCGTGCGGGGAACGCAGTCGTCGAGGATCGGGCGTGGGGGCGGCACGTGGCGACCGCGGACCACGCGGCGGTTCCGAGCGTCGTCTTCTCCGATCCCGAGGTCGCGAGCGTCGGGGTGACGGAGGCCGACGCTCGCGCGGCCGGCACCGCAGTGCGCACCGTGGAGGCGGACCTCGGATCCGTCGCCGGAGCGGCGCTGCATGCTGACGGCTACACCGGGCGCGCGAAACTCGTGATCGATGCCGAGCGCAACACCCTCATCGGTGCGACCTTCGTCGGTCAGGACGTCGCCGAGCTGCTGCACTCGGCGACGATCGCGATCGTCGGCGAGGTGCCGGTCGACCGGCTCTGGCACGCGGTGCCCGCGTACCCCACGGTCAGCGAGGTGTGGCTGCGGCTGCTCGAGGCCGACGCCGCGGCGGATGCGGGGTAGCTCGCTCGGACGCGCGGCGTGCTTATTCGGCCGGGACTCGAATTCCGACCGTGTCCAGAGATCTCCGCTTGTCGTGACGGGTGACCATCACGCTGACGAGCGCGAGGACCAGTCCGATGACGGCGAGCGCGACGCCGACCCACCCCGGAGCGAGGTAGCCGAAGCCCGCGGCGATGACCGCTCCGCCGAGTGCGGCGCCGAGTCCGTTGCCGATGTTGAACGCGGCGTGATTCACGGCCGCGCCGAGCAGTGCGGCGCGATCGGCGATCCGGATCAACCGCGCTTGAATCGACGGGATGAGCATCGACTGGGTGATGCCGATGAGGAACACCGTGACGAACAGTCCGACCGGCGTCGGCGCCAACCAGGTGTAGAGGATGAGCGAGACGATGAAGGTGGAGAACCCGACGACGATCGTCTTGGTGAGGTCGCGGTCGCTCGCCCAGCCGCCGATGAGGTTGCCGAGGGTCATGCCGATGCCCATGACGGCGAGCACCCACGGGATCGATGCGGTCGAGAGGCCGGCCACCTCGGTGGACACCTCGGCGATGTACGAGTACACCGCGAAGAAGCCGCCGAACCCGATCGATCCCACCGCGATCATGATCCAGGTGCGCGGGTTGCGGAACGCGCGCAACTCGGCGCGCGCGTGACGGGTCGGGTCGCCCGGGGTGCGGGGCAGCGCGAGCACCGTGAGCGCGAGCGTCACCGCGAAGATCACCGCGACGAGCACGTACGCCCACCTCCAGCCCAGGTGCTGGCCGAGCCAGGTGGCGAGGGGTACGCCCACGACGTTCGCCACGGTGAGCCCCGAGATCGCGAGCGCGACGCCTTTGCCCTGGTTTCCGGGACCCATGATGCGCGCGGCGATGAGGGAGGCGACGCCGAAGTAGGCGCCGTGCGGCAGCGCGGCGATGAACCGGAACGCTGCGAGCCAGCCGAACGTCGGCGCGAGGGCCGAGGCGATCGTGCCGACGATGAAGAGGACGAGCAGCAGGAACGTGAGTTTCGCGTGCGAAGCGCGGGCGCCGAGCGCGGCGAAGACCGGCGCCCCCACGACCACGCCCAGCGCGTACATCGTGATGAGGATCCCGGCCCGCGCGATCTCGGTCGTCGGGGAGGCGGCGTATCCGGGCAGCAGGTCTTGAGCGATGTCGGGGAGCAGGCCCATCGAGGCGAACTCGGTGACGCCGATGCCGAAGCCGCCGAGTGCGAGCGCGAAGAGGGCGATCGTGCGGCGGGCAGGGGTGAGCACGGGAGTGGGCGCAGTCATGGGGCGACCTTTCGGGGTGGGAGTCGGGCGGCAGGCTCCGTTGCTCAAAGGACTAGTGTAAACCCGTGCGGCCGGTCGGTTCGAGTCGAGGCGGCACTGGCGAGTGCGCGGTTCGAGCCTCGCGCAACCCCTTCTGCGCGGCGGGATGCGCTCACTAGACTCGGCAACGGGTGAGCGTGACGGGATCTCCCCGTCGCAGATGGGCTCGCCGGCAGAGTTCGAGGAGGAATCATGAGCGGAACCGATCACGATACGAATGGTCTCGAGGGTCCGGCCGACGGCGGCGCCGCGGGCGAGCCGGGTGTGCACGACGGGGGAGCCGATGGCGGCGCCGAGGGTCCTGCGGACGGCGGCGCGGCGGGCACGCCCGGTGTGCACGACGGGGGAGCCGATGGCGGGGCCGAGGGGCCGGCAGACGGCGGCGCCGCGGGTGAGCCCGGTGTTCATGACGGCGGAGCCGACGGCGGCGCGGATCGCTCTTGAGCGCTGCTGGCCACGCTCGTGAGGACTCCGGTGCCCGAGAGGGGACCGGAGTCCTCGCGTCGCGTCTCATCGATATCGATCGGAAACGTTTCGGCGAGGAGTACTGGGCTCGACGAGCGCTCCTCACCCGGGGCGCCTCGGACTTCTCCGATATCTTCTCGGCGGACGCGGTCGATGAACTCGTCTCGCGGCGCGGGCTCCGCTCGCCGTTCCTCCGGGTCGCGAAAGACGGAGCGACGCTCCCGACCGCATCGTTCACCTCGGGTGCCGGTGTCGGAGCGACCATCTCGGACCAGCTCGACGACACCGCGCTCTGGCGGCAGTTCGACGACGGGGCGACGCTGGTCCTCCAAGCGCTGCAGCGCACGTGGGATCCGATCGGCCGGCTCGTCTCGACGCTGAACGACGAGCTCGGCAGTCCGGTGCAGGCGAACGCCTACATCACGCCCCCGCAGAACCAGGGGTTCGACGATCACTACGACGTGCACGACGTCTTCGTGCTGCAGATCAGCGGAACGAAGCGCTGGGTCATCCATGAACCCGTCTTCCCCGATCCGCTGCGCGATCAGCCCTGGACCGACCGACGCGAGCAGGTGAGCGCGGCCGCGGCGACGGAGCCCGCGATCGACGCCGTGCTCGAGCCGGGCGATGTCCTCTATCTGCCGCGCGGGTGGCTGCACGCCGCGCAGGCGCAGGGCGAGGTCTCGATCCACGTCACCCTCGGGATCCACAATCGGACGGCGTACGCCGTCGCCGAGGAGATCACGGCGTCTCTGCTGCGGGAGCTGCGCGACGACCCTGAACTGAGACGGAGTCTGCCGCTGGGACAGCGCGGTCCGGATCCGGCGACGATCGCCGCGATCACAGCCCGAATGCGCGAGGCGCTCGACGAGGTGGATCCCGGTCCCGGCCTGCACCGCATCCGCCGCACCGAGGCGAGACCCGCGCCGCTCGGTCCACTCGCGCAGCGACGCTTCACCAGTGAACTGCACCCCGAGTCGATCGTGCGGCTGCGCGGCGGGCTCGAAGCCCGGTTCGTCGGTGACCGCCTGATGACCCGAGTCGGGTGGATGGACTTCAGCGACGACGATCGTGAGGTCGTCCGCCGTCTGGTCGATCGCGAACCCGCAGACCGCTCGGACTCGGTGCGCGCCGAGGCTCTCGGCGTCGAGCTGGCGAAGCGCCTGCTCCGGGCCGGGGTGCTGGTACCCGGCGACAACTGAGGTCTCGGGTGTCCGATTCCGCGCCGTTCTTCTGCGCCGCCGTCGCCGAGCGGCGCGGCGATTCGCTCGCGGGAACCGCTCCGCGCGGAACGACCTGGGTGCTCGTCGAGTACCGGGGCGCTTGGCCGGCGAACGGATTCGACGGCATCCGGATCGACCCGGACGTGCACGACGAGGTATTCGCGGCGGCGCGGTCGCTCCGCGCCCGCATCCTGCTGGTGCGGCGGTTCGGGCGACGGCGTGCGGGGGGTCTCGGCCAGTGGGCGGTGCTCCACCGGACCCCGTCGGGGGAGTCGCGTCAGCGGTGGGGCGTCTGGCAGGTCGACAGCGATCTCAGGGCCGCGGCAGAGGTGCTGCGCAGCATTGCGGACGCCGGCGATCACGGGGTGGCACCGCTGGGGGACGAGGATCGGCCCGCGACGGTGCTGGTGTGCGCCCACGGGCAGCACGACGTGTGCTGTTCGGTGCGCGGCAGGCCGGTGGCGGAGGCCCTCAGCACGGCGTGGCCCACTCGCGTCTGGGAGTGCACGCACGTCGGCGGTGACCGTTTCGCTCCGAACGTCGTCGTCATACCGGACGGCGTGGCGTACGGCAGGCTGACGCCCGACACTGCCCTGGCCACGCTGCGTCAGCACTTCTCCGGGCGGATCGCGGCCGACCACCTGCGGGGGTACACCGATCTCGCCCCCGTCGCGCAGGCGGCGATCGCGGCGCTGCTGCACGCCGAAGGGCCTGCGGGGCGCGACGATTACGCCGTGATCTCGCAGGACCGCGGCGAGCGGGCCTGGCGTCTGACGCTGCGAGGACCACTGCCGGAGCGGCACCTGCACGACGTCGAGGTCGTCGCCGAGCAGGCACCGCCGCGGCGGCTCACCTGCCGCGGCAGTGAACCCGCAGCCGCGCTCGAGTGCACGGCGAAGCTGGTCGGGCCCGCTCGGTCTTAAGCGTCGGCGACCGCTGCGGCGAGCTGATTGAGGGACTGCTCCAGCTGCTCCTCGGACACGAGGGGGAACATCGGAAGCAGCTTCGCATCGGTCACCTTCGACCAGTCGTAGGTCAGCGTGACCTCGGTGCTGCCCGAATCGACCGAGTTCAGTTCATAGAGCCACTCCCAGCCCTCCGGCTCGTTCGGGTTCTTCGACTGCGCGGGCTGCCAGCCCACCATCTTGTTCTCGGCGAGCGCCGTGACGTGGTTGTGCATCTGGTAGTCGCCGCCCATCGCCTCGGCGTGCATGTTCATGACGAACACGTCGCCGACGTGCTGCAGACGCTGCGACTTCTCGTCCGCGCGCACCATACCCGAGCCATCGAACTCGGCGTGCCTGGCCGGCAGGGTGAGGATGTTGAAGAGGTCCTTCGTCGGTGCGTCGATGGTGCGGGTGACAACGATCTTGTTCTCGTGAGTAGTCATACGGCCAGCTTGCCCGACGAGATCCGTGCCGTCACCCCCTTGTTCGATACGGGCGAAATCGGTACGGAGGGACCGGTACGATGAGCGCATGAGCGAGCAGCCGACAGTGGTCATCACGGGGGCGAGCGACGGCATCGGCGCGAGCGCAGCCCGAATCCTGACGCAGACGGAGGCCAGGGTCGTCATGGTCGGTCGCTCGCCCGACAAGACGCGACGGGCCGCGGAGTCGGCGGGTACCCCGCACGTGCACGTCGCCGACTTCTCGCGTCTGGATGACGTGCGCCGACTGGCGGACGAGCTGGCCTCGTACGACGCGATCGACGTGCTCGCGCACAATGCCGGCGGGGTGTTCAGCGGGCCGTCGATCACTGCGGATGGGCACGAGCTCACCCTCCAGGTGAACCACCTCGCGCCCATGCTGCTCACGCGACTGCTGCTCGATCGCCTGCTCGCATCCCGCGCCACGGTCGTGCACACCGCGAGCGTGGCCTCGCGCGTGTTCGCACGGGTCGACTTCGACGACTTCGACAGCGCACGCCGATTCCGGGCGAATCGCGCGTACGGGAATGCGAAGCTCGCGAACGTCGTCTCGGCGCGCACGCTCGCCGAACGCTACACCGCGGCCGGCCTGTCGGCCTACTCCTTCCACCCGGGAGTCGTCGCGACGAACTTCTCAGCCGAGAGCTCTTCCGTGCTGCGCTGGGCGTACGGGCCCCTCATGCGACGCTTCTTGAGCTCGGCCGCAGAAGGCGGAGCCACCCTGGCGCAGTTCGCGGATCCCGCTGTAGTGCATCGCTGGGAGTCGGGCGGGTACTTCCTGCCGAACGGTGCTCCGGGTCGCACGCACCGGGCTGCGGCTGACCGCGGGTTCCGGGAGCGGCACTGGGCCCGCACGAACGAGCTGCTGGGCGTCGACTGGCCGACCGCCTCGGTCGACTGATCCCGGCCACGCGCCGTTCACCTCCCGTTCGCGTGAGCGGCGTAGCGTCACCCCTGACCGAATCGCCGTCAGAGGGAGGATGACATGTCCCGGATCCCGACGCTCACGCGACCGCGCCGCACCGTTCGCGGCGCCCATATCGCGCGGCTCATCGCCGATGCCGATGCGCTGCTCATCGACTTCAACGGAACGCTCTCCGACGACGAAGAACTCATCCGAGAACTCGTGTCGGGCATCGCGTTCGAGCGACTCGGCGTTCATCTCGAGCGCGAGCGCTACTTCGATTGGTTCCTCGGGCGCACGGAGGAGAGCATGTTCCAGGAGCTCTCCGGAGACGCCGATCCCCGGCGCATCGGTGAGCTGGTCGCGCTCTTCAACCGACGCTACCTCTCAGCGGTGTACCACGAGCGTCGCATCAGCGCCGAGGCGGAGGCGTTCGTGCGCGCGGCGCACGCCGCCGGGACGCCGATCGCGGTCGTGACCGCGGCGAGCAAGACGGTCGCCGTGCCGGCGTTGAGTCAGATCGAGTTGCTCGACGCGATCGATGTCGTCGTCGCGCTCGAGGACGTGGAGCGTGCGAAGCCCGATCCGGCATGCTACGTTCGGGCGCTCGAACTCCTCGGCGTCGACGCGGAACGCGCAGTCGCGTTCGAGGATTCGCCGACCGGGTTCGCGTCGGCGCGCGGCGCCGGTCTTCCGGTGGTCGGCGTCGGCCGGGGGTCGTCGCTCAGCGAGATCGCGACCTACGCGGTGGATGCGCTGAGTCCGCGCCTCCTCCAGATCTGAACCGCTGCCGCGCGGAGGCACTCCACGAACCGCGCGCGTCAGACGTCGACCGCCTCGAGAGCCATGAGCACGGCGCCGATCGCGGCCGACCGGTCGGCGAGACCGGCTTGCACGACGGCGGTGTTCGTTGCGATCGACTCGAGCGCGTGACGCCTGAGGCCCTCGCGCACGCCGTCGAGCAGCAGGTCGCCGGCCTCAGCGAGGTCGCCGCCGACGACGATGGCCTCGGGGCCGAGTATCTGGGCGAGCGAGGCGGCTGCACGACCGAGGTGCCGTCCGGCGTCTTCGATGAGTCGGCGGGCGCCGACATCACCGTTCGTCGCCCGTTCGACGAACGCGGAGACCGTGAGGTCGGGAGCGATGGTGCGGTACTGACGCACGAGCGAGGCACCTCCGGCGTACGACTCGAGGCACCCGCGGCTGCCGCACCGGCAGAGCGGTCCGTCCTCGTGCATGGTGAGGTGCCCGAGTTCTCCCGCGGTGGCGATGCCGCCGCGGAAGATCTGCCCGTCGAGGACGATGCCCGCCCCGATGCCCGAAGACACCTTGATGAAGGCGACGCTGGAGTACTCGCGGCCCGCTCCCACCGCGTACTCGGCGAGTGCGCCGAGATTCGCGTCGTTGTCGACGATCGTCGGCACGCCGAAGCGCTGCTGCACGGCCTCGCGCGCGTGCACGCCGACCCATCCGGGCAGGATCGACCCGGAGTCGATGACGCCGTCGGCGCCGATCGGCGCCGGGAGTCCGACGCCCATGGCGTGCAGCGTGAGTCCGGGGTCGGCGTGTGCGCGAAGGTCCTCGAGCAGGGTGCTCGCGAGTCGCAGACCGTCGTCGGAGTCGTGATCGTCGGCGATGGGGGACGTCGTGCTCGCGGTGATGGTGCCGCCGAGGTCGGCGAGGGAGACGCGCACGTGCGAGTGTCCGAAGTCGATGCCGCCGACCAGACCGGCGCCGGGGTTGATGCGCAGCACGGCTCCGCGCCGCCCGGCACCTGCGGCGACCGTGATGAGGCCGGCGGCCTCGAGTTCGCGCACGTTGGACGAGACGGTCGCCGGCGCGAGCGAGGTGTGCCTGGCGACGTCGGCCTGACTGGTCTCGGACGCGGGGCCGAACGACCGGAGCGCGTCGAAGACGAGTTTGCGGTTGCGGTCTCGAAGCGCGGCCGAACTGTGTGGACTCGTCATGTCCGTACTGTCGCGCAGTTTCTCTTTGGCGTCAAGGGCTAAACATAAAACTCGCTGATTCGCGAACTTTTAGTTGTTTTGTCTTCAACCCTTGACGGCAAGGTGCGATCGGCGCACACTGTGGTTCGAGCCCGTACGCGATTCGACTGCGGGCGGTCACTGACTCAATGGGGAGGAAACCCGTGAACCGCATATCCCGCACCGCAGCACTCGGATTGGTCACACTCATCTCGGCCGCTGGCCTCACGGCGTGCGCGGCGAATTCCGCCGATGACGCCTCCGGCGACGGCGAGGGCGGCAAGACGATCGCGCTGCTGCTGCCCGAGACGAAGACCACCCGGTACGAGGCCTTCGACAAGCCGCTCTTCGAAGCCAAGGTGAAAGAGCTCTGCGACGACTGCACCGTCAACTATCTGAACGCCGATCAGGACGCCTCGAAGCAGCAGCAGCAGGCGCAGTCGGCCATCACCGACGGCGCGTCCGTGCTGGTGCTCGATCCGGTCGACGGCAAGTCGGCCGAGGGCATCGTGAAGTCGTCCCAGTCGTCTGACGTCCCGGTGGTCGCGTACGACCGCTTCATCACCGGAGCCGACTACTACATCTCGTTCAACAATGAACGCGTCGGCGAACTGCAGGGCGAAGCGCTCGTCGACGCTACCGGCGACTCCGGCGACATTCTGATGCTCAACGGTGCCCCGACCGATCCGAACGCCGCGCAGTTCAAGCAGGGCGCCCACAATGTCATCGATGAGAGCAAGCTCACCGTCGTGGCCGAGTACGACAACCCCGATTGGAGCCCGGACAACGCGCAGCAGTTCACGAGCAGCCAGCTGAACAACATCGATCCGGACGATCTGGCGGGTGTGTATGCCGCGAACGACGGTCAGGCCGGCGGCGTCTTCGCCGCCTTGAAAGCCGCAGGCGTGAGCGAGTACCCGCCGATCACCGGTCAGGACGCGGAACTCGCCGGGATCCAGCGCATCATCGCCGGTGAGCAGTACATGACGGTGTACAAACCGATCAAGACCGAAGCCGAGCAGGCGGCCCAGCTCGCGGTCGATCTGCTGAACGGGGAGACTCCGAGCGACACCACCGACTTCCAGGACGTGCCGTCCTACATCCTCGACCCGATCGCCGTGATGCAGGACAACGTGAAGGACACGGTTGTGAAAGACGAGTTCTACACCGTCGACCAGATCTGCACCGACCAGTACGCGGACGCCTGCGCATCCGCGGGCCTGAGCTGATCGGCAGGGGCGGGTGCGCCGTCACCCGCCCCGCGCCACCATCACCATCTGCGAAGCGAGGAATGCGATGACGACACCCCCTCCCGTGCTCACCCTCTCGGCGATCGGGAAACGATTCGGCGCCGTGCAGGCGCTCACGGACGTCCATCTGAACGTGTCACCCGGTGAGGTCGTGGCACTCGTCGGCGACAACGGCGCCGGCAAGTCGACGCTCGTCAAGATCATGTCGGGGGTGTACCAGCCCGATGAGGGCGAGATCATCTTCGATGGCACGCCGGTCACGATCAACGGCCCGCGCCAGGCGAAGGAGCTCGGCATCGCCACCGTGTTCCAGGATCTCGCGCTCGCCGACAACCTCGACGTCGTCGCGAACCTCTTCCTCGGGCAGGAGGAGACGGTGGGCGGGGTGCTCGACGAGGTCGAGATGGAGGCCCGCAGCTGGCAGCTGCTGCGTCAGCTGAGTGCCAAGATCCCCTCTGTGCGCATCCCGATCGCGTCGCTCTCGGGCGGCCAGCGGCAGACGGTGGCCATCGCGCGCAGTCTGGTGGGCAACCCGAAGGTGGTCATGCTCGATGAGCCGACGGCGGCGCTCGGCGTCGCGCAGACCGCCGAGGTGCTGAACCTCGTGGAGCGTCTGCGCGAGAACGGTCTGGGCGTGGTGATCATCACCCACAACATGGCCGACGTGCAGGCCGTGGCCGACCGGATCATCGTGCTGCGTCTCGGCAAGAACGCGGCGGAGATGACGATCGAGGAGGCGACGACCGAGCATCTCGTCGCCGCCATCACCGGCGCGTCGGACAACGTCGTCGCGCAGCGCGCCGCAAAGGAGAAGCACGCATGAGTCAGCAGCCGGAAACCATGAGCACGAACACGGTGAACAGTACGGCGCTCCCGCCCACCGTCTTCGCCGACCGGAGCGATGAACGCCTCGTCGAGGACTCGTCCCCCGCAGAACTGCTGCGCGGTTTCATCCGCCGCATGCGGTCGGGAGACCTCGGCATGGTCCCGGTCCTCGTCGGGCTGGTCGTCATCTGGGCCATCTTCTACTTCTTGAATCCCAGGTTCCTCTCGTCGAGGAACCTGGTGGAATTGAGCCTCGATTCGGCGACGATCGGCATGATCTCGGTGGGTATCGTCCTCGTCCTGCTGCTCGGCGAGATCGACCTCTCGGTCGGCTCGGTGAGCGGTGTCGGCGGCGCCATTCTCGCCGTACTGTTCGTCTATCAGGGCTGGCCGCTGCTCGTGGCGCTGCTGGCGGCGCTCGTCTGCGGCCTGCTCATCGGTTCGATCTACGGACTGCTCTACACCCGGTTCGGGGTCCCGAGCTTCGTGATCTCGCTCGCCGGTCTGCTCGCATTCCTGGGCGTGCAACTCTGGGTCCTCGGCTCGAACGGCACCGTCAACCTGCCGGGCGACTCCTGGATCATCGACTTCGCGAACTTCTGGTTCCTGCCCGACTGGGCGTCGTACGCGCTCGCCGTGCTCGCCGGCCTGCTCTACTTCGGTCTGCGCATGCTCACGATCCGGAAGCGGCGCTCGAGCGGCCTGTCGGCGCCATCGACGCTGTCGATCGGGATCCGCGCGCTGCTGCTCACCGCGGCGATCGGGGGCTTGGCGTACTACCTCAACATCGACCGCGGCATCGGGTACATGCCGCTGCTGTGGGTCGCCATCATCGTGATCATGGACCAGGTGCTCCGGCGCACGACCTGGGGTCGGCACGTGTACGCGGTCGGCGGCAACGAGGAGGCGGCGCGACGCGCGGGCATCGCCGTCAACCGCGTCTACCTCAGCGTGTTCGCGCTGTGCTCGATGTTCGCGGTGTTCGGGGGCGTGCTCGCGGCGGGTCGCCTGCAATCCGTGGCCCAGTCGAGTGGCGGCACCGACACGAACCTCATGGCGATCGCCGCCGCGGTCATCGGCGGCGTCAGCCTCTTCGGAGGCCGCGGCTCGGTGTACGCCGCGCTGCTCGGCATGCTGGTGCTGCAGTCGATCACCAGCGGCCTGAACCTCATCGGCGTGGCCGCCGAGGTCAGGTACATCGTGACGGGCGCGGTGCTCGTGCTCGCGGTGACGATCGACTCGCTGTCGCGGAGAGCGCGGCGCAGCAGCGGCAGATTCTGAACGTCGGGGAGGGGACGGACGTGATCCGCCTCCTCCCCGAATCGTTCGGCGTCAGGGCCGGGCGAGCTCGGCGAGCGTGGTGAGCACCGAGTCGGGCACCAGCGCCGTGTCCGCCGCACCGTCGCGCACGATCGCGGCGATCCGCGCACCCACCTCATCGGTGGTGAGTCCCATGCCGGGGCCCGAAAGTGCCGGCAGCTCTCCGAGCACCTGTACGGTGGCGGCCTCGACCGCGGCGGCTGCGGCACCCTCTCCGAGGTGCCCGAGCATGAGCGCGAGCGAGAGGATCGCCCCCGACGGGTTCGCCCCACCGGTACCGGCGATATCCGGTGCCGAACCGTGGATGGCCTCGAACATGCTGGGCGCGCTGCCGTCGAGATTGAGGTTCGCGCTCGTGGCGACGCCGAGACCGCCCTGAATGACGGCTCCGAGGTCGGTGATGATGTCGCCGAACAGGTTGTCGGTGACGACGACGTCGAAGCGCTCGGGCGTGAGCGGAAGGTGGAAGCACATCGCGTCGACGTGGACGTAGTCGACCTCGACCTCGGGATAGTCGGCGCCGATATCGGCGACGACCTGCTGCCACAGCCGGCCGGCTGCGACGAGGATGTTGGTCTTGTGGCAGAGCGTGAGCTTGCGGCGACGACGCGAGGCCAGGCGGAATGCGAACTCCACGACCCGTGCGATCCCTGCCCGCGTGTTGATGGACTCCTGCATCGCGACGGCGTGCTCGGTACCGGCGTGCACCGTCGACCCCTGGCCGACGTAGGCCCCCTCGGTGTTCTCGCGCACGATGACGAGGTCGCAGCGATCCGGGGTCAGGCCGCTGATGGGGGTGCTCACCCCGGGGTAGAGGCGCACCGGCCGCACGTTCGCCGCCTGCGCGAATCGCTGCCGCATCTCGAGGATGAATCCGCGCTCGAGGATTCCCGGCGCCACACGGGGGTCGCCCATGGAGCCGAACAGGATCGCGTCGTGGCGCTGCAGCTCGTCGCGCACCTCGGCGAAGAGCTCTCCGGTCGCGAGGTACTGGGAAGCGCCCGCCGAGATCGCCGTCCGCGATGTCGTGAAGCCGAACCGAGCCTCTGCGGCATCGAGTACTGCGAGCGCGCACCCGACGACCTCGGGGCCGATCCCGTCTCCGGGCAGTACGGCGATCTCGTAGTTCTGGGTCATGGGTCCTCCTGCGTTGGTCTCACGTCGATCATCCCGTATATTGAATGGTAAGGCCACTCGGATCGAGGGGCGAGCACCCACAGGAAGCTGTCACACCATGCCCACGCCCGTCTCGACCCCACCGCTCATCGCCGAGCCGAGGGCACTGCCCATCGGCGAGTCCTGGCGCCACGTCGAGGTCACCGCGTCCGTCACCTTCCCCTTCGACGGGTCGATCGTCGCCGAGGCGCCGATCGGCACCGTGGGCGACGCGTCGGACGCCCTCGCCGCCGCAGACGGAGTCCGATCGGAGATGGCGAACCTGACGACGTCCGAGCGCAAATCGGTACTCGCGGCGATCACCGCGCGCGTCCGCCGCGACGCCGCGCGTCTCGAGGACCTGCTCGTGCTCGAGACCGGAAAGCCGCGTCGGGACTGTCGCGTGGAGGTGGCGCGCACCATCGTGGCCCTCGAAGCGACCGTCGAAGAGGTCTCGCGCATCGGCGGGGAGACCGTGCCGCTCGACCTCCAAGAGCTCGGACGCGGCATGATCGGGTACTACACGCGCCGGCCCGCCGGCGTCGTCGTCGGCATCGCGGGCTTCAATTATCCGCTGCTGCTCGCCGTACACAAGCTCGCTCCGGCGCTCGCGGCAGGGTGCCCCGTCATCATCAAGCCGGCGCCGCAGACCCCGCTGACGACGATCGAGCTGCTCGCCATCACACGAGACGCGTTGGCCGAGCACGGGGTGAGCCGGGCGGCGGCGCAGCTCGTCAACGGAAGCGCTGACGTCGGCGCGACGCTCGTGCGCGACGCTCGTGCGCGGGTGGTCTCGTTCACCGGCTCTGCCGCGGTCGGCCATCTGATCGCCCAGCAGGCCGCGCCCCGCAAGGTCGTGCTCGAGCTCGGATCGAACACCGGTTTCATCGTCGCGGCGGATGCGGACATCGAAGCCGCGGTCGACGCGGTGCTGCGCGGCGGGTTCTACGCGAACGGCCAGGCGTGCATCTCGGTGCAGCGCGTGGTACTCGCGCGGCCGATCGCGGATCGTTTCACCCGCCGTCTGATCGCGCGGATCGACGAGCTCGTGGTCGGCGACCCGCGCGACGCCGACACGCACGTGGCCCCCGTGATCGACGCCGCGTCGGGGGAGCGCATCCGAGAGATGATCACCCGCGCCGAAACCGCAGGGGCGACACTCCTCACCCCGCCGCTGACCGGCGACGACCCGGCGCTCATCCGCCCGACCGTGCTCGGCGATGTTCCGAGCGAGGTCGACCTCTGGGCCGAGGAGATCTTCGGACCGGTCGTCTGCCTCGCGACCGTCGATGACGTCGACGCGGCGATCGACGTCGTGAACGCGTCCCGATACGGCCTTCAGGCCGCGATCTTCACCGCGTCGCTCGAGCAGGCGTTCGCGGCGATCGAGCGGCTCGAGGTCGGCGGCGTGGTCGTCAACGAGATCCCCGGCTTCCGCTCCGACATCATGCCCTACGGCGGGGTGAAGGACTCCGGTGTCGGCCGCGAGGGCCCCCGGTTCGCCATCGAGGAGTGCACCGTGACTCGCATGGCGATGATCCGTCCCCGCGCACGCAGCTGACCCCCCCCGATCAGGAGAACCCAGATGAGCAACACCACCGCACCGGATTACGCCGGCCTCTTCCGACTCGACGGCCGCACCGTCGTCGTCATCGGAGCCGGGAGCGGGATCGGCAGGGAAGCCGCGCAGGCGCTCGCCGCGCAGGGCGCGCACGTCGTCGTCGCCGACTTCTCGGTCGCCGGCGCCGATGAGACCGTCTCGCTGATCTCGGCGGGCGGCGGTTCGGCTGAGGCGACCCAACTCGATGTGCTCGATGATGCGGCGGTCGATGCCGCGGTCGAGCGCTTCGGACACGCGCACGCGCTCGTCTTCACCGCGGCCACCAACGTGCGCAAGCGCATGGAGGACTACTCGCTCGACGAGTTCGATCGCGTGGTGAACCTGAACCTGCGCGCGTCGTTCCAGCTCATCCGTCGCTTCGGTGCGCGTTTCGCCGAGAACGGCGGCGGTTCCATCGTCGGCTTCGCCTCGATCCGCGCGCAGGTCGTCGAGCCGGGCCAGGGGGTCTACGCCGCGACCAAGGCCGGCCTGGTGCAGCTCGCGAAGACCGCGGCGGCCGAGTTCGGGTCGCGGGGCGTCCGTGTCAACGTGATCGCACCCGGTGTCGTCGAGACGCCGCTCACGGCGCAGATCTCGGCCGACGCCGAGTGGTACGACGCCTACGCGCAGAAGGCGGCGCTCGGGCGCTGGGCGCAGCCCCAGGAGTTGGCGGGCGCCGTCGTCTTCCTCACCTCGGAGGCGTCCTCGTTCGTGACGGGGTCGACGCTCATGGTGGACGGCGGTTGGACCGCCATCGACGGCCGGTACACCCCGCCCGCGTCGTAGCGAGCGGACGCCTCAGGCTCGCCCGAGGGCGGTCCAGTCGACCCTCGCGGCGTCGCCCCGCACGGACTCGAACCACGCGGCGACCCGCATGAGGCGGTCGTCGGTGCCGATGCGCGATGCGATCTGCAGCCCCACGGTGCGTCCGTCGGCCTGCCGTCCGGCGCCGATGGAGACCGCCGGCTGGCCCGACATGTTGTACGGCACCGTGAACGAGATGTGACCCATCGTCTGCAGCGGGTCGGTGATCGGCATGGGATCCTCTGCGGGGAACGCCGCGACCGGGGTGACGGGGGAGAGGACGAGGTCGAACGGATCGGTCGCCGCTCGAGTGAGGCGCGCCATCTCATCGATGCGATTCCGGTTGCGCACGGTCTGTGCGGCGCTGACGTGCTCGCCTGCGGCGCACCACTCCGCGATGAACGGCAGCACTGCTGCGCGCTCCGCCTCGCCGAGCGCAGCGTAATCGACGAACGAACGGGTACGCCAGAAGTCGACCAGTCCGTCGAGCACCTCGGGCGGGACGAACGGGTCGAGGGGTTCGACACTCGCGCCGGCTGCGGCGAACCGCTGGATCGCGCGCTCGATGACCGCCAGGGTTTCCGGCTCCACGGGCAGGCCGGAACCGGCATCGAGCTGCACGCCGACGCGCATGCCCGTCGGCGGGAGGGGGTCCGTCGACCAGTCCATCGGTGCGTACGGCCGCGTGAGGTAATCGCGCGGGTCGGGGCGCGCCACGATCGACATGAGGCGGATCGTGTCGGCGGCGGTCCGGGTCAGCGGTCCGGCCGCGCGACCGGCGTACGGCACATCGAGGGGGATAAGCCCCTCGCTCGGCTTCAGCGCCGTGAGTCCCTGCCACGATCCCGGGAGGCGAATCGACCCGCCGATGTCGGTGCCGATGTGGAACGGTCCGTAGCCGGCCGCCGCGGCCGTGCCGGCCCCAGCGCTCGATCCGCCCGAGGTGAGCGCGGGGTCGATCGCGCCGCGTGTGATGCCGTGGAGGCTCGAGACCCCTGAGGAGAGCATGCCCCAGTCGGGCATGGTGGTGGACCCGACGATGACGACGCCCGCCTCGAGCAGACGATCGGTCGTCGGCGCGTTGCGGTCGGCGATCGGCGGGTGGGGGACCGCGGTGCCTGCGGGTTTCGGCTGACCGGCGCGGGCGATGTTCTCCTTCACCGTCGCGGGTACCCCGTCGAACGGGCCGCGCGACGCCCCCGCCCGCCAGCGCTCGGTGGAGGCCGCGGCGTCGCGGCGCACCTGTTCCGGGTCGAACAGGTACAGGGCGTTGAGTTCGGGTTCGCGCTCCGTGACGCGCGCGATGACGTCTTCGGCGACCTCGGTCGGGGTCAGCGTTCCGGCCGCGAATCGCTGCGCCAGCGTCGCAGCGTCGAGGTCCGCGGGGCGTGAGGCTGCGTCGAACTGCATGGTGAGGTCCTCTATTCTGGAGTGCGTGCCGATGCGCCGGCGTCGGGGGTGCCGGCCAGTTCGTGACGCAGGGTGAGCGACGAGGCGATGAGCTTCTCGGTGTACGGGTGCTGCGGGTTCCGGTAGATGGTCTCGGTGTCGCCGGCCTCGATGATGGCGCCCGACTGCATGACGATGACGGAGTCGCACAGGTGACGCACGACGTTGAGATCGTGCGAGACGAAGACGAGGGTCAATCCGTATTCGTCGACCAGGTCGGCGAGCAGGTTCAGCACCTGCGCGCGCACCGAGACGTCGAGGGCGCTGACCGGCTCGTCGGCGACCACGACCTTCGGACGGCAGATGAGCGCGCGGGCGATCGAGATCCGCTGCCGCTGTCCGCCCGAGAACTCGTGCGGGAACCGGCTCGCCGCCGATGCGGGGAGGCCGACGGCGTCGAGCATCTCCGCGACCATGCGCCGCCGATCGGCGGCGGTTTCATCGCGTCCGGGCACCAGCAGCGGCTCGGAGATGATCTGCGCGACCGTCATGCGCGGGTCGAGCGAGCCCATCGGATCCTGGAACACGATCTGCAGATTCTGACGGAGGTCGCGCAGCTGGGACTCGCGAGCCCCTGCCACTTCGTTGCCCGCGACGATCGCGCTGCCCGAGGTGGGTTGGTCGAGCCCGGCGAGAATGCGGAGCAGGGTCGATTTGCCCGATCCCGATTCGCCCACGACGCCCAGTCGCCCGCCCTCGGGAACCTCGAAGGAGATGCCCGTGAGAGCGCGCACCTGCGCGGCGGGTGCGAACAGGCTGGTCTTTCCGCGGGAGTAGGTCCGCACGAGATCGGTGACGCGCATGACCGGTGCACGATCGTCGCCGTTCGCGGTACGCGGAGCGCGCCCGCTCGTCGTGCCGGTGCCGGCCGCGGGCGCGAGGGCGGTCTGCGCCGCGGCCTCGGGGTCCGCCTCGGATGCGCCCGCGGCCTCGACCGTCGGCGGCACGTACGCGCGCGCCGTCGCGACCGTGAACAGACGGCCGCGCTCATCCACGGCATCGAGGTCCGATGCGGCCAGGAGGCCGCGCGTGTACGGGTGCTGCGGTCGGGTGAAGACGGTCTCGGTCTCACCCGCTTCCACGACCGTCCCCTCGTTCATCACGAGCACGCGCGTGCACATGTTCGCGACGACGGCGAGGTCGTGGGTGATGAAGAGCAGACCGGTCCCGCGGGCGCGTACGAGCTCGAGGATCAGGTCGAGCACCTGTCGTTGCACCGTGACGTCGAGCGCCGTCGTGGGCTCATCGCAGAGCAGCAGACTCGGGTCGTTCGCGAGCGCCATGGCGAGCATCACGCGCTGACGCTGCCCGCCCGAGAGCTGATGCGGGTACGCCCTGGCCGCCTCCGCCGGATCGGGAAGGTGCACGGCATCGAGCATCTCGACCGCGCGTCGGTGCGCTTCGGCCTTCGAGGAGACCATGCGGTGGCGCAGCATGATCTCGGCGACCTGCGCGCCCGCGCGCATGAGGGGGTTCAGCGCGGTCAACGGCTCCTGGAAGACCATCGCCAGGTCCTTTCCGCGCAGGCGCATGAGGTCGGCCTCAGGCGCGTCGAGCAGATTGCCCGCGTACCCGTCGACCCGGACGGACCCGTCGGCGGCGACCCCGTGCGGCAGGAGACCGAGCAGGGCCGTCGTGGTCATGGACTTGCCCGAACCGGACTCGCCGATGAGCCCGATGCGTTCCCCGTGGGCCATGTGCAGCGAGAAGTCGTGGACGAGGGTGCGCTCCGCGGTGCGGACGTGCAGCCCGTCGACGGCGAGGAGCGCATCCGCGGGCGCGGCGGTGGCGCCTGGGTGCTGTGCAGAGGTCATATCAGCTGCGGCTTCCTGTGAGTTTCGGATCGAAGCGGTCGCGCAGGCCGTCGCCGAGCAGGTTGAATCCCATGACGGCGATCGCGATCGCCAGTCCTGGCCACACCGCGAGCATCGGCTGCGTCCCGAGGAACTGCTGCGACTCCTGCAGCATGCGACCCCACGACGGCGTGGGTGGCGGCGTGCCGAGACCCAGGAAACTGAGCCCCGCTTCGGCGAGCACGGCGAGGGCGAAGGCGACCGAGCTCTGCACGACGACGATGCCGAAGATGTTGGGAGCGACGTGGCGGATCGCGATGCGGAGCCGCGACTGGCTCGCGGCTCGGGCCGCGAGGACGTACTCGGTCGTCATCACCTGGAGCGTGCCGGATCGGGCCACGCGGGCGAATCCCGGCACGGTGGAGATGCCGATGGCGATCATCGCGGTGAGGGTCGAGGCGCCGTAGACGGCGCTGAACATGATGGCCAGGAGCAGCGCGGGGAACGCGAGTGCGATGTCGGAGGTGCGCATGATGACCTCTTCGATCCAGCCGCCTCTGATGCCGGCCGCGATGCCGAGCGGTGTGCCGATGAGGATCGCGATGCCGACCGAGATCACCCCGACGAAGAGCGTGATGCGTGCGCCGTACAGCATCGCCGAGAAGACATCTCTGCCGTATCGGTCGGTGCCCATTAGGTGCGCCCAGCTCGAGCCCTCGAGGCGGGCGCCTGGGTCAGCCTGTACCGGGTCGTAGGGCGTCCAGATGAACGAGACGATCGCGGCGACGGCGACGAGCGCGATGAGCGCGAGTCCGATGATGAGGGTCGGCGCGAGGCGTCCGCGGCGTCGGTCCGAGGCGGGAACCCCCGGGGCCTGGATGGCGGTGGTGCGGGGCGCTTCAGACGCCCGCGTCGGAATCCGTTCGGTACTCATGCGTTCGCACCCTTTCGCAAGCGCGGGTCGACGACCGTGTAGAGGATGTCGACCACCAGGTTCAGTATCAGGGTGATGGCGACCAGCACCATGACGACCGACTGCACCGTGAGCAGGTCGCGGTTGCCGACCGCATCGAGCAGCATGGATCCGAGTCCCGGGATCACGAATACCCGCTCGATCACCACGGCGCCGATGATGAGGGCGGCGATCTGCACGCCGGTCACGGTGATGACGGGGATCGCGGCATTGCGCAGTCCGTGCTTGATGAGCGCCTCGGTCTTGCCGAGCCCCTTCGCCCGTGCCGTGCGGAGGTAGTCCTCACTCATCACCTCGAGCACCGCCGACCGTACGTAGCGGGTCAGGATCGCGCCCTGCACCGAGGCGAGTGCGAGGACGGGCAGGATCAGGCGGCGCAGGAAGTCGCCGAAATCCTCCACCGGTGCCGTCCACCCGTTCGCGGGCAACCAGCCGAGACCGACGGCGAAGACGATGACGAGGAGGATGCCGGCGAGGAACCCGGGGATCGCGACGCCGATCTGAGACCCGACGCCGATGACGACGCCCGAGAGGTTGCGGTGCTTGACGGCGGCCCAGGTGCCCAGCGGGATCGCGACGAGCAGCGCGATCGCCATCGCGGTGAGCACGAGGATCAGGCTCACCTGGACCTTGTCGAGCACCATCGGGCTGATGTCCGTGCGGGTGACGTACGAGATGCCGAAGTCTCCGCGGAGCAGGCCGCCCGACCAGTCGAAGTACTGCTGGATGAGCGGACGATCAGTGCCGAATTCGGCACGCGTCTGCACGAGGAGTTCCGGGGTGGCGTTGACGCCGAGGGCGACCTGAGCGGGATCCCCGGGGATCAGACGCATGAACAGGAACACCACGATCGTGGCGACGAAGTACGTCGCCACGAATCGTGCGAGGTTGATGAGCAGTCTGACCGCCATGGGATGCGCTCCGGTGCCGTTCGGTTACTGCCAGCTCAGGTCGCCGAGGTTCAGCGCCTCGACGATGGCGTTCTCGGGCAGCCCCTGCAGGTCCGCCTTGGCGACGACGATGTTCGGGAAGAGGAAGAGCACCCCGGATGCGGCGTCTTCCACGATCTTCTCGGAGACCTCCTGCATTCCCGAGATGTACCCGGCTTCGTCGGCCTCGTCGGCGGCTGCCGCGATCGGCGCGATCTCCGAGTTGTCGTACCCGATGTAGTAGTCGGGGTCGTTGAACACGGTGAGCATGTCGCGGGCCTCGACGGCGAGCACGGTCGTCATCTGGTAGTCGTGGTTCGTGAAGACCTCGTCGAGCCAGACGGCCGGGAACTCGGACGATTCGATCGTCGCGTTGATGCCCACGTCGGCGAGCTGCGAGACGACGATCTCGGAGACGGCCTGCGCGTAGGGTCGCGTCGGCACCGTGAAGGTGATGTCGAGGCTCTCGTGACCCGCCTCCTGCAGCAGTTCGCGCGCCCGGTCGGGGTCGTGGGCGTACACGTCCGTCAGGTCCTCGTAGTAGGGATCGGTCGGCGTCGCATAGGTCGCCTGCAACGTGCCGTACCCGTTCCATGCGGTGTCGAGGATCGCCTGCTCGTCGAGGGCGTAGAGGACCGCCTGGCGCACTCGGACGTCGTCGAAGGGCTCCGCCTGGTTGTTGAGCGAGAGGGAGACCTCGCCGCTCGAAGTGCCGCTCAGAATGGTGAACGCGTCGTCCGACTCGAAGCTCGACAGCAGTTCGGGCGCCTGCAGGTTCGCGATCGCGTCGACGTCGCCGGTCTGCAGGGCATTGGTCGTCGCCGTCGCGTCCGCGAAGTAGCGCAGGGTGACCTCGTCGACCCCGGGGCGCTCGCCCCAGTAATCGTCGCGCGTGCCGAGCACGATGCGCTCGTTGGGGGTCCAGGTGTCCACGGTGTACGGGCCGGTGCCGACGGGCGCATTCGCGAGGTCGTCGACGCCGTCGGGGGTGAAGATCGCTCCGACAGGGGTCGCGAGGTCGAAGAGCCACGCATTGGACGGTCGCTCCAAGCGCACCGCGACTTCGTGGTCGCCGAGCACCTCGACCTCGTCGACGACGTCCATCTTCGACTTCAGGCTGGAGACCCAGTCGGATTCGACGCGGTCGAAGCTGAACTTCACGTCCTCGGCGGTGAAATCCGCACCGTTCGAGAAGGTGACGCCCTCCTCGAGCGTGAACGTGTAGGTCTTGCGGTCGTCGCTGACGGACCAGTCGCTCGCCAGGAGCGGCACGATCTCGCCCTCCTGATCGACCTCGACCAGACCTTCGTAGACGTTCGACATCATGGCCTGCGGAATCGCGGAGCCCGCGGTGGTCGTGAAGTCAAGGTTCGTCGGGGTTCCGGTCAGCGCGATCGTGGCGGAATCGGGGGTGTCACCGCCCCCGCCCTCGGTCGTGCTGCCGGCGCCGGCCGTGCATCCCGCGAGTGCGAGCGCGCCGGCAGCGGCAAGTGCGGTGGTGAAGATGGTCGAAGGACGTTGCATCATTGCTTCCCTGGGTGTGGTCCGGAGGTGTACCGAGATCGAACACGTCGATCATCTCACGAGGGTACATGGTCAGGCCACTCCCTGACAGGTAGGATCGGGTCATCTTCGACGGCCGCATGCGCGCGCCCCGAGAACGCGTCCCCTGCAGAGAGGCCTCGAACGCCGATGTCCCACACTTTCGAGCCGGCCGTACCGGTCCACACCTACGAGCGGATCGTCGACCAGATCGAACGCGCGATCCTCTCCGGAGAGATCCCCGTGGGGGCGCAGCTGCCCAGTGAACGCGAGCTCATGGTGCAGTTCGGAGTGAGCCGTCCGACCATTCGCGAAGCACTCAGGATTCTGCAGAGCATGGGCCTCCTCGAATCCCGGCCCGGAACCCGCGGCGGCCCGGTCGTGCTGGCACCATCGGCGAAGACGCTGTCCCGATCCCTCCGCGCACTCGTCGGCACCGACGCCGTCGAGGTCGCCGATCTCGTCGAGTACCGCGTGATCCTCGAGGGCTCCGCATGCCGCCTCGCGGCGATCAAGCACGACGACGGGCAGCTGAGCCGCATGAGCGTCGCGATCGATCGTATGGAGCGGGACGCGGTGTCGAACGCCGATTCGTTCGCCGATGCCGACCTCGAGTTCCACGAGGCCATCTGGGCTGCAAGCGGCAATCAGATGTTGCAATTGAGCGGAGAAGCCGTCGCCGGCGTCCTCTTGCGCTTGATGCAGCGCGATGCGGCGGGGGAGCACCACGACAATCGGGTCAAACTCGAATCCGCCCGTATCGATCGCGGCCTCTTCGCCGCCATCGAGCAGCGCGACGCCGGTGAGGCGAGTCGGATCGCTCGGCAGGCGGTGGCGAACCGATTCGCGCCGTTGCTCACTGCCGAGGCCGATCGCCGTGCTCTCGCGGCGCTCGCCGAGTGAGCACCGATCCGGAAACAGGTACCGGGGCGGACGGACGCGCAGCCGCGGTGATCGCGAGTGCCGCGCACCCCGCCGCGATCACGATCGCGAACACCGTCACGGAGTGGAACAGGCCGATGCGGTCGGTCAGTATCCCGAGCGCGATCACGGGGAGCGCGCTGCCGAGATAGGTGACGGTGTAGATGGCGCTGACCGTCGACGCGTGGTGACGGGGGTCGACCGCGGCGGTGGCCGCAGTGAATGCGGCCTGGAACGCGATGCCCTGACCGACGCCCGCGACCGCACAGGTGACGACGAGGAACCACACGCTCCCCACGGAACCGGCCGCCGCGAGTCCGATGAGCGCGACCGCGAGGGCGGCGAGACCCGAGGGGAGGCGCCACCGTCCACTGAGCGGAATGATCTGGACCAGGGCGGAGGATCCGAGGACGATGGCGGCGAGCGCTCCGATCAACGGGCGCGACTCGGTCTGGGCGATCGCGGCGAAGTGGGTCGGCGCGAGCGAGAGGCAGAACCCGAAGACCGCGAAGCTCAGGAAACCCGTTGCTGCGGCCACGCGGAACGTGCGATGCTGCGTCGCCGCACCGGGCGGGAACGGGCGATCGGACGTGCGCGCCGAGGGTGGTGCGTCGGGAAGCGCGATCGCGCCGTTGAGCGGCGCGGGCGCGCACGCTGCGTGCGGCGCGACGACCAGCACGATCGGGACCAGGGCGATCAGGACGGTCGCGACGGAGAGGTACGGCAGCACGAGGGGATTGCTGCCGGTGGAGAGAACGCCGCCGACGACGGGACCGGCTGCCACGCCGCCGGATGTCGCGAGCAAGGTCAACCGGCCGACGACCGACGGTCGCCCCGGCAGCAGCGCTCGCAGCGCTCCCGAGCCGATCCCCGTTGCGCACGCCACGGCAACACCCTGCACGGCGCGCGCGACGGAGAACCAGCCGAGAGTGGGAGCGCAAGCGAGCGCTGCCGTCGACAGCGCTGCGGCGATGAGGGAGGCAACGAGCACGGTGCGGCGGTTGGCCGTGTCCGCGACGCGCCTGAAGAGCAGGAGTCCGACGATCAACGCGAGCACGTAGCTCGAGAACGCGACCGTGGTGCCGACGGCTTCGATCCCGAGCGCGTCCTGCAGCAGCGGATACAGCGGGGTGCTGAGGTTGGCGCTGACGAGCAAGGTGAACAGCGCGATGACCGTGAGGACGATGCGCATGTGTCGTCGCATGTCTCGGGATGCCGGGGGACGCGACCGGCTCGGGGTGCTGAGCATCGTCGGGTCAACGCGCATGACAGGGCTCCTTCGCGAATGCCGGGGTGGGGCATTCCTCATCGTTCGCGGGGTGGTGCGAACGAGTGCAGTGCCCGCGCTGGTGTGCGCGGTGCGAGAACAGTTCATCAACGCAGTACCGATGTGCGCAAGTCCACGATGGTGAATTGATCAATATGATGGGTTTCATGTCGTTGTCTTCTGCAGAAAGTGGTCACAATGCCTGATCTCGATGCGACCGACCGACGCATCCTGCGTCTGCTCGACGACGATGCACGCATGCCCACGGCCATGATCGCGGGGCGCTTGGGCCTCGCACGCGGTACGGTGCAGGCGCGCCTCGAGAAACTCGCCGCATCGGGAGCGCTCCGGGCGCACAGCGCGCGCGTGAGTCCGGCAGCGCTCGGCCGTCCGGTCGGCGCCAGTGTGCAAGTGGAACTCGATCAGCATCAGATCTCCGAGGCCATCGCAGCGCTCGCCGGCATCCCGGAGGTGCTGGAGTGCTTCGCTCCCGCGGGGAGTACGGATCTGCTGCTGCGAGTGGTCGCGCGAGATCCTGACGACCTCTACCGGGTGAGCGAGGAGATCAGACTCTGCCCGGGCATCAACCGGACATCGACCAGCCTGTTCCTCCGCGAGGTGATCTCGTACCGGGTCACCGGGCTCCTCTGATCACGGCGTTCCGACGTCCGCGAAAAAAAGTTCGACGAATCTGTGACGATTCGCGCCCCTCATCCGTCCTATCTGTAGCGCGATGTTCGAGCGCACGGTACGCGGGTCACCCACACCAGCGTGCTGCTTTTCTCACACGGAAGGACACTGCACATGTCGAACGAACAGGTCAACGCCACGGCTCCCGAGACCGCCAAGGGCGCGTCCGCAGCGAAGGCTCCCGCATCGGTCGGTCGAGTGGATCGCCCCGCGACGCCCCACACCCAGGGTGACGTCGACGCGAGCGGCCGCACGACCATCGCGAATGATGTCGTCGCCAAGGTGGCAGGCATCGCGGCCCGCGAGGTCTCCGGCGTGTTCGCGCTCGGCGGCGGCGGTGCCCGGGCATTCGGCGCGATCCGTGACGCGATCAACGCCACCGACCTCACGCAGGGCGTGAAGGTCGAGGTCGGCGAGACGCAGGCGGCGGTCGATCTCACCATCGTCGTCGATTACCCGGCCCCGATCCAGACGGTCGCAGAGAATGTGCGCGTCTCCGTCACGGACGCCATCACCCGTCTGGTCGGCCTCGAGGTCGTCGAGGTGAACGTGGACGTGAACGACGTGCACCTCCCGGGCGAAGATCACGAAGACGACACCGAGCAGCGTGTCTCATGAGCCCCGTCGCAACCGGCGCACTGATCGGTGCCGCGCTGGCGATCGCCGCGCTGCTCTTCGGCTTCTGGGGGTTCCTCCTCGTCGCGGTCTTCATGGTCATCGGGGCGCTCATCGGCGCCCTGGCCAGCGGGCGGACGAATGCGAATGCGATCTTCGGAGCATTCACCGGCCGTAGGAGCTCGTGATGGGCCCCGAAGCTGACCTGCTGAAGCAGGGCGGTGACGGGTCCCCAGTCGTTCCGGGTCGAGTGCGTGTCCGCGAACAGGTGCTCGAGAAAGTCGCCCGAGAGACGGCCGCGACCGTCTTCGGAGTGCCGAGAGGCGACGTCCGCGTCGATCTCGGCGAGTGGCGAGGAGGCATCGCCCTCCGCGTCGACGCGAAGATCGGGATTCCCGATCTGAGCGATGACGCATCGATCGCCGCACACGCCAACGTGCTCGACCACGTTGCCGAGAAGCAACGCGAACTGCAGAACCGTGTCGGTGAGGCGACGGGCCGAGAGGTCCACCGCCTCGCCGTCACCATCACGGGGGCAAACGTCGCCGAGAGAAAGCGGGTGAGGTGAGATGAGTGATCGCGCATTGGAACGTGTGGTGCGTCGCGAGTCGCATTCGTCCCGTTCGTTCGCCGCGGCGGTTGTCCTCGTTCTCGTCATCGCACTGCTCGCATGGGTGGCGACGGAAACGGTGCTGCGTGCGTTCGAGCTGCCGGCGCTTCTCGCCCCCCCGGGTGCGGTGGCGACGTGGATCACTGGGCTTCCCGGCTCGGCGCCGGCAGGCGCCCTCGTCGCGGGAGGCGTGGTCGCGGGACTCATCGGTGTCGTGTCCATCATTCTCGCGATCGCCCCGGGGCGGTTGGCGAAACAACGGCTGTCGGGTGACGGACCGGTGGTGCTCGTCGACCATGGCGCGCTCGCCGCGTCCGTTGCCCAGGGCGTCGCCAACGATCTGAGTTTCGACCGTCGAGAGATCGCGGTCGGCGTCGGTCACCGGATCATCGATGTGACGGTGCGGCCCGCGTTCGGGGTCGAGGTGGATCGTTCGGCGGTGTCGGCATCGGCCGAGCGCGAGATCGAACGCTTCGGTCTCGTGCGGGAGCCTCGCGTCCGCGTCTACGTGGTCGCGTCACGAGAGAAGGAGCCGGCATGAATCATGTGAATCGCGGTCTCAACCGCACCATCCTGCTCATCGCGGGTCTCCTGCTGCTTGCGGGCGGGGCTCTCGCCGCTCTTGCGGCGCTCCTCCCGTCGATCGGCGACACGTGGACCCGCAGCGGGGCTGCGGCGATCGCCTCGGCGCAGGATCTGCAAGGGGCGACAACGGTCACCCCGGATGCAGCCGTCACCTGGCTCGACATCGTCGTGGTCGTGGCCTGCGCACTGGTCGCAGTGCTCTGCGTGATCATCATCGTGAAGATGCTGACCGGACGCCGACGCGACCGCGTCCGCATCGCGGTCCGCGAGGACGATCTGGGACGCATCGTGATCCGCGATACGTTCGCCGCCGACGCGTTGCAGCAATCGCTCGCTCAGCGGCCCGAGATCGTCTCGTCGAAGATCTCTGGTGGCCGGTACGGGGGCAGCGAGGTCCTGCACGTCAGTGTGACACCGCGCTCGGGAGTCTCCCCGAGAGAGGTCGCCGATACCGTTACCGGGCTCGTGAACAACCTCGCACGGCTCACGGGGTCGACGAACCCCGTGTACGTCTCGATCCACGCCGGACTGCGATCGCGCATCGCCGCACCCCCGGCCCGGGTCCTCTAATGGTCAGCCGTCGCGGACGGACGATCACCCACCACCCACTCACCACGAAAGGACACTGAACATGAGTGCAGCAGACAAGATCAAGGCACAGGCCGAACAGCTCTCGGGCAAGGCGAAGGAGGCCGTCGGCAAGGCGACGGATAACGAGCGCCTCGTCGCCGAGGGCAAGGCCGACCAGGTTAAGGGCGATGCCCGCGAAGCGACTGAGGACGTCAAGGACACGTTCAAGAAGTAGCGCGGACACGCCGGTGCGGCACGGAGACTGTGAATATGATCTGCGGACTCCGTGCCGTACCTGTCGGGCGATACGCTGACCGCAGGGACGATGCCGATCGCTCGAGTCCGGTGCCGTCATCGCGGCGATGGGGGTGGACAGATGCTTGATGGAACCATCAGGGCCTCGACGAATCTCGAGGACTCCGAGGATCGCATCGTCGTCGGACGGTGTGTCGACGGTGATGTCGCAGCGTTCAGCGTGCTCGTGCGGAGGTACACTCCGCTGATGCGCGCGTACGCCAGACGCATGCTCTCCGGCAGCGCGGATGTGGACGATATCGTCCAGGACGTGTTCGTTGCCGCGTGGCATCGCCTCCCGGAGCTCAGGGAACCGGAGAAGGTGAAGTCATGGTTGATGCGGCTGGTGAGTCACCGATGCATCGACCACATTCGTCGGACCGGTCGCGAGACCGGACTCGACGGGTGGGATGCTCCCGCCGAAGCAGACGCAAGCCCCTCCCGCGTGGCAGAGAACAATGCAAGACTGCGAGCTCTGGGCGAAGCCCTGAGATCCCTGCCGGAGGATCAGCGAGAGTGCTGGGTTCTCAGAGAACTCGGCGAGCTCTCGTATGGCGAGATCTCCTCCGAGCTCGACGTTCCGGTGTCCACGGTGCGCGGTCTGATCGCTCGGGCACGGAAATCGATAATTGTGCGGATGGAGGCGTGGCGATGACTCATGAACCCGAACTGCCCGACTCGCTTGAGGCTGAAGACTTCGACGGGTACACGCTCGAAGAGCTGAGTGACTACGTCGATTCAGGACGGGTGCCGCGAAACACTCGGATCGAGAGTTCACCGTCCTGCCGGATCGCCCTCGAGGCGCTCGCGCGCCTGCGCGAGGTGCAGAGCGAGATGCGCCGCGCCGATGTCGAGGCGGAACCGCCGGCGGATGAGCTCTGGGTGGACCGCATCCTGGCGCAGATTCCGCCGAACTCCCGTCCGGGCAGACGCATTCCGCTGGAGGTTGCCGGGGCGACGGGTGACTTCGCGCTGACCGAAGGGGCGATCCGCGGTCTCGTGCGCGGCGCCGATGCGACGGTGCCGGGCGCGCTGATCGGCCGGTGCCGCATTCTCGGCGACGCGGAGGTGCCGTCGGCCCCGGTGCACGTGAACGTCGAGGTCAGCATCTGCTACGGGTACCCGATCGGCGAGGCAGTGCACGCGTTGCGTGAGGAGATCGCCCGCCGTCTTGCCGTGCACACGCAACTCCGTGTCGAAGGAATCGACATCGATGTCGTGGACCTGCAATCCCGAGGTGGTGAGTAGTACGCAATGAATGAAAGCGAGAATGACGCAATGCCGTTCGCACCGAGCGCTCCAGATATCGAGCGAGCACTCCTCGGAATTCGGGGGGTCGTCCACCTGTATCCCGCGGGTTCTGCGCTGTCGCGAGCCGTCGATCTCGGTGCAGCGGCATGGGGAGTCGGCGAGCTCCGCTCGCGGGTCCGCGTCGTCGATGCGTCGGCGACCGCCGAGATCACGGTGTCGCTCGGCGTGTCAGCAGGCAGACCTGTCCTCGAGACGCTCGGCGACGTCACCGATGCGCTCGCCGTACTCTACGCCGAGGCCGACCGTCCCGCGCCGATCCTGCACCTCACCGTCGTCCATCTCGACGATCGTCTGCTGTAGCGCAGGCGCGCACGGCTGAGTATCCGCCGAGTGTTCGTTCGTCCCCACGGAAGACGGTCTGCGCGCTGTGTATTCTGAAATCCCTGCCCGACTTCCACGCACTGGAGAGTGAAGCCGACACATGGGTTCTGCCCCTGAGTCCGGGTCGTCATCTGACGGCCCGAGTCATAGTTGTTGCCGTACCGAATTCCCTAATCGCTCACCGCAGCGATCCGTGCCCCAGCGGCGCGTCTCCCTCGCCGAGGGGGTGAAACTCGCATGCTGACCGCAGTGCTCACCCTCGTCGTCGGCATCATCGTGGTCCTCGTGATCATCGCACTCAACGGCTACTTCGTCGCTCAAGAGTTCGCGTACATGTCCGTCGACCGCTCCCGTCTCGCCGCAAGCGCACATTCGGGTGACGCCGGCGCGCGTCGCGCCCTCGCCGTGACGAAACGGACCTCGTTCATGCTGTCGGGCGCGCAGCTCGGGATCACGGTGACCGGCCTGCTGGTCGGGTACGTCGCCGAGCCGCTGATCGGTGCATCGCTCGGCGTCCTGCTGGGCGGCGTCGGCATCCCGCTGGCGGTGAGCGTGACCGCCGGTACGGTCTTCACGCTCGTCGCGGCCACCGTGATCCAGATGATCTTCGCCGAGCTCTATCCGAAGAACCTCGCGATCGCCGCGCCGGAACCGCTCGCGCGAGCTCTTGCCCGATCGACGCTCATCTATCTCCTGCTCTTCGGCTGGCTGATCGCGGTCTTCGACCGTGCAGCGAACGGACTGCTGCGGTTGATCCGCGTCGAGCCCGTGCACGATGTGGACGCGAGCGCCTCGCCCGAGGATCTCAAGCGGGCCGTCGCGGACTCGCGTGAGAGCGGAGATCTGCCCGACAACCTGTCGATGCTCATCGACCGGGTGCTCGACTTCCCCGATGAGGACGTGGAGCACGCGATGATCTCGCGTTCGCGCGTCGCCACGGTCGAGGCCGACACGACCCTCGCGAACCTTCGCGCGCTCATGGCGCATGAACACAGCCGGTACCCCGTGGTCGACGGCGGAGACGAGCCGATCGGTGTCGTGCAGCTCGTGGATCTGTTGCGCACCGATCTCGCAGACGATGCACCGGTCACGCAGATCATGCGCGCGCCGCTCTTCGTGCCCGCGTTGATGCCGCTGCCCGACGCGTTGGAGGAGATGAGCGAGGCGCACGCGAAGTTCGCCTGCGTCATCGACGAGTACGGCGGCTTTGCCGGCGTCCTCACCACGGAGGATCTCGCCGAGGAACTCGTCGGTGAGATCACCGACGAGCACGACGACGACGCGGCCGCCGCGATCGTCGCCGAGCCCGGAGGGACGTGGCTCGTCGACGGCGAAGTGCATCTCGACGAGGTGCAGCGCGCGATCGGGCACGACCTCCCTGCGGGCGACTATGAGACGATCGCGGGTCTCGTGATCTCGGTCGATCGCGGGTTTCCCGAGGCCGGCGAAACGGTACGCGTGCCGCTGCCCGACGATCCCGCCGATCTCGTGCTGCCCCGGCCCGTGCGACGCGAACTGCAGGTCGATGTGCTCGGCATCTCCAAGCACGTGCCCGACTCGATGCGCATCGCCGTCGTCGAACTCGAGGACGCCGAGGACGCGGTCGATGGCGCCGCCGCGGAGCAGGCACCGGTCGAAGAGGATCAGGACACCGGCGCCGCGGATGGCGCAGACGAAGCGGAGGCACGCCGATGAATGACCCGATCATCGTCATCAGCGCGACGGTCGCGCTGATCGTTCTCAGCGCCTTCTTCGTCGTGATCGAGTTCGCGCTGCTCGGTGCGCGACAGCATCGACTCGAAGAGGACGCGCGGACGAGTCGCTCGGCTCGCGCCGCACTGCGCGGTGTCAACGAACTCACGCTGATGCTCGCCGTCGCGCAGCTGGGCATCACGGTGTGCACGTTCGCGCTCGGCGCGGTCACGAAGCCGGCCGTCGATGCGGCCCTGGGGCCCGTGTTCGCCTCGTGGGGCCTGCCCGAGCAGGTCGCCGACGTCTCGGCCTTCGTGCTGTCGCTCCTCGTCGTCACGTTCCTCCACCTCGTCATCGGTGAGATGATGCCGAAGTCGTGGGCCATCGCGCACCCGGAACTCGCAGCGAAGATCATCGGCGTGCCGTCCCGCGCGCTCGCCTGGGTCTTCCGGCCCCTCCTGGTCTGGATGAACCGCATCGCGAACCGACTCGTCTCGGCGAGCGGCGTGGAGCCGGCGGAGCGTCATGCGGCTGGCGGGCAGGACGTCGCGACGATCCGGCAGCTCGTTGAGCACTCGGGGCAGGTCGGCACGCTCGATGCATCATTCCGCACCCAGTTGTCGCGGGTGCTCGATATCGAGCGCCTGCGTGTGGCCGATCTCGTCGAGACCGCGTCGGCCGACGCCGCGACGGTGGGCGCCGGGGCGTCGGCGGGAGACGTGCGCCGAGCCGCAGCAGAGACCGGTCATCTCCGGGTACTGCTGCGACGCGAGGGGCGTCTGCCAGGCGTGATCCACGTACGCGATCTGCTGCTGGAGCCCGCGGAGGCCTCCGCCGCCGCCCATGTGCGCGAGCCGTTGATCCTGTCGAGCGAGGCACCGGTCTACGACGCGCTGAGCACGCTGCGCGAGGCGGGGGAGCAGCTCGCCATCGTGGTGCGCGAGGCTCAGGTCGTGGGCGTGCTCACCGTCGCGGACATCCTCCGTCGAATCATGCCGAGAGGATCGAGTCTGCAGCTCTAGGGTTTTGAATGATTCAAAACAACTGTAGTGTAGGGAGCATGCCTCCGACCCAGAACACCGAGACGCGCCGTGCCGGTGCACCGCAGCCCGAGGAGTGGAGCGCCGTGCTCCGCGCCTCGGGTCTGCGGAGCACGGCGGGCCGCGTCGCGGCGCTCGGGTACCTCGCCGACCACCCGCACAGTTCGGCGGGCGAAGTGCACGCCGGCCTCGCCGACGCGTTGCCCTCGCTCACCCTGCAGTCCGTGCACAATATTGCCCACGATCTGACGGAGCACGGGTTGCTGCGACGTGTGAACCTGCCGGACTCCGACAGTTCGCTGTACGAGACCCGCATCGGTGACAATCATCATCACGTGCAGTGCGTCGTCTGCCGCCGCATCGAGGACATCGAATGCGTGGTCGGCGAAGCGCCCTGTCTGTCGCCGGATCATGCGCACGGCATGCGTCTGCTGGAGGCGGCCGTCACATTCCGCGGTGTCTGCGCCGCGTGCGAGGCCGCGGGCGCGACGCCGGCGGCCGGCTGACCGCGGAACCGACTCGACTGACTCACCCCCCCAACGAAGGAAGGAACTGAGAGTGACCGAAGAGAGCAAGTGCCCCGTCAACCACTCGAGCGCACCCGACAACGATGCGCCGGGAGAGGGCCTCGCGCCCGCTGGCGGACGAACCGGCAACGCCACCTGGTGGCCGAACCGCCTCAACCTGAAGGTGCTGGCGAAGAACCCGGATGTCTCGAATCCGCAGGGGAGCGATTTCGATTACGCCGCAGCGTTCGCCGCGCTCGACCTCCCCGAGGTGAAGCGGGATATCGCCGGACTCCTCACCGATTCGCAGCCGTGGTGGCCGGCCGACTTCGGCAATTACGGTCCGCTCATGATCCGCATGGCCTGGCACTCGGCCGGCACCTATCGCGTGTTCGACGGCCGCGGCGGCGGCGGTACGGGGCAGCAGCGCTTCGCACCGCTCAACAGCTGGCCGGACAACGTCATTCTCGACAAGGCACGTCGACTGCTGTGGCCGGTGAAGAAGAAGTACGGCAAGTCTCTCTCGTGGGGCGACCTCATGATCCTCGCGGGCAACGTTGCCCACGAGCAGATGGGAATGCCGGTGTTCGGCTTCGCCGGCGGTCGCCCCGATGTCTGGGAGCCGGACGACGACGTGTACTGGGGTTCCGAGCAGACCTGGCTCGGCGATGACGCGCGCTACGAGGGCGACCGGGAACTGATCCGTCCGCTCGCGGCGACCATGATGGGCCTCATCTACGTCAACCCCGAGGGTCCCGGCGGCGAGCCCGACCCGGTGAAGGCGGCGAAGGACATCCGCGAGACGTTCGGGCGCATGGCGATGAACGACGAGGAGACCGTCGCGCTCATCGCCGGCGGTCACACCTTCGGCAAGACGCACGGCGCTGCGCCCGAGGGTGACCACGTGTCCGAAGACCCCGAGGCCGCTCCGATCGAGCAGATGGGCCTCGGCTGGAAGAGCAGTCACGGCAGCGGCAGCGGAAACGACGCCATCGGATCGGGGCTCGAGGTTACCTGGACCTACCATCCGACCCGGTGGGACAACGAGTTCTTCCACATCTTGTTCGCGTACGAATGGGAGCTCACCAGCGGCGAGGGCGGGCACTACCACTGGCGTCCGACGAACGGTGGCGGCGACGACATGGTGCCGATGGCACAGGGCAGCGGTCGTCGCGAGCCGCGCATGCTCACCACCGACCTGTCGTTGCGCGAGGATCCGGTGTACCGGGAGATCTCGCTCCGGTTCCGCGACGATCAGCAGGCGTTCACCGAGGCCTACCGTCGCGCCTGGTTCAAACTTACCCACCGCGACCTCGGACCGAAGTCTCGGTACCTCGGACCCGAGATCCCCGCTGAGGATCTGCTCTGGCAGGATCCGATCCCCGCGGCCGAGGGCACCCCGATCGATGCGGCGGACATCGCGGCGCTCGAGCAGCGGATCGCCGACGCCGGACTGTCGGTCTCCGAACTTGTCGGCACCGCGTGGGCGGCGACCTCGTCCTTCCGCGGGAGCGACAAGCGCGGCGGAGCGAACGGCGGTCGACTGCGCCTGGAGCCGCAGCGCAGCTGGGAGGTGAACCGGCCGGAGCAGCTCGCGCGCGTCATCGACGTGCTCGAGGGCATCCAGCGCGATTTCGCCGCGTCGTCGGGTGGCAGGCACGTCTCCTTCGCCGACCTCGTGGTGCTCGCCGGCAACGTCGGCGTGGCTCAGGCCGCCAGAGCTGCGGGGCACGAGGTGGAGATTCCCTTCACCCCTGGCCGTACCGATGCGACGCAGGAGCAGACCGATGTGGAGTCGTTCGAGTACCTGAATCCCGCCGCGGACGGGTTCCGCAACTACGAGAGCGACCGAGCACTCGGCCTGCCGGCCGAGCACCTGCTCGTCGATCGGGCCAACCTGCTCACCCTCTCGGCGCCGGAGATGACGGTGCTGCTGGGCGGTCTGCGCGTGCTCGACACGAACTGGGACGGCTCGCAGCACGGCGTGCTTACGAACCGCCCGGGGGTGCTCACGAACGATTTCTTCGTGAACCTGCTCGACCTCAACACGACCTGGCGTCCGCTGGACGAGGAGTCCCGCACCTTCCGGGCGACGGACGAGGCGACGGGGCAGGAGACCTGGACGGGCACGCGCGCCGACCTCGTCTTCGGATCGAACTCCGAACTGCGGGCCGTCGCCGAGGTGTACGCGAGCGATGATGCGGACGAGAAGTTCGTGCGCGACTTCGTGGATGCCTGGGTGAAGGTCGCGAACCTGGACCGCTTCGACATCCGCTAGGTCATCGGTGCGGGATCGCGCTGCCGCGTGAATCTCCCTAGCATGGGGTGATGACGACGGTGGTGTGGTTCCGCGACGACCTGAGGCTCGGGGACCACCCGGCCCTGCATGCCGCGACAGAGGGCGACGATGACATCGTCGCCCTCTTCGTGCTCGATGAGGAATCGGCCGGGGTGCGACCCCTCGGCGGCGCGGCGAAGTGGTGGCTGCACCACTCGCTCGCCGCGCTGGCCGACGCGCTCGCCGCGGTCGGTATTCCGCTGGTGCTGCGCCGCGGTTCCGCGAGCGAGATCGTGCCGGCGGTCGTCACTGAGGTCGGGGCCGTTCGCGCGTCCTGGAACCGCAGGTACGGCGGCGCGGAACGCGCGATCGATGCGGATCTCAAGGAGCGGCTGCGCGACGCGGGGGTCGATGCGCACTCGTTCCCCGGGAACGTGCTGCACGAGCCGTGGACCATCGCAACGCAGCAGGGTTCGCCCTACCGCGTCTTCACGCCGTTCTGGAGGGCGTGTCTCGCGGCTGAGGCGCCCGCTGAGCCATTGCCGGCACCGGACCCCGGGCGGGTGACTCGGCCCGATCCCGCGGAGACTCCGGAGTCCGACGACCTGGCGGAGTGGGGCTTGCTCCCGACGACTCCCGACTGGTCGGCGGGGCTCGCGGCTCGCTGGACGCCGGGTGAAGCGGAGGCGCACGCGGTGCTCGAGGACTTCCTCGAACGATCGCCCGCGGAGTACACGCGTCTCAGGGACACCCCCTCGGTGTCGGCGACGTCGAGCCTGTCACCGTATCTGCGATGGGGGGAGATCAGTCCGCGCGAGGTCTGGCATCGCGCGACCGAGGTGCCGGGCGATCGAAGCGCCTTCCTCTCCGAGGTCGGGTGGCGCGATTTCGCGTGGTACACGCTCTACCACCGGCCCGAGATGCCTACCGAGAACCTCGATCACCGGTTCGACGCGTTCCCCTGGGCCGAGCCCGATGCAGAGACCCTGCACGCGTGGCGCTTCGGCTCGACGGGGATGGGCATCATCGACGCCGGGATGCAGGAGCTCTGGCAGACGGGAACCATGCACAATCGGGTGCGCATGGTCTGCGCGTCCTACCTGACGAAGAACCTCCTGCTCGACTGGCGCATCGGAGAGGCGTGGTTCTGGGACACGCTCGTCGATGCGGATCTCGCGAGCAACACGTTCAACTGGCAGTGGGTGGCCGGCTGCGGTGCGGACGCGGCGCCGTTCTTCCGCATCTTCAACCCCGAGACGCAGCAGAAGAAGTTCGACCCCGAGGGGGCGTACGTCACCCGTTGGGCTCCTGAGAGCGCGATGCTGGCACCGCTCATCGACCTCAAGCTGAGCCGGAAGCGCGCTCTGGCGGCGTTCGGAGAGATCAGCGGCGGATCCTGACGCGTTCGACGCCCGCGCCGATCAGCCTTTGACGAGACGCATCGTCTGGTGCGAGAGCAGACGATGCACGGCGGGAAGTCGGGAAAGCGTGTCGAGCGTGAGGCGCTCGTAGGCCTCGGTATCGGCGACCTGCACCCGAAGATAGTAGTCGGGTTGTCCGAGCATGCGCCGCATCTCGACGACCTCGGGCACTGCCGCGGCCGCGGCTTCGAAATCCTCGATGGTCTTGCGATCGTTCATGGCGATGTCGATCGCCACCATCACCTCGAACCCGCGACCCGCCGCCTTCGGATCGACTTTGGCGTGGTACCCCTCGATCACCCCGTCGCGCTCGAGTCGTTGCACGCGGCGCAGGCACGGAGCCGGCGTGAGCCCGACCCGGCGGGAGAGTTCGGTGTTGCTCAGGCGTGCATCGTGCTGCAACTCGGCAATAATTGCGTGATCAAGGTCGTCGATGCGTGGTTCGTTGCTCACGCCCGTAGAATATCAGGGGCATCTGGCAACCCGAGACACCGCATCTTTTCCTAGCATTGCAGTATGAGCTCTCGTTCTCCCGCGACCGGTCAGCGCGCGGCCGTCGCGCCCCTCGGAGAGCCGGATCATCCGGATCGCCGCACCGAGATCGCCGCAGGCGCCCGGACGGTCCTGCCCGCGGGGCTCGCGGTCATTCCGCTGGGCCTCGCGCTCGGTGTCCTGGTCGTCCAGTCGGGGTTCGAATGGTGGTGGGCCACCCTCCTCGCGGCCATCGTCTTCGCCGGTTCGCTCGAGTTCTTTCTCGTCGGCCTGTTCGCGGCCGCGGCCCCGCTCGCCCAGATCGCGGTGAGCGCGGTGATCGTGAACTTCAGGCACGTCTTCTACGCCCTCTCGTTCCCGCTGCACCGTGTCACCGGCCGCGGATGGAAGGCGTACAGCACGTTCGCGCTGACCGATGAGGCGTACGCGCTCACGGCCACCCCGGCCGCGCACGGATGGACGCGAGCGCGGATCCTGACGATCCAGGCCGGGTTCCACGCGCTCTGGATCCTCTTCGTCACGATCGGCGCCGGCCTCGGCACCCTGATCCCGCCGCAGGTGGTCGGACTCGATTTCGCCCTGACGGCGCTCTTCGTCGTGCTCGGGGTCGAGGCGTACAAGATCCGCCGTTCGCTCCCCGCTCCGGCGCTCGCGCTCGGGTGCGCGATCATCGCGCTGCTCGTCTCGCCGAACCACATGCTGATGATCGCCATGGGTCTGTTCGTGACGGCGCTCGTGTGCGGGTACCTGGTGACGAAGCGGAGGCGTCGTGTCGGCTGAGCACTCCTACCTGCTCGCGGGGATCCTGATCTCCGCAGCCATCACCTGGGCGATGCGCGCCGTGCCGTTCGGCATGCTCGCGCCGCTGCGAGACAGTGAGCTGCTCGCCTACCTCGGTGCCCGCATGCCGGTCGGCATCATGCTGATCCTCGCGCTGTACACCGTGCGCGACGTGAACCCGGTCGAGGTCATGCACCTCGGCCCGACGGTGCTCGGCATCGGGATCACCGTGGCACTGCAGCTCTGGAGAGGGAGCGCCACCCTCAGCATTTTCAGCGGAACGGCGGTGTACGTCGCGCTGTCATCCGCGGTCGCGGCGTGGGGGGCATAGGATCCCGGTATGACTCCGCACGAGGGCCCCGCTCCCCGAAAACTGCAGAAACGCGCGTACGAACGGGAGCTCCGCAGATTGCAGGCGGAGCTCGTCGCGCTGCAGCAGTGGGTGATCGCGACCGGGGAGCGCGTGTGCCTGGTCTTCGAGGGACGCGACGCCGCGGGAAAAGGGTCGGCGATCAAGCGGATCACGGAGTACCTGAACCCGAGGCACGCCCGGATCGTGGCCCTGCCGACGCCGACGGATCGTGAACGGACGCAGTGGTACTTCCAGAGGTATGTCGAGCACCTCCCGGCGGCGGGTGAGATCGTGCTCTTCGACCGGTCCTGGTACAACCGCGCCGGTGTCGAGCGCGTCATGGGGTTCTGCACGGAGCAGGAGTATCACCGGTTCCTCAGGCAGACCCCCGACTTCGAGCGCATGCTCGTCGAAGACGGCATGCATCTCATCAAGTACTGGTTCTCGGTCTCGGACTCCGAGCAGGAGGCGCGTTTCCGTTCGCGCGCGCAGGATCCGATGCGGAGGTGGAAACTCTCTCCGATGGATGTCGAGTCGATCACGAGGTGGGAGGAGTACTCGCGGGCGAAGGACGCGATGTTCGCCGCGACGGATCTGCCCGGCTCGCGCTGGGTGACCGTGGAGAGCGAGGACAAGAAGCGCTCGCGCATCAACGTGTTGCATGACATTCTGGAGCGCATCCCCTGGGAGTACGTCGAGCCGGCCGAGATCGAGATCCCCGAGCGGCCGGCCGAGCGCGACACCGCGTACGTGCGGCCCGACCGTGACGAGATGCTCTTCGCCGCCGACGTCGCAGCGTCGCTCGAGCGGCGGTGACGCGCACCGTGCTCCAAGCCACGGCGGTCTAGGCTGGATCGCATGCGGAACAAGTCTCCACGCGAACCCCGCGAGCCTCGCGACAGTGCGCTCGCGAGCGGGTGGACGGTCGAAGGCGCACCGGAACCGGCGACCACCCCGGCGGAGCCCGTACCCGCGGCGACCGAGCTCGCGACGCGCGTGCCTGGGGGCCCTGGAACGGATGCCGGTGCCGATCCTGCCGATCCCTCGCCCGATTCGCGTCAGCAGTTGAGCAACGGCGCCCTCGTGCTGCTCGGGGTGATCGGCGGCCTCTACCTCATCTACACCTACGTCTGGATGACTTGGGCTCAGTACTACAGCGGCGTCAACACCGCGGTGGCTGCGAACAGCGGTGTCATCGGCGGGGCGCTGCAGCAGATCGTCTTCTGGGCGGCACCCGCCGCCCCCGCGCTGTGGTTCCTGAGCGCCGTCCTCCTGAATCGCGGTCGCTCGACGGGCCGACTCGCCGTGGCGCTCATCGTCGGTGCGATCCTCCTCGTCCCCGTCCCCATGCTGGTCTCGAGCGGGGGAGCCCTCTGATGGCGTCGAGAATCACCGGCTGGGGAGCCGCCGCGATCATCGTGGCGCTCTACATCTACGCCGTCGTCGCCGCGGTCGGCAACCTGCTCGGCATGGTCGGCTTCCTGGGCGACGCCCTGAGCGCCACGGCCTATATCGCCCTCATCGGCGGCATCGCCGCGCCGCCCCTCGGCTTGGCCGCGGCGTTGTGGCTCGGCAGAGGGCGCACCGGAGGCGTCCGGCTGCTTCTGCTCGCCGCAGGTCTCTGCGGTGCGGCTGCACTGCAGCTCGACGTGCTCCACCTCATGGGCTGAGGTTTCCGTGCCCGTCGCGCGCTAGACTCGTCCACTGGGCCGCACGGCCCACATCGCACTCGCTGACCCTGAAGGAACCTGTCGTGTCGAAGCCGATCGTGCTGATCGCCGAAGAACTCTCGCCCGCCACCATCGCCGCGCTCGGCCCCGACTTCGACGTGGTTCACGTCGACGGCACCGACCGCGAAGCCCTTCGCACCGCGCTCGCCACCGCCGACGCGATCCTCATCCGCTCCGCCACGCAGCTCGATGCCGAGGCGATCGCGTGGGGATCGGGACTCAAGGTCATCGCCCGCGCCGGAGTCGGTCTCGACAACGTCGACATCAAGGCGGCGACCCAGGCGGGTGTCATGGTCGTCAACGCGCCGACCTCGAACATCATCAGCGCCGCCGAGCTCACCGTCGCGCACATCCTCGGTCTCGCGCGACACCTGCCGCGCGCGCACGCCTCGCTCTCGTCGGGGGAGTGGAAGCGCTCCTCGTTCACCGGCATCGAGCTCTACGAGAAGACCGTCGGCATCATCGGGCTCGGACGCATCGGCGCGCTGATCGCCGAGCGCCTCCGCGGGTTCGGCGTCGAGCTCATCGCCTACGACCCCTACGTCACCGCCGCTCGGGCGCAGCAGCTCGGGGTACAGCTGGTCAGCCTCGACGAGCTCGTCGAGCGCGTCGACTTCTTGACGATTCACATGCCGCGCACCCCTGAGACGCTCGGCATGATCGGCCGCGCGCAGTTCGCGGCGATGAAGCCGACCGCCTTCGTCGTCAACGTCGCGCGCGGCGGTCTCATCGACGAGGAGGCGCTGGCGGAAGCCCTGGCCGCAGGTGAGATCGCCGGAGCGGCGCTCGACGTCTTCGTGCAGGAGCCGCCCGCGGACACCGCGCTCACGGGTCTCGACCGGGTCAACGTGACCCCGCACCTCGGAGCCTCCACCGCCGAAGCCCAGGAGAAGGCCGGCGTGGCGGTCGCGAAGTCCGTCCGTCTCGCCCTCGCCGGAGACCTGGTGCCCGATGCGGTCAACGTGGCCGGCGGTGCGATCGATTCGTACGTGCGTCCCGGGCTTCCGCTCACGGAGAAGCTCGGACAGGTGTTCGCGGGGCTCGCCGCCGGACCCATCACGTCTCTCGATATCGAGGTGCGCGGCGATCTCACCGAGCACAACATCGAGGCCCTCCGCCTCGCGGCGCTGAAGGGCGTCTTCTCCCAGATGGTGAGCCACCCGGTGTCGTACGTCAACGCGCCGCTCCTCGCCGAGCAGCGCGGTATCGAGGTGAGCTTCACGACGGAGGCCGTCTCCGAGAGCTACCGCAACGTGATCACGCTGCGGGGGGTGCTCGCCGACGGCACGCCGGTCTCGGTCGCCGGAACCCTCACGGGTCCGAAGCAGATCGAGAAGATCGTCGGTCTCAACGGGTACGAGGTGGAGCTGCCGATTCCCGAGCACCTCATCGTGTTCAGCTACGAGGACCGTCCGGGCATCGTCTCGACCTACAGCACGATCCTCGGGGAAGCCGGAGTCAACATCGCCGGGCTGCAGGTATCGCGCGACAGCGAGCACCGAACGGCGCTCTCGGTCCTGTCGATCGACGCTCCCGTTCCCGAGTCGCTCATCGACCAGCTGCGCGTCTCGATCGACGCATCCACGCTCAGGGCGATCACCGTCCCCGAGATCTGACCGGTCGACCCGCCGTGCTCCGAGAGGCCGCCGTCGCCGCGCCGATCCTCGTCGTGTACGCGGGAGGCACCTTCGGCATGCGCGATCGCGGTCGCGGTCTCGAGGCCCCGGTCGATCTCCGGATGGAGATGGACGGGATCCTGAGCGCGGGTCGCGGTTCGACCGATCACGGCCGCGTGCACCCCTGGGTGCACGCGCCGGCCTCCGCGATCGGCGACAGTTCGCAGAGCGGGCACGGGGGCGGGCTCGCGATCGCCGATCTCATCCGGTCGGCGTCGTCCGACGGGCACATCGGGGGCGCCGTCGTCGTGCACGGCACCGACACCCTCGCGCACGTCGCCGCGCAGACCGCGTTCGCGATCGCCGACCTCGAACTGCCCGTCGCTTTCACCGGCGCCCAGAAGCCTCTTGGCACGCCCGGGGGCGACGCCGAGGCGAACCTGCGCGACGCCTTCGCCTGGTGCGCCCGTTCGACGCGCGGCGACGCGGCGACGGTCGTAGCGTTCGGCGGGCGGACGCTGACGGCGGTGCGGGCGACCAAGCGCTCGAGCGAAGAGCCCGACGGATTCCACGCGCCGCTGGCTCGAGCCGAATCCGCGGTCGGGATCGACGAGTCCCTCGGCCGCGCGCTCGCTGCGGCCGCCGGACACCGTGCGCCCAGCGTCGGGCTCCTGACCGCGGTACCGGGAATGCCGGCGTCGCTCGTGGATGCCGCGCTGGCGGCCTTCCCCGACGGCCTCGTGCTCGAGGGGTTCGGCGCGGGGACGTTCCCGCTCGACGATGGCCGTGTTCCCGAGGCGATCCGGCGCGGTGTCGAGCACGGCACGCCCGTGCTGGCGACCACCAGGTGCCCGGCCGGCTCGGTCGGCCTCGATCGGTACGCCGTCGGTGCAGAGCTCGCCGCGGCAGGCGCGGTCGGCGGTGCCGACCTCACCGCGGAGGCCGCCGTGGGCAAGCTCCGCGCGCTGGTTCGCGCCGGGTACGCCGGGCGCGACCTCGCCCGCCGCTGCGCCGCGAACCTCATCGGCGAGCAGCGGTCGCGCTGAGCGATACGCTGGAACCCGTTCCCGTCCAGCCCGTCACTCCTCGGAGGTCCCATGTCCACGCTCGCTCTCGTGCGCCGTCCCGGTTCGCAGCTCGATGACGGCATCGTCGATCACATCGAGAAGGTGCCGGTCGACCTCGACATCGCCCGCGAGCAGTGGCGCGCATATGTCGACGTGCTCGAGCGGCACGGCTGGAGCACCGTCGAGGTGGAGGAGGCGGACCACTGCCCGGACGCGGTCTTCGTCGAGGACACCGTGGTGATGTTCCGCAACGTCGCCGTCATCACCCGACCGGGAGACGACCGCCGCAAGCCCGAAACGGCTGGCACCCGTCGCGTGGTGGAGCAGCTGGGCTGCCCGGTCGCCGAGATCCGGGAGCCCGGAACGCTCGACGGCGGCGACGTGCTGAAGATCGGCGACACCGTGTACGTCGGACGCGGTGGCCGCACGAACGCCGAGGGCATCGCGCAGCTGCGCCGGATCCTCGGTCCGCTCGGTGCGCGCGTCGTCGCCGTGCCGGTCACGAAGGTCCTGCACCTGAAGACCGCCGTCACCGCGCTGCCCGACGGCACGGTCATCGGCTACCCCGACTACGTGGACGAGCCCGGCCTCTTCGAGCGCTTCCTGCCCGTGCCCGAGCCGCACGGCACCGCAGTGGTCTGCCTCAGCGCCCACGAGCTCGTCATCTCGGCCTCGGCGCCGCGGACGGCGGAGCTGCTGCGCGACCTCGGCTACACCGTGACGGAGACGCCGCTGAGCGAGTTCGAGAAGCTGGAGGGGTGCCCCACGTGCCTCTCCGTGCGCGTGCGCAATCTGGACTGAACCCGCGACTCGTCTCGTGCCCGGTGCGTTCTCGCGTGCGGGTGGTAGTGTGAGGGAGTGGGCTGATGCCCACCGTCAACGATGTACCGAGCACGAGGCGGCTGGTCTTCGGTGGAGGATTCCTCTCGCGGCGCGGGAGTGATCGTGCACTGTTGATCAGCACTGCAGATCAGTGACGCCGCCGCGCAGACGGCGCGGTGGTCCGCCGCGTGCTCACCTGAATGCAAAGGAGAGCCCGTGGAGGGTCCTGAAATCAAGTTCGCCGAGACCGTTCTCGACAACGGCCGCTTCGGCAAGCGCACCATCCGCTTCGAGGCAGGCCGCCTCGCGCAGCAGGCGCAGGGCGCGGTCGCCGCGTACCTCGACGAGGAGACGATGCTTCTCTCGGCGACCAGTGCCTCGAAGAACCCGAAGGATCATTTCGACTTCTTCCCCCTGACCGTCGATGTCGAGGAGCGCTCGTACGCCGCGGGCAAGATCCCCGGCTCGTTCTTCCGCCGTGAGGGTCGCCCCTCGACGGAGGCGATCCTCGTCTGCCGTCTCATCGACCGCCCGCTGCGCCCGTCGTTCGTCGACGGTCTGCGCAACGAGGTGCAGATCGTGGTGACCGTGATGTCGATCGCCCCGGGCGAGTTCTACGACGCGCTCGCGATCAACGCCGCTTCGGCGTCCACGCAGATCTCGGGTCTGCCCTTCTCGGGTCCCATCGCCGGTGTGCGCCTCGCGCTCATCCCCGGTGCCGCTGGCCAGGAGGATCAGTGGGTCGCGTTCCCGAACGTGGCGCAGCTGCAGGAAGCCGTCTTCGACCTCACCGTCGCCGGCCGCGTCGTGACGAAGGCCGATGGCAGCGAAGACGTCGCGATCATGATGGTCGAAGCTGAAGCCACCGAGGGCAGCTGGGAGCTCATCCGCGGCGGCGCCGTGAAGCCGAACGAGGCGATCGTGGCGCAGGGCCTCGAGGCGGCGAAGCCGTTCCTCGCCCAGCTCGTGCAGGCGCAGTCGCAGCTCGCGGAGCAGTCGGCGAAGGAGGTGCAGGAATACCCCGTGTTCCCGCCCTACGCCGACGAGACCTACGCAGCGGTCGCGGAGCTCGCGGAGGGCGAGCTCGCCGGCATCTACCAGATCGCCGACAAGCAGGAGCGTCAAGACGCCGATGACGCGCTCAAGTCGCGCGTCAAGGAGGCCGTCGCCGCGAAGGTCGCAGCCGGCGAGCTGTCGGCCGACGCCGAGGGACAGGTCTCGGGTGCGTACAAGGCCGTGACGAAGAAGATCGTCCGCAGCCGGATCCTCACCGACGGTGCACGCATCGACGGTCGTGGTCTGCGCGACATCCGTGCGCTCGACGCCGAGGTGCAGGTCATCCCGCGCGTGCACGGTTCCGCGATCTTCCAGCGCGGCGAGACCCAGATCATGGGCGTCACCACGCTGAACATGCTCAAGATGGAGCAGCAGATCGACTCGCTGTCGCCGGTCACGAGCAAGCGCTACCTGCACCACTACAACTTCCCGCCCTACTCGACCGGTGAGACCGGCCGTGTCGGCAGCCCGAAGCGTCGCGAGATCGGGCACGGCTTCCTGGCCGAGCGCGCACTCGTGCCGGTGCTGCCGTCCCGCGAGGAGTTCCCCTACGCCATCCGTCAGGTCTCCGAGGCGCTGAGCTCGAACGGCTCGACGTCGATGGGGTCGGTCTGCGCGTCGACGCTGTCGATGCTGAACGCGGGTGTGCCGCTGCGCGCTCCGGTCGCCGGCATCGCCATGGGTCTGGTCTCCGACGAGGTCGAGGGCGAGACGCGCTACGCGACGCTCACCGACATCCTCGGTGCGGAGGACGCGCTCGGCGACATGGACTTCAAGGTCGCCGGTACCAGCGAGTTCGTCACCGCGCTGCAGCTCGACACGAAGCTCGACGGCATCCCGTCCGATGTGCTCGCAGGCGCGCTGTCGCAGGCGAAGGAGGCCCGCACGACGATCCTCGACGTGCTCGGCCAGGCCATCGACGCCCCCGACGAGATGGCGCCGACGGCGCCGCGCGTGATCTCGGTGCAGATCCCGGTCGACAAGATCGGCGAGCTCATCGGCCCGAAGGGCAAGACGATCAACGGCATCCAGGACGAGACCGGCGCCGAGATCTCGATCGACGACGACGGCACCGTCTACATCGGCGCGACCGACGGCCCGACCGCCGAGGCCGCGCGCGCCCAGGTGAACGCGATCGCGAACCCGACCAACCCGGAGGTCGGCGAGCAGTACCTCGGCACGGTCGTGAAGAACGCCGCGTTCGGTGCGTTCGTCTCGCTGCTGCCCGGTAAGGACGGTCTGCTGCACATCTCCGAGGTGCGCAAGCTCGCCGGTGGCAAGCGCATCGACTCCGTCGACGACGTGCTGTCGATCGGCCAGAAGGTGCTCGTGAAGATCACCAAGGTCGACGATCGCGGCAAGCTGTCACTCGAGCCCGTCATCGAGGAGGCCGCTTCGGCTGCAGCGGCAGCAGTGGCTGCCGAGCCGACCGAGCTCCCCGACGAGCCCACCACGGTGAACCCCGCGTAAGCGGCTCATCCGCCCGCCCGGTGCGGGATCCGAAGCGCCCGTCCCGCTCACGCGGGGCGGGCGCTTCGTCGTGCGAGGCCCGGTGGTGCGCGGCCGTCGGGCTGGGATCCCGAGCGCCTGGGCCCTGGCGCGTTGGTTTCGCAGGGCGAGGCCGTAGTCTGGAGGGATGCGTGAGCCGATTCCGTTCCCCCTCGACCAGCCCGCCCTCGACATCGATCTCGGCGGCACGCGCGTGCGGCGCACGGTGCACCCGAGCGGACTGCGAGTGCTGACGGAGTACATGCCCGGCGTTCGCAGTGCATCGGTCGGGTTCTGGGTGGGGGTCGGGTCCCGCGACGAGCAGTCCGAGAACGACGCGGCACGAGGAAGTCTCGGATCGACGCACTTCCTGGAGCATCTGCTGTTCAAGGGCACGCCGACGCGCGACGCCTACGCGATTGCGACCAGCTTCGACCGCGTCGGTGCCGAGAGCAACGCGATGACGGCGAAAGAGTACACCTGCTATCACGCGAAGGCTCGAGACGTCGATCTCGAGGGGGCGGTCGAGGTGCTCGCCGACATGGTGACGAACTCGGTGCTCGATCAGGGCGAGTTCGAGAACGAGCGCGAGGTGATCCTCGAAGAGTTGGCGATGGCTGCCGATGACCTCGCCGATGTCGCGAGTGAGCGCTTCTTCGAAGCGGCACTGGGGGAGCACCCCCTGGGGCGCCCGATCGGCGGCACCCCGGAGACCATCCGCGCGGCACGGCGCGACGACGTGAACGAGCACTACGCGCACCAGTACGATCCGTCGACGCTCGTGGTCACCGCGGCCGGAGCCGTCGATCATGATCGTCTCGTCGAGCTCGTGCTGCGCGCGCTCGCGGCGAGCGGAGATCCGCGCTGGTCCATCGAAGCGGATCGTGTGCCCGTGCGCCGCAGTGCGTCCCCCGACGCGGGTGCGGAGTCGACCGCGGCGCCGGAGGCCGTCGCGACGCCGCACGCTACTCCGCACGTCGACATCACGGAGAAGCCGAGCGAGCAGGTGAACGTGATCGTCGGAACGACCGGTCTCCGCGCCGGCGACCCCCGCCGCTTCGCCCTGGGCCTCATGAACTCAGTGCTGGGCGGGGGCATGTCGAGCCGGTTGTTCCAGGAGATCCGGGAGAAGCGGGGGCTCGCCTACACGGCGTACTCGTTCGGAGCGAGCTACTCGGACGCCGGACTCTTCGGCATGTATGCGGGGACCGCGCCGCAGAAGGCCGCTGAAGTCGTGGAGCTCGCCCGCACCGAGCTGGCGAAGATCGCCGACGCGGGGATCACGGCAGACGAGCGGGAGCGCGCGCTCGGCCAGATCGCCGGCTCGTCGGCGCTCGCGCTCGAGGACTCGGACACCCGCATGGGGCGGCTCGGGCGCTCGGAGCTCGGCACCGGCGAGTTGTACGACCTCGATACGTCGCTCGAGCGGTTCCACGCGGTGAGCGATGCCGACGTGCGCGACATCGCCGCCGTGCTCCATCGGCAGCCGGCCACCATCGTCGCCGTCGGCGAGGTCTCGCGCTCCACGCTCCGGTAACCTGGACGCATGCCCACGCGCGTTGCTGTTTCCGGTGCCACCGGTCGTCTCGGTTCCCTCGTCTGCGAGGTGGTGGACGCGGATCCCGAGCTCGATCTGATCGCGCGCCTGTCGAGCCGCAGCGACCCTGAGGAGGGCGCCTCCGCCGACATCCTGGTCGATGTGAGTCACCCCGAGGCCAGTGCCGACATCGTCTCGCGCGCGCTCGATCGCGGACAGCGAGTGATCGTCGGCACGAGCGGGTGGTCGGCCGATCGACTGGACTGGTTGACCGGTCGCGTCGCTGAGGCCGAAGGCGCGGTGATCGTCGTCCCGAACTTCTCGTTGGGCTCGGTGATCGGCACCGCGCTGGCGCAGTTCACTGCCCCGTATTTCGACGCGGTCGAGATCATCGAGGCGCACCACCCGCAGAAAGTGGATTCGCCCTCCGGTACCGCGGTGCGCACCGCCGAACTCATCGCGGAGGCTCGCGCGGGGCGCCCGATCGACGCGCCCTTCGCCGAGCAGGCCGCGCGCGGGGAGTCGGTCGCCGGGGTGTCCGTGCACAGTCTGAGACTGGCGGGCGTCGTCGCGAAGCAGGAGGTGCGGTTCGGCGGCCCCGGCGAGGTGCTCACCATCACGCACGACACCCACTCGAACGATGCGTACCGCGCGGGGATCCGGGCGGCGCTCGGCGCTGTCAGCGGGGTGTCGGGGCTGGTGGTCGGGCTCGACCGTGTGCTCGGGATCGCGACTCCCGCACGTGACGTCCAGGACGACTCGTCGGACGGTGCGTCCGCATGAGCCCTCGGACGCGTGCGGTCGCCGGGGTGATGTTCCTGTCAGCGGTGCTCGCGGTGTACTTCGTGTTCGTGGGCGTGCGGGCGGTCGCGCTGCTCGGGTCGGGCACGCTCATCGCGGTGCTCATGGGGATCGCGCTCCTGATCCTGCCCCTCATCGGCGTGTGGGCGCTCGTGCGAGAGCTGCGGTTCGGCTTCGCCGCGAATCGTCTCGCCGGGATGCTCGAGTCCTCCGATCGCATGCCGGAGGAAGAAGTGGATACGCGCCCTTCAGGACGTCCCGTCCGTGAGCAGGCCGACGCCATCTTTCCGAAGTATCGCGACGCCGTGGAGGCCCGCCCGGACTCGTGGGTGGACTGGATGCGACTCGGAGTGGTCTACGACGCCTGCGGGGATCGGAAGCGGGCGCGCGCCGCAATTCGTGAGGCCATCGCCCGCGAGCGCACGGCCGGGCGTGAAGAATCTTCGGGCGAATAGCGGTTCTCGCAGCGGAGGTCTACACTTTTCCAGGCACACACGGTCGGGGCCCGGATGACCCCGTGCAGTCCCGGTGTCGGCAGGTCGCGAGCGCAGTGGTGCGCGAGAAAGCACGGATGTCATGAGCAAGTACGATTTGAACGCCGATCCGGCGACGCGCACCCTCGACTCGGTGACGGGGATCAGCAAGAAGGGTCTTCCCTCCGGCACGGTCGGCGTGCTCGGTGCACTCGTGATCGGCTTGTCGACCTGTGCGCCGGCGTACACGCTGACGGCGGCGGTGGGTCCGGCCGCGAGTGAGGTCGGGTATCAGACCCCCGCCATCTTCTTGATGGGGTTCATCCCGATGCTGCTCGTCGCGCTCGGATATCGCGCACTGAACAGCGCGATGCCCGACTCCGGCACCTCGTTCACATGGGCGACCCGTGCGTTCGGCCCCTGGATCGGGTGGATGGCGGGGTGGGGCTTGATCGCGGCGACGGTCCTCGTGCTGTCGAACCTGGCCGGCATCGCCGTCGAGTTCCTCTTCCAATCGATCAGCATCGTGCTCGACGATCCCTCGATCGCCGAGATCGCTGGCAACCGTTTCATCAACATCGTGGTCTGCATCGCGTTCATGGCGATCGCCACGTTCATCTCGTACCGCGGCATGACGTCGACGAAGATCTTCCAGTACATCACCGTGCTCTTCCAGATGGCGGTACTCGTCTGGTTCATCGTCGCGATGTTCGTCGGCGCGGGCGACCCGGCGAACACGGCGGGCCGCCTGCCCGAACTCTCCTGGTTCAATCCGCTTGAGGTCGACAGTTTCAGTGCCTTCGCCGCGGGTATCGCGGTCTCCATCTTCGTGTACTGGGGCTGGGACACCGTGCTGACGATGGGCGAGGAGACGAAGCCGTCGAAGGGCAAGCTGTCCACGGAGAGCAAGGCGGCGATGATCCTCATCGCGATCCTGGTGGTGCTGTACGTCGGAACGGCTGCCGCAACGGTCAGCTTCGCCGGTCTGGGCGATACCGGGACGGGGCTCAATAACTCCGCCATCGCCGAGAACGTCTTCGCGGCGCTCGCGCACCCCGTCATGGGTCCGGCTGCGATCCTGCTCTCGCTCGCGATCCTGGTGAGCGCGATGGCGTCGATCAACTCGACGGCGATCTCGCCCGCGCGCACCCTGCTCGCCATGTCGCACTACGGCGCGCTCCCCGCCTCGATCAAGAAGATCCACCCGAAGTACAAGTCGCCGTACCGCGCATTGCTGCTGTCGTCGATCGTGGCCTCGGTCTTCTACGCCGTCATGCGCTTCATCAGCGAGGACGTACTGTGGGACACCATCACCGCGCTCGGCATGATGGTGTGCTTCTACTACGGGATCACGGCGCTCGCGAGTCCCTGGTACTTCCGGAAGGCGGCGGTTCGCGAGGGGATCGGCGCGATCGTGTCGAAGGTCGTGCTGCCCGGCATCGGCGGCGTGCTGCTGCTGGTGGTGTTCGTGCAGACGACGATCGACAGCATGGATCCGGCATTCGGATCGGGCAGCAGCATCGGCGGCGTCGGCCTCGTCGGCGTCATCGGCGTGGTCGTGCTCGGCCTCGGCGTCGTGCTCATGATCCTGCAGTCGCGGGTGTCGCGCGAGTTCTTCGGCGGTCGCGTGCTCGCGCGGACCGAGGCGACATCGGACACCTCCGCGCTCGAGCTGTTCGACGACGGACTGGGTTCCTGATCGCAGCGGTGCGACCCGGTGTCGGACCCCGGCGGTAGACTGAGCGGGTGACTGAGACGCTGATCCCGACCCCGTACGAAGACCTGTTGCGCGAGATCCTGGAGACGGGAACGCCGAAGGGGGACCGGACGGGGACCGGGACGCGCAGTGTCTTCGGTCGGCAGATCCGATTCGACCTCGCCGAGTCGTTTCCGCTGATCACCACGAAGCGGGTGCACTTCAAGTCGGTCGCGGTCGAGCTGCTCTGGTTCCTGCGCGGGGAGGGCAACACCGCGTTCCTGAAAGAGCACGGCGTCACTATCTGGGACGAGTGGGAGAACGAGCAGGGCGACCTCGGTCCGGTCTACGGCGTGCAATGGCGGTCGTGGCCGACGCCGGACGGTCAGCACATCGACCAGATCGCTCGCGTGCTCGACGACATCCGCAGCACCCCCGATTCGCGACGCCTCATCGTCTCCGCCTGGAACGTCGGCGACCTCGATGCGATGGCGCTCATGCCGTGCCACGCCTTCTTCCAGTTCTACGTCGCCGACGGCAAGCTCTCGTGCCAGCTGTACCAGCGCTCGGCCGACATGTTCCTCGGCGTGCCCTTCAACATCGCGTCGTACGCTCTGCTCACGCTGATGGTGGCCCAGCAGACCGGCCTCGAACCGGGCGAGTTCATCTGGACGGGCGGGGACTGCCACATCTACGACAACCACGTCGAGCAGGTGCGCACGCAGCTCGCGCGCGACCCGTACCCGGCCCCGCAGATCAAGATCGCCGAGCGCGATTCGATCTTCGACTACGAGCTCGGCGACTTCACGGTCGAGAACTACCAGCACCACCCGGGCATCAAGGCCCCGGTCGCGGTGTGAGACGAACGGGAGCAGCAGCGTGACCACGAGCGACGAACTGCGCGATGATCTACAGCCCCGCATCGGAGCGGGCGTCGGTATGATCTGGGCCGAGGCGCGCGGTGGCGCGATCGGTCGCGGCGGCGAGATGCCCTGGCACCTGCCCGAAGATCTCGCGCACTTCAAGGAGCAGACCTGGGGTGCCCCGGTGATCATGGGAAGGCGCACGTGGGAGTCGCTGCCCGAGCGCTTCCGACCCCTTCCGGGTCGCGAGAACGTCGTCGTGACGAGCGACGACCACTACGACGCGCGCGGAGCAGTACGCGTGGCGTCGCTCGAAGCGGCGCTCGACCGCACCCGCGGTACGGTTCAGGCGGAGCGCGCCGAGCACCTCGAGCAGCTCGCCGCAGCAGACGGTGCCGCGTGCCAGAGTCCGGGCGAATGGCCCGAGGTCGGCGTGTGGATCATCGGCGGCGGCACGCTCTACCGGGCCGCGCTCGATCTCGCCACCGATGTGGTCATCACCCGCATCGATCTCGACGTGCCCGACGCCGACACGTACGCGCCCGAGATCGGGGCCGACTGGGAATGCACCCGAAGCGACGGGCCGCACACGTCCCGCACCGGTCTCGATTACCGATTCGAGTGGTATCGCCGTCGTTCGGAGAACCGCGACGACTAACGTCCGGTACCCTGTTATGGTGACGAACGCAGAGAATCCTTTCGGGCAGGTCCTCGTCGCTCTCGTGACCCCGTTCCACGCCGATGGCGAGGTCGACTGGGAAGCCACGGAGCGGCACATCGACGGCTGCATCCAGAGCGGAGCAGACGGCATCGTGGTGACCGGAACCACCGGTGAGACCTCGACGTTGACCGATCCCGAGAAGATCAAGCTCGTCGAGGTCGCGAAGTCGGTGTCCGGCGGCCGTGCGAAGATCATCACCGGCGGCGGCTCGAACGAGACGGCGCACGCCATCGAGCTGTACCAGGCGAGCGAAAAAGCCGGGGCCGACGGCGTCATGATCGTGACTCCGTACTACAACAAGCCGACGCAGGCGGGGTTGCTCACCCACTTCCGTCTGGTCGCCGATGCGACGGATCTGCCGGTGATCCTGTACGACATCCCCGGTCGCACGGGCGTTCCCATCACGTACGAGACGATCCTTCGGCTCGCGAAGCACCCGAACATCCTCGCGGTGAAGGACGCGAAGGGCGACTTCAGTGAGGTGAGCCGTGTGCTCAACCAGACCGACCTCATGTACTTCTCCGGGGACGACGCGAACGTCCTGCCCCACCTCTCGATCGGTGCGAGCGGACTCATCGGCGTTACCGCGAACATCGCGCCGGCGCCGTACCGTCGCATCATCGATGCGGTCAATGCCGGAGACCTGACGGCCGCGCGTGACGAGCATCAGCGGCTCGAGCCGCTCGTGCGCGCCGTGATGACCCACGTACCCGGAACGGTGGCGGCGAAGTACATTCTGCACGGTCTCGGATACATCAACAGTCCCCGCGTGCGTTTGCCGCTCGTGGGGCCGGAAGAGTGGGAAGCCGCTCTCATCGAAGACGAACTGGCGCTCGTGGGGGACATCCCCGGCGTCGAACTGACGAATTTCCGGCCCGACCGCAACGCGGCGGCCGGAGGTGCGCTGCCGAAAATCGCGGGCACCACACGCTAATACAACCCAGGAGGCCCAGTGCCGAACCCCCCTTACGCTCCTCCCGCCGCGCAGCCTGACACGCTGCGCATCACCCCGCTCGGCGGGCTGGGCGAGGTCGGTCGTAACATGACCGTGTACGAGATCAATGGCAAGTTGCTCATCGTCGACTGCGGTGTGCTTTTCCCCGAGGAGCACCAACCGGGCGTCGACCTGATCCTGCCCGACATCTCGAAGATCGAGGATCGCCTCGGCGACATCGTCGCCGTGGTGCTCACCCACGGACACGAGGACCACATCGGCGCCGTGCCCTATCTGCTGAAGCGACGCGAGAACATCCCGCTGATCGGCTCGAAGCTCACGCTCGCACTCGTCGAGGCGAAGCTGAAGGAGCACCGCATCAAGCCGGTCACCCAGGTGGTCGCCGAGGATGAACGCCTGTCACGGGGGCCGTTCGACCTAGAATTCGTCGCGGTGAACCACTCGATCCCCGATGCGCTCGCGGTCATGATCCGCACGGCGGCCGGCAGCGTGCTCGCAACCGGCGACTTCAAAATGGATCAGCTGCCGCTCGACGGGCGCATCACCGATCTTCGCGCGTTCGCCCGCCTCGGTGAAGAGGGCGTCGACCTCTTCATGACTGACTCCACGAACGCCGAGGTGCCGGGCTTCACACCGCTCGAGAAGCACATCGGGCCAGTGCTCGAGCAGGTCATCGAGAAGGCCTCGGGCAAGGTCGTCGTCGCCAGTTTCTCGAGCCATGTGCACCGCGTGCAGCAGGTGCTCGACGCCGCGGTCCAAGCGGGTCGCCGCGTCGTGCTGCTCGGGCGCTCGATGGTGCGCAACATGAAGATCGCCTCCGACCTCGGTTACCTGAATGTGCCCGAGGGTGTGCTGGTCGATCTCAAGAAGAGCGGCGACATTCCCGACCACCGCATCGTGTACATGTCCACGGGTTCGCAGGGCGAGCCGATGGCCGTGCTCAGCCGCATGATGAATCAGGAGCACCAGGTCGAGATCGGTGAGGGCGACACCGTCATCCTCGCGTCGAGCCTCATCCCCGGAAACGAGAACTCGGTGTTCCGCATCATCAATGGGCTCATGAAGCTCGGTGCCAATGTGGTGCACAAGGGCAACGCGAAGGTGCACGTCTCCGGACACGCGTCCGCGGGCGAGCTCATGTACTGCTACAACATCGTGCGTCCGAAGAACGTCATGCCGATCCACGGCGAGTACCGTCACCTCATCGCGAACGGGAAGGTCGCGATCGAGACGGGCGTGCCGCAGAACCGTACGATCATCGGTGAGAACGGCACCGTCGTCGACCTCGCGGACGGCGTCGCCAGGGCCGTCGGTCAACTCGAGATCGACTTCATCTACGTCGACGGCAAGAGCGTCGGCCGCGTGACCGACGACGACCTCCGCGACCGGCGCGTGCTCGCGGAAGAGGGATTCATCTCGGTGGTCACCGTTGTCGAGCCCACCACGGCACACATCGTGTCGGGCCCCGATATCCACACCAAGGGTGTGGCAGAGGAGGCGCGCGTCTTCGACTCGATCACGCCCAAGATCGCGGATGCGCTCGAGACTGCGATGAGCGAGGGCGTGCACGATGCGAAGCAGTTGCAGCAGATCACGCGACGCACCATCGGCCGCTGGGTCGGCACCAAACTGCGGCGGAAGGCGATGATCGTTCCCGTGGTCGTGGTGGTGTAACGTGCCCCGGTTGCGTTTCGCGAGCGCGGACGAGATCGCGCACTGGAATGAGAGCGTCGAGCAGCTGCCTGGCGGAGGAGAGGTCTGGCAGAGCCGGGAGTACGGTCAGGTCAAACGCTTCCAGCGGTACCGTCCGCTCTACGTCGTCGGGCCCGACTTCCCGCCCACACTGGTGCTGGAGAAGACGATCCCGGTCCTCGGCCGCCTCTGGTACGTCCCGGGCGGCCCGACGGCAGACGGTGTCGCGACCACCCTGGAGGCCGCACGAAAGCTCGGCGAATTCGCGCGGATCAACGGTGTCTTCCTCCTGAAGATCGAGCCGCGCCTCGACAAGGATCCCGGGACGCTCGATCGGTTCCGTGCAGCGGGCTTCGGACCCGCCGTGCGAGTACTGCCGAACGAATCGACGATCCTGCTCGACATCTCGGGTGACGAAGCCGATGTGATGTCGCGGTTCTCGGGGAGCACCCGTACGAAGATCCGGAAGGCGGACAAGCTCGGGTTCGAGGTGCGCCGCGTCGAGACGACCGACGAGCACTGCCGCATCATGTACGACCTGCTCGCCGAGACGGGGGAGGGGCGCTTCGAGCTCCGTCCCTACGCCTACTACCGAGACTTCTGGCGCACATTCGCCGGAGCCGGGCGGGGGCAGCTGTTCCTCGGGTACGCGGACGGTGTTCCGGTAGCCGGCATGTTCGCCACCGTCTTCGGAACGACCAGCGGGTACAAAGACGGCGCGTCGACGCGCTCGGGATCGCTGCCGAACGGAGCGATGTACCGCATGCAGTGGGAGCTGATCCTCTGGGGGCGGGAGCACGGTGCCGAGGTGCACGACCTCATTGGATCGCCGCCGAGCGACCGCCTCGACGACCCGGAGCATCCGCTCCACGGGGTCGGACAGTACAAGCTGCGCCTCTCGAAGCAGGTCACCGATTACATCGGCGTGCTCGACCTGCCGCTGCGTTCGCGGTATGCGCAGATCTGGAAGCGTCTGGGTGACCCGATCGCCCGGCGCTGGGCGCTCGGTGTGCGGAAAGACGTCTTCTACTGAGTGAGGGTTCGCCGTGCGCTCGCGCGGCGAACCCCTGCTACACCCGCCCGCCGACGACCGTGCGCGCGAGCGAGTAGATCGCGTAGCTCAACGGACGGACGGGCAGCTCCCATGCGCCCGAGAACGCGATCTGCTCGCCACCGAATGAACGCTTGAAGTCGCTGAAGCCCGACCACGCGTGATCGGTCACGTCTGCGGGCACGACGCCGTAGAGGTCGAATTCGCGGCGACCCTGCTCGTGCGCCTGCTGCATCATGGTCGTCACGAGGACGACGCCGGGCGAGAGCTTGCGGTGCGCCGTGTTCGCGGCGGCGTGGGCGTAATAGCGGCGCTCCTCGTCGTCGAAGACCAGGGACGCCGCGATCGGCTGTTCTTCGCCCTCGAGGTCGACGAGGTAGATGGTGGCGTCGCCCGATGGGACGAGTGTGCGCGCCTGCTGCCGCAGGTACTCGTCGGCGTGCGCGTGCATGCCGGTGCGGTCGGAGACGTCCCGGAGCAGGCGCAAGAGGTGCTCGATGTCCTCCGGGTCGGCGCTCGCGCGGATCGCGAGACCCTTCTTCGCGGCGTTCCGGTGCAGGTTGCGGTTCGTCTTCCGCATCTCGCCGAGCACGTCATCGAACGGACGGTCGAGTCGCACGCGTTGGGTGTACTCGGGCTGCACGCGCGCGACACGCCGGAGCCCGGAGGCCTCGAGTGTCGCGGGAGCGAGTGCCGGCTGCGCACCCTCGGGGATATCGCGGAGCATCGGTTCGACGCGCACGAAAGCGGCACCGAGTCGCTGAGCCTCGCTCCGCAGAGCCGATAGCGCCGCGGGCAGCGCGTCAGCCCGGTCGAGCTGGGGGCCGTACGGCGCGTACAGACGCGAATTCAGTTTGCCGCGCTCCAGGATCGCCTGCGCGCTCCAGCCGTCGCCGTCGAGCGCCACGACGGTTCGTCCGAGGTCTCGTTGCAACCGAGCCCAGGCCTGGCTCTGGAGGAAATGTCCCATATTCTGTCGTCGCCTCTCGATGCGGGTGCGGTGTGCGGACGCGGCAGTGCTAGAAGAGTCCGAGGTCGCGGTACCGTCTGCGGTGCAGGCGCTGCGCGATCGGAAGCCCGTATCGCTGCCAGCGTCGGAACGCGGACGGACGCAGCACGAGGTCGTACGCTCCGATGTACTCGGTCACCTCGCGAGCGAAGGAGAGCTTGAAGGGGGCGAGCGAGTGGTTCGGGTGGTCGGGATCGTCGAGCCGATCCTTCGGCGGCACCCCGAGCATGTCGTAGGTCTTCGCACCCGCGTCGCGGGCCTGCCGCATCAGATGCCACTGCATCAGATTGGACATTCCCGGGGTCACCCTGGGGCGCTCGGATCCACCGTCCTTGTAGAAGGCGCGGTCGCCGATGCGGATCGTGTACGCCATGACCGCGGGGGTGCCATCGACCTCGATCGCCGCGAACGATCCCTGACCGCGCGACGAGAAGCCGCGCCAGAACCGTTCGGCGTAGTCCTCGGAGCGCAGGTTCAGATCTTGCTTGTTGCCGCCGCCGACGAGACGCATGAGCCGGTGCATGTGCGTGAAAGTGTCTGGTGTCGCCGGCATCTCGACGACGCGGATCCCGTCGCGCTCGGCCCTCCGGATCATGTTGCGGCACTTCTTGTGGAAGCTCGCCATGAGCGCGTCGTCGTCGCGGTCGATGTCGACGATGGCCGTGCTCGTATTGCCCTGCAGGCCCTCACGCCAGCGCGCGTCCATCGGTGCGAGTGAGTACGGACCGCGCGCGAGGGCATCCCGGTGCTCGGATGAGTGCTCGATCGGGGGCTCGATCGTGATCGCGAAGACCCGCCGCGCTCCCGCTCGCGCGAACGTGGTCAGTGCCGCGGCGTGCGCGTGCGTCTCCTCGGGCGACGTCACTGCCGGACCGTGCGGGAGGTACCAGTAGGTGCCCACGGTCGCGATGCGCCGCTCGAGCACGAGCGCGACGGAGACGATCCGCTCGTCACGGGTGAAGACGACGTGCCGCGGGGTCCACCCGACCGCTGCCTTCGTGTCGGCGAACGCCTCGGCGAGCACGAAGTCGCCGCCGGCGGGGTTGGCAGCGACGAGCTCGTCCCACCTGCGCCGTTCGTCGGCCGTGGCGGCGCGAGCCTGCAGACTGCTCATGTGCGGGAGACCCCTCTCGTTCGGTGACGATGACCCAGTGTAGTGCGTGGAGCGAGCGTGTTCCGGTCCGGTCCGATACGGTTCAGCGCCCCCCGGGGAGCATGCCGCGCAGGCGACCGAGAATCGAGACCGCCTCGCGGTTGCGCATGAGCAGCAGCACCGCGCCGTAGACCGCGGCCATGGCGATCGTGACGATCGCGCAGACGAGGAATGCACCGCCGAAGCTCCGCATGGCCAGAGCGTTCGGGCCGATGCCGCCGAGCAGGGTGAGCACGCCCCAGCCGGCCAGCGCGGCCACGATCGCCGAGATGACGTTCTGCACGATCCCTCCGAGGATGCCTCGTCCGCCGAGGATCCCGACCCGGCGCCTCAGCAGGATGAAGGTCGCGGCCATCTGCAGCGCGAAGAGCGCCGAGATCACACCGGTCAGGGTGGCGGTGATCATCTCGGTCGGGAGGGTCGTGCAGAAGATCGCGGCCACGATCGTGAGCATCGACTGACCGACCGCGATGAAGAACGGCGTTCGGGTGTCACTGAGCGCGAAGAATCCGCGGTTCAGCACGAAGAGCAGGCTGAACGGGATCAGGCCGATCAGGTTCGCGATGAGGACGACGGACACCGTGCTGACGACGCCGTACGTCGCGCCCGGTTGGATGAGTCGGATGAGCGGCAGCGCGAGCACGAGCATCGTCGCGGTGAAGAACGTCATCGAGAATCCGACGAGCCGAGCCGAACTCGTGATGTCTGAGGTGAACGCGGAGAAGTTCTCCGCGTGCACGTTCTCGCTCATCCGGGTGAAGCGCGCCGTGACGAGTGAGATCGTGATGATCGAGTGCGGCAGTACGAAGATCAGACCGGCGAGTTCGGCCGCGGCGAGGCCGGCCTCGCCGGATCCGGCGAGATTCATGACGCGGGTGTTGAAGAGCCCGACTGCCTGAGTGAGGAGCACGGTCAGGAAGGTCCATCCCGCGACCTTGCCCATCGTGCCGAGACCGATGCCGCGGAAGCCGAAGTCGATCCGGAAGGTGAGTCCGGCGCGTCGCCAGAACGCGAAGAGGATGAGTGCTTGCGAAGCGACCCCGAGTGTCGCGGATCCGGCGACGAGGGCGATGCCCAGCAGGTCCCATCGCCCGGCACCGGCGAGACCGTCCGGGTCGGCGCCGAAGAGCACCACGAAGCCGATGAGGCCGACGATGTTGAGCACGTTGTTCAGGACGGGGGACCAGGCGTAGGGTCCGAAGAGGCTGCGCGCGTTCAAGACCTCGCCGAGCACCGTGTAGAGCGAGTAGAAGAGGATCTGCGGGAGCAGCCAGAAGGCGAAGACCGTCGCGAGCTGCACCTGATCGGCGTCCCAACTCGAGCCGAGCCAGGCGATGAGCGGGGGAGTGAGCACTCCGGCGACCACCATGATGGCGCCCGAGCCGACGAGAGCGAGGGTGATCAGCTTGTTGATGTACCGGGCGCCTCCGTCAGACGCGAGCGCGGCCTTGGTGATCTGCGGCACGAGCACCGCGGTCAACGCCCCCGTCGCAATGAGGGTGTACACGGTATTCGGCACCTTGCCGGCGTTCGCGAACGCGTTCGCGCCGAAGCCGATCGAGCCGATCGCGTACGCCAGCACCATCGCTCGGACGAGACCAAGCACTCGGGACGTGAGCGTGCCTGATGCGATCCAGAGGCCCGCACGGCTCACGCTACCCGCCATCAGCGACGACTCCTCGTCGGGTGCGTCGGCGACGACTCGAGTCCGGTCATGCGGGCGGCTCCAAGCGGGTGACGGGGCGGGGGAGAGAACGTGGACGAGTCTAACCGTGCCCGCGGATGAATTCAGATCAGAACTGTTCAGCAAGCGTCCAGCCTGCTATCGTGTCAAAGGTATGTGCGGGCTTCGGGGGCCCGCGGGGAAGAACTGAATCGCTGAGGAGGCGCATGTCTGCCACGAAAGCCGCTCGTCGGCGCGGAGGTGCCGTGAGGCGTGGGATCGGAGTGGTCGCGGTGTTCGCCGTGGCCGCGTTCGGGTTCACCGGACTCCAGGTGCAGGATGCGCAGCCGGCACAGGCGCTGGATCTCGATCTGCCCACCTGGGACGACGTGCAGAAGGCCAAGAGCAACGAAGCGTCGGCCGCGAAGAAGGTCACCGAGATCGAGAGTCTGCTCGAAGATCTCGAGGTGCAGGTCGAGAAGACGCGTAATGCCGCAGCAGATGCCCAGGAGGTCGCGGAGGGTGCGGCCCAGGATGCCCTGAAGGCGGCGGACCGCGCGGACTCGCTGGCCGAAGAGGCCGAGAAGAGCCGGGTCGAGGCTGACGAGGCCGCCGAGCAGGCGGCATCGCTCGTTTCGCAGATGTATCGCTCCGGCGGCATCGACCGCAACGTCGAGCTCTTCCTCGAGACCGACGACTCGACGGCCGACCAGCTGCTCGAGCGCCTCGCCTCGATGTCGAAGGCGACGGAGCGCAACACGTCCGTCGCCGACGAGGCCGAGCGGACGATGAATACCGCGGCCTCACTCGGCAAGCAGGCTGAGGACGCGCAGGCCGAGCGCGACCGTCTGAGTGCGGTGGCGCAGGAGAAGAGCGCCGTCGCGGCCGCAGAGGCCGAGGAGTCGCGCGTCGAACTGGTCGAGCAGGAGGCGCAGCAGAAGACGTTGCAGACCCAGCTCGAAGCGCTGAAGGACAAGACGACCAAGACGGTCGACGGGTACGAGGAGCGCCTGCAGAAAGAAGAGGAGGAGCGTCAGCGCATCGCTGCGGAGATCGCTCGTCAGCAGGCGGAACTCGCTCGTCAGGCCGAGCTCGAGCGCCAGCGTCTCGCGAACAGCGGTGGCGGCGGTGGTGGTGGTGGCGTCGTGCCTCCGCCCGCCGGTGGCGGTGGCGGCGGCGGTGGTGGCACCGGCGGCGGTGGTGGCGGCGGCGGCGGCGGCAGCAGCTCCGGCGGCTGGGTGCTTCCTCTGAGCAGCTACCAGGTCACTGATCGGTGGGGCGGTGCGCGTGCCCACAACGGTATCGACCTCGCGGCGCCGATGGGCACCCAGATCCGAGCCGCAGGAGCGGGAACCGTGGTGTTCTCGGGATGGAACACGTTCTGCGGCGGCAACGAGGTGCGCATCCGCCACGACGATGGCGGCCCCGATACGTGGTATTCGCACCAGAACACCGCCCCGTACGTCGGAGTGGGTCAGCGCGTCGGCGCCGGTCAGGTCATCGGACAGGTCGGCACGACTGGATGCTCGACCGGACCGCACCTGCACTTCGCCACCTGGTGGGGCGAGTCGCAGGCGGTGGAGCCGGAGTCGGCGATGGCGGCTCGAGGGCTGTACTTCTGAACCGTGTGAACGACCGCGGCGAGCCCGTGCTGCACCCGTGCAGTTTCAGGCTCGCCGCGGTCGTTCTGCGTCCGCGTCGGGGGTGGGCGGTACCGTAGAGACATGCCGAGTAAGACTTCAGCGCGCGGAAAAACCGGGAAAGCGACCGGGTCGTCGACGCGCGCCACGACGAAGACCTCGGCGAAGACTACGAAGACCCGCGTGCTCCCGGAACCTCCCGAACCGACGGAGGGCGTGCTGACGCGCGCCTGGCTCGGTCTCGGGCACGGCGTCGGTGCAGCGGCTCGAGCGTTTCGCCTCGAACCGTTGGATCCGGCGGATCGCCGCGACGGAATCCCGCTGCTGCTGACCCTCATGGCCATCGCGGGTGCGGTGATCGAGTGGTTCCTCATCGGTCAGCCGATCGCGGTGCAGCTCGATGCGTGGACCTTCGGTGCGCTCTTCGGTCGCCTCGCCTTCGGACTGCCCATCATCATGATCGGCTTCGCGTTCTGGCTCTTCAACAACCCGTCGAGCGTTAGCGACAACCGTCGTATCGCGATCGGCTTGTTCCTCGCGATGCTGAGCATTTCGGGCTTGTGCCATGTCTACGGCGGAACGCCGCAGCCGGCGGACGGTATGGAGACGCTCGCTGCTGCCGGGGGTCTGCTGGGGTGGCTCGTCGGGGCGCCGCTCGTCGCGCTCACGGTCTGGGTTGCGACCCCCGTGCTCTCGTTGCTCCTCGCTCTGGCGCTGCTCATCGTGACCAAGACTCCGCCCGGCCGCATCGCGCGTCGTCTCCGCGAGGCATACGCGTTCCTCTTCGGCGCCGTCGAGGACGAAGAGGCGGATCGCGGCACGACGCCGGAGACGTCCGCAGCGACGCCGAAGTCGAAGCGCGCGAAGCGGAAGAGCGATGAGACGCTCTTCGATCTCGAGGACGAGCCGGTCGAACCGGGCCAGCTGCCCTGGTGGCGCCGTAATGCGTCGGGTCGCGAAGAGGATCCCGACTACGCGGACCAAGGCTCGGACGACGTCGATCGCGTGCTGCCGGGTGCCGAAGCTCCGACCGCCGCGTCCGAGGGCGCGTTCGACAGTGCCCTCGAAGATCCGCAGACGAATGTCTTCCCCGACGATCTCTTCGGCGACATGGAGCAGGCGGAAGCCGCAGTCGCCGGGCGTGCGGCTCGACCCGCGTCGGGTCTGGGCGACGACTCGCTCGAGCAACCCGAGGGCATCCCCGAGACCCCGCCCGAGCACCCGCTCGCTCCGACCGATCGGTCGTTCGCGGTGGCTCCCGCGCACGAGCCGGCGGCACCGGTCGACTATCAGCTGCCCGACGAGTACGAACTGTCCGCGGGCGAGCCGGGCAAGGCGCACACGCGCGCGAACGACGAGATCATGGAAGCGATCACCGAGGTGCTCGCGCAGTTCAAGGTCGACGCATCGGTGACGGGATTCTCGCGAGGCCCGACGGTCACCCAGTACGAGGTCGAGCTCGGCCCCGGGGTGAAGGTCGAGAAGGTGACGCAGCTCTCCAAGAACCTCGCGTACGCGGTGGCGTCGAACGAGATCCGCATCCTGTCACCGATCCCTGGCAGGAAGGCGATCGGTATCGAGATCCCGAACAAGGATCGCGAGAACGTGGCGCTCGGTGATGTCCTGCGCTCGGCCAAGGCGCAGCGCAGCGCGCATCCGATGACGATCGGCGTCGGCAAGGATGTCAAAGGCGGGTTCGTCGTCGCGAACCTGACGAAGATGCCCCACCTGTTGGTCGCCGGTGCCACCGGCTCCGGAAAGTCCAGCTTCATCAACTCGATGATCACGAGTGTGCTCATGCGCGCGACGCCCGCAGAGGTGCGCATGGTGCTCATCGACCCGAAGCGCGTCGAGCTCACCATCTACCAGGGCGTGCCGCACCTGATCACGCCCATCATCACGAACCCCAAGAAGGCCGCCGAAGCGCTGCAGTGGGTCGTGAAAGAGATGGACATGCGCTACGACGATCTCGCGAGCTTCGGGTTCCGTCACATCGACGACTTCAATGAGGCCGTCCGGTCGGGTTCGATCGTGCTGCCGGAAGGCAGTCAGCGCACCCTGAAGCCGTACCCGTACCTGCTCGTGGTCATCGACGAGCTCGCCGATTTGATGCTCGTGGCCCCCCGAGACGTCGAGGACTCCATCCAGCGCATCACGCAGTTGGCCCGTGCCGCCGGTATCCACCTGGTGCTCGCGACCCAGCGGCCCTCGGTGAACGTGGTCACCGGCGTGATCAAGTCGAATGTGCCGAGCCGGTACGCGTTCGCGGTCGCGTCGGGCACGGACTCCAAGGTGATCCTCGACGAAGTCGGTGCCGAGCGCCTGATCGGTCAGGGTGACGGCCTGCTGCTCGTGAACGGCGATTCGACGCCGATGCGCGTGCAGGGCGCCTGGGTTCCGGAAACCGAGATTCATCGCGTCGTCGAGCACGTCAAGTCTCAGGCCATGCCCGAGTACCGCGCAGACGTCGCTCAAGCTGCCGAGAAGAAAGAGATCGACGCCGACATCGGCGACGACCTCGAAGATCTGCTCGCGGCGATCGACCAGGTCGTTACCTCGCAGTTCGGTTCGACCTCCATGCTGCAGCGCAAGCTGCGTGTGGGATTCGCCAAGGCCGGGCGACTCATGGACCTCATGGAGTCGCGCGGTATCGTCGGTCCCTCCGAGGGGTCGAAGGCGCGTGATGTGCTCGTGGCGCCCGAGCAGCTGCCAGAGGTGCTCGCGCGGATCACGGGAGGCGGACCGGAGCCGCAGGCGGCGCCTCCGGTTCCTGCGCCGGCCGCGCAACCGCCGCAGACGACCCTCGCGCAGGTGCCGCCGACCGCTGCGTTCCCCGCGAGCGGGACAGGGTCGTCGGGCGCCGACGGCGAGGCGGTGACCGAGGTGTTGTCGCCGGCAGAGACGCGCGGGCCGACGATGGACCGCGATGATCGGTACGACGACCCGATGGCGCGCGAGCGCGCTGGTCTTGAAGAGGTCGAGGCCGACTCGGATGAGGATGCATGGGGGCTGACCGGACGTGACTGACCCGCAGACTCCCGCGCGCTCGAGCAACTGGAACGCGCCGAATATCATCACTGCGGCGCGCATCGTCGCGACGCCGTTCTTCGTGTGGATGCTCTTGGCCGACGGCGGCGACATGGGCGCGCTGCGGTGGGCCGCGGCAGCGTTCTTCGTGATCGCGATCGCCACCGATGCCTGGGACGGGTACCTGGCGCGTTCGCGGAACCTGGTGACCGACCTCGGAAAGCTGCTCGACCCGATCGCCGATAAGTTCTTGACGGGTGCGGCGTTGGTCGGACTCTCCATCCTCGCGGAACTGCCCTGGTGGGTGACGATCGTCGTCCTCGTCCGCGAACTCGGGGTGACGGTGCATCGACTCTTCGAAGCACGCAGCATCGTTGTCGCCGCAGCGTGGATGGGCAAGCTGAAAACGGTGGCGCAGTCGGTGGCGATCACGCTCGCACTGCTGCCCCTCCCGCAGGTGCTCGGCGAGTGGTTCACCGTGGTGAACGTCGTCACGATGTCCATCGCCGTGGCGCTGACGATCGCGAGCGGAATCGATTACGTGATCAACGCCGTGCGCACGGCGCGCCGGTAGGTGCCGCCGATGCAGGCCACCCGTCTCGTGCAGTTGGCCCGGGCGCGCGGCGGCCGGATCGCGGTAGCCGAATCGCTCACCGGCGGCCGTCTCGCCGATGCGATCGTGTCGGTTCCCGGAGCGTCGATGGCGTTCTCCGGCGGGATCGTCGCCTACGACACGGACCTGAAGCACCGGTTGCTCGGTGTGGACGACGCGCTGCTGCGGCGGGTCGGCCCGGTCGACCCCGAGGTGGCGCGTCAGATGGCGTCGGGCGTGCGGCGAGTGTGCGCCGTGCCCAGGATCGATGAGGCTGGGGGCGGCGGTGCGGAACCGGCGACGCTGCTCGGGATCGCGACTACCGGCGTCGCGGGCCCCGACCCCGACCCCCAGAGCGGTCAGGCGCCGGGTACCGTGTGGATCGGGGTGAGCATCGCGGATCCAGATGCCAAATCTGGTGCACGCGTGTGGGCCGTCCCCGCATCGCACCTGAGCGGGTCCCGCGAAGACATCCGCGCAGCCGCAGTGGGCCAGGCGGTGCGGCTGGCTGAGTGTGCACTGCAGGGCGAATTCCACGAACTTGAGTGACCGTCGCTCAAGTTCAGGGAAGACTCAGGAATAGTCTCGGTAGTCTCTGAGTTGTTCCCTGTGATGCCGGTAATGAACCGGCGCCGCCGTGGCGACGTGACAAGTGCCCGGGTAGAGTGGGACCACGATGGATCATCGTGGAAGTCAGAAGGAGGGTGCACATGGTGCTGTTTCGTCAGGAGATCGGTGACGTGCTCCGCGACTTCCGCCTGCAGAAGGGCCGAACGCTGAGGCAGGTCGCCGGTGAGGCCAGTGTGGCCCTCGGATATCTGAGCGAGGTCGAGCGCGGGCAGAAGGAGGCGTCGAGTGAGATCCTCGCCGCTGTCGCCGAGGCGCTGGATACGCCGCTGTCGGTGATCCTCGGAGAAGTCAGCGAACGCTACTCGGTGGCCGAGGGTGTGAATGTGCGTCTGGGCGATCGGGTTCCCGACACGATCCCCGACGACCTCGTCACCGACTTCGCACCCGAGCTGGTTCCGTAATGAGCTCGTGCGCCTGAGCGAGTTCCAGCGCGCGATGTCTGAGGAATTCGGGCATGCGTACTCGGGTGTGCTGATCAGGGATCACTGGCTCGCCGCGCTCGGAGGAACCGCTGCGGACGCACTCGACAGCGGTGTTCCGGCGCGGGCGGTCTGGTCGGCGATCTGCGAGGATCTGCAGGTTCCACTCGAGCGGCGTCACGGTCGCGGCCTGCGCGAGCCGAGCGAGTAGACGGGTGCAGCGCCCCGGGGGAGTGCCTCCGGGGCGCTGTCATGCGTGCGTGAGGGGTGCGTCGTGAGTCGCGACACGCGCCCCGAGTGAACACATATCCCGAAGGTGTGTTCGAACTTTGCTATTCTCGTTCACAGGTGAGGTGGTCGACGAGTGATCCCCAGTTCCGCGGCATCCGGCTCCCATGTCAGAGGTGCGGCCTAGGGTTCTTCTCGAACACCCCATTTACGCCTTGTCGGTGACCGCGAACGTCTGCGGGCCGACAGCCGGTAGGCGGCAGAGCGCGGAGAGATCCGCTGAATTCGAGGAGAGATCATGGCAGCACCGAAAGATCGCGAGAAGGCGCTCGACGCAGCACTCGCGAACATCGATAAGCAGTTCGGCAAGGGCGCGATCATGCGTCTCGGAAGTCAGGAGCGCGAGGCGGTCGAGGTCATCCAGACCGGTTCGGTCGGGCTCGACGTCGCCCTCGGCATCGGCGGTCTTCCGCGTGGGCGCATCGTTGAGATCTACGGCCCCGAATCCTCGGGCAAGACGACGCTGACATTGCACGCCATCGCGAACGCGCAGCGCAACGGCGGCATCGCGGCGTTCATCGACGCGGAGCATGCGCTCGATCCCGAGTACGCCCAGAAGCTCGGCGTCGACATCGATGCGCTGCTCGTCTCCCAACCCGACACCGGTGAGCAGGCGCTCGAGATCGCGGACATGCTGATCCGTTCGGGGTCCGTCGACCTGGTGGTCATCGACTCGGTCGCCGCGCTCGTGCCGAAGGCCGAGATCGATGGCGACATGGGTGACAGCCACGTCGGGCTCCAGGCTCGACTGATGTCGCAGGCGCTCCGCAAGATGACCGGCGGACTCAACGCGACGAAGACGACCGCGATCTTCATCAACCAGCTGCGTGAGAAGGTCGGTGTCTTCTTCGGAAGCCCCGAGACCACCTCGGGTGGCAAAGCGCTGAAGTTCTACGCGTCGGTCCGACTCGACATTCGACGCATTCAGACGCTGAAGGAGGGCACGGATGCCGTCGGCAACCGCACGCGAGTGAAGGTCGTGAAGAACAAGATGGCTCCGCCCTTCAAGCAGGCGGAATTCGACATCCTGTACGGCCATGGCATCTCCCGCGAGGGCTCCCTCATCGACTACGGTGTGGAGCAGGGCCTCGTGAAGAAGAGCGGCGCCTGGTACACGTATGACGGCGATCAGCTCGGGCAGGGCATGGAGAACGCGCGTCGCTTCCTGGTGGAGCACGCCGACATCGCCGCCGAGATCGAGGAGAAGATCCTCACGAAGCTCGGCGTCAACGGACGAGGCGAGACGGAGGCCGAAGCCGAGGTCGCCCCCATCCGCGACGAGCGTCTCGGAGCGTAGCGACCGATGGCCGTGCGCTTCCGTCCCTCACCCGGTGACGGCCAGCGTCCGCAGGGAGAAGACCGTGGCGATCTCGCCGAGGTCCTCTCCCTGCGGTCCAGGCTCCCGCAACGCGAGTGGGCCCAGTCCCAGGGGGACTGGGCCCCGGAATCGAATGAGCACTCCGCTGAGGATTCGGGGACGCCTTCGCCGCCGGTGCAGCTGGATTCGATCTCCCCGTCCGAGCCGCCTGATGCCCCGAGCGACGAACTCGCACCCGCGGGCGAGGTCGACTCTGCGGAACCGGAGCCCTCAGGCCCGGAGCGCACTGCGAACGAGGACGCCGTGCGGGTCCTCGGACGGAAGGCGCGATCGAGCGGCGAGCTCAGGCGCGATCTCGAGCGGCTCGGGCACGACGCGCACGAGGTCAGCGGGGTGATCGACGAGTTTCGCGAGAACCTGTACCTCGACGATGTCGGGCTCGCCAGAATCGTCACCGAGAAGCTGCGAGATGCGAAGGGAGCGAGCCGCGGTCAGATTCGACGCAAACTGCAAGAGCGGCACTTCGACGAGAGCGCGATCGAGTCGGCCCTCGCCGACCTCGACGAGCACGAAGAAGACCAGTTGTTGCGCGCCGCTGCCGAGGATCGTGCTCGGCGACTCACGGGACTCGACCCGCAGACCGCCGAACGGCGTCTGCTCGGGTTTCTCGCCCGACGCGGTTGGGGTGGCGAGCCGGCCAGGCGTGCGGCTCGCGACGCGCTGCAGGGCGGCGGACGATCGAGTTCCGGCGTCCGCTTTCAGTGAGTTCGCGGGCACGACGCGACGGTAGAATCGTTCCCATGTGTCCCACCTCAGCTGCCCCGACCGTGATCGACCCGTCGCCCGCTGCGTTACGGGCCGACGGGTCGCCGCGGAGCTTCTCGGTGCGCACTCTGGGCTGCCAGATGAATGTGCACGATTCTGAACGCCTGTCCGGCTCGCTCGAGGCTGCCGGGTACACGCCAGCCGGGCCCGACGAGCAGGCGGACGTCGTGGTCATCAACACCTGCGCGGTTCGTGAGAACGCCGCCAACAAGCTGTACGGCAACCTCGGGCAACTCGCGAAAGTGAAGCGGGAGCACGCCGACTTCCAGATCGCGGTCGGCGGGTGCCTCGCGCAGAAGGACCAGGGGGCCATCGTCGAGCAAGCGCCCTGGGTGGACGTGGTCTTCGGCACCCACAACATGGGGGCGCTGCCCACCCTCCTCGAACGCGCACGGCACAACGCCGAAGCGCAGGTAGAAATCCTCGAGTCTCTCGAGGTGTTTCCGTCGACCCTCCCCACGAAGCGAGATTCTGCCTCCAGTGGATGGGTGTCGATCTCGGTCGGCTGCAACAACACGTGCACGTTCTGCATCGTTCCCGCGTTGCGGGGCACCGAGAAGGACCGCCGGCCCGGCGACATCCTCGCCGAGGTGCAAGCGCTCGTCGACGACGGCGCGATCGAGGTCACCCTGCTCGGTCAGAACGTGAACACCTACGGAGTGGAGTTCGGCGATCGACAAGCGTTCGGCAAACTGCTGAGGGCCATGGGGGAGATCCGCGGTCTCGAGCGCGTCCGGTTCACGAGCCCGCACCCGGCCGCATTCACCGACGACGTGATCACCGCAATGGCCGAGACGCCCAATGTGATGCCGTCGCTGCACATGCCGCTGCAGTCCGGCTCCGATGCGATCCTGAAAGCGATGCGTCGCTCATACCGCTCGCGACGATTCCTCGGGATCCTCGACCGGGTGCGCGAGCAGATTCCGCACGCCGCGATCACGACCGACATCATCGTCGGCTTCCCGGGCGAGACAGAAGAAGACTTCCAAGAGACGATGCGGGTCGTCGAGGCGTCGCGCTTCTCGAGCGCGTTCACGTTCCAATACTCCATCAGGCCGGGGACACCGGCGGCGACGATGGACGACCAGGTGCCCAAAGCGGTGGTCCAGGAGCGTTTCGAACGTCTGACCGCGCTGCAGGAACGCATGTCGCTCGCCGAGAACGAGGCGCTCATCGGGTCACTGCAGGAGATCCTCGTCGCCGCCGGAGAGGGGCGCAAGAACGATGCCACGCAGCGGCTCTCCGGGCGTTCGGAGGACAATCGCCTCGTGCACTTCGCCCTGCCCGAGGGTGTTGCCCGCCCGCGTCCCGGCGACGTGGTGACGGTGCGGATCACCGCGGCGGCCCCGCACTTCCTGCTCGCAGACGATCTCGCGGCGGTCCGGGTCAGGCGCACGCAGGCCGGCGACGCGTGGGACCGACGTCAGGCGGAGAGCTGCGGCGCGCCGGCGGCAGGATCACCCGCCCCGGGTGCGGTGAACCTCGGTCTGCCGACGCTGCGGGTCCGATGACGAGCGGTGGCTCCCCGAAGCTGTGGGCCGTCGTCGGCGCCACCGGCACCGGGAAGTCAGGACTCTCGCTCGACCTGGCGGAGCGTCTCGACCGGATGGGGCGCTCGGCCGAGATCGTGAACGCCGACGCCATGCAGGTGTACCGGGGCATGGATATCGGCACCGCGAAGGTGCCGGTCGACGAGCGGCGCGGCGTGCCGCACCACCTCTTCGACGTCCGGGAGCCCGCCGAAGAAGCCACGGTCGCCTGGTACCAGCCCACCGCGCGCGACACGATCGAGCGGATCCTCGCGCGCGGCGCAGACGCGATTCTCGTCGGGGGATCGGGCCTGTACGTCTCGAGTGCGGTATTCGACTTCCGCTTTCCCCCGAGGGATCACGCGGTGCGCGCCCGACTCGACGCCGAACTCGAGTCGGAGGGCGTCGATCGCCTGTTCGCGCGACTCCAGTGTCTCGACCCCGACGCCGCCGCGGTCGTCGACGGACGCAACGGTCGCAGAGTCGTGCGCGCCCTCGAGCTCCAAGAGCTCGGCGCAACGGCCCACGGGGCGCTGCCGGACACGCCGGTGCTCTGGCGCGACGACACCCGCATCGTCGGCGTACGGGCCGAGCGCCGCGTGTTGGTCGAACGCCTCGATCGACGCGTCGAACGCATGTGGGCCGAGGGACTCGTCGCCGAAGTGGAGGGCCTCATCGCCCACGGCATCGCCGACGGGCCGACGGCGATGCGAGCGATCGGGTACGCGCAGGCGCTGGCGCAGGTACGCGGACAGTTGACGGAAGCGGACGCCATTGCAGAGACGCAGCGCTTGACTCGGCGCTACGCGAGACGCCAGGTGAGCTGGTTCCGTCGATATCCTGATGTCCACTGGCTCGACGAGCCGGCCGCGGACGCCATCGATGTCTGCTGAGCATCGGCACGGGTGGCAGTCTCTAGACTGGGAGGTATGACAGCGCTCGAGTTCACCAAGGGTCACGGCACCGGCAACGATTTTGTGCTCGTCCGCGACCCCGATGGTCGGCTCGACGTGTCACCCGACCAGATCCGGTACTTGTGCGACCGGCACTTCGGCGTCGGTGCCGACGGGTTCATCCGTGCGGTGCGGTCTGCATCGCATCGTGAGGGCGACGATCGAGCCGAGTGGTTCATGGACTACTGGAACGCCGACGGCACTCCCGCCGAGATGTGCGGCAACGGTGTGCGCGTCTACGTCCACTTCCTCATCGCCGAGGGTCTGGTCTCGGTGGAGTCCGGGGACTCGGTGGCGATCAGCACGCGCGCAGGTATCAAAGACGTGTTGGTCGATGCCCACGAATACACGGTGGATCTCGGGGGGTGGCGTCTGGACGAGGAGCGTCTGGTCACGGTTCCGGGCCTCGACGTCGCCCGTCCGGGCCTCGGCATCGACCTTGGCAACCCGCACGTCGTGTGCGCGCTCGCGCACGACGGCGAACTGGATGCCCTCGATCTCGCACGCGCGCCGCGTCTCGATCCGGTGCCGCCGAACGGTGCGAACGTCGAATTCGTGGTGCCGCGCGATCCGCTCGTCGCGGACGGCATCGCCGAAGTGCGCATGCGGGTGCACGAGCGCGGCGTCGGTGAGACGCTCTCCTGCGGCACGGGAACGGCCGCTGCGGCCCTCGCCTTTCGCCACTGGGGCGGGCCGGGGATGCCCGACGACTGGCGCGTCGAAGTGCCGGGAGGCTCGCTGCTCGTCAGCATGTACCCGGTCGGCGATGTGGAGCACGTGTCGCTCTCGGGTCCCGCGGACCTCGTCTATCGGGGGGCCGTCGAGCTGCCGCAGGGACTCGGCGACGCGACGCAGCGCTAGGGGCGATCGACGCGGATCACGTGGAACCCGCGGTCCCGGTGCGCGCGCTGCACGGTGAGCGCTGAGAATTCGCGCGCGATCCACGTGGTGAGCGATTCGGCGCCGAGGTGCTTCGCGACCACGAGCGAGGCGGTCCCGCCGCTCGTCAGGCGCGGGAGCCACTGCCGCAGAATGTCGTGGAGTGCCGCTTTGCCGACGCGAATCGGCGGGTTGGATCGGATGTCGGAGAAGTCGAGATCATCCGGCACGGACTCGGGAGCGCACACGCGCACGTTCGTGAGTCCGAGCCGTGCGGCGTTCTGCGCGCAGAGTTCTCGAGACCGCTCGTTGACGTCGACCGCCCAGACCTCGCGGTCCGGATGCGTGAGGGCCGCGCTCAGCGCGATGGGCCCCCAGCCGCACCCGATGTCCAGGATCGCCGAACCCGTTCCCGAACCCGGTGCCGGGAGCTCATCCACCCACCGGAGCAGGACCTCGGTGCCGCGGTCGACGCCGTCGGGGCTGAAGACGCCTCCCGCGGTGACCACGGCGCGCTCGGCTCCGGCGAGTTCCACGTGCACCTCCCGAGGACGGAAATCGCCGGTCGGGGTCGCGGAGAAGTAGTGCTGGGTCTCGTCGCTCACCGTCCCAGTATCCCAGGCCCGGACGGACCGCCGAGACCCTGCGCTGTGGGCGAACGATCGACACGCGCGGCCGATCGGCGCTTAGACTGATGCCAGATGAGCACACCAGAAGATCAGCACCCTGCCGACGACCCGATCGAGCGGATCCTCGCGCGAGCCTCCCAGCGACGGGACGCCACCGTGATCCGCGACTGGAGCGAGGGCGCCCAGGCGCTCGGCGACGCCGAGCACGATCACTTGGCCGAGGATCTCGATGCGATCCGCATGGAGCGCGAGCAGCGGGCGTCGATGCGCCGCGTGCCCAGCCTCTCGACGGAGCTCGAAGACGTCTCCGAGGTGGAGAATCGTGAGCTGCGACTCGAGAACGTCGTGCTGATCGGCGTGTACTCACAGGGCAGCGTCGAAGACGCCGAGAACTCGTTGCGCGAACTCGCCGCGCTGGCCGAGACGGCCGGTGCCCGGGTGATCGACGGGCTGCTCCAGCGACGGGCGAATCCCGATCCGGCGACCTATCTCGGCAAGGGCAAGGCGCAGGAGCTCGCCGAACTCGTCGCCGCGGAGGGTGCGGACACGGTCATCGCCGACACCGAACTCGCGCCGAGTCAGCGTCGTGCCCTCGAGGACGTGGTGAAGGTGAAGGTGATCGATCGTACCGCGGTGATCCTGGATATCTTCAGTCAGCACGCCAAGAGCCGAGAGGGCAAAGCCCAGGTCGAGCTGGCGCAGCTCGAGTACCTGCTGCCCCGACTCCGCGGTTGGGGCGAGTCGATGTCGCGTCAGGCCGGTGGCCAGGTGGGTTCGGCCGGTGCAGGCATGGGCTCGAGAGGCCCTGGCGAGACCAAGATCGAGTTGGATCGCCGCAGGATCCACTCCCGGATGGCGAAGCTGCGCAAGCAGATCGCCGGCTTCGCGCCGTCGCGCGCCGCCAACCGTGCGAACCGCAAGCGCGGCGAGGTGCCATCGGTGGCGATCGCCGGCTACACGAACGCGGGCAAGTCGTCGCTGGTCAACCGACTCACCGGAGTGCAGGAGCTGGTGCAGAACCAGCTCTTCGCCACCCTCGACACCGCCGTGCGTCACGCGGAGACCGACGACGGCAGGCAGTTCACCTACGCCGACACGGTCGGGTTCGTGCGCAACCTGCCTCACCAGCTGGTCGAAGCCTTCCGATCGACGTTCGAGGAGGTCGCCGATGCCGACCTGATCCTGCACGTCGTCGACGGGTCGCATCCCGATCCGGAGGCCCAGCTGCGCACGGTGCGCGACGTGATCGCCGAGGTCGAGGGGCAGGCGATTCCCGAGCTCGTCGTCTTCAACAAGGCGGATCTCGTCGACGAGTCGACGCGGATGGTGCTGCACGGGCTCGTCCCGGACGGCGTCTTCGTGTCTGCGCGCACCGGCGAGGGGCTCGCCGAGCTGCGGCAGCGCCTGTTCGCTGCGCTCCCGGTGCCCGACACGCTCGTGACAGCGGTGATCCCGTACGAGCGCGGTGAGCTCGTCGCAGAGCTTCACGAGCGCAACCGGGTGCTCGAGACGGACTACGAGGAGGGCGGCACTCGAGTGAGCGCCTTCGTGTCCGCCGAGATGCTTGCGAAGCTCGAACCGTTCCTGGCGGCCTGAACCGCCTCACTCGGGCGTCGGTTCACCTCTCGGCCGCGTCGTGTCCCGGGCGAGGGCGTTGAGGCCGCCGGGGAGGCTGCGCAACTGCAGCCCGAACGCTTCACGTGCCACGGTCGCCCACGCTGCCACCACGTCACCGCTGCGTCGGCCGGACGCGCAGAAGACGACCACGGAGTCGATCCGCGGCGCATCGTCCGGCGACGCTGCTGCGCGGGCGAGCATGCCGCGCAGGGCGTCCGGCGAGAGCTCAGACATCGGCAATCGCATCGGAGAGGTCGGCGTTGGCAGGTCGGCCACGAGCCGCTCGTGGGGTTCGCGCACGTCGAGCGCCACCGCGGTGCCGGATGCGATCCGTGCGAGCGCGGCGTCCCTGGCATCGGCATCGGCACGATCCTCCCCCGACGCGGCACCGCACACCGACGCACCGTAGTCGTCGCGCAAAGCGGAGACTCGTGATCGGCCGGGATCGGGGGCGACGGTGAACTTCCGGGTCTCCACCGTCAGCGCGTCGTAGCTCAGCAGTGTCCCGGTGAGCGGCGCGCCGATTCCGGCGAGATGCTTGACGGCCTCGGTCGCCATCAGCCCCGCGACGACGGCCGTTGTGACGCCGAGGACGCCCGCAGTCGCGCAGTCGGGCACCGAGTTCGCGGCAGGCTGCTCCGGGAACAGATCCCGCAGTCCGGCGCCGTGGGCCGGCGCTCCGGGCCCGGTCCACCACAGAGCGACATCGCCGCGATACCGCAGCACAGTGCCCCAGATCAGGGGAGTGCCGGTGAGTTCCGCCGCGTCGGCGACCAGGTACTTCGTGGCGAAGGTGTCGGAGCCGTCGAGCACGAGGTCGGCTGCACCGACGAGTGCCGCGGCGTTGTCGGTGGTGAGTCGCTCGGCGCGGGGCTCGACCGAGATGCCGGGCTGCAACTGTCGCAGACGCTCGGCAGCGACCGCGACTTTCGGTCGGCCCACGTCGTCAGCGCCGAAGAGGATCTGTCGGTGGATATTGCTGAGGTCCACGTCGTCGTCGTCGATCACGGTGATGCACCCGACGCCGACGGCGGCGAGGGACTGCATCGCCGGGCAACCGAGGCCGCCGGCTCCGATGACGAGCACGTGGGCGGCTGCGAGCCGTTCCTGCTGCGCGAGACCGAAACCGGGGAGTGCCAGCTGCCGTGCGATCCGGCGGAGCTCCGCATCATCGAGCGGGACGGGCGTGCCGCTCACAGCACCTGCTCCGCCCAGCTCGCGAGTCCGTCGAACGGCGACGATGCGACGGCGTGCTCGCGCCGCGGAATGCGGCCCGACCGGTGCGCCAGGGCGCCGGCCTCGACCGCGAGACGCATGCCGTGAGCCATCAGCGCGGGATCCTGGCAGCGGTTGACGGCGCTCGCGAGGAGCACCCCCGAGCATCCGAGCTCCATGGCGAGCGCGGCATCTGAAGCGGTGCCGACCCCGGCATCGAGCAGGATGGGTACCGTGGCGCGGCCGCAGATCAGCTCGAGATTGTGGGGGTTCAGGATCCCGAGGCCGGTGCCGATCGGGGAGCCGAGGGGCATCACGGCCGCAACGCCCGTGTCCTCCAGCCGCGACGCGACGACGGGATCGTCCGAGGTGTAGGCGAGCACCGTGAAACCCTCTGCGACGAGTGTCTCGCACGCATCGAGCAACTCCGCGGTATCCGGGAGCAGCGTGCGGTCGTCGGCGATGACCTCGACCTTCACCCAGTCGGTGCCGAGCGCTTCGCGAGCGAGCTTCGCGGTGATGACGGCGTCACGGGCGGTGCGACAGCCGGCGGTGTTCGGCAGGGGAGCGATGCCAAGACGACGCAGCAGATCGAACACCGATTCCTCCGTCGCCTCGGCGACACCGCGGTGCCGGCGCATCGAGACGGTGGTGAGCTCCGTGCCGCTCGCGACGAGCGCCGCCTCGAGGAGAGCGTGCGATGTGGCTCCTCCCGTACCCATGACGAGGTGAGAGGCGAACGTACGGTCGGCGATGGTGAGCACGGCGTCACCCGCCCTGGACCGCGGTGAGCACATCGATGGCGTCGCCGGCAGCGATGGGGCGATCCCACGCCGATCGGGGGACGACGTCGCCGTTCACGGCAACCGCGACGCCGCTCGCTGCCGGGGTGATCGAGGCGACGAGCTCCGCAACGGTGATGGGTGCGGTGTCATGCGATTCGCCGTTCACGGTGTACTGCATGTGCGACTTCCTTCCGGGTCGGGAGCGGGGTGGTGCAAGGGGCTGATGAGGCGCGGCGCCCCGGGGCTCGGCGTGCCGCCAGGGATCGCAGACCGAGAGGTCGAGATCCGAGAGGTATCCGGATCCGCAGCCGGGTCCGCAAAGGGTGTCCGCCACCACTCGACCGCCGAGCGCGGCGAGGAGCACGCCGTGCCGGAAGTACCCGGTCGAGACGATGACGTTCTCCCCGACGCGGCCCAGGTAGGGCAGGTCGTCCGGAGTGCCGGGCCGCACGCCAACGGACGTCTCGCGCACGCCGCACTCCTCGAGACCGGGAATGACCCGGATCCCGTCGCGCAGCAGATCGTGCAGGGCGCCGGCTCGCGGCAGATCCCCGTCGTCCTCGCGGCTCGTCGCCCCGAGAATCACCTCACGACCGTTCCGGGGGATGAGATAGACCTGGCGGCCCTCGACGAACGCGCGGATGACGCCGGTCGTCAGGGGGTGCAGGGATTCGGGGACCTCGAGGGTCATGATCTCGCCCGCGACCGGTCGGAGACGGAGCGGCGAGGCGCCGGGGTGCCACCCGGACACCTGCCTGGCACCGAGACCGTTCGCGAGCACGACGACGGCCCCATCGGTGTCGATCGTGACCGTCTCGCAGCGCACCGACCGGCAGGGATCGGCTCCGTCGAGCGTGAGCGCGCGCTCGCGAACGAACACCGCCCCCCGGCGTTCGAGTGCATCGATGAGGGCTGCCGCGAATCGCCGCGGCGCGAGGTGGTGATCGTGCGGCAGCGAGACCGCCGCCGCGAGCCCCGGCGCCAGCGACGGTTCGGTGCGTCGCGCGTCTCGAAGCGGAATCGGGTCCGCGACCATGCCGTGCCGCCGCTGGTACTCGGTGAGACCGCTCAGGTGCGCGGCGTCCGTGCGGTCGGCGGCGATGACGAGCGTGCCGTCGTCCCGATAGCCGGTCGGCAGCGGTGTCGCGTCGGTGACGCGTTCCACGAGACCCCGGGTGAGCTCGGCGGACCGTGCCATCAGCGGGAACAGCGACTCCTGACCGTACTGAACCTCGGCGATGGGTGCGAGCATGCCCCCCGCGTGATGCGTCGCACCGGAGACCGGACTGGGATCGACGATCACGACCGGCAATCCGGCCTCGGTGACTTCGAACGCCGCCACGAGGCCGATGATCCCCGCGCCGATGATCACGGCGCGGTCCGCATCGAGGTCGCACCTCATCGCCCGGCTCCGAACCCGCGGATCACCGACCGAGCCAGCGCTTCGGGATCCCGCGCACGCATGAACTCTCGAGATATGGCGACGCCGGCGATCCCGGTTCCCGCGAGGTCGGGCACATCCTGAGCCGTGACGTCGCCGATCGCGATCACGGGAACGGGGGACTCGACGACCAGCGGCGGGTATCCGGCGATGCCGAGGGGGGTGCGCCCGGAGTCCTTCGTCGGCGTCGGCCGGAACGGTCCAGCCCCGATGTAGTCCACAAGATCGGCGACCTCGTGGACGGCGTGCACGAGGCTCCAGGTTCCGGTGGTGACGCCGATGATCGCCGCGTCTCCGAGCAGAGCGCGTGCGTCGCGCACGTGGACGTCGTCCTGTCCGATGTGGACCCCGTGTACCGCGACCCCGCGCCGGGCGAGTGCCGCGGCAACGTCCACCCGATCATCGATCAGCACGCGGGTGGTCGGGGACACCGAGGCGACCGCTTCGGCGACGCGCGTGGCGAGGTCGGCGAGTACGCGTGCCGAGATCGGCTTCGATCGCACCTGCACCACGCCAGCGCCGCCCGCCGCTGCGGCGCGGGCCACCTCGACCGTGCGGCGATGATCGTTCCCGCCGGTGACGACGTGACATCGAAAATCGGGATTCATACTGCAGACTCGCTTCCTCCGCTGGCGCTCACCAGATCAGGTTCAACGGTCCCGCGCCGCTTCAGCGCAATCTCAGCCCGATGCATCGGGCACCCGTGGGGTACTGGCGCCCAGCCTAACCGGAGGTCCGTCATCGGCGCTAGGGAGCGCCGCGCGGACCCCCGGCGAGGAGACCCCCCCTACACCGCCTGGGGGAAGGCGTCCGCCGCCTTCTCGGCGAGACGCCGCAGATTCTCGGGTACCGGGCGATCCTGAACGGCCATGGTCTGCGCCCAGAGACGACCCGCGCGGTACGAGGAGCGCACCAGCGGCCCAGCAAGCACGCCGGCGAAACCGATCGCATCGGCATCGGCCTTGAGGTCGACGAACTCCTCGGGGCGCACCCATCGATGGACGGGGCGGTGCAGCTTGGAGGGGCGCAAGTACTGCGTGAGGGTCAAGATGTCGCAACCGGACTCGAAGAGCTGGTGCATCGTGTCGAGTACCTCGTCGCGTTCCTCGCCCATGCCGAGGATCAGGTTGGACTTCGTGATCATCCCGGCTTCTCGCGCCTGGCGGATGACGTCGAGCGATCGCTCGTAGCGGAACCCCGGGCGAATGCTGCGGAACAGGCGCGGAACCGTCTCGAGATTGTGCGCGAACACCTCGGGTTTCGCGTCGAACACCTGCTGCAGGTCACTGGGTCGGCCGCCGAGGTCGTCGGCGAGCACTTCGACGCCGGAGCCGGGGTTGAGCTGGTGGATCTGCCGGATCGTCTCGGCGTACAACCAGGCTCCGGTATCGGGGAGGTCGTCGCGGGTCACGCCGGTGATCGTCGCGTAGCGCAGGCCCATCGTGCGGACCGACTCGGCGACGCGACGGGGCTCATCGGTGTCGAGGGGGAGCGGCTTGCCCGACGTAATCTGGCAGAAGTCACAGCGGCGCGTGCAGATCGAGCCGCCGATGAGGAACGTCGCCTCGCGGTCCTCCCAGCACTCGTAGATGTTCGGGCAGCCGGCCTCCTGGCACACCGTGTGCAGCCCCTCGCGTTGCACGAGTCCACGGACGTCCGTGTACTCCGGTCCCGTCTTCGCGCGGGTCTTGATCCACTCGGGCTTCCGCTCGATCGGGGTCTCAGCGTTCCGAGCCTCGATGCGGAGCAGGGTGCGGCCGTTCGCCGTCGGGCGTTGCTCCCCACCTCCGGCACCGGCGGGATCCGGGGCACTCGAGCCGCCACCGCACCCGCCCGACGCCCCGCGCGCATGCGGCTCGAGCGTAGCGACCTGCGGGGTGTCTTCGTCTCGCGACTGCTCAGCCAGCACCTCCGAGAGTGGGGCGCCGATGTTGCGCGCGCTCACGAGGTCAGCTCCGCGATCGCGTCGAGCAGTCTCGGCGTGATCACCGGAAGCACGTCCGCCGGCGTGATCTCGGTACCGGCCAGGGTGCTCAAGGATGCCGCGCCGGCATCGGTGATGCCACAGGGGATGAACGAGCTGAACGGCTCGAGCGCGTTGCTGCAGTTCAGCGCGAATCCATGGGTGATCACGTGGGCGCGGGCGCGAAGCCCGATCTGCGCGAACTTCACTTCGGAGGCCCCGGCAGTCGCCCAGACGCCTGACCGGCCGGCAACACGATGTCCCGTCACCCCGAACTCGGCTGACACGTCAAGGAGTACCCCTTCGAGTGCACGCACGACGTCGACGACGCCGCGGTCCGGGCTGATCCGGATCACCGGGTAGCCGACGAGCTGGCCCGGTCCGTGCCAGGTGACGAGGCCGCCGCGGTCGACAGGAACGACGGGGGACCCGTCGGTGGGGTACTCCGCGGGATCGGCCCGTCGTCCTGCCGTGTACACCGGCTCGTGCTCCAGAAGGATGAGCGTGCCGTCATCCGCGCCGGAGTCGAGTCGATCGGCCGCCTGGCGCTGCAGGTCGAGGCCATCGCCGTACGGGACGAATGCGGGGTCGAGTCCGGCGACGTCAATGGTCACCGACGATTGAGCGATCATGCGATTAGACTAGTTGAACCGAGTTCAAAAAGTCGAATGATCATTTCGGGCTGGCAGTACCGTCACCGGGTTCGGCGCGCGCGGCCCGTCCCGCGACACCCGGAGGGCGCTACAGGGAGCGGAACACCGCAACAACTTTGCCGAGGACGTCGGCGAAGTCGCCGAGAATCGGTTCGAACGCACTGTTCCGGGGGAGGAGCCAGGTGTGGCCGTCACGGCGACGCAGCACCTTCACCGTCGCTTCTCCGTCGAGCAGTGCGGCGACAATGTCACCGTTCTCGGCGTCGTTCTGCTGACGGATCACGACGTAGTCGCCGTCGCAGATCGCCGCGTCGACCATCGAATCGCCGACGACCCGCAGCATGAAGAGTTGGCCCTCACCGACCAGGTGACGGGGCACGGGCATGACTTCATCCACCTGCTGCTCCGCGGTGATCGGAATGCCGGCGGCGATCTGGCCGACGAGCGGCACGTAGGCCGCTTCTTCCGGAGTCGCGTTCGATGGCGTGGGGTCGACCATGCTCGGCAGCTCGACGAGGACCTCCAAGGCGCGCGGACGGTTCGGGTCACGCCGCAGGTATCCGAGCAGTTCGAGCCGGGTCAGCTGGTGCGTGACGCTCGACAGCGAGGCGAGGCCGACGGCATCGCCGATCTCGCGCATGCTCGGCGGGTACCCGCGCGATGACACCGACTGGCCGATGAACTCGAGAATCGCCTGCTGCTTTTCAGTGAGCGGCTTAGCGGATTTCGAAGGTTTCGAGGGGCTCACGGTGGGTCCTTTCCCGGGGCTGCGACGCAAATGTCAGAGGTGCGTGATGGAGTGCTGCTCGTTCCCCGAGTGTAGGTGAAGTGTTCGAGTGGAACAAACATTCATTCGAGTGTGTCGCGGATTCCATTGGCGAATATTCGAACACTTGACTTCATCTTCGAAAAAAGAGAACATATATTCGAAAGACGCGTTCGGCATCGTTCTTCGATTCGAACGTTTCATCCGAAAGGAGATCGCAATGACCGCCACCGCATCACTCGAGCAGGCACCTGTCGGCATCGACGGGCGTGCTGCTCGCGAGACTCCCGTGCACCTGCGCCTCACGCATCGCGGTCGCGTGGTGTTCGGCACCATCGGCACACTGCTCACCGCCGGGGTGCTCGCACTGCTGGCCGCGCTCGGTGCGACGTCGGCGTCCGCGTCGGCCGAGCAGAGCGAGCAGTCGTTCAGCACCGTGGTGGCAGCCCCCGGCGATTCCTTGTGGGGCATCGCCGAGTCGCTCGACCCGGAAGGCGATCCGCGCGACCTCGTCGCCGAGCTCGTCACGCTCAACGGTATGGACGGTTCGGGCGTGCAGGCCGGCGAGAGCATTGCGGTGCCCACGCGGTACGCTGACGCTCCCGGCGTCATCCCCGCTCAGTAGGTCCGGGCTCCGCCCAAAGGACATTGCGCCTTTCGGGTCCGGCCTAGACTGGACAGGTGACTCAACTCAGCGACCTTCCGCTTCGCGACAACCTCGTCGGCAAGCTCCCATATGGCGCTCCTCAGGAGCCGGTGCCGGTGAGCCTCAACGTCAACGAGAACACCCATCCGATCCCCGACGAGGTCGTGGACGATGTCGTGGCGGAATTGACGCGTGCCGTTCGCGGAGTGAACCGCTATCCCGATCGAGAGTTCGGCGCATTGCGCGCGGCGCTGGCCGGATACCTCGGTCACGACCTGCGGGCCGAGCAGATCTGGGCGGCGAACGGCTCGAATGAGGTGCTCCAGCAGATTCTGCAAGCCTTCGGAGGACCTGGCCGCAGCTTGTTGAGCTTCACGCCGACGTACTCGATGTATCCGCTGCTGGCGGCAGGTACGGACACTCGGTGGGTCCCCGTCGAGCGACCGGCCGATTACGTGCTCGAGCCCGAGTTCGTGGCTCGCACGCTCAGCGATCACCAGCCCGACGTGGCGATCATCTGCGGACCGAACAACCCCACCGGCACCTCGCTCGACCTCGCTGTGGTCGAGGCGGCCGCCGACGCCTTCGACGGCATGCTGATCGTGGACGAGGCGTATCACGAGTTCGATGCCGCGCACCCGAGCGCGCTCGAACTCCTGCCCGGGCGACCGAGACTCCTCGTGTCGCGCACGATGAGCAAGGCGTTCGCCTTCGCCGGCGTGCGCCTGGGATACCTGGCAGCGGACCCGGCGGTCGTCGACGCGCTCCGTCTCGTTCGGTTGCCTTACCACCTCTCGGCGCTCACGCAGGCCGCAGCGATCGCCGCGGTGCGGCACGCGGACCGCATGCTCGCGACCGTCGACGACATCCGACACCAGCGGGACCGGCTCGCGGCGGCGCTGACGGACCTGGGTTACGCGGTGCACCCGTCAGGCTCGAATTTCATTCTGGTCGGAGGATTTGCCGACCCGCATGCCACGTTCACCGCGCTCCGGGAACAGGGGATCCTGATCCGTGAACTCGGCATCCCCGGCCACCTGCGCATGACCGCGGGAACGGAGACCGAGACGTCGTCGCTGATCGCCGCGATCTCCGCCCTCGGTCCCGGGGGCGCACGCTCCGAGTGAAGCGAGCGCGATAGGATCGGTGTATGACCGAATCCGCGCGTACCGCACGCCTCGAGCGCCAGACGAGCGAGTCCCAGATCGCCGTCGAGGTGAACCTCGACGGCTCGGGCAGCCACGACATCGAGACGGGTGTGCCGTTCTTCGATCACATGCTGACCGCCTTCGCGCGTCATGCGCTGATCGATCTGACGGTGCGCGCCGTGGGCGACGTCCACATCGATGTGCATCACACGGTCGAGGACACCGGTATTCTGCTCGGCGCCGCGCTGCTCGAAGCGCTCGGCGAGAAGCGGGGCATCACTCGGTACGGCGATGCGCTCGTCCCGCTCGACGAGGCGTTGGCGCAAGCCGTGATCGATATCTCGGGGCGGCCGTACCTCGTGCACTCCGGGGAGCCGGCGGGCTTCGAGTATCACCTCATCGGCGGGCACTTCACCGGATCGATGGTGCGTCACTTCTTCGAGGCACTCGTGCTGAACGCCCGGCTGACCGTGCACCTGCGGCTGGTCGAGGGTCGCGACCCGCACCACATCGCCGAGGCGGAGTTCAAGGCGTTCGCGAGGGCACTGCGTCAGGCGAAGTCGATCGATCCGCTGGAGACGGGTATCCCGTCGACCAAGGGCGCTCTGTGACCGACACCCTCCCCGATGTCGCGGTGCTCGATTACGGGTCGGGCAACGTGCACTCGGCCGTCAAAGCGCTGGCGCGAGCCGGGGCCCGGGTGGACCTCACGCGCGATCCTGACGCCGTGCGGTCGGCGGACGGGCTCCTGGTGCCTGGCGTCGGTGCGTTCGACGCGGTGATCCGCGCGCTGCGCGCGGTCGGAGGAGATCGGTTGATCGCCGAGCGTCTCGCCGCGGGGAAGCCGGTGCTCGGAATCTGCGTCGGTGAGCAGGTGATGTTCGCGCGCGGGATCGAGCGGGGAGTGGAGACCGAGGGTCTCGGATACTGGCCCGGGACGGTGCGCGAGCTCCGCGCTCCGGTGCTGCCCCACATGGGGTGGAGCACCGTGGAGGCGCCCGCGGAGTCGCGGCTGTTCCGAGGCATCGCGCAAGAGCGCTTCTACTTCGTCCACAGCAACGCCGCACCGGAGTGGGCCGTCGAAGCCGATGCTTCCGGTGGTCCCGAGGTCACCTGGGCCGAGCACGGGGAGCGCTTCGTCGCCGCCGTCGAGGACGGCCCGCTCACGGCCACGCAGTTCCACCCCGAGAAGTCCGGCGAAGCGGGAATCCGGTTGCTCGGCAACTGGATCGCTTCGCTTCGCACCACCCCCGCAGAAAGCGAGTAGTCCGTGACAGCGTTCACCGAGCAGCCCCGACTGACCCTGCTTCCCGCCATCGACATCGTCGACGGGGCGGCCGTTCGGCTCGTCCAGGGCGAAGCCGGCAGCGAGACCGATTACGGCAGCCCGCTCGACGCGGCGCTGCAGTGGATCGACCAGGGCGCGGAGTGGATCCACCTGGTGGACCTCGATGCCGCGTTCGGTCGCGGGAGCAACGCCGGCGTCATCCGGAAGGTGCTCGCGCACGCGAAGCACGTGCGCATCGAGCTCTCCGGCGGCATCCGGGACGACGCGAGCCTCGAGGCGGCGCTGGAGCACGGCGCGGCGCGGGTGAACCTCGGGACCGCCGCTCTCGAGGACCCCGAGTGGACGGCCGCCGTGATCGCCCGGTACGGCGAGCAGATCGCGGTCGGCCTCGATGTGCGCGGCGACACGCTTGCGGCGCGCGGGTGGACCGAGGAGAGCGGCAACCTCTGGGAGGTGCTGGACCGGCTCGAGGACGCATCGTGCCCGAGATACGTGGTCACCGACGTCACGCGCGACGGCATGATGCAGGGACCGAACATCGACCTGCTGCGACGGGTGTCGCAGCGCACCGAACGACCGGTGGTCGCCTCGGGGGGCATCTCCAGCCTTGACGACCTCGCAGCACTGCGCGAACTGGTGCCGCTCGGCGTCGAGGGCGCGATCGTCGGCAAAGCGCTCTATTCGGGGGCGTTCACCCTCGGTGCGGCCCTCGACGTGGCGGGACGGGCCGAGTAGGCCGGTATGGCGATCAAGCGGCTGCCCTCGACCGGTGATGCGCCCCGCACGACGGGCGTCCCCGAGAGTCTCGTCTCGGGCGGCGCCAGCGACTCCGCCGGTTTCCCGTGGGCCGGTCGCACCTTCGATCACCATGAGACCGCGTTCGCCGACGACGACGGAGCGACGCCGGAGGAGTTCGGTATCGCCGTCGACGCGGTGCGAGCCGCTGCCGCCGCACTGCGCGGGGCGGTCGACGCCGAGGGGCAGCGCGTGGCTCTCGGAGATCTGGCGGACGCCCACGCGGGCGCGATTCTCGCTCTTTCGCAGTGCCGGGTGCTCGTGCCGCTCGTGGCGGAAGCGGGCGACTTCGGCGAGACAGATGACGGGCGCACCGTGGAGAAGTCGCAGGAGCTGTCGATCGTGACGGTGCTCGGTCCGGACGGGAGACGGGTGATGCCCGTCTTCAGCTCGGTGGCGACGCTGCGCGCGTGGAACAGCGAGGCCAGGCCGATTCCGGTCGCAGCGCCCCAGGCGGCGCTCGCGGCGGCGCAGGACGACCATGCCCTCATCATCGTGGACCCCGGAACGCCCGAACGCGAGTTCGGCGTGCGGCGAACGGCGTTGCAAGCCTTGGCCGCGGGGGAACGCCGCGAACCGGCGTGGGCGGACCCCGAGGTCGAGCGCGCGTTCGCCTCGGGGGTGACCGCCGATTCGCAGGTGCGCTACACCGCGATCGTGCCCGGCGATCCCGAGGCGCGCCTCCTGGCGCCCGAGGTCGAAGTCGTGCTCGGACTCGAGCCCGCTCTAGATCGGGAGACGCTCCAGGCCGTGCTCGAGCGTGCGAGTCGCGCGTGGGCCGAGCATCCCATCATCGCCGAGCGCGTCGACTCCTTGCGGGTCGTGCCGACGGGCTCGGCGTCTTGAGCGCTAGTTGACAGGGCCGGTGTACTTCTCGCCCGGTCCCTGACCGGGTGCGTCCGGGAACTGCGACGCCTCACGGAAGGCGAGCTGCACCGACCGCAGGCCGTCGCGCAGGCTCCGCGCGTGCATGTCGCTGACCTCGGGAGCGCCCGCCGTGATGAGCCCGGCGAGGGCGTTGATGAGTTTGCGAGCCTCATCGAGGTCGATCTGGGACTCCGGATCGTCGGCGAGGCCGACCTTGACGGCGGCGGCGCTGAGCAGGTGCACGGCTGCGGTGGTGATCACCTCGACGGCTGCGACATCGGCGATGTCGCGCGTCGCGTCCGCTGCGGGATCGGCTGCGTTGGCGTCGGGTACGGTGTCGTCGTTCATGGCATCCTGTCTGTCGCTGTGCTAAACTTCTGCTGGTTCTCGGTGTTACGCCGAGAAAACGGAAGTGGAGATTCTCCCACCCGGCACCGCACATAACAGGTTACCGGGTCGTTGACACCCCGCCGCGCATCGCGTGGCAGCATAAGGGTGTGAGAGTGCGCGTCGCTCTTGATCTCCGTCACCGTGGTCCGATCCGGACCCAGCACACGAGATCAGAGGAGCAAGCGATCAGCGATCCCCGCACGAATGACAGAATCCGCGTCCCCGAGGTGCGACTGGTTGGTCCCAGTGGCGAGCAGGTCGGTGTCGTGCCGATCGAGACCGCTCTGCGCCTGGCAGCGGACGCCGATCTCGATCTCGTCGAGGTTGCCCCGAACTCGAAGCCGCCGGTGGCCAAGATCATGGACTACGGCAAGTTCAAGTACGAGGCCGCCCAGAAGGCGAAGGAAGCCCGTCGCAACCAGGCCAACACCGTCCTGAAGGAGGTGCGGTTCCGCCTGAAGATCGACACGCACGACTACGAGACCAAGACGAAGCGCGCCATCGGCTTCCTGTCGCAGGGCGACAAGGTGAAGTCGATGATCCTCTTCCGCGGTCGCGAGCAGTCGCGTCCCGAGCAGGGCGTTCGCCTGCTCCAGCAGTTCGCCGAAGACATCGCCGAGTACGGCACCGTCGAGTCCGCACCGCGCATCGACGGCCGCAACATGGTGATGGTCATCGCCCCGGTGAAGAACAAGTCGGAGGCGAAGGCCGAGCAGAACGCGCGTCGCGCCGAGGAGAAGGCGGACCGCAAGGCTCAGAAGGCCGGGGAAGCCGGAGAGTCCAGCGAATCCGGCGAGGCAGCCGCGAACGCCGAATAGAGACTTCGGCGCCCCGCGCGCCGTAGCACCCGTGGTCGCCCAGGCGACACACAACACGAATCAAGGAGAAATCGATGCCCAAGCAGAAGACCCACTCGGGGGCCAAGAAGCGGTTCAAGGTCACCGGCTCCGGCAAGCTGATGAAGCAGCGGGCCGGCATGCGCCACAACCTCGAGGTCAAGGCCTCGAAGCGGAAGCGCCGCCTGAACGCCGAGCAGGTGCTCTCGAAGGGCGACGCTCAGCAGGCCAAGCGGATGCTCGGCCTCTAACCGGCACCCGAACCCAGACTTTTCGTAAGGAAGACAGAACATGGCAAGAGTCAAGCGGGCCGTCAACGCCCACAAGAAGCGTCGCGTAATCCTCGAGCGTGCCGAGGGATACCGCGGACAGCGGTCGCGTCTGTATCGGAAGGCGAAGGAGCAGGTCACCCACTCGCTCGTCTACTCGTACAACGATCGCCGCAAGCGCAAGGGCGACTTCCGTCGCCTGTGGATCCAGCGCATCAACGCCGGTGCCCGCGCCAACGGCCTGACCTACAACCGCTTCATCCAGGGTCTCGGCCTGGCCGGTATCGAGGTCGACCGTCGTATGCTCGCCGAGCTCGCGGTGAACGAGCCCGCCACGTTCGCGACGCTCGTCGCGAGCGCGAAGCAGGCGCTGCCCGAGGACACCTCGGCGCCGAAGGCCGCGTAAGCGTCGTTCTCTCCGTCGGAACCCCGTCGCCCCTGAGGGCGGCGGGGTTTTGCGTTTCCTGGTCGACTCCGCGGCGCATAGGATGGGGCGGTGTCCGACGCCATGCTCAGTAACCGCCAGTCCGGTCGCGTGAAGCGCGCAGCCGCACTGACGCGCAAGAAGGATCGCCGTGCGCAAGGACGCTTCCTCGTGGAGGGCCCGCAAGCCGTGCGTGAAGCCCTGGTGCATGCGCCGCACCTCATCGAGATCGTCTACGCCACCGACGAGTCGCAGTCGTGGCAGCTGGAGATCGATCGACTCGCCGATGATGCGGGTGTGGAGCTCGTGCGCGCGACCTCCGAGGTCGTCGCGGCGATGACGGAGACGGTCACGCCGCAGGGCGTCGTTGCGATCGTCGAAGACTGCCGAGTGGCCCTCGCCGACGCCTGCGCGGGGGCGCAGCTCGTGGCAGTACTGCATGAGGTGCGCGACCCCGGGAATGCGGGAGCCGTGCTCCGCGCGGCCGATGCGGCCGGTGCCGATGCGGTGGTGTTCGCCGGGGACAGCGTGGACCCGTTGCATCCGAAGGTCGTGCGCTCGACGACGGGGTCGCTGTTCCATCTCCCGGTGGCCTCGGCAGACACGCTTGAGGACGCGATATCCGCGGTCAGGGAGGCCGGGCTCGCGGTCGTCGCCGCGGACGTCGACGGAGCCGAACTCGCCGCTGCGCGCGAGGCGCAGGATCTCGGCGGTGCCATGGCCTGGGTCTTCGGCAATGAGGCGCGAGGACTGTCGGCAGAGGCGCTCGCACAGATGGACCGCTCGGTGCGGTTGCCGATCTACGGCCGCGCGGAGTCGCTCAACCTGGCGACCGCGGCGAGCGTGCTGCTCTACGAGTCGGCATTCGCCCAGCGCTCGCGCTGAGCCGCCCGTGCCGGGTGCGCGCCCGGGGGTGCGCACCCGGGATGCAGCGGCCGGACCTCACGGTCCCGCTGCGCTGCACTCCCGGGTGCGGGTCGATCAGCGATCGTCGGACGGGCCCCGGGTGTCCGGGCCGTCGAGGGGCCGATCCTGGCTCTCTCCGGCCCCGGTCCCGGGCCGCTTGCGATTCTTCAGCACGATGACGACGACCGCGCCGATGGCTGCGATCGCTCCGAGCCCGATGAGCGCGGGCAGCACGTAGCCGGCCCCGTCGGAGGACGCGTCGCGTGCCGTGTCCTCCGTTTCGGCGTTCTCAGTGGCCTCGTCACCGCCGGTGGGCTCCGAGGGATCGAATGGGCGGAACTCGGGGTTCTCGCTCGCCGGGTTCTCGAGGTCGAAGACGAATGCTCCCTCGATGGGGTGGCCGTCGCTGGACACGACCCGCCAGACGACGCGGTACTCTCCCGGCTCGAGATCGTCGGCGACGGGCTGGTCGACGTCTCGCCCGTTGTGCTCCGGAGCTCCGTCGGTGACATCGGTGCCCTCGGGGTCCGTGACGGCGATCTCGGTGCCGTTCGTGAGGACCTCGTCGCTGAAGCTCAGTTGGACGGCCGACACGGAGTCGACATCGTCGAGTACGAGTCGCTGGCCGACGAGCTCATCGTGGGCGAGCGCCGGTGTGGCGATACCGCCGAGCGCGACCGCGGCGGCGAGGGCCGTCGCCGATGTCAGGCGTACGCCGGTGCGGCGTCGCGTGCGCGGTGCGGAGTGCGGGGCGGGTGCAGCGTGCTGCTGCGATTCCAGAGTGTGCATGGGGTCCGTTTCGTTGGGGAGTCGATGGCACCGAACGCACGCGCGTTCGGACGGGGTCAGCAGGCGGTGCGAACCGGCGGGCCGCGTGAGGACATCGCGGAGAGCCCATGGAGGCGCTCCAGGAGGAAGGGGATCGGGTTCCCGGGAGGATGCTGCGCCGAGCGAGCAGGACGCGGGCCGATGGTGGGCCAGGAGCGGGTGACACGGTGCAGGAGCCGACGCAGCGACCGCGCCGCCGACTCACCGCGGGCGATGAGTGCGATGGTCACCGCGGCAGCGAACGCGTGGCTCGCCCACATCAGCGCAGTCGACTCGGCCACTGCGACCTCCGTGATCGAGAGTCCTGAGACGGGGGAGGTGTGCACCGTGTGCGCCGCGACCGCTGCGCCACGACCCGAAGCGAATCCCGGGGAGGCGCCCAGGCCGGCGAACGACCAGTGGAAGACGAACTGGCTTGTGACGACTGCTGCGGTCAACCTGAGGATCGATCCGGCACGCCCCGACAGGAGCACGCAGACCGGCCAGGCGAGTGCCGCCGTCGCAGCCACCGAGAGTGCGGCCACCTCCGCGCCGCCGAGCGCGTGCGATCCGGCCGCCAGCACGGTCGACGTCACTGCCGCGAGGCTGCCGCGCGCGACGCGCTGCGGTCGGGACAGCGATCGGGCAGGGGTGGTCACCGCGCCACGCGCTCCGGAATGCGCCCCCGTCTGACCCACGGCCTCAGTGTAATCGGCGCGGCCGACGAGGTGCCCGCGCGTCCGCCGCGCACGGTAAACTTGGTGCTCGTGTCAGACTCCAATCCCATTTCATCCGAAGCGGTCGACGCCGCGGTCGCGGCGGCGCTCGCCGCATTCGCAGCCGCCGACTCCGTCGCCGACCTGAAGCGCGCCCGCGCCGAGCACGCGGGCGAGGCGTCGGCGATCGCTCAGCTGAACGCGCTCATGCGGCAGGTGCCGAAAGACGAGAAGGCCGCCACGGGCAAGCTCATGGGGCAGGCGCGCGGACGCGTCGAGGGCGCGTATCGCGGTCGCGAGACGGAGCTGGCAGCTGCCGAGGCGCGGGCCAGGCTCGTCGCCGAGACGGTCGACGTCACGGCGGCCCCGATGCGTCGGCGTGCCGGAACCCGGCATCCGCTCGCGCAGCTCCAGGACGACATCGCAGACGTCTTCGTCGGCATGGGCTGGGAGGTCGCCGAAGGTCCAGAGCTCGAGCACGAGTGGTTCAACTTCGATGCACTCGGGTTCGACCCCGACCATCCGGCTCGCGCGATGCAGGACACCTTCTTCGTGGAGCCCGCTGACCGCCACCTGGTGCTGCGCACGCACACCTCGCCGGTGCAGATCCGGGCTCTGCTCGGCGAGCAGCTCACCGATCCGACGCTGCCGCTGTACGTGGTCGCGCCCGGCCGCGTGTATCGGACCGATGAGCTCGACGCCACGCACACGCCCGTGTTCCACCAGGTCGAGGGCATCGCCATCGACCGTGGGCTGACGATGGCGCACCTGCGCGGGACGCTCGAGCACTTCGCGCGGCAGATGTTCGGCGAGGGCGCCGAAATCCGGTTGCGCCCGAACTTCTTCCCCTTCACCGAGCCGAGTGCCGAGATGGATGTGTGGCAGCCGCACGCCAAGGGCGGTGCGCGCTGGGTCGAGTGGGGCGGGTGCGGCATGGTCGATCCGAACGTGCTCGCCGCGGCTGGTGTCGATCCGGAGGTGTACCAGGGCTTCGCCTTCGGGATGGGCATCGAGCGCACCCTGCAGTTCCGCCACGACCTCAGCGATATGCGCGACATGGTCGAGGGCGATGTCCGCTTCAACTCCCAGTTCGGAGGCTTGGTCTAATGCGCGTTCCCCTCAGCTGGCTCGGTGAGAGCGTCGCTCTCGATGCGGCGGTCACCCCCGAGCAGGTGCACGCCGATCTCGTGCGCGTCGGTTTCGAAGAGGAGTCGGTGCGTCGCTTCGACGTCTCCGGTCCGGTCGTGGTGGGCGAGGTGCTCTCCGCCGAGCCCGAGCCCCAGTCCAACGGCAAGACGATCAACTGGTGCCAGGTGCGCGTTGCGCCCGAAGGCGAGTCCGCCGCCGACGGCGGCCCCGATGTGCGCGGCATCGTCTGCGGTGCGCACAACTTCGGTGCGGGCGATCGGGTGGTCGTCACGCTGCCAGGCGCGGTGCTGCCGGGCGAGTTCACGATCGCCGCGCGCAAGACCTACGGTCACGTGTCCGACGGCATGATCGCCTCGGCGCGCGAACTGTCGCTCGGCGACGACCACGAGGGCATCATCGTGCTCTCGCGACTGGGCCTCGACGCATCGAACGGTGCCGTCGTCGGAGCCGACGCGCTCGCCCTGCTCGGTCTCGATGAGTCCGCGGTCGAGATCAACGTGACGCCGGACCGCGGATACGCCTTCTCGGTCCGCGGCGTGGCGCGCGAGTACGGGCACGCCACCGGGGCTCCGTTCACCGACCCCGCGTCGACCGTGTCGATCGCGCCGGCGTCGGGATTCCCGGTGACGCTCGACGACAGCGCGCCGATTCGCGGGCGCTCGGGAGGGACGGGCTTCGTCGCCAGGGTCGTGCGCGGTATCGATGCGACGCGACCGACCCCGCCGTGGATGGCGTCGCGGCTGCAGCTCGCCGGGGTGCGCTCGCTCTCGCTGCCCGTCGACATCTCGAACTACGTCATGCTCGAGCTCGGCCAGCCGCTGCACGCCTACGATCTCGCGAAGCTCGAGGGCGGGATCACGGTCAGGCGCGCGCGTCCGGGTGAGCGCCTGCAGACGCTCGACGAGCAGGATCGCGAACTCCACCCCGAAGACCTCGTGATCGCCGATGATGCGCGCGCGATCGGGTTGGCCGGCGTCATGGGTGGCGAATCCACCAAGACGGACGACACGACGACCGACGTGCTCGTCGAGGCCGCGACGTTCGATCCGGTGTCGATCGCCCGCACGTCGCGCCGCCACAAACTGCCGAGCGAAGCGTCGAAGCGCTTCGAGCGAGGCGTGGATCCGCAGGTCGCTGCGGCAGCCGCTCAGCGCATGGTCGACCTGCTCGTCGCTCTCGGCGGCGGCGTCGCCGACGGCCTCGGTGCGACGATCGACGCCGGGTGGGAGCCCCAGGCGGTGCGCCTGCGCGGCGCCAGCGTGAACGGTCTGCTCGGCACCGACTACACCGCCGAGGAGATCCGAGGCGCCCTCGAGATGATCGGCTGCACGGTCGCGCTCGGTGCGGCCGGTGATCCGGATCTGCTGTTCGTCACCCCGCCGAGCTGGCGGAGCGACCTCGTGCGCGGTGCCGATCTGATCGAGGAGATCGCCCGCATCGTCGGCTACGACCGCATCCCTTCGGTGCTGCCCGTCGCTCCGGCCGGCCGCGGCCTGACGCGTGCTCAGCGGTTCCGCCGACGCGCGGCGAACACGGTGACGGCGGCCGGGTTCGACGAAGTGCAGAACTACCCGTTCGTCTCGCGCGCCCAGCTCGACGCCTTCGGCACCGGGCCGGCGGACGCTCCCGCAGCGGGTGCGGCACCGGTCGCCGCACTCGCGCTCGCGAATCCGCTCGACGGCGAATCCCCGTTCATGCGCCGATCACTGCTGCCCGGTCTCGTCGGCGCCGTGCAGCGGAACGCCTCACGCGGACTCACCGACCTTGCGCTCGTCGAGTTCGGCTCGGTCTTCGTACCGATGTCGAACGCCGCCGAACTCGGCACGGAGGTCGTACCTCCCCTCGGCGAGCGGCCGGCGGATGCCGTGCTCGCGCAGCTCGACCGATCGATCCCCGAGCAGCCGCTCCGCGTCGGCGGCGTGCTCACGGGCGACGCCGAGTCCAAGCAGGCCGGCCTGTCGGCGCGCGCGTACGACTGGGCCGACGCGCTGGATGCGGCACGTGTTGTCGCCGGAGCCGTTGCCGCGGATCTCGTCGTGCGCGCAGGCAGCCATCGAGCGTTCCACCCCGGACGCACCGCCGAGCTGTACGTGCGGGCCGATCCAGGGGCCGAACTCGAACTCGTCGGAATCGCCGGTGAACTGCTGCCCGACCTGGTCGCCGATCATCACCTGCACGGGCGCGCTGCCGCGTTCGAGCTCGACCTCGGACGTCTGATCGCCGTCGCGCTTCACTCGCCCGAGACGGCGCCGCTGTCGACCTATCCCGCGGCGACGCAGGATCTCACGCTGGTCGTCGACGGCGATGTGGCTGCGGGGGACCTCCTCGAGGTCGTGCGCTCCGGATCCGGTTCACTGCTCGAGGACGTCCGCATCGTCGACGACTACCGCGGTGGCGGTGTCGCGGAGGGTCAGAAGGCACTGACTTTCGCGCTGCGGTTCCGCGCCGACGACCGTACGCTGCGCGCCGAGGAGGCCAGCGAGGCGAAACTCGCGGGCGTCGCGGCAGCGGAGGCGGCGTTCGGCGCGAAGCTCAGGGAGTAGCGTCGATCCACCTCGGCCCGTGCTTGTGCGGCGACGCACCAGAGCGGATACTGAACGCAGAACCGCGTTCAGCGTCGAACCGAGGAGCACGCCATGCAGAAGATCGTCCCGAACATCTGGTGCAACGGAAACGCCGAGGAGGTCGGAGACTTCTACGCGTCGGTGTTCCCGACGGCGCAGGTCGCCGTCGAATCCCGATACCCGGAGGAGGGACTGCTGGACTTCCAGCAGCCCCTCGCCGGTCAGCCGTTGACCGTCGGTCTGAACATCGCGGGAACGCGGATCGTCCTCATCAACGCCGGAGACGAGTTCGCACCGAACCCTTCGGTGTCCTTCATGCTGAACTTCGATCCGCTGCTCTTCGATGCGCGTGAGAGTGCCGCGCGCGCTCGCCTCGACGAGGTGTGGGCGGCGCTCAACGCGGAGGGTTCGATCCTGATGCCGCTGCAGGAGTACCCGTTCAGTCGGCGATACGGCTGGGTGCAGGATCGATTCGGGGTGAGCTGGCAGTTGATGCTGTCGGATCCGGCAGGGGACCCCCGCCCCTTCCTCCTGCCGTCGCTGCTGTATTGCGGCCCAGCGCAGGGCCTCGCGGCGCGAGCCGTCGACCACTACATCGAGGTGTTCAAAGAAGCGGGGACCGAGGCCGAGCTGGGCATGCGGGTCCGCTATCCCGAGCCCGACGGCCCGGCGACCACGGATTCGGTGATGTTCAGCGACTTCCGCCTCGGAGACCAGTGGTTCACCGCCATGGACTCCGGGATCGCGCAGCCGTTCTCCTTCACCTGCGGCATGTCGCTCGAGGTGAACTGCGCCGACCAGACGGAGATCGACCACTTCTGGGATCGACTCTCCGCCGTCCCCGAAGCGGAGCAGTGCGGGTGGCTCGCCGATCTCGCCGGACTCAGCTGGCAGATCGTGCCCGCCCGCATGGGCGAGATCATGCAGGCCCCCGGCGCCTTCGACCGAATGATGCCGATGAAGAAGCTCGTGATCGCCGAACTGGAGGGGGCTTCGGCGGACTGAGGCCCCCGCCCCGCCGCCCACCTGTGGACGGTGTCGAGGGCTCCGCGCCGGGAGTGCCACAATAGAAACACTCTGTGCCCGGTGAAAAGGAGACGAACATGGCCTACAGCGTCGCGGTAGCGGGGGCGAGCGGTTACGCGGGCGGCGAGCTGCTGCGCCTGCTCGCCGCACACCCCGAGTGCGAGGTGCGCACGGTGACGGGCCACTCCAGTGCGGGGCGCCCGCTGATCGAGGTGCAACCGCATCTCCGCTCGCTCGGCCACCTTGTGCTGCAGGAGACCACGCCTCAGGTGCTCGACGGGCACGACATCGTCTTCTTCGCGCTGCCGCACGGCGCGTCGGGTGAACTCACGGCGCAGCTGTCCGAGGTGCGGCTCGCCGTGGACTGCGGTGCCGATCACCGACTGCGCAGCGCCGACGACTGGGAGACCTTCTACGGCGGCGCGTTCTCCGAGCCCTGGGAGTACGGCGTTCCCGAACTTCTCGTCGCCGGCGATCACGGCCACGTGCGGCAGCGCGAGATGCTCACCGGCGCCCAGCGGATCGCCGCGCCCGGCTGCAACGCCTCCACCGTCGCGCTCTCACTGGTGCCCGGCATCGCGTCCGGGGTGATCGAGCCCGACGACATCGTGAGCGTTCTCGCGGTCGGTCCGTCAGGCGCGGGCAAGGCGGCGAAGACCCACCTCCTCGGAGCCGAGCTCATGGGGACGGCGAACCCGTACGCGGTGGGCGGCAGCCACCGGCACATCCCCGAGATCCGCCAATCGCTCCGCGCCGCAGGGGCGTCGGGCGAGACCCGGATCAGCTTCACCCCGGTGCTCGTGCCCATGAGCCGAGGTATTCTCGCGACGACGACGGCGCGACTCGTTCCGGGCACGAGCGCGGCCGACGTGCGACGCGCCTGGACCGACGCCTACGCCGATGAGTATTTCGTCCACCTGCTGCCCGAAGGAGTGATGCCCCGAACTGCCGACGCCCTCGGTGCCAACACCTGCCTGATCGGCTTGGCGGTGGACGAGGCGGCCGGGCGCGTGGTCGTCGTCGCCGCGGTCGACAATCTCGCGAAGGGCACGGCGGGCGCCGCCATCCAGTCGGCGAACATCGCCCTCGGTCTCCCCGAAGCCACCGGCCTCAGCGTGAATGGAGTCGCACCGTGACCGTGACCGTCCCCCAAGGATTCCGCGCTGCGGGTATCACCGTCGGGCTCAAAGCCTCGGGCGGACGCGACCTCGCGCTCGTCGTGAACGACGGGCCGGCGTACGCGAGCGCCGCCGTCTACACCGGCAATCGGGCTCAGGCGAACCCCATCCTGTGGAGTCGCGCCGTCGCCGCCACGCACACGGCGCACGCCGTGATCCTGAACTCGGGCGGAGCCAACTGCTTCACGGGCGACTTCGGGTACGAGACCACCCGGCTCACCGCCGAGACGGTCGCAGCGACGCTCGGCGGCGCGTTCTCGCCGGAGCACATCCAGGTCTGCTCGACCGGCCTCATTGGTCACGGCGGTCACGACTTCCGCGACCGCATCATCACGGGTGTCCCCGCACTCGTCGATGCGCTGGGCGACCACGGCGACCTCGCCGCCGCAGCGATCATGACCACCGACTCCGTCGCGAAGACCGCAGCGCACCATCACCCGGACGGGTGGACGATCGGCGGTATGGCCAAAGGCGCCGGCATGCTCGCACCAGGGCTGGCGACGATGCTCGTCGTGATCACGACGGACGCCGTGCTCGACGACGCCGCGCTCGACCGCGCGCTCAGGCACGCCACCGGAAGCACGTTCGACCGACTCGACTCCGATGGATGCATGTCGACCAACGACCAGGTCACCCTGCTCGCGAGCGGCGCGTCAGAGGTGCGCCCCGAAGAGGCGGAGTTCGCGGAAGCGCTCGCCGCCGTCTGCGACGACCTCGCTGCGCAGCTGCAGCGCGACGCTGAGGGTGCGAGCCATGACATCGACATCGAGGTCGTCGGGGCGGCGACGGTGGAGGACGCCGTCGTCGTCGGCCGATCCGTGGCCCGCAACAACCTCTTCAAAGCGGCGATCTTCGGCAACGACCCGAACTGGGGGCGAGTTCTGGCCGCGATCGGCACGACGGACGCCGACTTCGACCCCTACCGGGTCGACGTCTCGTTCAACGGCGTGCGGCTCTGCCACGCCGGGGGACCGGACCGCCCCGTCGAGGAGTGCGACCTGACACCCCGAGAGACCCGCGTGCGCATCGAACTCTTCGCAGGCGACCGGGCCGCGACGATCCGCACCAACGACCTCACGCATGACTACGTCCACGAGAACAGCGCCTACTCGAGCTGAGAGCAGACCGATGACCGACACCGTCACCCCACTGGACCACGAGCGCGCCGCGGCGAAAGCGCGCGTGCTCGTCGAATCGCTGCCCTGGTTCAAGAAGTTCCGCGACTCGATCATGGTGATCAAGTTCGGCGGCAACGCCATGGTCGACGACGAGCTGCTGCGCACGTTCGCCGAGGACGTGGTGTACCTGCGGCTCGCCGGCATCCGCCCTGTCGTCGTGCACGGTGGCGGACCGCAGATCAATGCGATGCTCGGGCAACTCGGCATCGAGAGCGAGTTCCGAGGCGGCTACCGCGTGACGACGCCCGAGACCATGGACGTGGTGCGCATGGTGCTCACCGGCAAGGTGAACCCCGAACTCGTCGATGCGATCAACACCCACGGACCGCTTGCTGCGGGCACCACTGGTGAGGACGCCGGACTCTTCATCGGTCGTCGACGCGATCCGATCGACGCAGACGGTGAGCTGGTCGACCTCGGCCTCGTCGGCGACGTGGTCGGTGTGCGCACCGAACCGGTGCTCGCGCTCGTCGAGGCGGGTCTGATTCCGGTGGTGTCGTCGATCGCGCCCGATGCGGATCATCCGGGGGACTCCCTCAACATCAATGCCGACGCGGCCGCTGCGGCGCTCGCCAGCGCACTCGGAGCCTCCAAGCTCGTCATCTTGACCGATGTGGCCGGACTGTACGCGAACTGGCCCGATCGCGATTCTCTCGTCTCCTCCATCACGGCTCCCGAGCTCGAGGCGCTACTCCCGTCGCTCGAGTCGGGAATGATCCCGAAGATGCGAGCGTGCCTCGAAGCCGTCGCCGGCGGCGTCGAGAAGGCGGTCATCATCGACGGGCGCGAACCCCACTCGGTGCTGCTCGAGATCTTCACCGAGCAGGGCATCGGCACCGAGGTCACCGCGTAGGTGGCGGCCGCCGCGTCGGGGGTGCTCTACGCCGTCTTCGCGGCGACCTCGATGTGGGTCACGGTGACGGACCTGCGCACGCGCCGCATCCCGAACCGCGTGATCGCTATCGCCGCCGCGGCCATCGTCGGGTGCGGCGCCGTGTCAGCGTTCGCTGCCGCGGATGCGCGGCGCTGGGTGTGGGCCGCGGTCGCCGCAGCGATCTACGGAGGTGCGGCGTTCGCGCTCTGGCTTGCGGTGCCGAACGGCGCGGTCGGCGGGGGCGACGTGAAGCTGGCGCCGCTCATCGGATTCGCGACGGGGTGGTCCGGGATCGACGCCGCGTTCGGGTGGGCCCCGATCGGCATCGCTGCGGCGGCGCTCGCCGCTGTCGCCTGGGCGAGGTTCCGGAGGCGCGACGTGCTTGCCTTCGGTCCGGTGCTCCTCGCGGGGGCGTGGATCGCGATCCTCATCACGTGGTGGTGAGCGGGGCCCCGCGCCGCCGCGCGCCGCGTGAGCCGCGCCCGCCTCGCCCAGAGCGCACTTGTGCTGGCTTCACCTTGCCTGAAGGGGGACTTTGCGCGCTTTCGGTGATGCCGAGTGTGGACTCGAACCCCGGCGCCCGCCCGCGCACCCCAGCCCCGCCCACCCCGCCCACCCAGACCATAACGATCACGTCTCGGGGATGGCCGAGGGTGAACCCTGCTGGGCTCTCGGAGTAACGTGATGCGGGGGAGCGGTGTTCCGTGATCGCGCGTCGCACCGTCCCGCCTGTCGAGGACGACGAACGGCAACCACAACGACGAGGAGTGCTTGATGACTATCGGAAGAGTGACGACCGGGCGAATCGCTCGTGGACGCGGTCGGGTGTTCGCGGCGATCGGCTTCACCGCGGCGACCGCGCTGGTACTGACCGGCTGCTCAGGAGGCGGTGGCGACGAGTCGCTGGGCGACTTCGAGGGGGAGACGCTCACCGTGGCGGCCGCGTGGTCGGGCGCCGAGCAGGAGAACTTCGAGGCGGTGCTGCAGGAGTTCAGCGACCGCACGGGTGCGCAGGTCGATTACACGAGCTTCGGCGACAACGGGCCGACGTACATTCAGGGTCAGCTCGAGGGTGGCACCCCGCCGAACGTCGCAGTCATCGGCCAGCCGGCGCTCATGCAGTCCCTCGCGCAGAACGGCGACATCGTCGCGGTGGGCGAGGGGGTGCAGTCGGCCGTGGCTGAGAACTACGCCGACACCTGGGCCGATCTCGGCAGTGTCGACGGGGATCTGTACGGCGTCTGGTTCAAGGTCGCCAACAAGTCGACGGTCTGGTACAACTCCGACATCTACGACGAGGCGGGCGCGGAGGCGCCGGAGGACTGGGACGGCTTCCTGGAGCAGCTGCAGCTCGTGAGCGACGCCGGTTACTCGGGCATCTCGGTCGGCGCCGACGTGGGGTGGCCGCTCACCGACTGGTTCGAGAACGTCTACCTGCGGACCGCGGGTCCTGAGAAGTACGACCAGCTGACGAACCACGAGATCCCGTGGACCGATCAGTCGGTGAAGGATGCGCTCGAGGTGCTCGCCTCGCTCTGGGGCACCGATCTGGTGCAACCCGGCGGTGACCAGCGCGACTTCCCGACGAGCGTGACCGAGGTGTTCGGCGCGGATCCCGAGGCGGGAACCGTCTTCGAGGGCGACTTCGTCGCGGGCAACATCGCCGCCGACGGCACGTCGGTCGTCGGGGAGAACGCCCTCTTCTACGACTTCCCGGCGATCGACGGTTCGGATCCGAGCGTCGTCTCCGGTGGCGACGTCGCCGTGCAGTTCGCCGACGATGAGGCGACATCGGCGCTCATGGAGTTCCTCGCGTCTCCCGACGCGGCAGAGGTGTGGGTGCCGGAGGGCGGACTGCTGTCGGCGAACTCCGGTGTCGACACGTCGCTCTACCCCGACGAGACGACGCAGCAGATCGCGGAGTCCCTGCTCGAGGCGGAGGAGATCCGGTTCGACATGTCCGACCTCGCGCCGAGCGCCTTCGGGGGGACGCCCGGTCAGGGCTTCTGGCAGGAGATGATCTCGTTCTACCAGGATCCGACCGATATCGACGGCACCGCGCAGCGTCTCGAGGACGCGGCGGCAGACGCCTACTGATCCGCCGCCCAATGAGTCGCACACTCACGGTCCCGGTGCAGGTCCGGGGCCGCGGACCTCAGCTCCGCGGCCCCGCCCGCCTGCGGCGGGGACTCGTCATCGCCTCCTTCCTCGGTCCCGGACTGCTGGTGCTCGGGGCGCTCGTGGTCTACCCGATCATCTACACGCTCATCCGGTCCTTCTTCGATCGCAGCGGGTCGGAGTTCGTCGGGTGGGAGAACTACGTGACGATGTTCACGAACGAGACGACGTTCACCGCAATCCGCAACAACATCATGTGGGTGATCGTGGCTCCCGTCGCCGTGACGGTGCTCGGACTCATCTTCGCGGTGCTGGTCGACAAACTGGGCTGGAAGACCGCGTTCCGTCTCATCGTGTTCATGCCGATGGCGATTTCGATGCTCGCGGCGGGCGTGATCTTCCGCGGCATGTTCCAGGAGAGCCCGCAGCTGGGCGTCGTGAACGCGGCGATCACGAGTGTGCAGAGCGTGTTCGGCGAGGAGGCCGGGTACCCCGGAGCGGGCCCGCGCGAAGGGTTCGGCATCGTCGACGATGGCGGCATCATCGCGTCGGACGCGACGGTGGCGACGGGCGAGGTGCAGAACTTTCCGCTCACCGGGGTGAAGCAGAGCGACCTTCCCGAGGGGCTCGCGGACGCCGAGGCGGTCGACGCCGCGGGATCCACCGATATCGCGGGCACGGTCTTTCTCGATGTGATCTCGGGCGGCGGGGGAACGAACGGCGAGATCGAGCCCGGGAAGCGCGGCCTGGAGGGGGTGCGGGTCGACGCCGTCGCCGAGGACGGATCCATCCGCGGATTCGCGACCACCGGCGCCGGCGGCACGTACACCATCTCGGGTCTCGATGCCGGTGAGAGCTACCGGGTCGCGCTGCCCGCCGCGAACTTCGACGCGGGAGCGCAGGGCGTTTCCTGGCTGAGTTCGACCTTCATCAACGTGGTCGTGATCCTCTCCTACATCTGGATCTGGGCGGGCTTCGCCATGGTGATGATCGCGTCGGGCCTGTCGGCCATGGATCGATCGCTGCAGGAGGCCGCCCGCACCGATGGCGCGAGTGAGTGGAAAGTGTTCACGCGGATCACGGCTCCGCTGCTCGCTCCCGTGCTGGTGGTGGTGTTCGTGACCCTCATCATCAACGTGCTCAAGATCTTCGACCTCGTGTACGTGATCCCACCCGGGGCCTCGAAACCCGCGGCGAACGTGATCGCCGTGGAGATGTGGACGGTGTCGTTCGGTGGCGGGGGCAACCAGGGACTCGGCTCGGCCCTCGCGCTGCTGCTGCTGATCCTGGTGCTGCCGTCCATGATCGTGAACATTCGACGGTTCAAGGAGGAGCGGAGCCGATGAGCGCGACAACTGCCGCAAAGCCCCGCCGCACGACTGGGCAGCGGATCGCCGGCGGGCTGGGCCGCGGCATCATCAACGTGGTCCTCCTCATCGTCGCGATCTTCTGGCTCGTGCCGACGGTCGGCCTGCTCCTCACCTCGTTCCGTTCGGTCGGCGACAACGCGTCGAGCGGCTGGTGGACGGTCCTGACGAAGCCGACCGAGCTGACGATCGAGAACTACGCGAACCTGCTGTCGAACCCGACGATCACGGGATCCTTTTGGAACACCGTCGTCATCGCCGTACCGACGACGGTGCTCGTCGTCCTGCTCGGATCCCTCGCGGCCTATGCGTTCGCGTGGCTGCGGTTCCCGGGAAGGGACTGGCTGTTCCTCGCCGTCATCGTGCTGCTCGCGGTGCCGCTGCAGGTCGCGCTGATCCCGCTGGCGCGTCTCTTCGGAACGCTCGGCATCTTCGGCAGCGTGCTCGGGGTGATCCTGTTCCACACCGCATTCGGGCTGCCGTTCGCGATCTTCCTGCTGCGCAACTTCTTCATCCAGGTGCCGGCCGAGCTGCTCGAGGCGGCGCGGATCGACGGGGCGAAGGACTGGCGGATCTTCTTCCAGGTCATGCTGCCGCTCGGGCTGCCCGCCATCGCGTCGCTCGCGATCTTCCAGTTCCTCTGGACCTGGAACGACATGCTGGTGGCGTTGATCTTCACCAACTCGGATTCGCAACCGTTGACCGTCGCGATCCAGTCGCAGTTGCGACAGTTCGGATCGAACATCGATGTGCTCTCCGCGGGTGCGTTCTTGTCTATGCTGGTACCGCTGATAGTGTTCTTCGCGTTCCAGCGGTACTTCGTGCAGGCGCTGCTGGCAGGATCCCAGAAGTAAGACGACAGCCACAGAAGGGTCGACGTATTGATCGACGACTACGACGCGTTTCTGTTCGACCTCGACGGGGTCATCACCCCCACCGTCGACCTGCACATGCGGGCCTGGCATGAGACATTCGACGACGTGTTCGCGCGTCACGGTGCGGAGCCGTATCGGCAGAGCGACTACTATCGCTCGCTCGACGGGCGGCCGCGGTTCGACGGCGTCGCGACGCTGCTCGCCGCGCGGGGCATCTCGCTCCCGGTCGGCGAGGCCGATGATGACGGACTGGATTCCGTCACTGGCATCGGCAACCGGAAGAACCGCGTGTTCACCGAGGTACTCGAGCGAGACGGCATCTCGGCGTATCCCGGCTCGGTGCGGTTGCTCGACCAGCTCGCCGGCCGTCCGCTCGCCATCGTATCGAGCTCCCGCAACGCCGATGCGGTGCTCCGCGCGGCTGGCCTGCGCGATCGCTTCGCGGTGGTCGTCGACGGGAGCGTCGCCGAGCGCGAGGGGCTACCGGGCAAGCCGGCGCCCGACACGTTCGTGCGCGCGGCCGAACTGCTCGACTGCGCTCCGGAGCGGGCCGCAGCTTTCGAGGACGCCGTCTCAGGTGTCGCCGCTGCGCATGCCGGCGCATTCGGTTGGGTCGTCGGCGTCGACCGGGGGACCGGGGCCGAGGCACTGCGGGAGGCCGGCGCCGACGTGGTCGTGCGCGATCTCGAGGAGCTGGTGCGATGAACCCGGGCATGGAGACGCAGCGCTCGTTCGGCGATGATCCGTGGAAGCTGGTCGTGCGCGGCATCGATCCCGCGCTCGCCGGTGAGGACGAGACGCTGTTCTCGCTCGCGAACGGGTATCTCGGTCTGCGCGGCAACCACGAGGAGGGACTGCCGCTCGGCAGTCACGGCACCTTCGTGAACGGACTGCACGAGACCTGGCGCATCCAGCATGCTGAGAACGCCTACGGGTTCGCCGAGCACGGCCAGACGATCGTGAATGCGCCGGACGCGAAGACGATCCGCATCTACGTCGACGACGAGCGTCTGAATCTCGAGACCTCCGAGATCCGCGAGGTGACGCGCACCCTCGATCTGCGGGCGGGCACCTGCACCCGTTCGCTCGTCTGGCTCACGCCGACGGGCAAGCGGGTGCGCGTCGACACGAAGCGCATGGTCTCGTTCGTGCACCGGCATATGGCGACCGTCGAGATGACGGTCACGGCGCTCGATGCCGACGCCGAGCTCACGTTCAGCAGCCTGGTGATCAACCGGCAGGATCTTGCTCGAGTGAACACCGAGACGCCGGGTGCAGAGGTCGGCGAGGCCGGGCAGACCCGGGCGATGAACGATCCCAGGCAGAGCGAGATGCTGACGGACCGAGTGCTCAATCCCGGTCCGCATCGGCACAGCATGAGCCGCACGATCATGAGCTACGGCGTCAACAACTCCGGGATGAAGGTCGCGGTGGGCGTGGACCACGTCTTCGCGCCGGATCCGGATCGCGAGCCGCTGCAGCTCAACACCGGCATCTCCAGCGGCGCGCTGAGCGAGATGCAGGATCTCGGCGAGGGGTGGCACTCCCGCGTCGAGGCCGGACCCGACCGCGTGCGGCACCTGTTCCAGGGAACGGCGTACGAGGGTCAGACCGTTCGACTGACGAAGACGATCATGTACCACTCGTCCGCCACCTCCGCGCTGACCGAGATGGTGGACCGCTGCGAGCAGTCGCTGGAACAGCTCGCGATTGAACCCGCGGGGCAGCGGTGGCGTGCGCAGCGCGCGTTCCTCGATGACTTCTGGCGCGCGAGCGGGGTCGAGGTCGATGCCGAGCCGGGTGTGCAGCAGTCGATCAACTGGAACCTCTTCCAGCTCGCGCAGGCCGCGGCCCGCGCCGACGGGCGCGGGATCCCCGCGAAGGGACTGACCGGTTCCGGCTATAGCGGGCACTACTTCTGGGACTCCGAGATCTACGTGCTCCCGTTCCTCACGTACACGACTCCACGGTGGGCGCGAAACGCCCTGCGTGCACGAGAGCGCATGCTGCCGCGCGCCAGAGCCCGTGCGGCGATGCTCAGCGAGAACGGGGCGCTCTTCCCGTGGCGCACGATCAACGGGGAAGAAGCGAGCGCCTACTACGCGGCGGGAACCGCGGCGTACCACATCAACGCCGACATCACCTACGCGCTCGCCAGGTACGTCTCGGCGACGGGCGACACGGGGTTCATCGCCGGTGGCGCCAGCGATATCGCGGTCGAGACCGCGCGTCTCTGGTCGAGCCTCGGGTTCTGGAGCGGCGGCGCCGTCGGTGAGGGTCAGTTCCACATCCACGGCGTCACCGGGCCGGACGAGTACACCACAGTCGTGAACGACAACCTGTTCACGAACGTGATGGCGCAGTTCAACCTGCGCTTCGCCGTCGAGGTCGTGCGACGCGGGATGCGGGACGCCCCCGCCGACTATTGGGAACTCGTGGAACGCCTCGACCTCGGTGAGGACGAGGTCGACAACTGGGCGATGGCCGCGGAGCACATGTGCGTGCCGTACTCGGAGGAGAGCGGGGTGCACCCGCAGGACGCGCACTTCCTGGAGCGCGAGATGTGGAATCTCGAGGCGACGCCACCCGAGCAGAAGCCGCTCCTGCTGCACTTCCACCCCCTCGTGATCTACCGGTACCAGGTGCTGAAACAGGCGGACGTGGTGCTGGCGCTGCTCCTCGCGAGCGACGAGTTCACGCTCGAGCAGAAGCGGGCGGACTTCGAGTATTACGACGCACTTACCACGGGGGACTCGAGCTTGTCCGCGGTCGTGCAGTCGATCATCGCCGCCGAGGTCGGGTACCAGGATCTCGCGTACCGCTATTTCGAACACGCGCTGCGCGTCGATCTCGACAACCTCCACCGCAACGCGTCGGACGGGGTGCACGTCGCCTCGGCCGGCGGCATCTGGATGACCGTCGTACAGGGCTTCGCCGGCATGCGCGACGCGGGCCGAAAGCTGAGCTTCGATCCGCGTCTGCCGAAGCACTGGGGGCGGCTGGCGTTCTCGCTCATGTGGCGCGGCAGCCGCATATCGGTCGAGCTCGAACGCGATGCGATCTCGTTCGCGCTCGTCGAGGGCGATACGCCGGTGACGGTGCACGTGCGAGGACGGGCGTTCGATATCGGGGAGTCCGAGCCGACGCGTGTCGAGCTCGACGGCCAGGGCCCCGACCTGGGCGAGTTCGAGGGACTCTCCGCAGGGATCCTGCCGCGGGACGGTGAGGGGGAGCACCACGTTCCGACGGTCGAGGTCCCCGTGATCACCACCTCGATCCCGGTCAAGGCGCCGTTCACCGTCGCCGAGCCGGAGCTGTAGCGCGTTCGCGCAGGTGCACCGGGCGTAGGATAGAGGGGTTCCGGTGCAGTCGATTGAAAGGTGAGGTTCTGTGACCTACGTCATTGCTCTTCCGTGCGTCGATGTGAAAGATCGCGCGTGCGTCGACGAGTGCCCGGTCGACTGCATCTACGAGGGTGAACGTTCGCTCTACATTCACCCCGATGAGTGCGTGGACTGCGGCGCCTGCGAGCCGGTGTGCCCGGTCGAGGCGATCTACTACGAGGACGATCTTCCGGAGGAGTGGTCCGAGTACTACACCGCGAACGTCGATTTCTTCGATGAGATCGGATCGCCGGGCGGCGCAGCGAAGACGGGGGTCTACGACTTCGACCACCCGATCATCGCCGCGCTCCCGCCGCAGGGCGAGTAACCGGTGCGCGCCGCACTGCCCGACTACCCGTGGGACGCCATGGCGCCGTATGCGGAGCGGGCCAGCGCCCATTCCGGGGGAGCACTGAATCTCTCCGTCGGCTCCCCGGTCGATCCGACACCCGAGCCGGTGAGCGCGGCACTGGCCGCCGCGACGGACGCCCACGGGTATCCCTCGACTGCCGGATCGGGCGAATTGCGTCACGCGATCGTCGACTGGTTCCGCCGTCGTCGCGGTGTCGTGCTCGACGCTGATGCGGTGCTGCCGACGGTCGGATCGAAAGAGCTCGTCGCGCTGCTGCCGATGCTGCTCGGCCTCGGACCGGACGAGACGGTCGTGCACCCGCGGGTGGCGTACCCCAGCTACGCGATGGGCGCGGCGCTCGTCGGCGCTCAGGCGGTCGCGAGCGACGATCCCGACTCCTGGCCGGAATCGACGCGGCTCGTCTGGCTCAACTCGCCGGGCAACCCCGACGGGCGCGTGCTCGGCGTGGACGCGTTGCGGGCGGCGGTATCGCGCGCCCGAGCGCTCGGGGCCGTGGTCGCGGGCGATGAGTGCTACGCCGAGTTCGGGTGGGAAGCCCCTTGGGTGGGTCAGCGGATCCCCTCGGTGCTCGACCCGGAGGTCGTCGGCGACGACCACTCGGGTGTGCTCTCCGTCTACTCGCTGAGCAAGCAGTCGAATCTCGCCGGATATCGTGCGGCCCTCATCGGTGGCGACCCCGCTCTCGTGTCGCGTCTGCTCACGGTGCGGAAGCATGCCGGACTCATGCTGCCGGCACCGGTGCAGCACGCCATGGCCGTCGCGCTCGCCGACGACGCGCACGTCGCGGAGCAGCGCGAACGCTACCGCGCGCGTCGCGAGGTCCTGCGCCCCGCCCTCGAATCCGCCGGCTATCGCGTCGAGGGCAGTGAGGCGGGGCTGTACCTCTGGGTGACCCGCGACGCCGACGCCTGGGAGTCGGTCGCCGCGTTCGCCGACCTCGGCATCGTCGTCGGTCCCGGGCACTTCTACGGAGACCACTCGCCGCAGCACGTGCGACTGGCACTCACGGCATCCGACGCCGACATCGCCGCTGCTGCAGCTCGCCTGCGCGGGCGCTGAACCCCGTCAAATCGCCTTTTGCTCGACGTCGAGATAGTCTGTCGGTGCGGGTAACGCACCCGCACGGATAAGGTGGGAGTGCTGCGTGCAATCACCTCTGCGCGCACCGCTGCACCGACAGACCTCACGAGGAGATGACGTGACCGAATCGACTCAGGGCCAGACTCAGGCCTCCGCGAAGCTCACGTTCCCCGGCGGATCGGCAGAGTTGCCCATCCTGCAGGCGGAAGACGGGGCTTCGTCGATCGATGTGAGCTCGTTGACGAAGCAGACCGGCCTCACGGCGCTCGACTACGGTTTTGTGAACACCGCATCGACGCGGTCGCGCATCACCTACATCGACGGCGAGGCCGGGATCCTGCGGTACCGCGGGTACCCGATCGAGGAGCTGGCGCGTCAGTCGACGTTTCTCGAGGTCGCGTACCTGCTGATCTACGGGAACCTGCCCACCGCGGATGAGCTCGCCGAGTTCGACGGCGTCATTCGTCGACACACCCTGCTGCACGAAGACATGAAGTACTACTTCGAAGGGCTGCCGCACACCGCCCACCCCATGGCGGCGCTCTCGGGCGGGTTGCAGGCCATGTCGACCTACTACGAGGACTCGCTCGACACTGCTGTTCCGGAGTTCGTCGAGGTGAACACCATCCGCCTGCTCGCGAAGCTTCCCGTGCTCGCGGCGTACGCGCACAAGAAGTCCGTGGGCCAGGCGTTCCTGTACCCCGACAACAATCTCGGCTTCGTCGAGAACTTCCTGCGACTGAACTTCGGCAACATGGCCGAGGAGTACGTGATGAACCCGGTGCTGGTCGATGCGCTCGACAAGCTGCTGATCCTGCACGCGGATCACGAGCAGAACGCGTCGACGTCGACGGTGCGCCTCGTCGGTTCCACGGGGGCGAACATGTTCTCCTCCATCTCGGCCGGTATCAACGCCCTTTCCGGACCGCTGCACGGTGGAGCGAACGAAGCCGTGCTCGACATGCTCGGCCAGATCCGCGACTCGGGGCAGAGCGTGCAGACCTTCGTCGAGAAGGTGAAGAACAAAGAAGACGGGGTGAAGCTCATGGGCTTCGGGCACCGCGTCTACAAGAATTACGACCCCCGTGCCCGCATCGTGAAGGAGAGCGCCGGCCGCGTGCTCGAAGAGCTCGGGATCAACGATCCGCTGCTCGACCTGGCGCAGGAACTCGAGCAGATCGCCCTCGAGGACGACTACTTCAAGGAGCGCAAGCTCTACCCGAACGTCGACTTCTACACCGGCGTCATCTACAAGGCGATGGGGTTCCCGACGCGGATGTTCACGGTGCTCTTCGCCATCGGACGCCTGCCCGGCTGGATCGCGCAGTGGCGCGAGAGCCACGAGGACTCGCTGACGAAGATCGGGCGTCCGCAGCAGCTCTACATGGGCAGCCCAGAGCGGCACCTCAACCGCTCTTAGCAGGGTCCGCGGTCCGCGGTCCGTGGTCGTGCTGCGGGCCCGGGTCGCGTGAGCCACTCGTCCTCGCACCTTGGCCCGCGAGGGTGCCCGCGCTTTGGCCGGTAAGGGGCGTCCGCCGGCGTTGCCGAGATTGCAGAAACTCGCGCTTCGATCCGTTTGAAGCAAGCGTGAGCGCAATCTCGACGATGGGCGGGGCTTCGCAAGGGTTCGCGGGCCCGTGTTCCCGATGCGCGCGCCCGCGAGCGGCGCCTGCAGGCATCGCCGAGATCGCGCAAGATCTGGTGTCAGCGATGGTGAAGCACGAGTTTGCGCAATCTCGACGAGGGTCGGGGCCCGCACGTGGGTCGGGGCCCGCACGAGGGTCGGGGCCCTCGAGGGGCGGGCCCGGCGCGCGTCAGGCGTGGAGCGCTGCGTTCAGGGTGACTCCGTGGCCTTCGCGGGGCAGCGCTTCCACGGCTCCGTTCCGCGAGTTGCGGCGGAAGAGGAGCTGCGGGACCCCCGAGAGCTCGGCGGCCTTCACCTCGACCGGGGAGCCGCCCGATTCGACGGTACCCTGCGGGAGCGACACCTTCGTGCCTGCGGTCACGTAGAGGCCGGCCTCGACGACGGTGTCATCGCCGATGGAGATGCCGATGCCGGAGTTGGCGCCGAGCAGTGCGCGCTCGCCGATGGCGATGCGCTGCGTGCCGCCACCCGAGAGGGTGCCCATGATCGACGCGCCGCCGCCGATGTCGGAGCCGTCTCCGACGACGACTCCCTGGGAGATGCGCCCCTCCACCATGGAAGCCCCGAGCGTGCCCGCGTTGAAGTTCACGAAGCCCTCGTGCATCACGGTGGTGCCGCGCGCGAGGTGCGCCCCGAGACGCACCCGCGTGGCGTCGGCGATGCGCACGCCGTCGGGCACGACGTAGTCGGTGAGCCGGGGGAACTTGTCGATCCCGGTTGCCGTGATGCCGGCCGTCCGAAGCTCGGGGAGACGCTTCAGATAGTCATCGTGCAGCATGGGGCCGGCCGTCGTCCAGACGTTGTTCGGCAGCTGGCCGAAGATCCCGTCGAGGGTGATGGTGTTCGGTCGCACCAGGCAGTGCGACAACAGGTGGAGTCGCAAGTACGCGTCCTCGACCGAGGTCGGCGCGGCGTCGAGATCGATCTCTACGTTCACGACCCGGATCTCAACGTTCCGCCGCTCATCCGCGCCTGCCGCCCGTTCGAGTTCTACCGGAGCGATCCAGCGGTCCTCAGGGGTGGCGCGGCCGCCGAGTCGAGGCGCGGGGAACCAGGCGTCGAGGGTCGAGCCGTCTGCGGCCACGGTGGCGAGGCCGGACGCGTGTGCGGTGCGAGTGTCGTTCATGGAACCAGCGTATCGCGGCGGTCACCGCTCCGCGTCGGTCTCCGCCGTGCCGCTGCGGTGTCATAGGCTGGTCTGGTGAGCGAACCCTCCTCGAACCTCCTGGATCCCGCTGCGGGACCCGTCGCGCTGACCCGTCAGCTGTGCGACATCGAGTCCGTGTCCGGCAACGAGCGACGCATCGCCGATGCCGTCGCCGAGGTGCTCGCGCGCGATGCCCCGCACCTCACCGTCCACCGCGACGGGGATACGCTCATCGCGCGCACCGAACTCGGTCGGGCCCATCGGGTGGCGATCGCGGGGCACCTGGACACGGTTCCGGTGAACGAGAATCTTCCTGTGACCGACGAGCATGATCCGGACACCGGTGAGGCCATCATCCGGGGGCGCGGCACCGTCGATATGAAGGCGGGTGTCGCCGTGCAGCTCGCACTCGCGATCGAGCTCGACGCCCCTGCCGTCGACGTGACATGGATCTGGTACGACCATGAGGAGGTGTCTGCCGAGCTCAACGGTCTGGGACGCGCGCTGCGCAACCGGCCGGATCTGTTCGCAGCGGACTTCGCGATCCTCGGGGAACCGACCAGGGCCGAGATCGAGGGCGGGTGCAACGGCACGATGCGCGCTCGGGTGAGTTACCTCGGTACGCGCGCGCATTCCGCGCGCAGCTGGACGGGTGTGAATGCGATCCACCGGGCCGGGAACCTGCTCGAGCGGCTTTCCGCCTTCGAGGCGGAACGGGTGACGGTCGACGGACTCGAGTACCGCGAGGGCCTGAATGCGGTGCAGATCTCGGGGGGTGTGGCCGGCAATGTGATCCCGGATCGCGTCGACATCGAGGTGAACTACCGGTTCGCGCCCTCGCGCTCGACGGAGGAGGCGGTGTCGCTGGTCCGCGAGTTCTGCGCGGACGCCGACGAGTTCGAGGTGACCGACCTCGCCCCCGGCGCGCGACCCGGCCTCGATGCCGAGCTCGCCCGAGGTTTCCTCGCCGCCGTCGGCGGTGTCCCCGAGGCGAAGGTCGGGTGGACCGACGTGGCGCGGTTCTCGGCGCAGGGCGTGCCGGCCGTGAACTTCGGGCCGGGCGACCCGCTGCTCGCCCACGCGGATGACGAGCGGGTGCCGGTGCCGCAGATCGAGGAGGCGCACCGGGCGCTGCGCGCCTGGTTGCTCGGGGAAGGCGCGAATCCGGTCACATGACCGGTCGTGAACGACCGGATTTTCCAGATTCCGGAAAGCACCGGATAATGGAGATGTACGACGACTAGCGAGGAGGCGCCATGGCGGCGATGAAACCGAGGACCGGCGACGGGCCCATGGAAGCGGTACGCGAGAGCCGAGTCATCGTGCTCAGGGTTCCGCTCGAGGGTGGCGGCCGTTTGGTGGTCTCCGTGAACGACGACGAGGCGACGGAGCTTCGCAATGTGCTGAACGGCGTCCTCGACGGCTGACGCGGCCACGCGAAGAGAACGCGCGCTCCCGATGCGGGGGCGCGCGTTCTTGCGTTGAGGGATGAACGCCGTCGCGCGACGCGTCAGTCGGAGAGGCGTGTGAGGATGAGGAGGCCGTCCCCGACCGGCGAGAGCGCGGGGGCGATGGCCGCGGACTCCGAGACCATGGCGAGCAGGTCCCGCACCGCTTGGGTGCGGTGATCGCGTGCGGCGGGATCCGATACGCGTCCGCTGGCGAACGCGCCCGGGACGACGATGCAGCCGCCGGGGCGGACGATCGTCAGCGCGTATTCCACGTACTCGAGCAGGTGTTCAGGATCGGCGTCGAGCAGCGCGAGATCGTACGAGGCGAGGTTCAGGCGGGGTAGGACCTGCTGGGCGTTGCCCTCGATGAACCGGACGTGCGATGCGGGAATGCCTGCGCTCGCGAAGACCGCGCGCGCCTCCTTCAAGTGTTCCGGCTCGACCTCGATGGAGGTGAGGACGGCTTCGGGGGCGTGACGCAGCAGCGCGAGACCGCTGACGCCGACGCCGGTGCCGATCTCGCAGATCGCGCGCGCTCCGCTCAGCACGACCAACGAGGACAGCTGAGCGGCGATGGCGCGGCTCACCGGCTCGATGCCGAGCTCCAACGACAGGCGGCGCGCACTGATCTGCGGCTCGGTCTCGTTCGGGTACTGTTCCGCGAACTGCCAATTCCGCTCGAGCTTGCTCACCGATTGCCTCCTGGATCCTGACCGGTCACGCGGTTCCGAGTGTAGAGGGTTCCCGGATCGACTCGGCCCCCACACGCCGGGTGTGGGGAACGCTCACGGGGTGCGGCACTACGATGGAGCCCATGGGTCTCACGATGGACAAGCTGCTGGTGATCGCGTTGGTCGCCATGTTCCTGCTGGGCCCCGATCGTCTTCCGGTCTACGCGCAGAAGCTGGGCGAGCTCGTGCGCAGCGTGAAGCGCATGGCGAACGGTGCGAAGGATCGCCTGCGCGACGAGATGGGCCCCGAGTTCGACGAGGTCGATTGGCGTCAGCTGGACCCGCGGCAGTACGATCCGAGACGCATCATCCGCGACGCGCTGGTCGAGGACGAACGCGAAGCGCGTGCGGAAGCCCGGCGACAGCGCATGCAGGAGGTCGCCGAGCGTCGGCGGGCGGTCAGCAATGCTCCGCCCGCAGCTGATGCCGATGGGGGCTCAGCGGGAGCGGATGGGGCGGGGCAGGCCGCCGCAGATGCGGAGCGTACGGGCGCCTCAGATGCGAGCCCGAGCGGTGCGAGCGGCGGGAGCACGAGCGACGCGAGTGCGGCGGACGCTGACGCGGATCGGACGCCGGCGAAGTTCGCCGTCGTGAGCGGTGACCTGGTGCTCAACTTCGACGAGGAAGCGACCTAGCCTCAGGTCGCGGGTCGCAGCCCGAGGGAACGCCCCGCGAGACCTCGACCGAGGCCTCCGAGACGGGCGGCGATGCGCAGCACCGCCGCCGCCGCGACATCGTCGGGGTGCGCGAGCACCGCGGGTGCTCCCGCGTCGCCAGAGGCGCGGAACTCAGGACTCAGGGGAACGGTGCCGAGCAGCGGCACCTCGCCGTGCTCCGCATCGCTCAGACGCTCCGCGACGAGTGCGCCGCCGCCGCTCCCGAAGAGGTCGAGCACGGTGCCGTCGGGTTGCGCGAGCCCGCTCATGTTCTCGATGACCCCGACGACGCGCTGGCCCGTCTGACGCGCGACGAGGGCACTGCGGACCGCCACATCGGCCGCCGCCTCCTGCGGCGTCGTGACCACGACGACCTCGGCGTGGGGGAGCAGTTGGCCGATGCTGATCGCGATGTCGCCCGTTCCTGGCGGCAGGTCGAGCAGCAGCACGTCGAGGTCGCCGAACCAGACGTCGCGGAGGAATTGCTCCATGGTGCGGTGCAGCATCGGGCCGCGCCAGGAGACGGCGGTCGTGCGCGGGTCGCCCTCGCCGAGGAACATGCCGATCGAGATGACCTTCACTCCGTGCGCGACCGGCGGCAGGATCATGTCGTCGACGCGCGTGGGCTGTTCGACGTGCCCGTCCCGGCTCAAGCCGAGGATCCCGGGGATCGAGAACCCGAAGACGTCGGCGTCGACGAGTCCCACGGCGAGGCCCTGCTGCGCGAGCGACACCGCAAGGCCCGCGGTGAGCGACGACTTGCCGACGCCGCCCTTGCCGCTCGTCACGGCGATCACCCGCGTGAGCGTGTCGGGGCCGAACTGGTTGCCGCGCTGGGTCTTCCCGCCGCGGACGAGTTCGGTGAAGGCGCGACGCTCTTCGGGGGTCATCACCTCCATGACGACCTCGGCCGACCGGACGCCGGAGGTGCTCTCGACGGCGACGCGCACATCGCGCTCGATGCGTCGTGCCGCCGGGCACCCCGCGATCGTCAGCCGAACGCGGACGGCCGCAGCGCCCGTCTCGTCGACGCGCACCTCGGGCACCATGTTCAGTTCGGTGATGGGACGCAGGATCTCGGGATCACGCACGCCGTCGAGCGAGCGCCACACGCGCTCCTCGGCGTCCGAGGCCTGCGCGCGCGGGGGCGGCGCTTCAGTCATCCCGCTCCTCGCGGTCGAGCTCGGCGAGAAGGGCGCGCAGCTCCTGCCTGATGACGTCGCGATCCGGCAGTTCTTGGATCGCGAGCCGCAGGGCGACGACCTCGCGCGCCAAAAACTCGGTGTCGGCGAGGTTGCGCTCGGCTCGCTGCCGATCCTGTTCGATCTGCACGCGGTCGCGGTCGTCCTGCCGGTTCTGGGCGAGCAGGATCATCGGTGCGGCGTACGACGCCTGCAGCGAGAGGATCAGGGTGAGCGCGGTGAAGCCGAGCGCGGCGGAGTCGAAGCGCACTTCTGCGGGGGCGAGCGTGTTCCATACGAGCCAGGCGACGCAGAAGAGCGTCAGGATCAGCAGGAACCACGGGGTGCCCATGCCGCGGGCGATGCCCTCCGTCCAGCGTCCGAAGCGCTCGTTGCTGTGGCCGCCGCCCGTGCGCCGTGGTCGCCCGGCTGCGGTCCGCGGCGCATCGAGGCCCGGGTTGTCGCGGAACAGTCGCTTCATCCTCGACCTCCTCGGGTGGGCGCGGTCGTGCCGCTGTCATCGTCGTCGTCGGCGTGCCGCCAGTCGTCGGGCAGTAGATGATCGAGCACGTCGTCCACCGTGACGACTCCGACGAGGCGGTCGGCCTCGTCCACGACCGGCAAGGCCACGAGATCGTAGCTCGCCAGCCGTCGTGAGACTTCGGCGGCGCTCGCCACGGCCGGGATGGGTTCGATCTCGGTGTCGAGCAGTGCGCTCAGGCGCTCGTGCGGGGGGAACCGCAGCAGCCGTTGGAAGTGCGCCACGCCCAGGTACTCGCCCGTGGGCGTTTCGTACGGCGGGTGCGTGACGTAGACGGCCGAGGCCATCGCCGGCGTGATCTCGGAGCGTCGGATCATCGCGAGTGCCTCGGCGATGCTCGCTTCGGCCGGCAGCACGACCGGCGCCGGGTTCATGAGTCCGCCCGCGGTGTCCCGGTCGTACTCGAGCAGGCGCCTGACGTCCTCCGCTTCTTCGGGCTCCATGAGGCCGAGCAGTTCTTCACCGCGCGCCTGCGGCAATGCCGAGATGAGGTCGGCGGCGTCGTCGGCGTCCATCCGATCGAGGACCTCGGCCGTGCGATCCGAGGGGAGCTGGGCGAGGATGGACAGCTGGTCGGCTTCGGCCATCTCCTCGAGCGCATCAGCGAGTCGCTCGTCCGGCAGTGCGGCCATGACCTCGAGCATGCGCGGCTCGGGAAGCTCCAGCAGTGTCTCGGCGAGGTCGGCGGGCTTCAGGTCGACCAGTGTGCTGAGGAACAGCTCGACGGACTGCGCACCCGATCCGGCGTGGGGCATGCGCACGTCGCTCCAGCGCACGATGCGGGACTCGCCGCGGGCGAACGCACCGCCCGGCTTCGGGAACCGCACCGAGAGCTCGGAGATGACCCACTCGCCCGACCGTGTGCGCTCGATGGAGGCGTCTTCGATGGTCGCGGTGGGCCCCGGCGCATCGGGGAGGAGCACGCTGACTTCGCGTCCGATGAGTTCGGCGATCATCCGCGTCTCGCCGCCGCGCTGCTCGAAGCGGCGCACATTGATGAGACCGGTGCTGATCACCTGCCCCGAGCGGATCGAGGTGATGCGCCCGATGGGCGTGAACACTCGCCGTTTCCCCGGGATCTCGACGATCAGCCCGACGACTCGCGGCGCTTCCGCGGTGCGGAACACCACCAGCACGTCGCGAATCTTGCCGATGCGGTCGCCGACGGGATCGAAGACGCCGCGACCGGCGAGACGACCGACGAAGACTCTCGAGCTGCTCACCCCTCCTACGGTACTGGCACGGCGCTGAATGTTGCGTATTCTCCGATGATTCACCGGCCGGGGAGTGGGAGAATGAGTGCATGAGCATGCCAGGTCCCGCCGCATCGTCACGACGACTCGCGATTCCCGAGATTCCGGAGGGCGAGATCATCTCGACCTACGATCGGTACGAGGATGCGAAGCACGCCGTGGACGTGCTCGCGCGCGCGGGGTTCCCGGTGCGCGAGGTGTCGATCCTCGGCAACGATGTGCGCAGCGTCGAGCGCGTGACGGGCCGACTCACCTACGCCCGCGTCGCGCTGATGGGAGCGATGTCCGGTGCCTATCTCGGTCTGTTCCTCGGCTTGCTGCTCTTCATCTTCCAGCCCGACAATGCCGGGATCGCGGGCGTCTTCCTCGCGGCCATCGCGATCGGCGCCGGCTTCGGCATGCTCTTCGGCGTGCTCTCCTACGCGATGAACCGGAACAGGCGCGACTTCTCTTCCGTGATGCAGATGGTGGCGTCGCGCTACGACCTCATCACGAACGGCGATCTCCTCTTCGATGCGCGTCGCATCCTCACCGAAGCGGCGCAGTAGGCGAATCGTCGGAGCGGGCGCAAGCCCCTGCGCGCACGGCTCCGCCGTGCGAGCATAGGGAGGGACCGCAGACCCGACGCGCACAGGGAGGCACCTCGTGACCGATACCGATGACACCCAGCCAGAACCCGACGGCACCCCGGCGAACGTGACCGGTCGCACGGTGATCTCGGCACGTGAGGAGACGGAGGCCGAAGCGGCGGAGGCGGCGCCGGAGGCGCAGCCGCAGGCCGACATGGAACCGGAGGAGCGCGCGGACGCGCTCGACGCCGAGGAGCCGGACAGCGGCTCCGCGCAGGAGCGAGACGACCGCACGCAGGACGAGGATCCGACAGCCCTCGACGCACCGGACTGATCGTGAGAAGCATCGCACGCGTCGCGCTCGGCGCGATCCTCGTCTTCGCCGGCATCGCCCATCTCACGTTCGCCCGACGCGCGTTCCGCGCTCAGGTGCCCGAGTTCGTCCCGGTCGACCCCGACACCACGGTGGTCGGATCGGGTGTCGTCGAGATCACCCTCGGGACCGCGATCGCGGTGTCGCAGGGCCGCAGGGCGCGGCGGATCGGGACGCTCGCCGCGGCGTTCTTCGTCGCGATCTTCCCGGGCAACCTGTCGCAGTTCGTGCACGGTCGCGACGGCTTCGGTCTCGACAGCGACGGCAAGCGATTCGTGCGGCTGTTCTTCCAGCCGGCGCTGGTCGCATGGGCGCTGTGGTCGACGGGTCCGCGCCGCTGACGCGGACCCGTCAGCCGTTCAGCGGCCGATTGCCGCCTGCACCCACGCCTCCACGGCGTCCGGGGTGCGCGGAATGTCCGCCGACAGATTCTCCGACCCGTCGGCGGTGACGACGATGTCGTCCTCGATGCGCACTCCGATGCCGCGGTACTCCTCGGGCACCGTCAGGTCGTCGGGCTGGAAGTAGAGACCCGGCTCGATGGTGAACACCATGCCGGCCTGGACGATCCCGTCGAGGTAGAGCTCGCGCCGGGCGCGGGCGCAGTCGTGCACGTCCATGCCGAGGTGGTGGCTCGTCCCGTGCACCATGTAGCGCCGGTGGTAGTCGACGCCGGGTTCCGCGTCCTCGGGCACGAACCCCCATTCACGGGTCCGGCGCGCGATGACCTCCATCGCCGCGTCGTGCACGTCCCCGAACCTGATGCCGGGCCGCACGATCGCCCGCGCCGCATCGGCCGCCTCGAGCACCGCCTCGTACACGCGGCGCTGCACCGGGGTGAAGCGGCCGTTGACGGGCACGGTGCGGGTGATGTCGGCCGTGTACAGGCTGTCCAGCTCGACGCCGGCGTCGAGGAGCAGCAGGTCGCCGTCGAGCACATCGCCGTCGTTCCGGATCCAGTGGAGGGTACAGGCGTGCGGGCCGGCCGCGGCGATGGTCTCGTACCCCACGCTGTTGCCGTCGAGGCGGGCGCGCTGGTTGAAGACGCCCTCGACGACGCGCTCGCCGCGGGGCGCGGAGGAGGCGGTCGGCAGCGCGGCGAGCACGTCGGCGAACCCGCGTGCGGTGGCGTCGACGGCCGCCTGCATCTCGGCGAGCTCGTAGTCGTCCTTCACGAGTCGCAGTTCGGAGGCGACACGGGCCACCGCGTCGTTCTCGAGGGTTCGCTCGCCGGCGACGCTCGCGAAGTCGCCCAGGGGTGCCGTGCGCAGCTGCAGCATCGCGGAGACCTGTTCGAGCGACGGGCGCGGGCCGATCCAGAATTCGCCGATCTCGGGGTTCGCGAAGAACTCTTCGCTGTCGCGTCCGGCGCGCTCCCGGAAGTAGACGGTCGCTTCGTGACCGCCCTCCACGGGGTCCATCACCAGCACGGCGCCCGGCTCGGAGTCCGACCCCCACCCGGTCAGGTGGGCGAACGCGCTGTGCGGCCGGTAGGGGTAGAACGTGTCGTTCGACCGCTGCTTCATCGGACCGGCCTCGATGACGATCCGCTCGCCCGGGAACTCGCGCGAGAGCGCCGCTCGGCGGTCCGCGGCGAAGCGCGCGGCCGGAAGGGGTGCGGGGGTGTCGGCGCGCTGCGGCGCCCACCCGGAGGAGATGTACTCGAGGAACGCGTTGCTGCGCGGGGTCGAGCTCCGGTTGCTGTGATCGATCTTCGCCTCGTGCGTCTCAGTCATCCCTCCATCATGGCACCGGAGGTGCCGGCCCGCGAGCGGTCCGCGCCCGGCGGGTTAGCATGGGGGAATGGCCTCTTCGCTGAGCGGGTACGACCTGCACACGCACTCGATCCACTCTGACGGGACGACGACGCCGGGTGAGATCGTTCGCGAGGCCGCTGCGCTGGGTCTGGCCGGCATCGCGCTCACGGACCACGACACGGTGACCGGGTGGCCGGAAGCGCGAGCCGCGGCCGCAGAGGCCGGCATCGCCTTTCTGCCCGGCGTCGAGATCACGACCCGCTACGGGCATCGGTCGACCCACCTGCTCGCCTACGGAGTCGACGTCTCGCGCGGGCGACTCGCCGACGAGCTCCGCGCCGTGCGAGAGGCCAGGCACTCGCGGGCGCGCGAGATGGTCGCGCGACTCGCAGCGGACTACGACATCGCCTGGGAGACGGTGGTCGCCGAGGGCGACGATCGCACCGTCGGGCGGCCGCACATCGCGGATGCGCTCGTCACCGCGGGCTACTACGCCGATCGGAGCACTGTCTTCGCGGAGATCCTGCACCCGAGATCCCCGTACTACGTGCCCACCTACGCGACCGACACCGCCGAGGCGATCGAGCTGGTGCGCGACGCCGGAGGGGTCGCCGTTCTCGCGCATCCCGCCGCCGCGCGGCAGAGCGGTCCGGTCACCGACGCGGCGTTGGAGGACCTCGCCGATGCGGGCCTCTGGGGCGTCGAGCTGGAGCACCCGGAGAATCGCGACGACTGGTTGACCGGACTGCGCGCCATCGTGCGTCGTCGCGGTCTCGTGGTCACCGGCGCGAGCGACTTCCACGGTGCCGGCAAGCCGAACCGTCTCGGCGAGCGCACGACGGACGCGGCGACCGTGGCACGGATTCGCGAGTGCGTCGCGATCCCCGAGTAGGGATCACGACGCACTGCGGCTAGCTCGTCGTCGAGGCCGACTCGCCATCGGTGCCGGGGGCGGACTGCTCGCCGTTGGCGGCGGCCGACTGCTCGCCACCCTGTCCCGAGCCGCCGCGACGGCGACGCCGACGGCGACGGGGTGCGGTGCCCGGCTCGCCCTGGGCTCCTGAGCCGGTCGCGCCATCGTCGCCCGGTGCGGTGCTCTCGGCCTCGCCGCGGGCGGGGGCGTGCGACTCGTGCCGGCCGGGCCCCTGCGGGTTGGCGCTGCGCGTGCGACGCCGCGAACGGTTCCGTTCGGAGCCGGAGCTGCCCTCGCTCGAGCGCTCTGAGCGCTCGGAGCCCGACCGTGATCCGCCGGACTTCGGGGCGCGCTCCTTGATGGGCGTGGCCTTCAGACGACCCTTCGACCCCTCGGGGATGTTGAGGTCGTTGAAGAGGTGCGGCGACGACGAGTAGGTCTCCTGCGGCTCGGGACGGTTGAACTCGAGCGCGCGGTCGATGAGTGCCCACTTGTGCAGGTCGTCCCAGTCGACGAAGGTCACGGCGATGCCGGTGCGTCCGGCGCGGCCCGTGCGGCCGACGCGGTGCAGGTACGACTTCTCGTCGTCGGGCACCGTGTGGTTGATCACGTGCGTGACATCGTCGACGTCGATGCCGCGCGCCGCGACGTCCGTCGCGATGAGGATGTCCTTCCTGCCCGACTTGAACGCGGCCATCGCCCGCTCGCGCTGATCCTGGTTCAGGTCGCCGTGCACCGACGCGGCGGAGAAGCCGCGGTCCACGAGCTCCTCCTGCAGCTTGGCGGCGGCGCGCTTCGTGCGCATGAAGATGACGGTCTTGCCGCGGCCCTCGGCCTGCAGGATCCGGCCGATCACCTCGTCCTTGTCGAGGGAGTGGGCGCGGTAGATGATGTGCTCGATGTTGGCCTGAGTGACGCCCTCGTCGGGGTCGGACGCCCGAATGTGGATGGGCCGCGACATGAAGCGGCGCGCCAACGTCACGATGGTGCCGGGCATCGTCGCCGAGAACAGCATCGTGTGCCGGGTCTCGGGGGTCAGCGAGAACAGCTTCTCGATGTCGCCGAGGAACCCGAGGTCGAGCATCTTGTCGGCCTCGTCGAGGACCATCTCGCGCACCTTGCCGAGATCGAGCAGGCGCTGACCGGCGAGGTCCAGCAGACGACCCGGCGTGCCGACGACGATCTGGGCGCCGGCTTTCAGCTGCTCCACCTGTCCTTCGTAGGCCTTGCCGCCGTAGATCGGCACGACCTGGACGGCGCGGTTCTGTGCGGCGAGCTCGAGATCCTCGTACACCTGATGCGCGAGTTCGCGCGTCGGCACGACCACGAGGGCCTGCACTCCGGGTTCGGGGTTCGCGCCGATGCGCTGCAGCACCGGGAGGCCGAAGCCGAAGGTCTTGCCCGTGCCGGTCTTCGCCTGGCCGATGATGTCCTGGCCGTCGAGCCCCAGGGGGATCGTCTGCTCCTGGATGGGGAAGGCATCGACGATGCCTCGGGAGGCGAGCGCCTCGACCATATCGGCGTCGACGCCGAGCTCGGTAAACGTGGTCACGTGGTGTCCTCTGCAGTTCGTGGTGATGCTACGCGCTGATTCAGACCCCGCGTAGCCGCCGGGGATCCCTGTCCTCCGACGTGGGCGTGCTCCGCACAGTCTATGGCACGTCCGCTCCACGATCCGGGAGGGGACGGCTGCAACATGCCCGGATTCCGACGCGACCTCGCTACAATGACGGGGTGTTCGAATGGATCCGAGGACTGCGCAAGTCGAGTGCGCCGGCGCGAAAGCTCCGGACGCGCGGAGACGCGGAGCGCGCCGAACGCGTCGCCGTCTCGGAGTTCGCACCGGGTATGCTGCCGTTCCTCGGCATGACCGCGTACCTGCAGCTCGAGCTCTACGCCGCGGCGACCCGCGCCGTCTCCGGGGCGGCGACGCTCGAGGGCAAGGACGTGCTCGCCCGGGTCGCCGGTCTCGCGCTGTCGAAGCACCAGCGCCTCACGGAGGAGATCCGGCGGCGGGGGCACGAGCCGCACGTGGTGATGACTCCGTTCGGCGGCATCATCGACCGCTACGTCGAGCGCATCGAGGTGCCCGACTGGCATCAGCACGTGCTGTCGCTGTACCTCGTCGGCGGTCTCTTCGACGACTTCTTCGCGAGCCTCGCGGGCGGCATCAAGGACGGGTATCGGTCGGATGCGATCGAGATCCTCGGCGACGGCAGCGCCCGCGAAGAGCTGCACGATCTGCTCGCGCGCGAGATCGCGGCCGACGACGGACTGGCCAGCTGGCTCGCGCTGTGGGGTCGTCGTCTCGTCGGCGACACGCTCCTCGTCTCGCGTGCCGTGCTCACACTGAGCGAGCGTCGCGAGTTCGTCGAGAGCGAGGTCGAGCCGGTGTTCACCGACCTCATCGCCGATCACATCAGGCGCATGGACAGTCTGGGGCTGACGGCGTAGTGACGGACGTCGCGGATCGGCGCAGCGCCTCCCCGCGGGACCCCGCAGTGCGCTGCGGGTACTTCGTCTCGGGTGCCTGCCGATCCTGCACGCTCATCGAGACGCCGATCACCGATCAGTTGGCGGGCAAACAGGCACGCTGCAGAAGTCTGCTGCCCACCGTCCCCGAGTCGGCGTGGGTGGCCCCGGTGCCCGGCGGGGTGCGGGCGTTCCGCAACCGCGCCAAGCTCGCGGTCGGCGGGCGCGCGGGAGCGGTGACCCTCGGAATTCTCGCTCGTGACGGCACCGGCGTCGATCTCCGGGCGTGCCTGATCCAGGGGGGCGCGATCCACGCGGCGATCCCCGCACTGGCCGAGGTACTGAACGCGACGGGACTCGCCCCGTACGACGTGCCGGCTCGCCGGGGCGAGCTCAAGTACGTGCACGTGACCGAGGCGCCGAACGGCGATCTCATGCTGCGCTTCGTGGTGCGCACTCAGGAGGGACTCGGCCGCATCCGGGCGCGTCTCGGCGCAGTGCGCGCCGCGATCCCGGCGGCCGTGGTCGTCACGGTCAACCTGTTGCCCGAGCACCGCGCCGTGCTCGAGGGCGATGAGGAGATCGTGCTCCACGGGGCATCGTTGCCGATGCCCCTCGGCCCGGTGACGCTGCACCTGCAGCCGCGCAGCTTCTTCCAGACGAACACCGTCGTCGCGCAGGCGCTCTACGCCCAGGTCGCCGACTGGGTGGATGCGATGGGACCGCAGACGCTCTGGGATCTGTACTGCGGCGTGGGAGGCTTCGCACTGCACTGCGCGGCACCGGGGCGCGCGGTGACCGGGGTGGAGCTGAGTACGAGCGCGATCGAGGCCGCTGAACGCAGCGCCGCCGACGCCGGTCTGCATGCCGACTTCATCGCCTCCGACGCCACGGCATACGCGCACGATCACGAGAGCGAGGCGCCGGAGCTCGTGATCGTCAATCCGCCGCGACGGGGCATCGGCGGAGAACTCGCCGACTGGTTGCAGCGGAACCGACGCGTGCGCAGCGTCGTCTACTCGAGCTGCAACCCGGAGTCACTGGCGCGAGATCTCGAGCGCATGCCGGACTTCGCAGTGCGCAGCGCACGCCTCTTCGACATGTTCCCGCATACGGGGCACCTCGAGGTGGCCGTGCTGCTCGAACGCGGCGCTCCCGCGCCGCACGATCCGACGTCGGCCGCGCCCGAGAGCGCGACCGACGCGGGCCGGTAGATCAGCTGACGAACCCGACCTTGCGACCGGACTCGCCGCCGAACTCCACATAGGAGATGCTATCGATGTTCACGAGGAACTGCTTCCCCTTGCTGTCGCTCAGCGTGACGAGTTTCGATCCGTCGCCTCCGGCGCGCTCGAAGAGCTCGCGAACGCTCTCGGTGCTCTGATCGGTCTCGAAGCTGAGCTCGCGCGGCGACTGTGCGATGCCGATGCGTACCTCCACGGCCTACCTCCTGGTTCGGTGACACGGACAACTACCGACAACGATTCTAGGGGTCCAGGCTATTCCCGCGCTGGGACGAGCCGGAGCGCGTCCTGCGCCGCCGTGTTCACCGCGTCGGGGGAGTAGGCCCACGGGACCTGCCGGCCGACTGCCCAGTCCTCGGCCTGGTCGGTGTAGTGCGGATGGAAGGCGTGCCCGCTCGCACCGGTGAGGTGGTGCCAGGTCGAACTGTCCCAGTCGCCCGGATCCATCACCGTGCGGAACGAAGGGACCGTCTGCGTCGCGTAGCCGTCGCCGAGCGACCACCCCGTGGCGTTCACGACACCGTCGCCACCGCCGACGGGGATGGGCCCGCGATTGAAGAGTCCCTCGACGAGTCCGATCCCGCTGGTGCCGAACGTCCCGTGCGTGAGCGTGATCGCGTGCAGGTCGCCCCAGTCCCACTGCGCGGGGTCGTCCCCCTGCAGGGCGACGAGTTCGTCGACGGCCTGCCCCGCGGCAACGGCGAGGACCGCGTCGCGGCCCGTCGTCCCCGAATCCTCATCGCGCCACCACGTCGATTCCGGGTCGGCGAGCTGCTCCTCGAACATGAGGAAGAGCAGCGACTGGTCGCCGCGCGGGATCGTGGTGTCCCCGCTGAGCAGGAGTGCCGTCACGCGCTCCCAGAGCACGTTCGCGTACGCCGCAGCGGCCGAATCCGCATCGTTCCGTCCGTTCCAGTCGTCGAGCAGCGCGAGCGCGGCGTCGACGGTTCCGGCATCCGCGTCCGCCGCGCGACGCACCTCCGCCGCGTCGAGGTCGCCGATCGCTTCCTGGAGCGCTGGAGCGACCGGGAAGCGGTTGTCCATCTGGATCTCACGCATGTCGTCTGCGGTGACCGGACCCGCGGCGATGCGCTCCTCGAGCAGCTCCGTGATCCGGTCGCCCCGGAAGCCCGAGTTCCAGTCGCGCGTCAGGAAGTACGGGTAGTCGTCCGAGGCGATCGCGTGGTTCGCGGTGACGATGACACCCGATTCCGGATTGAGATCGGTCGGGAGATCCGCGAACGGAATGTATCCCTGCCAGTCGTACGCGCTGTCCCACCCGGGCTGAGGGAGCCACCCGTCGCCCTCCCCGCGGATCGGGAGCTTGCCCGGGGCCTGATAGCCGATGTTGCCCGACGTGTCCGCGTAAATCAGACTTTGCGCCGGGACGTCGAACTGCGAGGCCGCGACTCTGAACTCGTCAAAATCGGATGCCAGGTTCAGCGAGAAGATCGCCTCGGCCGTCCGCCCGGGTTCCAGCGCCGTCCATCGCAGACTGAGGGCGTGCTCGCCGGGGAGTGCTCCGGCATCCACCGGGGGATCCTCCGCGATGCTCGTGAAATCTGGCGTGAGCCCAGAGACGATGGGACCGTGCACCGTCTCTCGCACCTCGAACGTGACGTCGTCGGAACCGGCGACCGCGAGCGTCTCCTCGCGTGACTCGATCGGCACGCGCTCGCCGTCGCGCCAGGAGGTGTCCCCGTCGATGCGTTCGACGTACAGGTCGGCCACATCGGTCGACAGGTTGGTGAAGCCCCACGCGATGTCCTGATTGTGACCGATGGCGATCCCGGGGACCCCGGAGAAACTGAACCCGGCGACATCGAAGGGGCACGCGTCCGAGACCGGCGCGCAGCGCAGCTGCTGCTGATTCCATACCGAGGGCAGCTCGGCGCCGAGGTGGGGGTCGTCCGCGAGCAGCGGCATCCCCGATGCGGTGTGCTCGCCCGACACCACCCAGGAGTTCGATCCGACACCCTCTCCGGTCGCGAGCAGCCGCGAGAGGCGCTCTGAGACGGCGGGGTCGGCGGGATCTGCGGGGTCGGCGGGGTGCTCCGTCGCAGCGGCGCTGGTTTCCGACGCTGAGGCCGTGGTGAAAGCGACCGTGTCGGCGGTGGTCGTGCCCTCGACGTCGCGGTTCGCGGACATGCCGTCGCCGTTCCAATCGCGGTCGACGACGACGGGGTGCTCGTCGAACGGATACTCCGGGTACAGCTCCTCCAACTGCTCGAGCGGCAGCGTCTGCGCGAGGATCGCCCGATCAGTCTCGTCCTCGATGTTCGTGCGCAGATCCCACGCCATCGCCTTGAACCAGGCGACCGAATCGGCAGGTGTCCAGGGCTCCGGTTCGTACCCGGGGTTCTGCAGCCCGAGCACGGTGTACTCGAGCGAGAGCCCGCCGCCCGAGCGATCGGCGAGGTACGCATTCACCCCGTCGGCGTAGGCCTGATAGAACGCCAGAGTCTCCGGTGGCAGCGCGGCGACCTCGGCTTCTGCGACCTGTCGCCAGCCGAGCGTGCGGAGGAACTTGTCGGTGTCCACCTGCGACTCACCGAACAGCTCGGAGAGTCGTGCGCTCGTAAGGTGCCGTCGGAAGTCCATCTCCCAGAACCGGTCTCCGGCGTGCGTGAATCCCTGGGCGAAGAACAGGTCGTGCGAGGTCTCGGCCGTGATCGTCGGCACCCCCTGCGCGTCGCGCTGCACCAGCACCGCCGCCTCGAGTCCCGCCGCAGGGATCTCTCCACGGGTCTGCGGGAACGGGCGTACGAACGACCAGGCGATGACCGCGGAGAGTCCGAGCGCGAGCGCCACGATCACGGCGAGGACCCACGTCAGCGCGCGTCCGACGCGCGAGCGACCGGGGTGGGGGCGGGAATCGGCTCGCGGAGCGGCCGCGATCGGGGTCGTCTGCGTCATGCGTGCGGGCTCCAGCTTCGATGATGGTCGTGCGGTCAGTCTGTCACGCTGCGCGGTTCGCGTGCGGGCGCCGCTACGTCGGGAGATGTCAGAGGCGGCATCTACACTGGGAGCACGATGAGCGACTTCGAACTTCTGGATCCCTCCGGTGCGCCGGTCGGGGACGGCGACGACCTGACGGACGGCCTGAATCCGGCGCAGAAGCGTGCCGTGACGGCGCGCGGTCAGGCGCTGCTGATCGTGGCGGGCGCCGGATCGGGCAAGACGCGGGTGCTCACGCATCGCATCGCATCGCTCATCCGAGCACGTGAAGCGTGGCCGAGTCAGATTCTGGCGATCACCTTCACCAACAAGGCCGCGGCCGAGATGCGCGAGCGCATCGAAGGGCTGCTCGGTGCGTCGGCGCAGGGCATGTGGGTCTCCACGTTCCACTCGGCATGCGTGCGCATTCTGCGGCGCGAGGCCGAGCGGTTCGGGTACGGCTCCGGGTTCACCATCTACGACTCCGCCGACTCCCGCGCGCTGCTGAAGCGGATCATCAAAGACCTCGATGCCGATAGCTACGGGTTCACCCCCGCGAATGCCGGGGCGAAGATCTCCCGGCTGAAGAACGAGCTCTCCGATGCCGAGGCCTACACCGCCACGATGAACGCGTCGGACCCCCGCGAGCGACTGTTCGGCGAGATCTTCCGCACGTACGACGCCGAGCTGAGACGCGCGCACGCGTTCGACTTCGACGACCTCATCGGCCAGACGGTGCACCTGTTCCGCGCTCATCCCGACGTGGCCGCGGTGTATCAGCGACGCTTCAGGCACGTTCTCGTCGACGAGTACCAGGACACCAACCACTCGCAGTACGCCTTGATCCGCGAACTGACGAAGCCCGTGGCTCCCGTCGACGCCGAGCGGCTCGTGCCGCCGGTGCGCGCGGCCGAGGTCGACGGGACGGGGTCGATTCCCGGGGCCAGTCTCACGGTCGTCGGCGATTCCGATCAGTCCATCTACGCGTTCCGCGGCGCCGATATTCGCAACATCGTCGAGTTCGAGCGCGATTTCCCGGGTGCGGAGGTGGTGAAGCTCGAGCAGAACTACCGCTCGACGCAGAACATCTTGAGCGCCGCCAATGCCGTGATCGGCAACAACTTCGACCGTCAAGAGAAGAGCCTGTGGACGTCGGAGGGCGACGGCAAGCGGATCGTCGGGTTCACCGGGTACTCGCAGCACGATGAGGCCCGCTTCGTCGCCGAAGAGATCGAGGAGCTGCATCGCTCCGGGCTCGCGTACAGCGACATCGCGGTCTTCTACCGCACCAACTCGCAGACGCGCGCGCTCGAAGAGCTGCTCATCCGCTCGGCAGTGCCCTACCGCGTGCTCGGCGGAACCAAGTTCTACGAGCGGGCGGAGATCAAGGACGCGATGTCCTATCTGACGAGCATCGCGAACCCCTACGATCCGATCTCCTGGTCGCGGCTGCTGGGCGTGCCGAAGCGCGGCATCGGTCCGATGGCTGAGGCACACCTCGCGAACTTCCAGGAGGCGCAGGGGATCTCCTTCCACGAAGCGATGCTGCGCGCCGGGGAGCTGACGTTCGGTCCGAAGGTGCGGTCGGCCATCACCGGCCTCGGTGATCTGCTCGGCCGGGCCGCTCGAATGGCCGCCGGTGGCGGGGCGACCGACGACTCCGGCACCGAGAAGCGACCCGCGCCGGTGGGGGACCTGCTGAAGCTGATCCTCGACGAGACCGGTATGGTCGAGCGGCTCCGCGAGAAGCGCGACCCCCAGGACGAGGCCAGGGCCGAGAACCTGGAAGAACTCGTATCGGTGGCGCGCGAGTTCGACGCGAAGAACCCGGAGGCCGGGCTTGTCGAGTTCCTGACCGAGGTGAGTCTCGTGGCGGCAGCCGACGATCTCGACGACGCCAGCGGCACCGTCTCGCTCATGACGCTGCACACGGCGAAAGGACTCGAGTATCCCGCGGTCTTCATCACCGGCGTCGAAGAGGGTCTGCTGCCGCACCAGATGTCTGTGGACGAGGTCGGCGGCATCAGCGAGGAGCGCCGGCTCATGTACGTCGGCATCACGCGCGCCCGACAGCAGCTCTTCATCACCCTGGCATCGACGCGTGCCCAGTTCGGCGACATCTCCGTGGCGATGCCGTCGCGATTCCTGCAGGAGATCCCCGAGCATCTGATCGAGTGGCGGCAGTCACCCGGAGAGGTGACGGGCCGAGGCGGTACCGAGTCGCGGGCGCTCAACGCACCCCGCTCCGGCGCGCGGCCGGCGCGCGGCGGAGCGAGCAGCACGAACTCATCGGTGACGTTCGGCAGCGGGGGCGGTCGCGGCAGCGCCGCGATCGCGGAACCGGCGAGCGGCAACATGCAGTCCGCGCTCGACAAGTGGCGGGAGCGGAAGCGCCTCGCGAAGGAGCAGCAGGCGGCCGGGGGAGGCTTCCCGAATCTGGTCGGCGGAAACGTGCGCGACAACGGCGATCTCGAATTGGCGCCGGGAGATCGCATCTCGCACGAGGACTACGGTGAGGGGCGGGTAACCGGTGTGACGGGTGTCGGTTCGAAGCGGATCGCACACGCCGTGTTCGAGTCGGTCGGTGAGCGGAAACTCCTCGTGAAACTCGCCCCCATTACGAAGCACGACTGAGGCGGCTGAACTCTCGGGAAGAGGCGCTACAGTGTGTTGCGGGGTCACTATGCAACATGTGCGTTATAGGAGAGTCGTCCGGTGAACGGCGCCGATCGTCGCGCCTCGGGAGCGGGACTCTGGTCTCACCACGACGCCCACTCCGTCTTCATCAGTGTCGCCGCTGCGCTCCTCACCGTGACACTCGTCGTCGACCTCTTGACGAGTAGCGACGCCTACGGCATCGGGGTGCTGAGCGTCATGCTGGTGGTGACGGCCACCATGGGGGTGGTCGCCATCGTGCAGGGCGCGAGGATCCCGCGATCGTTCGGGCTCGCCGCGGTGTGCGCGTTCGGGCTCGCGCAGGTGTTCTTCCTCAGCGGGCTGAGCGATGCGAAGGGCGCGGTCAGCAGCTTGCAAGAACTGCCGATCCTGGGCTTCTACCTGGGCTGGTTCGTGCGTCCCGTCCTCGCCCGCACGCTGATGAGCGTCTCGATCGTCGCGCTGATCCTCGCGATCCTCACGAACCCGGATTTCGCCCCCGACGGGCAGCTCGGCGTGCCGACGGCCGTGCACGGGCTCCTGGGCGCGATCTTCTGCTTCGAGGTGGGCAGCTATCTCTGGAGGCGCTCGACCGCGCTCGCGAACACCGACCCGCTGACCGGGGTGCTGAATCGCCGCGGATTTCTCGCGTCGCTGCGGCGCGAACTCCGCGTGCCGGCGTCGCAGCGCAGGCACGCGATGGCGTTCGTCGTCATCGACTTCGACGACTTCAAGCTGGTCAACGACACGTCCGGTCACGGCGAAGGGGATCGGGTGCTCCGGGAGATCGTCGGCGAGTGGGAAGAGGAATCCCGCACGCGCGACCTCATCGGTCGCACCGGGGGAGATGAGTTCGTCATGCTCTTGCGACGCACCGACGAGCGGCAGGCCGCGGCGATGATGCAGCGACTTCAGGCACACTCGGCGCACCCGTGGTCGTGGGGCGCGGTGACCGTCGAGCCGGAAGATTCGGTCGACTCGCTGTTCGCGCGGGCCGATGCGCAGCTGTACCTGCAGAAGAGCGCACGGAAGAGCGTCTCATGAGGCGCGCGGTCAGGGGAGTGCCCGAGTCTCGCGTCCGCGCCGGCGGGGATGCCGTGCTGCACCGGTTCGCCGCGTGGCAGACGCCGTTCTCGGTGGTGAGCGGACTGATGCCCGGAGTGCTCGTGCTCGTCTTCGCCACCGATCTCATCGTCGGCCACGAGGGCGCGAACCGCACGCAGATCCTGTGGTGGATCGTGCTCTTCGGCATCGCCACGACGCTTCCGTTCGCGCTCGGGCGTCGGTATCCGGCGTGGCTGGGGCTCGTCATGGTCGCCTTCTACGCGGGCTGGATCACGTACTTCATCGTGTGGGTGAACCATGTGCACGCCCACATCAGCGCACTCCTCGAACTGCCGATGGTCGCCCTCTACCTCGGCTGGTTCTTCCGTCCGGGCATCGGCCGCCCGTTCATGTTCGTCTGCGTGGTCGCGGTCATCGTCGCGGTCAGCTTGAACCCCGAGGTCGCAGGACCCGGGATCCCTTCGTGGATCACGACCGGCTACGCCATCATGATCGCCGGTCTGGGGTTCGAGGGCGGCGTCTTCATCCGACGCGTGGCCGATGCGCGACTGGAGCGCGATGAGCTCACGGGAGCGCTGAACCGACGCGGTCTCGATCGGCTCGCTCGTCTGACCGCCAGTCGGGCGGCGCGCAGAGACGTTCAGCTCACCTGCGTGGTGATCGATTTCGATCACTTCAAGGAGATCAACGACTCGGCGGGTCACGCGGCGGGGGACACCGCGCTCCGTGACACCGTGCTCCACTGGATGTCGCACATGAACCGGAGCGATCTCATCGCTCGCACCGGAGGCGATGAGTTCGTCATCATTCTGCACTGCTGCACCGAGGACGGCCGGATGCTCGTCGAGGAGGTGCAGCGGAGCTCACCGCACCCGTGGTCCTACGGCATCTCCGCATTCCCCTCGGGGGACACCCTCGATCGCGCGATCGCGCGGGCGGACGAGCACCTCTATCGGGCGCGAGGCAATCGTCGTCGGAACGCCTGAGGAGCCGGTGATAGAGTGGAATGCGGTCGATATTTCTCTCGACATCGAGACGTTTTTGCCTCGGAACACCCCGACCAAGCAAAGGACAGTACGTGGATCTGTACGAGTACCAGGCCCGAGACCTTTTCGAGCGCTACGAGGTTCCCGTCCTCGCGGGCATCGTCGCCGACACCGCCGAGGAGGTGCGTGCAGCGGCCGAGAAGCTCGGCGGCGTGGTGGTCGTCAAGGCGCAGGTGAAGACCGGCGGTCGCGGCAAGGCCGGCGGCGTCAAGGTTGCGAAGAACCCCGATGAGGCGTTCGAGGCTGCGCAGCAGATCCTCGGTCTCGACATCAAGGGCCACACCGTGGAGCGCGTCATGGTCGCGGCGGGTGCTGACATCCGCGAGGAGTTCTACTTCTCCGTGCTCCTCGACCGTGCGAACCGCTCCTACCTCTCGCTCTGCAGCGTCGAGGGCGGAATGGAGATCGAGCAGCTCGCCGTCGAGAAGCCCGAGGCGCTCGCGCGCATCGAGGTCGACCCCATCACCGGCATCGACGCCGCGAAGGCGGAAGAAATCGCTCGCGCGGCGAACTTCCCCGAGGAGCTCGTCGCGAAGGTTGTTCCCGTCTTCCAGAAGCTCTACGCGGTCTACGCCGGAGAAGATGCGACCCTCGTCGAGGTGAACCCGCTCGTGCTCACCGGCGAAGGAGAGATCATCGCACTCGACGGGAAGGTGTCGCTCGACGAGAACGCCGAGTTCCGTCACTCCGAGCACGCTGAGCTGGCCGACAAGTCGACCGAGGATCCGCTCGAGGCCCAGGCCAAGGAGCAGGATCTCAACTACGTGAAGCTCGACGGCGAGGTCGGTGTCATCGGCAACGGTGCGGGTCTCGTGATGTCGACGCTCGACGTCGTCGCGTACGCGGGCGAGCGGCACGGGGGCGTGAAGCCCGCCAACTTCCTCGACATCGGCGGCGGCGCGTCCGCCGACGTGATGGCCGCCGGCCTCGATGTGATCCTCGGCGATCCCCAGGTGAAGTCGGTCTTCGTGAACGTGTTCGGCGGCATCACGGCATGCGACGCCGTCGCGAACGGCATCGTGGGGGCACTCGACAAGCTCGGCGACACGGCGAACAAGCCGCTCGTCGTGCGCCTCGACGGCAACAACGTCGATGAGGGCCGCGCGATCCTCGAGCGTGCGGCGCACCCGCTCGTGACGCTCATGCCCACCATGGACGAGGGCGCCGACAAGGCCGCCGAACTGGCCAACGCCCGCTAGCACACGACGAGACTCGGAAAGAAGTACACACTTATGTCGATCTTCCTCAACAAGGATTCCAAGGTCATCGTTCAGGGCATCACCGGTGGCGAGGGTACGAAGCACACCGCACGCATGCTCGCAGCGGGAACGAACGTCGTCGGAGGTGTCAACGCGCGCAAGGCGGGCACCACCGTCGCGCACGTCGACGCCTCGGGCGCCGATGTCGAGCTTCCCGTCTTCGGCTCCGTCGCCGAAGCGATGGAGACCACCGGTGCCGACGTGTCGGTCGCGTTCGTCCCGCCCGCCTTCACGCAGGCGGCCGCGATCGAAGCCATCGACGCGGGTATCGGCCTGCTCGTGATCATCACCGAGGGCGTGCCGGTCAAGGACTCGGCCGAGCTCTGGGCGCACGCGAAGGCGACTGGCGGCAAGACCCGCATCATCGGTCCGAACTGCCCCGGCATCATCACGCCGGGCGAGGCGCTCGCGGGCATCACCCCGGCGAACATCACCGGCAAGGGGCCGATCGGACTCGTGTCGAAGTCGGGCACCCTGACCTACCAGATGATGTTCGAGCTGCGGGATCTCGGGTTCTCCACCGCGATCGGCATCGGCGGCGACCCGGTCATCGGCACCACGCACATCGACGCGCTCGCCGCATTCGAGGCGGACCCCGAGACTCAGGCCATCGTCATGATCGGTGAGATCGGCGGCGACGCGGAAGAGCGTGCCGCCGAGTACATCAAGGCGAACGTCACGAAGCCGGTCGTCGGGTACGTCGCCGGCTTCACCGCGCCCGAGGGCAAGACGATGGGCCACGCCGGCGCCATCGTGTCCGGCTCCGCCGGTACCGCGCAGGCGAAGCAGGAAGCGCTCGAGGCCGCGGGCGTGAAGGTCGGCAAGACGCCGTCCGAGACCGCGCGTCTGCTGCGTGAGGTGTACCAGAGCGTCGCGTAAGCGCACGACACACGGAATCCGGGTCACCCGGCGCGAACCGCGTGAGCGGCTCCCGCGGGTGGCCCGGATTCCGTCGTGTTGCGAGGCGCTCGCGCCCCGCAACACGAGGACTAGCCTCGCAGACGTTCCATGGCGGGGTCGTAGAGCGGGTCGTCGACCACCGTTGCCGGAATCAGCTGGTCGAAGTACTCGATCTCGACCGTGTCGCCCGTCGACGCGGTAGCAGGAAGCCAGGCGTAGGCGATCGGTGCGCGCACGGTGTAGCCGTACGCGGCGCTCGTGACGTACCCGGCGACTTCGCCGTTCACCCGCACGGGCTCATTCCCGAGCACCACCGATACTCCGTCGTCCACCGTCAGGCAGCGCAGTCGCTTCGTCGCGGCCGCTGCTCGCTCCGCGAGCGCGTTCTTGCCGATGAAGTCGTCGGTCTTCGACGCCTTGACGGCGAAGCCGAGTCCGGCCTGCTCCGGCTCGTGCTCGCTCGTCATATCGGTGCCGAACGAGCGGAACCCCTTCTCGAGGCGGAGCGAGTTGAATGCCTCGCGGCCTGCTGCGATGAGCCCGAACTCTTGTCCGGCTGCGAAGATCGCATCCCAGAGTCGGTGCCCGACGTCGGCGGAGGCGTAGAGCTCCCAGCCGAGTTCGCCCACGTAGGAGAGACGCATCGCGGTGACGGGAAGCCCCGCGATGGTGATCTCCTTCGTGCGGAAGTACTTCAGCCCGTCATCCGAGAGATCGTCGTTCGTCACCTGCGCGATCACTTCGCGGGCGAGGGGACCCCACAGGCCGATGCAGCAGGTTCCCGCCGTCGTCTCCTGCACCGTCACCCACTGCGCCGGATCGGCGGCACTCTGCGCGCGAGCCTCGCGTGAGATGTACGCGAAGTCGATGTTGCTGTTCGCGCCGACCTGGTAGGTCTGCTCGTCGAGGATCGCGACCGTGATGTCGCTGGTGATGCCCCCGGCCTCGTCGAGGAGCAGCGTGTAGCTGACCGCTCCGGGCTTGCGCAGCATGCTCGAGGTCGTGAGGCGGTGCAGCAGCGGACCGGCACCGGGTCCGATCACGGTGAAGCGCTTCAGCGCGGTCATGTCGTACATGGCGACGGCGGTGCGGGTCTTCCACGCCTCCACCGCCGAGATCGGCGAGTGAAACTGTGCCGACCAGGCATCGCGCTCGGGGGACGCCCACTCGGCGGGGAGCTCGGGCAGCAGCGCGGCGTTCGCCTCGTACCAGTGCGGGCGCTCCCACCCGTTCGTCTCCAGGAAGAACGCGCCGAGTTCGCGCTGACGGTCGTTGAACGGGCTGAGGCGCACGTCGCGCGGCGAGACGCGCGGCTGCAACGGGTGCAGGATGTCGTAGATCTCAACGAAGTTCTGCTGGGAGGTCTCGCTCACGTACTCGGGAGTCGTGAGGGCGTCCTCGAACCGGTTGAGGTCGAGTCCGCTGAGGTCGGTGCGGGAGTGGCCGAGTGCGATGAGCTCGGCCACCGCCCTCGCGATGCCGGCGGCGTGGGTCACCCACACGGCCTCCGCGACGAAGAATCCGTCGACCTCTCGGGACTCGCCGACGAGGGAACCTCCATCAGGAGTGAAGGAGAAGATGCCGTTGAAGCCGCGCTCGACCTCGGTGCCGCGAAGCTCGGGGAGGAGTTCCTGCGTGGCCTCCCACTCGGAGACGAAGCCTTCCGGGGTGAACGCGAGGCTCGAGGGCATCCGGTCGCCCGTGATCTCATCCGGACGGTACGTGGGAAGCGTGTCGAGATCGATGGGCATCGGTCGGTGGGCATAGGAGCCGATGCCGATGCGCTCGCCCCACTCGCGGTAGTAGAGGTCGCGGTCCTGATAGCGCAGGATCGGCCGGCTCGTGCTGTCGGGGTACTCGTTCACGCCGATGAGACTCTGCACGGGCTGCGTCCAGGCGAACTGGTGTCCGAGCGGCAGCAGCGGGATCGGGGTGCCCACCATCTTCCCGATGTTCGGCCCCCAGAACCCCGCGCACGAGACGACGATGTCGGTGGGGAATCGCTCCTCGCCCGCAATGACGGCGGTGACCTTGCCTCCGGACTGCTCGATGTCGGTGACGATGGTTCCGCCGCGGAACTCGACGCCTGCGGCTTGCGCGCGCTCGATCACCAGCTGCGTGCCCTGCGCGGCCAGCGCGCGTCCGTCGCCCGGGGTGAGGAGGCCGCCGAGAACGAGTTCGGGATTGAGCATCGGGAACTGTCGGAGGCACTCGTCGGTGTCGATCATGTGCGCTTCGACGCCCCACGAGCGGTTCCAGCCGGCGCGCCGATGCAGGTCGTGCAGGCGTTCCGGCGTCGTCGCGATCTCGAGGCCGCCGACTGCCTGGAAGGATCCTCTGCCGTCGGGCCCGATCAGCGAGCTGAGCTTGTCGATGGTGTATTGAGCGAACTCGGTCATCGACTTCGAGCCGTTCGAGGAGAAGACGAGTCCTGGGGCGTGCGACGTCGATCCGCCCGGCAGGTGCAGGGGGCCCTGCTCGAGCACCAGCACGTTGTCATGGCCGAGTTGGACGAGTTCGTCGGCGAGATTCGCTCCGACGATACCCGCGCCGATGATGACGACGCGTGGGGTGGCGGGCTGGGGCATCGTGAACTCCCTCGTTCGATGTGTTGCGTATGACGCACGGTGTGCGCTCAGTGCAACTATTGTCTCGTGTTGGGTCCCGCCCGCGCAAGGAGACGCGGACGGAGAATCGGAATCAGGCGTCGATGACGAGGTCCGACTGCGGTGTGGAGCAGCAGGGCAGGAACTTTCCGGCTTCGATCTCGCGCGCACGGATCCCGCCCTGGTGGTGCATCTCGACGTTGCCCTCGAGTTTGACGACCTTGCACGAGCCGCACATGCCCTCCTGGCAGTTCATCGGGATGCGCACGCCCGCTCGCTTCGCCACATCGAGCACACGCTCATCGCGATCGATGCGCACATTCTTGCCGGTGCGAATGAAACGCATGGTGAATTCCCCCTCGCCGACCGTCTCCGCATCGCCGTGCTCGGCGGTCGCTGCGACCGTTCCGGCATCCGAGATCTCGGCTGTCGTCTCGGACGCTTCGGCCGGGTCGCTCGGGGCTGCCGCTGCGTCGGCCGCGGACTCCTCGACGTCGGCGCGGGTGCGATCGGTGAGCAGCTCGAGCTTCAAGCCGTCCGCCTCGAGGGTCCCCTCGGCATCGTGACTCGGGGTGTACAGATCGAAGGCGGAGGGTTGCTGCTCGTAGTACTCATCGGTGGCCGCCGCCGTGTGCTCTTCGGCGAGCTCGCCGGCGATGGCGACCTCCTCCTGGTACTGCTTGAGCGTTTGCCGGTCGCCCGAGAAGTACTCGACATTGATCGATGAGTCGTCCACTCCGACTTTCCGGAGCATGTCGACGGCAGCGTTGAGATAACCCTCGGGCCCGCAGGCGAAGACCTGCCGACCATTCGCATCGGGTGCGATCTCGTCGACCATGGCGGGGGTCAGGCGGCCGACCATGCCCTCCCAGGTGCCGGGAATGCTCCGGTCGCCGAGCGAGTAGACGACCTTGATGCGCGTATCGGTGGCGGCGAGGTGCTCGAGCTCCTGCGAGAACGTGAAGCCCCCCGGCACCGCTCCGTGGTAGAGCATCACGATGTCGGCGTGCCCCGGGAGCGTGTGGATCGTGCGGATCATCGACATCAGCGGGGTCACCCCGGCACCCGCGGCGAGAAAGAGATATCGGGCTCGACGGTCGACATCGGGCAGGTGGAACGCCCCCACCGGTCCGAGCATGTCGAGCACCGTCCCCGGACGCACGTGCTCGTGCACCCAGGGGGAGACGAGTCCACCCGCATCGCGCTTCACCGTGACCGCGAACGTCCAGGGCTGCGTCGGCGCGCTCGAGATGGAGTAGCTTCGGTCGACCGGATCCTCATCGGGACCGTGGACCGGGAACTCGATGTTCAAGTACTGACCCGAGCGGAACGCGAGCGGTGCTCCGTCGAGCCGACGGAACACGAAGGTCATCATGTCGCCGGCTTCGGGGATCGTCTCGACGCACTCCGCCAGAAACTCCTGGGGATGCCACGGGCCGAGGGCGCGTGCCGCTCCCTCCGGGGTCGCGGAACTCCGGAGCACCCGGTTCCACGGCATTTCGAGACCCCGGATCCGCTGGGCTTGAGTGAGGGCGGATGGGGTGTGCGTCATGCCACGTGCTCCTGCATGCGCTGCACGTACCAGTTGATGAACGCTTCGACCTGATACTCGCTCTTCATGTAGGGTCCTGGTTCATACACTGGGCTCGACGCCCCCTGCTGGCAGAGCTCGACGAACGCCTTGTCCTGCAGGTTCGTCTGCTTCCAGGTGTGCGTGAGCTTGTCGAGGTCGTAGTCCACGCCTTCCACCGCATCGTCGGCGACGAGCCAGGTCGTGCGGACCAGGGTCTGGTGCTCGTTGATGGGAAACGCGCCGAACGTGATGACGTGGTCGCCGAGAAAGTGGAACCAGCTGTTCGGCTGGAGGTGCATCGAGCAGCGACCGAGTCGGAAGTCGGGCAGATCTCCGAGAAGCTTCTTCGACAGACGATGGCCGTCCGGTGAGAACGATTCGCCGTCCCCGTCGAGCGACTCGCGAGAGATGCGGATGCCGGCGACGCGGGTATCGAGCTCCTCCACGACCTCGTAAGGGAGTCCGTAGCGGCGGCACCGGTACTCCAGTGATGCTTGCGCGTCCTGATTTCGCTCCCACACGTCCTCGAGGTGCTTGGGCACCGTCTCGTCGGTGAGGCCCCAGGTCGGGAAGAGTGAGCAGGCGAGTTCGGGGTGGCCGTCGCAGTGGTAGCACTCGCGATTGTTCTCCATCACGAGCTTCCAGTTGCCCTCTTCGACGATGTTCTGCTGGTAGGCGACCTTCGCTGTGGAGAGCTCGTGCGGGGCGAGGTAGGGTTCGAAGATCTTGGCGGTCTCGTCGAAATCGGTCGGCGGCTCGTCGGCGAGGCAGATGAAGATGAGTCCGGCGACAATTTTGCCGTGTGCGCGTTTGAGTGCGTAGCACTCCTTGTCGAAGTCGATCTCACCCGGCGCTGACGCATGGATCAGTTCGCCCTCGGGGGAGTACGTCCAGGAGTGGTAACCGCAGACGAGGTTCCCCGTCGTGCCGGTGGGCTCCGTGAGCACGCGAGCGCCGCGGTGGCGGCACACGTTGTGCAGTACGTTGACGCCCGCGTCGTCGTTGCGCAGCACCACGAGGGAGTACGGTCCGTACTCCACCGTGACGTAGTCTCCGGGCTCGGGGACCTCGGCGACGCTCGCCGCGTAGATCCAGTGCTCGCCGAAGATCGCACGCATGTCGACGGCGAAGAGGTCCGGGTCGGTGTAGAAGGGCGACTCGAGTGAGAACCCCGCTCTGCGTCGCTCCAGGAGGTCCGAGATCTCTGCGAGCTTCTCGCCGGCGATGCCTGCGCCGGTCGTCGACGGTGCGGGGGACAGATTGATTGCAGGGGCCAAGATTCATCTCCACTGATGCCGGGGCGTGATCGACAACCGGATCGTCGACGACGCCGAGAAACGGGCTGCTGATCGCAACCTAACCAAATCTTGTGCTGCAGGAAAAGCGTTAAATAGTGGTGACATTCATGCATAATGGCTGCATGATCGACTCACGGTTGCTGACGCTCAGAACTTTCGCCAGCTGCGGGACGGTTTCCACGACCGCGGAGCTCACCGGGTACTCCCCGTCGGCGGTCTCGGCGCAGTTGCGAGAGCTGCAGCGCTCGCTCGATATGCAACTGCTGGTGAAAGACGGGCGGGGCCTGCGGTTGACCGCCGCGGGGCGATATCTGGTCAAACGGTCGGACACGTTGATCGCCGAATGGGAGTCCATCAAGGCCGCCGCGCTGCGTGCCGGCGACCAGACGCCGACGCACTTCGGCATGGGCGGATTCTCGACCGCGGCGTCGAATCTGCTCGCGCCGCTCGCCGCGCACGTGAAGCGCGAGCGACCGGGGGTGCAGGTGCACGTACTCGAAGCCAGTCCGGCACGTTGCCTCGACCTGCTGGTCGCCGAGCGCATCGATCTCGCCGTCGTGGTCGCGAGTCAGGCCGAAGTCGATGTGGACGGCGATCCGCGGTTCGAGCAGATCAGCCTGCTCAACGACCCGCTCGACGTCATCGTGCCGGCCGACCACGCCGTCGCGGGGAACGGGCCGGTGACTCTGGAGGAATTGTCGGGCGAGGAGTGGATCACTGATGTTCCGGGCACCCCGTACCACGACCTGTTCACGGCGGCGTTCTCCGCGCTCGGGCTGACGCCGCGCGTGTCGCACGAGGCGGCGGAGTGGGACACCTCGACGGCGCTCGTCGAGGCGGGACTCGGCATCGGTCTCGTGCCGAGGCTCGCAAGTCTCGAGGGCGCCCGGAATGTGGTCCGCGTGCGGATCGCCGGTCAGCGACGGCCGACGCGCAAGATCGTCGCGGCGGTGCGCTCCGGAAGTGCCGGATCCCCGCTCATCACCGAGTCGCTGGCCTATCTCCGCGCGACCGCTCAAGAGATTCTCGCGTCCCGGCTCGACGACGAGAGCTAGAGCGCGCGGCTTGACAGCGGCGTCCGCGGGGATCGAGAATGCTCGGACGGGCCTCATATTCAACTGATATCCCAGTGATCGATCGAGGCCCCGGTTCCCACTACGGAGTAGGAGACTCAACGATGAGCAACAAGGCAGTGAGCTACGCGGGTCCGGGCAAGGTCGAGGTCATCGACACCGAATACCCCGATTTCGTGCTGAAGGACGGGCCGGGAGTGAACCCGGCCAACGTCGGTCGCCGGGTCGACCACGGCGTGATCCTGAAGACGATCGCGACGAACATCTGCGGTTCCGATCAGCACATGGTTCGCGGTCGCACGACCGCTCCCGAGGGTCTCGTGCTCGGGCACGAGATCACGGGCGAAGTCGTCGAGGTCGGCAGGGACGTGGAGTTCGTCAAGGTGGGCGACGTGGTCTCGGTGCCGTTCAACATCTCCTGCGGTCGCTGCCGCAATTGCAAGGAGGGGCAGACCGGGATCTGCCTCAACGTCAATCCCGATCGCCCCGGATCGGCGTACGGCTACGTCGACATGGGTGGCTGGGTCGGCGGCCAGGCCGAGTACGTGCTGGTGCCGTACGCGGACTGGAACGTGCTGAAGTTCCCGGATCGCGACCAGGCACTCGAGAAGATCCTCGACCTCACGATGCTCTCCGACATCTTCCCCACCGGCTTCCACGGCGCGGTCGGCGCGGGTGTCGGAGTCGGCTCAACGGTCTACGTCGCCGGTGCAGGTCCCGTCGGCATCGCCGCGGCGACTTCAGCGCAGCTGCTCGGTGCCTCGGTGGTCATCGTCGGCGATCTCAACGAGGATCGTCTCGCGAAGGCCCGCGCGTTCGGATGCGAGACCGTGAACGTCGGCGAGGGCGACCCGAAGGATCAGATCGAGCAGATTCTCGGCGTCCCGGAGGTCGACTGCGGCATCGACGCGGTCGGCTTCGAGGCACGCGGCCACGGGGCGGATGCGGCCAAGGAGCAGCCGGCCGTCGTGCTGAACTCTCTGATGGACATCACCCGTGCCGGGGGCAATCTCGGGATCCCCGGTCTGTACGTCACGGAAGATCCCGGATCGAAGGACGAGGCGGCGCGCGTCGGCTCGCTGTCCATGCGGTTCGGACTCGGCTTCGCGAAGTCGCACCGGTTCGTCACGGGACAGTGCCCCGTCATGAAGTACAACCGCGGACTCATGCAGGCGATTCTGCACGACAAGGTGAGCATCGCGAAGAACGTCAACGCGACGCCCATCTCCCTTGACGATGCACCCGCGGGGTACGCCGCGTTCGACGAGGGCGCTGCGCAGAAGTTCGTGCTCGACCCGCACGGCATGATCACGCGCTGAGACGCGTCGCTGCGGAGGGGCCGTGTCGTCGGGACACGGCCCCTTCCACGCGTGCGCGCCGAGGAGCGGCCTAGACTGATGTTCATGCATGACGACGCCCCGGGGTCGGGAGGGACCGCGAGCGATACGAGCCCGGTGCAAGCGGTCGACCGTGCGCTCCGCATCCTCGAGATCATCGCCGACGGGGGCCCGCAGTCCGCGAGTGCCGTCGCGCGAGAGCTCGGCGTGCATCGCTCGACCGCCTTCCGGCTGCTCGGCACCCTCGAGGCTCGCCGGTTCGTCTTCCGCGAAGCCGACGGCGCATACGCGCTCGGAAGCGGAGCGCTCCGCATCGCCGGGGCCGTCACCACTCGTGTGGACTTTGCGCGCGAGTCCCAGGCGATCTGCGACGAGGTGACCGCGGCGATCGGGGAGACCTCGAACGTCGCGATCCTGGTCGACGGCGACGCCGTGAACATCGCGCAGGCTACTGGCACGAGCAGTGTCGCGGTGCGCGACCAGTTCGTGGGGCAGCGCACCCCCGGGCACGCCACGTCGTCGGGCAAGACGCTGCTCGCCTACGCGGACGACACGGCCGCGCGGATCGCCGGTGCGACCGTCGCTCGCTACTCGGACCGCACGATCGTCGATCCCAATGAACTGGAGCGGGAGATGCGCGCGATCCGCGAGCGCGGATGGGGCGGTGCGCTCGCGGAGTGGCAGGAGCACACCAACGCGGTGGCGGTGCCGGTGTTCACGGGTGAGGGGGCCGTCATCGCCGCGCTCAGCGTCACGGCACCGGCATTCCGCATGCCCGAGGACGACCTTCCGGAGCTCGCGGGTCGCCTCAGGGTCTTCGCCGACGAACTCGCAAAGCGTCTCGGACACCTCGCGCCGGGTCGCCGCGCCCGCTAAGGGGGCGAACGACCCGGCGACCGGCCCGTGGTCCGTGGTCGAGGTTCCGGGTTACGGCACGCGCACCACATTGGTGTCGAGCGGCGCGTGCTTCGTCTCGGGAGCCCAGAGGAGCGAGGCGACCCAGCCGACGATCGGGAAGGCGGCGAGCAGCAGGAGCGTCCCGCTGGCACCGTACGCCGAGAGCGCGAGCGGAAAGAGATAGGTGGCGCCCGCGGCACCCACCCGGCTCATCGCGGCCGAGAACCCGACGCCGGTGCTGCGGAACCGCGTGGAGAACATTTCGGGCGGGTACACGTACTGGATGCTGTTCGATGCGACGATGATGAACACGAACGCGCTGAACACCACGAGCTTCAGCACGGGGGGCTGGTCGGCCCAGAGGCCGAGGTACAGCAGCAGGACCGCGAGGATCCCGAACGTCCAGATCACGAAGCCCCGTCGCGTCATGACGTACAGCAACCAGAGTCCGAATGCGGCGCCCGCGAGCTGGAACGCATTCATTACCAGGTCGAGCCCGAAGCCTCCGCTGAAGCCGAGTTCGCTGAGCACCGGGTTGATGAACGTGAAGATGGCGAAGAGCGGACCGACCTGGCAGAACCAGAACAGGCCGGCGTACAGCACGCGACGCCAGTCGTTCTCGACGAAGAAGTCGCGGAGCGTCGTGCTGGTCGTGGATTCGACCGCGGGGTGCAGCGTGTACCCGCTGCCGTAGTGGCGCGTCACGATCGCCTGAGCCTCGGCTTCGCGACCCTGACTCTGGAGCCAACGGGGGGATTCGGGGATCCCGAGCCTGATGAGGAGCACGATCAGGGCGGGCACGGCGCTCGACGCCAGGAGCCAGCGCCAGGCGTCCGGCTCCCAGAAGTGCGAGACGACGAATGCGGCGATGAAGCCCACGAACCAGAACGGCCCGATCGCTCCGACGAGCACCGTGCGCTTCTTCACGGGCGCGAACTCGGCCAGCAACGAGGTGCCGACCGCGTACTCGACCCCGATCAGCAGTCCGAGGATGAGTCGCAGGGCGACGAGATCCCAGGTACCGACGACGAAGAGCTGCAGCAGGGAGACCACGGTGAAGCCGACGAGGTTCCAGAAGAACACTCGTTTGCGGCCGAAGCGGTCCGCCACGCGACCGAAGAGGAGTCCGCTGATGAAGATGCCGATCAGCGCGCTCGCGGCGATGAGGCCGGTGCCGAGCAGCGAGAGGCCGAGCTCTTCGGTCGCCGGGACGACGGCGCCGCCGATCACGCCGAGAATATAGCCGTCGACGAAGATGCCGCCGAGGCAGGCGATCGTGACGAGGACGACGAGTCGGTTCACGGGGGCGGCGTCGTAGGGGATGGTGCCGGTGCCGGTGGGCAGGGAGGAGGGCTGCGTGGTGCTCACGCGCGCACCTCCTCAGGACGAGGAGGGGTCATAGTCGCCATTCCAGTCGATCGAGCGAGGGAGGGGGAGAGGTGGCTGTGGGTGGCAGCCGGGTGGGATCAGCGGAGCACGACCGTGCGTCCGCCGTTCAGGAAGACGCGGGATTCGCAGTGCCACTTCACGGCCTCGGCGAGTGCCTTGGACTCGGTGTCGCGTCCGGCGGCGACCAGATCTTCGGGACTCGAGGTGTGGTCGACCGGCTGCACCTGCTGGGCGATGATCGGGCCCTCATCCAGTTCGTGGTTCACGTAGTGCGCGGTGGCGCCGATGGTCTTCACGCCGCGCTCGTACGCCTGGTGGTATGGCTTCGCGCCCTTGAAGGAGGGCAGGAACGAGTGGTGGATGTTGATCGCCCGGCCGGTGAGTTCGCGCGAGAGATCGTCGGACAGAATCTGCATGTACCGGGCGAGCACGACGAGGTCGATCTCGAACCGGTCGACGATGTCGAGCAGCTTCTCTTCGGCCTGCGGCTTCGTCTCAGCGGTGATCGGCACGTGGTAGAAGGGGATCCCGTGCCACTCGACCAGCTGGCGGTGGTCGGGGTGGTTGGAGACCACGGCGGCGATCTCGGCGGGGAGCTCGCCGGTCCGCTCCCGGTAGAGCAGGTCGTTCAGGCAGTGCTCGAACTTCGAGACCATGATGAGCACGCGGGGGCGGGCATCGATCGGTCGCACGTCCCACTCCGCCCCGTAGGTCTCGCCCAGCTCGTCGAGTTCGGCCTTGAGCGCCGACACGTGGTCGGCTTCCGCCGTGGGGAGCGCGAAGTGCGCGCGGAAGAAGAAGCGCTGCGTCACCGGATCGTCGAACTGCTTGAGCTCGATGATGTCGCCGTCGTGATGGACGAGGGCGCCGGTCAGCGCGTGGACGATGCCGGTGCGCTGCGCGCACGAGAAGGTCAGGATGAACTCGTTCTTCGCGGTCATGATGCTTCCTTGCAAATGAGGTCGTGAGAGAAAGGGGAGGTCCGGGCGCTCGAGGGGAGCGACCCGGACGCGTCCCGACGTGCGCTTACGCGCCGCCGAGGCCGCGCGTGGCGAATCCGGCCGCCCGGAACTCGCGCATGCCGTCGATCAGCCAGAGCACCGTGTACTCCGCGAACGATGATCGCGGCAGGATACGATACGTGTCGCGAGCCGAGCGGTGAATGATCACCGGGATCGTGCCGAGCAGCGTCTGCACGGCGTGCCCCACCTGGAAGGCGCGGGGATGCAGGTCGACGTGACAGCCTTTCTCCAGCACCGCGCGGGCTTCGCTGCCGCTCAACTCGATGATGGTCCGGTTTCCGGAGAGATCGATCACCTGTCCCGGCAGTCCTTCGATCGCCGCAGCCGCGGCGTCGGCCTCGCCGGGAACTTGCTTGCGCGACGCATTGACCACCAGGAACTCGTCGGGCGACAACCAGATGCAGTGGGCCCCGTCGGCGTCGCCCGTAGTCTGTCCCGACCAGGTCGGCAGCGCGACGCCGAGCGCGCGTTCGATGCGTTCGGCCGAGGGGGAACCCGGAACGGCGCGGACGCCGAGCTGCGGTGCGAAGGCGATCTCGCGCACCGCGACGACGCCGGGAACTTCGGCGGCCGCCATCTCATCGGTGAGGCCGGCCGCGGGAGAGCGGCGCAGCTGATCGAGGTGGGTGGTGTTAGCCATCGCGACGGCTCCCTTCGGGGTCGAACAGAATCTGGGGGGTGATCTGGACATCGATCAGACGGCCGTCCTTCGGGGACTGCACGATCTCGCCGGCACGTCCGCGTCCGTTCTCGATCAGCGCGAGCCCGAAAGGATGTCCGAGCGCGGCCGATAGGTAGGACGACGTGACGTGACCGATCATCGGGACCGGACCGTCCTCCGGGGTCACCGGCGTTCCCGAGGCGATGAGCTGTGCGCCCTCATCGAGGCGCGTCCTGCGGTCGACCGGGACGACGCCGACCAGGTGCTTGCGGTTCGCGCGCAGGTTGTCGTCGCGTGCGAAGGAGCGCTTGCCGACGAAGTCCTTGAGCTTCGAGACCGCCCACTCCATACCGGCGTCGTGCGGGGTGACGGTGCCATCGGTGTCCTGGCCGATGATGACGAGTCCCTTCTCCGCACGGAGCACGTGCATCGTCTCGGTGCCGTACGGCGTGATGCCGTACTCGGCGCCGGCCTCCGCGATGAGCTCCCACGTGGACAGTCCGTAGAAGTTGTCGACGTAGACCTCGAAGGCGAGCTCCCCGGAGAAGGAGACGCGGGCGATGCGCGCCGGCACGCCGTTCACGAGCGCCGTCTCCCGATAGGCCATGAACGGGAAGGCGTCGTTGGCGACATCGATCTCCGGCGCGATCCGCGCGATCACCGCACGGGACTGCGGGCCGGCGACCGCGACGACGTTGTACTGCTCGGTCACCGAGGTGAAGCAGACGTCGAGCTCGGGCCACTCGGTCTGGTGCCACTCCTCGAGCCAGTCGAGCACCTTCGCGGCGCCGCCCGTGGTGGTGGTCATGAAGTAGTGGTCCTCGGCGAAGCGCATGGTGACGCCGTCGTCGAAGAGCATGCCGTCGGGCGTGCACATGAGACCGTACCTGCCCTGACCGACCTTGAGCTTCGCGAAGCCGTTCGTGTAGATCCGATTCAAGAACTCGGGGGAGTCGGCGCCGCGAATCTCGATCTTGCCGAGCGTCGACGTGTCCTGGAACCCCACGGAGTCGCGGACGGCGGCGCACTCTCGCAGCACCGCGGCGTCCATGTCCTCGCCGTCCTGCGGGTAGTACCACGGTCGCTTCCACTGTCCGACGTCTTCGAAGAGCGCACCGTGCGCGACATGCCAGGGCTGGATGTTCGTCACCCGCGCCGGATCGAAGAGCTCGCCGCGCCGCCGACCGGCGAGTGCCACGAACGGCACCGGTGTGTAGGGCGGACGGTTCTTCGTGGTGCCGACCGCATCGGGATCCTGCGAGTTGAGGACCGCGGCGATGACACCCATGGCGTTGACGCCGGAGGTCTTGCCCTGATCGTTGGCCGTCGAGATCGAGGTGTAGCGCTTGATGTGCTCGGGGGAGCGCATGCCGGCACCCGTCGCGCGGAGCACATCGGCGACCGTCTGGTCGCGCTGCAGATCGACGAAATGGGTGCGCCACTCGTCGGCCGCAGCGGCTTCGAGCGACGCGCCGCGCGCCGGGACCACCCAGAGCGGACGGACCGCTGCGTCGGGAGTCGCATCGGGCCCGGCCGGAACGACGAGCGGAGCGGTATACCCGAGTTCGCGTGCCGCGAGGTGACCCGCTTCAGCGCCCTCGCGCAGCGACGCGGCGAGACTCGTCGCGCCGTTCGCCGACCCCACGACGGCCTGATGCTGCACGGGCGCCTCGGGAACGAAGGCTGCGAGGTGCGCATCCCACCGCACGCGACCCTGACGGTTCGTGTGCAGATGCAGCACGGGGGAGTACCCGCCCGAGACCGCGAGCAGGTCGGTGTAGAGCTCCTCGTGCTCGCCCGCGGGGCGTCCGTCGGCGTCGAGTGCGGAGACGGTGACGGCCGAGACGCGACCGTCGGTCTCCGCCGCGGTGTCGAACAGCACGGAGTCCGAGGCCGAAGCCGTGTCGACGACGGCGGAGCCGAAGATGCCGCGGACGCCCGTCCGAGCCAGCACGGCTGCGGCGCGCGGCGACGCTTCCCGCCGCGAATCGACGACCGCCGCGACCTGCAGTTCGGAGTCGATGAGGTCTTCGACGAGCGCATAGGCGGCGTCGTTCGTCGTCGCGACGACCACGCGGGATCCGGCGGCGACGGCGTAGCGGTTCAGGTAGGTGCGCACGGCACCGGCGAGCATGATGCCCGGGCGGTCGTTGTTCGCGAAGACGATGGGGCGCTCGTGCGATCCGGTCGCGAGCACGACCCGCTGCGCGCGCACGTGCCACACGCGCTGGCGCGAGACGCCCGACGCCGCGAGGCGCTCGCGCTCCGCCGCTGGGAGGTGCGCCGTGCGGCGCTCGACGGCGATGACGTAGTTGCTGTCGTAGCTGCCGATCGCCGTCGTGCGGGGCAGGTAGGTGAACTCCTCGTACCCGTCGAGCCGGTCGATCGTGGCGCTCGCCCATGAGACGGAGTCCTGCTCGTCGATCTCGCCGTCTTCACTGCCGGGACGTGATGAGAGAAGGCTGCCGCCGGGAAGCGGCTGCTCATCCATGAGCAGCACCCGGGCGCCGGTCTTCGCCGCTTCGCGGGCCGCGGCGAGGCCGGAGGGTCCGGCGCCGACGACGAGGACGTCGGTGTGCACGTGACGGTGGTCGTACACGGCGCCGTCGCCTGCCGGATCGAGGCGGCCGAGACCCTGCAGCCACCTCGCCTCGAGTCCGTCGCAGGCGTGGATCGTGGTCGCCGGGAGCATGGACTCTGCCGGCTGGCCGCTCTGCTGCGACGACACGTGCAGCAGCGCATTGGGCTCTTCGACGCCCGCGGTCAGAATGCCGCGCGCACGAGCGAGGTACAGCGAGGGTCCGCAGGCGATGCGATCGTCGGCGATCGATGCGCTCGCGACCGTATCGCCGTCGAAGCCGTGGACCTCGACGCCGTCGAGGGTGAAGGTGAATGCGTCGTCACGGTCGATGCCGTGACCGGGGGAGTGGGCGGGCGACAGGCGCGAGGCGGTCATCGTGCGCTCCCTTCGATGTCGGGGGTCTGCTGACCCATGGGGTAGACGGCGAGGAACTCGTAGGTCACGGTGTCGCGAACGGCGTTGAACCACTTGCGGCAACCGGCCGAGTGCTGCCAGCGCTCGGCGAACGCCCCCTTCGGGTTCGCGCGGTAGAAGAGGTACTCCGCCCACTCGCGGTCGGTGAGCGCGTCGGGATTCTCGGGATAGGCGACGTGCGCCTGGCCGCCGTAGTGGTACTCCACCTCGTCACGGGGACCGCAGTTCGGGCAGTCGATGAGCAGCATGAGCGTGCCTTTCGTCTCGGGTCAGTGGGCGACGGCCGCGGCGCCGTGCTCGTCGATGAGGTGGCCGGTTTCGAACCGGTCGAGGGCGAACGGAGCGTTCAGCGGATGCGGCTCGTCGTGCGCGATGGTGTGCGCGAACGTGAGCCCCGCTCCCGGCGTGCCCTTGAATCCTCCGGTGCCCCAGCCGCAGTTCACGTACAGCTGGTCGATCGGGGTCTTCGACACGATCGGCGAGGCGTCGAACGTCGTATCGACGATGCCGCCCCAGGTGCGCAGCAGGTGGGCGCGGGAGAAGATCGGGAAGAGCTCCACCGCGGCGGCCATCTGCTCTTCGATGACGTGGAACCCGCCTCGTTGGCCGTAGCCGACGTACGGGTCGATTCCGGCGCCCATGACGAGTTCGCCCTTGTGGGCCTGCGACACGTAGACGTGCACGTGGTTCGACATCACGACCGTCGGGTGGACGGGTTCGAAGAGCTCCGAGACCAGCGCCTGGAGGGGGTGCGACTGGATCGGGAGGCGGAAGCCGGCGAGGTCGGCGAGCACCGAGGAGTGCCCTGCGGCCGCCAGTGCGACCTTGCTCGCGCCGATCCGGCCCCGGGAGGTTTCGACGCCGACCACACGGTTGCCCTCCTTGACGAACCCGGTGACCTCGCAGTTCTGAATGATGTCGACGCCCATCTCATCGCACTTGCGGGCGAACGCCCAGGCGACATGATCGTGCTTCGCGATGCCGGCACGCGGCTGGTAGGTCGCACCCATGACGGGGTAGCGGATGTCGTCCTCGATGTTGATGATCGGGCAGACCTCCTTCACCTGTTGAGGGTCGAGGTACTCGGCGTCGACGCCGTTGAGCACGTTCGCGTTGACGCGACGGCGCGACTCGCGCACGTCCTGCATCGTGTGGGCGATGTTCATCACTCCGCGCTGCGAGAAGAGGAAGTCGTACTCGAGCTCCTCGGGAAGCTGTTCCCACAGCTTCATCGACTGCTCGTACATGCCTGCCGACTCGTCCCACAGGTAGTTCGAGCGGATGATGGTGGTGTTGCGGGCCATGTTGCCGCCGGCGAGCCAACCGCGCTCGAGGATCGCCACGTTCGTGATGCCGTGCTGCTTGGCGAGGTAGTACGCCGTCGCGAGACCGTGACCGCCGCCGCCGACGATGATGACGTCGTAGGTGGGCTTCGGATCGGGGTTCCGCCACAGGAAGTCCGGGTGCTCGGGGAGGAGGTCGGCCACGATCAGGCTCCGTTCTCGTCGGTGGAGAGGTTCGGGTAGAGGGGATGCGCCTGCGCGAGGGACTGCACCCGCTCGCGCAGCGCATCGAGAGTCGCGGCGTCTGCACCGGTGTCGCCGGCGCCGACGATGAGCGTCTCGGCGATGATGTCGGCCACCTCGGTGAACGCCTCGGTGCTGAACCCTCGGGTCGCGAGGGCTGGCGTGCCGATGCGGAGACCCGATGTCACCATCGGGGGGCGCGGATCGAACGGGACCGCGTTGCGGTTGACGGTGATGTCGATGGCCGCGAGCAGGTCTTCGCCCTCCTGGCCGTTCAGGCTGCTTTCGCGGAGATCGACGAGGACGAGATGCACGTCGGTGCCTCCGGAGAGGACCCGGATGCCGCGTTCGGCGACGTCGGGTTGGGAGAGCCGCTCCGCGAGGATCTTGGCTCCGGCGAGCGTGCGCTCCTGCCGTTCACGGAATTCGGGGCTCGCGGCGATGCCGAATGCGACGGCCTTGCCGGCGATGACGTGCTCGAGCGGACCCCCCTGCTGTCCGGGGAAGACGGCGGAGTTGATGCGCTTCGCGATGTCGGCGTCGTTCGAGAGGATGATGCCGCCGCGCGGCCCGGCGAGCGTCTTGTGGGTCGTCGAGGTGACGACGTGCGCGTGGGGCACGGGACTCGGGTGCAGCCCGGTGGCGACGAGGCCGGCGAAGTGCGCCATGTCGACCATGAGGTACGCCCCGACGGCGTCGGCGATCGCTCGGAACCGTGCGAAGTCGAGCTGACGGGGGTAGGCCGACCAGCCGGCCACGATGAGTTGCGGACGGTGCTCGTGGGCGAGTCGCTCGACCTCGTCCATGTCGATCGTCAGCGTCTCCTCGTCGACGCCGTACGCGGCGACCTGGTAGAGCCTGCCCGAGAAATTGATCTTCATCCCGTGCGTGAGGTGACCGCCGTGCGCGAGGTTGAGGCCGAGGATCGTATCGCCCGGCCGGATGAGCGCGTGCATGACGGCGGCGTTGGCCTGGGCGCCGGAGTGGGGCTGGACGTTCGCGTACTCGGCCCCGAACAGCGCGGTCAGGCGGTCGATCGCGAGCTGCTCGATGACGTCGACGTGCTCGCAGCCGCCGTAGTACCGGCGACCGGGGTACCCCTCGGCGTACTTGTTCGTGAGCACCGATCCCTGTGCTTCCATGACGGCCTGGGCCGTATGGTTCTCGGACGCGATCATCTCGAGACCGTCGCGCTGCCGCGCGAGTTCGAGGTCGATGCGAGACGCCACCTCGGGGTCGAGGTCGGCGAGGGTCCGCGTGAGGGACTGCGTTGCCACCGGGGGAGGGAATGCCACGTTGCGCTCCGTTCGATCGCTCGTCTCGCGGGGAGTCGAGGGAATCTCTCATCATCAGCAACTGATATATCAGCCGCGTATCTATACTAGGTCTCAGGTATGCGAGGCGCAAGCGCCATCCGGCGACATTCATGACGAGTATGCGGAAAGAGCACGAGATGATCACTTCGATCGACGAGCAGGTGAACGAGTCGCTCGCCGAGCGCGCGTACCGGTTGCTGAGGGATCGGCTGATCCTGCTCGATATCGAACCCGGCGGGCCCATCGTCGAGTCGGTGCTCGCGCAGGAGATCGAAGTCGGTCGCACGCCGCTGCGCGAGGCGATCAAGCGCCTCGAAGCCGATCACCTCGTCGTCACCTTCCCGCGGCGGGGCACCTTCGCGACGAACGTCGATCTGACGGAGCTGTCGACGATCTCCGAGATCCGAGGTGCGCTCGTGCCGCTCGCCGCTCGCCGCGCCGCCGCCAACGGCGGAGGCTCCGTCGCGGCGGCACTGGCGGAGGCGCTCGACCGGATCGAATCGCTCGGTGACGATGAGAACACGCGGCACCTCATGGAGTTCGACGTGCAGGTGCACCGGCTCATCAACCGGGCGTCCGAGAGCCCGCACCTCGAGGAGATGCTCGTGCGACTCGACAGTCTCGTGACGCGACTCTGGTGCCTCATGATGGATCGCCTGCCGCCGATGCGCGAGCACATCACGGAGCACGTCGCACTCATGCAGGCGATCCTCGACGGCGACGAATCGCGGGCCGAGCGACTCGCCGCCGAACACGTGCAGCACTTTGACAGCGCCGTGCGCATGGTCCTGTAGTCGAGATCAGCACTGCTCCTGCGGAATCTCTGCAACGTACTCTGCGGAGAGACTGCGGACTCCCTGGGTGGCGCTCTTCCGCGTCATGCGTAAGATATATCAGCGCGAGTGCACCCCCGGTTCGACGATGAACCGAGCACGCGCCGATGCCCGTCTCGACGGCGCGTCGTCCGAAGAGGAGTACATGCCATGAAGCAGAACGACGATTCGATCCAGGAGCTGGTCGGGAAGCTCCGCACCGCACGATTGCAGCAGATTCCGAAGACCAGGTCGTCGGGCACCGACTACTGGGTGTTCGGGCTCGCGGGGGCGCTCGCGGTGGCGTTCATCATCTGGGGCTTCGCCTCGCCCGAAGGTCTCGGCGACACCGCGGGTGCCGCGCTCGACTGGGTGATCACCAACACCGGATGGCTGTTCGTCATCGCCGCATCCGTCTTCACGGTGTTCGTGCTCGTGGTGGCCGCGGGGCGGTTCGGACGGATCCCGCTCGGCAAGGACGGGGAGAAGCCCCAGTTCAAGACCGTCTCGTGGATCTCGATGATGTTCGCGACCGGCATGGGCATCGGCCTGGTGTTCTACGGGGTCGGTGAGCCGCTCTTCTTCTACATGTCGCCTCCGCCGGGCACGGTGGAGGGGCAGACCGACGCCGCGCTCAGCACGGCCATGGGCACGACGCTCTTCCACTGGACGCTCTTTCCCTGGGCGATGTACGCGATCGTCGGTCTCGGCATGGCGTACGGCAGCTTCCGGCTGGGCCGGTCGCAGCTGTTCTCGTCGATGTTCACGCCGATCTTCGGCGAGCGCATCGTCAACGGGTGGGGCGGCCGCGTCATCAACATCCTCGCCATCATCGCCACCCTGTTCGGGTCGGCGTGCTCGCTGGGCCTCGGGGCCCTGCAGATCGGCGGCGGCATCCAATCCACCGGCATCATGGATCAGGTCGGATCCGTGACCCTCGTCGTCATCATCGCCGTGCTCACCGCCATGTTCGTCGCGTCAGCGGTCTCGGGGATCGAACGCGGCATCCAGTGGCTCTCGAACATCAACATGGTGCTCGCCGTGGTCCTCGCACTCATCGTCTTCATCGGCGGCCCGACCCTCTTCATTCTGAATGTGATTCCCAACGCCGTCGGCTCGTTCATCGGCGATCTGCCGCAGATGGCGTCGCGCACCGCTGCGACGGGCGACGATGCGCTCGCGAGCTGGTTGTCATCGTGGACGGTCTTCTACTGGGCGTGGTGGGTCTCGTGGACCCCGTTCGTCGGACTCTTCATCGCGCGCATTTCGCGCGGCCGGAGCATCCGCCAGTTCGTCACCGGCGTGCTGCTCGTCCCGTCCGCGGTGACCCTGCTCTGGTTCTCGATCTTCGGCGGCGGGGCGATCGGCATCCAGGAGCGCGCGGAGCGCTCGGGAGACATGGGGCAGGCGCTGGCCAACATCGTCGACGGCGCGCCCGACATCAACTTCGACCTCATCCTCTTCGACATGCTGGGCAGTCTGCCCGTGCCCGAGTGGGTGGCGGTCGTGCTCATGGTCGTCACGGTCGTGCTCATCGCGATCTTCTTCGTCACCGGAGCCGACTCCGCGTCGATCGTGATGGGGGCGCTCAGCGAGAACGGCGCTGAGGAGCCGTCGAAGAAGGCGGTGATCTTCTGGGGCGTCTCCACGGGTGCCGTGGCGGCCGTCATGCTGCTCGCCGGAGGATCCGATCCGGCTGCGGCGCTCAACGGGCTGAAGAACATCACCATCGTCTCCGCGCTTCCGTTCGTCCTCGTGATGCTGCTGCTCTGCATCGGCATCTGGAAGGACCTCAGTCGCGATCCGCTCGTGCTCCAGGGCCGGGTGGCGCGAGAACTGCTCGAGCAGTCCGTCGCAGAGGGCGTGGATCGGCACGACAGCGGCCACTTCAGCCTGGTCACCACCGAGATCACGGTGGTGACCACCGAAGCCGCGCGTCAGGACGCGGAGGAGAAGGCGGAGCGCAAGCGTCTCGAGGATGTCGAGGACACGCCGCCGGCCTCCAACACCTGACGGTCGTCCGCGCCCGCGGGGTTCCGCCCGCTCGGCGCGGAGCCGGGCGCCCCGCAGGCGCAGACGATACACTTCCAGGCGATGAGAGCCACACTGACGGCCGTGATCGCGGCGATCGAAGCGGGTGCCGTCGCACTCGCCGGGCTGGTGGTCATCGGAGTGCCCGCGGTGCTCATGTGGATCATCACCTTCGGTCTCGATGCGACTCCGGCGGAGCTGGTCGGGGGCATCGCCTCCGTCTGGTTCCTCGCCCATGGCGTGCCGCTGCAGGTGTCGGTGACGGCGGAGGCGGCGCTCGGCCTCGGCCTTCCGGGAGAGGCGTTCGCCTTCCCGATCTCGCTGGCGCCCCTCGGTCTGTCGCTCGTGACCGTGCTGCTCGCGATGCGCGCCGGCTGGCGGTTCGCGTCGCGAGGGGGCACGGGGGCCGCCGGTGTGCTCGGCGGCGGCATCGGGTACACGGCGGTGGGCTTCGCGTGTCTGCCGTTCGTCGCCCCCATGCTGCCCGAGCCGGAGTGGCGCGCCCTGCTCACCCTCGGACTGATCTACGCCGTGAGCATGCTGATCCCGTTCGTGGTGCACGCGGCGGTCTCCCAGCAGGACTGGTTCACGCGGAGCGTCAGAGGCGTGCAGCGACTGGTGACCCGGGCATCGCCGCTGCTGGCGTCGACGCTGCCGTTGCGCACGCAGGAGGTGCTGCGGCTCGCGCTCGGTGCGCTCGCCGCCCTCGCCGGGATCGCCGCGGCCGGATTCACCGTCTCGCTGATCATCGGGTACGTCGATATCACCGCGCTTTCGCAGAACCTGCAGCTCGACCCGCTCGGCGCCTCCGTGCTCTTCATCGTGCAGCTCGCGTTCCTCCCGATCGCGCTGATCTGGTCGATGTCCTGGTTCGTCGGGACCGGATTCGCGGTGGGCGTCGGCACATCGGTCTCGCCGTTCGACGCCCTCGTCGGTCCGATTCCAGCCCTGCCGCTCATGGGTGCGATCCCGCCGAGCTGGGGCGGCTTCGCACCCGTGGCGCCGGCGATCATCGTGATCGCCGGTCTCGTGATCGGCGTCGCCGCCGCCCGTCGCAGCACGCTGCGCGGTGCCGGCTGGGGTGCCGCGATCGTCGTGCCCGTGCTCGCCTCCACTCTCGCCGGACTCGCCGTCGTACTGCTGTCCGTGCTCGCGAGCGGGGCGATGGGGCCGGATCGGCTGGCACAGGCGGGTCCTGCCCCCTGGCTCACCGGCGGGATCGCGGCCGCGGAGCTCGGCGTCGGCATGCTGCTCGGCATCGCCGCGGGTCGTGCGGATGCCGCGCGCCTCGGGACGCTGGTCGAGCTCGTGCGCGGCGGGGATCAGCGCGCGATCGACGCGCGCGACCACGCCGACGCAACCGACGCTCGCTCGTGGAGCTCCGAGACACTGATCGCACTCGATCGGGTGGAACGCGACCGGAGTGCACCGGATGAGGACGGCCGGCACCAGATCGCGGCCGGCGGGGTGACTGGACCTCGGACCGGAGTGACGGGGAGACTCCGGGGCTTCCTCGGTTTCGGGACTGCAGCGGCGGGGTCGCGCGGGGACGTCGACGACGCCGACGACACCGGACGCGTCGACACCTGGCGCGACGAGACGGGCCCGATCGAGACGGGTGACGGAGACGATCCCGGTGCCGAGATCGTGCCCGCCGTGGAGCCCACTCCGGAGCCGAACCCGAAGCCGAACCCGGACGACGCGCGGTCACTCGAGCCGGCTCAGGCCCCCGCCGAGGCGGCGCTGCCCGAACGCCTCGACGACGTCACCGAAGACGAACTGCGCGTCAGCGAGTCGGAAGCCGAGGCGATCCTCGCCGCCTACTCGTGGGACGGCTCGACGGTGGAGTGGACGGACGCACCCGAGGACCGTTCGCCGGACGTCGACACCCCGACCGACGTCGGCACGGAGGCTGCCGCATCGGCGTTCGAGTCGGTCGACCCGGATGCGCAGGAGACCGCGCCGGTCGACGATCTCATCGACGATCCCGAGGACTCGAGCGGTCCGGGCTCGGGGCGCCGCGTGTGGCGGTGGCCGGGACGCAAGCGATAGACTGACGGGGCAATCCACGGGAGTCCGGACGCGCCGGGCTGAGAGGGAGCTCGCGAGCTTCGACCGTTCAACCTGATCTGGTTCACACCAGCGGAGGAAGGAAGCCCTCATGATGCCCATGCGCACTCCCGTGCCGCGCCGTCGCGCCGTACTCACCGCTCTCGCCCTCACCGGAACCGCGGCTCTCGTGCTCGCCGGATGCTCGTCGGACGCGGGATCCGACACCGAGGCTTCGGGGGCGGTCACCCTGATCGTCCACGATTCCTTCCCGAACGAGGCGTTCGCCGAAGCCGCGAGCGCTGCCACCGGCTACGACGTCGAGGTTCTGGGATCGGGCGACGGAGGCGAGCTCGCCAATCAGTTGGTGCTCACTCAGGGCGCGCCCCTCGGCGACGCGTTCTTCGGCGTCGATCAGATCTTCGCATCGCGAGTCGTGGACGCCGGTGTCGCAGAGGAGACGAGCACGGAGCATCTGCCCGAGGGTGCCGCCGATCTGATGGTCGAGGGATCGCAGGCCCTCGTGCCGGTCGACCGTGGAGCCACCTGCTTCAACATCGACACCGCGTGGTTCGCCGATGCGGGGATCGACGCCCCTGAGACCTACGAGGACCTGCTGCAGCCCGAGTATCGCGACCTCACGGTACTGCTCGACCCCGCCGCCTCGTCGACGGGTGCGTCGTTCCTCGTCGGAACCGTCGCCCATTTCGGTGAAGACGCCTACGCGGACTACTGGAGCGACCTCGTCGAGAACGGTGCGCGGATCGAACAGGGGTGGAGCGACGCCTATTACGGGCAGTTCTCCCAGGGCGGCGAGGGCGGCACCCGCCCGATCGTGCTCTCGTACAGCTCCTCGCCTGCGGCGACGATCGCCGACGACGGGTCTTCCACGAGCGCTGCGCTGCTCAGCACCTGCTCGAGTCAGGTCGAGTACGCCGGTGTGCTCGCAGGCGCCGAGAACCCCGAAGGAGCGCGGGCGGTCGTCGACTACCTCCTGTCTGGCGAGTTCCAGGACACCATCGCCGAGACGATGTACATGTACCCGGTCGACCCCGATGCCGCGGTCCCGGCCGAGTGGGAGCAGCACGCGCCGTTGCCCGATGAGCCCAATGATCTGCCGAGCGCCGACGTGGCGGCCGGATTGACGGAGTGGCAGAAGACGGTCGCCGACACGGTCGCCGAATCCTCGGCGGGCTGATGCGCGGGCGGTTCGCCTGGGGGATCGCCGCCGCGCTGCCGCTCGTCTTCCTCGCTCTCTTCTTCGTCTGGCCCGTCGTCGCGCTGCTCGCGACCGGGTTCACGGCCGACGGCGCGTTCGATGCGAGCGGTGTGCCCGCCGTCTTCTCGGACCCGCGCACCTGGCAGGTCATCGGGCACACGCTCACGCAGGCCGGTCTGGCGACGGTGCTGTCGCTCGCACTCGGACTCCCGGCCGCGTTCGTGCTCTACCGACTGACGTTCGCAGGGCGGACGGTGCTGCGCGGGCTGCTCACCGTGCCGTTCGTGCTGCCGACCGTGGTCGTCGGCGTGGCGTTCACCGCACTGTTCGGCACAGGCGGTCCCCTCGCGTGGACGGGCCTCGAGCGCTCGCTGCCCGTCATCGTCGCGGCACTCGCGTTCTTCAACGTGACGGTCGTGATGCGGACCGTCGGCGGCTTCTGGTCCCAGCTCGACTCCCGTACCGAGCAGGCGGCGCGCATGCTCGGGGCGAGTCCGACGCGGGTGTTCTGCACCATCACCCTCCCGGCACTGGGCCCCGCGATCGCCTCCGCGGCCGCACTCGTGTTCCTGTTCTGCGCGACGTCGTTCGGGATCGTGCTGGTGCTCGGCGGCAGGCGGTTCGCGAACATCGAGACGGAGATCTACCAGCTGACGGTGCAGTTCCTGGATCTGCGGTCGGCCGCCGTGCTCTCCCTCGCGCAGCTCGCGATCGTGATCCTCACCCTGATCGTCTCGTCGCAACTCCGCCGGACCCGTGAGCGCGCGGTCGCGATGCGCAGCGAGCAGCACGAAGGCGTGCGGCCGGGGATGCGGCACCTCCCCGTGCTCGCGGTGTTCGCCGCGACCGCGCTGCTGCTGCACGGACTGCCGATCCTCACCCTGCTCGCGCGCTCCTTCCAGGCCAGCGGCGGTGGCTTCTCGGTGCAGAACTACGTGAACCTCGTCGTCCCCCCGCCGGAGTCCCCGATCATCGGGTCGGTGCTGCAGGCGGCCGGGCGGTCGATCGGAATCGCGCTCATCGCGACCGCGATCGCCGTGGTCCTCGGCACGCTCGTCGCACTCGTCCTCTCCCGGCGACCCCGATCGGCAGGTCTGCGACGCAGTATCGGCGCGTTCGACGCCCTCGTCATGCTGCCCCTCGGCGTCTCGGCGGTGACCGTCGGTTTCGGTCTCCTGCTCACCATGCATCAGCCGCTCGGCGTCGGCTTCGATCTGCGCACCTCGGTCGTGCTGATCCCGATCGCTCAGGCTCTCGTGGCGCTCCCGCTGGTGGTCCGGACGATCCTGCCCGTGCTCCGCGGCATCGACCCCAGACAGCGCGACGCCGCGGCAATGCTCGGCGCATCCCCGTGGCGCGTGCTCACGACCATCGATCTCGCGATGCTCGGTCGGTCAGCCGGGTTGGCCCTCGGCTTCGCGCTCGCCGCGTCGCTCGGCGAATTCGGTGCGACGGCCTTTCTCGTCCGGCCCGGGGCGCAGACGCTCCCGGTGGTCGTCGCGGAGCTCATCGGACACCAAGCGATGGGCAGCTACGGTACGGCGCTCGCCGCGGCCGTCGTACTGGCCGCGCTGACGGCGGGAATCATGATGGTCGCCGAGCGGTGGCGCACGAATAGCGGAGGCGGCGAATGGTAGCGGACACGCGAACGGAACACGGCTTGTCGGTCGACGGGGCGACGGTGCGGTACGCCGACGGTCGGCGGCGGTCGCCGCACCCCGCGGCGGTCGACGCGGTGACGTTCACCGTCGCCCGTGGTGAGGTCGTCGGACTCCTCGGCCCGTCCGGGTGCGGCAAGTCCACGCTGCTGCGCGCCATCGCCGGACTCGAACCGCTCGTCTCCGGAACCGTCCGTTGGGCGGGGGACGACCTGGCGAGCGTCCCACCGCATCGACGCTCCTTCGGCCTCGTCTTCCAGGACGGGCAGCTCTTCGTCCATCGCAGCGTCGCCGAGAACATCGCCTACGGCCTCCGCGTGCAGCGGGTGCCGCGCGCGGAACGGGAGGCGCGGGTGACCGCGTTGCTCGAACTCGTCGGGCTGCCGGGAGCGGCGGAACGATCGGTCACCGAGCTCTCCGGAGGGGAGCGCCAGCGGGTCGCGCTCGCCCGTTCGCTGGCACCGCAACCGCGCCTGCTCCTTCTCGATGAACCGCTCTCCGCGCTCGACCGTGCGCTCCGCGACCGGCTCGCCGATGACCTCGCCGCGATGCTGAGAGGCACCGGAACCACCGCGATTCTCGTCACCCACGATGAAACGGAGGCGCGCACGGTCGCCGACCGTGTGATCCGCATGGAACAGGGGCGGCTGGTGACATGGGACGCCCCCGAGGACGCATCATGACGTGTCCCGAAAGCCCGCTGGGGGCCGAGCTCTTCGGGCTCGCCCACCGCGTCCACGACCGTCTGCGCGCGACCCGCTCCGGACCGCCGAGCGTCGTCGTCATCGATGGGCGTTCGGGTTCGGGAAAGACTTCGCTCGCCGCGGGGCTCGCCCGTTTGCTCGGTGCCGCGATCCTTCCGGTGGAGGACCTGTACCCCGGGTGGGGCGGCCTCGCCGCGGGATCGGCGGCGCTCGCGCCGGCGCTCGACGCGCGCGCGTACGCGCGGTATGACTGGCACGCTGCGGCATTCGCCGAGCAGGTGACACTCGATCGACCACGGCGACTCGTCATCGAGGGCTGCGGCGCGCTCTCCGCCGAGACGCTCGCGGCCGCCGCGCGCTGGGCGGGCGGCGGAGGCGCGGGAGCCGTGCACGCCGTGTGGGTGGACTGTCCGGCGGAGGAGCGTCGTGAACGGGCGCTGACCCGCGACGGTGATCTGTTCCGCCCGCACTGGGAGTCGTGGGCGGCACAGGAGGACGCGCTGTTCGCGCGGACACGACCCCTGGCACTCGCCCGCGAGGTCGTGCACGCGGGGTCCCGCTGACCGGACGAGCACGCACCGGCTGTCATCCGTCGGCGGGGTAGACTGTCGTGGTGCTGTCACTCGCGGTTCTCATCTCCGGCGGCGGAAGCAATCTGAAAGCGCTGCTCGACGCCGCAGCCGACCCCGATTTCCCGGCACGCGTCGTCGCCGTCTTCGCCGACACCGACGCTGAGGGCCTGGCGCACGCCACTGCGGCGGACATTCCGGCCGCCATCGTCCGCCCGCGCGATTTCGCATCCCGCGAAGCGTGGGGGGACGCTCTCGCTCGTCGCATTCGCGAGTCCGGTGCCGACCTCGTCGTGAGCGCTGGGCTCATGCGGATCCTGCCCGCCGGCTTCGTCCGCGCGTTCGCGCCTCGCCTGATCAACACCCACCCGGCCCTCCTCCCGCTCTACCCGGGCGCGCACGCGGTCCGTGACGCGCTCGCCGCGGGTGCGGCCGAGACCGGGGTCACGGTGCACGTGATCGATGAGGGCGTCGACACCGGCCCTGTGCTGCGCCAGGCTCGAGTCGCCATCGTTCCGGGAGAGCCGGAGAACGAACTCCACGAGCGCATCAAGCAGATCGAGCGTCCGCTGCTCGTCGCCACGGTCAGAGACATCGCGTCGGGCGCACTGGAGCTGCCCGTCGGCGCATCCGAGCATCCCATCACCCCACATCCCCACACTTGAGGAGCCACATGGCAGTCCAGAGCCACGACCCGAGCCTGTACGAGCACCGCGATCAGATCCCGGTGCGCCGGGCACTCATCTCCGTGAGCGAGAAGAGCGGGCTGCTCGAACTCGCCGCGGCACTGACCGAGGCGGGAGTCGAGATCGTCTCGACGGGGTCGACGGCGGCGACGATCCGCGACGCGGGCCACGCTGTGACCGACGTGGCGGAGGTCACCGGCTTCGCCGAGGCGCTCGACGGTCGGGTGAAGACGCTGCACCCCGCGGTCCACTCGGGCCTGCTCGCCGATCTCCGGCTCGCCGATCATCGTCGGCAGATGGACGAGCTCGGGTTCGCGCCGTTCGAGCTCGTGGTCGTGAACCTCTACCCGTTCGACGAGACGGTCGCCGCGGGCAAACCGGCCGCCGACGTCATCGAGAACGTCGACATCGGCGGACCGGCGATGGTGCGTGCCACGGCGAAGAACCACGCGAACGCCGCGATCGTCGTGTCACCGGGCCGGTACTCCGAGGTCATCGGCGCGGTACGCAACGGCGGCACGACCCTGGCGCTGCGTCGGTCCCTCGCGACCGAAGCGTTCGTCCACACCGCGAACTACGACGCCTCGGTCGCGAACTGGTTCCTCGAGCAGGACGAGCAGGGGTGGGATGCCGCGGCGGAGGCGGACGCGTCCGACACCGCCGGTGGACCGACCGAGGCGTCCATCGACAGCCTCTTCGACACCGTCGAGGGGTACGTCGGGTACGAGGTGTTCGGACTGCGCGAGTCCGTGCTGCGGTACGGCGAGAACAGCCACCAGCGCGCCGCGATCTTCACCGAGAACGAGGGGGCCGGCATCGCCCAGGCTGCGCAACTGCACGGCAAGCCCATGTCGTACAACAACTACGTGGATGCCGACGCCGCCGTGCGCGCCGCCTTCGACCATGAGCGCCCCGCGGTCGCGATCATCAAGCACGCCAATCCGTGCGGCATCGCGGTCGCGCCCGAGTCGGCGACCGACCCGATCGCGGCGGCGCACGAGCTCGCGCACGCCTGCGATCCGGTCTCCGCATTCGGCGGGGTCATCGCCGCCAATCGGCCCGTGACGCGCGCCATGGCGGCGACGGTGGCCGAGATCTTCACCGAGGTCATCGTCGCGCCGGCGTTCGAGCCCGAGGCGCTCGAGATCCTGACCCAGAAGAAGAACATCCGGCTGATCGCGCTTCCCGCGGACTTCGTCCCCAATCCCGTCGAGCTGCGTCAGGTCTCCGGGGGGTTCCTCGTGCAGGACGCCGACCGGTCGTTCGCGCCCGCCGACGCGTGGACGCTCGCAACGGGGACCCCGGCCGATGCCGAGACGCTCGCGGAGCTCGAGTTCGCCTGGCGCGCGTGCCGGGCCGTCAAGTCGAACGGAATCCTCTTGACCGGCGGCGGCGCCTCCGTCGGCGTCGGTATGGGACAGGTCAACCGCGTCGATTCCTGTCGACTCGCGGTCGAGCGGGCCGGTGAGCGGGCGTCGGGTTCCGTCGCCGCGTCGGACGCGTTCTTCCCCTTCGCCGACGGCCTGCAGGTGCTGCTCGACGCCGGAGTCCGCGCCGTCGTGCAGCCCGGCGGATCGGTGCGCGACGAAGAGGTCATCGCCGCGGCCGACGCCGCGGGGGTCACGATGTACTTCACGGGCGAGCGCCACTTCGCCCACTGACAGGGGGGTGTGCCGCACGCTCCTGGACGGAGCGGCGCGGCACGCCCGAACTCGTGTGCCGCACACGGTACCCCGGGACCACCGGCGCGGCACTCGAGTCTGACGCACCGAAGCGACGGCGTCCGTAGCGTCGAAGGCATGGAGATTCAGACGAGCAGCATGGGCCTCGTGGCCCGCGTCGCGCACCTCAGCAAGTACTACGGCAGCGGCGCTCAGCGCGTCACGGCGCTCGATGACGTGTCGATCGGGATCCGCCGGGGCGAGTTCACCGCCATCATGGGACCGTCGGGGTCGGGCAAGTCGACCCTGATGCACGTGATGGCCGGTCTCGACTCGGCGAGCGAGGGGAGTGCGTGGCTCGGTGACGACGAGATCACCCACCTGCGCGACCGGGAACTCACGCGGTTGCGCCGCCGTCGCATCGGGTTCGTCTTCCAGGCGTTCAACCTGGTTCCGACGCTCGATGTGCGGGGCAACCTGCGGCTCCCGTTCGAGCTCGGGGGTCGCGGCCCGAACCGCGAGGAGCGCGATCGGATCGATGCGCTCGTCGCCGGTCTCGGACTGACGGATCGCGTCGGGCACCGCCCGCACGAGCTCTCGGGCGGGCAGCAGCAGCGCGTCGCCATCGCACGCGCCCTCGCGACGCAACCCGATATCATCTTCGCCGATGAGCCGACCGGGGCGCTCGACTCGCGCACCGGCCGAGAGGTGCTGCGCCTGCTCCGATCCGCGGTCATCGGTTCGGGGCAGAGCATCGCGATGGTCACCCACGACCCCGTCGCCGCGAGCCATGCCGACCGCATCCTGTTTCTCGCCGATGGCCGCATCGTCGCCGATCATCGGGCGATGAGCGCCGAGCGGATCTCGGAGATGATGCTGAGCCTCGAGGCGGTGTCGGCGTGAGCGGCGGGGGAGGCGGATCCCGATCCGCGGGGCGACCGCCGGCCGGTCTCCGCGAGCACGCGGCGACGGTCACCGTCTCCGCGCTGTCCGGCCTGTTCGCCGTCGCGCTGATCCTCGGGACCGGGGTGCTCACCGCCGCGCTGGATCCGGATCTCGTCGACGCCAGCGGCACCTTCTGGCTCATGCTCATGATCGTGAGCGCCGTCTTCATCCTCATCGCCCTCTACGTCGGAGCCATCGTCACGGCCAACACCTTCGCGACGATCATCGCGGGGCGGGTGCGCACCATCGCGCTCTACCGCCTGATCGGAGCGACGGCGCAGCAGGTGCGGCGTCGCGTGGCCGCCGAAGGGCTGCTCATGGGGTGCGTCGGAGCGCTCGTCGGCGGAGCCCTCGCGGTCGGTCTCATCGTCGGGATCGTGCAGTGGGGGCCGGGCTGGGGGTGGTTGCCCGCGGGTCGGGAGTACCCGGTGTTCCACCCGCTGGCATTCGTCGCCGTCGGCGTGGTCGCGCTCACGACGTGGATCGCCGCCCGTGCGGGGTCGCGCCGCGTTGCCGGCGTCTCCCCGGTGGCCGCCACCGGAGCGGCGGTCGAGTTGCCGCAGGCCGCTTCCGTGCGCCGCACCGGGCGCACGGTTGTCGCGATCGCGCTCATCGCCTGCGGAGCCGCGCTCCTGACCGCGGGGATCCTGCTCGGCTTCGTCGGTCCGATGGGCCTGTTCGTCGCCTTCTGGGGCGGAGTGCTCTCGTTCTCGGGTATCGCTGTCGGGGCCCACCTCATCATGCCGCCGCTCCTGCGGTGGGCGGCGCTGCCCCTCGCGGGCGGGCCCACCGGCCGTCTCGCCGGAGCCAATGCCATCCGCTTTCCCGAGCGCAGCGCGCGTGCCACCATCGGACTCGTGATCGGGGTCACGCTGGTGACGATGTTCGCGGTCGCGCTCGCGACCTACGAGCAGATGACCCTGCAGATGTTCGCGCAGGATCCTGAGATGGAAGTCGTGCTGCGGGACACGCTCGCCGTGACCACGGCCGTGTTCAGCGGACTCGTCGGCTTCTCGGCGCTCATCGCGGCGGTCGGCATGGTGAACACGCTGTCGCTCGGTGTGCTGCAGCGCACGCGCGAATTCGGCTTGCTCCGCGCGCTCGGCTTCTCGGGGGGTCAGATCCGGTCGATGGTCGCGATCGAGAGCGCGCAGATGACTGTGGTCGCGCTCGGTTTCGGGCTGCTGCTCGGCACGATCTACGGGTGGACGGCTGCGCAGTCCCTGATGGGTTCCGAGGCCGGATTGACGGCTCCCACGCTGCCGTGGCCGGTGCTCGCTGGGATCGTCGTGTTCGGCGTGCTGCTGGCAGCCGTGGCCGCGGTGGCACCGGCGAGGCGGGCGGCGCGCGTGTCGCCGGTCGCGGCCCTGGCCATCGAGTGAGCGAGGCCGGAGACCAGCGTTTCGTTACCCGCCTATCGATACGCTGACGGCATGGAGATTCTGTACGGTGTTCTCGTCGTTCTGCACATCATCGGCTTCGGTGTGGTGATGGGTGGTGCTCTGGCCCAATTGCCGAACGTGAAGCTCGGAACCGCGAAGGTGAGCGCCGGCATGCTGCACGGCAGCCTGCTGCTGCTCGTCACCGGGCTCGCTCTGGTCGGCATGATGTATGCGCTCGGCGGAGCGCCGAACAACGCGAAGATCGGCGTCAAGCTCCTCGTACTCATCGCGATCATCGCGCTGGTGCTCGTGAACCGGAAGCGGACGAGGATCTCGGGCGGGGCGCTCGGCGCGATCGCCGGCCTCTCGGCGGTGAACGTCGCGCTCGCCGTGCTGTGGTGAGTCGTCTTCCGACTCGTTTCCTCGAAATCCGGTGAGGACTGTGCCAGACTGATCGTGTCAGATCCGTCTGGCACAGCACTTTCACGAAGGATCGTCCGGCACGTACCTGCCGGTGGAAGAGAGGAACGATTTCAATGGCGAGCGTCATCTACGACAGCACGACTCTGCACTACCCCGGCACGGAGCGGCCGGCGGTCACCGACCTCGACCTGACGATCGGGGACGGCGAGTTCTTGGTACTCGTCGGGCCGTCGGGGTGCGGCAAATCCACCGCCCTCCGGATGCTCGCGGGGCTGGAGGAGGTGACGAGCGGTCGGATCCTCATCGGTGATGAGGACATGACGCACGTCTCTCCGAAGGATCGCGATATCGCGATGGTCTTCCAGAACTACGCGCTCTACCCGCACATGACGGTCGCCGAGAACATGGGGTTCGCGCTGAAGATCGCCGGTGTGGGCAAGGAGGAGCGACGCACCCGCGTCGAAGAGGTCGCCGAGCAGCTCGGGCTCACCGAGTACCTGGACCGGAAGCCCAAGGCGCTGTCCGGCGGGCAGCGGCAGCGCGTCGCCATGGGTCGGGCGATCGTGCGCGAACCCCGAGTGTTCCTCATGGACGAGCCGCTCTCGAACCTCGATGCGAAGCTCCGCGTACAGACCCGAACCTGGATCGCCTCGCTGCAGCGCGAGCTGGGGGTGACGACCGTCTATGTCACGCACGACCAGACCGAGGCGCTCACGATGGGCGATCGCATCGCGGTGATGAAGCTCGGCGTGCTGCAGCAGGTCGGCACACCGCGCGAGCTGCTCGATCACCCGGTGAACACCTTCGTCGCCGGGTTCATCGGCAGCCCCGCGATGAACCTCTTCACCGCCAGCGTCGACGAGCAGGGTCTCGTCTTCGGCACCGCACATGTGCCGCTCGCGCCCGAGGTGCGCGATGCGATCGCCGGTGATCGGGTCACCGTCGGGGTCAGACCGGAGGACTTCGTGGTGTCGGGAGCAGGCGGCCAGGGGATCTCCATCACGGCGACGCTCGTCGAGGAGCTCGGGGCGGACGGATACCTCTTCGCCGATGTCGACCTGACGGGTGAGCAGTCGCCGCTCGTCGTCCGGGTTGACGGACGCGACCACCCCGACGCCGGAGACGAGGTGTCCGTGCTGCCGGTCGCCGCCCGCGTGCACCTCTTCGACATCGAATCGGGGGATCGGATCGGCACCCCTGACGCGAAACGGTAGGCGCCGCGCGTCATGTCCACCTCGCTGGTCCTCGTCGCGGACACCCACCTGCCGAAGCGCGCGAAAGCGCTGCCCGCTGCGCTCTGGGCCGCGATCGCGGACGCGGACATCGTGATTCACGCGGGGGACTGGGTCGATGAAGCGACCCTCGACGCGTTCGAGGATCGTGCGCCCCGGCTCGTCGGCGTCGCGGGGAACAACGACGGTCCCGAGCTGCACGCCCGGGTGCCCGAGGTCGCTCGCGTCGAGATCGAGGGTCATCGGTGGGCGGTCGTGCACGAGACCGGGGCGAAGCAGGGGCGTGAGCGCCGCATGGAGTCCGCGTTCCCCGACGTCGACGTGCTGGTATTCGGGCACAGCCACATTCCCTGGGACTCGACGGCGCCGAACGGTATGCGCCTGCTGAACCCGGGTTCACCGACGGATCGTCGGCGTCAGCCCGTCTGCACGTTCATGACCGTCAGTGTGGACGCGCGAGGCATCCGAGATGTGACGGTGGTGCCGGTGCCCCGATGAGGGCCGGCACCACCGCCGCCATCCCGATCAGTGAGCCGTCTTCGGCTGCTGCTGCGTGATGCAGTGGATGCCGCCGCCGCGGGCGAACAGCGGGCGGGCGTCGATCCCGATCACCTCTCGGCCAGGGTAGACATCGCGGAGCACACCGAGTGCGAAGTCATCGGCCGGGTCGTCGAAAGCGCACGCGAGCACCGCGCCGTTGATGACGACGTGGTTGATGTAGCTGTAGTCGACGACGCCCTCCTCGTCCGTGAGTACGGACGGAGCCGGAAGGTCGAGGATCTCGATACCGGCGCTCGTGTCGGCGACCCACTGCGCCGCGACATCTCGATTGGTACGCGCGACGACGTGGTCCGGGTGGTTCTCGGCGTCCTGCCGGTGCATGAGCAGCACGTTCGGGGTGGCGAACGCCGCGAGGATGTCGGAGTGACCGCGGGTGCCGAAGGTGTCGTGGTCGCGGGTGAGCCCGCGCGGCAGCCACAGCGCGCTCGTGGTGCCGATGGTGCGCTGCAGCTCCGCCTCGACCTGTGCGCGGGTCCAGCCGGGGTTGCGACCCGGATCCCGCTGCACGGTCTCGGTGAGCACGACGCGTCCGGTGCCGTCGACCTGGATGCCCCCGCCCTCGTTGACCATCTCCGAGTCGATGCGCTCGGCGCCGACCGCCTCGGCCACGATGCGGCCGATGTGCTGGTCATGATCCCAGGTCGCCCAGTCCTGCGCGCCCCAGCCGTTGAATACGAAGTTGACCGCGCCGAGGCGCCCGTCGTCACCGATGACGAAGCTCGGCCCGATATCGCGCATCCAGGCGTCGTTGAGCGGTGCCGTCAGCAGGGCGATCGACCCCGACAGATAGCGTCGCGCCACCGGCTCGTCGCCCGGATGCACGACGACGGTCACCGGCTGGAACTCGCTCGCCGCGTTCGCGACGGCGGACCAGGTGCGCCTGGCCTCCTCGGCCTCGGCCTCGGTGTCGCCGAGCGTGTATCCGGTGGTCGGCCAGGCGAGCCACAGGCGTGACTGCTCGTGTCCTTCGATGGGCATCTGCCAGGTGGTCACGGAACCCTCTCCTTCGACGGGCGACTTCCGGCGGTGTCGCACTCATCAGAGCGTACCGCGTCACCGCCGACCCCGCGGCGGCGAACGGCGCAGGTTGAAGGATCTGCGGTGAGCGCGTAGAATAGATTCATCTGAATATAAATTGGCACAGCGCCAGGCAGGAGCAGCACCATGGAATTCGGTGTGTTCTCGGTGGGGGACCTCACCCCTGATCCGACCACGGGCATCACGCAGTCCGAGCACGAGCGCATCATGGCGCACGTCGCGATCGCTCGGAAAGCCGAAGAGATCGGCATGGACGTCTTCGCGACGGGCGAGCATCACAACCCGCCCTTCTTCCCGTCCTCGCCGACGACCACGCTCGCGCACATCGCGGCGCTGACCGAGCGCATCACCCTCTCGACCGCGACGACGCTCATCACGACGAACGACCCGGTCAAGATCGCCGAGGATTATGCGACGCTCCAGCATCTCTCGGACGGTCGTGTCGATCTCGTCATGGGTCGCGGCAATACCGGCCCGGTCTACCCGTGGTTCGGTAAGGACATCCGCCAGGGAATCCCGCTCGCCTTCGAGAACTACGCCCTGCTGCGCAGACTCTGGTCGGAGGACGTCGTCGATTGGGAGGGCCAGTTCCGCACCCCGCTGCGCGGATTCACGTCGACGCCGCGTCCGCTCGATGGGGTCGCTCCCTTCGTCTGGCACGGATCGATCCGGAGCCCTGAGATCGCGCACCAGGCGGCGTCGTACGGCGACGGATTCTTCGCGAACAACATCTTCTGGCCGAAGGAGCACTTCGCGCGGCTCATCTCGATCTACCGCGAACGCTACGAGCACTTCGGACACGGAGGGGCGCACCAGGCCATCGTCGGTCTCGGCGGTCAGTTCTTCATGCGGAAGAACTCGCAGGATGCGATCGACGAGTTCCGGCCCTACTTCGATCATGCTCCGGTGTACGGGGGCGGCCCGTCGCTCGAAGACTTCATGTCGCAGACCCCGCTGACCGTCGGCAGCCCGCAGGAGGTCATCGACCGCACCCTCGCGTTCCGCAGCTGGGCGGGCGACTATCAGCGGCAGCTCTATCTCATCGACCACGCGGGCCTGCCGTTGAAGACGGTGCTCGAACAGCTCGATCTGTTCGGCGAAGAGGTCTTGCCCGTGCTGCGTCGCGAGTTCGCGATCGGCCGGCCCGCCGACGTGCCCGAGACGCCGCGGCACCCGCGGCAGCAGGCACGCGCCGATGCGTCGGCCGAGGTCGCGGCGTGAGCGCCAGTGAGCGGCTCGCCGTCGAATCGTGGGAGGCGCTGTTCCGGGCGCAGAGCACGCTCTTCCGTCGATTCCAGCAGGCGCCCGTCTGGGCCGGCCGCAATCCGCGCGAATACGATGTGCTCTACCAGATGTCGCTCGGGGGGGAGTCCGGGGTGCGGCAGCGCGATCTGATGAACCGGCTCATGATGTCGCAACCGTCGCTCAGCAGGGTCGTCGACCGTCTCGTCTCCGACGGCTTGATCGACCGATGCCCCGACCCCAGGGATGGACGGGGAGCCCTGCTCTCGCTCACATCGGAGGGGGCATCGCTGCAGCGCCGGATCGGTGCGGCGCACGCGAAGGATGTCGCTCAGGCGCTGACCAGCCGCTTGAGCGACGATGAGCTCATGCAGTTGCGCGCGCTCGCCCAGAAGCTCGTCTGCGCCGAGACCCGGGACGTCGACCACGGCGCTCGAGGCGCCGCGTGACCGCGGGGTCGGACGCCGCCATCGCCCGCGTCGTCGTGGTGAGCGGCGGACTCGGCACCCCGTCCAGCTCGCGGCGACTCGCCGACCGCGTCACCGGGCACGTCGAGCGCGCCCTCGCCGCGCACGGCTGCGGTGCCGAGGTCGCCGTCATCGAGCTCCGAGACCTCGCCGTGGCGATCGCGCACCGGCTCGTCAAGGGCACCGCCGATGCGGCGCTCACCGATGCGCTCGAGCGACTGCAGACCGCTGACGGCATCGTGCTGGTGTCGCCGGTCTTCAACGGGTCGGTGTCCGGTCTCGTGAAATCGTTCCTCGACCTCGTGCAGCCGCAAGCGCTGCAGGGGATCCCGGTGGCGCTCGGCGCGACCGGCGGGAGCGCGCGCCATTCGCTGGTGATCGATTACGCCATGCGTCCGCTCATGACGTACTTGCGCACCTTCCCGATGCCGACCGGCGTCTTCGCCGCGACCGCGGACTGGGGGGATGAGCAGGCCGGAACGGCTGAGGTGGAGAGTCTGGAGACGCGTACGGCGCGACTCGGTCGCGAACTGGCCGACGCGATGCGGCTCGGGCTCGAGCGGCGTTTCGACGCACTCTGAGTCGGCGGTCGGGGCCCCGGGTTGAGGGTCTCGACTCAGGCTCCCGGCCTCCGGACACAGCGAGGCCCCGGCCCACCCGTGCGGGTGAGCCGGGGCCTCGCGCGCTTACGCCTCGTTCTCGAAGCGGAGCGCTGCGGCGACCAGGGCCTCCTGCTCCACGGCGTGAACCTTTGCGGAACCGGTCGACGGCGCCGCCGATGCCGCGCGAGACACCACACGGATGCGGTCGTTCGCCAGCTGCTTCGACAGCTCGAGCGAGATGAAGGGCCAGGCGCCCTGGTTCTCCGGCTCGTCCTGCACCCACACCAGCTCGGCACCCGAGTACTGCGCGAGGATGCGACCGAGCTCGATGCCAGGGATCGGGTAGAACTGCTCGACCCGCACGAGCGCGACCCGCGGATCGGGGTTCTTCTCGAGCGCGGTGCGCATGTCGTAGTACACCTTGCCCGAGGTCAGCACGACGCGCGTGACCTGGCTGCGGTCCTCGATCATCGGGTCGTCGATGACCGGGCGGAACGTGCCCTCGGTGAACTCCTCGACCGAAGACGTGGCCCCGCGCAGGCGCAGCATCGACTTCGGGGTGAACACCAGCAGCGGTTTCCGCGGACGTGCGTACGCCTGTCGGCGCAGCAGGTGGAAGTAGTTCGCCGGCGTGGAGGGGCGCGTGACGATCATGTTGTCCTCGGCGCACATCGACAGGAAGCGCTCGATGCGAGCCGACGAGTGATCCGGGCCCTGACCCTCGTACCCGTGGGGCATGAGCATCACGACGGAGGACTGCTGCCCCCACTTCTGCTCGGCCGACGAGATGAACTCGTCCACGACCGACTGCGCGCCGTTCACGAAGTCGCCGAACTGCGCTTCCCACACGACGAGTGCGTCCTCGCGCTGCAGCGAGTAGCCGTACTCGAACGCGACGGCGGCGTACTCCGAGAGCAGCGAATCGTAGATCCAGAACCGTGCCTGCTCGTCCGACAGGTTGAGCAGGGGCAGCCACTCCTGACCATTGGAACGGTCGTGGAACACGGCGTGCCGCTGCGCGAACGTCCCGCGTCGCGCGTCCTGCCCCGCGACGCGCACGGCGGTGCCCTCCATGAGCAGTGAGCCGAGCGCGAGCAACTCGCCGAAGCCCCAGTCGATGTTGCCGTCGCGGCTCATCTGCACGCGCTTGTCGAGCAGCTGCTGCAGCTTGCGGTGCACCGTGAACCCGTCCGGCTGATTCTGGTGGGCGTCGCCGATCCGTTCGATCACGCTCGTGTCCACGGCGGTCTCGATCTTCTCGACGGGGGCGCTCTGAGCGTCGACCCTGGTGGTGATCCCGTTCTGGTCGATGACCGGGATCGCGCCCGTCTGCGCGGCGTGCGTCTCCTGGAACGCTTCCTCGAGGCGGGACTGGAAGTCCTGCTTCGCCTTCTCGTACTCCTCTTCGGTGATGTCGCCGCGTCCGACCAGCGCGCTCGTGTAGAGGCGGCGGGTGGAGCGCTTCGCCTCGATGAGGTCGAACATCAGCGGCTGGGTCATCGACGCGTCGTCGCCCTCGTTGTGCCCGCGACGGCGGTAGCAGACGAGGTCGATGATGACGTCCTTGTGGAACCGCTGACGGAACTCGTACGCGAGCTGCGCGACGCGGACCACCGACTCGGGATCGTCGCCGTTCACGTGGAAGATCGGCGCCTGAACGACCTTGCCCACGTCGGTCGAGTAGACCGACGAGCGCGAGTCGAGCGGGAGGGTGGTGAAGCCCACCTGATTGTTGATGACGATGTGCAGCGTGCCGCCGGTGCGGTAGCCGCGCAGCTGCGACATCTGCAGGGTCTCGTACACGACACCCTGACCGGCCATCGCGGCATCGCCGTGGATGAGGATCGGCAGCGTCGTGAAGGAGCCGATGGGCTTCAGATCCTGCTTCGCGCGCACGATGCCCTCGAGCACCCCGTCGACCGTCTCCAGGTGCGAGGGATTCGCCGCCAAGTGGATCGGCACCTGAGTGCCATTGGGGGCGGTGAAGGTGCCCGAGGTGCCGAGGTGGTACTTGACGTCGCCCGAACCGGACTTCGAGGTCTGCGCCCCCTCGAACTCGCGGAAGATCTGTCCGTAGGTCTTGCCGGCGATGTTCGACAGCACGTTGAGCCGACCGCGGTGCGCCATGCCGATGTCGACGCTGTCGACACCGTCGTCCGCGGCGTCGACGAGCATGGCGTCGAGCAGCGGGATCACGGACTCGCCGCCCTCCAGGCTGAAGCGCTTCTGCCCGACGTACTTCGTCTGCAGGAAGGTCTCGAAGGCCTCGGCCTCGTTGAGCTTCTCGAGGATGCGCATCTGCTGGTCGTGGCTCGGCTTCGCGTATGGCACTTCGAGCTTCTCACGGAGCCAGTGCCGCTGATCCGGATCCTGGATGTGCATGTACTCGATGCCGATCTTGCGGCAGTACGTGTCGCGCAGGACGCCCAGGATGTCGCGCAGCTTCATGGTGCGCTGCCCGCCGATGCCCCCCGTGACGAACTCGCGGTCGAGGTCCCAGAACGTGAGGCCGTGCGACTCGATCTCGAGGTCGGGGTGGGTGCGCTGCTGGTACTCGAGCGGGTCGACATCGGCCATGAGGTGGCCGCGCACGCGGAAGGAGTTGATGAGCTCCTGCACGCGAGCGGTCTTGTCGACGGCGCCCGAGATGTCGACGTGGATGTCGGAGGCCCACTGCACCGGCTTGTAGGGGATGCGGAGCGCGGCGAAGATCTCTTCGTAGAAGCCGTGCTTGCCGATCAGGCGCTCGTGCACGAGCTTCAAGAACTCGCCCGACCCGGCGCCCTGGATCACCCGGTGATCGTAGGTACTGGTGAGCGTGATCGTCTTCGACACGGCGAGGCGCGTCAGCACCTCCTGCGAGGCGCCCTGGAACTCCGCGGGGTACTCGAGCGCGCCGGCGCCGATGATCGAACCCTGACCCTGCATGAGTCGGGGTACCGAGTGGACGGTGCCGATGCCACCGGGGTTGGTGAGGGAGATCGTCGTGCCCTGGAAGTCGCCGGCGCCGAGCTTGTTGTCGCGCGCACGCTTCACCAGGTCTTCGTAGGCGACCAGGAACTCGTTGAAGTCGAGCGTGTCCGCCCGCTTGATCGAGGGGACGAGCAGCGAGCGCGTCCCGTCCGGCTTCGGCACGTCGATGGCGATGCCGAGTCCGACGTGCGCGGGAACGACGATGGACGGCTTGCCGTCGACCTCGGCGTACGACACGTTCTGGCTCGGGAAGTCTTTCAGTGACTGGATCAGCGCCCACCCGATGAGGTGCGTGAAGGACACTTTGCCGCCACGGGACCGGCGGAGGTGGTTGTTGATGACAATGCGGTTGTCGATGAGTAGTTTCGCCGGAATCGTGCGCACGCTCGTCGCGGTCGGCACGGTGAGGCTCTGGTCCATGTTCTTGGAGAGCGTGCGCGCCATGCCCTTGAGGGCCTTGACGTCGTCCGCCTGAGCTTCATCGACGACGTCGATGTTCGGCGTGGTGCGCGGTGCGTCGGCGGGGATCGGCGCGCTCCGGGGTGCGGCGTTCGTCGTCTTCGCCGGCTGCGTGGCCGTCGATACGGGGGCGGTCGAGGGGCCGGAGGCCGACCCCGACTGCGTGGGCGACGCCTGCGTCGGCGCACCCGTGGAGCCCGACGCGCCCGTGGACGCCGCCTCCGGTGTCGTCGCCGACGAGCTGTCCGCGGCGGCCTGCTGCTCGCCGCCGTACTGCTCCAGCACGGGCCACCAGGACCGATCGACTGAGTTCTTGTCTTGTACGAACTGCTTGTAGAGCTCCTCTACCAACCACACGTTCGCACCGAAATCTTCTGCGGAGCCCCCCGGTACGGGGGTGCTCGTCCGCTCAGCCAAACCGACTTCCTTTCACCGTGGATTCCGCATTCCCGCGCGCTTCGACGCGCATGGTCACTAGCCTACGCCGTTTTGCGGAACGCCGCGTGAGCGTCGGACTCCCGCCTCGGAGAAGTTTTTGCTACAGTAACGCTCATCATGGACCAGGCCCCGCGACGCACGGCAGATACCGACCCTCCGAGTACCAGCCGCGCGAGAGCGCGGACTCCTGAGCGGAGGCGCCGGTGAGCGACTGGCTCCTGCTGCTGATCGGTATCGTGCTGACGGCGGGTACCGGCATCTTCGTCGCCGCCGAGTTCTCGCTCGTCGCGCTCGACCGGCAAGAGGTCGAACGACAGCAAGCGCGCGGTACTCGCGGCCTCGGCATCGTCGTGCGCGGGCTCAAGCACACCTCGACGCACCTATCGAGTGCGCAGCTCGGCATCACGCTGACGACGCTGCTCGCCGGATACACCCTCGAGCCGGCGATCAGCGGTTTTCTCGACGGCCCCCTGGGCGCGCTCGGCGTACCGGAAGAACTGCGTCGAGCGATCAGCGCTCCGATCGCCGTGGCACTCGCCACCGTGTTCTCGATGATCGTCGGCGAGCTCGTGCCGAAGAACTTCGCGCTCGCGAAGCCGCTCGGCACCGCGCGTGTGGTGATGCCGGCTCAGGCGGCGTTCACGACGACCTTCAAGCCTGCCGTCGTCACCCTGAACGGCAGCGCCAACGGTCTGCTCCGCGCACTCGGCATCGAGCCCCAGGAAGAGCTGTCAGGCGCGCGCACCGCTGAAGAGCTGTCGTCGCTCGTGCGGCACTCGGCGAGCGCCGGGTTCCTCGAAGCCGACACGGCGACGCTGCTCGACCGCACGCTGAAGTTCTCCGAGCGCTCGGCCGGAGACGTGATGACTCCGCGCTTGCGCGTCGAGAGTCTGCAGAAGCTGGAGTCCGCTCAGGCGGTGCTCGAGCTCGCCGGACGAACCGGCTTCTCCCGGTTCCCCGTGATCGATGAGGATCGCGACGACATCGTCGGGGTCGTGCACGTCAAGCAGGCCATCTCGGTCCCGCGCGCGAAGCGCAGTGAGGTACCCGTCGCCGCGCTGGTCGAAGACGCGGTGCGGGTGCCTGAGACGATGCGCCTCGACCAGCTGCTCGAAGAACTGCGGTCCCAAGGCTTCCAGCTCGCCATCGTGGTGGACGAGTACGGCGGAACCGAGGGGATCGTCACCCTCGAAGACCTGGTCGAAGAGCTCGTCGGCGAGGTCGCCGACGAGCACGACCGTGCGAGCGCCGGTGTGGTCGGCACGGCCGAGAGCATGACCCTTCCGGGCGACCTCCGCCCCGACGAGGTGCTGGAGCAGACCGGGATCCACATCCCCGAGGACGACGATTACGACACCATCGCGGGCTACGTGCTCAGCGAACTCGGACGCATGCCGGTGATCGGCGACGAGGTCTCGGTTCCCGACTCCGGCACCCTCCGGGTGGAGCGAATGGAGGGCCGCCGCATCGCGCGCCTGAGGTACACCGGCGCTCCGCTTCCGGAAGCCGTGATCGATGAGGAGGAGCAGGCATGAGCGACTGGGCGGGGATCCTGTGGCTCGTGATCCTCTTGATGTTCAACGCCTTCTTCGTGGGCGCCGAGTTCGCGGTCATCTCGGCGAGACGATCGCAGATCGAGCCGCGCGCGGAGGCTGGTTCGAAGCGCGCGCGCACCGCGCTCTACGCCATGGAGCATGCGACGCTGATGCTGGCGACCAGCCAGCTCGGCATCACGGTCTGCTCCCTGCTGATCCTGAACGTGTCCGAACCGGCGATCCACCATCTGCTCGAGGGCCCGCTCGCTTGGACCGGACTCCCGCCCGAGGCGGTGTCGATCACGGCGTTCGTGCTGACGCTGGTGGGCGTCTCCTACCTGCACGTCGTCTTCGGCGAGATGGTGCCGAAGAACGCGGCGTTCTCCCTGCCGGATCAGGCCGTGCTGCTGCTCGCGCCGCCGCTCGTGATGGTGTCGCGCATCTTCCGGCACCTCATCGCCGCGCTGAATGCCATCGCGAATGGCGTGCTCCGACTGTTCCGCGTCGAACCCGTGTCGGAGACGAACAGCACGTTCACTCTGGAGGAGGTCGCGAGCATCGTGAACCACTCCACGCGTGAAGGCGTGCTCGAGGACCGCAGTGGCGCGCTGAGCGCGGCGTTCGAGTTCACGGCGAAGCGCGCAAGCGACCTGCTCGTGCCGAGCGTCGATCTGGTGACGCTCGATCCCGGCGCGACACCGGCCGACGTGGAGGCGGCGGTCGCGCGTCACGGGTTCTCGCGCTATCCGATCCGTGATGAGGCGGGTGCGTTCGACGGCTACGTGCACATCAAGGATCTGCTCCGCCTCGGAGAGGATCGCGTGCACCAGGCCATACCGCCGAAGCGCATCCGCGAGATGCTCGCCGTGCGCGCCGAGACGGATATCGAAGATGTGCTGGCGGGGATGCAGGCCCGCGGCATTCATCTCGCCCGCGTGTTCGACGCGAACGACGCCGAACTCGGCGTCGTGTTCTTGGAAGACGTCATCGAAGAACTCGTCGGCGAGGTGCACGATGCGACCCGGCGTCAGCGGTTCGCCTGAATCTCGTGGGCCGTGCCGCGGCGAGTGCTCTTAGGACTCGTCGACGACGAGGCTGATGCGTGCGGTGATGGCGTCGAGTCCCTCGGACGGGGCCGCGCCCGCCTCACCGCTGTATCCGTTCGCTTCGGACGGGAGGAAGACGGTGTTCAACGAACCGATCTCGACATCCACTTCGGCGCGGTCGGCGTCGGCGAAGGTGGGAGTCAGCGTGACCGAGGTGCCGTGCCGCTCGTACGTGCCCACGGTGAGGGTGCCGACCGCGTTCATCGGGACCCCGTCGCCGCCCTCGCGTCGCAGCACCAGCGGTTCCGTCAGCGTGAAGCTGACCGTGGGGTGCTGCTCGAGGGTGACGGAGAACTCGGCATCCGTGATGACGCCGTCGCTCAACGTCAGCGACCCGTCGTAATCCACCTCTTCCATGCGCTCTTCCGCAGCCGCGTCGAGACCGGGCGAGACCACATCGACGTCGTCGACGCCGTAGACCTGCTGCGACGGCGATTCGACCATGTCGGAGCCGGAAGCAGCGCGCAGTTCGGTGCTGGAGAGCTCGTGCGCTGGAGCCGAACAGGCGACGAGGCCGAGCGTGCACCCGAGCGGGAGGACCACGGCGGCGCCGATCACGGCGTTCCGCCGACTCGCGCCGGGAAGCCTCCACTGCGTCACTCCGAATCCCTCCTCGCGTCGCCCATCAATCAACCTGGAAAACGCCGCAGGGGAACTGCGACGCGCTACGGGATTGAGCCTATGCGTCGAAGGTGGGAGCACCATGAAAGATGCATGGGAGTCGCACCGGTACCCGCTCAGTGCGCGCTGGACGCGACGCGGCGTGCCTCGTCACGCGGGATGCTTTACAGCGCTCGACGACCCGCGAGCTCGGTCAGGTGCGCGATGCCGAACGCGTAGCCCTGCGGGCCCGCCCCTGCGATGACGGCATCGGCCGCCTTCGAGACGAACGAGTGATGACGGAACTCCTCGCGACGGTGGATGTTCGTGAGATGCACCTCGACGACGGGCAACTCGGACGCGATGAGCGCATCCAGGATCGCGATCGACGTCGTCGTGTACCCCGCGGGGTTCAGCAGAATGCCCGATCCGTGGTCGCGCGCTTCCTGGATCCAGTCGACGAGCTCACCCTCATGATTGCTCTGCCGGAACACGATGTCGAAGTCCGCCGAGGCGGCGTGCTTCCGGCACAGCGCTTCGATGTCGGCGAGCGTCGTCGTGCCGTACGTCTCGGGCTCGCGCACACCGAGCAGGTTCAGGTTCGGACCGTTGAGCACGTAGAGGGGAAGCGTCATGGACATGATCCTATCGCCGCGATGACCGCCGCCGACCGCCGCACGGTCGTCTCACGAGGCGAGCAGTCGGCCGAGCTGGGCTCCGACGAGGTCGGACTCGATGAGGAACGAGTCGTGACCGAACGGCGAGTCGATGCGGGTGGCGCGGTCGCCGTCGAGGCTGCCCGGGGCGTGCCGAGCGATGAGATCCTGACCATCGACGGTGAACAGGCGGTCGCTCGGGATGCCCAGGATGAGCGTCGGGAGCGTGAGTCGGCTGAGCGCCTCGGCGACGCCGCCGCGCCCGCGCCCCACGTCGTGCGAGTTCATCGCCTGCACGAGCGTGACGTAGCTGCCCGCGTCGAAGCGGCGCGTGAACTTGTTGCCGTGGAAGTCGAGGTACGACTCGACCGCGAAGCGTCCGCCGGAGCCGAGCGGGCTCACCGCCGACTGCCAGGTGCGGCCGAACCGGTCGTCGAGCTCGGTGTTGCTGCGGTAGTTGAGCAGCGCGAGCCGGCGCGCGGTGGCGAGGCCGTGATGGGGGCCGACACCGCCGGGCGCATCATAGTAGTTGCCGCCGCGGAAGGAGGGGTCCGAACGGATCGCCTCGAGCTGCACGAGGTTGAGCCCGATCTGGTCGGCGGTCGTGACCGGGGGCGCTGCGATCACCGCCAGACGCTCGACGCGGTCGGGGTGCGTGAGCGCCCATTCGAGGGCGTGCATGCCGCCCATCGAGCCGCCGATGACGGCGGCGAAGCGGTCGACGCCGATGTGGTCGGCGAAGCGAGCCGTTGCAGCGACCTGGTCTCGGATCGTGAGGTAGGGGAACCGGCTGCCCCACTCCCGATCATCCGGCCCGAGCGTTCCCGGGCCGGTCGATCCCTGGCACCCGCCGAGAACGTTCGGGGCGAAGACCGCGTAGCGGTCGGTGTCGAGATACTTGCCCGGACCGACGATCTCCGACCACCAGCCGTCGGTGGGGTGGCCGGGACCGGCGGGTCCCACGAGGTGGCTGTCGCCGGTGAGCGCGTGGAACACGAGCAGGGCATTGTCGCGCGCGGCGGAGAGCTCGCCGAACTGCTCGAAGGCGATCTTGGCCCCGGTGAGCTCGCTGCCGGACTCGGTGGTGAGCGAACCGATGGAGGCGAAGGCGCGCTCGCCGACCGGGTCGCCTTCGCTCCATCCGCCCGAGACGGGTGGGCGGCCGATGATCGCCCGCAACTGCGCATCGGTGATGAAATCCGTCGGGAACGAGTCCTCGGGAGTCTGCCAGTCCATAGCCCTCTATTCTGCCGCGAAGCGCGACCCGGCGGGCGAATGTGACGCTCGCCGGGCTGCGCGGTCGATCGGGCGGTTACGCCTCGGCGCGTGCGCGGGCGACGACCTCGCGCGCTGCGGCGAATCCCCGCTCCAGGTCGGCGGTGATGTCGGAGATGTTCTCGATGCCGACGGACAGGCGCACGAGTCCGGGCGTGACGCCGGCGACGAGCTGCTGCTCGGGAGTGAGCTGCGAGTGCGTGGTCGACGCCGGATGGATGATGAGGGACCGGACGTCGCCGATGTTGGCAACGTGGCTGAACAGCTCGACGCCCTCCACCAGTGCCTTCCCGGCGTTCACTCCTCCCTTGAGCTCGAAGGAGAGCACGGCGCCGACGCCCTTCGGCGCGTACCGGTTCGCCGCCGCGTACCACGGGCTCGAGGGGAGACCGGCGTAGTAGACCGTCGCCACGTCGTCGTGCGCGTCGAGCCATTCGGCGACCTCTTGCGCGTTCTGCACGTGCCGCTCCATCCGCAGCGAGAGTGTTTCGATGCCCTGCAACAGCAACCAGGCGCTGTTGGGGGCGACGGCGGCGCCGATGTCGCGGAGCAGTTGCACACGCGCTTTCATGACGTAGGCGATGCCGTCCCCGAGGACGCCGGTGTAGCTGACGCCGTTGTACGACGGGTCGGGCTCGGTGAGGCCGGGGAACCGGTCGACGTGCTCGGACCAGGGGAACCTGCCGCCGTCGACGATGACACCGCCGAGGGTGGTGCCGTGTCCGCCGAGAAACTTCGTCGCCGAGTGCAGCACGATGTCGGCCCCGTACTCGATCGGACGGATGAGGTAGGGGCTCGCGACCGTGTTGTCGATGATGAGCGGCACGCCGTTCTCGTGCGCGACCTCGGATACGCCGGTGATGTCGAGGATGTTGACGCGCGGGTTCGCGATGCTCTCGGCGAAGAACGCCTTGGTGTTCGGACGCACCGCTCGCTGCCACTCGCTGAGGTCGTCCTGGTCGGACACGAAGGTGACCTCGATGCCGATCTTCGCGAGGGTGTACTTGAAGAGGTTGTAGGTGCCCCCGTAGATCGAGGCGGACGAGACGATGTGGTCGCCGGCTCCGGCGATGTTGAGGATCGCGTAGGTCGCTGCCGCCTGACCGCTCGCGAGCAGCAGTGCCGCGGTGCCGCCCTCGAGCGCGGCGATGCGCTCCTCGGCCACGGCCTGAGTCGGGTTCGTGATGCGGGTGTAGATGTTGCCGCCTTCAGCGAGCGCGAACCGGTTCGCCGCCTGGTCGGTGCTCTCGAAGACGAACGAGGTGGTCTGGTGGATGGGGAGCGCCCGTGCTCCGGTCGCCGGATCCGGCACCTGCCCGGCATGGATCTGCTGGGTCTCGAACTTCCAGGTCTGGTGATCGGTCATGGCGTGCTCCCTCGGGTGAACGGTGATGGTGTGCGGGCGGCGCGTCCTCGGGCCGCAGGATCCGAGCGTACGACGCTGCTGTCCCACCGACAATCGTCGCAGACTCGCAACGTAACGTGTGCGAGCACGGCTCAGTGGCGTCCGGTGATCACGTCGGCGACGGTGGCGATGGGGGAGGTCGTGGCGCGGCCGCGGGCCTCGGCGCGGTCGGCGACCCCGTATGCGGCGTAGAGCCCGCGGGTGGCGAGCCACCTGAGCGGCTCCGGCTCCCACTTGCGGACGCGGTGGTTCACCCAGGGCAGCGAGACGAGGTCGCTCTCGGTGCCGAGGATCAGATCGGCGATCGTGCGCCCGGCGAGGTTGGTGGAGGTGACGCCGGTGCCGACGTAGCCGCCGCCCCAGGCGATGCCCGACTCCCGGTCGAGCCCGACGGTTGCCGACCAGTCGCGCGGCACGCCGAGCACACCGGACCAGACGTGGTCGATTGCGGCTCCGCGGGTCGCGGGGAAGAACCGGTGGAGGATGCGGCGGAGCGTCTCCACCGTGATGTCCGGCGTGCGGCCGTCGGTGTCGGTGCGGGATCCGTACCGGTAGGGCACCCCGCGCCCGCCGATCGCGATCCGGTCGTCGGCCGTCCGCTGGGCGTACATGTAGACGTGCGCCATATCGCCGAGCACCTCGCCCTGATTCCAGTGCAGTTCGTCCCAGACCTCGGTCGAGAGCGGCTCGGTCGCGATGAGCGAGGAGTTCATGGGCAGCCAGAGCCGCTTCAGACCCTGCAGGTTCGCGGTGAACCCCTCCGTCGCCCGCACCACGAAGTCGGCCGAGACGGTTCCGTGCGTCGTGCGCACGCGGTGCGGAGCGATCTCGACGGCGCGAGTCCGCTCGTAGATGTCGACACCGAGCTCTTCGACCACGCGCGCGAGTCCTGCGGCCAGCTTCGCCGGCTGGATGCGTGCGGCGTGCGGGTGCCACACCGCGGCTCGCGTGGCGGCGACATCGATCTTCGCCCGGGCGGCGTCGGCCTCGAGCACCTCCAGATCGGTGGACCGCCAGCGCTGCTCGGCGGCGGCGAACGCGCGCAGACGGCGTTCCTGCGCCGGCGTGTACGCCACCGTGAACTCGCCGCCCCGCTGCACGTCCGCGTCGATCCCCTCGGCATCGATCACGCGGATGACCTCATCGACGGTGTCGTTCATCGCCGCCTGAAATCGTTCGACGGCATCGTGCCCGTGCGCTGCGACGTACTGCTCACGGCCGCCGGTGATCGCGTTCGTGAGCCATCCGCCGTTGCGTCCTGATGCCCCGTAACCGACGTGTCGCTGCTCGACGATCACGACCGAGAGCTCGGGTCGCTGCTGTTTCAGCGCGTAGGCGGTCCAGAGACCGGTGTATCCGGCGCCTACGATCGCGACGTCCGCGGTGCGGGAACCGGGAAGCTCGGGACGCGGCTGCGGGGCCCCGACCTGCTGCCACCAGTGCGACACGTGACCGTTGAACATGCTTCCCCCTCTGCGCGGCGAGCGATGCCGAAGGCATCCTCGACCATTCTGCCGTGTGCGAGTCTCTGGCGCAGCGTTCAGTACACTCGGATCGGATCGATCGCGGCGGGTACCCGCCGCGGCGCCCGACGCAGGAGCGAGGACACCGGTGGACGACGGACACGGGGCAGAGGCCGGGAGGGCGCTGGGGCCCTGGGATCTCGCGCGGCAGGGAGTCATCGCCGCCGACTGGGCGGAGGCGTTGATGCCGGTCGCGGACGATCTCGGAGCGCTCGGACGGTTCCTCGATGCCGAGCGCGAGGCCGGCCACCGGGTGCTTCCCGCGGGCGACCGCATTCTCGCCGCCTTCGAACGACCGCTCGCCGACGTGCGCGTGCTGATCGTCGGTCAGGATCCGTACCCGACCCCCGGACACCCGATCGGACTGTCGTTCGCCACCGCGCCCGACGTGCGCCCGATCCCGCGCAGTCTGCAGAACATGTATCGCGAGCTGGAGTCCGACCTCGGCATCGCGCCCGCGACCCACGGCGATCTCTCGGGCTGGGCCGACCACGGCGTCATGCTGCTCAACCGCGTGCTCACTGTCCGGGCCGGTGCCTCCGCCTCCCATCGCGGAAAAGGATGGGAGGCGCTCACGGCGTACGCGATCGGCGCGCTCGTCGAGCGGGGCGGCCCGCTCGTCGCGATCCTCTGGGGCAACGACGCGCGGTCGCTGAAGCCGCTGCTCGGCAGCACGCCCGTCATCGAGAGCGCGCATCCGTCGCCGTTGTCGGCGTCGCGCGGCTTCTTCGGCTCGCGTCCGTTCAGTCGCGCGAACGCCGCGCTTCGCGACCTCGGAGCGGGCCCGATCGACTGGCGGCTGTCGGAGCTCTAGTGCAGCGTCGATCGCAACCGTCGCGTCGACAACTGTCACCCGGACCCAGCGGCTAGAAGGGGTACGGCGCGATATCGGAGCGCACCGTCAGCCACTGCGTCTCGGTGAACGCCTCGATGTTGGCGTCGTAGCCGCCGAAGCGCGATCCATTGCCCGAATCGCCGACGCCGCCGAATGGCGCGTTCGACTCGTCCGCGACGGTCTGCTCGTTGATGTGCACCTTGCCCGAATGCACGAGGTCGGCGAGCTGCATCGCGGTGCCGACATCACCGAGGATGCCGACGGAGAGGCCGTAGTCGCTCGCGTTCACGATGTCCGCGGCCTCCGCCACGGTCGAGAACGACATGACGGGCGCGACGGGGCCGAAGATCTCTTCGGACCACGCGGGATTGTCGACAGCGACGTTCGAGAGCACCGTCGGGCGGTAGAACAGTCCCTCCGACGTGCCACCGGTCTCGATCGTCGCGCCCGCCCGTTCGGCGTCGCGGACGATGCGATCCACATGGTCGCGCTGGCCCGCGTCGATGATCGGGCCGATCGGTGCCTGGTCGGCCCAGGGATCGCCGACCGGCAGCTGCGCGGCCTTCTCGCGAAGCGCCGCAACGTACTCGTCCCGAATGGACTCGTGCACCAGGTGCCGACCGGCAGTCATGCAGATCTGACCCTGGTGGAGGAACGACCCGAACGCGCCGGCGGACGCCGCAGCCGCGACATCGGCGCCGGGCAGCACCACCAGCGCGTTGTTGCCGCCGAGTTCGAGGTGGACGCGCTTCAGGTTGCGACCGCAGGCTTCGCCGACCTTGCGCCCCGCCGCGGTGGAGCCGGTGAAGGAGACCACGGCGATCTCCGGTGCCTCGGTCAGCGCGGCTCCCGCATCGGCGCCGCCCGGCAGCACCTGCAGCACTCCGGCGGGCAGGCCGGCTTCCTCGAACGCGCGCGCGATGAGGTACCCGCCCGAGACCGGGGTCCGGGGGTCCGGTTTGAGGACCACGCTGTTGCCGAGCGCCAGCGCGGGCGCGACGGAGCGGATCGAGAGGATGAGCGGGAAGTTGAACGGGGAGATCACCCCGACGACGCCCGCGGGCAGCCGTCGCGCGAACGACCAGTGGTCGCCGTCCGACGCGAGCACGTCGCCGTGACGGTGATGGGGAAGCGCGGCGGCATCGAAGCACTCGTTCGCCGCGACGTGCAGCTCGAGTCCGGCCTTCGGAGCGATGGCGCCGGTCTCCCGCTGGATCCACTCAGCCAACTCGGCCTCGTGATCGCCGAAGAACGCGCCGGCCCGGCGCAGCACGGCGGCGCGGACTTCCGGTTTCTGCGCGGCCCATTCGCGCTGTGCGACGGCGCTGCGCCGCGCTGCCGTCAGGACGTCCTCTTCGTTCGCGAGGGCGACCTGGCCGAGGACGTTCCCGGTGGCGGGCTCATGTACGTCGGTCGTGCCTGCGGATCCGGTGGTCCAGCCATCGGTGAACAGCCGTCCGTTCCAACGTTCGGGGTCCAGCCCGGTGCGGCGATCTGACATGATTCCTCCTCGAATCGCGGATGTGGTTCAGGGGCGCTAAGGCCGCCCTTGAGTGCAGGGTGCCGGTCGGGCGGTCCTCCGCAGTGCCTCCCGACTCCGACGCCACGCCTTCAGTGTAGGGTGACCCCGAACGGGCGAACCAGCCGTGACGTGCGAAGGAGCATCGATGCCGAAGGATCCACCCCGACCGGAACCGCCTGAGCCGCCGGAGCTGCGGTTCTTCGCACGACTCACGATCCGAGTGGACGCTCCCGTCGAAACGGGGACCATCGGGTCGGAGCGCCACCGCATCATCCACATCACCGGCGGCACGGTCGAGGGGCCGCGGATCCGCGGCGAGATCCTGCCGGCAGGCGCGGACTTCCAAGTCATCCGATCCGAGACGGCCACCGACCTGCTCGCGAAGTACGCGATCCGGACCGAGGACGACGAGGTCCTCATCGTCGAGAACGTCGGCGTACGCACGGCCAGTCCGGCCGACGTCGAGCGGATCGCCGCGGGTCTTCCAGTGCCCCCGGAACGCGTCTACTTCCGATGCGTTCCCCGTCTCATCGGCAGCGGGGCGTGGTCGTGGGTCGAGGATCGGGTCTTCGTCGGAGCGGGTCAGCGCTTCCCGGATCGCGTGCAGGTCGACGTGTTCGAGGTCGCGTAGCGGCGTCGGGTCCGATGTTCGCACCGGACCCGACGCCGCTGGTCGCCCCTACAAGGTGTTGCCGAGCTTGAAGCCCTGCTCCTCACCGTCGGTCCGGGTGTAGGAGAACCCGTCCGCACCGATCGTGACCTCCATCTCCGAGTCGTCGGTGCGGGCGACGACGGGTTGCGGGTTCCCGTCCAGGTCGAGCACGAGCGAGCCGTCGGTGTACCACGACGGGACGACGGGATTGCCCCACCAGTCGCGGCGCTGGTTGTCGTGCACGTCCCACGTGACGACCGGGTTGTCGGGGTCGCCGGTGTAGTAGTCCTGCGTGTAGATCTCGACGCGGTGCCCGTCGGGGTCGCGGAGGTAGAGGTAGAACGCGTTCGAGACGCCGTGCCTGCCGGGACCGCGCTCGATACTGTCCGACCTGCGCAGCGAGCCGAGCTTGTCGCAGATCGCGAGGATGTTGTGCTTCTCGTGCGTGGCGAAGCAGACGTGGTGCATGCGCGGCCCGTCGCCACCGGTCATCGCGGTGTCGTGCACCGTCGGCTTGCGTCGCATCCAGGCGGCGTAGACCGTGCCCTCGTGATCCTGGATGTCCTCCGTCACGCGGAAGCCGAGGTTCTGCATGAACCCCACCGCGCGCGGCACGTCTGGGGTGATCTGGTTGAAGTGGTCGAGCCGCACGAGTTCGCCGGGAATGTGGAGGTCGTAGCGCCACGACATGCGCTCGGTGTGCTCGGTCTGATAGAAGAACTCATACGGGAACCCGAGCGGATCCACCACGCGCACCGAGTCGCCGATGCCCGCCACGAAGCCGTCGGGGTTGCGGCGCACCTCGCACCCGAGCTCCTCGTAGAACGCGACCGCGAGGTCGAGATCCTCGGGGCTGCGCACCCGGTACGAAAAGGCCGCCACCGCTGCGACCGGTCCTTTTCGGAGGATCAGGTTGTGATGGATGAACTCCTCGGTCGAGCGGAGGTAGATCGCCGTGTCGTCCTCCATCGTCACGTACAGCCCGAGCACGTCGACGTAGAACTCGCGCGAGGCGGCGAGATCGGTGACGATGAGCTCCATGTAGGCGCACCGGAGGATGTCGGGAGCGGGCGACGTCGCCTTCGGGATCGGGTTCTCCGATACGATCGGGGCCTCCTGTGTCACCCAGAACCCTGCGGACTGCTTGTCGGCGTCATTGAGCTTGGTCATGATCGCTCCTCTACTTCCCGGCGCCGAACTTCGGCGAGTGCGCTTCGTTGAGCGTGATGTGGACCGCCTGCTGGTCGGTGTAGAAGTCGATCGAGCGGTAGCCGCCCTCGTGCCCGAGTCCCGACGCCTTCACCCCGCCGAACGGGGTCCGCAGGTCGCGCACGTTGTTCGAGTTGAGCCACACCATGCCGGCCTCGACCGACTGGGAGAAGTTGTGCGCGCGTTTGAGGTCGGAGGTCCAGATGTAGGCGGCCAAGCCGTACTTGGTGTGGTTGGCGAGCGCGAGCGCGTCCTCATCGGTATCGAAAGGAGTGATCGCGACGACGGGCCCGAAGATCTCCTCCTGAAAGATGCGGGCGTCGGGGGAGACATCGGCGAAGACGGTCGGTGCGACGTAGTTGCCGCGCTCGAACCCCTCGGGTCGCCCGCCGCCCGCGACGAGGCGCCCCTCCTGCTTGCCGATCTCGACGTAGCTCATCACCTTGTCGTAGTGCTCGGGGTGCACGAGCGCACCGACCTCGGTGGCCGGGTCGGACGGCTCGCCGACAACAACGTTCTTGGCGCGCTCCGCGTAGCGCTCCACGAACTCGTCGTAGATGTCGCGCTGTACGAGGATCCTGCTGCCCGCCGTGCAGCGCTCGCCGTTCAGGCTGAAGACGCCGAAGACCGTCGCGTCGATGGCGGAGTCGAGGTCGGCGTCGGCGAAGACGACGGCGGGGCTCTTGCCGCCCAGCTCCATCGAGAGGCCCTTGAGATGCGGCGCCGCGTTCGCGAAGATCAGCTGCCCGGTGCTGCTTTCTCCGGTGAACGAGATGAGGGGAACGTCCGGGTGCTTCACGAGTGCGTCGCCAGCCGCCTCGCCGAGTCCGTTAACGAGGTTGAAGACGCCGTCAGGCACCCCGGCCGCCCGGAAGATCTCTGCCCAGAGCGACGCCGACAGCGGCGTGAACTCCGCCGGCTTCAGCACGACCGTATTGCCGGTCGCGAGAGCCGGACCGAGCTTCCACGACTCGAGCATGAACGGGGTGTTCCACGGCGTGATGAGGCCGGCGACACCGATCGGCTTCCGGTTGACATAGTTCATCTGGCGGCCGGGAACCTGGAAGGCATCGTCGTGCTGCGCGACGATGAGGTCGGCGAAGAAGCGGAAGTTCTCGGCCGCACGACGTGCCTGGCCCTTCGCCTGCGTGATCGGGAGGCCGGAATCGAAGCTCTCCAGCTCGGCGAGCTGGGCGTCGCGGGACTCGACGATGTCGGCGATTCTGTGCAGCACGCGCGATCGCTCGCGCGGCAGCATCTTCGGCCACGGGCCCTCGTCGAAGGCGCGCTTCGCGGCGGCCACCGCGGCGTCGATATCGGCGTGCTGACCGGCGGCTGCCTGAATGTAGGTCTCGTTCGTCACGGGGTTCAGCACGTCGAAGGTCTCACCCCCGATCGAGTCGACGAGCGCGCCGTCGATGAAGTGCTGGATCTTCTCTGGCAGCCCTGCGGGCGTGTGCTGGGTCATGATGATGCTCCCTCGTGGATGCGAATGCGAATGCTGATGCGGTCAGGCGGCGTCGATGCCGCGGGTCTGCTGGTGCGGCTCGAGCGAGCCGGGTGGCGTCTGCGTGTCGTGAGTGGACGTCTGCGTCTCGTGCGCTGACGCCTGCCGCTCGAGCACGGCGTCGAGTGTCGCCGTGCGATGCGCGCGGGCGCAGAGCTCGATCTCGATCGCCGGAGCGCCGGCCTCGATGAGCTTGAGGATCCGCTCGTGCTCATCGACTGAGTCGTGCGCGCGGCCGGGCACGAAGCTGAACGAGGAATCGCGCAGCACGCGCATCCGATTCCAGCCGCGGTGCACGAGGTCGAGGATGTGCGGGTTCGGGCAGGACTCGAACAGCACGCTGTGGAACTCGAGGTTCAGCTCCGTGAAGCGGTGCGGCTCGAAATCGGTGAGCGTCTGCCGCATCGTGTGGTTGATCGCCCGCGCGCGCGCGATCTGCTCGGGGGTGATGCTCGGCGCCGCGAGGGCGGTGGCCGACCCCTCCACGAGGGCGAGGGTCTGCATCGTGTACTGGTACTCGGTCTCATGGATGAGCGCCACCTGGGCGCCCACGTTGCGCTCGAACGTGACGAGCCCTTCGGCTTCGAGTCTCCGAATGGCCTCGCGGACCGGCACGACCGACATGTCGAGCTCTGCGGCGATGGTTGCGAGCACGAGACGAAAACCGGGGACGACCGTGCCGGCGTCGATACGTTCGCGCAGCACCCGGTATGCCCGCTGCGATTTCGATTCGGCGGTCACGGTGTCGCACTCGTATCCGGCTCTGCGGTTGTCTCGGCCTCGTATCGCGCGCGCCACTCGGCGTTCATCGGGAAAAGGCCGTCGACCGGCGCGCCCTGCGCGACCTGCTCGGCGATCCAGGCGTCCGCGCGCTCCTGCGCAGCGGCCTCGGCGGCGACCTCGGCCAGCAGATGAGGCGGGATCACGATGACGCCGTCGTGGTCGCCGAAGATGATGTCGCCCGGCTGCACGGCCGCACCTCCGCAGCCGATCGTGACGTCCGTCTCCCACGGCACGTGTCGACGGCCGAGCACGCTCGGGTGGGCGCCCTGGGAGAAGACGGGAATGTCGAACTCCTGCACCGCGGCGAAGTCGCGGACACCGCCGTCGGTGACGATGCCCGCGGCACCCCGCACCTGGGCGCGGAGCGCGAGCACGTCGCCGACCGTGCCGGTGTCGCGGACGCCGCGTGCCTCCACGACGAGGATCTCGCCGGGATTCACCGTGTCGAAGGCGCGCTTCTGGGCGTTGAACCCGCCGCCGTAGGACTGGAAGAGATCCGGGCGGAAGGGAATGAAGCGCAGCGTCTTCGCGGTGCCCAGAATCCGATCGTCCTCATGGTTCGGGTGGACGCCGTCGATGAAGATGTCGACGTAGCCGCGCTTGCGCAGCGCCGCCGACACCGTCGCCACCGCGACGCCCGAGAGCTGTTCGCGGATCTCCGTGCTCAGCGGGCCGTCCGGTGCGCCCTCGAGCGGAGTCGCCCGGCCCGCGGCGACCGCGTTCGCGTGCTCGGCCTCGCTGCCCCACGCCTCGATCCGCTGCAGGTCGTCGACGTTGGGCTTCGCGCCGAAGTCCCCGAAGGGGGTTTCGCCCTGCGTGACGGTCGTGACCAATCGGCCGGTGGTGGGGGACCCCGGCGCATCCGGCGCATCCACTTCCACCTCGACGACGTCGCCCGGGAGCACCACGGATGATCCGGCCGGCGTGCCCGTGAGGATCACATCCCCGGTCTCGAGCGTCAGGTGCTGGGAGAGGTCGGCGACCAGGCGACCGAAGGGGAAGAGCAGGGTGTCGGAGGTGTCGTCCTGGACGAGCTCACCGTTGACCCACGTGCGCACCCGCCACGCGTCCTCGCCGATGCCATCGGTCGGGATCGCGACCGGACCGATCGGGGTGTACCCGTCTCCGCCCTTGTTCCGCACATTCGAACCCTTGTCGGCGGCCCGCAAATCGTAGAGACCGAAGTCGTTCGCTGCGGTCACCCGGGCGACGTGCGCCCACCCGTCTTCGGGGGAGACCCGCTTCGCCGGAGCACCGATGACGATCGCGATCTCGCCTTCGAACGCGAGCAGTTCAGTCCCGGCGGGACGCTCGATGGTGCTGCCGGTCGGTGCGAGCGACGACGCCGGCTTGAAGAAATACGACGGTTGTGCCGGAGTGCGGCCGCGCTGCGCGGCGCGCGACGGGTAGTTCAGGTGCACGGCGATGATCTTGCCTGGCGTCTCGATGCCGATGGTCATGTCTGCGATTCCTTCGCGGTCGTGGTGCAGTGCGGGGGTCGGGATCAGTAGGACGAGCGCGGGGCAGTGTCCGCGTTCGGAGGCGCGTCACCCGATGCGGCACTGCGCGGTGCCGTAAAGCGGTCGGCGAGCGCCTCGGTCTGCCTGGCGAGGATCGCGACATCGGCACCCACCGCGACGAAATCCGCGCCGGCATCGAGGTACCGCTCGGCGTCCTCGGGGACGAAGGCGTTGACCCCGACGGGAACGTCCGCGGCGTTCGCCGCTCGGATCGCGGTCAGCACCGCCTCGACCACGTCGGGGTGTCCCTGCTCGCCGAGGTGACCCATGGACGCGGCGAGATCCGACGGGCCCACGAAGATGGCGTCGACGCCGTCGACGGCGACGATGCGCTCCACGTTCGCAACCGCCGCCGCTGACTCGATCTGCACCGTCAGACTGATGGTGTCATCGGCGCGGCCGAGGTAGCCGTCGACCCGGTTCCAGCGCGCTGAGCGCGCGAGCGCCGAGCCGACGCCGCGCACCCCACCGCGCGCCCCGCCCGGGTAGCGGACGGCGCGCACGATCTCTGCGGCGTGCTCGGCAGAGTCGACCATCGGGATGAGGAGGTTCTGCGCTCCGAGGTCGAGCACCTGCTTGATGGTGACCGGGTCTCCGAACGGCGGCCTGACCACCGGGGCTACGGGATACGCCGACATGGCGTGCAACTGGGCGAGGATCGACTCGAGACCGTTGGGGGAGTGTTCCGCGTCCAGGAGCACCCAGTCGATGCCGCTGCCGGCGACGATCTCTGCGGCGACCGGGCTGCCCGAGCAGACCCACAGTCCGGCCAGGGGGCGATCGGCGGCGCGGATCCGGGTCACGAAGGGGTCGGGGAGGGTCAGACGAACCGGCATGACACCGCTCCCAACGTTCCGTAGTCGGCGTGGATAGTGTCGCCGCGCTCGACCCACATCGGCCGGGTGAAGGAGCCGGCGAGGATGATCTCGCCGGCGTCGAGCGACTGCCCGTGCTGGGCGAGCTTGTTCGCGAGCCAGGCGACGCCCATCGCCGGGTGGCCGAGTACGGCGCCCGCGACACCCGACTCCTCGATCGTCTCGTTCCGGGAGAGGAGCGCCGATGCCCACCGCAGGTCCACTGCGTCCGGTCTCACCGGACGCCCTCCGATGACCATGGCACCCATGGCGGCGTTGTCGCTGATGGTGTCGACGATGGTGCGCCCCTCCATCTCGAGGTGCGAGTTCAGCACCTCGAGCGCGGGAACGACGTAGTCCGTCGCGTTCAGGACATCGAAGATGGTGACGCCGGGGCCCGCGAGCGGATGCGCCAGGACGAACGCGAGCTCGACCTCGATGCGCACGTTCGAGAAGCGGTCGAATTCGAGCGCTGTTCCCGATTCGACCACCATGTCATCGTGGATCACGCCGTAGTCCGGCTCGGTGATGCCCGTCGCGACCTGCATGACTTTCGAGGTGAGTCCGATCTTGTGACCGACGAGGCGCGCGCCGTTCGCGATCCGACGATCGGACCAGAGCTTCTGGATCGCGTACGAGTCGTCGATCGTCATGTCGGGGTACCGCTGCGTCAGGCGCGGCAGGACCGTCCGTTCGCGATCGGCTCGGACCAGCTCATCGGCGATGGTCTCGATCTGCGCTTCGGTGAGCACGTGCCCTCCGTCTCCTCGATGAATACGTATCTGAGATCGTATATGATTTTTCTGGAATTGACCAGCGGTATTCGGTCCGTCGCAGGAAGCCCCTATACTCGTCCGCAACGGAAGGGGTTCCATGGGATCGACCGCGCTCGATGACCTGAGCGAGCGGCTGGGAGCCGCCGTGCTCACCGACCCGGAGGCGATCGCTCCCTATGCGCGCGACACCTCCCGTGCGGCGCCCGAGGGCGAGCCGATCGCGGTGGTACTCGCGGCGTCCACCGAGGACGTGTCGGCAGCGCTCGCCTGGGCGTCCGCGCAGGGGGTGCGCGTCTCCGTGCGCGGAGCGGGCACCGGACTCGCCGGTGGAGCGGTCGGGTACCCGGGCGGCCTCGTCATTTCGCTCGCAGGCATGAACCAGATCATCACGATCGACCCCGCGAACCGTCTTGCCGAAGTCGAAGCCGGCGTGATCACAGCCGACCTCGATCGCGCCGCGCAGGAGCACGGACTGTTCTTCCCGCCCGATCCCGCGAGCGCGAGAATCTCCACCGTCGGCGGCAACATCGCCACGAACGCGGGCGGTCTGCGCTGCGTCGCCCACGGCGTCACCACCGACTCTGTGGCCGGTCTCGAGATCGTGCTCGCCGACGGTCGCATCATGCGCACCGGCGGTCGCACGATCAAAGACGTGACCGGGCTCGACCTCACGAGCCTCTTCACCGGATCCGAGGGCACCCTCGGAGTCATCACACGCGCCACCGTGCGTTTGAAGCCCGTGCCCGAGGGGGCGCCGCGCACATTCCGTGCGAGCTTCGCGAAGATCGAGGACGCCGGGGCTGCCGTCGCCGCCATCGTGTCAGGACCCGCGAAACCCGAAGTACTGGAGTTGCTCGACGCGTTGAGCGTCGAGATCATCGAGTCGTTCCATCCGAGCGGGCTGCCCGTCGGCGATGCGGCGATCCTCGTCGGGCAGACGGTGGGGCCGCGCGCCGAAGCGGACGCGGCCGCGATTCTCGAGGTGTGCGCGGCGCACGGAAGCGTCGCATCGGAGATTTCCGAGACCGATACGCTGCTCGAAGCACGTCGGCTCTCCAACCCCGCGCTCAACGCGCGGGGCCTGCGCGTCTCCTGTGACGTCGGGGTGCCGATCGCGGCGCTCGCCGAGATGTTCCTGGGAGTCGAGGCCGTGGCCCGCGATCACGGCCGACGCGTGTCGACGGTGGCGCACGCCGGCGACGGCAACCTGCACTGCACCGTCGAAGCCGGGGAGTCAGCCGACGAGTACGCGGCAGCGGAAACCGTGATCGACGACATCACCCGCCTCGCGCTCTCCTTGCACGGCACCGTCACCGGCGAGCACGGCATCGGCTCCGTGAAACGGCACGAGCTCGCGTGGCAACTCGACCAGACGGCGATCGACGTGCAGCGCGCCATCAAGCACGCGCTCGACCCCTCCGGGATCCTCACCCCCGACCGCGGCATCTGAGGCGGGGGGCCCTGCGCGGTGCCCCGCAGCGCCCCGTGCCGGGCCTCCGCCGTGCCGAGTCCCCGCCGTGCCGGGCCCCCGCCGCTCCGCGTCCGTCCCGTCCCGTCCCGCGCCCGCCATCTCGCCGAGAGCGCAGTTTCGCTGGCTTCAAGGGACGCGAAGCCAGCGTTCGGGGGATCTCGGCGTGCGGGCCGGCGGGGCGGGCCGGGCGCACGGGCGCACGCGGCGGCGGCCGGCGGGCCCGCCCCGCCCCGCTACTCGCGGAGGTACACGCGTCGCCCGGCGAACCAGGTTTCGGTGACCGTGGTGGACGCGAGGGCGTCGGCGGGGTGGGCGAAGGGATCGCGATCGAGCAGGATGAAGTCGGCCGACTTGCCGATGGTGAGCGACCCGGTCTCCTGCTCGAGACCGAGCGCCGTGGCTGCACCGATCGTGAAGGCAGTGATCGCTTCATCGAGGGTCATCGCCTGTTCGGGCCAGAGCACGCCGGGGAACTGACCACTGGGGTCGGCGCGCGTGACGAGGCCGTGGATCCCTTCCCAGGCGTTCGGGGAGACGGACACCGGCCAGTCGGACCCGCCCGCGATGATCGCCCCCGCGTCGAGGAGGTCGCGGTTCGGGTGCATGCGGTCGGCCCGGTCGGGCGGCAGGACCGCGCGGATCGCTTCGACGATCGGTCCGGGCACCCAGATGAAGGGCGAGATCTCTGCGACGACGTCGAGTTTCGCGAAACGGGGAATGTCGTCCGGATCGACGAACTGTCCGTGAGCGATGTGGATGCGCGCCTCGGTGAACCCCTCGCCGCGGAGCGTCTCGGTCGCATTCAGCACCGCGTGCACCGACGCGTCGCCGGTGCAGTGGATCTTCGCCGACAGGCCGTGCCCGGCGATGCGACGCAACCAGTCGGTGAGCGCGTCGTGCGGCAGCAGGGTGTCGCCGTGGTGATGGGCGCCGTGCACGTCGTCCGGCAGGTACGGTTCGATGAACGCTCCGGTGCGGGTGGGCGGGATGCCATCGAGGAAGATCTTCACGAAGTCGGGGCGGTGATGCTCGGTGCGGAAGCGCTCGCCGTCGAAGACGAGTTCTTCGCCGATGGGGGTGTAACCGAATATCTCGTCGTTGATGAGCATCGACGACATGACCCACGCGGGGAGGTCGCCGTCGGCGTCGAGCGACCGGAGCGCCTCGAGGGTGGGGGTCGAGACGGCGGCGTCCTGGAAGGCGGTGATGCCGAACGAGTGCAGCATCTCGATGCCGCGCCGGGAAGCGAGGCGATCCTGTTCGGGGGTCAGCGCCCCGGCGGCGCGATGCGCGCGGGCGACGGGGATCCCCGCGGCCTCGAAGAGCACTCCGGTCGGACGGCCATCGGCGTCGACGGCCACGCCGTCACCCGCGGTGATGTCGGCGACCTCGAGGGCGCGCGAACTCACCCAACGATTGTGGTGCGAGTCGTCGGTGAGCATCACGGGGCGTCCGCCGGCGGCCTCATCCAACTGGGCGAGGGCGTCGGCGGTGCTGAGTTCGCCCAGCCGATCGCTCGCCCAGGGCCCGCCGACGATCCACGCGTCTTCCGGAAGGTCCGCCGCGTGCTCGCGGACCGCCCGCACGATTCCGTCCAGGTTCGCATTGATCGGCAGGGGCACGTGGAAGAGGTCTTCTTCGCCGGCGATCGCGTGGTGGGTGTGCGCATCGATCAGGCCGGGCATGACGAATGCCCCACCGAGATCTCTGATCTCCGTGTCAACACCGGCGAGGCGGGCGAGTTCGGCACTGCTCCCGAGCGCGGAGATGCGGCCGGCCGTGACCGCGATGGCGGCAGCGGAGGGGTGCGCCGAATCCGCGGTGTACACGGTTCCGCCGGTCAGGATGAGGTCGGGGTGCGTCATCGGTGGCTCCGTTCGGGGGTGTCGACGCTGAAGCGCTCGAGATCGTTCGACAGACTGGCGTACACGTCCGGACGACGGGCGCGCAGGTACGCGGCGTAGATCAATCCGCCGACGAGGGCGACGAGCAGGAGCAGGGGCAGCAGATTGACCGCCAGCGCCTCGGAACCGGCCACGATGTCGAAGTTGGCGAATGCGAGCACCGCGATGCAGAGGAGCCCGAGGAAGCCGATGCCGGGTGCGACGAGCGTCGACATGATGCGAGGATCGCGTTGCCTGCGGAACGCGACGACCACCGAGAGCGCGGCGAGTCCCTGCAGCACGATGAGACTCAGCGTACCGAACCCGAGCATCGCCGGAACGAGCGTCGAGATCGGATCGACGCCCGCGAGCGCGAACAGCAGGGCGACCACTGCCGCGAATCCTGCCTGGATGACGCCCGCGAGCTGCGGTGCGCCGTTCTCACGGGTGCGCGCGAGAGCTGAGGGCAGGATCCGCGCCCGACCGAGGGCGAACAGGTAGCGCGTCGCGGCGTTGTGGAACGCGAGCATCGCCGCGAACAGGCTGACGAGCAGGAGCAGCTGCATGACGATCACCGCGGGGCCCCCGAGATACTGCTGCGCCAGCGCGAAGATGAGGTCCCCGCCTTCGAGGTGCGCGAGTGCTTCGTCCTGAGCCTGAGCGACGCCGGTGGCGCTGACGACCGACCAGGTGGTCCACGCGAGAATCACCCCGATGAGGATGATGGCGGCGTAGGTCGCGCGTGGGATGGTGCGCTGCGGATCGCGCGCCTCCTCGCCGAAGAGCGCGGTGGCTTCGAACCCGAGGAAACCGGTTGCAGCGAGCAGGAGGCCGATGGGAAGCGATCCGGCGAAGACGGCCGACGGTGAGAAAGCCGCGACGTCATATCCGGTCTGTACCAGGACCGAGATGTTGAAGACCACGAGCATCAGCACCTCGAGCACGAGCGCGACGCCGAGGATCTTCGAGCTGAAGTCGATCCCGCGTCGGCCCATGAGGAACGACACGACGATGGACGCGAGTCCCCATACGGCCCAGTGCAGGTTCACACCCGTGAGGTCGGCGATGACGATCTGCATGAAGAAGCCGCTCGTGCCGATCGTGCCCACGACGAAGAAGTTGTAGCCGAGGGTGGCGATGAGTCCGGCGACGAGTCCGCCGGGACGACCGAGGCCCTTCACGACGAAGGCGTAGAAGCCGCCGGCGTTGACGAGCTGCTTCGACATCTGCGCGTAGCCGACGGCGAACAGCAGCAGGATGACGGCGACGATGAGGAAGGACATGGGCGTGCCGCCGCCGTTGCCCAGCGCGATGGCGAGTCCGGCGACCACGATGGTGCCGGTGAGCGGCGCGACTGCGGCGAGCACGAGGAACACGATGCCGGCGACGCCGAGCGCGTTCTTCCGCAGGGCGGTGTTGACGTGGGATTCTGACATGGAGGGCTCCTTTGCCGACCGGGGGTGAACCGGGTGTTGCAGCGATTATGTCCCCGCCGGGCTTGACCATGGGGGCAGGCGACTATGACGTCAGCGAGTGGATCGACCGGTACGGGTCGTGCAGCGCGCAGACTGGCGTCACGGTGGGCGATGAGGCCACCCGATGCGGAGCGAGAGGCGGATCATGGTCGCGAGGGACGAGTCAGTGCGGGGACGTGTCGTCGCGGTCACCGGTGGCGGCACGGGGATCGGCGCCGCGATCGCCGAACGGTTCGCGGATGACGGCGCGACCGTGATCGTGCTCGGTCGCCGGTTGGCCCCGCTCGAAGAGGTTGCGGATCGGATCGGGGGTGACGCTGTTGTCGCAGACGCGTCCGATACGGCGTCGGCCCGCGCGGCGATCGAGACGATCCTCGCGCGGCACGAACGGCTCGACGTGCTCGTGGCGAATGCCGGCGGGCACGGCTTTTCGGCCGTGGGGGAGACCTCCGATGACGACTGGCAGGCCGCGATGACGGTGAACCTCTCCACGGCGTTCGTCATGGCACGGGAGGCGCTGCCGTCGCTCGCGGCCCACGGCGGCGGCGAGATCGTGATCGTCTCGTCGCTCGCCGGCCTGTTCGCCGGCCCCTCGGTTGCGGGGTACACCGTCGGTAAGCACGCCCTCATCGGCCTCACGAAGAGTCTCGCGCGCGACTACGGTCGTCGCGGGGTGCGGGTGAACGCCATTTGCCCCGGGTGGGTCCGCACGCCGATGGCCGACGCAGAGATGGCGGAGTTCGCGCGCCACGCGCCCGGTATCGAGAGCCCGGATGACGGGTACGCGGCCGTGACGGCGGACGTGCCGCTCGGACGGCCGGCGGATCCCGAGGAGATCGCGGCGATCGCCCGCTTCCTCGGTTCACGTCAGTCGTCGTACATGACGGGAGCCGTGCTCGTCGCCGACGGAGGCGCGCACATCGTCGACCTGCCGACGCTCGCGTTCGCGCACGCGGGGATGTGAGTCAGCCGTGCCGCAGATCGCTCGGGGAGACGCCGTAGGCCGACTTGAAGACGCGACTGAAGTGCGCGGCATCCGTGAAACCCCACCTGGCGCCGATCGCCGCGACCGTGCGCTCGTGCAGCACGGGATCGACGAGGTCGGCGCGGCAGCGCTCGAGTCGGCGCTCGCGGATCCATCGCGACACCGTGGTGTCACCGCGTTGGAACAGCGCGTGCAGATGCCGGGTCGAGATGTAGTGCACGGCGGCGATGGTGCCGGGCGACAGGTCGGGCGACGCGAGGTGCTGATCGATGTAGCCGGTGATCTTCTGCAGCAGGACCTGATGCGGGTCGCGCTGCCCGGGCGTCGCATCGAGGATGCTCGAGAACAGCGTGCCCATGAGGTCGAGACTCGTGTGGCCGAGTTTGGCGCGGACCGGTCGGGTGAGGTGGGTGAGCTGACTCGGGAACTGCGACAGGAACGCCGTGAGCACCGGGGCGATGCCCTGGTGCTCCTGACTGAGCGACACCGCGGTCAGTTGATCGGTGAAGGCGCCGGGCAGCTCGAGTCGATCCTTCGGGAACATCATGATGAGGTTCCGGAAGTCCTCGCCGAAGAGCAAGGAATAGGGTCGGGAGGTGTCGTAGACGGAGAGGTCGCCGGGACGCATGATGAGCTCTTTCCCGTCCTGCACGAGGATGCTGCTCCCGGAGAGCAGCAAGCTCACCTTGTAGTAGCCGCTGCCCCCGCTCGCGATGGTCTCGGTCGTCCGCTCCACGAGGTGCGGCCGGGCGGTCACCTCGGTGAAGACGACGTCCTCGGCGTCCGCCGAGGTCAGCCGCGCCATGAACGGACCATGATGGTCTGAGCTGATCTCCAGGGGAACGAACGCGTTCGAGACCATGCGGCGGAACGCGCCGATGCTGTCGACACGGGTCGGGCGTGCGTCGTCCCGAGACACATTCCGCTGATCGGCAGTGGGCATGTCGTCTCCCTCTCTTCATGATGCAACGACGTTGATGCAGCATCTGACCCGAGGATAGCCGCTCGAACCGGGTCAGTGCCCGGGCGGCACCGTTGCCGCGTCCAGCGATGCGGCGAGCGCATCCAGCAGGATCGGCAGTTCATCGGGGCCGAAGGCGAGCGGGGGGCGCACCTTGAGCACGCTCTCGTCGCGTCCGATCCGGGAGATGAGCACGTTGCGCCGTTTCATCTCCTCGACCACGCGCCGCGCAGCAACAGGATCAGGAACCCCATCGATCGCGAAGTCGAGTCCGAGGAACATGCCGGCGCTCTTCGCCGAGCGGACGACATCGTACTGCTCGACGAACGCGTCGAAGCGCGCCCGCGCGGTCTCGCCCAGGGAGCGTGCGCGCGCCATGAGGTCGTGCTCCTCCATCTCGAGCAGCACGGCTTCGCCGACGGCCGCGGAGACCGGATTGCCGGCGAACGTGTTGAAGAACTCGTTGCGCGACCCGAAGGCGTCGAGCACCGCCTCGCTCGTCACGACGCCGGACATCGGGTGCCCGTTGCCCATCGGCTTGCCCAGGGTGACGATGTCGGGCCGCATACCCGCGTATTCGTGTCCCCACATGTGCGTGCCGGTGCGCCCGAATCCGCTCTGCACCTCATCGGCGATCACGAGTCCTCCCGCCGCGCGCACACGGTCGGCGATTCCTGCGAGGAGCCCGGAAGGAACGCGCGGCATGCCCTCCGTGGAGAAGAGCGGGTCGAAGAGACTCGCCGCGACGCCGTAGCCCGCGTCGTGCAGTGAGACGATCGCCGCATCGATGTCCGCGAGCGTCTCACTCAGCACGTCGGCTTCGGGCCGAGGGTCGGCATCGAGATCGGGGATCCGTATGGAGCGCACGTGCGCGCCGAGCGGTTCGCGCGTTCTGAGCCCGGTGGTGAGTTCGGCGAGCGCGATCGTCGTTCCGTGGTAGCTGTAGTCGGAGACGATGACGCCGGTGGAGCCGGTCAGCTGCCGGGAAATGCGCAGTGCGAGCTCGTTGGCCTCGGAGCCGGAGTTGCCGTAGAGCACACGGTCGAGTTCGGGGGCGAAGGTCGCGAGCAGGCGCTCGGAGTAATCGATCACCCGTTCGTTGAGGTAGCGGGTGTGGATGTTGAGCGTGCCCGCCTGTGCGCAGAGCGCGGCGACGACCCGTTCGTTGGCGTGACCCACGTGCGGCACGTTGTTGTAGCCGTCGAGGTAGCGTTCGCCGTTCGCCTCGGTCAGCCAGACGCCCCGAGCGGACACGAAGTGCAACGGCTCGGCGTAGAAGAGCGGAGAGTACGGTCCGATGGTCGCGTTGCGGCGGGCGATGAGATCGGTGTGGGCGGTCATGCGCGTGCTCCTGAGGAGGTCGGGGTGGTGGACGCGGTGTTCACGGCGCGCGCGAGGCGAACGGTGTGGGGCAGTACGTCGGAGACGAGCCACTCGGCGGTCGGTTCGCCGCGACGGTCGGCCGCCCACCCCAGGTATGTGAGACTGCGGGCGAGGAGCATCGCGGGGAACACGGCGTAGTCGCGGTCGTCGAGCGGGCGCACCGAGGCGTACCCGGCGAACAGCGCGTCCCGGTACTCGGCGAACCGCGGATGCGGTGCGTAGAAGTGGAGAGCCGTCGCGAGGTCGAAGAGGTGCCACCCCGCTGCGAAGTCGTCGAAGTCGATGAGCACGAGCCCGTGGTCGGTGCGCAGAACGTTCTCGGGCGTGAGATCGGCGTGGATCGGCCCGAATCTGTCGTCGGGTGTTCCGTACGCCTCGAGCTGTTCGCGCAGGCGGGGGAGCGCCGCGACGATGTCGTCCCGACCCCGACCCGTGAGCTCGGCGATCCGCAGCGGGTCGCCCCAGGCCGGTGAGGCTCCCACGAGACCCTCGGTGTCCCAGTCGGCGCGGGGTACCGCCATACGGTATCCGCAGCGCACCGTGGCATCGTGCGCCTGCGCGACGAGTCGTCCGAGGTCGGCGAAGTCGGCGGGGTCGATGCGCGCCGTTCCATCGACGCCGGTCTCCTCGCTGCCGAAGGTGCCGTGATTGTCGAGGAATCGCTGCACGTCGACCTGATGGGGCTCATCACGGTGGTCGCTGCCGACCACTGCGAATCCGCGTCCATCGTTCGCGGCGAGGAAGTCGGGCACGGCCACTCCCGCATCCCGCAGTGCGCGCACGAACGCCACCTCGCACGCGAGCTCGGCATCGGAGTGGTATCCGCGGCGGTGCACGCGGGCGACATACCTGCGGCCGTCCGCGGTGAAGGCGAAGACCGAGTTCTCGCGCTGCTTCAGCAGGCTCAGCTGCGGGTCTGCGGCGAAGCCGAAGCGCGGCAGCGCCTCACGGACGAGGCGGATGACTGCGGCGCTCGGATCAGCGGTGACCATGGCGCTCCTCTCGGGTCGGGCGGCGATGCGCGGAGGGATCGGGGCACACGCTAACACGGGAGTCGGTCGAAAACTATACTCAGAGTCCAGTATCTGCACTCATGGTCTACTTCGGGTGCGTGCAGGTCCTAGACTGACGATGTGACCACGATCGACAACGACGGCCCGCCCACGCTCCGGCAACGCCGCCGCGAACGCACACGCCGCGAGATTGCCGCAGCAGCGCTCGACGTGATCGCCGATGGGGGCGTCGAGCTCACCACGATCGACCGCGTCGCCGAGACCGCCGGCGTCGCACGCGGCACCATCTACGCGCACTTCCCCGAGGGCCGGGACGAACTCCTGCGCGCCGCATACGCGGAACTCGGCAGCAGAGTGGCGGACCGCACGCGCGCCGCAGCGGATGACGCGGAGACCTGGTCGGAGCGCATCGCCGCCCACGCCGAACCGCTCTTCGCGCTCGCCGCGGACGCGCACCTCGGTCGTTTCTACCATGTGTCGGGTCCCGCGATCGTGCACGGCCGACCGGAGCAGGGCATCGGCTCCGGGGCGAGTGCCATGTTGATCCGCGACGCGCTCGACACTGCCCGGGATGCCGGAGCGGTTCCCGCGGACACCGATTCGGGGCTCGTCGCCGCGATGCTCATCGGGGCGCTGCGCGAGGCCGCGATCGGGGTCGCCGCGGGTCAGTTGGATCAGGATCGTGCCCGCACGGCGTTCGCGCGCCTCGTCTCGGGGCTCGCGGCGAGCTGAGACGCGGGGAGCGTCAGCGGTAGTTCTGCGCGATGCGATCCGCGGTGCGCCGCACCTGCTCGGCGACCGCAGGCACGTCCTCCGGGGTGCTGAAGTGGACGACGGCGACGGCCGCGGGGGGTTCCCCGGCGATGGTGAGGGGGACCGCGATCGCCACGACTCCGTCGATCACCTCGCTCCGGGTGATGGCGTATCCGGTGCGCTGCGCTTCAGCGGCCGCGGCACCGAGTTCGGCGGTGCCGAAGAGCCGCACGTGCTCGTCACGCGGCAGGGCGGCCTCGATCGCGTGGCCCGGGGCGCCTCGTCCGATCGGGTGCCGCACCCCCGGGCTGCGCGAGATCGTCGCGGGCACGCTCGCGGGCTCCGCTGAACCGAGCGTGATCACCTCGTCCGCGTCGAGCACGGTGATGAATGCGGTCATGCCGACGGTCTCGGCGAGTTCGGCGAGCGGGTGCTGGGCTGCGGTGGTGAGCGAGGGGGCGACACCGCGAGCGAGCGCGGTCAGTTTCGGTCCCAGTCGAATCAGTCCGCCCGCATCGCGCACGGCGAACCGGTGCTCCTCGAGCGCGCGGAGCAAGCGGTACGCGCTCGAGCGATGGACCTCGAGGGCGCGGGCGAGGGCATCGATGGAGAGCGGTCCGGGTGCGTCGGCGAGGATCTCGATGGCGCGCAGCCCGCGCGACAGCGTCTGCGAGCCGCCGGCGTTCGCGGGTGCGGATGATGTGCTCGTCATCGTTGTGGTCCTTCTCCGGTTGTCGCGCCGCTGCGTCAGGCGCCCCGGCTGCTCGTCAGTACGGGGTGCTTGTCAGTACGGGGCACTTGTCAGTTCGGGGCGCACCGCATAGTCTGAGTGCGCACTATTCGAATATAGAATTCAAATAGTGAACATGCAACAAGGGAGATGCAGTGCAGTTTCACCACCACGGGTACGTGTCCACCGATCCTCGGATCGCGCCGGCCGCCGGCGTCGGCCTCGATCGGCCCGACGAGCTGCCGAGCGAGATCGACGTGCTCATCGTCGGTTCGGGCCCGGCAGGTATCGTTGCAGCGGCACAGCTCGCGCAGTTCCCCGGAGTCGTGACCCGCATCGTCGAGCGCCGCCCCGAACGGCTCGCCATCGGTCAGGCGGACGGGATCCAGGCGCGCAGCGTGGAGACGTTCCAGGCGTTCGGGTTCGCGCAGCAGATCATCCAGGAGGCCTATCAGATCACCGAGATGGCGTTCTGGAAGCCGAGCGTGGATGAGCCTGGCCGCATCACCCGCACCGCGATCGCGCCCGACGACCCGGCGGGGATCAGCGAGTTCCCGCACCTCATCGTGAATCAGGCACGCGTGATCGACTACTTCGCGGAGTACGCCAGGCGTTCGCCCGCCCGCGGCGACATCGACTACGGGTACGAGTTCGTCGATCTCGTCGTCGAGGAGTCGGGGGAGTACCGCGTGCGGGTCACGCTCCGCCGCACCTCGGGGCCTGAGGCGGGCACCGATGTCACGGTGCGCGCCAAGTACGTGGTCGGCGCGGATGGCGCGCGTTCCGGGGTGCGCCGTGCCATCGGGGGCACCCTGGCCGGGGACCAGGCGTTCCACGCGTGGGGGGTCATGGACACCCTGGCCGTCACCGACTTCCCCGACATCCGGAAGAAGTGCGCGATCCAATCCCACGACGGCGGCAATATCCTGCACATCCCGCGCGAAGGAAACCATCTGTTCCGCATGTACGTGGATCTCGGCGAGGTCGATGAGACGGACGGCGGACGCGTGCGCGACACCCCGCTCGAGGCGATCATCGCTCGGGCTCAGGCGATCCTGCACCCCTACACGCTCGACGTGAAGCACGTCGCGTGGCACAGCGTGTACGAGGTCGCGCATCGGCTCACCGATCGCTTCGACGACGCCGAGACCTCCCCGGACGGTACCCCGCGTGTCTTCCTGCTCGGCGACGCCTGCCACACGCACAGCGCCAAAGCCGGACAGGGCATGAACGTGTCGATGCAGGACGGGTGGAACCTCGCATGGAAACTCGGGTACGTGCTCGAAGGCCGCAGCGCGGAGTCGCTGCTGCGGACGTATTCCGACGAGCGTCAGGTGGTGGCGCGGAACCTCATCGACTTCGACCGGGAATGGTCGACGATGATGGCGAAGCGCCCCGAAGAGTTCAGCTCGCCCTCCGAGCTCGAAGACTTCTACGTCGCCACCGCAGAGTTCCCCGCGGGATTCATGACGGAGTACACGCCGTCGATGATCACGGGCGACGCCGCGCATCAGGAGTTGGCGACGGGCTTCCCGGTGGGGAAGCGGTTCAAGTCGGCACCGACGGTGCGGGTCGCCGACGCCGTCTCGATCCACCTCGGCCACCATCACCGCGCCGACGGCCGGTACCGGGTGTACGCCTTCGCGGATGCCGCGGGAACCGCGATGGAGCGGTGGGCGGCCTGGGTCGACGAGGACGACGCGTCGCCGGTGCGACGCTGCACGCCGGAGGGCGCCGATCTCGACGCCCTCGTCGACGTGAAAGCGGTGTACCCGCAGGAGCATCACGAGATCGACGTCACGCGCGTCCCGCAGATCTTCCTGCCCCGGAGCGGACCCTTCGGCCTCATCGACTACGAGAAGGTCTACGCCACCGGGGGCGGGCACGACATCTTCGCCGAACGCGGCATCGGAGCCGACGGCGCGGTCGTCGTCGTGCGACCGGATCAGTACGTCGCGGCCGTCCTGCCGCTCAGTGCGCCGGAGGCGCTCGGCGAGGTGCTCGATCGCGTGCTCCTCGCGCACTGACCCGGCGTGTCGCCATGTCGGAAATCGCGGACCTGCGGTGATGGGCGTAAGCTTGTATGATGACCTCTTCTGAGCACGCACCGCACACTCCGTCCGGCGACCCTGAACACACGACGCCGGACGAGACCGCCGAGACGGTCGACGCGGGCGATCAGAACGCCGCGAAGGCGGAGGGCCAGCTCACCTTCTCGGACCTCGACCTGAGTGCTGACGTGCTCAAGGGTCTGAAGGATGTGGGATACGAGACGCCGTCCGCGATCCAGGCGGCGACGATTCCCGTCCTGCTCGAGGGTCGCGACGTCGTCGGCCTCGCGCAGACCGGAACCGGCAAGACGGCGGCGTTCGCCCTGCCGATCCTCTCGCGTCTTGATGTCTCGCAGAAGACGCCGCCGCAGGCCCTCGTACTGGCACCGACACGCGAGCTCGCGCTGCAGGTGTGCGAGGCATTCGAGAGCTACGCCGCGCGCATGAAGAACGTGCACGTCCTCCCCGTCTACGGCGGACAGGGCTACGGCGTTCAGCTGTCGGCCCTGCGTCGTGGCGTGCACGTCGTCGTCGGCACCCCGGGTCGCATCATGGACCACCTCGACAAGGGAACGCTCGACCTCTCGGAACTCAAGTACCTCGTGCTCGACGAGGCCGACGAGATGCTGAAGATGGGCTTCGCCGAAGACGTCGAGACGATCCTCGCCGACACTCCCGACGATAAGCAGGTGGCGCTGTTCTCGGCGACCATGCCGGCGCAGATCCGCCGCATCTCGCAGCAGCACCTCAATGATCCTGCAGAGATCAAGATCGCGGGTAAGACGCAGACGAGCGCGAACACCACGCAGCGCTACGTCGTCGTCTCGTACATGCAGAAGCTCGACGCGCTCACCCGCATCCTCGAGGTTGAGAACTTCGACGGTTTGATCGTCTTCACCCGCACGCGCAACGACACCGAGCAGGTTGCCGAGAAGCTGCGTGCGCGCGGTTACTCCGCCGCCGCGATCAACGGCGACGTGGCCCAGGCGCAGCGCGAACGCACCGTCAACCAGCTGAAGTCGGGCAAGCTCGACATCCTCGTCGCGACCGATGTCGCCGCACGCGGGCTCGACGTGGAGCGCATCACCCACGTCGTCAACTACGACCTGCCGATCGACACCGAGTCGTACGTGCACCGCATCGGTCGTACCGGCCGCGCCGGCCGCTCGGGCGACGCCATCAGCTTCGTCACGCCGCGCGAGCGTCGCATGCTGAAGTCGATCGAGAAGGCGACGCGGCAGCCGCTCACCCCGATGCCGCTCCCCGGCGTCGAAGAGGTCAACGCGACGCGTCTTTCCCGCTTCGACGACGCCATCACCACGGCGCTCTCCGAGACGGATCGTGTCGAGCGCTTCCGCGACATCATCGCCCACTACGTGCGTCACCACGATGTTCCCGAGACCGACGTCGCCGCGGCGCTCGCGGTCGTCGCGCAGGGCGAGACCCCGCTGCTGCTCGACGAGAACGACGACAAGAAGTTCGCGAGGGATCGTGCGCAGGCCGCTCGCTTCCTCGAGGAGGGCGATGGCAACCGTGACCGTCGCGACGACCGCGAGCGCGGCGAGCGTCGCAGCCGGCCGAGCGGATCCCTGAGCACCTACCGCATCGAGGTCGGCAAGCGCCACAAGGTGGATCCGCGCCAGATCGTCGGCGCGCTCGCGAACGAGGGCGGCCTGAACCGCGACGACTTCGGCAAGATCACGATCCGACCCGACTTCTCGCTCGTCGAGCTGCCGGCGGATCTGTCCGACGATCTGCTCGGCCGTCTCTCCGACACCCGCGTGAGCGGTCAGCCGATCCAGATCAAACGCGACAACGGTCCGCGCCGCGGACGCGACGACGACCGCGGTGGCTCGCGAGGCTACGGTCGTGACCGCGACGGTAGCCGGGACGGCGGCCGGGATCGCGACGGCGGCCGCGGACGCTACGATCGTGACGACCGCGGCGGCAACCGCCAGGATCGCCGCGGACGGGACTTCGGCGGCGACCGCCGCGGCGGCGGCTCCGAGCGGGGCGGACGTTCGTGGGATCGCGACGACCGGGGCGGCTCGGGTCGGGGCGGCCAGTTCCGCGGCGACCGCGACGATCGCGGCGGACGGGATGATCGCGGCGGTCGGGACGACCGTCGAGGCCGCGATGATCGTGGCCAGTCGGACGGCAAGCGCAAGCCGCGCTGGTAAGGCGGCTCGCGGCGCTTCCGCCCGACGGGTGGGAGTGGCAGACTGTTCTGCATCGTGAGCACCGGGACGAGGGCGTGCCGGGCGATGAAGAGGAGTCGCTATGGCGCTGCACCCGCTGGATTCACTGACCGCAGCAGAACTGACCGCCACCTCGTCGACCCTCGCGCGTGAGCGCGGCGTCGACGGGGGCTGGCGGTACGCGTCGATCGTGCTGCGCGAGCCCCCGAAGACTGAGGTGCGCGCCTGGCGGGAGGGCGACGCGGTCGAGCGCCGATCCTTCGCCGTGCTCTGGGAGAAGCGTTCGAACGCGGTCTTCGAAGCCGTGGTGAACCTCACCGAGAACGTCGTCGAATCGTGGACCGAGAAGCCCGGTGTGACATCGAACTTCACCGTCGACGAGTACCACGAGTGCGATGAGGCGCTGCGCCGAGATCCGGCCGTCCGTGCCGCCATCGAGCAGCGCGGCGTGAACATCGACCTGGTGCTCTTCGACCTCTGGACGTACGGGCGCGCGGTCATGCCGCCGCAGTGGCGCGATCGCCGTCTGGGCTGGGTCGACATCTGGGTGCGCGCGACACCGCAGGGAAACCCGTACGCGCACCCGCTCAGCGGCATGAAGATCATCGTCGACGTGAACACCATGGCGGTGCTCGAGATCGACGAGGGGCACGATCGCGGATTCCCCGCCGTGGATGCGGAGTACGTGCCAGAGCTCCGCAATGAGGCCCCCCGCACCGATCTCGCGCCGCTCGAGATCACCCAACCCGACGGCGTCTCGTTCAATCTCGACGGTGCACGGCTGCGCTGGCAGGACTGGGAGTTCCGGATCGGATTCACCTACCGCGAGGGCCCTGTGCTGCACCAGGTGCGGTTCAAGGACGGCGACGAGTATCGCGACATCGCCTACCGCATGTCGCTCGCCGAGATGATCGTGCCGTATCGCGACTCCAGCTTCGATCACTACCGCCGAACCGCGTTCGACATCGGCGAGTGGGGGCTCGGGTACATGTGCACCTCCCTCGAGCTCGGCTGCGACTGCCTCGGCGAGATCCGATATCTCGACGGTGTGCTGCCCGACACCGCGGGGCATCCCAGGGTCACGAAGAATGCCATCTGCCTGCACGAGGAGGACGACGCCGTGCTCTGGAAGCACGTCGATCCCGATGCCGGCACGGAGGTGCGCCGCATGCGACGCTTCGTGGTCTCGGTGCACGCCACCGTCGCGAACTACGAGTACCTGGTGTACTGGAGGTTCTATCCCGACGGGAACATCGAGTGCGAGATCCGGGCGACCGGCATCATGGTGTCGACGCCGATGGAGGACGAGACCGCGATTCACCCGACCGGGACCGTCGTCGATCGCCGCACTTACGCGCCGTTCCACCAGCACTTCCTCGTCGCCAGACTCGATCTCGACATCGACGGTGACGGCAACACGGTCGTCGAGTCGGACTCGATGGCGGCTCCCATCAGCGACGCGAACCCGTTCGGGCTCGACCTGCACACCCGAGGCACGGTGGTCGCCTCGGAGGCGGAGTCGGGCCGCGACTACGACTGGTCGCTGCAGCGGTCGTGGAAGGTGCAGAACCCGAACCGGTTGAACGCCTGGGGCGCGCCGACGGCGTACAAGCTCGTGCCATCGGCATCGTTCCCCGCGATGTTCGATGAGGCCTCGCCGATTCTGCAGCGCAACCCCGTCATCGGGAAGACGCTGTGGGTGACACGGCACCACGATGACGAGCTGTGGCCGGCCGGAGACTATCCGACGCAGTCCGCCGACGACCGCGACACCGGGATGAGCGCCTGGATCGCGGACGACGAGAACCTCATCGACACCGACGTGGTGCTCTGGCATGTGTTCGGCATCCACCACATCACGCGCACCGAGGACTGGCCGATCATGCCGGTCGATACGGTCGCCTTCACCCTGAAGCCGTTCGGGTTCTTCGACAGCAACCCGTCGCTCGACGCGCCGCGTTCGACCCCGTACGGGGTCGCTGGCGGGGGCGGGGCGTGCGCTGGCGGGGGCGGAGGTGCGGGTGCTGCGGCTGGTGCTGCCGGTGGTGCTGGTGCGGGTGCTGGTGCGGGTGCGGGCTGCACCTGCGAGCACTGATGCCACCCGCCGCGCCCGGTTCGCCCGCTTCGCCCGCTTCGCGCGCTTCGCGCGGTTGAGTGCGGGATTCCGTGCTTTATCGTGCTCCATAGAACACAGAATTCCGCACAGAAGCGGATGCCGGGACACCGGGACGCCGGGACACCGGACGCCGGACGCCGGACGCCGGGACGCCGGGACGCCGGGACGCCAGGCGGCGTGGGAGCGTGCGCCGGCGAACGCGCTCAGCCGCGGGGGAGGACCCGGTGCGCGAGCGCGCCCCCCAGTGCCGTCGCGAGGCCGAACGCCGCGAAGAGCAGTGCGGGCCCCCACGAGCCGCCACTCGACCAGCCGAGCGACGCCTGCGCGGCGAGCGGCAGGAACCCGCCGACCACAGCCGCGAGGTTGTAACCGAGGCTCACGCCCGAGTAGCGCAGCTCGGTCGGGAAGAGCCCAGCGAGCGCGGATCCGGCGACGCCGTAGGCGAGGATGACCGCCGAGAGTCCGAGGCTCAGCGCCGCGATCGCGGCGACCGGGTGCTGGGTGTCGACCAGCCAGAAGACGGGGAAGGCGACGACGGCGGTCGCGAGTCCACCCCACAGGGTGACGCGGCCGGGGCCGAATCGGGTGGCGAGGCGCCCGGACCAGAGCGTGACCCCGGCCTGCACGACTGCGGCGACGAGCATGGCGTTGACCATGATCTGTCGGTCGATGCCGCGCTCGTTGGCCCCGAAGTTCACGAGGAAGGTGTTCATGAAGTAGAACCCGCCGACTCCGAGCATGGAGACCAGGATCGCGATCCCCAGGCGGCCGGGTGCGCGCCGGAAGAGCGCGACGAACGGGACGCGGGGTCGTGTTCCGGCTTCGGCGATGCGCGCGAACTCGGGGGACTCCTCGATCTTGGACCGCATGATGAGGGCGATGATGAGCATCGGGAGCGCGGCGATGAAGGGGAGTCGCCATCCCCAGGCGTCGAACGACTCTTCGGGGAGCAGCAGCACCAGCGTGAACGCGCCGCTCGAGAGCAGGGTGGCGATGGGGGATGAGAGCTGCACGAGGGCGGCGAGCTTGCTGCGCTGGTCGGCGGGGGCGTGTTCGACGGCGATCGTCATGGCGCCGCTCCACTCGCCGCCGACTGCCACACCCTGCACGAGGCGGAGGAGCACCAGGAACACCGGCGCCGCGACGCCGATGGCGGCGAAATCCGGGAGCAGGCCCATGCAGACGGTTGCGGCACCGATGAGTGTGACGCTCAGCAGGAGGGCGGGCCGGCGGCCGATGCGGTCGCCGATCGAACCGAAGAGGATCGCGCCCAGCGGGCGCGCCACGAACCCGACGCCGAACGTGGCGAACGCGGCGAGGGACGCCGCTCGTGGGTCGAGTGTCGTGAAGTAGAGCCGGTTGAAGACGAGCGCGGCGGCGAGGCCGAAGAGATAGTAGTCGTACCACTCCATCGCGGTTCCGGCGAGCGCCGCGTACGCCACGCGGCGCGCGGATTTCGCGGAGTTCTGCGGAACCCGAGTCGTGGTCTCGGCGTCTCGGATCATCGTTCGCTTCTCGGTTTCTCGCTCGGGGACATCCGAGATCATCGTAATCCGTCGGCCGGTGTCGCGTGCGCCACCGCGGACCTCCGGCGACGGCGAGCGCCGCGGTCACTGCTCAGGCGTCAGGGGAGTCAGCTTCGCAGCCTCCGCACTCGTCGTGCGCCTCGTCCGAGCCGGCCGGCTCCCGGTCCGGGGTCTCGGTCGTGAAACCGGAGAGTTTGTGCGTCCCGTCGCACCAGGGTTTGATCGCGGACATGCCGCATCGACACAGCGCAGCGGTCGCGCGGGGCTGCTCCACGGAGGCGCCGTGCTCATCGACGAATCGGACCCGTCCGCGAACGATGAGCGGTCCGTTCGGGTACGCGGTGATCGTTGCGGGTGCGTCATCGTTGCGCATGCAGGTCCTTCCTCAAACGGGCGAGTGGGTGCGCGGCGGTGATGCGCGCATCGTGGGAGCCGACGCCTCCGGTGAGGCGTGCGTATGCGTCATCGTGCCGCACGCAGCGAGCTCTCGCCCCGCTCCCACGAGCCGAGGATGTGGTCGCCGACCCGTCCGTCGACCTCCAGGCAGGCGAGCGCGCCGAACAGGATGTCGTGCAGCAGCTCGGGATGCTCCTCGGCGAGTGCTCCGGCGAGATCCCGACCCGCGATCTGCTCGTGCACCGCGTCGGCTTCGACGTGCTCATCGAAGTACCGGGTGACGTCGTCGTCGAATCCGTGCCGGCGGAACCCGTCGCCGTACTGTCGGTTCGGAATCGACGACGTCATCTCGAACGCCGCGAGGTGCCCGACGATGGCGCCGCGGAGTCGTCGATTGAGTCCGAACATCGACATCATGTTCTGCGAGGCCAACGTGACCGCGGGAACCCGGTCGAGGTACGCACCGTAGGTGTCGTCCAGTCCCGCACCGCGCAGGGTGCGGCCGAAGATCGCGGCGTGCATCCGCTCGGGGTTGCCGCCGCCGTACTCGTCGGCCTGGATCTCCACGAGCGCGGCCTTCGGGCGGCCAGTGAGGCGGGGGATGGCCCAGGAGTGCGGGTCGGCTTCGCGCAGCGTGTAGATGCTGCGCTGCATGAGGAACTCGTGAAGCTGTTCGAGCGTCGCGGTCTTCGCGACGAAACGGGCGAGGCTGGGCCCGGCGGTCGGCGCCGTCGCGGCGAACAACCACTCCGCGACCGCTTCGGCGTTCGGGGTCGGCGGGCGGTCGACGGTGATCGCCGAGCGGAGCTCGTGCTCGAACGCTCGCTCGATCGACGCACGCGCGCGAAGTGTTTCCGGGTCCCATTCCCACGATTCGTGCAACCAGGGCAGAGCGCCGGTGTGCAGACCGTACATGAGGAACAGGGAGAGCTGCAGGTCGTCGTCGCCGGCGACGTCCGAGGTATCCGCGATGGCGCGGGCCGTGAGGGATCGCAGCTCTGCGTCGACATCGTCCCCACTCGGAGACTCCTGCGGTGTCGCGTGCTGTGTGCACAGGTACGCACTCAACGGGCCTCTCGGCTCGACGGGCGTCTCAGTGCGGGCCGCGCCTGCGCGGTCCGATCGTGTCGTTTCCAGACTGTGTCCCTTCGGCGGGGTGCGCGCGCTCGGTTCCCGAGCGTCGTGCGGCTCGGGTTCCGGAGGGCGGCTCGACCGTGCCGAGCCACTGCAGACTACGGATGCGCGGTGCGGTTCGTCGAGTCGGTTGACCCGTCTCCCGCTCCGATGCTAAGTGCGCGGGGATCCGTGGTCCCGTCGGCGTCGTCCGCATCGCCGGTTTCGTCTGAGTCGGACGCGGAATGCCGGGCAGTGGGCGTGAGCGCCCTACCCGGAGAAGACGCGGATGGCCCGCACCACGAGAAAGCTCACGTTGGTGATGAGGCCGAGGGAGGCGAGCACGAGTCCGAGGATCGCCGCCCACAGCAGCGGTCCGCGGTGACGGACGGCCCGCTGGCCGAAGACCAAGGCGATCAGCGCGATGCCGACCATGACGGCGTACGTGACGACGCCTCCGGGCAGGAGGAAGAGGACGACGACGGCGCACAGACCGAGCGCGAGTGCGGAGATGTGGCGCGCGCGGTGCTGGCCGGGGTGTTCAGTCACAACGTCGAGCATACTGGCGACACGAGACGCACCCCCGGCACGCACGAGGGGTCGGGATCCCGCAGGACCCCGGCCCCCTGAAAGCGCACGAGACGCGCGTCGGTGATCAGCCGGCGAAGCGGAACAGCTTCTTGTTCGCGAACTCCTCCATGCCGCCGCGGCCGAGTTCACGGCCGTAGCCGGAGCGCTTCACGCCGCCGAAGGGAACGTCGGCACCCTCGAGCCCGGCACCGTTGATGAAGACCATGCCCACGTCGAGCTGGTTGCCGATCTGCTCGGCGCGCTCGAGGTCCTCGCAGATGACGATCGAGCCGAGGCCGTAGGGCGTCGCGTTGGCGAGCTCGATGGCTTCGGCGTCGCTCGAGACGCGGTACAGCTGGGCGACGGGGCCGAAGAGCTCCTCGGTGTAGACGTCCATCGACGGCGTGACGCCGGTGATGACGGAGGGGGTGTAGAAGTTGCCCTCGGGGTCGTTGTCGCCGACGAGGATCTCGGCACCCTGCTTCACGGCGCCGGAGACCTGCTTCGTCAGCGTCTCGGTGGCCTTGGAGGAGGAGAGCGGACCGAAGTCGTCGTTGTCCGCGGACAGCCCGCTGACCGCCTGCTTGAACTTCTCGGCGAACTCGTCGAAGTACTGGTCCATGACGATGATGCGCTTCGAGCCGTTGCAGGCCTGACCCGAGTTCTCCATGCGACCGGTGACGGCGTGCTGCACGGCCGAGTCGATGTCGCTCGTGTCGAGCACGAGGAAGGGGTCGGAACCGCCGAGCTCGAGCACGCACTTCTTGAGGTGCTTGCCGGCGTGCGCGGCGACGATGGCGCCGGCGCGCTCGGAGCCGGTGAGAGAGACGCCCTGCACGCGGTCGTCGGCGATGATCGTCTCGATCTGGTCGTGCGAGGCGAAGACGTTCACGTAGGCGCCCTCGGGGAACCCGGCATCGCGGAAGATCTGCTCGATCGCCAGCGCCGACTCGGGGCACTGCTCGGCGTGCTTCAGCACGATGGTGTTGCCGAGCACCAGGTTCGGCGACGCGAAGCGCGCGACCTGGTAGTACGGGAAGTTCCACGGCATGATGCCGAGGATCACGCCGATGCCCTGCTTGCGGACGAAGGTGCGGAGGCCGTCGTCGACCTGCAGCTCCTCGTCGGCGAGCCACTCGGGAGCCATCTCGCCGAACTTCGCGGTGATCTCACCGGCGAACTCGGCCTCGCCGATGGAGTCGGCGAGCGGCTTGCCCATCTCGCGCTGAATGATCTTGCCGAGCTCTTCCTTGCGCTCGATGAAGAGTTCACCGGCCTTCTGGGCGAGCGCGCATCGCTCGGCGAGCGTGGTCTGACGCGACCACTCCTGATAGGCCTTCTGGGCTGAGGCGATGGCCTCTTCCACCTGCGCGTCGGTCGCGGTCGGGTACTCGGCGACGACCTCCCCTGTTGCCGGGTTGGTCACTGCATAACTCGTCATGATGAGATTTCCTCCTGGAACTGCATCGGTGGTGATCACGTGTCAGTCTGACACATGCGACCCGGCAGCATTGGGGAGCTGCACAGGTTCGGTATCGGGGATCGGTGTGGCGTTGCGCCCCTGGAGATCGGGGATGATCCGCATGCACGAGGCGGAGAGAATGACGGTCGCCATGAGGAACACGATCGACACGATGATCGCGCCGATCGGACCGTACTGGTCGATCGCAACGCCGGCGAAGGCGGACCCGAGTGCGACGCCGACGAGCTGTCCGGTGCCGACCCAGCCGTACGATTCTGCGGTCTCCGAGAACTTCACCGTCGCGCTCACCGTCGTCGAGAGCGCGGCGAACATCGGGGCCGTACCGAGTCCGCCGAGGAACAGCACGACGGAGAGCCACCAGGCTTCGAAACTGAACAGGCAGAGCGCCGTGCCGATGAGGACGACGAGCGAGCGCAGCAGCATCGACCACGGCCGCATCTGGCGGTGCCCGATGAGGAGGCCGCCGAGCAGGGAGCCGCCCGCGAAGACGGCGAGCACGACACCCGCCTCGAGTGCCCCGTGCCCGAAGATCGCGACGATACCCGCCTCGAGCGCGGCGAACGAGGCGACGAACAGGAAACCGGCGACGGTCGCGATGACGACGGTGGGATGCCGGAGGACGGCACCGAACCTGCGGCGCGCCTGCGGGATCCGTACCCGGCCGACGGCCTTCGTCGCGATGAACCACAGCCCGCCGAAGAGCATGAAGGTCGCAGCGACCATCAACCCCCACTCGGTACCGAACTGCGACGACACGAAGACCGCGACGACCGGGCCGAAGACCCAGATGATCTCTTGCGCCGAGGCGTCGAGCGAGAACAGTCCGGACAGCTGGTGGCCGGGCACCATCTTCGGGTAGATGGTGCGGACGGCGGGGGTGACGGGCGGGGTGGCGATCCCCATCGCGAAGGCCATGGCCGCCACGACGGCGAGCGGCAGATGGACCCAGGCGATCGCGATGAGCAGCGCGGAACAGACGAGCGTGGTGATGGAGAGCACCGGACGCATGCCGAAGACGCCCATCAGGCGTCCCATGAGCGGTCCGGCGATGGCCTGTCCGAAGCTCTGGCAGGCCAGCACGATACCGGCGTAGGTGTACAGCCCGTACGCCTGCTCGATGTGCAGCAGCAGGATGATCGAGAGCATCCCGAACGGGAAGCGCGCAGTGAGCTGTGCGAAGAGGATGCCGAAGACCCCAGGGCTGCGACCGAGATCACGATAAATGCCCATCAGAGGAGTATACGGGCGAAATGGTCGCCGTTTCTAGAGGAATGCGACGGAATTCGACGCGAAACCGGGCGAAGGGTGGGGGATCAGCGGGCGGCCAGTCGCGCGGCGCCCACAATTCCGGCGTTATTGCGGAAGTGGGCGGGGATCACCTCGGCGCGCACGCTCGCGAACGGCAGGTACTCGTCGCTCGACTTGCTGATGCTGCCGCCGATCACGATGCGGTCGGGCCAGAAGAGCTGCTCGATGTGGACGATGTAGGCGCGCACGCGTTCCGCCCATTCGCCGAGCGAGATGCCCTCCCGCTCGATGTTCTTCGGAGAGGCGTACCGCTCGTAGTTCCGGTGCTCGCCGAGGTCGAGGTGTCCGAGCTCGAAGTTCGGGACGAGGACGCCGTCGTGGATGAGCGCGGCACCGATGCCCGTGCCGAACGTGAAGACGAGCGTCACGCCCGAGAGGCCCGCGACGGCGCCGAACGCGCTCTCGGCGATACCCGCCGCATCGGCGTCGTTCACCACGTACGCCGGCGCTCCGATCGCATCGGTCATGAGCGCGACGGCGTCGAGATCGATCCAGCTCTGATCGATGTTGGCCGCGGTGCGCATGATGCCGTGCTGCACCACGCCGGGGAGGGTGACGCCGATCTTCGGCGTCACCGATCGCGCAAGCAGACCGGTGTCGTCGAGCTCGTCGCGGATCGCGTCCACCATCTCGGCGACGCTCGCTGCGACGGGCCCGGGCAGCCCGCCTTCGGGGGTGAGCGACTTGTGCCGCTTCGTCAGCTTCTCACCGGTGTCGAGGTCGACCGCCGCGCCCTTGATCCCCGTGCCACCGACGTCGATGCCGATCGCGAGGCGCGGCGATTCACCCGTGTGCTGTTCCATGGCGTCAGCATAGCGAGGTCGCCGAGGGTCATGCGAGTGCCCGTTGGATGCGGGAGAGGGAGGCGGGTTCGGCGGTCCGCAACTGCTGCGCGAACAGGCTGACCCGGAGCTCTTCGATGAGCCAGCGCGCTCGCGTCAGACGTTCAGCGGCATCGTGCGGGAGCGGGATCTCGCCCCCGGCATCGGTGAAGGCCGCGAGCGCCCGGTCGACGTCGTTCTGCCTGACCCGGTCACGTCCGGCGTCGCCGCTCAGCGCCTCCATGCGCAGGCGCACCGCTTCGAGGTAGACCGGCAGGCGCTCGAGCTGCGCGAGCCCCGTGCGCGAGACGAAGCCGGGGAAGACGAGTCCGTCGACCTGCTGCGCGGCGCCGGCGACCTGACCGAGTACCTGCAGCGACTTCGCCCCGTCGACCGCCTTGCGGGCGCGCCGCGCGGCATCGAGGACGCGGGCGGTGAGGGCGATCGCCCGGTAGATCTCATCGATGAGCGATCGTGCGTAGTCATCGGCGAGTGCCTGGAAGGCGCGCTCCGTCCGGATGAGCCCGTCGGGGGCGTGCCTGAGGATGACCGCGTCGGCCACTGCGAGCGAGACGTCGGCGATGGTGTCATCGAGACCGCGGTAGGGGCCGGCGCCGAGGAGTAGCTTCTCCTGATTGGACAGGTGGTCCCGCACGTAACTCGCGGGCGAGGGGGAGCTGAGCGCTACCAGTCGCCGCAGGCCGCGCCGGCTCAGGCGCGCCTGCTCTCCGGCGTCGGCGACGAGTGCAAGATCGACGTGCGTCCGACGATCCACGAGCGCCGGATAGGCGCGCACCACGCCGCTTCCGGTACCCCGCTTGCCTTTCGCGTACGCGGAGTCCACGTGCTGCGGGATATCGCCGAACACCCACGTCGTCGCGCCGCTCTGCTCGAGGTCGCTCTTCGGCATGGCGGCAGCGGCGACGCGCGCCACACCGGCGGTGGCTCGCGACTGATGCGTGCGCTGCAGTTCGCCGAGGTCCTTGCCGGTGCCGATCGTCCGGCCGCGGCCGTCGATGACGCGGAACGTCGGGGTGAGGTGCGCGGGCAGCCGAGCGGGATCGAAGTCGTCGGCGGACACGCGGATGCTCGTGCGCCGCTGGATCTCGGATGCGAGGAGCGCGGTGAGGCCGGCTGCGGGATCCTGACCGGCGCCGCCGCCGGGACGTGCGGCGTCCAGCTGCGGTCCGACGGCCTCGAGCAAGGTGCGGCCCCAGTCGGCTGCGGGGACGACGTGCTTGCGGATCGCCTTCGGCAGCGTCTTGATGAGCGCGGTGACGAGCTCGTGCCGCAGGCCGGGGACGAGCCGCTCGAACTCGGCGCCGTTCAAGCGCGGGAGCAGGGGAAGCGGCACGGTCACCGTGACGCCGTCATCCGCTGCAGTCGGATCGAAGCGGTACTTGAGGCGCAGCGTCTGGTCGCCCGATCGCCACTCGCGCGGGAACTCGCTCTCGTCGACCGGCGTCTCCGCGTCGGCGAGCAGGTCGTCGCGGCGCAGCTTCAGCAGGTTCGGCGTCGTGCGCTGCGCCTCTTTCCACCACCCCTCGAACGATCGGGTGCTCGTGACGTGCGCCGGAATCCGGGCGTCGTAGAAGGCGTAGATCGCGTCGTCATCGGTGACGAGGTCGCGTCGCCGCGTCCGCTCTTCCAGCTGCTCCAACTCGGTGCGCAGTTGCCGGTTGGCACGGTCGAACGCCTGCTGGGAGTCCCAGTCGCCGTCGACGAGCGCGTGGCGGATGAAGAGTTCGCGCGCGTGCGCCTCATCGAAGCGCGACAGCTGCACGCGTCGCTGCGAGACGATCGGCACCCCGTAGAGCGTGACCCGTTCGTAGGCGACGGCGGCGCCCTGCGACTTCTCCCATCGCGGTTCGCTGATCTGTCGCTTCGCGAGCGGCCCGGCGAGCTCCTCGGCCCATTCGGGCGTCACGACGGCGTTGCTGCGGGCGAAGAGTCGGCTCGTCTCGACGAGCTCGACGCTCATCACGACTTCGGGCGGCTGCTTCGCCAGCACCGAACCCGGGTAGAGCACGAAGCGGGTGCCGCGCGACCCCAGGTACTCCTGGGCGGGACGACGCTTGGGTGCGCCGCGGCCGCCGGCGCCGCGCGGCGCTCCGCGATCCTGCCGCTCGTCGCGCACGCCGAGCTGCGAGAGGAGACCGGCCAGCACCGAGCGGTGCACGGCCTCGCCGGTACCGCCACCGGACGCCGTCTCCGGCGGGCGCGACCCGCGGGCGCCCCGTGCGATCCGCTCCAGCTGCCGTACGAGATCCATCCACTCCCGCACACGCAGAAAGTTCAGATACTCCGCTTTGCACATCCGGCGGAACGCGCTCGAGGAGCGTTCGCGCTGCTGCTCCTGCAGATAGTTCCAGAGGTTGAGAAGGGTGATGAGATCGCCCTGCGGATCGGCGAACCGGCCGTGCAGTTCGTCGGCCCGTCCGCGCACCTCGGCCGGACGCTCGCGCACGTCCTGGACGGTGAGTCCCGCGACGATCGCCAGCACCTCGGGCACCACGCCGTGGCGGCGCGCCTCGACGACCATGCGGGCGAACCGCGGCTCGATGGGCAGGCGCGACAGCTCGCGTCCGACCTTCGTGATGCGGTGGCGGGCCGGTTGGCCCCGCCGACCGCGTCCGGTGGCCGTGCCGACCGGTGCGACGGCGCCGAGTTCGGTGAGCAGGCCGATGCCATCGGCCACTCCGCGCGGGTCCGGCGGGGTGAGGAACGGGAAGTCGGCGACCTCGCCCAGGTCGAGCGAGAGCATCTGCAGGATCACCGACGCGAGGCCGGTCCGCGTGATCTCGGGGTCGGTGTAGACGGGGCGGGCGAGGTAGTCGTCCTCCGCGTAGAGCCGGATCGCGATGCCGGGACTCGTGCGCCCCGAACGACCGGAGCGCTGGTTCGCGCTCGCCTGCGAGATGGCCTCGATCGGAAGGCGCTGCACCTTCGACCGCGAGCTGTACCGTGAGATCCGTGCGGTGCCGGCATCGACGACGTAGCGGATGCCCGGCACCGTGAGCGAGGTCTCGGCGACGTTCGTGGCGAGAACGACGCGGCGGTGACCCGGGGTGCCGGGTTCGAAGACGCGATGCTGCTCGGCGGCCGACAGGCGTCCGTACAGGGGAAGGATCTCGGTGCGGCTGCCGCGCAGACGCGTCCCCAGCGCATCGGCGGCATCGCGAATCTCTGCCTCGCCCGACAGGAAGACGAGGATATCGCCCGGTTCTTCGCGCGTCAGTTCGGCGACCGCATCGCCGATGCCCTCGAAGAGGTCCCGCTCCTCGGTCACCGTCTCAGTGGTCCCGTTCTTGCGCTGCACGTCGCGTTCCCGGGTGAGCGGACGGTAGCGGAGCTCGACCGGGTACGTGCGCCCGGACACCTCGATGACCGGCGCGGGTTCCCCGGTCTCGGGGTTCGCGAAGTGCCGCGCGAACGAGGCGGGATCGATCGTCGCCGAAGTGATGATGACTTTGAGGTCGGGGCGGCGCGGGAGCAGCGTTCTCAAGTACCCCAGTAGGAAGTCGATGTTCAGGCTGCGTTCGTGCGCCTCGTCGATGATGATGGTGTCGTAGGCGGAGAGGTCGCGATCCCGATGAATCGCGTTCAGCAGGATCCCGTCCGTCATGAGCCGGATCCGCGTCTCCTCGGAGACGCGGTCGGTGAAGCGCACCTGATAGCCGACGAGCCCGCCGAGTTCGGAACCCAGCTCCGCGGCGACGCGCTCGGCGATGGTGCGAGCCGCGATGCGGCGGGGCTGCGTGTGCGCGATGCGCTCGCGGCCGAGGGAGAGGGCGATCTTCGGCAGCTGCGTCGTCTTTCCGGACCCGGTCTCGCCGGCGACGATCACGACCTGGTGCTCGGAGATCGCTTCGGCGATCTCCTCCCGCATCTGACTGACGGGCAGCTCACCCGGGAACTCGATGCTCATGATGCCCCATTATCCTCCGATCGTGCCGCGCGCCCCAATACGGGGCACGGGGCCGCCGTCCGCGTACACTTGCCCCAGCAGGCACGCGAGCATCGCATCCGCCTGCCACCATCGATTCGGAGGGATCAGCGAAGACATGACAGTGATACCAGCACCCCGCATCCAGCTGAACGACGGCCAGAGCATTCCCCAGCTCGGACTGGGCGTCTTCAAGGTCGAGGCCGGCGAAGCCGAGCGCGTGACGAGCGATGCGCTCGAGGTCGGATACCGACACATCGACACGGCATCCTTCTACGGGAACGAGGCCGAGGTCGGCCGCGCCATCGCCGCCTCGGGGGTCGCGCGCGACGAGATCACGGTCACCACGAAGCTCTGGAACACCGATCAGACGCGCGCTCATGAGGCGTTCGATGAGAGTCTCGAGCGCCTCGGGCTCGAGTCGGTCGACCTCTACCTCATCCACTGGCCGCAGCCCATGTACGGGGAGGCGCTCGGCGCCTGGCGATCGCTGATCGAAATCGTCGGTTCCGGTCGCGCGAGCTCCATCGGCGTCTCGAACTTCGAGATCGAGCACCTGCAGCAGCTCCTCGAAGAGACGGGTGTCGTCCCCGCAGTCAACCAGATCGAGCTGCACCCCATGCATCAGCGGCGCGAGCTCGTGCAGTTCTGCCGCGAGCACGACATCGCCGTGGAGGCGTGGGGGCCCCTCTCGCAGGGGAAGTCGGATCTCCTCGAGCGCGACGCGGTCGTCGAGGCCGCGGCGGCGCACGGGAAGACTCCCGCCCAGGTCGTCATCCGCTGGCACGTGCAGCACGGGACCATCGTGTTCCCGAAGACGTCGAAGCGGGAACGCATGGTCGAGAACGCCGATGTCTTCGACTTCGCGCTCACGGACGCGGAGATGGCGGCCCTCGACGCCTACGAGACGGGGCGCGGCTTCGGCGCCGACCCCCGGACCTTCGACCTGCGCTGAGCGGAGAACCGATGAACGACACCAGTCACGCTCCCGTTACCGTCACGCTCACCGGCGCCGGCGGGCAGATCGGGTACGCTGCACTGTTCCGGATCGCCGCGGGCGACATGCTCGGCCCGGACCAGCGGGTCCGCCTGCGCCTGCTCGAGATTCCGCAGGGCATGCGGTCGGCCGAGGGCACCGCACTCGAGCTCGCGGACTGCGCCTTCCCGTTGCTCGACAGCGTCGAGCTGACCGACGACGCGAGTATCGGGTTCGACGGGACCAATATCGCGCTCCTGATCGGATCGCGCCCGCGCACCGCGGGTATGGAGCGGGGCGACCTGCTCGAGGCGAACGGCGCGATCTTCGGGCCGCAGGGTCGGGCGATCGGTGCGGCGGCGGCGGACGACGTCCGCGTCGTCGTCGTCGGCAACCCCGCGAACACGAACGCCCTCATCGCCCAGCAGCACGCCGGGGGAGTCCCGGCCGAGCGCTTCACCGCGCTCACCCGGCTGGATCACAACCGCGCGGTCGGGCTGCTCGCGGCCGAGGCCGGTGTCGCCGTGCCCGAGGTCGCGGGCATCACCATCTGGGGCAACCACTCGGCGACCCAGTACCCCGACGTCAGCGGTGCGACCATCGGCGACCGGCCCGCACTCGACGTGGTCGACGCCGAGTGGGCGCGCGGCGCGTACATCGACCGCGTGGCCAAACGCGGAGCCGAGATCATCGAGGTGCGCGGGGGATCATCGGTCGGATCCGCGGCGAACGCCGCGATCGAGCACGTGCGCGACTGGGTGCTCGGCACCGGAGAGCGCCGCACGAGCGCAGCCGTCGTGTCGCGCGGCGAGTACGGCGTGCCCGAGGGCCTCATCTCGTCGTTCCCCGTGCGCGCCGTGGACGGCGCCTGGAACGTGGTCGAAGATCTCGAGATCGACGCGTTCTCGCGGGAGCGGATCGATCGGTCGGTGGCCGAACTGGTGTCGGAGCGCGACGCCGTCAGGGGCCTCGGACTCATCGGCTGAACGCCGCATGGCCGCCATCCCACGGGGCGGCGGGCATGCGGTCCGAGTGCTCCCGCGTCACCCCTAGGATAGAGAGCATGTCCAAGGTTCTTTCATCTCTTCCCGTGGGCGAGCGCGTCGGCATCGCCTTCTCCGGCGGTCTCGACACCTCGTGCGCGGTCGCGTGGATGCGCGAGAAGGGCGCGGTGCCCTGCACCTACACCGCAGATATCGGTCAGTACGACGAGCCCGACATCGACGGAGTCGCCGATCGCGCCAAGGAGTACGGCGCCGAGATCGCGCGCCACGTCGATGCCAAGCGTCCGCTCGTCGAGGAGGGGTTCGTCGCGCTGCAGTGCGGTGCGTTCAACGTCCGCTCGGGCGGCAAGACCTACTTCAACACGACGCCGCTCGGGCGCGCGGTGACCGGCACGCTCCTCGTCCGCGCCATGAAGGAGGACGGCGTCGACATCTGGGGCGACGGCTCCACCTACAAGGGCAACGACATCGAGCGGTTCTACCGGTACGGTCTCATGGCGAACCCGGCGCTCCGCATCTACAAGCCCTGGCTCGATGCGGACTTCGTGACCGAGCTCGGCGGACGCCACGAGATGAGCGAGTGGCTCGTCGCTCACGGATTCCCGTATCGCGACGCGACCGAGAAGGCCTACTCGACCGACGCCAACATTTGGGGCGCGACGCACGAGGCGAAGAAGCTCGAGTTCCTCGACGCCGGTCTCGACATCGTCGAGCCGATCATGGGCGTCGCCGCCTGGCGCGAAGACGTGACGGTGGAGACGGAGGAGGTGTCGGTGCGGTTCGAGGCCGGCCGTCCGGTCGCGATCAACGGCGTCGAGTACAGCGATCCGGTCGCACTCGTCTTCGAGGCGAACGCCATCGGAGGTCGCCACGGCCTCGGCGTCTCCGACCAGATCGAGAACCGCATCATCGAGGCGAAGTCGCGCGGCATCTACGAGGCGCCGGGCATGGCCCTGCTGCATATCGCCTACGAGCGGCTGGTGAACGCGATCCACAACGAGAACACGCTCGCCTCGTACCACGCCGACGGCCGCAAGCTCGGTCGCCTCATGTACGAAGGCCGCTGGCTCGACCCCGAGGCCCTCATGCTGCGGGAGGCGCTGCAGCGGTGGGTCGGCTCAGCCATCACGGGCGAGGTCACCCTGCGTCTCCGTCGCGGCGACGACTACACGATCCTGAACACCACGGGCGACAACCTCAGCTACCACCCCGAGAAGCTCTCGATGGAGCGCACGGTCGGTGCGGCGTTCGGTCCCGAGGATCGGATCGGTCAGCTCACGATGCGGAACCTGGACATCGCGGATTCGCGTCAACGACTCGAGCAGTACGCGCAGCTTGGGCTGGTCGGCGGCCAGACCGCTGAGCTGGTCGGCGAACTCGAGGCCGGTGGTGCCGAACAGATCGCCGACGCGGTCTCCGGCATCGACGAGGAGGGCGATGCGCTCGGGCTCTCCGCCGCGTTCGACGCCGGCACAGACTAGGCCGTCAGCGCCGCGTGCCTGCGCCCCCCTCGCGAGGGTGGAGGCACGCGGGCGGCAGCCGATGAGCGCATGGGCATGACGAAGGCCCCGGGAGCACTCCCGGGGCCTTCCGTCTCAGCGTCGCGCGATGCGACTCAGGAGGCGCGGCGCGCGCGAGCGGCGCGACGCTTCAACGCCCGGCGCTCGTCCTCGCTCAGACCGCCCCAGACGCCCGAATCCTGACCGGTGTCCATGGCGTACTGCAGGCACATCTCGGTGACGGTGCACCGTGCGCATACCGACTTCGCGCGCTCGATCTGGTCGACGGCCGGTCCGGTGTTGCCGACCGGGAAAAAGAGCTCCGGGTCAACCGTGAGGCAAGCTGCCTGCTCGCGCCAATCCATACTGTGTCCTCCTCATGTGCATTGCACGCACGCGAAGATACCAGTGGCTGGGTAGCCTGATCTCGCGCCGTAACTGTTCAACGTGGCTGAGTATGCTCACGTCGGCGTGCGCGAAACTCGACTGCATATATGGTTTCACGGAACATCAGTCAAATCAATAGTGAATTTTTGAAATGTGAGACCATGCTGGGGGTGCGCCGCACGGGTGCGCCAGGGAGGAATCATCCATGCAGCAGGGGCCGGAGCGTCACGACGGTGCAGAGGTGTGCTCGCGCACGGCGTGGCGGGTGCTCGTCGCGGTGCTGATCGTCGAGGCCGTTGGAGGCGTCGCGCTCATGTGGCCGGTGGTGCAGGCGGTGTTCGCGCCGACGCACGACACGCTCGGAGCGCGCGTGAGCGTGCTGCTCGCCGTGGTGCTCGCCTGGGCATGGGTCTGCGTGACGCTGGCGGGTGCGGTCGTCAAGCGGGCGCCATGGGCGCGCGGTTCGGCGATCACGATCCACGTGCTCATGTTCGCGGCCGGAACCGGTGTGCTCCAGGGAATTCTCGGCACCCCGCTGCTCGGCTGGGCGCTCGTGCTGCTCGCGTTCCTCGGCTTCTTCTCGGCGCTCCTGGCGCGGCCCACCGTGTCGGATGCGGCAGGATCGCTCGGCGCGACCGAGCACCGCTGAGCGCCGGCGGATCGCTGCGGCCTAGGCTCCGAGCAGCTTGCGCACGCGTGCGACGTGGCCGGTCGCCTTCACATTGGTGAGCGCGTGCTCGATGCGGCCGTCGGGGTCGATGACGAAGGTCGATCGGATGACCCCGTTCACCACCTTCCCGTAGAGCTTCTTCTCGCCGTACGCGCCGTAGGCGTGGTGCACTGCGTAGTCGGGATCGCTCAGCAGCGGGTAGGGGAGCCCGTCGCGCTCGGCGAAGCGCTTCTGCTTCTCCGGGTCGTCGTGCGAGATGCCGAGCACCCGGATCCCTGCGGCGAGCAGCGGTTCCACGGCGTCGCGGAAATCGCACGCTTCCGTCGTGCAACCGGGGGTCATCGCCTGCGGGTAGAAGAAGACGACGACGCGCTGCCCGCGGAGATCGGACAGCGCGACCGTGCCGCCGTCCTGGTCGGTCAGGGAGAAGTCGGGGGCGGTGTCACCGGTGTCGAGCATCACGCGATCAGTCATGGGACCAGCCTACCCAGGGTCCGCGCGACCGCGCACCGCAGGGGACGCGCGCGACGACTCAGCGCTCGCTCGAGCGCTCGGACGACCGGTCGTGCAGGAGTCTTCTGAGCGACTCGACGCGCTCGGCGCCGACGGCGTCGAGTCGTCCGTCGGCGATCGCCGCGTCGAGCTCGCAGTCGGGAGCGTCGGCGAGGTGGGTGCATCCGCGCGGACAGGCATCGATGAGCGGGGCGAGGTCGTGGAAGCTGCGGAGAATGGCATCCGCTTCGACGTGACCTAGGCCGAAGGAGCGCACCCCGGGGGTGTCGACGACCCAGCCGGGAACGGCATCGAGGCCTACGAGCGCGGGATCGGTGCGCAGCGCGATCGACGACGACGACGTGTGACGGCCCCGGCCGGTGACCTCGTTCACGTGCCCGGTGGCGCGATCGGCGTCGGGCACCAGCGCGTTGATGAGCGTCGACTTGCCGACACCGGAGTGTCCGACGAAGACGGTGGTGCGCCCGGCGAGCGCGTCGTGGATCTCGGCCAGCGGTTCGGCTCCGACGCGCGAGCGGAACACCGGGATCTCGAGCGATGCGAACGTCTCGAGAAACGGCCCGGGGTCGGCGAGGTCGGTCTTCGTCATGACCAGGAGCGGGGTAATACCGGCGTCGTACGCCGCGGCCAGGTAGCGGTCGACCAGCCGGACCCGCGGCTCGGGATTCGCCGCGGCGATGACGATGAGCATCTGGTCCGCGTTCGCGACGATCACGCGCTCGACCCGATCGGTGTCGTCCGCGCTGCGTCTCAGGAGGGTGCGCCGGTCGCCGAGACTGACGATCCGCGCGAGCGTCCCCTCGTCACCGCTGACGTCGCCGACGAGCTGGACGCGGTCACCCGTGACGATGGCCTCGCGCCGCAGTTCTCGTGCGCGGCTCGCGACGATGGTGCGTTCGCGCGCGTCATCGGGGTCTGCGCCGGTCGCGATCAGTACGGCGTATCTGCCGCGGTCGACGCCGGTGACCATGCCGCCGACCGCATCGGCGTGCTCGGGCCGGCGCTTGGTGCGCGGCCGGTTCGCCTTCGGATTCGGGCGCGCGCGGACCGTGTGGTCGGCGTACTCGCCGTACGGCTCGTCGCCGTCATCGTCGTCGAAGTTCAACCAGCTCATCGCGTCGCGTGCCCGTCACAGTCCGAGCATCGAGAACGGGGAGCCGAACGGATCGGGTGAGGGCTCGGCGTCGGTGCGGGCCGGTTCATCGACGCCGAGCATCCGGTGCCAGAGTTCGGAGAACTGGGGCAGGGTCTTGCTCGTGCTCTCGATGTCGTCGACGGTGACTCCGGGCACGCGCAAACCGATGAGCGCACCCGTGGTCGCCATCCGGTGGTCGGCGTAGCTGCGCCACAGGTCGCCGCGCAACTCGGCCGGTTCGATGGCGATGCCGTCGTCGAGCTCGCGCGCCCGGCCGCCGAGCCGGTTGATCTCGGCGACGAGGCCGGCGATGCGGTCGGTCTCGTGGTGCCGGATATGACCGATGCCGGTGATCTCGCTCGGGCTCTCGGCGAGCGCGGCGAGGCCCACGAGTGTCGGTGCGAGCTCCCCGGCTTCGGGGACGTGCAACCGGACCCCGCGCACCGCACCGTCGCCCGAGACCGTCAGAACATCGCCGGTGAGCGCGACGTCGGCGCCGAACTCGGGCAGCAGCGCGCGCAGGTGATCGCCCACCTGCGTCGTGTCCGCCGGCCAGTGCGGCACACTGACCCGTCCGCCTGCGACGAGCGCTGCCGCGAGGAACGGGGCGGCGTTCGAGAGATCGGGTTCGATGATGAGGTCGCGCGCGCCGATCGGACCGGGGGCCACGCGCCACTCGTTCGGCGCGGGCGACGTCGCGTCGACGCCGCGCGCCCGAAGGGCCGCGAGCGTCATCTCGATGTGCGGCAGGCTCGGAACACGATCGCCGACGTGCACGAGGTGCACCCCTTCGACGAACCGGGGCGCCGAGAGCAGCAGGCCGGAGACGAACTGGCTCGACAGCGAGGCGTCGAGCTCGACGCGGCCGCCGCGCAGCCCGCCCGACCCGTGGACCGTGAACGGGAGGACCCCGCGCCCCTCGTCCGAGATGTCCGCGCCGAGAACGCGCAGCGCTTCGAGGATCGCTCGCATCGGACGCTTCCGGGCGTAGGTGTCGCCGTCGAACGCCGTGGGGCCGAGCGCGAGTGCCGCGACGGGCGGCACGAACCGCATGACGGTCCCGGCGAGACCGCACGCGATGCTCGTCGAACCGGTGAGCTCATCGGCGGGACGGATGCGGAGGTCGTCGCCGAACGGCTGGTCGGTCGGGATCTCGGTGATCTCGGTGCCGAGGTTGCGCAGCGCGTCGATCATGAGCGCGGTGTCGCGGGAGTGGAGCGGCGCGCGCAGACGGCCGACCTCGTCGGCGAGTGCGGCGAGAACCAACTCGCGACCCGTCAGAGACTTCGACCCGGGGAGCGGTACGCGGGCGTCGAGTCGACCCGGCGCAGTGGGCGCGTCCCAGGGCGGCGGGGCGTCGTCGGCGGTCTCTCCGCCCCGTACCTCGTCGCCGTCTTTTCCGGGGTTCATCTTTCCAACCAGCATCGTGTTCGAGTGTAGCGGGGGAATACCGCGTCCCACCGACGGGTTGCACTCGGCGAGCAGGTCCGGGCGGCGGACCGCGATCGACCGCGGAGGTGGCTGTGTCAGCAGTGGGGCTCTTGGAGCGCCTAGGATCGGGGAGTGTGAGCGGACCCGATGACACCCCGATGGCGCCGAGCGCGCGTTTCGAGCGCGATGCCCTCCCGCTGCTGGACCAGCTGTACGGAGCCGCGATGAAGATGACGCGGAACCCTCAGGATGCGCAGGATCTGGTGCAGGAGACGTATCTCAAGGCCTACGCCGCCTTCGACAGCTTCACGGAGGGAACGAATCTCAAGGCGTGGCTGTATCGGATCATGACGAACTCGTACATCAACGGCTACCGCAAGAAGCAGCGGGAGCCGTTCCTCGGTGCCGTGGACGACCTCGAGGACTGGCAGATGGGCGGCGCCGAGTCGACCACCGCCATGTCTTCGCGGTCGGCCGAAGCCGAGGCGATCGATCGCGCCCCCGACTCCGTCGTGACGACGGCGCTGAACGCGCTGCCTGAGGACTTCCGGATGGCCGTGTACCTCGCCGACGTGGAGGGCTTCAGCTACCAGGAGATCGCCGACATCATCGGCGTCCCCATCGGAACCGTGATGAGCCGCCTGCACCGCGGCCGCGGTCGCCTCCGGACCGCGCTGCGCGAGTACGCGATGGAGCAGGGCGTGAGCGTCGAGCGCACGGGCCGCGCGGGCGCGCGGTCGCGCGGCGCGGCGACGGGAAGCGGCAGTGCCGAGAGCGAAGGAGGAGCGGAATGACCGAGAACGAGTGCGCGCAGGCGCGGGCGAACATCGAGGAGCTCATCCGGGGCGAGCAGTGCGCCGGTCAGCGCGAGGCGCTGATGCGTCACCTCGACGAGTGCGATGACTGCCGGTCGGAGGAGCAGGTGTGCCAGCGACTCACGGAGGCGGTGAAGCGGGCCTGCGCCGAATCGGCCCCGCAGTCGCTGCGCGAGGCGATCCGGATCGGTCTGCGCGACTTGCACCGCGCCTAGCGCCCGACGCTGATCCCTTCGAGCGGGATGCGGGAGTTGGTGTTGCACTCCGGGAATCCGGTGACGTGCGATGCGACGACGTTCGTCGGCGTGTAGTTGTACAGCCACTTCGCCGGTGCGTCCTCCGCCACCCGCTGCGCGGCCTCGGCGAGCAGGCGTTCGGTTTCGGCGCCGTCCTCCGCAGCGATGGCGTCGGCGTAGAGGTCCTGCACCCGTGAGCTGTCGTACCCGAGATAGGAAGTCGGGTCGGCGTAGCGCTGAATGTCGCGCGCATCGGCGTGATCGACGTAGCTCAACTGGAAGTCGCGATTGGTGTACACCTCGTCGAGCCAGGCCGAGAACGGGATGCGCTTGACGCGCACGCTCACCCCGACATCGGCGAGCTGCGTGGTGATGAGATCGAGCGGTGCCGAATCGTAGAACTCGGGTGCCGTGAGCGTGAGGCTCAGATTCGTCTGGCCGGCTTCGGCGAGCAGTGAGCGTGCCGCCGTCGGGTCGTACGCGTTCACCGAAGTGAGGTCTTCGTACCCCGGCTCGGGCTCGGGGATCGGGCCGCCGAGCGGTTTCCCGTCGCCGTTCTGGGACGCGATGATCGCATCGGGGTCGATGGCGCGGCTCAGCGCCTCGCGCACCCTCGGGTCGTCGAGCGGCGGTCGATCACTGTTGAACGCGAGCGTGAAGACATCGCTGCCCTCGGCGCGCACCATCCGGAACGTCGAGTCCTCCTCGAACTCGGGCCGCAGCGACGGCAGCAGCGCGGTGTGGACGTCGACGTCGCCGTCGCGGAGCGCGGCGACCGCGTCCCGTCCGTCGACGAGGAAGCGGAATGTGGCGCGGCGAATCTCGGGCTCGGCGCCCCAGTAGTCGTCGACGCGGGTGAGCGTGAGATGCTCGCCGCGCACCCAATCATGGAAGCGGTAGGGGCCGGTCCCGTTGGTGTCCTGGGTGAGGTCGGTGTGATCTCCACTCTCGAAGATCAGTCCCTCGCGTCCGGCGAGGGTCCAGAGCAGCGTGTTGTCGGGCTGATCGAGCGTGATCGTGACGTTGCGTCCCTCACCGGTGACCTCGGCCCAGTTCTCGGCGCCGAGCGTGCCGTCGTTGAGCGTCGTCTCGAGGGATTCGGTGACGTCTGCGACCGAGAGCTCGGCTCCGGATGCGAACCGCACCCCGTTGCGCAGTTCGAACGCGTACTCCCGGCCATCGGCGCTCACCTCGGGCAACGCCGTCGCCAGTACCGGACGGTAGGCATCGATCGACCCGACGTCGAGCCCGATGAGACCCTGGTAGACGTTGTCGATGAGGATCTGATCGAGCGGCGTCCCCGGCGTGCTGCGAATGTCGAGATTCTGCGGCTCCGCGATGAGTCCGATCGAGATCCGATCGCCCACGGCCTTCGCGATAAACGCCCACACGACCGAGGCGATCAGGGCGATCACGAGCACGGCGGCGATCGTGAGCACGGTGCGTCGTCGCGGCCGACGTCGCGGCGCGGACGACGTCGCCGCGGCTGCGGCGGTGGGTGACTCCGACACGGTGAGGGCTCCTCCGGGGACGTGCGCGGATTCCTTGGGGCGCGCAATACAGGGGTACGGTGCTGTTTCACGCGCGCCGGTGCACGATCATCGGTAGCCGACATTACGCCCCGCGCCGGGGTTCCCGTGCCCAGAAACCGGGTTTGTTGCGGTGTTGTTATGCGCCGATCACATCGCGGACGTGAGGGCTGCGAGGATCCGGAGCACCGTCGGCTGGTCGTCCGCTGCGGTGGAGGCACTGGACGGGGCGAACTCGGTGATGTCCGCGCCGCACAGAGGCAGCGTGCCGACGGCCGCGCGGATCGCCGCGGTCAGCTCGGTGACGGTGGCACCGAACGGCAGTTGCGCGTGGACCGAGGAGAACTCCGCGGGGTCGATCACTCCGAGACCGACGTGGACGTAGACGTGCGTGGCACCCGTCTCCGCCAGTCTCGAGCTGACACGCTCGGCGAGCGCATCAGCACCGTCGACGCCGTCCGGTCCGATGTCGATGGTCGCGAGCCCGCGCTGCTCGATCTCGGCGAGTTCGTCGGCGTCGAGATCACGCGCACCGACGAGCGTCACCGCAGCGGACGAGACCGGGTGCGCAAATGCGAGGTCGGCGATGCCGTCGCCCAGAGCGTGGCGCAGCGTCATACAGGCAGCGGCACCCGTGGCAGACGTGCTCGGGTGCTCGAGCCCGGCGTCGGCATCGCACCAGAGGACGGCGAGTCGATCGCCGTGGGCCCGAACCGCGGCGTCGAGACCCGCGAGGCTCGTGGACGTATCCCCGCCCACGATGATCGCCGGTTCCGCGACGGCGGCGAGCACATCGAGCGCGGCGTCGCGCGCCGCGAGCACGCTGCTCAGGCGCGCGACGGGCGTACCGAGCGCATCACCCGCCTTGTCGGGCACCGCGACGTCGTGCCGCGCACGGCTCGGCAGGTCCTCGCCGAGCGCCTGCGCCCCGTCCATGAGTTGCATGGCACGAGAGGACGGTGACCCCTGCCACTGTGGCATCCAGAGATAGACCGGCTTCGACATACCCTCATCGTACGCTCGGCGCGGCCGCTTTTCAGCCGGTCTGCGGGACGGTGACGAAGTCGATGAGGTGCTCCACCCGTCCGATGAGCTCCGGCTCCAGATCGCGCACGGTACGGACCCGACCGCGGATGCGCGACCACGCCTCGGCGATGTCCGCGGGTTCGTCGCCCGGCCACCCGAGCGCGCGGCAGATGCCGGACTTCCACTCGATGCTGCGCGGAATCTCGGGCCACCGTTCGAGCCCGACGCGAGCCGGTTTCACTGCCTGCCAAATGTCGACGAACGGGTGGCCGACGATCAGGACGTGGTCCTTCCACGGCCCCCGCTCGATGGCAGATGCGATACGGGTCTCCTTGCTGCCCCTGACCAAGTGGTCGAGCAGGACCCCCGCGCGTCGGTCGGGCCCCGGCCCGAAGTCTGCGAGTACGTCCTCGAGATTGTCCGCGCCCTCCAGCAGTTCGACGACAACGCCCTCCACGCGCAGGTCGTCGCCCCAGATCTGCTCGACGAGCTCGGCATCGTGCTTGCCCTCGACGAAGATGCGACTCGGCATCGCGACCTTCGCGCGCTGCTCGGCGACGGCGACGGACCCTGATGCCGTGCGACGTGGCCCACGGGGCGCCGCCTGCGGCATCTGCAGCGTCACCGGCTTTCCCTCGATCATGAAGCCGTCGCGCAGTGAGAACGCACGCACCTTGCCCCGACCGTTCTCGAGCTCGACCATGCCCTGTCTGACGCCGACGACGGCGCCGCACCACTCGGTCTCGGAGTGCTCGACGATCAGGCCGCGCTTCAGCGTCACCAGGGCCCGCTGCACGGGCCCGCGCTGCGGTTTCATATCGGCCAGCACATCGCGGTCGTAACGGGGGTCGTGCATGCGGACGAGCCTATCGCGCGGGCGGTGATACGGTGCTCGAGTGAGCTCAGGGGATCCGACGGATGCGCAGCCCGGCGCGCGTCGAACCGGACGACTCACGGGTCTCCTCGTCGATATCAGTCCGCTCAGGCAGAGCCCGGCCTTCGCGCGCCTCTGGATCGGCACCTCGGTCGCGCAGATCGGCGCGCAGCTGACCGTCGTGGCGGTCGGACTCCACGTCTATGCGCTCACGCACTCCACGCTCGCCGTCGCGCTCGTCGCGCTCTGGGCGCTGGGCCCGATGATCCTCGCCGGCTTTCTCGGCGGATCCCTGGCCGACACCTACGACCGCAGGCTCGTGGCGCTCGGCACCTCGGTGGTCGCCTGGGTCGCGATCGGCACTATGACGACCATCGCGTTCCTCGGAGTGACCGCGACGTGGCCGTACTACGCGCTCGCGGCTGTGAATGCGGCGTCCGCGACGATGATGGGCACCGCGCGCGGCGCGATCCTGCCCCGGATCCTGCCCGCTCAGCTGCTCCCCGCGGCCGCGGCCCTGAACGGCATCATGATGGGAATCGCGGTCACAGTCGGTCCCGCGCTCGCCGGCGTCTTCGTCGCCTCCTTCGGATTCGCCTGGACGTATCTCGTCGATGCGGTGCTGTTCACCGCCGCGTTCATCGGCATCCTCAGCCTGCCGTCCGTGAAGCCCGAGCGCGGCGCCCATGCGTCGCGCGGGCTGGGGTTCTCCGCGGTGACTGCGAGCCTGCGCTTCCTGCGGCACGCCCCCAACGTGCGGGCCACCTTCATCTTCGATCTCATCGCGATGACCTTCGGGCAGCCCCGCGTCGTGTTTCCGGCGGCCGGCGCGCTCGTGCTCGGGGGCGAGGCCGTGACAGTGGGAGCGCTCACGGCCTCCTTCGCGGCGGGCGCACTGCTGAGCGGCCTCGTCTCCGGCCCCCTCGGCCGGGTCAGACGGCAGGGACGCGCCGTGACCGGCGCGATCCTCTCGTACGGCATCTGCACCGCGCTGTTCGGCGTCGTGCTCCTCGTCACGGAAGCCGTGCAGACCGGCACCGCCACCCCGGAGGACCCGCGCGATGTCGTGTGGCCCGCCCTGATCCTCGCGTGCGTCGCGCTCGCCGGCGCCGGGGCGAGCGACAACGTGAGCGCCGTGTTCCGCACCACCATCCTGCAGGCTGCCGCACCCGACGACGTGCGCGGACGCATGCAGGGGCTCTTCTACGTCGTCGTCGCCGGGGGGCCGCGCGTGGGCGACCTGTTCGCGGGAGCGCTCGCCGCGGTACTGGCGCTCTGGGCGCCCGCACTCATCGGGGGTCTCGTCATCGTCGCGCTCATGGTGGTGATGTTCCGCGTGTACCGTGGGTTCCAGCAGTACGACGCGGCCGCACCGGTTCCGTGAGCGCGGTGCGCGACGGGAACCCGCAGGTTGGCGCGCCCACCGAGCCGAAGGAGAACCCGTGACCGAACCCACCGCCGCTTCGACCGCTACGGCGCCCACCGTGCTGACGCGTCTGGCCGGATCGGCCCTGCACGTCACGCTGAACCGGCCGCGGGCGATCAACGCGCTCACGCTCGAGATGTTCCGGCTGCTCGACGGTGCACTGACCGAGGCGGTGGACGGCGGGGCGCGCCTGATCCTGCTGGACGGGGCAGGAGAACGCGGCTTCTGCGGCGGCGGAGACATCAAGGCGATGTCCGCCGACGGGGCGCGCGATGCTCACGAGATCCTCTCCACCGAGTACGACGTCGACCACCGCATCGCGACCTCGGCCGTTCCGGTCGTCGGCATCATGGACGGTGTCACCATGGGCGGTGGACTCGGCCTCACCGCGCACGCCGCGCTGCGCGTCGTGACCGAGCGCAGCCTGCTCGCGATGCCCGAGGCGCGCATCGGAATCGTTCCGGATGTCGGCGGCAACGTGCTGTTCGCACGCGCACCCGGCCGCATCGGCGAACTGCTCGCGATCACGGCTGGCACCATGGACGCGGGCGATGCGATCGCTCTCGGGTTCGCCGACGCGTTCGTGCGATCCGAACGGCTGCCAGACCTGTACGCCGCGCTTGAGGCGATCCCCGACGCGGGTGACGCGCTCGTCGCCGCGCGAGCCGCGGTGCAGCGCTTCGCCGAGCCGGCACCGGAGTCCGCGCTGCTCGCCGCACGCACCTGGTTCGATCCGCTCGCCGACGCCGCGCTCGGCGACGCCGTACCGTCGGCGTCGGCGACGATCGCGTCCGCGCGGGCACTCATCACGGCGCTCGAGGCGTCGGCTGACGCGCGAGCGACGGAGACCGCTGCGACGGTCCGGGCGATGAACCCGGTGTCGGTGGCGGTGGCCATCGCGCGCATCGCGGCGACCCGTGCGCTCGATGCGGGGACGGGCGGGGAGCAGGACGATCCGGCGCGCACCGTCCTGCGACGCGTGCTCGACGAGGATCTGCGCGTGCTCACCGCGCTCGCGACGCACCCGAACTTCGCGGAGGGGGTGCGGGCGCAGGTCATCGACAAGGATCGCCGACCGCGCTGGCAACCGACGCGCATCGAGGAGCTCGGTCCGGACGACCTCGCCGTTCTGGGATCGACGGATGCGGAGTCGCCGCTACGATCGAGGGGTGACAGCGCCCTGGAATCCTGAGGACGCCGCCACCGTCTACCTCGGCGACAATCTGCCGATCCTGCGCGCACTGCCGAGCGCGGCCGTCACCGTCGCCTACCTGGATCCGCCCTTCAACACCGGGCGCATGCGGCAGGCAGAGCGCGTGCGCGGCGTTCCGCTCGACGAGGGCGGCAATCGTCTGGGCTTCCGCGGACTGGGGTACCGGGTCACTCGCCAGATGACCTTGGCGTACGACGACCGCTTCGGGGCCTACTGGGACTTCCTGGAACCGCGACTGGCCGAGACCTGGCGGCTGCTCGCCCCCGATGGGACGCTCTACCTGCACCTCGACTACCGCGAAGTCCACTACGCGAAGGTGCTGCTCGACGCGCTGTTCGGTCCGGAGTGCTTCTTGAACGAGATCATCTGGGCCTACGACTACGGCGCTCGGGCGCGGAACCGTTGGCCCACGAAGCACGAGAACATTCTCGTCTACGTGAAGGATCCGGAACGGTACCACTTCGATGCCGAAGCCGTCGACCGGGAGCCGTACATGGCGCCCGGCCTGGTGACCCCGGAGAAAGCGGCCAGGGGCAAGCTGCCGACCGACACCTGGTGGCACACGATCGTGTCGCCCACGGGAGCGGAGCGCACCGGCTATCCGACGCAGAAGCCGGTGGGCATCGTGCGCCGCATGATCCAGGCGTCGTCGCGGCGCGGGGATGTCGTGCTCGACCCGTTCGCGGGCAGCGGCACGGCCGGGGCCGCGGCCCGCCAGCTCGGTCGGCGGGCGGTGCTCATCGATGACAACGCCGAGGCGTTCGAGGTCATGCGACAGCGGTTCGACGCCAGCGGGACGCGCTTCGTCCCGTGACGGAACCGCGCGCCTCGATCTGATCGAGGAGCATCCGATGCAGCGTGGGATCGCCGCTCACCTCGGGGTGGAAGGCCACTCCGGTGATCGGCAGCCGTCGCGCCTGCGCACCGACGATCGCGTTGCCGGAGCGGGCGAGCGGACGCGCCTCCGGGCCTACGGCCACGATCTCGGGGGCTCGGATCAAGGCGCCTCGCAGGCTCGGCGCCGACGCATCACCCGATCGCGAGGCGTCGAAATCGAGCCGGAACTCGGCCTCGTGCGAGGCGATCTGCGCGCCGAACGCATTCCGCCGCACCGCGACGTCGAGGACTCCGAGCGAGTGCTGACCCGGGGCGGGGTCCTCGATGCGATCGGCGAGCATGATCAGTCCGGCGCAGGTGCCGAGCGTCGGCACCCCCGCCCGGATCGTTTCGCGCAGCGGGTCCGCGAGCCCCAGTCGGCGGCTGAGCCGGTCGATCACGCCCGACTCGCCGCCGGGCAGGACGAGCGCATCGACTCTCGGCCCGTCCGGTCCGCTGACCTCTGCGGCTCGGCGCAGGAGCGTCACTCTGGCGCCCAGCGCTTCGATGACCCGCGCGTGCTCGGCCACGCCGCCCTGCAGCGCGAGCACGCCGACGACGGGGGTGTGCGGCCGTGTCACCAGCCGCGCTCCGCGAGACGGTGTGGCGCAGGCAGGTCGGCCACGTTGATGCCGACCATCGCCTCGCCGAGTCCGCGCGACGCATCGGCGACCGCTCGGGGGTCGTCGAACTGGGCCGTCGCGGCGACGATGGCGGCGGCTCGCCGTTCGGGTGCACCCGACTTGAAGATGCCCGATCCGACGAACACGCCATCCGCACCGAGCTGCATCATCATCGCGGCGTCGGCGGGAGTCGCGACCCCGCCCGCCGTGAACAGCACCACCGGCAGCGCGCCGGTCTCGGCGACCTCGCGGACGAGTTCGACGGGGGCCTGCAGTTCTTTCGCCGCGACGTAGAGCTCGTCGGGGGTGAGCGTGCGCAACCGGTTGATCTCGCCGCGGATGGTGCGGATGTGCTTCGTCGCCTCCGACACGTCGCCGGTGCCCGCCTCGCCCTTGGAGCGGATCATCGCCGCGCCTTCCGTGATGCGGCGGAGCGCTTCGCCGAGGTTCGTCGCCCCGCACACGAAGGGGACGGTGAACCCCTGCTTGTCGATGTGGTTGACGTAGTCGGCGGGGGAGAGGACCTCCGACTCGTCGATGTAGTCGACCTCCAGGGCCTCGAGCACCTGCGCCTCGACGAAGTGGCCGATGCGCGCCTTCGCCATGACCGGGATCGAGACGGCGGCCTTGATGCCGTCGATGAGATCGGGGTCGCTCATGCGTGCGACACCGCCCTGCGCGCGGATGTCGGCCGGGACGCGCTCCAGTGCCATGACGGCGACCGCGCCGGCGTCCTCGGCGATACGGGCTTGCTCGGGCGTGACGACGTCCATGATGACGCCGCCCTTCAGCATGTCGGCGAGGCCGCGCTTGACGAGGGGCGAACCGATGGCGGACGTGGGAACGGAGTGTGCAGTGGTCATGGCATCAGCTTGGCGGAGGAGCTTGGTCCACGACAAGATCCAATCGGGCGTAACTCAAGTGAACCACGCGCGGCGCACGTGGCAGAATGCTGTCGTGCGCAGAACCGGGGCCGGAGGGCCGAGCGAGATCCCCCTGCACCTGGACCGATCCGTCGAGACCACGCTTCCCGTCCAGCTCGCCGCCGGACTCCGCGACGCCATCGACCGCGATACGCTCCGCGGCGGCGAGAGCGTTCCGCCGACGCGAGAACTCGCCCGCCGAGTCGGCGTCGCCCGAGGCGTCGTCGTCGCCGCGTACGAGCAGCTCATCGCCGAGGGCTACCTCAGTGCGGGTCACGGGCGCGGTACCGTGGTCAATCCCGATCTGGGGCGATCGACGGCGCCCAAACGACCGGTCGATGAGACCGCGGGCCGCGACACCGCGACGACCCGCCTCCGACCTCCGCTCGCGCCGGGAGCACCGCTCTCCGACGCGACGATGCGCCCGGCGTGGCGAGCCGCCTGGCGCGATGCGGCGAGCCTCCCGCTCGGGGGATCCCCGCCCGACGGCGACGCGCGCCTCCGACACGAGATCGCGGAACATCTCAGGCTCATGCGCGGCACGGCGCGCTCGGCGGACGACGTGCTCGTCACGGCCGGCGCACGCGAGGGGCTCGGGCTGGTGCTCACCGCGCTCGGAACGACCCGCGGTCACGGGCTCGTCGTCGGAGTGGAGGATCCCGGCTACCCCTCCCTCCGCGGCGTCGCCGCGCGGCACGGCGCGCGGATCGTGCCCCTCCCGGTCGACCAGGACGGTCTGCGCACCGCCGACCTTCCGATCGGGCTCCTCGACGTCGTCATCGTCACCCCGAGCCACCAGTACCCCGCCGGCGGATCGCTGCCGCTGCAGCGCCGGCGCGAGCTCCTGGAGTGGGCCGGGCGCACCGGCGTCGTCATCGCCGAGGACGACTACGACTCCGAACTGCGGTACTCGGGCAGCCCGCTTCCGGCTCTCGCCGCGCTCGACGATCCGGTCTCCGGATCCGTGGTCACCCTCGGGACCTTCTCGAACACCGTGAGCCCCGCCCTGTCGGCAGGCTTCTTGCTCGCCCCGGCGAACCTCAGGGCGCTGCTCGCCCCCATCAGGGCGGACCTCGGCGCACCGGTCTCGAGCGTCGTGCAGGTTGCGCTCGCCGCCTATCTCGCGGCGGGGGAGCTCCGGCGCAACATCACCCGCGTGCGGCGCCGGACGAGCGCGAGACGAGACGACCTCTCGGAGACGCTGGCCGGCATCGACGGCATCCGGGTCCGCCCGATGAGCGGAGGGTTGAATGCGGTGCTCGAGTTCACCGGCGCGCCGGACGCCGGCGCAGAGCGACGTCTCGTCGCACGCGCGGCGGCACCGTCGCCGCGATTCCCCTCCGGACTCGGCGTCGCCGCGCTCGGGGACTACTGGCAGGATCACCGTGGTGCCGCGGGCGCGGGACTCGTCCTCGGGACCGGCGGGCCGGATGAGGAGGAGTTCCGCGCCGCGATCCAGCAACTCCGGACCCTCCTCGACGCTGAGTCCCGTAGCCTGGACTCGTGAGCGTCGACACCCTGACCCCGAGCATGCAGAACTACCTCAAAGTGATTTGGGGGCTGCAGGAGTGGAACGACGCCCCGGTGTCGAACTCGGCGATCGCCGAAAGCGCCGGCGTGCGGCTCTCGACGGTCTCCGACGCGCTGCGGAAGCTCGCGGAACAGGGGCTCATCGGGCACGCCAGGTACGGCGATGTGTCGCTGACGGCGGAGGGTCGTGAGTACGCGATCTCGATGACCAGACGGCACCGGTTGCTCGAGACCTACCTCGTGCGGAATCTCGGCTACCTGTGGGATGAGGTGCACGACGAGGCGGATCGGCTCGAGCATGCCGTCTCCGACGAGCTGGTGAACCGTATCGACCACGCACTCGGGTACCCGACACGCGACCCGCACGGCGACCCCATCCCGACGCGCGAGGGCGAGGTGCGCCGGCCCGACGCCGTGCTCCTGGGAGCGGTCGAGGCGCCCAGCCGCGTGCGGATCGAACGGATCTCGGACGCCGACAACGAGATGCTGCAGTACTTCGCGAGTCGCGGACTCATCGTGGACGCCGTGCTCGACATCGGGCCGAGCGCGCCCTACTCGGAAACAGTCGAGGTCACCGTCGACGGGGGAGACGCCGGCGCGTCCGACCCCGTCACCCTGGGTGCCGCGGCGGCCGGTGCGATCTGGGTGTCGCCGGTCGGTCCAGCGCCCGCAGCGTGAGCGTCGGGATCGCGCGGGGGTGCATCGCCCGCGAATTTGAGCCCGAGCACGCAGCCGACGATGCCGGCGAGGAAGACGATCTTCAGCACTGACACCGGTTCGGTGCCGAGCGCCATGGAGACCGTCACGGTGAGGGCGGCTCCGAGTCCGGTCCAGACGGCGTATGAGACGCTGACCGGGATCGCCCGCATCGCGTAGCCGAGGCCGAGCATGCTGAGCGGCAGGGCGATGGCGAAGACGATCGCGGGGCCGACAATCGTGAACCCTCGGGACTCGTCGAGCGCGATGGCCCACGTCGCCTCGAGCGCGGCGCTCAGGAGCAGGACGAGCCAGTGCCGGCCGCCTGCCGCGCGGGACTCTGACCGCGCCGCCACGCTCAGCTCACCACCTTGAGGCCGGCGACGCAGGCGATGAGCCCGAGCAGCAGACAGACCTTGAGCACCGTCGCGCGTTCCTGTCGCGTGATGAGCGCCCAGGCCGCGGTGAGCACAGCGCCGATGCCGACCCAGACCGCATACGCGGTGCCGACGGAGATCTCGAGCATCGCGACCGCGAGTCCGACCATGCTGGCCGCCAACGCGACCACGAAGATCAGGCTCGGCCAGAACCGGCGGAACCCGCGTGACGCGCCGAGCGCCGTGGCCCAGACGGCCTCGAGCATTCCGCTGACGATGAGGATCACCCAGGCGAGCGACACGTTGCACCTTCCGTGGCAGTCTTGTCGCTGAGCGGGTACTGCTCCCTCGTCCGCGCCCCGCCGTCGCGAAGCTGACGCCAGTCTCTCACACCGGGACGTGCGCGGTCAGCGTCCGGTAGGGGATAATCGACGGAGCAGAGGTCATCACGGAGGGAGCGCAGTGTTCAGCAGGTTCTTCAAGCGCGACCGCAAGCGCCGCGCTCCCCGTCGCCTGCCCCGCCGCGTGCTCGCTCCGGTCGAAGAGATCGTGGAGCAGGGGTTGCTGGTCGACGACGTCGCCGTCCGCATGAACGTCAAGAACGCCGTGATCATGAACGCGTTGAAGCGCGGCGTCGACTACGACGAGCAGCAGATCGCCGGTATGGTGCGCACCACCCTGACCGATCTCGCCGATGAGCGCGATCAGGACGCGCAGCACATCGGTCGCATGCTCGGCGAGATCCGCGACACCGGGTCGAGCGCTTCGAGCGACTCCGAGTACGGCAACGACGATAACCGCACGCTGCGGCACCGGCGCGAGGTCTATGAGACGATCGCGAGCGCGCTGCGCGATCGGGCTGCGGACGAGGAGTACGTCGCCCGGATCGTCGAGCGCGCGAGCGAGGCGGCGTGGTCGGAGATCAGCGACTCGTTGAAGGAGCGCGCGTCGCACCCGTACTACGCCGGAGGAGCGAGCCCGGAGTACCAGGCCGCGCGCGACGACCGCATTCAGCAGCTCATCGAGCGGGATCTCACCGCGCTCGTGCAGCAGCAGAGTCCGAAGAGCGGGAAGTCGCCGCGCAAGTGGGGCAAGAAGCGCGACGCCGACTGAGCGGACGACTCACGCCACGTCGGGGTGGTCCCTGAGGTACGCGGCGACGAACGGGCACGACGCCGCGATCGTGCGGCCGCGCGCCAGATCGCTCGTGACCGCGGCGTGCACGAGCCGCGACGCGATCCCCTGACCGCGCGATGCGGTCGGCACCCAGGTATGATCGAAGTCGATCCCGTCGTCGCCCAGCAGCCGATAGTGCGCTTCGCCGACGTGCGCCCCATCGCTCGCCCGCACCGCCGTGAAGCGATGCTGATCCGGTTCGTGCGTGAACTCGATGTCTGCGGCCATGCCGTCAGCCTAGCGATGCGACGCCGATCGGGATAGACTGCAACCTTTGCCTGAGAGGACCCCACCATGTCTGCCCCCGCCAACGCGCAGCCGTCCACCGGTCCGATCGACGTGCCTGAAGCATCGGACCCGCCGCAGTTCGGAGCCGCCGAGAAGCTCGCGATCTGGTTGCTGCTCGGCTCGGCATTCGTCGTGATCCTCAACGAGACGATCATGGGTGTGGCCCTGCCGCACCTCATGACCGACCTCGACATCACAGCCGCCGCGGCGCAGTGGCTGACGACGGTGTTCCTGCTCACGATGAGCGTCGTGATCCCGATCACCGGCATGCTCATTCAGCGCTACCGGACGCGGAGCCTCTTCATCACCGCGATGTCGCTGTTCACGCTGGGAACGCTGGTCGCGGCCATGGCGCCCGGCTTCGGCGTGCTCGTCATCGCGCGAGCGGTGCAGGCGAGCGGCACGGCGATCATGATGCCGCTGCTCATGACCACCGTCGTGACGCTCGTTCCCGAGCGTCAGCGCGGCAGGCTCATGGGTCGCATCGCGATCGTGATCTCGGTGGCGCCCGCGCTCGGCCCGACGATCTCAGGCCTCATCCTGCAGTGGCTGACCTGGCGTTGGATGTTCATCCTCGTGCTGCCGATCGCCGTCTTCGCCCTCGTCGCCGGCACCGTGCGGATGCCCAATGTCGGCACGCAGCGCCGGGCGCGCATCGACCTCATCTCGGTGGTGCTCTCGGTCGTCGCATTCGGCGGACTCGTCTACGGCCTGAGCCTGGTCGGCGAAGCGGCCAGCGCCGATGAGCTGGTGCCGCCGTGGGTGCCGGTGGTCGTCGGTGCCGCCGCGCTCGCACTGTTCATCTGGCGCCAGCTGCGCCTGCAGCGGGAGGATCGAGCGCTGCTCGACCTCCGCACCTTCCGGACGCGTCCGTTCGCGCTCTCGACGATCCTCTTCGGGTTCTGCTCGATCGCCCTGTTCGGCACCCTGATCCTGCTGCCCATCTACATGCAGAACGTGCTCGGGTACGCGACGCTCGAGACGGGGCTGATGCTGCTGCCCGGCGGGTTGCTCATGGGTCTGCTCGGCCCGGTCGTGGGTCGCGCCGTCGACGCGAGGGGCGCCCGCTCCATGCTGCTCCCCGGAACGGTGCTCACGGCGCTCGCCCTGTGGGCGATGACGCTGCTGGGCGACCAGACGTCGCTCTGGCAGGTGCTCGCGACGCACCTGCTGTTGAGCGTCGGACTGGCCGGCACGTTCACCCCGCTCTTCTCCGTCGCTCTCGGCTCATTGCCTCCGAAGCTCGCCTCCTACGGCAGCGCGACGATCTCGACGGTGCAGCAGGTCGGGGGCGCCGCGGGAACCGCGCTGTTCGTCACGATCATGACCCTGGTGTCCACGACCGCGGCGGGATCGCCCGAGGCCGTCGACCCGCACGCGCTCGCGGCGGGAACGCGCGCGGCGTTCATGGTGGGCGGGATCGCTGCCACCGCGTCGATCGTGTTGGCGTTCTTCATCCGCGAGGAGCCGCGCCGCGTCTCCTGATCTCAGCGCTCGGACGCGGCGAGCCGGCGCAGCGCCCCCTGCACGGCGTCGGTGACGTGACGCGTCGCCGTCGGGGGGAGCCTCGGGTTCGCCTCGCGCGGTGTGGCGAGCAGCAGCGTCCGGGTGAACACCGGGTCATCGATCGGAACGAGCGACACGCCAGGCGCTTCGGACTCGCGGGCGAGTCGGGAGACCAGGCCGATCACCATGCCGGCGGCGATCATGCCGAGCATGACCGAGAAGTCGTCGGTGCGCATCGAGACGTCGATGGTGCGTCCGGCTTCGGCGAACGCGTCGATGATGACGGTGTCCATGGGGTCTTGTCGCGTCGCCCCGAGAAGCCAGCGCTCGTCGGCCAGGCTCACGAGTTCGGCGCGATCGATCGCCGCGCGTCCCGCCAGCCGGTGCTGATCGGGAAGGGCGAGGTACAGCGGATCCTGCCAGAGCTCCACCGTCTCCACGCCCGGCCGGAGGGGGAGCTCATACCCCGGAACCGAATAGAGCAGCGCGGCGTCGAGTTCGCTCTGGTTGAGGTGCGCGACGAGCGGGGCCACCTCGGCGAGCGTGACGTCGAGGGTGAGGCCCTGGTCGCCGAGCGCGTGGACGACATCGGGGAGCAGCCGAGCGGCCGCGGTCGGGAAGGTGCCGAACCGCAGTCGCGCGTGTCCGGAGACGGCGTAGCTGCGGGCGTCCTCGAGCGCGCGCTCCGACAGAGCGAGGATCTCGAGCGAGCGCTCGAGCAGGAAGCCGCCGAGCGGCGTGAGGGTGCTGCCGCGCGACGTCCGGGTGAGCAGGGCTGCCCCGATGAGACGTTCGAGGTTCGCGAGGTGGTAGTCGACGGTCGGTTGACTCCACGACAGCGCGCGCGCCGCCCCGGCCACCGACCCTGCCGTGTCGACGGCTCGGAGGGCCTCGAGCTGTCTGAGGTCGATCATGGCGTCCTCCTGTGTCTGGTGCCTGGGTCGATCAGCACCGGTCTGCTTCAGAGAGTATATGTCGGGCGGGAGAGACTTTGGGGGTTCCGAGGGGTGCTCGGGTGCGGGACGATGGTCGCATGCTCGAAGCCGATGTTCCCGACGCTGCCCACACGCTCGCCGACACCCGTGACGCGCGGGTCTCCGAGGACGCTCCGGAACTGTCGCAGGAGGAGACGCCCTACGCCGATGCGCTGCAGGCGTTCGTCGATCAGCAGCCGGTCCACCTCATGGTGCCCGGGCACGGCGGCGACGCGGACGGCCTGAGCCGGAAGCTCGCCGACTTCATGGGGGAGCGCACGCTCAAGCTCGACGTGCCGATGCTCATCGAGGGGATCGACCTCGGAGAGGATCCGCCGCTGACCCGTTCCCTGCAGCTCGCGGCCGAAGCGTGGGGCGCACGGCGCACCTGGTTCCTGACCAACGGCGCCTCGCAGGCGAACCGCACCGCAGCCCTCGCCATCCGCGGCCTCGGCCGCAGCGTGCTCTCGCAGCGGAGCGCCCACTCGAGCTTCAGCGACGGCGTCCTCGTCTCCGGTCTCATCCCGTCGTTCGTGCAGCCGTCGGTGGATCACGTGAACGGGATGGCGCACGGGGTCTCGCCCGAGAGCCTCGACCGCGCGCTGCGGGAGGCCGACGAGCAGGGTCGCCCCGCGGCAGCGGTCTACGTGATCTCGCCGAGCTACTTCGGCTCGGTCTCCGACGTGCGCGGACTCGCCGAAGTGGCGCACGCGCACGGAGCCCCGCTCGTCGTCGACGGCGCCTGGGGTCCGCACTTCGGTTTTCATGCCGACCTGCCCGAATCGCCCGCGCGTCTCGGCGCGGACCTCGTCATCTCGAGCACGCACAAGCTCGGCGGGTCGCTGACGCAGTCGGCGATGCTCCACCTCGGACACGGGCCGTTCGCCGACCGCCTGGAGCCGCTCATCGAGCGCGCGTTCACGATGACCGCGTCGACCTCGACCAGCGCGCTGCTCAGCGGCTCGCTCGACATCGCCAGGCACGCGCTCGCGACGGGTGAGGCGGAGATCGGTCGATCGATCGAGGCCGCGCGCGCGTTCCGGCAGCGCCTGCGTGAGGATCCGCGATTCGGCGTCGTCAGCGACGTGTTCGATCAGTTCGACGACATCGTCGACACCGACCTGCTCCGCGTGCCGATCGACGTGTCGGCGAGCGGCGTGACGGGGCACTGGATGCGCCGGCAGATGGTCGCCGAGCACGACATCTACTTCGAGATGGCGACCGCGACGTCGGTGGTCGCGGTGATCGGCGCGGGTAAGGTGCCCGACTACGACCGCGTCTACCGCGCGCTGGTCGCTGCGGTCGAATCCGATGCCGCGGTCTTCGAGCGCGCCGCCAACGATGCGGAGGGCGCCTTCCCGGCGCTGCCCGTCCCGGGGGAGCTGCGCATGCTCCCGAGCGAGGGGTTCCTGGGGGAGACGGAGCTCGTCCCCGCGGCGGAGGCCGTCGGACGCGTCTCATCCGACACCCTCGCGGCGTACCCGCCCGGGATCCCGAACGTCATTCCCGGCGAAGAGATCACCGCCGAGACCGTCGCCTTCCTTCAGGCCGTCGCCGCCTCGCCGACCGGGTACGTCCGCGGCGCCGCCGACCCCGCGGTGTCACGGTTCCGCGTCGTCAAGAACGACCGCGTCTGACGCACTACGATGTTGTGGTCGCCGCCCGGCGGCCGCAACGACTCCTGCCGTTTTTCGGCTCCACGAGACAAGGAAGTCGCACCACATGACCACACCGAGCCCCACGGTGCCGCTGCGCCAGCAGCTGTTCCGAGTGAAACCCGTGCCGAAGCCGGGTGCCGAGGGAAGCGAGCTGAAGCGCAGCATCGGACTGTTCCAGTTGACGATGATCGGCGTGGGCGGCACCATCGGCACCGGAATTTTCTTTATCCTGTCCGAAGCGGTGCCGATCGCCGGCCCAGCGGTCATCTGGTCGTTCATCATCGCGGGCGTGGTGGCCGGGCTCTCGGTGCTCTGCTACGCCGAGCTCGCGGGGGCGGTGCCGGTGTCCGGATCCTCCTACTCGTACGCCTACACGACGCTCGGGGAGCTCCCCGCCATGGGTGTCGCGGCGTGCCTGCTGCTCGAGTACGGCGTCTCCACGGCGGCCGTCGCGGTGGGCTGGTCCCAGTACGTGAACCAGCTGCTCAACAACCTCTTCGGCGTGCAGCTGCCTCACGCCCTGTCCTACGCTCCCGAGGAGGGCGGTGTCGTCAACCTGCCCGCCATCGCACTCATCGCGATGTGCGCGTTCATCCTCATCCGCGGCACCTCGCACTCCGCGATCACGAACACGATCATGGTGGTCATCAAGATCGCGGTGCTCCTCTTCTTCATCGCCGTCGGCATGACCGGATGGAACGCCGATCACTTTGCGAACTTCGCGCCCTTCGGCTTCGCCGGGGTGATGACCGGTGCCGGCCTCATCTTCTTCTCCTTCGTCGGCTTGGATGCCGTCGCCACCGCGGGCGATGAGGCCAAGAATCCGCGTCGCAACCTGCCGATCGCCCTCATCTCGGCGCTCGTCATCGTGACCACCGTCTACGTGCTCGTCGCGCTCACGGGACTCGGCGCGCAGGAGACGGATAAATTCGCCGGCCAGTCCGCCGGGCTCTCCGCGATCCTCGAGAACATCGTCGGCGCGAGCTGGCCCGGCACGGTCGTCGCGGCCGGCGCGGTGATCTCCATCTTCAGCGTCACCCTTGTGGTGCTCTACGGGCAGACACGCATCCTCTTTGCGATGTCGCGCGACGGCATGGCGCCGAAGATCTTCCAGCGGGTCCACCCGCGCACCAAGACCCCGGTCGCGAACACCATCATCGTCGCGGCCATCGTCTCCGTGCTCGCCGGAGTCCTGCCGATCAACTTCCTGGCCGAGATGACGAGCATCGGCACCCTCGCCGCGTTCCTCGTCGTGTCGATCGCGGTGATCGTCCTGCGGCGGCGCGAACCCGACCTCGACCGATCGTTCCGCGTGCCGCTGTACCCCGTGATCCCGATCCTGTCGATCATCGGATGCCTCTGGATCATCAAGGATCTGCGTCCCATCACCATCATCGTCTTCGTCATCTGGACCGCGATCGTCCTCGTCTGGTACTTCTTCACCGGACGAAAGAACTCGGCGCTGGCGCACCGACCCATCGACACCCGAACGGAGGACGCGCTGTGAGTATCGTCGTCGGAGTCGCCCCGGGGCACTCGGCCAGCGCGCCCGTGCACCTCGGCGTCCTCCTCGCCCGGTCATACCGTCAGGAACTCGTCGTCGTATCGATCTGCGCCTCGACCTGGCCGCCGCGCATCGGTCGTCGAGACGCCGCGGTGCAGGAGGCGCTCGTCGCCGGAGCCGACGCCGTGCTCGACGAGGCCCGCGCCCTCGTGCCGGCCGACCTCACCGCGACGTACGAGACGCGCACCGCATCCTCGGCGCGCCGCGGGCTGCTCGACGCGGCTGCGGCGCACGGTGCCGTGCGACTCGTCGTCGGTGCCGCGGGTGTCGCGGTCGAGGGGGTCATCGCGGTCGGCTCGGTATCGACCGGTCTCCTGCAGAGCGCCGACGTGCCGGTCGCGATCGCCCCCCACGGCTTCACCGCAGGCCCGAAGGATCGCCTCGAGCGGGTCACCGCGGCCTACAGCGGCTCCGAGACCTCTGCCGAGCTCGTGCTCGGAGCGGCCGCCGTGGCTGCGGACGCCGGCGCAGACTTCCGCGTCGCCTCGTTCGCGACGCGTCCGCAGGCGGTCACCGAGGCGGCTATCGGGTTCACCGTCGAGGAGGACGTCATCGACGAGTGGGCCGAGGTGATCCGCGCCCACACCGAGGAGATCCTCGCCGACATCGCCGAGTTCGCCGAACGACCCCGATCCGTCGATGTCGTCGTCGGCGCCGGCGACACCTGGGCCGACGCGATCAGCGCGGTCGGCTGGCGCGCGGCTGAGGTACTGCTCGTCGGCTCGAGCAGCCTCGGCCCGCTCGCGCGCATCTCGCTTGGCTCGCACGCCATGAAGATCGTGCGGCACGCGCCCGTGCCCGTGGTCCTCGTGCCGCGACGAGCCGCCGAGGCCTACGCCGCCCGCGCCGGGACCCAGTGAGGCGACTGGCGTCCAGCCCCGGCGCTCCGCGCCGTTCCACATCGACACTCACGGAGGACACGTGACACCGGTACCCGCCCCCTCGCTCGATGCGCTGTGGTCGATCCTTCCCGAGAACGCCGCGATCGACGACGCGACGCCCGAGGTGCTCAGCATCGGCGGGGTGACCGTCACGGAGCTGGCCGAGCAGTACGGAACGCCGCTCTACGTCTACGACGAAGTCGGGTTGCGGCGGCAGATCCGCCGCTTCACCGAGGGACTGCGTGAACGATGGCCGAACTCCGAAGTGCTCTTCGCCTCGAAGTCCTTTCCGGCGGTCGGCATGTATCGTCTGGCGCAGGAGGAGGGCCTGTCGGTCGATGTGGCCGGCGGTGGAGAGCTGCAGATGGCGCTGGCCGCAGGCGTCGACCCGGCCCGCATCCACATGCACGGCAACGCGAAGACCGATGCGGAGCTCGCGATGGCGCTCGAGGCGGGCATCGACACCATCATCGTCGACAACGCCGACGAACTGGACCGGCTCGAGCGTCTGCTGCCGCAGCACACGGGTGCACGCGCATCGATGCCTCAGCAGCTGCTGTTGCGCGTGATCCCCGGCGTCGCGGCGAAGACGCACGCCTCGCAGGCGACTGGCGGGGCCGAGTCGAAGTTCGGGCTGCCGCTCGACCAGGCGGCCGAGGCGATCGCGCGCATGCGCGCCCACCCGCTCATGGACTTCGCGGGAGTGCACCTGCACATCGGCTCGCAGATCCTCGACGTCGCGCAGTTCGCCGAAGCCGTCTCGAAGCTCTCGAACGTGACGGACGACGTCTCGGGTGGAACGGCGTTCCGCACCTACGACGTGGGCGGTGGACTCGGCGTCAAGTACACCACCACCGACGACGCCCCCTCCGTCGACGCGTACCTCGATGCCATCGTCGCGGCCGCAAGGGAGCACCTGCACCCCGACGCGCGCCTCCTCATCGAGCCGGGACGATCGCTCGTCGCACGCGCCGGGGTGACGCTCTACCGGGTGACCTCGGTCAAACGGACCGGACGGACGTTCGTCGCCGTCGACGGCGGCCTCGCGGATCAGATGGACGCTGCACTCACCGGCCAGCGCTTCGAGGCGGTGCTCGCGAACCGGCTCGCGGACGACTGGTCCGAATCGGTGCAGCTGGTGGGCCGCCAGTGCGAGTCGGGCGACCTGCTGGTCGACGGTGCGCCGATGCCCGAGGCGAACGTCGGCGACCTCGTCGTACTCGCCACGACCGGAGCGTATGGATACACGCTCGCGAACAACTACAACGGTGCGCTCAAACCGGCGATCGTCTTCGTCGGTGACGGGGGATCGCGACTCGTCGCCCGCCGCGAGACCTACGCCGACCTGCTCGCCACCCACGAGCCGTCCATCGGTTCGACGGTCTGAGTCCGGCTCTCAGACGCGCAGAGCGCGGCAGCCCAGTGGGGCCGCCGCGCTCTGCGCGTTCCTGGAGCGTCTCCGACCGCGCGTCGGTGACCGCACGGTCGTGCCGGTCAGTCCTGCTTGTCGAACAGGCGGCCGACCACGATCGAGGTGGCGATCACGATCACCGCGAGGATGATGATGACCGCGAAGATGGCGCCGTACTGGAATGAGTCGTTCGCGCGGGAGAACATGCTGTCGAGATCGTTGCCGCCGTGTCCGCCTTCGGCCGCGAACGCCGGCGCTGCCACGAACAGCGAGAGCAGGGCGGTCGTCACTGCGGTGGCGATGCGGGTGCGGGTCTTCACGTCGGGTTCTCCTCGCGTGTGATTCGGGACCGCGGACGGCGGCCCATGTGTGCTGATCCTATTCTGCCGTCTCGGGGGTGCTCTGCGCCAACCGGCGCCCGATGTGTCGCTCGATTCGTCGTTCCAGCCCGACGCGCACCCCTGCCCACTCCGGGGCGGTGATCGAGAAGACGACGGTGTCCCGCAAGTATCCCGGCATGCGCAGATGCGCACGGAGCACCCCGTCCTGTCGCGCTCCGAGACGCTCGATCGCGGCGCGCGACTGCACATTGTGAAAGTCCGTGCGGAACTCGACCGCCGGGCACCCCCACGTGTCGAACGCGTGCTCCAGCATGAGCAGCTTCGCGTCGGGATTCGTGCCCGACCCCTGAGCGCTCACCGCGTTCCACGTCGAGCCGATCTCCACACGGGGAACCCCCGCATCGATGTTCATGAACGTCGTCATGCCGATGATCGCACCGGTGTCGTTGCGGCGGGACGTGAACGGGATCATCGACCCCGAATCTTGCAGGCTCAGACGGCGGTCGATCTCGGCGCCCATGCCATCGGGAGTCGGGACCGCGGTGTACCAGAGGTTCCACAACTCGCCGTCGCGCGCCGCATCCACGAGTCCGTCGTGGTGGGCGTGGCTGAGCGGCTCGAGCGTGACGAGTCGGCCCGTGAGGGTGCCGGGGAGCGGAAGCGCCATGCGCTCATCTTACGTCCGCGCGCGCCGGGCGCGTGCGTGCGTGCCCGGCGCGCGTGCGCCGTTGCGTGCCCGTGCCGCGCCCGACCCGTGCGCGTGCCCGCCGCGCGCCCACGCCCAACCCCCGCCGAGATTGCAGTTTCACGCCTTTCGCGTCGGCTGAAGCCCGCAAAAGTGCAATCTCGGCGCACGCGGCGGGGCGCACGCGGCGGGGTGCCCGCGCCGCGGGCTACGCGCCCGAGGAGCTCGTCGAGTAGACGGTGCCGCCCGAGCTCTGCGCGCGACGGCCCGAGCGACGGCGGCCGCCCTGGCCTTCGCCGCCTTGGCTCTGACCTTGACCGCGACCGCTCTGGCCCTGGCCGCCCTGTCCACGGGCGCCCTGGCCCTGGCCTCCGCGACCCTGGCCGCCCTGACCACCGCGACCCTGGCCGCCCTGGCCGCGCCCCTGACCCTCGCCCTGGCGCTGCTGACCCGAGCGCTGCTGACCCGAACCCTGGCCGTCGCCGCCCTGAGCCTGTCCGCGTCCGCGTCCGCCGCGTGAGCGCTTGCGCTTGGCGTTGGCGCCCTGGGACTTGCCCTGGCCGGGTGCGCTGGCGTTGCCGCCCGCTGCGCGTTGCTGCGCGGTCTGCGCTTCTGAGCGGCGGTGCTCGGTCACGCGGGGATCGACCCGCGGTGCGACGTCTCCGATGAGTGCGAGCACTTCGGGGTCGACCTCTCGCGCGTTCGGGTTGACTCGACGCGGCGTCACGCGGATCTTCGCGGCGCGCATCAGCTGCTTCATCTCGCCGCGCTGCTCCGGGAGCACGAGGGTGACCACGTCGCCTTCCGCGCCGGCGCGCGCCGTGCGGCCGGAGCGGTGCAGGTATGCCTTGTGCTCGACGGGCGGATCGATGTGCACGACCAGTTCGACGCCGTCGACGTGGACGCCGCGCGCGGCGACGTCGGTGGCGACGAGCACGCGCGCGTCGCCGTTCACGAACTCGGCGAGGTTGCGGTCACGCGCGTTCTGCGACAGGTTGCCCTGCAGTTCGACGGCGGGGATCCCCGCTGAGGTGAGCTTCTTCGCGAGGCGCTTGGCCTGGTGCTTCATGCGGGTGAACATGATGCGGCGACCGGTGCCGGAGGCGAGCGCCTCGATGAGCGCGTCCTTGTCATCCTTGTCACCGACCTCGAAGACGTGGTGGGTGAGCTGCGGCACCGGTGACTCGGCGGAGTCGACGGAGTGCAGGATCGGGTCGTGCAGGTACTTCTTGACGATTTTGTCGACCCCGTTGTCGAGGGTCGCGCTGAAGAGCAGGCGCTGTCCGACCTTCGGGGTCTTGTTGAGGATGCGGGTGACGACGGGCAGGAAGCCCATGTCGGCCATGTGGTCGGCCTCGTCCAGGACAGTGATCTCGACGCCGCTGAGGTCGACGAGTCCCTGCTTCATGAGGTCGTCGAGGCGTCCGGGTGCGGCGACGACGATGTCGACGCCGCGCTCGAGCACTTCTTCCTGTCGGCGCTGGGAGACGCCGCCGAAGATGGTGGTCACGCGGATCTTCACCGGATCGGCGAGCAGCTTCACCGTTTCGGCGATCTGAGTGACGAGTTCGCGGGTCGGGGCGAGCACGATGGCGCGCGGACGGTTACGGCGACGCTTCGCGTCCGCATCCTCGGTGAGGTTGGCGACGAGCGGGATCGCGAAGGCGATCGTCTTGCCCGAGCCGGTGCGTCCGCGCCCCAGGACATCCCGGCCCTGCAGGGTGTCGGGCAGCGTGTCGCGCTGGATGGGGAACGCTTCGGTCTTGCCGTTCTTCGCCAGCGCATCGGCGAGGGGAGCGGGAACGCCGAGGTCGGCGAAGGTGGGTGTGTTGTCAGTCACGTGTGATGCTTTCGGATCGGGCGCGAACGGGCGCGGCACACGCTCGGAGGCGGTGCGGGGCCGTCGCAGTGGTTCGGCGGGCGCGCTGTGCTGCGCACCAATTCGCCGCAGAAAACCTGGTGGCGCACGCGGGTTGCGGCTGCCGGAGATTCGCGACGCGATGGCGGTCGCTGGGGACCGCCGCACACCATCCTACAGGGCGAACGCCCGGTAGGCTCCGAAGATATGACCGAGATGCAGTGCCCGTGCGGGCGGGGAGTGTGGTTGGCAGCGTGCTGCGGGCCGATCCTGAGCGGTGAGACCGCGGCCTCGACCGCCGAGCGGTTGATGCGGTCGCGGTATACCGCGTTCGCGATCGGTGATTCGGAATACCTGTTGCGGTCCTGGCACCCGAGCACGCGTCCGGAGTCCGTGGAGATCGATGCGCGCACCGCGTGGCAGCGCCTGCTCATCGAGAGCACTGCAGCCGGCGGGCCGTTCGACGACCAGGGTCTGGTGACGTTCACCGCGATCGCCAGAGTCGACGGAGCGCGGTTCGTGCAGCGCGAGCGCAGCCGGTTCGCGCGCGTCGACAGGCGCTGGGTCTATGTCGATGGGGACCCGCTCGATCCCGAGGCGTGACGCGCGCGTACTCGGGACACCCGGCCTCGATGTCGGTGGGTGCCGGTAGCGTCTGAGTGACACCCGGAGAGAGGATTCTCGATTGTTCCTGCAGCAGGCACGGCTGGTGACGAGCGCCAGCGATCTCACCGCCGCCAGCGCATGCGAATTCGCGTTTCTGCGCCGCGTGGATGCGAAGCTCGGTCGCGATGTCGAGGTTCCACCGGATGACGACCCGATGCTCGCCCGCGCGGCCCGCCTGGGAGACGCGCATGAGGCGCGCGTGCTCGAAGAGTACCGGAGGGCGCGTCCGGGCGCGGTCGTCGAGATTCCTCGTCCCGAGTCGATGCGCGAACCCGATCTCGTCGAGGTCGCCGAGCAGACGGTGCACGCGCTGCATGCCGGCTCCGATGTGGTGTTCCAGGCGACCTTCTTCGAGCCGGTACAGCGCGCACCTCAGCACGCGGACGAACCCGAGATCGCATTCGTCGGGTTCGCCGACTTTCTCGTGCGAACCGCCGAAGGCCGGTACGAGGTGCAGGATACGAAGCTCGCTCGTCGCGCGAAGGTCACGGCGCTGATGCAGCTCGCGGCGTACGCCGAGCAACTCGAGCGAGTGGGGGTTCCCGTCGCCGCGAACGCTGCGCTGATCCTCGGCGACGGATCCCGATCCGAGCACCGGATCGCGGACATCGCGCCCGTGTTCCGTGCCCGGCGGGCCCGACTTCACGAGGTGCTGCTCGCTCGCGTCGCCGCGTCCGCGCCCATCGACTGGACGGAGCCGGGGATCACGCGGTGCGGCCGGTGCGAGGTCTGTGAACCCGAGATCGAACGGACGCGGGATCCGCTGCTCATCGCGGGCATCCGCGCGTCCCAACGCGACCGACTCGTCGCTGCCGGGTACGCGACGATCGACGAGGTCGCACAGTGGAGCGGAGGTCAGGTCGATGGTATGCCGACTGCTGCCGTCGCGAGGCTCGCGGCTCAGGCGACGGCCCAAGTGCGCACTGAGCGCGAGAGAGTGCTCGTCGTGGAGACTCACGACGCGTCGGCGCTCGCCGCGATCCCCGAGCCGGATCCGGGCGACCTGTTCTTCGACTTCGAGGGTGATCCGCTCTTCCGCGATCGCACGGGCAAGTGGGGCATCGACTACCTCTTCGGCATGGTCGATTCCGCTCAGCAGTTCACCCCCATCTGGGCGCACGATCTCGACGAGGAACGACGCGCCCTCGAGCGCTTTCTGCATCTCGTCGGCGAGCGACGCCGGCGATTTCCCGGCATGCACATCTACCACTACGCGGCCTACGAGCGCACCCACCTGCTCAGCATCGCCGCGCGGCACGGCGTCGGTGAGGCCGCGGTCGATCAGCTCCTGCGCGACCACGTGCTCGTCGATCTGTACCCGATCGTGCGCCGCGCACTCGGCGTCGGTTCGCGCTCGTACTCGATCAAAAAACTCGAACCGCTGTACATGGGGGCGGAGCTGCGCGACGAGAGCGGTGTGACGAGCGGCGCGCAATCCGTGGCGGAATACGCGGATGCGATGGCACTGCGCGCCTCGGCGAACCCCGAGGATCGCGCCGAGGGGCAGCGTCGGCTCGACGGCATCGGCGACTACAACCGCTACGACTGCGTCTCCACCCTGCGACTTCGGGACTGGCTGCGCGGCATCGCCGTCGACCACGGGGTCGTGCCGTACCCTCCGGAGGAATCGGCGGAGGACGGCCCCGAACTCGTGCTCAGCCGGATCGGCGCCCGACTGACCGAGCAGTCCGCTTCTGCGACGGACCCCGCGGACCGCCGTGCCACGGCACTCGCCGCCAGTGCGATCGACTATCACCAGCGCGAGCAGAAGTCGTTCTGGTGGGCGCACTTCGCGCGACTCATCGACCCGATCGAGGAGTGGGCGGACACGCGCGACGTGCTCGTCGTCGACGCGGCGCTGAGTCGGGTCGACGAAGGATGGCACGTGCCGCCGAGAGCGCGGGCCCAGCGACGCATCGTGAGACTCGGCGGGACCTTCGCGCCTGGCAGCACCGTCAAGGTCGGCGGGCGCGGCTTCCTGGTGTACGACCATCCCGGGCCGTTCCGTCAGCGCGGTGGCGCTCCGGGCGCTCGGGTCGCCCGCGAGGTGACCGTGGTGGAACGCCATGCGGATGGTGTCACGGTGATGGAGACGCTGCCGCCGGACACTCGCCCGTACGACCGGCTCCCGGTCGCACTCACACCCGGAACTCCGCCGCCGGCGGGAGCGCAGAAGAGCGCGATTGAAGAGTGGGGGAGCGCGTACTCCGCATCGCTCGATCTCGACGCCTCGGGCGGAGCGACTCGGGATCCGGTCGTCGACCTGCTGAGGCGGACGCCGCCGCGTCTCGTCGGCGGACGTCAGCTCATCGACGCCGCGACCGAGGAGGCGCTGCGATCGGCAGCAGGAGACGAGGAGGCGCGCACGGTCGCCGCGGTGACCGAGAGTGTGCGTCGGCTCGATCGTTCCGCGCTCGCCGTCCAGGGGCCGCCGGGCACCGGGAAGACCTACCTCGCCGCGCACGTCATCAGGCGTCTCGTGTCGGAGCACGGATGGCGTATCGGCGTCGTCGCGCAGTCGCACAAGGTCGTCGAGCACGTACTGGGCGCCGTGACGGCGGCCGGACTTCCGAAAGCGCAGGTCGGCAAAGTCCCGCAGGTCACTCCCGACGATCCGGACGACCTGCCGTTCACCGCGATCAGACGCGGGGGCCACGCCTCGTTCGTGACGGCGCACCTGCGGGCCGGTCGCGGATGCGTGATCGGCGGCACCGCTTGGGATTTCAGCAACGAAACCCGATTCGCACGACGCAGCCTCGACCTCCTCGTGATCGACGAGGCGGGTCAGTTCTCACTCGCACCGACCATCGCGGCCTCCGTCTCAGCGCAGCGCCTGCTCCTCCTGGGCGACCCCCAGCAGCTCCCGCAGGTCTCGCAGGGCAGTCATCCCGAGCCGGTCGACACGTCGGCACTCGGGTGGCTGCTCGACGACCACGGCACGATGCCGTCCGAGCTCGGCTACTTCCTCGCAGAGACCCGGCGCATGCGGCCCGAGCTCGCGACGGTGGTGTCCGAACTGGCCTACGACGGTCGGCTGGTCGCCCACCCGACCGCGACCCGACGCGAGGTCGTCGGGGCGGGCCCGCCCGGCCTGACCTGGCATCCGGTGGGGCACACGGGCAACGCGACGTCGTCGGTCGAAGAAGCCGCCGAAGTCGTGCGGATCGCGCGTCACGCCCTCGAGAGCGACGCGGTTGCGCCGCGCGACATCATCGTGGTGGCCGCGTACAACGCGCAGGTCGAGTGCCTCGTCGAGGCGTTGGAGCGGGCGGGACTGCCCGAGATCCCGGTCGGCACTGTCGACCGGTTCCAGGGCCAGGAGGCCGTCATCGCGATCGTGAGTCTCGCCGCGTCGAGTGCACAGGACGCCCCACGCGGTCTCGACTTTCTGCTCATGCGCAATCGCCTGAACGTCGCGATCAGTCGTGCGCAGTGGGCGACGCACCTCGTGGGATCCGCGACCCTCGGCGATGGCCTGCCGACCACGGCCGAGGGCGTCGCAGCGCTCTCCGGGTTCCTGCGCCTGACGGAAGCCGGATGAGCCGGTACCGTGGTGCCATGGACCCGTCGTCGACGCCGCACTCTGCCCCGCCCCCCGCTCCGTCGGATCGGTCGCGCATTCCCCCGTTCCAGGTCATGCGCATCACCGACGCCATCGCACGACGCCGGGCCGCTGGTCACGACGTCGTCTCCCTGTGCGCGGGGGAGCCGAGTGCGCGTCCGGTACCCGGATCGCTGCAGCCGGCCGGGTATACGGGGCCGCTCGGCACGGCGCCGTTGCGGGAGGCGATCGCCGGCCATTACCGGGGCTGGTACGGCGTCGCCGTCGATCCCGCCTCCGTCGCCGTGACCACGGGATCGTCCGGCGCATTCCAACTGGTCTTCCTCGCAGCGTTCAACCCGGGGGATCGGGTCGCGCTCGCGAGTCCCGGGTACCCGGCATACCGGAATATTCTCACCGCGCTCGGCGTGCAGGTGATCGAACTGCAGACCGGTCCCGAAACGCGGTATCAGCCCACCCCGGCTTTGCTCGACGCTGCCGAGGTCGAGTTCGGGGCCCTGCGCGGACTCGTGATCGCGTCGCCGGCCAACCCGACCGGCACCATGCTCGGCCGTGACGAGCTCACCGACCTCGTCTCCTGGTGCGGTGCGCGCGGCGTGAGACTCATCAGCGACGAGATCTATCACGGCATCACGTTCGGCGACCCTGCCGACCCCGATCGCCGCGGTGTCAGCGCCCGCGCGCTCGACCCGGGCGCCATCGTCATCAATTCCTTCTCGAAGTACTGGGGCATGACCGGCTGGCGGCTCGGGTGGGCGCTGCTCCCCGAAGATCTCATCGCGCCGATGGAGGCGCTCGCCTCGAACTTCGCGCTCTCCCCGCCGGCGCCCGCGCAAGAGATGGCGCTCACCGCCTTCACGCCGGAGACGTACGCCGAACGCGACGCGATCGTCGCCGACTTCGCCCGGGCGAGGCAGTTGATCCTCGATGCCGAACGCGACCTGGACTGGGGCGTCGCTGCGCCCGCGGACGGGGCCTTCTACTACTATTCCGACCTCGGACCCCAGCTGGAGCGGTTCGGGTCGGCAACGGGGTACGCGGCCGAACTTCTCGAACGCGCGGACGTCGCCGTGGTCCCCGGTCTCGACTTCGATCCGGTGGCGGGGGACCGTGCGGTGCGGCTCTCGTACGCGGCCGGAGAACCGGCGATCGTCGAAGCGCTCGAGCGCATCCTCCGCTTCCAACGGAGGTGACCGGGCGCACCTGATCGGACGGGCTCGGCCCGTCGGGTGCGGTCAGGCGGAGGCGAGGGTGACCGGCGTTCCGGCGCTCACCCCGGTGCGGCGCTGGAAGGCGTCATCGGTGACGAACTCGACGGCACCGTTCTCGGACTCGCGCGCGGTCGGGAAGAGCGTGGCGATCACATCGGGACCCTCATCGCCCACCGCGATGGTGATGCCGGTCACCGCTTCACCGAGCGGGCCCTCGAGTTCGGCGACGGCGCGCGAGATCGCGGAGCGCACGGTGTTCGCCAGGACGCCGCCGCTATCAGAGACCTGAGCGCGCGCGTAGGTCACGCCGTCGCCGGAGACGGCTTCAGCCACGAGGGCAGCCGGTTCGCGTCGCACCTGGATCTCGAGCACGCTGCTCGTCGACGACGGGCCGGTCGTGAACGGCAGGGGAATGCCCTGCGCTGCGGGGGCGCCGGTCGCGTGTCCGTGGTCGTGCGCGTCCCCGTCGCTCGAGCCGCCGTTGAAGGAGAACTTCAGATCCATACCCACCAGCCTACGCCCGTGCGGGAACGGGAGAAGCCCGCCCGGCCGAACTCTGTCGGCTGGACGGGCTTCTCCGGAAACGACGCGGATCGGCTACGCGTTCGCGGCGAGCACCTCGTCGACGGGTGAGTAGGCGAGCTCGGGGAATGCGTCGGCGACGCCGCGGTAGGTGAGGACGCCGTCGTGGGCGTTCAGGCCCTTGGCGAGCGAAGCGTCGTCCTGCAGCGCCTTGACCCAGCCCTTGTCCGCCACCGCGACCACGTAGGGAAGGGTCGCGTTGGTGAGCGCTGCAGTCGACGTCTCGGGAACAGCGCCCGGCATGTTCGCGACGCAGTAGTAGATCGAGTTGTGCACCGGGAACGTGGGGTCGTCGTGGGTGGTGGGGCGCGAGTGCTCGAAGCACCCGCCCTGGTCGATCGCGATGTCGACGAGCACCGAACCCGGCTTCATCTGCGACACCATCTCATCCGTGACGAGCTTCGGCGCCTTCTCGCCAGGGATCAGCACCGAACCGATGACCAGGTCGGCCTCCTTGAGGGCCTCGGTGATGTTGTGGGCGTTCGAGGTTCGGGTCTGGATGCGACCGGAGAACTCGTCCTCGAGCTGCTTGAGGCGGGGGATCGAGATATCGATGACCGTGACCTCGGCACCCATGCCGAAGGCGATGCGCGCCGCCTGCTCTCCGGCGGCGCCGCCGCCGATCACGACGACCTTGCCGCGACGCGTCGCGGTGACGCCGCCGAGCAGCACGCCACGGCCGCCGTTGGCCTTCATGAGGCTGTAGGCGCCGACCTGTGCGGACAGGCGCCCGGCGACCTCGGACATGGGGGCGAGCAGCGGCAGGCCGCGGTTCGGCAGCTGCACCGTCTCGTAGGCGATCGCGGTGGTGCCCGAGGAGAGTACGGCATCCGTGCAGTCGCGCGATGCCGCGAGGTGCAGGTAGGTGAAGAGCACCTGGTCCTTGCGCATCTGCGCGTACTCGGCGGCGATCGGCTCCTTGACCTTCAGGATCATCTCCGACTGCGCCCAGACCTCGTCCGCGCCCTCCACGATGGTCGCACCGGCGGAGACGTACTCCTCATCGGTGATGGCCGATCCCAGACCGGCTCCGGCCTGCACGAGCACGTCGTGCCCGCGTCGAGCGAGTTCGAAGACCCCCGCCTGCGTGATCGCGACGCGGTTCTCGTTGTTCTTGATCTCGGTGGGGATTCCGACGCGCATGCGTGCTCCTTTGAAACATATTCGACGCGGTTTGTACCATCCGATTGTGCAGCATATTCGGGTTTCACGCATGAAAGATGAATTCTGTGCGGTATGGAGTCGTAGACTGTGGTCTGTTGCGTCATACCGGGAAGGAAAACAGTGGACAATTCGAAGAATCTGCAGGGGCAGGTCGACCTCGATGAGATCGACCGGAACATCATCGCCGAACTGCAGGCGAACGGTCGGGTCACGAACGCCGAACTCGCCGAGCGAGTCGGGGTCGCGGCATCGACGTGCATCGCGCGCGTGCGCAGCCTGGTGAGCCGCAAGATCATCACGGGGTTCACGGCGACGGTCGATCCCCGCGCGCTCGGCATCGGGCTGCAGGTGCTGATCAGCGTCACGGTGCGCTCCGGCGCCCGGCAGGGCATCATGGCGCTCTCGGACGAGTTGCGCGCGCTTCCCGAGGTGATGGAGCTGTACTTCCTCGGCGGTGTCGAGGACTTCATCGTGCACCTCGCGGCCCGTGACTCCGATCATGTGCGCGACTTCGTCGTGGAGCACCTCTCCGCTCACCCCGCGGTCTCATCGACCCGCACCAGCATCGTCTTCCATCACTACCAGAACCCGGTGCGACCGACCTAGACTCGAGCACATGGTGCGGGCGTTGCTGATCGTGGATGTGCAGAACGATTTCACCGAGGGCGGCGCTCTCGGGGTCGACGGAGGCGGCGCGGTGGCTCGCCGGATCACGGATCTGCTGCGCGGACCCGAGGCGTACCGCTTGGTGGTGGCGTCGCGCGATTGGCACGAGGCGGAGAGTGACAACGGCGGGCACTTCGCCCCTCCGGGGGTCGATCCCGACTTCTCGACGACCTGGCCCGTGCACTGCGTGCGCGGAACGACCGGGGCCGACTATCACCCGGCGCTCGATGTCGATCGCGTGGACGTTCACGTCTGGAAAGGAACGGGAGAACCGGCGTACTCCGCGTTCGAGGGCGCCAGTACCGACGGCCTCCCAGTGCGCGCGGTGCTCGCGGAGGCGGGGGTCGACGCGCTCGACGTAGTCGGACTCGCGACGGATTACTGCGTCCGGGCGTCCGCGCTCGACGCCGTGGCCGCAGGCTACTCCGTGCGGGTGCGCACCGATCTCGTCGCCGGAGTCGCTCCCGAGTCCACGGTGGCGGCGTTGAAAGAGCTCGCGACTGCGGGGGTGGAGTTCATCTGAGCGCTGCTCAGTGCGACTCGGTCGGCGGCGTCAGCCGCGTCTCGTGCGCATCGAGCGCCACCTCTGCGGCCCGGAGCGTCTGGGAGCTGTAGCGGCCGATCGCCTGCTCCTCGATCAGGGTCTCGCGCTGCGCCTGCAGCACCGTTCGTGCGAGTCGCAGGTAGGCCTGAGCCGGGGTCTCCGCTGCAGAGTCGCCTGACGCGGTTGCGGAGGACGCCGAGAGAGCGAGCGGCGCGAGGGCGGCTTTGCTCGTCTGACGCACGCGATCGATGAGCGCCGGATCGAGGTCGCTCGATGCGCCCCCGGACTCGTCGCCGGACAGTTCGTCCTCGAGCGCGGTGTCGCCGGCCTCGAGCAGGTCGGTGCGCAGCGCCGCGAGTTCGCGAGCGGTGTGGGATCCGGCGTTCTGACCGGGCCACAGTCTGCGGATCATCATCGGCAGGGTGAGGCCGTGGAGCAGCAGGGTCGCGATAGCGACGATGAACGCGATCAGGACGACCTGCGCGCGGTAGGGGACTTCGGTCGGGATCGTCTGCGCAGCCGCGAGCGTCACCACGCCGCGCATGCCGCTCCACGAGAGCACCGCGCCGTCGCGCCAGCCGAGCGCCTGTTCCTGCTCGTGCGCGAGGTCGGCTTCCGAACGCTGACGCATGAGTTCGACGCGCTTCATCTTCGACGGGTCGACACGGTCGCTGCCTTTGGCTCGCGCGGCGAAGAGGCCGATGGTGCGACTGCGGTGCTCGAGGCGATCCGCGTCGCCGCGCATGCTCCACAGGAGCGGCGCGAGGAAGAGCGCACGGCAGAGGATCAGCACCAGCACCACGCCCAAGCCGATCAGCGTGAGGTGCTGAAACTTCCACGGACTGTCGCTGACCTGCTCGACGAGCGAGTGGAGCTGCAAACCCATGACGAGAAAGACGCCGTTCTCGACGACGAACTGCAGCGTTCGCCAGTTGAGGCGTTCGTTCACCCGGGCCGTGGCACTGAAGCGCTTGGCGGAGTGGTGACCGGTGTAGAGCCCGGTGACGACGACCGCGAGCACGCCGGACGCCCCGACGTACTCGGCGGGGATGAACGCGACGAACGGCACCGTGAACGAGATGACGGTGTCGTAGACGGGGTTTCGCAGGTGGGAGCGCAGCCAGACGGTGATGATCCCCATGACGAAACCGATGAGCACGGCCGCGGCAACCGCGAACGAGAAGTTGCCCACGGCGTCCCAGAAAACAAAGCTGCCTGCGGCGACGGCCGTTTTCAGCAGGACCAGTGAGGTGGCGTCGTTGACCAGGCTCTCGCCTTCGAGGATCGACACGAGCCGGGACGGCATGCCGAGCTTCTTGCCGATCGAGGTCGCCGCGACTGCGTCGGTGGGACTGACGACGGCGCCCAGCGCGATGCCGACGGGCAGCGGGATCGCTGGAATGATGAGGTGAAGCAGCACGCCGACGATGACGGCGGACAGGATGACGAGGACGACCGAGAGGCCGATGACCGGCTTGAAGTTGCGGCGGAAGTCGACGAACGGCACGTTGACCGCCGCAGCGTAGAGCAGTGGGGGCAGCACGCCGAGCAGGATGATCTCGGGGTCGATCTCGACCAGCGGTACGAACGGCAGGTAGCCGATCCCGATCCCGGCGACGACGAGGAGGAGGGGCGCGGCGACGCCGATCCTGCTCGACACGATCGCGACCGCGACGACCAGGACGATTCCGACGACAGCGACGAGCCCGATCTCCATGTGCCAAGTTTACGGGGCGGTGGCTGGGGTCGGATCCGGTCTCGCAAAGGCCCGCCACCGATCGACCGCCGCCGCGACGCCCGATTCGCTGAGGCGGTGGCCGGGGAACGGGGTCGTCTCGACGGGAGCGGAGGCGGTGGTCCCGCGTTTCCAGGTACCCACGACGCGACCGTCATGCACGACGGTGGCGAGAAACATCCCGTTCTTTCCCGGTACGATGCGGTCGAAATGCTCGGGATCGAGCTGGGCCCCGCGTCCCGCATATCCGAGCAGGTGCTCGTCGAAGGCCGGCAGGACCAGCCACGGGGCGATCCCGTCCGCGTCATCCAGCGCCTCCCCGGTCGCCCAATAGGTGGCGGGGTCGTCGTGCACCGCGACGGGAACGAGTGCGCCGGACTCGGTGGCGTGTGCGAGCGCCGATCGCGCCTCGCGCAGGGTGAGCCCGGTCCACCAGGAGAGATCCTTCGCCGTGATCGGGCCGCGGGCCGCGGTGTACCGCGTCGCGAGCTCGACGAGTGCCGCGTCCCCCGTCACCGAACGGGGGTGACGGATCCACTCATCGGCCAGCACGAGTTGCGGCTCTCGATCACCGCCGTCGACGGGGCCGAACGTGGTGATGCCGTTCTGGCACATCCACCACAGCACGTGATAGCGCCAAGCGCTCTCCCAGGCGATGCCGGCTGCTGTCCAGAGATCGGAGACCTCGGCTCGGCTCAACCGACCGCCCTCGCGCAGCGCCCCGACGGTCGTGTCGATGAGACGGTCGAGCGTGCGGTCGTCGAGACCGAGGAAGGCGCGCCGCTTCGGCGCACCGGGAAGCACGCGGTGATTGGTGGCCCGCTGCATCCAGCCGATGTCTGCAGCGGGAACCACGTGCAGCGTGCCGCGCATGGGCCAGGCACGCACCACGAGCCCCGCGTCGAAGGCGCGCAGCACATCAGTGTCGCGGGTTCCGGGAGCCCGGACGCCGAGCGCCCAGCGTGACGACCGCCAGTCCTGTCCCTGCACCGCGAACATGTAATGCGCCGCCTCGGCGATCCGGGCCGGACCATCGGCGGTCGAAGCCGTGCCGTTCGGGCCGGTCCGCGCAGCGACCGCATCGCGTGCGATGAGCCGCTGCGCGCGCATGCGCACGCGTCGCACGTCTGCGACGCTCAACGTGCCCGCACGCAACGGTTCGGTCATGCGAGCAGTGTACGTCGCACGACCGACACCATTGCGAGGGACAGGTTAGAACTGCGCCCTGGCGTACTGCCCCGGAACGAGCTCGTCCGCGTTCGGGGCTCGGAGTTCGTGCGCCCACGCGAGCGGGAGGTGCGGGTTGACGAGGAGGGGTCGCGCGAGCGAGACCACGTCGGCCTGCCCGGTCGCGAGGATGCCCTCCGCCTGCGCGGCCGACGTGATGAGGCCGACGGCACCGACCGGCAGCGGCCCGCGCCTGACCTGGGCGGCGAGCCCGACCTGGTACGACGGACCGATGCGCGGGGGCAGGGTCGGGGAGTTGCCGCCCGACGACACGTCGACGAGGTCGGCGTCGTCCTCGGCGAGCCACCCCGCGAGCGTCTCGGCCTCGTCGACGGAGAAGCCGCCCGCGACCCAGTCCTCGGCGGAGACGCGGACGACGATCGGCAGAGCGGGGTGCTCCGCCCGGATCGCCCGGACGATCTCGCGCACGATCCGTGCACGTCCCGCGAGGTCGCCGCCGTAGTCGTCGTCACGCCGATTCGAGAGCGGCGACAGGAACTCGTGCAGCAGGTAGCCGTGCGCCGCGTGCACCTGTACGACATCGATACCGGCGCGCACGGCGCGCGTCGCCGCGTCGACGAAGGCCGCGATGAGCGGCTCGAGCTCCGCCCTGTTGAGCGCGCGCGGCTCGTCGAAGCCCTCGAACGCCACGGCGGAGGGAGCGACCGTCTGCCAGCCGCCCGCGCCCACCGGTACGCTGCCGCGATCGAAGCCAGGCAGCGCCGGGAAGGTGGATGCCTTGCGGCCGGCGTGCGCGAGCTGCACTCCGATGCGGGCTCCGTGCGCGTGCACGGCGTCGGCGATGCGGGCGAACGCCGTCTCCTGCTCGTCGTTCCACAGGCCGAGGTCACGCGGTGAGATGCGACCCTCGGGCACCACGGCGGTCGCCTCCGTCATCACGAGCCCGGCGCCGCCGCGGCCGAGAGCCGACAAGTGGGCGAAGTGCCAGTCCACCGGGACGCCGTCTTCCGCGTCGGCCGAGTACTGGCACATCGGGGCGACCCAGAGTCGGTTGCGGATCTCGAGGTCGCGGAGGGTGAACGGCTGGAAGAGGAGGGGATTGGCCATAGCGCACCAGCGTACTCGCGTGACGTCAGCGGATGCGGGGTTCCGGCACCGCTGAGAGCGAACGGCGATCGGGAAGAATCCCGGCCGCGTAACGTTGAACCCCTCAGACCCTTCTGGAGGCCCTCGCACGTGAACACTCTGCTGCGCATTCTGCGGTTCACCCGCAGTCTCACCCCGTACTACATCGGCATCATGGTGGCCGCCGCCGTCGTGACCGCCGCGGGGCTGACGGTGCCGTTCATCACCGGTCGCGCGACCGACGTGATCGTCGATGCCGTCGGTGCGGCCACTGACGGGGGTGCCGGAGCCGACGATGTCGTCGGCTCCGCGATCCGGACCGTCGTGCTGCTCGCGCTCGCGCTGCTGGCCGCGAGTCTCGTGGAGTCGGTCGTGAGCAATGTCGGCGGGTACTGGGGCGATGTCATGAGCGCCAAGATGCGGCTCATCCTGTCGAATCGGTATTTCGCGCAGCTGCTGGCCCTGCCGCAGCGGTATTTCGATAGTGAGCTGACGGGCACGATCGTGGCGCGGTTGAACCGCTCGATCTCCGAGGTCACGAACTTCATGAAGACGTTCTCGAACATGTTCGTCACCATGATCATGACCACCGTCGCCGTGCTCGCGATCAGCGCGTGGCACTACTGGCCGCTCGCCGCACTGCTGCTGCTCGCGTACCCCATCTACCTCTGGTTGACGGCGCTCACGAGCAAGCGCTGGCAACGGCTCGAGGGCGAGAAGAACGATCACATCGATGTCGCCTCCGGTCGCTTCGCCGAGGTCGTCGGCCAGATCCGGGTGGTGAAATCGTTCGTGCGCGAGAAGCGCGAGCTCGATCACTTCGGCGATCACCTCGACGACACCGTCGAGATCACCGGCCGGCAATCGCGGCACTGGCATGTGATGGATGCGTTCCGGCGCGGCGTGCTCAACGTCATCTTCTTCGGCCTCTACCTCATGATCTTCATCCGCACCGTGACGGGAGATTTCAGTCCGGGGCAGATGGTGATGCTGATCCAGCTGATGGCGATGGCGCGTCAACCGGTCACGACGCTCAGTTGGATGGTGGACGCGGCGCAGCGCGCGATCGCCGGATCGAAGTCGTACTTCGAGGTGATGGATCTCGACCCCGCGCGCGTCGACGGAGGCGGCGGACGCCCCTCGGAACCGCGTGGGACCGCCGCGACGGATGCCACTGACACCCCGCGCACCGCGGTGTCCTTCCGCGACGTGCGATTCGGGTACGACGACGACCACGATGTGCTCTCGAACATCACGTTCGACGTCGCAGCGGGGGAGCGCATCGCGTTCGTCGGCGAATCCGGCGGCGGCAAGACGACGCTGACGAGTCTGCTCATGGGGCTCTACGGCACGCGATCGGGCGACATCGAGATCGTCGGCGCGGGTGATGACCTCGCGACGCTCCGGGAGAACATCGGTGTGGTGTTTCAAGACGCGGCGCTGTTCTCGGGCACGATCGCCGAGAACATCGCGTACGGCAACCCCGCGGCGACCCGGGACGACATCGTCGCGGTCGCGCAGCGCGCCGCCGTCGACCGGTTCGTCGAGAAGCTGCCACGCGGGTACGACACCGTCATCGGTGAACGGGGCATGAAGCTCTCGGGCGGGCAGAAGCAGCGCATCGCGGTCGCGCGAGCGATGCTGAAGGACGCCCCGATCCTTGTGCTCGACGAGGCGACGTCGGCGCTCGACACCCGATCCGAGCGCCTCGTTCAGGAAGGGCTCGAGGATCTCATGCGCGGCCGCACCACCTTCATCATCGCGCACCGGTTGTCGACGATCGCGGAGGTGGACCGCATCATCACGCTGCGCGACGGACGCATCGACGAGATTGGGTCCCCGGCCGAACTCGCGACATCAGGCGGCATCTACGCCGAACTCCTCGCACTGCAGCACGCGGACTCGAAGGCCGGCCGCAAACGTCTCAAAGACTTCGAGGTGGTCGGCTAGCCGGTCGCGCAGCGACCCCGATCACACGACCAGGATCGCCTTCCCCGGCGCGAGGGTGCGGTCTGCGTGGGCCCGATGCAGCGCGCTCGCCTCGCCGAGCGGCATGCGTGTGGTGGGCGCCGTGCGGAGACGGCCGTTCACGATCAGCGGCCAGACGGTGGCCTCGACGGCGCACACGATCTCGGCTTTCGAGCCGACCCCGTCGACGGGCCGCGCCCGGAGCGTCGTCGCCGAGATCGTGAGCCGGCGCTGCATCATCGCACCGAGGTGCACCTCGGCCTTCGGTCCGCCGAGCACCGAGATGACGGCGAGCCGGCCCCCGATGGCGAGGGAGCGCAGATTGTCGCTCAGATACGGGCCGCCGACCACATCGAGGACGAGATCGACCCCGGCGCTGTCGGTCTGCGCGTGCACGAAGTCGGCGAACGAACCTTGGTGGTAGTCATGCGCGGCGTCGGCACCCGCCGAGAGCGCGTGCGCGATGCCCTCGGACGTGCCCGCGGTCGCGAGCACCCGGCAGCCGAGCGCTGCGGCGAGACCGATGGCGAACGCCCCGAGCCCGCCGCTTCCGCCGTGCACGAGCACGGTCTGACCGGGTCCCGGAGGGCGGGGGGCGGCGAAGTTCGACAGGACGGTGCAGGCCGCTTCCGGGATGGCTGCGGCGTCGATGAGGGCGACGCCGGCCGGCACGTGCAGCACCTGCACTTCGGGAACGACGACGAACTCGGCGTAGCCGCCGCCCGCCAGCAGCGCGCACACCTCGTCGCCGAGCGCGAAGCGCTGGGCGCCCGCTCCGCGCGCGGCCACGGTGCCCGAGCACTCGAGACCCGGAAGGTCGGAGGCACCGGCCGGTGGTGGGTAGGTTCCCGCCCGCTGGGCGGCGTCGGCCCCGTTGAAACCCGTGGCGGCGACCTTGATCAGGATCTCGCCGGGCCCCGGCTGGGGCACCTCCCGTTCCGCGGTCACGAGCACTTCGGGCCCGCCGGCCTCGCGGATTTCGACGACGCGCATGTGCTCGGGAAGTTCGTGCGTGCTCATGCGTGCCACCCTACGCCTCGCCGCGAGGACGGACGCCGTGTCGGTGGTGTGTGCCAAGCTGGAAGCGTTCCGGCGGGCCGACACGCATGCCCGCCCCTGTCGCCGATCGTTCCGGGAGGGTCGATGCGCATTCTGCACACTTCCGACTGGCATCTGGGGCGCAGTTTCCACGGTGCCTCGACGGTGCCGCAACTGCGCGAGGTGCTGCTGGCGATCCCCGGCATCGTGCGTCAGCGGGCGATCGACACGGTCGTCGTCGCGGGCGATGTCTTCGATCACGCGGCTCCCGCAGCCGAGCTGTACGAGCTGCTGGCCGAGGTGATCCGCGGCATCCGCGAGGCCGGAGCAGTGGTGGTCATCACGAGCGGCAATCACGACAGTGCGGCTCGACTCGGGTTCCAGTCGGAGTGGGCGGCGATGGGCGGTGTGCACGTCATCACCCGTGCCGACGCGTTCCGCACGCCGCTGACGCTGCGCGACGATGCCGGAGACGTCGACTTCTACGGCATTCCCTACCTGGAACCCATGCTGCAGCGCGAGCTCTTCCCCGGGGAGCGGTTCCGCGCGCACGGCGAGCTGCTCACCCGGGTGCTCGGCGAGGTCGACGAGCTCCGCGCGGGGCGCGCCCGTCGCAGCGTCGTCGTCTCGCACTGCTTCGCGGTCAGCGGCGGCGGCCGTGCCGATGCGCTCGGCGCCGACGAACTCGGCGCCGACCTGGTCTGGGATCTGACGGCCGGGGGACTCGACCTGGTTCCGGCCGGGATCTTCGCGGGTGCAGACTATGCGGCGCTCGGTCATCTGCACGGACGCGGCAGCCCGCTGCCGAACGTGCGGTACAGCGGAGCCCCGTTGCACTTCTCTTTCAGTGAGGCGGCGAAGCCGCGCGGTGGCTGGATCGTCGATCTCGACGCCGACGGGCTCTCCGAAGTGGAGTGGTGTCCGTTCCCCGTGCCCCGTCCGCTCGTGCGCCTGCGCGGCACGATCGATGCGCTGCTCGACGACACCGCGTTCCGCGAGCATGAGCGCAGTTGGGTCGAGGCGGTGGTGACCGATCGGGTGCGGCCGATCGATGCGATGCGTCGGTTGCGCGAGCGCTTTCCGCACTGCGCGCACATCGAGTTCGATCCCGAGGGTGGCACGGGCCCCGAGAAGCGCAGCTACGCCTCGCGCGTGAGCCGCCGCAGCGACGTCGACGTGGTCGACGAGTTCCTGCGGCACGTGCGGTCGGGTGACGCCCTCGACGACGGCGAGTGGGCGCTCGTCCGCGAGGCGATCGCTGAGGCTGGAATCGCCGACGTGTCGCGCCGTGAACGGCGGAGTGGCTGACGATGCGGATCCTGGAACTCGAACTGGAGGCCTTCGGCCCGTTCCGCGACCGGCAGCGGGTCGACTTCGCGCGTGCCTCCGAGAGCGGACTCATGCTGATCGCCGGCCGAACCGGGTCCGGAAAATCGAGTCTCCTCGATGCGATCAGTTTCGCCCTGTACGGTTCGGTGCCGCGCTACGACGGCCGCGTCGGCCGGGTGCGCAGCGATCACGCCGACCCGTCCCAGGCGACCCGAGTCCGGCTCGACTTCGAGATGGGGGACGACCGGTACCGGGTGGAGCGGTTGCCCGAGTGGCAGCGACCGAAGCAGCGCGGCGAGGGAACGACCCTGCAGAAAGCCGAAGCGCGCCTGTGGGCATGGGACCGCACCGCCGGTTCCGACGGAGGCGGGGACTGGCGGGGGCTCGCGTCGCGTCCGGCCGACGTCGGGCCCGAACTGCACGCCATCATCGGCCTCTCCCTCGACCAGTTCCTGCAGGTGGTGCTGCTCGCGCAGGGCGGCTTCCAGCGGTTCCTCCACGCCGACGACCAAGAGCGGCAGGCGACCCTCCGAACCCTCTTCCGCACCGAACGCTTCGCCGACATCGAGCGGGTGCTCGTCGAACGGCGCAGCGCGCTCGGCGAACGCGTCGGACAGGCTCAGGCACGCATCGACGCGTTCCTCGAACAGGCCGAGTCGGCTGCGACCGATCCCGAGGGATCGGCACCGGATGCGTCCGAGGCGAAGGACGCCGCGACCGGCAGCAGTGCGACGGCGCGCCGCGAACGCGTGGCGGCATCGATCGCGCAGGAACGACTCGCCTGCGACCGCCTGCGTGCCGATGCCGCCGAGAGTGTCGCTGCCGCCGACCGCGCGGACCACGCGGCCCGCGAGGCGCGACGCATCGCCGAACGGCAACGGCGACTCTCAGCGGCGCGTGCGCGCGCCACCGAACTCGACGCCCGGGCGTCAGACATCGCTGCGGCACGCGAGCAACTGGCCGCAGCGGAGCGAGCCGAGCGCGCGCTCGATCGTGTGCGCCGAGCCGAGCAGGCGGAACTCCGTCGGACGGTTGCCAGCGCGTCGCTCGACGAACGTCGAGACCGGTTCGCCGCGGCGCGATCCGCTGCGGGACGAACCGCGGAGGACGCGGGATCCGCGTTGCGCGACAGCGTGGCAGGCACGCTCGCGCTGCTGGAGGAGCGGCGCGCGGATGAAGCAGCGCTCGAGGCGTCCGCTCAGCGCTGCGACGACCTCGAGCACCGGATCGAGACGCTCGCGACGGCGCACGCGCGCATCGAGACTCGGGCGCACGAGCTTCCGCAACTGCTCGTATCGGCCCAGGAGGCCGTCGCTGCAGCAGAGCGACGCGCCGCGCCGCTCGCCGAGCTGACCGTCGCACGCGATCGCGCCCTGACGGTGCGTGACGCAGCGAGACGGGTGCCCGAACTCGTCGATCAGCTGACGTCGGCGCAGCAGCGCTCCGCCGATTCCGCCCAGACGGCGGCGACGGCAGCGGCCACCGTTCGCGATCTGCTCGCGCGACGTCTCGGCGGCATGGCCGGCGAGCTCGCGCAGCAGCTCGCCGCGGGCGAACCGTGCGCCGTCTGCGGTTCGCGCGAGCATCCGGCGCCCGCCGTTCAAGACGACCCCGTTGCGCCCGAGGCGATCGACCGAGCCGAGCACGCCGCCGCCGATGCGCAGGCCCGGCTCGAGTCGGCGCGCGCCGCCGAGCGCGAGGTCGACACCGTTCTCGCCGAAACGCGCGCACGCGCCGAGCACGCGTCGCCGGACAGTGCCGAGGAGCGCGCGCACGCAGCCGAGACCGCCCTCGCCGACGCCGTCGCGTCGGCCGAGTCTCTCGCGAGCGTGCGCGACCGCGCGACCGAGCTCGATCGAGAGCTCGCCGGCGTCGCGGAGGAGACGCGTCGCACCGCAGAGCAGCTCGCGGAGGCCAGGCGAGAACTCACCACGGCGCAGGCGCAGCACGTCGATCGCACCGCGGCGGTCGAGCGCGCACGCGAGGGTTTCCCCTCCATCGCCGCGCGCATGGAGGCCGAACGGGCACTGCGCGACGCCATCGACGCCGTGATCACCGCTACGGCCGATCTGCGCGCGGCTGAGGCCGCCGCCGCGCAGGCCGGCGACGAGCAGACGGCGATCCTCACCGAACTCGGGTTCGCCGACGTCGCCGACGTCCGCGACGCGGCACGCTCCGCCGAGAAGCGGACCGCACTCCGCGACCGGATCTCCGAGCACGAGGTCGCGACCGAACGGAACGCCGGCGTGCTCGCCGATCCCGAACTCCAGGATCTGCCCGAGGCAGCGGTCGCGCTGGACGAGGCGGAGGCCGCCCTCGCGTCCGCTCGCGACACCGCGCGGCGACACGAAACCGCCGCCTCGACCGCCGAGCAGCGGGTCGCCGCACGTGAGGACGCGCTCGCCAGACTCGATGCGGCTCTCGAAGCGGGCGCCGCGGGCGAGGCGGAACTGCTCCATCTGCGCCGGCTCGCCGACACCGTGCAGGGCAAGGATCCGAACACGCGGCGCATGCGTCTCGAAGTCTTCGTGCTCGCCGCACGCTTGGAAGCGATCGTCGCCGCGGCGAACGGACGACTGCGACGCATGGTCGGCGGTCGATACACCCTCGAGCACGACGACGATGTGCGCAGCCGAGGCCGCCAGTCGGGGCTCGGGCTGCGCGTCATGGACGAGTACACCGGTCGCTCGCGGAGTGCGGCCTCGCTGTCGGGAGGCGAGACGTTCCTCACCTCGCTCGCACTGGCGCTCGGACTCGCCGACGTCGTGACGGCGGAGTCCGGAGGCATCACGCTCGATACGCTGTTCGTGGACGAGGGTTTCGGTTCGCTCGACCCCGGCGCACTCGACGAAGCCATGGCGACGCTCGACGGACTGCGCGAGGGTGGACGCACCGTCGCCCTCATCAGCCACGTCGCCGAGATGCAGGAGCGGATCCCCGCGAAGCTCGAAGTCGTGGTCGACGGACGCGGAGTCAGCAGTCTCCGCGGTGACGGGGTCGAACCATCGAGTGCCCCCCGTCGCACCGCGAGGCCGCCGTCGGAGCGTCGATGACCGCAGCAGAGAGGAGCACAGCGAGCACATGAGCCTGGGCAGCATACTCGACCGCACGATCGCCGGACCGGAGGCCGTCGCCGGGTCCGTCGTGGAACCCGACGAGAGCTTCACCGTCTTCGAACAGTGGGTCCGCGACGACCGCGGCCTCGACCTGTATCCGGCTCAGGAGGAGGCCCTGCTCGGCCTCGCGCTCGGCAGCAACGTGATTCTCGCCACCCCCACCGGGACCGGCAAATCGCTCGTCGCTCTCGGGGCGCACTTCATCGCGCTCGTCGAAGGACGACGCACCGTCTATACGGCCCCCATCAAAGCCCTCGTGAGCGAGAAGTTCTTCGACCTCGTCGACGTGTTCGGCGCCGACCGCGTCGGCATGGTCACGGGCGACACCTCGATCAATCCCGACGCGCCGATCCTCTGCTGCACCGCCGAGATCATGGCCAACCTCGCGCTGCGCGATGCCGACGCCGACAACCCGGACGCGGGCGGTATCACGCAGGTCGTGATGGACGAGTTTCACTTCTACGCCGAGAAGGATCGCGGGTGGGCCTGGCAGGTGCCGCTGCTCCTGATGCCGCGCGCACAGTTCCTCCTGATGTCGGCGACGCTCGGCGACGTGACCGAACTCGGCGCCGATCTCACCCGGCGAACCGGGCGCGACACGACGCTCGTCACCGGTGTCGAGCGCCCGGTGCCGCTCGCCTTCGGGTACGCCGTCGCCACGGCGCACGAGACGGTCGAAAGTCTGCTCACCGACGGCAAGTCGCCGGTGTACATCGTGCACTTCAATCAGTCGCACGCCGTCGAACAGGCACAGGCGCTCTCGAGTATCAAACTCGTCGACCGAGCGGGTCGCGACCGCATCGCCGAGGCCATCGGCGACTTCAAGTTCTCCACGGGCTTCGGCGCCACGCTCTCACGACTCGTGCGTTCGGGCATCGGCGTGCATCACGCCGGCATGCTCCCGCGGTACCGCCGTCTCGTCGAGCAGCTCGCGCAACAGGGTCTGCTGCGCGTGATCTGCGGAACCGACACGCTCGGTGTGGGGATCAACGTGCCGATCCGCACCGTGCTCATCACCGCGCTCACCAAATTCGACGGCGAGAAGATGCGGCGGCTCTCGGCGCGGGAGTTCCACCAGATCGCGGGCCGCGCCGGGCGAGCCGGGTACGACACCGAGGGCGATGTGCTCGCACTCGCCCCCGAGCACGAGGTCGAGAACGCGAAAGCGGCCGCGAAGGCCGCGGCGAAGGCGACGGGCGGCAAGAAGGCGAAACCCGCGAAGAAGAAGTCGGCGCCGCAGGGGTTCGTCTCCTGGAACGAGTCGACGCTCGAAAAGCTCGTCGGGTCGCAACCGGAACCGCTCGTGAGCCGAATGAGGATCACCCACGCCATGGTGCTCGGTGTCATCGGTCGCGGCGAAGCGCACGAGGGCGAGGCGCTCGCAACCATGCGCACCCTCGTGTTCGACAGCCACGAACCGCGACCTGCGCAGTTCGCACACGCCAGGCGGGCGCTCGAGATCTTCCGCACGCTGCGGCGCGGCGACATCGTCGAGGTCCACGAGAACACCGCAGGGGAACAGCTCCTGCGTCTGACCGTAGACCTTCAGGCGAACTTCGCGCTCAACCAGCCGCTGTCGCCGTTCGCGCTTGCGGCCATCGAGCTGCTCGACCCGGAATCGCCCGACTACGCCCTCGACGTCATCTCGGTCATCGAGGCGACACTTGAGGATCCGCGCCCGATCGTGCGCGCCCAGGAGCACCGCGCCCGCGGCGAGGCGGTCGCGGCCATGAAAGCCGAGGGCATCGAATACGAGGAGCGCATGGAGCTCCTCGAAGAGGTCACTCACCCGCAGCCGCTTCGGGAACTCCTGACCGAAGCCTTCGACGCCTACACGACCGAGGTACCCTGGGCTCGAGACTACGAGTTGCGCCCGAAATCGGTCATCCGCGACATGGTGGAGCGCGCCTTCGGGTTCCGCGATCTCGTCTCGTTCTACCAGCTCGGACGATCCGAGGGCGGGGTGCTGCGCTACCTCAGCGACGCCTACCGCGCCATCTCACGTACGGTGCCCGAGCAGGCCAAGACCGATGAACTCGAAGACCTCATCGAGTGGCTCGGCGAAGTGGTGCGCCAGGTCGACTCGAGCCTCCTCGACGAGTGGGAAGCGCTCGCGCATCCCGACATCGACGCCGATGGAGCCGAAGGTGCCGCCGCGCCCCAGGGTGCCGGCGGTCCGCCCAGTCGCGGACCGCTCAGCAGTCAGCGCGCTTTCCAGGTGATGCTGCGCAACGCACTCTTCCGGAGGGCGCAAGCCGCCGCGTTCGAGCGGTACGCCGAGTTGGCAGAGCTCGACGGGGCGCAAGGCTTCGGGGAGCAGCGTTGGCGCGAAGCGCTCGACGGCTACTTCATGGAGCACGACGAGATCCGGGTGGACGGCGACGCGCGATCCGCTGCCCTGGTCGAGCTCGACCGGTCGAACGCCGATGCCTGGAGATTCAGACAGGTGCTGCTCGACCCCGACGAGGATCGTGACTGGGGCATCGAGGGGCGCGTCGACATACCGGCGTCCGATGAGGCCGGAGAACCCGTGGTGATCGTCGAGCGCGTCGGCCCATTCATGGGCTGACGGCGAAGTGGACGGGTAGCTTCGGCGAGGTCCTGCTCATCCCGCCACCTCGCCGAGATTGCGCTTGTGCGGGTTTCGGGGCGCCTGAAGGGCGCGTTTGCGGGATCTCGGCGTGCACGCGGCGGGGGAAGAGCGCGCAAGCGGGATCTCGGCGTGCGCGAGGTGGCGGGGGCCCGCGAGGTGGCGGGGGCCCGCGCGGTGGCGGGGCCCGCGGAATCTGGCGGCCGCGCGCGACCGCAACGGGTTCGCCGAGCGGTGCTCCGCTACGATCGACGCATGACCGCAGCTTCGACTTCAGCCCAGACGCGCAATCCCGATGAGCTCACCGCCGAGCACTTCCTCGAGATCGCCGATCACACCCTGCTCGCGAGCGGGACCACGCCGGACGAGCTCGACGCGTTCCTCGCCGACGCCGCCGATCTCGGGGTGAAGCGGGTGTGCGTGAGTCCGTCGCTGCTGCCTGCGAAGGATCGCGGCCGCGAGATCGTGACCGTCGTCGGGTTCCCGTCGGGTGCGCACCACGCCGATGTGAAGGCGGCCGAGGCGACCCGTGCGATCGGCGATGGGGCGGAGGAGATCGACATGGTCGTGAACCTCGGCCTGGTGCGCGCCGGACGCTGGGACGACGTCGCCCTCGAGGTGCGCGCCGTGCGCGATGCTTGCCCGGGCCGGGTGCTGAAGGTCATCCTCGAGACCGCGTCGCTCACCGACGATCAGATCGTCGGCGCGTGCCGCGCGGCGGAGACCGGGGGAGCGGACTTTGTCAAGACCTCCACCGGGTTCCACGCGGACGGTGGTGCGAGCGTGCACGCCGTGCGACTGATGGCGGACACCGTCGGGGGCCGCCTCGGCGTGAAGGCGTCGGGCGGCGTGCGCACGGCGGCAGCCGTGCGGGAGCTCTGGAACGCCGGCGCGACGCGCTTCGGCGTTTCGGGTACCGCAGCGATCCTCGCCGGCTGGGACGCCGACGCCGATACCGGCGCGGATGTCAGCTCGGCGGGCCCGAGCGCGTACTAGTCGCGACGGACGGACGGACGCAGCGCAAGCGCCCGTAACGCTCAGGCGGTGCCAGATTTCGGCGGCAGCGCCTGCACGGCGTCGGCGAACATCTCGCGCGAGCGCTCCGGGTTCACGCCGAGTTCGCGCATACGAGCGGCGGCGTCGAGGGCGACGCGTCGGGCGGCCGCGCCGACCGGATCCTCGTCGAGAGACACAAAGGTTCCGGCTCTGCCGCGACCCTCGATGACGCCGGCGTCTTCGAGTGAGCGGTACGCGGCGGCGGCGGTGTTGACGGCCACGTCGACGTGTCCGGCGAGTGCTCGGATCGTGGGGAGCTTCTGTCCGGGCAGCAGGCGTCCGTCGGCGAGGGCGCGCATCACGGCGTCGTGCATCTGGCGGAACGGCGGTGATTCTGCAGTCGGGTCGATGGAGAAGACGTGGAGAGGATCGTGATCGTGCGCGGCATCGGGCATGCTCTCCAGGGTAGGTGATGGCGCACTAGACTCGTGCGCATGCGACTCGGCGTGATCGATGTGGGATCCAACACCGTCCATCTGCTCGTGGTGGACGCCCACCCCGGGGCCAGCCCGAACCCGTATCACTCGCAGCGCAGCACGGTGCGTCTGATGCGCTACCTCGATGCCGATGGTGCGATCACGGAGGAGGGCGTCCGCCTCATCATCGCGGCGATCACCGAGTCTCGGGTGAAGGCGCAGGAGATCGGCGTCGACGATCTCATCTCGACGGCCACGTCCGCGCTGCGCGAGGCCGCGAACGGCGAGGAGGTGCTGGCGCGGATCACGCGCGAGACCGGCATGGTGCTGCGGGTCCTCTCGGGCGAGGATGAGGCCCGGATCACGATGCTCGCGGTGCGGAGATGGCTCGGCTGGTCGGCGGGCGAGGTGCTGCTGTTCGACATCGGCGGCGGCTCCTTCGAGATCGCGCAGGGCGCCGACGAGTATCCCGATGTGCAGGTGTCGTTGCCGCTCGGTGCCGGCCGGTCGACGATCAATTTCCTCCGTGAGGATCCGCCCCAGCGCGAGGCCATTTCGGCTCTGCGCGCTCACGCACGCGCCGAGTTCACGCGGGTGCGCGACGAGATGTTCGCCGATCGGCCGAAGCCGAAGCGGGTGGTGGGCACGTCGAAGACGATCCGGTCGCTGGGACGTCTCATCGGCGGCCCGTCGGATCCGGTCACGGGGGATCTGTCGCAACTGCACTACACCGGTCTCCGCGAGTGGGAGCCGACGCTTCGTCAGATGCCGGGGGAGGTGCGCGAGTACCTGCCAGGCATCACTCCGGAGCGGGGATACCAGATTCTTGCGGGCGCGGTCGTGCTGCGGACGGCGATGAAGGTGTTCGGGGTGTCGACTCTGACCGTCTCACCGTGGGCACTGCGGGAGGGCATCGTGCTCAGGTACATCGACGCGCTCGACGGTCGCGGAGCGGACCCGGTGGCAGACCACGGCTGATCGTCGCGCCGTGTCCGTTTGTAGGAATGCGACGGACGCGTGTCCGTCGATGCCCCGGCCAGGTGTCAGATTGGCATCGGTTCTGCGTGCCGCTTTCGTCTGAGGAAACGCACCTGGAATGATGTTCGAGTAGCGCGGTGTGCGTACGTTCGATAGAAGACTTGCGAGGGAGCAGGGTGTTGAAAATCTCCAATACGACCAAGGTGCTGGGTGGCGTTGCCGCCGCAGGACTGGCCTTCGGCCTCGTCGGCTGCGGGCAGGCCCCCGAAGAGTCGGGTGGCGAGGCGTCGGCAGACGTCGTCGAGGGCTTCAAGCCCTGCATGGTGTCCGACGAGGGCGGGTTCGACGATCGCTCGTTCAACCAGCTCGGTTTCGAGGGGCTGACGAAGGCCGCTGACGAGCTCGGCATCGAGTACACCCAGACCGAGTCGCAGAACTCCAGCGACTACGCGGGCAACCTCGACGGTCTCGTGTCGGAGGGCTGCACTTTCATCGTGTCGGTCGGCTTCATGCTGAGCGCACCGACCGTCGAGTCGGCGAACGCGAACCCCGATGTCGAGTACGCGATCATCGACGACTGGGCAGACAACGACGGCGACGGCGAGACCGACGCGCCGAACATCAAGCCCCTCGTCTTCGACACGGCGCAGGCCGCGTTCCTCGGCGGGTATGCAGCGGCCTCCTACTCGGAGTCGGGTGTCGTGGGCACGTTCGGCGGCGCGAAGATTCCGCCGGTCACTATCTTCATGGACGGCTTCGCCAAGGGCGTCGACTACTACAACGAGGAGAAGGGTGAGGACGTTCGCGTCACCGGCTGGAACGTCGACTCGCAGGACGGCCAGTTCACCGATGAGTTCGCCGCGAACGATGTCGCGAAGCAGATGGCGCAGGGCCTCATCGACCAGGATGCCGATGTGCTGCTGCCCGTCGGCGGCCCGATCTACCAGTCGGCTGCCGAGGCGATCCGCGATTCGGGCGGCGATGTCGCGCTGATGGGCGTCGACGCCGACGTGTACGAGAGCGACCCGAACGTGTCGGATCTGCTGCTCGTCTCGATCCAGAAGTCGATGGATCAGGCCGTGTACGACGCGGTGATGATGGCCGCCACGGGCGACACCGACACCGAGGCGTACGTCGGAACGCTGGAGAACGAGGGCGTGGGCCTGTCCAGCTTCCATGACTTCGAGGACCAGGTCGACGCCGATCTGCAGGCCGAGCTCGACGATATCCGCGCGGGTATCATCGACGGGTCGATCGAAGCCGAGTCGGTCTCCTCACCGTAATCCGTGGACCGGCGGCCTGCGGGCCGCCGGTCGCACCCTGTCCATCCCACCCCTGATCCGCGAGAGCCACGTATGACACTCGAACTGCGCGGGATCACGAAACGTTTCGGATCCCTCGTCGCGAACGACCGCATCAACCTCGAAGTGCGCCCCGGAGAGATCCACGCGCTGCTCGGCGAGAACGGTGCCGGCAAGTCGACGCTGATGAACGTCCTGTACGGGCTGTACGACGCCGAAGAGGGGGAGATCCTCATCGACGGCGTGCCGCAGCGCTTCCGCGGACCCGGCGACGCCATGGCGGCGGGTATCGGCATGGTGCACCAGCACTTTATGCTCATCCCGGTCTTCACGGTGGCCGAGAACGTGATGCTCGGTCACGAGGAGACGCGGTTCGCGGGCGCGCTCGATCTGCCCGCGGCCCGGAAGCACGTACGTGCGGTCGCCGACCGGTTCGGGTTCCACGTCGACCCCGACGCGCTCGTCGAGGATCTGCCGGTCGGCGTGCAGCAGCGCGTCGAGATCATCAAGGCGCTCTCCCGCGACGCGAAGATCCTGATCTTCGATGAGCCGACGGCGGTGCTCACCCCGCAGGAGACCGATGAGCTGATGGGCATCATGCGCCAACTGCGCGACGAGGGCACCGCGATCGTGTTCATCACGCACAAGCTGCGCGAAGTGCGCGAGGTCGCCGACCGGATCACCGTGATCCGTCACGGCAAGATCGTGGCCGAGGCGCAGCCGGACTCCACGAACAGCGAGCTCGCCTCGCTGATGGTCGGGCGCGCGGTCGAATTGACGGTGCAGAAGGATCCGCCGCGCATCGTCGAGGGATCGGGTCTCGCGGTCACCGGACTGAGCGTGACCGACAGCACCGGTCACGTCGTGGTCGATGATGTGAGCTTCGAGGTGCAGCCGGGCGAGGTGCTCGCCATCGCCGGGGTGCAGGGCAACGGGCAGACCGAGGTCACCGAGGCGCTCATCGGCCTGCAGTCCGTCTCGCGCGGCAGCGCGAAGCTCGAGGGCAACGAGCTGCTCGGGCGCTCGGTCAAGCAGGTGATCGACGCCGGTGTCGGGTTCGTGCCCGAGGACCGCACCGTCGACGGTCTCGTCGGCGAGTTCACGGTCGCCGAGAACCTCATGCTCAACCGCTCGGGCGACGCGGCGTTCGTCTCGGGCGGCACCGTGCGCCGTGCGACGCTCCGCGAGTTCGCGCAGGAGAAGATCGACGAGTTCGACATTCGCACCCAGGGGCCGGATACGGCTGCCGGTCGCCTCTCGGGCGGCAACCAGCAGAAGGTCGTCATCGCGCGCGAGCTCAGCCGCGACCTGCGGCTGCTCATCGTCTCCCAGCCGACGCGCGGCGTCGACGTGGGGTCGATCGAGTTCATCCACAAGCGGATCATCGCGGCCCGCGACGCCGGAGTTCCGGTCGTGCTCGTCTCCACCGAGCTCGACGAGGTCTCGGCGCTCGCCGACCGTATCGCAGTCATGTACCGCGGCAGCATCATCGGGGTCGTCCCCGGCGATGCGTCGCGCGAGACGCTCGGCCTCATGATGGCGGGCGAGCGCATCGAGGAGGCCGCCGCGTGAGCGACACCACAGCCACGGCCGGACGCGGGTCGGGAACCCCGACGTCCGGCGCTCCGGTTTCCGAGACTCCGGAGGCCCCGCAGCAAAACAAGCTGCTCGCGCAGATCTTCAACGCGAGTGTGCTGACGACGGTCCTTGCGATCGTCCTGTCGATGATCATCGGCGGGATCCTGATCGCTGCGACCGACGAGGGGGTGCAGGACGCGCTCGGATACTTCTTCGCTCGTCCCGCCGACCTCTTCGTCGCTCTGTGGGACGCCATCGCCGGCGGGTACGCCGCGCTCTTCCGCGGTGCGATCTTCAACTACGATTCGCCGACGTTCATTCGCGCGATCAAGCCGCTGAGCGACACCCTGAACTACGCGACGCCGCTCATTGCCGCGGGTCTCGGCGTCGGGCTCGCCTTCCGCGTGGGACTCTTCAACATCGGTGGCCGCGGCCAGATGCTCATGGGTGCGGCGGCCGCAGGTGCCGTGGCGTTCACGGTGCAGGCGCCGTTCATCATCCACCTCCCGCTCACGATCCTCGCCGGTGTCATCGGTGGAGCGATCTGGGGCGGAATCGTCGGGATCCTGAAGGCGCGCACCGGTGCGCACGAGGTGATTCTCACGATCATGCTCAACTTCATCGCCCTCTACTTCGTCGCGTGGCTCCTGTCGACGCCCGGGCTGCTGCAGCGGCCGGGCGGCAACCAGCCGATCTCACCCGCGACCCCTGAGACGGCGCAGTTCCCCCTCCTGTTCCCGGCCCCGCTCACCACGAACTGGGGCTTCGTCGTCGCGATCGCGGCGACCGTGTTCGTGTGGTGGCTCATCGAGCGTTCGGCGCTCGGCTTCCGCATGCGAGCGGTGGGCGAGAACCCGCACGCCGCACGGGCGGCCGGCATCTCGGTCGGGCGCATCATCTTCTACGCCATGGCGTTCGCCGGGGGTCTCGCCGGTCTCGCCGGGGTGAACCAGATGGCGGGGACCATCACGAGCGGCTTCGCGAGCCACATCGACGCCGGTATCGGGTTCGACGCCATCACGGTGGCGCTGCTCGGTCGCAGCCGGGCCTGGGGCGTGTTCGCCGCCGGTCTGCTCTTCGGCGCACTGAAGGCGGGCAGCTTCACGATGCAGATCGCCGAGGGCATCCCCGTCGACATCGTGCTGGTCGTGCAGTCGCTCATCGTGCTCTTCATCGCCGCGCCCCCGCTCGTGCGCACGGTGTTCTTCATGAATGGAAAGCGGATGAAGCGCGCGCAGCGCCTCTTCGCCGCCAAGGAGGTGCAGGCATGAGCGCCCCCGCCATCGCCGTGAACCAGGACTTCGGCCAGCCCGTGGTCCGCACGCGCAGTCTGAAGGCACCGATCTCGTTCGGCATCGCGTCGGTCTTGATCCTGCTTCTCGCGTTCCCCGCGGGGCGCGAGGGTCACAGCAACTTCCGCCTCGCCGACCGCTCGTCCGACGTGCCGCTGCCCGATCTCGCGATGCCGACGGCGCCAACGGTCACGGTGTGCGCGCTCCTCATGGTGCTCGGGACGGCATTCGCGTTCCTGCAGTGGAGCAGGTACCGCCCCACGCCGCTCTGGTTCGTGTCGCTCTTCTCGGTGACGGGCGTCTTCGCGTTCCTGGTGTGGTCCTCGGCCGATGGGCTCGTTCCGGTGACCGGTCTGCTCTTCGGCGCCGTGTCGCTGTCGGTACCGCTCATCTTCGGCGCCCTCGGCGGCGTGATCGGCGAGCGGGCCGGTGTCGTGAACGTCGCGATCGAGGCGCAGTTCCTGTTCGCGGCGTTCTCGAGCGCGCTGATCGCGAGCCTCACCGGGAGCTACGTCGCCGGCCTCATCGGCGCCATGGTCGCCGGACTGCTCGTCGCTGCCGTGCTCGCGGCGTTCTCGATCAAGTACCTCGTGCAGCAGATCATCGTCGGCGTCGTGCTGAACGTGCTCATCACCGGCCTCACGAGCTTCCTGCACGGCGCGCTCATGGTGCCGAATGCGGCGCTGCTGAACTCGCCGCCGCGGTTCCCGCGCTGGTCGATCCCGCTCCTCAGCGACATCCCCGTCCTGGGCCCGGTGCTCTTCAACCAGACGCTGATCGTGTACCTCGCCTACATCGTCGTGCCGCTCGTCGCCTGGGGCATCTACCGCACGCGCTGGGGCCTGCGTCTCCGCGCGGTCGGCGAGCACCCGAAGGCCGCCGACACGGTGGGCATCCGGGTGAACCCGACCCGCTTCTGGAACGTGCTGCTCGCCGGTGCGATCGCCGGCATCGGCGGCGCCTACTTCACCCTCGGCGCGGTCGGCTCGTTCGACAAGGAGATGACCGGCGGTCTCGGCTTCATCGCTCTCGCCGCCATGATCTTCGGCGGCTGGGATCCGATCAAGGCGACGCTCGCGGCGCTGCTGTTCGGGTTCGCCAGCAACCTGCAGACGCTCCTCGTGAACCTCGGCTCGCCGATCCCCGGCGAGTTCATGTCGATGCTGCCGTACCTGGTGACGGTGCTCGCGGTCGTCGGGTTCACGGGTCGTTCCCGCCCGCCGGCGGCGAACGGCACCGCCTACGTGAAGGAGTGAGCGTGACCGACGCGAACCCCGTGGACTGGGATGCCCTGCGCGCTGCGGCCGCGGAGGCGGGCCGCCACGCCTACGTGCCCTATTCGCAGTATCCCGTCGGCGCCGCTGCGATCACGGACGATGGACGTCTCGTGACCGGTTGCAACGTCGAGAACGCCTCCTACGGCCTGACGCTCTGCGCCGAGTGCGGACTCGTCTCCGAGCTGCACCGCAGCGGCGGCGGACGTCTCACGGCGTTCGTCTGCGTCAACGGAGCGGGCGAGATCATCATGCCCTGCGGCCGATGCCGTCAGCTGCTCGTGGAGCACGCGGCGCCCGGCATGCAGTTCGAGACCGTGTCGGGGATCCGATCCCTCGACGAGGTGCTGCCTGACGCCTTCGGGCGCGGCGACATCGACGACTACCGAGACACTCAGAGGAGCCATTCGTGAGCCCAGAACCCTTCGACGCCGTCGATGTGATCCGAGCGAAGCGCGACGGGGGCGACGTGCCCGAGCCGGCGCTGCGCTGGATGGTGGACGCCTACACGCGCGGATACGTCTCCGATGCGCAGATGGCGTCGTTCGCGATGGCGGTCTTCCAGCGCGGCATGAGTCGCGAGGAGATCCGGGTGCTGACCGATGCGATGATCGCCTCGGGGGAGCGCCTGAGCTTCGCCGATCTCGGCAAGCGCACCGTCGACAAGCACTCGACCGGGGGCGTGGGCGACAAGATCACGCTGCCGCTCGCGCCGCTCGTCGCGTCGTTCGGCGTCGCGGTGCCGCAGCTGTCGGGTCGGGGCCTCGGTCACACCGGAGGCACCCTCGACAAGCTCGAGTCGATTCCGGGGTGGCGCGCCGCGCTCTCGAACGACGAGTTCTTCGCCCAGCTCGCCGGTGAGGTGGGCGCTGTGATCTGCGCCGCCGGGTCGGGGCTCGCTCCGGCGGACAAGAAGCTGTACGCGCTGCGCGACGTGACCGGGACGGTCGACGCGATCCCGTTGATCGCCTCGAGCATCATGTCGAAGAAGATCGCCGAGGGCACCGATGCGCTCGTGCTCGACGTGAAGTTCGGATCGGGCGCCTTCATGCAGCGGCTCGAGGACGCCCGCGAGCTCGCCGAGACGATGGTGGCGCTCGGCACCGACTCCGGTGTCACGACGACGGCGCTGCTCACCGACATGTCGACCCCGCTCGGTCTCGCGATCGGCAACGCGAACGAGGTGCGGGAATCCGTCGAGATCCTGGCCGGTGGCGGCCCCGCCGATGTGCGCGAGCTGACGGTGGCGCTCGCCCGCGAGATGCTCGCCGCGTCGGGCCAGCCCGACGCCGACGTGGAGGCCGCGCTCGACGACGGCCGCGCCATGGACACCTGGAACGCGATGATCCGCGCTCAGGGCGGGGATCCTTCGGCGGCGCTGCCCACGGCGCCCGAGACGCACACCGTCGTGGCGCCCACTTCGGGTGTTGTCACCCGGATCGAAGCGCTGCCGTTCGGCATTGGTGCGTGGCGTCTCGGCGCCGGGCGCGCTCGTGCCGAGGACGCCGTGGTGTTCTCCGCCGGCATCGATCTGCACGCGAAGCCGGGGGATCGGGTCGAAGCGGGTCAGCCGCTCTTCACCCTTTCGGCGGAGGATGCGGCGCGGTTCGACCGCGCCCTCGAAGCGGTCGACGGTGCGTGGGAGATCGGGGACGCCGCTCCCGAGCGCGGCTCGCTCGTCCGGGAGCGCATCACGGCGTAGGCGGACGATCCTCGCGGCGCCGCACCAGCGAGATCGGTGCGAGCGCTGCGCGGATCCGATGCGCCCGCGTGCTCGTCCGGGTGAGCTCCGTGGTGGCCGTCGCGCACTGCTGCGGCAGCGCGCTCGACGTGTCCGTATCGGTGCCGCCGGTCCCGTATCGCTCGGCGGTCACGGCAGCCGCCAGCGACCAGGCGGCGTCGATCGCCGAGCGGTCGATGAGCGCTCCGCTCGCGACGAGATGCTCGACCCAGGCCTCCGGCGTGCGCGCGCGTGGCCGTGCGGTGTCGTTCATTCGATGCGGATGCCCCGCACCGAGGTCTCGCGCCCGCGCGCGGAACTCGTGCCACGCGGCGGCAGCGGGGCCGCGAACGCCGCGCATCCGGGCCCGCCGCACTGCGCCGATCACCTGCCGAGCTCCCGCCGGGGCGAGCAGGACCAGGAGGAGCGCACCGAGCACCGCCGCACTCCACGCCGCCCACGGTGACCCGTCCGTCGCGGAGGACGCCGCGGTCGCTGCGTCGTCGTCCTCGGGTGCGGCGGTCTCCTCCTCCGCAGGCTCGTCGGTCTCCTCGGGGGTCGGCTGCGCGTCCGGCGTCGCCTCGCCACCCTCCTCCTGCGCGTCCTCGGTTCCCGGTGTCGCGGCGACGTCTTCACCCGTGTCGGCGCGGAACCCCGCTCCGCCCGGCGTCGGTTCGAACGGCACCCATCCCTCGTCCGAGACGTACACCTCGGGCCAGGCGTGCAGGTCGCGCCCGCGCACCGTGGTCTGCTCGGAGGACTCGGCGCGGGCCGCGTATCCTACAGCGACCCGCGTCGGCACCCCGAGTTCTCGCGCGAGGACGCCGAACGTCGAGGCGTAGTGCACGCAGAATCCGCTGCGCGAGTCGAGGAACGTCTCCATGATCGCGTAGGGGTCGTCCGCATCAGTTCCCGGTGCGACCGGCGCCGATTCGTCGTACGCGAACTCTCCCGAACGGAACCAGCGCTCGACGGTCTCGGCGATGACGAGACGGTCGTCCGTGCCGGCGTTCGACCGAAGCCGCTCCGCGGTGTCGCGGATGCTCTGCGGCACCTCGCCGGGCAGCTCGAGGTACTGCTGCACCTCGTCGGGGGCTGCTGCGGGATCGGTGTAGCGGGGCTCGCTCGTCGCGGGTGGCAGGGGGAGTGCGTTCGCCGCGTTCCGGCCGCCATCCGGCCGCGGCGACACGGGGAATCGGTCGAGCGGGGTGTACCGCGCCACGTACGCGTCACCGCGCTGCGTCGCGCTGCGATCCGATCGGGATGCCGCGGCCTCGTCGAGCCACAACCACTGCTCGGTCTCGAAGCTCTCGGCCCGCGCCGTGCCGACGACGGAGGTCGACTGCGGCAGCGGAAGCCACTCGCTCACGAGGCCGTCGATCGTGATGCGCACCGTGACCGCGTCATCGTCGGCGTCGGATTCGGCGAGCTGCGGGGGCACCTGCGCCGGATCGCGGGCTTCGCCGACATCGAGGCGGTCGTCGGTGAGGGCGTCCTGCGGCTGCCACCGCCCGCCGCTGAAGTCGGAGACCGTCGCGAGGGTGAAGCGGAGGGGTGCGCGGTCGTCGGCGACGAAGCTGAAGGCCGGGGTGTTGCTGCGTTCCCGGAGGTCGTCGGCGAGCGCGAGGCTCACGTCGGGGGTGTTGCTGCCGACGGGGGCGGTGAGGTTGGCCGAGTTCCAGACGCGGTCACGGGTGGGCGGTGCGAGGGCGACGGCGCCCGCCGCGACCGCGACGGCCACGCCGGCGGCGACGAGCCCGCTCCACCGGAGGGTCGGCGTCGCCGCCCAGACGACCACGGCGAGCAGCAGACCCGCGAGCGCGAGCGTGAGGGAGTCGATGCCGCGCGTGGTCACCAGCGGGGTGGCGAGCAGCAGGATCGCGACCAGGATCCCGCTCAACAGAAACGCGCGCAGGGCGAACAGCAGTGTCACGATCGCGGCGACGATGAGGACCGCCGTGCAGATGAGGTCGCCGAGCTCTGGCGAGGGCCGCACGGGGGCGGCGCCGACGGTGAGCTCGAGCGAGACCTGTTGCAGCAGCGCTCCCGGCAGCTCGAGCCAGACTCGAAGTCGGCCGCTCAGCACGATCGGCGTGGCCCAGATCGCGGTGCCGAGCATCACCCCGACGAGGGTCGAGATGATGGCTCCGCTGCGGCGCGAGGTCCCGTTCGTCACCAGTGCACGGATGCCCGCCGCTGCCAGCAGAGTTCCCGACGCGATACCGAGGGCGCGCGGCATCCAGGCATCCGCGGCGAAGACGGCGGTGCAGGCGACGATCGCGAGTGCGAACAGCGCGACCAGGGCTCCGCCGGTGATCAGGATCCGCGCGCGGTCGCGCGCAGCCGTCTCGCGGTCGGGTGCGCCCTGACCGGATGTCGGCCGAGGCGCCCTACCGATCGACATCAGTGCTCCCTGCAGCATCGATCCGGTAGACCGCGACGCCGGAGTCGGGAAGCGCCTTCCAGGAATCCGAGTTCGTCACACCGGTGACCACGGCGTCGATGCGGGGTCTGGGCCTCTCGTGGGTCGGGCTCTCGAAGACGGCTCGGGCGAGGAGCATCAGCGCGTCGTCCCGTGTCGCCACGGGTCGGGGGTCGCCGCTCCCGACGATCAACCGCACCGGGTGCCCGTCGCCGAGCCACTGCACCGCGAGGGTCGCCGCAGTGGAGACGGCCCGTTCGAACCGCTCGTCGCGCGCCGCAGCGACGCGCTCGTCTCCGTAGTGCGACGGATCCGTATCGAGCAGCAGGGTCCGTTCGGCGGCCTCGGCATCCTCGGGCAGGTTGACGAGCAACTGGCCTTGTCGCGCGCTCTGCTTCCAGTGCACCTGTCGGATCGCGTCACCCGTGCGGTACTCCCTGACCGACCCGCTCGGCTCACCCGAGACCTGCCCGACGCTGCGCCCCGCGGGCGCCGAGGACGCGCCGTGCGCGCTCACGCCGCCGAGCGGTTCGGGCACGTGCTGCAGCAGGGCGGGGAGCACGAGGACGTCGAGACCGGCACCGCTCGGGACGCGACGACGCGCGAGTGCGAGCGGGTCCTTCACGAGCAAAGCGCCCACCCCGACGGTGAGCGGCCCGCGCCGGTGCGCCGTGCACGTGACGGCGCGAGCCGAGGGATCACTGCGCGCGGCCAGGAGCCGGTGACGCCCCCCGCCGGACGCCCACTCGAGTTCGACCGGGATCGGGACGGGGAAGCGCTGGTGCACGCGGACCGTCACCGGGAAGCGGGCACCGACCATCGGAGTGGGATCGATGGTGCTGAGGGTGGGCGAGAGGCGCGCGGTCAGCGGCAGCACGAGCACGGTCACCACGGCGATCGCGACGAGCGCGAGCAGGAAGGCGGAGAGGTACCAGAGATCACGGATCCCGACCGCGAACCAGGCGGCGCCGATCGCTGCACCCGAGAGCAGTACGCCGATGCCGCGACGCGTGAGCAGCACCGGAGACCGCGCCCACCGGCGTCGGTGCCGTCCGCCCGCCGACCTGCGACGCGCTCGTCTCCCGCTCATGGTGCTGGACTCACGGCACCGGCGTGCGGGCGATGATCTCGGCGACGAACTGCGACGCCGCGTCCATCGATGCGGCGACGGACTCGAACCGCCCGCGCGGCACGAGGCGGTGCGGCAGCACGATGCCGGCGAGCGCGGCGACATCGTCGGGGGAGACGAAGTCTCGGCCGCGGATCGCCGCACGCGCTCGAGCCATGCGCGCCAGGTGCAGTGTCGCTCGGGGGCTGCCGCCGAGCGAGATGCCCTCGTGGCGTCGCGTGCCCCCGACGACGGCCACGAGATACTCCTGCACCGGATCCGACAGGTGCAGTCCGGCCACCTCCTGTCGCGCGCGCAGCACATCGGCGACGGTCGCGACGGGGGAGACGGCGTCGAGCGGGTCGGAGGCTCCGCGGTTCGCGAGCATCGCCCGTTCGGCGGCGGCGTCGGGGTAGCCGATCGAGATCTGGGTCATGAAGCGGTCCCGCTGCGCCTCGGGCAGCGGGAAGGTGCCGGCCATGTCCTGCGGGTTCTGCGTCGCGACGACCATGAAGAGGTCGGGCAGTCCGTGCGTACGACCGTCGACCGTCACGGACCGCTCGGCCATCGCTTCGAGCAGCGCGGACTGGGTGCGCGGGGTCGCGCGATTGACTTCGTCGCCGATGACGATGTTCGTGAAGATCGGACCCGGATGGAAGGTGAACGCGTGCGACTCCTGGTCGAAGATCGACAGTCCCGTGACGTCGGTGGGCAGCATGTCCGAGGTGAACTGGATGCGATGACTGTCGGCACTGATGGCGCGCGAGAGCACCGACGCGAGCGTCGTCTTGCCCACCCCCGGCACGTCCTCGATGAGCAGGTGCCCACCCGCGAGCAGGGTGAGGATCGCGGACTCCGCGGCTTCGGCCTTGCCGGTGACGACGCCGGAGATCGAGCGCGCGATGCGTTGAGCCAGCGCTCGCGTCGGGGTGTCCGGATCCGCCATCGTCGACCGCCCCTCGATTTGCTTGTCGGTTCCACCATACGGGGCGGCGGTCGCGGCATGCCAGGATTTGGTGTTCGTTCCGCTTCCCGGTAGAGTGATCTCTCGGTGCGAACGACGCGGAAGTAGTTGATCCGGGTCGATTGCCACTCCTTTGGGGTATGGTGTAATTGGCAACACGACGGTTTCTGGTACCGTTATTCTAGGTTCGAGTCCTGGTACCCCAGCCATCTGGCAGCCCTGATCTTCCGTGAAGGTCGGGGCTTTTGTCATGCCCGGCGTCGCCTGTCACTCGGAGGTGTGCTCAGAGCGATGTCGTCAGATACACGCTGTGCGGATCCTCGCGATACTCACCGAATGGAGCCGTGTCGATGAACCCGGCGCGGCGGTACAGTGCACGCGCCGCGGCGAAGAAGTCGCTGCTGCCGGTCTCGAGCGAGACCCGGGTCGTGCCGCGCCGTCGAGCGTCTTCGAGCGCGTGTGCGAGCAGCCGTGATCCAACGCCCTGACTGCGGTGCGTCGGTGCGGTGCGCATGCTCTTGAGCTCTGCATGACCGGGTGCCAGGTCCGCGAGCGCGACGGTGCCGACCAGCTCGTCGTCCGCGTGGGCGGTCCAGAGACGGACTCCGTCGCGCTGCAAGGCGCCGAGGTCGAGGGCGTGCCGGGATTCGGGCGGTGCCGTCGGTTCCATGTCCGCGAGATGCGCGGACAGAAATGTCGCGAGTGCCGGATCCCTGAAGTCGGCGCGTGCCAGAGTGATCATCAGTGCAACCTGTCAGCTTCTTGCGTCCGCGCCCCGCGGCGGCGCTGCTCGAGCGCCGAGATGAGGGTGCGCGCGTCAAAGCTGCCGAGGTGACGGCGTCCGTCGACGAAGAACGTCGGTGTGCCCCTGGCACCGCTCGCGTCGGCGCCCACGGCATCGCGCTCCACCCGAGCGGCCACGTCGGCGCGCTCGAGGTCGTCGATGAACTGCACGGCATCGAGACCGAGCTCTTCGGCGTAGCGCACGAGGTCCTGCAGCTCCAGAGCGTCCTGGCGGGGAAAGACGTAGTCGTGCCAGTCCCAGAACCGGTTCTGCCTGGCGGCCGCCTCCGCCGCGTGCGCCGCGAGCAGTGCGTGCGGGTGGACGCTTTCGAGCGGAAGGTGTCGCACGACGTAGCGCAGATCGTCACCGAAGTGGCGCTGCAGATCCGCCCACGACCCGGTCGTGTGCGCACAGAACGGGCACTCGAAGTCGATGTACTCGACCAGGGTGAGCTGCGCGTCCTCCGGACCGCGGATGTGATCGACCTCGGGGTCGACGGGTGGATCCAGCACCATCGGGAGGTCCGCGGTCTCCTCGCCCCACCGGCGAGCAGCCACTCTGAAGATGACCCATCCGAGTGCGGTCGCCACCACCATCGAGACCAGCACCCCGACGGTCGCTTCGCGCCCCAGGTCCGAGGTCGACCCGAACGCCAGGCCGATGATGAGCAGCGACACGGTGAACCCGATCCCGGAGAGCGCGGCCCCGCCGACGACGCTGCCCTGGCCGACGCCGTCGGGCAGTCGGCCGAACCCCAGACGCACCGCGATGAGGGTGACCACGCCGATGCCGAGCAGCTTGCCGACGACGAGCCCGATGATCACGCCCCACGTGACCGGAGAGGCGAACGCCTCACCCAGCAGCCCGCCCCGCAGATCGACTCCGGCGTTGGCGAGAGCGAAGACCGGCACGACGATGAGCGCTGTGGGCATGCGCAGCACCTCGTGCAGCCGTTCATTGACCGAGATGCCCCGTGCCAGGCCGCGATCCATGGCCCGAGCCGATGCGGCGCTCGGCGACTGCCAGAAGTCCCGGAACAGCGCCTTCGCCGCCACGACCTTCTGGCGCTGCGTCGCGAACGACGGGATGAGCAGTCCGGCCAGCATGCCGGCGAGCGACGCGTGCACACCGGATTCGAGCGTCGCGATCCAGAGGACCACGACGAGCACCACGTACGGGGCCGCGTGCCACTGCCGTGCGCGCCCGAGCAGCCACAGCCCGAACAGGCACGCCAGCGCGATGAGTATCGGCACGAGCCGGATCTGCTCGCTGTAGACGAATCCGATGATCGAGACCGCGAGAAAGTCGTCCACCACGGTCAGGGTGAGGAGGAAGACGCGCAACTGGCCCGACAGCCGCGGACCCACGACCGCGAGCGCACCGAGCATGAACGCGGTGTCCGTGCCGACGACGGCACCCCACCCACTGAGCCCCTCGCCACCCGAGGCACCCACCACCAGCACGTAGATCACGGCGGGCAATGCCACCCCCGCCACGCCCGCGATCACCGCGAGCCGGGTCCGGCTCCGATCGCGGAGCGATCCGTGAGCGAACTCCTGACGCACCTCCAGACCGATGACGAAGAAGAAGATCACCATGAGGCCGTCGTTCACCCAGTGGTGCAGGTCCATGTGCAGCCCGAAGGGGCCGAGATCGAATCCCACGCCCGCATGCCAGAGGTCGACGTAGGCCGCCGAGGCAGGGGAGTTCGCCCACACGAGCGCCACCGCCGTCACGCAGACGAGCAGCAGCGCGGATCCCGACTCCGTGCGCAGCCATCGGGTGAGCCTGGCCAGACCTCGAGCGGGCCGCGCGTTCTGCATGGAGGCATTCTAAGCCCGCGAAGCGGTCGATCCACGACCGGGAATAGCGCGCGTGCGGCCGCGGTTGCACCGTTCGTGACTGACACCATCCGCGTCGACATCTGGTCCGACATCGCCTGCCCCTGGTGCTACATCGGCAAGCGCCGCTTCGACGCAGGAGCCCAGCTCTTCGCCCAGCAGCACCCCGACGTCGCCCTCGAGGTCGAGACCCACAGCTACGAACTCGCCCCCGACGCCCCCGAAGACTTCGCGGGCGACGAGATCGACTTCCTCGTGAGACATAAAGGCATGCCGCGCGCCGACGTCGAGTCGATGCTCGGACAGATGACCGAGCTCGCCGCATCCGAGGGACTCGAGTACCACTTCGACCGACTGCAGCACGTCAACACGCGCCGCGCCCACCGCCTCCTCCACCTCGCCAAGAACCATGGCCTCCAAGCCGAGATGTCCGAGCGCCTCTTCGCCGCCTACTTCACGGAGGGCAAGAACCTCGCCGACCCCGACGTGCTGGCGGCGCTCGCCGCAGACGCGGGACTCGATGCAGACGACGCCCGCGCGGCGCTCACCGACGAGGCCTACGGTGACGCCGTCGATCGCGACACCACGCGTGCGCGCATGCTCGGCGTCACGGGAGTACCGTTCTTCCTGTTCGACCAGCAATACTCGATTCCGGGTGCCCAGTCGGCCGAGATCTTCGCCGACGCGCTCGGCCGCGTCCTGCAGCTGCGCGAACAGACCCCGACCGAGTGAACCGCACCGCACCATCGAGAGGACCCATCATGACCGACGAGCAGCAGCCGAAGACCGAGTCCGCGCCGAGTGAGCCGGGGTTCATGAGCGCCGCGGGGTTCGCCGACGCCGAATCGCGCGAGATCCTGAACCTGCTGGGTCAGGGCGACAGCGGAGGATCCTGCTGCGGCGGCTCCTGCTGCGCCTGAACCGCTGAAGGGGCCGGCCGGGCCCGAACAGCTCGCAGCACATCCACGGTTTGACGAGGGTTGCGTCCGCGTACGATGAGGAATCGATGAGCGATTCTCCGCAGTTCTACCGGCACGGGCTCCGCCGCATGCTGGCGCGGGATCCCGATGAACGACAGCGCTCAGCGAGCCCGCTCGAGCTGTTCTTCGACCTGACGTTCGTCGCCGCGTTCCTCACCATCGGTGAACAGGTCGCACTCGGCGTCGCCGATGGCCTGGTCTGGCCGGTGGTGCTCGGGTTCGTCATCGCGACACTGCCTGCTCTCTGGGCCTGGATGGAGTACACCTGGCTGGCGTCGGCGTTCGACAATGACGACTGGGTGTTCCGGGCGCTCACGCTGCTGCAGATGGCCGGCGTCATCATCTTGACGATCGGCATGCCCGCCCTCTTCGCCTCGCTGGTCGACGGCGGCGAGATCGACGGCAGGGTGCTGGTCGCCGGGTACGTGGTCATGCGGACCGCCATCACCCTGCAGTGGATGCGGGTCGCGCGACACGATCCCACTTGGCGTCGATTCGCCCTGGGACATGCCGTCGCGGTCGGGGTGGTGCAAGCGCTCTGGGTGGCGTGGATCGTCGTGCCACTGGCGTTCACCCCTGCGCTCGTGTTCCTCGCCATCGTCTGGGTGCTCGATCTCGCCGTGCCCACGACCGTCGCGCGCCTCAGCAAGCCGGGAGGGCCGGCTGCCCTCCCGTGGCACCCGTCGCACCTCGCGGAACGGTACGGGCTCATCACCATCATCGCCCTCGGAGAGACGGTGATCGGAACCGTGACCGCAGCGCGGCACATCACCGATACCGAGGGATGGAACGCGGACACGGTCGTGGCGGTCGGCATCGGCGTCGTCATCTCGTTCGCGCTCTGGTGGACGTACTTCCTGATGCCCTCGGCCCGGATCCTGGAGGTCAGACGCGACAAGATGATGCCCTGGGCGTACGGGCACCTGCCCATGCTCGCCTCGGTGGTCGCCGTCGGCGGCGGACTCCACGTGCTCGGGTATCTGCACGACAGCCGGTACCCGGCGAGCATCCTCACGGCGGTCGTCTCCGTCGCGATCCCGACGCTCCTGTTCCTCATCTGCGTGCACGGCATTCACGGGTGGCTCGTGTCCCGGCTCATGCGGAGTCCTGCGCACATCGTCGCGCTCGGCGCGCCGCTCGTCGCCATCGCGACCGCGGCGATCGGGTGGCCCGTCTGGCTGTGCCTGATCCTCGTGCTGTGCGGGCCGCTGACCATCGTGGTGTCCTACGAAGTGCGGGACCATCGGCGACTGGAATCTACGCTGCGCAGTGCGATCGCCCGAGCCGAGCGGGAACCCGCGGCCTGAGCATCCGACCGGTCGCCTGACGTTCATTCCCCGGCCACATTCGGCAACTTCGGGGACACTCGACCTCACTACGCTCCTGAACCGTGCGCGGCGAGTGCTTCGTCGCGCGCATTCGAGTTCGGACACCTGAGAGGGAACACCTTGCAGTTGAAGCAACACGCAGCACCGCTCCTCGCCGGCGGCTTCGCCATCGCACTGGCGGTCGGGGGGACCGCGGCCGCCGGCAGCGCGCCCGCGGTCGCAGCCGAGACGGAGACGTCACCGAAGAACGTCATCGTGCTGATCGGCGACGGGATGGGGTACAACCACATCGACTTCCTGAACGCTCAGACGACCGGTGAGACGCACTGGCAGGTGGAGCGCGGGGGAGACGACAAGGTGATCCCGTCGGGCCAGAACACCGATCCGACCGAGGGGTGGCAGTCGTGGAACCACCTCGGCATGTCGACGAACTGGCATGACGGCCCGGTGTACGATCCCGCGAAGTCGTGGAGCGATTTCGAGTGGAACAAGGACAACCCGACCGACTCCGCCGCTGCGGGCACGGCGATGGCGACGGGTGTGAAGACCTACAACGCCGGCATCGGCGTCGACATGGCCGGCGCCGAGGTCGAGAACCTGTCGGAGCGCGCGCAGCAGCTCGGCAAGAGCGCGGGTGTCGTCTCGTCGGTGCCGTTCTCGCACGCGACTCCCGCGGCGTATTCGAGCCACGATGAGAGCCGCAACAATTACCACAGCATCGCGAACCAGCAGGTGACCGGGGACCTCGATGTCGTGATCGGCGCGGGCCACCCGTTCTACGACGACAACCACCAGCCCATGACGCAGGGCGACTTCTCGTACATCTCGCAGGCGGACTGGGAGGCCGTGTCCACCGGACAGACCGACCGCGCCTTCCTCGAGTCGCGCGCCGATTTCGAAGCGCTCACCACGGGCGAGACGCCTGAGAAGGTCTTCGGAGTCCCGCAGGTGGGCTCGACGCTGCAGCAGGGACGCGACTCCGGCGCCCCGATGAACGACGTGCCGAACCTGGCAACGCTCGCGCAGGGCGCGATCAACACCCTCGACGCGAACGAGGAAGGGTTCTTCCTGATGGTCGAGGGCGGAGCGATCGACTGGACCGGGCACGCGAACGAGAGCGACCGCAACCTCGAAGAGGTCGCCGACTTCGATACGGCAGTCGACTCGGTGATCGACTGGGTCGAGACGAACTCGAACTGGGATGAGACGCTCGTCGTCGTCACCGCTGACCATGAGACCGGATACCTCTACGGTGAGCAGGAGGGCGACTTCAGCTCGATCATTCCGGCGGGTGCCGACGCAGAGGAAGGCACGCTGCCCACGCACACGTGGAACAGCGATAACCACACCAACCAGCTCGTGCCGTTCTTCACGAAGGGAGCGGGTACCGATCAGCTCAATGCCCTCGGCACCGGCCTCGACCTGGTCCGCGGACACTACCTCGACAACACGTCGATGGCCGCCTGGCTGCTCGACGACGCGTGGGCTGTTGCCGAGGAACCGGAGCCCCCGGCGGCAGACGCCGACGCCGATGCGGGCGGAGCAGCTGATGCGGCCGGCACGGCTGATGCCGGTGCTGCGGCCGATGCCGCGGGCGGCGCTGACGGCTCAGCCGGTGCGGGTGCCGATGGCGCGGCAGGTGTCGGCGGCGCGGCGGACGGCGGCGACACCGCCGCGGGCGCATCGGGCGGCGCCGACAGTGGCGGGCAGGTCGAGACGAGCGCCAAGGGTGGCAATCTTGCGCGCACGGGTGCGGAATCCCTGGCGTTGCCGATCGGACTCGCTGCCGGAGCGCTCGTGCTGGTGGGCGGCGTACTGCTTGCGTTGCGCGCGCGCAAGGGTGCATCGATCGAGTAGCACGCACATCGATCCTCGCTAGGCTCGGGCGTATGGCACGTAGCAGAACGCTCGAACAGCACATCGCCGTGTTCGGCGAGAGCGGCAGCGGCAAGACCGTGCTGCTCTCGTCGTTCTTCGGTGCCACGCAGGAGCCGCAGTACGTGCGCGACAGTCTGTACCACGTGGTCGCCGATCAGCAGAGCCAGGGCACCGCGCTCATGCGCAACTATCTGGGGATGCGGGATGGGGCGGAGGTGCCGATGGCGACGCGCTTCACGGCGACGAGCTACCCCTTCACCCTCCGGCTGAAGGACGCGGGGAGTCGGCGGTCGCATGATCGTCCGTTCGATGCGTTGCGCCTCGTCTGGCACGACTATCCGGGCGAGTGGTTCGAGCAGGACGCGTCCGGTCCCGAGGAGGCGTCGCGCCGGGTCGATACCTTCCGTTCCCTCTTGGGTTCCGATGTGGCGCTGGTCCTGGTCGACGGCCAGCGCCTCATCGACAACGCGGGGCAGGAGGAGCGCTACCTGCGGTCGCTGCTCACGAACTTCCGGAACGGGCTGCTCTCGATGAAGAACGAGTTGCTCGTGAAGGGCAAGCCGCTCGTTCGATTTCCGCGCATCTGGATGTTCGCGCTGTCGAAGGCCGACCTCTTGCCGCAGACCGATGTGTACGCGTTTCGCGATCTCGTGCTCGCGAAAGCCGGCGATGATGTCATTGAGCTCCGCAACGTCATCGCCGGCCTGATCGAGGGGCAGGACGCGCTCTCGGTCGGTGAGGACTTCATGCTGCTGTCGTCGGCGAAGTTCGATCCGGATCGCATCGAGGTGCACCGCCGCATCGGCGTCGAGCTGATTCTGCCGATCGCGTCGACGCTACCGCTGGAGCGGCACGTGCGCTGGGCGCAGATGCAGCAGTCGTCAGGGCGCGTGGCGGAGAATCTCGTGCGCAGCGCCGGCGGGCTCGGCGACGTCGTGGGTGCGATCACCGGGGTGCTGAGCAAGGTGCCGCTGCCCGGTCGGCTGGGCATGGCGAAGCGTCTGGCGGTGACCGTGCTGTCCGGGAAGGCGATCAAGCGGGTCGCCGATCTGAGCGGCGACAAGCTCGCCCGGATCAACGCGCAGGCGCTGGCGAAGCGCGACTACCTCACCGCAGTGCTGACGAGTTTTCGCATGTCGCTGGATCACGGCGAAGCCGCCCGGGTGCTGTTGAGGAGCCGTCGATGAACCCGGACGAGCTGATCTGGGCGACGCGCGGCAGAACGTGGGGCTTCCGCTTCCTCCGCGACGGGGGAGAACCCGACCCGCTGCCCGTGTACGAGTCGGCCTTTCGCGGCGTGGGCGGCGACTCCGAGGTGTGCCGCGCCGCGGGCGACCGGATCGCGGTCCGCTTCGCAGACCCCGAGGGGCGCATCGATCGCGCGGGCCGTGTGATCCCGCACGAGTTCGTGGTTCCCGGTGCGCAGGCCGAAGCGCTGACATCGATCGATGCCGCACGCGCACTCATCTGGCCGCTCGTCATGGACGAGTACGCGCGGGCATGGGACACTCAGGCATGATCGATCACCTGCTCGCCCAGTGCACCGTCACCGACCTGGATCGCGCGGAGCGCTGGTATCGCGATCTGTTCGAGCGCGGTCCCGACGCGCGCCCGATGTCCGGGCTGCTCGAGTGGCACCTGGGCCACGGGTTCGGGTTGCAGGTGTGGTCGGAACCCGAGCGGGCCGGGGGATCAACGGTGGTGCTGGGTGAGTCCGAGTTGGACGCCGCTGCGACACGACTCACGGCCGGAGGGTTCGTGCACGACGGTCCGCAACCGGGCGGCGGGGCGCGGATCCTGCAGCTGACCGATCCCGACGGGAACCGCGTGGTGCTCTTCGGGGCCTGACTGAGAGTCTGCCGGGCCCTGGGAACTGTGATTCCGCATTGACGTCGACTTCGATACTTGTCAATATAGAAATGTGTCGAATCAGACGGTAACGGTCTCGTCAGCTTCGGGTGTTCGCCTCTCGCCACTTGACCGCTGGCTTCCCGTGTGGATCGGTCTGGCGATGGGCGCGGGCATTCTGCTCGGTCAGTTCGTACCGGCGGTCTCCGTGCTTCTTGCGCGCCTCGAGGTCGGGGGTGTTTCGGTACCGATCGGGCTGGGTCTGCTCGTGATGATGTACCCGGTCCTCGCGAAAGTGCGTTACGACCGCGTCGCCGCCGTGACGGGTGACCGACGCCTCCTGCTCAGCTCGCTCCTGCTCAATTGGATCGTCGGGCCGGCCGTGATGTTCGTTCTCGCTTGGGTGTTCCTGCCCGACCTGCCGGAGTACCGCACCGGACTCATTATCGTGGGCCTTGCCCGTTGCATCGCGATGGTCGTCATCTGGAACGACCTCGCATGCGGTGATCGGGAGGCTGCGGCGGTACTCGTCGCGATGAACTCCGTGTTTCAGGTCATCGCATTCTCCCTGCTCGGCTGGTTCTACCTCACAGTTGTACCGGGGTGGCTCGGTCTCGATTCGCAGGGACTCGACGTGTCTATCGGGCAGATCGCTGTGAACGTGCTCGTCTTTCTCGGCATTCCTCTGCTCGCCGGGTTCGCCTCGCGGTGGATCGGCGAACGGGTCTGGGGTCGGCACCAGTACGAGGCACGGTTCCTGCCCCGCGTGGGCCCCTGGGCACTGTACGGACTGCTGTTCACGATCGTTCTGCTGTTCGCGTTGCAGGGAGAGGCGGTTGTCGCCCGTCCGGGCGATGTCGCGCGCATCGCGGTGCCCCTCCTCATCTACTTCGCGATCATGTGGTTCGCGGGGTTCGCACTCGGCCGCGCCATGCAGGTCGGATACGCGCGTTCCGCGACACTCGCCTTCACCGCCGCGGGCAACAACTTCGAGCTCGCGATCGCCGTCGCCATCGGCGCATTCGGGGCGACGTCCGGGCAGGCGCTCGCCGGGGTGGTCGGCCCACTCATCGAGGTGCCGGTGCTCGTGGGGCTTGTGTACGTGTCGCTCTGGTTGCGTGGCCGATGGTTCGGATGAGCGATCAGAGCGCAGCCGACCTCGCCTCGGTGTTCCGCGCTCTTGCCGATCCACTTCGACTGCGCATGCTCGCTCAGGTGGCGAGCGACCCGCGGGGCGAGTGCTGCGTCTGCGACCTTGCCGAGCTCGGTGCGGTTTCGCAGCCGACAGTCTCCCATCACCTCCGTGTGCTGCGCGAGGCGGGTCTGCTTCGCGCTGAACGACGGGGTACGTGGGTGTGGTACCGCGTCACCCCCGGCCGCGAGCCGCTCGTGGCGGCGCTGCTCAACGCGGTCGAGGGCGCGGGCGTCGGCCCGTCTTCGATCTCGACCACTCCTGAAAGGACCTCTGCATGATCGCATCGACACCATCGGTACTCTTCGTCTGCGTGCACAACGCCGGCCGGTCGCAGATGGCCGCCGCATACCTGCGGGCGTTCGCCGAGGGGCGTATCGAGGTCCGTTCGGCCGGGTCGATCCCTGCCGATGAGATCAACCCGGTCGCCGTCGCCGCGATGAGTGAGGACGGAATCGAGATGAGCGACGCGTCTCCACAGGTGCTGACCACGGACGCGGTGCAGCACTCCGACGTGGTCATCACGATGGGCTGCGGTGACGCGTGCCCCATCTTCCCGGGGAAGCGCTACGAGGACTGGCAGCTCGACGACCCGGCCGGCCAGGGGATCGCGGCGGTGCGACCGATTCGTGACGAGATCAAGCGGAGAGTGCGCGTGCTCGTCGACGAGCTGCTCGGCGACGAGCACACGCACTGACGCTTAATTCGGTCCTCAGTCGCGGTCCGTGTTCAGTACCTGCAGGTTCGTGCCCAGGTCGATGTCGATGTCGTCGCCGTAGCCCATGTCGACCGTCACCTCGTATGCGACTGATCCCGTGTCCGTCGAGATGGACTCGATCGTGCCGCCGCCTGCCTCGCCGAGCGCCGCATCGATGATGTCACCCATCTTGGATGTGTCGAGCAGCGGATCCTCGTCCGTGTCGGAGTCGCCCTCGCGCGCTGTAGCGGTACCGTCGAGTGCGACCCGCACCTCGAGTTCGCTGCCGTCGGCGAGCTGCACGTCGACGTCGTACCCGTCGCGTTCCACGTCGATGGCGGTGGCGCCCTCGCCGTTCGCCTCCGCGATCGCGGCGTCGATCGCCTCGGTCAGCGCCGTGGCGTCCGCGGGTACGGCGCCGGTACCGGCTCCGGCTCCGGCTCCGCTCTCGCTGTCGTCCTCCGCGTCGTCGTCTCCGGGGGCGGCCGACTGACCGGAATCGTCGGACTGCACGCCGGGGGAGCTCTCCGAGTTCGTCAGCGAGACCTGGTCATCCTCGTCGTCGTCGGACAGAGCGGCCCCGATGGCGATGCCGCCTCCGCCGAGCAGCAGGACCGCTGCGGCGGCTCCCGCGCCGATCAGGATGGGGCGCGCCTTGCGGCGACGCTCCTCGCGCTCCGCTGCAGCTGCAGTCGGGGCAGCCGGGGGAGTCGCAGCAGTCGGCGGGGTATGAGCGCCGGCATTCTCGGCGGCCGGGTGCGCGGCCGGGTGCGCGGCCGGGGCGGCCGGCGGCGTGGTCGGTGCGTCGGGGAGACGCGTGGTCTCCGCCTGGTCGGGGTTCTGGTCGGGGTCGCGGGGCTCGTTCGTGTTCATGCGGCAAGCATGCCGCGTCGGCACTGACTCCCATCTGAACGCACCTGAACCGGGTGTCAGGTGCGGGCACGGCTGTTGCGTGCGAGGCGGCTACTCGGCGCTCGCGGGCAGCACGATCACGAATCGTGCCCCACTCAGGGGAGCGGTTTCCACGCGCACGGTCCCGCCGTGCGCCCGGACGATCTCGGCGACGATCGCGAGGCCGAGCCCGCTGCCGCCGGCATCGCGCGATCGCGCGTCATCGAGTCGGGTGAAGCGTTCGAAGACGCGCTCGCGCTCCGTTTCGGGAACTCCCGACCCGTCATCGTCGACCCAGAGCATCGCGGCGCTCCCCGCGGTCGAGGTGCCGACCGAGATGGTGCTGCGCGCGTGGCGCACCGCGTTGTCCACGAGGTTGCGCACGGCACGGGCGAGCAGGCGTCCGTCACCGCTGACGCGCGCGGGTCCGATGCCACCGCCGTCGGTGGAGGCCGTGCCGAGAGCACGGATCCGGCTCACCTCCGCCAGTGCGAGATCGTCGAGGTCGACGTCGCCGCGGGCGCCCGACTGCGCGGATCCCTCATCGAGTTTCGCGAGCAGCAGGAGCCCTTCGACGATCTCCTGCATGCGGGCGCCCTCCCCGAGCACGACGTCGGCGAGTTCGTCGGGCGGGGCGCTGGTCGGGTGGGCGCGGGCGAGTTCGGCGTACTGCCGCATGGTCGCGAGCGGCGAGCGCAACTCGTGCGAGGCGTCGCTGACGAAGCGCTGGCGCGTGCGGTACCCCTCTTCGACGCGATCGAGCATGCGGTTCATGGTGGACGCCAGTCGGTCGATCTCGTCGTCGTTCCCCGTACGGGGCACGCGCTGGTCGAGCGTGTCGGCGCCGACCTGGTCGACCTGTCGTCGGATCCGGTCCACGGGTCCGAGCGCCCGCGCCGCCACACCCCACACGACGATGCCGATGAGCGCGACCGCGACCGGCACGGCGACCGCGAGCACCATGGTCGTGGCGCGCACGGCGTCGCCGACCTCCTCGGTGGAGCGGGCGATGACGAGCGTTCCGAGGTCGCCGCCGAGTTCTTCGGTCAGGATCAGGACCGGATCGTCGTCGACCTGCCCCTCGGTGCGGTCTCCGATGTCGTTCGGCGCAGGCAGGTCGATCGCGTCTTCGTCGTTCACGACGGTGCGTGCGCCGGTGTGCAGGGCGATGAGCACATCGTCGTCCTGATCACTGACCGCGGAGGCGCCGCCGGCTTCGACCGCGTCGGCGATCGCGTCGAGATCCTCATCGAGTTGGGCGGAGATCTGGTCGGTGAGCACGCGGTCGATGGTCCACACAGTGCCGACGGCACCGATCCCGAGCAAGGCGGCGACGACCGCGACGGCGACCACCGTGATGCGGGTGCGCACCGACCACGCTCGGCGTGGTCGCCGCTCAGCCACCGTCGGCCGCCAGACGGTACCCGGCGCCCCGCACGGTCTCGATGGCGTTGCGCGTGTACGGCCGGTCAACCTTGCGGCGCAGACGGCCGATGTAGACCTCGACGATGTTCGGATCGCCCTCGAAATCATCGGCCCACACGTTGTCGAGCACGTCGTACTTGGTGACGACCTCACCGCGGCGTCGCATCAGGAACTCGAGCACCGACATCTCGCGGGCGGTGAGGTCGAGTCGGGCGTCGCCCCGGTGCGCCGTGCGCGCGGCGGGATCGAAACGCAGGTCGCCCGCCTCGAGCACGGTCGGGCGCTCCCGTCCGCCGCGACGCACGAGCGCCCGAAGCCGGGCGAGCAGCACCGGGGGAGCGAACGGCTTCGTGAGCCAGTCGTCGCCGCCGGTGTCGAGCCCCTCGACCTCGTCCCACTCGCCGTCCTTGGCGGTGAGAAAGAGCACGGGCGTCCAGTCGCCCTCCGCGCGCAGGGTCTGGCAGACGAGGTATCCGCTCATGCCGGGCATCATGACATCGAGCACGATCACGTCGTATCGAAACTCCCGCGCCCGCCACAGCCCGTCGACCCCGTTGTGCGCGACATCGACGGCGCACCCCTCCGCCTCGAGGCCGCGCCGCACGCCTTCGGCGAGACGCACCTCATCGTCCACGAGCAACACACGCATGGACACAGTCTGCACGGAAGGCGCTGACGCTGGGCTGAACTCGCGGGTGCGCACCGAGCCGCTCGCGCCGTGCACACGCCCCTGCATTCTCAGTAAACTTTTTTGAGATTTCAGTAAAGCCGTGTTAGATTCCTCGCATGTCATCTCTCGATGTCAATGAAGCATCAGCGTCCCCCTCCGAGTCGGGCTCCACCGAGCCAGGCATCGGCGACCGTCTGCGCCGTCGTCGCAAGGCGCTCGGCCTGACCCTCCGCGACGTCGCCGAGGCGTCGGGGCTCACCCAGGGCTTCCTGTCGCAGATCGAACGCGGTCAGGCGAATGCCAGCGTCAAAGCACTGCAGAGCATCTGCTCGGTACTGAAGCTCGACGTGGGCGCCCTCTTCCGCCCCGTCGACGAGTACGGACGCGGTCGCGTGCAGCGCTTCGCCGACGCGCAGGGCTTCTCGTTCGGCGACGGGGCGACGAAGATCAAGCTCACGCCGTCGGCGTTCGACCACCTCGAAGTGCTCATGGGGCTCTTCGAACCGGGCGGCTCCACCGGGGTGGCGCCCTACACGCACGGTGCGTCGGAAGAGGTGCTGCTCGTGCTGGCCGGAACGGTCGAGGTCACGGTCGGTGATGACACCTACCGGCTCGGCGAATTCGACTCCCTGCACTACCACAGTGATGAACCGCACCGAGTGGCTGAGGCCACCGGCGAAGCCTCCGCCCGCGTCCTCTGGACGATGGCGCCCCCGACCTACTGAGCGCGCGGCTCGCGCCGCACGCGCCGCGTGAGCACCCGCACCACGACCCCCACCGAATACGACGGAGTACCCGATGCATGATTTCGTGAACGGCAGCATCTCGCACTGGATGACCCAGGCGAGTGCCGCGAACACGCCCGACCATCCGCACCGCCACGCGAGTCTGCCCGAGACGGAGCAGGATCTCGTCATCGTCGGCGGCGGACTGACCGGTCTGTGGACCGCCTACTACGCGATCACGCAGCACCCCGAGTGGAAGATCACCGTGCTCGAGGCGGAGCAGGTCGGGTACGGCGGCTCCGGTCGCAACGGCGGGTGGCTCTCGACCCTGATCCCGGGCAACCGCGCAGTGTACGCGCGTGACGCAGAACGGCAGGGACGTGACGGGTCGGCAGCGGTACGCGCGTTCCAGCGCGAGATGTCCGGCGCGATCGATGAGACCCTGCGCGTCGCCGATGTCGAGGGGATCGCCGCCGATCAGCATCGTGGTGGACAGTTGCAGGCGGCCACCACGCCCGCCGCGCTGAAGCGCATGCGCGGCACGTACGCCGCGAATCTGCGGAACGGCTACGCCGAGGACTCCCTCGAACTGCTGAGTGCGGACGAGCTGCAGCAGCGCATCAACATCGCGCCCGCACTCGGCGGCATGTTCTACCGGGACACGGTGCGCGTGGATCCCGCGAAACTCACCCTCGGGCTCGCGCAGGTCGTCGAAGCGAAGGGTGTGCAGATCTTCGAGCGCGCCGCGGTGAAATCGATCGCCCCGGGCACGGTTGTCGCGTCGCGCGGCGTGGTCCGCGCGCGCACGGTGCTCAGCTGCGTCGAGGCGTACACCAGCGAGATCGAGAGCGACGCTCCCGGGTTCGGCAGCCGCCAGCTGATTCCCGTCAACTCCTCGATGATCGTCACGGCTCCGCTGAGCGACGCCGACTGGGAGCGGATCGGCTGGAACGGTCTCGAGTGCCTGAACGACGGCGCGCACACCTTCGTCTACGCGCAGCGCACCGCCGACGGGCGGATCGCGATCGGCGGGCGCGGCACTCCGTACGCGTACAACTCGGGGACTCCGGGGCGCGGCGCGGTCGACGACGCCACGATCCAGACGCTCAAGGATCGCCTCGACTACTTCTTCCCCGGTACCCGCTTCACGATCGACCACGCCTGGCGCGGGGCGATCGGCGTGACCCGCGACTGGTGCGCCGGCATCTTCTTCGATCCCGAGACGCGCATCGGCACGGCGCGCGGCTACGCGGGCCACGGGCTCACGGCCACGAACCTCGCGGCGCGCACGCTGCTCGATCGCGTGAGCGGCGAGTGGACCGAGCTCACCGCCCTGCCGTGGAACGACCACGAGTCGGGCGTGTGGGAGCCGGAGCCCATCCGCTGGACCGGCGTGCACACCATGTACCGGCTGTTCGGCGTCGCCGACCGCTGGGAAGAGGCACGGCACTCGGAAGACACCTCACTTATCGCACGATTCGGATCACGACTGGCGGGACTGCACGAATGACCACTCACCCCTCGACGACGACGTCGATCGACACCGATCAAAGCGCTCCGCGTCGCGGTGGATTGCCGCGCGGCGTGTGGACGCTCGCGTTCACCGAACTCTGGGAGCGCTACTCCTTCTACGGCCTGCAGGGCATCCTGTCCTTCTACCTGCTCTACGCCCTCGTCGACGGCGGCCTCGAGGTCGCGCCCGCTGCGGCCGCCGGCATCGTAGGCGCCTACGGCGGCTCGGTCTATCTCGCGCAGATCCTGGGCGCGTGGCTCGGCGATCGACTCGTCACGCCGAAGAGCATGGTGCTCTGGGGTGCCGTCGTCATCACCGCCGGGCACATCGTGCTCGCGTTCGTGCCCGACTTCCTGGGACTCGCGATCGGGCTGATCCTCATCGTGCTCGGCACGGGAGCGTTGAAGACGAACATCACCTCGATCGTCGGTTTCATCGTGGAGGGCCGGTCACAGCAGACGCGCGACGTCAGCTTCTCCTACTTCTACATGTCGATCAACATCGGTGCGGTCGTCGGACCGTTGTCGACCGGGTTCGCGCAGAACGAGTGGGGATTCCACTTCGGCTTCGGGCTCGCCGCGATCGGCATGATCGCGGCCCTGATCCAGTATCTCGTCTCGATGAAGAACCTTCCCGAACGAGCGCGCATCGTGAACAACCCGCTGCCCTCGCGGCGCTTGCCGATGGTGATCGGGATCGGTATCGCCGCGGTCGCCGTCATCGTGATCGCGGCGCTCAGCGGGGTGCTGCGCGCCGAGAATCTGTCGACCACGACCACGATCCTCGCGCTCGTCGCCGCCGCGGCGTACTTCATCACGATGTCGACCTCGAAGCAGGTGACCGCCGACGAGCGGCGTCGCGTGCTCGCGTTCCTGCCGCTCTTCCTGGCTGCCGGCATCTACTTCGGTCTGCTGTTCCAGAAGTTCACGGCGATCTCGATCATGATCACGGAGCGCATCGACCTGTCGATCGGCGGCTGGACGTTCCCGGTCGCGTGGATCACGACGGCGAGCCCGCTCGCCGCGGTCCTCATCACGCCGCTGATCGCCCGACTCTGGAACCTCATGGGCGACCGTCAGCCGTCGCCCGTGACGAAGTTCGCGATCGGTCTCATCCAGATCGGGTGCGCCTACTTCTTCCTGCTGCTCGTCTCCGAGCTCGCGGGCGACGCGTTCATCCCGCTGGCCCTCATCATCCTGTTCATGGCGATGGCGGGGTCTTCGGAGGTCTTCGTCGGCCCGATCGGGCTCTCCGTCGCGACTCGCATCGGCCCGCAAGCCTTCAAGTCGCAGGTCGTCGGTCTGAACTTCTTGACCCTCGCGCTCGGGTCGTCGCTCTCGGGTCTGCTCGGGCAGCTGTTCACCCTCATCGATGAGCCCACCTACTACATCATCGTCGCCGTGACCGGTGCGGTGCTCGGGTTCGCGCTGTTCCTCACGAGGAAGCCGCTGTCGACCGCGCTGAACTCGGGGCTGTGAGTCGCCGACAGTGATCCGCGGACGGTCCTTCCCTGACTAGGCTGGTGCCCGAACAGGGAAGGGCCGGTGCGGAGATGATCTCGTTCGCCAGGTGGCGCAGCCCGGTCGCGAGCGGTGGCAACCGCTACGACGACGAGGTCGTCGGTGCGCTCGGCGGGCTGGGCCTCGAGGTGCGCGAGCGGTTCGTCGACGGTCCCTGGCCGGTGCCGGACCCTGAGGATCGCGCGGCCCTCGCCGAGCTCCTGCAGACCGAGCGCGTGTGGCTGATCGACAACATCCTCGCCGCCGCCGCGCCCGAGGCGATCTCAGCGGCGACGCAGCGGGGGATCCGGGTCACGGTGCTCGTCCACTACTTCCCATCCGACGACCCCGTGCATTCCGCGGACGAGCGCACGCGGTTGGCCGCGTCGGAGCGCACGGCGATCCTGGCCGCGTCGTCGGTCGTGGCCACGAGCGCCTGGACCGCCGACGAACTCGCTCGCCGGTACGGTCGCGCAGACGTCGTCGTCGCGGTGCCGGGGGTCGAGCCGGCGCCGCTCGCGACCGGTTCGACTGACCATCCGCACCTGCTCTGGCTCGGACGCGTCACCGCGACGAAGGATCCGCTGACCTGTGTCGAGGCGCTTCTTCGGGTGCGCGATCATGCGTGGTCCGCGCAGCTCATCGGGCCGGACGACCTGGACCCCGACCTGTCCGCAGCGGTCCGGCGACGCATCGCCGACGCCGGGATGAGTGATCGGATCAGACTCACGGGGCCGCAGCACGGCGAAGCGCTCGCGCGGACCTGGACGCGCACGGACCTGCTCGTCCACACCGCCCGCAGTGAGCCGTACGGCATGGTGGTCACCGAGGCGCTCGCGCGCGGCATTCCGGCGATCGTTCCGCAAGACACAGGTGCCGCGGAGGCGCAGCAGGGTGCCGGAGCCCAAGTGCCGGTGGAGGACTCCGCTGCGCTCGCGGATGCACTCGAGGACTGGCTGCTCCACGCCGCGACCCGCACCGCCTGGAGCACCGCGGCACGCTACCGTCGTGATCGCCTCCCGACCTGGGCCGACACCGCCGAGATTATCGCCGGACTTCTCTCGGACTCCGATGCGGGAGCCGGCTCGACCTAGCGCTGTCGACTCTCGTCGCCCCTGAGACCGCGTCTCACGCGACCTGGTGCAGCACGAACGCGGCGACGAAGCCGACCGAGGCCCAGACGCCGGTCATGAAGTGCTGGGTGCTGAACGCTTCGGGGATCACGGTGTTCGCCACCATCGCGAACAGTGCTCCCGCGGCCACCGTCGTGATGACGGCGATGAATTCGGGCGGGGCGTCGGCGAACAGCAGGAACCCGGCGACGGCCGCGATGATGCTCGCGACGGCGATGGATCCGAAGATGACGAAGGGCCGAAGAGCCCCGGAGCCCTGCCGCCGCATCGCGGCGGTCGATCCGAGGCCCTCGGGAATGTTGCTGATGGCCACAGCCACCACGACCGGGATGCTCAGCGCGCCGCCCTGCAGCACCGCGAGTCCCATGACGATCGACTCGGGGATCCCGTCGATGAGCGCGCCGATCGCGATGGCCGCGCCGCCGCTCCCGCCTGCCGCCTGCGTGCCGGACCCTGCGCGCGAGCGACCCCGTCGCGCAACGATGTTGGGGTCGCCCGGCCCGGCCCGGTGCGGCCGACTGACGAACCAATCGGCCATCACGTACAGGATCGCGCCTCCGAAGAATCCGGCCGCCGTCGCGAGCGTGCCCCCGGTGTCGGCGGCCTCGGCGACGAGTTCGAAGGCGAGCGTCGCGATGAGGACTCCGGCGCCCAGCGCCATGATCGCGGAGATCACGCGCTGCGGAATGTCGGCGAACCAGGCGATCGCGGTGCCGACGAGCAGCGAGCCGCCGCCCAGCAGTCCGCTGATCGCTGCGAGCCACACCCCGTTCATGCGCTCATGCTCTCACGGGTGCACTGTTTACTGCAGAGCGGGCCGCACTGGTCTCGGGAGTGCTCGGAGGGCAACGGCCTGGCTGACGGCGAAGAGTGCGATGTCGACGGCGACGGTGATGATCGCGACGACGATGAGCGCCGTCGCGGCGGTGACGGAGACCAGGCCGACCGCGAGCGCGGCCAGCAGGTTTGCCGTCATCACGAGTCGGAGCGCTCGGCGCAGCAGGATCCGTGACAGCATCCACAGGACCCCGCCGGCCCACACCACTACCGCGATGCCAATGGCCGCGACGAGCCAGGGCGCGAGCGCGATGCCCGCTGCGATGCGCTCCGCGAAGAGCGCGACGCCGAGCCCGAGCAGCACGCAGTACGCGGCGTCGAGTCGGAGACTCCAGCGTCCGAATTTCTCACCGTTGATGCGCCGCATGAGATCAGACTCCCGGGACGAGGTAGGACCGCACTTCGGCGATCTTCGCCGTTTTCGCAGTGCTGGCGAAGCGGAATGCGTGGCTGAAGTCCAGGCGTGCGTCTCCGGCTGTCACCGTTCCGTCGCAGGACGCCAATCGACCGTGGGTGATGACGGAGCGGATATCGACGTGCGCGACGGTGAAGGGCGGCACGACGGATTCGAGGTCGAGGGCGCCTTCGGCCGGTTTCTGACCGGCGATCGTCCAAGATGCCTCATCCGTCAGCCACTCGCCGAGATGCTCAGTGTCGCCACCGGCCCACCAGGTGATGAAGTCGGTGACGATGCCGATGCGCGGCGCGTTGCCGCAGTCGTTGGGTGCGGTGATCTTCATAGCGGTGCTCGGCTTTCGGGGGACGTGAACGGTCAGGCGACCTCGGGGTCACCGATCAGTCCAGCGGATCTTCGCGTTGCCGTCAACCTGCTCGGGCCGGTGCGTTCACCAGCGCGTCTGCTCGGGCGCGACGACGCGCAGCACGCGCTGTTCGACGAACTCGATGAGCGCGTAGGCGAGCAGAGAGACCACCGTGACAATGACCACGGTCGACCAGAGCGAGGTGTAGCGGCTCGTCGCCGCGTCGACGGCCATGAGGTTGCCGAGTCCCGTGCCGGTGGCGAGCCACTCGGCGACGGTCGCGGCGAGGATCGCCGAGGGAGCCGCGATCCTGGCCGCGGCGAAGAACGCGGGAGCCATCGCGGGAATCCGCCCGAGCAGCAGCACCTTCGTCGATGAGGTCGCGTAGGTCGCGAACACGTCGGAGACCTGCCCGGGCAGCTGCCGCAACCCGTACAGGCACGACACGAGGGTCGGGAAGAACGTCATGATCGCGACGACGACGGCGGTGCCGAATGCGCCGCGCCCGAGCGCGCCGACGAGGAGCGGAGCGATCGCGATGATCGGCACGCACCGCAGCGCCACGGCGACCGGGGTGAGGGTCTGCCGCACCCGGTTCGAGAGGGAGAACGCGGTCGCGAGCGCGAGCCCGAGCAGGAGTCCGGCGAAGTATCCCGGGATCGCGACGGCGACCGTCTGCCCCACGGCGTCGAAGATCTCGGCGCGGTGCACGCCGGCGTCGGAGGAGGTGATGAGCCAGTCCCAGACGTCCCAGGGGCGTTTCGCGAAGTAGGCGTTCAAGTCCAGTGCTTCAAAGATCAGGATCCACGCGCCCAACACGATCACCGTGGTGAGCGCGACGCCGCCGATCCCGCGCGCCCAGCGCTGCCAACCCGCCAGTCGTCGCGCCGAACCCGGAGGGGTCATCAGTACATCGGGTCGGTCGGGGGAAACGTGGCGCGCGATCCAGGAGATGATGCCGTATCCAATGAGAGAAACCACTGTGCTCAGAAGCATCAATGCCCAGAGGCCATTGGTGTCGAGGCTGCGCAGGGCGAGGATCGACAGCACGCCGAGACCCCGCTCGGCGCCGGTGAACTCGCCGACGAGCGCGCCGAGGAACGCGGCGGGCACTGACACCTGCAGTCCCGCCATGAGGTAGGGGAGCGCCGCCCGTGCTCGCACTGTGATGAGCGTCGTCCAGCGGCCGCGCCCGTAGGTGGCGGTGAGGTCGAGCCAGGTGCTCGGCAGGGCGCGGAGCCCAACGAGCAGCGGCACGAGCGTGAGGTAGAACACCGCGATCGCGGCGAGCGTGATCTGTGGACCGTCGGTGAAGCCGAACGTGAGGCGCAGCAGCGGACCGAGCGCAACGAGCGGCAGACAGTAAACGACGAGCGCGATGCGGAGCACCTGGCGCTCGAGGCCGGGCAGCAGCACGACGACCACCGCGAGGAAAGCTGCCGCGAGATTGCCGAAGAGGTAGCCGAGTGCGGCCTCGTTCGTTGTGAACATCAGACCGCGGCCGTATACCTCAGCGTTGTCGACGAGCTTCGCGACGATGCCCGACGGGGTGCCGATGAGATACCGGCCCTCGAGCAGCGTGCGACCAATGAGCTCCCAGAGCGCGACGATGACCACCCAGCCGAGGACGCCGCGGAGGATCGAGGCCCAGCGGTTTGACGCCCTGTGTGTTCGCGCCTTGCTTGCGGGGTCCGGCTCGCGCGTGCGAGCCGGCGCGTCGCTCTGGATCGCCACGGTCAGGATCCGTCGGTGGTGACCGGAGCGTCGACCCCGAGCAGGGTGCCGATCTCGTCGACGAGCTCGGTGAATCGGGGGCTGTGGAGGTGTTCCATCGTGCGCGGGCGTGCGAGGTCGACGGGGAGGTCGGCGACGATGGTGCCCGGGCGCGGCGACATGACGAGCACGCGGTCGGCGAGCAGCACGGCCTCGGAGATGGAGTGGGTGACGAGCAAGGTCGTCGTCTGCGCCCCCGACCAGAGCGGCGGCAGTTCGATGTTCAGGCGACGGCGGGTGAGTTCGTCGACGGCGCCGAACGGTTCGTCGAGCAGCAGCAGGCGGGGTTCGGTGATGAGACAGCGGGCGATGGCGGCGCGCTGACGCATGCCGCCGGAGAGCTGAGCGGGGCGTGCCTGCTCGAAGCCCTTGAGTCCGACGGTCTCGAGCAGCTCGGCGATGCGCGTCTGATCGACGGGCTGCTTCGCGAGCTTCTGCGCCAGCGCGACGTTGCCGGCAGTCGTCCGCCAGGGGAGCAGCGACGCGTCCTGGAACGCGATCGCGAGCTCGCCGCGTTTCCGCAGTTGCGCGGGAGAGTCACCACCCACCGTGACCGTGCCACCATCGTCCGGGGTCTCGAGACCGGCGATGATGCGCAGCAGGGTCGACTTGCCGCACCCGGACGGCCCGACGAGGGCCGTCACCGATCCGGCCGCGAGGGTCAGGTTCTGCGGTTCGAGCACCGTCAGCGGCCCGCTCGCGGCGGGGAAGGTCTTGCCGACAGTGCGGCAGACGACTTCGGGTGCTGGGGTCACGCGGTGGGTCCGTCGGCGTAGATCTCGTCGAGGATTGAGTGGTCCCACATCTCGGGGGTCGCGCCCTCAATGCCCAATCGGTCGAAGAGGTCGAGGCTCTCGAGTACCTGCTCGTCGGTGTACCAGGCGAAGCCGAACTGCTCAGTCGCGTCTGAGAACATGATGTCGAGCTGCACCTTGGCCTGTTCCTTCTGGGTGTCGAGGTCGAGCCCCGCGTCGGGGTATTCGTCGACGACGAGTTCGGCGGCGGCGATCGGATCCTGCTGGTACACCTGCCACCCTTGCGCGTCGCCGCGGATGAGGCGGACGATCTGGTCGCGGACGGCTTCGTCGTCGAGGCTCTCGCGGAGCACCGTGTACACCTGACTCATCGGGTTGTACCCGAAGTCGGCGAGCAGCATGGAGTAGGCGTCGACGCCCTGGACCCGCAGGGCTACCGGCAGGTCATTGTAGAAGCAGAAGAGTCCGTCGACCTGTCCGGCGGTGAGAACCGCGGGGTCGTACTGGCTCGGCACGTACTCGACGTCACCCTTCGCGATGCCGTTGATGTCGAGGAACGCGTCGAGTGCGGGAACGTTCGCCCCGGCGACGCCGATCTGCTTACCGACCATGTCTTCGGGCGACTCGAGCGGCGCGTCGCCGAGCGACAGGATCGTGTTCGCCGCGCGCTGGTACTGCGCACCGACGATCACGAGGTCGGCGCCTTCCGCGTTGGATCGCGCCACGCCGTCGCCGCCCGAGATGTTCATGAGCGCCTGCCCGCTGACGGTGTTGGTGTCACCGGCGACGTTCGGTCCGCCCGCCGCGAGTGCGACGGTGAGGTCGAGGGCGTCGAAGAACCCCTCGCTGTGCGCGAGATAGGTGCCGCCGAACTGCACCGAGTGCGTCCACGACAACTGGTACGTGACGTCAGCGGGCCCGCCGACGTCACCGCCACCGCGACTGCAGGCCGTCAACGTGCTGAGCGCGGCGGCTCCGAGGCCGGCGCCGAAGGTGCCGAGGAGGGCACGTCGGGAAAGTTGGGGAGTGGTCATGCGTTCGGGCCTTCCGTGTTCGCGCCGGTATTCCGTGGCTGCGCTGTCTCGAGGGAGATCGCATCGAGGGACTCCGGTGTCGCTGGGACTTTCGTCTAGCCTAGCGAGGGGGTGGCTTGTGCGCCGCGTGTTGACGCCGCTGGCGATAGCGACGCAGGCGAGTGCCCGTAGTAGAGGCTTTCTTCTCAGTTGTTCTTGGTTCGAGTCGTGCCTCGGAGTTCCGTTTAAGACTGCGTCAGTGGACGTGGAGGCAGACCAGGCCTCTAACACTGGATCCTTCGAAGCAAACCCGACTCGCCTCAGTGCCCGGCCCGCAGGAACCCCCCGGCTCGCCGCCCGGTCCAAGTTCCCGCCTCGACAACTCGCACCCCGTTGACGAACACGTCGCGCACGCCGGACGGACGCCGCATCGGGTCGGCGAAGGTGGCATGGTCGACGATGTCGCCCGGCGACAAGAGCACCAAGTCTGCGGCGTACCCTTCGAGCACCCGCCCGCGACCGGTCAGGCCGAACACCTCAGCCGGCAACGCCGTCATTCGGCGGATCGCCTCCTGCAGGGTGAGCACGCCCTCCTCGGCAACGTAGTGCTGCAGCACCCGCGGAAACGACCCGAACGCCCGCGGGTGCGGCCGTCCACCGGTGCCGGCGGGCAGGCCGTCGGTGCCGATCATGGTCCGCGGGTCGGCGAGTGCGGTGCGCACGTCCTCCTCCGCCATGGCGTGCACGATCATCGTTGCCTGCAGTTCTTCCTCGACGAGGATCCGCCCGACCGCCTCCACGGGCTGCAACCCGAGTCGGTTCGCGATCGACGCCAGCGACTCGCCCTCGAACCGGTGCGAGCCGGTACTCGCGATGACAACGTTCTCCCACCCCGCCTGTAGGGCATAGTTCTCGAAGTCGAGCGATGCATCGGCCACATCACGTGCAGCACGCTCGAGCTCGGCGGCCGACCCCAGCCGTCGCAACAGCGCCACGGACCCGCCATCGTGCATCCACGGTGGCAGCAGCGCAGACAGCATGGTGCTCGCGGCCGTGTACGGGTAGATGTCTTGCGTGATGCGCACGCCTGAGGCGCGACGATCCGCGAGATAGTCGAGCGCGGTACTCATTTCGCCCGCCCGACGGAGGTCTGCGAGCTTCAGATGCGACACATGGCAGCGCACCCCGGCAGCTTCGGCGACCTCCACGGTCTCCGCCAGGCTCCGCAGCAGGAAGCGGCTCTCGTTTCGCATGTGGCTCGAGTACACGGCGTCGCGGGGGAGTCGTCGCGCCAGCCGCACGACCTCCGGAGTCTCGCTGAAGACACCGGGCGGGTAGATGAGTCCCGTCGAGAGGCCCGCGACTCCGTGCTCGAGTGCCTGGTCGACGAGCTGTTCCATGGCTTGCAGCTCGGCCTCGTCGGGCTGACGGTTCTCGGTGCCCATCGCGGCGATCCGAATCGTGTTGTGCCCGAGCAGCGTCGCGAAGTTCGTGACGAACTCACCGCGCCGCAACTCCTGAAGGTACTCCGCGAAGCTTCTCCAGTCGTGGCGGAAGCTCGGGAAGATCCGGCGTACCAGCGACGCGTAGTCGCTCTCAAAATCGGTCGCGATCGGCGCGAGACTGAACCCGCAGTTGCCGTTCACCTCGGTGGTCACGCCCTGCATGATCTTCGAGGTGTCGTCCTCGGCCATGAGCGGTGTGTGATCGCTGTGCGCGTGGGTGTCGATGAAGCCCGGTGTCAGCAGCAGTCCAGCGGCGTCGACGCGCGGGATCGCGCCTAGATGATCGAACGAACCGGGTGGCGCGATCCGCTCGATGTGGCCATTCAACAAGAGGACGTCCTGGGGGTGATCACCGATGATCTCGCCATCGGCGATGATCGCTCCGGCAATGAGGGTGTGCGTCACTGCAGCTCCGCCTCGGTCGCGAACGAGGAGCTCAACGCGTCGCCGTCTTCGATGTACTGCGCTATTTCCTCCTCGGGAACCATGCTTCCACCGGTGAGCCACACGAGATGCGTGGTGGTCGGAGCATCGAGCGCGTCGCGCAATTCACCGGCCTGCACCCCCCGCGCGATCCGCCACGGCACCGTCAGCCCGGCGGTCGCCGAGGGTTCAACGGCAATACCCTCGGTGCGCGACAGCAGCCCCACCGCCGCGCGCATCACGTTGTCGTCCACGGTCGCGAACCCGTCGATGAGTTGGCCGATGCGTTCGCCCACGAACCGTGACGGGCGGGCGACGGCGAGTCCGTCGGCGGCGGTGCGGCCGGAGAGGCCGATGTCTTGCACGCAGATGTCGCTGTGCTTGCCGGTGCGCACGCCGAGCGTGACCGATGGCACGTCGACGGGTTCCGCGAAGACGCAGTGGACAGCGTCGCCGAACTCCTGCTTGAGCCCATACGTCACGCCTCCGGGCCCGCCGCCCACGCCGCAGGGGAGCGACACCACGAGCCGATGCTCAGCGTCGACCACGATGCCCGCATCGGCGAGCTGCTGACGCAGGCGCCGCGCGGCGACCGCGTACCCCGCGAACAGGCTGCGCGAGTCCTCGTCGTCGACGAAGTGGGTGCGGGCGTCGCCCTCGGCAGACTCGCGCCCGGCGGCCACTGCCTCATCGAACGGGCCCTCGTGCTCGATGACGGTGGCGCCGCGTTCGCGCAGCAAGTCCTTCTTCCAGGCTCGTGCATCGACCGACATGTGAACGTCGACGGCGAAACCGAGGGCGGCGCTCAGGATCCCGATCGACAGGCCGAGGTTGCCCGTCGACCCGACGACCACTCGGTGCGCACGGGCCAGCTCGAGAAACTCGGGGGAGTCGTAGGTGTGCCAGTCATCGGCGTCGAGTCCGGCTTCCGCGGCGACCTGTTCGGCGAACTCGAGTACCTCGTGGAATCCGCCTCGCGCTTTGATCGAACCGCTCACGGGAAGCGAGTCGTCCCGCTTCACCCACAGGGAACCCGACAGAGTCACACCCAGTGCGTTGACTTCGTCCCGCGCGCGATCGATGCGGACGACGGGTGACTCGATGATGCCCCCGTTCGATGCAGCCTCCGGGTAGTGCTCGGCAAACCACGGGGCGAACCGGGTGAATCGCTGATCCGCGTTGTCGACCAGGCGGTCATCGATCCTCGAAGCCTCGATCACCGCCTGGGATGCCGGGAGGTCGCTGCGCCACCAGGTGAGTGGTCGCCGACCGCTGAGAGCGCCGAGTACCGGATCCTCATTCCTGTCCGAGTGCTTCACGTTGCTGGACCTCCTTCGCCATGCGCTTGGGCAGAATCAACAGGCTGACCGCCGAGATCACGAGCAGGCCGACCATGGTGAGCAAACCGCCCTGGGTGCTCCCGGTGACCTCCTTCACGAATCCCATGATGGTCGGTGCGACGAATCCGCCGAGAATCCCAATGGTATTGATGAACGCGATGCTGCCAGCTGCGGCGACTCCGCCGAAGTGCTGCGCGGGCACGGCCCAGAAGACCGTGTACGCACCCCACACTGCGGCGATGGCGACGGTGAGCGCCACGAATGAGACCATGAAACTCGACGAGGTGAACGCGGCCACCGTGAGACCCACGAGCGCGATCACTGTTGGCACGAACGCGTGCCAGGTGCGCTCACCGAAGTGGTCGGAGCTCCGGGTCAGCAGGATCATGACGGGAATCGTGATCGCGTAGGGGATCGCCGAGACGAGCCCGTTCACGAAGTTGTCAGTGATGCCGTTCTCCTGCAGGATCGTCGGGAGCCAGAAGCTCACCGCGTAAATGCCGCACATGATGCCGAAGTAGGCGCCCGACATCACGTAGACCGTCGGGTTCTTCAGCGCGGTCGCGAAGCTGTTGGTGTGCTTCTGCGCCGCAGCGGCGTCGAGACGCTTCGCGAGCAGCGCGCGTTCGTCGGCGGTCAACCAACCTGCCTGGTTCGGGCGATCGGTCATGTAGCGCCAGAAGATAATGCCGAGCAGCACGCAGGGCAAGCCCTGTACCGCGAACATCCACTGCCACCCCGAGAGACCCGCGATCCCGTCGGTAGCCTCAATGATGAGGGCGGATCCGGCGGAACCGATGATCGAGCCGATCGGACCGGCGAGCATGTACACGCCCATGACCGCCGCCATGCGCTTCGCGGGGAACCAATACGTGAGATAGAGGATGATGCCCGGCGCGAACCCCGCCTCGAAGATGCCGAGGAGGATGCGCAGAACGTAGAACATGGCCTCGTTCTGCACGAACATCATCGCTGCCGAGGCGAAGCCCCAGAGCACCATGATGCGCGTGATCGTCTTGCGCGCACCGATGCGGTGCATGAGCAGATTGCTCGGAATCTCAAGGCCCGCGTACGCGAGGAAGAAGAGGCCGGCGCCGATGCCGAACACCACTTCCGTCAGGGCTGGGATCTCCGCCTGCATGTGCAGTTTGGCGTAGCCGATGTTCACCCGGTCCAGGTAGGCGAACGTATAGCAGAGCAGCAGGAACGGGAGCAGTCTCTTACTGATCTTGGTGAACAGCTCTTTCTCTTTCGGGTCTTCGAGATCGAGCCTGTTTGTACGAAACTTCGATGTCACGTGCAATCCTTCCGGTCGCGAGCCACGATAGTCAGCGAATGCGATGACGCCTGCGGATGCTGAAAACCACGCTTTCATCGACGTGCAAGCCGGAAAGCAATCGTCTCGCCGACTAGAATGCAGGAATCATGCACTCCGCTGTTGATGCCACCGATCTTGAACTCGTGGATGCGGTCCAACTGCAGCCACGTGCTCCGTGGAGTGCGATCGCCGAGAGATTGGGACTCACCGAGACCACCGTTGCACGGCGCTGGAAGCGTCTGCATCGAGAGCGTCTGGCCTGGACCGGAGTGGCATTGCACCCCGCGGCGTCGAAGGGCGCGTTCATCGAGATCCGCTGCCGCATCGAGAACGTCGACGCCCTCACCGAGGCGCTCTGTGCCATCCCCGACGTCATTACTGTGGGGCACACAACGGGTGACTTCAACCTGTACTGCATTGTGATCGGTGTCTCGCTGGACGGGGTGCTCGCGCGCGTGGAATCCGGCCTGCCCGACCTCGTGCGCTCGGAGCGGGTGCGAGTGAATCTGTTCCATCAGATTGCAGGTGGTGTGGACTGGCGTCAGGGCCTCTTACCGATTCCCGAGAATCCACCAGCGGATCGTCGCCAGGCGTCCATCGCACCGGGTGAGGACATGCGATCGCTCCTGCTCGCGCTGGGTGAGGATGCCCGGATAACGGTGCAGTCTGCTGCCGAACGACTCGGCACGTCGCCGGCGGCGCTCGCGCGTCGCATCTCACGGCTGGAGGATCAGCGGCAGATCGTGTTCCGATGCGATGTCGCGCGCCCGGCATTCGACTATCCGATCGCCATGCTCCTGTCGTTCCGCGTTCCGCCGCTGCTCGTCGAGCAGTTCGCGTTACAGGTGGGGTCGTGGCGCGAGGTCCGCTTCTGCGCATCCGTCGCGAGTACGGCGAACTTCATCGTCATCGCAGGCCTGCGCGACCTGCCCGACGGAGAACGCTTCATCGCTCGAGTTCTGCAGCTCGAGATCCCCGCTGAGCTGGTCGGTCGCGCCATCAATACGCGCATGTCGAAGGTCTACGGCCGCCTGCTTGATCGCGACGGGCGAGCACGAGCGTGCGTACCACCCGACCCATGGGCGGGCGCGGCAGTGACGCCATAGGGGAGTGCGCCGGGTGCGCGCGAAGGCTTCACCCGAAGTGCCGTTGCTGCACAAACCCGACGCACTTGTTCGGCCGCCTAGCCCGTCGTCTCCGACGCCTCCGCTGAAGCCACCCGACGCCGTCCCTCAGCTTCGTCTTCGGCGACGACATACTCGCCGGGTTCGATGACGCCCGACTCCCGGTCCTCCTGCTCAAGACGCCGCGCCTGTGGAATCACGAGCCACAGCGCCAAAAAGACCGCGAGCACGCCGCCGAAGAGTTTGCCGCCCATGAGGGCCGCGATCATCGACGGTTGGAAGTTCGCGGTGAAGGCGAGGTGGTCGCCGATGAGGAACGCGGCGCACACGGCGAAGGCGATCGTCAGCACTTTCTCTTTCGGTGGCATGACCCGGATGATGCGGAACAGTGCCAAAATGTTCGCCGACGCGGCGAGGAAGCCGCTCATGCCCTCGGGCGAGATTCCGATCTTGCTGCCGAGTGCACCGAGGGGCTTGGCGAGTCCCTTGCGGATCGCGTAGACCATCGGGAACGCACCGGCCAGCATGACGCCGATGTAGCCGGCGATCTCGAGCGCGCGGAACTGATCGTCTGCGTCCGCGATGAACGGGTCGAGCGGCCAGAACCCGAAGATGGTGGAGAAGATGCCGGTGAAGTACTCGACGATCGACACGGCGAGCGCCGCCGTCAATACGATCTCGAGTCCGCGACCGAGAATCAGGAACACCTTGATGGTGACACCCGTGAAGAAGCGGAGCGCGAGCGCGATGAGCAGCATCACGAGTGCGAGCGGCACGAGGTTGAGCACGATCTCGCCGAGTGGCAGATCGAACGGTCGTGTTCCCGCGCCGCTCGTGTTGATCTCTTCGCGCAGCAGCACTCCCGAGTTCAGCACGATGAGCGTCGCCACGAACACGCCGAACGGGATCGCGAGCAGACCCGACATGACCCCGAGTGCCAGGAACTTGTGGTCGCGACGATCAGTCATCGCGAGACCGACGGGAATGGAGAACACGATGGTCGACCCCGCCATGAAGCTCGCGATGAACGCCATGATCCAGGCACCGTGCGAGTCGGCGAGTTCGAACGCGAGGTTGTAGCCGCCCATGTCGCCGGCGATGAACGTGCCGGCGGCGAGCGCCGGGTCCGCGTGGAACCACGCGTACACGGGTGCGGCGGTGGCGTTGACGATCTGCACGAGCACCGGCACCAGGGTCATGACCCCGGCGACGGGCAAGAAGATGTGACCGATCGAGAGAATCCCTTCTTTGAATTCCCGACCGAGCGCAGACGTGGGTTTCGAGATGTACGCTCCGGCTCCGATGAGCACGAACGCCATCATGATGTAGATGATCACTTGGCCGACGACTTCCATGTCGTCTCCTTTCGCAGTGGCGGCAGCGGTGCCGCCGAGAGCAGGGTTACGCGAGCAACGCACGGGTGTGGTCGTTCAAGAAGACGCCGTGGGGATCGAACTCGCGGCGCACTGAGAGGAACTGATCGAACTGCGGGAACAGTCGCTCCATGCGCTCGCGAGTCATGAAGTGGATCTTGCCCCAGTGCACGCGCGCGTCGTACTCGGCCAGCAGGCCGTCGACGTCGCGCAGGTAGGGCCAGTAGTCCGATCCCGGGGCGCCCGAGACGGAGAGCACCATGGTGTCGCGGTGGCTGAACGGCGAGATATACCCCTCGTCTTGTTTCACCCAGCGTGTCTCGATCGGGTACTTCTGGTCGGTGTGAGTGTGCAGGATGAGATCCTGCAGCTGCTCGATGGCCTCCAGGCCGCGTTCCGCGGGCACGTAGTACTCGAGCTCGTGGAAGGGGAGCATGAAGCCGCCGGGGTAGATGCGGTACGAGCGATCCCGCCGTTGACCTTCGGTGTGGTCGACGCCGCGCTCGTCAGGGTCCATGTCGATCGCGTTGTAGCGCTTGGTGTAGCTGCGCCCCGACATCGCTTCGCCGGCGGGCGTCGGCAGTTCGTAGAGTGCAGCAGATTCTTCCGCCTGGCACCAGAGGAACGAGTAGTGCCGGTTCTCGGCAATGTCCTTGTCCCACGTGGCCTTCGTCTCCGCCCATGTCGGGTAGGTGATCTGCTCCTGCAGGTAGTACCGGTCGACCACCTGCAGCTCGACTTCGAGAAAGACGCCGAGGGTGCCGATGGCGGTCTGCGCCGCGCGGAGCTCGTGCAGACGATCCTCGCCGATCTCCACGATGTCGCCGCGGCCGTCGACGAGCCGCACCCAGCGCAGTGCCGAAGAGAAGCTTCCGAGATCTTTGCCCGACCCGTGGGTGCCGGTGGCAATCGCGCCCGAGATCGACTGCTTGTCGATGTCACCCTGGTTCACGAGGGCGAGGCCGTGCTCCCAGAGCGGATCGCCGATCTGGTGGATCGCGGTGCCGCCGCGCAAGCGCACCCGGCGTCGCGCGGTATCGACGCCGGTGATTCCGGTGATGGCCGAGAGGTCGAGCAGGATCCCGCCGGTCTGCACGACGGGAGTGAATGAGTGGCCGGCGCCGACGACGCGCACCTGCAGGCCCTCGCGAATCGCGAAGCGCACTGTGTCGACGACTTCATCGTCGGTGCGGGGGTGAACGGTGTAGGCCGGGGTCGCGGTCTGGTTGCCGCCCCAGTTGGTCCAGGGCTTGTGGGTGTCGAACGGTGCGGCCGGTCCGGCCGAGTGGGTGCTGTTCATGGCTGTTCCTTCAACGCTGAAGAGGTCAGGATCCGTGGTGCATCATGACGTGCTTGGTGCGGGAGAAGTCTTCGAGGGAGTAGAGCGAGAGGTCGCGGCCGTAGCCGGAACCCTTGAAGCCGCCCCAGGGCACCTCGCAGGCGAGCGTGAGGTGCGAGTTCACCCAGACGGTGCCGAAGTCGAGTTGGCGGGGCACGGTGAGGGATCGCGCGGCGTCTCGCGTCCACACCGAAGCGGCGAGCCCGTACGGCGTCTCGTTGGCGCGTTCGACGGCCTCCTCGCTCGTGGAGAACGTTTCGACCGAGATGACGGGTCCGAACACTTCGTGCTGGGTGATCCAGGATCCCGCGGGGACGTTGGTGACCACCGTGGGTTCGATGAAGTACCCGGTTTCGGCGACGGCGGAACCGCCGATGGCGATGTCGAGGCCCTCGTCGGCGACCCGACGCAGGACCTCCTGCACACGCCGGAAGTGGTTGCGAGAGATCATCGGACCGATCTCGGTGTCGTCTCCGGTTCCCGGCCCGCCGAGGGTCATGTCGGCGACCTCGCGCACGAGCAACTCCGTCAGTTCGTCGGCGACCGACTCGTGGACGAGGACCCGGCACGCGGCGCCGCACTCCTGCCCCGAGTTCCAGAAGCCCGCGTTCCGCACGCCCTGAGCGACGGCTTCGAGGTCGGCATCGTCGAACACGACGACGGGCGCTTTGCCGCCGAGTTCGAGGTGGACGCGCTTCAGCGTCGTTGCGGCTGCTGCGGCGACCTTGTGGCCGCTGCCCACGCTGCCGGTGAGTGCGACGAGGTCGACACCGGGATGCTCGGAGATCGCCTGGCCGACAACGGATCCGGTGCCGGTGACGACGTTGAAGACTCCTGCTGGCAGGATCTCCGCGATGAGTTCGGCGAGCTTGAGCGTGGTGAGCGGCGTATCCTCCGACGGCTTCAGCACGAGCGTGTTGCCCGCGGCGAGGATCGGGGCGATCTTCCACGCTGCCATCAGCAGGGGGTAGTTCCACGGAGTGATGACGCCGATCACGCCGACGGGCTCGCGCAGGATCATCGATGTGTGACCTTCGGCGTAGTCACCTGCGGCAAGTGACGTCAGGGTGCGCGCGGCTCCCGCGGAGAACCGGAAGGTATCGATGGCGCTTGCGATGTCGTCGGCAGACACGGGGTCCGGCTTGCCGGTGTTCGCGGCTTCGAGCTGTTCGAGCGTCTCGTGGTGTGCCTCGATGGTGTCGGCAATCCGGAGGAGCATGTCGGACCGGTGCTTCGGGGTCGTCGCAGCCCACGCCGGAAGTGCGTGGCGTGCGGCTGTGACCGCGGCGTCCACGTCTGCCGACGTGCCCGCGACGACTTCGGTGACGACCGTCTGCGTCGCAGGGTTCTCGACGCTCAGAGTCTCGGTGCCGGATCCGGCGGAGAATGCTCCGTCGATGAAATGCCCGAAAGGCGGCAGGTTCGGTGCGGGAAGCGGGGAGTGGGGGCGGCGAATGGCGGGTGTCCTGCGGGACATGGTGCTCCTCCTGTGCGGGTGCGCCCGATTCGGGGCGGGCCGTCATCGTCGATGGCCTGATCCCTACCTCAGCAACCCCGGCGCCAAAGATCAATAAAGTGTTTTTAAATCTTTTAGCGGAGGTGAAGGAGTCGCCACGGATCCTCCGGGGGTGCACCGTGCGCCACTGCGGTCGACGCGGCGATGTCGAGTGTGGTCTCCGGGAAGAGCGTGCCCGGAGGATGCTCGGCGGAAGTGGAGGCGATCACGCGGCCCGCTCCGTTGACGAGCACACGCGGGAGCGGAAGGGGCCCGGGGTGCTGGCCGCGGACGAGATACCGCTCGAACCGAGAGGCGATGACGTCGGCGCCGGCGACCCCGACGATCCGGCCGGCGACCTCGATGGGCACCGCGATCGTCAGCGTGTAGGCGTTGGTGCCGCCCATGTCGACGTAGGGGCCCGTGACGATGGTGCGCCGTTCGCTGATTGGGCGGGCGAACCAGGGGCGCGACTCGTAGTCGTAGAACACGTCTTGTTCAGGGTTCAGACTGTGGACCACGAACTCGACCCGTCCGCGTGGGCCCCGCCTCCACCACTCGAGCCAGTGCTCCGAATCCTGCAGGTACCCGGTCGCCGTGGCGATCCCGATCCCGTCCATCATCGCTGCCGAATCACGGAGAGCGCCCCGCAGAAACCCGCTGAGCTGTGTGAGATCGGCGCGCACCACGCCGGTGCTTCGGTGATGCACATCGCGAATCAGCGTCGTCACGTGATCGGTGAGGAGCACCAACTCGCTGGTGATCGCTGCGAGCCGCTCGGACAGAGCGTTCGCGATCGTCTCCAACTCGTCGACCGATGCGCTCACGACGGCACCTCCGTGCTCGGTGCGCTCATCAGACGCAGGTGCTGTTCGATGAGGGCGCGGCTCTCGGACTCCACCAGACGGTGGGCGGTGTCACGGGCGCTCGCCGCATCGCGACGCTCGATAGCCGCGAGCAGCGATCCGTACCCCGCGGTGTCGACCTCGAGCACGGACACCTGCGAGTTCCACAGTGGCGCGGCGATCTCACCGAGGAGTTGCGTGGTGGCCTGCGCGAGACGAGGGGATTGCGCCGCCACAGCGATCTCGATGTGCAGTCGGCAGTAGGCGCGTCGCCGACCATTCGCGTGATCGGCAGCCTCGAGCGCGTGAAGGATCCGCTGGAGTCGATGCGTTTCGCTCGGTGAGGCGCGGAAAGCGCCGAGCCACGCCGACCGGCTGACGATCGCCGAAAAGAGGTCACCGAGATCTCGGAGCTCGTCGGAGCTCATCGCGCGGAGCGTGCGTTCCGCTTGGGTCGCGTTCACGCTCTGACTGTCTCTGATGTAACTGCCACCGCTGCGCCCGCGACGCGTCTCGATGATGCCGCGGTCACGGAGCGTCGCGAGGGCTTGCCGCAGGGTGATGGTGGAGACGCCGAGCTGGTCGGCTAAGCGGGCCTCCGGGGGCAGCTTCTCGCCGTCGTGCAGGAGCCCGACCGTCAACGAGAGCTCGATGTGACGCACAACGCTGTTCGCGAGACCACCGAGGTCGCCGGAATCGCCGGAGACGAGTCCTCCTAAGCCGTGGGAGAAGAGTCCCTCGCCGATGCTTCGCATGTGCTCATTGAATCATTTGTCGCGGAGATTCGGCGTGCACGCGAATTCGACCCCGAGAAACACCTCAGGGGACGCATCCGGCCGCGGATGATCCGCGATGCGTCCCCTGGGGCGGTCTAGGTGAGGTTCAGAGCGAGCGGCGGAACTCCTGCGCTGCGGTGATGAGCTCGGTGACCCGGGCGGCGTCGACCTCGTTCTCGAAGACGCCGTCCTTCTTGAACGTGGTACCGACGATGGCGCCGTCGGCGATCGAGAGCTGCTCGGCGATGTTGTGGGAGCGCACACCGGTGTTGACGAAAACGGGAACGTCGCCCGCGGCGGACTTCGCGATCGCAAGCGTCTGGGTGTCGGTCGGGGCACCGGCCGTGAGTCCCGACACGCAGAGCGCATCGGGGAGCGTCGCGAACACCGTCGACCGGGTGAGCGACTCGAGGTCGCGCTCAGCGAGGTAGGTCGCCGATTCGGGCACGATGTTGAAGAAGAGCTTCACGTGATCGGCGCCGATGCGGTGCCGGTGCCGTGCGACCTCGCCGACATTGGTGTTCCACAGTCCGAAGTCGCTGGCGTAGACGCCCGTGAAGATCTCGCGCACGTACTGCGCGCCGGTCGCCATCGCGAGGTCGATCGAGGCGCGGCCGTCCCACAGCACGTTCACGCCGTAGGGGATTTCGATCTCGTCGACGAGCTCACCGATGATGCGTGCCATCGAGATCGCGGTGATCGGTTCCGTCTGCGTGAGGTAGGGGAGGCTGAACTCGTTGGAGATCAGCACACCGTCGACGCCGCCCTCCTGCAGCGCGTGCAGTTCGCGCCGCGCACGCTCGACGATCGCACGCATTCCGGCCGCGCTGTCGTAGAGCGTGTCTCCCGGCAACGCCGAGAGGTGCAGCATTGCGATCACGGGTTTCGGGTTGTCGAACGCGTCCTTGAGCCAACTCGCCATGTCGATCCTTTCAGAAGTGATAATTCCTCACATCATGATGCCATGAAAGCTGTGAAATGCGAACATTGGGGTGGTGGGCGCCTCCACCGTGTTCGGATCTCGCACTCCGCGGTCATCCGCGGTCCAGAGCGACATATTGCTCCAAAGCGCAGCTTTGTGCGCGAGTTTCTCGACGACGCGCGAGAAACATATTGACGTCAGCACCCGCGATACCCTTTACTTATTCTCATCATCAGCGAGAGGTTTTCTCACTCTAGCGGTGAGTGTGAGGAAAAGTGACACGAGGGAGTGTGTGTGAAATGAAGCGGAAGCTCATGCAGGGCGTCGGAGTCGGCGCTGTGGCAATGCTGGCACTGACCGGCTGCGGACAGGTCGGCGGCTCGGGTGGCGGTGGCTCCGAGGGCGAGTCGAGCGGCGATGACCTCTCGATGGTCACGGTGGTGAAGGTCTCGGGCGTCGGCTGGTTCGATCGCATGGAGGTCGGTGTCAACGAGTACGCCGAAGAGACGGGCTTCGACGTGCGCCAGGAGGGCGCCGACGATGCGAGCCCGGAGAAGCAGATCCAGATCGTCCAAGACATGATCGCGCAGGCTCCCGACGCCATCACGGTGGTGCCGAACTCGCCGGAGGCGCTCGAGAACGTTCTCGGTCAGGCGCGCGATCAGGGCATCGTGGTCGTGGCCCACGAGGCTGCCGGCATTGAGAACGCCGACATCGACATCGAGGCCTTCGACAACGCCTCGTACGGATCGCAGATCATGGACAACCTCGGCGAGTGCATGGAGGGCGAAGGCGAGTACGTCCAGTTCGTCGGCGGCCTCACCGCGAAGACGCACATGGAGTGGGTCGGCGGTGCGCTCGACCAGCAGGAGGCCGAGTTCCCCGACATGACGCGGGTTGAGGATCCCGTGGAGTCGAAGGAGGACGAGAACGTCGCCTACGAGCGCTCGAAGGAGCTCCTCGCGAAGCACCCCGACCTCAAGGGCATCCAGGGCTCGGCGGGCACCGATGTCGCAGGAGCCGCGCGCGCCGTGCAGGAGGCCGGCCTCGAGGATCAGGTGTGCGTGATGGGCACCAGCATCCCCTCCGTCGCGAAGCAGTACATCGAAGACGGCTCGATCGACAAGATCTTCTTCTGGGATCCGGCGCTCGCCGGCAAGGCGCAGCTGAAGATCGCCGAGCTCCTCGTGTCGGGTGAGGAGATCACCGCGGGCACGGACCTCGGCATCGAAGGCTACGACTCGCTGCAGCCGCTCGACGGCACCGACAACGTGTTCGTCGGAGACGCGGCGGTCATTGTCGACGCCGACAACGTGGACGAGTACGACTTCTGAGGCTCGCCGCTGCGGCGGTGCGGTGCAGACGCCGCACCGCCGCACGCGTACCCGGACACCCGACAGGGGATGGAGAGAAGATGACAGCGGACAGCGTTTCCGCGCCGAGCGCTCCGGTGCTCGAAGTGACAGGGATCAGGAAGACGTTCGGCGGCGTCGTCGCGCTTGACGGCGTCGGCATCGAGCTCCAGCCGGGGCGGGTGCACTGTCTCGCCGGTGAGAACGGGTGCGGCAAGTCCACGCTCATCAAGATCATCAGCGGCGTCGAGGCACCGGACTCGGGCGAGATCCGCATCGACGGCGAAGTCGTGACGAAGATGACGCCGACTCAGGCGCTCCGCGCCGGGATCCAGGTCATCTACCAGGATTTCTCGCTCTTCCCGAACCTCTCCGTCGCCGAGAACATCATGCTGCCCGCCGCGATCGCCGCGCGCAGTCGCCTCTATCGTGCGAAACGCCTCCGGCCAGAGGCCGAGCGCATCGTCGACGAGCTGGGCTTGCGTCTCGACCTCGACGCCGAGGTGGGCGGCCTCTCGGTCGCCGATCGGCAGCTCACCGCCATCTGCCGCGCCCTCGTGCAAGACGCGCGCGTCATCTTCATGGACGAGCCCACGACGGCGCTCACCCACACCGAGGTCGAGCGGCTCTTCGGCCTCGTGCGACGGCTGCAGGATCGCGGCGTCGCGCTCGTGTTCGTGAGCCACAAACTCGAAGAGGTGCTGGCGGTGTCGCAAGACGTCACGGTGCTGCGCAGCGGCAGGCTCGTGGCGACGGGGCCCGCGACCGAGTTCGATGTCGAATCGCTCACGGAGGCGATGACGGGGCGCGCGGTCGACAGTTCGCGCAACGTGGTCGAGGTCGATCCCGACCAGGCGCCGATCCTCGAGGTCGAACAGCTCTCGCTCGCGGGCGCCTTCGCCGACATCACGTTCGACCTCAGGCCGGGGGAAGTGCTCGGCATCACCGGCCTGCTCGGCTCGGGGCGCGGTGAGATCGCCGAGGCGCTCTTCGGCGTGCTGAAAGCCGATACGGGATCGGTGAAGCTCGACGGATCGACGGTGGCGCCGGGGAGCATTCCCGGTGCGGTCAAGGCCGGGTTCGGCTATGTGCCCGAGGATCGACTGACCCAGGGGCTCTTCCTCGACAAGCCCATCTCCGACAACATGGTCGCGAGCTCGCTGTGGACGCACACTCGAGCCAAGATCTTCCTGAGCGGACGCCGCATCGGCGCGACCGTCGCCGATCTCTTCGGACGGCTCCGCATCAAAGCGCCGAACGTCGAGGCGCCGGTCCGGTCCCTATCCGGCGGCAACGCGCAGCGGGTCGTGCTCGCCAAATGGCTCGACACGCACCCCCGCGTGCTGATCCTGAACGGCCCCACGGTCGGCGTCGACGTCGGGTCGAAGGAGGAGATCCTGTCGATTCTGCGCGCCGTCGCGCGTGACGGCACCGGCGTCATCATGATCTCCGACGACGTTCCCGAACTCGTGTCCATCTGCCACCGGGTGCTCGTCATCCGCCGAGGCCGGATCGTCGCCGAAGTGGTCGGCGACCAGATCGAACCGCAGCACATCCAGGAGGTGATGGCGGCATGACCGCGCTGACCCAGACGCCGACGTCCCGATCGCGGGCGAATCGTCCGAAAACGTTCCGCACGACCAGCGAGTGGGTGCTCGTGGGCATCATCGCGCTCCTCGTCCTGGTGATGAGCCTCGTGAACCCCGATTTCTTCTCGGTGCACACCCTGTTCTCGATCCTGCGCTCCGCGCTCGTGCCGACGGTGTTCGCGCTCGCGGTGCTGCTCATCATCATCTCGGGAGGCATCGACGTCTCGTTCCCGGCGATCGCGATCTTCGCCGCGTACACGACGATCTCGCTGTCGCAACGCGGCGGCATCGATCCCGGCGTCATCGGCGTACTCGTGATCGCGATCGTGATCGGTGCGACGCTGGGGCTCGTGAACGGGGCGGTAATCGCGCGATTCAAACTGCCGACGCTGATCGTGACACTCGCGACGCAGGGTATCTTCAAAGGCGCCCTGCTGGCGTACGTCGGTTCGACCTACATCGCCGGTCTGCCCGCCAGCGTCGCCCCGTACTCGACCGCGAACCTCATCGCCATCGAGTCGCCCCGCGCCAACCTCCCGCTCCTCATCGTGCCGGTCGCCCTGCTCGTGGTCGGCGTCTGGCTGCTGCTCAGCAAGACGATGTTCGGTCGCGGACTGTACGCCATCGGCGGAGACACGGAGAGCGCTCGGCGCGCGGGGTTCCCGGTCATGCGGTTCCAGGTGACGCTCTACGTGCTCGCCGGGGCGATCGCCGCGGTCGGCGGCCTCATCCACGTCGTTCTCGGGCGCAGCGCGAACCCGCAGGATCTCGTCGGCACCGAACTCGATGTGATCGCCGCCGTCGTGCTTGGCGGCGCGTCGATCTTCGGCGGACGCGGCAGCGTCATCGGCACGGTCCTCGGCGTGCTGCTCGTGCAGATCATCAACAACAGCCTCATCCTCATGGGCGTGCCGACCGCCTGGCAGCGTGCCTCCGTCGGCCTGCTGCTCGCGGTGGGCGTCGGCGTCCAAGCGGTGATGGCCAAGCGCGCTGCGAAACGCACGTTCGTGCTCGACACGGAGAAGGAGTGACCCATGCTCGCCCAGCTGAACAGTGACGTCGACCGGTCATTCCGGGGCGTACTCGGCCGCATCCACCTCGAACGCGGCATCGGCCGCATGGTGCTGCTGCTCATCATCGCGATCTCGTTCTTCGGAGTGCTGCGCGGCGACGTCTTCCTGAACCCCATCAACATCCAGAACATGATGGTCGCCTCTCCCGAGATCGGGGTGCTCGCGGTGGCCATGGCGCTCGCCATGCTCACGGGCGGCATCGATCTCTCGCTCGTCGCCATCGCGAACTTCACCGCCATCACGGTGAGCACCGTCTATTCCGCCGTCGCGGCGAACGACCCGTCCCAGGCGGAGGCGCTCGCGCCCCTCATCATCCTGCTCGGAATCCTCGTGGGCGTCGCCGGGGGAGCGGTGAACGCCTTCCTCATCTCGACGGTCGGCATCGCGCCGATCCTCGCAACGCTCGCGACGATGCAGATGTACAACGGCATCGCCATCGTGTGGACCGGCGGATCGACGCTCTACGGCGCTCCCGAGGTGCTGAGCGCGCTCGGCACGTCCACCGTCGCGACGATCCCGATGCTGTTCATCGTCTTCGTGCTCATCGCCGTGCTCGTCGGTGCGATGCTCAGCAAGACGCCGTTCGGCAAGAGCATCATGCTGCAGGGGGCGAACGTCGTGGCGGCGAAGTACTCGGGCATCCGCAGCGCGAGCGTGCTCTACGGGACCTACCTCACGACCGGTCTGCTCGGCAGCTTCGCCGGGCTGCTGATCCTCGCCAGGAACCCCACCGCGAGCGCCGACTACGGCGCCTCGTACGTGCTGCTCGTCATCGTGATCGCCGTGCTCGGCGGAACGAACCCGGCGGGCGGCTACGCCACCGTCACCGGTGTGGTGCTCGCGACGCTCGTGCTGCAGGTCGTCCAGTCCGGCTTCACCTCGCTCCGGCTCTCCGCCTACGAATACGCCATCGCACAGGGGGTGATCCTGATCGCGGTCATGGTCTTCGACCAGGTGCGCATCAAGCGCTGGAGGCGCAAGGTGCCCGACACCCAGACCCGTGCCGTCGCGGTCGCGGATCACGCCCCGGCCGACGAAAGGGCGTGACATGTCGCGGCTGCTCATCGGGGTCGACATCGGCACCTACGAGACGAAGGGAGTGCTCGTCGACGCGGCGGGCGTTGTCCGCGCGGAGGCGCGCCGTCGCCACGGGGTGAGCACGCCGAAGCCGGGCTGGGTCGAGCACGACGCCGAGACGGTGTGGTGGGCCGACCTCGTCGCCGTGACGCGTGAGCTGACCGCGCAGGTGCACGCCGATGATGAACTGATCGGATTCGGGTGCAGCGCCATCGGCCCGTGCGTGCTGCCCGTGGACGCCGAGCTGCGGCCGCTCAGGCCGGCGATCCTGTACGGGGTCGACACCCGGGCGACTGAGGAGATCGCGGAGATCGAGCAGCTGCTCGGTCACGACGAGATCCTGCGACGCTCAGGCAACGTGCTGACGAGCCAGTCGTCCGGCCCGAAGATGCGATGGGTCGAGCGCCAGGAGCCCGAGATCGCCGCGCGCACGCGCTGGTACCTGACGAGCCAGAGCTTCCTCGTCGCGCGCCTCACCGGGCGCGTCATCATGGACCACGCCACCGCGGGTTATGCGCACCCGTTCTACGACCTGTCCGAGCTGCGGTGGAACACTGAAGGGCTCGAATCACTGGTGCCCCCGGAGAAGCTGCCCGAGCTGGGCTGGTCGTCGGAGATCGCGGGCGGGGTCACGCCTGAGGCCGCCGCGCTCACCGGGCTCCCGGTCGGCCTGCCGGTCACCGTCGGCACCACCGACGCACCTGCCGAGGCGATCGGCTCCGCCGTGATCGAGACCGACGACCTGATGCTCATGATCGGATCGAGCGGGTTCCTGATCCGGGTGTGCGATCGGCCCGTGTCCGACCCGCGCCTGTGGTCGGCGCCCTGGGTGCTTCCGGGCAGGTATGTGCTCGCGGGAGGCACCTCGACGGCGGGAACGGCGACCCGGTGGATCGCCGAACAGCTCGGCCTCGACGAGTCGGCGGGGGATCCGGCCCTGTTCGCGGAGCTCATGGCGCTCGCCCGATCGGCTCGACCCGGTGCGGGAGGCGTGATCCACCTGCCGCACTTCAGCGGCGAGCGGACGCCGTTCCACGACCCGGACGCCCGGGGCGCGTTCCTCGGTCTGAGCCTGTCCACCGGTCGCGCCGAGCTGGCGCGCGCCGTCTCCGAGGGCGTCGGGCACTCCCTCGGACTCGCGCTGCAGACCTTCGCGGACGCCAGTGCGACCCGGCCACGGGTCTCCGCCGTCGGCGGGGGCACGCGCAACGAGATCATCACGGGGGTGGCGAGCGATGTCAGCGGCGTCGACCTCCTCGTCCCCGAAACACTCGGGGCCGCTTTCGGGGACGCCATGCTCGCCGGTATCGGCGTCGGGGCGCTCACGGAAACGGACGCCGCGGGCTGGGTGCGCCAGCGCGAGGTCGTGCGCGCCCGAGCGGCCGACGACCCCGAGGCGCAGCAGACGCGAGCGCAGCACCGCACCTTCCTCGCCGCCTATCGGGCGCTGCGAACGATGAGAGAGGACCAGACCGCATGAGTCGATGGCGCGAGCTCGCCCACCACCTCGCCGAGGTGAACGAGGTGGGTACAGGAACCCGGGTCAGCATCTTCGCGACCTCGGCATCGGTGCTCGATGCGGTCGCCGAGTTCGTCGACGAGGTCTACCGTCGCGGCGGAATGCCCCAGGTGCAGCTCGTCGAAGAGCGGTACGACCGCTCGGCACTCGCCTTCGCGGACCCCGAGACGCTGCGCGCTCCGGCGCCGATGGAGCTCGCCTCGATGCAGTGGGCGGACGTGCACGTCTCGTTCCGCGGCATGGAGGCGCCGGCCGCCGACCTCGACGGGACACGACTGGGATGGCAGCGCGAAGGGAAGGGCGTGGTCTCCACGGCCCGCTGGCAGGGAACTCGATGGACCCTGGTGCGCATCCCGAGCCCGGAGTGGGCCGATCTCATCGGAGTGCCGTTGGCGCAGCTCGAATCCGAGTTCTTCGCCGGGACGCTGGCCGACTGGGCGGCGCACCGCCGGCACCTCGACCGGCTCTGCACACGCCTGAACGATGTCGAAACGGTGCGCATCGTCGATCGCGACACCGACCTGACGCTCCGCTGCGCCGGGCGCACGTGGGTTCCCTTCGCGGGCGATGCGAACCTCCCCGACGGAGAGGTGGCGACCGCCCCGCACGATGACGGTGTGGACGGGCACATCGCGTTTCCGGGGAGCTTCTGGTTCGCGGGCACCGAGATCGCGGACCTGCGCCTGACGTTCGCCGGTGGCAAGGTCGTCGACGCTGCGGCGACCAGGGGTGCGGAGTTCGTGGGCCGCATGCTCGACGCGCCCGGTGCGCGTCGCGTCGGCGAACTCGGCATCGGCACGAACCCCCACGTGCGCACGATGACGGGCGATCTGCTCATCGACGAGAAGATCCTCGGCACCGTGCACATCGCGCTCGGGCGCTCGTACCCCGAGTGCGGGGGTACGAACGAGTCCACGATCCACTGGGACATCATCAAAGACCTGCGGCGAACCGGCCGTCTCGAAGCCGACGACCTCACGCTGATCGACGGCGAGACCATCGCGCCGATCCTCTCGGGTCGGGAACACTGAAGGAGCACCATGCGCAAGATCATCAACGCGGCCGACACGTTCGTCGACGAGGTGCTCGATGGGATTCTGCTCGCGCACCCCGATGAGCTGCGGGCGGTCACGGCCGACCGTCGCGCGCTCGCCCGAACCGATGTGCAGGGTTCGGGGCGCGTCGGCATCGTCACCGGCGGAGGATCGGGTCACCTCCCGTTCTTCCTCGGCTACGTCGGCCGCGGCCTCTGCTCCGCGGTCGCGGTGGGCAACGTCTTCTCGTCGCCCAGTGCCGCGCAGATCCACGCCGCCTCGCGGGCGGTGGACTCGGGTGCGGGACTGCTGTACCTCTACGGCAACTACGGCGGAGACGTCGTGAACTTCGACATCGCGGGCGAGCTCTGCGCGAGCGAGGGGATCGAGGTGCGCACCGTGCTCGGCACCGACGACCTCCAGTCGGCCCCGGCGGATCAGGCCGAGACGCGACGCGGCGTCGCGGGTCTCGTGCTCGTCTACAAGGCGGCGGGCGCCTGCGCCGAGCAGGGTGCGTCGCTCGACGAGGTCGAGCGCGTCGCGCGCAAGGCGGTCGCTGCCACACGCACCATGGGGGTCGGCCTGTCGCCGACGATCCTGCCGGCGGCGGGGGAGCCGACCTTCGCGCTCGACGACGGCGAGATGGAGATCGGCGTGGGGATCCACGGGGAACGCGGCACCCATCGCGGACCGTTGGAGAGCGCAGACCGCATCACCGACCGGTTCATCGCCGAGATCGAACAGGAGATCGACCTGACGGCCGGGTCGCGGGTCGCCGTGCTCGTGAACGGCCTGGGCGCCACCCCCCTCGAGGAGCTGTACGTCATCTACCGGCGCGTGCACCGCGTACTCGAGGAGCGCGGAGTGGAGATCGCGTATCGACTCGTCGGCGAATACGTGACGAGCCTCGAGATGGCCGGCGCCTCCGTGTCCATCATGGCGGTCGACGACGAACTCGCCGAATTGCTCCACGCGCCCGCGGGCTCACCCTTCTTCCGGCAGGGGGACGCGCCGGTGACGACCGCACCGTCCGCCGATGCCGCCACGGTTCTCGACGCGCCGGTCGCCGTGGACGCGGTGCTCGCCGACGGGCCGAGCGCACTGCGCGCAGCACTGGTCACGGCACTGCCGCGCATGGCCGGGCACCGCGAGGAACTGCGCGACCTCGATGCGGCGCTCGGCGACGGGGACCTCGGCATCACGGTGGCCGAGGGAAGCCGTGCGGCGGCCGAGGCGTTGACCGCACTGCCGGAGGCGGCGGACGCGCGCAGCGTCCTGCGTGCCGCTGGACTCGCGTTCTCGTCGGCGAACCCGTCGACGTTCGCCGCACTGGTCGGCGCCGGCGTCATGAGCGCGGCGGAGACCCTCGAACCGGGCACCCACGCCACGGCGACGCAGGCCGCCCCGCTGCTCCGCGCCGTCGCCGCGCAGATCGCCGAGCGCGGGGGAGCGCGGTTGGGCGACAAGACCCTGCTCGACGTCCTGGATCGGGTCAGCGCGGCGATCGAATCCGGATCAGGCGCGGACGAGCTGCAGCGCGTCGCGGCTGATGCGGTCGAGGAGACGGCGCAGTGGCAGTCGCGTCGCGGACGCGCCGCCTGGCAGCAGGAGCGGTCCATCGGCCAGCGGGATCCCGGTTCGGTGGCGGTGCAACGGTTCGTCGACGAGATCGGCGCCGACCTCGCGGGCCCGGCCCAGAGCTGATCGATCAAAGATGTGAGTTTTCAACAGTGAGGATCTAGGCTCGACAGCATGAACGCGAATGCACGCCGTGAGCGGATCGGAGAGATGCTGCTCCACCGGGGCGAGGTGTCCCTCGTCGACCTCGCCGAGGAATTCGGTGTGTCGGAGATGACGGTGCGCCGCGACCTCGACGTGCTGGAGGAGGACGGGGTCCTGCGCAAGGTGATGGGCGGGGCGATCTTCACCGGAGGCAAATCGACGGAGCCCTCATTCCACGCACGCGCGGCCGCGGCGGCCGAGGAGAAGAGTCACCTCGCCGCCATCGCGGTGAGCCTGTTGAAGCCGAGGCAGACCGTGATCCTCGACAGCGGCAGCACCATCCTCGCGGTCGCCAGGGAGATTCGCGGCAGGAAGCTCGGACTCACGGTGGTCACGCCGAGCGTGCTCGCGGCGCTCGAACTCGTCGACGAGCCGGACACCACCGTCCTCGTGACCGGAGGTCGACTCCGGCCGGGCGAGCTCTCACTGATCGGGTCTGAGGCGGAAGACGCGTTCCTGCGCTACAACTGCGATGTGTACCTGATGGGCGTCGCGGGTGTGGACGCGCAGCGGGGGGCCTCCGAGTACCACCGCGAAGAGGGCGCGGTGAAGCGGTACGCCGCCCGAGCGGCCGATCAGGTCATCGCCGTCGTCGATCAGAGCAAGCTCGCCAGGGTGCAGCTCATCAACGTGGTCGACACTCACGACATCGACGTCGTCGTCACCGATGCGCAGGATGACCACCCGACGGTCACCGAGCTGCGCGCCGCGGGCGTGACCGTGCACCGAACCGCGCCGCCGCGCTGACCGTCGGAGTCACGCAAACCATCTTTTTTCCGTACACCTGTCCGGAAAATCGCGTAGGATCAGATCATGCCTCGTGCCGACGACCCGCGCCCTGCTCGCACCCGGGCGGCGATCGCGACTGCGGTCGAGTCGCTGAGCCTGCGGGGTGCCGAAGTCACGGTCCCGGCTCTGGCTGATGCGGCGGGTATCAGCCGATCCACGTTCTATGCCCAGTACCGCGATCTGGACGCGCTCGCGGTGGCGATCCTCTCCGAAGCGTTCGCGGCGATCGAAGCCGAAGATCTCGAGATGCGCCAGAGCGATCGCGCCAGGAGCGCGGCTGCAGTGGCGACTCGACGGTTGGTCACCGAGTTCTCCCGGAGGCGGGCGCTGTACGCGGGTGTGCTCGGCAGCCGGGCGAGCGCGACGGCGATGCGAGCGGTGCAGTCCGCCTTCGCCGAGCAGGCGCTCGGCACGATCCGCCTCCTCGCCCCGGCGCATATCGATCACCGCATGGCCGCCGACCATCTGGCGGGAGGCACCCTCGCAGTCATCGCCGCGTGGTTGCTCGCCGATGACCCTCCCGACCCCGAATACCTGCAGCAGCAACTCCTGGCGCTGCTTCCCGCGTGGCTGATCGCCGACGACAGCCCAGACGAAAGGAATCCATCATGAGCCGCACCTACGTCGTGACCGGCACCGCATCCGGCATCGGGAAGATCACCGCCGAGAAGCTGCGCGCAGACGGTCACCGCGTCATCGGGGTCGACCTCCGCGACGCCGACATCGAGGTCGATCTGACGACCGCTGAAGGCCGCGAGGCGCTCGTCGCGCAGGCGACGGAACTCAGCGGTGGTGTCGTGGACGGCGTACTCGCGATCGCGGGACTCGTCGTCCCCGCCCCGGTCACCGTCGGCGTGAACTACTTCGGTGCGGTCGCGACGCTCGAAGGCCTCCGCCCCTTGCTCGCGGCCTCCCCGGCACCGCGCGCCGTCGTCGTCGCGTCCCTCGCCGCACTCGAAGACGTGAACGACGACCTGCTGCGCCACATCGAGAGCGGAGACGAAGCCACGGCCCTCGACTATGCGGACTCGCTGGGAGCCACTGCCAATGCAACGGGATCGAGCGTGCTCTACACCACGTCGAAGCTCGCGATCGCCCGTTGGGTCCGAGCGCACGCTGCGACTGACGAGTGGGCGCGGGCGGGTATTTCACTCAACGCGGTTGCCCCGGGGGTGATCCTCACCCCGATGACCGCCGCCGCTCTCGAGACTGAGGAAGGGCGCGCCGCGCTCGACGCCGGAGCGCCCGCGCCGTTCGGCGGTCCCGCGGCAGATCCCGGTGCCGTCGCGAACCTGCTCGCGTGGCTCACGAGCCCCGACAACCTCTACGTGACCGGACAGGTGATCTTCATCGACGGCGGAGCAGAGAGCATCAGGCGTCCCGAACTCGTGTGAGCGGGCGCACCGGGGGGATCGTCGGATCAGACGCGCGTCCCCCGGTGCTCGCGCGGCGTGCGCCCGTAGGTCGCCTTGAAGAGCTTGCTGAAGTGGCTGAGATCGGTGAACCCGACAGACTGCGCGATTCGCAGCACGGTGCGCTCATGCAGAGCCGGGTCCTCGAGCGCGATTCGACTCCGCTCAAGGCGCTGCGATCGAATGTACCCGGCGACGGTGAGCCCCTCTTCCTGAAACAGGTACTGCAGCTGCCGCGTCGAGATGTAGTGGGCGCGGGCAATGGCATCGGTGCTGAGGCGCGGGTCGGGGAGGTGTGTATCGATGTACATGCGGACCGATTCGAAGGCCACGCCCTGCTGCTCGTGCGCGGGATCTCTCTGCAGCTCGGCGGAGAGCAGCGCTGTGATGAGTTCGAACGCGCTGTGCATGATCCGTGCACCGTTCGCGCCCTCGAGCTGGTCCAGGTTCTCGGCCATGTGCTGCATGAACGGGCAGATCATGCGGCCGATACCCTCGTCGCCCGCAAGACGTTGAGCGGTCACGGTGTGGATCATGCTCGCCGAGAGCCCGAGCATCTCATGCGGGAACAGCATGACGAGGGAACGCATGGCCCCGTCGTACTCCAGCGTGTATGGCCGGGAGGTGTCGTAGATGGCGGCGTCGCCCGGGTTGAGGTGCGCGCTCCGACCGTCCTGCATGACCATGCCCGTACCCTCGAGCTGCAGGCTCAGTTTGAGATGGTCGCTCTGATCCCGGTGGATCGCGCGGGAGAGACGATGCACACTGTGCGACGACGCGCGGATGTCCGTGACGCAGATGCCGCCGATCGTGCGGCTGCGCAGGGTACCGGTGAAGGTCTCCGGATCACCCGTGGCGAGCGTGAGCGGCACGAAGCGGTTGCCGACGAGTCTCACCCACTCCTCGAACCCCACGGATTCGACTGACTCCACTGAGCGCCCGGGACTCTGCTCCGACATTCGTTCGCCTCCTCGCGATGATGAACCTCTTCGTCCGACACGACTCAGGATAGAGGGTGTTCCGGCCGATTGCGCGAACTGCCACCTGCACTGCGGGGACGCACAAGTCGGGACATCGACCCCTCCGGCAGACTGAGCAGCGGGCGCACTCGCCGTGCCCATCTGCGAAGGAGGAGATCTTGATCACTGACGACCTGTACGAGACCGGTCTGCGGCAGCGACGCGACATGTTCGGGCCGGATGGCGCCGAGAACCAGGTCGAGCACACCACTGACCTCAATCACAAGCTGCAGGAGTTCGTCACTCGAACCTGCTTCGGTGACATCTGGCAGCGCGATGGACTCGTACTCCAGGAGCGCAGCCGCATCACCTTCGCGATGCTCATCGCCCTCGGCAGCACGCATGAGCTCCGCATCCACGCGCGTGGCGCACTCGCCAACGGGGTGACGCCGGTCGAACTGCGCGAAATCGCGGTGCACTCGATCCTGTACTGCGGGATTCCCGCCGCCGTCGAGGGACTGCGGGCGCTCGAGGAGGTCTTCGCGGAGCGCGGCGTCTCGCTCGACCTTGACGGGGAGGCCGATCGTGCGTGACACCGCCCGTATCCGAGTCGGATTCATCGGGCTCGGCACCATGGGGGAGCCGATGGCGAAGCACATCGCCGCCTCCGACGCGTACGACCTCACCGTCTTCGATGCGAACACCGAGCAGACGACTGCGGCCGCCGAGCGGATCGGCGCACGGCCCGTCCCGGACATCGCCGATCTGGCGGACCGCGACATCATCGTCACCATGCTGCCGACGAGCGCCATCGTCCGCAGCGCCCTCCTCGATGACGCGGGCGCACCGCGCATACCGGCCGCACCCGGCACCGTATTCGTCGACATGAGTTCATCCGACCCCTCCGAGACCACCGAGACGGGTGCACGGCTCCGCGATGCGGGCTACGCCATGGTCGATGCTCCTGTCTCCGGCGCTCGTGAGCGCGCCATCGCCGGCACACTCGCGATCATGCTCGGTACCGACGACGACACCGCCGCGGAGAGAGCGATCCCGGTCATTGAGACCATGAGTGCGCAGATCTTCCGTACCGGCAGGCTCGGCACCGGCCACGCGATGAAGGCACTCAACAACTTCGTCGCCGCTGCCGCGTTCACGGCGGCTGCCGAGGCCCTCATCGCGGGCGCCGACTTCGGCCTCGACGCCGGCGTCATGGTCGATGTCTTCAACGCGTCGACGGGTCAGAGCTTCGTCACCACCCACGTGCTGCCTGACCACATTGTCGGCGGACAATACGCGAGCGGATTCGCGCTCCCGCTCTTCACGAAGGACGTCCGGGTGGCGCAGAGTGTGCAGCGCGCCGCCGGCCGCCCCTCTCCGGTATGCGATGCCGTGACCGGCGCGATGGGCGAGGCGCTCGAGGCGCTCGGGAACGTTGATCACACTCGGGCCGTCGAGTTCTGGCGGGAGCGGTCGGAAGAGGGTGTGCGCCATGACCCAGCCCGTCGCTGAGGTGTCGACCGCGGCATCCCCGAACACGACAGCCCGTTCGACATTCGACCGTGTGCTCCAGAAGTGCAGTGCTGCGCTCGGCGTCATCGCCGCGGGCAGCCTCGTGGTGCTCATGCTCGCGACCGTCGCCGATGTGCTCGTTCGCTGGATCACTCGGTCGAGCCTGCCGGGCATGATCGAAATCGCGGAGACGGCGCTCGTCACCTCCGTCTTCCTCGGGCTCGCCTGGACGTCGATCCAGGGCGGTCACGTCGCCGTAAGCATCGTCACCGATCGGCTCTCGCCGCGATCCGCCCGCGCCGTCTCGACGCTCGTCTGGGCGCTGAGCGCGGGGATCCTCGCGTGGATGTCCGTCGCCCTCTTCGTGCGCGCCGCCCAGTCGACCAGCGCGAGCGAGACCCGGTTCGGTCTGGTGCAGTGGCCGATCTGGCCGATGCGCTGGATCATCGCCGTCGGGGTCGTGCTCTGGACGGTCGTCGCGATCGTCAACCTCGTCCGCGCGCTGCGGGGCCGCACCCCGTACGGCGAAGCGACCGAGGCGGTGCTCGATGCCTGACACCCGGTCTCTGCTCGCCCCGTCACCCGGAGGGTTCCCATGCTCCTCACGATAATCGTCCTCACTATCGTTGTTCTGCTCCTCGTTCTCCTGATGATGCGGATGCCGGTGGCGCTGTCGCTCGCGCTCTCGGGCGCACTCGGACTCGGAATCCTCCAGGGCACCGACTACGCCTCGAACGTGATGGGCTCGGTGCCGTTCAGTGCGACCGCCAGCTTCTCGCTCACCATCATTCCGATGTTCATCCTCATGGGGATGTTCGCCATGCGTGCGAAGATCGCCGAGCACGTCTTCGCCGTCGCGAACCACATGGTCAGCCGGTTCCCCGGCGGTCTGGGAGTCGCAACGGTCATGGCCTGCGCCGGCTTCTCCGCAGTTTCCGGCTCGAGTATCGGCACCGCGGCCACGATGTCGAAGCTCTCCGTCGGGCAGATGCGGGCGTACGGGTACCCGGCCGCGCTCGCAACGGGGATCGTGGCAATCGCCGGTACGCTCGGCGTCGTGATCCCTCCGAGTACGTTTCTCGTGCTCTACGCCATCATGACGGGGGAATCGGTGGCGCAGATCCTTGCCGCGGGAATCATTCCGGGGTTCCTCTCCGCGCTGGGGTATATCGTCTTCATCCTCGTCATGGGGCATCGGCAGATCGTACGCCCCGAATCGACACTCGCCGAGACCGTCTCCGAGGCCCACGCCTCCGCGGCTACTCGCGCAGGCGGGTCGAGCCGCGTCGGCACGCGCACCACCGGATCGATCGACATCGGCGAGGGGAGCGCCGCGCCGCTGCCCGCAGGCACCCCGAACACGGAAGCGGTCCAGCAGGTCTACGGGCGCACGCTGCGGACGCTGCCATGGCGCGGCTTGATGCGCCTCTCGCTCATCTTCCTGATCATCCTGGGAGGGATGTTCTCGGGTATTTTCACCTCGACCGAATCGGCCGCTATCGCCGCGTTCGTCGCCCTGGTGATCCTGATCTGGGAATTCCGACGCGACGGGCTCAGCACCATCTGGAGCAACGTGAAGGGCGCTCTCCTCGACACCGCGCAGACGACGTCGATGGTGTTCATGATCCTGGTCGGGTCGACGGTATTCTCGACGTTCCTCATCGCGGCGCACGTTCCGGATACCGTCACGACGTGGGTGGCGGGACTCGACGTGCCTCCATTGCTGACGATCGGTCTGCTGCTGCTCTTCCTGCTCCCGCTCGGCACGGCGCTCGACGAGATCTCGGTGCTCATCATCACGATCCCGATCATCTACCCGATCGCGATGGAGCTCGGCTTCAACGGGATCTGGCTCGGCCTCATGATCGTGAAGCTGACCGCGATCGGCATGGTCACACCACCCGTCGGTATGACCTGCTTCGTGGTCGCCGGGGCGACCGGGGTGCGCACCGAGACCGTGTTCAAGGGGGTCCTGCCGCTCATGCTCATGGACCTCGTGGTCTCGGCGATCCTGTTCTTCTTCCCCGCCATCACACTCTTCCTGCCGTCACTCGTGGCGCAGGGAGCGGGATAGCCGGGGGCGTGCCACCGAATAGCCCCGGGGCGTGCGCGAACTGCTGACCGACGTGCGCCCTTCACCAACCACGTGGCCGTGAGGCTGCAGAACAATCAGAATCAGACGCCTCGACGCCGAGGTGAATCATCAGAAAGGACAACGATGTTCTCGACATCTCATCGCCGGACTCGCGGCGGCCTCCGCACGAGCGGACTCGCCGTCGTCGCCGTCGCCGGCCTGGCACTCACCGGCTGCGCCGGTATCAACAATTCGTCAGGATCAGGTGAGGGCGAAACCGTCACCTGGACGCTCGTCACGGGTGCGCAGGCAGACACCCCGAACGCCGCCGTGCAGGACTGGTTCATGGACCGCGTGGAGGAGGAGACCGACGGCCGTCTCTCTTTCGAGCGGACCGCCACCGAGTCGCTGTGCAAGGCGCCCGAGGTCGCCGACTGCGTGCGCGACGGACGCGCGCAGATCGGGGTGACGGTGCCCGACTACACGCCGCAGTACTTCCCGTCCACGAGTATGGTGAGCATCCCGTTCCTGAGCCAGAACGCGCAGGCGGCAATGCAGTCCATCTACGATCTGCACCAGAACTATGCGCCGGCACAGGAGATCATGGAGCGCAACGGGCTGCACCACGTCGCCACCTGGCCAGTGGGGCGCTTCCTCCTCGGCGGACACGATGCGATCACGAGCACCGACCAGTTCCAAGGCGCGCAGGTGCGTGTCTCGGGCCCGATCATCCAGCAGGCGATCGGCGACGAGGGGGCGAACATCGTGGCGGTCACCGCCCCAGAGACTTACGAGTCGGTCGAGCGCGGAGTCGTCTCCGCGATCGGCGGCGCCATCGACTTCCCCGTGAACTACGGACTGATGGAGCTGCTGCCCGAGTGGACCGACCCGGGCGTGGGGCAGTACTCCACGTTCGGCATGTGGGTGAACGCCGGAGCCTACGAGGATCTGCCAGACGACCTGCGCGAGGCGCTCGACCGCGTGACCGAGGAGCTCAACACAGGCGAGGGGATCGCCGCGTTCAACGAGGTCGCGGCGGGTCAGTGCGAGCAGATGCTCGAGGCGCCGACCGTGCGCTCGCTCAAGGCGTGGGACGAGGAGCAGACCGCCGAGTGGCGCGACTCTCTCGGCGACACCGGTGAGCAGATGTGGGTCGATCTCGCCACCGAGCAGGGTCTCGACGACGCGCAAGGGGTGCTCGACGAGTACAAGGCCGGGCTTGAGACCTACGACGATGTCGCATACGACGACGCCACCGTCGCCTGCGTGTCCTCGTTCGCCGACCGCTGAGCCGCGTTGGCGCGCCCCGTACCCGAGACCAGAGGATCAGGAACCATTGTCATGACGAACACAGAATCACCGACCACAGCAGCACCCACCGCGGCGCCATCGAGCAGCCCACTGCTCGACGCCATCACCGTCGACCCCGAACAGGGCCGGGCGATCCCGGACGCCGCGACCGGTGAGACGATCGGGTACGCCCCGGTCCACACGATCGTCGATCTCGACGCGGCGGTCGACGCCGCTCGTGCGGCGCAGACCGGCTGGGCCGCGCTCGGCCACGAGGAGCGCTCGCGCATCCTCCACCTCGCCGCAGACGAGATCGACGCCCACGCCGAGGAGCTCGCCCGCATCATCGCGAGCGAGCAGGGCAAACCCCTGAACGGCGCGGGGGCGCGCTTCGAAGCCGCCGGGTGCGCCGTGTGGGTGCGGAACGCCGCAGACACCATCATCGAACCCGAGCTGCTGTTCGAGGCCGAGGGCACCCGGTCCGAGCTCCACTACGTGCCGCTCGGCGTGGTCGCCGCAATCGGTCCGTGGAACTGGCCGGCACTCATCGGCATCTGGCAGATCGCACCGTCCCTGCGCATGGGGAACGCGGTGGTCGTGAAGCCGAGCAGCTCGACGCCGCTGAGTGTGCTCGCGGTCGTCGAGCTCATGAACCGTCATCTCCCGGACGGCGTGTTGACCGTCGTGTCGGGCAACCGAGAGGTCGGTGCGCGGATCGCCGGGCACCCCCGCATCGACAAGGTCATGTTCACCGGCTCCACCGAGACGGGGCGCGAGATCGTGCGGAGCTCCGCCGACAACCTCGCGCGCCTGACTCTGGAGCTCGGCGGCAACGACCCGGGCATCGTACTCCCCGGCGCGAACGCTTCGGAGATCGGCGAAGCGCTCTTCTGGGGCATCTTCATCAACACCGGGCAGACCTGCGCCGCCCTGAAGCGGCTCTACGTCCACGAGTCGGTCCACGACGAGGTGGTGGCCGCGCTGGCTTCTCTGGCCGAGTCGATCCCGATGGGGCCCGGTGCTGATGAGGAGAACCTGCTCGGCCCGCTGACGACCCCGCAGCAGTTCGACATCGTCAGCCGGCTCGTCGACGATGCGCGGCAACGCGGCGCGACCGTCGTCACCGGCGGCGAGGCGGCGCCCGAGCTCGGACCGCGCTTCTACCGCACCACCATCGTGACCGACATCAGCGACGGCGCCGACCTCGTCGAGCAGGAGCAGTTCGGCCCCGTCATCCCGGTGATCCGCTACACCGATCTCGACGACGCGGTGGCACGCGCGAACGCATCCGCCCAGGGGCTCGGCGCGTCGGTGTGGGGCGATCCCGCCGAAGCCCGTCGTGTCGCCGACCGCTTGGAGGCCGGCACCGTCTGGATCAACCAGCACGGCACGCTCAACCCCATGGTGCCGTTCGGGGGAGTCAAGGCGTCGGGGTACGGCCTCGAGTTCGGCGCGCACGGCCTGAAGTCGGTGGCGGCGCCGAAGGTGATCACGGTCTAAGCCGCGCCCCAGTCCAGTCCTCGCGCGAACCCGATGAGTGCTCGGGTGCGTGCGGGGACCGGGCGGTTCGGAGCCCAGATCATATCGATCGCCACCGGTGCGACCGGGGGATCGATGGGCTTCACGACGAGCGGAAGGCCTTCGTAACTGCGCGGGTTCGTCACCCGCGAGACGAGGATCCCGTAGCCGAGCCCGCGGGCGACGAGCGTGCGGACCACTTCGTAGCTCGAGGTACGGTGTCGCACGCGTGGAGTGAGCCCCTGCGCGTCGAACACCGAGAGGGTGTGCTCGCTCGACGGGGGAGCGTCGAGGAGGATGAGATCGTCGTCGACAAGGTCTGTCAGCCGCACCGTGTCGCGGTCGGCGAGCGCGTGGTCGGCGGCCAGTACCACGTGCGCGGGAAACGCAGCCAGCTGCACCCGCTCGGTCTCGGCCGGCACGAGCATGTCGTAGACGAATGCGACGTCGACTCGTCCGGCGGCGATGTCCTCGGCGAGCTGGTCCTGCGTCGCCTCTCGGATCGTGAGATCGACCTGCGGGTGCTGGGCACCGAACTCGCGGAGGAGGCGCGGCAGCACGATCGGCGCGAGGGTCGGGTAGCAGCCGATCACGATCGGCCCCGAGAGCGTGTCGGTGCCGCCGACGGCACGAGTGAGTTCATCGGCTTCGGCGAGCACGCGCCTCGCGTGCGCCACGATGCGTTCGCCGCTCGGGGTCAGCGTGAGTCCGTGGGCGCGCCGGCGGATGCACAGCTGTTCCTGGATCGCCGACTCGAGTTCGGTGATCGCGTCGGAGAGTGCCGAGGAGGACACGTTGAGCCGGGTGGCGGCCCCCGTGATGGTCCCGACCTCGACAGCGGCGACGAGGTAGGCCAGCTGCTTCAGGGTGAATGCGGGAACGACCCGGGCGGCGATGCTCATCGTCCCATTATCCGGTATTTCCGATGAAGTACTACGACTAATTCCGCTTTCGTAACTGTTCGCGCCGCTCCATACTCGAAGCAACACCGATGAAGTTGTGAGGACGACTACGATGAGTACCGAAGCACCGATCGCCGACTGGGTCACGATCCCCGATCTGTACCGGGATCCGTTCCCGATCTACGAGCGTCTCCGCGCCGAGGGAGGAGTGCACTGGGTGCCGAGCGTCAACCGGTATCTGGTGACTTCGTACGCCGCGGTGCACGCGACTGAGCTCGACCAAGTGGTCTACTCGGCCGACGAGGAGGACTCGCTGCAGATTCGGGCGATGGGTCACTCGATGCTTCGGCGCGATGACCCGGAGCACTACCTCGAGCGCAAGGCCTGGCAGCCCGCGCTGCGCCCCGGGGCCGTGCAGCGCGTCTGGAAGGCGAAGTTCCAGCGCAACGCCGAGCGGTATCTTGATGAGCTCATCGTGAAGGGCCCCGGAGCCGACCTCGTCTGGGACTTCGCCGCCCCCTTCGCGGCGGAGAGCCTGCGCGAGCTCATCGGCCTCCACAACGCGACCCAGGAGGACCTGCAGCGGTGGTCGCAGACCATGATCGATGCGACCGGCAACTACGCCGATGATCCCGAGGTGTGGGCACTCGGCAAGCAATCGTTCGACGAGGTCGATGTCGCCCTCGACGAGATGCTCGCCTGGCACGCAGCCAACCCCAACGAGTCGCTGCTGTCGCAGCTGCTGCAGATTCCGGACTACCGGATGCCGTTGGAGCGGATCCGGGCCAACGTCAAGATGACGATCGGCGGCGGCCTCAACGAACCCAGGGACGCCCTGGGCGTTGCCGCGTGGGGCTTGCTCTCGCACCCGGAGCAGCGAGCGGCGGTCGAAACCGATCCGGCGCTCTGGAACGCGGCGTTCGACGAGACGATCCGCTGGGTCGCCCCCATCGGGCTGTACTCGCGCCAGGTGAAGCACGACACCGTACTTGCCGGCGTTCGGTTGCCCGCCGGTGCACGACTCGGCATCTGCATCCTGTCGGCGAACCGGGATGAGCAGGTGTGGGACGAGCCGGATCGCTTCGATGTGCGCCGAGAAGCGAAACCGCACCTCGCGTTCGGCAAGGGCGTGCACGTGTGCCTGGGGGCCTGGGCGGCACGCGCCGAGGTCGCGGAGGTCGCGCTGCCGCTCCTGTTCTCGTCACTGGAGGGTCTCGCGCTCATCGATGAGGATCCGCCCGAGATCGGCGGCTGGGTGTTCCGCGGCATGACGAAGCTGCCGATCACGTGGACGGGGCGTCGCTCGACACCCATTGGAGAGCCGACAGGGCAGACGTCGCCTGCCCCACGCATCGCGGTGGTCGGGTCGGGGCCGTCCGGGTGCTTTTCAGCGCAAGCGCTCAAGCGCACGTTCCCCGAAGCGCCCATCGAAGTGTTCGACGAGCTTCCGACCCCCTACGGGCTGGTCCGCTACGGCGTCGCCGCCGACCACCAGGGCACCAAGGCGGTCGCCCGCCAGTTCGATCGGCTGTTCAGTGCTGAGGGCGTGCGATTCCGCGGCAATGTTCGCCTCGGAACGGACGTCACCCTGCGCGAACTGGAAGACGCGTACGACGTCGTCGTACTCGCGACCGGACTGCATGCCGACGCGCAGCTCCAGATTCCCGGTGCGGAACGGGGTCGTGTGCGAGGCGCGGGTGAGGTGACCCGCTTCCTGAACGGGTACCCGGACGCACCTGAGCCGGAACCACTCGGCGAGCGCGTCGTCGTCGTCGGGCACGGCAACGTCGCCATGGACCTCGCGCGCATCATCGCTCGCGACGCGGCCGGCTTCGTCGGATCAGATATCGATGACGCTGCGCACCACCGCTTCACCGAACGGGTGCGGACGATTCACTTGCTCGGTCGGAGTGCCCCGGCGGACGCGAAGTTCGATCCGGTGATGGTGCGTGAGCTCGCCGGGCTGTCGGGGGTGGCGCACCGCGTGCACGGCGCGGGCGCTCTCCCGGACGACGGCCGAGATGCCCGTATCGACGCCGTGCGGGCGTTGGCCGAGTCCGATCTCCCCGAGTCCCGCGTCACGATCCACTGGTGGTTCGGTGCGACACCCGCGGTGATCATGGGAACAGGCGCGGGCACCGACGCCGTCACAGCGGTCGAGGTGCGCGGCGCTGACGGTGAGGAGCTGCTCCCGGCCGACGACGTCATCACCGCGATCGGCTTCGCGGGTGACGTCGACGCCGCGCGCGAACTGCAGCCGGGGGCGCACCCTGATGGGAGGATCGCGGCGGGGCTGTACACGGCGGGCTGGTTGCGACGCGGCCCGCGCGGGACCATCCCCGATCAGCGCACCGATGCCAGGGAACTCGCGCAGAAGGTCGTCGCCGACCTGCGGTCGGGTGCGGTCACGACGACGGCTCCGGGACTGCCGGCGCTCGAAACCGAGATCGACTTCGAGGGGTGGCGGCGCATCGACCTGCGCGAACGCCTGACGGCGGCCCCCGGTCGTGAGCGGTCGAAGCTCCGGAGCCGCGCGGCGCAGTTGGAGGCCGCCGCGGACGCAACCCTGGAGCTGCCGCCGCTGCCCAGCGCCGACGGCGAGGCGCTCGACCCCGGCATCGGCACGACTGTGCTGTTCGGCACCGAGTCGGGCGGAGCGGAACTCGTTGCGGAAGATCTGCGTCAGCTTTTCAGCGACGACACCGACGTCGAGGTGCGCGACCTCGGCGAGACGGGCATCGATGACCTCGATCCTGACCGCCTGTACCTCCTCGTATGCGCAACCTACGGCGACGGGGAGGTGCCGACATCCGCCCGACCGTTCGTCGCGCAGCTGCTCGCGGAACGACCTGACCTGTCGGAACTCCGGTTCGCGGTGTTCGGCATGGGGGATCGGAGCTACGATCGCACCTATTCGCGTGGCAGTGAACTCATCACCGAGGCGCTGCGCGCGTGCGGCGCCCGTCAGATCGGGGAGTACGGGCGGCACGACGCGGGCGGCCCGATTCCCGCGACCGAAGCTGCTCGCGACTGGGCGACGGGGGTGTGCGCGGCGCTGCCGTCACCGGCCCGAGGCTGAACGGGGCGTGTCGAGGGACCACTCGTCGGCGGCCCGCCCGGAGGCGTCAGCCCAAGAACCGGCGCGCCAGGTGAAACGCGCGACGGCACAGGCCGGCATGTGGTCGATGGCGCCGCCTGAGCATCTGGAGGCGAGCTCGGAGAGTCCGGGATCGTGCGCCACGACCATCACGGACTCGGCCCCACAGGCGGCCGCGGTCGCCATCAGCGTCTCAGCCGTCGCAAGATACAGGTCGGGATCGAGTTCCGGCGCGAGGCCGAGCGTTTCGCCGAAGATCTCGGCGGTGGTGCGGGCGCGTACGGCGGTGCTCGACAGGAGCCGCTCGATCCCGACGCCCGACCCGGCGAGGCGCGCGGCCATGCGGGGCGCATCGCCGCGCCCCCGGTCGTTCAGTGTGCGCTCGTGATCGGCCAGACCGGGGTCGCCCCAGTCCGACTTGCCGTGACGCACCAGTACCAGCTCTGGCATGGTCTGCTCCTTCGAGTCTCGAACGGTGCCACGCTACTCGGTCAACTCGGGGCGGAGGTCACGCAGCTGAGCGACCGCTTCCCGGCCCGGAACGTCGTTGAGTGAGACGGCCCAGGCATCGCCGATGAATGCTTGCCAGAGTCGCGAGTCTCCGAGCGGCATGGATCCCTGCGGGGGGACGCCGAAGGCGATCATGTCCTCGTCCGGAAGTTCGTTGAACACGGAATCACGGAGTTCCGCGATCAGCTGATCACGTGACTCGCTCGGCAGGACGCCGATGAACACCGAACCGAACTCCGATCCATCAGACTTCAGCGTGGTGCACCACCGGTGGCTCTCCGTGTCGTCGAACGTTGCCACGGTGACCGGGCCGAATTCGGAGACGAAGCGCTCGCGGACATCCTCGGGCGATTCGACGGCGGACCAGTCCTCACCGAGGTACTCGGCGGCGAATTCAGGTCCGATGAGCTCCTCGCAGGCGGGGATCGAGCGATCAGGGGACTCGGTCACATCCGACGCGTCGGTCGGCGTGGGCGTGGGTGAGCTCGCAGGTTCCTCGACCGTGGGGTCGGGTGTCGGCGATGCCGCGGGCTCGGGTTCCGGGGCGCACCCGGAGAGGAGCGCGGCGATGATTGCCGCGCTGAACATGAGTCCGATGGTGCCCGTGCGTGTCTCCATCTCAGAAACGTATCGGACGCGAAACGGGGCACGCCCGGCGAGATTTGAGTCGAGAGGGGATCGTGATCAGAGGGTGCGTGCGAGTTCCTCGACCTCAGTGCGCAGGTTGACCCGCGCCCGCGCCTCCCACAGCTGCTGCGCAGCGGGGCTCCGGTAGATGTTCGGCTCGGCGAGATACTGGGTCAGGATGGCCCGGCGTCCACTCGCGAAGGCGGCGTCGGCGACGTGCGCGTACTCCTGCCGCACCGCCGTCGTGTATGCCACATAGCGCTCCGACGAGGCGGCGAAGATCGACAGGTCGGCGTCGAGCAGATGGATGAGGGACGGAACGGGTGCCGTCACCTCGTGACCCGGTGTCGTGGCGACGATGTGCTCTGCCACCGCGGTGACGAGGTCTGCCGGCGCGGCGACCGCGGTGAGTGCCCGGGTCGCGAATGCTGCCGACTCCTGCTCATCGGCGGCGGTGCCCCGGTAGACGGCGTCGTGGAACCAGGCCGCGAGCAGCGTGATCGGGGAGATCCGTTCCCCGCGCACGCCGAGGTGGTTGAGCGCGAGCAGCACGTCTTCGAGGTGCCGCTCGTCGTGATAGGCGCGATGCACCTCGTTCCAGCGCTCGATGAGGTCATCCCCGAGCGCGATCCACGCCGCACTCGCGAGTCCGAGGTCCGCGCCGAGATCGGCCCACGCGTCGCGCAGGTACGCGCGGCGCCGCACGGGTGCGAGCTTTGGCTTATCGACTTGGCGCACCCGCAGACCCGAGTCGCGCAGCCGATGCACGACCTCTTTCGCGGTGACCGCCTGAGCGCCGAGCGCGATCGCATCGTCGTAGCGCGCAGCGGGAACGTCGTAGTGGTCGAGGTCGAAGCTGCGGCGGGGCACCGCGAGACGCGCGGCGAACGCGTGCAGTTCGGCGTAGTCGCGGTCGGAGACGAGGTGGCTCCAGAGCGTGCCGTGCGCGGGCCACGCGGGCGGGTCGATGAGGATCGCCATCAGATTCGAGCGATCTCCTGCCGCGGCCGCACGGCGACATCGGTGAGGTGCACGTCGGCAGGGGCGTCGATCACGAAGCGGACGGTCGCCGCCACCGACGCGGGCTGGATGTAGCGCTCCGGCTGGTACTGATCCTCGGGAATCATGCTGCGGAGCATGTCGGTGTCGGTCTGGCCCGGTGCGACGGTCGCCACGCGCACGCGGTGCGGCTCCTCGTCGATGCGCAGCACGTCGGCGACGGCTCTCAGCGCGTGCTTCGAGGCGGCGTAGACGACGCTTCCCGGCACGGGTCGCGTTCCCGCACCCGAACCGATGAAGACGACGGTCCCAACGGAGGCGCGGAGGAGGGGCAGTGCGTGCCGGGTCAGCACCGAGGGTGCCGTGACGTTCACGGCGAGGGTGCGGTTCCAGTCGTCCGCACTCGCCTCGGCGACGGAGCGCTTCGGTGCGACCGCCGCGGCGTGCACCAGCACGTCGAGCCGATGCAGGGCCCCGATGCGCGTGCCGATCTCGGCCTCGTCGGTGCTCACGTCGAGCTGCCAGGTCTCCGCGCCGGTCTCCTGCGCGACAGCGTCGAGACGCTCCGCGTTCCGACCCAGGGCGATCACGCGGTGCGTGCGCGCGAGGTCGCGCGCGATCTCGCGGCCCATACCGCTGGAGGCTCCGGTCACGAGTGCGACGGGTCGGGCGTCAGGCATGGAGGGCTCCTTCGAGATCGTTCGGAGCCGGCGCACCGGCATCCTCGTGTGCGGCCGCGGCGATGCGCAGCGCACTCCGCGCGACGCGATCGGTCTCGCGGAGCATCGGCGGGTCGGTGCCGGGCATCGGGCTGATGATCATGCCGTGCAGTTGCTCGTCGATCGGGATCCCGGCGACGTGGATCGCCGCGTCCCGATCGCCGTCCGCCCCGATGAGTAGACCCGTCTCCGGGTCGATGGCGAAGCCGCCGGTCGGGATCACGGCATCGCTCTCGCGCATCGCCACAGTGAAGACCCGAGCCCGGCCCGACGCGAGCAGGCCAGCGGCGAGCGAGTCGGCCGTCTCCGACAGGTCGTGGAAGTGCATCCACGCGTCGATGAGCACGCGAGTGTGCAGCGCCGAACCCGAAACCGCGAGCGACTCCGCGCGGAAGCCGGACTCGTCGACCTCGACCTGCGCGCGCGGTCCGATGAAGTGCACGAGTCCGGCGTCGACGAGCGCGAGCAGCTGCCGATTGCGGAACGCGGGCGGGCCCGATCCGGCCATGCCGCCCACCGACATGAGCGTGGCGAACCCGGTGCGCCGCGACTCGGCGTCGAACCCGCCGTTCGCGCCGATGGCCCCGGCGGCGCCGCGTGCCGCGCTGATCGACCAGAGGCCGGCTTTCACGGCGCTGTCCCAGCCGAGTTCGGCCTCACGCAGGTCGGCGGCGGTGCGCGCCGCGACCCAGGCGTCGAATGCGGCGGGCGAGTCGAATTCCTCGTGCACGGGCTGCATCTCGCCCGGCAAACCGAAACGATCGGCGGGATCCGCGAGATACACCGCGACGGCGTCCTCGATGCGCATCGCGGTGGCCGCGAGGTCGTTGCCCGCGCGGAGGCGCTCGCCAGCGTCCTCAGTTCCCAGCAGCTCGGCGAGCGCCTGCTCGATCGCGGTGCGCACCTCGTCGAGGGCTACGCCGTCGAACGCCTCGGGTCGGGTGCGGTGCAGCACGGTGGCGTGGTCGAGGTACGCATCGGCCACGATCCGCGGCCAGACCTCGCGGTTGAAGTCGATCGGACGCCGGCGTGCCGCCCAGTCCTCGCCGCGCAGGAAGCGCTGCTCGGGCGCGGGTGGGAGTGAGCCGTACAGCGTCTTGGCGCGGAACGGCACGCCGCGGTGCGATGTCGCGTGGAGCACCGGCTCGGCGCCCGAGGCGATGTAGCGCAGGCCGGAGGCGGCGTCCGGATCCGGAACGAACCGGCCGCCCCGCTCGATCGTGAGCAGCGACATCGTGTCGAAGAACCCCATGCCGAGGCCGCGGATGATGACGTGCTCACCCGCTCCTACCCCGGAGAGATCCTGGTCCACGGGACTTGCGGGCCGCACCCAGGTGAGCTCGGGACGGTCGACGATCGTCCGCGAGAAGACCGCCTCGATCGGTGTCTCGGTGCGGGGCATCCAGCCGGTGGCGAGGATCACGGTGTCGACGTCGACGTGACGCCCGTCGGCGAGGGCGATCCGTTCGCGCGTCCGGTCGGACCGGGCGTTCGTCCGCTCGATGCCGACCGCGCGCGTCCGGTGCCGGACGAGGTGCACGCCCGCGGGCAGGTGCGACACCGCCCGGTCGTAGCACCACGCGAGGTATTCGCCGTAGAGTGCGCGACTCGGGTGCGATTCCGGGCGCGTGGTCTCGAGCTCGGTGCGGTAGTCGGCGGCGAGACCGGCGCGCACCGGGAAGGCGTGGAACGCGTGCGCCCGCACCTCGGGAATCTCCGCGACGACAGCGGCCGACGCGGGGGAGGGGAAGGCGTCGTGCAGCGCGAGCAGGCTCCACTCGTACAGCGTGGGGCCCTCCACGACCGGGCCCGTCACCGTGCTCGACGGTTCCGTGAAGAGCGTCACGGCATCGGAGAGCGTGTTCATGCAGAGTTCGCGCGTCTGGTCGGTGCGCCAGATCGCACCCGCGCCGTCCGGGGCGTCGTCGACCACGTGGAGATCGAATGTCGCGTCCGCCGGGGCGTTGGCACCGATCCGCTCGATGAGTGACGCGCCGCGAGGTCCGGCGCCGATCAGCGCGATCGCGGGTCGAGGTGCAGCGAGCATCTCTCCGTTATAGGCCGAAGAGGAGGCAGGGGTGAAGTCTGAAGACTGAATGTGACGCTCCCGGTGAGGATGGGCGGGTGTGAAGCCGTATGACGCACAGGATTTCACAAAGCCTTATGCGAGGTATAAGAATATCCTGAGTGCATCTGGAACGCACGCAGCGCCTACCGAGGAGAACCCCATGAAGAAACGCCGGCTTGCCTGGATCGGTGCCATTGCGGCGACAGCGATCGCGCTCACCGGGTGCTCGGGGGGCGGCGGCTCGGAGGGTGACGGCGAGGACGGTACCCTGACCTACCTCGAGCCGCAGACCTGGATCACGCTGTACCCGCCGGCCGGCGGGTTCTACCCCAACGGCGGCGTGATCAACCAGATCACGGACCGGCTGCTCTACCAGAACCCGGAGACCCTCGAGCTCGAGCCCTGGATCGCCGAGGAGCTGCCCGAGGTGAACGAGGACGCGACGGAGTACACCTTCACGCTGCGCGAGGGCGTCACCTACTCCGACGGGACGCCGCTCGACGCGGAGAACGTCGTGAAGAACTTCGACCTGTTCGGTAAGGGCGATCCCGATCGCGCGCTGCCGGTGTCGGAGGCGATCAACAACTACGACCGCGGCGAGGTCATCGACGAGCGCACCGTGAAGTTCACCTTCAACGACTCGTCTCCGGGCTTCGCGCAGGCGGTCTCGACGATCAACTCCGGCCTCGTCTCGAACGACACCCTCGACCGCACGAGCGAGGAGTTCGGCCCGGGCAACGCCGCGGAGATCATCGGATCGGGACCGTTCGTGGTCGCCGATGAGGAGATCGGCAGCGAGCTCAACCTCACCACGCGCGAGGACTACGACTGGGCGCCGCCGACGCGCGAGCACCAGGGCGCGGCCCAGATCGACGGCGTCGACTTCATCGTCGCGGGTGAGGCGAGCGTGCGCGTCGGCACCGTGACCTCGGGTCAGGCCGACATCGCGCGGACGATCCCCGCCCCGGATGAAGGGCAATTCGACGCCGACGGCCTCGAGCTCGTCGCCGCGGCGACCAACGGTGTGAACAACGGCCTGAACCTCCGCTTCGGCCACCCGCTACTGCAGGACATCAAGGTGCGTCAGGCGATCATTGCCGGCGTCGACCGGCAGGAGATCATCGACACGCTGTTCACCGACAGCTACCCGCTCGCGACGGGCGTCCTCGCGAAGACCGCTCTCGGGTACACCGACACCTCGTCGGCGTACGCGTACGATCCCGACCGTGCCAACGAACTGCTCGATGATGCCGGTTGGGAGACGGGATCGGACGGCATCCGAGAGAAGGACGGCGAACGTCTCGTCCTCACCTTCAACGAGGCGCTGCCGCAGCCCCGCTCGAAGGAGGTCGTGACGCTCATCCAGGAGCAGCTGGCCGAGGTCGGCATCGGCGTGGAGATCTTCCCGGGCGACCAGGTGGCCCAGGATGAAGCGCAGCGCAGTCTCGACACGATCCAGGTGTTCCACTCCATGGTCGGTCGCGCCGACTTCGACGTGCTCAAGTCGCAGTACTTCTCGGGCAACCGCAACGCGCTCGTCAATCTGAACCCCGACACCGATGAGATCTTCGATCAGGAACTCGACGACCAGCTCGCCGAGATCGCCTCGGTGCCGACGACCGAGGAGCGCGAAGCGGCATCCGCCGCGGCGCAGCAGCGTCTCACGGATCAGGCGTACGTGCTTCCGCTCTTCGAGGAGCCCCAGGTGTTCGGACTGCGCAGCGAGGTGCAGGGCTTCATGACCGAGTCGATCGGTCGTCCGTCGTTCTACGAAGTCACCCTCGCGCAGTGAGTCCACTCGCCTTGTTGCGACGTGTGGGCCAGGCAGTCCTCGTACTGTTCCTGGCCTACACGGCTGCGTACATCCTGCTCGCGGCGCTGCCCGGCGACGCGATCTTGGCGCGGTACGGGGCGCCCGAACTGGGGCTCACGAACGAGCAGATCGCCGAGATCCGTGCGTCGTACGGGGTCGACCGCCCGCTCGTGCTCCGGTATCTCGACTCGATCTGGGCGTTCGTGCGCGGGGATTTCGGCTACTCCGTGCAGAGCGGTGCGAAGGTCTCCGATCTGCTCGCCGAGTCGCTGCCCTCGAGCCTCACGCTGGCGGCGGTGGCACTGGTCGGCTCGGTGTTCCTCGCCGTCGTGATCGCCTTCACCGCGAGCTACGGCAAGGGCGTGTGGCTGCGCCGACTGTTCCGCAACATCCCGCCGTTCTTCATCTCGCTCCCGGTGTTCTGGGTCGGCATCATGCTCATCCAGGTCATCTCGTTCCAGCTCGGGTTGATCCCCGTCATCGGTGCGAGTGAGGCCGAGTCGCTGGTTCTCCCGGCGCTCACGCTCATGGTGCCGATCGCGGCGCCGCTCGCGCAGGTCTTCCTGCGCAGCATCGACGAGGTGCGCGAGCAACCGTTCGTCGCGGTCGCCCGAGCCAGGGGAGCGAGCACCAGCTGGTTGCTCTGGCGCAACGTCGCGCCGAACGCGCTGCTGCCGGTGATGACGATGGCCGGCCTGCTCTTTGGCGAACTGATCGGCGGCGCGATCGTCACCGAGGCCGTGTTCGGTCGCACGGGCGTCGGCAACCTCACCGCCCAAGCGGTCGCGAACCGCGATACGCCGGTCCTGCTCGCGGTGGTCGTCATCGCGACGGTCATGTTCGTGACCATCAACCTCATCGTCGACCTGCTGTACCCGGTGCTCGACGCCCGCCTGCGTCAGCGCGGCGGCAGGGGATCCGGATCCGCGGTCCCCGTCATCGCCACCGCGGCGGAGGCGACGTCGCTGACCGAGCACGCTTCCGCCGACGGTGCGGACCACCGGACGAGTCCCGAGGAGGACCCCCGATGACCGCCGTCGATCTCACCCGAGAGCCGCGCGACGCGGGTGACCGTGGCGAATCGCGTCTGCTGCGCATCTGGCGCGCGGTGCGGCGGTCCGGCGTGCTCGTGCCGCTGCTGATCCTCGTCGTGGCGCTGCTCTGGGCGGTCGCCCCGGGCCTCTTCACCTCGATGAGCCCGACCGAGACCGTCGGTCCCGCACTGCAGGGTCCGAGCGGACAGTTCTGGTTCGGCACCGACGCGACGGGTCGCGATCTGTACGCTCGCGTGGTCTACGGGGCATCCGAGTCGATCTCGGCTGCGCTGCTCGCCGTGCTCGTCGGCCTGGTGTTCGGTTCGCTCATCGGCGTGATCGCCGGAGCGGTCGGCGGCGGTATCGACGAGGCACTCATGCGGTTCGTCGACGTGCTGCTCGCGATCCCGACGCTGCTGCTCTCCCTGAGCATCGTGATTCTGCTCGGCTTCGGCACCGCCAACGCGGCGATCGCCGTCGGAGTGACCTCGGTCGCGGTCTTCGCGCGTCTCTCGCGATCCCAGGTCGTGAGCGTGCGCGCCAGTGAGTACGTCGAGGCGGCGTACGGGTCGGGCGGGACGTTCTGGTCCGTGCTCGGCCGTCACGTGCTGCCGAACTCGCTCACACCGGTGATCGCCCTCGCGGCGCTGCAGCTCGGATCCGCGATCCTGCAGATCTCGACCCTCGGATTCCTCGGCTACGGTGCCCCGCCGCCCACGCCCGAGTGGGGGCTGCTCATCGCCGAGGGGCGCAATTACGTCGCGACCGCGTGGTGGCTGACGACGCTCCCCGGCCTGGTCGTGGTGTGCATCGTGCTCTCCACGAACCGCCTGAGCCAGGCCATCGGATCGGACACCCGCAACGGAGGCACGCGATGAACGCCGGCACCACCGGAGCATCCACGCCGCTCCTCAGCATCCGCGACCTCGCGGTCCAGTACCGCACGGGGCGCGGCCTCGTCGACGCCGTGCGCGGGGTGAGCTTCGACGTCGCACCGGGTGAAGTGACGGCGGTCGTCGGTGAATCGGGATCGGGCAAGACCACGATCGCGCAGTCCGCGATCGGCCTGCTCGCCGCGAACGGCGTCATCCCCCGGGGAAGCATCACCCTCAACGAGCGACGCCTTGGCACCACCGAGCTCGTCGGACTGCCCGAGCGTCGCTGGCGCGATCTCCGGGGACTCTGCATCGGCCTGATTCCTCAGGATCCGGGCAACTCGCTGAACCCCGTCCAGTCGGTCGGCAAGTCGATCAGCGAGTCCCTGCGCATCCACGGTCGTCCGAGCCGCGACGAGGTGCGCGATCGGGTGCATGCGCTGCTCGAGCAGGTCGGCATCGACAATCCGATCACGCGAGCGAAGCAGTACCCTCATGAGTTCTCGGGCGGCATGCGCCAGCGCGTGCTCATCGCGGCGGCCATCGCGAACAGTCCCGAGCTCATCATCGCCGACGAGCCCACGTCGGCGCTCGATGTAACGGTGCAGCGCACCGTGCTCGACCTGCTCGACCGTCTGCGGGAGGAGACGGGCACCAGCATCCTCTTCATCACCCACGACCTCGCGGTCGCCGCCGACCGTGCCGACTCGGTCGTGGTCATGCGCGACGGCGAGGTGCAGGAGAGCGGGCCGAGCGCCCGGGTGCTGGCGCGCCCCGAGTCGACCTACACCCGGCAGCTCATGCAGGACGCGCCGTCGTTCGCGCAGACGACGGTGCGAGACCGCGCGTCGAGCCGGACGCCCGAGTCTCCCGCCGCGTCTGCTCCTGCGCTCCCGGGTTCCGCGCCGCTGCTCGAGGTCCGTGGCCTGCGTCAGGAGTTCGGTCGCGGCTCCGATCCGTTCGTGGCGGTCGACGACGTCTCGTTCGTGGTGCCGCGCGGAACGACGCACGCGATCGTCGGGGAGTCGGGATCGGGCAAGACGACGACCGGACGCGCGATCGCCGGTTTCGCCCGTCCGACAGCGGGATCGATCCGGGTCGATGACCTCGAGGTGACCGGTCTGCGCGGTCGTCAGCTCCGCGAGTTCCGAGGGCAGACGCAGATGGTCTATCAGAACCCGTACGGTTCGCTCGACCCGCGCCAGACCTTGGGTCAGGCGCTCGCCGAGCCGCTCCGCAACTTCGGCATCGGGTCGCGGAGCGAGCGTTCGTCGCGCGTCGCCGAGGTGCTCGATCGCGTGGCCCTGCCGGTCGACTACGCGCACCGGCGTCCGCGCGAGCTGTCCGGCGGGCAGCGCCAGCGCATCGCGATCGCTCGTGCGCTGATCATCGAGCCCGAGCTCGTCGTCCTCGATGAGGCCGTCTCGGCGCTCGATGTGACGGTGCAGGCGCAGATCCTCCGCCTGCTCGCCGACCTGCAGTCCGAGCTCGGACTCACCTACGTGTTCATCTCGCACGATCTCGCGGTGGTGCGCCAGATCTCCGACACCGTGTCCGTGCTGCAGCGCGGCCAGCAGGTCGAGCACGGCGTGACCGAGCAGGTCTTCACCGCGGCCGCGCACCCGTACACGCAGCGACTCATCGACGCCATCCCCGGACGCTCACTGGCCTCGGGAAACTGGATCATCTGAGCGCTCGAGCCTCCGCACGAACCGTTCACCGACAAGGAGTACGACATGACCAGCACGGACGCCGCACCGGCCGGCACCACGACCGCCGACATCATCGACGCCCTGGCCGATATCAGCGGGGGTGATGCGCTCGATGCGGCACGTCGACGCCGTCATGATGCTCGTGAGCACGCTCAGGGATCGTTTGCCGCATTCTTCGTGCCCGACGATGTCACTCAGGTCTCGCTCGCCGAGCGCGCTGCCGTCGCGCTCTTCGTCGCGCGCTTGCACGAGCAGGAGGCGGCGATCGCCTTCTACGGGGCGCTGCTGCGCGAGACCGGACGCGATCTCGGAGCGGGCGCCGGCGAGGCGCTCGAGCCGTTCATCGTCGCTGAAGCGGCGCGCGCCTCGGGTCAGGGGCCGTTCGGCGCGTTCCGTGCCGAGAACGTGTCGGAGAGTACGACGGGGCCGGAGTACCGCGTGTCGTCGGTCGACGCCGCGTACGCGCTCGGCGACCGGCTCGCGGCTGCGCTCGAGCACGCGCACCTCCTGGTCCTGCATCCCCGTGACGGGAGTCGTGGAGCGCTGGGGACGCTCCTCGACGCCGGATGGAGCACGACCGGGGTCGTCACCATTTCCCAGCTCATCTCGTTCCTCACGTTCCAGTTGCGCGTCGTGCACGGCCTCGGTGCCGTACGCGGCTCGGTCGTCGCGCCGGGAGTGGCGCTGGAGCCGGGCCGCTCGGAGGCGCTGGCCGAGCTCGCCGGCTCAGTCGCGCGTGCCGCCGAAGCGCGGGTCGCCGCCGCCGGCGGATCCGTGACGACGCTTCCCGAGCACGCCACCGAAACACTGCCGGCCGCTCCGAGCGTGCATGAGCCGCCGCGGTTCACGCAGGATCAACTCGGCTGGAAGTCGTGGATCGAGCCCCTGCCCGCTGCGGATTTCACGGAGCGGCACTACGCAGCACTGGTCGAGCGCGACCGCGTGCACATGCCGTACTTCCGTCTGCTGGCCCGGGATCCCGAGGCGCTGCGCGAGCGCACGCTGACCGACCTCGACATCTTCCACAACCCCGATGCGGGCCTGCCGCGCGCTGAGCGCGAGCTCGCCGCAGCCGCGGCGTCGCGGTTCAACGGGTGCGTGTTCTGCGCGTCCGTGCACGCGCGCGCCGCAAGCGAGAACGGTCTTGCGTGGGACGACGTGCAACGCGTGCTCGACGAGGGGGTCTCGGCACGTGTCTCGACCCGACTCGACGCGGTCATCGACGCGACCGTCGCGCTGACGGCGACACCGATCCGGTTCGGTGCGGCGCACCTCGACGCGCTGCGCGATGCCGGGCTCGATGAACTGTCTCAGCTCGACGCGATCCAGGCCGGGTCATTCTTCAACTGGGCGAACCGGCTCATGCTGTCACTGGGGGAGCCGAGCGTCTAGGGCGCGTTCGCGCCCTCAGCGTCGCGGCACGTATCGGGTCGCGACCGCACCCGAGGTGAACGCGGTGCGGTCGGTGGGCTCGAGATCCAGTGGCTCGGGCAGGCCCGCGAACAGCGTCGGCCCGTGCCCGGCGAGGCGCGGGTGGACGATGAACTCGAACTCGTCGATGAGACCGGCAGCGGCGAGGAGCGTCGGCAGGGTGACGCCGCCCACGTAGATGCCGTTACCCGGTTCGGCTTTCAGTGCGCGGACCGCATTGATGATGTGGGACTCGTCGCCCGAGATGAGGCTGGCGTTCCAGTCGACACCGTCGAGCGTGTTCGAGACCACGTGCTTCCGCGCGCGATCGATGGTGCGTGCGAACGGTTGCGTCCAACCGGGCATCGTATCTGATGCGGGCGGGCGCCACGCGCGCTCCATCAACTGGTAGGTCACCCGGCCGAAGAGCAACGCGTCGGCGCGAGCGATCGTCGCCTCTGCGTGCTCGTGCATGTCGGTGTTTGGCTCGATCGCGGTGTGGTCGACGCACCCGTCCAGCGTCACGTTGATGGAGTACCTGAGGGGGCGCATGCGGGTATCGTAAGCCTGCGGCGCCGCCGTGGCCAGCCCCGCGCAACGAGTATCTAGAGGAAGATGCCGTCGATCGCGGGGATACCGATTCCGGTGGCGCCGTCTCGGAAGAAGTGAAGTAACAGGCGTGGAACTTCTCGAAATCACTCGAACAGAGATTCGAGATGTGAGATCATTGAGGCATGCAGCAACACCTCGATTCGCCCCCTCGAGTCGCTCGCCACGGCGCGCAGATCGAGCGTGACGAATCGACTAAGTCTGTACGTTCGGGTGATCCGAGTGCGCTCGATGCGTCGACCGCGATGACCGATTCACTCGAGACGATCGAGCTCGTGGCGCGAGCGCGTCCCGGCAGTGCGTCCTACCTCCCGTTCTCGTGCGAAACGGCGCAGGCGGCGCTCGGTCAGCTGGTGGAAGAGTTGCAAGCGGTCCGTGCCGCCCGGAATCGCCTCGACGCCGAAGAGGCGGCGCTCTTCGAGTGGGCGAGCCGCTTGGCTGAGGCGGAAGCCGCGAAGATGCCGAACGGCAGTGAGCGTGCGATCGCGCATCGCGCCGCCAACGCCGAACTCGGTGCCGCGATCCAGGTGAGTGACCGCACGGTCGAACGGCACGTTGCACAGGCGGTGAGTCTCGTGCGTGACTTCCATGGGGTGCACGACGCACTCGCGCACGGACGTATCGATCGGGCCAGAGCGGTCGCCATCTGCGAGGCGGGGGTGATCGTGCGCGATGAGGTGAAGCGCGCACGGTACGCGGTTCAGGCGCTGGAGTTCGCCGAGTCCGAGTCGGTCAATCGGGTGAGGCCCTTCGTCGCGCAACTCGCCGAGAGATTCGCCGATCGAACCATCGATGAGCGCCATCGCGAAGCTCTTGAGGAGCGTCGAGTGTCCGTGGCTCCGCTCGCCGACGGCATGGCACTGCTGCAAGCCGTGCTCTCGGCGCGCGACGCGAAGCTCGTGCACGCCCGACTCACTCAGTGCGCGCTCGAGTGTCAGGCAAACGGGGAAGCCGGCGCGAACGGAGGTTCCGGCGCGAGCGACGCCCCCGACTCTCGCACGATGGACCAGCGTCGCGCAGATGCGCTCGTCGACGTCGTCACCCACACGGATCCCGGCCACGCGCTTGCGAACGCAGAACCGCCGTTCCGGGCCAAGGTGCAAGTCACGGTTCCCGTTTCGACGTTGCTCCGCGCTCGCGGAGAGCGGAGCGCCGCCGGCTCACTCGAGAACGCGGACGCCGCGATGCTCGCCGGGCACGGGGTGATCGACACCGAGAGTGCGCACTGGTTCGCGGCGATCACCGAGCACTGGGACATCCTGGCGATCGACGAGTCGAATGGGAACGTGCTCGAGGTTGATCGGTATCGCCCGTCCGAGCGGATGCGTCGCAGACTGGCTGCACGCGATCAGCACTGCCGGTTTCCGGGGTGCCGCATCCCGGCCGTGGCGTGCGACCTCGACCATACGATCGACGCGGCACTCGGTGGACCCACCGCGACCGACAATCTCGCGCACCTGTGCCGCTGGCATCACACACTGAAGCATCACTCTCCGTGGCGCGTGGAGCAGCGCCCCGGGGGAGACCTCGACTGGACCAGCCCGACGGGACGCACCTACCGGGATCGACCCGCAAGTCGCGTGAGATTCAAGTGGACAGGGGAATCAGCCGAGCCTCATAGGTCCGACCGAGGCGCCGAGCGCGCGCGGGGGCCGGGTGGAGTCCCGCGCCACCCGTTCTGACCCGGATCGCACCCCTTCCCGACCCGGACTCGATTCATTCGCTGTAACAATGGGTCACATTGGTTGAGGTTCGGTGTCGTCGGATGATTGCCTGGCGTGATGATTCTCACCGGCCTGCTCCTCGGAACCGTGCTCGGCTTCGTCTTCCAGCGCGGACGATTCTGCGTCACCGGCGCGTTCCGCGACATCTTCACGCTGCGCAGCACCCGCTGGCTCACCGCGTTCATGGTGGTGGTCGCCGTGCAGTCGGTCGGCGTCTTCGCGCTCGACCTCTTCGGCGCGATCTCCCTGCAAAGCGGAACCTTCCCGTGGCTCGGGACGATCCTCGGCGGATTCATCTTCGGGTTCGCCATCGTCCTCGCGGGCGGCTGCGCCACCGGCACCTACTACCGCGCCGGCGAGGGACTCGTCGGATCCTGGCTCGCTCTCATCTTCTACATCGCCGGGGCGGCCGCGTTTCGTTTCGGGCCACTCGCGGGAACCACCGAAGCCGTGCGGTCCGTCGAAGCGACGAACGGCAGCTTCCACGAGACGCTCGGTGTGAACCCCTGGATCCTCGTACTCCTGCTCGTCGTCGGCGTGGGCATCGCTGTCATGCGACACCTCGCACGGGAGCGGCGCGTGACCAAGGTCCGGCTTCCGGCGTCGAAGACGGGCATCGCCCATGTGCTGACCGAGAAAGCCTGGCACCCCTTCGTCACGGCGGTCATCATCGGACTCATCGCGATCGCGGCATGGCCACTCTCGTGGGCGACCGGCCGGGAATCGGGGCTCGGCATCACCGGGCCCTCGGCGAACATCGGGGTGTTCCTGGGCAATGGCGACCTGCAACTCGTGGACTGGGGCGTCATGCTCGTCCTCGGGCTCCTCATCGGCTCCTTCATCGCCGCGAAGACGTCGGGCGAGTTCAAGATCCGCGTGCCCGACGCTCGCACCGCGGTACGGTCAATCGTCGGCGGAACCCTCATGGGGTGGGGTGCCGCCTGGGCCGGTGGGTGCACCATCGGCAACGCCATGGTGAACACCGCGACGTTCAGCTTCCAGGGTTGGACCGCGCTCGTCTGCATGATCCTCGGTACCGGCGTCGCCACGCGCATCTTCATCATGAACCACCAGCGCGCGGGCGGCAGCGCACGCCCCGTCGTCAGCCCGGCGTCCGCGAGCCCGGCGCCCGCGTCCGCCACGCGCTGAACACCCGCTCAACCGCGAACTGAACACATGCTCTACCGCGCACTGAACCGCACGTTCATCCGCACGACCCGAAAGGAACTCGCACCATGACCAAGCACGTTCTCGAAACCGTCGGCCAGGTCTGCCCCTTCCCGCTCGTGGAGGCGAGGCGCGCCATCGCCGAGATCCCGGTCGGCGATGAACTCGTCATCGACTTCGATTGCACCCAGGCCACGGACTCGTTGCCGCAGTGGGCGGCGGAGAACGGATACCCGGTCACGGAGTTCGTGAAGCGTGGGCCGGCCGAGTGGTCGATCACGGTCCAGAAGGTCTGAGCACGCGGCTCAGTCGACGAGCGCACCACCGGTCCGCCAGTACCCGAGAAACGCGACGCGATCCTTCGGGATCCCCGCTTCACCGGTAAGCATGCGACGGATCCGGGTCGTCGACCCCGCCTCCCCGGCGATCCAGGCGAAGAAGCGCGGATCTTTGGCAGCACGGGCCCCGTTCCGAGCCGTCCACGCGCGCGCCGCTCGTTCCACACCGGACTCCTCGAGTGCGCCGCGCTGCGCCACCGCGACGCGCGCACCTGCGGGTGCCGACCGGGAGAGGATTTCATCGGCCGCGTCATCGACCTCGATCAGCAGGTCGATGTCGGCGTCGGCGGGGAGCGTCGCCAGAATGTTGCGCGCCGCCGGGTACGCCGTCTCATCCGCCACGAGGAGGAAGCGTCGCGCGTCACCCGGCTTCCAGTGCAGACCGTACCCGGTGTAGCCCATGCGCACGTCGGGCCCGGTCAGGACGAGTGATTCCCCGATCGTGGCGTCGATCGCCCAGGCGGAGGCGGGCCCTGCAGGGGTGTGCAGGAAGAAGTCGACGTCGATCTCCCGGGCCTCCGGGCGGATCGCGGCGGGCGTGTAGGTCCGCAGCACGTTGCGCGCGTCCTCGGGCAGCGCGCGCCACCTGGCGTACCACTCGGAGGGGTGCGGCGTCGGATCGTCGAGCAGGCCGAACTCCGGGACGGAGCCGTCGGCCATCGGCAGGAAGAGTTTGATCCGTTGATCAGCGCCCCAGGGGGCGAAGTGCCGCAGATCGGGCCCGCCGAACGTCAGTCGGAGAAACCGCGGGCTCAGCTGACGTCGGGCGCGCACCTCGACGCGGAAGGCGCTGTAGGCCCAGGGACGTGGAGTGGTCATGATCGCTCCTCTCGGTGCGAGACTCCTCCGAGCGGGACGACCAGGGGTCCTCCCGTCACGGGGTCGGGAATGACGACGTTGTCGAGGCCGAACACCTCGCGCACGCGGTCGCTCGTCACGACCTCGGACGGAGGGCCCTCGGCGATGATACTGCCGTCGCGCATCGCGATCACGTGACTCGCATAGCGTGCGGCCTGGTTGAGATCGTGCAGCACCGCGACGACGGTGCGTCCCGCCGCGTTGAGCGACGCGAAGAGTTCCATGAGTTCGACCTGGTGGGTGACATCGAGGAAGGTCGTTGGCTCGTCGAGCAGGAGCAGGTCCGTCTGCTGGGCGAGCACCATGGCCACCCAGACCCGCTGCCGCTGACCGCCGGAGAGCGCGTCGACGGGTCGTGCGGAGAGCTCTCGCGTTCCGGTGGCCTCGAGTGCTTCGATCACCGCCTGCTCGTCCGCATCGGTCCAGCGCCGAATGAGATGCTGATGCGGAAACCGTCCGCGCGACACGAGGTCGGCGACGGTGATCCCGTCGGGCGCGATCGCGCTCTGCGGCAGCAGGCCCAGACGACGGGCTACCTCTTTCGCCGAGTAGGCGCTGATCGCGCGCCCGTCGAGCACGACGGAACCGCGGGCAGGCGTCATGAGTCGCGAGAGCCCGCGCAGCAGCGTCGACTTGCCGCAGGCGTTCGGGCCGATGATGACGGTGAACGAACCGGGAGGGACCGCGACCGAGAGGTCGCCGATGACCTCGGTGCGGTCGTACGTCAGGGTGAGCCGCTCAGCCCAAAGGCGCGGTCCGTCGGTGAGGGTGAGGTCAGACACGGCGGCGGATCTCCAGAATGATCATGAGGACGAGGTACGTGCCGCCGACGGACACCGTGACGACGCCGACGGGCAGCGAGGCGGGCAGCACATGCTGGGCGACGAGGTCCGAGGCGGCGAGCAGGACGGCGCCCGTGAGCGCCGAGAGTGCGAGGGAGAGGTGCGGTGTCGCGGCGCACCGGCGAGCGATCTGCGGCGCCGCGAGCGCGATGAACGCGACCGGGCCGACGACCGTGGTCGCGGCGGAGACGAGGGCGACGCCGCAGAGCAGAGCCAGCGTGCGCACGACGTGCGCGCGCACCCCGGTCGCCGCCGCGACGTCGTCGCCGAGGTCGAGCTGCCGCAGACGCGGGGCGAGTATCGCCGCTCCCACGACGAATGGCGCGGCGCAGACGAGCGCACCCGCAAGGGGACCGGCGGTCACTCCGTTGAGCGATCCGGCGCCCCACGCGGAGGCGAACATCGCCGTCTCGAGTTCGACCTGCAGCAGCAGCCAGGTGTTCAGCGAGGCGAACATCGCCGACACCCCGATGCCCACGATGATGAGCCGGAAGCCCTGAATGCCGCCTCGGACGGACAGTACCCAGATGAGTGCGGCGGTCAGTGCCCCGCCCGCGAGCGCCCCGAGTGTTCGCGCCTGCCAGCTCGCCGACACCAGGGCGAGCGTGAGCAGCATTCCGCTGAACGCTCCATTCGAGAGGCCGAGCACATCGGGGCTCGCGAGCGGGTTGCGGGTCGCCGTCTGGAATAGTGCGCCGGCGATGGCGAGCAGGGCGCCCATCGAGATCGCCGCGATCGCGCGCGGCAACCGCCAGTCCCAGACCACGGTGCGATCCATGGCGTCGCCGCCGCCGCGCAGCACCTCGATGACGGTGCCGGGTGCGACCGGGTACGTTCCGAAACCCAGGGAGCACACGGCGACGGCGGCGATGAGGATCACGAGCGCGACGCCGCACACGACGCTGCGGAGACGCCAGGACCACACGGCCCGGCCCACGCGGACCGTGCAGCGTCGGTAGCCGACGTCGAGGCCGTGGCCGAGGTGGGGAACGGGGAGGCCGCTCACAGCGCGCTCGCCCGTCTGCGCCGCGCCAGCACGATCAGGATCGGCGCGCCGACGAACGCCGTGACGATACCCACCGGCACCTCGGCCGGCGCGATGATGACGCGCCCCAGCATGTCGGAGAGCAGCACGAGCACGGGGGCGAGAAGCGCGGAGAACACGATGATGAGGCGCTGGTCCACGCCGAAGATCCAGCGCACGATGTGGGGCACCATGAGGCCGACGAACGCGATGGGACCCGCGAGTGCGGTGGCGGATCCCGCGAGCAGGGTGACGGCCGCGATCACGCCCCATCGAATCCCGAGGACCCGCGCGCCCTGGGCCCGCGCGACATCGTCCCCGAGCGCCAGCGCATTGAGTCCGGGAGCGAGCACGAACGCGAGCAGGAGCCCGATCACGATGAAGGGGGCGACCGTTCCGGTGACCTCCAATCCGCGTCCGAGCACGGATCCGGCGTTCCAGCTGCGCATCGAGTCGAAGGCGTCGGGATCGCTGAGGGTCATGCCCGTCGTGATGCCCGAGAACACGGCGCCGAGGGCGACTCCCGCGAGTGTGAGGCGCAGCGGGTCGGCGGCACCGCGCCCGGAAGAACCGATCAGATACACGGCGACGGTGACGCAGAGCGCCCCCGCGAACGCCGGCCACACGAAGGCGGAGGCGTCGCGCAGACCGAAGACGGCGACGCCGAGCGCGATCGCGAGCGCGGCCCCGGAGTTGACGCCGAGGATCCCCGGGTCCGCGAGCGGGTTGCGCGTGAACGCCTGGATGAGGGCGCCGGCGACACCGAGCGCCGCCCCGGCGACGACGGCGGCGACGGTCCGCGGGATCCGGAGATCAAGCACGATGTAGGCGGTTTCCGTCGTGCCGGATCCCCGCAGGGCGTCGCGCACCTGGTCCCAGCCGAGCGGGTTCGCCCCGATCATGAGCGAGAGCGCACCGGCACCGACCAGCGCGATCAGCAGTGCGCCGGCGCCGATCATCGTACGCCTGGCCGACGCGGCACGCGGCACGCGCTCGCGGGCCGGAGCGGGTGCCGCGTCGGGGCCTGGAGCGAGGCCAGGAGCAGCAGCGGCGGTCACTGCCGCGCGTCGAGGAAGGCCTCGATGTCGTCGAGCACCGCGTGCGCACCCTTCGGGCCGACGCCGGCGACCCACGTGCTCGTGTCCACCAGTGTGACGTCGGGGAAGGCGTCGTCGTTCTGCGTGATCGCGCTCGGGACCGTGGACGCGTCGGAGACGTCGTCCGTCGTGACGAACACCTCATCGGCGCGCGCGTCTGCGATGTTCTCGGGTGAGATGTCGGCCTGGAGGCCGTCCTCCCAGACCTGGTCGGGGATCGTGTAACCGGCGCACTGCAGCAGGCTGCCCGCGAACGAGGTGGGTCCGTAGAGGCTCAGCGTGGTCTCGTCTCGGGGTCGGATGAGGTTCGCCGTCTCGCCTTCCACATCGTGCGTCTCGGCGATCGTCGCGCAGCGCTCATCGACCTCGTCGAGCAGGGACGCGACGGCGTCCGGTTGTCCGAGGGCCTCGCCGATGACCGCCGCATTGTCGCGCCACGCATCGGCGTGATTCTCGATGAACACCGTCGGGGCGATAGCGTCGAGCTGGTCGTAGAGGGCGGAGTGCCGGGACTCGGTGCCCAGGATCAGGTCGGGTTCGAGCGCGGCGATGGCCTCCAAGTCGGGTTCGGGGACGGTGCCGACCGGTTCCACTCCGGAGACCTCGAGGTACGCGGGCACATCGGCGACATTGCTCGCGACCGCTGTGCCGACGGGAGTGACGCCGAGCGCGACCGCCGTGTCGAGTTCCAGCGGTTCGAGAGTCACGACGCGCTCCGGAGCGACGGGCACGGACGCGGTGCCTCTCGCGTGTGCGACCTCGTGCGTTTCGGCGCTGTCGTCCGCGGCGCCTCCCGATGCCGGAGCGGATCCGCTGCACCCCGCGAGGAGAAGCGCGCCGACGGCGATCGCGGCGGGAGCGAGGAGGGAACGGCGGAGAGCAGCAGCGGACATCGTCACCTTTTCGTCGAGTGCACCGGGCGATCCGGTGACCAAGGGCAGCCTAACTAACATCGGATGATAAGCTCAAGTGGATCCGACCGGAACGCGCGTACCGAGGTACGCTGAAGCATGGCGCGCACCGGGAACGAGCACGAGCAGCGGATCGACACCGTCGTCATCGGGGCGGGGGTCGCAGGACTCACCGCCGCGAGACTCCTGGCCCGAGCGGGGCAGCGGGTGGTGGTCCTCGAGGCTCGGGATCGCGTCGGCGGACGCGTCCACACGGAGCGCACCCACGGCCGGGCGACGGATCTCGGGGCGTCATGGATCCACGGCGTCGACGGAAACCCGCTCGCCGACGCCGCACAGGCGTTCGGCATGCCGACGGTCGAGTTCACGGTCGGAAGCTACCAGCCGGGAGGCAGGCCGATGGTCTACTTCGGACCGGGCGGCAAACGTCTCAACAGGTCCGCAACCAAGGCATTCGTCACGGATGTGCAGTCGTTCGACGTGGTCCTCGCGAGAACGATCGCCGCGTCGGCGCATGGCGCCTCGTACGCCGACGCCGTGGACGCGGCGCTGCGCGAGCTCGCCTGGGGTGCGGATCGTGCGGAGCGCGTGCGCGAGTTCGTGCGCCATCGATCGGAGGAGCAGTACGGGGTGAGCGCCGATCTGCTGGACGCGCACGGACTCGACGATGACACGATCGAGGGGGACGAGGTCGTGTTCCCACTGGGCTACGATGCACTCGCACAGCACCTCGTGAAGGGCCTCGATGTCCGGCTCGCGCGCGCGGTGCGACGCGTGGACTGGGGCGCCGACGGGGTCATCGCGCACACCGATGACGGCGACGTCTCGGCAGCGCGCGCGATCGCGACCGTGCCGGTCGGCGTGCTCCGATCGGACGGTTTCGTTCTCGCGCCTCCGCTGCCCGAGACGCACGCCGCGGCACTGGCGGGTCTCGAGATGAACGCGTTCGAGAAGATCTTCCTGCAGTTCCCCAGCCGGTTCTGGGACCGTGACGTCTCGGTGATCCGGCGCCAGGGGCCGGCGGCGGACTGGTGGCACTCCTGGTACGACCTCACCGAGGTGCACGGCGCGCCGACGCTGCTCACCTTCGCGGCCGGGCCGTGCGCCATCGCCACTCGGGACTGGTCGGATGCGCAACTCCAGGAGTCCGTGCTGGAGGCGCTGCGCGAGATCTACGGGGACGCGGTCGAGGATCCGGACGCGATCACCGTCACTCGCTGGCAGGACGATCCGTTCGCACGGGGATCCTATGCCTACAAGTCCGTCGGCGCGCGCACGGAGGATCGCGAGACCCTCGCGGAACCGCTGGGCGCCGGCGCCCTGCACCTCGCGGGTGAGGCGACCTGGGCGGAGGACCCCGCCACCGTCACCGGGGCGCTCTGCTCGGGGCACCGGGTCGCTGAACGGGTGCTCGGCCGGGCGGTGCGCGTCGCCGAGCTCTGGGAGTGAGCGAGCGATCCGACTCTGGGCTCCGGATCCGTCGGGGGAAGGACGCCTATGCTGGGCTCATGATCATCGCCGGACTGGTGCTCACGGGGCTTGCCGCCCTGGTGCACGTCTACATCTTCTTCCTCGAGTCGTTCGCCTGGACCTCGCCGCGCGGCCGCGCGACGTTCGGCACCTCCGAGAGCGAGGCCGAGGCCACGCGCGAGCTGGCGTTCAACCAGGGGTTCTACAACCTGTTCCTCGCGGTGACGGTCTTCGTCGGGATCATCGCATTCGCCGTCGGGAGTGCTCCCGTGGGCGCCGCGCTCGTGTTCGTCGGCGCGGGGTCGATGGTCGCCGCGAGCCTCGTCCTGCTGCTGTCGAGCCCCGAGAAGCGCGGTGCGGCGTTGAAGCAAGGGGTCGTTCCCGCGCTCGGGATCATCGCCCTCGTGATCGGCATCGCCGTCTGATCGTACGCGAGCGCCCGGGGTCCGCGTGCAGCGGATCACCCGGGCGCTCGGTCGCCGGAATTCCTCGGCTTATGCGCTGACGCGCGCGACGAGGTCGATCTCGACCAGGATGTTCGCGAGCTGCGACCCGACGGTCGTGCGCACCGGGTACGGCTCCGAGAAGAACTCGCGGTACGCTGTGTTGAACTCGTCGAAGTTCGCGAGATCCGACAGGTGCACCGTCACCTTGAGAGCGTCGTCGAGGGTCGCACCGTGCTGGGCGAGGACCGCCTGCACGTTGCGGAGGGTCTGACGGGTCTGATCGGCGACGTTGTCGGCCTTCTCACCCGTCTGCGGGTCCTGCGGGCCGAAACCGGCGGTGAAGAGCAGGTCTCCGCTCAGGATCCCCTGACTGTAGGGGCCGGCCGGCTGGGGCGCGTCGCTCGTCTGAATGGCTTGCTTGGTCACGTGGGTCATGTGTTCTCCCTCTCGATGGTGGTGGTGGTGATGGTCGTTCACGTCAGTTCAGGGATCGCCGGTGGCTCGCGTCCGCTCGGATCCCGCCGCCCGGTCGCGCTCCGGTGAGCCGTCCGTTCATGAGCACCGGGCGGCCGGCGACGAGCACGTCATCGATGCCCACGGCGAGTTCCGTCGGCTCCGCGTAGGTCGCGGTGTCGCGCACGCGCTCGGGGTCCACGATCGCAATGTCGGCGATGCTGCCGGGTCGGAGTCTACCGCGAGCGCCCAGCTGGAACCGGTCCGCCGGGCGCGTGGAGAGGTGGCTGACGGCTTCGGCCCAGTCGAGGTAGGCGTGGTCCCTGACGTAGGTCGCGAGGTACGTCGCGAAGGTGCCCCTGGCCCGCGGATGCGGATGCGCGCCGATGAAGATCCCGTCGGATCCGCCGATGTGCGCTGGGTGCGCGATCAGGCGTCCGAGATCGGCGACGGGGCGCTGATTGCGCACCGCCATGACGACGTTCGCGTTCAGGCGTGCGGCGGCGAGGACGTCGAGTGCGGCGTCGATGGGATCGGTGCCGCGAGCGTCGCCGATCTCGGCGAGGGTGCGGCCGTGGGCCCATGCCCAGTCCTCGGCGGCCGTGTGCGCGAGCGTGACGAGGTCGGGCCACTCCGGCCCGAGGCTCGGGTTGCGCGCAACGCGGGGGAACCAGTCGCGACGCAGATGCTCCCGTACGTCGGGGTCCCCGAGTGCGGCGACGGTCTCGGCGACCGGAGCGGCGTTCATCTCGGGCGGAAGCATCGTCATGCCGAGGATCGAGGAGCCGCGGGTGTAGGGGTACGCGTCGAAGGTGGCGCTCACACCCTCCGCCGCGAGCCGGTCCATGAGGCGCCATGCCTCGTCCGCAGGGGTGTGGAAGTGGGAGATGTGCACCGGCACCCCGGCTGCACGACCGATGCGCGCGACCTCGTCGACACCGAATTCGGCGTTGTCCTCGTACCCGCCGCGCATGTGGGTGACGTAGGGGAGTCCCGCGTCCGCCAGGGGCGCGCAGAGCGCTGCGATCTCATCGGCATCGGCGAAGATGCCGGGCACGTAGTCGAGGCCCGTGGAGAGCCCGACCGCGCCGTCGTCGAGCGCCTCGCGGACCAGGGTGACCATTCGCGCGCGCTCATCGGGCGTCGCCTGCCGCTGATCGGCTCCCATCACCTCGTGGCGGACGGTTCCGGCGGGGACCACGTAGGCGACGCCGAGGGGGATCTCGCCGTCGTACGTGCGCAGCAGGTCGGCGACGCGACTTCCGCGGTACGTCGGATGCGGGCCGTTGATCGCCGCGAAGTACTCGGAGGCGTAGCGGCCGTCGCCGGGGGCGTACGAGACGCCGTCCTGGCCGCCGATCACGGTGGTGATGCCCTGCCGCAACAGTGCGAGCTGCACCTCGGGATCGAACACGGCACCCTCTGCGTGCGCGTGGGCGTCGATGAACCCCGGCAGCACCAATCGATCGGTGGCGTCGATGACCGTGTCGTCGGGGCCCACGGTCAGATGCTGCACGGAGACCGCGACGATCCGGTCGCCCTCGATGAGGACATCGGCCCGCACGGGGGCGGCGGACTCGCCGTCGACGACGAGCCCACCGCTGATGAGGACCCGCGTCACTTGCTGTCCAGCTTCAGTTCGTGGATGCGGCCCGCGTCTTCGGTGGCCGGGCGGATCGTCGCCGCCGCGGTGGTCACCGCGCCGATGAGGCAGATCACGCCGGCGTACACGGCGACGGGCCAGAAGGATCCGCTCGCCCAGCCGACCAGCGCCGTCGCGATGAGCGGCGCCAGACCGCCGCCGAGGGTGTTCGAGAGCTGGTAGCCGATGTTCACGCCGGTGATGCGCTGCTCGACATCGAACATTTCCGTGAGCATCGTGTGGAGCGTCCCCTGCATCGCGACGCCGGGGATCACGAAGCCGATGATCATGCCGAGCCAGATGAGCCACTGGTTGTGGGTCTCGTAGAGCAGGAACGTCGGCCAGATCAGAATCGCGAAGCCGATGCAGCCTGCGATGTAGACCGTTCGACGCCCAAGTTTGTCGGAGAGTGCGCCGTAGGCGGGAGCGACGAAGATCTGCAGGAATCCGACGATCATGGTGCCGATGAACCCGACCTGTGCCGCAGTGCCTGACGAGACGATGAAGGCGAGGCCGTAGGTGAGCACGATGTACCCGGCGATCGACTGGGGGAGGCCGATCAGGATTCCGAGGATCGTGTTCTTCGGGTGGCGGAACACCTCGACGAGCGGTGATTTCGGCTTGACGCCCTGCACCTGCAGGGTCTTCGTGTGCGACTTGAACTCGTCGGACTCCTCGAGCTTGCTCCGCAGCAGAATCGCGATGATGGCGAGGACGAGCGCGAACCAGAACGGGATGCGCCACCCCCACGTCATGAAGAAGGACTCGGGTCCGGCGCCGAGCGCCGACATGGCACCCGCGGATGCGAGGTTCGCGATTCCCGCTCCGGAGATGAGGAATGCGCCGAAGAGTCCGCGTCGCTTCGGCGGTGCGTGCTCGACGACGATCGTGGCGGCGCCGCCCATCTCGCCGCCGACGAACAGGCCCTGGAACGAGCGCAGCACGATGAGCAGGATCGGGGCGGTCGCGCCGATCATCGCCTCGGGCGGGATCAGGCCGATGGCCGCGGTGGTGAGGCCCATCCCGATCACCGTGATGAGGAGCGCAGGTTTGCGTCCCATCCGATCGCCGATGTACCCGAACACGATGCCGCCGAGCGGGCGGAAGAAGAACCCGACGGCGAATGTGCCGAACGAGTAGATCTGCGCGAGGAACGGGTCGTTCGAGGCGAAGAAGATGGCGGGGAAGACCGCCGCGGCGGCGAGGCCGTAGAGGTAGTAGTCGAAGTACTCCATGAGCGTGCCGATCGAGCCTCCGGCGACCGCGCGCTTCTGCTGCTTCGTGAGCGGGGTACGCTTGCCCGTCGACTGCGGCGCGCTCATGCGCGGATCTCCGCTCGCCGAACCTCGACGCGTGTTCGTGTGGTGTTCACCGGGGCCTCCTCGGGTGACCGCTGCGGCGCGGCCGAACTGACTCAGGGGTGTGTCCCGGTCGGCAGCGACCGGTTCAGAGAAAAAGTAGCATGAGATTGACAGGGTTTCTACGTGCTTGGCAGAAATTATGGAAACTGGTGTCGCGTGCCATGGCAGAATGGACGGACACAGAGATCGGAGTGCCCGTGACCAGCCTGATGCCCGACAGCGACACCACCTTCGCCGACATCGATGAGGCCCGTCGCACCCTCGAGCCCGTGATGCACGCGATCGCCGGGGTCGTCGGCGATCACTGCGAGATCGTGCTGCACGACCTGAGTGCCGGCGACCTCGATCACTCCGTCCACGCGATCGTGAACGGTCACGTCAGCGGCAGAAGCGTCGGCGGTCCATCGACGAACCTCGGCGTCGAAGTGCTGCGCGACCCCGAAGCCGATCACAACGCTTTCGGATACCGCGGGCGCACCTCGGATGGACGCGAACTCATCAGCTCGTCGGTCTACTACCGCAATCCCGAGGGGCGCATCATCGCCGCCTTCTGCATCAACCTCGACCTGACTCCGATGCAGACCGCGGCGAACGCGATCTCGACGCTCCTTCCCGGGGTGGAGTCATCCGTGAGCGCGGTGCCGCACGAACTGGTCGGTCCCGATGTCTCCAGCGTGCTCGACGACATGATCTCCGAGGCGATCGCCATGGTCGGCAAACCGGCTCCCGGCATGAGCAAGGCCGATCGCATAGAGGTGCTGCGCCTGCTGGAAGCACGCGGTGCGTTTCACATCAAGCGGGCTGCCGACAAGGTATCGGCGCGACTCGGGGTGTCCCGTGTGACGGTCTACGGCTACTTGGACGAGGTGCGACGCGGCTAGACGCGCCGTCATCGGACCCGCGCTCAGAAGAACGTCTCGACGGCCTCCGTCACGACGCCGTGAGCGTCGACGATCGGCACGAGCCGCCACTTGTCGAACGCGGTGCAGGGGTGCGAGAGTCCGAGCTTCACGACGTCGCCGATCCTGACCGGTGCCGCGCCCGACCAGCGCAGGAAGGTGTGCTGGTCGTTCAGCGCCGTGATCTCCGCCTCGAGGCCCCTGGCGTGCCCACCGAGGTCATCCGAGACGCCGACCGGGACGGGAAGCCCCTCGTCGAACGGGATGTCGCGCTTCCCGGCATCGAGCAGTGCCAGCCCGGGCTCGGGGATCGACACCACGCGGGCGTACCCGAACATCGCGGGCACGAGCGGGGTATCGTCTCCGGTGTCGCGGGAGCGATCGATGGGGGAGATGCCGCGATAGAACCCGCTGTCGTGAACGAGGTAGGCGCCGGAGCGCAGGATCGCCCGCACGTCGGGGACCGCGGAGAAGCTGTCGGCGACCAGGTCGAAGAAGGCGCTCCCGCCCGCCGTCACCCAGGGGGTGCCGCTGACGAGCGGTCGTACCCGGTCCACGAGCGAGGCGAGACGGTCGCAGTACGCGCCGACCGACGCGAGCCCCGCGGGGGAGCGGTCGTGCGCGAGCGCCCCCTCGTACCCCGCGACGCCGCGCAGTGTCAGTCGGTCGGAAGCGGCGACGCGCTCGGCGATCGCCACGGCGTCGCCCTCGTCCCGGGCACCGGTGCGGCCGCCGCTCGCGCCGAGCTCGACCAGCACCCCGATGCGGGACTCGGCCGGCAGGACGCGCTCCATGAGGTCGATCGTCGCGACGGAATCCGCCCAGCAGACGAGTTCCTGATCCGCGTGCGCGTCGAGCCACGCGGTGAGGCGCAGGAGGAGGTGTGCATCGGTGCAGGCGTTCGCGATCTGCACGGTGGGCACTCCGGCGCGCAGCGCGACATCCGCCTGCCATCCGGTCGCGACGGTGATGCCGGTCGCGCCCGCCGCCAGTTGACGGTTCCAGAGCACGGGGGACATCGTCGTCTTGCCGTGCGGCATGAGTTCGAGGCCGCGTCGCTCGGTCCACGACGCCATCGCGTCGAGGTTGTGCTGCACGGCGTCCGCCTCGAGCACGAAGATCGGCGTGGAGAACTCGGCGAGTGGTGCTCCGAGGTGGTCGATCTCGCGGCCGACGAGGCCGAGCGGAAACGACTTGTCGTTCGGGGTGACGGTGCGCGCGCTCATCGGGGCATCACCTCGGCGAGTCGCGCGAGCTCGTCGGGGTCGGCGAGGGCCGAACCCACTGCGACCACGCGTACACCCGCGTGCAAGAACTGCGGTGCGTTGCGGGCGTTCATCCCGCCCGTGGCGATGAAGTGCACGTCCGGGAAGGGCCCGCGCATGGTGGTGAACCAGTCCGTGCCGAGGACGGATGCGGGGAAGGCCTTGAGCCAGCGGAGTCCGGCGAGGCGCGCGAGCTGCACCTCGGTCGCCGTCGCCACGCCGGGGAGCGCGGGCATTCCCGCCGCTTCGCTCGCGCGGACCACGTCGATGTCGAAGCCCGGGCTCACCGTGAAGGCGGCGCCGGCTTCGGCGGCGAAACGTACGGTGGCGTCGTCGACGACCGTTCCCGCGCCGACCTGCTTTCCGCGCTCGCGACCGGCCGCGACCACCGCCGCGAGGGAGTCGCGATCCTCATCGGACTGGATCGGCACCTCCACGGCGTCGATTCCGAGATCCCAGGCGACGTGCGCGAGCTCGAGGCTGCGCTCCACGCCCATGCCGCGCAGGATCGCCATGATGGGCGCCTGGGCGAATGCCGCTGCGAACCACTGGTCGCTGGCTGAAGGGGTGTCGGTCATCGTGCGGGTCCTTCCATAGGGGTCGGGGTGTCGTGCTCACGGTGCGCAGGCACGTCACGGGTGCTCGAGAGCGCGCGAGCGGCGAAGGCGTGCCCGTGCGCGATGCGGTCGACGGGCGATGCGTCGCGGAGGAAGCCGTGCAGCCACCCGGCGGCGAACGCGTCGCCCGCTCCGACGGATTCGACGACGTCGACGCGCAGTGCGGGTACGGAGCAGCGGCCCGCTGCGCTGAACTCGACCGCTTCGATGTCGGCGTCCTTGACGATGAGGTGCGGGGTATTCGGGAAGAGCGTTCGAATCTCTTCTGCGGTGGCGGCGCTCCAGAGTGCTTCGGCCTCGTCCCGACCGACCAGCACGATGTCGGCGAGGTTCGCGATGTCGCGGATCACCTCGGCAGCGCTGGCGCGGTCCGGCCACAGTGCCGGGCGATCATTCACGTCGAAGCTGACGGTGGTGCCCGCGGCCCGGGCCGCATCGATGGCGGCGTCGACGAGTGCGCGGCACGAGTCGGACAGCGCAGGCGTGATTCCGGAGAGATGCAGGATCCGGACCGCACCCCAGTCGATGCCCGTGAGGTGCTCGGGGGAGAGAAGCGACGCCGCAGAACCCCGTCGGTAATACGTCACTCCGGCGCCGGGATCCTTGACATAGAGTCCCGTCGGCGCGTGCGGATGCAGGCGCACCCGGCCGGTGGCGACCCCGTGCTCGGCGACCCGCGCGAGCGTGCGGCGCCCGAGCGCATCGTCGCCGAGAGCGCTGAACCACTCGGCTCGGTGGCCCGCCGCAGCGAGGTGGCATGCGACGTTCGATTCGGCGCCCCCCACCTCGAGGCGGAAGTCCGTCGCGTTCTCGACGGGCTCAGCGGCGGCGGGCACCACGAGAGCCATCGTTTCACCGATGCAGAGGACATCGATCGGTCGTGTCGTCTCGGGATCGCGTCCTCGCACCTGCCACCTCGATTCGTTCGTGTGAACTCAAATTATCTGTGCTTGACGAAAATAATGCAAGCTGGTGCAGCGGAGGATCAGCCGCACTGACGGTTCGGCTCGAAGCTGTCAAGGGGGCTGCTCACACCTAATCTTTACGCGTTCGTTACTGATTACGCCCTGCAGTGCATCGCGGCCCTCCGGTGCGGGTCACCCGGGCCGGGGAGAAACCCAATCACCGTATGCGATGCGCGGGAATACCGCGGCTGAGACCGACGCGCTCTCGCGCCCGCGCGGGCGAGCGTGAGGAAACGGGAGAATTTCGCGGAACGCCGCGAATCGGTGGAGATGCGACCGCTGGCTCGCTAGCGTTAGTGCTCACCATTCTTCCCGACCTAGTTGTACGCCCCCGTCACTCTTCACGAACGGACGACTTCGCAGTCACCACGCCATGATCGAATTCTCTGATGTCACCAAGGTGTACGACGATGGCACCACCGCGGTCGACGACCTCTCCATCACCGCGCCGACAGGGAAGATCACCGTACTCGTCGGTCCGTCGGGCTGCGGCAAGACCACGACGCTGCGCATGGTGAACCGCCTCATCGAACCGACGCGCGGCAAGATCCTGCTCGGAGGCGAGGACAGCGGTGAGATCGATCGCATCCAGATGCGGCGCCGCATCGGGTATGTCATTCAGAACGCCGGCCTGTTCCCGCACCAGACGGTCGTCGACAACATCTGCGCCGTCCCCTACTTGAACGGCGTGAAGCGCGGCGAGGCGCGGCGTCGCGCCCAGGAACTGCTCACGCTCGTGGGACTCGACGAGACGTACGCGAAGCGCTACCCGTGGCAGCTCTCCGGCGGGCAGCAGCAGCGCGTCGGCGTCGCGCGCGCCCTGGCGGCCGACCCGCCGTACATGCTCATGGACGAGCCGTTCAGCGCGGTCGACCCCATCGTGAGGAAGCAGCTCCAGCAGGAGTTCCTGCGCATCCAGGGCGATCTCGCCAAGACGATCCTGATGGTGACCCACGATATCGATGAGGCGCTCCGTCTCGGTGATCAGATCGTCGTGTTCTCGGAGGGGGGCGTCGTCGCGCAGAGCGGGAGCCCGGCCGAGATCCTCGCTCGACCCGCCAACCGCTTCGTCGCCGACTTCCTGGGCGCGTCGCGCGGGTATCACGCGCTTGGTTTCGAGACCATCCGCGGACTCGATCCCCAGCAGACGCCGACGTTCACGTTGGGCGAACCGTCGGCACCTGCTGGTGAACCGTGGATCGTCGCGATCGATCACGATCATCGTCCCCTCGGCTGGGTGCAGCCGGGGCGCGTCAGTGATCGCACGCGCGCCGACGATGTTCAGACGGCGACAGCGGTGTCGCTCGACAGCGGGTCGCGGCGCGAGCTGCTCGACGCGGCGCTCGCGAGCCCGGGAGGATCCGCGATCCTCGCGCACGACGACGGAACCTACGCCGGCACGGTGCACCTCGACGAGGTCATCAGATCAGCGGTCGACGCGCTCGGCGAGGAACGAGCGGCGCGGTGAACTTCGACTGGGTCGTCTCGAATGCGAACCAGATCTGGAGCCTGACCCTCACTCACATCTGGCTGACCCTCCTGCCGACCGCGATCGGTCTGCTGATCGCGGTGCCGCTCGGGTACGTCGCGCACCAGTGGCGTCGCTCGTACCTCCCGATCGTCGGCGGCACCAGTCTGTTCTTCACGCTGCCGTCGCTCGCGCTCTTCATTCTGCTCCCGCAGTTCCTCGGCACCCGCATCCTCGACCCGATCAACGTCGTCGTCGCGCTCGTCATCTACAGTGTCGCGCTGCTCACCCGGGTCGTGGCGGACGGACTGGGCGCCGTGCCGACGGAATCGGTGCAGGCGGCCGAGGGGATGGGGTTCAAGCGCACTGAAACGCTCTTCAAAGTGCAGCTGCCGATCGCGGTGCCCGCCATTCTCAGCGGCCTGCGGGTCGTGGTGGTGACGAACATCTCGATCACGACCATGGCGGCGATCATCGGCGTGGAGCAGCTCGGCACGCTCTTCACGCTGGGGTTCACCCGCAACCTGCTCGTCCCCATCATCACCGGTCTGGTGATCTGCCTCCTGCTCGCGCTCGTGCTGGACCGTCTGCTCGTCCTCCTGGGGCGCATCCTGACACCCTGGGCCCGGAAGGGAGCGCTGTGATGGACGTCTTCTCCTGGCTCACCGACCCGGCGAACTGGTCGGGGAGCGGCTCGATCCCGTTCCAGACCGTCACCCACCTCTGGTACTCCGCGGTCACGGTGCTCGTCGCTGCAGCGATCGCGGTCCCGCTCGGCGTGTTCATCGGTCACACGGGCAAGGGCGAGAGTCTCATCATGGGGTCGGTGAATGCGATGCGTGCGCTGCCCACGATCGGCCTGCTCATCCTGCTGGTGCTGATCTTCGCCCCGATTCTGGCGAATCGACTCGCGTTCGTGATTCCTGCGCTCATCGTGCTCGTGCTGCTCGCAGTGCCGCCGATCCTGAGCGGCGTCGCGAGCGGCATCCGTGCGATCGACCGCTCCGCGATCGATGCGGCACGCGGCATGGGGTACTCGACCTGGCAGATCGTCTGGAAGATCGAGCTCCCGTGCGCCCTTCCCCTCGCGCTCTCGGGGATCCGCGCCTCGACGCTGCAGGTCGTCTCCACGGCGACCGTCGCGGCGTTCGTGTCGCTGCAGGGGCTCGGCAGATTCATCATCGACGGCCGTGCGGGCAACAATTACGCCGAGATGGCGGGCGGAGCGATTCTGCTCATCGTTCTCGCCATCGTGCTCGAGGGCGTGTTCGCACTCGTCGCGCGCATCAGCATCTCACCGGGGCTCACTCCCGGTGTTCCGACCACGACAAGGAGAAACTCATGAACACACGTATGAAGGGCCTGACGGCCGGGATCGCCATCGCGGCGCTCTTCGGGCTGACCGCCTGCGGCGGCGGCGATCCGCTCGCGAACGACGGGGGCGACTCGGAGGGTTCCGGCGGTTCCATCACGGTCGGTTCCGCCGACTTCGCGGAGAGCCAGCTGCTGGCCACCATCTACTCGCAGGCGCTCAGCGGTGCCGGCATGGAGGTGCAGGAGCAGCTGAACATCGGCAGCCGCGAGGTCTACATCACCGCCCTCGAGGACGGTTCGATCGACCTGATCCCCGAGTACAACGGCTACTTGCTGGAGGAGCTGGACCCCGAGGCGGACACGACGGATCGTGACGCCATCGCCGGTCAGCTGGAGGAGACGCTGCCCGACGGGCTGATGGCTCTGGACGCCGCGAGCGCCGAGAACACCAACACGCTCGTCGTGACGCAGGAGTTCTCCGACGAGCACGGCGGCCTTGAGACGATCTCCGACCTGGCTGCGGCCGATGACGGCTCCTTCACCCTCGCCGGGCCGCCCGAGTGGAAGACGCGTCCCAACACCGGTCTGCCGGCGCTCGAGGAGTCGTACGGCATCGACTTCTCCGACCGGTACGAGACCCTCGACGGCGGCGGACCGCTCTCGCTCTCCGCAGTGGTCAACGGCCAGGTCGACGTCGCGATGCTGTTCAGCAGTGATCCGGCGATCGCGGAGAACGACCTGGTCGCGCTCGAGGATGACGAGGTCATCTTCCCGCCGGCGAACATCATCCCGCTGATCAGCTCCGACAGCGCCTCGGACGAGGTCGTCGACGTGCTGAACGAGGTGACGGCCGCGCTCACGATCGAGGACCTCATGGAGATGAACGGGCGGGTGAACGCCGGTGACGACCTCGGCCAGATCGCGACCGACTGGCTGGAGTCGGTCGACCTGGCATAGTCGGCACTGCAGTGCCCGAGAGGGGCGTCGGATGTTCCGGCGCCCCTCTCGGCGTTCCCACAGGGTGATGGGCTTCCGGAGGCGCCTGGCGAGCGATATATTGCTGAGTATCGTTCGTACACAACCTCTGGAGGTCCTCATGAACGGTCAGTTCCCATCGCGTGGTTTCGGCGAGTCCGGCTTCTGGGACGCCATGGAAAACCTGCGTCACGGTTTCGAGCAGCGGGTCTCGGGGCCGCGCATGCCTCGGGGCGAGGTGCGGGCTGCGGTGCTGGCGCTCCTCGCAGAGCGCCCCATGCACGGGTATCAGATCATCCGCGAGATCGAGCAGCGCAGCGGTGGCGCCTGGAAGCCGAGTCCTGGATCGGTCTATCCCACGTTGCAGTTGCTGGCCGACGAGGGACTCATCACCGCCGAAGAACTCGGGGGACGCAAGACGTACACCCTGACGGAGGCGGGCCGCGCCGAGGCCGAGGCTGCCGAACGAACGCCGTGGGACTCCGCTGCGCCGAAGGAGAAGCCGTCTGCGGGCCGACTGCCGAGGGCGGGATACGACCTCGCGCAGGCCGCCGCACAGGTGCAGCGCAGCGGGACCTCTGAGCAGGTGGACGCTGCGGTCGAGGTGCTCGCCGAGGCGCGGCGCAAGCTCTATGCGATGCTCGCCGAGAGCTGACGGTGACGGAACACCGGAGACGCTACCGTCGCATCCTGCGGTTCGCCGCCCGGTATCTCGCACAGTCGTGGTGGTACGAGATCGCCCTGCCGAAGCTCGGCCTCGCACGGCTCGCGGAACGGACGCGCGCGCGGCGGATGCAGCGGATCGCGGAGCGCTTCCACGCGCTCGCGATCGAACTCGGCGGGCTGATGATCAAGGTCGGGCAGTTCCTCTCGTCGCGTCTCGACGTGCTACCCCCCGAGATCACCTCGGAACTCGAAGGACTGCAGGACGAGGTGCCGCCGGTCCCGTTCGACCGGATCCGCGAGCTCGCCGAGCGCGAGCTCGGTGTCCGACTGGACGAGGCGTTCGCGCATGTCGACGCGGTGCCGGTGGCCGCCGCCTCGCTGGGGCAGGCGCACCGAGCGGTCCTCGCCCCTGAACTGGCCGATGACACCGGGTTCTCGGCGGTGGTGCTGAAGGTGCAACGTCCCGGGATCGATGCGATCGTCGACGTCGATCTCGCCGCGCTGCGGCGCGTGGGCGGCTGGTTGCGGCGGGTGCGCATCGTCTCCGACCGCGTCGACGCGCCGCAACTGGTCGAGGAGTTCGCGCAGACGAGCCTCGAGGAGATCGACTACCTCGCCGAGGCTGCGCACGGCGAGCGATTCGCGCAGCTCTTCGACGGTGACGACCGGGTCTCGACGCCCGAGATCGTGTGGGAGCGCTCATCGCGACGCGTGCTCACGCTCTCCGATGTCACCGCGATCAAGATCACCGATGTCGACGCGTTGCGCGCGGCGGGGATCGATCCTCAAGCGGTCGCGCAGTGCTTCGCGGACGTCATGTTCGACCAGCTGTTCACTTTCGGGTACTTCCACGCCGACCCGCATCCGGGCAATATCTTCGTGGCGCCGCGCGCGGAGGGCGGGTGGTCCCTCGCCTTCATCGACTTCGGCATGATGGGGTCCGTTCCCGATGAGATTCGTCGTGGCCTGCGCGCATTGATGATCGCCGTCGCCTCACGCGATAGCACCGGCGTGGTGGCGGCCGTCGAGGATATCGGCGTGCTCCTGCCCTCGGCGGACACGCGTGAACTCGAGCGCGCCATGTCCGCGCTCTTCTCGCGTTTCGGCGGGATGGGCTTCGCCGAACTGCGCGATGTGGACCCCCGGGAGTTCCGGGATTTCGGGCTCGAGTTCCGCGATGTGATCCGCACGCTCCCGTTCCAGCTGCCGGAGAACTTCCTGCTCATCGTCCGTGCCATGTCGCTCACCTCGGGGGTCTGCACCTCGATCGACCCGGCCTTCAATCTGTGGGACGCCGTGGAGCCGTACGCGTCTCAGCTCCTGCGAGACGAGCGCGGCAACCTCATTCGCGAGTTCTCCGAGAACGCGGTCTCCACGCTCGGTACGTTGGCCGCACTGCCCCGTAGGGTGGACGCGCTCCTCACGAGTGTCGATCAGGGGCGCCTGGTGTTCGACACGTCGAGCGTGGAACGCAGGCTCGCTCGGCTCGAGCAGCTCGGCCGCCGCATCATCTCGGCGGTGCTCTTCCTGGCGCTGCTCGTCGGGGGCATCCTCGTGATGCCCGAGTACCCCGTGATCGGCACTGTCATGTGCGTCGCAGCCGCGCCGCTCCTGCTGCACGCCCTGCTCGCAGGAGCCTTCGGTCGCCCGCCGCGATGACCGACTCGACACGGCCGGGATCGTGGCCTCGACGCTCGCAGTCTGGGATGATCGACACGTGGTGGACCAGCAGGAAGCAGGAGCAATGACCGAGCAGGCGGGTGTCCCGGGGTCGCGGCGCACGTTGCTCGTCGGCGCCGGGAAGGTCGGGACGCGGCTGGGGCAACGTCTCGTCGAACGCGGCGACCGGGTCTTCGCGTTGCGGCGCGATCCGAGTTCCCTGCCGCCCGCCTTCACGCCGATCGCCGCCGATCTGAGCGCCCCGCTCACAAGCGAGCTTCCCGACGTCGACGCGATGGTGATCACGCTCACCCCGGGCCGTCCGGCGCCGACGCTCGATGACAGCGCCTATCTGGCGTCGCTCAGGCACCTCGCCGACGCCCTCCCGTCCCGACCCGACCGGGTCGTGTTCGTCTCCTCGACCGGCGTGTTCGAGGGGCGCCCCGAGGGTGCGGAGCGGTGGGAGGGCGACGTCCCAGAACCCGAGACCGATCGCGGACGGCTCCTCCTGGCGGGTGAGCGCACGGCGGTCGACCTGTTCGGCGCCGCCGTCGTGCGACCGGCGGGGATCTACGGGCCAGGACGCGAGTTCTTGCTGCGGAAAGTGCTGCAGGGGGAGGCCATGGCGATGCGGAAGGGCACCAACCGGATCCATGAGTTCGACCTGGTGACGTTGCTCGAAACGCTCATCGCCGCCGACGGGCCGCGCCCCGCACTCGTGCATGCCGTGGACCGCGCCCCTGCTCCGATGGGCGAGGTCGTCGGCTGCATCGGAGAGCTCCTCGGGGTCGCGCCGCCGCCCGCACTCGACCCCGACCCGGGCGGGGGAGCGATCCTGCGAGGACGTATCGAGGAGTTCACCGGACCGCTGCGGTTCCCCACCTACGTCGAGGGGTACGCCGACATCATCGCCCGCAGGTCCCCCTGACCCGTGATCACCGCTCCCAGCGATCGAGACGCATCTGGGCGGTCGCCTCGTGCGCGGCCATCCCCTCCGAGCGGGAGATGGTGACGGTGGCGGGAGCCACCAGGCGCGTCGCCTCCCGCTCCACGCGCTGGTAGGTGAGCGGCTTCATGAAGCGCGACACCGAGAGACCAGCGCTGTGCTTGGCGCCTCCCGCCGTGGGCAGCGTGTGGTTGGTTCCGGCCATGCCCTTGTCGGAGTATGCGACGGTGCTCCATTCGCCGAGGAACACCGACCCGTAGTTCCGCAGGCGGTCGTGGTACCAGGCATCGTCCGCGGTGAGCACTTCGAGGTGCTCGGGGGCCAGATCGTCCATCAGCGCGACGGCGACCTCGGGGGAGTCCGCGACGGTGACGGAGCCGTGATCCCGCCACGCCGGGCCGCAGATGTCCGCCGTCGCGAGCGTCGCGAGCTGCCGCTCGACCTCGGCGATCACCGCGGCGCCGTGATCGGCATCGGTGGTGACGAGCGCTGCCGGCGAGTTCGTGCCGTGCTCAGCCTGCCCGAGCAGGTCGGCGGCGACGATGGCCGGGTCGGCGCTCGCGTCCGACAGCACCGCGACTTCGGATGGGCCGGCGGGCAGATCGATCGCCACGCGTCCGAAGAGCTGTCGCTTCGCCTCCGCGACATAGGCGTTCCCCGCCCCCACGAGCATGTCGACGGGCAGATCGTCGATCAGCCCGAGGGCCATCGCGGCGAGTGCCTGCACCCCGCCGAGCACGAACACTCGGTCCACGCCCGAGACGTGAGCCGTGTAGAGCACGGCGTCGTTGGCTCCGCCGTCCGGCTGCGGCGGGGTGCACGCCGTCACATGCGGTACACCGGCGGCTTTCGCGACGCCGACCGTCATGAACGCGCTGGCCGTCAGCGGGAAGCGTCCGGCGGGCAGATAGGCGCCGACCCGGCCGACGGGGATGTACCTGACCCCGGTGTGGAGGCCCGGCTCGAGCTCCACATCGAAGTCGACGAGCCCCTCGCGCTGGCGGCGGGCGAAGGCCTGGGTCCGTTCGGCTCCGAGCTCGATGGCGGAACGCAGCTCGGGATCGAGCCGATCACCGCTCTGCGCCACCCGATCGGGCGCCAGCGAGAAGTCCTCCCGCGTCCATCCGTCCAGGTCGCGCGCGTACTCGCGGACCGCATCGAGTCCGCGGCGCTCGATGTCGAGCAGCATGCGCGATACGGTCGCGACGACCTGGGGATCCCGCTGGGCGGCGGGAGTGTCGAGCGGTGTTTTCAGGCGGGTGAAGCGGCCGGTGTGCTGGGCGAGGAGCGCGGGAGTGAACTGCATGACGCCATCCTAGAAATGGCGAGGTGCAGAGCACCACTGGGCGGTGGTCTTCTCAGGGCATAGGGTGAAGCTATGACGTTGACCCAGCTCCGCGCGTTCATCGCCGCGATCGACGACGGCTCGTTCACGGGTGCGGCCGGACGGCTGGGCATCGCCCAACCCACCGTGTCCGCACTCATCCGGAAGCTCGAGGAGCATCACGGGCTGCCGCTCTTCATCCGCACCGGACGACGTCTCGAGCTGACCGCCGCCGGCAGCGAGCTCGTCGGGTGGGCGCGCCAGATCGTGGAATCGGCTGACCGCGCCGATGAGGCGCTCGTCGAGCTGCGCGGTCTCGAACGCGGATCGATCTCACTCGGGGTGCTGCGGAACGCGAACTTCTACTTCTTGCCCGACGTCGTGGAGACCTTCCGTCGGCGTCGACCCCACGTGCAGCTCCGGCTCTTCGGGCAGAACTCCTTCGAGGTCGTCGAGGGGGTGAAGGCGGGGCGGTTCGAAGCCGGGATCGTGGTGCTCCCGGTGCCGGATGACGAACTCGAGGTCTTCCCGCTCCTGCGCGACGAAGTGCTGTGGGCCAGTGCGGATCCGACGCGAGTGTCGGCCCCCGTCACCGTCGAACAGGTGGCGGAGGGCCCTGCGGTGCTCTACGACGCGAGTCACAGCTGGAACGATCCGACACGACGCCAACTGAGCGAGCGCGCGCAGGAGCGCGGGCTCCGCATCGAGCCCGTCGTCGAGGTCGAGTATTTGGAAGCCGCGCTCGAACTCGTGCGTCGGGGGATCGGCGACACCATGGTGTCCAGTGCGGTGGCGAGCAGCGCCGCGTTCCCCGACGGCATCTGCACCGCGCCGTTCGCCGAGCCCCTCTTCGATACCATCGCGGTCATTCGACGGGCGAACAGCGTGATGTCTCCCGCGATCCTCGAGGTGGTCGACCTCGTGGGCGCGGTGCTGCGCGAGCGTTCGGCGGCGGCTGCGCGGGTCAGCGCTTCCGGCGACGTTCCCGAAGCGTATTGAGCAGGATCGCCTCGGTCCGCACGCCCGCCTCGATCCCGCGCGGGATCCGGAACAGGAACACCATGCCGATCGCCCACCACAGCAGGCACAGCACGTACGACATCGGATCGATGCTCGCCGGCATACCCGGGATGTAGAGGGTGAGCAGACCGAAGGTCAGGATCGCGCCCAGCACGCCGAACATGACACCGATCTTCCCCCGGCCCGAACGGAACGGGCGCTCCATCTCGGGTTCCCGTCGGCGGAGCATCAGGAAGACGATGCAGACGAGGAAGTAGGTGACGACGATGCTGGGCGATCCGGAGTCCACGAGCCAGCCGAGCATACCGGTGCCGAAGAACGGCGCGGCGACCGAGAGCGCCCCGATGAACAGGATCGCGTTGCTCGGGGTGTTGAAGCGAGGGTGGAGCTTGCCGAACCAGCGCGGCAGCATGCCGGAGTGACCCATGGCGTACATGAGTCGCGAGGCGCCGATGAGCAGCGCGATCCACGAGGTCAGGATGCCCGCGATGCCGCCGGCGAGCAGGATGTTCGCCATGAACTGGCTGTTCCAGAGCGCACCCATCGCGTCTGCGGTCGCGAGGTCGCTTGCGGCGAGTGCCTCGCGACTCATCGCCGACGACGAAGTGAAAATGACGAGCACGTACCAGAGCGTCGCGATGAACACCGAGACGACGATCAAGCGGCCGATGCGGCGCGGGCTCATGTTGAGCTCTTCTGATGCCTGCGGGATCACGTCGAAGCCGACGAAGAGGAAGGGGACGACGACGAGCACCGTGAACAGGCCCGCGGAGTCCGTGAAGAACGGCTCCATGTTGCTCACCGTGCCGTTCATGAAGCTTCCGGTCGCCAACAGGATGCCGACGATGACGAGGAAGAGCACCACGAAGGTCTGCACGACGCCCGCGACCTTGATCCCGATGTAGTTGATCGCTGTGATGACGACGGCTGAGACGGCGCCGATGAGCGCCCAGGTGAGCGCGACCTCCGATCCGAAGATCGAGTACATCGGATTGTCGAGGATCTCCGGCCAGATGTAGGAGATGGTGCGGGGGAGTGCGACCGCCTCGAACGCGACGATGCTGATGTACCCGCCGGTGATACCCCACGAGCCGACGAACGCCCACCGGGGACCCATGCCCCGCATGAGGTAGTGGTGCTCGCCGCCGGCCTTCGGCATCGCCGACGTCAGTTCCGCGTAGAGGTAGGCGACGAGTGCCATGATGAGGCCGCCGCCGCCCATCGCGATCGCGGCGCCGAGCGTGCCGGCGTCCTCGAGCCAGCCGCCGGAGAGCACCACCCACCCGAAACCGATCATCGCGCCGAAGCCCAACGCATACGAATCGAAGGCGTTCAATGCTTTCTTGAATCCGGGGCCACTCTGCTCGGAAGTCTGCACGGGTGTTCCTTTCACCGGGTGAGGGGAGTTCTCCACACCGTATTGCACCGTTCGTCGTGGAACAATGCGGTGCCGCGCACCGGGGCTCATAGGCCGAGGCTATAGCGTACGTCACTGACTCCTGCATCGGCGTCGAGCAACCCGTCCCGCAGAGTCGCCGCCGACCTGTCAGACTGGGGTCGTGGCAGAAACACAGAACGGCCGGGTCGCCGTCTACCTCGACTTCGATAACGTCGTGCTCTCCTGGTACGACCGGGTGCACGGCAGGAACGCGTATTCCCGGGACCGGCAGCGCATCGCCAACGAGCCGGACAACACCGAAGTCGCTGCTCGTCTGCAGGCGGCGGTGGTGGACGTCGGAGCGATCATCGACTACGCCTCGTCGTTCGGCACGCTCGTGCTGACGCGCGCGTACGCCGACTGGTCGGCGCCCGTGAACGCCGAGTACCGGTCTCAGTTGGTCGCTCGAGCCGTGGACCTCGTGCAGCTGTTCCCCGCCGCGGCGTATGCGAAGAATGGTGCGGATATCCGGTTGGCGGTCGATGCGGTCGAGGATATGTTCCGTCTCGACGATCTCAGTCACGTCGTCATCGTCGCCGGCGACTCCGATTACGTGCCGCTGGCGCAGCGCTGCAAGCGACTGGGCAGGTATGTCGTGGGGATCGGCGTGGCCGGCTCGACGGCGAAGGCACTGACGGCGGCCTGCGATGAGTTCGCGTCGTACGATTCGCTTCCCGGGGTGGAGCGCCCCGAGCGCGAGGCGCAGGCGAAGCCTGAACGTCAGCGGAAGCGCGAGGCGAGCACGCGCGAGGCGGCGGCCGTCAGCCGTTCCGAGGCGCCCGTTGCGGCCCGCACCGAACCGGTCGCCGCGGCGCGCGCGGACGATGATGGGGACGAACCCGTCGAGGACCCGGAGATCGCCGTCACCGGTCTGTTGATCCGCGCGCTCTGGTTGGGGCAGGCGAAGGACGATTCGGGTTGGCTCTACAGTTCGGCGGTGAAGCAGCAGATGCGCCGCATGGACCCGTCGTTCAACGAGAAGGCACTCGGCTTCAGTTCGTTCTCCGACTTCTTGAACTCCCGCTCCGACGTGGCGGAGCTCGAGGAGGAGGGGCACGAGCGCCTCGTGCGACTGCGCGACCAGGTCGGGTGAGGCTCAGGCGGAGCGGAGGATCTTCTCCATCGCCTTTCCCCGCGCGAGTTCGTCGATGAGTTTGTCCAGATAGCGAATCTCCTGCATCAGCGGATCCTCGATCTCTTCCACGCGGATGCCGCACACGACGCCGGTGATGCGTCGTCGTACCGGATTCGGTGCGGGGGCTTCGCGGAAGAAGTCGGTGAAATCCGTCTCGGCCTCGAGGGTGCGCTCGAGGTCGTCCTGCGAGTACCCCGTGAGCCAGCGGATGATTTCATCGACCTCGGCGCGGGTCCGTCCCTTCCGTTCGGCTTTCGTCACGTAATGCGGGTAGACGCTCGAGACGGGAGCCGCGAAGATGTTGTATTTCGCCATGAGAAGCCGATCGTGAGGGGACTCGATGGCGGTAGCGTAGCTCATTCGGTTGGGTCAGCGGGCCCCGCGTTCGGTACGCCGGCCTCCCGGGCCAGGAGCGCGGCCTGCAGTCGCGAGCGGACGCCGAGCTTGGCGAGCAATCGCGTGATGTGAGATTTCACGGTTCCCTGTCGGATGCCGAGACGCTCGCTGATCACGGCGTTCGGGTGTCCGGCGCCGATCTCGCCCAGCACCTGCCACTCCCGCTGCGTCAGCGTGATTCCGTTGATGCTCCGCGCACCAGCCGCGGGGTGCCGGCTTCGCCCGGCGCGCTGCGTCTTGGCGGGTGATCGGAGCGCTGAGAACACCCGGTCCGTCACCTCGGGCGCCAGCGCGCCCGCTCCCGCCGAGACCTGTCTCACGGCGGCGATGAGGCTCGGCGCATCGGTCGACTTCAGCACGAACCCTTTCGCTCCGGCGCGAATCGCGCCGAACACCGATGCATCATCGTCGAACGTGGTGAGCACGAGCACGTGGGTGCCCGATCGACGAAGCGCGCGGGTCGCCTGCTCGCCCGACATGCCGGGCATCCGGAGATCCATCAGGACGACATCGGGTCGCAACTCTGCTGCGAGCGTGATCGCGTCGCTTCCGCTCTGCGCCTCACCGACGACCGTGACATCGGGTGCGGTCCGCAGGATCATGCTCAGTCCGGCCCTGACCGCCGCGTGGTCGTCCACGATGAGCACACGGATCGGCGGGACGCCGCCGTCCGCCGATGTCGACTCGGAGGCGGGGGACGAGTCCGGAGAGACGCACATACGCTGAATTGTTCCAGGCGGCGCTATCGACCGCGTCCACCCGCGGTGCCATTCGAATGTGCACCAAGGTCGTAAGTGACCTAGGCGGAGCGGAGTTCGCTCACCGCGCTCGCGACCGTGCGTCGGACGAATGCGTCGTCGACGGGCAGACCGAGGGGCAGGAGCAGTCGCGAGAGCAGCGGTCCGGTCAGCACATCGCAGGCGTAGTCGTCGTCGCCTCCGTGACCGATGTCTCCCCGATCCCGCGCCGCCGCAAAGAGTTCCTTGAGTCTGTCGCGACGCGGCTGCACCAGCTTGTTCACGGTGAAGTCGCGAATCGCCTCGTGGGTCCGCGCCATGTCGAACAGCGCCGGCAGGTTGTGCCGCACGAGCGGCGAGTCGTACACCTCGACCTCGTGCTGCTGGAAGACGAGCAGATCCGATTCGAGGTCACCGGAGTCTCCGATGCGGACGTCTCCGAAACGTTCCGTGATGACGGTGACCGCGAGTTCTGCGAGGTTCGCGTACCTGCGGTAGAACGCCGGGGCCGTCGTGTTCGCCGCGGACGTGATCGAGTCGACACTGAGTTCGGAGAAGCCGCGCTCCTCCATCATCGCCTGTGCAGCTTCGAGAAGCTTCCTGCTGATCTGAGTGTCGAACGGTCGACCACCACTTGTCGGGCTCATTCGGGTAACGTTATCAGGTCAAAATAAAGTCCCGCTATGGGTTGCGCCTCGGGCACCCCACGTGGTGTCATCCGGGTGAACGAAAGTACGGGCGGTCGTCGTCTCGACGAGCGACACTATCCGAGAGGTCTGCGCGCGCTAGCGGAAACATTCGTGCGCTCGCAACCCCCATCGGACTCGGGATCGCTCGGGTACGGTGGAGGAGAACGTTGTGCACACCAACCGAGGAGGTATGACATGTCAGCAGACGACAAGGCCGACAACAAGGCCGAGAAGTTCGGCGGCAAGATCAAGGAAGCCGCTGGCAAGGTGACCGGTGACAAGGAGATGCAGGCCGAAGGCGCCGCTCAGGCGACGAAGGCCGACGTCAAGGACACCGTGAACGATGCTTCCGACTCGGTCAAGGGCGCATTCAAGGGAGCCAAGGAGGAGTAAGCACTCTTCTCCGATGAGGGGCCGGATCGAGTCATCGATCCGGCCCCTTTTTTCGTGCGCGGTCGCGCGATGCTACGCCTCGCGAGGCGGCATCGGCGGGCCGTCGGGGTAGTCGGAGCGCGTGAGGTCCATGAGCAGTCCGTCCTGCAGCCCGCCCCCCGGGCGCACCTGATAGTCGCGCAGCACTCCGACCCGCGCGAACCCGAGCCGTTCGTAGCTGCGGATCGCGCCGACGTTGTGCACGTTCGGGTCGAGCGTGACCCGGCTGACCCCGGCTGCGAACTCGTGCGCGATGGCGAGTGCGAGCGCCTCCTCACCGATCCTCCGTCCCCGCGACGCGGTGCTGATGAAGATGTGCATCACGGTGGTCGGGTACTCGGGATCGTCGGCGCGGAACACGCACAGGACGCCGACCGTCCGCCGCTCCACCTCGATCACGCGGGTGACGTCCGGATGCGCGATGAACTCGTCGCGAGTCCGCGCCTCGTCGTAGCCGACCCACCACTCCGCGACCTCCGGCTCGGAGAGGATCCGGCGGAGCGGGGTGAGGTCGTCAGCGCTCGGATCGCGGAGGGTGACGAGCGGGCCATGCAGCGTCGGCTGCGCGTCTCGTTTCGATGACATGCTCACATTCTGCTCCCTTTTCGGCGCGGGCGGGAGAGGATGAGGTCATGAACGCCATCGATCTGCTGCTCGACCTCGCGGCGCGGCCGCTCGAGTCCGCTCGCGAACTCCGTCCGTTGCTCACGTCCGAACTGCTGAACGCGCACCCGCACCACGACAACTCCATCGCCTGGCTGCTCTGGCACTCCGCTCGAGAGATCGACGCGCAGATCTCCGAGCTCTCGGGCGAGGAGCCCGTCTGGACGAGTCAGGCCTTCGACAGTCGATTCGAATTCTCCGCGGGACCAGATGACATGGGGTACGGACACTCCGCGACTCGAGCGCGCGAGGTCGTCACTGCGGACGCATCGCTGCTCATCGCGCACCTGGAAGCGGTGATCGATGCCCAGTGCGCCTACATCGGCGGACTGACCCCGGACCAGCTCGACGACGTGATCGACGATACATGGGATCCGCCCGTGACCCGGGGCTCCCGGCTCATCAGCATCTCCGGCGACGCGATGGCGCATCTCGGTCAAGCCGCATATGTGGCCGGCATGGATGAGGACGCCTTCGAGTGATTTCCTCGCGAACGGGCGCGGATGCCGTCCGCGCCCGTTCGCCGTGCATCAACGGATCAGCGACCGCAGCTGCCGCAGCGCCACCGACAGCGCGGCGATCCCGGGAGCATCGAGCGAGTGCACCGTCTCCAACGCGTCGAGCGCTCGTTCGGCCTGCGTGCCCCCCGCATCGACCCACGCGGTCACGCGGGACGCGGCGTCGTCGTCGCTCGTGGTCTCGAGCACTGAGGCCGTCAGTGAGACGACCACCGCGTAGAGGTCGTCACGCAGCGCGGCGCGGGCCATCGAGTCCCAGCGATCCTCTTGGGGCAGGCGGGTGACACTCGTGAGGAGCTCGTCGAACCGGATGAGCGCCGAGAGCTCGAAGTAGACGTGCGCGACGGTCGACGAGTCCCACGACCTGACCCGCGCGAGTTCGGCGATGTCGAGGAGCGAGAGCGAGGCGAGCAGACCGGCTCCGGTGCGAGCGAGCGCAGGATCCATGCCTGCGGCCTCGAATTCGGCGACCTGCTCCTGGAACGCGGCGAGCTCATCGCCGCGGAGCAGGTCGTCCATGCAGTGGGCCGCCGTCGACACCTGATCCTGGAACATCGTGATCTCGGTGCCGACATCGATGCGTTCCGGACGGTGCTGCACGAACCAGCGCGCCGACCGGTCCAGCAGTCGCCTGAACCCGAGATAGAGCCCGGTCTGCGTCGCGGTGTCGACCACGGTGTCCGTCGCTTCGACCTGCTCCACGAAGCCGCGGAGGTCGAAGACCTCGCGCGACACGACGTAGGCGCGAGCGATCTGTTCGCTGCTCGCCCCGGTCTCGTCCGCGGCGCGGAACGCGAACGTGATGCCGCCGCGATTCACCATCGAGTTCACGACCGAGTTCACGATGATCTCGCGGCGCAGCGGGTGGGAGTGGAGTTCGTCCCCGTACGCCTCGCGGATCGCGGTCGGGAAGTAGTCGGCGAGCGTGCGCGCGAACCAGGGGTCGTCGGCGAAATCGGTGTCGGCGAGATCCGACTTGAGCGCCAGTTTCGCATACGCGACGAGTACCGCGAACTCGGGTCGGCTGAGTCCGACCCCCTGCTCGATCCGCGCGGACACCTCCGCCGCACTCGGCAGGTACTCGAGCTCGCGGTCGAGCTCGTCGCGCCCCACCAGCCAGTCAATGAGGCGCTGATGCAGTGGCAGCATCACGGCGGCATTGGCCCGGGAGTTGCCGAGCAGCACGTTCTGCTCGTAGTTGTCGCGCAGCACCTGCGTGGCCACCTCGTCGGTCATCGACCGCAGGAGTGCATTGCGGGCCTCGAGATCCATGCGGTTCGCCTGCACGAGACCGTTGAGCAGGATCTTGATGTTCACCTCTTTATCCGAGGTGCCGACACCGGCCGAGTTGTCGATGGCGTCGGTGTTGATCTGGATGCCCGCCTGTGCGGCCTCGATGCGTCCCCGCTGGCTGACGCCGAGGTTGCCGCCCTCGCCGACCACCCGCACTCTGAGGTCCGCCCCGTCGACGCGGATCGCGTCGTTACCGCGATCGCCGATCTCCGCATCGGATTCGGCGCTCGACTTCACGTAGGTGCCGATGCCGCCGTTCCAGAGCAGGTCCACCGGAGCGAGCAGGACGGCGCGCTTCAGCTCGGTGGGGGTGAGCTTCGCGACCGAGGCGTCGAGTCCGAGCGCTTCGCGCATCTGCGGCGTCACCCGAATGGACTTCGCCGTCAGCGGGAACACGCCACCGCCCTCGGAGATGAGTGCTGCGTCGTAGTCGTTCCAGGACGACCCGGGCGTCTCGAAAAGACGTTGACGCTCGACGTACGATGCGGCTGCGTCGGGCGTCGGATCGATGAAGACGTGACGATGGTCGAAAGCCGCGACCAGACGAATGTGCTCCGAGAGCAGCATCCCGTTGCCGAACACGTCACCGGACATGTCACCGACCCCGACCACGGTGAAGTCCTCGGTCTGCGTGTCGTGCCCGAGTTCGCGGAAGTGACGCTTCACGGATTCCCAGGCGCCGCGCGCCGTAATCCCCATGCCCTTGTGGTCGTACCCGGCTGAACCGCCCGATGCGAAGGCGTCGTCGAGCCAGAACCCGTACTCCGCAGAGATGCTGTTCGCCATATCGGAGAAGGATGCGGTGCCCTTGTCGGCCGCCACCACGAGGTAGGGGTCGTCGCCGTCGTGCCGGACGACGCGCGCGGGCGGCACGATCTCGGCACCGTCGCGGTTGTCGGTCACGTCGAGCAGTCCTCGGATGAAGGTGCGGTACGCCGAGCGTCCTTCGGCGAGCCACGCGGCGCGATCACTCAGGTCGGGCAGCTGCTTCGCGACGAAGCCCCCCTTCGAACCGGTGGGCACGATCACGGCGTTCTTCACCATCTGCGCCTTCACGAGGCCGAGGACCTCGGTCCGGAAGTCTTCGCGGCGGTCGCTCCACCTGAGACCGCCGCGCGCCACCTTGCCGAACCTCAGATGCACACCCTCGACCTGTGGCGCGTACACCCAGATCTCGGCCATCGGGTGAGGTTTGGGCAGACCGGGGACTCGAGCGCAGTCGAGCTTCATCGACACCCAGGGCTTCGGGGATCCCGACTCGTCGCGGGTGTAGAAGTTCGTGCGGAGCGTCGCTCCGATGACCCCGATGAACGAGCGCAGGATCCGATCGTGATCGAGGCTCGCCACGTCGTCGAGTGAATCGAGCAGTGCGGCGGAGAGTTCGGCGGTCCGCGCGGCGCGCGCGGCGCCGCTCGCCGCAGCATCCGGATCGAACGCGGCACGGAACAGTGCGACGAGTCCCGCTGCGGTTTCGGGATTCGCCGTGAGTGCTGCGTCGATGTACTCGGTGGAGAACGCCGAGCCGATCTGCCTGAGGTAGTGACCGATCGCGCGCAGCACGACGATGTCGCGCCAGTCGAGGCCGGCGCGCAGCACGAGTGCGTTGAGTCGATCGCTCTCGGCTGCTCCCGACCATGCGGCGCGGAAGGCGTCTTCGAATGCCGCGCCGCGCGCTCCATCGCCCCAGAGCTCGGCCTCGGTGACGGTCAGCCCGAAGTCGGAGAGGTGGCGCGTCTCACCGTTCGGGAGTGCGATGGAGTACGGCCGCTCATCGATCACATCGACGCCGAGGGCGGTGAGCATCGGCAGCACCCGGGTGAGCGGGTACTCGCGCATCGCGGCGACGGACAGTCGGCGCACCGTCGAGTCGGCGCCCACCGGAGCGTACAGATGCACCCTGATGTCGCTGTCGTCGACGAGTCCTTCGAGCCTCGCGATGTCGCCGACGGCGTCCGCAGGGGCGACCGCCTCCTTGTACGCCTCGGGGAAGGCCGAGCTGTAGCGACTGAGGATCTCGCCGGCCTCCTCCTCCCCGTACGACTGATGCAGGGCGTCGACGAGACCGGACTCCCACGTGCGGATCGCGTGCTCGAGTTCCCGCTGCAGTCGATCCTCGTCGACCTCGGGGATCGAGACGCCCTTCGGCATCCGCACCACGAAGTGCAACTGCGCGAGCGGCGCGTCGCCGACCCGGGTGGTGTGCTCGATGCGCTCCGCACCGAAGGTCTCGCGCAGCAGCGCCTGGATGCGCAGACGGACCGTCGTGTTGTAGCGATCCCGCGGGAGGAAGACGACCGCGGACAAGAGCCGGCCGAACTCATCCCTGCGGAGGAACGCGCGTGCTCGACGGCGTTCATGCAGACGGCTCACCTCGGTCGCGACCTCGAGGAGGTGGGCGACCGAGTCCTGGAACAACTCGTCGCGGGGGTACTGCTCGAGCGTCTGCAGAAGATCCTTGCCCGAGTGCGAGGTGAGTGAGAATCCGGAGGCGTCGATAACGTCGCGCACCTTCTGGCCGGCGATGGGGAGGGTGAGCACTGACGTCGCGTACGCGGCCGACGTGAACATGCCGAGGATCCGTCGTTCGCCGGTGACGTTGCCCGCGTCGTCGAACGTGCGCACGCCGATGTAGTCGAGGTAGACGTCGCGGTGCACCGTGGCCCGCGAATTTGCCTTCGTGATGGTGAGGAGGCGGGGTTCGCGCGCCGTGCGTTGCGCCTCCGGGCGCAGATGCACGATGTCGGACGACTGCTTGCGCAGGATCCCGAGGCCGGTGTGCGGGAGCGGCTTCAACACCTCGGTCCCATCGACGGTGTCGAGGGCGTACTCCCGGTATCCCAGGAAGGTGAAGTGGTCGTCGGCCAGCCAGTTCAGAAACTGGACGGTCGGCTCGACCGAGGTCGGGTCGACGGTGGCGGGCGGCTGCGTGCGGAGATCGGTCACGATGTCGAGACAGGCGCGCCGCATCGGTCGCCAGTCCTCGACGGCGCTGCGCACGTCGCCGAGCACCTTGCGCAGGTGGGAGACGAGCTGCTCGCGATCCTCCTCGGTGGCGAGCCGGTCGATCTCGAGGTGCATCCACGACTCGAGCTGACCGCCGTGCGCCGCCGTCTCGATGAGCGCACCGCGGTGGTCGCGCCTGACCGAGACGAGCGGGTGCACCAGCAGGTGGACCGTCGAGCCGAGGCGGGCGATCGCCGCCGTCACCGAATCGACGAGGAACGGCGAGTCGTCGGTGCAGATGTCGACGATGGTGCGTCGCGACGTCCAGTGGTGCTCGCGGAGTGTCGGCGTGAAGACGCTGATGAGCGTCTCGCCCGGCTCGCGTCGCGCGCCGAGCTCGACCATCGACCGGATCGCGCCGACGACGTCGCGCGGCTCGCGCTCGCTCAGGGTCTCCGTCGCGACCTGTCCGAGCAGATGCTCCACCCCCCTCCGCACATCGGGGTCGAGGTCGCCGGCGGCCTCGAGAATCTGAGCGCGGACCTGGGCGGGGGCAGACACGGTGCGTATCGACCTTTCCTCGTATGTGAGTGACAGACATCGCCATCCTACCGTCCGATACGATGGCGATGCGGGTGCACGAGCACCGCACACCGAGGGGTTGAGGAGCGTACGCCGATGAGTCCGAGTCCCTGGTCAGAGGCGATCCCGCTGGGGCGCGACCTCCGCCTGGTCGTCTGCGACATGGATGGCACCCTGCTCGACGGCGACCAGCGCATCCCCGATGAGTTCTGGGCCGTCTCCGAGCGTCTCGCCGAGCGCGGCATCGCCCTTGTGCCCGCGAGCGGACGCCAGTACGCCACACTGCAGCAGATGTTCGCCGACGAGCGCAGCATCACCACGTTCATCGCCGAGAACGGCAATCTCGTCGTCCGCGACGGCGAAGCCGATGTCGTCGGCAGTCTGCCGCAGGAACTCGTCGGGCGCGTCGCCGAGCGGGTACGCGGCGCCACGGACCGAGACCTCGGCCTCGTCTACTGCGGCCGCCGGAGTGCGTACATCGAGCGACGCGACGCGGCCTTCGTCGCCGAAGCGGAACGGTATTACGCCGAGCTGCAGCAGGTCGACGACATCACGGAGATCGACGACCTGCCGCTCAAACTCGCCGTCTACGCCTTCGATGGGGCGGAGTCGGCGGCACGAGACGTGCTGATCGGCATTCCGGGAGATCACGAGATCGTCGTCTCCGGCGAGCACTGGGCGGACATCATGAATCCCGCGGTGAACAAGGGCGTCGCGCTGCGCGCGCTGCAGGAATCGCTCGGCGTGACCCCCGCGCAGACGGCGGCGTTCGGCGACTATCTGAACGATCTCGAGATGCTCGAGGCGGCCGAGCTCTCCTTCGCCATGGAGAACGCGCACGCGCGCGTCGCCGAGGGCGCCCGCTTCACCGCTCCATCCAACCGCGCCCACGGAGTGGTCCGGGTGCTCGAACACCTGCTGGAGGCCTGAATGAGAATCGTGATCGGCGGCGCATCCGGCATGATCGGAACCGCGCTGCAGCAGGAGCTGCGCGCCCGCGGCGACGAGGCCATCGCTCTCGTCCGGCGGCCGGCCCGGCGACCGGAGGAGCGCACCTGGAACCCGGGGGAGCGGAGTCTCGATCCCGCTCACCTCGCGGGTGCGGACGCGGTCGTCAACCTCTCGGGGGCCTCGCTCTCGAAGCTGCCGTGGACGCGGGCGTACCGCGAGGAGATTCTGAACTCGCGTGTCGATGCCACCGCCACACTGACGTCCGCGCTGCGCACGCTCGCCGAGGCCGGCGATGCGGTGCCGACCTTCGTCAGTGGTTCGGCGGTCGGGATCTACGGGGACCGCCCGGGGGAGACGCTCGACGAGCGCTCGGTGCGGGGCGACGGGTTTCTCGCCGATGTCGTGGACCGCTGGGAGCGCGAAGCGCGTTCGGCGCCCGCGGCAACCCGACTGGCGCTCATTCGCACCGGCATCGTCATGGGCGACGGCGGGGCCGGGCGAGTGCTGCGTCGGATCGCACGACTCGGTCTCGCGGGCCCCATCGGACCGGGCACGCAGCACTGGCCGTGGGTGAGTCTGCGCGATGAAGTCGCCGCGATCATCCACCTCATCGACGGCGATCGCGAGGGTGTCGTGAACGCCGTCGGGCCCGAACCGGCGACCGCGGCCGAGATCGTCCGTGCGGTGGCGGGCGCGGCGCACCGGCCGTACTGGGCGCCGCTCCCGGCGCCCATCCTCGCGGGGGTGCTCGGCACCGGCGGGCGCGAGATGCTCCTGTCTGATCAGCGGACCCGACCTGCGGTGCTCGAGAGCACCGGCTTCGAGTTCAGGCACCACACCATCGAGGCGGCGATCCGGTCCGAGTTGGCCCTGCGCGCGTGAGGTTGTGGTCGCTGCACCCGGAACAGCTCGACCGTGTCGGTCTCGTGGCGTGCTGGCGGGAGTCGCTCCTCGCGCAGAATGTACTGGCCGGCAACACTCGCGGCTATCGGAACCACCCTCAGCTCATCCGCTTCCGCGGTACGGCCCATCCGCTCGGCGCGATGGGCACCTACCTGTCCGCGCTGCAGCAGGAGGCCACCGAGCGCGGCTACCGCTTCGATGCGACGAAGATCCGCGAACCCGAACCGCCGTCGGCGCCGCTCCCGGTCACCGACGGTCAACTCGCCTTCGAATGGGACCATCTCGGTCGCAAGCTCGCCGAGCGCGACCCGGAGCGGTGGGAAGCGTGGCGCGTGGCGGCGCCGAAACCGCATCCGCTCTTCCGCATCGAGAGCGGCGACATCGAATCCTGGGAGCGCCCCTGATCTGGGCGCCGCGTCGTGCGGCACCGTCCGCTCGGATCATGGGATAATGGCGGACAATGTCTCCACGCACCGCACATCCCCCAGCCCCGGCCGCGACCGAGCCGGCGGTGATTCGCAACTTCTGCATCATCGCGCACATCGATCACGGCAAGTCGACGCTCGCGGACCGCATGCTGCAGATCACCGGCACCGTCCCCGATCGCGAGATGCGCGCGCAGTATCTCGACCGGATGGACATCGAGCGCGAGCGCGGCATCACGATCAAGTCTCAGGCGGTGCGGATGCACTGGGACACGGACGGCACCGCGTATGCGCTCAACATGATCGACACGCCGGGTCACGTCGACTTCAGCTACGAGGTCTCCCGCTCGCTCGCCGCGTGCGAGGGCGCGATCCTGCTCGTGGACGCGGCGCAGGGGATCGAGGCGCAGACGCTGGCGAACCTGTACCTCGCGATGGAGCACGATCTCGAGATCATCCCCGTGCTCAACAAGATCGATCTGCCTGCCGCCGAGCCGGAGCGCGTGGCCCGCGAGATCACCGACCTCATCGGCGGCGACCCGTCCGAGATCCTGGCGGTCTCCGGGAAGACCGGCGCGGGCGTGGAGGAGTTGCTCGATCGCGTGGTCGAGCGGGTGCCGGCACCGGTCGGCGACGCCGACGGCCCGGCACGCGCGATGATCTTCGACTCGGTGTACGACTCCTATCGCGGTGTGGTGACCTACGTGCGCATGGTCGACGGGCGGCTCGCGCCGCGCGAGAAGATTCAGATGATGTCGACGGGGGCCGAGCACGAGGCGCTCGAGATCGGGGTGTCCTCACCCGAGCCGCAGGCGACGCAGGGCCTCGCGCTCGGCGAGGTCGGGTACCTCATCACCGGTGTGAAAGACGTGCGGCAGTCGAAGGTGGGCGACACCGTGACGGCGAAGCGGCAGCCCGCGACGGAGGCCCTGCCGGGGTACACCGACCCGAAGCCGATGGTGTTCTCGGGCCTGTACCCGCTCGACGGGAGCGACTACCCGATCCTGCGCGAGGCGCTCGACAAACTGAAGCTCTCCGACGCGGCACTGCAGTACGAGCCCGAGACCTCGGTGGCGCTCGGCTTCGGGTTCCGCTGCGGCTTCCTCGGCCTCCTGCACCTCGAGATCATTTCCGAGCGGCTGCGGCGCGAGTTCGATCTCGATCTTATCGCGACCGCGCCGAGCGTGATCTACGAGGTCACTCGCGAAGACGGGGGAGTGGTGACCGTCACGAACCCCTCCGAGTACCCGGACGGCAAGATCGGCAGTGTACGCGAGCCCATGGTGCGCACGGCGATCCTCGTGCCGAAGGATTACGTCGGCACCATCATGGACCTCTGCCAGTCGCGGCGCGGCAATCTGCTGGGTATGGAGTACCTCGGCGAGCGGGTCGAGCTGCGGTACGCCATGCCGCTCGGCGAGATCGTGTTCGACTTCTTCGATCATCTGAAGAGTCGGACGCAGGGATACGCGAGCCTCGATTACGAACCGATGGGGGATCAGGAGGCCGATCTCGTGAAGGTCGACATCCTGCTGCAGGGCGACAAGGTCGACGCGTTCAGCGCGATCGTCCACCGCGACAGCGCGTACCACTACGGCACGATGATGGCCGAGCGCCTCCGCAAGCTCATTCCGCGGCAGCAGTTCGAAGTGCCGATCCAGGCGGCGATCGGCGCGCGCGTCATCGCTCGGGAGACGATCAGAGCGATCCGCAAGGACGTGCTCGCGAAGTGCTACGGCGGCGACATCAGCCGGAAGCGCAAGCTGCTCGAGAAGCAGAAAGAGGGCAAGAAGCGGATGAAGATGGTCGGGCGCGTCGAGGTGCCGCAGGAGGCGTTCATCGCGGCGCTCTCCGGCGATGTGGAGGGCAAGGAGGTTAAGAAATGAGCCCAGCAGCGCAGCGGAACGAGCCGGTCCGTCGTCGGAGCACGCACCAGCGCATGCCGATGGCCTACGCGGCTGTCGGAGCATCGAGTGCCGCCGACCTCATGCGTTTCCCGCCCGAGGACACCACGCCGTACGAGGACGAGGTGAAGCTCGGCAGCGGACAGGACCGGTTCCTCGTGGCCTCGAGTCTCCTCATGACCTGGGGAGCGCAGCGGGGGGCCGGCTACACGGTCACCGATATCGATCCGGGCGAGGGCGAGCGCTACACCGGGCTCACCTTCGACGATCAGGGCCGTGCCGAGAGCGGCGGCCACGCCGAGCACCAGTACGGTCCGGATGGCGAGCCGTACCTCACGGCGGGCACCACCGCCGTCGTCGACCGCGGTGCGGGCGAGGCACCGCACGCGATCATGGTCGTCTACACCGTTGACGAACCGCGCCGAGTCGGATTCGCGTGGGGCGCCGGTGATGAGACCGGCGCGATCGGTGAACAACTCCTCACGGTCGAGCACCGCGAGGACGATTCCGTGTGGGCGTGCGCGCGCGGGTTCATGGCCGCCGCGCAGAACGGTCTCCTCGGTCTCAAAGGACGGGCGACACTCAAGTCGGAACTCGCCGCGGCCCACGCGCAGCTGCGCGCCCTCGCGCCGCACGCGGTCGTCGAGGCCGGGCTGCTGCCCGTTGAGGCGGAGTCCGCGGCCGTCACTGACGATCAGACGTCCGCGTCCGAGTCAGCGTCCGCTGCCGAGCGCGAGCTGCCGTAAGCCCGTGCCGAGCATTCTGCCGGACGGCGAACCCGCGCCCGAAGACGGTTCGCTTCCCCCGTCGGTGCGCGCGGGAGCGGAGGACCGGCCGTTCGGCGTGTACGTGCATGTCCCCTATTGCCGAGTGCGATGCGGGTACTGCGACTTCAACACCTACACGGCGAGCGAGCTCGGCGGCACCAGTCGAGCCGAGTACGCGGCGCAGGCCGAGACGGAGATCTCGTTCGGAGGAGAGGTGCTGCGCCGCGCGGGTCTTCCCGAGCGCGAAGCCTCCACCGTGTTCTTCGGGGGTGGCACCCCCACGCTCCTTCCTGCTGCGGACCTCGTCCGCATGCTCGACCGCATCCGGAGCGTGTGGGGGCTGGCCTCCGGGGCGGAGATCACCACCGAGGCGAACCCGGACTCCGTGGACAGCGCCTACTTGAACACCCTCGCGGACGCCGGTTTCACACGGGTGAGCTTCGGCATGCAGTCGGCCGTGCCATCGGTGCTGGCAACCCTCGACCGCACGCACGCGCCCGAGCGGGTGCCGCTCGTCGTGGAGTGGGCGCGCTCTGCCGGGTTGCAGGTGAGCGTCGACCTGATCTACGGAACACCGGGAGAGACGATCGACGACTGGACGCAGTCGGTGGAGGCGGCGCTGGAACTGGCGCCGGATCACCTGTCGGCGTACGCGCTGATCGTCGAAGCGGGAACCAAGCTCGCCGCTCGGATCCGCCGCGGTGAGATCGTCGCGCCCGACGACGATCTGCACGCCGAGATGTACGAGCTCGTCGACGACCGCTTCACCGCAGCCGGATACTCCTGGTACGAGATCAGCAACTGGTCCACTTCAGACGCGACGCGCTCGCGCCACAACCTCTCGTACTGGACCGGCTCCGACTGGTGGGGTGTCGGTCCGGGCGCGCACAGCCACGCGGGCGGCGTGCGGTGGTGGAACGTGAAGCACCCGCGCGCCTACGCCGAGCGCATCGCCGCGGGAGTCTCGCCTGCGTTCGCGCGCGAGATTCTCGACGACGAAGCGCGGCGGAGCGAGCGGGTCCTGCTGGAGACCCGCATCGCGGACGGACTGCCGACCGACGTCCTGCAGCCCGATGAGCGGCGCGCGATCCCCGAACTCATCGCCGCAGGACTCCTCGATGGACGCGCGGCGATCCGTGGGCGCGTCACACCGACACGGCGCGGGCGCCTGCTCGCCGACACGGTCGTCCAGCGACTCCTGCGATAGGGCGCGACACCTGCGGTAAGATTGGCACTCGGACTTCGCGAGTGCCAGACCCGTCAGGGCGGACCCGCGAGCGAACACGACGAGGAGAGGAAGACGCATGGTTTCCGGACGCAGTCTGGACGTGCTGCACGCGATCGTGAGCGATTACGTGTCGTCCAACGAGCCCGTCGGATCGAAGTCGATCGTGGCGAGGCACCAGTTCGGTGTCTCCGCGGCGACGATCCGGAACGACATGGCGCTGCTCGAGGAGGAAGAGCTCATCGCCGCGCCGCACACCTCCTCGGGTCGCGTGCCGACCGACAAGGGATACCGGACCTACGTGGACACCTTGGCGCGCATCCGCCCGCTCAGCCAGGCTCAGCGAGCGGCGATCGAGGTTTTTCTGCACGAGTCCCGCGACCTCGACGACGTGATGGTGCGCACTGTGCGCCTGCTCGCGCAGCTCACCAATCAGGTGGCGGTGGTGCAGTACCCGTCGCTGCGCAAGACGACGGTGCGGCACCTCGACCTCGTCGCGGTGGGAGAGGATCGCGTCCTCAGCGTCCTGATTCTCGGCAGCGGGGTCGTCGAGCAGCGGATCGCACGACTTCCCGCCGATCAGGTGACCGAGGCATGGGTGCACGGGCTGCGGCAGCGGATCGCGGGCTCCATCGTGGGCAGTGACCTGGAATCCGCCGTCACCGGCCTGCAATCCCTGGCCGAGACGCTCGGCGACTGGGCGGCGCCCGAGGAGTCCGAGTTGGTTCGGCGGGTGCTCGATGTCGTCGTCGATCAGCTGCGCGCCAATCGCACCGACCGCATCGCGATCGCCGGGGCGGCGAACCTGACGCGACCCGGAGAGTTCACGGGCGACCTGCACAGTGTGCTGGAAGCGATCGAGGAGCAGGTCACGCTGCTCAGGCTGTTCGGCGAGCTGGCGCACGGCGACGGGAATGTGGCGGCCTCCATCGGTCGCGAGAACGCTCCGTACGGGTTGAGCGCGGCCGCCGTGATCGCGTCGAGCTACGAGAACGACGGCGACTCCGTGTCGCGGCTCGGCGTGCTCGGGCCGACGCGCATGGACTACGCCGGGAACATCGCGGCCGTGCGCGCGGTTGCACGGTACCTGAACCGCGCACTCGGCGACGAATGAACTTCGGGTGCGGCGTCGGAGACGCGGCACCCGTGACCAGACGCAACGAACGACCGATCAGAGGAGCTGCAACCGGTGGCTGACCACTACGAAACACTGGGACTGTCGCGCGAGGCGAGCGCTGACGAGATCAAGAAGGCGTACCGCAAACTCGCACGCCAGCTGCACCCCGATGTGAACCCGAGCGATGATGCGGCGGAGCGATTCAAGAGCGTGACGCACGCGTACGACGTGCTGAGCGATCCCGATCAGAAGCGCCGCTACGACATGGGCGGCGGCGAAGGCGGCGGCGGTGCCGCCGGGTTCAGCGACATCTTCGAGACGTTCTTCGGCGGGGGCGGGTTCGGTGGGGGATCCGCCGGTCCCCGGTCGCGTTCGCAGCGCGGCGACGACGCGCTGATTCGCGTCGACGTGACTCTCGACGAGGTCATCTTCGGTGCGCAGCGCGACGTGACCGTGAACACGGCGGTCATCTGCGAGACCTGCCAGGGCACGTGCTGCCAACCGGGGACGCATCCCGTCACCTGCGAGATCTGCGGCGGCCAGGGTCAGGTGCAGCGCCAGGTGCGGTCGCTCTTCGGCAACGTCGTCACGATGCACCCCTGCGGCAACTGCTCCGGGTTCGGCACCGTGATCGAGCACCCGTGCGTCGAGTGCGGCGGCAAGGGGCGCGTGCGGGAGCGGCGCACCATGTCGATCGATGTCCCGTCCGGAGTCGACACGGGCACGCGCATGCAGATGCGGGGCGGTGGAGAGGTCGGCCCAGGCGGCGGCCCGAACGGCGATCTGTTCATCGAGTTCCGCGTCGCCCACCACGACATCTTCAGTCGCGACGGGGACGATCTGCTCTCGACGATGCACACGAGCATGGTCGATGCGATCCTCGGCACGCAGGTCACCGTCGAAGGGCTGGACGGTGAGATCGTCGTCGACCTGCCGGCCGGTTCGCAGTCAGGCGACGTCATCACGGTGCGCGGGCGGGGCATCCAGGGCCTGCAGACCACGAACCGCGGCGACCTGAAGGTGGCACTCCAGGTGCACACCCCGACTCGGTTGTCCAATCGGGAGAAGGATCTCGTGCGGCAGTTCGCCGCGCAGCACGGCAACGAGTCGCCGGCCCTCGGCGAGTTCCAGCAGAGCTTCTTCGGCAAGATCCGCGACCGCTTCTTCCGCCAGGGCTGACACCCGTGGCGAACCTCTACCTCGTCCCGACCGGATCGCTCGACGCGCTCGGCGACGGCGACGTGGTGCGCGTCGATGGCGATGAGGGGAGGCACGCGGTCAGGGTGAGCCGACTCCGGCTGGGCGAATCGATCGCGGTGGCAGACGGAGACGGGGTGCGGAGCACGGGGACGGTGGAGCACGTCGGCATTGACGAGTTCTCGGTGAGGATCGGCGCCCCCGAACGCGCCGCCGCGGCCACGCCGACCCTGACGCTCGTGCAGGCGCTCGCGAAGGGCGACCGTGATGAGCGGGCAGTCGAGCAGGCGACCGAATTCGGGGTCGATGCGATCGTCCCATGGCAGGCGGAGCGATCCGTCTCTCGATGGCGCGGCGATGCCGCGAAGGTCGCGAAGGGCGAGGCCAAGTGGCGACGGATCGCTCGCGAGGCGGCGAAGCAGTCGATGCGCTCCCGAGTGCCGTCGGTCGAGCCGCTGGCCACCCTGCCCGACCTGTGCGCGAGCCATGAGCCGGGCGTGCGCGAGACGATCGTGCTCCACCCGCGCGGCTCGGCGCCCGCGACAGCGTGGCGACCCGCCGCCGACACCCGCGCCGCAGACCTTCGAGAGGTCCGCCTCGTCGTCGGCCCGGAGGGCGGTCTGACGGACTCCGAGCTCGCCGCGCTCGCAGATGCCGGGGCGCACGTGATGACGCTGGGGAGTGCCGTGCTGCGCACCTCGAGCGCCGGCCCGGCCGCGCTGGCGGTCCTCAACGTGACCCTCGGTCGTTGGTGACGGTCGTGGCGCGGAAGGTACACTGAAGGCATGGCAGCAGAGACGGTATTCGGCAAGATCGTGGCGGGCGAGATCCCCGTCGAGATCCTCATGGAGACGGAGCGCGTCATCGCGTTCCCCGACCAGTCGCCGCAGGCGCCCGTCCACGTCCTGGTGATCCCGAAGACGACCGAGTACCGCGATGTCGCCGCCCTCGCCGCGGGCGATCCGACGCTGCTCGCGGAGATGGTCGACGTCTCGCAGAGGATCGCCGCCGCCCACGGCGACGGCGACTTCCGCCTGCTCTTCAACAACGGCGCCGGAGCCGGGCAGACGGTGTTCCACGTCCACGCCCACGTGCTCTGCGGCGGCCTCGAGGAGCGCAGCCTCGTTGGATCCTGAGCTGCAGCGGACGATCTCGCTCACCGGCGTCGACCTCGCCGCCTTCCTCGGAGACCGGGAGCAACTGATCGGTCAGCTCGAGACCGAGCATCCGGCCGTGGTCTTCCACGTCCGCGGAGACCTACTCACCGTCCGCGGGCCAGTGGACGCCGTCCGCGACGTCGAGCAGGGTGTGGGCGAGATGCTGGAGCTGGCTCGGCGCAACGGCGCCGTCAGCCGCTCCGATGTGAAGGAGGTGGGCCGGATGGTCCGCGAGGGGAACGGCCCGGGTGCGGCGCAGATGCTCGCCGAACCGATCCTCACGGTCCGCGGTCGTTCGGTGCGACCGCAGACTCAGGGTCAGCGGGAGTACGTGCGCGCCATGGACGACCACACCGTCGTCTTCGGCATCGGCCCGGCCGGCACCGGGAAGACGTATCTCGCGATGGCCAAGGCCGTGCAGTCGCTGCAGCGTCGTGAAGTGTCGAAGATCATCCTGACGCGTCCCGCCGTCGAAGCGGGCGAGCACCTCGGGTACCTGCCTGGCACGCTCGAGGACAAGATCGATCCGTATCTGCGCCCCCTGTTCGATGCGGTCGGCGCCATGATGGAGCCCGACCTGGTGCCCCGACTGATGGCGAGCGGCACCATCGAGGTCGCGCCGCTCGCGTATATGCGCGGACGCACGTTGAACGAGTCGTTCGTCGTTCTGGACGAGGCGCAGAACACGACTCCCGAGCAGATGAAGATGTTCCTCACGCGACTGGGGTACGGTTCGAAGATGGTGGTGACCGGCGACCTCACCCAGGTCGACCTCCCGCACAAATCGAGCGGACTGCGACAGGTCAGCCGGATCTTGCGCGGCGTCGAAGACATCCACTTCTCAGACCTCACGGCGGACGACATCGTCCGCCACAGCCTCGTCGGCCGCATCGTGGATGCGTACGACACCTACGACGCCCGGAGCTCGGGCGGTCACGACCCACGGAGCGCAGACGCATGACCGTCGAGATCAACAACGAGGCCGGCGCCGCGATCGACGACGCGAAGCTGCTGCGGCTCGTCGCGTTCGTGCTGGAGTCCATGCACGTGCACCCGGATACCGAACTCGGTGTCATGCTCGTCGATGAAGCGGCGATGGAGCGTTTGCACCTGCAGTGGATGAACGAGCCGGGCGCAACCGATGTCCTCAGCTTCCCGATGGACGAGCTGCGTCCGGGCCGGCCGGATGCCGTGACGCCGCTCGGCATTCTCGGGGACATCGTGGTGTGCCCGCAGGTCGCCGAACGCCAGGCCGAAGCGGCGGGGCACGACACCGAGCGCGAGATCATGATCCTGGTGACGCACGGCATGCTGCACCTGCTCGGGTTCGATCACGCGGCGCCCGATGAGGAGGCCGAGATGTTCGGTCTGCAGCGCGATCTGATCCTGAGCTTCGCCATGCGCGAGCGTTCGCGATGAGCGGTCTCGTCGTCGCGCTGCTGCTCATCGCGGCGTTCGCGCTCCTGGCGGTGGGTGCGCTCCTCGCTGCCGCCGATGCGGCACTGAGTGCGCGGTCGAAGGCCGAACTGCTCAATCTCGCCGATGACCACCAACGCAGCAGCCGCGCCGTACGCGCCATCGCCGAGGACGAGAGCACGCACCGCAGCGCTCTGAGCTTCGCCCGCGTCTTCGCCGAGACGTTCGCGGCGGTGCTCATCACGCTCGTCGTGGCCTACAGCCTGGCCTACCTCTGGCTCGAGCTCGTCATCGCCACGATCGTGATGACGGGCCTCTCGTTCGTGCTGGTCGGGTCGAGTCCGCGATCCGTCGGCACACTGTATCCCGATCAGGTGATCCGGTTCTGCGCTCCGACCATTCGCGCGATCCGCGTGCTGCTCGGGCCTCTGGCGACGGCACTCATCAGGTTCGGCAACCGCGTGACCCCCGGCGTCGCGGGGAACGCTCCGATCCGCGACGAGCAGCAGCTGCTCTCGATGGTGGATCAGGCCGCCGAGCAGGAGCTGCTCGAGGATGACGACCGCGATTACATCCACTCGATCGTGGAATTCGGCGAGACCCGCGTCAAGGAGATCATGGTGCCGCGGATCGACATGATCACGGTGGATGCCGACGAAACAGTGCGCGAGGCCCTCGAGCAGCTGCTCGCGTCGCGTCACTCGCGGCTGCCGGTGGTGTCGGACGACTCCGACGACGTGATCGGCATCGTCCACCTGCGCGACGCGAGCGGATACGTGCTGCGTCGCCCCGATGAGGCCGAGCAGTCGGCCGTCACCCGGATCATGAAGCCCGCAATGTTCGTCCCCGAGGTGCAGGTCGCCGACGACCTCCTCAAGCAGATGCAGCTCGAGGCGAATCACCTGGCGCTCGTCGTCGACGAGTACGGCGGCATCTCGGGCCTCGCGACGCTCGAGGATCTGATCGAGGAGTTGCTCGGCGACATCACCGATGAGCACGACCGCGAGGTGCCAGAGGCTGTGGAGCAGCCGGACGGATCCCAGCTGGTGAGTGCGCGCATGCCGGTCGATCGGCTGGGAGAACTGTTCGGCATCGAGCTCGACGACGACGACGTCAACACCGTCGGCGGACTCGTCTCGAAGTATCTCGGCCGACTCGCCGAGGTCGGCGACCGGGTCGAGGTGCACGGCATCGCGTTGACCGCCGTCGATACCGAGCGGCGCAGGCAGCGGCTCGTCACCGTGCGCGCCGAATGGGTCGGCGCGCCGTCCACCGGGCCGATCTCCGGACTCATCGATGCCATGGACTCCCGATCCTCCACTCGGGACGACCGCGCGGGATCCCCGAACCCGCACCACCGAGAGGATCGCCCGTGAGCGACACACCGTACCGCGCCGGCTTCGTCACCTTCGTCGGGCGCCCGAACGTCGGCAAGTCGACACTGACGAACGCGCTCGTCGGCGAGAAAGTAGCCATCACGAGCCCGAAGCCGCAGACGACCCGTCGGGCGATCCGGGGCATCATGCATCGACCGGACGGCCAGCTCATCATCGTCGACACCCCTGGGGTGCACCGTCCGCGCACGCTGCTCGGCGAACGGCTGAACGCGCTCGTCGAGTCGATCCTCGGCGACGTCGACGTGATCGGATTCTGCGTGCCGGCCGACGAGAAGCTCGGGCCGGGCGACCGGTTCATCAACGAGCGCCTCGACGACTTCCCGAGAGCGAAGAAGGTCGCCGTGCTCACCAAGACGGACCGTGCGAGTCGCACCGAGATCGTCGATCAGCTCGCGCGGCTCGGAACGCTGAGGGAGTGGGACGCGGTGGTTCCGCTCTCCTCGGTGGCCGAGGAGCAGTTGGACGTGCTCTCCGACGTGCTGCTCGACCTGATGCCGGAGTCGCCCCAGCTCTACGAGGACGCGCAGGTGACGGACGAGAGCGAGGACGACCGCATCGCCGAGCTCATTCGCGAGGCCGCGCTCGACGGTGTGCGCGACGAGCTGCCGCATTCCCTCGCCGTGACCGTCGATGATCGCGTCGAACGCGAACCCGACGGCGACGCGCCCGGACTGCTCGAACTGTACGCGAGCCTCTACGTCGAGCGCGATAGCCAGAAGGGGATCGTGATCGGGAAGGGCGGATCCCGCTTGAAATCGGTGGGCGAGCGCGCGAGACACGAGATCGAGGCGCTGCTGGACCGGCGCGTCTACCTGTCGCTGCGGGTGAAGGTGCTGAAGGAGTGGCAGCGGGATCCGAAGTTCCTCGGCCGTCTCGGGTTCTGAGGTCGGCTGCTATAGTGGCGGCATGCTGTTCGGCTCGCTTCTTCTTAGCCGCCGCGACGAGACCTAGTTCCCAGGCCTCCCTCGTCGCGGCGTTCGTGTTGGCTGAACCACTCCATTCCGAGAAGCGAGAAGAACGAGTCCCATGAAGAACACGCAGAAGCCCTCAGGCATGCCGGTCCACCGGTACCGTCCGTTCCACGAGATCATCGATGTGGAACTGCACGATCGCACGTGGCCCGACCGTCGCATCGAGCGCGCCCCGCGCTGGTGCGCCGTCGACCTCCGCGACGGCAATCAGGCGCTCATCGATCCGATGAGCCCGGAACGCAAGCGGATCATGTTCGATCTGCTCGTGAAGATGGGGTACAAGGAGATCGAGGTCGGATTCCCCTCGGCGAGTCAGACCGACTTCGACTTCGTCCGGCACCTCATCGAGGACGGAGCGATTCCCGACGACGTCACGATCCAGGTGCTGACGCAGGCCCGCGAGCACCTGATCACCCGCACCTACGAATCGCTCGTCGGTGCGAAGCAGGCGATCGTCCACCTCTACAACTCGACGAGCATCCTGCAGCGCGATGTCGTCTTCCGATCGGACCGCGAGGGGATCAAGCGCATCGCGGTCGAGGGCGCGAAGCTGTGCCGGGCGAGCGAATCGATCTGCGCCGACACCGAGGTGTTCTACCAGTACTCGCCCGAGTCGTACACGGGCACCGAGCTGGATTACGTCGTCGAGGTCTGCAACGAGGTGCTCGAGGTCTTCGAGCCGACCGCCGAGCGCAATGTGATCATCAACCTTCCGGCGACGGTCGAGATGTCGACGCCGAACGTGTACGCCGATTCCATCGAGTGGATGAGTCGTCATCTGGCGCACCGCGAGCACGTCATCCTCTCGCTGCACCCGCACAACGACCGCGGGACCGCCGTCGCCGCAGCCGAACTGGGGTACCAGGCTGGAGCGGACCGCATCGAGGGCTGCCTCTTCGGCAACGGTGAGCGCACGGGCAACGTCGACCTCATCGCGCTCGGCATCAACCTGTTCACGCAGGGCATCGACCCCGAGATCGACTTCTCCCGTCTCGACGAGATCCGTCGCACCGCCGAGTACTGCAATCAGTTGCGCGTGCACGAGCGCAGTCCGTGGGCGGGCGACCTGGTCTACACCGCGTTCTCCGGCTCGCACCAGGACGCCATCAAGAAGGGTCTCGAGCGCATGGCCGAGCGGGCCGACGAGTCCGGTCGCGCGATCGAGGACACCGAGTGGGCCGTACCGTACCTGCCCGTCGACCCGAAGGACCTGGGACGGTCCTACGAAGCCGTGATCCGCGTGAATTCGCAGTCGGGCAAGGGCGGTGTCGCCTACCTGCTGAAGACGGACCACCACCTGGATCTGCCGCGGCGTCTGCAGATCGAGTTCAGCTCGGTCGTGCAGGCGCTGACGGACACCGAGGGCGGCGAGGTGTCGAGCGACGAGATCTGGCGGATCTTCCAGGACGAGTACCTGCCGTCCCGGAATGCCGATGCCGAGCGCTGGGGTCGGTACGAGGTGCTGCGAACCGCGACGACGAGTGCCGGTGACGGCGTCACGGAGCTCACCTTCGACTTCCGCGACGGTGACGACGAACGTCAATCGACCGCGCGCGGCAACGGCCCGGTCGACGCGTTCCTGAACGCGCTGAACGGCGCGGGGCACGACGTGACTCTCCTCGACTACGTGGAGCACGCGATGAGTGCGGGCGGCGACGCCGTCGCCGCCGCATACGTCGACCTCGAGGTCGACGGTCACCGGCTCTGGGGCGTCGGCATCGACCCCGACACGAGCCGGGCGACGCTCGAGGCCATCGTCAGCGCCGTGAACCGTGCGATCCGCGGTGGCACAGCCGCGGACATCGCGAACCACTCCGACGACTCGGTGCCGCAGCCCGCATGATCGCTTCGGTGCAGGGTGAGGTGCTCGCGGTCGGTGCGGGATGGGTCGTGGTCGCCGTCGGCGGGATCGGCATGCGCGTCGAGGTGCCCGCCGGCGGGCGGGCACCTCAGGCGCACGTCGGCGACGTCGTCGCGCTACAGACCTCCCTCATCGTTCGCGAGGACTCCCTGACGCTCTTCGGCTTCGCCACGGCGCCGGAGCTGGAGGTGTTCGGTCACCTGATCGCGGTCTCCGGCGTCGGGCCCCGCAGTGCGCTCGGCGTGCTGTCCGCGCTGACGCCCGGCGAGATCGCGCGTGCGGTCGCCGCTGAGGACGAACGGCCGTTCAAGCGTGTCTCGGGCATCGGCCCGAAGACCGCGAAGCTGATCACCGTGTCTCTCGCCGGAAAACTCGCAGCGGTCGAGACGAGCGACGACGCGCCGGCATCGGCGTCCGGTTCCGAGAGCGCCGGCGCGTCCGGAGCCGTGCAACTCGCGCTCTCCGGCCTCGGCTACAGCGATGCGGATGCGGCGCAGGCCGTTCAGGACGCCGCGACCGCCGGAGCACCCGTTGACGAGGCGGGGCTGCTGCGTGCAGCGCTCCGGCTGCTGCAGAGCGACCAGGCTTCGGCTCGCGGGCGGGGACGATGACGGGCGAACTATCGGGTCAGGCGACCACGGGCGAGCTCGGGTACGAGGGCGCGCTCCGCCCGGGCTCACTCGAGGAGTTCGTCGGTCAGTCCCGAGTCCGGCAGCAGCTCCGGCTGCTGCTCGACGCCGCCACCATGCAGCAGCGCACGCCCGACCACATTCTGCTCGCGGGCCCTCCGGGACTCGGCAAGACGACGCTCTCGATGATCGTCGCAGCCGAGCTCGAGAAGCCGCTCCACCAGACATCGGGTCCCGCGATCCAGCACGCCGGTGATCTGGCGGCGGTGCTCTCGGCGCTCACTCCGGGAGAGGTGCTCTTCATCGACGAGATCCATCGCATGGCGCGCAGTGCCGAGGAGATGCTCTACCTCGCGATGGAGGACTTCAAGATCGACATCATGGTCGGCAAGGGCGCGGGCGCGACATCGATTCCGCTCGAGATCGCGCCGTTCACGCTGGTCGGTGCCACGACTCGTGCCGGCCTGCTGCCGAACCCGCTGCGCGATCGCTTCGGGTTCACTGCCCACCTCGAGTTCTACGCCGACGACGAGCTGGAGAGCGTGGTCACCCGCGCGGCGCGACTGCTGGAGTTCGACATCGCTGCCGCGGGCGTGAGTGAGATCGCCCGACGGTCGCGCGGCACACCGCGTATCGCCAACCGCCTGCTGAGGCGTGTGCGCGACTACAGCCTGGTGCACGGCGTCGCCGGGGGAACGGACGCCGTGCAGGCGGCCCTCGCCCTCTACGACGTGGATGCGCAGGGCCTCGATCGGCTCGATCGCGAGGTGCTGCGCGCCGTGGTCGAGCGGTTCGGGGGAGGCCCCGTCGGGCTTTCGACGCTCGCCGTGTCGGTCGGTGAAGAGGCGGAGACGATCGAGTCGGTCGTCGAGCCCTTCCTGGTCCGGGCCGGCCTGCTGTCGCGGACGCCGCGCGGCCGCACCGTCACCCGGATGGGCTGGGAGCACACAGGCATCCCCATGCCTCCCGTCAGCTAGACTGGGGTGGTTTGCGTCCGACGGGCGCTCCCTCAGACCCCCGATCGAAAGGACCACCGTGGATCCGATCTCACTCGTCATGATCGCGCTCATCGGCGTGCTCATCATCTTCATGTTCCGCAATGGCAAGAAGCGTCGTCAGGCGATGGAGCAGCTGCAGAGCGGTCTGCGACCCGGCGCCGGCGTGATGCTGCAGTCCGGCATCTTCGGCATCGTCGAGTCGGTGGACGAGGAGAACAGTCGGGTCACGATCCTGAGCGGCGACAGCACGCTCGTGGTGCACCGCAACGCGATCGGTCAGATCACGGAGCCGGTCGATGCGCCGGTCGTCGAGGAGACCGTTGTCGCGCCCGACGATGACCCCGAGTTCAGCCCGAAGGTGGTCGAGGAGGAGAACGTCGTGATCGACGAGGATCGCCGCGTCGCCGACGCCGACCCCGCTGTCGAGCGTCCGGCCGACGAAGGCGACGACCGCCCGAACGGCGGAGCACCGAAGGCCTAGGCCGGCTCCACTCACTCCTCCTCACTGTTCCCGGAAAGCGGTTCACTTTGGCGTCATCACCTGCCGTGAAGAAAGCGTGGCGTTCGCTCACCCTCCTCCTCGTCCTCATCGTGGGTCTCGTCGGCGTCATCGCGATCGGCGTCGCACGGGGTGAGACCGGGTGGGCGCCGAAGCTCGCCCTCGATCTGCAGGGCGGAACGCAGATTCTGCTCGCCCCGCAGCTGACGGACGGCGGCGGTTCGGTGAGCGGAGAGCAGCTCGACCAGGCCGTCAGCATCATCCGCGATCGTGTCGATGCCTCGGGCGTCTCCGAGGCGGAGGTGACGACTCAGGGAAGCCAGAACATCTCCGTCGCCATTCCGGGCCAGGCCGACGAGGAGACGCTCGCGCGCATCTCGGCCTCGGCGAAGCTCGACTTCCGGCCCGTCCTGGCGATGGACGCGGCCGGTACGCTGACCCCCGAGGGCGAAGAGGACGACGCTGCAGCCGAGAGCGAGCCGGTGCCCGCCGAAGATCGCGATCCCGATCCGCTTCCGGACGGTGCCGGAGATCTGGAGTGGATCACGCCGGCATTGCAGCAGGAGTTCGACGACTTCACGTGCGACTCGGAGGCCGCGCTCAACGCCGGTGAGTCCGCGACCGATCGTCCGCTCGTCACGTGCGACGAGACCAATCAGGTCAAGTACATCCTGGGGCCGGTCGAGCTCGACGGTGACGTCATCACCGATGCGACGGCGCAGGCCGAGACCACTCAGCAGGGTGCGACGACCGGCGGGTGGGCAGTACAGCTGCGCATGACTGATGCCGGCGGCCAGGCCTTCGGCGAGATCAGCTCGCGGATGTTCGGCGCGCAGCCCCCGCTGAATCAATTCGCATTCGTACTCGACGGCCGCGTGGTGTCCGCGCCCACGATGAACGCGCAGATCCTCGACGGTCGCCCGTCGATTTCGGGCAACTTCACGCAGGAGTCCGCCGAAGTGCTGGCCGATCAGCTGAAGTTCGGTGCGCTGCCGATCGGATTCGAGACGCAGAGCCAGGAGGACATCTCGGCGACGCTCGGTTCGAACCAGCTGCAGGCGGGTCTCATCGCCGGCATCATCGGCCTCGCGCTTGTCGTGGTCTACTCGCTCTTCCAGTACCGTGTGCTCGGCACCGTGACGATCATGTCGCTCGGCATCGCCGCGGTGCTCACATACCTGCTGCTGACCTTCTTCTCATGGCGGCAGGGGTATCGATTGAGCCTGGCCGGCGTTGCCGGCATCATCGTGGCGGTCGGGTTCACCGCCGACTCGTTCATCCTGTACTTCGAACGTGTGAGAGACTCGATTCGAGACGGATTCGCGTTGAACTCCGCCGTCGATCACGGCTGGAAGAAAGCGCTGCGCACGATCCTCGCCTCGGATGCGATCAACATCATGGCCGCGGTGATCCTCTTCATCTTCGCCGTCGCGAACGTGCGGGGCTTCGCGTTCACGCTGGGGCTCACCACCCTGATCGACATCATCGTCGTCATGGCGTTCACGCACCCGCTCATGACGCTGCTGGCGCGCACCAAGTTCTACCGCGAGGGGCACCCGGCGTCCGGGTTGGACCCGCGTCGACTCGGCGCGGTGTACCGCGGACGTTTGCAGTTCCGCGCACCGGTGGCGACCGGCGGACGCGGGAAGAGCAAGAAGAACCTGGGCAGCCGCAAGGAAGCCGAGCGCCGGCAGACGATCGCCGAGCGCAAGGCTGCGGACGCGGGCGTCGAACCCGTCGGAAAGGAGAGCTGACATGGCACGCTCATTCTCCGAGTGGGGCAATGCGATCTACACCGGCGAGCAGTCGGTGGAGTTCGTTCGTCGGCGGAAGCTCTGGTACACCATCGCCATCGCGCTCGTCATCGTCTCCATCGTCGGGCCGTTCCTCCGCGGCGGATTCGTCTTCGGGATCGAGTTCACCGGCGGCAGCCAGTTCCAGGTGCATCTCGACACGTCCGTCGAGAACGACCAGCAGATCGCGGAGGAGGCTGTCGCGGAAGTACTCCCGTCGAGCACTCCGCGCGTCAGCCACGTCGGACAGACCGACGTCAGGATCCAGCTGGAGGACCTGAGCGAGACGGAGAACACCGAGGTCTCGGCAGCATTGCAGGAGGCGTTCGACGTCGGTGAGACCGACGTCACGTACTCGTTCGTGGGACCCGCGTGGGGCCAGGACATCACCAAGCAGGCGATGATCGGCGTCGCGGTGTTCCTGGTGTTCGCCGCCCTCGTCATGGCGGTGTACTTCCGCACCTGGAAGATGGCCGCCGCTGCGTTGGTCGCGCTGCTGCACGACCTCATCATCACGGCGGGCATCTACGGGATCACCGGCTTCGAAGTGACGCCGGCGGCACTGATCGGATTCTTGACGATCATGGGCTACTCGCTCTACGACACCGTGGTGGTGTTCGACAAGATTCGCGAGAACACGTCGCCCGGCGCGCTCAACGAGACGCGCACCTTCTCCGAGTCGGTGAACCTCGCGGTCAACCAGACGCTGGTCCGGTCGATCAACACCTCCGTCGTGGGTCTTCTGCCGGTCGGCGGCATTCTCTTCATCGGCGGGTACTGGCTCGGTGCGGCGACGCTGCGCGACATCTCCCTCGCCCTGTTCATCGGCATCCTGGTCGGAGCGTACTCGACGATCTTCGTGGCCGCGCCTGTGTACGCGGACATGCGTTCGCACGAGCCCGCGCTCAAGAAGCGCGACGCGCGAGTGCGTGAGATCCGCGAGCAGCATCTCCGGGAGGGCGACGGTGCCGAGCACCCGAACGACGTGCTCGCGGGTGACGCGGAGAGCGGGCGGAGCACGGGCGTCTGAGCGTCTCCGCCGAGGACGACCCCCGATTCGTGATCGACGCTGACCTGGTGTAACGTTCAATCATTCATTCCAAGGGGGTGGCACATGGCAACGAGTGACGTCACAGGAACCGGGACGTCGTCGCTGCGACGCCTCGTGCCGCGCATCTTCTCGCGCGCGAGTGCCCCTGGGGCGGTGGAAGAGGTGATCCGCACCGTGCGCGCGGCGCACCCGAAAGCGGATCTCTCGGTCATCGATCGCGCGTACGTCGTTGCCGAGCAGGCGCATCGGGGCCAGAAGCGCCGCAGCGGCGAACCCTACATCACCCACCCGATCGCGGTCGCCCAGATCCTCGCCGAGCTCGGCGTCGCACCGGTCGCGGTGGCGGCGGCCCTCTTGCACGACACGGTCGAGGACACCGAGTACTCGTTGACGGAGCTGTCGCACGAGTTCGGTGAAGAGATCGCCATGCTCGTCGATGGCGTGACCAAGCTCGACAAAGTGAAGTACGGGAGTTCCGCGCAGGCGGAGACCGTGCGCAAGATGGTGGTCGCGATGTCGAAGGACATTCGCGTCCTCGTCATCAAGCTTTCCGATCGCCTGCACAATGCGCGCACCTGGGGGTTCGTCTCGTCGGACTCCGCGAAGCGGAAGGCGCAGGAGACGCTCGAGATTTACGCGCCGCTCGCGCACCGCCTCGGGATCCAGTCGATCAAGACCGAGCTCGAAGACCTGTCGTTCGCGGTGCTGAAGCCGAAGCTGTACGCGGAGATCGAGAATCTGGTCGTGCAGCGCAATCCGCAGCGCGACGAACTCGTCGGCGTCGTGATCGGCTCGATCGAGCAGGACCTCCGCGACGCGCGCATCCGCGGAGAAGTGACAGGGCGCCCGAAAGAGTTCTATTCGATCTACCAGAAGATGATCGTCCGGGGTCGCGACTTCGACGACATCTACGACTTGGTCGGCATCCGTGTGCTGGTGAACTCGATCCGCGACTGCTACGCCGTGCTCGGTGCCGTGCATGCGCGGTGGACCCCGATCCCCGGTCGCTTCAAGGACTACATCGCCTCCCCGAAGTTCAACCTCTACCAGTCGCTGCACACCACGGTGATCGGACCGGACGGGCGCGCCGTCGAGATCCAGATCCGCACCTTCGAGATGCACCAGCGCGCCGAGTACGGCGTTGCGGCGCACTGGAAGTACAAGCAGCAGAGCTCACAGAAGCAGTCCGGGTCGCAGGCCGCGACGGCGCCCTCGTCCGACATGGCGTGGCTCGCGCACATCTCCGACTGGCAGGCCGAGACGGAGGACCCTGGCGAGTTCCTGGATGCACTGCGGTTCGAGATCGGTGCGAAGGAGGTCTACGTCTTCACGCCGAAGGGGCGCGTGATCGGGCTCCCGGAGGGCGGTACGACCGTCGACTTCGCCTACGCGGTGCACACCGAGGTCGGGCATCACACGATGGGCGCCCGCGTGAACGGACGACTGGTGCCGCTCGAGACGCCGCTGCAGAACGGCGACGTCGTCGAGGTCTTCACCTCGAAGGATCCGGAGGCGGGTCCGAACCAGGACTGGCTCCGGTTCGTGAAGAGCAAGCGGGCGCAGAACAAGATCCGGCAGTGGTTCACCAAAGAGCGGCGCGATGAGGCGATCGAACGCGGCAAGGACGAGATGACGCGCGCCCTGCGCAAGCAGGGGCTGCCGCTGCGGCAGTCGCTCAACTCGGAGTCGCTGCAGCAGGTCGCACTGCAGCTGCACTACACCGACGTGACAGCGCTCTACGCCGGCATCGGCGAGGGGCATGTCTCCGCGCAGTCCGTGATCGAGAAGGTCGGCGCGCTCGTCGCTGAAGACCAGGCCTCCACCGAGCCCGCGGTGACCGCGCAGCAGCCCGATCGGATCTCGCGCCCCGCCGAGCCGAAGACGGACTCGAACAGCGGTGTCGTCGTCAAGGGCGCCTCCGATGTTCTGGTGAAGCTCGCGAAGTGCTGCACACCGGTACCGGGTGACGAGATCCGCGGCTTCATCACCAAAGGGCAGGGCATCTCGGTGCACCGCACCGACTGCCAGAACTTCCTCGCTCTCGAGTCCCAGCCCGACCGTATCGTCGAGGTGGAGTGGGCGCCGACCGCGAAGAGCGTCTTCCTGGTGCAGATCCAGGTCGAAGCCCTCGACCGGTCCGGGTTGCTGCTCGACGTCACGCGGGTGCTCAGCGAGCATCACGTGAATATTCTGTCCGCATCGGTGCAGACCTCTCGGTCGCGCCTGGCGATCAGCCGCTTCATCTTCGAAATGGCGAACTCGACGCACCTGGACCGGGTGCTCAATGCGGTACGACGCATCGATGGCGTGTACGACGTGTACCGTACGCATACGAACTAGGGCGACACGGCGCAGCGGTCGGGGGTCTGGCGATCACAGTCTCGCCAGACGTGCTTCGATGCGTGCGCGGCTCGACGCACGACCGGCGAGGATCTCCGTCAGGGGAATCGCATCGATGCCCCCGGGAGAGGATCGACTCAGCAGGCGGCAGGCGACGCGTGCCGTATGCGGAAAGCCGTCTTCGGCTCCCGGCTCGTGCAGAAGATCGATGAGGGTGCGCCGTGGAGTCGTGACCGCTGTGGCGCCGAAGCGCACCAGATCGAGCTCGGGGACCGGACGGTGGTGCAGGGCGAGCGCGGCGTCGCGCACCGGATCGCGCCGGCGGCGGTCCGTGACCGTGGCGTGGAGCGGAGCACCGGGGTGACGTGCGGCGCCCCACACCCAGGCGGCGGTGAGGTGCGACGCGACTCGGCCAGGAGCGAGTGTCAGCGCGTGGGCGCGTACGCGGGGCGTGTCCGGCCATCCGATGGGTCGGACACCCGGACCGCACCGTACGATGTCGCCGCGCAGGAGTGCGGCGCGGATCACGGAGCTCGGCAGATGATCGAGGGTCGGCGGGTTCGGGAGTGGCGAGGTCATCCTTCCAGCATGGCGCCCCGCTGCGGGCCCCGCACGCGCTGCGCGGCCCCTGTGGAGAACGTCAGTCGCCGATGGCGGCGAGCCAGCTCTGCTGAGTCTGCAAGGCCCCCTCGGCCTCCTCCAACGCGCGACGGTCGCCGGATGCCCGCGCCGCGTTCACCTGAGCCTCGAGCTCGGCGATCGACGATTCGAGCTGGCCCCGCAGACCCTCGCTCCGCGCCTTGGTCTCCGGATTCGTGCGGCGCCAGTGCTCCTCCTCGAGTCCCTTGACGTGATCCTCGATGCGGCGGAGTCGACCCTCGACCTCGCGGAGCGACTCCCGGGGAACGCGACCGATCTCGTCCCAGCGCCGCTGGACCTCGGCCAGACGCTTCCGAGCCACCGCGTGGTCGGACTCCTGCAGCAGCGGCTGAGCCTCGTCGAGCAGCGCCTGCTTGGCAGCCAGATTGCCGACCTGCTCTTCGTCGGCCTGCGCGTCGATCGACTTCTTCGCATCGAACAGCACATCTCCGGCCGCCTTGAACCGCGCCCAGAGCTGGTCATCGAGCTTCCGACTCGCGCGTCCGGCGGCCTTCCACTCGTCCAGGAGCGTGCGGTACGCGGGAATGCCGTCCGCGCCCTTCGGAGCCAGTGCCTCCGCGGCACCGATGATCCGTTCCTTGCGCTGCTTCACGTCACGGTTGTTCGCGTCCATCTGTGCGAAGTGAGCGCGACGGGCGGAGTCGAACGACTGCCGGGCGGCACGGAAGCGCTTCCAGAGCGCGTCGGCCTGCGACTTCGGAATCTGAGGGCCGCTCTTCTGCGCCCGCTGCCAATCGGTGAACAGCTGCTCGAACGCCTGTCCGGTCTCCTTCCAACGGATCGAGGACTCGGGCTGAGCGGCGAGACGCTCGGCTTCAGTCACGATGGACTCCCGCTGCGCTGCGGCCTCCTGCTTCGCGGCCTCGCGCTCAGCGCGCTGCTTCTCCGTGAGTTCCTCGGCGCGACCCGAGAGCTTCTCGACGCGATCCCGCAGTGAGGCGAGATCGCCCACGGCGGCGGGCTCGACGAGCTGCGCCTGCAGCTTGGCGACGGTGTCGCTCACGTCGGCGGGCGCGGTGCCGCGCCTGATGCGCTGTTCGAGCAGCGTCACCTGACCCTCGAGATCCGCGAACTTGCGCGTGAAGTAGGCGAGCGCTTCCTCACTGGTGCCATCGGGGAACTCGCCCACGGCCCGCTCGGTGTCGCCCTCGCGCACGTACACCGTGCGGTTCTCGTCCACTCGGCCCCAGGGCGTCTCATTCGTCGCTTCGCTCACCGTGCTGCTCACCTGTCGTCTCGGGAGTCGGCGGACGCCGACCGGGCATTGACCCATCCCACTATGCCACACAGGCGCGTTTCTGGCCGGTGTCGGAGGTGGTCGGTAACATGGCGGCGTGACTCCCTCTCGTCCTCTCGTGCACACGGCACCGCTCGCGGTGCGCATGCGCCCACGCGCGCTCGACGAGGTGGTGGGTCAGCAGCATCTGTTGAAGGCGGGATCGCCGCTGCGGACCCTGGCGTCGTCGGAAGGTGGTGGAGGCGGCGCGGTCTCGATTATTCTGTGGGGTCCTCCCGGCACGGGGAAGACGACGCTCGCGCAGGCGATCGCGCACTCGAGCGGGCGCAAGTTCGTCGAGCTCTCCGCCGTCACTGCCGGCATCAAAGACGTCCGCACCGTGATGGAGCGCGCCCTCAACGATCGCGATCTCTTCGACACCTCGACGGTACTCTTCCTCGACGAGATTCACCGGTTCACCAAGGCTCAGCAGGACGCACTGCTGCCCGGTGTCGAGAACGGGTGGGTGACGCTGGTCGCGGCGACGACGGAGAACCCGTCCTTCTCTGTGATCAGCCCACTCCTGTCCCGCTCCCTTTTGCTGACGCTGGAACCGCTCGACGACGACGACCTCCGCGAGCTGGTGGGGCGTGCGGTCGCCGAACCGCGCGGGCTCGACGGGGCGGTCAGTCTCGACGAGGAGGCGATGACCGCGATCGTCCGGCTCGCGTCGGGAGATGCGCGGCGCGCCCTCACGGCGCTCGAGGCGGCGGCCGCATCCGCGCTGGGCGCTGCCGCCGAAGAGGGTGACGCTGGCGACGAGGGAGACCGACGCGACATCGAAGTCCCTGCGGTCGTGACGGCGGAGATCGTCGCCGAGTCGGTCGATCGCGCACTGCTGCGCTACGACCGCAACGGGGACCAGCACTACGACGTGATCAGCGCGTTCATCAAGTCGATGCGCGGGTCCGATCCCGATGCGGCGCTCCACTATCTGGCCCGCATGATCGAGGCGGGTGAGGATCCGCGGTTCATCGGCCGCCGTCTCATCGTGCACGCGGCAGAAGATGTCGGCATGGCGGACCCTCACGCACTGGAGGTCGCCGTCGCCGCAGCGCAGGCCGCGCAGCTCATCGGTCTGCCCGAAGCCCGCATTCCGCTGGCCGAGGCCACGATCTACATCGCCACCGCACCGAAGTCGAACGCGACCATCACCGCGATCGACTCAGCGATCGCCGACGTGAAAGCGGGCAAGTTCGGTCAGGTTCCGAAGCATCTCCGCGACGCGCACTATCCGGGGGCGAAGCGACTCGGTCACGGCAAGGGGTATCGGTACCCCCACAGCGACCCGCGCGGCGTCGTCGGCCAGCAGTACCTCCCCGATGAGCTCGCGGACCGCGTCTATTACCAGCCCGCTGCGCACGGGCACGAGCGCGACCTTGCGGAGCGCCTGGAGAAGATCCGCCGGATCACACGAATCTGATAGACTCTTCGCTGGCCAACATCTCCTCCGCGGCTGGCTGCACGCGGGGGATGGGTGGCAGGGTCCCCGTAGCCGGGTTTCTGCACTGGTCGTTCCCTCACCGAAGACGGTATGTTGCGTCGCGTGCATTGCGCGAGAGTTCGCGTGAATGCGGGCGCAGCGAGGCCGAGAGAACAAGAAATTCTGTACAGAACCCCGAAAGGATCCCCGTGTCGACTACGTCGCGTACTCGCTCACAGACCCGCCGCTCACGCGCGCTGGGCATCGCCCTCACCCCGAAGGCCGCACGCTACCTCGAGAAGCGTCCCTACGCTCCCGGTCAGCACGGCCGCACCAAGCGCAAGAGTGACAGCGACTACGCTGTCCGTCTCCGCGAGAAGCAGCGTCTGCGGGCGCAGTACGGCATCCGCGAGAAGCAGCTGACGATCGCGTTCGCCGAGGCGCGTCGCCAGGACGGGCTGACGGGTGAGAACCTCGTGGAGCTGCTCGAGATGCGTCTCGACGCGCTGGTGCTCCGCGCCGGCTTCGCCCGCACAACGGCGCAGGCGCGTCAGATGGTGACGCACCGCCACATTCTGATCGACGGCAAGATCGTCGATCGTCCGTCCTTCCGCGTGAAGCCCGGTCAGCTGATCCACGTGAAGCAGCGCTCCGAGGCCATGGAGCCCTTCCAGGTCGCGGCCGCCGGCGGTCACGCCGAGGTCCTGCCGAACGTCCCCGGGTACCTCGAGGTCGAGCTCGACAAGCTCCAGGCGCGTCTCGTGCGCCGCCCGAAGCGCGCCGAGGTTCCGGTGACCTGTGAAGTCCAGCTGGTCGTCGAGTACTACTCGGGCCGCTAAGGTCTGATCCGCAAGAGGGGGTGCCGTGAGGCGCCCCCTCTTGTCATAGGCGGGCGCTACACTGTTCCCTATGTTTTCCCTGCGCCGAAACGGGGCGGGGTCGGCACTCGTTGGAAGGAATACCGTATGGGCAAGCTGTTCTGGCTGATCGTGGGCATCGGTCTCGGGTTCGTCGGGGCGCACTTCGTGAACCAGACGCCAGAGGGGCGGCGCTTCTTCGATCGTGTGAGCCAGGGTGCTCGCGAGATCTCTGACGCCGTGTCTGCCGGGTACCACGAGGTCGAGTCCGAGGCCAAAGAGGTGCTCGATCACGTCGAGCAGACGCTGGCCGACTCCGATGCGCGACCGAACAACTGACCCCTCCCTCCCGCACCTCCTCTCCCCGAAGGACACCATTCATGCAGACCGCTGACATTCGTCGCCGCTGGCTCGACTACTTCGAACGCAACGGGCACACCGTCGTTCCGTCGGCCTCACTCGTGAGCGACGATCCGAGTCTCATGTTCACGGTGGCGGGCATGGTGCCGTTCGTGCCGTATCTCTCGGGTCTCGTTCCCGCACCGTACCCGCGCGCGACGAGCGTGCAGAAGTGCATCCGCACCAACGACATCGAAGAGGTGGGCAAGACACCGCGTCACGGCACCTTCTTCCAGATGTGCGGCAACTTCTCGTTCGGCGACTACTTCAAAGCCGGTGCCATCCGCTACGCGTGGGGCCTGCTCACGTCGTCCGAGGCCGACGGGGGGCTCGGGTTCGATCCCGAGGATCTGTGGGTGACGGTCTACGAGGAGGACGACGAGGCGCGCGGGATCTGGCGCGATGAGATCGGCCTGCCCGACGAGCGCATCCAGGGGCTCGGCAAGGACACCAACTACTGGTCGACCGGTCAGCCCGGGCCGGCGGGACCCTGCTCCGAGATCTTCTTCGACCGAGGCCCCGCCTACGGGATCGACGGAGGGCCGGCGACCGATGACGATCGCTACGTCGAGATCTGGAACCTCGTCTTCATGCAGTACGAGATCGCCGATGTGCAGTCGAAGGTCGACTTCCGCATCGTCGGCGAGCTGCCGAAGCAGAACATCGACACCGGCATGGGTCTCGAGCGCGTGGCGTTCCTGAAGCAGGGCGTCGACAACATGTACGAGATCGATCAGGTGCGTCCGGTGCTCGACCGGGCCGCCGAGCTCGCGGGCAAGACCTATGGTGCGAACCACGACGATGACGTGCGTCTGCGCGTCGTCGCCGACCACGTGCGGTCCGGACTCATGCTCATCTCGGACGGCGTCACGCCCTCCAACGAGGGTCGCGGATACATCCTGCGCCGGCTGCTGCGTCGAGTCATCCTCTCGATGCGGCTGCTGGGTGTCGAGGGGGCCACGTTCCCCGAACTCTTCCCCGTGTCGCGCGACGCCATGCGTGACGGCTATCCCGATGTGGAGCGGAACTTCGCGTTCATCTCGCGCGCGGCGTACGCGGAGGAGCGGACCTTCCTGCGCACACTGCACTCGGGTATCGAGATCCTCGATGACGCGGTCGGTCGCGCGCAGGCGGATCGGACCGATCTCGCCGGGGACACGGCATTCCTCTTGCACGATACCCACGGATTCCCCATCGAGTTGACGCTCGAGATCGCGGAAGAAGCGGGAGTGGCGGTCGACGAGGGCGTGTTCGCGTCGCTCATGCAGGAGCAGCGCGACCGCGCCAAGGCCGATGCGAAGGCGAAGAAGGGCCAGCGCGCCGACCTGTCCGTCTACAAGGAGTTGCGCGGCCTTGGCGAGACGCTGTTCACGGGCTACTCGGAGCTGCGGCATGAGAGTCGCGTGCTCGGCCTCGTCGTTGACGGCGCGACCGCTCGTGAGGCGCGCGAGGGGGAGATCGCGGAGCTGGTGCTCGCCGAGACCTCGCTCTTCGCCGAATCGGGCGGCCAGGACTCCGATCAGGGACTCATCGTCGGCGACGGATTCGAGGCCGAGGTTCTCGATGTGCAGAAGCCCGTACCCGGACTGATCGTCCACACCGTGAAGGTGACGGTCGGCACCATCGGTCTCGATGCTCGCGCCGAAACCCGCGTGGACGCCGACTACCGACGCGGAGCGACGCAGGCGCACTCGGGGACGCACGTCGTCCACGCAGCGCTCCGCGATGTGCTCGGCCCCAACGCGCACCAGTCGGGCTCCTACAACAAGGCGGGGTACCTCCGGCTCGATTTCACGCACTCGGACGCGCTGTCCGCAGAGACGAAGAGCGAGATCGAAGAGATCTCGAACCTCGCGATCCGATCCGACTACGATGTCGTGACCCGAGAGATGGATCTCGACGAAGCGAAGTCGATCGGCGCCATGGCGCTCTTCGGCGAGAAGTACGGCGACCGTGTCCGCGTCGTCGACATCGGGGGCCCGTGGTCGCGCGAACTGTGCGGCGGAACGCACGTGTCGAGCTCCGCCGAGATCGGCATGATCAACCTGGTGTCCGAGAGCTCGGTCGGCTCGACCAACCGCCGTGTCGAGTCGCTGGTCGGGCTCGAAGCGTTCCGCAACTTCGCGGCAGAGCGCGCCATCGTGCAGCAGCTCACGAGCGGTCTGAAGGTGCCGCGCCTCGAGGTGGTCTCGAAGGTGCAGGATCTGTCGGCTCAGCTGAAGGCGGCCGAGAAGAAGATCGCCGCGTTCGAGGCGCAGCAGCTCGCGCAGCGCGTCCCCGATCTCATGGCGGGTGCGGAGCGCGTCGGTGACGTGCGGGCCGTGATCGCGTCGCTCGGATCCGTCGGATCCGCCGATGACATCCGCGGACTTGCATTGAAGCTTCGCGAGCAGTTCGGCAGCGAGGCGGGGGTCGTCGCCCTCGCCGGAGATGCGGCCGGCAAGCCCGTGGTGATCACCGCGACGACGGCGGCCGCGCGCGACGCCGGTGTGAAGGCCGGTGATCTCGCGAAACTCGGTGCCGGAGTGCTCGGCGGCGGCGGCGGCGGGAAGCCGGACCTCGCGCAGGGCGGCGGCACCGACCCCGCACGTATCGACCCCGCACTCGCCGAGATCCGGCGCAGCCTGCAGGGGTAGCGTGCGCCCAGGAACGCGGCTCGGCGTGGACGTCGGCAAAGCGCGTGTGGGGATCGCGCGCAGCGATCCGCACGCCATGCTCGCCACGCCGGTCGAGACGATCACCCGAGACCTCAGCGGCGATACCGACATCGGTCGGATCATCGAGATCGTCGCGGAGACCAGCGCCGTCGAGGTCGTCGTCGGCCTGCCGCTCAACCTCAGAGGCGAGCACACGCCGTCGACCGACGACGCCGAAGCGTTCGGCGACCGCATCGCTGCGGCGCTGCGAGAGCAGGGCGTACCCGTTCGGTTCGTCGACGAGCGCCTCTCGACCGTGTCCGCTCAGGGGCAGTTGCGCCAGGCCGGACGCAAGACGAGGCAGAGTCGCGCCGTGATCGATCAGGCTGCGGCCGTGGTGATCCTGCAGCACGCCATTGACACCGAACGCTCGCGCGGCAGCGCGCCGGGGCGCCTGGCTGCGGCCGGATCGCCCGAGAGGGGAGACGAACGATGAATCGACGTGCACAGCGAGACCGTCGCCAGACCCGCAATCGCCTCTTGATCTCGCTCGGTGTCGCCGTCGTGCTGCTCGGAGGCCTCGCTGCGGCCGGAGGGTACCTGTGGTCGCACTACGGGTCGCAGGTCTCACTGGCGCTCGGGTGGACGAGCAACGACTACGAGGGCGAAGGCAGCGGAGAAGTGGTCGTCGTCATCCAGGAGGGCGAGATCGGTCAAGACATTGCCGCGACGCTCGAGGACCACGATGTCGTGAAAACCTCGGACGCCTTCTACTCGCTGCTCCTGGAACGGCCGACGGTCGAGTTCCAGCCGGGCGCGTATCAGCTCCGGGAGCAGATGAGCTCCGCCGCGGCACTCGACGCGCTGCAGGATCCTGAGAACCGGGTGCCCCTGACGGTGACGATTCCGGAGGGCTTCACGGTCGAGCAGACGCTCGAGCGCATCTCGACCTCCATCGACATGCCGCTCGAGGACCTGCAGGCCGCAGCCGAGGATCCCGCGGCGTTCTCGTTGCCGAGCGGCGTCGACTCGCTCGAGGGATGGTTGTTCCCCGCTACGTACGAGTTCGAACTCGACACGACCCCGACGGAGGCGATCCAGCGGCTCGTCGACGAGCAGCGGGCGGTGCTCGACAGCCTCGATGTGGCGGTCGACGACCGCGAGCGCGTGCTGAACATCGCCGCGATGGTGCAGAAGGAGAGCGGTATCGCCGACGACTTCGGCAAGGTGTCGCGCGTCATCGCGAACCGGCTCGATGACGGCATGCGTCTGCAGATGGACTCCACCGCCCAGTACGGGATGGGGGAGCACAGCGACGGCAGTGTCTGGTCCACCGACGAGGCGCTGCAAGACGACAACCCGTGGAACACCTACGTGCACACGGGACTGCCCGAGGGGCCGATCTCGAACCCCGGTCGGGCGGCCATCGAGGCGGCGCTGCAGCCCACGAAGGGCGACTGGATGTACTTCGTGGTGTCCCCGGGCGGCACGGGCGCATCGACCTTCTCGGTCACCGCCGCGGAGCACGAGCAGGCGGTCGCCGAGTACCGCGAATGGTGCGACACCACCCCAGACAGCGGGTGCTGATGGGCGTTCCCTCCGGCGCGCGCCGCGTGGCGGTCCTCGGTTCGCCGATCGCGCATTCGCGGTCGCCGGTGATCCACGCCGCGGCGTATCGCGCACTGCAGCTGCCGTGGGACTATCGCGCGATCCGGGTCGGCGAATCCGGCTTGCGCTCGTTCCTCGATGGGCGCGACGAGCGCTGGATCGGGTTCTCGCTGACCATGCCGCTCAAAGCCGAGGCGCATCGCATCGCGGCCTCGCTCGACGCCGTGGCGATGGAGAGCGGTGTCGTGAACACGCTGCTGCGCGTCGGGACTGCGGGCGAGGTACCGCACTGGTCCGGCTTCAACACGGATGTCGTCGGCCTGGCGCGCGCGATCGACCGGGCGGGCCTCGACGCGACCCGGACGGTCGTGCTCGGCTCCGGATCGACGGCGGTCTCCGCCGTTCTGGCGGCACGTCGTCTCGCGGCCGAGGCGGTGACCGTGCTCGGCCGGCGAGCGGAGGCCGCTGCGGAGCTCGCGCGGCGGTTCGACGTCATCGGTCAGGCGCTCGACAGTGACGCGGCTGCAGCGGCGATACGCGATGCCACGCTCATCGTCTCGACGCTGCCAGGCCCTGCCGGCACCGCGCTCGAACTCCCGTCGCACGCGTTCGACGTACCGCTCTACGATGTGGCGTACGATCCGTGGCCGTCGCCGCTCGCGCGGCGCTGGACGGCCGCGGGCGGCAGTGCGCACGCCGGTCTCGACATGCTCGTCGAGCAGGCGATCGTGCAGGTGCGCATCTTCACCACGGGCGACCCGGCAGCGCCGCTCCCGGTCGAGGAGCGCGTCCGCGCGGAGATGGTGGCCGCCGCCGTGTCATAGGATGGTGCCTATGCTGCGTTGGCTCACCGCCGGGGAATCCCACGGCCCCGAACTCATTGCTGTGCTCGAGGGGCTGCCCGCGGGCGTGCCCGTGACCCTCGACGGGATCCGCGAGGATCTCGCCCGACGCAAGCTCGGATATGGACGCGGTTCGCGCATGAAGTTCGAGCAGGACGAGCTGCATCTCTCGGGCGGCGTGGTGCAGGGCGTCAGCATCGGCGGGCCCGTCGCGATCCGCATCGGCAACACCGAGTGGCCGAAGTGGGCCGAGGTCATGAGCGCCGAGCCCACCGATCTCTCCGAACGGTCGCGGGGTCGCGGTGCACCGCTGACGCGCCCGCGTCCGGGTCACGCCGATCTCGCAGGCATGCAGAAGTACGGGTTCGACGAGTCGCGTCCAGTGCTCGAGCGGGCGAGCGCGCGCGAGACCGCCGCACGGGTCGCGCTCGGCGCGGTCGCCCGCGCGTTCCTCGCCGAGCTCGGCATCCGTCTCGTCAGTCACACCGTGTCGATCGGCGGAGTCGCAGTTCCCGACGGGACGCCGCTGCCGAGGCCCGAGAATGTCGCGACGCTCGACGCCGACCCGTTGCGCTGTGCGGATCCCGAGACGAGCGCGCGCATGGTCGCCGAGGTCGATGACACGAAGAAGTCGGGCGACACCATCGGCGGCGTCGTCGAGGTGCTGGCCTATGGACTTCCCCCGGGGCTCGGATCCTATGTCCACTGGGACCGCCGTCTCGACTCCCGGCTCGCCGGAGCCCTCATGGGGATCCAGGCGATCAAGGGGGTCGAGGTCGGTGACGGCTTCGAGACCACGCGCCGCCGCGGCTCCGAAGCCCACGATGCGCTGCACGCCGGTGCGGACGGCATCACCCGAGACACCGGCCGTGCCGGGGGCATCGAGGGCGGCATGACGACTGGCCAGGTCGTGCGCGTGCGCGCCGGGATGAAGCCCATCGCCACGGTGCCCCGGGCGCTGCCCACCGTCGATGTCGCGACGGGTGAGGACGCGAAGGCGCACCACCAGCGCAGCGATGTATCCGCGGTACCGGCATCCGGAGTGGTCGCCGAAGCGATGGTCGCGCTCGTCATCGCGGATGCCGTCGCGGAGAAGTTCGGTGGGGACAGCGTGTCGGAGACGCGGCGCAACCTCGAGGCGTACGTCGCGAACATCCCCGAACGGCTGCGGGCGCCGATCGACTCGTGAACGAGCCACGCCGCGCCGGCCGCCCGGTCGGCCCACCCGAGACGCGACCCGTACCGACGCCGCCGAGCTTCGCTCCGGCGGCGCGGCGTGAGCGCGCCCGGTCCGCGGGCGGCGTCAGACCGGCGCGTCGCAGACGGGGCGGTCAGCGCCTGCCCGAGCGCGCCATCGTCTTCGTGGGCCCGATGGCCGCGGGGAAGACGAGTCTCGGCAAGCGGGTCGCACGTGAACTCGGCATCCCCTTCGTCGACACCGATGCCCAGTTCGTGCGGAAGTACGGTCCGATCGCGGAGTTCTTCGTCACGCACGGGGAGGACGAGTTCCGGCGGCGCGAGGCCGAGGTCATCGCGCACGAACTCGCCGAGACGGGTGCGCGTATCGTCGCGCTCGGCGGCGGCGCCGTGATCCACGAGGGCACGCGTGCGCTGCTCGCCGAGCACCCCGTCGTGCTGCTCATGACGACGCAGGAGGCGGTGCTGCGCACCGCGAATCTGGCGAAGCGTCCGCTGCTGCGCGATGACCCCTCCGCCTGGGGACGCATTCTGCGCGAGCGCCGCCCGCTCTACGACGCCGTGGCCGATGTCACGTTCCGCACCGACCGTGCGACGAAGGACCAGCTCACCGAACGCACATCTCGGTGGGTGGCGGCGCAGGGCCGCAAGGCATGGCGCGAGCGGAACCGCGCGCGCCCGCACACTCCGAGTTCCGAACCCGTAAAGGAGTCACGATCCGATGACTGACGCCCCCACTCGCATCCCGGTGACGGGATCCGCTGCGTATGAGATCACCGTCGGCAGGGGGATCATCGGAACCGTCGCGGACGCTCTCGATGAGCGCGTCGCGAAGGTGCTCATCGTGCACACCCCGACCGTCGGAAGGATGGCCGAGGAGTTGCGCGCGTCGCTGCAGGATCGGTACGACCAGGTGCTGCTCGCCGAGGTGCCCGACGCCGAGTCGGCGAAGCGGGTGGAGGTCGCGGCGTTCTGCTGGCAGATCCTGGGGCAGGCCGATTTCACGCGGAGCGACGCCGTGATCGGATTGGGTGGTGGCGCGGTCACCGACCTCGCCGGGTTCGTGGCGGCGACGTGGTTGCGCGGCGTGCAGGTCGTCCAGATCCCGACGACGGTGCTCGGCATGGTGGATGCGGCCGTCGGGGGCAAGACCGGGATCAACACGGCCGAGGGGAAGAACCTCGTCGGAGCCTTCTTCGCGCCTCGTGCGGTGATCTGCGACCTCGATCTCCTGGAGACCCTGCCGAAGAACGAGGTCCTGGCCGGCTTCGCCGAGGTCGCGAAAGCCGGGTTCATCGCGGATCCGGCGATCCTCGACCTGATCGAGGCCGATGTGGACCGCGTCAGCGACCCGTCGACCTCCGAGTTCCGTGAGGTCATCGAGCGCGCGATCGCGGTGAAGGCCTCCGTGGTCTCGGAGGACTTCCTCGAGGGCGGCGCGCGCGAGATGCTCAACTACGGGCACACGCTCGGTCACGCGATCGAGCACGCCGAACGCTATCAGTGGCGGCACGGCGTCGCTGTCGCCATCGGCATGATGTTCGCCGCCGAGCTGGGCCGCATGGCCGGATCGCTCTCCGACGAGGCGGTCGAGCGTCACCGACGCGTGCTGACGCTGCTCGGGCTTCCGCAGTCGTATCCCGCCGGCCGCTGGCCCGGTCTGCTCGCCACCATGCAGCGCGACAAGAAGGCGCGTGCGGGCATGCTGCGCTTCATCGTGCTCGACGACATCGCGAAGCCGCGTGTGCTGGCCGGCGTCGATCAGTCGGTGCTGCAGTTCGCGTATCAGGAGATCGCGAACTGATCGCGAACGTCTGACCGGGGCGACCCGGAGACGCGGCACCGCAGCGCCGGTTCAGAGGTCGAAGCCCTGACCCTGGATCACGAGCGTGAGCACGCGGCGATCCTCCTGGTGCATGATGCCTGCGACGAAACGACGCAGCGCCTGGTCGAGGGTGACCCCGCCGCCGCTGCCCGCGACTTTCTGCAGGATCGCCACGAGGGTGCGCGGCGCGAGCACGGATTCCTCGAGCCCCGGGCGCCCGTCGATATCGCGTTCGGTGCTGACGTAGGAGTCGAATCCGGTGCCGTGCGTTCCGGCGAAGACCTGTTGGCTGATGAACGCCGCGCGGCAGACGCGCGCCAGCTCGGCGTGGGTGAGTCCGGTCGGCAACTCCCCGTGCCGGTCGACGACGGACGCCGTCGCGAGGAGCACGTTCTCGGCGGGGAAGTCGGTGTAGTCGTTGCCGGTGTCGGGGTAGTGCACGCGGTAGGCGTTCGCCCCGAATCGGTTGATGAGCTCGGCGCTCAGGCGGTCGAGTCCGCGATACCGGTGCGGGGTCTGCTCGTTCGCGGTCGCGAGGATCGCGAACCCCGGTGCGATCGTGACGACCCGGCCGGCGTTCTCCTGCACGGCGTACCGGTCGCCCGGCCGAAGCTGCAGGATCCGGTTCAGTCGCTTCAAGAACTCGGCGGGCATGGCGTTGATCTCGTCGAGGATCAGGGCCCGGCCATCGGTCATCGCGCGCAGCAGCGGTCCGTCGACGAACGCGCTGACAGTGGCTCCGGCCTCGGATCGCAGTTCATGGGCCCCGATGACCTGTGCGCCGGTGATGTCGCCGTATCCGGAGATGAACTCGGGGGCTGTGCCGGTGGCGCGGTGCGCGAGCGACTCGGCCAGCGCCGTCTTCGCGCCCCCGGTCTCGCCCAGCAGCAGCACCGGGTCCCCGCGTCGGGTCGCCGGCAGCGCTTCGGCGATGATCTCCCGCATCTGCGCGGTGAGGAGCACGCCGGTGCGCAGTTGCGCGGCGGCGTCGCGGAGACGGAGCGTCGTCAGCGCTTCGAGGACCTCGTCCCTCACCTGCGAGGAGACGATCTCGGCCTCCCAGTCGTCGGCGGGGCCGTTGCCGTGCGATTCTGCGAGCAGCTCGGCGACCCGATCGCGCTCGGCCGTTGTGATCGATCCGCCGCGCGCCGCCGCTGCGGCCGTCAGCGCGGCCGCCGCGACCCCGGCTTCGGCTCGCGCGTCCTCCGCACGACGCGCGGCGACCGCAACCCGCAGGGCACCGGCCCTGGCATCGAGCGCACGCGCGATCGCCCGGGCGTGCGCGGGATCCTCGAGCACATCGGCGAGTTGCGTCTCGAGGCGCGCTTCCGCAGTCCGGAGCGCCTCCGTCACCTCCGTACCGGGAATGTGCACGGCGGCGCGACGGGCGCGTCGCGTGAGGCGGAGCTCGCGACGCAGGCGAGCGGCTTCGTGAACCACGGGATCGGCGGCGACGGGCAGCATGTCGTCACGCTATCAGGCCGATGAGGCGCGTCAGGGACGTCGGCGTGACGCGCCGGTAGGGTGGGCGCATGGGTGAGTCGTCCGCGGAGCGACGCGCATCATTGAGATCGCGCTTCGAAGCAGCCGGGCGTGTGCTCGGGGCGCGAGTGATCGTCGACGACGGCGAGGAGTGGCGCGTCGACGACGGCACGATCGAGGTGGGCCTGGGGTACTTCGCCGCGCGGGGTCATCCGGACGCCGAAGCCGAGGCGCTCGCACTGCTCGAGCTCTGGGGGGTGGTCCGTGAGGCGAGGATCGATCCGATCCGCGTCCGCAGGCGGCGTTCGATCGCCGCGGCGCACCCGGAGCTCGAACCCCTGCTCGCCGCGCTCGATCGGATGCAGGCGGCGAGCGGCCTGCTCACCGCGCTGCCAGCGGTCCACGGGAGCGTCGCGGCGGCGGTGCGTCGGAGCGTGCCGCCCGATGTCCGATCGTGGCCGAGGCATCTGCAGTGGGTGGTGCTCGTGCTGACCCTGCAGCTCGCGCCTGATGGCCGCCCGCGGGTCGCCCCTGAGGTGCAGGCCGTCGCCGACACCGCGTTCGGCCCGGGCGATGCGGCACGGGCGGGGGAGGTGCTCCGTGTCGCGGTGGCGCCGCGATCCGGCCGGTCCTCGCTGCAGCGGCTCGAACGCGGTCTCGCCCTCACGCTCGAACCGTACCGGCGGCTTCTCGAGCTCGATCAGCACGATACTGGTCTCGCCGTAGCGGGCGGGGAGACGGATCCCGCAGCGGATGATCCGCTGGACACTTCCGCCGCACCACTCGGAACGGGCGCCGACGCGACCGACGAGTCCGAGGAACCCGATGAGGATGCGGTGCCGGATGCGGGCGATTCCGCGTCGAGCACCGTGCCCGAGAACCTGTTCGCGGCCGCGCACTCCGGCTTCCTGGACCGCGTGCTCGCCACGCCGATTCCCGCTCACGGGGCCCTCGTGTCGGCGGTGCTCGCCGACGCGACGCAGCTCGAGGCGGAGGCGGGCGATGCCGATCGCGTTGCGGGAGGCACGGGTCGTGACGCGATCGCGCTCGCGGAGTACCGGCGACGCACGGTCGATCGGTCGGAGGCGATCGACCGGATGCGGGCGGTGTGGCAGGACGTGATCGCCGAACGCACGGCGCCGCGGCGCGCGGCGAGTCGGAACCCGGACGCCGACGGGGAGGAGCTGCACACGGAAGCGCTCGCCCGTGCCGTGGCCGAGGTGCGTGCCGGTGCCCCCCGGCCCGCGGCGTTCCGGCGACGATCCCGGGTGCCCAGGCGCACCGAACGCCCCGGCAACACCGACTACGTGCTCGCCGTCGATCGTTCGGGTTCGATGTGGGGCCGCCCGGCGGAGGCGGCCGCGGACGCCGCGCTCATCATGCTCGAGGGTCTGGCGGGGGCCCAGCGCGACATCGAGCACGCCGAGCGAACCGCGGGGGAGTCGCTCGAACTCGGGATCCGCACCGCTCTGATCGCGTTCGATGCGATCGCGCTTCTGGTGAAGCCGCTGGCCGGAGCGCTCACCGATCAGGCCCGCCTCGCACTCCAGGCCGAGATCCGGAGCCCGGCGGGAGGGACGAATGATGCCGCCGCGCTGCTGCTGGCCGGACGCCTGTTCGGGATCGACGCCGGCTCTCCGGAGACGCATCCACCGGGCTCGGGCGAGGCGGGCGACGGCATCGCCCGACGGCGTATTGTCATCGTCGTGAGCGACGGCGACTCGAACGACCCCGGGGCCGCGGACGAGCGGATCCGTGCGCTGCGCGCCGCAGGCATCGAGGTGTTCGGCATCGGCATCGCGGCCGACGAGCTGGTGCGCCGGTACGCGCCGACGAGCATCGGCGTGGCAGACGCCGGAGAGCTGCCCGCCGCGGTGCAGTCGCTGATCGAGCGGAGCGTGAGCGGCCTGCGCGTCGACTGAACGGCCTGCGACACGCGCGACCCGGCACGAGATCGCCGGTTCGCGTGGGATGATCGGGGCATGCAGCACTGGGACGACGGCGGGGATCGGTTGCGCAACGCTCGCGGGATGTTCCCGGATCTCGCCGCCCGTCTCGATGCGGCGCTCGCGCGTCATGGACGTGCATCCGACTCGGATCCGGCCGTCGGAGGGACGTCGGATCGCCGCACGGACGACATCGATGCCTGGCTCGACGCGGGTGCGTCCCGACTCCGCGCGTCGGAGTTCCAGGCCACCGGATTCGCCGAGATCATCGATGATGCCGCACGGTCGAGCATGGAGGCGAGCTTCACCGCCGCACGCGCGGTGGCGGGGTGGGCGGGAATCGCAGTCCCCGAGCCCGAGGCCTTCGCCGCCGCGGGCGCCGATCTCATGCGGCTCGGCGAGCGGATCGCTCAGGATCCCGCGCTCGTGGCCGTCCCCGCTCCGTACGGCCTGGGGAGAACGGCGTGGAGCGCGCTGTTCGCCGATGCGGCCCGACGGTTCCCCGAGGTGTTCCGCGGCACGGCGGGACTCGTGCTGTCGCACGAGGCCGAGCGCGAGTTCGCCCTGCTCGATCAGCCTCCGATGGAGGCCGAGGTCCGGGTCGGGGGCGCGTCGGACGGTCGCGGGACCCGCGCGCCGGTCTGGACCCTGCGACTCGTGCCCGCGAGTGACGCGCCCCCGCTCCTCGGGCTCGGCTTCGCCCACGGACCCCACGTCTCATTGACGGAAATGTTCATGCTGCAGCTCGGACGACTGGCTGCGGGCGAGCGCGAGCCGCTGGACGCGAACAGCTTCACCTGGCTCGCCAACGCGCTCGGCGAGGGGCGGCTAGGTGCGCGTCACATCTTCGACGACTCGGAGGGCGTGGTGCGGGTGAGTACTCGCGGGGTCTTCAACCAGGGGCCGCACATGGGGGCGCGGCAGCCGTACTGCTGATCGTGCGGTCGATCACTCCCAGACGCTGAGCGCTTCGGCACGCGTCGCCGGGAGGCGCACCGCCTCAGCCCAGTCGAGGATCTCCCGCGGCACCGCGAGGGCCGAGGCGTCTGCACCCGTCCGTTCGATCACCTCGGCCATCGGCACCGTGCCGCCCGAGCGGCGGAGGATCCTGGCGCGCACCACGGCCCGCGCGTACACCTCTGGTCGTCGATCGCCATCCGGCCGCACGAAGCGCTGCTCCATGTAGACGGCGCGGTCGTCGAACCCGAGGATGCGCGACTCGATCCAGAAGCGCTGCCACGGGTTCAGCGACTTGCGATACGAGACGGTCTGGCTCACGACCACCGAGTACCAGCGCTCGCGCTTGAAGATGTCGAGCACGCCGTTGCGCTGGATCAGGTCGAACCGTGCCACATCCATGATCGACAGGTACTTCCCGTTGTTCATGTGACCGAGCACATCGAGATCCGTCGGCCACACACGGAAGCGCGAGCGCGAGACCTCGTCGAAACCGAGCCGGCGACCGCGGGGTCCGACGAGGATGAGGTGCCACAGGGTGCGGAAGAGCATGTGCATGGGGTGAGCCTAGCCGCCCGGCGGACGGCGGTCCGAGCGCACTGTGGGATCGGCACAACCCCACGCGCTGGAAGTCGCGCGGGCGCGAGGATGTAGAATGGTCTGGCGCGATCCTGCGCCCGAATCGTACTGAACCGGAGAGCATACGGCACATGGCATCCTCGAACGACATCAAGAACGGCACCGTCATCAAAGAGAACGGTCAGCTCTGGAGCGTGGTCGAGTTCCAGCACGTCAAGCCGGGCAAGGGCGGAGCGTTCGTGCGCACGAAGCAGAAGAACGTGCTGTCGGGCAAGATCATCGATAAGACCTACAACGCGGGTGCCAAGATCGAGACCGCCCTCGTGGATCGCCGCGACTACCAGTACCTGTACCAGGACGGCAACGACTTCGTCTTCATGGACCAGGCCGACTACGATCAGCTGACCGTCTCCGGAGCTGTCGTCGGCGACGCCTCGAAGTACATGCTCGAGAACCAGCAGGTGCAGATCGCCCTGCACGAGGGGGATCCGCTCTACGTCGAGCTTCCCCCGTCGGTCGTGCTCGAGGTCACCTACACCGAGCCCGGACTGCAGGGCGACCGTTCCACGGGAGGCACGAAGTCCGCCACCGTCGAGACGGGTGCCGAGATCCAGGTGCCGCTGTTCCTCGAGACCGGCACGCGCGTCAAGGTCGACACCCGTACGGGTGACTACCTCGGTCGCGTCAACGACTAGGCGCGGGAGTGAGCGCACGCACCAAAGCCCGGAAGCGCGCCCTGGACATGCTGTTCCAGGCCGACGTCCGCAACGAGCGGCTCTCCGCCGTCGTCCACGCGGAGGCGCAGCGCGCCGCGGGCGAACCCGACCGGATGGCCTCGTGGCTGTACGCGCGCGAGATCGTCGACGGCGTCGATGATCATCGCGAGGAGATCGACGAACTGATCACGACCTACGCGCAGGGGTGGACCCTCGAGCGCATGCCGAACATCGATCGTGCCCTGTTGCGGCTCGCGAGCTGGGAACTGCTGCACAACGCGGACGTCCCCGCTGCGGTGGCGATCGACGAAGCCGTGGAGCTGGCGAAGGAACTCTCGACCGAGGATTCGGGCAGGTTCGTGAACGGCGTCCTCGGCCGGATCGCGGAGCACCGGGCGGCATAGCGGACGATCGGTGCGGACCCTCGAACGGTGCGCTATGATCGTCGGAGGCTTTTCTTTAAGAGCCGTCCAGTGAGGCGGAGAAGGGGGGCGAGTCGTGGGAACGCGAACGGTACTCGAGGGTGCCGAGATTTCGCGGGCATTGACCCGAATCTCGCATGAAATCATCGAGTCGAACAAGGGCGTCGACGGTCTGGTGCTGGTCGGCATTCCGACCCGCGGTTCGAGCCTCGCTCATCGCATCGCCGCGACGATCTCTCGTATCGAGGGCGCGGACGTCCCGGTCGGCAGTCTCGACGTCACGATGTACCGCGACGATCTCGCGCATCAGCCCACCCGCGCGCCGCAGCCGACGGATATGCCGGTCGGCGGTGTCGACGGCGCGACCGTCGTGCTCGTCGACGACGTGCTGTTCTCGGGGCGCACCGTTCGCGCCGCTCTGGACGCCGTGAACGATCACGGTCGCCCCCGCGCCGTCCGTCTGGCCTCGTTGATCGACCGTGGACACCGGGAGTTGCCGATCCGCGCCGACTTCATCGGGAAGAACTTGCCGAGTGCGAAGCACGAGCGCATCTCGGTGCGGCTCGAGGAGCACGACGGCGTCGACGAGGTCACGATCTCCGACGCATCGGGGGAGGCCGGCGCGTGAGGCACCTGCTCGACACCAGGACCCTCGGCCGTGAGGACGCGATCATGATCCTCGACACCGCCGAGGACATGTCCGCGACCCAGCAGCGGGAGGTCAAGAAGCTGCCGACGCTGCGTGGCAAGACGGTGGTCAACCTCTTCTACGAGGATTCGACGCGCACCCGGATATCGTTCGAGGCCGCCGCGAAGCGACTGAGCGCTGACGTGATCAACTTCAGCGCCAAGGGATCATCGGTCTCCAAGGGCGAGTCGCTGAAGGACACCGCGCAAACCCTCCAGGCGATCGGAGCGGACGCGGTGGTGATCCGGCACCCGGCGAGCGGCGCGCCCGATCGACTGGCGCGGAGCGGCTGGATCGAGGCCGGCGTGCTGAACGCCGGCGACGGCATGCACGAGCACCCGACGCAGGCGCTGCTCGACGCGTTCACGATGCGTCGGCGGCTGTTCGGCGACGCGAGCCGGGGCCGGGATCTCGCGGGCATCTCCGTGGTGATCATCGGGGACATCGTGCACTCCCGGGTGGCACGATCCAATCTCTGGCTGCTCACCGCGCTCGGCGCGCGCGTCGCGTTCGTCGCGCCTGAAACGCTGCTGCCGTTCGGCACCCGCGAGTGGCCGGTCACGGTGCACCACTCGCTCGACGCGGCCATCGCCGAGGAGCGGCCCGACGTGGTGATGCTCCTCCGCATCCAAGCGGAGCGCATGCACAAGGCGTTCTTCCCGAACGAGCGGGAATACGCGCGCAATTGGGGACTCGACGAGCCGCGTCTCGCGCGCCTCACCGAGCACGCCCTCGTGATGCACCCCGGTCCCATGAACCGCGGCCTCGAGATCTCGTCCGCCGCCGCCGACTCGCCGCGCGCCACGGTGCTCGAACAGGTCGCGAACGGTGTATCGGTGCGAATGGCCGCACTCTACCTACTACTGTCGGGCGAACGAGGAGGAACCGCATGAACGCTCCAGTCACGAGTCTGCTGATCCGGGGTGCGCGCCTCGCGGGCGACCTCACGGAGCGCGGGTCGCAGGGGGTCGGCCCCGTCGTGACGACCGCTCCCGTTGTCGATCTCCGCATCGAGGGCAGCGTGATCTCCGAGCGCAGCGCACCCGGCGCGCGACTCGATGCGCGTGAGGGCGAGCGGGTCATCGAGGCCGACGGGCTCGTCGCGCTGACGGGTCTGGTCGATCTGCACACCCACCTGCGCGAGCCGGGATTCGAGCAGTCGGAGACGGTGCTCACCGGCACGCGGGCGGCTGCGGCTGGCGGGTTCACCACGGTCTTCCCGATGGCGAATACGAGTCCGGTCGCCGACACGGCCGGGGTCGTGGAGCAGGTGCAGGCGCTCGGCGACGCCGCGGGATACGCGACGGTGAGGCCCATCGGCGCGGTCACGGAAGACCTTGCAGGCGAACGCCTGAGCGAGATCGGTGCGATGGCGCAGTCCCGAGCGGCCGTGCGCGTCTTCTCCGATGACGGCAAGTGCGTGCACGACCCGCTGCTCATGCGACGTGCGCTCGAGTACGTGAAGACGTTCGACGGCGTCGTCGCCCAGCACGCGCAGGATCCGCGGCTGACCGAGGGCGCGCAGATGAACGAGGGCGCGCTCTCGAGCGAACTGGGTCTGCAGGGCTGGCCCGCGGTCGCGGAGGAGTCGATCATCGCTCGCGACGTGCTGCTCGCCGAGCACGTCGGCGCGCGCCTCCACATCTGCCATCTCTCGACCGCCGGATCCGTCGAAGTCATCCGCTGGGCGAAGGCGCGGGGGGTGCAGGTCACGGCCGAGGTCACGCCGCACCACCTCATCCTCACCGACGAGCTCGCACGGACCTACGACCCCCGGTACAAGGTCAATCCGCCGCTCCGCAGTGACCGCGATGTGCGCGCGCTGCGGGCGGCGGTCTCCGACGGTGTCATCGACATCATCGCGACGGATCACGCGCCGCACCCCGTCGAGGCGAAGGAGTGCGAGTGGGATGCGGCTGCATTCGGCATGGTCGGGCTCGAGTCGGCACTGCCGATCGCGATCCTCACCCTCATCGAGGGCGGGCACGCCAGCTGGGCCGAAGTCGAGCAACTGCTCTCGCAGCGACCCGCCGCGATCGGCCGTCTCGCCGGACATCCCGCCGAACTCGCCGAGGGTCACTCCGCCGATCTCGTGCTCGTGAACCCCGCGGCATCGAGCGTCTTCGATCTTGCGCGCCTGCACGGACGCAGCACGAATTCGCCGTTCCTCGGGATGGAGCTGCCCGGCCGCATCCACACCACGATTCGTCGCGGCATCCTCACCGTCGATGACGGGGTGCTCGTCGACGCCGCACAGGTCGCCGCTGCCGCCGAGAGCGCCCGATGAACGCCACCGCACTCGCGACGATCATGGGGGTGTGCGCACTCCCCATTCTGGCGGGCATGTGGTTCGCCTGGCGTGCGCGCCTGCGCCGCGATCGTGCGGTGCCGACCGGGCAGCAGGCACCGGTCGGCCGCGTGATCGCCGAGATCCCGCGGATCAGCTACATCTCGACGACCCCGGCGGGCGCCCCCTTCGAGCGCATCGCGCTGCCCGGCCTCGCGTACCGCGGGTATGCCTCCGTCACGGTGCGCACCGACGGTCTCACGGTGACCGTCACGGGTGAGCCGTCCGTGCACGTGGCCGCCGCCGATGTGATCCGCACGGCGACCGCGCGAGCCCGGGTCGGCAAAGCCGTCGAGCGCGACGGACTCGCCCTCCTGATCTGGCGCTCAGGGGACCGCGAACTCGAATCCGGCTTCCGGGCCCTGACCTCCGCCGACCAGCACACCTTCACCACGGCGATCGATCAGATCGCCGCCCACACCTCGGACACTCCACGGCCGCACCCGGCCGACGATCCACACACCACCCAGGAGGATGCGTGACTCCCACACCCACCGCGGCGACCCCCGCCGCCGTGCTCGTTCTCGAGGACGGCACCCGCTTCACCGGAAAGGCCTACGGCGCGACCGGTCAGACGCTCGGAGAGGTCGTCTTCTCGACGGGTATGACCGGCTACCAGGAGACCCTCACGGACCCGTCGTACGCCGGGCAGATCGTCCTGATGACGGCCCCCCACATCGGAAACACCGGTGCCAACGACACCGATATGGAGTCGCGCAAGATCTGGGTCTCGGGATTCATCGTCCGAGACCCCGCACGTCGGGTCTCCAACTTCCGTTCGCAGCGTCCGCTCGACGACGATCTCGTCGCGGACGGCGTCGTCGGGATCTCGGGGATCGACACCCGAGCGGTGACCCGGCACATCCGCTCGGCCGGCGCCATGCGCGCCGGGGTGTTCTCCGGTGCGGCGCTCGACCTCACCGACGACGAGCAGCTCGCTCTCGTGACGAGCCAGGAGGGCATGGCAGGCAAGAACCTGTCCGCCGAGGTGACGACACCCGAGCGGTACGACGTGCCGGCGGCCGAGGGCGTGCCGCGCGTCGGATCGATCGCCGTGCTCGACCTGGGCGTGAAGCGGGCGACGATCCAGTACCTCTCCGAGCACGGCTTCGACGTCATCGTCCTCCCGGCGACGACCTCGCCGGACGAACTGCGCGCGATCGCACCCGATGCGCTGTTCTACTCCAACGGCCCGGGCGACCCCGCCGCCAGCGATGCGCAGGTCGAGGTGCTGCGCGAGCTGCTCCGCGACGGCGTGCCCTACTTCGGCATCTGCTTCGGCAACCAGCTGCTCGGCCGCGCCCTCGGGTTCGGCACCTACAAGCTGCCGTTCGGTCACCGGGGCATCAACCAACCGGTGCTCGACAAGCGCACCGGTCGCGTCGAGATCACGGCGCAGAACCACGGCTTCGCCGTCGACGCCCCGCTCGACGGCGAGCTCGAATCCGCGGAGGGCTTCGGCCGAGTGCAGGTGAGCCACTACAGCCTGAACGACCACGTGGTGGAGGGTCTGGAATGCCTCGACATCCCCGCCTTCTCCGTCCAGTACCATCCCGAGGCGGCGGCCGGACCGCACGACGCCTTCTACCTCTTCGACCGCTTCCGGGCGCTGGTCTCCGACCGCGCCGCAGGCACCTCGACCCAGGAGACCAAGTAAATGCCGAAGCGCGCTGATATCACCTCCGTCCTCGTCATCGGATCGGGTCCGATCGTCATCGGCCAGGCCTGCGAGTTCGACTACTCCGGCACACAGGCCTGCCGGGTGCTGCGCGAGGAGGGCGTCCGCGTCATCCTGGTGAACTCGAACCCCGCGACGATCATGACCGATCCCGACTTCGCCGACGCCACGTACGTCGAGCCCATCACCCCCGAGGTGATCGAGTCGATCATCGTGAAGGAGCGCCCCGATGCGATCCTGCCGACCCTCGGCGGGCAGACCGCGCTGAACGCGGCGATCGCGCTGCACGACCAGGGCATCCTCGAGAAGCACGGCGTCGAGCTCATCGGCGCGAACGTCGACGCGATCCAGCGGGGCGAGGATCGCCAGATCTTCAAGGATCTCGTGCTCGAATCGGGCGCCGATGTCGCTCGCTCGCACATCGCACGGACGATCGACGAGGCGAAGAAGTTCGCGAAGGACCTGGGCTACCCCCTCGTCGTGCGTCCCTCCTACACGATGGGCGGACTCGGCTCGGGCTTCGCCTACACCGAAGAGGATCTCGTCCGGATCGCGGGCGACGGCCTCCACTACAGCCCGACCACCGAGGTGCTCCTGGAGGAGTCGATCCTCGGTTGGAAGGAGTACGAGCTCGAGCTCATGCGCGATCAGGCCGACAACACGGTCGTGATCTGCTCGATCGAGAACGTCGACGCCGTCGGCGTGCACACGGGCGACTCGATCACCGTGGCGCCGGCGCTCACGCTCACCGATCGCGAGTACCAGAAGCTCCGTGACATCGGCATCGACATCATTCGTCGCGTGGGTGTGGACACCGGCGGCTGCAACATCCAGTACGCCGTCGATCCGGAGACGGGCCGCATCATCGTGATCGAGATGAACCCGCGCGTCTCACGGTCCTCGGCGCTCGCCTCGAAGGCCACGGGCTTCCCGATCGCGAAGATCGCGGCGAAGCTGGCGATCGGCTACCACCTCAATGAGATCCCGAACGACATCACCCAGAAGACGCCGGCGAGCTTCGAACCGTCGATCGACTACGTGGTCGTGAAGACCCCGCGGTTCGCGTTCGAGAAGTTCCCGGCAGCGGACGACACGCTGACCACGACCATGAAGTCGGTCGGCGAGGCGATGGCGATCGGCCGCAACTTCACGACGGCGCTGCAGAAGTCGCTGCGCTCGCTCGAGAAGCGCGGCACCTCGTTCCACTGGGACCCGGTGCCGGCGGACGCGCGCGAGTCCCGCGTCGCGTCGCTCCTCGAGTCGATCAAGCGACCGACCGACGGCCGGATCGTGGACGTGCAGCAGGCGCTTCGGCTCGGGGCGACACTCGAGCAGGTCTTCGATTCGACCTCGATCGATCCCTGGTTCCTCGATCAGATCGTGCTCATCAACGAGGTCGCCGAGCGCATCGCCGGGGCCGCGCAGCTGACGCTCGAGGTGCTCTCCGAGGCGAAGGACCACGGGTTCTCGGACGCCCAGATCGCCGCCATCCGCGGACTCTCCGAGTCCGAGGTGCGCGGGCTGCGGCACGGGCTCGGGTTGCGGCCCGTGTTCAAGACCGTGGACACGTGCGCCGGCGAGTTCCCGGCGCTCACGCCGTACCACTACTCGTCGTACGATCTCGAGACCGAGGTCGCGCCGTCCGATCGCCGGAAGGTCGTGATCCTCGGTTCGGGTCCGAACCGCATCGGCCAGGGCGTCGAGTTCGACTACTCCTGCGTGCACGCCTCGTTCGCGCTCTCGGAGGCCGGCTACGAGACGATCATGATCAACTGCAACCCGGAAACGGTGTCGACCGACTACGACACCTCCGACCGCCTGTACTTCGAGCCGCTCACGCTCGAAGACGTGCTCGAGGTGATTCACGCCGAGCAGCAGTCGGGCGAACTGCTCGGGGTCGTCGTGCAGCTCGGCGGCCAGACGGCGCTCGGACTGGCGCAGCCGTTGAAGGACGCCGGCATTCCGATTCTCGGCACCACGCCGGAAGCGATCGATCTCGCGGAGGAGCGCGGAGCGTTCTCCGACATCCTCACGCGCGCCGGGCTCACGGCCCCGCGCAACGGCACGGCCATCGATGAGGCCGGAGCGATCCGGATCGCCGAGGAGATCGGCTACCCGGTCCTCGTGCGGCCCTCCTTCGTCCTCGGCGGACGCGGCATGGAGATCGTCTACGACACGCCGTCGCTGCGCGGCTACTTCGAGCGCATCGACGGGCACGCCCTCGTGGGTCCCGGGCACCCGCTGCTCGTCGACCGCTTCCTGGACGACGCGATCGAGATCGATGTCGACGCGCTGTTCGACGGCGACGACCTCTACGTCGGCGGCGTCATGGAGCACATCGAGGAGGCGGGCGTGCACTCGGGCGACTCCAGCTGCACGCTGCCGCCGGTGACGCTCGGCCACAACGAGATCACCCGGGTGCGCGAGGCGACCCGCGGCATCGCGGAGGGCATCGGCGTGCGCGGCCTGTTGAACGTCCAGTTCGCGATCGCGCAGGGGGTGCTGTACGTGCTCGAGGCGAACCCGCGCGCCAGCCGGACGGTGCCGTTCGTGTCGAAGGCACTCGGGATCCCGCTCGCGAAGGCGGCGTCTCGCATCATGGCGGGGGAGACCATCGCCTCGCTCATCGCGGGCGGTCTGCTGCCCGAGCGCGACGGCTCGCGTGCACCGATCGACTCGCCGATCGCCGTGAAGGAGGCGGTGCTGCCGTTCAAGCGCTTTCGGACGAATGCCGGCCGTGTCGTGGATTCGCTGCTCGGGCCCGAGATGCGCTCCACCGGCGAGGTCATGGGCATGGACCGCGACTTCCCCCGCGCCTTCGCGAAGAGCCAGTCGGCCGCCGGCAGCGCGCTGCCCGCGAGCGGTACCGTGTTCCTCTCGGTGGCGGACCGCGACAAGCGTGAGATCGTGCTGCCGGCGCTGCGTCTGCAGGAGCTCGGGTACACGCTCGTCGCGACCTCGGGCACGCAGGTCGTGCTCGCGCGCAACGGCATCGAAACGCGCACGGTGCGGAAGTACTCCGAATCGGGGGAGGAGGTCAGCATCGTCGACCTCATCGACCGCGGCGAGATCGACATGATCGTCAACACCCCGTCCGGTAGCTCGGCGCGCGCCGATGGATCGGAGATCCGCGCTGCGGCCGTTGCCGCCGACAAGCCGATCTTCACCACGGTGTCCGAGCTGTCGGCCGCCGTCGGAGCGCTGTCGCGCGACTCGAGCGGGTTCGACGTGAAGTCGCTGCAGGACTACGCGCGGGATCGGGCTGCGGCGCTGTGACCGTCGCCCCGTTCGGTGACCGGCTCGCCGCGCAGTTCGCGGCGGGCCGCCACCTCTGCGCCGGCATCGACCCGCACGCCGGCCTGCTCGACCTGTGGGGTCTGCACGATGACGCTGCGGGTGCCGAGCGGATGGGCCGCGACGTCGTGGCCGCAGCCGCCGGCGTCGCGGCGTGCGTGAAGCCGCAGATCTCCTTCTTTGAGCGCTTCGGCGCCGCGGGGTTCGCCGCCCTCGAGCGTGTGCTCGCCGACGCGCGTGCGGCGGGCCTCCTGGTGATCGCCGACGCGAAGCGCGGCGATATCGGATCGACCTTCGCGGCCTATGCCGAGGCGTGGCTGAGCCCGGGATCCCCATTGGAATCCGATGCCCTCACGGTGTCTCCGTACATGGGTGTCGGCATGCTCGACGACGCAGACACCGCGGTGCGGGAACACGGCAAGGGACTCTTCGTGCTCGCGGCGACCTCGAACGCCGAGGCGCGTCCCGTGCAGACCGCGGTACGCGCGGACGGGCGGACCGTCGCAGCGGCAATGGTCGACGAGGCCGAGGCACGCAACCGCGCCGCTGACGCGCGCGCCGCAGTCGGGACCACCGGTGTGGTGCTGGGTGCGACACTGCGGCTCGCGGACTTCGGCATCGACCGCCATCGAGCCGAGGGCGGGCCGGCGCTCCCGGTGCTCGCGCCCGGGTTCGGACACCAGGGCGCGCAGATCGAGGACGCTCGGGAGATCTTCGGCGGATTGGGTCGCGCGCTCCTGGCGAACGAGTCGCGGAGTATCCTCTCGGGAGGGCCCGGCGGCATCGCCACTCGGGTGGAAGAGCGCGCCGCGAAGATCGCGGCGGCGTTGCACAACGAGAAAGGACTGGCATGAGTGGTCAGCAGGCTCCGGCGATGCCGGAAGTCGATCGCATCGCTGCGAACCGTGCGGCGATCGACGCACGACGTGCGCGCGCTGAGCTGAAGCGCCGGCTGCGCGCCGGGGAGGTCTCACCCCTGCTCGTGCTGGGGCAGTCCGCAGAGGTCGACAGTCCGGCCGCGCGGCTGCGGGTCACCGACTACCTGCTCTCCTTCCCGGCGATCGGCCCGACGAAGCTGGAGCGGCTGCTCGAGTCCCTGGCGATCTCCCCGAAGAAGCGACTCGGCGGCCTCGGTCGTCAGCAGCGCGCGCGGCTGGAGACCTTCGTGCGCGAGCGGCTCGGCGTCACAGCGGGTGTCGGAGCGCCGCTGACGGTACTCGCCGGACCGACCGCGGTCGGCAAGGGGACCGTCGCCGCGTACATTCGCGAGCACTTCCCTGAGGTGAAGCTGTCCGTCTCGGCGACGACACGAGCGCCGCGCCCGGGAGAGGTGGAAGGCCAGCACTACTTCTTCGTCGATGATGAGGGGTTCGACCGCATGCTCGCCCAGGACGACCTGCTCGAATGGGCGACCGTGCACAACTCGCACCGGTACGGGACGCCGCGCGGACCGGTGCTCGACGCGGCCGCGCAGGGCGAACTGGTCCTGCTCGAGATCGATCTGCAAGGCGCACGACAGGTGCGCGCGAGCATGCCGGACGCGCGTCTGGTCTTCCTCGCCCCGCCCTCATGGGAGGAGCTGGTGGATCGCCTGGTAGGGCGGGGGACCGAAGGCGAGGCCGAACGAACGCGGCGGCTCGAGACGGCGAAGGTCGAACTCGCCGCAGCCGACGAGTTCGACGCCGTCATCGTGAACGACGAGGTGCCGAAGGCCGCTGCTCGTCTCGTGGAACTCATGCGAGGCGACGGATAGCTCGATGATCCTCCTCGCCGAGACCGAGCTGCAAGGGGTGACCTCGATGGCCATCGGGATTCCGATGGCGCTCATCGGAGCGGTCCTCTTGGCGTTCGGTGCCCAGTTCCAGTCGCGCGGATTGAACAAGGTCGAACGCATCACGGGGCAGAGCGCCGGATCCGGCCTGTCGATCCGGCACGTGCTGAGCCTGCTGAAGCGCCCGTCGTGGGTAATGGGCACCCTGTTGCTCGGGCTCGCGGTGGTCTTCCAGATCGGATCGCTCTCGTTCGCTCCGTTGATCGTGGTGCAACCGATCGGCGTCGTGGCGCTGGTGATCACGGCGACCATCAACGCGCGGATGTCGCGCGTCGACATCGGCCAACGTGCCCGCGTCTCGCTCGCGATGTGCGTCGTCGGCATCGTCGCCTTCGTGACCATCGCCGCGTTCAGTGCCACGAACCGGGAGGTGACGGACGTGAAACTCGTCACCATTCTCATCGCGTTCTCGGTCGTGCTCGTGGCCGCGGTGGTGATGTTCCTCGCGGTGCGGCACCGTCGGGTCGCCCTCTTCTACATCGTCGGCGCTGGTGTGCTCTACGGCTTCGTGGTCACGTTCGCGAAGTCGGTGATCGGGCGACTGCAGCAGGGGGAGTTCGAGTGGCTCACCTGGCTCTGCGTCGCCGCACTGCTCATCGGAGCCCTGCTCGGCATGGTGTTCGTGCAGAACGCCTACTCCTCCGGACCGCCCGACCTTGTCGTGGCGGGGCTGACCGTCATCGACCCGCTGGTCGCGGTCCTCATCGGCATCGTCGTGCTGAACGAGGCCGCGGATGCCGCGTGGTGGGCGGTCGCGCTGTGGGGGCTGTCTGCCGTGGTCGCCGTGATCGGCGTGCTCGGGCTCGCCCGGTTCCACCCGCAGGTCGGCAAGACCCACACCGACCCGACCGGGCCGGTGCAGGTTCCCCGGTAGGGATCCCGCACCGGCCCGGACGGTGCGCGCGCGTGGGGTGTCGGCTCAGCGCTCTTCGTTCTGCAGCGCGAGGCCCAAGGCGAAGAGCGTCGGGGCTGCCGCGCACGCCGTCCGCTGGGTGCCGCTCTCGCTGCGGTTCTTCGAGAAGAGCCATCCGAGTCCCGCGAACGCCAGTGCGACCAGGCCGGCAGCGAACGCGTGGTTGCTGCGGATGCCGAAATCGCCCAGCGTGCGGATCGGGTTCAGATCCGCAGCCTGCTCGGCCCGCTTCCGAGCCTTCTTCAGTGCCTTCTTCGCGTCTTTCCGAGTGCTCATCCGCAATGCCTCCGTCGTGGGTCAGGGCGCGGACGGGTGTGCCGCGCCTCGCCCTCCATTGTGGCGTACCGGTCTGGACGCGAACACACCCTTGCGGCGCGCCGCAGGTTCGGGCAGCGCTGTGGAGGCGCGCGAAACAACGGAGCACACGCACGGGCAGTAGGGCGTGCGGGACTTGAACCCGCGACCGACGGATTATGAGTCCGCTGCTCTAACCGGCTGAGCTAACGCCCCGCACAACCGTTCCAGTTTAGCGGAGCGGGGCGAGAGGCCGCGCGTTGCGCACCGCGACGGCATCTCGACTGCGGGGGAGCGCGTCAGCGCTTCCGGACACCGGGTCGCGACCGGGTGACCGAAGCGAGCGACGTGCGCACCGGTGTGCCGAGCGTGAGGCCGAGGGAGGCCCCGGTGGCGAGGGCGAGTCCGATCGTCATCGCCGCGATGAGCGACCCGCCCGCGATGAGCATGCCATCGGTGGACCCGTCGGAGTGCACGACGGCGAGGAGGCCGCGGAACACCGCCGCTCCGGGGACGAGGGGAATGATGGCCGCCGTCGTCACCGCGACCGATGGGACGTGCAGGCGATGCGCGACGAGAGCGCCGACGAAGCTCGCGCAGAACGCTCCGATACCGCTCGCGACGGCGTCGCCGAGGTTGAGCGAGGTCGCGATGAGGAAACCGCCGATGCCGATGCAGCTGAGGAGCCCCGAGGCGATGAGCGTGCGCAGTCCGGCGCCGTTGTACACCGCGACCGAGACCGAGGCGATGACGGCGCCGACGAGCACCGATCCGACCGTGGCGAACTGCAGCGGCTCCGACGGCAGCGGCATCGGGTACCCGAGCACCCGTCCGACCTCCAATCCGAACAGGATGCCGAGCACGACCCCGAGCGTCTGCATCGTCAGGTCGAGGATCCGCCCGGTCGCGGTCAGCGCGAATCCGTCGATGGCGTCCTGAGCGGCTCCCACGACCGCCATGCCCGCGAGCATGAGCATGATGCCTGCGGACACGATGATCGACGCCCGCACGCCGGTGAAGGGGGCGATGCCCGCCGCCCCGAGCGCGCTCACGAGCACTGCGACGGCGGTCACGGCGAACCCCCCGGCGATCTGGGTGAAGAAGATCGGCACGCGGCTCCGCGACATCGCCGCCTGCACGAGCGACGCGCACAGTGCGGCGAAGAACGTCAGCGCCATGATCGTGACCGATGCCCCGAACATCACCGCGACGCCGGTCGCGAGCACCGCCCGCGAGAGCAGCACGATCGCGGAACGGTACAGAAACGGCGTGCGGCGGATCGCCCGGTACGTGATGCGCGCCTCGTCCAGCGGCATGCCGCCCTCGATGTCGACGAGCAGTGCCTGCAGACGCTGCAGCTTCAAGTGATCGGGGATTCCGGATTTGATGACGCGCATGAGCGTCGTGGGCCACTCGTCCTCGGAGCGATGATGGGACACCGTGATCGACGTGTAGGTGACGTTGACGTGCACGACACCGAGGCCGTACGCCCGCGCGACCCGGGAGACGGCGACGGTGACCTCGTGCGCCGACGCCCCGGCGACGAGCATCGAATCGCCGATGCGCATCGAGAGGTCGAGGACGCGAATGATGGTGCGCTCATTGACGACCTGCAGCACTTCGGTCTGCGGGCTCTCCTGCATCGAGGTGTGGAAGACTCGACTCACCGCGGAGAACATGCGGAGGGGGCGCATGGGCACGTCCTATCGGGGCTGCGGGTCGTAGCCGGCGTCGATGAGCGACGTCGCTCGCTCCGTCTGCGGTGCGAAGTCGAGCATGTCGGTGGCGAGACCGAGATCGCGGTCGACATGCAGGGCCATCGAGTGCGCGGCATCGCGCACGTCGCGCGCGGCGATCGCCTCGTAGACCGCGCGATGATCGAACTGCATCGTCGCCGCCGTGGTGCCGAGGATCACCTGACCGGTGCGGTTCGCGTTCTGCAGCACCGTCATCACCCCCATGTAGAGGTCGAGCAGCAGGGTGCTCCCGCTCGCCTCCACGATGATGTGATGGAACGCATCGGTCTCGGTACTGGCCTGGCATCCCTCGGAGGCGATGCGATCGGCGTCCTCCCCGCGCGCGAGTGCCGCCCGGAGCCGCGACAGATGATCCTCAGTGCGATGCACCGCGGCGTGCTGCGCCGCCTCGATCTCGAGGGAGCGTCGGTAGACGAGCACTTCTTCGAGGTCGTGGTCGGCGAGGAACTGGGTGAGGATCGAGGTCACCGGGGTCCGCGCGCGAACGAACGTGCCGCTCCCTGGGATCGCTTCCAGCATTCCCAGGTTCGCCAGCGTCCGCACCGCCTCGCGCACCGTCGACTTGCCGACGCCGATCATCTCCATGAGCTCGGGCTCTTTCGGAATCGGCGCGTTCAGCGGCCACGCGCCGCTCGTGATCCGCTCGCGCAGGTACTCGAGCGTGTCTCGCGACTTCTGCGATGCGCGGGGGGCGTTCGACATGCGGTCCTCGGGGCTGCGTGCGGGCGTTGGGCGTCTCAACTATACCGACCGCGCATGCGAACCGTGTGGACGGCAGGCCTGCCGTCCACGCGGTTCGTCGAGCGGAGTCAGACCGAGCGGAAGGCGGCGACGGCGTTGTGCCCGCCGAACCCGAACGAGTTCGAGATCGCCAGCTGCGGTCCATCCGAGAGCGCCTGCCGCTCGCCAGAGACGGTGAGCGGGATCTCCGGGTCGCGGTCCACGAGATTGATGGTGGGGGGAGCGGTGCGCTCGGCGATGGCGAGCACGGTGAAGATGGCTTCGAGTGCTCCGGTGCCGCCGAGCAGGTGGCCGGTCGAGGCCTTCGTGGCCGAGACGGGGATGTCATTGACCCGATCGCCCAGTACGGTCCGCAAAGCCGTGTACTCGGCGATGTCTCCGACGGGCGTCGACGTCGCGTGCGCGTTGATGTGGGTCACATCATCCGGTGTCGCACCGGCCTGCGCGAGCGCGAGCTCGACGGCGCGGCTCGCACCGCGGCCCTCGGGGTCGTTCGCGGTGATGTGGTACGAGTCGGCGGTCACGCCGCCACCGGCCAGTTCCGCGTAGATGCGCGCGCCGCGGGCCAAGGCCCGCTCCTCGGTCTCGAGGACGAGTGCGGCGGCGCCCTCGGCCATGACGAAACCGTCGCGGCTCGTGGTGTAGGGACGCGACGCGGTGGCCGGGTCGTCGTTGCGGCGCGACAGCGCCTGCATCGAGTTGAACGCGGCGAGCGTGATGGGATGAATCGCCGCCTCGGAACCTCCGGCGATGACGACGTCGGCGAGCCCGCTCTGCAGGTGCTCGTAGGCGTTGCTCAGGGACTCGGTGCTCGACGCGCAGGCCGAGGCGACGGTCCGCGCGAAGGCGCGAGCCTCGAAGTGCATGGAGACCGCGGCCGATGGGGCATTCGGCATGAGCATCGGGACGGTGAGCGGCATGACGCGTCGCGCGCCGCGCTCACGGAGGGTGTCCCAGGCGTTGAGCAGCGACCAGACGCCGCCGATGCCGGTCGCCCAGTCGACGCCGAGCCGTTCGGGCTCGACGTTCAGATCGCCGGCGTCGGCCACGGCCTCCATGGCCGCGACGAGGGCGAACTGGCTCGAAGGATCGAGACGCTTCGCCGTCGGTCGCGCCAGGACCTCGGTGGCTGCGACCTTCGCCTCACCGGCGAAGGTGACCGGGATCTCGTACTGCGAGACCCAGTCGTGCTCGAGCGAGCGGATCCCGGACTCTCCGGCGAGGAGGGCGTCCCAGCTCTCACGTGCCGTGCCGCCCAGAGGGGAGGTGGCACCGATGCCGGTGACGACGATCTTCTGATGACTCATTGCTGCTCCGAAGGGGTGTCCGAGGGGGTCACAGTCTGTGGGGGTGGGTGGGAGGGCGCACGGCCCTCCCACCGCGATGAGGCGTGCGCCTTACGCCTGGGCCTTCTGGATGAAGTCCACGGCGTCGCCGACGGTCTTCAGGTTCTTGACCTCTTCGTCGGGGATCTTGACGTCGAACTTCTCTTCGGCGTTGACGACGATCGTCATCATCGAGATCGAGTCGATGTCGAGGTCATCCGTGAAGGACTTGTCGAGGGCGACGACGTCGGTCGCGATCCCGGTCTCGTCGTTGATGAGCTCCGCGAGACCCGCGAGGACCTCTTCGTTGCTGTATGCCATGTGTGATTCTCCTTGTGTTGTGGTTCGGGTCAATGAAATCTCAAACGATCATGCCATAGCTAGGGCAGCTCGACGACCTGGGCGCCGTAGACGAGACCGGCGCCGAAGCCGATCTGCAGCGCGAGTCCGCCCGACAGGGACGGGTCCTCGGCGAGCAACCGGTGCATCGCCAGGGGGATCGATGCCGCGGACGTGTTGCCCTGCAGTTCGATGTCCCGCGCGATCGCGACGGTCTCGGGCAGCTTCAGCTGCTTCGCGAACTCGTCGATGATGCGCATGTTCGCCTGGTGAGGAATGAAAGCGGCCAACTCGTCGGGTCGGATGCCGGACGCTTCGAGCGTCTGCCGCGCGACCTTCGCCATCTCCCAGACCGCCCAGCGGAAGACGGTCTGCCCGTCCTGACGCAGCGTCGGCCAGGCGACATCCGCCGGCGAGTCACGAACCTCACGGAACGTATGGGTCATGCGAATGGTGTCCCACTTCTCGCCGTCCGAACCCCACAGGGTCGGACCGATCCCGGCATGATCGCTCGGGCCGACGACGACGGCTCCTGCGCCGTCGCCCAGCAGGAAGGAGATGCTCCGGTCGGTCGGATCGACCATGTCGCTCATCTTCTCCGAACCGATGACGAGGACGTTGCGGCAGACACCGGCGCGCACGAGCGCGTCCGCCTGGCCGACGCCGTAGACGTATCCGGCGCACGCAGCGGAGATGTCGAACGCCGCGGCAGGGGTGAGCCCGAGGCGATGCGCCGCGAGCGATGCCATGGAGGGCGTGGCGACGGTATTGGAGATCGTCGAGATGATCACGCCATCGATCTCGGCGAGATCGAGTCCGCTGCGGGTGATCGCTTCAGCGCCGGCCTCGACGGCGAGATCGACGGCACCGATCCCGGCACTGGCCCGTCGCCGCTGGACGATCCCGGTACGCTGACGGATCCACTCATCCGAGGAGTCGATCGGTCCGACGAGGTCGTCGTTCGGCACGTTGAGATCGCCTCTGGCCGCACCGACCGAGAGTATGCGGGTGTGCGCCGGGCCGGTGGGCTGAACGAGCGTGGGCATAGTTCGGTTCCTTACTGTTCCGAGGAGGTCGAGGCGTCGGCGATCATGGCGACCGCCGCGTCCAGATCTTCAGGAGTCTTCACCGCAACGGTCGGCACACCGCGCAGTCCGCGCTTCGCGATGCCCGTCAGCGCGCCCGCCGGGGTGAGTTCGATGAGGCCGGTGATGCCGTTCGCCTGGAAGCTCGCCATGCAGGCGTCCCAGCGCACCGGGTTCGCGATCTGCGAGACGAGCAGCTCGAGGTACCGCGCGCCGTCGTCGACGAGCGAACCGTCCGCGTTCGTCCAGAGACGACGTATCGGGGTAGAAATCTGCACCGATTGCGCCGCCTCGGCGAGCACGGGGACGGCCGACGCCATGTACTCGGTGTGGAAGGCGCCCGCGACCTGGAGGGGGATCACGCGCGCACCCCGGGGCGCGTTCTCGCCGAGCGCTTCGAGCCCGGGAAGATCGCCCGCGGCGACGATCTGTCCGCCGCCGTTGCGGTTCGCAGCGGTCAACCCGTTTGCCGCGATCTGCTCGAGCACGTCGTTCTCGGTGCCTCCGACGACCGCGGCCATGCCGGTCTCAGTGAGCGCGGCCGCCTCGGCCATCGCGCGACCACGCGTACCGACCAGCGCGAGCGCATCGCTCTCGTCGAGCACTCCGGCTGCGGCGGCGGCGGCGAACTCGCCGACGGAGTGGCCGGCCACGCCGACGCTCTCGAGTCCAGTGCGGGCGCCGAGTGCGCGCCACGCCAACAGGCTCGCCGCGACGATGAGGGGCTGCGCCACCGAGGTGTCGCGGATCGTGTCGGCGTCGCTCTCGGTACCGTGCGCGATGAGGTCGATACCGATCCGCTCGGACGCTTCGCCGAGGAACGTGCGCGACGCCGAGTCCTCGAGCCACGGCTGCAAGAATCCGGGAGTCTGTGAGCCCTGTCCAGGGCAGGCGATGACAATCACGTCTTCCAGTTTCTCAGATCGAGTCCGGAATCCCTGCATATGGGGCACCACAAATTCGATCGATCGTTGGAGGAATCGTGAAATCGATCAGGGCTTCGCGCGCTGCGGACCGCGTTTCACGCCGTGCTCCGCGATGGAACCGACGATGAGCGCAGCCTGCAGAATCAATGCTTCACGCGCTCCCGTCGCGTTCCAGCCGATCAGGTCGGTGACCTTCTTCAAGCGGTACCTGACGGTGTTCGGGTGCACGAAGAGCTCACGTGCGGTGGCTTCGAGCGACCGACCGTTGTCGAGGTAGCACCACAGCGTTTCGAGCAGTTCGCGCGGCTGATCCTGGAGCGGTTCGTAGATCTGCTCGATCAGACTGCGCCTGGCGAGTCCGTCTCCGGCGAGGGCGCGTTCGGGCAGCAGGTCGTCCGCGAGCACCGGTCGCGTCGCGCGTCGCCACGACCGCGCCACCGCGACACCGGCGAGCGCGGCGCGGGCACTTCGCGACGCCGAGACGAGGTTGGGGACCGTCGGCCCGAGCACCAGCGGACCGTCCGAGAATCCCTCGGCGAGACGTGCCGCGATCTCCGGGAAGTCGAGGGGTTCCGGAGCCGATGCGTTCGTCTCGCGCTGCGCGACCTCCATGCGTCCGAGCACCAGGACCAGGCGGGTGCCCTGGAGGCCGATCAGCACGTCGGCTCCGGCGTGTCGCGCGGTTCGGCGCAGCTGATCGACGTCGACGACGCGTTCCGACGTGCCGACGAGCACCGCGGACTCGCCGTGGCCGTGCCACCCGAGAGCGGCGATGCGGCTCGGCAGCTCGTCGTCGGACTCGCCCGTCAGGATCGAGTCGACCACGAGGGCCTCGAGACGGGCATCCCAGAGGCCCCGTGCCTCTGCGGCTCGGGCGTAGACGTCCGCCGCCGCGAACGCGACATCGCGCGAGTAATGGAGGATCGCCTCGCGGAGGTCCTCGCTGCGCGTCGCGACCCGCTCTTCGACGACGGACACCACGACCCGGATGAGCTGCAGCGTCTCCTGGAGGCTGATCGATCGGAGCAGCTCGCGCGGAGCCGAGCTGAAGACGTCCGAAGCGATCCACGGCGTCGAGGTCGGATCCTCATACCACTGGATGAACGAGCTGATCCCGGTCTGCGCGACGAGACCGACCGCGGAACGCCGCCCCGGTGGCATATCGCTGTACCAGGGCAGCGTCGCCTCGAGTCGCGCCACGGTCTGCGTGGCGAGCTCACCCGAGATGAGCCGCAGCCAGTTGAGCTCCTGCTCCTTCTCCTGGGCCATAGACGTCGGCGACCGCCTTACGCGTCTCCGCCAGCGCCGCCGGTGGAACCGGCGTTGACGTCGAGCAGACGGTATTTCTCTGCAGCCTTCCGCGGTACGTCCGCGTCGATCTCGCCCTGCGCCGCAAGCCGCTGCAGCACGCGCACGACCACCGACTCGCGGTCGATCGAGAAGTACCGACGCGCAGCTGCACGGGTGTCGGAGAAGCCGAAGCCGTCTGCGCCCAGTACGGTGTAGTCACCGGGCACGTAGGGACGAATGAGATCGGGGACCTGCGTGGACCAGTCGCTCACGGCGACGATGGGCCCATCGGCGTCCGCGAGTCGCTCGGCGAGGTACGGGGTGCGCGCGGTCTCCTCCGGGTGAAGGAAGTTGTGACGCTCGGCCTCGACACCATCGCGACGCAGCTCGCCCCAGCTCGTGACACTCCAGACGTCGGCCGCCACGTCCCAGTCGTCGGCGAGCAACTGCTGCGCTTCGCGCGCCCACGGCACGGCGACGCCCGATGCGAGAATCTGCGCCCGGTGCGTGCCCGTGCCGGCTGCGCTCACCAGGTGCATACCCCGCACGATGCCATCGACATCGACATCTTCCGGCTCGGCCGGCTGAAGGATGGGCTCGTTGTAGACCGTGAGGTAGTACATGACGTTCGGGTCGTCGTGCTCGCCGCCGTACATGCGCTCGATGCCCGAGCGCATGATGTGGCCGATCTCGTACCCGTACGCGGGGTCATACGCGAGCACGGCGGGGTTGGTCGACGCGAGCGCGAGCGAATGCCCGTCTGCGTGCTGCAGGCCCTCTCCCGTGAGCGTGGTGCGTCCAGCGGTCGCCCCGATCAGGAACCCGCGCGCCATCTGATCGCCCGCCGCCCAAATGGCGTCGGCGGTGCGCTGGAACCCGAACATCGAGTAGAAGATGTAGATCGGGATGAGCGGCTCGCCCTGGGTCGAGTACGTGGTGCCGATCGCCGTGAACGCCGCCGTCGCTCCCGCCTCATTGATGCCGACGTGCAGCAGCACACCCTGCGGGCTCTCCTTGTAGGCGAGCAGCAGGTCCCGATCGACGGACGTGTAGTTCTGCCCGTGCGGATTGTAGATCTTGGAGGTCGGGAAGTACGAATCCATGCCGAAGGTGCGCGCCTCATCGGGAATGATCGGGACGAACCGCGAACCGAAGTTCTGGTCGCGCATCAGGTCCTTGAGCAGTCGCACGAACACCATGGTGGTCGCGGCCTCCTGCTGGCCCGACCCCTTCTTCGCGATCGCGTAGCTCTTGTCCTCGGGCACCGAGAGGTCGGTGTGCCGCGAGCGGCGCTCGGGCAGATAGCCGCCGAGCTCGCGACGGCGCTCGTGGATGTACTGAATCGCCTCGTCGTCGTCGCCCGGGTGGTAGTACGGGGGAAGGTAGGGGTTCTCCTCGAGCTGCTCATCCGTGATCGGAATGTGCATCTGATCGCGGAACTGCTTCAGATCCTCGAGCGTCATCTTCTTCATCTGGTGGGTCGCATTGCGGCCCTCGAAGTGCGGTCCGAGGCCGTAGCCCTTGATCGTCTTCGCGAGAATGACCGTCGGCCGTCCCTTGTGCTCGGTGGCGGCCTTGAACGCGGAGTACACCTTCCGGTAGTCGTGGCCCCCACGGCGCAGACCCCAGATCTCGTCGTCGCTGTAGTCCTCGACGAGTTTCGCCGCGCGCTCGTCGCGACCGAAAAAGTGCTCGCGCACGAACGCGCCGCTCTCGGCCTTGTACGTCTGGAAGTCGCCGTCCGGCGTGGTGTTCATGAGGTTCAGCAGCGCGCCGTCCTGGTCGCGCTCGAGCAGGTCGTCCCACTCGCGACCCCACACGACCTTGATCACGTTCCAACCGGCTCCGCGGAAGTAGCTCTCGAGCTCCTGGATGATCTTGCCGTTGCCGCGAACCGGTCCGTCCAGACGCTGCAGGTTGCAGTTGATCACGAAGGTGAGGTTGTCGAGTCCCTCGTTCGCCGCGACCTGCAGCTGGCCGCGGCTCTCGACCTCGTCCATCTCGCCGTCGCCGAGGAACGCCCACACGTGCTGGTCCGAGCAGTCCTTGATGCCGCGGTTCGTGAGGTACTTGTTCGCCTGCGCCTGGTAGATGGCGTTGATCGGGCCGATGCCCATGGAGACCGTCGGGAACTGCCAGAACTCGGGCAGCAGACGGGGGTGGGGGTAGCTCGGCAGCCCTCCGCCATCGTGCGACTTCTCCTGTCGGAAGCCGTCGAGATCGTCCTCGGAGAGGCGGCCCTCCAGGAACGCGCGGGCGTACATGCCGGGGGAGGCGTGGCCCTGGAAGAAGATCTGATCGCCGCCGCCGGGGTGGTCCTTGCCGCGGAAGAAGTGGTTGAGGCCGATCTCGTACAGTGAAGCGGCCGATGCATAGCTTGAGATGTGTCCGCCGACGGCGATGTCGGGGCGCTGCGCGCGGTGCACGGTCATCGCGGCGTTCCAACGGATCCAGCTGCGGTACTTGCGCTCGAGTTCTTCGTTGCCCGGGAAGTCGGGCTCGTTCGCAGAGGCGATGGTGTTCACGTAGTCCGTGGTCGGCACCTGGGGCACGCTGAGGTGCAGCTCGCGCGACCGTGCGAGGAGGCTCGTCATGATCTCGCGGCCCCGACCCGGTCCGCGCTCCTCGACGACGGCGTCGAGCGACTCGCGCCACTCCGCAGTCTCCTGAGGGTCCTGGTCGTCGTGATCCGGTGCGTAGGGATCCTGCGTGTTCACAGCCACGTTCGTTGCTCCTCACATGGGTCCGTACTGCCTGAGCTGCGGCGGGGGTAGTTCCGTCGACGGACAGCACGTCGGTGCCCGCGGGTTCGCGAGCAGTCCCAGACTAGCGAACAAATCGCTCGGTCCGCACCGCGTGCCGGGTGCGGACCGAGCGGTCGGTTCAGGCGTTCGTCTGGCCGATGCTTCCCGCCGCGAGACTCGGGTCGAGGACGACCTTGATGCACCCGTCGGTCTTGCCCTGGAACATCTCGTAGCCGGTCGGCGCGTCCTCGAGCGACAGCCGGTGGGTGACGAGGTCGTCGAGACCGAGCGGGTCCCGGCTGTCCTCGACCAGCGGCAGCAGATCGGAGATCCAGGACTTGACGTTGCACTGACCCATGCGCATCTGCACCTGCTTGTCGAACAGGCTGAGCAGGGGCATGGGACTGGCCTGCCCGCCGTACACCCCGCTCAGCGAGAGGGTCCCGCCCCGGCGGACCAGATCGATCGCGGAGTGGAGCGCGGCGAGCCGGTCGATGCCACCCGTCTCCATGAGTTTGCGGCCGACGGCGTCGGGCATGAGTGCCGTGACCCGGTGAGCGAGCTTTCCCACGGGTGAGCCGTGGGCCTCCATGCCGACGGCGTCGACGACGGCGTCGGGTCCGCGTCCGTCCGTGACGTCTCGGATAGCGTCCGCGGTCGAGTCTTCCGCATCGAACACTTCGACCCCGTGCCGCGCGGCCATCGCCCGGCGCTCGGGCTCGGGATCGATGCCGAAGACCCGGGCGCCGAGGTGCACACCGATGCGCGCGCACAGCTGACCCACGGGTCCGAGTCCGTACACGGCGAGCGTGTCTCCCGCCCGGGTGCCCGCGTACTGCACGCCCTGCCAAGCCGTGGGCAGGATGTCGCTGAGGAAGAGATAGCGGTGGTCCGGAAGGTCGGACCCGACCGGGATGAGCCCGTATCCCGCGTGGGGGACGCGGAGGTACTCCGCCTGACCGCCGGGGACGGAGCCGTAGAGTCTCGAGAATCCCAGGAGGGCGGCTCCGGATCCGTACTCGCGCACCTGCGTCGTCTCGCACTGGGACTGCAGTCCACGCGTGCACATCCAGCAGTGCCCGCACGAGACGTTGAAGGGCACGACGACGCGATCTCCGGCGCGCACCCCCGCTTCTGGGCCGGCGTCGACGACCACCCCCATCGGTTCGTGTCCGACGATGTCGCCCGCATCCATGTACGGTCCGAGAACCTCGTAGAGATGCAGATCGGAGCCGCAAATGGCGGACGACGTGATCTGCACGATTGCGTCGTCGGGTTGCTGCAGTACCGGATCGGGGACGGTTTCGACGCTGACCTTACGGGTGCCCTGCCAGGTGAGTGCGCGCACTGAGTTCCTCCTCGGGGTTCGGTGTGTTGCGGTGTTCGGTCCTCCACCCTCTCGGCGCGACGGGCGCCCGGACAAGGGGGTTGCGCGACCGGAGCGTCACTCCGGAAAGACGTCGCGGTCCGAACGGAAGGCGCGACGTCTGGCGTACTCGTGGACCTCGCTGTACATGTCGGCTTGCGCTTCCGCGCGGCCGGCGAGGTCGACGAACACCTCCGGGTCCCACCCGAGATGTGGCGCGTGCTCCTGGAGCACGCGCCACATCCCGAGCTTCGCGAGGACGGCGCTCCGCATGATCTCGGATTCGAGCACGAGGGTCAGCGGCGAGCGGCGGACGACCGCCCCGTTCGCCTTCAGCCGTCCCAGGTGCTCGGCGAACCAGCCTGCGAACTGTCGGTGCCTGCGCCGCGGCACGCCGAGTTCGGAGATCAGGCGCTTCACGAACGCTCGCTCGAGACGGATCTCGCGTGCCGCTTCGGAGAGGCGCGCGTACACGGGGGTGTCGATCGCGTCGGCACTCATCCGCTCGGCCCGCTCCGCCCCGGCGGTTGCCCCCGTGAGGTGATCGGAGAGATACAGACCGAGGAGACCGGCGTCGATCATCGACGCCGCGAGCTGATCCCTGGCGCTGCGCTCGCCTGGGGCGGTGTCCCCGGCGTCGCGTGTACGATCGGAGCTCGTGAACATGCCGTTCGAACCCGGTAGGTGACGCTGCTGGGGGCGCCGGGGCATGAGCGGGGCGGAGTCTCCGCCCTCCCCGGATCGAATGGCGTCGACGAGCTCGGACAGTGCCGCGGCGGCCGTGACGCGCGGCGCCCAATCGAGCTCGGCGCGCGCGCGACGGGTGTCCATGAGCGGCGCGCTGAGCCCCAGATCGAGCCATCCCGGATCGGCGGCCAGAATCCTGAGTCGATAGGCGACCGTCATCGCGCTTCGCACCCACGCGGTCGGCAGCGTGGCAACCCGCCCGTGATCCAGAATCTTCGCCAGCTCCTCCCGCCCGAGCACGTCATCCGCAGCGAGATTGAACGCTCCCGCAACGTCGCGGGTCGCGGCCGCGGCGAAAGCGCGCCCCACGTCGTCCGCGTGCACCGCTTGAACCGAGCGGAAGTCGCTCGGGAGCGGAAGCACCGGTGGCTTCCCAGCGCGGAGTGCGCCGGCCCACGGCCCGAGGAACAGGCGCTGGATCCCCGATGCCGCAGTGCCCTGGAAGACGAGTGCTGGGCGCATCCGCACGATGCGCATATCGGGGTGCGCGGTCTCCACGGCGTCGAGCACGCGCTCCTGCGCCACCTTATCTGCGCTGTAGTGGGACGTCCGGATGCCGTCGGTCGGCCACTGTTCGTCGCGGAACGCGCCCTCGGGATCCGCGGAGTAGGCGCCGACGGACGACGACACCAGGAGCCGGGGTACGCCCGCCGCGGCCGCTGCCCGTGCGACACGCTCCGTTCCAGCGACGTTCACCCGCCTGAGCAGAGAGCGGTCGGTGTTCGGCTGGATCAGCCAGGCGAGATGGATCACCGCGTCTGCCCCGGTGAAGACCGACTCGAGCGCCGCGCGGGCATCGAGTTCCGTGCTTGCCGCAGCGATATCGATGCTGTGCCACGCCACATCGGCGTACGGCACGACGCCGGAATCGGGTCTCCTCCGGGCGACTCCGACGACCGAGGTCACCTCATCGGTCTCGTGCAGCGCTCTGAGTACCGCCGTGCCGATGTTTCCCGTTGCTCCCACTACGACCACGCGCATGTGCTCGACCCCCTTCGTGCCGCGGCGCCGCGGTGACGCCGACGCGTCCACCGTAGGGGCTCGGCGGAAGCCGGTCGACGGGGTTGCGTCGTCGACCGGATCCCGGGCGCAGTCGCTCCGGAGTGTCGGGGTGGACATGGACTCGAATGTTTGTTCGAATGGTGAGATGAGGTGGGACGGCCAGCGCGTACGCAGCGAGAACGAAGACAACTCGGTACTTTCCGGGATGGAGCGGAGTACGCTCGCGGCCATGCCCGGGCATCTTCGTTCCGTCCGGACGCCGGAGTTCGCCGGGATGGTCTTCCATGAGGTCCTCGCCAAGAGCGCGCTGAACCGAGTTCCCGCATCATCGTCGATGCCGTTCGCATGGACGGTGAATCCGTACCGGGGGTGTTCGCACGCGTGTGTGTACTGCTTCGCCCGCGGATCCCACCGGTACCTCGAGATGAGTCCCGGACGGGACTTCGATTCGCAGATCGTCGTGAAGACGAATGTCGCCGAGGTGCTGGGTCGGGAGGTGTCCCGACCCAGCTGGTCCCGCAAGCTCGTCGCTCTCGGCACCAACACCGACCCCTACCAGCGTGCGGAGGGTCGGTACCGGTTGATGCCCGGCATCATCCGGACGCTCGCGATGTCGCACACACCGTTCTCGATACTCACCAAGGGCACACTGCTGAGACGTGACTTGCCGGAGCTCGCCGAGGCGAGTGATCGCATACCGGTGTCGCTGGCGATGTCGATCGCCATCGGCGAGGACCCGCTGCAGCAGGTGATCGAGCCGGGCACCCCGACCACGCGGGCGCGACTCGAAACCGTCGCCGCGGCGTCGGCCGCCGGGCTTCCGTGCGACGTCTTCGTCATGCCGGTTCTGCCGGGTCTCACCGACTCGCCGCAGCAACTCGATCACCTGCTTCGTGAGATCAGCGCGGCGGGGGCGCGATCCGTCGTGTACGGACCGCTCCACCTCAGGACCCACGTCAAACCGTGGTTCTTCGATTGGCTGGAGCAGTACGACCGCGGACTCGTCCCGCGGTATCGCGCGATGTACCCGGGGATCGTCAGTCAGGCACCCCGGGAGTACCGGAGCGCGCTCGCCGGTCGGATCCGCCCGCTGCTGCGCAAGCACGGTCTTGAGCGACCGGCCGCGTCGCGCGCCCGCGGAGCCCGCAGCGACCCTCCCGTACCAGTGCGCGTCGACGATGTGCCTGGCGCACCCACACTGTTCTAGGTCCTAGTGTGGTGAGGGGTCCAGTGGGCCCCGCACGATTCGATCGGCGCGACGCGCGCCAGACAGAGGAGAAGCATGGTCATCGCACCCGGTACCCAGGCCCCCGAATTCACGCTGTCCGATCAGCACGGCACCGAGCTGACGCTCAGCGACCTCGTCGCCGACGGCCCCGTGGCGCTCGTCTTCTTTCCGTTCGCATTCTCGGGCATCTGCCAGGGCGAGCTCTGCGAGCTGCGCGACAATATCTCGCTGTTTGAAGACGCCCAGGTGCGACTCGTCGGCATCTCGATCGATTCCGTATTCACGCTGAAGGCATGGGCCGATCAGGAGGGCTTCGAGTTCTCGCTGCTCTCCGACTTCTGGCCCCACGGCGCGGTGGCGGAGCAATACGGAGTGTTCATCGAGGAGGCCGGCATCGCGACGCGTGCGACGGTGCTCATCGGCCGCGATGGCGCCGTGGCCGCGTCGTTCGCGACCGCGCCGGGTGAGGCTCGCGACCTCGGTGCGTACCGCGAGGCGCTGCAGCACCTGAGCTGACGCGCCGATTCGGTGCCGCTGTCGCTCGTCCCGTAGGATGATCAGGTTGCGGCGCCGAGCCGCGTCACGCGCCCTTAGCTCAGTTGGTTAGAGCATCTCGTTTACACCGAGAGGGTCGGGAGTTCGAGTCTCTCAGGGCGCACCGAAGTTCGCGGCGCCGCTCCAGTGCAGTTCGGCCAGCGCGACTCGTGTCGTCGCGATGGCGGTCTCATCGGTGATCGGGTTCAGCGACGGATACGTCGCTCGTACCGAGAGCGGTGCGGTGAGCAGATCGCAGATCCACTCCAGGTCGCGGGGGATCGGAATCTCGCCCCGCATCACGGCTCGCCCGATGACATCGGTGATGGCGGTCCGCCGCACTTGGAAGAAGTCGTTGACGAAGCGTCGGCAGAGGTCGTCGTCGGTGCGCAGTGCGTCGAGGAATCCCGGCAGGCATCGTTGCAGCAGCGGGTCGCTGAACATCCGGACCTGCTCGCGCTGGATCGCGAGCAGGTCGGCGTCGAGGGACCCCGCGTCCGGTACGTGCAGGTTCGAACTGTACCGCAGCTCGAGCATGTCGAGGAGCAGTTCGGCGATCCCGCCTTCGTACCTGCGGTAGAACGACGGGCGCGTGGTCTTCGCACGGACGACGACCGCGTTGATCGAAAGGGCGTGAAAGCCGGACTCGAGCAGAATCTCTTCAGCCGCCGCGATGAGAGCGGTTTTGACACCGCTCGTCCGCGGTCGCCCCATGGGTTTCGACATGAGAGAACTGTAACGTACCGCGACGGTCCCGAACCCCTGGTTCAGGCTGTGGCGATCGCGAAGAGCGGATCGGTCGTCGGGGCTCCGGTGGGGGAGCCTCCCGCCGGTTCAACCGTGACAGCGATCAGATCTCCCTCAGCCATGTCACCCCCGAGCACGGCGACAGTGCTGTCGTCGCCGGTGGTGAACGTGCCGGCCGAGACCGGCGTCTCCCCGCGCACGTACCAGAGCTCGTATGTCTCCGCGTCGGAGAGCTCGGGAAGACCGTCGACCTCGAGCACCGCGCTTCCGAGATCGGCCGACCAGTGCGCCGTCGCCGTCCCTCCATCGGAGAGCTCGGCCGTCGCCGACTGGGCGTCGGGTGCGCCTTCAACGCGTTCAAGCGCTTGCTGCTCCGCCGAGGGCGGCGAGATGGTGTCGGCGACCCAGGGGCCGACGCCGATCCCGACGACCACGATCAACGACGCCGCCAGCGCGAAAGCACCCGCGCGCCGTTTCCGTGCGGCCCGCTTCGGGTCCACGGCGTCATCCTGCGCGTCATCGGCCGGGGCAGACTCGCTCCGAGCGCCGTCGGTGACCGTGTCACCCGGACCGGAGTCCGGCGCGGTCGACGAAATGCGCTGCTCCGCGGATCCCGTGATCGCGGCGAAGAGCACGGACTTCACCGACGCCGGAGGTTCGACCGGATCGACAGATACCGCAAGGTCGGTCGCGGTCGCTCGATCCTCATCGACGATCCACCGCCACTCGGGATGAGCAGCGAGGGACTCGACGAATCGCAACTCGTCCTCGGTCTCCAGCGCATCGACGGCATACGCCGCTGACAGCTCCGCAAACTCCTGCTGATTCATCGTTCCACCTCCATGACTCGTCGCAGTTTCGTCAGTCCATCTCGCATTCGGGTCTTGACCGTCCCGAGCGGGGCATCGACCAGCACGGCGATCTCGCGCTGACTGTACCCGCCGAAGTACGCGAGGACCAGGGGTTCCCGCTGCGCCTCGGGGAGTTCGGAGAGAGCCCGTGTCGCACGACCGCCGTCGATGCGGACCTGCGCCAGCTCATCGACAGCATCCGGATGGCTGTGCGCATCCCGCACACCGATCCGTTCATCGCGCGTCGTGCTCGCCTGCGCCGACCGGACGCGGTCGACTGCTCGGCGGTGCGCCATGGTGAGCACCCAGGTGCGCGCCCCGCCGCGGGCGGCATCGAACGTGCCCGAGGTCTGCCAGATCTCGAAGAAGACCTCCTGCAGCACCTCTTCGCTCTGCGACCGATCGACGAGCACGCGCAGGATCAGACCGAAGACGCGCGGCGCTAAAAGATCGTAGAACTCTGCGAACGCCCGCTGATCGCCGTCTGCCGAGTCAAGGAGCAGCACCGTCAACGGATCGTGGCCGTCCCCGTCTTCGGAGACCTCGACGCCATCAATCACCATATGTACTAGCATGCCCTATCACCTCCTCATTTTCTCGATACGAAACGCCGTCCGCGAGACTCCCGTGTGCCCGAAGGTGAACGAGTGGGCCTCGACGCCCTGGGGCAAGGTGACCTCCAACATCTCGGAACTGGACTCCGACTCCTTCAGCAGTTCAGAGGATCTCGGCTCTCCCGAGATCTCGCTGCGTCCATGATGTGCTCCCTCTGTCAAAGGGTCATTCGGAGAGAGCGTCGTAACGGATTGGTCACAGGCGACGAAAAAAACTTTGAAGAAATTCCCATCCGGTTCCCACCCCTCTCCGAATGACCCATCAGACCACCGATCAGGGTGGTTCCAGAAGACCACCGATCGGGTGGTTCCAGATGGCAAGGAGGACATCATGTTCGCACAGAAGAAGAAGCTCGGTGCCGCATTCGCAGTGACCTTCGCGGGGGCTCTTGTCCTCGCCGGCTGCTCGACCGGTGGCGATTCCGCTTCGGATGAAGGAATGGAGGAGACGGCTCCTCAGGAAACCCAGACGGAGGAAATGGATCCGGCGGCGAACCTCGTCGGCCCCGGCTGCGAGATGTACGCCGAGCAGGTTCCGGATGGTGACGGCTCCATCCAGGGCATGGCGCAGGATCCGGTCGCGGTTGCCGCGTCGAACAACCCGATGCTGACCACGCTGGTCTCGGCGGTGAGCGGCGAGCTCAACCCCGATGTGAACCTGGTCGACACCCTGAACGGTGACGAGTTCACCGTCTTCGCTCCCGTGGACGATGCATTCGCGAAGATCGACGAGGGCACGATCGACACGCTGAAGACGGACAGCGATCTGCTGACCAAGATCCTCACGTACCACGTTGTCCCCGGCCAGATCGAGCCCGCTGACATTGCGGGTGAGCACGAGACCGTTGAAGGCCAGATGGTCGAGGTCACCGGTGAGGGCGACGAGCTGATGGTGAACGACGCCAACGTCGTTTGCGGCGGGGTCCAGACGGCGAATGCGACCGTCTACCTGGTCGACAGCGTCCTCATGCCGCCGGAGGAGTAAACCAGTATTAGGAACCGCTCCGCATGAGAGGCCGGCGCATCCGTCTGGAGTGAAGACGAATGTCGCCGGCCTCCATGCTGCGGTGGGTGCAGCGGTGCGGGTGTGTACGCCGAGAGCAGAACTGCGCCGATACCCAGCCCCGACCGGTGGTGAGGATCGTAGGCTCGGGTCATGGCACGCATCATTATCATCGGCGGACACGGACACATCGCGCAGCACCTCACCACGCTGCTCGCTGAACAGGGGGACCAGGTGACCTCGGTCATCAGGAACCCCGAACAGACCACCACGGTGACGGACCTCGGCGCTCAGGCGCTCGTGGCCGACATCGAACAGCTCGGCACCGCCGAGATCGCAGCCCTGCTGGCGGAACACGACGCGGTTGTGTGGTCGGCCGGTGCGGGCGGGGGAGACCCGGCGCGAACCTACGCGGTGGACCGAGACGCCGCGATTCGCACCATCGACGCGGCGGAGCAGGCAGGGGTCGACCGGTTCGTCATGGTCTCCTACTTCGGGGCGAGTGCCGATCACGGTATCGACCCGGAGAACTCGTTCTTCGCCTATGCGGAGTCGAAGGCTCAGGCCGACGAACATCTGCGGGCTTCCGGGCTCGCCTGGACCGTGCTGGGGCCGAGCGGCCTCACTCACGACGAGCCGACCGGCGCGATCGATGCGGCGGCCGCAGAGGCCTCCGATGTGCCGCGGGCGGACGTCGCGGCCGTCATTCGCGCGGCGCTCGTCGAGCCGCGCTCCATCCGGCAGACCATTCGGTTCAATGCGGGAGAGACCTCAATCGGCGAAGCGTTGCGCACCGTCTAAGACGGCCGATCGATCCAGATGGCGGGTCGGGGCCTCGGCGAATCAGCCGGGGTCCCGACTTGCGTCTTTCCTCCGCACCCGCGATGGTGGATAGTTGTATCAATCGTCAACGGAATGGATATTCTGCATGGTTCCCCATCAGGAGAACGAACAACACGACGGGGAGACCAGTGCCGCATCGGCTGAAGTCGATGCCCCCACAGGAGAGACGGTCGCGCTGTTCGCGGGTGACGACGACCTCCCCGAGACCGTGCACCTGCACCGTTCGATACAGATCGAGGAGGAGGACTCCGACGAACGGATCTCGGCGAAGCTGCGAAGCCAGGGAGTGCGCATCGGCCGCGGCATGATCGCGCCGGCGGTCTTCTGGCCCGCATTGATCATTATCTTGGGCGTGACGATCTTCTCCATGATCTTCCCGGACAGCGCTGCGGATGGCTTCCAAGGGGTTCAGAGTTGGATCGTCGAGCACCTCGGCTGGTACTACATGCTCATCATCGGCGCATTCATCGGTATCGCCGCCTTCATCGGGTTCTCGCGCCTGGGTCGCATCAAGCTCGGACGTGATGACGACGAGCCCGAGTTCGGTGTGCTCTCCTGGTTCTCGATGCTCTTCGCCGCCGGTATGGGGATCGGTCTCGTCTTCTACGGCGTGGGCGAACCGCTCACGTACGCGACGGTCTCCCCGAAGCCGGGGTGGGACGGCAGCGAGGCGGAGCTCGCCGGCCTGGCGATGGCTCAGACGTTCGTGCACTGGGGTCTGCACCCGTGGGCGATCTATGCCATCATCGGCCTCGCAGTCGCGTACGCGATCCATCGACGCGGTCGACCCGTCTCGATCCGCTGGGCACTCGAGCCGTTGTTCGGCGAACGCGTCAAGGGATGGGTCGGAGACATTATCGATGTCCTGGCGATCGTCGGTACGGTGTTCGGGGTTGCGACGTCGCTCGGACTCGGTGTGCAGCAGATCTCTGCCGGCCTCTCCGAGATCGGCATCGTGGACCGTCCGAGCAATACCCTGCTCGTCGTGCTCATCCTCGTCATCTCGCTCATCGCGATGATCTCCGTCGTCAGCGGCATCGGCGCGGGCATGAAGTGGCTGTCCAACATCAACCTCTCGATGGCGGGGATCCTGCTCATCAGCGTGCTCCTTCTCGGGCCCACGCTGTTCCTCTTCCAGACGCTGACCGAGTCGATCGGCTACTACCTGGCGAACTTCATGGGAATGACCTTCGATGTAGGCGCCTTCCAAGCCGGTGAGGCGAACAGCTGGTTCGCCGACTGGACGATCTTCTACTGGGGATGGTGGATCTCGTGGTCCCCGTTCGTGGGCATCTTCATCGCACGCATCTCACGAGGTCGTACGATCCGCGAGTTCATCGCGGGCGTGATGCTCGTGCCGACCATCGTGGGCTTCATCTGGTTCTCGGTGATGGGAGGGAGCGGGCTGTTCCGCCAGCTCTTCGGCGAGGGGGACCTCGTCGAGGACGGAGCGGTGAACGTCGAGAGCGCACTCTTCCAGATTCTCGGAGACCTGCCGTGGGGCACGGTCTTCTCGGTCATCGGCATCCTGTTGGTGGCGATCTTCTTCGTCACCTCGTCGGACTCCGGCTCTCTCGTGGTCGATATGCTCGCCTCGGGCGGTCACCCCAACCCCCCGACCTGGTCGCGTGTGCTCTGGTCGCTCATCGAGGGAGCCGTGGCGATCGCTCTGCTGCTCGCGGGAGGCCTCCAATCATTGCAGGCCGCCGCACTGGCGACCGCGCTGCCGTTCAGCATCATCCTGCTGCTCATGAGCTGGGCGACGCTCCGAGCGCTCCGTATCGACGACAAGGTCCTCGCGCGTGCGCAGCTGCAGGAACGACTGGAGCTGGTGACGCAGCACGTCACCGATGAGTGGGCGAGCACTATCGCCGACCGACAAGAGGTCGAACAGTACGTCGACGACCGCATCGACTACCGTTTGTCGCGCTCGCGGGGCGCGCGCCCGAAGCGGCCGCCGCGCAGCTGACACGGTGACACGACGGCGCCGGTGCGATCCCCGAGAGGATCGCACCGGCTCTGTCGTCTGCGCGAGCGGCTCGCGGGATCAGCCGCGGGTCACGACCGTGGGGCAGGGCAGAGCCTGCAGCACGCCGTGGCTCACGGAGCCGAGGAGCAAACGAGAGATCCCGCCGCGCCCGCGGCTGCCGACCACGAGCATCTCGGCGCCTTCTGCGGCCTGGACGAGCGCGGCGACCGGCGGTGCCTGCACGATTTCACGTCGCACCTCGAGGTCGGGGTACTCCGATGCGAGTCCGGCCGTGCCGATGGCGATCGCCTCCTCCGCCGCGGTCCGCTGCGACTCGACGAGCTCCTCGCTCCAGAGATACTCCAGGCCCGGGGTGAGCGGAGGCATCCAGGCGTAGACCGCGATCAGCGGAAGCCTGCGACGGGAAGCCTCTTTCGCGGCATAGGCGATCGCGTGGCGAGCGGCCTCCGAGCCGTCGATTCCGACGACGATGCCCGCGTTGGGAGCGGGGTCGGTCTCGGGAACGACGGCGACGGGGCAGTGCGCCACGGCCGCGACCTTCACCGCACGGGTGCCGAAGAAGGAACCCGCGAGGCGTCCGCCCTGGTGTGCGCCCAGCACGAGCAGATCCGCACGCTTCGAGGCTTCTTCGACTTCGGCGATCGGGTGTCCGACGACCGCCGTGCCCGAGACCTCACCGGTGAATCCGAGCGACTTCGCGTACTCGCACTCGGTCTGCAGCATCTGCTGGGAGGCCTGCTGCGCTTCGGAGAGAAACGCCACGCTCTCCGAGAGGAAGGAATCATCCGCGACGTGGAGCAACTCCACGCTCGCTCCGCGCTCCGTCGCACGGGCGAGACCCCATGCCAGAGCGACACGGCTCTGCTCGGAGCCGTCGACCCCGATGATGTATTTCTCCGACATGGTGTCTCCTTTCGATGCTGCCCGATCTAGGGGGTGAGCTGCGGACGGTGCGCGGGATGCGAACCGGCGAGCTGCTCGATGATGCGGATGACCTGGCAGCTGTAGCCGTACTCGTTGTCGTACCAGACGTAGAGCACGGCGCTGTCGCCGGTCACGATCGTCGCGAGTCCGTCGACGATGCCGGCGCGGTTGCTGCCGACGAAGTCCGTCGACACGATCTCCGGCGACTCGACGAAGTCGATCTGCGTGCGCAGGGCCCCCGTCAGCGACACCTGCCTGAGGTGATCGTTCAGTTCATCGCGCGTGGTCTCGGTGCCGAGCTGGAGATTCAGGATGGCGAGCGACACATCGGGGGTGGGCACGCGGATCGCATTGCCCGTCAGCTTCCCGGCGAGCTCGGGCAGCGCTTTCGCCACGGCCTTCGCCGCACCGGTCTCGGTGATGACCATATTGAGCGCGGCCGAACGACCGCGGCGATCGCCCTTATGGAAGTTGTCGATCAGGTTCTGATCGTTCGTGTACGAGTGCACCGTCTCGACGTGGCCCTGCGTCACGCCGTACGCGTCGTTCAGCACCTTGAGCACGGGCGTGATCGCGTTCGTCGTGCAGGAGGCCGCGCTCAGGATCGTCTCATCCGCGGTGATGCGATCGTTGTTCACGCCGTACACCACGTTGAGCATGTCGCCCTTGCCCGGAGCCGTCAGCAACACGCGCGCGATGCCCTGGTTCTGGAGATGCTGGCCGAGGCCCTCGGCATCCCGCCAGCGCCCGGTGTTGTCGACGAGGATCGCGTTCTCGATGCCGTACTGCGTGTAGTCGACCTGCGACGGATCATTCGCGTAGATCACCTGGATGCGGACACCGTTCGCGAGGATCACATCCTCCTCGGGGACGACCTTGATCGTGCCGTTGAACGGTCCGTGCACCGAGTCGCGGCGCAAGAGGTTCGCGCGCTTCACGAGATCGCTCTCACTGCCCTTGCGCACCACGATGGCGCGCAGGTTGAGCGTGTTCCCGCTCCCTGCGTGGTCGATGATGATGCGCGCGAGGAGACGGCCGATCCGTCCGAAGCCGTAGAGGACCACGTCGGTGCCGCGTGCCGGCTGCGCGTCGACGCTGTCGCCGAGCGCGTCGCGCAGGTAGGACTCGAGATCGGAGGAACCCGACGCCCGGAAGCCGTTTGCGAGCAGTGCGAGATCGACCGAAACGGGTCCGGGCTGGATCACGCTGAGCGCCTCGACGACAGCGCAGGTCTCCGAGAGCGGCAGCTCCACCTCATCGATCTTGCGTGCGAAGCTGTGCGCACGGATGATATCGATCGCCGAGCGGCCGACCAGGCTGCGACCGTGCACCGACATCACGACGTCGTGGTTGCGGTAGAGCTGGCCGATCAGCGGAATCATTCGCTCCGCGAGTTCCTGCTTGTTCTTCCACTCTTCGAGGTGAGCGTTCGCCCGCTGGATCATGTGATCGGGTGGTCCTTCCGTGGTGAGGAGTTTCGGCCTGCCCGCCGGTGCCGTCTGGCATCCATTCCAGTATCCCATGTCCTCGACGTCACGTGGCGTCATCGAAGTTTTGCGCGCGCCGGGCGGTGCACCATGCTGGTGCGGTGACCGTGCGCGTGCGCGCGCACCCAGATGCTCAAGAGGAGAGACACATGGCATTCACGAGAAGCGGCCGGATCGCCGCATCGATCGCAGTTCTCGCGCTCGGCACGGCCGGGCTCGCCGGCTGCGCCGGAAACGACGGCGGAGGCTCGGGTTCGGGCGGTGGGGACGACGAGACGGTGACCATCGGCGTGGTGGGCGCCAGCGACCCGTACTGGCAGACCTTCACGGATGCCGCTGCGGAGGAGGGCATCACGGTCGAGCTGCAGGACTTCGCCGAGTACACGCAGCCGAACCCGGCGCTCTCCGAGGGCGAGCTGGACCTCAACCAGTTCCAGCACCTGCAGTACCTCGCCGATTACAACATCTCCAACGAGGACGATCTCGTCCCGATCGGTGCGACCGCGATCTATCCGCTCGGCCTCTTCTCGACCACGCACGACTCGCTCGAGGAGATCCCGGACGGTGGAACCGTCGCGATCCCGTCGGACCCCAGCAACCGGGCGCGCGCACTGAACGTCCTGCAGGAGGCCGGACTGGTCGAACTCAGCGACGGCGGTACCTTCGCGTCCGAGCCGAGCGATGTCGAAGACAGCTCGCGCGTCGAGGTCATGGAGATGGACGCGTCGTTCACGGCGACGTCGCTCGCCGACGTCGACGCCGCGGTCGTGAACAACGACTTCGTGACCGATGCCGGCCTCGAGTTCGATGAGGCGCTCTTCCAGGACGACCCCGAGGCGGAGAGCGCGCAGCCGTTCATCAACGTCTTCGCGGCGCGCGCGGACGACGCGGAGAACGAGACGTACCAGAAGCTCGTCGAGATCTACCAGACCAACCAGGACGTGCAGGACGGCGTCTACGAGAACTCGGGCGACAGCGCTATCCTGCTGGATACACCGGTCGAAGAGCTCCAGCAGATCCTGCGGGATGCCGAAGACCAGATCCGAGAGAACTAGGGCTCATCGCAGCCACTGAGCGAAACACCGGCGGGGGAGATCGATGACGCGTGTGCAATTGCGCGGGGTGGGAAAGATCTACCCCGGCCGGCGGGGGAGCGACCCCGTCGTCGCGGTGGAAGACGTCTCGATCGACGTCGCCTCCGGTGAGATCCACGCGATCATCGGCTACTCCGGGGCCGGGAAGAGCACGCTGCTGCGCCTCGTGAACGGTCTCGAGGCCGCGACCTCGGGCACGATCCTCGTCGGCGACGACGACATCACGGGTCTGCCGGAGTCGCGGCTTCGCGCCGTTCGCGGGAAGATCGGCATGATCTTCCAGCAGTTCAACCTCTTCCACGCCAAGACCGTTGCGAAGAACGTCGAGTATCCCCTGATCGTCGCGGGTATGCCCGCCGCCGAGCGACGCGCTCGCGTGGCGGAACTGCTCGACTTCGTCGGTCTCGGCGGGCGAGCCAAGGCGTACACCGACCAGCTCTCCGGCGGGCAGAAGCAACGGGTGGGCATCGCACGCGCGCTCGCCACCAACCCCGGTGTGCTGCTCGCCGACGAGGCCACCAGCGCGCTCGACCCGGAGACGTCGCGCGAGGTGCTGCGTCTGCTGAGCCGGGTGAATCGTGAGTTCGGAATCACGATCCTGCTCATCACGCACGAGATGGAGGTCGTCCGGGAGATCGCCCACCGGGTGACCGTGATGGATGACGGGAAGGCGGTGGAGCAGGGCAGCGTCTTCGACGTCTTCTCGAACCCGCAGGCCCCGACATCGCAGCGGTTCGTCGCCACGGCCCTGCCCACGACGCCAGCGGAAGAGCACCTCGCCGATCTGCGCGCGCGACACCGCGGGTCCCTCGTGTCGGTCACGCTCCGAGACGGCGGCGTCGATCAGCCGGTCATCTTCTCGACGCTCGCGGCGCGAGGAGTGAGTGTCAGCATCGTGCACGGCGGCGTCACCGAGGTCGGTGGGCGCAGCTTCGGTCGCGTGACGCTCGAACTCATCGGTGAGGAGACCGCAGTGGCCGAGGCGATCACCGCACTGCAAGCCGAAGCCGAACTGGAGGTACTGAGCTGATGGACAGTCTTGTCGGCCTCGGCCCTCAGATCTGGGACGCCACACTCGAGACCCTGACCTATGTCGCGATCGCCATGGTCATCGGCGGCCTCTTCGGCCTCGTCTTCGGCGTCCTGCTCACCGTGTGCCGCCAGGGCGGCATCCTGCAGAACCGACCGGTGTTCTGGGTCCTGAACCTGGTGGTGAACTTCTTCCGGCCGATCCCGTTCGTCATCCTGATCGCGGCGCTGCAACCGCTCGCCCGCGTGGTCGTCGGCAAGGGCATCGGCGATGCCGCCCTCATCTTCACGCTGTCCTTCGCAGCTGCGTTCGGCATCGCCCGTCTCGTGGAGCAGAACCTGCTGACGGTCGCCCCGGGCGTGATCAAGGCAGCTCGAGCGATGGGCGCCGGTCCGATCCGGATCATCCTGACGGTCTTGATTCCCGAGGGCCTCGGTCCGCTGATTCTCGGCTACACCTTCGCTTTCATCGCGGTCATCGACATGACCGCGATCGCCGGAGTGATCGGCGGTGGCGGCCTCGGTAGCTTCGCCCTGCAGTACGGCTATCGCCAGTTCGAACCGGTGGTCACGTGGACGGCAGTGGCGATCATCGTGATCATCGTGCAGCTGGTCCAGCTGCTCGGAAATGTGCTCGCGCGGAAGATCCTGAGGAGATAGCCGATGCCCGACCAGCAGCACACGCTCGCCGACCTGCGGCGCGTCGCCGAGCAGTACTGGCCGGAGGCCTCCGCCGAAGCGTGGGATCGCGTCGGACTGGTGAGCGGACGGGATACCGACCCGCTCCGTCGGATCCTCCTCGCCGTCGATGCCGTCGATGCGACGATCGATGAGGCGATCTCGACCGAATCCGATGTCCTGCTGACGCACCACCCGCTGCTGCTCAGGGGGGTGCACAGTGTCGCCGAGGACACCGCGAAAGGCGCCCTCCTCGCGAGACTCATCAGAGGCGGATGCGGACTGCTCGCCGCCCACACCAACGCCGACATCCCGGCGGACGGCGTCTCCGATGTCATCGCGACGCGTCTCGGGCTCCGGGAGACCCGCCCGATCGTGCCGAGCGAACGGCTCGCGGACGCGAGTGTCGGACTCGGACGGATCGGCCGCCTCGCCGACCCGATCACGCTCGAGATATTCGCCGAACGCATCGCCGATGCGCTGCCGCCGACGGTGAGCGGGGTCCGTGTCGCGGGCGATCCAGACCGATTCGTGCAGCGCGTCGCACTCTGCGGTGGAGCCGGCGACAGCCTGCTCGACCACCCCGCAGTGAAACAGGCGGACGTGTTCGTGACGAGTGATCTCCGTCATCACCCCGCGCAGGAGTCGCTCGAGCAGAGCCTCGTCGGAGGCGGCCCGGCGCTGATCGATGTCTCCCACTGGGCGAGCGAGTCGCTGTGGCTCGAGGGAGCGGCCGAGCGCATCGGAGCAGCGCTCCCCGGCGTCGACGTGCGTGTGAGTGCCACGCGCACCGATCCGTGGACATTCGCGCGAGGCGCAGAGGTCTGACCTGTGAACGTCCGCGCACCTTCGAGTGCGCAGTTCGTCGGGCGTGATTGCATCTGAAGCCAGAGGACGTGCGATCTCGACGCGGGCGACACCGGTGCGACCGGTAGGCTGGACGCTATGAAGGCCAGTCCCCGCCAGCAGCTGCTGCTCCTCGACCTGCAGGATCTCGATACGGGCACGGCCCGTCTGATGCGCAAGCGCCAGCAGATCCCCGAACGAGCCGAGTTGGAATCGTTCTCGGGGGAGATGTCCGATGTGCGCGAGCAGTTCATGACGGCGCAGCGGGAACTCGATGGGCTTCGCGCCGATCTCGCGCGCAGCGAATCCGACGTCGCCACCGTCGCGGAACGTCGTCGGCGCGACGAACGACTGCTCGAAGCGAGCACCTCGAGCAAGGAGGCGCAGGCCCTGCAGAGCGAGCTCGAGACGCTCGCGCGACGCACCGCAACGCTCGAGGATCGCGAACTCGAACTCATGGAGGCGGTCGAGGCATCGGAGACGCGTTTCGCCTCCGCAGAGACGGCGCTCTCCGAACTCAACGAACGGCGCGGCACCCTGCTGGCAGCGATCGCGGCCGCCGAGCGGGCCATCGACGCCGATCTGGCCAGGACGGCGAAGGAGCGGGACGGGGTCGCCGCAGAGCTGCAGCGCGACCTGCTCGATCTGTACGAGATCACGAGGAAGCGCGTCGGCATCGGCGCAGCGCGGCTGCGCGGAAACGTTTCGGAGGCGAGCAACATGGCGCTGGCCCCGGGCGAGCTCGCGAATATCCGCGCGGCGGCACCCGACGATGTCGTGTACTGCCCGGGCACGGGGGCGATCCTCGTTCGGGTGGACGAGTCCGCATCTTGAGCTCCGCTAGACTGGTGCGCGGAATGGGTCGGTGAGACGGTCGCGTCACGGTGCTGCTTCGGCGGACCGTGCCGAGGAACGTCCGGGCTCCGCAGGGGAGAACGGTGGGTAACACCCACCCGGGGCAACCCGCGAGAAAGTGCAACAGAGAGTAGACCGCCCGCACGGTTCGCCGGAGCGGGTAAGGCTGAAAGGGTGGTGTAAGAGACCACCGGCGCCCGTGGCGACACGGGCGGCCAGGTAAACCTCGTTCGGAGCAAGGCCAGACAGAGGATGACGACGCGCCCCGCCGAGTCCTCGGGTAGGCCGCTAGAGGGTGCCGGCAACGGCGCCCCGAGAGAGATGACCGTCACCCCGGGGTCGAGAGATCACCGGGGGACAGAACCCGGCGTATGATCCGGCCCATTCCCCTCACTGCCGCCGCCCGGTCACTCCGAGACGGTCAGCAGCTCGAATCCGCTGTCGGTGATGTGCACGGTGTGTTCGAACTGCGCGGTGATACTGCGATCACGGGTGGTCACCGTCCAATCGTCGCTCCACATGTCCCACTCGTGGGTGCCCAGTGTGAGCATCGGCTCGACCGTGAAGACCATGCCCGCGCGGATCACATCGTCGTACTGCGGGGCGGAGTCGTAGTGCGGAATGATGAGACCGGTGTGAAACGCGGCTCCCACGCCGTGACCGGTGAAGTCGCGCACGACGCCGTACCCGAACCGCTTCGCATAGGTCTCGATCACGCGCCCGATGATGTTCACCTGCCGGCCAGGCCGTGCGGCCTTGATGCCGCGCATCATCGCTTCGTGGGTGCGCTCGACGAGTGCATCGACCTCTTCCCGCACGTGGCCGACGCGGAAGGTGCGATTCGTGTCGCCGTGCATCCCCTCGAGATACGCCGTGATGTCCACGTTGACGATGTCTCCGTCTCGCAGGACCGTGTCGTCCGGGATCCCGTGGCACACGACCTCGTTGACCGATGTGCAGCAGGACTTCGGGTATCCCCGGTATCCGAGCGTGGACGGGTAGGCACCCGCAGCCACGACGAACTCGTGCGCCACCCGGTCGATCTCCTCGGTCGTGACGCCGGGCCGGATGACGGCGCCGACCGCGTCCAGCGCCTGCGACGCGATGCGACCCGCTGCGCGGATGCGACCGATCTCCGCCTCGGTGTAGGTGTTGCCGCCCGAGTACGGCGGGGGTGTCGACAGGCCCACGTACGGGGGCCTGTCGATCGATCCGGGAACTGATCGCTCGGGGGACACCCGTCCCGGGACGAGGTGATCGTGTGCATCGAAGGGCATGGGTCTAGTCTAGGAGGCGAGCAGCAGCCGATCCTTGAGGAGGGACCCGTGAGCAAGCGCGATTGGGGCATCGACGACCCGCAGGAGACGTACTGGTACAACACGCGGACCGGGGAAGTCGAGGACGGGCCGCAGTCGCTTTCGAAGGACCGCATCGGCCCGTTCGCGAGTCGTGAGGAGGCGTCTCGCGCCCCGCAGGTCGTGGAGGAGCGTGCGCGCGAGTGGGCCGCGGAGGACGCGCGAGAAGACCGGTGAGACCAGTAGGCTGACAGGACGACCGTACGGAAAGGGGCTCGCGTGAGCAAACAGCGTGATTTCGCACTCCGCACCATCGAAGAGCGTGGCGTCAGGTTCGTACGCCTCTGGTTCTCAGATGTGTCGGGCACGCTCAAGTCAGTCGCCCTCGCCCCCGCCGAGGTCGAAGGGGCTTTTAGCGAGGGCATCGGTTTCGATGGGTCGGCGATCGAAGGGCTGACGCGCGCCTATGAGTCTGATCTGCTGGCGATTCCGGATCCGTCGACGTTCCAGTTGCTGCCGTGGCGCAGCACGACCGAGCCGACGGCTCGCATGTTCTGCGACATTCGCACGCCGAACGACGAGCCCGCGGTGGCCGATCCCCGGAACGTCCTGAAGCGGACATTGGCGCGCGCGGCGGAGCTCGGGTTCACGTTCTACACGCACCCCGAGATCGAGTTCTATTTGCTGCAATCGCAGCACTTCGGCCCGGAGGGGCCGGTGCCGGTCGACCGCGCGGGGTACTTCGACAATGTCCCGGGCGGGACCGCTCACGACTTCCGCCGCGAGAGCGTGAACATGCTCGAGGAGCTCGGCATTTCGGTCGAATTCAGTCATCACGAGGCCGGACCCGGCCAGAACGAGATTGACCTCCGCTACGCCGACGCGCTCACGATGGCCGACAACATCATGACGTTCCGCACGGTGGTGAAGGAGGTGGCGATCTCGCAGGGCGTGTACGCGACCTTCATGCCGAAGCCGTTCGCCAATCATCCCGGATCGGGGATGCACACCCACTTCTCGCTGTTCGAGGGCGACACGAACGCGTTCTACGATCCCGGTGCGAAGTACCAGCTTTCGCAGACGGGCCGTCGATTCGTCGCAGGCTTGCTCCGCCATGCGCCCGAGATCACCGCGGTGACGAACCAGTACATCAACTCCTACAAGCGCCTGTGGGGCGGCGACGAGGCACCGTCCTTCGTCAGCTGGGGGCACAACAATCGCTCCGCCCTGGTGCGCGTGCCGATGTACAAGCCGGGCAAGGGCGGCGCCGCCCGAGTGGAGTACCGTGCACTCGACAGCGCCGCGAACCCGTATCTCGCATTCTCGGTGCTGCTCGCGGCTGGACTGAAGGGCATCGAGGAGGAGTACGAGCTCCCCCCGGAGGCCGAGCACAACGTGTGGGAGCTCAGCGACGGCGAACGTCGCGCACTCGGATTCGATGCGCTGCCGAACGGCTTGGATCACGCGCTGGCGGTCATGGAGCGGTCGGAGCTCGTTGCCGAGACGCTCGGAGAGCAGGTCTTCGCCTACTTCATCCGCGATAAGCGACAGGAAGTCGCCGCGTACCGCAATCAGGTGACGCCGTTCGAGCTCGACTCGATGCTCGGTACCGTCTGAGGTCGGTTCGCGCATGATCCCCGAGCGCTCGCACAGGCTCTCCGATCTCGCCCGCGCGGGATTCCAGGAGCTGACGGAGGCGCAGACCCGTTTGCAGGCGCTCCTGGAGCACACGTCCGGCGTGTCCTTGACAGAGATTCTCGACGACCTCTCGTGCGCCGCCGATCCGGATGCCGCCCTGATCCGTTGCAGCGCGTTCGCCGAGCGGCATCCCGGCCGACTGAGCGCGCTGTCGCCTGAGCAGCGGCGGCGCCTGGCGATCCTCGTCGGGGCCTCGCCTGCGCTCGGGGACTTCTTCTGCAGAGTGCCCGATCGTCTGGAGGAGATCCTCGCCGCAGAGGGCCGAGTGATCGATGGTGCCGAAGCCACGCGCGAACTCTCCGCGGCGGTCGACGGCATGGTCGGGGAGCAGGGGTGGAACGCCCTGAGATCGCGCTACCGGCAGTTGCTCGCCGAAGTCGCACTGTTCGACCTGCTCGCGGGCTGGTCCGGCGACGCCACCGATGTGTTCGAAGATGTCGCCCGTTCGCTGGCCGCGCTCGCGGACGGAGCGATGGAGGCGGCGCTCTCGCTCGCGCGTGCGTCGCTGGTCGCCGGGGAGAGCGGCCCGCCCGTCCCGCAGAAGCGCATCGATGCGGTGCGCCTGGCGGTTGTCGCGATGGGCAAGTGCGGCGCGGAGGAGCTCAACGTCGTGTCCGACGTGGACGTGATGTTCATCGTCGACACCGCCGACGCGGACGTCATCGATGACGAGGCGCTCATGAGGCTCGGGACGCGGCTCGCGCGCGAGATGATGCGCGCGATCCACGATCCCGCACTCGAGCCTCCGCTCTGGCAGATCGACGCGAACCTGCGTCCCGAGGGGCGCCACGGACCTCTCGTGCGCACGCTGTCATCGATGACCGCCTACTACGACCGCTGGGCGAAGGCCTGGGAGTTCCAGGCGCTGCTGAAGGCTCGACCTGCAGCGGGCGACCGCGACCTGGGCGGTGAGTTCGTCGCGCGCACGCGACCGCTCGTCTGGGCCTCGGCGACGCGCGAGGACTTCGTGGGCTCGGTTCAGCGCATGCGCCAGCGCGTGACCGAGCACATCGACGATGACGACCTCGAGGTGCAGCTGAAGCTCGGTCCAGGCGGGCTGCGCGACATCGAGTTCAGCGTGCAGCTGCTGCAGCTGGTGCACGGGCAATACGATGAGCGACTCGATGTCCGAGGCACCATTCCCGCGCTCGAAGCCCTCGTGACCGAGGGGTATGTCGCTCGGAGCGATGCGACGCGCCTCGCGGCAGATTACCGCTTCCTCCGCGTCCTCGAGCACCGACTGCAACTGCGCGAGCTGCGTCGCACGGCGCTCATGCCTCGTGATGAGGAGGGTCTGCGAGTCCTGTCGAGAGCGAGCCGTCTGGCGCGCACGGGCTCCGCGCTCAGGGAACGGTGGCAGATCGTGAAGCGCGACGTGCGCGAACTGCACCTGAAGATCTTCTACGCCCCGCTGCTCAGCGCCGTTGCCGCATTGCCCGAAGAGGAGCTGGTGCTCGGCAGCGCGGAGGCGCGCGCACGACTGACGAGCATCGGTTTCCGCGATCCCGATGGAGCGATCCGACACCTCGCGGCACTCACCAGGGGAACATCGCGGCGTGCCAAGATCCAGCGCAACCTCATGCCCGTGCTGCTGCAGTGGCTGTCAGACGGCACCGACCCCGACTTCGGCCTCCTGGCCTTCCGCCGGGTGAGCGAGGCCAATCAGGACACCCCGTGGTATCTGCGGCTCCTCCGCGACGGAACGGTGGCGGGCGAGCGTCTGATGCGGGTACTGTCGTGCTCGCGCTTCGTCGCCGATCTTCTCGAGAGCATGCCGGAGTCCGTGGCCTGGCTCGAACGCGCGGAATCTCTTGAGCCTCCGGCACTGCAGGCGCTGCTCGACGAGATGCGCGCCCTCGCCTCGCGGCGGGACTCGATCGACGATGCGGCGTCGGCGCTGCGCATCGTGCATCGGCGTGAGATCTTGCGCCTGGCGATGGGCCGCGTCATCGGAGTGACCGATGATGACGAAGTCGCACGGGGCCTGAATGCGGCGCACACCGCGCTCCTCGATGGCCTGCTTCTCGCGCTGCGACGCACGCGCCCCGATGACGACGCGATCGAGCTCACGCTGATCGGCATGGGCAGGTTCGGCGGAGGAGAGATGGGATTCGGCTCCGATATCGATCTGATGGCCGTTTGCCGGGCACCAGAATCCGGCGCGCCGGACGACACGTTGAAACGGGCCTCCGGACTCGTCGCCGAGCTCAGACGTCTCATCTCGGATCCGCGCTTCCCGGTCGATCTCGACTTCGATCTTCGGCCCGAGGGCAAGAATGGGCCTCTCGTCCGCAGCCTCGAATCCTATCGTGCCTACTATGCCCGGTGGTCGGTCACCTGGGAGACTCAGGCGCTCCTCCGCGCGCGCCCGGTCGCAGGCTCCGCCCAGCTGGGGCGCGACTTCGTGGCCCTCGCCGATGAGCTCAGGTACCCCGCCGAGTTCCCCGAGCAGTCGATCCGAGAGGTACGACGCATCAAAGCCCGCGTCGAGTCCGAGCGCCTGCCGCGCGGCGTCGAGCCGAACCGGCACCTGAAGCTCGGCCCTGGAGGCATCAGCGATGTCGAATGGCTCGTGCAGCTCATCCAGCTGGAGCATGGATCCAGGCATCCGGACCTGCGCACCGTGTCGACGCTCGGGGGGCTCGCCGCTGCGGTGTCGCTGGAGTACCTCAGCGACGAGTCGGGTGAGCACCTGGAGGAGTCCTGGCGCTTTGCCAGCGAGATCCGCTCCGCCGGACGCCTCTGGTCGGGGAAGTCGTCGAACGTGCTGCCGTTCGCGCGCGAGGACCTCGAGGGGATCGCCGGCGTGCTGGGACTGCCGAGCGGGCAGACGACCGAGCTGGAGGAACGCTGGCTCTCTGTCGCGCGCCGCGCGCGAGCGGTCTTCGAGCGCGAGTTCTTCGGGTACTCGGAATCTGACGAACGTTTTCCCTCGCACAGCACGCCGATCCCTACGGGGTGGGGCGACCAGCGGCGGGATCGCTCCGGCGCTCAATGAGCCTCGGAGCGATCCCGCGTACGCGCTTCAGCGTGTCGATCGAGCAGCTGCCGCCCGCGTCCCCCAGGACAGTGATTCTCCTGGAGCGCTCCGGGCTGGCGTCGTGCCGCCCTGCTCCGCATCCGTGTGATCTCGCAGTTCCGGGGGGAGGAACGCCGGGGGCGCATCCTGGTACGCGACGGGCCGCAGGAACCTGGTGAGTGCGGCGGTACCGACGGACGTGCTCGTGTCGAGGGTCGTCGCCGGCCACGGGCCGCCGTGCTGCTGGGCCGGAGTGACGGCGACACCGGTCGGCCACCCGTCGAAGAGGACGCGTCCGGAGTGTGTCGCGAGGGCGTCGACGAGGAGATGCAGGTCGTCGTCGGCGGGCGGGCGGGCGGCCTCGTCTGCGCTCAGATGCAGCGTGCCGGTGAGGCTGCCCTCGATGAACTCGCTCACGAGGGGGGCGAGCGGCGTGTCTTCGGGAACGTCGATCACGAGGGAGAACGGGCCGAACACTTCGTCTGCAAGGATCTCCCGGTGGGAGCGCAGGACCGCCAGCGGTACGCGAAGCAGCGTTGGCGTCGCCCATCCCTGACCGTTCTCGTCGCGTCGGAACGATCCCGCGATGACCGGGTCGACCCCGTCGATGGCCTGAGCCGCCTGGACAGCGACTTCGTAGGTATCGGCGACGCGCTGATTGAGTAGGCGGTGCTCGGCAAGCGGCGCGTCGGGGGCGTCGGCGGCAGCCCGCACGGCCGTGATGAACCGATCTGCCACCGGTGCGGGTACGAAGAGCAGTCCGGGCTTGGTGCACAGCTGACCCGCGGATCCGGCGACACTGGCCACATACCCTGTGCCGAGCGCATCCGCCCGTTCCTCCACCGCGTCGGCGGTGATGAAGACGGGGTTCACACTGCCGAGCTCGCCGTAGAAGGGGATGGGAGCGGGGCGTGACGCCGCGACATCTGCGAGGATGCGGCCGCCGTGCGTCGAACCCGTGAAGGCACCGGCACGGATACGGGAATCTCGAAGCGCTGCGACTCCGGCGTCCTGACCGAAGATGATTTGCAGCGTGCCGTGCGGCAGACCCCGATCGGCGATCACGCGCTGAGCGACTGCGGCGGTCGCCTGAGAGAGCTCCGGGTGTCCGGAGTGCGCCTTCACGATGAGCGGGCATCCTGCGGCGAGGATCGACGCGGAATCGCCGCCGAGCACCGAGAACGCGAACGGAAAGTTCGATGCCGCGAAGTTCAGCACCGGCCCCAGCGGGAGGTGGGTGCGGCGCAGGTCGGGTCGCGCGCCGAGCACGTAATCGGGGTCTGCTGCGTCGATGCGCGGGTCGAGGAATGCGCCGGCAACCGTCTCATCGGCGAAGAGCCGGAGTTGCACGATGGTACGAGTGACCTCGCCGTTCAGCCGAGTCTCCGTGAGGCCGGTCTCGCGCTGCGCGATCGCGACCAGCGGCGCCCGCTCCTCGTCGAGCGCGTCGGCGAGCGCGAGCAGGAGGTCCGCTCGAACCGGAGGTGTCAGTGCTGCGAGCAGCGGCGCCGCTTGCGCGGCGTGTTCGAGGAGAGTGCCGAGTTCGGCTTCGGTCGTGTGCATGGAGCTCCGTTCTGGATCGGTCGGGGAGAGGACGGTTCGATTCACCGAACGACAGCGGTCGGGTCGGTGGGCCCGGGTGAGGTGGCGAGGGCGAGGTCGATCTCGACCGTGGCGTTCTTCGGGAGGCGAGGAACTCCGATGGCGGTGCGCGCGTGGCGTCCGGCTTCGCCGAGCACCGCTCGCAACAGCAGGGATGCGCCCTCGGCGACTGCGGGCTGATCGTCGAACTCTGGGGCACTGGCGACGTACACCGTCAGTTTGAGGAGGCGCTCGACGCGGTCGAGGCCGATGGAGTGGTCGATGTGTTCGAGTGCGTTCACCGCGCAGAGCTCAGCTGCAGCGATCGCCTCTGCAAGGTCGGAACCGTGCGGCACGGCGCCGGTGTACACGACGCTTCCCTCCCATTTCGGGATCTGACCGGAGACGAAGGCGACTCCGTGCGCCTCGGCGACCGGGTCGTAGGCGTACGGCCCGCTGCGCGGCGCACCGAGTGCGAACCCCAGTTCCGCGAGTCGCGCTCGCGGGTGCTCCGAGGACCCGTGCGGCAGGTGGGTCGAAGTACGGCTCATGAGATCGTCCCTTCAGGTCGGTTCAGGTGCGCATCCGGTGTCCGGATACCCGGTAGTCAACCGGTGTTCGATGATCACGTCCAGCATCAAAGGAGTATGCAATGATGTCTGATCAGCATCGTTTCTTCTACTGGTCAATCATCGCTTAAGGAATACCTTCAGGGAATCGATGAATGCCGAAAGTGAGTTGCACCGGTATCCGCAGCGCTCCAATACTGAGGATCACGGTTCATCCTCGACCGTCGTGGCGCATCGCCATGAGATGCGCGTGTTTCCCGGCCAATGGCGCCCACCGCCAGTTATCGAACATGGGAAGGTCATGAACATCGATACTTCGAAGCACACCGCCGTCAGGCACGATCAGAGCATTGCCGCTCCATCGAGTCTGACCCAATCGCTCACCGTCACTCCGCCGGTTCGCCGTTCGCTGCCACCCGGCGTGGTGACGACCCTCAAAGCCGCCACCGGCATGCTCGGCATCTTCGCGGTCTGGGAGCTCATTGTGCGCGCTTTCCAGATTCCGACGTATCTCCTCGTCGGCCCGATCGCGGCGGTCACCCAACTCGTCGAGCAACCGGGTTATTTCGCGCAACATGCCGGAGTCACTGTCAGTGAGGCGCTGGCGGGCTTCGCACTGGGGACGGCCCTCGGCGTGATCTGCGGTGCCACGCTCTTCTACATTCCCGCGGTGCGACATTTTCTGTACCCGGCACTGATCGCGCTCGATACCATCCCGAAAGTGGCACTTGCTCCGCTGTTCATCGTCTGGTTCGGATTCGGATTCGAATCGAAGGTGTTCGTAGCCATGGCGATCGCGTTCTTCCCGCTGGTCATCAACACGTTCGACGGACTCTCCGCCGTTCCGAACGAGCTGAAGGAGCTGGCTCGCATCAACAACGCCAGCACTTGGATGCGGATGCGCAAGATCGAGTTCTGGTATGCCCTCCCCTCCATCTTCTCCGGTGCGAAGATCTCGATCTCCCTCGCGGTGGGTGGTGCGGTCGTCGGCGAGTTCATCGCCGGAACCGATGGTCTCGGCCAGGTAATTCTGCGGGCCAATGCTCAGAGCGACCTCGCAACGATGTTCGGCGCGTTCATGGTGCTGGCCGCGATCTCCCTAATTCTCTTCGCGTTCATCAGCTGGCTCGCCCAGCGACTGCTGCCGTGGCGCAACCACGTGAAATAAGTCTCGATCGCCGTTGATCACCCGCTGTACATTCAGAAAGGACCCCTCTCATGCGTGTCAAGACCTCCGGTGCGGCCGCCATGCTCGCCGCCGCCGCACTCGTCGCCACCGGTTGCTCCGGCTCCGGAGCAGCCGCCGACGGCTCCGATCAAGCCACCCTCATGCTCGACGTCGCGGTCCTCCCGAAGCACGCGCCGTTCTACGCCGCTGTCGACGCCGGCTTCTTCGCAGAGGAAGGCATCGATCTCGAGATCATGCCGGGCTCGGGATCGGCGAACACAGTTGCCTCCGTCGACACCGGGCGCGTCGATTTCGGATGGGCCGACTTCAATGTCTCTCTGCTGAATCGGGCGCAGGGGTCGTCGATTCAGCAGATCAATCTCGTGCAGGCTCAGTCCGCGTACGCAGCGCTCGCCCTTCCCGACTCCGGAATCTCCGACTGGGACGACCTCAAGGGGAAGACGGTCGCCACCGAGGGAAATGGCGCCATGGTTTCGATGTGGCCGGCCGTACTCGACACGTTGGGCTGGGACGACGACGAGGTCACCATCGTTTCCGCCGCCGGTGAAGCGAAGATCCCCGGTCTCATCTCGCAGCAGTGGGACGCCAACCTCGCGCTCTCCGTGTCGGACGGTCCGATGCTCGTCGCGGAGGGATACGACCCCGTGATCCTGCCTTGGGCCGACCTCGGTCTGCTCTACTACGGCAACGGCATCATCGCCTCGGATCAGACGATCTCCGAGGACCCAGAACTCGTGGAACGATTCAACCGAGCACTGCAGCGAGGGTTCGCATGGGCATGCGCGCATCAGGATGAGACGGCGCAGTCATTCACCGACGCCGTTCCAGGGTTCGACGAGGCCGCGCTGCAGAGCGCCATTGACGGGCAATGCGAGCTCATGTGGAATGACGAGAACGTCGAGACCGGCTTCGGCACGATGAGCGATGCGGGAGTCGAGAAGCAGATCGAGGTCGCTGTCGAATACCTCGGGCTGGAAAACCCCGAGTCGATCTCGCCCGACGACATCTACACGAACGACTTCTTGGAGCCGCTCGTGCCCGAGGACGTCGTCGAGGCGCCGGCCGAGTGACCCTCGGCGAACGTGAGGAAAGGATGAGGACCGTGACGACCGAAGCACCTGTCATCAGCGTCAGAGACGTCGGGATGACCTACACCGCACGACGCGGAGCCGGCAACACCGTACTGCGCGGCTGCGACTTCGACATCGCGCCGGGGGAGTTCGTCTCGATCGTCGGCCAGTCCGGCGGAGGCAAGACGACGCTCCTGAAGATCATCTCGGGACTGCTCGAGAACACCGAGGGCGAAGTGCTCGTGCGCGGGCGCGGCGTCAAGGAGGCACTGCGCGACATCGCCATGGTCTTCCAGGGGCCCGTGCTGCTGCCCTGGCGGAACAATCTTGCGAACGTCATGCTGCCGATGGAGTTCCGGAAGCGCGTGACGCCGGAGACTCGGGCGTACGCCCGAGAACTCCTCGAACTGGTGGGGCTGGGCGACAAGGCCGAGAGCTACTCGTACGAGCTGAGCGGAGGTATGCAACAGCGTGTCTCCATCTGCCGAGCCCTCGTCTCCCACCCTGAGATCCTGCTCATGGACGAGCCGTTCGGCGCACTCGACGCGATGACCCGCGACTCGATGAACTTCGAGCTGCAGCGCATCTGGCAGGAGACGAAGCGGAGCGTGCTCTTCGTGACGCACAGTATTCCGGAGGCGGTGTGGCTCGCCGATCGCGTCCTTGTAGTCGGAGACCGCCCGGGGCGCATCATCGCCGACATTCGCATCGACCTGGCTCGTCCACGCACGAAAGAGACGCGGTACACCGATACGTTCGCCGAAATCGTCGCCGATGTCGAGCAACTGCTCGGTGTCGAAGCCGGTATCAGCTGAACGTGGTGCTCGAATCGCACCGCAACACCCGTACCCCGAGAAGTGAGGAAGCACCCCATATGGCACGCATCATCTTCGACCCTGAAGTCCTGACCGAGCGTTACGGATTCGTCGCCCGAGAGCGTCTGCTGTTCGCCGCGATCCGCCGCGATTCCCACCCGTTCGTCACCCCGCTGATCTTCGAGAGCGATGATGCGGAGGTCCTGCTCGCTCGGCAGCAGGATCAGGGAAACCTGATCACGGGTGCCGGAATCGATGCAGATCGCATCCGGTTCTACGAACCCTGGGTAACGATCGACCCCCGTCCTGTCGCGGACGTGCCGGCCGCGGCGAACCTGGCTGCGTTGGTGAAGGACCTGGTCGGCGACGAATCGGTCGACCTGGACCCACGAGCTCCCTACACGCACTTCCTCAAGCTGACCGGCGAGGTCGATGTGCGCGTGACCCTGCCAGATGAGCGTCCGGTCCAGGTATTCGAAGTCGACCAGTCCGCGGTGCTGGACCGGATGGCACGATGGCGCGGCACGGCGATCCCGGTCGCCGAGCGGCTCATCGCCACCGAAGCGCACCTCTCGGGACTGGAGCGGGACCTCACCGCCGATGCCGACACCCGGTTCTCGGCGCTGCCCGAGGTGGGGGAGCAGCTCGGTGTCGAGGCGATCCTCTTCTCGTCCACACCGAACTTCACCGAAGTGACCGGAACTCCGCACCGCCCCGGCACGCTGGCGCTGTGGGTCGGCGATCGTCTCTTCGTCATCGCCGACGCCCAGACCCGCGACGTGGTGGGAACGCCGATCGGAACCTTCCCGTCACCGTCGGCAGCGATTCTGGACCTCGCACCGGGTGCTCGCATCGCGTTCGAGGAGCAGTGGGAGTCGGCGGCGCTCGGCCTCCGCCTGACCGATGCCGGTTCAGTACTCGTGTCTGCCTCGCGAGCCCTCGGGTCTTGGCGCGACGAGCGGGACAGCGAGGATCTGGCATTTCAGATCATCGCCGCGCGCGCATCGACCACCGCGATCGAGCAAACCGTGGACTGGTCACACGAGCAGCTGGACGCCGGCGCCGCATTCACCGAGAACGAACTGTACGCTCGCTATTTGGCCTTCCTCGACGGGTTCCGTGGTGACCAGAGCATCCCCTTCGGCATCGAACCCTATTTCACCAACCTGCACTCATCGCAGCGCATGCTCTTCCCTGGGCCGCCCACGGACTTCGTCATCGATGAGTCCACCACCTGCGTGCAGCTCGACGCCGGAGTGCAGGTCGTAGTGGACGGAGTAGTCGTTGCGACATCGGACATGGCGCGCTCGGTGTTGCGCACCTCCGAGGGTCGTGAAGCATACGAGACGCTCACCCGGGTCGTGCGCGACGAGATCATCCCGCACCTCCGACCCGGTGTCGTCTGCGAGGACGTGCACGCACGGACGCTCGCGCATCTCGCAACGGTGCGCCCGCGCATGCAGGAGATCGGCCTACTCGGCGACGAAGTCGACTTCGATGCCGAATATAGTAAGCGCAATGTCGGTCATCTGATGGGCAAGCAGGAGTCGTTCGCGAATGAACTGCGACCGGGATATCGCTTCGTCCTCCGAGAGGGATCTTACGGCGCCGCAGAGATTCCCTGGCGCTACGATCGGCACGCGATCGGCACCGAGGATCTCTGGTACATCGGCGCGGATCGCACCTACAATCTGACGCTCCGCGACCACTAGCTCACGCGCGCCCCGGGGCCTCGGCCCCGGGGCTTCGTCTGCCGAAGCCGCTCAACAGTCCTCGGTCGCGCGCCGCAACTCGTGAACGATGCGTCGTGTGAGCGGACGGGCGTCATCCGCGCGCCAAACGGCGTGCAGCTCGATCGGCCGCGGTTCGCTCGTCACGACCGGAGCGTAGGTCACGCCGGAGACCCCGAGCGCAGCGGCCGATTCGGGGACCAGTGCGACTCCGCATCCGGCGGCCACGAGCGCGACCATCGTCGACACCTGGCTCACGGTATACCGTTGCTTCCAGCGCGTGATGGGCATCATCCGCGTCGCGATGTCCGAGAAGTATCGGGCTTCGACAGGAGAGTGCATGATGATGTCCTCGTGCACCAAATCTTCGACCCCGATCGGGCTGGTGCGTCGTGCGAGCAAATGCCCGAGGGGCAGTGCGGCGAGCAGTCGTTCCCGATGGATCCGCGTCGAGGCGAAGATCGCGGGGTCGAAGGGCGGGCGTCCCACCGCGACGTCGATGGTGTTCTGGGTGAGCGCCTCAAGCTGATGCTTCGTGACCATCTCGCGCAGCTCGATCGTGACGTTGGGGAGCGACTCGGAGATGCGTGCGAGCACCGGACCAAGCAGCGTGAAAGCACTGGACGCGGTGAACCCGATGCGCACTACTCCGGAAAGCCCTGCGGCGATCGTGCGGGCGATCTGCGGCGCCCCGTCGGCGATCGCGATGATGCGACGCGCCTCGTCGAGGAACGCGCGCCCCGCGTCGGTGAGTTCCACGCGACGGTTGCTGCGAGTGAGCAACGGCACTCCGACCGCGGCTTCGAGTCGCTGAATCTGTCGGCTCAGCGGAGGTTGGGTCATCTGCAGGCGCTCCGCGGCCCGGCCGAAGTGCAACTCTTCGGCGACCGCGACGAGCGCGCGAACCTGGTCCAGCGTGTACGACATGACCCTCCACCATTCTGACGCGGACCGCGTTGCGGTCGATGCTGACACGGTATCAGACCATGCTACTTGAATGTTGGACAGGTATGAGTGGGCGGCGTAGCGTCTCTGGTACGGAATGTTTTTCCACCGCCTCAGGTGGTGTCGCCAATGAACAACGGAGGTTGATCGACGTGTCCACTATCGAACCCCAGGAACTCGCGAGTCGCATCGGATCGGGTCTGCTCTCGTTTCCGGTAACGCACTTCGACGATCAGCTCGCCTTCGCGGAGGACCCCTACCGGGAGCACATCGAGTGGTTGAGCAACTACCCGGTCGCCGGTCTCTTCGCCGCTGGCGGAACCGGCGAGTACTTCTCGCTCACCCTTGATGAGGTCTCACGGGTGGTTTCGGCAGCGGTGCAGCAGGTGAACGGCCGCACGTCCGTGCTCGGACCAGCGGGTGGATCTGTCGCCGCCGCGGTGGCGCAGGCGCGCGCGGTGGAGCGGGCCGGCGGGTCAGGCATCCTCCTCTTCCCGCCGTACCTGACGGAAGCCGGCCAGGCGGGCCTCGGCGCGTATGTCGAGGCTGTGTGCTCCGCAACCTCGCTCGGCGTCATCGTCTATCACCGTGCGAATGCGCAGTACTCTGCGGACACGCTGGTGCGCCTCGCCGAGCGGTGCCCGAACTTCATCGGTTTCAAGGACGGGGTGGGCTCGATCGAGCAGATGACGCAGATCGCGACGACGCTCGGGGACCGGCTCACCTACATCGGAGGTCTGCCCACGGCCGAGACCTTCGCGCTGCCCTACCTCGAGCTCGGTGTGACGACCTACTCGTCGGCGATGTTCAACTTCGTGCCCCAGTTCGCCATCGATTTCTACGGCACGGTCCGCCAGCGCGACCATGCAACGGTGTTCGCGGCGTTGCGTGACTTTGTGCAGCCGTACCTTGAGGTGCGCAATCGCGTCCCCGGGTATGCGGTGTCCATCGTGAAGGCCGGCCTCGACGCCGTGGGACGACAGGGTGGTCCGGTACGACCGCCGCTCCAGAACTTGTCGCCCGAGGATCACGCCGATCTCGAGCGCATCGTCGAGCGAGCGGTCGTGCCAGCACTCGTGTAGCGGGGTGCGCCCGGCGCGCAGTCATCGCTGGCGGAGGCGGCCAGCATCGGGTGGCGTGACCGGGTCCCAGCCTCGCCGCGCCGGCCGAGATCTCTCCTGCATCGCATCGCGCGAGCGGTACACGATGTACGGGCGCACCAGGTACCCCAACGGTGCCGAGAAGACGTGCACCAGCCGGGTGAACGGCCACAGGGCGAAGAGGAGCAGCGCGGTGACGACGTGCAGCTGGAAGAGCAGCGGGACCTCGAGCATCAGCGTGGGATCCGGGGAGAAGGTCAGCAAGTGTCGAAACCACGGAGAGACGGTCTCGCGGTAACTGAATCCTCCGCCGAACACCTGATGCACGACGGTCGCGAGCGTACCGAACAGCAGGGTGGCTCCCAGGAAGAGGTACATCACCTTGTCCATGACGGACGTCGCGAGCAACACGGGACCGACGGTGAGGCGCCGATAGATCAGGATCGCCAACCCGGCGAGCGTGAGGACTGCTGCGGCCGTGCCGAGCACCGTCGCACCGATGTGGTACAGGTGCTCATCGATGCCGATCGCGTAGAGCCATTCACGTGGAATGAGCAGGCCCACCACGTGCCCTGCGATGACCATGAGGATCCCGAGGTGGAACATGGGGGATCCCCAGCGCAGCAACCGACTCTCGTACACCTGGCTCGATCGGGTAGTCCACCCGAATTTATCGGACCGATACCGCCACACATGACCGATGACGAAGATCGCTCCGCAGACGTATGGCAGTGCGACCCAGAGCACGATGTTGAGCGGATTCATGCGGTCCCCTTCGGACTGAATGGCGGGAGATTTCCGAGGAAACTCAGTCCGACCGTCTCGGTCGGCGGGCCCTCGGTGACCAGGTCGAGTACCCGCTCGCGCGTGGCGCGGTCGACAACGGGCAGTGAGCGCACGACGGCGCGCACGATGCTGGCCCACGGGCTCCCCATGTCCTCGAGCGCTGCGCGGAGCACCTCGATGCCCTCGAGGTGGGCGGTGAGCATTGCCGCGGAGACGTCGTCGCCCGATTTTGCCGAGAACTCGAGCAGCATCGGCAGGTAGTCGGGCAGCTCGTCTTCGGTCGGCGCCCATCCGGCGGCCCGGTATGCCTCGATGAAGGTGACCAGCGCCGAACCGCGCTTCCGCGTGTCGCCCGTGGCGAAGTAGCTGAGGTACAGGCTGCACTTGCGCTTGAGGTCGAACGTCGTCACGTACTCCCGCTGCCACGCCAGAGGGCCGGCAGAGCGAGCGCGGTCGATGAAGCCGACGAAGGCCGTGCCGATCGGATCGGGCAGGGAATCGGAGGCGTGCTCAAGAGTGTCGATCCTCGTGAACCAGAGCTCATCCGGGTAGTCGAGCAGCAGCGAAGCGATCATGTGCGTGCGCGTGCGCTGCCCGTCCGTGAGCTCAAGCGGTTCCAACGCCGCTGGCAGCGATCGTTGCCGTGTCACACGATTGCGCAACGTGGTGACCGCCATCAGTCCTTCCCCTGCTTTCCGGTCTTGCGCAGCGGACCGAGGTCGCCCTGCGGAGGGAACAGGCCGTCGGGGGAGCCGTTGCCGTCCCAGTTCAGCAGGTTGACTCTGCCGGGGGTCGACGGACGGTCGGCGGTCTGCCGATCCTGCAGCGCGGTGACGTTCTCCACCGCGACCGGTGCCGGTGTGCCGCTCGAAGATCCGAATGGACCGACGCCGCCCATACCCGGCCCGCCGTCGAATTCGAGCGAGCAACCCATCTCTTCGAGGTCGTGGGCCTGTTCGGCGTGCGCCGACGGGATGACATAGCGTTCCTCGTATTTTGCGATCGCGAGCAGACGGTACATCTCTTCGATCTGCGATCCGGTCATGCCGACGGCGTTCGCTATACGCTCGTCGCGCTCGTCGTCGATACTCACCCCACGCATGTACGAGCGCATCGCGGCGAGCTTTCGCAGTGACCGGTCGACCGGGGCGGGATCGCCCGCGGTGAAGAGCTCCGCGAGATAGCCGATGGGAATCCGCAGCTTGTCGATCGCCGCGAAGAGTGTTCGCGCGTCCTCTCCGTCGTTGCCCGAACCGGTGACGACATCGACGATGGGTGAGAGCGGGGGGATGTACCAGACCATCGGCATCGTGCGGTATTCGGGGTGCAGGGGCAGCGCGATCTCGTACTGTTGGATCAGTTTCCAGATCGGACTTGCCTGAGCCGCCGTGATCCAGTCTTCGGGAATCCCCTCGGCGCGTGCCGCGTCGACGACCCCAGGATCGAACGGGTCGAGCAGCACGGATCGCTGCGCCGCGAGCAGTTCATGAGGGTCTTCAACACTCGCCGCCTCCGCGACCCGGTCCGCGTCGTAGAGCACCAGGCCGAGGTACCGGAGTCGTCCGACGCAGGTCTCGGCGCAGACGGTGGGCATACCCACCTCGATGCGGGGGTAGCAGAAAGTGCACTTCTCGGCTTTGCCCGTGCGGTGGTTGAAGTAGACCTTCTTGTAGGGGCAACCGGACACACACATGCGCCAGCCGCGGCACGCGTCCTGGTCGACGAGCACGATCCCGTCTTCTTGACGTTTGTACATCGCACCCGAGGGGCACGAGGCGACGCAGGAGGGGTTGAGACAGTGCTCGCAGATGCGCGGCAGATAGAACATGAACGCGCGCTCGTACTCGGCACTGACCTGCTCGCTCATCTTCTGCAGGATCGGATCCTCGTGCATGGTCTCCAGCGAACCGCCGAGATTATCATCCCAGTTCGCCGACCAACCGATCTTCATGTCTTTACCAGTGAGCAAGCTCTTCGGCCTCGCGACCGGAGTGTGCTCACCCTGCGGCGAGTTCAAGAGCATGTCGTAGTCGTAGGTCCACGGTTCGTAGTAGTCCTCGATCTCGGGCAGCTTCGGGTTCGAGAAGATTCGCGAGAGTTTGCGCAAGCGCCCACCGTCGTTCAGCCGAAGTCGACCGCGCTTATCGCGAATCCACCCGCCGCGCCACGCGTCCTGATCTTCGTAGCCGCGTGGATACCCGACGCCGGGACGGGTCTCAACATTGTTGAACCAGACGTACTCGACGCCGGTTCGGTTCGTCCAGGTCTGCTTGCACGTGACCGAGCAGGTGTGGCACCCGATGCACTTGTCGAGGTTCATGACCATCGACATCTGGGCCATCACTTTCATGAGTACTGCACCTCCTGGTTGCGGCGACGGATCGTGGTGACCTCATCGCGCTGGTTGCCGGTCGGTCCGAGATAGTTGAATGCCCAGGCGAGCTGCGCGTAGCCGCCGATGAGGTGGCTCGGCTTCATGAGGATGCGCGTGAGCGAATTGTGGATGCCCCCTCGCAGCCCGCTCGTCTCACTGAGGGGCACATCGACGGTGCGGTCCTTGGCGTGATACATGTACACGGTTCCCTCCGGCATGCGGTGCGACACGATGGCTCGCGCGACGACGACACCGTTGCGGTTGTACGATTCGATCCACTCGTTGTCGCGCACCCCGATCTTGGCGGCGTCTTCGACGCTCATCCAGATAGTCGGGCCGCCTCGTGAGAGCGAGAGCATGAAGAGGTTGTCCTGGTACTCCGAGTGGATCGACCACTTCGAATGCGGGGTGAGGTAGCGCACGACCACCTCGGCACCGCCGGAGAAAGCGTCGACGCCGTGCGCACCCAGCCGCGCATCGCCGAACAAACGGTGCATGTCAAGCGGGGGCCGGTATGTCGGCAGCGATTCACCCAGATCTTCCATCCAGTCGTGGTCGAGGTAGAAGTGCTGCCGGCCCGTCAGCGTGTGCCAGGGCTTCAGGTGCTCGACGTTGATCGCGAAGGCGGTGTACCGGCGGCCGCCGTGTTCGGAGCCGGACCATTCGGGCGAGGTGATGACGCTGCGCGGCTGCACCTGCACGTCGCTGAAGGTGATCTGCTTGCCCTCGTGCTCCGAGGCGAGAAAGGCGAGGCGTTGTCCGGTGTGTTCCTCGAGCGACGTGAATCCCTGCGTGGCGAGACGGCCGTTGGTGGTACCCGAGAGCGCGAGGATCAGTTCGCAGACCCGCTGATCCGTGTCGAGGCGCACCGCTCCGGCGAAGGGTCCGCTCGGCACAGCGCCATTCACCCGGCGCAGCTGCTCGATTTCGGGCTCCGCACGGAAGGTGACTCCCTTGGTCGTCAGCCCGAGCTTCTCCGTCAGCGGGCCGAGTGAACGCCAGCGGTCGAAGAGCTCGGGGTAGTTCCGCTCGACTACAGTGAGCTTCGGCATCGTTACTCCCGGTACGAGCGGCAGGTCACCTGCGGGATCGTACGGCGCGACGCGACCTTTGGGCGTGCTCATCACATCTGGGGTGTCGTGCTGCAGGGGCGTCGCGACCAGGTCGCGCCGCACACCGAGGTGATCGGTCGAGAACTCGGCGAATCGCTGAGCCATGAGACCGAACAGCTCGAAGTCGGTCTTCGTCTGCCATGGCGGGGCGATCGCGGGGTTGAACGAGTGTACGAACGGATGCATATCGGTCGACGAGAGGTCGTGCTTCTCGTACCAGGTCGCGGCCGGAAGCACGATGTCCGAGAAGAGCGTGGTGCTCGTCATGCGGAAGTCAGCGGTCACCAGCAGATCGAGTTTGCCTTCGGGAGCATCCTCGTGCCAGCGCATGTCGCGCGGCCTCGAGTCGGGCTCTGCCTCCGGTGCCCGCACTGCGGCATCGGTGCCGAGCAGATGCTTCAAGAAATACTCATTGCCTTTGCCCGATGAACCGAGGATGTTGGCGCGCCACACGAGCACCACACGCGGAAAGTTCTCGGGTGAGTCAGGGTCCTCGCAGGCGTACGAGAGCGACCCTTCGACCAGTGAGTCCACGACGTACTGCTGCGGCTCCTTGCCGACCGCATCAGCCTCCTCGCAGAGATCCAGCGGATTGCGGTTGAAGGTCGGGTAACTCGGCATCCATCCCCGCCGCGCAGACTCCACGAGGCAATCGGCGGTCGTCTTCTCGGTGAAGACCCCCCTGGCGAGCGGAGACGCGAGCTGGTCGGCAGGCAGTCCGTCGTATCGCCACTGGTCGGTCGCGAGGTACCAGTACGCGGTGCCGATCATGTGTCGCGGGGGGCGATTCCAATCCGCTGCTGCCGCGTACTGCTGGTAACCGGTGATGGGCCGCACCTTCTCCTGACCCACATAGTGCGCCCAACCCCCGCCGTTCACCCCCTGGCAGCCGGTCATCGTGGTCAAGGCGAGGAACGTGCGGTAGATCGTGTCGGAGTGGAACCAGTGGTTCGTGCCGGCGCCCATGAGGATCATCGATCTGCCCCCCGAACGATCCGCGTTGTCCGCGAATTCCCGAGCGATGCGAATCACCTGTTCCGCCGGTACCGAGGTGTGCTCCTGCTGCCACGCGGGGGTGCCGACCACGGTGGGGTCGTCGTATCCGGTAGCCCACTCGCCTGCGAGGCTGTCACGACCGACGCCGTACTGCGCGAGCATGAGGTCGAAAACTGTGGTCACCTGCTGGCCAGCGACCGTGCGCACCGGCACGCCGCGGCGCATCGTGCCCGAGCCGCCGGCGTGCGCCTGTCCATGGGCGCCCTCGGCCGGGGCGAGATCGAATCGCGGGAGCAGGATCTCGGCGCTCGCGCCATCCCAGGACTCGAGGTCGGCGATCGACAGCGGCGGGACGACGTCTTTCAGGTCGAGATTCCACGATCCTCGATCTTCCGGCGCGAAGCGGTGCCCGAGCGACCCGTTCGGTACGACCGCCTCACCCTCTTGGTCGAGAAGCAGCGGCTTGAAGTCGGCCTTAGGCACCGCGTTGCGATCGTCTGCGAGGTCGGCGGCGGTGAGGAACTTTCCGGGAACGAGACCCCCATCCGGGTGCTCGGCGAGAGCGACCAGATAGGGGGCATCGGTGTACCGACGCATGTAATCTTCGAAGCGCGCCGTCCGACGCTCCACGTAGTGCTCGCGCAGAATGACGTGCCCCATCGCAAGGCCGAGTGCCGCGTCGGTTCCGGGGTGCGGTGCCACCCACTCATCGGCGAACTTGGTGTTGTCGGTGTAGTCGGGAGAGACGGTGACGACCTTCTGCCCGCGGTACCGGGCTTCGGTCATGAAGTGGGCATCGGGGGTGCGCGTGACCGGAACGTTCGAGCCCCACATGATGAGGTACCCCGAGTTCCACCAGTCAGCGGATTCGGGCACGTCGGTCTGATCACCGAACACCTGCGGACTGGCGACGGGGAGGTCGGCGTACCAGTCGTAGAACGAGAGCATGGTCCCGCCGACGAGGTTCAGGTAGCGAGCGCCCGCACCGTGCGAGACCATCGACATCGCTGGAATCGGTGAGAACCCAGCGATGCGGTCGGGGCCGTACCGCTTCACCGAATAGACCTGTGCGGCCGCGGCGATCTCCATCGCTTCGTCCCACGTTGCCCGGATCAGACCGCCTTTGCCGCGCGCCCGACGATACTCTTTCGCCAACTCGGGATCTTCGACGATCGATGCCCAGGCGTCCACCGGATCGTGGTGCTTCTGCTTCGCCTCTCGATACAGCTTCGCCAGGACACCGCGAATGTAGGGGTAGCGCACGCGGGTGGGCGAGTACGTGTACCAGCTGAACGCGGCACCGCGCGGACATCCGCGGGGTTCGTACTCGGGAGAATCCGGCCCGACCGACGGATAGTCCGTCTGTTGCGTCTCCCAGGTGATGATGCCGTCCTTGACATACACCTTCCATGAGCAGGATCCGGTGCAGTTCACACCGTGCGTCGAACGGACGACCTTGTCGTGGGACCATCGGTCGCGGTAGAAGGCGTCGCCCTGGCGACCGCCCTCCAGGAACAGAGCTCGGAGATCGGGCGAAGCCTCCCCTCGACGCACGAAGCGCCCCATGGTGAGCAGCGAGTCGGCGAGCGCGCCGTCGGTGGCCGGACGGGTGGGACGGTCGGGCGTACGTGCCACGGCTGACTCCTCTGCAAGCGAAAGTGGTCTGTCCAGTGTTGCGGCGATGGTTGCGTGAAAGTGTGCGTTTCGACCGTGTTTAATGCGGATGCCGCTGGTCTCTTCGCGTGAACCGTCGAAACGATCGGCGTGGAGCGGAATAAACACGGGCAATCGCCCCTCACCGCCCTTCCGGCTGCGATTACGGTCAAACCAGTAGCCGAGAGACGTCGTCATGAGGCGCCGGCTCGACCCGCGAAGGAAACGATGAACACCACAACACGGTCACAAGCGTCCACACTGAAGGGGAAGTTCGTACAGGTGCTCCTGGCCACCTGCGCGTCGACCCTCGGGTTCTGGGCATGGATGCTGATTGCCCCGATCCAACGGTTCTACGCGGAGGGGATGAGTCTGAGCGAGGGACAGATATCAGTGCTGCTCGCCGCCCCAGTGCTCGTGGGAGCAGTGGGGCGCGTAGTGACCGGCGCGCTCACGGACCGTTTCGGCGCCCGCATCATGTTCACCGTGATTTTGCTCGCCTCGATTCCCGCTGTGTTGCTCGTGGCATTCGCCGGTACGATCGGCAGCTACCCACTGCTGATCCTGGCGGCCACATATCTCGGTGTGGCCGGCACAGTGTTCGCGGTCGGAGTGCCGTTCGCCGGCGCGTGGTACGCGCCGCATCGGCGTGGATTCGCCACCGGTGTGTTCGGCATGGGCATGATCGGTACGGCGATCGCCGCGTGGCTCACGCCGCGACTGCTCGGCGCCCTCGGGTTCGTCGAGACGCACGTGCTCGTGGCCGGAGCCCTGCTCGCGATGGCAGTGCTCGTCTGGTGCTTCATGCGGGAGTCGCCGCAGTGGTCACCGAATCGTGTCCCCCTCTTGCCGAAGGTCGTCGGCGCCCTCAAACTGCGCGTGACGTGGGAGATGTCGTTCCTATACGGCATCGTGTTCGGCGGGTTCGTCGCCTTCTCGACCTTCCTGCCCAAGTACCTCGTCACGATCTACCCTGAGGACGTGGACCCGGTGGGGGCAGGTACGCGCACCGCGATTTTCGCAGCTGCGGCGGTAGTCGCCCGCCCGATCGGCGGCGTTCTCGCCGACCGATTCGGCCCGAAGATCATCTCCCTGATCTCGCTCGCCGGAATCGTTTCACTGGCCTACGTCGTCGGGCAGCAGCCCGCTGAGGGGGTGCTCACGGGCGCGACGTTCATCACGATGGCCGCTGCGATGGGGCTGGGAATGGGGGCCGTGTTCGCCTGGATCGGCCCCTCGACACCGCCCGAGCAGGTCGGTGCTGTCAGTGGGGTCGTCGCTGCCGCGGGAGGTCTCGGCGGGTACTTCCCCCCGCTCGTGATGGGGGCGACGTATCATCCGGAATCCAATTCCTATTCGCTCGGGCTGTGGCTACTCGTCCTCGTCGCCGCACTCGCACTCGTCGTCGGCGGAATGTTGCGAGGCACCGCACGCACGTCATGAGGTCACGCACTCGGGGAGGCTTCATCCTCCGCAATAATCGCCGCGCCCGTTCGAGAGTGCCGCGGTCGGGTGGGGATCCAGGTGTGCTCCTCTGCCTCGTCCGTGCGTCCTCCCGACGCGAGCGTCACACGGCAGGCGTGGGGTGTCACGAATGGCAGCACCTCTACGATGCGGAGTGGCCCCGGCACCTGTTCGAGTTGCTGACGCACCAGACGCCCATGCACACTGCAGACGACTTCACCGTGCTCGTTGATGAGTTCGTGGTAGCGGCACGGGCGCACCTCAATCTGCAGCGACTGCGGGTCGAAGTGAGGTTCGAGCCCCACTTCGTCGAGGTGAGCGTAGAGCGCATCAACCTGATGCTGCGCCGCATCGTTCAGATCTGCGCTCAGGTCGAGCGTGGGGCGGATGCGCCGCAGCATGTCGCCCCGATGGAGAGATTGCTTGAGACGACGTTCTGCGTTCGGGTTCTCGTCGGAGGATCGGACGGGATCGTAGACGACGGGCGGCCGGCCTCGCGTGCCGGTCGCGACGGCGCGACTGACCACGAAACCCTCGTCCTCCAACACGTGAAGGTGCTCTCGCGCCGTGTTGACGTGCAGGCCGGCCTCGCGAGCGAGCTCGGGCAACCGGCGACCCGGTTCCGCGTGTACGGCATGCAGCAATCGCAGCCTGCTGAGCTGAGTCAGACCACGAAAATCTTCGACACGCCTCGGCATACCGACATCATACGTGTGGCGCACGGCGGCTCGACGCGACGGTCGTCTCGGCGGCACAGCGACTGCCGATGCGCCCGAGATCTCAGCCCTGATTCGCATGGTGCGCGCGACGCCGACCTTCACGTCGCACGCGCGACTGCCACGGCAGCGGCGGCGGGTCATGAGTCGCCGAGATGGGCTCGGTCGCCCCGTGTACCAGGTAAGGAAGACCTGACGATCGTGAATCGACTATCGACCAATCCTGAAAGCTCCGATCGAGCGCCGTCGCGCGGGTTCTGGGTGATGCGCGATGTTCCGACGGTGCTGTGGCTGTTGATCGTCGTCATCGCGGCCTTCGCGCACCGATGGGTGCCCGCTCCGCGCTGGCTCATGATCCACCTGACTCTGCTGGGGGCCGTCACCCACGCGATCCTCGTCTGGAGTCAGTACTTCTCGTTCGCCCTCTTGCGCAGCGCCGCCACGCGTCGCGAGCGGCGCGCACAGAACCTCCGCCTGGTACTCGCCAATACCGGTGCCTCGCTCGTGATGATCGGCGTGCCGACAGTGCTCTGGATGCTCACCATCACCGGAGCGACACTGATCGCCGTAGCCGCGAGCTGGCACGGTGCGAGCCTGGTGCTGCGCGCGCGGCGAAGTCTTGCGGGACGCTTCGGACACACCGTTCACTATTCGATCGCCGCCGCTGCGCTGCTCGTGCTGGGTGTCGCCCTGGGCGGGTGGCTTGCGGTCGACGGCGCTCCGCCGCAGTGGGTGATGGCGCACGCGCTGGTGAATGTGCTGGGCTGGATCGGCTTGACCGTGGCCGGCACCATCGTCACCCTGTGGCCCACGATCCTCGGCACTCGCGCCGAAGAGCGCGCCCCGCATGGCGCCGCTCTCGCGCTCCCCGTGCTTACCGGCGGCGTGGTCATCGCGGCGGCGTGAGCCGCGAGCGCCTGGCTCCCGGTCGCCCTCGCGGGTCTGTTGTGCTATCTCTCCGGACTCGTCGTTCTCGGCGCTTCTCTCGTCCGTACCACCCGTGGCTCCGCACCGACCACGTTCGCTGCGCTCTCCGTCGGCGCGGCCCTCACCTGGTGGGCGGGCTGTGTGATCGCGATCCTGATCGGCGGTGCGACCGCTCTCGCCTCAGACAGCGGATTGACGGACCTCACGAGGATCGTACACGCCACGGTGCCGTACCTCGTCGCCGGATTCGCGGCACAGGTGATGCTCGGAGCACTCAGCGCTCTCGTGCCGGTCGTCCTGGGAGGAGGGCCCGGGCCGGTGCGCGTCGGCGCCGCGGCCTTCGACCGCGCGGGTCAGCTGAGAGTCGTCGTGGTCAACACGGCGCTGATCGTCTGCGCACTCCCGGTTTCGAGCCTGATTCGCGTGCTGGCTTCCGCGCTGTACCTCGGCGCTATGGCTTCATTTCTCGTCGTCATGCCCCGGGCGATGCGTGCGCAGCGTCGCGCGAAACACTCGATCACCGATACGGGCGTGATCCCGAGACCCGGACCGGAACGCTCTTTCACCCGTCGCCGGGCGGGACAAGCCGTCGCCGGCCTGCTGGGCGTGCTCCTGGTAACGGCAATCGGCGCTGCAGTCGACCCGGTCTCGCTCGGGTGGAGCACGCCGCCCAACAGGTCTGCCGACGGGCCCGTGCATACCGAGCGCGTCGAGGCGACCGATATGCGGTTCACGCCCGCGGAGATCGAGGTGCCGGTCGGAACGCATCTCGTCATCGAGCTCACGAATACCGACCCTGTGCAGCCCCACGATCTCGTCTTCGAGAACGGGGTGGTCGGGGAGCGTCTGGCACCGGGGGAGTCGACGCGCATCGATGTCGGGGTGATTACGGCTGACGTCGCGGGATGGTGCTCCATCATCGGGCATCGAGAGATGGGCATGGCGCTGACGATCGTCGCCTCAGGCAGCCCGGAGCACGGCGGATCGCCGAGCACGCACGCGCGCGGCGACGATGGCGGTGGCTCCGAGCCCATCGATTTCAGTGCGTCACCGGGTGCCGACTTCGCCCCATACGACGCCGTGCTGCCGCCGCTGCCCTCCAGAGGGCCGACGACCCACCGTTTGACGCTCGAAGTGGAGGATACGCGGCTCGAAGTCGCTCCCGGAGTCTGGCAGACCCTCTGGACGTACAACGGCACCGCCCCGGGGCCCGTGCTGCACGGTCGGGTCGGTGACACGTTCGAGGTGACACTCGTCAATCACGGACGCATGGGCCACTCGATCGACTTCCACGCTGGTGCCCTCGCACCTGATCGACCGATGCGCACGATCGCGCCGGGGGAGCAGCTCACCTACACGTTCACCGCGGAGCGCTCGGGCATCTGGCTCTACCACTGCTCGACGATGCCGATGTCTGCTCATATTGCGAACGGCATGTACGGCGCCGTCGTGATCGAGCCGAACGAGCTGCCTTCGGTGGATCGCAGCTATGTGCTCGTGCAGGGGGAGTACTACCTCGGCGGCCACGACGGGGGCGAGGTAAATATCGAGGCGGTGCAGTCCGAGCGGCCCGACCTGGTCGTGTTCAATGGCCACGCCACCCAGTACGATCACACCCCGCTCGAGGCCACGACCGGGAAGCGAGTGCGATTCTGGGTACTGGATGCCGGACCGAACCGGGCATCGAGTTTTCACATCATTGGCGGACAGTTCGACAGCGTAAGGAGCGAAGGTGCATTCGTGATCGATCGCGTTCCCGGCATCGGTTCACAGGCTCTCGGATTGCAGCCCGCACATGGCGGTTTCGTTGAACTGGTCTTCCCGGAAGCAGGACACTTTCCGTTCGTGTCGCACATCATGGTCGATGCCGAGCGCGGGGCCCACGGTATCGTGCGTGTCCGCGACGAATAAGTGCGGGCGGGGCGGATCGAGATGACCCGACCCGCCCCGCCCGCACTCAGACGCTGTCGAATTCAGACGCCGTAGTAGAGCTCGAATTCGAAGGGGTGCACGCGAACGGCCATCGGCTGCAGCTCGAACTCCCGCTTGTACTCGATCCAGGTCTGCACGAGCTCTTCGGTGAACACATCGCCCTCGAGCAGGAACTGGTGATCGGCCTCGAGCGCCTCGAGCGCCTCGCCCAGCGAGCCAGGGACCTGAGGAATGTTCTTGGCCTCCTCCGGGGGGAGCTCGTAGAGATCCTTGTCGATCGGCTCCATCGGTTCGATGCGGTTGCGGATACCGTCGAGGCCGGCCATGAGCTGCGCCGCGAAGGCCAGGTACGGGTTACCCGATGCATCCGGAGCCCGGAACTCGATGCGCTTCGCCTTCGGGTTCGATCCCGTGAGCGGGATGCGCACGGCGGCCGAACGGTTGCCCGCGGAGTACGCGAGGTTCACGGGAGCCTCGTATCCCTTCACCAGACGGCGGTAGCTGTTGATGGTCGGGTTGGTGAACGCGAGGACCGCGGGGGCGTGCTTCAGGATTCCGCCGATGAACCAGCGCGCGGTGTCGGAGAGCTGCGCGTACCCGTTCTCGTCGTAGAAGAGGGGCTCGCCGTTCTTCCAGAGCGACATGTGCGTGTGCATGCCGGATCCGTTGTCACCGAACACCGGCTTCGGCATGAACGTCGCCGTCTTGCCCCACAGTTCAGCCGTGTTCTTCACGATGTACTTGAACTTCAGCACATCATCAGCGGCGCTCACCATGGTGTCGAATCGGTAGTTGATCTCGGCCTGACCAGGAGCACCGACCTCGTGGTGCGATCGTTCGAGCTCGAGCCCGGCTTCGATCAACCGAAGCGAGATGTCGTCGCGCAGGTCCGCCTGCTTGTCGACCGGGGAGACCGGGAAGTACCCGCCCTTGGCCGAGGTCTTGTGACCGAGGTTGCCGCCCTCCTCCTCGCGCGCCGAGTTCCAGTGCGCCTCTTCCGAGTCGATGGCGTACATGGTGCGGTGGCCGGTGGTCTCGTAGCGCACATCGTCGAAGATGTAGAACTCGGCTTCGGGAGCGAAGAACGCGGTGTCCGCAATGCCGGTCGACGTGAGGTAGCGCTCAGCCTTCTTGGCCACCTGGCGCGGATCCTTCGAATAGATCTCTCCGGTGCGCGGGTTGTAGATGTCGAAGAGCATGATCAGCGTGCGCTCGGCGCGGAACTGGTCGAGGTACGCGGTCGTCACATCGGGGATCAGCTGCTGGTCGGACTCGGCGATGCCGGCGAAGCCGCGGATCGAGGAGCCATCGAACATCTGCCCGACCTCGAAGAAGTCCAGATCGACCGTAGCGGCCGGAATGTTGAAGTGCTGCTGCACACCGGGGAGATCCGTGAAGCGCACGTCGAGAAACTTGACGTCCGTCTCCTTGATGAAATCGATGACTTCCTGGGGGGTTTGAAACATGCTGCTCCTATTGCCAGTGCACCTCGGGCGGTGCCGAACGGTCATGACCACCCTACGCGAGACTGGTTTCAGTTCGGTGAGACGAGTGTTTCCCGCGTGTTACAAACTAGGATGATGGATATGCCTCATTCTCCCCAACCGCAGCGCTTCGGAGATCTCGAACCCAGCGAATGGCCGGGTGAGCGTCTCGGGCTCCCGGCGGAGGGACCTCGTTCGGTCGGTCGTATCGGTCGCCGCACGCTTGCAATTCTGCTCGACTGGGGGATCGCCGGCGTCATCGCAGCGCTTGTCGCGGGCGGCGACCCGCACCCGTTCCTGCCGCTCGGGATATTCGCACTGATGCAGATCGTGTTCATTCCGACGATCGGAGGGTCCCTCGGCCACCGTGTGTTCGGACTCCGCGTCGTTCCGATCAGCGGCGGCTGGGTCGGGATCTGGCGACCACTGGTGCGCACCCTGCTCCTGGTGCTCGTGATCCCGGTACTGGTCTGGGACTCCGATCAGCGCGGTTTCCACGACAAGATCGCCGGGACCGTCCTCATCCGCTGGTAGAAGCCTGTCGACACGTACAGATCTAGCGGGGGCGCTGCGAGCGGATCTTGTTCGGATCGATGCCCTTCGGAATTCCGACGGGCGCCTGCTTCAGGGAGACGAGGCGATTGTGCACCGCCTGCACCTCGGCGCGACGCAGGGTCGGCTTGAGCTTGACGAGCGTGCGTGACAACTTGTGCAGCGGCACGCTGTCGGCGTCGGGACCCACGAAGAGCTCGGTGATCTCGACGTTGCGCAGCACGGGTCGGATGCGGCGCTTCTCCTCCGCGATCATGCGCGCCGTCCGCTGCTGAGGACCCTCGCCGATCAGCACGACACCGCCGCGTCCGACGACCCGATAGACGGCATCCTGCTGACGATTCATGGCCACCGGCACCTCGGAACCGCGCCAGGACCGGCGGAGCGCACTCTGAACGACGGCACCGACGGCGCCGGGCTGACCGGCGATCTGACGGTACGCGGTACTCTCGGCGCGCCGACCGAGGATAATCATCGCCAGGAGGAGTCCGACCAGGATGCCGGTAATCGGCCAGAGGATCCAGGAGAACACCCCGCCACCGAGCAGGAACGCGAGCAGCACGGATACGAGGATCGGCCCCACGATCGCGAGCAGCATGAGCAGGGGGAGCTTCCGGTCGTGCTGCTTGGTGGTGCGGTACACCTGCACCATCTGCTTGATGCGACCGGGCTCCTTCGCCGCCTTCTGCTGCTTCTCTTTTGCCATACCCTCTAGCGTATCGCGTCAGTGGGCTGCTGAGTGACGCTCACACGCTCTCGTGCGTCGTTCACAGGGCCGGCACGGGCGGGATCGCTCCACCCAGGTGCCGGACCGTCACATCCGGACGGGGAGATGGCGCATGCTGAGCAGATGCAGGTGAGAGAGGACCCGACGTGAACGGACCGGGCACATCGTGAGCCGAGGCAGATCCGTGGCCGGCCGGGAGCCACCGACCCCGATGAGCGTGCCCGAGCTCGCCTGGCTGGTCGAGCACCTGTGCCTGCTGGGACTCCGTGCGCGCATGCGGGGCTACTGCTGGGGCCTGCTGTCCCGCGACGACCTCGTGCTGCAATCGAGAGGAATCGAGATCCGGATGGTCGGCGGTCGGCGGGGTGCGCGATCGCAGTCGGCACGAGCGCGTCGGCACCGTGACACCGGACATGATGCGGGATGCGCTGCGGTCGGAGTTCCGCGAGAAACGATCGTGAGCGTCCTTGCCACGTCGGATCATCCGGGTGGGAGCGCGCTCCTGTTGGAAGGGTTGGACGAAGCCATCGCGATCATCGGTGAAGGACCGACAGTGAATGAGGATGCCGCCCGGGAAGCGGTGCATTTCTCGATCGCACGCCGGATCACGTCACGCGCGCCCGTCTCAGACGCCACTGGCCGCGCTGTCCAGGACGGACAACACGGCCAGTGGCAAAAGCAGAACGTTACATTCCGAGGTCGTCTGCGAAGTCGCCCTCTTCGAGACGGTTCTTGATCTGCGAGAGGAATCGCGCGGCGTCGGCCCCATCGACGATGCGGTGATCGTAGGAGAGCGCCAGATAGACCGTCGAACGGATCGCAATGGAATCGCCCTCGGGACCCGAGATGACGAGCGGCTTCTTCACGACCGCTCCAGTGCCCAGGATGGCGACCTGCGGGAGGAACACCAAGGGCGTGTCGAAGAGCGCTCCGCGGGATCCGGTGTTCGTCAGCGTGAACGTGCCGCCACTCAACTCGTCAGGCGTGAGCTTGTTGTCACGCGTGCGAGCCGCGAGATCGGCGATCTCGCCCGCGATCTCCGCCATGTTCTTCTCACCCGCATCGCGCAGCACCGGAGTCAGCAGGCCGCGTTCGGTATCGACGGCGATGCTGATGTTCTCGGTGTCGGGGTACGAGATGCTGCCGTCCTCGACCGTCGCGTTGATGACCGGGTAGGTCCGCAACGCCTCAGCGGCAGCGACCGCGAAGAACGGCAGGAAGGAGAGCTTCGAACCGGTGCGCTTCTGGAACTCGTCCTTGTTCGCAGCGCGGAACTGAGCGACCCGAGTCACGTCGACCTCGACCACCGTGGTGAGCTGAGCGGTCTGCTGCAGCGAAGCGACAGCGCGCTCGGCGATCACCTTGCGCAAACGGCTCATCTTCGCGGTGGTACCGCGAAGATCCGAGACCTCGACCGGCTGCTTGGCCTTCGACTCCGTCGCGGGAGCGGCCGACGAGGATGCGGCCGAACTCGACGATTGGGCGGCAATCGCCGACTCCACGTCTTCCTTGCGAATGCGCCCGCCGACGCCCGAGCCCTGCACCGACGACAGGTCGATCCCAGCGTCGTTGGCGAGCTTCCGGACGATCGGCGTGACGTAGCCCGACGACGACTGCTGCCCCTCGGACTGACCGTGCCGGGGCTTCTCCGCCTCCTGCTGGGGGGCCTTTTCCTGCTTCGGAGCCTCCTCCTGCTTCGGAGCCTCTTCCTGCTTCGGAGCCTCTTCCTGCTTCGGAGCCTCTTCCTGCTTCGGAGCCTCTTCCTGCTTCGGAGCCTCTTCCTGCTTCGGAGCCTCTTCCTGCTTCGGAGCCTCTTCCTGCTTCGGACTCTCTTCCGGCGCACCGCTGCCCACCCGGGCGAGCACGGCGCCGACCTCGGCGGTCTCGTCCTCTTGAACCAGGATCTCCTGAACCACACCCGCGAACGGCGAGGGTACTTCAGTGTCGACCTTGTCGGTCGAGACCTCGAGCAGCGACTCATCCACCTCAACGGAGTCGCCGACGCTCTTCAGCCAGCGCGTCACGGTGCCCTCGGTCACGCTCTCGCCGAGCGCGGGAAGCACGACGTCCTGGCTCTCACCCGAGTCATCGCTCGATGAACCCGCGGCGGCTTCTGCTGACACCTGCGCGGGGGCTTCTTCGGACTGCTGCGGCTGCTCGGCCTCTTCGGGTTCAGCGTTCTCCGCCGGCTCCTCATCAGAGGTCGACTCGGACGTGCCGGAATCGCTGTCGCTGTCCGCACCGCCCTCTCCGGAACCGATGCGCGCGAGCTCCGCACCGACTGCAGCCGTCTCATCCTCATCGACGAGAATGGCCTCGAGCACTCCCTCGACCGGCGAGGGGACTTCGGTGTCGACCTTGTCGGTCGACACCTCGAGCAGTGGCTCATCGACGGCCACGTGATCGCCGACGCTCTTCAGCCAGCGGGTCACCGTGCCCTCGGTGACGCTCTCGCCCAGTGCGGGGAGGACGACCGATTCACTCATGGTGTGTTTCTCCGTTTCGTTGTCAACGTCAGCGGCAGCGATTAAATCGCGTGCAGCGGCTTGCCGGCGAGCTTCAACATCACTTCGCCGATGGATTCGTGCTGGGTGGGGTGGCCGTGGATCAACGGTGCCACATCCTCCGGGTAGGCTTCCCATCCGACGATCAGCTGCGCTTCGCCGATCAGCTCGCCGACCCGGCCACCGATCATGTGCACGCCCACCACGGGGCCGTCCTTCACCCGGACCGCCTTGACCGTACCGCTCGTGCCGATGATCGAGCTCTTCGCATTGCCGGCGAGGTTGTACTCGTAGGCCTCGACCTGGTCGTCGCCGTACTGATCCTTGGCCTTGGCCTCCGTCAGTCCCACCGAGGCGACCTCGGGATCGCAGTAGGTGATCTTCGGGATGTTGACGTCTTCGACGACGACCGGCTTCAGGCCGGCGATCTCCTCCGCGACGAAGATGCCCTGCTGGAATCCTCGGTGGGCGAGCTGCAGACCCGGAACGATGTCGCCGACGGCGTACACGCCGGAAAGACTCGTCTCGAGACGTTCGTTGACGGTCACGAAACCGCGGTCGAGAGTGACGCCCGCCTCCGCGAAGCCGAGACCGTCGGTGACCGGACCGCGACCCACGGCGACCAACAGGTAGTCGGCGGTCAGCTCCGTGCCGTCCTCGAGCTTCACCGTGACACCGTCATCGGTCTGGGTCACGGACTCGAAGCGCACGCCGAGCGAGAAGTTGATCTTCCGCTTCTTGAATGCACGCTCAAGCTGCTTCGAGATGGACTCTTCCTCGTTCGGAACGAGGTGGGGGAGCGCTTCGACGATGGTCACATCGACGCCGAACGAGCGCCAGACGCTCGCGAACTCGACACCGATGACGCCGCCACCGAGAATGATCGCTTTCTGCGGAATCTCAGAGAGTTGCATCGCGTGCTCGCTCGTGATGACCCGGCCGCCGATCTCCAGGCCGGGCAGACTGCGGGAGTAGGACCCGGTCGCGAGCACGACGTGCGTACCGGTGAGACGATCGGAACCGACCTCGACGGTGTGCGCGTCGACGAGACGACCCTCGCCCGCGAAGATCTCGATCTTGTTCGCCTTCAGAAGTCCCTGCAGACCCTTGTACTTCGAAGACACAATGCCCTCGCGGTACGCGTTCACCGCATCGATGTCCACACCATCGACCGTCGCCTGCAAGCCGTACTTCGCGCCCTCGCGGGCCACATCGACGACCTCGGCGGAGTGCAGAAGCGCCTTCGTCGGGACGCACCCGCGATGCAAGCACGTTCCGCCCAACTTGTCCTTCTCGACGATCGCGGCGCTCAATCCGAGCTGCTGCGCCCGGATCGCTGCGGCATAGCCGGCGCTGCCGCCGCCCAGAACAACGATGTCAAACTGCTGATCGGCCAAGTGGCATCTCCCTCGGGTTGTGCGCGATGGAATGGACTGCGTCGGACGATCTGCCCTGACGCGGCGAACACCAGCCTACTACTCGTTGCGTCGTCGTGCTGGCGGTGCAGCGACAGCTGCCGACGAACTACGGGAGCACCCGCTTACTCCCTGTGCGGTTCGCTCTCGGCGTCACGGTTCGGGTGGGCTCCGCGAGGCAGGTTTCGTAAACTGGTGTCGTGAACAATCCGATCTTCTCCGCTGAGTTCCCTGAGCGCCGCGCTGCGGTCCCGAGGGGTCTGCCACTGATCGTGGCACTGCTCGGCGTGACGGATGCGGGAACTGCCGTGGGTCAGCTCGAGACCTACCTCTGGGAGCACTCCTCACCCGAGGAGATCGTGCGCTTCAGCGCTGACGAGTTGCTGGATTACCGCGCGAGACGGCCCGTCATCACCTTCGACGAGGACCACCTGCTCGATTACGCGCCCGAGGAGCTGAGTCTGAGCCTCGCCCACGACGAACTCGGCGCGCCGTTCCTGCTGCTCAGTGGCTACGAACCCGATTTTCGGTGGGAGCAGTTCATCGATGCGGTCCTCATGCTTGCGCACGAGTTCGAAGTCGCACGCACGGTGTGGGCGCATGCACTGCCGATGCCGGTGCCGCATACCCGACCGATTCGGGCCACGGTCAGCGGCTCTCGCGAAGATCTCATCGCGGACCGCTCGGTCTGGAGGCCGACGACGAAGCTCGCTGCGTCCGTGTCCCACGTGCTTGAGTACCGGTTGCACAGCCTGGGGGAAGAAGTGACGGGCTTCGCACTCCTCATTCCGCACTATCTGGGCAATACGGAGTACCCGGATGCGTTGCTCGCGGCACTCGATGGAGTGATGGCGGCCGCGGGCCTCTTCTTCGCGACAGATGATGTGCGCCAGAAGGCTGAAGCGTTCCGAGTGCAGGTCGACAAGCAGATCGCTGATAACGCTGAGTCCGAGGAAATGGTCCGCACGCTCGAGGATCGCCATGATCGGTACATGCAGGACCGTTTGGAGTCCTCGCCGCTCATCGATGAGGACGGGGCGATTCCCACGGCGGATCAGCTCGCGAGCGAGCTCGAGAACTTTCTGGCGAACCGCCCGGACAGCGAGGGCGGCGAGTTCGGGTTCGACGACGGGTTGGGCGGCCGGAACTGACGCGTCACCCTGCGCGGATCACCAGGGAAAACGTGCAATAATCGTCGTGATAACCCATTCAGTCCGGGTCCGCAACCGTTGTTCGGGAATGCGCCGGGGTTGACATGGGTTTTCATGCTGTGAGCAGGTGCCGACCCTACGGCACCGCACAGAAGTGAGAACGAGGAGAGAGGCGGCCGCGTGGCAAAGGCACCCACGACCAAGACTCGTACGCAGGCGAAGAACGCCGAAGAGAGCAGCGAGAACGAGACGGTGAAGTCCGCCCCGAAGAAGGCGGCAGCGAAGAAAGCCCCCACTCAGAAGCCCGCGGCGAAGAAGCCCGCGGCGAAGAAGGGTGGCGGGCGTCGCCCGAAGGAAGAGAACGATCCGCTCGACATCGTCGATGGGATCGCGCCGGACACGCCCGAGCCCGAGGAAGCAGAGGACGCTACGGCGAAGTCGAAGCCTCGCGAGTCGGCCGAGCCGCTGCCGACCGGAGCGATCGTGCTGCGACCCTCCGACGAGGAGGAGGTGCCCACGGTCACGACCGCGATCTCGGGCGCGACCGCGGACCCGGTGAAGGACTACCTCAAGCAGATCGGTAAGGTCGCCCTGCTGAACGCTGCTGAAGAGGTCGAACTCGCGATGCGCATCGAGGCCGGACTCTTCGCCGAAGAAAAGCTGGCGACCGAGAAGAGTCTTCCGAAGAAGCTCGAGCGCGAACTGAAGTGGGTCGCTCGTGACGGTCAGCGCGCGAAGAGCCATCTGCTCGGGGCGAACCTCCGTCTCGTGGTGTCGCTCGCCAAGCGGTACACGGGGCGTGGCATGCAGTTCTTGGATCTCATCCAGGAGGGCAACCTCGGACTCATCCGTGCGGTCGAGAAGTTCGACTACACGAAGGGCTTCAAGTTCTCGACTTACGCGACGTGGTGGATCCGGCAGGCGATTACGCGCGCCATGGCCGATCAGGCGCGCACGATCCGTATTCCCGTGCACATGGTCGAGGTCATCAACAAGCTCGCCAGGGTCCAGCGTCAGATGCTGCAGGATCTCGGCCGCGAACCGACTCCGGAAGAGCTGAGCCGCGAGCTCGACATGACCCCTGAGAAGGTCGTCGAGGTGCAGAAATACGGTCGCGAGCCGATCTCGCTCCACACTCCGCTCGGTGAAGACGGCGATAGCGAGTTCGGTGACCTCATCGAGGACACCGAGGCGGTCGTCCCCGCGGACGCCGTTGGCTTCACGATGCTGCAACAGCAGCTCGAGCAGCTCCTCGATTCGCTGTCGGAGCGCGAAGCGGGAGTGATCCGGATGCGGTTCGGGCTCGGTGACGGGATGCCGAAGACACTCGATCAGATCGGCGACACCTTCGGCGTGACGCGTGAGCGCATCCGACAGATCGAGTCGAAGACGATGGCGAAGCTGCGCCACCCGTCACGCTCGCAGCAGCTGCGCGACTACCTCGAGTAGACCGTCCCGATCGGCAGCTGATGCACGAAGGGCGGGGAATCACATCAGTGGTTCCCCGCCCTTCGTCGTCTTACTGAGCGTCAGTCCTCGATCAGCTTGTGGCTCTCATCGTGCCACGCTTCGGCAACCGGACGCAGCTTGGCCTCGTGCTTCCGGGCGTGATGTGCACAGAAGAGCAGTTCGCTGCCCCCGAGGAGAGCGCGGACATACGCCTGCGCTCCGCAGCTGTCGCAGCGGTCGAGACCGGTGAGGGGGCGGTCGGCTGCCTGGCCGGCCTGCTCGTCGGCCGATGCGTCCACAGCGTGTTCGTGCTCGATCGTGGTCATGGCAACCTCCTTCTCGCTGTTTCAAGTGTGTCCAGTCAACCATGCTCGAGTGGAAACCTCGGTCAGGTGCCCCCAGGTTTCGCTGTACGCGTATCGGCGGCGGTTCCGGCACGCGCCGCGACGCTCCGCTCGAGTGTCGGTGCCAGCGGATACAGTGGACGAGTCATCTGAAACCAAGGAGCAGTACGTGGCAGCATCCCCGTCGCAGGAGTCCAGTTACTCGGCCAGGCACCTCACCGTGCTCGAGGGACTCGAAGCCGTGCGCAAGCGTCCAGGCATGTATATCGGCACGACCGATTCACGTGGCCTGATGCACTGCCTGTGGGAAGTCATCGACAATTCTGTCGATGAGGCACTGGCGGGTCACGGCAATGACATTCGAGTGACGCTGCACGATGACGGCAGTGTGACGGTCTCCGACAACGGACGTGGCGTGCCGGTGGACATCGAGCCGAAGAGCGGACTGACGGGCGTCGAGCTCGTCTTCACGAAGTTGCACGCCGGCGGGAAGTTCGGTGGCGGCGGATACGCATCCGCCGGTGGCTTGCACGGCGTGGGTGCATCGGTCGTCAATGCCCTGTCCTCACGACTCGATGTCGAGGTGGATCGCGACGGCAAGACGTGGGCCATGTCGTTCCGACATGGCGAGCCGGGCATCTTCGACGGCGATTCGCCGGACAGCCCCTTCACGCCGTTCGAGCGTTCGTCAGAGCTGCGAGTCATCGGCAAGGTGAAAAAGGGTGTCTCTGGTACACGGGTCCGGTACTGGGCGGATCCGCAGATCTTCCTGCGGGAGGCCCGTTTCGATTCCGAATCGCTCGTCGCTCGTGTCCGCCAAACCGCGTTTCTGGTGCCGGGACTCGCGATCGAGATCCGTGACGAGCGCGCGGCTTCGCTCGACGAGTCCGGTCAACCGAGCGTGCACCAGTTCCAGTTCGATGGCGGGCTCGGCGAGTTCGTCGATTTCCTCGCCGTCGATGCGCCCATCACCGATACCTGGAGCGTTACGGACTCGGGAACCTTTACGGAGACCGTTCCGGTCATGGACGAGGAGACCGGACACCTCGTCTCCCGCGACGTCGAGCGTCGTTGCGATGTTGACATCGCGCTGCGCTGGGGCACCGGATACGACATCGAAGTGCAGAGCTTCGTGAATATCATCTCCACGCCCAAGGGCGGGACGCATCTCGCCGGCTTCGAGCAGGGCTTGGTGAAATTCTTCCGCAAGCAGATCGAGTCGAACGCTCGCAAACTGAAAGCGGGCAGCGATAAGCCCGAGAAGGACGACATCCTGACCGGGCTGACCGCGGTGGTCACCGTTCGGGTCCCCGAGCCGCAGTTCGAGGGCCAGACGAAGGAGGTGCTGGGCACGGCCGCGGTGCGCCAGATCGTCTCGAAGGCGATCACCCGCGGCATGGAAGAACGCTACGCCTCGTCGAAGAAGACCGAGAAGACGCAGACCGCAGCGCTCCTCGAGAAGATGGTTTCCGAGATGAAGTCTCGGATCGCCCTCAGGGCCCAGCGCGACACGCAACGGCGCAAGACCTCGCTCGAGAGTTCATCACTTCCCGCGAAGCTGATCGATTGCCGATCCAAGAACGTCGAGGAAACGGAACTTTTCATCGTGGAGGGCGACAGCGCCCTCGGCACCGCGCGGCCCGCTCGCGATAGCGAGTTCCAGGCACTTCTGCCGATTCGCGGGAAGATTCTCAATGTGCAGAAGGCGTCCATCGCCGAAATGCTGAACAACGTCGAGTGCGGGGCCATCATCAAGGTGATCGGCGCGGGCTCCGGGCGCGACTTCGATCCGGAGGCGGCTCGGTACGGCAAGGTCATCCTGATGAGCGACGCTGATGTCGACGGGGCGCACATCCGCACACTGCTCCTGACGCTGTTCTTCCGATACATGCGTCCGATGATCGACGCGGGACGGGTTTACGCCGCAGTGCCGCCGTTGCACCGCGTCGTCGTGCAGCACGCCGGCCGCAAGCCGAATGAAATCGTGTACACCTACAGCGAACGCGAACTGAACGCGCTCCTGGCGGATCTCCGCAAGCGCGGGAAGAAGTACCAGGAGCCGATTCAGCGCTACAAGGGTCTCGGTGAAATGGACGCGGACCAGCTTGCGGAAACCACCATGGATCGGGAGCACCGGACGCTGCGCCGCGTGCGACTGGAGGACGCTCACGCGGCCGCCCAGATGTTCGAACTGCTCATGGGGAACGAAGTCGCACCCCGGCGCGAGTTCATCGTGGACAACGCGGACGACCTCGATCGCGAGCGCATCGACGCCTGAGAACGACCGTGAAGCGTGACCGGTCACGCTTCACGGTCGCTGCACTTCAAGTGTCGCTGTGCGCGGGAGCGTGCGCTCAGGGAGCCGCACCGACGTGCGCCGCAGCACCGTCGAGCGGGTAACCCGATCCGTCGCGACGGCCGAGTTCTGTGGGCAGCGTCAGGGCGCGTCCGTCGATCGTGAGCGCCCGAGGTTCTTCCGTTCCCACCCAGGCGCACGCGATCTGGTCCTCCCATTTGAGGAACCGCTGCGCGCGCACGCCCCCGGTTGCTCGGCCCTTTGCCGGGAACTCGGCCCAATCAGAAACCTTCGCGGTGGCCACATCGGTTCCGGGGAGCGTGATGGAGCTGTCGGCAACGGTGACGACACGTGCGTAAATGCCCACCCGAAGTGCGCCAGCGAAGACCACCCGAGCTTCGGCGCCAAGCTTCATCCCGGCCATACCGCCCGCCGCCCGGCCCTGCGGGCGCACCGAAGCGGCGGGGAATCGCAGCAATTGGGCGTCGCTGGCCACGGCCGCGAACTCGGAGTCGTCGGGAGCGGGGAACGCGGCGACCACCGAGTCACCCGTCTTGAGCGAGATGATCTCGAGATCGGGCCTCATCGGGAGCTCGGTGAGCACCACGCGTTTGACCACGCCCTGCCGCGTGAAGATGCCCACCGGCTCGGGAGACTCAAGCGGGACGATGCCGACGACGCTGAGCTTCGGATTCGCGACGCCGATGTAGTCGATGAGCTTCACGCCGGCGGAGAACGCGATACTGGTCGCCGGAACGAGCGGGAGGTCGACCGGGGTGAAACGATGCAGGGTTCCGTCGGAGAGCACGGCTCCCAATTCTCCGCGAACGGTGCCGTCGACCGCCGCGCTCACCGCGCCGTGCTTCGTCGCTCGGCTGGCTCGACGGGGTTCGCCCTGGGTGTCGGGATCGCGATCGATGCGCAGCGCTCGCCCGGTGCAGGAGAGCAGCACGGTGCACGGCGTATCGGCGACCTCGAGGGATGCGCCCTTCGCCGCCCGCGCAGGTCGCACGACAGCCCCGGTGAGGACGGTGCGACGCGGCGTGCCGTAGGACTCCGCCACCGCGTCGAGTTCTTCGATGACGACTGCGTGGAGTCGATCGTCGCTGCCGAGGATCTCGAGCAGCTGCTCGATCTCGCGCTGCAGGTCGTCTCGTTCGGCTTCGAGTTCGACGCGCGAGAACTTGGTGAGACGGCGGAGTCTCAGTTCGAGGATGTACTCAGCCTGGAGCTCTGACAGGTCGAACACCTGCATGAGGCGGGTGCGAGCCGACTCGGCGTCGTCGCTCGAGCGGATGAGCTGAATCACCTCGTCGATGTCGAGGATCGCGATCAGCAGGCCTTCGACCAGGTGCAAGCGTTCCCGCCGCTTCTTGAGCCGGTGCTGCGATCGCCGCGTGATGACGGAGATGCGGTGGTCGAGGAACACTCGGAGCATCTCCTGAAGACCGAGGGTCTGCGGCTGCCCTTCGACGAGCGCGACGGAGTTGATGCTGAACGAATCCTCCAGTGGCGTGTACCGGTACAGCGCCTCGAGCACGGCTTCAGGAGAGAAGCCGGTCTTCAGCGTGACGACGAGGCGCAGGCCGTGCTTCCGGTCCGTGTAATCGGCGACATCGGCGATGCCCTGCAGCTTCTTGCCCTCAACGCCCTGCTTGATCTTCTCGATGACTCGTTCGGGGCCGACGAGGTACGGCAGCTCGGTGACGATGAGACCGGTGCGCCGAGGCGAAATCTGCTCGACCGAGACCTTCGCACGGGTGCGGAACGCTCCGCGCCCCGTGCGGTAGGCGTCTTTGACCCCGTCGAGGCCGACGATAATGCCGCCACCGGGAAGATCGGGGCCCGGGATGAAGTCCATGAGGTCATCGGAACTCGCCTCGGGGTGCTGCAGCAGATGCTTCGCCCCCTCGACCACCTCGATGAGGTTGTGCGGCGCGAGGTTCGTCGCCATGCCCACAGCGATGCCGCTCGCACCGTTGACGAGGAGATTCGGGACAGCGGAAGGCAGTACCTCTGGCTGGAAGATCTGGTTGTCGTAGTTCGGGACGAAGTCGACGACGTCCTCGTCGAGCGAGGCGGTCATGGCGAGCGCGGCGCCGGCGAGCCTGGCCTCCGTGTACCGGGATGCCGCCGGGCCGTCGTCGAGGGATCCGAAGTTGCCATGCCCGTCGACGAGGGGAAGGCGCATGGCAAAACCCTGCGCCAGTCGGACCAGGGCGTCGTAAATCGAGGCGTCCCCGTGCGGGTGCAGCTTGCCCATCACTTCGCCGACCACTCGAGCGGACTTCACGTGCCCCTTTTCGGGGCGCAGACCCATGTCGGTCATCATGAAGAGGATGCGTCGCTGCACCGGCTTCAGTCCATCGCGAGCGTCAGGAAGTGCCCGAGAGTAGATCACCGAATACGCGTACTCGAGGAACGAGGCTTCCATCTCTTGGGAGATGTCGATGTCTTCGACGCGTCCGGAGACGATCGACTGGTCGTTGGGTGCGTCGCTCACAGCCTCGGTCACGTGCCTTTCGTTCGGGAAGCGCGCCAGGGCGCGGATACGATGGATCTCATGCTACCTCCGACCCCCGACAACGGTGCGAGGCTGGCCGCGATTCTGCCGATGGGACTCGCCGGTCTCGCTGCCGCTCACGGTGGCGACCCGGTCGAGACGCTTGAGCGCGCGACGGGTCGGCCGCTCGCGAACATCTCGACGGGGATGACGGACCGCGTCGTACCGATGCAGTCGTTCGTCATGGTGGTGGTGGACGGGCTCGGACACGCCAATCTCCGCGAGCGCGCCGCCTACGCGCGCACGCTCTCCCGGTTGCAGCAGCGGCGGATCGAGACGGTCATCCCCTCGACCACGGGCGCAGCGCTCACGACGCTGACCACCGGTCGTCTGCCGGGGGAGCACGGTCTGCTCGGCTACCGGATCCTCCACCCCACGGCCGGGCTCGTCTCGACGCTGAAGGACTGGGACGCGGTCGACGATCCGCGCTCCTGGCAACGGTCGGAGCCGCTGTTCGGGCTCGCAGCGAGCCTGGGTGTCAGGCCGCTGGTCCTGGGTCGTCCCGCGCACCGCACCGGGGGCCTGACCGAAGCGATCCTGCGCGGTGCCGACTACGTGGCGGGGCAGCGCATCGACGATCGATTCGCCGAACTCTCCCGGATCCTCCGCGGCGGAGAACGCGTATGCGCGTATCTCTACGTCGACGAACTCGACCGCGCCGCGCACCGGTACGGTGCCGGCAGCGATGAGTGGGCGCGCGCACTGGAGTCGCTGGACGCCGGGCTCGATGCGCTGCTCCGGTCGCTCCCCGGCGGCACCGGGCTCGTGGTCACCGCGGATCACGGGATCGTCGACGTGCCGTCCCACGCTCACGTCATGCTCGACGACGTGCCCGAAGCACTCGATCACGTCGTCGCGGTGGGCGGTGAGCCGAGATTCAGATCGCTCTACCTGCGCGACGGCTCGGATGCCGCCGCGATCGCGGCTCGCATCGGCGCCAGCGAGGGTCACCGGGCCGTAGTCGCCACGCGCGAGCAGGCCGCCGCTGCCGGATGGTTCGGTCCGGTGGACGCCTCTGGGCTGGCGCGCCTCGGCGATGTGCTCATCGCCGCTCGCAAGCGCGTCGCCTACTACTCGTCGCACGACGATCCGAAGTCGCTCGCCATGGTGGGTCAGCACGGCGGCCTCAGCGAGGAGGAACGCGGAGTGCCCCTCGCGGTCGCCGGGGCACTCGACGGTACCGGTTTCGTCAGCGCGGTCGCGGCGGTCGCGCAGACCGCCTGAGACCTCCGACGGTCTCAGCGCGGATCTTCGTCGCTCTTGGTCCCGAACAGGATGTCGTCCCAGCTCGGGATCGAGGCGCGTCGCCTGCCGCGCGTCTGCCGATCCGCATCCCCGGTAGGGGCCGGTCCGATCACCGGACGATCGGAGCGCGAGGAGGGGACCGTCTGGTCCGCTCGTGCGTCGGAGGCGGCGTCCACGTCCCGCGTCCCGGGGTCATGGGGTGCTGCTGAGTTCGCAGGGGCCGAGTCTGGTGCCCGACGGTCCTGTCGATGCACGGGAGCCGTGTCATCGTCGACCGCGATCGGAGCCGGCGCGTGCGATCCGGGGTCGGTGTCGCCCGAGCGCGAGGACTGGGCGGACGTGTCGTCCTCCCAGGCACCCTCCGGGCGCTCATGCTCTCGCTGACCGCGCCGTCGCCTGAGGGCGTCGAGCAGATCGGCGGTCTGACCATAGTCGGTTTCCGCGTCCGGGCCGGTCCGAATACTGCGCTGCTCGATCTCGCGTCGCCTGGTGTACTCGTCGACGGGCTCCCGACGGGGACCCCGCGCATCCGTTTCGGAAACAGCTTCGGTCTGGCCGTCTTCGCCGGTCTCGTCGACTGACGGCGCACCGGCCGTCTCGGCCGCCTGCTGCGCTTCCGCTTCGACTGCACGCAGACGCGGGATCAAGCGGTCACCGACATCCTCCTGACGCGACAGGGACGCTGCGTCGGACGTCTGGGGGGAGAGGAGGCTCTTCCGGTGATCGAACGACCACACCGCGCGGTGAGCGATGTCGTGGGAGACGAAATCGAGTCCGACCAACCATCCCTGCTCGTCGTCACGCCAGGAGGACCACGAGGCGTCCGAGGCGGAGAGCCCCTCCAAGCGCTCGGCGATGACGGAGCCGAACTGTTCCAGACCGTCCGCTTCGTTCGCAGTCCGCACCGGCACCGCCTGCGCGCGCTCGAGAATGTAGCGTCGCTCGGCGAGCACCGGCTCTTCGTAGCGCTCGATGTCGGCGTCGGCGAGTCCCGTGATCTCGGCGACCTCGGAGCGAGACTTACCCGCTCGCACGAGGGCCTGAATCTCTCGGGGCTTCACCTTGCGATTCGTCTCTCGACGACTGAGGTGCCGCACCTCGCTCGCGACGGTGTCGTCGACGATGAGCCGGAACTCCTGTCCCGTATCCGTCGCGACGATGAGCGACTGCTCTTCGCGCCGCACCAATCGAAGTTCGTCCATGATCACTTCCTCCCGCACACTCGCGAACAGCCTTGCACAGAGCCACCCGGTCGGCGGGGATTGAGCCGGGCGATGCGCCGAAATCGGGGAGGCGGATCGCCGTGTCCAGCGAGATTTCAGCGCGGGTTTGCATTCACAGGCGGACGTGGGGCAGACTATGGCCGCTTAGGACGTGAAGTGCCATGGTGCACGGGAATGCAGGAGAGAATGGCTACCGACTACGACGCCCCCCGCAAATCCGAAGAAGAGACCGATTCGATCGAGGCTCTGAAGGAACGCGTTCCCGCGAAGGGCGGCACCGCGATCGACTCGGAGGACGCCGACAACCCCAGTTTCGACCTCGGAGGTTCCGACTTGTCGGATGTCGAGCTCGACGTGGTGGTCCTTCCGCAGCAGGACGACGAGTTCACCTGCGTCAGCTGCTTCCTGGTGCGCCACCGCTCGCAGGTCGACCATGAGACCGATCTCGGTCCCATCTGCCGGGAGTGCGCGGCCTAGTCTGCGACGCAGCGCGTCGCGGACCGGTCGCGGCGCCACCCGCGGTGGCGGCCCACGGAGCGAAGCGCGGGGCGGCGGCCTAGTCTGCGACGCAGCGCGTTGCTGACCGGTCGCGGCGCCACCCACGGTGGTGGCTGAACCTACCCGTTGCGGATCGCGGAGGCGAGGGCCTGCGGTCGTCGTGAGGTGATGATCCAGTAGGGCGCCGGATCCCGATCGTCGAGATTGGGGATACGGAGTCCCTCACGGATCCATCCGCGGACGACGAGGTGTGCTCGTGCGTCGAGTTCGATCCCGATGGCACGACGCAGCTCATCGCGGCCGAGATGCTCGGGCTCGCCGAGCATCTCGAGCGGAATATGGGCTCGGCCGCCCAGGAGCTCTCCGTTCTCCACGCGCACGGTGGGGCTGAGCGCCGCCAGGATCGCGAAGACGATCGCGTAGACGGTGATCGCTCCGGGCAGCGCGATGGCCGCGTCGATCGGGGTGAGCACGAGCGTGACCGCGGGGATGAGGAAGACCGCGGTGATGATGAACATGACCGTGCTGGGCCAGAGTCGTTCACGATACCGGGTGGTGGTTTCAGCCATTCCTCCATTATCGGCCACTCCGGTGTGCGTTCACCGTTCGCGTCGCTCGTGCGCCGGTTCAGCCGACGCGTGGTTCGATCGGATACCCTTGGCGGGTGAGTGAAGTCGTAGAGATCGAGATTGTCGCCGACCAGGTGCCCGCGTACGCCCTCCCCGGCGACGCCGGCGCAGACCTCCGATCGAACGAGACGGTGACCGTGGGACCCGGTGAGCGCGCAGTCATCGGTACCGGTGTCTCCTTCGTCATGCCCGAAGGTGTGGCGGCGTTCGTGATGCCGCGCAGCGGACTCGCGGCGAAGCACGGCATCACGGTGCTGAATGCTCCGGGTACGGTCGATTCCGGATACCGCGGTGAAGTGAAGGTCACGCTGCTGAATACGGATCGCGACGCCGCGTTCGAGGTGCGTCCGGGTGACCGGATCGCGCAGGTCGTGTTCATGCGGGTCGCTCGCGCGGCGTTCACCAGCGTTGATGCACTGCCCGAGAGCGTTCGCGGTGCCGGGGGATTCGGGTCGACCGGCTTCGGCGCGCAGTCGCGCGAACCGGGGACTCCCGGCGCATAATGGAACACTGCACGAACTGAATACGAGTTTCGAGGAGGATCGACGGAGCATGGCAGACGCAGAGGGCACCGAGCCGCAGACCGAGCACGAGGAGACGGAGAACGCCGTCGAGGTGCGTGAGGATCGACCCGAGGAGATCGACGAGTCGAAATCGGGCCCTGAGGATCGCGCGACCGCCGGACCGTTCGACGTTTCCGAAGTGACGGCGATGCGTCCTTACGTCGACCTGGGCGGTATCAAAGTGGCCCCGCGTGAAGGTCTGCAAATGCGACTGGACGTCGACGACCGACAGAAGCGCGTGGTCGCGGTGACGTTGACGTTCGGAGCCTCGGCGATGCAGGTCCAGGCCTACTCCGCCCCGAAGTCCCTCGGCCTCTGGCACCAGATCCGCTCCGATATCGCGAAGCAGGTCGGCGGGCAGGGTGCGAAGACTTCGGAGGACACCGGAACGCTCGGTCCCGAGCTGGTGGTGGTCACCCAGCTTCCCGAGGCGCAGGGCGGAGGCGAGCGGACCATCCGTTTCGTCGGCGTCGATGGGCCCCGGTGGGTACTGAGAGGTGCGGTCATGGGTGAGGCGGCGACGGATGCGGCGGCGCGCGAGCAGATCTTCGAGCTGTTCCGCGACCTCGTGGTGGTGCGCGGCGACCAGCCCATGCCTCCGAATGAACTGCTGCCCCTCAAGGTGCCGGCCGGAGCGCAGCAGGGCGGCACCGCGCAGGCCGGGCCGCAGGCGAGCACGCAGAGCGCATGACGCTGCCGCGCGAGAGCGACCCGGACAGCGACGGTCTCCCCGATCGTCGGTCGACGGAGCCCGGCGAGGGGGAGTCTGCGCACCGTGCCCAGATCGTGGGTGATCAGCTCTCGCGGACGGTTCGTGCGGGCCTCGAGGGGGAGCGGGTCACCTCGCAGGGAGTGCTCGACGCCATCGGCGGATGGAGGGGTGTCCTCGAGGCCGTCGTGCCCGGCGCCGTGTTCCTCGGCGTCTACACGTTCACCCAGGACCCCAGGGTCTCCGCCATCGCTCCCGCGATCCTCGCGCTGATCGCGGTGATCGTCCGCTTGGTGCGCCGTGAACCCCTGGCGTCCGCCTTCTCCGGGGCGATCGCGGTCGGCGTGTGCGTGCTCGCGACGCTCGTCACCGGCCGGGGGGAGGACTACTTCCTTCCCGGGTTCTGGACGTCGGGCGCCTGGGCGGTCGGATTGCTGATCTCGCTGCTCGTCGGGTGGCCGCTCGTCGGCTTCGCGTTCGGCGCGCTGCGGGGCGACTTCACCGCGTGGCGTCGCGATCCGTCGCTCAAGCGGGTCGCAACGGTCTGCACGCTGATCTGGTTCGCGATGTTCGTCTCCCGGCTCGCGGTGCAGCTGCCGATGTACTTCGGGGGCCACGTGGAAGCTCTCGGTGTCGCGCGACTCGTCATGGGCGTTCCGCTCTTCGCGCTCGTCATTCTGCTCACCTGGCTGATCCTCAGTCGGTTCCCCGCATCATCAGATGAATCTGAGACGTTATCAGGGAACGACGCGCCCTCCGCATGACCGAACGGGCAGGGCGGACCGTGTAGAATTATCTCGACATCGAGATAAATCGGTCTCAGGTGCGGCGCCCGTCGGAAAAGGTGCGCGACGGCCGCATCAGGTGCACACTAGAACTCAGCAGCACCCATCACGAAGAGGAGAGCGGCCGTGGCAGCAGTCAACAGTTTCAACGCCCGGAGCACACTCGCCGTCGGCGAGAACGAATACGAGATCTACCGGATCGACCAGGTTCCCGGTCACGAGCGTCTGCCTTACAGCCTGAAGGTGCTGCTTGAGAACCTGCTGCGCACGGAGGACGGCGCCAACGTCGCTCGCGAGCACATCGAGGCGCTCGGCAACTGGGATCCCAATGCCGATCCCGACACCGAGATCCAGTTCACTCCCGCCCGCGTCATCATGCAGGACTTCACCGGTGTGCCCTGCGTGGTGGACCTCGCCACCATGCGCGAAGCCGTGGTCGAGCTCGGTGGCGACGCCAGCAAAATCAACCCGCTGGCCCCCGCGGAGCTCGTCATCGATCACTCGGTCATCTCCGACGTCTACGGCACGCCGGACGCCTTCGCGAAGAACGTCGAGATCGAGTACCAGCGCAACGGTGAGCGCTACCAGTTCCTCCGCTGGGGTCAGGGCGCGTTCGACGACTTCAAGGTCGTTCCCCCCGGCACCGGCATCGTGCACCAGGTGAACATCGAGTACCTGGCGCGCGTCACGTTCACACGCGAGGTGGAGGGGACGCTGCAGGCGTACCCCGACACCTGTGTCGGCACCGACTCGCACACCACCATGGAGAACGGCATCGGCGTGCTCGGCTGGGGCGTCGGCGGTATCGAGGCCGAGGCCGCGATGCTGGGCCAGCCGATCTCGATGCTGATCCCGCGCGTCGTCGGTTTCAAGCTCTCCGGTCAGATCCCCGCCGGCGTGACGGCGACGGACGTGGTACTGACCATCACGCAGATGCTCCGCGCACACGGTGTCGTCGGCAAGTTCGTCGAGTTCTACGGCGAGGGCGTCGGCGCCGTTCCGCTGGCGAACCGCGCCACCATCGGCAACATGAGCCCCGAGTTCGGCTCGACCGCCGCGATGTTCCCGATCGACGACGTCACGCTCGACTACCTGCGTCTCACGGGCCGCCCGGAAGACCAGATCGATCTGGTCCGTGCGTACGCGCAGGAGCAGGGCATGTGGCACGACCCCGCGAAGGAACCCGAGTTCAGCGAGTACCTCGAGCTCGACCTCTCGACGGTCGTCGCCTCTATCGCCGGACCGAAGCGCCCGCAGGACCGCATCGAGCTGACCGATGCCAAGTCGCAGTTCGAGCGGGACCTGCGGAACTACGCGGAGTCCGCCAACCCGGCGAAGGTGAAAGACATCACGGGTCGCGAGTTCACCCTCGATCACGGCGCGGTCACCCTGGCGTCGATCACGTCGTGCACGAACACCTCGAACCCGTCTGTGATGCTCGCGGCCGGCGTGCTGGCGAAGAACGCGAACGAGCGCGGGCTGAAGGCGAAGCCGTGGGTGAAGACCACGCTCGCTCCCGGGTCGAAGGTCGTCACCGACTACTACGAGAAGTCGGGGCTGACCTCGCACCTGGAGTCGCTCGGGTTCTACCTCGTGGGGTACGGCTGCACCACCTGCATCGGCAACTCGGGCCCGATCATCCCCGAGGTCTCACAGGCCGTCAACGACAACGACCTCGCGGTCACGGCGGTGCTCTCGGGCAACCGCAACTTCGAGGGGCGCATCAACCCCGACATCAAGATGAACTACCTCGCGAGCCCCCCGCTCGTCATCGCCTACGCGCTGGCGGGGTCGATGGACTTCGACTTCGACAGCGAGCCTCTGGGCGAGGATTCCGAGGGAAACGATGTCTACCTGCGCGACATCTGGCCGGATCCGACCGAAGTCGAGGAGATCGCCGGAGCGTCGATCGACTCCGACATGTTCACCGAGAAGTACGCCGGCGTGTTCGATGGCGATGAGCTGTGGCGGTCGTTGCCCACCCCGGCCGGCGACACGTTCGAGTGGGACGGCAAGTCGACCTACGTGCGGAAGCCCCCGTACTTCGAGGGCATGTCGCTCGAGCCGTCGCCCGTCACCGACATCTCGGGCGCGCGCGTGCTCGCGAAGCTCGGCGACTCGGTGACGACCGACCACATCAGCCCCGCCGGCAACATCAAGGCCGACACCCCCGCCGGCCAGTACCTGTCGGAGAACGGGATCGCCCCGAAGGACTTCAACTCCTACGGCTCGCGCCGTGGCAACCACGAGGTCATGATTCGTGGCACGTTCGCCAACATCCGGTTGCGCAATCAGCTCCTGGACGGTGTCGAGGGCGGGTACACCCGCGACTTCACGCAGGAGGGCGCACCGCAGTCGTTCATCTACGACGCTTCGCAGAACTACCAGGATGCGGGCATCCCGCTCGTCGTGCTCGGCGGCAAGGAGTACGGTTCGGGCTCGTCGCGCGACTGGGCGGCGAAGGGCACGAGCCTGCTCGGCGTGAAGGCGGTCATCACCGAGAGCTTCGAGCGCATCCACCGTTCGAACCTCATCGGCATGGGCGTGCTGCCGATGCAGTTCCCGGCGGGCGAGAACGCCGAGTCGCTCGGCCTCACCGGCACCGAGACCTTCGACATCTCCGGCATCGAGGTGCTGAACGAGGGCTCCACGCCGAAGACGGTGCATGTCACGGCGACGCGCGAGGACGGATCGACGGTCGAGTTCGACGCCGTCGTGCGCATCGATACCCCGGGCGAGGCCGATTACTACCGCAACGGCGGCATCCTGCAGTACGTGCTGCGGTCGCTCGTGTAACGTTCGCGCGCGGTATCGCGGTGAGGGGGCGTCGGATCCGATCCGGCGCCCCCTCGCTCTGTCCACCCCCGCCCGGTTGCGCGTACCGATAGATCGACGGGAGTAGGATGAAAGGATGAACTCGGGAGCGACCCGAGACGAAATGCGAGGGCAGCCGGTGACGATTCTCGACCGTATCCAGGGACCTCGAGACCTCGATGCCCTGTCGCTCGATGAACGCCGCGCCTTGGCGGCGGAGATCCGCGAGTTCCTCATCGCCGAGGTCGCGAAGACCGGTGGACACCTGGGGCCGAATCTCGGCGTGGTCGAACTCACGATCGCCATGCACCGCGTGTTCCAATCGCCGCGCGATCCGATGGTGTTCGACACCGGTCATCAGAGCTACGTCCACAAGATCCTCACCGGCCGCCGCGATTTCAGCGAGCTCCGCCAGCGTGAGGGGCTCGCCGGGTATCCGCAGCGCTCCGAGTCCGAGCACGACATCGTGGAGAACTCGCACGCCTCGACGTCGCTCAGCTGGGCCGACGGCATCTCGCGTGCATTCGCCCAGACCGGTCAGCGTGACCGCACCGTGGTCGCCGTCGTCGGTGACGGTGCTCTGACCGGAGGAATGACCTGGGAGGCACTCAACAACATCACCGATGACAACGCCCGAGGTCTCGTCATCGTCGTGAACGACAACGGTCGGTCGTATGCGCCGACGATCGGCGGCATGGCGCGCTTTCTGAACTCGGTGCGCACGCAGGACACCTACCTCGATCTGCAGGAGGGGAGTGAGAAGCTCTTCTCGCGGCTCGGCAAGCCCGGCAGATCGCTGTACCGAGGCGTCCGCGGCGGGTTGCACGGCTTCCTCAGCCGAGCGAGCAACAACGATCATCTGTTCTCGAATCTGGATATCAAGTACCTGGGTCCGATCGACGGGCACGACCTGGAAGCCGTCGAGCAGACACTCCGTCAGGCACGGGAATACGGCAGGCCGGCGCTCGTGCACGTCATCACCGAGAAGGGTCGCGGGTACGCGCCGGCGGAGAACGACGAGGCCGACCAGTTCCACGCCATCGGTCAGATCGACCCGGGAAGCGGCACTCCGCTGTCGGCCTCCTCGGGACGCAGCTGGACCTCGGTGTTCCGAGATCGCATCGTCGAACTGGCGGACCAGCGACCCGAGATCGTCGGCATCACGGCGGCGATGCTCGCGCCGACCGGTCTGGACCGGTTCGCCGAGCGGCACCCCGACCGCGTCTTCGACGTCGGTATCGCCGAGCAGCACGCCGTCACCTCGGCCGCGGGCCTGGCCTTCGGTGGTCTCCACCCGGTCTTCGCCGTATACGCCACCTTCATGAATCGCGCCGTCGACCAACTCATCATGGATGTGGCGCTGCACCGGGCTGGTGTCACCTTCGTGCTCGATCGCTCCGGCGTCACCGGCCCCGATGGTGCGAGTCACAACGGCGTCTGGGATCTCGCGATGCTCCAGATCGTGCCAGGCATCCGCATCTCGGCCCCGCGCGACGAGGCGACACTGAACGAACTGCTGGGCGAAGCGGTGGCGATCAATGATGGACCCACCGTGGTGCGGTATCCGAAGGGCGCTGTGGGCGAGGATCTCCCCGCGCTCCGGCGCACCGAAGACGGTGTGGATGTGCTCCGCGAGGGGAGCGACGTGCTCTTCGTCACGGTCGGACCCATGGCGCAGGTCGCGCTGGATGCGGCGGCGATCCTGGAGCAGCACGGCATCACGGCATCCGTCGTCGATCCGAGGTGGGTGGTTCCGGTCGCCGACTCGGTGATCGATCTTGCCCGCGAGCATCGGCTGCTCATCAGCATCGAGGACGGCATCCGCGTGGGCGGCGTCGGGACGCGCATCCGTCAGGCTCTGCGCGATGCCGGCGTCGACACGGCGGTGAGCGAACTCGGCACTCCCGATGAGTTCCTGCCGCACGCCAGCCGGAGCCAACTGCTCGCCGACGCGGGGCTGACGGCCGAGCAGATCGCGGATGATGTCGCGGCACAGGTGCGCGGCACGAAGATTCCCGTCGCTCGGCCGAGTGCTGACGATCCCGCATAACTGACGAGTGGGCGGGAGCCCCACCGGCTCCCGCCCACTCGTCAGTCGTGCACGCTACCGCGCTCCGGCGATCCTCGGCTCGTGGAAGTCCGCGTCACGCACGCGTCGGGTCGCTCCGACACGGTCCAGATACGGAGTCGCCCCTCCGGCTTGGAACGGGAATCCGGCCCCCAGAATGAGACAGAGGTCGATGTCCTCCGCCGCCGCGACCACACCCTCGTCGAGCATGATCGAGATCTCTCGCGCGAGCTCGTCTTCGACGCGATGCAAGATCTCCTCGGGCGCAGCTGCGCGCTTGCCCACGCGAATGCGCTTGCGCGCAGCCTTCGAAAGATCAGTCACCTTGCCGTGCCGGTTCTTGTCGAGCGGCTCAGCGATCTCCGCCAGAGCATGCAGGTTCTCCGACGCGTAGAACCGGTCCGGGAAAGCCCCCACCATGGTGTCCTGCACGTGCGCGGCGACCTTCCACCCGACGAGATCGATGAGTTCGAACGGCCCCATGGGCAGGCCGATGGGGCCGAGCGCGCGTTCGACGACGGGAAGAGGAGTACCCTCATCGAGCGCACGTGCCGCTTCTCCCATCACCTTCGCGAGCAGACGGTTGACGACGAATCCGGGTCGGTCCGCCGTGATGACGGCGCTCTTCCCGAGTTGCTTCGCCGTCGTCATTGCGGTGGCGAGCGTCTCGTCATCGGTGCGCGCCGCCTGCACGACCTCGATGAGCGGCATGACGGCGACCGGATTGAAGAAGTGGAACCCGACCAGGCGCTCCGGGTGCGCGAGATGCGCGCCGATCTCGTCGACCGACAGGGACGACGTGTTCGTGGCGAGAATGGCGTCCTCGCGCAGGATCGGCTCAAACTCGCCGAACACCTGCTGCTTCACGCCGAGTTCTTCGAACACCGCCTCGATCACCCAGTCGCAGTCGGCGAACTGCTTCCGGTCGGTGGTGCCGGTCACGAGCGCGGTGACCTGGTTCGCGGCATCCCGCGACAGCCGACCCTTCTCGTGCATCTTCTCGATCTCCCCGCGGATGTGGGCGATGCCGGCATCGACGCGCGCCTGATCGAGATCGGTGATCACGACTGGCACCCGCAGTTTGCGCGCGAACAGCAGCGCGAACTGGCTCGCCATCAGGCCCGCCCCGATGACGCCGACCTTCTGCACCTTGCGCGCGAGGTCCTTGTCCGGAGCCCCGGCCGGTCGCTTCGCACGCTTCTGGACCAGATCGAACGCGTAGATCGAGGCGGGGAACTGATCGCCCGAGATGAGTTCGGTGAGTGCATCATCCTCGCGGCGGAATCCGGCGGCGCGGTCGTTGTCGCGTGCCGCCTCCAGCAAGTCGAGCGCCACGTAGGGGGCGCGAGGCGCCGGTCCGATCCGCGACTGCAACGTCTCACGAGCGATCTTGATCGCGGCCGGCCACTTCACCGTGCGCTCGATCTTGCCGGGTACGTGCGCGCGCTTCACCTGCACGTCGCCCGTGAGCACATGATCGGCCCAGAGAATCGACTGCTCCAAGAAACGTGCGGCGCCGAAGATCTCGTCGAACAGACCCATGTCATGCGCCTGCTGCGGCTTCATCATCCGGTTGTTCTTCAGCGGGTTCGAGACGATGATCTCGATCGCACGCTCGATGCCGATGAGGTTCGGGACGATGGAGGCGCCGCCCCACCCGGGGATGATGCCGAGGAACACTTCGGGGAACGCGAGCGCCGCCGCCGAGGCGTCCACGGTGCGGTAGTCGCTGTTGAGCGCGATCTCCATTGCGCCGCCGAGCGCGAGTCCGTTGACGAACGCGAACGACGGCACGCCGATCGAGCCCAGCTTGCCGAGCACGTGATGACCCAGCTGGGCCATGAGCCTGGCGTTGCTCTCGGTGGCGAGGGTCGACACCCGTGAGAGATCGGCACCGGCGGCGAAGATGAACGGCTTGCCGGTGATCGCCACCGCTCGAATCTCGCCGTGCGCCGCGCGCCCGGTGAGCCCGTCGAGGACGCCGTTCAGTTCGTCGAGCGTGCGCGGGCCGAGCGTGTTCGGGCGCGTGTGGTCCCGGCCGTTATCGAGCGTGATGAGCGCCAGTGTTCCCCCCGAGGGGAGTGCGACATCACGGACGTAGGAGTGCGAGACGACCTCGTCGGGATCCGCCGCGAGCAGCGGTGCGAAGTCGATGGAGCCGTAATCGGTCATGCGGTGCCTCCCGTGCGCTTCCGAGCCGACTTCTTGCCGGTGTAGTGGGGGTTCTCCCAGATCATGCTGCCGCCCTGGCCGAGCCCGACGCACATCGCGGTCACGCCGAACTGCACATCCGGGCGCTGCTCGAACTGCCGCGCGAGCTGGGTCATGAGTCGGACGCCCGAGGCCGCGAGAGGGTGGCCGAACGCGATGGCGCCGCCCCAGGGGTTCACACGCGGGTCCTCATCATCGATGCCGAAGTGATCGAGGAAGGACAGCACCTGCACGGCGAACGCCTCGTTCAATTCGAAGAGCCCGATATCGTCGATCGACATGCCGGCGCGGCGCAGCGCCTTCTCAGTGGCAGGGACGGGGCCGAGACCCATGACCTCGGGCTCGACTCCGGCGAACCCGTACCCCACGAGTCGCATCTTGGTGCGCAGACCCAGTTCCTTGGCCGTATCGCCTCCCGCGAGGAGCGACATCGTCGCACCGTCGGTGAGCGGCGACGAGGTTCCGGCGGTGACCCGTCCGTGCGGACGGAACGGCGTCTTCAGCTGAGCCAGTCCCTCCATGGTGGTCTCGGGTCGTCGACCCTCATCCTCGGTCGCCATCGACCAGCCCTCGGCCGAACGGATGGCGACGGGCACGAGGTCGGCCTGAATATCGCCACGATCGTACGCGGCCTGCACACGATGCTGACTGTTCATACCGAAGCGATCGGCGCGCTCCTTGGTGAGATGCGGGAGCCGATCGTGGATCCGCTCGGCCGTCACTCCCATGTTCAGTGCCTCGGCGCTGACGAGCTTCTCGGCCACGAACCTCGGGTTGGGATCGGCATCGAGTCCGAGCGGATGCCGCCCCATGTGCTCGACACCGCCCGCGACGGCGAGGTCGTACTGGCCCGCACCGATCGCGCTCCCCATGAACGAGGCTACCGTCATCGCTCCGGCGCACATGCGGTCGAGTGCGAAGCCGGGCACCGACTGCGGGAGTCCCGCCAGCAGGGAGACGGTGCGCCCGAGCGTCAGGCCCTGGTCGCCCTGCTGCGTGGTCGCGGCGATGCCGACGTCATCGATGCGGTCGAGCGGCACTTCGGGATTGCGCTCGAGCAGTCCCTGCAGCGCCTTCACCGCGAGATCGTCCGCTCGCGTTCCCCAATACATGCCTCTTTCGCCGGCGCGTCCGAACGGGGTCCGCACCCCGTCCACGAAAACGACGTCTCTCTTTGTGGCCACTGTGCCTCCATCAGATCGGGTACCCATACGCCATCCATCTTAGGAAAGCGACAGCTGGAAGGGTCTCCAGTTATTCGGTTCCTACAAAAGCTTCCGTGAGAATCGGGGCGGTGATCGAGCGCTGCCACTCCCGCGCACCGAGCTCCTCCATCCGCTGGTCGACGGCGTCGACGGTGAGCGGTTCCGGCGGTTGCCAGGCGAGTCGCCTGAGCACTTCGGGGGTCAACAGATTCTCGCGCGGGATCCGCAGACGCTCGCATTCGGTGTCGAGTGCCTCGCGAGCCGCTTGCAGGCGAGCTGCGGCGTCCGGATGCCGGTTCGCCCATGAACGATGCTGGGGAAGCGTCCCCGGTTCCCGGAAGCGCAGGTCCGGGAGATCGGTGGTCGTCTTGCCCTGCATGATCGCCTGCCACCAGCGATCGAGCTCTGATCGACTCGTGCGCCCCGAGAAGGTGCGGAGTCCTGCGAGCGCCCCGGCGGACCGGGGGCCGGCAGCGGCGGCAGCGACGATGGAAGCGTCGGGCAGCAGTCTGCCCGGCGCGATATCGCGCTCGCGGGCGAGGGCGTCTCGTGCGAGCCAGAGTTCGCGCGCGACCGCGAGATCTCTCGGAGAGCGGAGCTTGCTGAGCCCGGAGAGCCTGCGCCAGGGCTGCACCGCGGCCGACTTCGGTTCCCGCGTCAGAATATCCGCGAACTCCTGCACCGCGAACTCTGTCTTCTGCGCCGCTCTCAGATCTGCGGAGATGGCGTCGCGCAGGTCGGGCAGCAGGGCGACGTCCAACGCGGCGTACTCGAGCCAGGACTCGGGGAGCGGGCGCTTCGACCAGTCCGCCGCCGAATGCGCCTTCGCGAGAGTGATCCCCAGCGTCGATTCGACGAGTGCACCGAGTCCCACGCGCTCGTAGCCCAGCAGCCGGGCGGCGAGCTCCGTGTCGAAGAGCTCCGGGGGTCGGAGCCCCAACTCATCGAGGCAGGGGATGTCCTGCGTCGCGGCGTGGAGCACCCACTCGGTGCCGGCGAGGGCGCGCATCAACGGGGCGAACGAGGTGATCCCGAGCGGATCGAACAGGAACGTCCCGGCGCCTCTGCGGAAGACCTGCACCAGGTACGCGCGACCTCCGTACCGGAACCCCGATGCGCGCTCGGTGTCGATGCCGATCGGTCCCGTGCCTGCGGCGAGACGGTCGGCCACCTCGAGCAGCGTCGCGTCGTCGGCGACCATCGTCCAGGTGAGTGCAAGGTCGGTCTGATCAACCACGGGAGCGGAGCCCCCGATCGGATCCGGGTCGCCGATTCGCGGCGTGGGCCTGCAGCGACGCCACGCCCTCATGATGCGGAAGACCGGCGAGCAGGCACAGCAACTCCGACCACGCGCCCGCGTGGTCGTCGAGGTTCTCGCCCAAGGGGGTCCAAGACGCACGCAGCTCGAGCTGAGCGCCATCGCCCTGCGACGCGAGCGTGCCGAATCCTGACGACAGCGTTTTCGTGGCGGTCCCGGACGCCGCAGTGTACTCGGCATCACGGGAGGCCAGTGCATCGATCAACCAGGACCATGCGACATCGACGATGAATGGATCGACACCCAGCTCGATCTCCAGCGGTGCCTGGGCGTAGCAGACGATCCGGAACTCTCCGCCCCACTCGGCCACCGAATCCGGGTCGTGGAGGAGCACGAGTCGGCCCGCGCCATCGGGCGAATCGATCGTCGCGTGCGCGTCGACGGCGCCGGACCTGACCCCGGCCGCGAATGCGATCGCGTTCGGGGCGATGTTCTCGGGTGCGGCGATCTCGCGGACGAGCAACTCGCTCCGGTACCGCGCACGGCGCAGCTGTTCGGAGGCACCGGCGAACGCTTCCGGAAGACCTCGGTCAGTCGTTATCACACTCGGAACACTAGAGTTCCCTGAGAGTCCCATGAGCGTGCCACGCCGTGAAGCGAAGATCCGACCCGACCACGCGCCGCCCCCCGAGCAGCGGTTAAGCTGGCTCCGATGGCTTCAGACGCTCAGCACAGCTCCGCACGACTCGTCCAACGTTCCCCCCGGATCTCCGGGCCCGAACTCGTGGCGACGCTCGTGCCCCCGCCCCAGTTCGATCGGGCGACGTTCGAATCGTACCGCCCCGACCCCGAGCACCCCTCCCAGGAGGAGGCGCGGGATACGCTGCGCGCGTTCGCCTCGCCCCCTCCCGCCGTCTCCCGCGGTGGCTTCCTCGGATTCGGCAAGAAGAAAGCGGAGCCGCGCCCGGGCGCGCCGACACGTCCGGGCGTGTACCTCGACGGCGGGTTCGGCGTGGGCAAGACCCACCTGCTCGCCGCGACCTGGCACGCCACCGCGGGACGCAAGTACTTCGGCACGTTCATCGAGTACACCGCCCTCGTGGGCGCGCTCGGGTACACGGGTGCGCTGGGCGTGCTGCAGGGTGCGAAGCTGATCTGCATCGACGAGTTCGAGCTCGACGATCCGGGCGACACCATGCTGATGACCCGCATGATCGGCGATCTCACCTCGACGGGTTCGCGCATCGTCGCCACCTCGAACACACCGCCCAACGCGCTCGGGGAGGGGCGGTTCGCCGCCGCGGACTTCATGCGCGAGATCCAGGCCATGAGCGATCGGTTCGTGACGATCAAGATCGACGGTTCCGATTACCGGCAGCGCGAGCTCGACGGCGATGCCGTCGTCCTCGGCGACGACGCGTACCAGTTCGCCCTCGCCGACGCGTCGGCGGCGGGCGAACGGATGACGGACGACGACTTCAGCGAACTCATCGCCCACCTCGCGACGGTGCACCCGTCGAGCTACCCCGGGTTGCTGAACGGAGTGCAGGCCATCGGGCTGCGCGACGTGCACGAGCTCACCGACCAGTCGGCGGCACTGCGGTTCGTCGCGTTCGTCGACCGCGTGTACGACGCGCAGATTCCGATCGCCGCGACCGGGACGCCGCTGACGACCATTTTCGGGGGAGGCATGCTCGACGGCGGATACCGCAAGAAGTATCTGCGCTGCATGTCCCGTCTCAACGCGCTCACCGCCGAGCAGGTGACGGCGTAACCGTCACCCCCGTCCCTCATCGGACGCGGCGGACCTCGAACTGCATCTCCGGGTGGGCGTAGTGCTCCTGCGCCTCGATGAGCTGCAGCTCTTTCGCCCCGGCCCGAAGCGTCGTCTCGAGGAGCCCGTAGACGCTCGAGGTCGTGCGGGCCAGCGCGTTCGCGAGGTCGCCAGAACCTCGGAAGTGAGCGGCGAACAGTGCCGCGGTCACGTCACCCGACCCGTTCGCCTTGAAGGGCAGATGGGGCGTCTGCACGATCCATGCCTCGTCGCCGCTGACGGCGAGCATCTCGATGGTCCCCTCGGGACGATCCGGACGTTCGACGCTCGTGACGAGCACGGTGCTCGGCCCGAGACCGCGGACGATGTCGACCGAGGCCAGCACGTCGTCCAGGGTCTCTGGGGAGGTGCCGGTGAGGAAGCCGAGCTCGAACTGGTTCGGCGTGATCACGTCGGCTTTCGGTACCACCCGGTCACGGATGAGATCTTGCACCTCCGGGGCGACGAAGCATCCCGACGTCGCGTTGCCGAGCACGGGGTCGCAGCTGTAGATCGCGTCGGGGCTGTGACGCTTCACCCGCTCCACGGCGTCGAGGATCGCATCTCCGATGTCGTCGCCGCCCTGGTAGCCCGAGATGACGGCGTCCACGCCGGCGAGTCCGCCTCGATCCTCGATCCCCGAGACGATGTCGCGGACGTTGTCGCCGGTCAGCATCGGCCCCTGCCACGACCCGTACCCCGTGTGGTTCGAGAAGCAGACCGTGTACACCGGCATGACCTCGACGCCGATGCGCTGGAGCGGGAACACCGCTGCGGAATTGCCGACGTGTCCGTACGCGACCGATGACTGAATCGAGAGGATCTTCATGCACCGATCCTCTCACCGGTCCAGACCGTGGTCCACTCGTGCACGATGCGAGTGGACCACGTGTCGATCACTGCTCGCCGGCGCGAATGAGGTCAGCGCACTTCTCGCCGATCATCATCACCGTGATGTTGGGGTTCACCGTCACGATCTCCGGCATCACCGACGCGTCTGCGACGCGCAGTCCCGTCACACCTTTGACCCGCAACTGGGGGTCGAGCGGTGACCCCGCGTCATCCGCGGCACCCATGCGCACCGTCCCGACCGGGTGGTAGACGGTGTTGTGCGTCGCCCGCACGTACGCGGCGAGCTCCTCGTCGGTCTGCGCCTCGCGGCCAGGCGCGAGCTCCGGCCCGGCCCACTCCGCCATCGCCGGCTGGGCCATGATCTCGCGCGCCGTGCGAATGCCCGCGATCATGACCCGCATGTCGTGCCCGTCGGCATCCGTGAAGTACCGGGGATCGACCTTCGGCTTGTCCCGGAAGTCGCGGGACCGCAGGCGGACGGTGCCGCGCGACCGCGCATGCGTCACATTCGGCGTGAGACAGATCATCTCGTCGGCGGTGGGGTAGCCGGCACGGTAGGTGTGCATATCGAAGGGCACCGACCCGTAGTGCATCATGAGATCGGGTCGATCGAGTCCCTCCTCGGTGTCCGCGAAGATGCCGATCTCCCACCACTGCATCGATTCGCGCACCATCGGCCGCTTCGACTCCCACTGCACGACGCCCTCCGGGTGGTCCTGCAGGTTCGACCCGACCCCTGGCGCATCGACGCGCACCGCGATTCCGTGCTCCTCGAGATGCTCGCGCGGCCCGATGCCCGAGAGCATGAGCAGCTGCGGCGTATTGATGGCGCCGGCGGAGAGGATCACCTCGCGGTTCGCCGCGATCCGGGATGCGCGGCCGAACGCGTTGTCGACGACATGGACGCCCGAGCACGCCCCGGACGCGTCGAATTCGAGCTCGCGCACCCAGGCATCGGTGAGGATCGTGAGATTCTCACGATCGGCGATCGGATGCAGGTAGGACACGGAGGATGAGGATCGGGTCCCATCGCTCTTCCGGTTGATCTGGAAGAAGTTCGCGCCACGGATCACCGTCTCGCCGGTGTTGAACTGGGCCCTCGGGATCCCCGCTTCCGCGCAGGCATCGAGCAGTGCGACCCCGCACGGATCGGCGGGCGGGATGTTCATGAGGTGCACCGGACCGTCGTGCCCGTGCAGCGGGCCCTCGTCCTCGTTGCTCTCGAGACGGGTGTAGAGCGGGAACGTGTGCTTCGACTCCCACCCTGCGGCACCGTGCGTGTGCGCCCACTCGTCGAGGTCCTCGGCCGGCGCCCAGAACGCGATGCACGAGTTGTGGGAGGAGCATCCGCCGAGCACCTTGGCTCGGGCGTGACGCATGAACGAGTTGCCGTTCTCCTGCGGTTCGATGGGGTAGTCCCAGTCGAACCCCGATTCCAGCAGTTCCATCCAGCGGTCCAGCTGCATCACGACGTCATGATCGCCGTCGTGCGGCCCGGCTTCGAGCAGCCCGACGGTGACATCGGGATCTTCACTGAGTCGTGCGGCGACGGCGGCCCCCGCGGAGCCGCCTCCGACGACGACGTAATCGAACGTGTGCGCGGTCTTCACGATACTGCTCCTGCTTCGTCGTCATCGGTGTGCTCGGCGAACCACCCCGTCACGGCGGGGGAGAGGTTCTGATAGATGTGCTTCTGCTCCTGGTACTCGGCCAACCCCGTCGGCCCGAGCTCCCGACCGAATCCCGACTGGCCGATTCCGCCCCACTCGGCCTGAGGGAGGTAGGGGTGGAAATCGTTGATCCAGATCGTTCCGTGTCGCAGACGTCGAGCGATGCGCTGCACCCGGCCGGCGTCCTGCGACCACACCGCTCCGGCGAGCCCGTAGATCGTATCGTTGGCCGTCGCGATCGCCTCGTCCTCCGTGGTGAACGTTTCCACGGTCACCACCGGGCCGAAGGCCTCATCCGCGACGACCGACATGCCGCGTTCGACGCGGTCGAGGACGGTCGGGAGGTAGTACATCCCCGACGCGAGATCACCCTCCCCCCAGGTGCCGCCGCAGCGCAGGCGCGCACCCTCCGCCACGCCCGCCTCGACGTACGCCGTGACCTTGTCGCGATGTGCGGCCGAGATGAGCGGACCGCTCTCGGCCCGATCATCGAACGGTCCGCCGAGACGGATCGCCTGAGCGCGCTGCACCAGCGCATCGGTGAAGCGTTCGGCGATCGACGCTTCCACGATCAACCGCGCCCCGGCCGAGCACACCTGGCCCGAGTGAACGAACGCCGCATTGAGCGCGTTGTCGAGTGCGGCATCGAAGTCCGCATCGGCGAAGACGACGTTCGGATTCTTTCCGCCGAGCTCGAGCGCCACCTTCTTGACGGTCGCGGCCGCGTTCTTCGCGATCAGCCGACCCGTGACGACGCCGCCGGTGAACGACACCATGTCCACATCCGGGTGCGTCGAGAGCGGCGTGCCGCACTCGGATCCCACACCCAGGACGAGGTTCGCGACGCCGGCCGGCAAGCCGAGATCCGCGAGCAGGCGCATCGTAAGAATCGCCGTGTGGGGCGTCAACTCGGCCGGCTTGAGTACGAAGCTGTTGCCGGCGGCGAGCGCCGGTGCGATCTTCCAGGCGGCCTGCAGCAACGGGTAGTTCCACGGAGTGATCAGCGTGCAGACGCCGACGGGTTCGGCCACGATCTGCGAGACCACGTTCGGGTCGTTGGCGTCGACGACGCGTCCGGCGTCCTGACCGGCGAGCTTGCCGAAGTAGTCGAAGCATGCAGCGATGTCGTCCATGTCGATTCGTGATTCGACGATGCGCTTGCCGGTGTCCAGCGACTCGGCTCTGGCGAACTCCTCCTTTCGGTCTCGCAGTCCGGCGGCGACGCGCAACAGGAAGTCTCCGCGCTGCGGCGCGGGCACATCGGCCCAGACGCGGGAGTCGAACGAGCGGCGCGCGGCCTGGATCGCCGCGACGGTGTCGCGGTCATCCGCCTCGTCGACGGTGGCGACGAATGAACCGTCCGCTGGACAGTGGATGTCGCGTGTTCCCGCGCCGATGGCCGAGGTCCACGCACCGTCGATGAACAGGGTGTCTGGCATATCCGTCTACTCCTTCGAACTGGTCTGATCGGGGTCCGGCAGTGTGAAATCATCTTGCCAGTCGGTGACGATCGCTTCATCCTCGCCGATCGACGCGTCGACCGCATGCTCAGAGATCCGCAAGTACTCCAGGTGCGATTCGAAGTGTCCGATGACGTCGGCGATAAGGCGCTCGGAGCTGTAGCCGTACACGTCGTACCCGTGCGATCCTGATGCCGAGAACACCTCGAGCCGGTAGTAGTGCTGGGCGCCGCGCTTCCGCGCCGGGGCGAACGAGGGGACCTCGTGGGCCACGGGGTAGATCTGGTAGCTGAAGGCCTGGTGATCGTCGAGTTTCGCGCTGATCACGATCGAGTCGATGCCCGGGACGGGGCAGTCGCTTCGCTCGACGGTGCAGTCGACGTCGGCACGGGCCAGTTCGGCACGGACCTCTTCCAGTGCCGGAGCCGCTATGCCGTTCAGGTATTGGGACACCTGCTCCGGGGTGGGATAGACCGTGGACTGCCGCAGTCGGGTCCGCCAGTTCGACTCGGCGTGTCCGAAGCGGATGGGCATGGTCGCGGTGTATCCCTCGCGATGCTGCGATTCGTTCCGCAGTGCCCGGAACATCGAGATCATCACCAGGTAGAGCAGCAGCGAGACCGGCAGTCCGATGATCACGGTGGCCTGCTGCAGCGTGGGCACACCGCCGACCAGCAGCATGGCGAGCGTCAGGAGCCCGGTGGCGATCGACCAGAAGATCCGCAGTCCCTTCGCCGCATCCTGCCGCGGGTCGTCGATCTTCGATGACAGGTTGGCGAGCACGAGCGCCCCCGAGTCCGCGGACGTCACGTAGAAGAGCAGTCCGGTCAGCAGTGCGACCGCCACGACGGCCGGGGCCGCCGGATACTGCTGCATGAGGTCGAAGAACGCCTGCTCGGGCACCGCCACCGCGGTCTCTGCGAACGCACGGTCGCCGCCGACGACGAGCTCGAGTGCCGAGTTGCCGAGGATGGAGATGAAGACCGCGATGAACGCGAACGGGATGACGAGCACGCCCAGCACGAACTGGCGCAGGCTGCGACCGCGGGAGATCCGCGCCAGGAACAAGCCCACAAAGGGCGCCCACGCGACCCACCACGCCCAGAAGAACAGCGTCCAGGCCTGCATCCAGTCGTCGGGCTGGTCCCAGGCGTACGTGTCGAGCAGCATGCTCGGGAACCGTGAGACGAAGTCACCGATGTTCATGACGAGGCCGTCGAACAGTCGACGGGTCTCCCCGGTGATCAGGATCCAGACCAGAAGGAGGACGGCGAGCACGACGTTCGCCTCCGAGAGCCGCCGGATCCCCTTCTCGACCCCGGAGACGGTGGAGATCGTCGCCATCGCGACGGCGAGGACGATGAGCGCGATCTGCATGCCCACGCTGTTCGGCGTTCCGATGAGCACGTGTAGCCCGTAGGCGAGCTGCACCACTCCGATCCCGAGCGTGACCGAGATGCCGAACACGGTGCCCAGCACGGCCATGATGTCGACCGAGTGCCCGGCCCATCCGTCGAGGCGCTTGCCGAAGAGCGGGGTGAGCAGTGACCGGATGTTCAACGGCAGGTTCCGCCGGTAGGCGAAGTATGCGAATGCACCGCCCATGAGGGCGTACATGGCCCAGCCCACCGGCCCGTAGTGGAAGAGTGTCCACACGATGGCCTGACGGGCGGCCTCGACGGTCTCCGCTTCTCCGGCCGGGGGACCGGTGTACTGCGCCACGGGCTCGGCGACGGCGAAGAACATGAGGTCGATGCCGATGCCGGCGGCGAAGAGCATCGATGCCCAGGTGAAGAGGTTGAACTGCGGCTTCGAGTGATCGGGACCGAGCTTCGTCTTTCCCGACGCGGAGAACGCGAGGAACAGCGTGAAGGCGACCACCACCCCCGCGGTCAGAATGAAGTACCATCCGAAGGTCGTCGACGCCCAGACGACCACGCTGCCGATGACGGCTCCCGCCTGGTCCGGCGCGATCATCGCCCAGAAGGCGATCGCGATGATGGCGGATCCCGATCCGATGAGGACGGGCCAGCGAACTCGGGCTTCTGCGGTCGGCACGGGCCCGGTCGGGCCATGCTGCGTCGAGATGCTCTCCATATTGGGCATAGTGCCTTCCCACCGCCCGGAGGGGATCGAGGCGGCTGTGCCGATGCTGCAATGAACATAACAGAGTCCTGAATCATCGCTCCCGCTCAGACGAAACCGTTGCCGATCGGTGACCGCTGCCGCTGCGGGTAGCCTGGACGCATGACGAGCGGCGGGGCAGTGGCGGGTGCTGGACGCTACGCGCCGAGCCCGTCCGGCAATCTTCACCTCGGGAATCTGCGGACCGCGCTGGTCGCTTGGCTCTGCGCACGCACATCGCGCCGAGCCTTCCGGGTGCGCGTCGAAGATCTTGACCGTGCCCGCGACGCCGGGACCGCGAACCAGCAGCTCGACGACCTCTCGGCCATCGGCATCGACTGGGATGGCGCGGTCGTGTATCAGACCGATCGGGGCGCGTCGCATCAGGCGGCGATTCGGCGGCTCGACGACGCCGGACTCGTCTACGAGTGCACGTGCACCAGGCGAGAGATCCTGGCGGCACCGTCCGCACCGCACGGTGCGCCAGGGGCATACCCGGGAACGTGCCGGGATCGTACGGACGCCGAGCGACGCGCCGCACGCGATCGGATCGCCCCGCGCCTCCCGGCGCTGCGGCTGCGTTCACCGCTCGCCGACCTGCGCGACGGGGTGGAGTTCCGGGATGTGGTGCTCGGCGCCCAGCGCGGCGAGGTCGACGATCTGGTGCTGCAGCGCGGTGACGGAACGGTCGCATACAACCTCGCCGTGGTCGTCGATGACCACGGCACCGGTGTCGATCAGGTCGTGCGCGGCGACGACCTCGCTCCGTCCACGCCGCGTCAGGTCATGCTGCAGCGTCTGCTGGGGCTGCCGACCCCGGAGTACGCGCACGTTCCCCTCGTGCTTGGACCGAGCGGCGCTCGTCTGGCGAAGCGCGATGGGGCCGTCACCCTGGGCGAGCTCGCGTCGGCGGGGGTGGGGCCCGAGGAGGTCGTTGCAGTGCTCGCTCGCTCGCTCGGCCTGGCGGCGAGCGGCGAACGCCCGACGGCGGCAGCGCTCGCGGAGCGCTTCGACCCCTCAGCGCTGCCGAGCGCGCCCTGGACGTTCAGTCCGGACGCGCTCGGCAGCGACGCGTGAGCGAACTCAGCGCTTGCCGCGCAGGCCGCGCAGAATGCGCCCGATCGCACGTCCGGTCACCCAGACGAACGGGATCCCGACCGCGAGCAGTGCGATGGTGTTGGGCTCGAAACGGGTGCGTCCGTCGCGGGTGACGTACGCACCGACGGGCACCGACGCGCCGCCGCCACCGCCGCCGGCGCCCTCGCCCTTGCCGGAGTCGTTGCCCGCGTCGCCTTCGCCGCCGCCGAAGCCGTACCAGGTGGCGGCGACCGGAACGATGGTCGTCCCGTCCACATCGACGGGGTCGCCGTACGCGGAGGAGACCCCGACGGTGGACACGGTGTCTGCGATTTGCTGCGTGAGATTGGCCATGACCTCAGCATACGGGCTCGCCGCCCGCAGGGATAGGCGCGCTACGCCTCCGAACGCTCGCCGCCCGGAACGGCCTGAGCCGCGTCCGCGGGATCGACTGCATCACCGTGCCGAGCGCTGCGCAGGCTCGTCGCATCAGGCCGCTTGGGCTCGATCCCATCGCCGGACGACTGGTGCCTCATGCGGCGCAGCACCCAGGGGACGAGGTGCTCGCGCGCCCAGACGATGTCCCCGCGCCGCGCTTGACGCCAGGTCAGAGCGGGGAGCGGTGGCGGATTCAGCGGCGCCAGGTCGTGCGGCACGTTCAGGGCGTCGAGCGCGGCCCGAGCGATGGTGTGGTGGCCGAGCGGATTGAGATGCAGTCGATCACCCGCCCAGTAGCGGGCATCCTGCAGTTCCTCGATCGCCCACTGATCGACGATGACGCAGTCGTGGCGGCGCGCAATACGCCTGATGTTCTCGTTGTAAATGGCGACCTTGCCGCGGATGGAGCGAAACACCGGTTGGAACGCGACGTCCACCCCGGTGAAGAGCATCACGGTCGCCCCTCCCGAGCGCAACCGCTCGACCGCGCGTGCGAGCTCGGCAGCCACCTCATCCGGATCCGTGTTCGGGCGGATCACATCATTGCCGCCGGCGCAGAGACTGATGAGATCCGGCCGGAGTTCGAGTGCCGCATCGATCTGCTCATGGGCGATCTGCGCGATGAGCTTGCCGCGAACCGCCAGATTGGCATAGGCGAAGTCCTCATTGTGCTGAGCCATCACCTCTGCGAATCGATCGGCCCACCCGCGAAGGCCGCCCCGGCTCTCGGCTTCAGGATCGCCGACCCCTTCCGTGAACGAGTCGCCGATGGCGACGAAGCGGCTCCACGGGAGCTCGACGGGGTCCGGCACCGTGACTGGTGAGTCGTCCATTGCGTTCCTCTCGGTCGCCGCCCACGGGGAGCGACGTGGTCCTTCCGGTCCGCTGGCAACGCTCGTCAATGATCACTCGCTCTGGAGACGCTGTCCGCGCGCACCGGTCATTACCGGTATTCTAGAACGTTGTGACAGACGCGGAACTCGAACTCCATCTTCCGGGGACGAGTGCCGCCGAACACCTGCCTCCCGCCTACCCGGAGCGTGCGGCCAGAGGAACCGCGGGCAACCTCCGCGCCTGGCAGGAGGAAGCGATTCGGCGGTACCTCGACGCCGAACCCCGAGACTTCCTCGCGTCTGCGACGCCCGGCGCAGGCAAGACGACCTTCGCACTGCGTCTCGCTGCGATCCTGCGCGCGAACCGGACGATCGATCAGATCATCGTCGTCGCCCCCACCGAGCATCTCAAGACCCAGTGGGCGGACGCGGCGTCGCGAGCGGGCATCAGATTGAATCCCGACTACTCGAACAGCGGTGGACTGAACTACGGCGGCCACTTCCACGGGGTGGCGGTGACCTACGCTCAGGTCGCGATGAAACCGGTGCTCCATCGCCTTCTGACGGAAGCCACCGACACCCTCGTGATCCTCGACGAGGTGCACCACGGCGGAGACGCGCTGAGCTGGGGGGATGCGATCCGCGAAGCGTACGGCACCGCGAAACGACGCCTCTCGCTCACCGGAACCCCGTTCCGGTCGGACGATGCGCCGATCCCGTTCGTCGAGTACGCACCGCAGGGCGACGGCTCCAGGGTCTCCGTGACCGACTACGACTACGGCTACGGGCGAGCGCTCGCCGACGGCATCGTGCGGCCCGTCATCTTCATGGTCTACGCGGGGAAGATGCGCTGGCAGACCTCCGCGGGTGAGGAGATGGAGGCGAGTCTCGGCGAGGGCAACACGAAGGACATCACCTCGCAGGCCTGGCGCACGGCGCTCGATCCGAACGGCGACTGGATCGCGAAGGTGCTGCAGGCCGCGGATCGCCGTCTGAGCGAGGTCCGCCATCAGATTCCGGACGCCGGCGGACTCGTCATCGCGACCGATCACGCGTCAGCGAAATCGTACGCGGCGCAGTTGCACGCGATCACGGGGGAAGAGGTGGCCCTCATCCTCTCCGACGACGCGGGCGCCAGCGAACGCATCGACGAGTTCGCGGCGGGGAGCGCGCGCTGGATGGTCGCCGTGCGCATGGTCTCCGAGGGGGTCGACGTGCCAAGACTCGCCGTCGGGGTCTACGCGACCAGTTCGTCGACACCGCTGTTCTTCGCGCAGGCCATCGGCCGCTTCGTGCGGTCGCGACGCCGCGGTGAGGTCGCCTCGGTCTTCATCCCGAATGTTCCGGCGCTCATGCTGCTCGCGGCGGAGCTCGAGAAAGAGCGCGGCCACGTGCTCGAGGGGCCGAAGAGCGCGGAAGAGATGTGGGACGCGGAAGCGGCGCTCATGGCGGAGGCGGAACGCGAGGATCGGGCGTCGGCCGAACTGGATGCCGACGAGCGCGTCTATCAGGCGCTCGGGTCGGACGCTCACTTCGATCGCGCGGTATTCGACGGTGCCGAGTTCGGGGGATACGCGGAGGTCGACACCGAGGAGGAGCTGGACTTCCTCGGTTTTCCCGGTCTCCTCGAGCCGCAGGACGTGAAGGCGCTGCTCCAGCAGCGCCAGGCGAAGCAGGCGAGGCGGAGTGCGGCGAGGCAAGGGATCGTCGAGCACGCACCGGAGCGATCCGAAGCCCCGCAGGCATTGCACCGCACACTCGGCGAGCAGCGGAAGCTGCTCAACAGCCTCGTCGGCATGTGGTCGCGCGCCTCGGGCGAGCCGCACGGCGCGGTGCACACCGAGCTGCGTCGCGTCTGCGGGGGGCCACCCGTCGCGCAGGCCTCGGTCACGCAGCTCCAGAAACGTATCGAACTGCTGCGCCGCAGACTCGGTCAGCACTGACGGCGCGCCCGGCTGACCGGGCCCACCTCTCCCGATTCGATCCGCCCCGGGATCCGTGCTAAGTTATTCTCTGTTCGGCCGATGGAGGTTCCGGATCATTCGCGCGGGTGGCGGAATAGGCAGACGCGCTAGCTTGAGGTGCTAGTGCCCGTATTAGGGCGTGGGGGTTCAAGTCCCCCCTCGCGCACGAATGGAAAGGGCCCCGATTGAGATCACGATCTCGATCGGGGCCCTTTTGCATACCGTGACATCTCTGGATCCTGGAGCGTTCACCTGATGCCGTTCGGCCACCCTGGCGCAGGAGTTCGTGGCACGCTACACTCAAAGTTCGATGCACCGAACTTTTTGATTCGTCGAGTCTCATGGAGGCGCTGTGATTCGTTCTCGTCCGTTCGTCCGCCGTGCCGCAGCGGCGATCCCGATCGCTATTGCCCTCGCGGCCACCGGCTGCACGGACGGCGGCTCGGTCGCTCCGGAGGGCGGCCCGCTCCGGGTCTACGCCACCACCGGATACCTGGCGGACGCTGTGGCCAACATCGCCCCTGAAGCGACGGTTACGACGATGGTGGGCCCCGGGGGAGACCCGCACACCTATCAACCCTCCACGCGAGACATCACGACGATGCAGGAGGCCGATCTCGTCCTCTGGAACGGATTGCATCTCGAGGCGCAGATGATCGACCAGCTCGCGAGCCTCGGGGACCGCCAGCTCGCCGTCGGGGAGGAGGTTCCCGAAACGCTCCTGCTCTCCTGGCCCGAAACCGATGACGCGGGCAACCCGCTCTTCGATCCGCACATCTGGAACAGCCCCGAGGCGTGGAAGGTCGCCGTCGCCGCCGTGACCGACAAGCTCATCGCGATCGATCCCGACCAGGCCGCCGCATACGTCGAGCGCTCGAAAGCCTACGTGGCGGAGATCGATGCCACGGCCACCGAGGCGCACGCGCTGCTCGCGAGCGTGCCCGAGCCGCGCATGCTCGTCACCGGTCACGACGCGTTCAACTACTTCGGTGAGGAGTTCGACCTCGACGTGCACGCCACCGACTTCGTCTCCACCGACGCCGTGATGAGCGCCGAGCAGATCAGCGAGCTCGGCGCACTCATCGCGGCGCACCGCGTGCCGGTGATCTTCCAGGACAATCAGGCGAATCCCCAGGCGGTGACGAGTCTGCGTGAAGCCGTCGCCTCGCGGGGGTGGGATGTCGAGATCTCTGATGACGCGCTCTACGCCGACTCGCTCGGCGCCGAACCGGGAGTCGACACCTATCTCGGCGTGTTCGCGCACAACGCGCGCACGGTGGCCGCAGCACTCGACGTGGCGGAGGACGCATCGTGAACGCGCCGGCGCCGGCGTGCCGCGCTGAACGGTTGAGCGTTGCGTACCGGTCGGAACCGGTGCTGCGGAACGTCGATCTCGCCGTTCCCACGGGCGTCGTGATGGGCATCGTGGGCCCGAACGGAGCCGGCAAGTCGACACTGATCAAGGCGATGCTCGGACTGGTCGCTCCGCTCACGGGACGGTCGGAGTTCTTCGGCGCACCGCTGCGACGAGTCCGTCAACGCGTGGGGTACATGCCGCAGTCGACGTCGGTCGACTGGGACTTCCCGACCACGGTGCTCGATGTCGCGATGATGGGCACCTACGGCCGGCTCGGTTGGATCCGCCGACCGGGCGCGGCTGAACGCGCCCGCGCCGGTGAGGCGCTCGAGCAGACCGGCATCGCCGACCTCGCGGTCCGTCAGATCGGCGAGCTGTCGGGCGGACAGCGCCAGCGCGTCTTCCTCGCCCGGGCGCTCGCCCAGGACCCGGACCTCTTCTTCATGGACGAGCCCTTTCAGGGCGTCGACGCGAAGAGCCAGGGCGCGATCGTCAGCGTGCTGCACCGTCTCCGCGAGGCGGGGAAGACGGTGGTGATCGTGCACCACGACCTCGCCACCGTCCGGGAGTACTGCGACCACGTGACGCTCCTAAACGGCCGCGTCATCGCCTCGGGGCCGGTCGACGAGGTCTTCACGACCGAACTCATCCGCGCGACCTACGACCTCGGTGCGGATGACCCGGGAGCGGCGGGCCGGGACGGGGTGTCGCGGCGATGACTCCCGTCGAGTTCTTCGCGAACCACACCTTCCGAATGGTGTTCTTCGGTACGACCGTGATCGGCCTGGTCGCCGGGGCTCTCGGCGCATTCGCCTACCTGCGGAAGCAATCGTTGATCAGCGACGTGATCTCGCACGCGGCGCTGCCCGGTACGCTGCTCGCGTTCCTCGCGGGAGTGGCGGTGCTCGGCATCGACGGGAGGAACATGATCGCTCTCGTCATCGGAGCGGTCCTCATCGGCACCGGAGCGGTACTCGCGGCGAACGGCGTCTCGCGGCGGTCCAAGATTCGTATCGACACGGCGATGGCGATCGCGCTCACCGCGACCTTCGGTGCCGGCATGCTTCTCCTCCGCGTCATCGCCAACGGCACGTTTCCGGGCAAGGGCGGCATCCAGGACTATCTCTTCGGGAACGCATCGGTGATCACGCTCGCAGATCTCGTCACGAGCATCACCATCGGGGCGATCGCGCTCGCGCTCATGCTGGTGTTCTGGAAGGAGTTCGCGATCGGCACCTTCGACCCCGGCCACGCGGCGGTGCTGGGTTTCCGGCAGCGCACCGTCGACGCGCTGCTCTTCACCACCATCGTGATCGCGACGGTCATCGGCGTGAAAGCGGTCGGCTTGGTGTTGATGGTCGCCTTCGTCGTCACGCCTCCGGCCGCAGCCAGGCAATGGACGCGCACGCTCGGAGGGACGGTCGCTCTCTCGGGAGCGTTCGGTGCAGTGGGCAGCGGAGTCGGGGCGTATCTCTCGATCCAGTGGGGCGGGGTTCCGACCGGTCCGCTCATCGTGCTCACACTCTTCGCGATGCTCCTGGTGTCGCTGCTCGGGGCACCGCGTCGCAGTCTCATCGCTCGCGGCGTGGCCCGGCGTCGTGCGCGAGCGGTGCTCCGGCGCGAACTGCTGTCGGAAGGAGCCGCGGGATGAGCTTTCTGGTCGGCACCGTCCTGCTCGCCGTGGTCACCGCAGTGGCCTGCGCCCTACCGGGCGTGTTCGTCGTCCTCAGGCGCAATTCGATGCTCGTCGATGCGATCAGCCACGCGGTGCTCCCCGGCATCGTCGTCGGGTACTTCTTCACCCGGTCGTTCGACTCGCCGCTGCTCATCGTCGGGGCGGCGCTCGCCGGGCTGGTCGTCGTACTCGGCAGCGAGTGGCTGACCCGTACCGGCCTCATCACCGGTGACGCTCCGCAGGGTCTCGTCTTTCCGGCACTCTTCAGTGTCGGTGTGATCCTCGTGACCACGAATTTCGCCAACATCCATCTCGATGTGCACGCCGTCCTCGTCGGAGACCTCAACCTGGCGGCGTTCACGCCGATCCTGGTGCAAGGGGTCTCGATCGGGCCGGCATACCTCTACGTCATGCTCGGAGTACTCGCACTCAACAGCCTGTTCATCGCCTGCTGCTACCCGAGACTGAAGCTCGTCACGTTCGACCCCGAGTTCGCCAGTACGATCGGCGTATCGCGCGGGAGCTGGGGGATCGCCTTCATGTTCCTGGTCTCCGTCACCGTGACCGCCGCGTTCAACGCCGCGGGAGCGATTCTGGTGGTGGCGCTGGTCGTCATCCCGGCGGCGACCGCGTATCTCGTGAGTTCGCGACTCTCCGTGATGATCGGGCTCACCGTTGCGTTCGCTGCCGGGGGCGCACTCGTCGGATTCTGGCTCGCATACGTTGCGAACGCCGCGACGAGCGCGGGCATGGCCGTCCTGTACGGGCTCATGTTCGCGGTGGCGTTCACGGCCACGCGATGGACCGGGGGTGCGCGGCGGCGCCGTGCCAGGGCCGCGGCTCACCTCCGGTCCGCCGATCGAGCGGGGGCTTCTGGCCCCGCGACTCAGTGATCGCGCAGGTCGTCCTTCAGTTCGTTCCGCTTCTGGACCGAATCGCGTTCGGCCTCCGCCCGCTTCACCTCGGCCTCGGCACGAGCCTCATCGGCCTTGTCCTGCAGCTTGTCCACGCCATCCTCCACGGCACGACCGACCTTCTTGGCCGCAGCGCTCGCCGTCTCCTTGGCGTCGTCGATGAATCCCACAGTGCACGTCCTCTCGTCGCGTTTCAATCGGTGTGCTTACTGTAGCGCCGGAGGACGCTCGAGGTGTGGAGATTCTGCTGTGATCTCGCCGGGCGGCGACGCGCGGTCCGACGTGTAGAATCGACGCAGCGACGATGATCCACGATCACTGGGGAGTCCCCGGAAGAACCGCGCCCGCTTCGGCGAGCGCCCAGTAGAACCGGGCGGGTCGGCCCGTCACAGCCGGAAATGAGTGGCCTCCCTCCCGGGGGGAGGCAAGCGGGGTGGTACCGCGGGACCTGCGACTGCGCAGGGCTCGTCCCGGCGATCCGATGTGCACGCAGAACGATCAGGATCAGGACCCCATGGCGTACCCCCAGCAGCAGACCCCCGCTTCGCAGCCGTCCTCGACGGACGCCGGCGCCGCATTCGGCATCACCGCGTCGCCGCGGTTTCCGGAGATCGAGCAGGGCGTGCTCGATTTCTGGCGCGAAGACGACACGTTCCGCGAGTCGATTCGCCGGCGCGAAGGCGCGGAGGAGTGGGTTTTTAACGACGGTCCGCCGTTCGCCAACGGTCTGCCCCACTACGGACACCTGCTCACCGGGTACGCCAAGGACGTCTTCCCTCGATTCCAGACGATGCGCGGTAAGAAGGTGGAGCGCCGGTTCGGCTGGGACACGCATGGTCTCCCCGCCGAGCTCGAAGCGATGAAGCAGCTCGGGATCACCGAGAAGAGCGAGATCGAGTCGATGGGCGTCGCGGCGTTCAACGCCAAAGCGCGCGAGTCGGTCCTGCAGTACACCCGCGAGTGGGAGGAGTATGTCACCCGGCAGGCACGCTGGGTCGACTTCGCGCACGACTATAAGACGCTCGATCTCAGCTACATGGAGAGCGTGATCTGGGCGTTCAAACGGCTCTACGATCAGGGTCTGGCATACGAGGGGCAACGGATCCTCCCGTACTGCTGGCGGGACGAGACGCCGCTCTCGAACCACGAGCTCCGTATGGACGACGACGTGTACCAGATGCGTCAGGATCCGTCGGTGACGGTCACGTTCCCCCTCGTCGGCGACCGCGCCGCCGAGCTCGACCTCACGGAAGTCCGCGCCCTCGCGTGGACGACGACTCCGTGGACGCTGCCGACCAACGCCGCACTGGCAGTCGGCCCAGGGATCGCGTACGCGATCGTGCCGGCAGGACCGGAAGGTGCGAGCGACGGCGGCACTGCGGGAGAGACGCGCTACCTCCTCGCAGCCGACCTCCTCGGCGGCTATGCGAAGGACCTCGGGTACGCGTCGGCCGACGACGCGCAGCAGGCGGTCGCGCAGACGGTCGCGGGCGCCGATCTCGCCGAGGTCGAGTACACCCGCCTCTTCGACTACTTCGCAGACGCGGAGCAGTGGGGGACCGAGCACTACTGGCGGATCCTCGTCGACGACTACGTGACCACCACCGACGGCACGGGCATCGTCCATCAGTCGCCCGCCTACGGCGAGGATGACCACAGGATCACCACCGCCGCTGGCATGCCCACGATCCTGAGCGTGGATGACGGCGGGCGGTTCATCTCGGCGGTCACCGACGTCGCTGGTGAGCTCTGGATGGACGCGAACCTTCCCCTCATCCGCCTCCTGCGCGGATCGCAGCGCATGCTGCGCGAGCAGAGCTACGTGCACTCGTACCCGCACTGCTGGCGCTGCCGCAATCCCCTCATCTACCGCGCCGTGTCCAGCTGGTTCGTGCGCGTCACGGACATCAAGGAGCGTATGCTCGAGACCAACGAGCAGATCACCTGGGTCCCTGGGAACGTGAAGCACGGGCAGTTCGGCAAATGGCTGGAGGGCGCGCGCGACTGGTCGATCAGCCGCAACCGCTACTGGGGCAGTCCGATTCCCGTGTGGAAGAGTGACGACCCCGAGCACCCGCGCATCGACGTCTACGGCTCCGTGGAAGAACTCGAACGCGATTTCGGCCGGCTGCCCCGCAACGCCGGAGGCGAGGTCGATCTGCACCGGCCCTACATCGATGAGCTGACCCGTCCGAATCCCGACGATCCGACCGGACGGTCGACGATGCGACGCATCGAGGACGTGCTCGATGTCTGGTTCGACTCGGGCTCGATGCCGTTCGCACAGGTGCACTATCCGTTCGAGAACCAGGACTGGTTCGAGACGCACCAGCCGGCCGACTTCATCGTCGAGTACATCGGTCAGACGCGCGGGTGGTTCTACGTACAGCATGTGCTTGCAACCGCGCTGTTCGATCGTCCGGCGTTCACCAACGTCATCAGTCACGGCATCGTGCTCGGTTCCGACGGCAACAAGATGTCGAAGTCGCTGCGGAACTACCCCGATGTGAACGAGGTGTTCGATCGAGACGGATCGGACGCGATGCGCTGGTTCCTCATGGCATCGCCCGTGGTGCGGGGCGGCAACCTCGTCGTCACGGAGGAGGGGATCCGGGAGGGTGTCAGGCAGTTCCTGCTGCCGCTCTGGAACACCTGGTACTTCTTCAGCCTGTACGCCAACGCCGATGGTGCGGATGCACGATGGCGCACCGACTCCGCCCACCCCCTCGACCGTTACATCCTCGCCAAGACCGGCGCCCTCGTCCACGAGGTCGAAACCCATCTCGAGGGACTCGACACGACGTCCGCGGCCGAGTCGTTGCGCGGATATGCCGAAGTCCTGACCAACTGGTACGTGCGGCGCTCCCGGGATCGCTTCTGGGAGGGCACGTCCGGTGAGAACGGCAAGCCGGCGCACGCCGACGCCTTCGACACCCTGTACACCGTCCTCGAGACGGTGTCCCGAGTCGCCGCGCCGCTCGCGCCGCTCACCGCCGAGGCGCTCTGGCGCGGCCTGACGGGTGAACGCTCGGTCCACCTCACCGACTGGCCCGACGCGGCCGCCTTCCCGGAGGACCTCGCGCTGGTCGACGCGATGGACGAGATCCGCCAGGTCACGTCGCAGGCGCTCGCGCTCCGCAAGGCGCGCCGGTTGCGCGTGCGCCTTCCGCTCGCACAGCTCACCGTCGTCACGGCGCAGCCCGACGCGCTCGAATCGTTCGCCTCGATGCTGCAGGACGAACTCAATGTGAAGCACGTGCGTTTCGCTCAGCAGACCGAGTCGAGCGCCGCGGAGCACGGCATCGTGCAGACGCTGGCGGTGAACGCGCGAGCCGCCGGACCGCGTCTCGGCAAGCAGGTGCAGGTCGCCATCGCCGGCGCGAAGTCGGGAGACTGGTCCGAGCAGGACGGCGTCGTCGTCGCGGGCGGCATCGCCCTCGAACCCCACGAATACGAGCTCACGCTGCAGACCGCCGGCCGTGCTGAGGAGAACGCCGCGCTCGCGCTCCTGCCGGGAGGCGGCTTCGTGATCCTGGATACCGAGACCACGCCCGAACTCGCGGCTGAAGGAATCGCCCGCGACGCGATCCGTGCGGTGCAGGAGGCCAGAAAGAATGCCGGACTCGAGGTCACCGATCGCATCGTGCTGGCCCTCAACGCGGCGTCCGAGCACGCGCCGGCGCTCGAGACGCACGCCGATCTGATCGCCGCGGAGACTCTCGCGGTGGCCTTCGCGGTGCGCGCGACCGAGGATCTCGAAGCCGTGCACGCCGCGCCCGACCACGGCCTCGATGGCCAGGTGTTCTTCAGCACCGCCGAGGCGCTGGGGGCTGCGAAAGCGCCGCTTGCGATCACCATCGACGCCGAGGGTGCGCGTCTCAGCGCCCGCGCAGGGGAGGGGAGCGCATGAGTCCGCTCGAGATGAACGGTTCCACGGCGGCGTCGCCCGCACGCGCGGTGTACGAGGAGCTGCTGCTCCGCGTCGGCGAGGCGCACCCGAGACCGCGGATCGAACCGGTGCGGCGACTCGCCGAACTCGCCGGTTCGCCGCAGCTGTCGTTCCCGGTCGTGCAGATCGCCGGGACGAATGGCAAAACCTCGACGAGCCGAGCGATCGAGTCTCTGCTGCGCGCGCACGGACTGCGCACCGGACTGTTCACGAGCCCGCATCTCATCGACTTCACCGAGCGTTTTCAGATCGACGGAGAGCCAGTAGACGGCAGCGCGCTGGCCGAGGCCTGGAGCGATCTGCGTCTCCCGCTCGAAGTCGTCGACCGTGAACTCGCCGAGGCGAGCCTGGGGCCCATCACCTTCTTCGAGGCGCTCGCTGTGCTCGCCTATGCGGTGTTCTCCGATGCACCGGTCGAGGTCGCCGTCATCGAGGTCGGCATGGGCGGAGAGTGGGACGCCACCAACATCGCGGATGCAGCGGTCGCCGTCTTCACCCCGGTGGGTCTCGACCATACCGACGTGCTCGGTCCCGACATCGCGACGATCTCGCGGACGAAGTCCGGCATCGTCAAGTCGGGAAGTGCCGTCGTTTCCGCCGCTCAGGATCAGTCGGCTCTCCCCGCCATCCTGGCCGCCGCCGAGCGTGTCGGGACCACCGCACGCGTCGCTGAACGCGACTTCGCGCTCGTCGAGGACCGACTCGCGGTCGGCGGCAGGCAGATCCAGGTGCGCGGCACCACCGGCCATACGTACGATCCCGCGTTCGTCCCGCTGTTCGGACACCACCAGGCCGAGAACATCGCCCTGGCCATGGCGGCGGTCGAGCTCTTCCTCGGCGGGGAGCGGCCGATTCCCGAGGAAGTCCTCGACGAGGGCCTCGGACAGCTCACGACGCCCGGACGATTCCAGCTCATCAGCAGCGACCCGGTCGTCTATGTCGACGCGGCCCACAACCCTCACGGTGCTGCCGCCTTCGTGCGGACCGTCGAGGAGTCCTTCCAGTTCGACGAGATCGCTCTCGTCGTCGGTGTGCTGGGGGAGAAGGACGCGGGCGGTGTGCTCGCGGCACTCGCACCCGTCGCCCACGAGGTCTTCGTGACCGCGGTGGATTCGCCGCGCTCGCTCACGGTTGCCGATCTGCAGCACCTCGCGGAGGAGTCGATCCCGGCCACGCCCGTTCACGTCGCCGCCGGGCTCCCGGATGCGCTGGAACGCGCGCGCGCCTGGGCCAGCGGCGCCGCGGGACGAGCGGTCTTCGTCGTGGGGTCGGTGCTGCTGGCCGGTGAGGCCATCGCGCACGCTCGAGCCGAGAAGTGGAACACCTGATGCCGGAGGAAGAGCCCGAACTGGAATTGTCTCCGTCGGAGCGCATGGCCCACAACTCGGCCATGCGCATCTCCGGCGCCGCCGCGGGTCGGCATCGCACGCAGCACGCCCTCGCCTCGATCGTGCTCGGCTTCGAACTCATCATCGTCGTGCTCATCGGGCTCGCGATGTTCGGGCTGAGCGTGCTCGAACCGCGAGAACTCGGTCTGATCATCGGCGGCGGACTCGCGATCCTCATCATCCTGGGGCTGGTGCTGATGCGGCGTCAGCGCGCCGGCATCATCGTCGGGTGGGTCGTGCACGCGCTGATGCTGGCGACGGGCATCGTGCTGCCGATGGCGCTCATCGTCGGGGTGCTCTTCACCGCGCTCTGGATCTTCTGCATGGTGAAGGGGGCGCGGATCGATCGCGACCGTACCGCGTGGATGGCGCGGTTCGAAACGGGTGCGGCGGCCGGTGAGTAGACTGGAATGCGTATCTGACCCCTGCAGAAGGAGCGCAATTGTCCGCTGATGCGACGACTGAAGAGACCCTCATCCTGGTGAAGCCCGATGGGGTCGAACGCGGCCTCACCGGCGAGATCCTCCGCCGTATCGAGGCGAAGGGCTATCGTCTCGTCGATGTCCGCCTCGTGCGGGCCGACCGCGCGCTGCTCGCCGCGCACTACGCGGAGCACGAGGGCAAGCCGTTCTTCGAGCCCCTCGTCGACTTCATGATGTCCGGCCCCACCGTCGCCGTTCGGGCCACCGGCCACCGCGTGATCGAGGGCTTCCGCTCGCTCGCGGGAACCACGGACCCGACGACCGCGGCACCCGGAACCATTCGTGGCGACCTCGGACGGGACTGGGGGCTCAAGGTGCAGCAGAACCTCGTGCACGGATCGGACTCGGTCGAATCGGCGGCGCGCGAACTCGGCCTCTGGTTCGCCTGAGCGTTCGAAGCGCCTGGAGGGGCGGGTGCCTGATCGGTTGACGGGCACCCGCCCCTTCCCTGTCTGAGGCACCCGCTAGCGTGGATGCATGCCCACACCGACTCGTGTTTCGCTGAGCGCCGCCGAGGCACGCCGTATCGCGCTCGCGGCGCAGGGGTTCACCAACGCTCCCCGCTTGCGGAAGCGCCGGCCGTTCGACGCTGCGCTCGAGTCCCTGCACGTCCTGCAGATCGACTCGGTGAACGTCTTCGCACGCAGCCACCACCTTCCGGTCTTCTCGCGGCACGGCGCGTACGCACCCGCCGCACTGGATGCTCATCTCTGGGAGACCGGGCAGTTCACCGAGTACTGGGCGCATGAGGCCGCGTTCATTCCCATCGGGGATCGGCCGCTGTTCGGGTGGCGCATGGACGAGTATCTGGAACGGCACCGGCGAACCGGACGAACGTCCGAACTCGGCCCCGAGCTCGAGCGCGTGCGTGCTCACCTGCGCGTAGAGGGACCGCAGCTGGTGCGCGAGCTCGAGAACGGACCGTCGGGCACCCGAGGGCCGTGGTGGGATTGGAGCCGCACGAAGCGCGCCGTCGAGATACTCTTCGCGACCGGTGAAGTCGTCGTGGCGGGACGACAGTCGTTTCAGCGCCGCTACGCGCTCGCGGAGCACGCGTTGCCCGAGACGGCACTGCAGCGCGTCCCGAAGGCTGAGGCGCAGCGGAAACTCGTGGAGCGAGCCGGACGCTCCCTCGGCGTCGGCACGCTCGCCGATCTCGCGGACTACCACCGCCTGAAGATCGGGGATGCGCGGAACGCGGTCCCTGCGCTCGAGGAATCGGGAGCGCTCGTCCCGGTAACGGTGCAGGGATGGGTGGACGGGCGAGGGGATCCCGAGCCGGCCTGGATGCATCGCGACGCCAGGATTCCCGGACGCCTCGCCCCGGACGCGCTGGTCACGCCCTTCGACCCGGTGGTCTGGTTCCGACCGCGCGCCGAGCGCATGTTCGATTTCCACTACCGCATCGAGATCTACACGCCGAAGGAGCGGCGGATCTACGGGTACTACTGCCTCCCGTTGATGGTCTCCGGGCGTCTCGCGGGACGCATCGATCTGAAGGCCGACCGACAGAACCGCGAGCTCCTGGTGCAGGCGGCGTGGCAGGAACCCGGTGCGCCGGCTCGCGCCCCCGAGACCGCGGTGGCGCTGCTCGCGAGCGCAGCCGCCTGACAGGGGCTCGAACGCGTGCGCTGGACGGGCGTGGGCAACCTCCCGCTGCCCGGGCTCGCGATCGGTTGAGTCGCGGCATCGCGCCCCGTCTCGGCCACGCGAATGTCAGACCCCCGGAGTAGGCTCGACACCATGGAACCGACCCGCAGCGTGCGCCCCTTCGAAGTGGTCTCCGAATACGAGCCGAGCGGCGATCAGCCGGCCGCGATCGAGGAGCTCGCCAAGCGCGTGAACGCGGGTGAGACCGATATCGTGCTGCTCGGGGCGACCGGCACAGGCAAGTCGGCGACGACGGCGTGGCTCATCGAGGCGATTCAGCGCCCGACGCTGATCCTCGCCCACAACAAGACGCTCGCCGCCCAGCTCGCGAGCGAGTTCCGCCAGTTGATGCCGCACAACTCCGTCGAGTACTTCGTGAGCTACTACGACTACTACCAGCCCGAAGCGTACGTGCCGCAGACGGACACGTTCATCGAGAAGGACTCCTCGGTGAACGCCGAGGTCGAGCGCCTGCGCCACTCCACGACGAATGCGTTGCTCAGCCGCCGAGACGTCATCGTGGTGTCGACGGTGTCCTGCATCTACGGACTCGGCAAGCCCGAAGAGTACTACGAGGCCATGGTGCCGCTGGTCGTGGGCGACCGCATCGACCGTGATGTGCTGCTCAGACGGTTCGTGGACATGCAGTACCAGCGCAACGACATCGAATTCGTGCGCGGCAACTTCCGCGTCCGCGGCGACACCGTCGAGATCATTCCGATGTATGAGGAACTCGCGGTGCGCATCGAGTTCTTCGGCGACGAGATCGAATCCCTGTACTACCTGCACCCGCTCACCGGTGAGGCGATCAAGCAGGTCGATACGGTGTCGGTCTTCCCGGGGTCGCACTACGTCGCGAGCCGGCAGGTGATGAATCGGGCCATGGGCAGCATCGGCGAAGAACTCGACCGGCGTCTCACCGAGCTGAAACGGGAGAACAAGCTCGTCGAAGAGCAGCGTCTGCGCATGCGCACCACGTTCGATCTCGAGATGATGGAGCAGATCGGATTCTGCTCAGGCATCGAGAACTACTCGCGCCACATCGACGGCCGTGCCCCGGGCGAGGCTCCGCACTGCCTCCTCGACTACTTTCCGGACGACTTCGTCGTCGTCATCGACGAGTCCCACGTCACCGTGCCGCAGATCGGAGCGATGTACGAAGGGGACGCCTCGCGCAAGCGCACACTCGTCGATCACGGATTCCGCCTGCCCAGCGCGCTCGACAACCGTCCGCTGAAGTTCAGCGAGTTCACCGAACGCGTCGGCCAGACGGTGTATCTCTCGGCGACCCCGGGCACCTACGAGCTCGACCGCGCGGACGGCGTGGTGGAGCAGATCATCCGTCCGACCGGCCTCATCGACCCCGAGATCGTCGTGAAGCCGAGCAAGGGGCAGATCGACGACCTGCTCGAAGAGGTCAGGGCGCGCGCGGAGCGCGACGAGCGCGTGCTCGTCACCACGCTCACGAAGAAGATGGCCGAGCAGCTGACCACGTTTATGGAGGAAGCCGGCGTCCGGGTGCGCTACCTGCACTCCGACGTCGACACGCTGAAGCGCGTCGAACTCCTCACCGAACTGCGCGCAGGCGTCTACGACGTGCTCGTCGGCATCAACCTGTTGCGCGAGGGCCTCGACCTGCCCGAGGTCTCGCTCGTCTCAATCCTCGACGCCGATAAAGAGGGGTTCCTCCGATCCTCGACGTCGCTCATCCAGACGATCGGACGAGCGGCGCGCAACGTCTCGGGTCAGGTCCACATGTACGCGGACACCATCACCCGATCCATGCGAGAAGCGATCGACGAGACGAATCGTCGTCGTGAGATCCAGGTCGCGTACAACACGGAGCACGGCATCGACCCGACTCCGCTGCGCAAGAAGATCGGTGACATCACCGAGATGCTCGCCCGCGAGGCCGCCGACACCGACGAGGTGCTCGAGTCGCGCGGCAAGTCCGGTCAGAAGGGGTCGTCGCAGCGCACGAAGGGCAAGGCCTCGCAGCGCAGCGGCGCGATCGCCGAGGAAGGCGCAACGCAGCTCGAAGCGCTCGTCGCCGACCTCACCAGCCAGATGCTCGCAGCATCGGAAGAGCTCAAATTCGAGCTTGCGGCACGCCTCCGCGATGAGGTCGCGGACCTGAAGCGCGAATTGCGCAGCATGGATGCGGCCGGGCACCGGTAACGACGGTCACGACGCACCCCGCGGCACCCGACTGGTCACGGTGACCGGTCCGGTCGTCGAGTCGACGCCCTCGACCTCGACGAGCGCCGTCTGCGCGGACGACCCCTGTCCGAGCCTCGAGGTCCCCCGATCGCGGGTGAGGACATTCGGGTTGCCGTGCACCTCCAGCGGACGATCGGCGCCGTCGTCGGAGGTCGACGCCTCGTACCAGGCCCCGGTCGAGAGTTGCACGACGCCCGGCCGCACATCGGTGCTCAGCACCGCGCCGGCCAGGCAGCTCCCACGATCGTTGCTGAGCTTCACGACGTCCCCATCGGAAATGCCGCGGAGTGCAGCATCCTCCGGGTTCATGCGGCAGGGCTCGCGCCCCGATACCTTCGCCGACCGCGCCGGTGCCGCCATGTCGAGCTGACTGTGCAGACGGTGCGCCGGTTGATTGGTGATGAGATGGAGCGGGTGCCGGTCCGCCTGCGCAGCGCCGAGCCATTCCTCCGGCTCCATCCACGACGGGTGTCCGAGGCAGTCGTCATAGCCGAAGCCGTCGACAACGGCTGAGAAGAGCTCGATCCTGCCCGAGGGCGTGCGGAGCGGGTGCCGCTCCGGATCACGGCGGAACTCCTCGAGCAGCACGAAGCTGGTCGGCTCGATCTCGACCGAACCGCGCGCCCAGAACTCGTCGAAGGCCGGCAGGGCGATGCCCTGAGTCGCTGCGTCAGCGCGCGAGGTCTCGTACAGGTGAGCGATCCACTCCATCTCGGTCCTGCCCTCGGTGAACGCCTCCCGGACGCCGAGCCGGTCGGCGAGAAACGCGAAGATATCGGAGTCGTGACGGGACTCATGCAGCGGTGCGACCGCCTGCCGCATCGCGACGATCGCGGTGTCCTGCGAGGCGGCGCCGATATCGTTGCGTTCGAGTGTGGTGGTCGCCGGGAGCACGATGTCGGCGTGGCGCGCAGTCGCCGTCCACCACGGTTCATGGACCACGACCGTCTCCGGTCGCCGCCACCCCCGGATCAACCGGTTCAGATCTTGATGGTGGTGGAACGGGTTGCCGCCCGCCCAGTACACCAGTCTGATGTCGGGGTACTCCCTCCGCTGCCCGTTGAAGTCGTACGAACTCCCCGGATGGAGGAGCATGTCGGTGAGTCGGGCGGCGGGTATCGCCGTCTGAACCGGATTCGTGCCGACCGGCATCCGCGGCGCGGCGAACGGGTACCTCGGCTGCCCGGTGGTACCCGTGGATCCGTACGCGAACCCGAAGCCGCCGCCCGGCAGTCCCACCTGACCGAGCGCGGCCGCCAGGGCAATCGCGGCCCAGTAGGTCTGCTCGCCGTGATCGGCGCGCTGCAGCGACCAGCTCACGGAGACCAGTGTGCGCCGGGCCGCCATCCGGCGCGCGAGATCGCGGATCGTCCCTCCGGGCAGACCCGTGATCGCCGCAGCCCAGTCCGCGTCTTTCGGGATGCCATCGTCCGCGCCCCGCAGGTATGACGCGAAGCGGTCCCACCCGACGCAGTACCGCTCGACGAAGACCCCATCAAACAGGCCCTCGTCGATGAGCGTGTGCGTGAGCGCGAGCATGAGGGCGGTATCCGTGCCCGGGCGGGGGGCGAGCCACTCCGCGCGCGCTTCGGGGGGCGCATCGTCGCGCAACGGGGATACGGAGACGACATCGGTCCCGCTGCGCACGATCCTGGACACCCAGTCGCGCGCCGTGTGCTGCGTCATGCCTCCCGATTCGAGCTGGGTGTTCTTGAGCGGCAGTCCGCCGAAGAGCACCCACAGTTCCGTTTCGCGTTCGATGACGTCCCAGCTCGTGGTCCTCCCGGCAGCCATCGCCGCCGATCCGACGACGTGCGGCAGGATCGCGGCGGCCGCGCCGAAGCTGTAGTTGCCGACCTGATCGGTGTGTCCGCCGATGACGTTCAGAAAACGGTGCAGCTGTGTGCGCGCATGATGAAACCTCCCCGCGCTCGACCAGCCGTACGAGCCCCCGAAGATCGCGGCGTTCCCGTGGTCGCGGCGGACGCGCTCGAGCTCTTCGGCGACGAGGTCGAGCGCTTCATCCCACGACACCTCGACGAACGCCTCGCGGCCGCGCCGCTCCGTCCCCGGATCGTCGCCCGCGCGCCGTGCCCGCAGCCAGCTCTCACGCACCGCAGGTCGCTTCACCCGGATCGACGCGTGGAGCCCATCGGGAATTCCGTGCACCACGGGCGACGGATCGGGATCGGGGGAGTAGGGTTCCACACCGACGACGGAACCATCCTCGACGATGGCTTCGAATCGGCCCCAGTGGGAGCTGTGGGAAACTCTGTTCGCGGGTGAACCCATGCCTTCAGGCTAGCCGACCGCCCGAGCGAGCTCTTCGGACATATATTCGACTTCCCATCTCGGCTCGCGTAGAATGCACTGGTGACTTCGCAGACTCCCGCACCCGTCCGCTCGTCCGCCGCTCACGCTCACATCAGCGTGCAGGGCGCCCGCGTCCACAACCTTCGCAACCTCGATCTGGATATCCCGCGCGACTCGATGGTCGTGTTCACCGGTCTGTCCGGAAGCGGGAAGTCGAGTCTCGCGTTCGACACCATCTTCGCCGAGGGGCAGCGACGGTATGTCGAGAGTCTGAGCGCCTATGCTCGGCAGTTCCTCGGTCAAGTGGACCGACCCGATGTCGACTTCATCGAGGGGCTCAGCCCTGCGGTGTCGATCGATCAGAAGTCGACGAACCGCAATCCGCGCTCCACGGTGGGCACGATCACCGAGATCTACGACTACATGCGACTGCTGTGGGCGCGCATCGGTGTGCCGCACTGCGCCATCTGCGGAGAACGCATCGCCTCGCAGACGGTGCAGCAGATCGCCGACCAGCTCATCGAGCTTCCCGAGCGCACCCGCTTCCAGGTCCTGGCGCCGGTCGTTTCGCAGAAGAAGGGCGAGTTCGTCGACCTCTTCCAGGATCTCGCGGCCAGTGGCTACTCTCGCGCGGTGGTCGACGGCGAGATGGTGCAGCTCTCCGACCCTCCGAAGCTGAAGAAGCAGATCAAGCACGATATCTCGGTCGTGGTCGATCGACTCGTGGCGGACCCGGCCGGACTCGGGCGCCTGACCGACTCCTTGGAGACGGCGCTCAAGCTCGCGAGCGGTGTCGTGCTCATCGACTTCGTCGACCGCGAGACCGACGCGGACGATCGGCAGCAGCTGTTCTCGGAGCATTTGTCGTGCCCGAATCAGCACCCCGTGCAACTCACCGAGATCGAGCCCCGCACGTTCTCGTTCAACGCACCGTTCGGAGCGTGCGCGACGTGCTCCGGACTCGGAACCAGCATGCAGGTGGACGAGGACCTCGTGCTCGGCGATCCTGAACTCTCGCTCACGGAGGGCGTGATCGTGCCGTGGACGAGCCAGGGGAGGAGCCTCTACCAGTATTACGAACGGCTCCTCACCGGCCTCGCGAAAGATCTGGACTTCTCACTCGACACCCCCTGGGGTGCACTCCCCGAGAGCGTCCGCGAAGCGGTACTGTACGGCAACGACTTCTCGGTCAACGTCCGCTGGAAGAACCGGTTCGGTCGCGAGGTGAAGTACACCTCGGGATTCGAAGGGGTCATCCCGTTCATCGAGCGGCAGTACGCCGAAGCCGAGTCCGACAACAAGCGGGATCGGTGGTCCGAGTTCCTCCGCGAGGTGCCCTGCCACGCCTGCCACGGACAGCGGCTGAAGCCCGAAGTCCTGGCGGTGACGGTGGATGGCGAGTCGATCGCCGGCGTCACCGAGTACAGCCTCACCGACGCGCAGGCGTTCTTCGACCGGGTCGAGCTCACGGAGCGCGAGGCCCGGATCGCGGCGCAGGTGCTGCGCGAGATCCGACTCCGGTTCGAGTTCCTGATCGAAGTCGGGCTCGGGTACCTCACCCTGGCGCGCGCGGCGGGAACGCTCTCGGGCGGGGAGGCGCAGCGAATCCGGCTCGCGACCCAGATCGGATCCGGACTCACCGGAGTGCTGTACGTGCTCGACGAGCCCAGCATCGGACTCCATCAGCGTGACAATCGTCGTCTCATCGAGACGCTGCTGAAACTGCGCGACCTCGGCAACACCTTGATCGTGGTGGAGCATGACGAGGAGACGATCGAGTCGGCCGACTGGATCGTCGACATCGGGCCGGGAGCCGGTGTCGAAGGCGGGACGGTGGTCCACTCCGGCGAGTACGCGAGCCTGCTCGAGAACCGCGAGTCGATGACGGCCGATTACTTGGCCGGACGACGCGAGATCGAGACGCCGAAGCGCCGTCGCAAGCGGGAGAAGGGCCGGGAGCTCAAGGTCGTCGGTGCGCGATCCAACAATCTGCAAGGCGTCGATGCGACGTTCCCCCTCGGTGTCATGACTGCCGTCACCGGCGTGAGCGGTTCGGGCAAGTCCACGCTGGTGAACGACATCCTGTACCGGGTGCTGGCGAACCGCTTGAACGGTGCCCGTATGGTCCCGGGCAAGCACACGCGCGTGACCGGCCTCGAGCACCTCGACAAGGTGGTGCACGTGGATCAGGCGCCGATCGGTCGTACGCCGCGGTCGAATCCCGCGACGTACACGGGCGTCTTCGACAAGATCCGCACCCTCTTCGCCGAGACCCAGGAGGCGAAGACCCGCGGCTACTTGCCGGGACGCTTCAGCTTCAACGTCAAGGGCGGCAGGTGCGAGGCCTGCGCGGGTGACGGCACGCTGAAGATCGAGATGAACTTCCTGCCCGATGTGTACGTGGCCTGCGAGGTGTGCGGCGGGAAGCGATACAACCGCGAGACGCTGCAGGTGCGCTACAAGGGGAAGAACATCTCCGAGGTCCTCGAGATGCCGATCGCCGAAGCCGAGCAGTTCTTCGAGCCCATCTCCAGCATCCATCGGTACATGAAGACCCTCGTCGACGTCGGACTCGGGTATGTCCGACTCGGTCAGAGCGCGACGACGCTCTCGGGAGGCGAAGCGCAGCGCGTGAAGCTCGCGACCGAGCTTCAGCGCCGCTCGAACGGTCGCAGCATCTACGTGCTCGACGAGCCCACCACGGGACTGCACTTCGAAGACGTCCGCAAGCTCCTCCTGGTGCTGAACGGTCTGGTCGACAAGGGCAACACCGTGATCACCATCGAGCACAATCTCGATGTGATCCGGAGCGCCGACTGGGTGATCGACCTCGGACCCGAAGGCGGTTCGGGTGGTGGCACGATCCTGGCGACGGGAACTCCCGAACAGGTGGCCAAGCTGCCGGAGAGCCACACCGGCAGGTTCCTCGCCGAGGTGCTGAACGGTCACGCTGCGAAGTCACGAGCGGCTGCCGAGCTGAAGTCGGCGTGACGCCATGATGGCGGCCACCGACCATCGCGCATCGTTCCGACCCGCGGCGGGCGAGATTCCGACGAGCCCAGGCGTCTACCGGTTCTCGGACCGCCACGGCCGCGTGCTTTACATCGGCAAGGCGAAGAACCTGCGTGGGCGACTCTCGAACTACTTCCAGCCGATGCACGCGCTCATGCCGCGTACGCAGCGGATGTTGACGCTCGCGGCACGCGTCGACTGGACGGTCGTCGCCACCGACACCGAGTCGCTCGTCCTCGAGCACACGTGGATCACCGAGTACAAGCCGCCCTTCAACGTGCAGTTCAAGGACGACAAGTCGTACCCGTACCTCGCGGTCACGTTGAAGGATGAGGCCCCCCGGCTCATCATCACCCGGAACGAGAAGATCCGGGGCGCGCGGTACTTCGGTCCGTATCCCAAGGTCTGGGCGCTCCGTGAGACCTCGTCGCTCCTCCAGCAGGCGTTCCCGATCCGGACCTGCAAGGAGAGCGACTACCGTCGCGCGATGGACACCGGGCGCCCGTGCCTCGCAGGTCAGATCGGTCGGTGCCACGGGCCGTGCTCGCAGTTGGTCACCGTCGAGGAGCATCGGGCCAGGGTCGTCGAGCTGGTGTCGTTCCTCGCGGGGAACGACACCTCGCACCTGCGATGGCTGCAGCGCGAGATGCGGGATGCGGCGGCGGAGCAGCGCTACGAGGACGCGGCGCGTCTCCGGGACCAGGTGCAGGCCGTCGAGCACGTCATGGAGAAGAATGCGATCGTGCTCGGTCACGACGTCTCACTCGATGTGTTCGGCCTCCGCGCCGACGAGCTCTCGGCCGCCGCCCACCAGTTCATCATTCGCGGCGGTCGCATCAGGGGTGAGCGCAGCTGGATCGTGGATGTCGAACTCGACGACTCCCCGAGCACCCTGCTCGAGCAGGTCCTGCAGTCGGCGTACGAGGAGACTGACCCGCCGCCCCAGATCCTCCTGCCGCAGATTCCTGAGAACAGTGCACCGTTGGAAGAAGCACTGAGCGAGAAGCGACCGCGTCGCGGACGGGTGCAGCTGCGCGTCCCCGAACGCGGCGACAAGGCGCAGCTCATGGATCGTGCGGTGCGGAACGCGGGGGAGCACCTGCTCAGGCACAAGTTGAAGCGCGCGGCCGACCTGACCGCACGCACCGATGCTCTGGCCGAGCTGCAGAGCGCCCTCGGCATGGAGGAGGCACCGCTGCGCATCGAGTGCATCGACGTCTCCCACCTGCAGGGCACCGGTGTCGTGGCATCGCTCGTCGTGTTCGAGGACGGCCTGCCCGCGAAGGGCGCGTATCGGAAGTATCGCGTCGAGAACACCAGGGACGACACCGAGTCCATTCACCAGGTGGTCAGCCGACGTGCCGCGCAGTTGAACCAGATCGCCGCGTCCGGAGAGCAACCGTCAGGCGTCTACCGCGATCGACCGCAGCTCCTCATCGTCGACGGTGGAGCCCCGCAGGTACAGGCCGCGGCCCGCGCCCTCGCCGAAGCGGGGATCACCGATGTCGCGCTCTGTGGTGTCGCGAAGCGTCTTGAGGAGATCTGGATGCCCGACGACGCATTCCCGCTCATTCTGCCGCGCACGAGCGAGGCGCTCTTCCTCGTGCAGCGTATTCGCGACGAGGCCCACCGTTTCGCGATCACCTTCCAGCGCCAACGACGAAGCACGTCCATCTCGACGCAGCTCAGCGATGTGCCCGGGCTGGGCCCGAAACGCGTGCAGGCCCTCCTGAAGCACTTCGGATCCGTGAAACGCCTGAAAGCCGCCTCGGTGCCGGAACTCGCGACGGTCGCGGGACTCGGGCCCCGTCTTGCCGAGCAGGTGCACGGGTTCCTGCGTGGAGGAGAGGAGGCGACTCAGGGTAAACTGGACCCGGAGCCGGACACGACGCACGAGGGAGGGCCGAGCCAGTGAGCGAACGCACGCCTGAGCAAGAGATCCTCATCGTCACCGGCATGTCGGGCGCCGGGCGGAGCACCGTGGCGAACGTTCTCGAAGATCTCGGCTGGTACGTCGTCGACAACTTGCCGCTCGCAATGGTGAAGACGCTCGCCGATATGGCCGACCGCTCCGGCGGAGCGCTCCCGCGCATCGCCGCCGTCGTCGACGTGCGCGGTCGCGACCTGTTCGCCGACATCCAGGAGACGGTGCGCGACCTCAGGCAGCATGCCACTGTGCGGGTCGTGTTCCTCGATGCCACTGACGACATTCTCGTGCGGCGCTACGAAGCGGTGCGACGCCCCCACCCGCTGCAGGGTGAGGAATCGCTGCTCGACGGCATCAGGCTCGAGCGCGAGCGGCTGCAAGAACTCCGCGCGTCGAGCGATGTCGTCATCGATACGTCGCGGTACAACGTTCACGACCTGTCCACTGCGACGCGGGACCTCTTCAGCGACGAAGATACCCCCGGTCTGCAGCTCTCGGTCATGAGCTTCGGGTTCAAGTACGGTGCTCCGACCGACGTCGACCTCATGGCGGACATTCGATTCTTGCCGAACCCGTTCTGGGAGCCCGACCTGCGGCCGCTCACCGGCGTCGATGCCGAAGTGAAGGATTATGTGCTCAGCCGCGAAGGCGCCGCCGAGTTCCTCGACCACTATGTGGCAGCACTCACTCCAGTGCTCGCCGGCTTCCAGCGCGAGAACAAGCGTCTCGCCTCGCTCGCAGTGGGCTGTACGGGCGGCAAGCACCGCTCCGTCGCCATGGCTCGCGAGCTTGCCGATCGGTTGGCCGGCCTTCCCGGAGTCAGCGTGAACCTGCGGCACCGCGACCTCGGTCGCGAGTAGTGCCGCACGCCGTTCCGCTTTTTTGTTTCCCTACGTGAGAGGATCATCTGTGCCTTCGACCCCCGACGTCAGAAGCGAACTCGTTCGCGTTCCGGTGCAGCACACCGGCGAACGAGTCGCCGAGGTCGCCACCGTGCTGCGCTTCGCAGGCGGGTTGCACTCCATCTCGGGCCGTATCGCGCTCGAAGCGGAGCTGTTCACCCCGCAGATCGTGCAGCGGGTGCGGAAGGACCTCGCCGAACTGTACGGCGTCCGGTCGGAACCCAAGCAGCTGTCCCCGTCATCGACCCGAGCCGGGGCACCGCAGTTCCTCGTGCGCGTACTCGACGGTGAGACGCTGGCCCGTCAGCTCGGCCTGCTGGATCAGCGCCGCCGACAGATCCGCGGTCTGCCGAACCGTCTGACCACCGGCGCACCAGCCGAGCTGGCGGCGATCCTGCGTGGCGCGTTCCTCGCCCGCGGCACGCTCACGCCTCCCGGTCGCTCGGCGAGCCTCGAGATCGTGTGCCCGACCAACGAGGCCGCCATGGCCCTGCAGGGTGCGGCGTCGCGGATCGGGGTCCAGGCGAAGAATCGGGAGATCCGCGGGCAGCACAAGCTCGTCATCCGCGACAGCGAGATGATCGGTGAGGCGCTGGGCGCCATGGGCGCCGCCGAGAACCGGGCGACATGGGATGAGCTGCGACTGGCACGCGAGACGCGCGCCACCGCGAACCGCCTCGTCAACTTCGACGACGCAAATTTGCGCCGCTCCGCTCAGGCCTCCGTCGCCGCGTGCGCCCGCGTCGAGCGCGCGCTCGAGATCCTGGGCGACAGTGTGCCCGAACATCTGCGCTACGCGGGTGAACTGCGGTTGAAGTTCCGGGAGGCGAGCCTCGACGATCTCGGTGCACGGGCCGATCCGCCGCTGACGAAGGACGCGATCGCCGGTCGGATCCGCAGGCTGCTCGCCATGGCCGACAAGGAGGCGCAGGTGCGGTCGGTGCCGGGCACTGAGGCCAGCCTGCCGGACGAGCTCGACGCGATGTAGCGCGGCCTGAGCGGTCCCTCAGGATCCCGCCCTCCGTTGCCCCTGAACGGGTGTCGAGGCATAGACTTGAGAGCACATCAACGGAATCCAGAACGAAGGAGACATATGTCCAAGTACACACTTCCCGAGCTTCCGTACGACTACTCGGCACTGGAGCCTCACATCAGCGGCAAGATCATGCAGCTGCACCACGATAAGCACCACCAGACCTACGTGACGGGCGCGAACACGGCGCTCGAGCAGCTCGAGGCCGCCCGCGATGCGGATGATCTGGGTGCCGTCAACAAGCTGGAGAAGGACCTCGCGTTCAACCTCGGTGGACACGTCAACCACACCGTCTTCTGGAACAATCTTTCACCCGAGGGCGGCGGACGTCCCGAGGGCGAGCTCGCCGCGGCCATCGACGAGTTCTTCGGCTCGTTCGAGAAGTTCCAGGCGCACTTCACGGCGAACGCCACCGGCATCCAGGGTTCGGGTTGGTCCGTGCTCGCGTGGGATGCGGTCGGCCAGCGCCCCGCGATCTTCCAGCTGTTCGATCAGCAGGGCAATGTGCCGCTCGGCCTCACCCCGCTGCTGATGCTCGACATGTGGGAGCACGCGTTCTACCTCGATTACCTCAACGTCAAGGCGGACTACGTCAAGGCCTTCTGGAACATCGCGAACTGGCAGGACGTCGCACAGCGCTTCGAGACCGCTCGGTCGCAGACCCCCGGTCTCATTCAGGCCAGCGCCTAGTCGCGAGCGGGCCGGTCGCAGGACCGGCCCGCTCATCGGTTTCCGGTGCCGCACGGCATCGGTCGCCCGGTCACCGGGCACCCCGTTCGACGACCGTCGCACGGATCACCCTCCAGTTGAAAGGCACGTGAATGGGCACACGTATCGCAGTCAACGGCTTCGGCAGAATCGGCCGGAACTTCCTTCGAGCTGCACTCGAGCAGCGGGCAGATATCGAGTTGGTGGCGGTCAACGACCTCACCGACACGGCGACGCTCGCGCACCTCACCAAGTACGACTCGGTCGGGGGCGTACTCGCCGTCGACGTCTCTCATGACGACGAGTCGATCACGGTGGACGGTCGCCGCATTCGGGTGTACTCCGAGAAGGATCCCGCTCAGCTGCCCTGGGGTGACCTGGGCGTCGACATCGTCATCGAGTCCACAGGACACTTCGCCAAGCACGATCAGGCGGCGGCGCATCTCACGGCGGGCGCGAAGAAGGTCATCATCTCGGCCCCCTCGGTCGATTCGCCGACCTTCGTCATGGGCGTGAACGAGCAGAGCTATGACCCGAAGACCGATGACATCATCTCCAACGCGTCCTGCACCACCAACTGCCTCGCCCCTGTGGCCGATGTGTTCAATCGCGCCTTCGGCATCGAGCGCGGCTTCATGATGACGGCGCACGCCTACACGGCGGATCAGCGCTTGCAGGACAGCCCGCACTCCGATCTGCGCCGCGCTCGCGCCGCTGCCCTCAACATCGTGCCCACCTCGACTGGCGCCGCCAAGGCGATCGGCCGCGTGATCCCCGAGCTCGACGGCAAGCTCGACGGCACCTCGTACCGCGTTCCGATCCCGACCGGGTCCATCGTCGACCTGACGCTCGTGACGCGAGACGGCCTGACGATCGACGAGGTCAACGCCGAGTTCGCCCGTGCTGCGGCGACCGACGAGCTCTCGCGGTACCTGCAGTATTCGGAGGATCCGCTGGTGTCGAGCGACATCGTGCACAACCCGCACTCGGCCATCTTCGACGCGGGGCTGACGAATGTGTCGGGTGGCCTCGTCAAGATCTCGGCCTGGTACGACAACGAGTGGGGATACTCCAACCGCCTCGTCGACCTCGCCCGCTACGTGGCCGACCGCGCCGCAGAGTAAGGAGCTCATCACCGCCATGCGCACCATCGACACCCTGGGTCCGCTCCGATCACGCACCGTGATCGTGCGCTGCGACCTCAACGTGCCGCTCTCCGAGGGCGAAATCACCGACGACGGGCGCATTCGCGCGTCGCTCGGGACGATCGCCGAACTTCGTGAGGCCGGAGCGCGGATCGTGCTGATCAGTCATCTCGGACGCCCGAAGGGTGAACCCGATGACCGGTACTCGCTGCGGCCGGTCGCGGTGCGCATGGCGGAACTGCTCGGCGCCCCCGTCGAGTTCGTCGGTGAGACAGTGGGATCCGAGGCGGAGGCGGCTGTTGCCGCACTCGCCGACGGCGATGTCCTTCTCCTCGAGAACCTGCGTTTCAATCCCGGCGAGACGAGCGCGGACGACGCCGAGCGTCGCGCGTTCGCCGAGCGGATCGCGGCGTTGGGCGACGCGTTCGTGTCGGACGGGTTCGGCGTGGTGCACCGCAGGCAGGCGAGCGTCACCGACCTCGCGGAGCTGCTGCCGAGCGCCGGCGGCCGGTTGGTCGCGGATGAGCTCGCGGTCCTGCGCCGTCTCACCGATGCGCCCGAACGTCCGTTCTCGGTCGTGCTCGGCGGGTCCAAGGTCTCCGACAAGCTCGGCGTCATCTCGCACCTCATCGAGCGTGTCGACACCCTGGTCATCGGGGGCGGTATGCTCTTCACTTTCCTCGCCGCTCAGGGCCACGACGTCGCCTCGAGCCTGTTGGAGTCCGATCAGATCGACACGGTGCGCGATGCGCTCCAGCGCGCGAAGGAGCGCGGTGTGAGGATCGTGCTGCCGACCGACATCGTGGTGGCGGAGCGCTTCGCAGCGGACGCCGAACACGAGACGGTCGCCGCGGATGCGATCGCCGCGTCGCGGTTCGGCGCTTCAGGCATCGGTCTCGATATCGGCCCCGAGTCTGCTCGGCGTTTCGCGGAGGTGATCGGCGCCTCCGCCACCGTCTTCTGGAATGGCCCCATGGGGGTCTTCGAGATGGAGGCCTTCGCAGCGGGGACGCGGACCGTCGCGCGGGCGCTGACCGAGACGGACGGGTTCACCGTCGTCGGAGGCGGCGACTCGGCGGCCGCGGTGCGCGCGCTCGGTTTTTCCGATGACCAGTTCGGTCACATCTCCACCGGCGGCGGTGCGAGTCTTGAATTTCTCGAGGGGAAGTCGCTTCCCGGTCTGGAGGTGCTGGCATGAGCCGCACACCGTTCATCGCAGGCAACTGGAAGATGAATCTCGATCATCTGCAGGCAATCGCTCTGGTGCAGAAGGTCGCCTGGGCGCTGAAGGACGCGCGTCACGACGCATCCGAGGTCGAGGTCGCCGTGTTCCCGCCGTTCACCGACCTCCGCTCGGTGCAGACGCTCATCTCTGCCGATAAGATCCCGCTCGGACTCGGCGCGCAGGATGTGTCCCCGCACGAGTCGGGCGCCTACACGGGCGACGTTTCCGCGCGGTTCCTCGCGAAGCTCGATGCTCAGTACGTCATCGTGGGCCACTCGGAGCGGCGCGCCGGCCACGGCGAGACCGATGAGGTCGTCTCGGCGAAGTCGGTAGCCGCTCAGGCAGCAGGCATCGTTCCCGTGATCTGCGTCGGCGAGACGGCTGAAGACCTCGAGGAGCACGGAGCCGCCGCGATCCCGGCTGCGCAGTTGCGCGCAGCGATCGCCGATCTGCCCGATGGAGCGGAGTTCGTGGTCGCCTACGAGCCGGTGTGGGCGATCGGCACCGGGAACGCGGCGACGCCCGAACAGGCACAGGAGGTGTGCCGCGCGTTGCGCGACGTGCTCCGTGAAGCGTGCGGTGACGACACGGCGGACGCGACCCGCGTGCTCTACGGCGGCTCGGTGAGCAGTCAGAACGTGGCTGCATACATGCGCCAGGCGGATGTCGATGGCGCCCTGGTGGGCGGTGCGAGCATCAAGGCGGACGAGTTCTCACGGATCGTCCAGTTCAAGAAGCATGTCGCGGTATGATGGTCGTTGGTATCCATTCCGCCCCGCGTGAAAGGTAAGCAAGCTTGCTTGTTCTCAACATCGTGTTGATCAGTCTGCTCGTGATCACGAGCCTGCTGCTCATCCTCTTCATCCTCCTGCACAAGGGCAGGGGCGGTGGCCTCTCCGACATGTTCGGTGGCGGCGTCACGTCGAGCCTCGGTTCTTCGGGTGTCGCCGAGCGGAACCTCAATCGCATCACCATCGTGGTGGCTCTGGTCTGGTTCCTCTCCATCGTGGCGCTCGGCGTCATCGCACGGTTCTCCGTCGCGTGAGTTCCGGGTCGCGGCACCTCCCGACCCCACGCGCCACGGCGCAGTACACGGCACGTTTCGTGCAGCAACTGAGATAGGAAGTATTTACGTGGCAGGCAGTAACGCCATTCGCGGCGCACGCGTCGGATCCGGACCGATGGGTGAGATGGACCACGGGTCCCGCGCCGAGCGCATCGAGATCTCCTACTGGGACGAGCTCGGCAACGAGACCGTTCGCTTCTTCTCGGCCGATGTGCCCGATGAGGAGATCCCGGAACAGATCGATTCGCCGACGAGTGGACTGCCGGCCGGACGCGATCGGAAGAACCCGCCGTCGCTTTCGAAGAACGAGCCGTACAAGACGCACCTCGCCTACGTGAAGGAGCGTCGCACGCCCGAAGAGGCCGAAGAGTTGCTGGAGCAGGCGCTGCAGAAGCTGCGCGAGCGCCGCGGTACCGCACGCAAGAGTTGAAGCGTTCACACGTCGAACACCTGTGCGGTTCGGCGTGAGTCAGGCGCCGAGCGCCAAGCGATCGGTCCAGACGACGGTTTCTGCGCGTCCTTCGACGATGGCAGCCGGAAGCCCCTGCTCTGCGGAGAGAATACCGCGAACGGCAGGGGCTTTCTCTGCGCCGGTCGCGAGCAGCCACACGGACTCGCCGCGCTGCAGCGCGGGGATCGAGAGGGTCACGCGCTCCGGAGGCGGCTTCGGGGAATTGCGGACCGGGAGTGCGGCCGGAGCTTCGGTGCCGAGGAGATCCTCGCGACCGGGGAAGAGCGAGGCCACGTGCCCGTCGGGTCCGACCCCGCAGAGGACCACGTCGATCCGGTCGATGCCGTCGACGACCTCAGCGTACGCTCGAGCCGCGTCGTCGAGTGAGCGTCCGGAATCCGATGATCCGATGCGGTGGACGAGTGCCGCGTCGACATCTCGGTGTGCGAACAGCAGCTCGTCGGCCAGCCGATCGTTCCGATCGCTCGAACGCGCCGGCACCCAACGCTCATCGCCCCAGAGGAAACGCACACGATCCCACGCGATGCGGTCGCCGTCCGGGTGCGTGCCCATCGCGCGCAGCGAGGCTTCGCCCATGCCGCCCCCGGTGAGCACGATGCACGGAATCTCGCCGAGGTCTTGGCGTGCGGCGAGCACCTCGAAACACGATTCGGCGATGTCGTTCGCGAGTCGGTTCCGGTCCTCAGCGGTGTGGACGCGCATCAGTGCTCCTCACCGAATTCGGAGTCGAGGAGGGGGAGGCCCTCGGTGATCACGCGACCGTAGAGCGTATCGGGTCGCAGGAGACGGAGATCCTCGATGAGGCACTCGGGCACGCTGCGGCGGGGGAGCGGAACCTCGAGACGCGGATGCCCGGGTTGGGTGATCGCTGCGAAGACGCCGCGGGTCCGTGCGATCGCGATATCGCCGGCGGACGTGTGGATCTCCACCGAGTGGATGCCCCAGGCGCGACGGTCTGCGTCGGGTCCCTGCTCGGGCATCTCCTCCTGACTCACCGGAACACCCAGTTGCAGGCGGAGCCACGCGGCCAGGAGAAGCGTCGACGACGATCGGGGAGTGCCTCGCACGGTGGCGCCGGTGATGTCGTGCCGCTCGGATCCGACAGGCACGTTGTCGAGCGCGGCGGCGAGCTGCGCACGCCAGAGGGTCAAGCGCGACCAGGCCAGGTCGGTGTCACCCGGCCGGTACGAGGCCGAGGTCGCCCGCAGCCGGGCGGTCGCGTCACCCACGCCCCCGCTGTCGACGACGCGTCGCTGCGCGAGACGGCCGAGCGACGTCTCCGATGCTCTCGGCGGCGCTTCACCTGCCCACCAGACCACCACGGGGGCGTCGGCGAGCAGCAGGCCGCTCAACAGCTGATCGGGATCGCGGCCGGCGTCGCCGTGGGGATGGAGCACGATGACGTCACCCGCACCGGCGTCGGCGCCCACACGGATCTGGCCATCGAGACGCGACGATCCGCCCGACCCTGCCGCAGCGTGCGCGGTGGGCTCGGCGAGCGCGATGATGCGCATCGGGTGCTCGCGCGACGCCACGTTCGCGGCGGAGATCGCATCCTCCACACGATCCGAGGGGGCGACGATGACGAGTGTAAGCACGCGACCGAGCGTCGTCGCTCCGCCTTCGCGGCGGAGCAGGACAAGTCGCTTGCTGATCCCGCTCACGGTGGTCTCGGGCAGGTCGACGATCACGGTTGCCTCCAGCTCCGGCCATCACGGCTCAGCATCCGTTCCGCGCCCGGCGGCCCCCAGCGACCGGGGGAGTACTGCTCGGGGGCTCCAGCGGACTGCCACCCTGCGACGATCGGGTCGAGAATGCGCCAGGACAGTTCGACCTCGCGCTGGCCGGGGAACAACGGCGGGTCGCCCAGCAGCACATCGAGGATCAAGCGCTCGTAGGCCTCGGGGCTCGCCTCGGTGAACGCGTGCGAATAACCGAAATCCATCGTGACCTCGCGAGTATCCCGGCCCGGCCCGGGAACCTTCGAATTGAATCGGATCGTGACGCCTTCATCGGGTTGCACGCGTATGACGAGTGCATTCGCGCCGATGTCGTCCCGCTCGCCGAGCGGCGCAGCAGACTTCTTGAAGACGACGGCGATCTCCGTCACGCGTCGTGCCAGGCGCTTCCCCGTACGCAGGTAGAACGGGACACCACGCCAACGGTCCGTGTCGACGCTGAGCGTGATGGCGGCGAACGTCTCGGTGCGCGAGTCGGGCGCCATGCCGTCCTCATCCAGGAACCCGGTGACTTCCCGGCCTCCCTGCCACCCCCCGCTGTACTGCCCCCGCGCAGTCGTGCTGGCGAGATCGTCGGGGACGTGCACTGCGGCGAGCACATCCTCCTTCGCGGCGCGCAGATCATCGGGGTCTGCCGACGCCGGGCGTTCCATCGCGGTGAGCGCGAGGAGCTGCAGCAGGTGGTTCTGGATGACGTCGCGCGCGGCTCCGATCCCGTCGTAGTACCCGGCGCGCCCTGCCACGCCGATGTCCTCGGCCATGGTGATCTGCACGTGATCGATGTACGACGCGTTCCAGATGGGTTCGTAGAGCACATTGGCGAAACGCAGCGCGAGAATATTCTGCACCGTTTCCTTGCCGAGGTAGTGGTCGATCCGGAAGACGTGCTCGGGCGGGAACACGTCGTCGATCGCGGCGCCGAGCTCGCGGGCGCTCTCCAGATCGTGCCCGAACGGCTTCTCGATCACGACGCGACGCCAAGAAGCGTCCTCCGATGTCGCGAGGCCCGCATCGCGCAGATGCGCGCTCACGGTCTGGAACGAACGCGGCGGGATCGAGAGATAGAACGCAGCGTTGCCCTCCGTGCCGCGGTCACGCGCGAGTTCAGCGAGCGTGTCGCTCAATCGCTCGTACGCATCGGCATCGTCGAACGCGCCGCTGACGAACCGGATACCGGTGCGGAACTGCTCCCACACATCCGCATCGAACGGGGTCCTCGCATGCGCATCCACTGCCTCGCGTACGACTTCGACGAAATCGGCATCGCTCCAGCTGCGGCGCCCGAATCCGACGAGCGCGAACCCCGGAGGCATGAGACCCCGGTTCGCGAGATCATAGATGGCAGGAAGCAGTTTCTTCCGGGCCAGGTCGCCCGTCACCCCGAACAGCACCAGCGCGCTCGGCCCGGCGACTCGAGCGAGCCGGCCGTCGTCGGACGACCGCAGCGGGTTGACGGCCTCGCTCATGCCCCGGTCACACCCGCGCTGAGCAGCTCGTTCACGAGCTCCGCCGGGTCCGCTGCCCTGAGCGCGAACACCGGTCGTCCGGCACCGGCGAGGACTTCTCGATCGCCCTGCGCCTGCGCCGAGAGGAGTGCGGCGAATCCACCCTCCGCACCGGGGATCTCGAGATCGGGTGAGGCGTCGTCGAGCACCTGCACGAAGACCCCGCGACGCGGACCGCCCTTGTGGAACTGTCCGGTGGAGTGCAGGTAGCGCGGCCCGAACCCGAGCGCCACGGGTACGCCGAGGGCAGCGGCGAGCCGCGCACGCAGGTCGGCGAGGGGCGCCGCAGCCGGACCCTCACGGTCCAGGTAGGCCTGAACGACGAGATAGTCCTCGGGCCCGACCGTCTCCCGAAGCGCTGCGAGCAGGCTCGCGGCGTTGGTCAGCACGGACCCCGACGGGGCGGCCAGCAGCGACACCGGGCTGCCGCTCGACAGCGTGCCGATGGCGGGCGCGCTCCCGGCGGACGCGCCCATGACCTCGCGAGCAGCGACCTTCGCGGACTCCACATCCGGCTGGTCAAAGGGATCGATCGCGAGCAGGCGGCCGAGTACCGCCGTCGCGACCTCCCAAATGAGCAGCTGAGCTCCGAGGGGTGCGGTCACCACGACCGCGCGCTCGGGCGCCGACGCTGCCGAACCGCGCGGCCCCACGAGCGTGAGCGGCACCGGTCCGGAATACGAGGAGTCGACCTCCGGGTCCTCCGCGCGAACGGCGATGGGGAGGAGACCACGGCCGTTCTTACCCGTCGACTCGGCAATGAGCTGCTCGATCCAGTCCGCCAGTCCCCAGGCGGATCCGTGCGCCATCTCGGCGACTGCGGTCGTGATGATCTCGGGAGTCAACTGCGCGAGGGCGGCCGCCAGACGGAGGGCGGGGTTCCCGGCGTCGTCTGCAGCGACGGTCTGCACGGCGGCACCGGCATCGGCGACGATGGTCTCGACATCGGCACCGGCGAGTGCGCTGGGCACCAACCCGAACGCGGTGAGCGCCGAATAGCGGCCTCCGACGTGAGGATCGGCGAGGAACACCCGCTCGCCTCGTTCACGCGCGTGCGACTCGAGAGCTGATCCGGGATCCGTCACCACGGCGATGCGGTCCGCCGGGTCGATGCCCGCGTCCGCGAAGGCGCGTTCGAAGACCGCGAGATGGCTGCGCGTCTCGATGGTCGAACCCGACTTGGAGCTCACGACGACAGCGGTGCGCTGCAGGTCCGTCTCCACGGCGCGCCTCACCTGTACCGGGTGGGTGGAGTCGAGGACGACGAGACGAACCTGGGCCGCCCGGGTCATGACCTCAGGAGCGAGGCTCGACCCTCCCATGCCGCAGAGCACGATGCGGTCGACACCGGCCGCAGCCAGCTGCGAGCGGAAGTCGAGCGCCTCGGAGATCAGGGCATCCGCCCCGTCGAAGACGTCGGTCCACCCGAGTCTGATCTGCGCCTCCGCTTCGGCGTCCGCACCCCAGAGCGTCGCATCCTGCGCGAAGATCCGGCTCGCGACGCGCTCGCCCACGAGCTGCTCGACGACGCGATCGACCGCTGCACCACCGCGCGGGGTCCGCACCTCGATCGTCATCGCGCGGCCCTCAGCGCATCGTCGACGGTGGCGAGCAGTTCGTCCCAGGAGGCGTCGAACTTCTGCAGCCCCTCCTTCTCGAGCTTCGTCACGACCTCGACGTAGTCGATACCGAGGCTGTCGATCGCGCTCAGCACGCGATCCGACTCGCGGTACTGGCCGCGCACGGTGTCGCCGGTGACCTCGGCGTGATCGAACGTCGCCTCGAGCGTCGCCTCGGGCATGGTGTTCACCACTCCAGGGGCGACGAGTTCGGTCACGTACAGGGTGTCGGGGAGCGACGGATCCTTCACGCCTGTCGAGGCCCAGAGGGGGCGCTGCGGCTGAGCTCCCTGCTCGAGGAGCAGTCGTGCGCGCTCAGTGTCGAAGGCCTGCTCGAACACCTCGTAGGCGAGCCGCGCGTTTGCGATAGCGGCCTGCCCGCGCAGCGCCAGCGCCTCATCGGAGCCAATCGCCGCGAGTCGTCCATCGATCTCGGTGTCCACACGGGAGACGAAGAAGGAGGCGACGGAGTGGATCGTCCGGAGATCGATGCCGGCCGACCTTGCTCGCTCGAGACCGGTCAGGTACGCGTTGATCACCTGACGGTAGCGCTCGAGGCTGAAGATCAACGTGACGTTCACGCTGATGCCCGCGGCGATCGTCTCCGTGATCGCCGCCAGGCCCTCCTCAGTCGCGGGAATCTTGATCATCGCGTTCGGACGGTCGACGCGATCCCAGAGACGACGGGCTTCGGCGGCGGTGCCCTCGGCATCGCGCGCGAGCCCCGGCTCGACCTCGATCGACACCCGCCCGTCGCGCCCATCGGTGTCCGCGTACACGTCGGCCAGCAGGTCGCAGGCCTGGGACACATCGTTCGTCGTGAGCTCGATGACGGTGTCGGCGGCGTCGAGTCCGCGAGACGCGCAGTCGGCGATCCGCTCCTCGTAGCCTTCTCCGCGCCCGATAGCGCCGGCGAAGATCGTCGGATTCGTGGTGACGCCGACGACGTTGCGTTCGGCGAGCAGCGTACGAAGATTGCCGGAGGAGATTCGGCTCGCGGAGAGGTCGTCGAGCCAGATGCTGACGCCGGCGGCGCCGAGCGCTGCGGTCGGGGAGGTCATATGCTCACCTTTCGATTGCGGGTGTCTCGATTGCGTGGGTATGGCCGGCGCGGACACCGTCAGGCGTCGAGCGTCTGCCGTGCTGCGGCCACCACGGCGTCTGTCGTGATGCCGAACTCGCGGAACAGGGTCTGATAGTCCGCGGACGCTCCGAAGTGCTCGATGGAGACCGCTCGCCCGCGGTCGCCGAGGTAGCGGTCCCAGCTGAGCGACAGGCCCGCCTCGACGCTCACGCGCGCGGTCACCTCTGACGGGAGCACGCTCTCGCGGTACTCGGGCGACTGCTCGTCGAACCATTCGAGGCAGGGGACGGACACGACGCGGGCGCCCACACCTTCTGCGGCGAGCTGGGCCCGCGCTTCGACGGCGAGCTGGACCTCGGAGCCCGTGGCCAGAATGACCAGGTCGAGCGCGTCGGTGGGGGAGTCGGCGAGCACATACGCTCCACGGCGGACGCCCTCAGCAGAGGCGAGCGCCTCGCTGCCGTCCGAAGATTCGGGCCCGTCGACCCTCGGGAAGACCGGAACGTTCTGCCGCGTGAGCGCGAGCCCCGCGGGGCCGCCTCGACGGGTGAGCAGCTCGCTCCACGCCACGGCGACCTCGGTCGCGTCTGCCGGGCGCACCACCGACAGGTTCGGGATCGCCCGAAGCGACGCGAGCTGCTCGATCGGCTGATGCGTCGGGCCGTCCTCGCCGAGGGCGACCGAGTCGTGGGTCCAGACGAAGATGCTCGGGATGTTCATCAGTGCGGCCAGGCGGACCGCCGGACGCATGTAGTCGCTGAAGATCAGGAAGGTGCCGCCGTACGCACGCGTCTTGCCGTGCAACTGGATGCCGTTGAGGATCGACCCCATCGCGTGCTCGCGAATGCCGAAGTGCAGCACCCGGCCGTACGGGTTGCCCTGCCACGACGAGGTGGAGCGCTCGACCGGGACGAACGACGGCACGTCGGGGATCGTCGTGTTGTTGGAGCCCGCGAGATCGGCGGAACCGCCCCACAGCTCGGGCATGACCGGCCCGAGGCCCGCCAGCACCTTGCCGCTCGCGGCACGGGTCGCGACGCTCGAACCGGGTTCGAAGGTCGGGAGCGCGTCGGCGAAGCCTTCGGGGAGTTCGCCGGACTCCAGTCGATCGAGCAGCACCTTTCGCGCGGGCTCGCGCTCGGCCCACGCGTCGAAGTCGGACTGCCATGCCGTACGTGCCGCTCGGCCGCGGTCGACGGCCTGACGCGTGTGGGCGAGCACCTCGTCGTCCACCGCGAAGTGCTGCTCGGGATCGAACCCGAGTCGCTCCTTCAGCGCCGCGAGCTCGTCGGTGCCGAGCTTCGCCCCGTGGATGCCACCGGTGTTCTGCTTGCCGGGGCTCGGCCAGCCGATGATCGTCTTCAGCACGATGAGCGACGGCTTCGACGTCTCGTCCTGAGCGGACTGGATCGCCGTCGTGAGCTCGGCGAGATCTTCGACGTACTCGCCCGTCCGCTTCCAGTCGACGGTGATGACCTGCCACCCGTACGCCGCGTAGCGGGCCGCGACGTCTTCAGTGAAGGAGATGTCGGTGTCGTCCTCGATGGAGATCTGGTTCGCATCGTAGATCGCGATCAGGTTGCCGAGTTCCTGATGGCCGGCGAGCGAGGACGCTTCGCTCGTCACCCCCTCTTGCAGATCGCCGTCGCTCGCGATCACGTAGATCCGGTGATCGAAGGGGCTCGCACCCGGCGCCGCCTCGGGATCGAACAGACCGCGCTCGTAACGCGCCGCGTAGGCGAAGCCGACGGCGGATGCGAGTCCCTGACCCAGGGGACCGGTGGTGATCTCGACACCGGGGGTATGCCCGTACTCGGGATGTCCGGGGGTCTTGGAGCCCCAGGTACGCAGCGCCTCGAGATCGGAGAGCTCGAGGCCGTAGCCGCCGAGGTAGAGCTGCACGTACTGCGTGAGCGACGAATGACCGGCGGACAGGATGAAGCGGTCTCGTCCGATCCACCCGTGGTCGGACGGATCGTGGCGCATCACCTTCTGGTGGAGCAGATACGACACCGGTGCCAGGCTGATCGCGGTTCCGGGGTGGCCGTTGCCGACCTTCTCCACCGCGTCAGCCGCGAGTACTCGCGCCGTGTCGACGGCCCGGTCGTCCAGCTCATTCCACTGCAGGTCGATTGCCAATAGCCCAGCCTCTCTCGCTCGGTACGCACCGCCGCGGTGCACACCCTGTCCAGCCTACAGGGGAGCACGGTAGTATAGACATGATGTCCACTGAGATTCCCACCTCGTCTCCGGTACGCGCGACACCCGCCCGTCCGACCTTCGGCCGCACGCTGAAGGCGTACGTGGCTCTCACGAAACCGCGCGTCATGGAGTTGCTGCTCGTCGTCACGGTGCCGGCCATGATCCTCGCCCAGCAGGGCCTGCCGAATCTCTGGCTCGTCGTCGCGACGCTCATCGGCGGCGCGATGAGCGCAGGGTCGGCCGGCGCGTTCAACTGCTACCTCGACCGCGACATGGACCGCAAGATGCGTCGCACCAAGAATCGCCCGCTGGTCACCGGGGAGATCTCCGACCGCAGCGCCCTGGTGTTCGCCTGGGTGCTCGGCGCCGCGTCCATCGTGTGGTTGTACGCCACGACGAACTGGGTCGCGGCAGCCCTCTCTGCAGCCGCGATCTTCTTCTACGTCGTGGTGTACACGGTGCTGCTCAAGCGGCACAGCGAGCAGAACATCATCTGGGGCGGCATCGCCGGGTGCTTCCCGGTGCTCATCGGGTGGGCCGCCGTGACCGGTGACGTCGGCTGGCCGGCATGGGCGTTCTTCCTCATCATCTTCCTCTGGACGCCCGCTCATTACTGGCCGCTGTCAATGCGCTACCGCGAAGACTACGCGGCGGCGGGCGTGCCGATGCTCGGCGTGGTCCGGGGCCGTGTGACGGTCGGGCTGCAGATCATCCTCTACGCGTGGGCGACGGTCGCATCCAGCCTGCTGCTCATCCCCGCCGCGGGCATCGGGTGGATCTACACCATCGTCGCCGTGCTCTCGGGCGGCTACTTCATCCTGCAGGCGCACCGGCTGTACGGCAGTGCGATCCGCGGACGCGAGGGGAAGCCGATGCAGGTCTTCCACGGCTCCATCTCGTACCTCTCGATCCTGTCGATCGCCATCGCCGTGGACCCGCTGCTCCCGTTCTGACCATCTTTTGGTCCGAGGCGACCGCGATCGTCCGATCCGGTTCCTGAATACCGACTGAGAGTCCGCTGGTCTCTCGGCACCCTCCGGGTCCGTCTGCTCGTGGCGGGCGTACCGTATCGCTGTGATCAGGAGTGAGGTCGTCGCCGGGACTGCACCGGCACCTGTGGGGTCGCTGCGACGCTGGCTGCTCGCGTCGACCGTTGAGGATCCCGGCAGCCACACCGGGCCGCACGGGCGCCCCCGGCCCGACCAGGGCCGTCCGTGGTGGCAGGTCATGTGCCTCACGGGAGTGGACTACTTCTCCACCCTCGGCTATCAACCCGCCCTGGCGGCCGTCGCGGCCGGAGCGATCGCGCCGGTCGCCACGCTCGTGCTGGTCCTCGTGACGCTCTGCGGCGCGCTCCCGGTGTACCGGCGCGTCGCTCGGGAGAGCCCGCACGGCACCGGCTCCCTCGCCATGCTCGCCTCCCTCTTCCCGCACTGGCGCGGCAAGCTCATCGTGTTGGTGCTCCTCGGTTTCGTCGCCACGGACTTCATGATCACCATGACGCTGTCCGCCGCCGACGCCACGGCTCACCTCGTCGAGAACCCTGCGGTCGCGCGAGCGCTCGGCACCGCGGACTCCGGAACGACCCCGGCGGGGGAGAGTCCGATCGGGATCGGGATCACGATCATCTTCCTGCTCGCCCTCGCGCTGGTCTTTCTGCGCGGCTTCTCCGAGGCGATCCGACTCGCATCCGTACTGGTCGCGGGGTTCCTCGCGCTGAACGCCGTGGTCATCGCCGTGTCGCTCGGCCGCCTGGTGGACGATCCGCCGATCGTGACCGACTGGTGGGGCGCGCTCACGACCCAGCACGGCGACCCCTGGTTGGTCGTCGCGATCGCCCTGCTCGTCTTCCCGAAACTCGCCCTCGGACTGTCGGGGTTCGAGACGGGGGTCGCCGTGATGCCGCAGATCCGCGGGAACCGCATCGCGGGGGCGCGCAAGCTCCTGGCCACGTCTGCCGCGATCATGAGCGTCTTCCTGATCACGTCGTCGCTCGTAACGGTCACGCTGATCCCGGCGAGCGCATTCGGCCCCGAGGGCGAAGCGCACGGCCGCGCCCTGGCCTACCTCGCGCACGAATACTTGGGTGAAGGATTCGGCAGCGTCTACGATGCCACCACGATCGCCATCCTCTGGTTCGCCGGCGCGTCCGCGCTCGCCGGCCTCATCAATGTCGTCGGCCGGTATCTGCCGCACTACGGGATGGCGCCGGCATGGACCCGCGCGACGCGTCCGCTCGTACTCGTTCTGCTCGGCGTCGCCATCGTGGTGACGCTCGCCTTCGGCGGAAGCGTCGAGGCGCAGGGCGGTGCATACGCCACCGGCGTGCTCGTGCTCATCTGCTCCGCGGCCCTCGCGGTCACCGTCTCCGCGCATCGCGCGGGTCAACGGGTGGCGACGCGGGTGTACGCCGGGATCACCGCGGTGTTCGCCTACACCGCCGGTGCGAACATTGTGGAGCGGCCGGATGGGATCAAGGTCGCGGCGTGCTTCGTCGGCGGGATCCTCATCGTCAGTGCGGTATCCCGCATCGCGAGGTCGACGGAGCTCCGCGCGACCGCCGTGCATCTCGACGACGTCGCGAACGCGATGGTCGCGGCTCCGACCGACCGGCCTCTCCTGCTCATCGCGCACGATCCCCGCGACTGCTCCGCCGAACGGTACCGGGCGAAGCTCCGGCACGCTCAGGCCGCCCACGGTCTCTGCACCGACGGTGCGATCTTCCTGGAGGTATCGGTGACCGACAGCTCGGAGTTCGAGGAGGAGCTGCAGGTGAGCGGCACGCAGCGTCACGGCTTCCCGGTACTCGAGGTGAACGGGCCGACCGTGCCGAATGCTCTCGCCGCCGTCGCGCTGAGCCTGCGGGACCAATCGGGACGCGAGCCGCATCTGTTCTTCCACTGGACCGAGGGCAATCCCATTCTCGAGGGTCTGCGCTTCTTCGTGCTCGGCGAGGGCGAGATCGCCGCCGTCACCCGCGAAGTGCTCCGCGCCGCCGAGCACGACCCGGCCAGGCGACCCTGGGTGCATGCGGCGTGATCGAGCCGTTCCCGTCTCGCGCTACTGTGGGCCCATGAGTTTTCCGGATGACGTCCACCCCGATACGCGGCTCGTCGGGCTCGGCCGACCCCCGGCGGAGCCCGACGGTTCGGTGAACCCGCCGATCGTCCTGACGTCCACGTTCCGGGGTTCCGGACACCCAGCGGTGGGCGACCGCGTGTACGCCCGGTACACCAACCCATCCTGGGAGCCGCTCGAAGCCGCCATCGCCGATCTGGAGGAGAGCGCCGTGCCCGGGCTCGCCTACGCCTCGGGGATGGCCGCGGTGGCAGCGGCCCTGTCACTCGTGCCGGTCGGCGGCGTCGCACTGGTGCCCGCCGCCTCGTACAACGGCACCATCAGCCTCGCCCGCGACCTCGCCGCAAGCGGCGCGTTGACCCTCCGCGAGATCGATCCTCTCGATCTCGCGTCGACTCGGACGGCACTCGAGGGTGCCGACCTGCTCTGGGTGGAGTCGCCGACGAACCCCTTGCTCGATGTCGTCGACCTGCCTGCGCTCATCGCGGCGGCGCGGGAGCGCGGAGTCGTGGTGGTCGTCGACAACACCTTCAGCACGCCCCTGCGTCAACGGCCGCTCACGGCGGGCGCCGACGTCGTGGTGCACTCCGCGACGAAGTACATCTCCGGTCACTCCGACGTGATTCTCGGCCTTCTGGTCGCGCGCGAGGACGCCGTGCGCGAGCGTCTCCTGCGTCAGCGCACGCTGCACGGCGCGATCCCCGGTCCTTTCGAGGCATGGCTCGCCCTCCGTGGCCTGCGCACGCTCGGCCTGCGACTCGATCGTGCCGAGGCGAATGCGCTCGAACTGGCGCGCCGCCTCGACGGCCACGACGGGGCGCCCCGGGTGCGGTATCCGGGATTGCCCACGGATCCGAACCACACCCGCGCACGCGCGCAACTCGACGGATTCGGCGCCGTCGTCTCGATCGAGCTGCCGACAGCGGAGGAGGCCGATGCGGTCGTGTCGGCACTCCGCGTGTTCACCCCGGCGACGAGTCTCGGCGGCGTCGAATCACTCGTCGAACGACGACGACGCCACCCGGCGGAGCCGTGCGAAGTGCCCGAGGGACTCGTTCGCCTGAGCATCGGTATCGAGCACGTCGAGGACCTCTGGGCGGACCTGGAGCAGGCGCTCGATCGCGCCATCCTCACTACGGCAGGCTGACCTCGGCGACCGGTCGCTTGAGCCGCAGCACGTTCATCGTCATCGCCGCAGCGGTGAGCGCGGCGAGCACCATGTGCACGCCCACGGCGAACGGGGGCAGACCCGCATTCGCCTGATAGATGCCGACCGCGATCTGCACCAGGAGCATCGCGAGCACGAGCACCCCCGATCGCAGGGTCCGCAACCGCTTCGCTGCCGACCACGACGCCAGCGCGATCACGAGCGCGAGGGTGATGTAGCCCGGCCAGGCGTGCAGATGACTCAGCAGTGTCGCGTCGAATCCGTCTCGGACGACGCTCTCGTCGCCGGAGTGCGGTCCGTTCGCGGTCGTGAGCACCCCCATGAGCACGACGATGGCGACGAACAGGGTCGTCACGTGGGTGAGGATCGCGTACCCCTTCGGCACCGCGCGCTCGCGCGGACCACCCGGTTCTCGCATGCGAACCAGATAGGCGGCGGTGATGCACACGAGGATGAGTGAGACCGTGTAGTGGAAGCCGACGAGCGCGGCGTGGAGTCGCTCCCAGACGACGATGCCGCCGACGATCGCTTGCAGGGCGACGAGGCCCAGCACGACGGCCGAGATCACGAACAGATCGCGACGCTCGCGACGGATCCGGAAGCTCAGCACCACGACGATGATCGCGGCGAGCAGAAGCGGACCGCTGATGGTGCGGTTGCCGAACTCGATGAGGCCATGGATCCCCATTTCAGGCGTCGGCGTCAGCGAGCCGGGCACGCAGGACGGCCATTCGCTGCAGCCGAGTCCTGACCCGGTCAGGCGAACCGCGCCTCCCGTGGCGATGATCGTCGCGTTGAGGACGAAGGAGATCCACGCCGTGACCGATAGGAAGCGGCTGATCCGCGGCCCCGTCGCACCGGCGGATGGGCGCGTCGCTACTGAGGGTGATGTCACCGGGTCTCCTCTCGAAGCACGGCATTCCCAGGAGGTACTCCGAGAGTCCCTCACTATTTCGCGAGGAATTCTGTAGAATGGGAAGCTGTGGTTGCGTTCCGTGGCCCCGCGATTCGGGCGAAATCCCGAAGCACCGGAGCCCGTTCGCATCCAGAATACTGCACCGCTGCAGGGAGCTCGTCGCATACCGGATCGATCCCGCCGACGCGGACCGACCCGGCGGAGCGGGCTCCCGAAGCGGGAACGATCGAGGGATGGAAACGATGCCAGAGGTACTGATTGATCGGCCAGAGCTGGAAAGCCTGGGCCAGTACGAATTCGGGTGGCACGATGCCGACGAGGCCGGTGCCATTGCGAAGCGCGGCCTCAGCGAGCAGGTCGTGCGCGAAATCTCCGCGCTGAAGGACGAGCCGGAGTGGATGCTGCAGCGGCGTCTCAAGGCGCTGCAGATCTTCGGCCGGAAGCCGATGCCGACGTTCGGTGCGGATCTCTCGGAGATCGACTTCGACAACATCAAGTACTTCGTGCGCTCCACGGAGCAGCAGGCGACCAGCTGGGAAGACCTGCCCGAGGAGATCAAGAACACCTACGAAAAGCTCGGGATCCCGGAGGCGGAACGCCAGCGTCTCGTGGCGGGTGTCGCCGCCCAGTACGAGTCCGAGGTGGTCTACCACCAGATCCGCGAGGATCTCGAAGAGCAGGGCGTGCTGTTCCTCGACACCGATACCGCGCTGCGCGAGCACCCCGAGATCTTCGAGGAGTACTTCGGCACCGTGATCCCGTCCGGTGACAACAAGTTCGCCGCCCTCAACACGGCTGTGTGGTCGGGAGGCTCGTTCGTCTACGTGCCGAAGGGCGTCCACGTCGAGATCCCGCTGCAGGCCTACTTCCGGATCAACACGGAGAACATGGGCCAGTTCGAGCGCACGCTCATCATCGCCGACGAGGACAGCTACGTCCACTACATCGAGGGCTGCACCGCTCCGATCTACAAGTCCGACTCGCTGCACTCGGCCGTCGTCGAGATCGTCGTGAAGAAGAACGCCCGCGTGCGCTACACGACGATCCAGAACTGGTCGAACAACGTGTACAACCTCGTGACGAAGCGGGCGGTCGCCGAAGAGGGCGCGACGATGGAGTGGGTCGACGGCAACATCGGCTCGAAGGTCACCATGAAGTACCCGTCCATCTTCCTCACCGGCGAGCGCGCCAAGGGCGAGACCCTGTCGGTCGCCTTCGCGGGCCCCGGGCAGCACCAGGACGCCGGCGCCAAGATGATCCACCTGGCCCCCCACACGAAGTCTTCGATCCTGTCGAAGTCGATCGCACGGGGAGGCGGCCGCACGGGCTACCGCGGTGAGGTCCGCGTCGACGCGAACGCGCACCACGCCGCGAACTCCGTGGTCTGCGACGCGCTACTCGTCGATACGATCTCGCGCAGCGACACGTATCCGGCCATCGACATTCGCACCGACGACGCCGTCCTCGGCCACGAAGCCACGGTGTCGCGGGTGAGCGAGGAGCAGCTCTTCTACCTGATGAGCCGCGGACTGGCCGAAGAAGAGGCCATGGCGATGATCGTGCGCGGCTTCATCGAGCCGATCGCCCGAGAACTGCCCATGGAGTACGCACTCGAACTGAACAAGCTCATCGAGATGGGCATGGAAGGATCCGTCGGATAATGACCGAAGCTGTCGCAACGAAGACTGCGGAGACCCCGGGCGGCACCGCCCAGCACGGACTGCAGGCGCACTCCGACGGCGGGTGGGACTTCGGCGCTCCGGTGCAGACGCGCTCTGCGCGGTTCACCTCGACGGACGTCGCCGATTTCCCGACCGTGACGGGCCGCGAGGCGAACTGGAAGTTCACTCCGGTCGCCGAGCTCGGCACGCTGCTCGACGGGGAGCTCGACGGCTCCCAGCCGAGCGATGACGCCTCGGGCATCGATGGACTCTCGCTCGAGTGGATCGACCGCACTTCGGAGCTCATCGGCCGCGCCGGGACGCCGGAGGATCGCGCCGCGGCGAATGCGTGGACGCAGTTCGAGAAAGCACTGTACGTGAACGTCAGCGGTGAGCACACCGATGCGATCACGCTCGACCGTCGTGGATTCGGCACCGAGGCGCGCGCAGCGCACACCGTCATCGAGGCGGCGCCGCAGGCCAGGGCCGTCGTGATCCTGAAGCACACGGGGCCCGCGCACCTCACCGAGAACGTCGAGGTCGTGGTCGGCGAGGGCGCACAGCTCACGCTCGTCTCGCTGCAGCAATGGGATGAGGGGGCGATCCATCTCTCGAGCCACTTCGCGCAGGTGGGCCGGGACGCGAGCCTCAAGCACATTGTAGTCTCGCTCGGGGGCGGCATCGTACGCGTCAACCCGACTGTTCACCTCAATTCCGAGGGCGGCAACGGCGAGGCGCTCGGCGCGTACTTCGCCGACGCCGGTCAGCACCTCGAGCACCAGGTCTACATGGACCACAATGCGCCGCATACGCGCAGCCGAGTCACCTACAAGGGCGCGCTCCGCGGCGAAGGCGCACACACCGTGTGGATCGGCGACGTGCTGATCCGGAACAGTGCGAGCGGCACCGACAGCTACGAGCAGAACCGCAACCTGGTGCTCTCCGAGGGCACGCGCGCCGACTCGATTCCGAACCTCGAGATCGAGACGGGCGACATCGCCGGGGCGGGTCACGCGTCGGCGACCGGCCGGTTCGACGATGAGCACCTGTTCTACCTCCAGAGCCGGGGCATCTCCGAAGAGGAGGCGCGTCGTCTGGTCGTGCGTGGATTCCTGCTCGAAGTGATCCAGCAGATCGGCGATGCCGACATCGAGGCGGAGCTGCAGGCGGCAATCGAAGCCGAGCTCACCGAAAGCGCCGCGTAAGCCGTGGCCCGGCACAAGGCACTCGCACTGAGCGACCTCGTCCAGGATCAGGCCACCCGTGTCGTGATCGATGACGTCCCGATCGCCGTCGTGCTCGACAGCGCGGGAGCGGTGCACGCCATCGGCGACACCTGCAGCCACGGGCAGATCAGCCTGGCCGAGGGGTTCGTCGAGGGTGACACGCTGGAGTGCTGGGCTCACGGCTCGGCCTTCTCGCTCTGCACCGGCATCCCGCAGAACCTTCCGGCGTACGAGCCGGTTCCCGTCTATGTCGTCGAGATCGTCGACGGCGATGTGTACATCGACCCCAACGTTACGAAAGAGATTCAACAATGACCTCCGTTCTGGAAATCAAGGACCTGCACGTCAGCGTCGAGACCGACCAGGGGAGCAAGCAGATCCTCAAGGGCGTGAACCTCACGCTGCGTCAGGGTGAGACCCACGCCATCATGGGCCCCAACGGTTCGGGCAAGTCGACGCTCGCCTACGCCATCGCCGGTCACCCGCGCTACACCGTCGACAGCGGATCGATTCTGCTCGACGGCGAAGAGGTGCTCGAGATGGAGGTCGACGAGCGCGCGCAGGCCGGTCTGTTCCTCGCGATGCAGTACCCGGTGGAGATCCCCGGTGTGACGAACGCCAACTTCCTGCGGACCGCCAAGACCGCGGTCGACGGTGAGGCCCCGCCGATCCGTACCTGGATGAAGGACGTCAAGGGTGCGATGGAGAACCTTCGCATGGACTCGTCCTTCGCGGAGCGCAACGTCAACGAGGGCTTCTCCGGCGGCGAGAAGAAGCGCAACGAGATCCTGCAGCTCGAACTGCTGCAGCCGTCGTTCGCCGTGCTCGACGAGACTGACTCCGGCCTCGACGTCGATGCCTTGAAGATCGTGGCCGAGGGCGTGAACCGCGCCAAGGAGACCACGGGTCTCGGCGTCATGCTCATCACCCACTACACCCGTATCCTGCGCTACATCAAGCCCGACTACGTGCACGTGTTCGTCAACGGACGCGTCGCCGAAGAGGGCGGCCCCGAGCTCGCCGACCGCCTCGAGGAAGAGGGCTACGACCGCTTCCTCACCCCGGCGGCGTAGACTCGTCGACGCGAGTTCCGCAGCCGAAGCCATCCGAGGAGGACCGCATGAGTGACACCATTCCCGCGACATCGATCGCTCCCGAGTTCCGGGAGCAGGCGATCGAGGCGTTGAAGGACGTCGCCGACCCCGAACTCGGCGTGAACATCGTCGACCTCGGTCTCATCTACGACCTGGCGTTCGACGAGGAACACGATGCGCTCGTCATCAGCATGACGCTGACGAGCGCCGGGTGCCCGTTGACGGACGTGATCGAGAACGACATCGCCGAGGCCCTCGACGGTCTGGTCACGGCGTTCCGCATCAACTGGGTGTGGATGCCGCCGTGGACCCCCGAGCGGATCACCGACGACGGCCGCGATATGATGAGGGCTTTGGGGTTCGCGATCTAGTTCTGATCGCCAGACCCCCTCGATTCGGGTCAGTTCGGCACAGCGTTGCGCAAGAGCAACCTGCCGAACTGACCCGAATCTGCGTGTGCACACCGAAACCAGAGGAGAAGTTCCGTGATTATCGTCGAGGACCTCGCGATCGATGTCGGCGCCCGCCGACTCATGTCCGAGGTGTCGTTCCGGGTGAACCCCGGCGACAAGATCGGACTCGTCGGTCGGAACGGTGCCGGAAAGACGACGCTGACCCGCACCCTCTCCGGTGAGTTGCAGCCGGCGGAAGGTTCGGTCTCCGTGAAGGGTGAGCTCGGGTTCCTGCCGCAGGACACGCGCACCGGCGACCCCGAGCAGCTCGCGCGTCACCGCATCCTGGACGCACGCGGTCTCGGGTCGCTCACGCAGAACATCGCGCGTGCCACCGAGGAGATGGGATCGGACGATCCAGTGAAGGCCGAAAAGGCGATGAAGCGCTTCGGCAATCTGACGGACCGCTTCCAAGCGCTCGGCGGCTACTCCGCCGAAGCCGAGGCCGCATCGATCTCGCACAACCTCGGTCTGCCCGACCGGATCCTCGACCAGCCGCTGAAGACGCTCTCCGGCGGGCAGCGTCGACGGATCGAGCTCGCGCGCATCCTCTTCTCCGACGCCGACACGATGATCCTCGACGAGCCGACGAACCACCTCGACGCCGATTCGATCGTCTGGTTGCGAGAGTTCTTGAAGGGCTACAAGGGGGGCGTGATCGTGATCTCCCACGACATCGACCTCGTCGGCGAGACGGTGAACCGGGTGTTCTACCTCGACGGCAACCGCCAGGTCATCGATGTCTACAACATGGGATGGAAGTTGTACCAGCGTCAGCGCGCCGCTGACGAGGAACGTCGCCGCAAGGAACGCTCGAACGTCGAGAAGAAGGCGTCGGCGCTGAAGGATCAAGCGGCGAAGTTCGGCGCGAAGGCGTCGAAGGCGGCGGCCGCGCATCAGATGGTGGCGCGCGCCGAGCGGATGCTGTCCGGTCTCGACGATGAGCGTCAGGTCGAGCGGGTCGCGAAGCTGCGCTTCCCGGAGCCGTCGCCCTGCGGCAAGACTCCACTGCAGGCGGAGGGTCTGTCGAAGTCGTACGGATCACTCGAGATCTTCGCCGGCGTCGACCTCGCGATCGACCGCGGATCGAAGGTCGTCATCCTCGGTCTGAACGGTGCGGGCAAGACGACGCTGCTCCGACTCCTCGCCGGTGTCGATGCCCCGGATACGGGCGGCATCGTGGCGGGGCACGGTCTGAAGGTCGGGTACTACGCGCAGGAGCACGAGACCCTCGACCACCGTGCCTCGATTCTGCAGAACATGGTGTCCGTCTCCCAGCATCTGACGGAGACCGAGGCGCGCAAGGTGCTCGGCTCGTTCCTGTTCACCGGCGACGACGTTCACAAGCCCGGCGGCGTGCTCTCGGGGGGCGAAAAAACGCGTCTCGCACTCGCGATGCTCGTCGTCTCGAGCGCGAACGTGCTGCTGCTCGATGAGCCCACGAACAACCTCGATCCGGCGAGCCGCGAGGAGATCCTCGACGCCCTCGCGCATTTCTCCGGCGCCGTCGTGCTCGTCTCGCACGACCAGGGTGCCGTCGAGTCATTAAATCCGGAACGGGTGCTCATCATGCCCGAAGCGACGGAGGACCACTGGTCGAAGGACTATCTGGAGCTCATCGAACTCGCCTAGGGCAGGGGAGGGGCGGGTCCCCGACGCTCCTCCAACCGCGCACGCGCGCCCTCCGACGGGGAACCGTCGGCTCACCCGTCGAGGATCGCGTCCTCCTCGTCGGCGTCCGAGGGCCCTCGGCGGTGCCTGCGCTCGGCCCGACGGCGGTCCTGCCGATCGACTTCGCTGCTGCCCACGTTGAGATTCCGGTATTCCTGACGTGCGGCGTAGACGACCCCGGAGACGGCGATCACGATGAAGACGTACCACTGCAGGGCGTAGGAGAGGTGCGGCCCCTCGTCGCGTTCCGGGGGAGCCGGGAGGACACCGTGGTCGGCTACTGGCGATTCGGAGATGAGCATGCCGTAGGCGTCGATATAAGTCGCCCCCTCGGTATCGGCGAGCGCGGCGAGTTCGGGAAGGTTGATGCTTCCCACCGTCTGCCCGACGGCGCTTCTGCCGGGTACGTCCGGCTCGCTGGCGCGAAGCCGCGCTTCCACAGTTACCGGTCCGTCAGCGGGACGCGGGATCTCGTCGGGTTCGGTGCCGTCGGCACCCACGGGCGCCCACCCGCGATCGATGAAGAACACGTCGCCGCTCGCGGTGAGCAGAGGTTGCATCAGAGCGACGCCGACGCCCTCCGGGCCCGGCCGGTTGCGTGCGAGGAACGTGTCGTCGAGATACTCTCCGGTGACCTCGACGGTGCGCCACTTCTGCACCCCGTCGTCGTAGCTCTCGAGCGTCGGCAGTTCGTCGGCCAGCGGCACCGCGGGCGCACCGTAGTTGGCGTCGATCCTCGCGATCTCGGCGCGCGCCTCAGCGCGTCGGTCGAACTGCCAATCGGCGAGCAGCACGCAGGCCACGGCAAAGACGAGGAGCATGGCGTAGTAGCCGAGCCACCGTCGACTGCGGAGGAACGACCACCCGATCGGCGGACCCGTCGCCCGATCCGGCTCGGTCTCGCGAAGCTCCTCCGTGGGAACCGTGGTCATGCATCCTCCAGTTCCGTCACCGGGACGACACGCAGCGGGAAGTCTCTGGCCGAGAGGAACGCGACGAGCGTCTCACGGTGCTCGGTGCACGCCAGCCAGGTCTTCTGACGTTCGGGGGAGTGGATCTTCGGGTTGCGCCAGAGCAGCGCCACCTCGGCGCGTTCCGAGCACCCGGCCCGCGAACAGGTGAAGCGCTCGGTCGGATCGCCGCCGAGCATTCCGCCGAGCGGTCCGCCCCACCCGCTCACGAGGCGGATCCCGGGGAATCGTCCGATGCGTCCGGCGACGGATCGGCACGCCGATGGGCATCGGCGTCGATGACGATCGTCACACCAGACGGACGCGAAGCCTCCTCGGACGGCGCCTCGGGGGGCATCAACTCGGCCGGGCTCGGCGCGTCGGGTCGGGTCCCATCGCTGGTCGGCCCGACAGCGTTGCCCACCATCACCGCGATGTACGGGAACACGACCGCACCGACGATGCAGACGATCGCCCAGAACCAATCACGGACGAAGAACAGCGAGGCCACGCACACCACGCGCAGCGACATCGAGATGAAGTAGAAGCGCATCCGGTGCGCGCGATCCTCGGCTGCCGACTGGCCCGCCGAGGTCACGCTGTAGCTCCTGGCCATGTGCTCCTTCTCGATTCTCCATCCTCAAGCCTACGCCCGGCGCCTGGGGACGTGCACCGAATCGGGCCGACTCTCCTCTAGGCTGGATGCGACATTCCGACGGAAGGACGCCCCATGACGACTCCCCGCACCGTGCTGATCACGGGTGGCAACCGCGGCATCGGTTACGCGATCGCCGAGCGCATGATCGCCGACGGTCACCGCGTGGCCGTGACCTCTCGCTCGGGGGACGGGCCTGCGGGCTCACTCACGGTGCGCGCAGAGATGACCGATGCAGCATCGATCGACGCCGCGTTCACGGAGATCGAGGCGAAGCTCGGCTCCGTCGAGGTCGTCGTGGCGAACGCCGGGATCACGCGCGACACGCTGCTCCTGCGCATGAGCGAAGAAGAGTTCAGCAGTGTCATCGACACGAACCTCACCGGCACCTTCCGCGTGGTGAAGCGCGCCGCGAAAGGGTTACTCAAGGGCCGTTTCGGCCGGGTCATCCTGCTCTCCAGCGTCGTCGCGCTCTACGGCTCGCCCGGGCAGATCAACTACTCCTCGTCGAAGGCCGCTCTCGTCGGGTTCGCTCGGTCACTCACGCGCGAATTGGGTGCGCGGAACATCACCGCGAACGTCATCGCACCCGGTTTCATCGAGACCGATATGACTGCTGCGCTGCCGGAGGAACAGCAGGCGCAGTATCGCGCGTCGATCCCCGCGGCGCGTTTCGGAACGGTTCACGAGATCGCCGGAGTGGCATCCTGGCTCGCCGGCGACGACGCCTCCTACGTCTCAGGAGCAGTCATCCCGGTGGACGGCGGCCTGGGGATGGGCCACTAAGCCGACAGGCGATCCAGCAGCGGGATCACGAGCGCGAGGTCGTCGTCGATCGAAACGTCCGCGCGCTCGCGCACCACGGGCTTCGCGTTGTAGGCGACGGAGAGGCCGGCGATCGCCATCATGTCGAGGTCGTTGGCTCCATCGCCGATGGCCACCGTCGCACTGAGCGGAATCCCGGTGGCGCTCGCCCATTCGCGAAGGGCGTCCGCCTTCGCCGCGGCATCGATGACCGGTCCGACCGTCGTTCCAGTCAACTGCCCGTCGCGCACCTCGAGCCGATTGGCACGCCAGTGATCGATGCCGAGGTCGCGTGCCAGCGGATCCAGTACCTCGTGGAAGCCCCCGGACACGACGCCTACGCGACCCCCGCGGCGGTGGACCTCAGCGATGAGCTCCCGGATGCCGGGAGACGTGCGAATGCGCCGATACGTATCGCCGAACACTGCATCGGGCGTGCCCGCGAGGGTGGCCACCCGCTCGGCGAGACTCTCGGCGAAATCGAGCTCCCCGCGCATGGCGCGCTCGGTGACGGCGGCGACCGCCTCCCGGGATCCGGCCGCATCCGCGAGCAACTCGATGACCTCATCGCGGATCGTGGTGGAGTCGCAGTCGAGAACGACGAGGGGGCGCGAAGCGGCGGCGTCAGGCATGACTCAAGTGTAGGCGGCGGCGGGGTAGGCTGGACGCCATGGTCAACGTGCTGCGCTTCTCCGACGTCACCTATGTCCGCAACGGCCGCTCGATTCTCGGGGGCGTCGACTGGAGCGTGGAGAGCGATGAACGCTGGGTGATCCTCGGACCGAACGGTGCCGGAAAGACCACGATGCTGAAGCTCGCCACCACGGGGGACTACCCGACCACCGGCGCGGTCGACATCCTCGATGAGCGACTCGGTTCGGTCGACATCTTCGAGCTGCGCACGCGCCTCGGTTTCGCAGGCTCCGCCACCGCGAAGCGGATCCCCGACAGCGAGACCGTGCGCGACGTGGTACTGACGGCTGCATACTCGGTCGAGGGCCGCTGGAACGAAGCGTACGAGGCCATCGATGTGCGCCAAGCAGACCGCATTCTCGCCGAATGGGGCCTCTCAGCACTCGCCGACCACCGCTTCGGCACCTTGAGCGACGGAGAGCGGAAGCGCGCCATGATCGCCCGCGCGGTCATGACCGACCCCGAGATGCTGCTGCTCGACGAGCCGAGCGCGAGTCTCGATCTCGGTGCCCGCGAGAACCTGCTGCAGATGCTCTCCGGCTTCGCCGCGTCCCCGATGTCGCCCGCGATGGTCATGGTGACCCACCACGTGGAAGAGATCCCACCGGGCTTCACGCACGCCTTGCTGCTTCGTGACGGCCGCGTCCAGGCTGCGGGACCGCTCGCAGAGACGTTGACCGCCGAGCATCTCGAGGCTACGTTCGGCATGACCTTCGACCTGAGCGTGCGGGACGGCCGGTACGCCGCCGTGGCGCGCGTGTGACTCGAGCGCCACTCTGCTACGATAGATCTTTGGTGCGACATCGCCTCGCAACACGCGCATCATCCGATCGCGCCCCACGAACCAACCTGAAGGACAGCCATGCAGACCGACATCCACCCCGAGTACAACGCCATCGTGTTCCGTGACTTGGCGTCGGGCGAGACGTTCCTCACCCGTTCCACCCGCACGAGCGAGAAGACCATCGAGCTCGACGGCACCACGTACCCGGTGATCGACGTCGAGATCTCCAGCGCATCGCACCCGTTCTACACGGGCAAGCAGCGCATCATGGACTCGGCCGGACGTGTCGAGAAGTTCAACAAGCGCTTCAAGGGGTTCGGCGCCTAAGCACCGAACCCGACCGGCACCGCCAGGCTCCGGTCACGACCCCTCGGTCATCGCAGCGGCCATCCGCCGTCCGCGACGAACGAGGGGTTTTTGCTGCGCCGCATGTAGGCCTGGAAGTTCTCGGCCTGATCGCGCGCCCACTGCACCTGACTCCGGTGCAGATCATCGAGGTCGGCGGGAATCACATCGACGAACTTCTCGGTGAGACGGTGCAGCACCCGACCGGCCGCGATCGCATCGTCTCCCGCGTCGTGCGCCTGACCGATCTCCACGCCGTAGTGAGCCGCAACGGCCGCCAGCGTGCGCTTGCCGCGCCGGAACCGGTCGAACTGCTTATCGAGCACCAGCGGGTCGATCACCGGCGCGACCGTCTCGGGCCATGCAATTCCGTAGCGCGCGGCCTCGGCGCGCAGGAGCGTGAGGTCGAACGGCGCGTTGTACGCGACGATCGGAAACCCGCGCGCGAGCATCTCTGCGACCTGCTCCACGATCTGCGCGATCCCGACCTCGGCATGGATCCCGCTCGCGCGCGCCACATCGGTCGAGATGCCATGCACCTGGACGGCGGGAAGGGGGATCTCGACGCCGGGGTCGAGCAGCCAGTCGTACCGCTCCGCGATCTCTCCGTCGCGGTTCAGGAGCGCGATCGCGGCGGTGACGATCCGCGCCTCGCGCGGATCGACCCCCGTCGTCTCGGTATCGAAAACGGCGATGCGTTCGGTCCACAGGGGGAGGTGAGTGGTCACGCTGGATCCTTCCGGTTCCATCCAGGCTATCGCCAACGGCAGCCTCCGCCGACCGGGGGCTCCCCACCCAGGCGCGGTCAGTACGATTGCGGGGTGAACGAAGCTCCACCAGATCTCCTCGTCCCGACGCTCGGAATGACGACGCGCGCCTGGAGCAGTGGGCCGTCCGATGGCGCACCGCTCATTCTGGTGCACGGGTTCCGCGGCGACCATCACGGTCTGGACGGTATCGGACACGCCGTCGCCGGACTCCTGCCGGAGGTGCGCGTCATCGTTCCGGACCTTCCGGGCTTCGGGCTCACTCCCGCGATCCCCGGGCGGACGCACGATCTCCCACTCTACGGGGAGTGGTTGCGCGCCTTCGCAGCCGGTGTCGCGCCGAGCGGCTCCGGCGTCCTCGGGCACTCGTTCGGCTCGCTCGTGGTCGCCGCCGGCATCGCCGGAGGGTTCACCCCGGGGCGCACGATCCTCGTCAACCCGATCTCAGCGCCCGCCCTCGACGGACCCAACGCAGTGATGACCCGCCTCGCGGAGCTCTACTACCGGACGGCGCGCGTGCTCCCCGAGACCGGCGCCAGGCGTTTGCTCGGCAACCCAGCGATCGTTCGACTCATGAGCGGGGTCATGGCGAAGACGCGCGACCGTGCGCTTCGGGCCTGGATCCACGATCAGCACGACCGCTACTTCAGTTCGTTCGCCGATCCGACGACGCTGCTGCAGGCGTTCCAAGCATCGGTATCCCATACCGTGGTCGACGTCGCGGACGCGTTCACGATGCCGACCCTCGTCATCGCGGGGGAGCGGGACGACCTCTCGACCCCGACCGACCAACTCGGGCTCGTTCGTCGGCTGCCGGACGGGCGGCTTCGGGTGATCCCCGGCGCCGGCCACCTCGTGCACTACGAGGCCGTCGCGGATACGGCCGCCTGGGTCGCGACCTTTCTGCGAGACACACAACTCGCGGAGTGCACGGCAGCTCATCACAGGCCCGCGGACGCGCACGCCGGCACGGAGACGGGGGAGGTGCACCCATGAGGATCGAACGCGTCCAGGATCTCGACGCCCCCGAGCTCGCCGACTACACCCGCCTCACCGACGTCGCGCTGCGCCGCGTGCGGGAACCCGAGGAGGGACTGTATCTCGCGGAGTCCACGAAGGTCATCGGCCGCGCACTGCGGGCCGGGCACCGGCCGCGGTCGGTGCTGCTGCTCGAGGAGTGGATCCCGCGCATCGAGGGTCTCCTCGACGGCCACCCGGAGGTACCGGTCTACGTCGGCAGCTCCGAACAGCTCGAGCGACTGACCGGATTCCACCTGCATCGCGGCGCGATCGCCTCGATGCACCGACCCGCGCTCCGGGATCCGGCCGACCTGATCGCCGCTGTGCGCCGGACCGGACGCGCGTCCGACGGATCGGCCATGGGCGACGGCTCCCGCTCGCGCATCGCGGTGCTCGAGAACCTCGCCGACCACGCCAACGTGGGGTCCTGCTTCCGGAATGCCGCGGCGATGGGCTTCGATGCGGTCCTCGTCACCCCCAGCTGCGCCGATCCGCTGTACCGTCGCTCCGTCCGCGTGTCGATGGGAACCGTGTTCCAGGTGCCGTGGACACGGATCGACGCCTGGCCCAGGGGAGGGGTGGAGCTGCTGCAAGAGCTCGGGTACGTCGTCGCGGGGATGACACTGGGAGAGGGAGCGATCTCGCTCGACGCGCTCGTCGCGGAGGATCACCGCGATCTCGCGCTGGTTTTCGGATCCGAGGGGCACGGGTTGCAGTCGGGTACGGACCGTCGTCTCGACCGTCGTGTCACGATCCCGATGATGGGCGGCGTCGATTCGCTGAACGTCGCGGCATCGTCCGCGGTCGCCTTCTATGCGACCCGTGACGGGCGCTCCGTCGGCACCCCCTCCTGAACGTCACTCGAGTGTCCGCTGGCAAGATCCTGGACGGATTTGTTATCCGTTCGTGACCTTGCGTAGTGTGGCGTGCTGAACCGCGAAGGATCGCTGCCACACTCGCCCCGCATCCTTCGTTCCATGATTTCGATTGGCATGGTCGGGCGAGAGCAGCGCTCAGCGCGGTGCGGCAGGGCCTCTGGAGTTCACACATGGCTTTCACCACCACCGATCGCACCAGCAGCTTCGCCTCACGCTTCTCGCGGGGCGGCTTCCTCGCCGTCGGCGCGATCACCCTCGCCGCCGGTGCCGCGCTGGTTCCGTCGGCCGCGAACGCGGCGGACGACTCGAAGTGGGACGCCGTCGCGGAGTGCGAGTCCGGCGGCAACTGGGCGACCGATACCGGAAACGGCTACTCGGGCGGCTTGCAGTTCAACCAGGGCACCTGGGAGGCGAACGGCGGCTCGGGCAACCCGGCCGACGCTTCGCGCGGCGAGCAGATTCGCGTCGCCGAGAACGTGCTCGACTCGCAGGGCTGGGGCGCCTGGCCGACCTGCGGCAGCCAGGGCGGCGGGGGAGGCGCTGCAGCGCCGACTCCCGAGCAGGCACCGCAGCAGGCACCGGTCGAGAACACCTGGACCGAGGCGGCCCCCGCACCGCAGGCGGCCGTCGCCCAGGCACCGGTCGAGCAGGCGCCGGCACTCGACCTGCCCGACGTGAGCCCCTCGGATGAGACCTACACGGTCCAGGAGGGCGACACGCTCGCCAGCATCGCCGAGGAGCAGAACATCGAGAGCGGATGGCTCGGCCTCTTCGCGGTCAACCAGGACACCATCACCAGCACCGACCTGATCTTCGCGGGTCAGGACCTCGTGCTGCCCGCCGAGTAATTCGCAGCGCGCATCGGGGATCGTCCCCGCACCGAGCGGGCCGGGTCTACGGATCCGGCCCGCTCGCTGTGCCCACGGCGAGGCGTCGATCGCTGCGGCTGCGCCGCCGCCCTGGCTCGGCGCTGCACCCGGGTGCAACACAGCGAATCTCCGCGCGAGGACAGTACATTGATGAGGGACACACAGGATCAAGCGTCGCAGGGGAGTCGCATATGAGTACGGGGGCCGTGACGCAGGTGCTCCGCGCGCAGGGGTCGACCGCGAGCCGGTCGCGCGCGCTCATTATCGCCGTGCTCGCCGGGATCGTCGGAGTCTCCTCGTACGTGGTCGGCGTGCGGAGCGCGATCGGACAGCGCGCGGAGGCGCTGGTGCTCGGAGAGGCCGCCTTCAGCACGACGCCACCGCCGCCGCTGAACCTCGTCTCGATTCCGAGCGTCGCCGTGGTGTTCCTCGTGCTCGGCTTCATCGCGTTCCTCGTGCACGGCCCGGTGCGCGCGATCGGTGTCACCGTGGTCCCGGCGATGGGCATCATCGCGGCGCAGTTCTTGAAGCAGCAGTTCCTGGTGCGGCCGGGCCTGTTCGAGCTGGATGCTCCGAACACCTTTCCCAGTGGACACATGTCGATTTTCGTGCTGTTCGTCGCGGCGTGCATCTGGACGGTCCCGGAGCGCGCGCGGGCGTTCGTCGCGCTCGGCGGGTCGGCGCTCATGGGCGTCGTCGCCTGGCAGCTGCTCGAGTACGGCTGGCACCGGCCGAGCGATGTGCTCGGTGCGATGATGCTCGGCGTCCTGACGTTCGCGGTGCTGACGATCGTCGCGCCCATCCGCATGTCACGCAGGCCCGCGGGCATCGTCGGTGTCCGCGTGGTGCTCATCGGCGTCGGCATGCTGCTCGTCATCGCCGCTCTGATCGTCGCGGCATCGACCTTCTGGATCGAGACGGACGGCATGATGATCCTCGCCGGCAGTCTCGGGGCCATCGGCGCCGCGGCATTGAGCGGGCAGGCGCTGATCACGTTGAGTTCGTAGCCGAACGGTCCACAGCACCCCGTGCGTTGATAATGTATATTATGTCAGTTCGTTCGCCCCGGCACTGCAACCGGTCAACTTCGTCGATCCCCTGGTACACTCAACTCCCAGCAAGGGAGTATCCCCCCTCTTCGTAAACGTCAACACGTTCGGCACCTGGCCGGACCGGATGCGGAGGCTGATCCACCTCGGGTGATCGGCGGGAGAGACTTGCGTGGATCACGACACCCACGGGAGGCTCTTTTGGAGATCAACGGATGGACCTGGGCGATCACCATCGCCGTCATCATCGGACTACTGCTCTTCGACTACTTCGTGCACGTGCGCAAGGCGCACACCCCGCACATCCGCGAGGCGGCCATCTGGTCGGCGATCTACGTGGGCCTCGCGCTCGTGTTCGGTCTCGTCTTCTTCGTCTTCGGCGATACGCAGCACGCCATCGAGTACTACTCGGGCTACATCACGGAAAAGGCGCTGAGCGTCGACAACCTCTTCGTGTTCCTCGTGATCATGTCATCCTTCCAGGTTCCTCGGGATTACCAGCAGAAGGTGCTGCTCTTCGGCATCACGTTCGCACTCATCTCGCGCACCGCGTTCATCCTCGTCGGTGCCGCGATCATCGAAGCCTGGTCCGACGTCTTCTACCTCTTCGGCATCGCGCTCCTGCTCATCGCCGGACAGCAGCTCAAGGGCGAACTGACGGGCGACAAAGACGGCAAGGACGAAGCCGACAACGTCATGGTCCGCGCCGCGAAGCGATTCCTTCCCGCCTCCGACGAGTACAACGGCGACCGTCTGACCGTCGTGAAGAACGGCAAGCGCCTCATCACGCCGATGCTGCTCGTCATGGTCGCGATCGGCGCGACCGACCTGCTGTTCGCGTTCGACTCGATCCCCGCGATCTTCGGGCTCACGCAGGATCCCTACATCGTCTTCACCGCGACGGCGTTCTCGCTCATGGGTCTGCGTCAGCTGTACTTCCTGATCGATGGACTCCTCGACCGCCTCGTCTACCTGTCGTACGGGCTCGCGGCGATCCTCGGCTTCATCGGCGTCAAGCTCATCCTCCACGCCCTGCACGAGAACAACCTGTTCTTCGTCAACGGCGGCGAGAACGTTCCCGTGCGCGAGATTCCGACCGAGATCTCCCTGCTGGTCATCGTCTGCATCCTCATCATCACCGTGGTCGCATCGCTCGCCAGCCCGAAGGGTCGAGCACTGCGCGCGCTGCAGAACGCCGAGCGATTCGCGCACCGATACACCGAACTCGGCGAGGACGCCCCCGAGCAGGAGCGCCGCGAGGCCGCCGCGCTGATGGACAGCTGGACGCAGCGCGCGGAGTCGGTCCCCCAGAAGTACCGCGAGGACCTCATCGAGCACAAGGACCGGTACTCCCGGATCATTCGCACCGCGCACGAGTCGCGCCTGCAGGCCGCCAACGCCGCGGGCGTCGACGCGCCCGTCTCCGAGCGAATCGTCGACCAGGACGGACCGACCGTCTAAGTCCCGTTCGGGACCGCACGCAGCAAGCGCCGGGGGGCTTCCGCTCCCCCGGCGCTTGCTCTGTCTCCGACCCGCCTCTCAGCGGACCCCGGTCACCGGTCGATCGCTTGCGGTGCGGGTCCGCTCTTCAGCGCGGCGAGGCGCGCCTCCACCTCGGTGACCTCGCCCAGATTCTCGAGTTCTATGAACTGCTGGTCGAGACTCGAGGCCGCGAGCTCCTGCTTGCCCTGCGCCAGTGCCTCCTGGCGACGAATCTTGTCCTCGAAGCGTCCAAGCTCGCTGTTCGGGTCCAGGAAGTCGACCGACTTCACCGCATCGGCAACGCGGTTCTGCGCCTCAGCGACCTTGGCGCGAGCGACCAGCTCGTTCCGCTTCGCCTTCAGCTGCTCGAGCTTCTCCTTCATGCCCTGGAGGCCCGCTTTCAGGCGATCGACGACCTCCGTCTGCGTCGCGATCGTCGGAGCGGCCTCCTTGGCCTCGTTCTCGGCACTGATCTGCCGCTGCAGTGCGACCTTCGCCAGGTTATCGAACTTGTCCGCGTCACCGGAGTTGCCGCTCGCGCGCATCTCGTCCGCCTTGCGGCTCGCCGCGATGGCCTTCCGACCCCACTCGTTCGCGGTGTCCACGTCTTCGGCGTAATCGCGTTCCAGCAGACGCAGGTTGCCGATCGTCTCGGCGATCGCGGACTCGGCGTCGGCGATGCTGGAACTGTAATCGCGAACGAGCTGGTCGATCATCTTCTGCGGGTCCTCCGCAGCATCGATCGCAGCATTGACATTGGCACGCACCAGGGCGGAGATGCGGCCGAAGATGGACTGCTTCGTCATGGGGTTCCTCTCGTTTCCACTGACTGTATATGTGAACACACTAGGATCGGAATATGGTGGGTTTCTGGGGGCGGCGCAAGCGAGAGGCCGACGAACGCCAGGGTCAGGCCGACGACGCGCTCTCGGGACGTGCGCGGACCGCGCTGGTCACTGCGGACGAACGGATCCGCGCGACCGATGACGAGCTCGCGTTCGCGACGGCGGAACTCGGGGACGCGGCAACGGAAGATCTGCGAGCAGCCCTCGCGGCCGTGCGCCAGCACCTCGGTGAGGCGTTCCAACTGCACCAGCTCAACCACGACGAGATCCCGGACACCCCCGAGGAGCTCCGCACCCGCAATGCCCGTATCGTGCAACTCTGCGATTGGGCCGAGGATCTCCTCGACGAGCGGACCGAGGCCCTCCGCGTGCAGGTCGAGCGCGTCCGCGAGGCGCCCAGGGTCGCGCAGAACGTGCGCGACGACGTCGACCGTCTGCGCAACAGGCTTCCCGAGACTCGCGACACCATCGCCCGTCTCGGTGAGCGGTACAGCTCCTCAGCGCTCCACCGGATCCGACTGACCGCCGATGAGGCCGAACAGCTGCTCGATTTCGCGGTGCAGTCGGTCGAGCTCTCCGAGCGGCGACGCACCGCCGGTCGCGCCGAAGACGCGAACCTCGCGCTCGAGACCGCTACCGAATCGGTCCGTCGCGCGACCTCCGTGCTCGATGGCGTGGACGGGTTCGAGGTGGAGGCGATACGCGCACAGTCAACGCTCGCCGAGGTGATCGACGACTCACGAGAGGACCTCGTCCGCGCGGCACGGCTCCCCCGCACACCCGCGCTCGACGCGGCCATGCGCGATCTCGACGCCGCGCTCTCGACGGTGTCCGGCGCTCGAGAGGCTCGCGATCCTCACGCCGACCTCTCCGCCGTGTCGCAGGCGAACGCGGCGCTCGACGCCGCGGTGGAGCGCGCCCAACGCCCGCTCCCCTCCCTCGAGCACGTACGGCACGATGTCAACGCGGCCGACCGCGCGCTCGGCGTCGCCGACCAGCTCATCAACGGACACCGGGGATGGATCGGAGCAGACGCCCGCACACGATTCGCCGAAGCGCAGCGTCTACGCAGCGAACTCGATCCGCTCGTGGCTCCCGAGGACACGCGCGAGCGGGCTCAGGAATTGGCGCGGCGCACCACACAGCTGGCCGATGAGGCGGTGCGTCTCGCGCAGCGCGACATCGACTCCGCTCGGCCGGACGACGATGACTGGGGCGGATGGGGCGGCGGACGCGGGCACCGCGGCGGCGGACCACTCGGTGGCGGAGGTGCCAGCGTACTCGGACCCGTGCTCGGCGGAGTGCTCCTCGGCGGTCTGCTGGACGACATCTTCGACTGACCTGCGGCGCACCGATGATGTTCCGGGCCGATAGGGTCGGAGTCATGGCTGCACAGCGATCAAGCGCTCCCGACCTCGCCCGCGGGGTAATGCTCCTCCTCATCGCCATCGCGAACGTCTCCTTCTACCTCTGGGGGCACGAGGCGCCCATGACATCGGCGCATCCGCTGGACGGCAGTGCCATCGACCGCGCGCTCGCAGCCATCGCGATCGTGCTCGTGGACGCCAGGATCTACCCGATGTTCGCCTTCCTCTTCGGCTACGGCATCGTGCAGTTCTCGCGATCCCGCTACGCGAGAGGCGTCCCCGAGCCGGCGATCCGCAGCATGCTGTTCCGCCGGCACTGGTGGCTCATCGCATTCGGGTTCGTGCACGCGCTGCTGCTGTTCGCCGGAGACATCCTGGGCACGTACGGTATCGCCGGCCTGATCCTGACCGCGATCTTCTTCAGCCGATCGGACACCGTTCTCCGCATCACCGTCTGGGTGCTCCTCGGTGTGCTTGCAAGCGGCGCGGTCCTCATGTTCGGTGCGGCGATGCTGCTGGGCGCCGCCTTCCCCGACCTCGCCGGGCTCGCCGACCAGGGCGACGCCTGGCAGTCCAACGCCGACTTCATGAACGGCGTCGCGTCGTTCTGGCTGGCCATGCTCATCCGCGTGGGAGTCTGGATCTTCTCCGCGCCGGGAGCTGTCTTCGGGTTGACCATACCCGCCGCGATCCTCATCGGCATGCTCGCCGGCCGGCACGCGTGGCTGGAGACCCTCTCGAGTCGCATCAGTCTGGGCGCCGTGGCGCTCGGGGGCATTCTCATCGGCGCAGTCGGCGGCATCCTTCCGGCGCTCGGGTACCTCGGGGTCTCGCCGCTCCCCGACACCGCCGAGTGGGGCACGATGGGCATCGCACAGGTCACGGGCATCGCCGGCGGTGTCGGGTACGTCGCACTGTTCGGCCTGATCGGCCAGCGGCTGTCCACTCCCCTGTCCGGCGTGCCGCGCGCCATCGCGGCTGTCGGCAAACGCTCGCTCTCCTGCTACCTGTTCCAGTCGGTCGTCTTCGCTCCGCTCCTCGCGGCATGGGGCTTCGGGCTCGGAGCGCGCATCAATACGACTGCGGCCTTCGGCATCGCACTCGGCGTGTGGCTCGTCTCCGTGATTCTGGCGTCGCTGCTCGAGCGGAGCGGCGTGCGCGGTCCGGCCGAGATCCTGCTGCGCCGACTGACTACAGGCGGCCTCGACCGCGCGGCGCCGGCCGCACCCGAACGGCAGGTCGGCTGATGTACGTCAAGGTCTGCGGCATCTCCGACCCGGCGGTCGCGCGATTCTCCGTCGAGCGAGGCGCGGACGCGATCGGCGTCGTCATGAGCGCGCCGAGCCCGCGCCACGCGACGCCCGAGGTCGCCGCCGCCGTCGTCCGCGCGGCTCACGAGACCGCACCGGCGACCGACACCGTGCTCGTCGTTCGCGAGATGGATGCGCGCGAGGCAGCGGACACGGCAGTGCGACTGGGGTTCGACGTACTGCAGCTGCACGGAGCGTACTCCCCCGAGGACTTCGCAGCCGCGATCTCGCGCATCCCCCGCGTCTGGAGGGCGACCTCCCTCGCTCGTGAACCCGACGTCCGCGCGGGAGCGCTCGGCGAAGAACGGCTCCTCCTCGATGGCGTCGCCGCCGGATCAGGCGAGAGCTGGGATCTCACGGCGATCGATCACCAGCGCATCGGCGATGGCTGGTTGCTCGCGGGCGGACTCGACCCGGAATCGGTTGCCACGGCTGTGCGATCCGCACGACCCTGGGGCGTCGATGTGTCGAGCGGCGTGGAATCTCAGCCGGGCGTCAAAGACCTCGACCGGATCGTCCGCTTCATCGCTGCGGCGCGATCCGCCTGAGGGTCGCCCGCCCGCGGTCAGTCGTCCTCGGATCGACGGTCGCGCGGAGGTGCATCGGTGATGATCGTCACATCACCGGGGTCGATCCGCCCCGAACCGCCCTGACCGGGGAACGGCCCCTGGCCGGGGAACGGCGTGTTCCCGAATACCGCTCCCCCCGCGATCTCCTTGCGGAACTGCGCGAGCGAGAGCCAGAACACGATGAGCGCGGCGGCGATCGCGGCAGCGAGTGCGACCCCGAACCATCGCTGCGAGTACAACCCGACGAGCACGGTGAGCACGTGCCACAGGCCGAAGCCCGCGACGTCGAGCCACGACACCGCGCGGTCACGCTGCACCGAGGGGCGCGCGCGCACCAGCAGCGCTGACACGAGCTGCGCCACCGCGACCGACGGGATGGCGATGAAGAGGACCCACAGGAACGCCCATCCACCGGCCTCGAACACGCCCCAACCGACCAGCAGCCAGAGCGGGAGCACGATGACGGACGGGAACAACCATCGGAAGAATGCGCGTCGAAGCCACATATGGACGAGCATACGCTCTGCTCGCCTGAGAATGCCGAGCGCGCACTGTGTAGACTGATCTGTCTACACGCTCGTCGACACCTCCGGGAGGACACCATGCCCGCACGGCCCGCGCGCGAACGCATCCTCGGCGCCGCCGCGAAGCGCTTCGCAGCCGACGGCATCGCCGCCACCGGGATCGACGCGATCGTCGCCGAGGCGGGAGTCGCGAAGATGAGCCTGTACAACAACTTCGCCTCGAAGGCCGCACTCGTCGAGGCGTACATCGAGGCGCGGCACGAGGAGCTTCTGAGCCTCTACGCGCTCCGTGTCGCGCGGGCCACCGGTCCCGTCGATGCATGTCTCGCCATGTTCGACGCCTACCTCGACCACGCCGACAGCGCTCCGGACGCCACGTTTCGCGGGTGCGGCCTCTTCAACGCCGCGGCGGAGTTCCCGTCGGGCGACCCCGCCCGCGCCTCCGTGCGCGACCACAAAGCCGAGATCGAGGCCATGCTGCGCGCGCACCTCGCCGAGATCCTGGACGACACGCGCGCGCACGAGATCGCCGAGCACCTGACCTACGTATTGGAAGGTGCGATGGCGCGCGCCGGGCTCGACGGACGCACCGAGCGCATCGCGAACGGCAGGCGCATCGCCGCGGCGATCCTGGACGCAGAGACCACCGCAGTCGCTGCATGAGTCATTCCGCTTCATCGCAGGTCGCCCACCATGGTCGGACGCTCGGTGCGCTCGCCGTGCTCACGACCGCAGTCCTCTGGGGCACGACCGGCACAGCGGCGACCTTCGCCCCTGAGGTGGGGCCGCTCGCGATCGGGGCGGCCGCCCTCGGCATCGGCGGACTCCTGCAGGCCCTCATCGCCGTCCCGCACCTCCGGAAGCGACGACACGAGTTGCGTCGACGCCCTGCACTCGTCTGGTCAGGAGCGTGCGCCGTGTTCGTCTATCCGCTCGCGTTCTACAGTTCGATGCATCTCGCCGGGGTGGCGATCGGCACTGCAGTCTCGCTGGCCACCGCTCCCCTGGCGTCAGGGGCTCTGGAATGGGTTCTCGAGCGACGGCCGCTGTCACGGCGCTGGGCCATCGCGGCGGCGCTCGGCATCGGTGGCGGAGCCCTCCTCACTCTGGCGAAAGTCGGCGACGACGCGGCTTCGGCCGCCGACACCGCACTCGGGATCGCCTGCGGCCTCATCGCCGGGATCGCCTACGCGGCCTACTCCTGGTGCGTCCATCGACTGCTGCAGCACGGCATGGGACGGGCCGCTTCGATGGGTGCCGTCTTCGGCATCGGCGGGCTGCTCCTCATTCCCGTTCTCCTGGTGACGGGGGCGCCTCTCCTCGCAAACGGAACGAATCTCGCCGTCGGCGCGTACATGGCGATCGTGCCGATGTTCATCGGTTATCTCCTTTTCGGGTACGGTCTGACGCGCGTCTCCCCGAGCACCGCGACGACCCTCACGCTCAGCGAGCCGGCCGTCGCCGCACTCCTGGCAGTCCTGGTCGTCGGGGAACGCCTCGGCGGACTCGGGTGGCTCGGCATGTGCGGCATCGGCGGCGCCCTCATCGTCATCACCGCTGCCCCGAGGACCGCACGACCCCGTTCGCCGTGACCGTTTCGTGATAACGTGGGTCTCCACTGACCCCCGGACACAGGACTCGCATGCCCCGAACCCTTCCGTCACCTGACGAGCGTCGCCCCAGTAGCGACCCCGGGACCGGATCGTCGGACGGCGAGGACGCGGTGGCGATGACCCTCCTTCCCGAGCTCCGCTTCGATCGCGATGAGCTCGCTGTGCCGCGGACCCGTCAGCGTCGGTTCATCCATCGGGCACTGCGCGTCACAGCGGCCGCGAGCGTGGTCGGCCTGGTCGGAGCCAGCACGATCCCGATGCTCGCGTCCGGGGGTGAGACCGAAGCATCGGCTGCGGTGCGACAGAATCTCGTGGTGGACACCTCAGCGGAACCCGACCTCTCCGCGTTCAGCGCGACAGCTGCAAGCCTGAAGCCCTCGGGGGCGACGTACACGAACGTCGCGTCGTCGGCCGTCCAGTTCCCCTTCGCCGACGGCATCGCCTCGCTCACCGATGGGTTCGGCTACCGCAGCGCCCCGGTCGCGCAGTTCCACGACGCGCAAGACTTCGCTGCTCCGGCGGGCACGCCGATCTCGATCATCGCCGATGGCACGGTCGCTGAAGCCGGGTACAGCGACGACGGATGCGGCTTCGGCCTCATCGTCGACCACGAGATCGATGATGAGGCGGTCAGCAGCCGTTACTGCCACATGGAGCTCGCATCACACACCTACGCGGTGGGCGACGCGGTGAGCGCGGGTGACCCGGCAGGCCGGGTCGGGAACACCGGAATGTCGTTCGGGCCGCACCTGCATCTCGTAATCAAGGTCGACGGCACTGCGGTTGATCCGCTGCCGTTCCTGAACCGTCACAACGACGAGGACTGAGGCTCCTCAGCTGGCGAGCGCCGCAGTCGATGCGGCCCAAGCGTCGAGCTTCGTCGCCGCCGCTCCGCTGTCGATGGCGTCCGCCGCACGCGTCATCTGAGCGTCGAGACGTTCGAGGATCGGTCGCTCGGCCGATTCCGGAGTCGTGAACAGCTCGTATGCGACCAAGCCGGCCGCCGCGTTCAACAGCACGATGTCACGCACCGGTCCGACGTCTCCGGCGAGCGTCCGACGCACCGTCTCCGCGTTCTCGACGGGCGTTCCACCCAGCAGATCGCCGATATCGGCACGGGCGATCCCGAGATCCCGCGGATCCAAATCGTGCTCGGTGAGCGATCCGCGACTCACCTCCCAGATCCGCGAGTGCCCGGTCGTCGTCAGCTCGTCGAGTCCGTCGTCCCCACGGAAGACCAGAGCCGAAGCCCCTCGGATCCGGAAGACGCCGGCGATCAACGGCGCCCGGTCGGCATCCGCGACGCCGACGGCCGACGCCTCGGGCCTCACGGGGTTGCAGAGCGGCCCGAGGAAGTTGAACACCGTCGGGATCCCGATCTCCTTGCGCACGGGGGCGACATGCCGGAACCCCGGGAGGAACCGGGCCGCGTGCACGAACGCGATCCCCGTCTCGGCGAACGAGGAGATCAGTGCCGGCGCATCGAGCGACAGGTCGATGCCGAGCGCCGAGAGCACATCCGAGGATCCGGACTTGCTGCTCGCGGCGCGGTTGCCGTGCTTCACGACCGGCGCACCCGCAGCGGCGGCGACGATCGACGCCATCGATGACACGTTCACCGTGCCGAAGCGATCCCCGCCGGTGCCGACGATGTCGAGCGATGCGGCTGGGAGATCCAAGGGAAGCGCTTCGGCGAGGATCGCGTCTCGGAATCCGACGATCTCATCGACGGTCACCCCCTTCGCCCGGAGTGCGACGAGGAACGAGCCGATCTGCGCCGCGGACGCTGAGCCGGTCATGATCTCCGCCATCGCCCACTCGGCCTGCGACACGCTGATGTCGTCGCCACTCAGGAGCGAGGTGAGAATGGTCGGCCAGGTCCGTGCATCCGTCATGACTCCCATTCTATCCGCGCGTCCGCGCCGACGAGACGCGTGGGAGTACGCGCGTGCCGGGTGGCAGTCGGATCACGAGATGGTTGCGCGCGCGTTCGGATGCTCAGGAAACGGTAGGGTGGTCTGAGGACACCGATGGAAGTTCGGCGCGCCGATTCCAAATGGAATTCGCACACCCAACTTTCAGCCATAATGGAGGAGTGACGACGACCACTATGAATACCCAGTCAGCCGTGCCCACGGTGCAGCGACCGAATACGGTCGCCGTCGGTACGATCGTGTGGCTCGGCAGCGAGGTCATGTTCTTCGCGGGGCTCTTCGCGATCTACTTCACGCTGCGCGCCATGAACCCAGAGCTCTGGGCCGAGCAAGTCGAGAAGCACAACTTCACGTTCGCGCTGATCAACACGTTGATCCTGGTGGCTTCCTCATTCACCTGCCAGGCCGGTGTCTTCGCCGCCGAGCGCGGCCAGCCGCGTGCGACGGGCGCCAGCCCCCGTAACTGGGGCACCGTCGAGTGGTTCTACTTGACCTTCTTCATGGGCGCGGTCTTCGTGTCCGGGCAGGTGTGGGAGTACGCCACGTTCGTCTCGGAGGGCATCACCCTCCCCTCGGATCCCTATGGCTCCGCGTTCTACATGACCACCGGCTTCCACGGCATCCACGTGGCGCTCGGGCTGATCGCCTTCCTGCTGGTCATCGGACGCATCTATGCCGTGAAGAACTTCGGCCACAAGGAGGAGACCTCCGCCATCGTCGTGTCGTACTACTGGCACTTCGTTGACATCGTGTGGATCATCCTGTTCTTCGTCATCTACGTTCTCGACATCCTCTAGACCGGTCAGGAGAAATCGACATCATGGCTCGCGCCAAGAAAAACGTTCGAAAGTCAGGTCGACGGCATCCCCTGGCCACCGCCGCACTCGTCGCGGTCGGCCTGCTCGTCACGGGCGCCGCGTATGCAGGTTTCAGCCAGACCTCCGCCACCGCCGAGGTCGACCTGACCTCGCAGCAGACCATCGAAGAGGGTCGCAAGCTTTTCGGGGCGAACTGCGCGACCTGCCACGGCACGGGAGCGCAGGGCACTGAAGAGGGCCCGTCGCTCATCGGCTCGGGCGCCGCATCAGTGCACTTCCAGGTCGACACCGGCCGTATGCCGCTCGCCTACCAGGGCCCGCAGGGCATGGTGAAGCCGAAGCAGTTCACCGAGGAGCAGACGCTCCAGATGGCGGCATACGTCGCCTCGCTCGCCCCGGGACCCGGACTGCCCGAGGCGCAGTACCTCACCGCGGACGACTCCAACGACATCGCCAACGGCGGCGTCCTCTTCCGGATCAACTGCGCGATGTGCCACAACGTGGCCGCCGCGGGCGGCGCCCTGACGGAGGGCAAGTTCGCTCCCCCGCTCGGCGGCGTCGAGCCATCGCACATCTACGAAGCGATGGTCACCGGACCGCAGAACATGCCCGTCTTCAACGATGCCAACCTGTCCCCCCAGGACAAGGCGGACATCATCTCGTACCTCAAGTACCTCGAGAACGAGCCCACCGTCGGCGGCTTCTCGCTCGGTTCGATCGGCCCGGTCGCCGAGGGTATGTTCATCTGGGTGCTGGGCCTCGGCGCGATCGTCGGCCTCACCGTGTGGGTCACCGCGAAGTCGAACTAGTCATCGGAGTTCGCAGAGTTTCATGAGTCAGGAATCAAGGAGCAACATGGCAGAGGAAGAGCAGAACAACGGCACCGACGGCGCCGTTGTCGCCGCTCATGGCCACGGTGACGGCGGGGTGTCCGCTGGTACGGCGGTCATCGCGGCCGATGCTGTGCAGAACCCGGGTCTTCCCCCGCACCGTCAGCGCGTCACCGACACCAATCCGAAGAAGGCGAAAGGTGCCGAGCGCACCGTCTACACCCTCTTCTACGTGTCGATCGTCGGGAGCCTGGGCGCAGTGCTCGCCTACATGTTCTTCCCGATGGAATCGGGCGAGCTGCTCGACATCCGCCTGCACACGCTGTTCGTGGGCCTCGGCATGGCCCTCGGTCTGCTCGCTCTCGGTATCGGTGCGGTCCACTGGGGCAAGGCGCTCATGGCCGACCACGAGTCGATCGACGAGCGCCACCCGGTCTCGAGTTCGGAAGAGGTCCGTCAGGACTCCGCCGAGGTCTTCCGGATCGCCGACGAGGAGTCCGGCTTCTCGCGACGCTCGTTGGTTCGCAACAGCCTCATCGGCGCGCTGATCGCGTTCCCGCTTCCCGGCGTCACCCTCCTGCGCAGCCTCGCGCCGCAGGACCGCGACCCGGTCCAGCTGCTCAAGCACACGATGTGGGAGTCCGGTGTGCGACTCGCTCGCGACCCCTCGGGTGTCCCGATCCGCGCGAGCGAAGTCACCATCGGTTCAGCGTTCCACGTGATTCCCGAGACCCTGAACCACAGCGACTTCGAGGAGCTCAGCCTCGACGAGCGCGGCGGCAGTGCCACGCTGCTGGATGCCAAGGCGAAGGCCATCGTCCTCCTCATGCGTCTCGACCAGTCGGACCTCAAGGAAGACGACGACCGCAAGGACTGGTCCTACAACGGCATCGTCGCCTACTCGAAGGTGTGCACGCACGTGGGCTGCCCGGTGGCGCTCTACGAGCAGCACACGCACCACCTCCTCTGCCCCTGCCACCAGTCGCAGTTCGACGTCTCCGAGCACGCGAAGGTCATCTTCGGTCCGGCGAAGCGTCCGCTCCCGCAGCTGCCGATCACGGTGGACGATGAGGGCTACCTCGTCGCCCAGAGCGATTTCCACGAACCTGTCGGCCCGAGCTTCTGGGAGCGCCTCAAGTGAGCAGCACCGCAACTACGAAACCCGCCGCGAGCAACTCGAGCCGTTTCACCTCGAAGGCCGCGACCTACATCGACGACCGCACGAAGGTCGGCGTCGCCGTCAAGGAATTCGGCCGCAAGGTCTTCCCCGACCACTGGTCGTTCCTGCTCGGTGAAGTCGCCCTGTACAGCTTCGTCGTCATCCTGATCTCGGGCACGTTCCTGACGCTCTTCTTCCAGGCCTCAATGGCCGAGGTGCACTACAACGGCCCGTACACCCCCATGAAGGGTGTGGAGATGTCGGTCGCTATGGCATCGACACTGGACATCTCGTTCTCGGTGCGCGGCGGTCTGCTCATGCGACACGTGCACCACTGGGCGGCGCTGCTCTTCGTCGCCTCGATCGGGCTGCACATGCTTCGCATCTTCTTCACGGGTGCGTTCCGCAAGCCGCGCGAGCTCAACTGGGTCATCGGATTCGTGCTCTTCGTGCTCGCCATGGCCGAGGGCTTCACGGGATACTCTCTCCCCGATGACGTGCTCTCGGGCAACGGTCTCCGGATCATCGACGGCATCATCAAGGCGATCCCGGTCGTCGGCACCTATCTCTCCTACTTCTTCTTCGGAGGAGAGTTCCCCGGAACCGACATCGTCGGACGTCTCTATATGCTGCACATCATGGTGCTCCCGGCGCTGGTGATCCTCTTCATCGCGTTGCACCTCGCGTTCGTGGTGATTCACAAGCACACGCAGTACCCCGGCCCGGGCAAGACGCAGCAGAACGTCGTCGGCTTCCCCGTGCTCCCCGTGTACGCGGCGAAGGCCGGTGGCTTCTTCTTCATCGTCTTCGGTGTGATTTTGCTGATCGCTTCATTCTTCGGCATCAACGCCATCTGGGACTATGGTCCCTACGACCCCTCCCCCGTTTCTGCCGGTACCCAGCCAGACTGGTACATCGGCTTCGCCGACGGCATGCTCCGCCTGGTGCCGCCGGGTCTCGAGACCGAGTGGTTCGGCTACACCTGGTCGTGGAACATGCTCATCCCGCTGGCCCTCATCGGTATCTTCCTCGTCCTCGTAGCGGCATACCCGTTCATCGAGGCCTGGATCACCGGCGACAAGCGCGAGCACCACATTCTCGACCGCCCGCGCAACGCGCCGACCCGCACCGCCATCGGTGCGGCGGGTGTGACGTTCTACGGCGTCATGTGGGCGGGTGCCAGTTCGGACCTCATGGCGACGCACTTCCAGCTTTCGATGGAGGGCGTGATCCACGCGCTGCAGTTCTGCCTGGTGTTCGGGCCGTTCATCGCATACTTCCTCACCAAGCGCATCTGCCTCGGTCTGCAGAAGAAGGATCGTTCGATCGCCCTCCACGGGTATGAGTCGGGTCGCATCGTCCGCCTTCCCGGCGGCGAGTACATCGAGGTGCACAAGCCGGTCAGCGAGTACGAGCGCTGGGAGCTTGTCAGCTACTCCGACTACGCGCCGCTGATGCTGCGGCCGAACGACCAGGGTCGCATTCCGCTCACGCAGCGACTGCGCGCCGGCTTCAGCCGCTGGTTCTTCGAAGATCGCATCGTCCCGCCGGGACAGGGCGAGATCGACAGCCAGGATGGTCACCACTAGGAATTGAGCTCCTCAGGAGGGGGTGGGCGGCGCACATGCGCAGCCCACCCCCTTCGTCGTACCACTGCAGCAGTGTCATACGCGCACCGCGCGCCTCGTCGTCGACGAGCCGAGGGTATCGCCCCCCACCGCCCGCACCGACCACCGGTGCGGGCGGCCGCATGAGTCGATCTGCGGGCCAGCCAGTGAGGGACGCTCCCCGGCCTCGTCCCCCCACCGCGGGCGTGGAGCTCCGATCGCGCGTCTTACCACCGGTCGGCACCGCGCAGTACTCGGCCCTGGTCGTGACTGCCGGGTCGAATGGGGTCCGCACCACGGGGCGCGACGACGGGTGCGCGACCCGATGCACTGGTGCCCGGGGCGCAAGCGGATCATTGCCGCTCCGTACAGAAGGCCGCGTCGCCGTCACGGGCGACCTCGAAGAAACGATCGCGAACGACGGGGTCGGCGTCCGGTCACGGCAGGAGGTCGTGCGCTCCTCTGGTGAGATCTTCGGCGAAGTCGTCCGACTGAGACTGGGCGAGGTAGGTCCTCAGGAGCGGTGTGAGTGCGTCGCTGAGCTGCGGGTTGCGTGCGGCTGCGAATGCCTGCAGGAGGAAACGGGAGCGTACTCGTGCGGGTGCTGGGAAGCGTCGAGGCATGTCCGTGGACGGCACTTCCCGGTCACTCGGCGCTGTCAGCGCCCGGGCGCAGCAGGCGACAAAGAGCTCCTGCTTGGTGGCGAAGCTCGCGTAGACATGCGGCTGAGGCACTTCAGCGCGCGCGGCGATCGCGGCTGTACTGGCGCCGTGGTAGCCGAAGAGGCCGAACTCGATGAGTCCGGCCTCCAGGAGACGCTCCCGGTTCTCTCCGGGCTTGCGTCGTGGTCGACGCGGTGACGTGGTCACTCGAGATCGAGCACCTTCCGGTAGTGCTCGCCCTGGACCTCGAACCCGCGATGGTTGAAGAACGAACCGATGCGCGAGGTCGATGCGGAGAGCTGTCGCACGCCTCTGCCCATGCAATAGTGCTCGTTGGCCTGCACGAGACGGTCGCCGACTCCGTGGCCGCGAGCCGACTCGTCGACGACGATCTCCTGCAGATGCGCGGTGAGGCCCGCGGCGTGCAGCAGGCGCGAGACGGTCATCAGCGAGTAGCCGACGACCGTACCGTCGATCTCTGAGACGAAGAGCACGTTCGTCTCGTGATCGCGCTTGCGCAGCACATTGTCGAGAGCGATGTTGAACTCGTCGCGACCGATCGCGTCGCGCCCGGTCTGATACTGCAGCGCAAGGTCGAACAGCGCCTGAGCGTCGTCGGGCACACCCCGCCGGATTTTCACTGTCATGTTCGAACCGCCTTAGCGCGCGAAGTACCCGCGGTAGTACTCGTACACCCAGCCGACGACCGCGACCAGGACGAGGGGTGCGGTGAAGAAGCTGAGCCAGAAGAAGCCCCAGCTCATGCAGAGACCCAGCACGACGACCGAACAGGCGAAGGCGAGAACGAGCGGCCACCAGCTCCAGGGGCTGAACTCGCCCTGCTCGGGGTCGCCGTCGTCGATGTCCGCGTGCTCCATGTCCTCGACCAGCTGCCCACCCTGCTTGCGCTTCGCCAGTCCGAGGTAGAACGCGATGAACGCTGTGAGGGCGCCCGACAGCAGAATCGGAACGAATACGGGCCACTGGAACGCGTTGCCTTCCAAGTGATTCCATACGGCGTACACGCCTGCGACCAGGACCAGGTACGCCGTCAGGATCCAGAAGATGACGATGTTGGACTTCATATCGGGTGTCTCCTCGGAGCCTTAGTGCTGGGCCGTGACCGGGCGTGCCGGCTGCTCGATGCCGCTGACCTCAGGGTGGTTGAGATCGAACGCCGGCGACTCGGTGCGGATACGCGGGATCGAGGTGAAGTTGTGGCGCGGCGGCGGGCACGACGTCGCCCACTCCAGCGAGCGGCCGAAGCCCCACGGGTCGTTGACCTCGACCTTCGGCGCGCGACGCGCCGTGATGTACACGTTCAGAAGGAACGGGATCATCGACGCGCCGAGGATCATGGCACCCACCGTGGACACCTGGTTGCCCCACGTGATGCCGTCCTCGGGCAGGTACGTGTAGTAGCGCCGCGGCATGGCCATGACGCCGAGCCAGTGCTGCACGAGGAAGGTGGTGTGGAAACCGACGAACAGAATCCAGAAGTGGATCTTGCCGAGGCGCTCGTTGAGCATCTTGCCCGTCCACTTCGGCCACCAGAAGTAGAAGCCGGCGAACATCGCGAAGACGACGGTACCGAAGACCACGTAGTGGAAGTGCGCGACCACGAAGTAGGTGTCGGAGAGGTGGAAGTCGAGTGCGGGCGACGCCAGGATGACACCGGTGAGTCCACCGAAGACGAACGTCACCAGGAAGCCGAGCGACCAGAGCATCGGAGTTTCGAACGTGATCGACCCGCGCCACATGGTTCCGATCCAGTTGAAGATCTTCACACCCGTCGGCACGGCGATGAGCATCGTCATGAGGGCGAAGAACGGCAGGAGGACCGAACCGGTGACGTACATGTGGTGCGCCCAGACCGTCATCGACAGCGCGGCGATCGCGATCGTCGCGTAGATGAGGGTCTTGTAGCCGAAGATCGGCTTGCGGCTGAACACCGGGAAGATCTCGGAGACGATGCCGAAGAACGGCAGCGCGATGATGTACACCTCGGGGTGACCGAAGAACCAGAAGAGGTGCTGCCACAGAATGGCTCCGCCCTCTCCGGTGTAGATCTGCGCGTGGAAGATGCGGTCGGCCGCGAGGCCGAACATCGCAGCCGCGAGCACCGGGAACGCGAGGAGCACGAGGATCGAGGTCACCAGCGTGTTCCAGGTGAAGATGGACATACGCCACATCGTCATGCCCGGCGCGCGCATCGTGATGATCGTGGTGATGAAGTTGACACCGCCCATGATCGTGCCGAACCCGCTGATACCGAGCCCGAGCACCCAGAGATTGCCGCCGACGCCCGGAGAGAATGTCATATCGGAGAGCGGCGCATAGGCGAACCATCCGAACGAGGCCGCGCCCTGCGGGGTCAAGAAGCCGCCGACGGCGATGAGCGAGCCGAACGTGTACAGCCAGAACGCGAAGGCGTTGAGTCGCGGGAAGGCGACGTCAGGGGCGCCGATCTGCAACGGCATCATGACGTTCGCGAAACCGGCGAAGAGCGGCGTCGCGAACATCAGCAGCATGATCGTGCCGTGCATGGTGAAGAGCTGGTTGTACTGCTCCTTAGTGGGGATGATCTCCAGTCCGGGCGCGAACAGCTGCGCACGGATGAGGAGCGCCATGAGCCCGCCGATGAGGAACCACACCACCGAGCTGATCAGATACATGTATCCGATCACCTTGTGGTCTGTGGACGTGATCCACGAGACGACGACGTTACCTTTTTTCATGATCCAGCGTCTCTCTCGTTACTCGTTGTGCGCCTCGGCCTCGTCACCGAAGAAGCGATCCTGATTCGGGTTCAGGTCGGCAGGGGCCAGGCCCTGGTTCTCCGGGTTCGCACGAAGCTCGGCGATCTTCTGCTCGTACTCGTCCTGCTCGAGCACCTGCACCTCGAAGAGCATCATCGAGTGGTACTCACCGCAGAGCTCGGCGCACTTCCCGGTGAAAGTACCGGTCTTCTCGGGCGTGAACGTCATGTAGTTGGTCTGGCCGGGGATCATGTCCTTCTTGTAGAGGAACTCGACCACCCAGAAGGAGTGGATTACGTCGCGCGTCTCGAGACGGATCTCCGTCGTCTGGTCGACCGGCAGGTAGAGGACCGGCATGGTCTCTTCCTTCGGCGATCCTTCGCTATCGGTCTCCACCTGAACGCCGGAGAAATGCACGTCGTCGTTCACATAGTTGAAGTCCCACGCCCAGCGCTTGCCGAAGACCTCGACGATGTTGTCGGGGTTCTCCTCGCGCGTCTCGATCTTCGTCTGCTCCTGAGCGGTGAACGCGAAGAAGCCGAGCACCAGGATGACGGGGACGACCGTGAAGAACACCTCGATCGGCATGTTGTAGCGCATCTGCACCGGCAGGCCCGTCTGGCCCTTCCGACGGCGGTACGCGACCGTCGCCCAGATGATGAGGCCCCACGTGATGACGCCGACAGCGAGCAGCACGATCCACGAAGTCACCCACAGACCCGTGATGCCGTCCGTGTGATTGGTGGCTCCCTCGGAACCCTCCGGCAAGAAGCCGCGCTGCTGCTCGGGGGTGCAGCCGGCGAGGGCGAGCGCAGCCGCCAATGCCACCGGGGCCGCAACCCATTTCATTCGACGATTGGAACGCACCGCATACCTTTCGAAACGTTTCTCGCCTGCGCTCGGGCAGGCAAAGCTGATGACTCCCTGACAGCTTAGCGTGCTGAGCAGGCCCGTCAGAACTCGGCACCGGGCGTGGTGAAAATTCTGACGGGCTCGCGCGTCAGCTGAAGCTGTCGCCGCAGGCGCAGCTGCCCTGGGCGTTGGGGTTGTCGATGGTGAAGCCCTGCTTCTGGATCGTGTCTTCGAAGTCGATCTGCGCACCGCTGAGATACGGGATGCTCATCTGATCGACGACCACCTCGACGCCGTCGAAGGCGACGACGGCGTCGTTCTCGAGCAGACGCTCGTCGAAGAACAGCTGGTAGATCAGGCCCGAGCAGCCGCCCGGCTGCACGGCGATGCGGAGGCGCAGGTCATCGCGACCCTCCTGGTCGAGCAGACTCTTGACCTTCTGCTGTGCAGCGTCGGACAAGCCGACCTGGTGTGCCGGCGCCGTATCGGTCGTCGGTGTGATGGTTTCGGTGCTCATTACACGCTCCTCTGTCATCGTGGAACCGTCTGCACCAGTCTACCTTCCGTCGACCGATCCTGAGCCCCTGCCGCGCGGCGCTCCGCACCACGCAGACGCTGCCCGCCCGCGCACGGTATCCTGGTCGGGTATGCACGCGGAACGATCCGCGTCGAGAGAGAGGAATTGCGTGGCGAAGAAGGACTCTGCCGGTGGCGCACCCGCGGACGGACAGCCCGAAGCCGACCGGCAGGCCCAGCTCGGCAAGGGCCGCGCGACCCCGAGTCGGAAACAGTCGCAGGCCGCACGAGCACAGCCGCTCGTCGGCGGTCGCGACAAGGCGGCGACGAAGGCGCAGCGCCAGCAGCAGGCATCCGCACGCGAGCGTGCGCGCGTCGGCATGATGCAGGGCGACGAACGGTACCTCACGGTGCGCGACCGCGGGCCGCAGCGCCGATACGTGCGCGACTACGTGGATGCCAGGTGGAGTGTCGGCGAGCTGCTGATCCCCGCCATGCTCCTGGTCCTGCTGATGACGTTCATCCCCGGACCGATCCAGGTCTACAGCATCTTCATCATCTGGGGCTTCCTCGGCCTCGCGATCCTCGATGCGGTCCTGCTCGGCGTCCGACTCAAGGGGAAGCTCGCGGCCAAGTTCGGCGGCGAAGAGAAGGTGCAGCGGGGCTTCCGCTGGTACGCGGCCATGCGCGCGTTCCAGTTCCGCCCGCTGCGGATGCCGAAGCCGCAGGTGAAGCGCGGCAAGTTCCCGGAGTAGTGCCTCGCGTCTCGAACGGAGGAGGGGGTGCCGACCAGCGCGGTCGGCACCCCCTCCTCCGTCTTCGGAGCGTTACGCCCCGGCGGCGTTACCGGCCCAGCCGGACCTGAGGAGTCCGGCGTTCACCGCGCGAGCCCAGAAGGGCCCCTCATAGACGAACGCCGTGTACCCCTGTACGAGCGTCGCACCGGCGTCGAGTCGCTCGCGCACATCAGCGGCGCTCGTCACTCCCCCGACCGAGATGACGCACCAGTCGTCCGGAGCGATCTCACGGATGCGGTGCAGCACTTCGAGCGAACGCTCACGGAGGGGCGCACCCGAGAGTCCGCCGGCACCGAGTGCGTCGACTTCGGCCTGCGAGATCGTGAGTCCGTCGCGCGCGATCGTCGTATTCGTCGCGATGATGCCGTCGAGTCCGAGTCGGAGCGCGAGCTCGACGATACCGGTCAACTGCTCATCGTCCATGTCGGGGGCGATCTTGACGAGCAGCGGTGTGCTGCCGGCAGCTTCCTGCACCGCGGTGAGCAGCGGCTCGAGCAGCGACAGCTCCTGCAAGCCGCGAAGTCCGGGAGTATTGGGCGAACTGACATTGATGGCGAGGTAGTCGGAGACCGGGGCGAGCCGCTGCGCGCTCCAGACGTAGTCGGCGGTGGCATCCTCCACCTCCGTCACCCGACTCTTGCCGATGTTCGCACCGATGATCGGCCGGTGGCGCGACAGACGAGCCCGCTCGATACGGGGCACGGCCGCCGCAGACCCCGCGTTGTTGAAACCCATCCGGTTGATGACGGCGCGGTCCCTCACGATGCGGAACATGCGGGGCTTCGGGTTGCCCGGCTGCGGGTGTCGCGTCAGCGTGCCGACTTCGACGTGCCCGAACCCGAGCGTTTCGAGTCCGGAGATGGCCTCGGCATTCTTGTCGAATCCCGCGGCGATACCGAAGGGGCTCGGAAACTCGAGACCCAGCGTGCGCACCCGCAGATCACCTGCCGGAGCGGTCCAGCGGCGGACCAGCGCTCGCATCAGTGGCGCCGCTCGAATGACGCGGAACGCCGCGTGGTGGATCCATTCGGGATCGAGGTGTCGGAAGACGGTCGAGAACAGTACGGGATACACGCGCATGCTCAGGCCCCCGATCGTCCGCCGGCGCCGGCCGGCGCCGATCCCTGCGAAGCGGCGCCGGGGTGCGTCCGCAACTCGGCGATCGCGCCCTCGAAGTCGGCGAGGTTCTCGAACGCCTGGTAGACACTCGCGAAGCGCAGGTACGCGATCTCATCGAGATCACGGAGGTGCGGCAGGATCGCCAGCCCGATGTCGTTGGCATCGAGCTGGGCCACTCCCGTCGAGCGGACGGACTCCTCGACCTGCTGCGCGAGCAAAGCCAGGTCGGCATCCGTCACCGGACGCCCCTGGCACGCCTTGCGCACTCCGGAGACGACCTTCTCACGACTGAACGGTTCCACCACACCTGACCGCTTGATCACGGTGAGACTCGCGGTCTCCGTGGTGCTGAACCGGCGGCCGCACTCGGGGCACTGGCGTCGGCGTCGAATCGCGAGACCGTCATCCGAGGTGCGCGAGTCGATGACGCGCGAATCGGGGTGCCGGCAGAAGGGGCAATGCATCAGAGCTCTCCGGAAGAATCGGTGTCGGTGACGAAACGGGCGGCGACGGCCTGCCCGTGCGCAGGGAGGCCCTCGGCGTCCGCCAGCGCGCCCAGCGGCGCGGCAGTGTCGGCGAGTGCGGCGCGATCGTACGCGATGATCTGCTGCGGGCGCAGGAACGAGTGCGCGCCGAGCCCCGCAGCGAACCGCGCCGTGCCGCCGGTCGGCAGCACGTGGTTCGACCCTGCGAGATAGTCACCGAGACTGACCGGGGTGTAGGGCCCGATGAAGATCGCACCGGCATCGTCGATGAGGTCGAGAACCGCATCATCATCCCGGGTCTGGATCTCGAGGTGCTCCGGCCCGTAGGCGTTGCTGACCCTGGCGGCGGTCTCCAGATCGTCGACCAGGATCACCCCGGACTGCGCCCCGGCGAGCGCGACACTGATGCGCTCGGACCAGCGCGCCTTCGGCACCTGCGTCGCGAGCTCGGCGGCGACGCGCTCGGCCAACTCGGCTGAATCGGTGACGAGGACCGATGCTGCCGCTTCGTCGTGCTCGGCCTGACTGATGAGGTCGGCGGCGACGAACGCGGGGTTCGCCGTCGCATCCGCGATGACGAGGATCTCCGTCGTGCCGGCTTCGGCGTCGATCCCGACGATGCCGTTGACCGCGCGTTTGGCGGCTGCGACGAACACGTTGCCCGGTCCGGTGACCACGTCGACCGGGGCGAGATCGATCTCGGCGACACCGTAGGCGAAGGCGGCGACCGCACCGGCGCCGCCGATGGCGTAGACCTCGGTCACACCGGCGAGAGCGGCGGCCCACAGCACGGACTCGTGGGGCGCGCCGTCGTTGTCGCGTTGCGCGGGCGAGGCGAGCGCGAGACTCGGCACCCCGGCCGCCTGTGCGGCTACCGCGTTCATGATGACCGAGGAGGGGTACGCCGCCTTCCCGCCCGGGGCGTAGAGTCCGACGCGCGACACGGGCTGCCACCGCTGTCGCACCGTCGCGCCGTCGCCAAACGTGGTGATCTGCTCGGCCGGCACCTGCGCGGCCGACGCGCGCCGCAGTTTCTCGATGAGCTGCTCGAGCGCCGCCCGTGTCTGCGGCGGGCACGTTTCCAGCGACGCCGAGATCCGCTCGGCCGGGACCCGGAGCGCATGACGCTCGACACCGTCGAAGTCGCGCCCCTGCTCGCGCAGTGCCGCTTCGCCGCGGTCGCGGACCGCTTCGACGAGCGGTCGCACGCGTTCGACCGCTGTGCCGATGTCGACCGCGGCTCGGGGAACGAGGTCCAGTAGCTCGGCGCGGGAGAGGTCGCGCCCCCTGAGGTCGAGTGTTCGCATCACCGGACCAGTCTACCGGGAGGCGTCGCTCTCCGACGGCGATACGGCGCCCAGCCAGGCAAGCTCGCGGATGCCGGCGATCAACGCCTCCGCAGCGGCCGACGCCTCCACGTCGAGGAGCGTCGCGAGCGCGTCGGCGATCTGCCCGAGGCTCAGGTCGCCGTCGCAGGCGCCGAATGCCGCCGCCAGGAGTGGGTCGGCACTGATCCGTCGCGCGATCGGACGTTCGACGACCAGCGTGATCGCGCTCGGGGCCTCCTGGCCCGGTACGTGCTGCCGCTCCTCCATCACCGACGGATCACGCACCCAGTGCTGCGCCAGGACGTCGGCATCATTCAGAGATGCGGCAGCGGTTCCCGCTCGGAACGCCGCGTCCAGGGCACTGCTGAGCGCGTCGGGAGCCCAGGCGCCTGACGCGTGCTCGATGCGCACGATCGGATCCGCGTCCTGCGTCTCGCTTCGCCGTGTCACGCGGATCGACCCGAGGCCGACGGCCGTGATCCGACGTTCCGAGAAGTCGGCGAGCCACGCGGAGACGAGTTCGTCGAAGGCCGCATCGCCCTGGCGTGCTCCCCCGTCCCGCGCCCACGTCTCCGCATACTGCGTCGGCTCGACGCGATCGCGCTCGATCGCCCACGCGGCGATCGACCCCGCCGCGGCTCCGGCGTTCGCGATCCACGTTTCGACGCGGGTCAGACCTGGCGTGCCCCACGGTGACTCCCAGTTCGCCAGGCAGAGCAGCGTTCCTCCGACGGTGAGGTGCGCCGGACCGGCTTCGACGACCGACGCCGCGAGGGCATCGCCCGCCAATCCCCCGTCCCGATAGACGTATCGCTCCCCCTCGTCGTCGCCGCGGGGCGTGATCACGAACGGAGGATTCGCCAGGATCAGATCGAACTGTTCACCTGCGACCGGCGCGAACCGGTCCCCCGAGCGGAGTTCGAGCCCCGCCTCCATTCCGTTGAGCCTGGCGTTCACCCGTGCGAATGCCAGGGCCCGTTCGGACACATCGGTCGCGACCACACGGTCGGCGCGCAGCAAGAGGTGCAGGGCGACGATGCCGCAGCCTGTTCCCAGGTCGAGCGCGGTATCGACATCGCCTGCGGGCGCCTGGGCGATGAGCGATCGCGTGGCGCCGCCCACGCCCATGACGTGGTCAGGCCGCGCCGGCCCGCGGCGCAGCGCATCATCGAGATCGGAGACGATCCACCAGTGGATCGGAACATCTCGGACGGCGTCTCGCATCTCGACGGGGGTGAGCGAGAGCGCGGCTCTGCAACCGTCGCGATCCGCACCCTCATCACGGACGATCAAACCGAGTTCCGCCGCACCCGCGGCACCCAGCATCGGCAGGGACGCATCGAGTGCTTCCGCGGACAGCGTCTCCCCGAGCAGGAACAGCCGCGTCAGCGTGCCGAGGGCCGAACGATCGCGCGTCTCGAGCACGCGTCGCGCTGGCACCAGTACCCCGCGCGCTCGGGCACGATCGGCCTGATCTCCGAGCAACGCCGTGATGGCGGAGGCCCGATAGTCAGCGGCGTCGAGGTCGGCACGCAGGCGGTCGAGTCGGACGAGATCCATCGTTCCACCCTACCGGCGCGGTTCCTGGCCCGCGGTCCCGGCGCACAGCTGCGGACGGGACCGCGGGTGCTACGCGAACGCCCGGTCTCGCGCCGTGACCGGTGAGGGCAGCACGGTATCACCGGTGAGGTAGCGGTCGACGGAGGCGGCCGCGGCACGGCCCTCGGCGATGGCCCACACGATGAGCGACTGACCGCGCCCGGCGTCCCCGGCGACGAACACCCCGGGAAGTTCAGTGGCGTAGTCCGCCGAGCGCGAGAAGGCACCGCGAGCGTCGTGGGCCAGCGTGAGCTGCGGATCCTCGACGGGCTGAGGCCCGGTGAACCCCATCGCGATGAGCACGAGATCAGCATCGATATGACGCTCGGTGCCCGCTTTCGGCACGCGCCCGGACTCCGTGTACTCGGTTTCGGCGACCACGAGCGTGCGCACGTTGCCCGATTCATCGCCGAGGTACTCGACGGTCGATGCGAGGTAGGTGCGCTCGCCGCCCTCCTCGTGCGAGCTCTGCACCTCGAACAGAGTCGGGTGCGTGGGCCAGGGCTGGGCGTCCGACCGCTCGGTCGGCGGCCGCTTGCCGATCGCGAGGTTCGTCACCGACAGCGCGCCCTGTCGATGCGCGGTACCGATGCAGTCCGATCCGGTGTCGCCGCCGCCGATCACGACGACGTGCTTCCCCGCCGCATCGAAGGGAGTGCGCTCGAGCGAGCCCCGCTGGACGCGGTTCGCGGCCGTCAGGTACTCCATGGCCGGCATGACTCCCGTCAACTCCCGGCCGGGCAGGTCGAGGGGACGCGCCACGGAGGCGCCGGTGGCGACCACGACGGCGTCGTACCGCCGCCGCAGCTCGGCCCAGCTCATGTCGCGCCCGATCTCGATGCCTGTGCGGAAGCGGGTGCCCTCGGCCTTCAGCTGCGCGATCCGGCGCTCGACGAGTGCCTTCTCCAGCTTGAAGTCGGGGATGCCGAACGTGAGCAGTCCGCCCGGCTCCTCATCGCGCTCGTACACGGCGACGGTGTGCCCGGCGCGCGTGAGCTGCTGGGCGGCGGCGAGGCCCGCCGGGCCCGATCCGACCACTGCGACGGTCTTGCCCGAGAGACGCTCGGGCGGCTGCGGTTCGACCCACCCGTGCAGGAAGCCCTGATCGATGATGCTGTTCTCGATCTGCTTGATCGTCACGGCCGGCTGATTGATGTTCAACACGCACGCCGACTCGCAGGGAGCCGGGCAGGCTCGGCCGGTGAACTCGGGGAAGTTGTTCGTCTCGTGGAGGCGGTCGAGCGCCTCCCGTTCGCGGCCACGCCACACGAGATCGTTCCACTCCGGGATCAGGTTGCCGAGCGGGCACCCCTGGTGGCAGAACGCCACCCCGCAATCCATGCAGCGCGAAGCCTGCCGCGCGACCACGGTGGGATCGGCGGGATCGACGACCTCGCTCCAGTCCTTGAGTCGGATCGGCACCGGTCGCTTGGGAGCGAGCTCGCGCTCGCGAACCTTCAAGAAGCCTCTCGGATCAGCCACGGGTCGCCTCCAGGATCTGGGTCCACGCTTGCTCGCCGTCGGGATCGATCCCGTCGAGCGTCGCGCGCTCGCGGATGTCGAGCACGCGTGAGTAACCGTGGGGGATGAGTCGCGTGAATCGTGCGAACGTCGCGTCCGGGTCGATGTCGATCCCGCGCAGCAGCTCGCCCGCCACCTGAGAACCGGTCTGCTCCTCGTGCCGCTTGAGCAAGGCCGCGATCTTCTCGCGCATCTCGTCCTCGCCCTTCGGGAACTCGTCGCCACCCAGGCGCTGCAGCATCAGCGCGCCCGATGCGAGCTCGGCGGCGTTCACATTGTCGCGATCGAGGTCGAGGATCACGGCTTCACCGCCCGACATGCCCGCGCCGATGTTGCGACCGGTCTGGCCGAGGATCAGCGCGAACCCGCCGGTGAAGTACTCGAGCGCATGGTCACCGGTGCCCTCGACGACGGCGATGGCGCCTGAACCGCGCACGAGGAAGCGCTCCCCCACGGTTCCCGCGATCCAGAGCGAGCCGCTGGTGGCGCCGTACCCGATGGTGTTGCCGGCGATCACGTTGCCCGCCGCCGGGTGACCGGAGTCGGGGTGGGGCCTGACGACGATCTCACCCCCCGAGAGGCCTTTGCCGACGTAGTCGTTCGCATCGCCGATGAGCCGGAGCGTGATCCCCGATGGGATGAATGCGCCCAGCGACTGACCGGCGGAACCGGTGAGCGTCACGTCGATCGTCGCGTCGGGAAGTCCGTCGGCGCCGAACTGCTGCGTGACGGCGTGTCCCAGCATCGTTCCGACGGCGCGATCCGTGTTGCGGATCGGCAGATCGAAGACGACGGGCTCGCGCCGCTCGAACGCGTCGCCCGACGCCGCGATGAGCTGCTGGTCGTAATGGACGGCGAGCTCGTGGTCCTGATCACGACCGTGCCGGCGCAGATCGGTCTCGGGGAACTCAGGCCCCCGCAGGATCGGGGTGAGGTCGAGTCCCTCGGCCTTCCAGTGCCGGATCGCCGCGTCGACGTCGAGTGCCCGAGTGTCGCCGACCGCTTCGTCGAGCGTCCGGTAGCCGAGCTGCGCCAGAAGCTCGCGCACCTCTTCCGCGACGAACGTGAAGAAGTTGACCACGTGCTCGGCCTGACCCGAATACCGTTTGCGCAACTCAGGGTTCTGCGTCGCGACGCCGACGGGGCAGGTGTCGAGGTGGCACACGCGCATCATGATGCAGCCGGACACCACGAGCGGTGCGGTCGCGAAGCCGAACTCCTCGGCGCCCAGAAGCGCCGCGATGACGACGTCCCTGCCGGTCTTCAGCTGTCCGTCGACCTGGAGCACGATGCGGTCGCGAAGACCGTTGAGCATCAGGGTCTGCTGCGCTTCGGCGAGGCCGAGCTCCCATGGCGATCCCGCGTGCTTCAGCGAGTTCATCGGGCTCGCACCGGTCCCGCCGTCGTGCCCCGAGACGAGGATCACATCGGAGAGCGCCTTCGCCACGCCGGCCGCCACCGGACCGATGCCGCTCTGCGCCACGAGCTTCGTGCTGACGCGCGCGGACGGGTTGGCCCGCTTCAGATCGAAGATGAGCTGCTTCAGGTCTTCGATCGAGTAGATGTCGTGGTGCGGGGGCGGCGAGATGAGCCCGACACCGGGGGTGGCGTGCCGCGTCGCGGCGATCCAGGGGTACATCTTCGCCGGGGGCAGCTGCCCGCCTTCGCCCGGCTTCGCCCCCTGAGCGAGCTTGATCTGGATCTCGTCGGCGTGCGTGAGATACATGCTGGTCACACCGAACCGACCGGACGCGACCTGCTTGATCGCGCTGCGGCGCTCGGGGTCGAGCAGCCGCTCGGGCGCTTCACCGCCCTCGCCCGTGTTCGACTTGCCGCCGAGACGGTTCATCGCGATGGCCAGTGTCTGGTGCGCTTCCAATGAGATCGATCCGTAGCTCATCGCACCGGTCGCGAACCGTCGCACGATGCGCTCGACCGATTCGACCTCGTCGAGGGGCACCGGCGCGCGGTACGGCTCGAAGCGGATCAGGCCGCGGAGCGTCATCAGTCGCTCCTGCTGCTCGTTGACGCGCTGCGTGTACTCCGAGAAGATCTCGCGGCTCGCCGTGCGCGTTCCATGCTGCAGCTTGTAGATGGTCTCGGGATCGAAGAGGTGCGGCTCCGCGCCTCGACGCCACCGGTACTCGCCGCCGCTGTCGAGGCGCTGGTGCGCGAGCGCGGCCGGGTCGTCGGGGTAGGCGGCGCGGTGGCGGGCGGCGACCTCGCGGGCGAGCACGTCGAGTCCGACGCCGCCGAGGCGCGTCGTCGTCCCGGTGAAGAACCGTTCGACGATCTCCGAGGCCAACCCGATCGCCTCGAAGGTCTGCGCTCCGCAGAACGACGCGACCGTCGAGATACCCATCTTGCTCATCACCTTCAGCAGGCCCTTGCCGAGCGACTTGATGAGACGCGCGATGGCCTCTTCTTCGGCAAGACCCTCGATCTCGCCCGAACGGACGAGCAGGCCGACCGTCTCCATCGCCAGGTAGGGGTTCACCGCGGCCGCGCCGTACCCGATGAGGGACGCGACATGGTGGACCTCGCGCACGTCGCCCGCTTCGACGATGAGGGTCGCCCGCATGCGGGTGCCCTCGCGGATGAGGTGGTGATGCACGGCCGAGACCGCGAGGAGCGAGGGCACGGGGGCCAGATCCTTGTTGGAATCGCGATCCGACAGGATCAGGAACTCCGCCCCGGCTTCGATCGCCGCGCTCGCCTCCCAGCACATCTCCTCGATGCGGTCGGCGAGGCCCTTCGACTCGTAGTCGACCGGGTAGAGCCCTCGGATCGTGACCGAGCGCTCGCGTTCGGGATCGTCGCCGAGGTGCTGGATCCGTGCCAGCGCGTCGTTATCGATCACCGGGAAGTCGACGATGATCTGACGCGCGTGGTCGGCCGACTGCTCGAGCAGGTTCGCCTGCGGCCCGATACCGGTCTGCAGGCTCGTGACCAGTTCTTCACGCAGGGCGTCGAGCGGCGGGTTGGTCACCTGCGCGAACTGCTGCACGAAGTAGTCGAACAGTAAGCGAGGCCGATCGGACAGCACGGCGATCGGGGTGTCGGTGCCCATGGCCGCGATCGGTTCGATGCCTTCGCGCGCCATCGGGGTGAGCAGCAGACGCAGCTCCTCCTCGGTGTAGCCGAAGGTTCGCTGCCGTCTCGTGATCGACGCCGGCGGATGGACGAGGTGCTCGCGCTCGGGCAGGTCGGCGAGCCGGATTCGGCCCTCTTCCAGCCACTCCCCCCACGGGGCGAGGTTCGCGAGTTCCGCCTTGACGTCGTCGTCCTCGCGGATCTCGCCCGTGTCGAGGTTCACTGCGAGCATGCGCCCCGGCTGCAAGCGCCCGCGCTGCACGACGCGCGACGGTTCCACGTCGAGCACACCGGTCTCGCTCGCCATCACGAGCAGGCCGTCCTCCGTCACCTGGAAACGTCCGGGACGGAGACCGTTGCGATCGAGCTGGGCCACCAGATGGGTTCCATCGGTCCCGATCATCGCGGCGGGGCCGTCCCAGGGCTCCATGATCAAGGAGTGGTACTCGAAGAAATCGCGCACCTTCGGGTCGAGTCCGCTCTCCGACTCCCATGCCTCGGGCACCATCATCGCCAGGGCGTGCGGCAGCGAGCGGCCCGAGATGACGAGCAGTTCGAGTACCTCGTCGAAGCTCGCGGAGTCGCTGCCCGACGGCGAGCAGATCGGCAGCAACGGACGCAGGTCGCCCAGCGCTTCCGAGGCGAGCTGAGATTCGCGGGCGCGCATCCAGTTCCGGTTTCCACGCACCGTGTTGATCTCACCGTTGTGCGCGAGGTAGCGCAGCGGCTGCGCGAGATGCCACGAAGGGAAGGTGTTCGTCGAGTACCGCGAGTGGACGATCGCGAACCGCGACGCGAAGCGCTCATCGGTGAGATCCGGGTAGAACCGGGAGAGCTGCAGGGTCGTGACCATGCCCTTGTACACCATGGTGCGCGCGGACAGCGACGGGAAGTAACTGCCGAGTTCGCGCTCGATGCGCTTGCGGGTGCGGAACGCGCGCCGCTCGATGAGCAGCGTGTCTCCGCGTGCCCCGCCGGTGGACACGAGCACCGGCTGTTCGATGGTCGGGCTCACCGCTCGGGCAGAGCCGCCGAGCACATCGGGGCGCGTCGGAACCTCGCGCCAGGTCAGTACCTTCAGGCCTTCATCGCGCGCGATCGCTTCGATGCGGTACTTCGCCGCGCGGCGCTCGGTCGTCGACTGGGGCAGGAAGCCGAGGCCCGTAACGTACTTCCCGGCCTCGGGGAGTTCAACCGAGGGCTCGCTCTCCGCGAGCACCGCCCGCAGGAACGTGTCGGGGATCGCGCAGAGGATACCCGCGCCATCGCCGGTTCCCGCGTCGGAGCCCACGGCACCTCGGTGCTCCAGGTTCTCCAGCGCTTCGAGCGCCAGGGCGACGATCTCGTGCGTGGCCTCGCTGCGCAGCGAAACGACCGATGCCAGGCCGCAGGCATCGCGTTCGTCGGCCGGATCGTAGAGCCCGACTTTCTCAGGAAGGTTCGACCCGGGTGGCGTCAGCGGGGTTGCGCGCATCGACGTCCTCTCTCCTCTGGCGGACACCCTGCGCATTCATGCCTGGCCGGTCCTCGAAGAGACGAAGGTCGGAGCCCGGCATCGCAGCGGGCCCGCGATCACGGAGTCTGAGAGTACCACTCATTTCTTCGGCTAAACGAATCCACGGACGCACCTTCTACGTCAGATTCGGGCGTCTGGCGTAGGATCCCGCAGAATCTGCGGCTGGCGGGCGTACCGACCGAACAGTGACGAGCCCTGAAACACCCCGGAAACACGACTGGAAACGCTCCCGAAACACTGGGGGCATACCCCGTCAGCCGGAGAAGCCCTCGGTCGAACCGACGAGCTTGGTGTGATCCGCCGGTACCGGCTCGTGCACGGCCTTCGCCACCTCGGCCGCGAACTCCGACACGTTGTAGAGCCGGCCGGCCTCGGCACGGCGCCCCTCGAGCGCGCCCGGATTCGAACGCTCGAGCAGGGTCGCCGTCACGGTGCCCTCGATCATGTCGCCGGACACGACGACGAATTCGATGCCCCGCGACGTGAGCTCAGCGATACGATCGCGCAGGGCGTCCTCGCCCGCTCGCTTCGAGAGTGCGACGGGTTCGTACTCCGGCATGGTCGGCGTCGTCCGGATGAAGTGCGCCTGGTGACTGGTGACGAACACCACGCGCGACCCCGGTCCCATCAACGGGAGCGCGGCGTTCAGCACGTTCAGCTGGGCGTCACGGTTCAGGCGGAGCGCGTAGTCCTCCCCCATTCCGCTCTCCATGCCGCCCGAAGCGTTGAGCACCAGGACGTCGAGGCCGCCGAACTCCACCCGGATCGCGGTCATCATGTCTTCGACCGACCCGCCGTCGGTAAGATCAGCCCCCTGGGTGAGGGCCTGAACGCCCAGCTCGCGCACCTCCGTCGCGAGCTTCTCGGCGCGGGGCGCCTTGTTCCGGTAATTGATGACGACATCAGCACCCGCCTGCGCGAGATAGCGCACCGTGTCCGCACCGATGCCGCGCGAGGACCCGGTCACGAGGGCTCGTCGGCCTTGGAGGCTCAGGGGCTGCAGGGGCTGGGTCACGGGAACTCCTCTATCGGTCTGCTGTGGGAACGCCTCCAGGGTACTGGACGCGCCCGAGCATTCCGGGAGAGAAGCGGATACGGGGTACCGGCGGGCACCGCGATGAGAGTACGCTGCTCTGCAAGGCCGAGTGGTGCCGGCCTCCGAGCGATCGGAGCCGGCGGACGGGAGGTACACGGTGGCCGAAAGGACATTGCGCGGAGCGCGGATCGGGTCGACGAGCCTGCAGGGCGACGAGGGCATCGAGCTCTCGCCGAGACTGCGCATCGAATATCTGACCGACAAGGGCACGAGATTCGGTGTGATGTTCGACGCCGATGCCGAACCCCCGGCCGAGTGGGTGGATCAGCGGACCGGGGAGCTCGGATTTCTCGATGACGAAGCCGGTCGAGCGGCGCGCGCCGAGTTCGAGGGCAAGGAATCGTCGCAGCGCACCCACTGGGACATGCTGATCGAGCGTCGGAGCCGTGAAGAGCTCGAAGAACTGCTGCAGGAGCGGCTCGCTCTCCTCAGGTCTCGGCGCGGCGAGAAGACGAAGTAACCCGCTCGCCCCGAACCCTGCGCCCCACTCCGGCAGCGAGTGCGAGCGCGAGTGGCGCGACGCCGAACGCCACCCAGGCGGACGCGATGCCGACGCCCCAGAGCATCGCGGGAGTCGCTCCCTGCCGCAGCGGCACGTCGGCGACCATCCAATCCGCCGTGTAGGGCGTGAGTCTCGCGATGTCGCTGCCATCGGGGGCCACGATCGCGCTCGTACCGACCGTCGAGACGTTGACCAGGCTCCGTCCCATCTCGATCGCGCGGAGCCGCGCGATCTGCAGCTGCTGCGCACTCTCGTCCGTCCGCCCGAAGTCGGCGTTGTTCGTGGGGGCGAAGATGATCTCCGCACCGCTCGACTGCAGAGCGCGCGCGTGCTCGTCGAAGATGATGTCGAAGCAGATCGCCACTCCGGCGCGCACCATCCCGGAGGGCGTGTCGATGTCCACCGAGGCCGGAAGCCGGCCGGCCTCGTACTCCAGCTGCACGAGGTCCACGAGTTCGGGGGCGAGCGCGTGGAAGAACGACCTGTTCGGCATGTACTCGGCGAACGGGACGGGACGCCGCTTGTCGTAGCGCACCCCCGTGTCGCCCTCCGCGTCCCACACCACCGCACTGTTGGTGTACGTCTCCTCCGGCGCCTCGCTCGACTCGTCGCCCGAGCTGCGTGCCGTGCGATCACGCAGGACGGACCCCGCCATGATCGGCGCGTCGGCTCGAGAGGAGAGCTGGGCCACGCGTGCCGAATTCAGCACGTGACCCGGCAGATCGAACTCACCGCTGTTCTCGGGCCACACAATGACATCGACCTGCTCCCCGCGTGCCTCGAGATCATCGAGCATGCGTCGCGTGGTGTCGACGTGCGCGCGCAGCACGTCCCCAGACTCGCGATCGTCGAAGATTCCCGCCTTCGCGTTGCCCTGCACCGCGGCGACGGTCACCGTCCGCGCCTCGCCGTCCACCGGCTCCCCGATCAGAGGCGCGGCGGGGACCAGACCCAGGACCACGAGACCGGCGATCGAGCCGCCGACCATCCGGAGTCCCACGGAGCGGAGAAGACTGGCCACGCTCACGTCACGGCGCAGGGGAAGTCCCGCGATGAAGACGGCCGCTACTGGAACCGCGCAGAGCACCACGAGCAGACCCGAGAGCCCCGCGCTCCCCGTCCAGGAGACGGACTGCGCGAGCGGTCCCTCCGCCTGCGTCTGCGCGAGTCTCCCCCAGGAGAATCCGCCGTACGGCCAGGACGACTGCAGCTGCTCGCGGGTCACCCAGAGTCCGGAGACGGCGATGGCCTGGGCCAGCCCGATCCATCGCAGACGCAGTCTGCGGGCGCCGAGCACTCGACGCAGGAATCGTGTGGCCAGCGCCGCGCAGCACCCGAAGAGCGCGAACCAGATGATCATCACGGTGCTGAGCGCGAGCCAGGGCACCGGGCCGAGGTAGAGCGTCAACCATGAGATGTGCGGCAGCCAGAATGCACCACCGGCGACGGCACCGACGAGCGTGGCGAAGCCCGCACGCTGCTGCCAGACGGATGCGAGTACGAGGGGCACGGCGATGAATGCCACAGGCCACCACGCGAGTCCCGGGGTCGCGACATCGAGCAGCAGGCCTCCCGCGACGGCGCACCCGAGCGCCGCCCACCACGGCAATCGCCGCTCAGCTGCCACTGGAGGCTTCCACGATGCCGCGAAGAATGAGCCGCTTCGCGTCACGAGCGAGCTTCGCGAACGCGCGCAAGCGCTCGATCTCGAGTTCCGCCGCGACACCCGCTTCGCTCGCCTGAGCCAGCTGATCGAGCAGGTCAATCGTCTGCTTCGACCACCGCACGAAGTCCCCGGCGCTCGCCCAACTGATCTCGAGCACGCGCTCGAGCGAACTGCCGGTCGCCCACGCGTGCATCGCGAGCGCGAGGCCGGGGTGGGGAGGCTCCGTCTGCGGCAACCGGTGCGATGCCGCCAGATCGTCGATCTCGACCCAGACGTCGAGCGTCGCTTCGAAGACCCGGGGGAAGACCCCTCCAGGCACACGCGGATCCCCATCGTCGTCGCGACGCGGTTCGTAGGTGAGCGCGCAGCAGAGCGCCGCCAACCCGGCCGCATCGATCCCGGCCCAGACATCACGGCGCACGCACTCGGCGATCAGCAGATCGCGGTCGCCATAGATGCGCCTCAGCACCGCGCCCCACGGCAGCACGGTCACCCGCGTGCGGTCTCCGGTGCCGGTCACGGCGAGGTACTCGAGTTCGGTGAGCGCGTCGACCACGTGCTCGAAGGTCCTGGCAACGGTCCCGGTCCGAGACGCGATCTGCCGACGACGTCGTTCGATACGCCGTTTCAGCTTCCGGGTGCGGTCTTCCCAGCGCTTGCGGTCGGACCCACGCGCGCGCTCCACAGCCGCCTCGTACCCGGCGAGCGACTCCTGTTCCGCACGGAGTTCGTGCGCCTCGTCGACGACGGCTCGATCCGCTTGGAACTGAGCGAATGAGAGTTCCAGCGTCTCGCGAGCGGTCGCCAGGTCCATCCGTTCGAGCAGGTTCACCGCCATGTTCGCCGTCGGCCGGAAGCTCGACCAGACCGGGAACGAACGCGTCGAGGCGAGCTGGGCGAGCGCCTCGAGGTCGACCGCGTCGCTCCACACGACCACGGCGTGTCCCTCGGGATCGATGCCCCGACGCCCGGCGCGGCCGGTGAGCTGCGTGAACTCTCCGGAACTGAGCGGCACCCGCTGTTCGCCGTTGAACTTGTCCAGCCGCTCGATGACGACGGCCTTCGCGGGCATGTTGATGCCGAGTGCGAGCGTCTCGGTGGCGAACACGAGTTTGACGAGCCGCCGCTGGAACAGCGCCTCCACGACCGACTTGAAGACGGGGAGCATGCCGGCATGGTGCGCGGCGACGCCGTGCTCGAGTCCGGCAATCCACTCGGACACACCGAGCACCCGCAGGTCTTCATCCTTCATGCCGGTGAGCTCTCGGTCGACGACCGCACGGATCTCGCGGCGTTCCTCCTGCGAAGTCAATCTGACTCCCGAGAAGAGGCACTGCCGCACCGCCTGGTCGCACCCGTTGCGGCTGAAGACGAAGACGATGGCGGGCAGGAGACCCGTTTCTTCGAGCCCGCGCGCGATATCGGCCCGGGAGATGCGTTCGGTCCGCTTGCGCTGCGGCGGGCCGCCGCGGCTGCGCCCGTTGCGGCCGCGATGGGCACGAGCGCCGCCGTTCCGCCCACCGTCCCGGTGATCGCGGCGTGCGTCACCGCCGCGCCCCCCGGCACTGCCATCGAGCCTGCGCAACTCGGGATTGATGCGCCCGCGCACCGCGAGCTCACCCTCACCGTCGATGATGAGCGGGAGGAGCGCCTTCGGCGTCAGCACGTGCTGGTATAGCGGCACCGGCCGATGCTCGGCGAGGATGACATCGGTGTCCCCCCTGACCGTGTGCATCCAGTCGCCGAACTCCTCGGCGTTGGAGACGGTGGCGGAGAGCGCCACGATGCGGACGTGCTCCGGCAGGTGCAGGATGATCTCCTCCCACACCGCTCCACGGAACTTGTCGCCGAGGAAGTGCACCTCATCGAGCACGACGAACGCGAGGTCGGTGAGCGCGTCGGAGTCCGCGTAGATCATGTTGCGCAGCACTTCGGTCGTCATGACCACGATCGGCGCGTCGCCGCGGACGTTCACATCGCCGGTCAGCAGTCCGACCTCGTCCTCACCGTACTCATCGCAGAGTTCGTGGAACTTCTGGTTCGAGAGCGCCTTGATCGGCGTCGTGTAGAAGACTCTCGCATTCCGCTCGCGGCGCGCCAGCGTGACCGCGAACTCGGCGACCACGGTCTTGCCCGAACCGGTCGGCGCCGCGACGAGGACGCTGCGACCGGCCTCGAGCTGTCGGCACGCCGTCCGCTGGAACTCGTCGAGCGGAAACTTCACCCGTGACTCGAAGTGCTCGAGCGCCGTCACTCCGCGACCTCGCGGGAGTCCTCGATGCCGTACTCCTGCAGTTCGGCGTTTCGGCGTCGATCCACGATCCGATCGTGAAGTATCGCGATGAGCGCGGCTCCGAAGTACAGCACCACCATCGGGGATGCGAGCAGGAACATGCTCATCAAGTCGGCGGCCGGGGTCGCGATCCCGGCGAACAGGATGATCGCGAGGATCGCGCCGCGCCAACTCTTCAGGATGCTGGTGCCGCGTAGTACGCCGAGGAAGTTGAGGGCGACGAGCAGTACGGGCATGACGAACCCCGCTCCGACGGCGAGCAGCAGCTTGACCGAGAAGTCGAGATAGCTCCGAGCCGTCAGGAAGAACGCGTCCTCCTCGGGCTGGAAACTCGCGAGCAGCCGCACGATGTTCGGGATCACGAGCCACCCGGCGTACGCGCCGAGGAGGAAGAGCGGCACCGCTGATCCGACGAATCCGATGGCGTACCACTTCTCGCGACGCGTGAGACCGGGAACCAGGAACGCCCAGATCTGGTAGAGCCAGACAGGGCTCGCGATGATGATCGCGATGAACAGGGCGATCTGCACCTTCGTGTCGAAACCGCTCGTGACGTCACCGTACGCGATCGTCGCCTGACGGCCGATCGCATCGATGTCGAGCACGGGTTGCCGCAGGACGTCCCACACCCAATCCGACAGGAACCATCCGGCGACGAGGCCGACGGCGATCGCGATCGCGGAGATGATCAGCCGATTGCGGAACTCGACGAGATGTTCACCCAGCGTCATCCGACCGCCCGTGCGGCGGGATCGGCGGGTTCTCCAAGACACGGCCACAGTGTATCCCAGCTCAGTCCCCGTAGACCGAGAGCGCGCGCCCGGCCCAGTCGCGCACCGCCTCGCGGGCCGCAGCGGGGGCTTCGATCTCGATGTCGCCCGGCACGGCCTGCACGAGCGTCACCGCCGCGTTCGGATGGCCGAGACGGAGCCGGATCCGGACGCGTCCATCGGCCGTCTGCTCGAGGACCTCAGGAAAGGCGTCGCGCAGGCGCGGCAGCGCGGACTCGCGTGCGAGCGCGATCACCGTCACTCCCCCGCGGTCGTTCGCCCGGTCGCGTCGATCGCGAGGCGCGGGATGAGCCACCGCCTCCTCGCGCACCCGGATCCCGGACATGCGATCGATGCGGAACAGGCGCTCATCCCCGCGCGTCCGGCAGTAACCGCGGAGGTACCAGGCTCCGCCGTTCTGTGTCAACGACCACGGATCGACCATCCGCTCCGTCACGCTGCCAGCGGCGTCCCGATACGCGAACTCCACGAGCCGACCCGCGTCGATGGCGGACACCACGTCGGGCAGACGAGGATCCTGCGGATCGGCCGTCACCGACAGCGGAGAGGTGGCTCCCGAGGTCGCACCCAGCTTCGCGGCCGCGCTCATCGCGATCTCGGCGTCCGGACCGGGGAGCATGCTCGTCAACGCATGCAGTCCGGCGAGCAGCGCCGCCGTTTCGACCGAGGAGAACCGGGGCGCATCGTCGACGGCCACCGCCTGCACGAGGGAGACGGTATCGTCGCGTTCCAGGGCGTCCCAGTCGATATCGAAGAGATCCTCGTGCTGGTAGCGCAGCGTCTCGCCCGGCACGCCGGCGGTCCCGAGGAAGCGGACGAGGTCGCGCAGCATCTTCGGCTCGGCATCGAAGGCGAGCGAGAGTTCAGTGATCGTGGTGGGCCCGTGCTCCTGCAGATACGGCACCAACGAGAGCAGCAGGATCACTCGATCGGGAGTCGGGAGCTGCTCAGCCATGCGCACCCTCCTCATCAACGGACAAACGCTCATGAGACGCCGCGATTGCGCGCAATCGGTGGACGACCGCCGCGCGGAGTTTCGGAGGGTCGAGCACCGTGACCTCGTCGCCGTAGGTCACGAGCTCGTCGGCAAGCGCGTACTCGAAGTAGTCGAGGGTGCCGAGGGTCAGGGTCTGGCCCTCGGCAGCGCGCGCGCGCGGCGCCAACCGAGCCTCCGCGACGGACCCCTCGCGGACGACGATCGTGGCGAGTTGCCGGGACTCGCGCTCCAACAAGCCGGCGACCACCGCCTCTGCCGACTCCAGCATGTCGGAGGTGAACCGTTCGGAGGTCACCGCGACATCGCCGACGATGCGCGACAGCAGGAACACGCGGTCAGCCGCTCGGTCGAGATCGCGGCCGATGAGATGCCAACGTCCGTCGGCCCGATGCAACCTCAGCGGTGCCACGCGGCGGGTCAGCGAGTGATCGCGCGACGGAAGCCGGTAATCGAACCGCACGACACGCAGCTCCTCGATCGCGCGCCAGAGCACCTGGGCTACCGGATCAGGCGGACCGATACGCGGCGCGACACCCAGATGACGGACGTCGACATCGGCGCCGATGGCCTCGAGCTTCATGGCGGCACGGCGGGACTCGGCGGTCAGACTGCCCTCGGCCCAGGCGAGCGCCGCCAGGCGCAGCAGCGTGAGCTCGCGCGGAGAGAACCTCAGCTCCCGCGGCATCTGCAGGAGCTCCTTGGTGATGCGGTATCGCGCGAGCTGGGTGTTACCAGGCTCCTGCGGCGAATCGATCGTCTCGACCGGGACGCCGAGCGCGCGAAGCTGGTCCTTGTCCCGCTCGAACTGCCGATCGAGCGCCGCGTCGGGCTTCGACGCATCGTATCGATCGGCGTACCCGTAGACGCTCGAGAGCAGACCGCGCTTCGTCACGCCTTCGGGACTCGCGACCAGCGCCAGCACGAGGCTGAAGATCCGCTGCTCCGCCGGGATTCTGCGGCGCTGCGTCATCGTCACCTCCGAACGACCGAACTACCCAACGCTCACGATGTCCACGACGACGACGCGGGCGTTCTCGCCGCCCTCGACGATCACGACCTGCGAACCGACGGTGTGCCCCGTCAGTTCGGCGCGGTAGGTCGCACCGCTCGCCGCGATGTCGTCCTCCGTGCCGATCGGCTTCGGTCCACCCTGACCCGCCATCGTGTCCCAGCTGTTGTTCTGCGGATCCACGGTGCCGTTCCACCCGACCGCGAGCACCTGCGCGATCACCGCGTCGTCAGCCTCAACCTCGGGACCGTCGCCGACGATGCGGTCAGCCGAACGACTCCCGTCCGGAGCGGGTCGAGGCGGCAGCACCACACCCGGGCGCCCGGACTCGTCGGTGACGACGGCGGGGAATCCGGACGGCAGGTTCCGCGTCTTGCCCGATGCGACGAGGTCGTCGACCGTGACGACATCGATGACGCCGACGATCGACTCGCCCTCGGCGATGGTGCCCTGACCGGCGAGCAGCGCGCTGTCCTCGGGGTTGAACGCCGCGACCACACGGTCGCCTGCGACGGCACAGCGCAGCGATTCGGCGAGCGGGTTCTCCATCTCGGGGTCCATCAGCACGAAACTCGCGCCTCGATCGGCATCCCAGGTCGGGCTCGACAGCAGCTCGGAACCGGTACCGCTCTCGAAGAGCGCCAGGTTCACGGCGACGAGCGTGTCGTCATCGGCGACCCGTGCGTCGCCACGGTCGCCGTCCGCGCCGTCGTCGGTGATGAGCGAGCGCTGGGACTGCTCGGCGGTGAGGCCCTCGGGAACCTGCACCCGCGGCCCTTCGCCCGCGCCACCGGTCACCTCGACACTGCTGCTCATCGCTCCGGGCCCGAACGAGGCGTCGCAGTCGTTCGCGGCCGAGCCGCTCGCGCTGCACCCGGTCACGCCGGCGAGCAGAAGGACTGCAGCGGAAACCGCTGGGACGGTACGACGGCGCATAAAAACCTCTCGCAGTGGTGTGCTGACCTCAGACATCCTAACGGACCTCGTCTGTGCCGTCGGCGGTGTCGTCACCGGGAAGCGCTGCTCGGCCGGACTGCTCGTCGCCCGACCCGCCGTCTCGGCGCTGGTCGGCGAGTTTCCGGGCCTCCCTGACCTTCTTGCGGAGCACCTTATCGCTCTTGCCGCGCTCACCGACGACACTCGGCGTCCAGATGCCGCCGTCCCCATCGACCAGGTCGGGCAACCACGCTTCGAGGTCCGCGTCCGCGAACTCGCTCTTCGATGCACGCCGCTTCATCTGGGGGGCGGCGGTCTGCGGTGCGAGTCGTCGCGCCGTGATGAGGAACCCCGTGTGCGCCACCATGCGATGATCCGGGCGCACCGCCAAACCCTCGACGTGCCACCCGCGCACCATCGTCTCGGACGATTGCGGGTGGGTGAACTTCTCGGAGCGTCGCAGCCCTTCAGCGACCCGCGAGAGCTGTGTCACCGTGGCGACGTAGCAGATCACGACGCCGCCGGGCGCGAGCGCGTCCGCTGCGACGTCGATGCACTCCCACGGCGCGAGCATGTCGAGCACGACGCGGTCGATCGATCCGCTCGGGCAGGTCGCGGGGAGCGCCTCCTGCAGGTCTCCGACCGTCACCGTCCAGTTCTCCGGAGCGGCACCGGCGAACGCGACCGCGTTGGCCTGGGCGATCTCGGCGAACTCCTCTCGGCGCTCGAAGGAGAACAGCGACCCCTGCGGTCCGATGGCGCGCAGCAGATGCAGCGAGAGCGCACCCGAGCCGACCCCGGCTTCGACGACGCGGGCTCCGGGGAACACGTCGGCGAGCGACAGGATCTGCGCGGCGTCCTTCGGGTAGACGATCGCCGCCCCGCGGGGCATCGACATCACGTAGTCGGAGAGGAGCGGGCGCAGCGCGAGATACTCGTCTCCGCTACTGCTGCGCAGCACGGAGGCGTCGGGGAGCCCGACGATTGCCGCGTGCGCGATCATGCCGCGGTGACTGTGGAACTCGCCGCCCCGCACGAGCGTGATCGTGTTCAGACGCCCCTTGGGTCCGGTCAGCTGCACGCGATCGCCGTACTGGAACGGACCCGACACGGCGGGACCGTCGATGTGCTCCGGTTCGCCGACCGTCCGCGGACCCGGAGTCTCCCCGCGCAGCCGAGCGAACTCCGCGCGGACGGTTCGCGCGTCCACACCCTCGAGCGTCGGCCAGAGGGCGTGTGCCGCGACCTCTTCGAGGGGCACCTCGTGCGGCACACCGATCGCGACCGCGCCGGACGCCGCAGCCGAACGCAGGCCCGTACGGGAATCCTCGAGCGCGAGGCACTCGGCGATATCGACGCCGATCGCCGCGGCTCCGCGCAGATAGGGATCGGGATGCGGCTTCTCGTGCGCGACCTCGTCACCGGGCAGAATCGCGGCGAACGCCGGGAACGGCAGCAACCCGACGACGTGTTCCGCGAGTCGGCGCACCGACATCGTCACGAGCACGCAGGGAATCCCGGCGTCGGCGAGCGAGCGCAGGGCCTCGAGCGCACCCGGGCGCCATGCCGGCCCCGTCCGGTCGAGTCCGGCGATCACGCCGTCGATCCACTCATCGATGATGGTGTCGACATCGAGGGGCACCCCGAGCGAGCGGAAGATCTCCGCACCCGTGCGCAGCCCGCACCCGATCAGCTGCTCGCGCACCTCGTCGGAGAGCGAAATGTCGTAGCGGGACAGCATCGCCGTCTCGGCCTCCAGCCACAACGGCTCGGAATCGATGAGGGTTCCGTCCATGTCCCAGAGCACTGCGCGCAGATCAGGGGTTCCGTGGCGTGGCGTCGTCATTCGGACCAGTCTACCCAGTCCGGCTCCCCCAGCCGCGCAGGATACGCTAGGTGCGACACTCCACCCCCTCCGAAGGAGCCGAACCCCACGTGACCGAGTCCGCCGACCAGCGTCCACCCCGCCCCCGCATCATGATCGCCGCCTTCGAGGGCTGGAGCGATGCCGGAGCGGCGACGACGACCGTGCTCCAGCACCTCGCGGAGCTCATCGACGCCGAAGTCCTGCACGCGATCGGCGCCGAGGGATACGTGGACTTCCAGGTGCACCGGCCGAAGCTCATCTTCGACGACCAGGGCGAGCGGATCCTAGATTGGCCTGACACTCGTCTCTACGGCAAGATCCAGCGCCCGGGCGCTGAGCCCGTGGATGCGGAGACGGAGACGGTGCGTCGCATCGACGGCACCCCGGTCACCGACCTGTTCCTGCTGGCCGGCGTGGAGCCGGCGCGCGATTGGTTGTCGTTCGCGGAAGAGATCGTCGAGCTCGTCGATGTCTGGGACATCGATTCCGTCATCCTGCTCGGATCGATGTTCTCGGACGCCCCGCACTCCCGACCGATCGCGATCTCGATGTCTTCCGAGAATCCCGCGCGACGTGCTGAGACCGGCGCCGAGCGCAGCACCTATGAAGGCCCGGCCGGGATCTCCACGGTCGTGGACCTGGCACTCGCGGCAGAAGGCATCGAATCGCTCTCGCTCTGGGCGCAGGTGCCCCACTACGTGCACAGCGCCCCGTCCCCGAAGGCGACGCTCGCGATCCTCGACCGTCTCGAGGAGCTGCTCGACATCGTCATCCCGCGCGGCGCTCTTCTGGACGAGGCCACCGAATGGGAGGCGAACATCGACCGCATTGCGGCGACCGATGAGGAGATGACGCAGTACATTCGTCGCCTCGAGGAGTCGCGAGATGCGAACATGGCCGCCGAGACGACGGGGGACGCGCTCGCGCTGGAGTTCGAGAAGTTCCTCGAACAGCCCCGCGCGGACCACACGACGTTCGCGCCGGCCCCGGGCGAACCCGGAGAACCCGATGCGATTGACGGGGCCGACGAGCCCGACGAAGACGCCCCTTCGACGGATCCCGTCGATGACGGGGATGGCACGGACCCCGGCGCGGCGCCGGACGCGTCAGACGAGCCTGACACCGATCCGCGCGGATAGCGCGAGCGGGGTCCGGCCCGGCGGCGATCAGTCCTGGCGCTCGATCAACCGCACCCCGAGCAGCGCCTCGACGGCGTCGGCGATGAGCGCCGGACGATCCACGCCGCGGTCGAGCGCCGCATCGAGCGTGGCAAGCATGACGGGGGTGTCGAGGTCGTTGGCGAGGGCGCTTCGCAACTGCGAGAGCACCGTAGCCGCGCTCGCGGGTTCATCGCTCGTGCGCTCGAGCCCCTCGCGCCAGGCGCGCAGACGGCGACCGGCCGTGTCGAGGTCGCTGTCGCGCCACTCCCACTCGGAGCGATAGTGATGCGCGAGCAGCCCCAGCCGGATCGCCGACGGGTCGGCGCCCGAGTCGAGCAGCTTCGATACGAACACCAGGTTGCCCCGAGACTTCGACATCTTGAAGCCGTCGTACCCCACGAGGCCCACGTGGCAGTAGGCGTGCGCGAGCGGCACGCCCGTGTCCGCGGTGGCGTGCGCCGCGGTGAACTCGTGATGCGGGAAGACGAGGTCGGCTCCGCCGCCCTGCACGGTGAAGGGGCATCCGAGCGCGCGTGCCGCGATCACCGAGCACTCGACGTGCCATCCGGGACGACCGGAGCCGAGGACCGTCTCCCAGCTCGGCTCGTCGGCTCGGGCGGCGCGCCAGAGCAGCGGATCGAGCGCGTCCCGCTTCCCCGGGCGGTCGGGGTCACCGCCGCGCTCGGCGCTGAAGCGGAGCATGAGTTCGCGGTCGTACGGCGCGACATCGCCGAGCCGCCACTGCGAGCGCTCGGAAGCGCCCACGGTGTCGAAGTAGAGGTCGTCCTGGTCGGCGTCCTCGGTCGGCACGGTATAGGCGTAGCCCATCTCGCGCAGGCGGGCGACCGCGGCGGCGATCTCGGCGATCTGCTCCGTCACCGCAACGAAGTGATCGGGCGGAACGAGGCCGAGTCGGTGCATGTCCGAGCGGTAGAGGCCGATCTGCTCATCGGCGAGTGCGCGCCAGTCGACACCGGTCGCGTTCGCCCGCTCGAGCAGCGGGTCGTCGATATCCGTGATGTTCTGCGCGTACACCACCTCGAGGCCGGCGTCGCGCCAGGCGCGCACCAGGATGTCGAACGTCACGTAGGTGAACGCATGACCGAGGTGCGTGGCATCGTAGGGCGTGATGCCGCACACGTATAGCGAGGCTCGCCCCGCGTTGGTCGCGGGAGTCTCCTGCCGTCCCGTGGCGGTGTTGAACAGGCGCGGGGCGGTCCCCGCTCCCGGCAGCTCGGGCAACTGCGGCGGTGTCCAGGTTCTCACGGGGTTCCTCCGGAGGTCGCGGCGACGGCTGCGCCGTCGTGTGGGCTGAGCACTCCCGTGCTCAGCAGAACGATGATGGTGATGCCGAGCAGGACGCGGTACACGACGAACGGCATGAAGCTGCGCTTCGAGATGTACCGCAAGAAGAGTCCGATGACGACGAGCGCGACGAGGAACGCGACGACGGTGGCGACGGCCGTGGGGATGGCGGGCGTGGCGGTGGGGTCGCCGATCGACGAGACGAGCTTGTAGCCGCCCGATCCGAGCACGGCGGGAATCGCGAGCAGGAACGAGTACCGTGCCGCCGCCTCACGGGTGTACCCCATGATGAGGCCGGCGGTGATCGTGCCTCCCGAGCGGGACACTCCGGGGATGAGGGCGAGGGCTTGCGCGAACCCGTAGATGAGGCCGTGCTTCCAGGTCAGCTGTTCGATCGGTCGCACCTTACGGCCGAACCGGTCGGCGACGCCGAGCAGGAGGCCGAATCCGATGAGCGCGAAGGCGACGAACCACAGCGACCGGAGCGTCGAATCGATCGCATCCTCGAAGAGCAGACCGAGCACGACGATCGGCAGTGTGCCGAGAATGATCCACCACCCCATCAGTGCGTCGGGATCGCGGCGCGGCACCGCCCCGGTGAGTGAGCGGAACCACCGACCGATGATGCGAACGATGTCGCGCCAGAAGTACACGATGACCGCGGCTTCGGTGCCGATCTGCGTGATCGCGGTGAACGCGGCTCCCGCGTCGCCGATGCCGAGCAGCTCGCTCGAGATGCGCAGGTGCGCGCTCGACGAGACCGGCAGGAACTCCGTGAGCCCCTGCACGATCCCGAGGATGATGGCCTCGAGAATCCCCATGTCGCCTTTCCGCTGCAGCCCCGTTCGGGAGCAGACCGCCGTCTACCCTATCTGTTCAATAGCTGCGAAGCAGGTCGACGAGCACGCGGTGCCCGAAGTCGAGCGCGTCGAGCGGCACGCGCTCGTCGACGCCGTGGAACATTCCGGGGAAGTCGAGATCGGCGGGCAGTCGGAGCGGAGCGAAGCCGTATCCGACAATCCCGAGACGCGCGAGCGACTTATTGTCGGTGCCGCCCGAGAGCAGGTACGGGAGCACCTTCGCATCCGGATCGGACTTCAGGAGGCTCGCCGTCATGGCGTCGACGAGTTCGCCCGTGAACGGGACTTCGAGACCGATGTCCGAGTGCAGCGTCTCGATCTCGATGTCTTCGCCCACGATTTCGCGCACGAGATCCATCGCCTCCTGCTGCCCTCCCGGAACCGCGCGGATATCGACGAGCGCCTCTGCAGTGTCCGGGATCACGTTGTGCTTGTATCCCGCCTGCAGCACCGTGGGATTCGACGTGTTCCGCAGGCTCGCCTGAATGAAGCCCGCGCCCTTCCCGGCGCGCAGCACCAACTGCTCGGGGTCGATCTCGTGCGGGTTCTCGCCGTAGAGTGCAGCGATCTCATCGATGAGCTCACGCGTGGTGTCGCAGAGCGCGAGCGGCCACTCGTGACGGCCCAGCGCGGCGATGGCCTCGGCGAGTCGGGTGACGGCGTTGTCGTGCCAGACGCGCGAGCCGTGCGCGGCGGTTCCTCGGGCACGCAGGCGCACCCAGTCCAGCGACTTCTCCCCGGTCTGCACGAGATAGGCGCGCTGACCGTTCAGGTCGATCGAGTAGCCGCCGACTTCGCTGATGGCGGTACCGGCACCCGCGAACAACTCGGGGTGCTCGGTCACGAGGTACTGAGCACCGTACACGCCACCGTTCTCCTCATCGGCGAAGAACGCGAGGATCACGTCTCGTCGGGGACGCTCCCCCGCGCGGAGCAGCTCGGCGATTGCCGTGAGGATCATGGCGTCCATGTCTTTCATGTCCACGGCGCCGCGGCCCCAGAGCATCCCGTCCTTCACGACTCCGGCGAACGGGTCCACGGTCCAGTTCGCCGGGTCAGCCGGGACGACGTCCAGGTGTCCGTGGAGGACCAACGCCGGCAGGTCCGGATCCTCGCCCGACACGCGTGCCACCACGCTCGCGCGTCCCGGGTCCGACTCGTAGATGCCGGGTTCCAGGCCCAGCTCTCGCAGGAAGTCGGCCACGTACTCCGCCGCGGGACGCTCGGCATCGGCGTCCCCTCCTCCGCGATTGGAGGTGTCGAAACGGATGAGGTCTCGCGCGATGCGGGCCGTCTCGGACAGTTCGGGTTCGGGCTGCGGACCAGCCGTCGTGTCGTTCGCCATGTCGTCCAGCGTATCGAGGAACCCGGTCTCGCGTCATCCGCGTGACGCCGTGCTGCAGGGTCAGCGAGGCGACCCTGGGGTTCCGCGTCCCGGCCGGAAGGCGGACACCGTCGGATCGCCGTCGATCCAGAACCGCCAGGGGAACGCCGGGCCGCCGGCTTCCCCGGCGACACCGACGCGCGGGCCCGAGCGGATGGTCGAGACATCCGGGAGCGGCTCGAGTTCCACCGCGAACGGGGCCGCGAAGAGGTCGAGCCCGTCGTGCAGGGGTCGAGTGACGCCGAGCGCCGCAGCGAGGTTGCCCGGACCGCGCGCCAGGTGGGCATCACGTGGAACGGTGCTGCGGCGCACCGCACGTCGTCTGCGCGCGAGATCGATGCCGCGGATCACCTCCCCAGATCGGATCAGTACTCCGGACGCCACGCCGTCCGGCGAGCACACCATGTTGATGGCGAAGTGCATGCCGTACGAGAAGTACACGTAGGCGTGGCCGGGAGGGCCGAACATCGACGCATTGCGCGGCGTGCGGCGATGCTTCGAGTGGGACCCGGGGTCGAACACTCCAGGCGTTCCGACACCGTGGTACGCCTCCACCTCGGTGATGCGCACCGCGACCTCGCCCTCGGGGCCGGCGAGCGCGAACCGGGCGCCGAGTAATCGCGGCGCCACCGACAGCGCGTGATCGGCGAACATCGAGCGCGGGTCGTCGGAGGAACTACTCACGCGTCTTCGGCTTCGCTTCCGAATCCGAATCGGGCTCTTCCTCCGAGTCCGATTCGGACCCTGACGCGCGGGCCTCCGCCTCGGCCTCTTGAGCGGCCAGCAGTTCCGATCGTGCCGCCTCGAACTTGTCCTCGGCGCGCTGCCGACGTCGCTGCGCGAAGTTCTCGGCACCGAACTTCGCGCGCACGCGATCCTGGGATTCGGCCGCCGCCGTCACGATGTAGCTGCTGGCGATGAGGATCACCTGCGCCGACAGGTTGAACCAGAGGAGGAGCGCGATGAGCGCGCCGAACGTGGCGAGCAGCGGGTTCGACGTCGCCCCGCGCACGAAGAGCCCCGAGAGTTCCTGCAGCACGGTCAGGCCGACACCACCCAGCATGGCGCCGACCCACAGCGCGCGAGCCGGCGCGGAGATGCCCGAGAGGAGCCGGAACACCAGTGCGATCGCGACGGTGTCGATGATGAAGACCACCGCGATGCCGAACGCGCGCGTCAGCGTCTGAGCGACGGGACTGCCCGCATCGAACCCGAGCCACCCGGACACGGTGTCGATGCCCACCGATCCCAGGAACGAGGCTGCGGCGGCTGCGATCAGGAGTCCGCCGAAGGCGATGCCCACCATCAAGTTGCGCAGGATCACCCAGACGAACTGCTGAGTCTCGGTGACCTGATCGCCGATCATGCGGATCGCGGACCGGAGGCTGCCGATCGCGCTGATCGCGGCGAACAGCAGACCACCCATCGACACGATGCCCGCGATGGTGAACCCGGTCGGCGCTTCGATAGCTTCGGGGTCGACGAAATCCCCGATTCCGGGGATGACCGAGTCGAGCGAGGCGATCAGCGACTGCATCGCCTCGGGGTTTCCGGCCAACCAGAGCGCCGCGATCGAGAACCCGAGCAGCACCGCGGCGAACACGCTGAAGAGTGCGCGATAGGTGATGCTGTCGGCGAGCATCGACCCCTTGTGCTCGCTGTACAACAGGAACGCGCGAACGAGCCGCAGCTCGAGAGCCCGCGAGATGAGCTTCGGAACGAGGCCGCGCTTCTGTTCTGGCATACCCCCACATTAGCCACCACCTGCGGGCGACCCCAACCGTGGCAGACTGGAATGATGAGTCACGGTCGGAGGTTCGGGGGCGCGCTCATCCCCCTCGTCGGCGCGACCTTCTTCGCCCTGATCAACTATGCGGCGCTGCTGCCGGTGCTGCCGATGTGGGCGGTCGAACAGGGAGCGGACACGTTCGCCGTGGGGACGGTCACGAGCGGCATGATGGCCGCGACGGTGGCCGCCCAGTTCCTCATGCCCTGGCTCATGCGCCTGCTGCCGCTCCGATCGCTGCTCATCATCGGCGCCGTCCTGCTGGGTGCGCCGACACCGCTCTATCTGCTGCCGGGTGACTTCACCTGGCTAATGCTCGTCACGATGATCCGCGGACTCGGGTTCGGTCTCGTCGTGGTGGCGGGAGGTGTGCTCGTGACCGAACTCGCGACACCGGGGCGTCTGTCATCCGCAGCGTCGCTCTACGGCTTCGCGACCGCAGCACCGACCGTCGTCGGTCTCGCCGGCGGCGTCTGGTCCGCCGAGCACCTCGGCTTCAGCACGGTGTTCTGGATCGTGACCGCGACCTCGCTCGCCGCCTGCGCCTGTGCGCTTCGCCTCCCCGGCGCCGCCCGCGGACGGTTTGCGCTCCCGCCCCTCCGCTCGGTCCGTTCGGTGCTCGTTCCCCTCGCGCTGCTCGTCCTCACGGGCAGCGCGTTCGGTGCGGTGACGACGTTTCTTCCCCTCTCGGGACCCGAGCCGTTCGCAGCCGCGACGGCGCTGCTGCTGGCATCGATCGCCCTTGTCCTCGGCCGGGTCGCCGCCGGGCCGGTCGCGGACCGGATCGGCAGTGGACGGATCCAGTTCGGCTCCGCCGTCTCGGTCGCACTCGGCCTGGCGTGTATCGCCTGGTCGCTCGAGGACCGCCTGCCGCTCCTGCTGCTGGGTTCGGTGCTGCTCGGCGGCGGCTTCGGGGCCTGTCAGAACGACACCTTCGTCGCCACCGTCGATCGCCTGCGCGAGCGGGGTGCCGGGACCGCTTCGACCCTGTGGAACATCGGCTACGACGGAGGACTCGGACTCGGCGCCTTCGCGTTGGGGACCGCGATCGGGGCCGTCGGCACGCCGGCCGCCTACCTCACCCTCGCGGCTGCGGTCGGCGTCGCCGGGGTCGCCTCCTGGAGCGCGGCACGGTTTGGCAGCCCGCCGCACAGCCGAGATCCGGTACTCAGCGGCGGAGCGCACGACGTCGATAGGATCGACCTGTGACGTCCCGCCCGAGCAGCGACGGCCCAGCCGGCCGCGGTCGCCCGCGCGTCTCGAGCCGCGAGGTTCTGGAAGAAGCCGCCTGCGAGCTCTTCCTCGAGCAGGGGTACGACGGCACCACTGTCGCTGAGATCGCGCGGCGCGCCGGAGTCAGCCGAGGCACGTTCTTCAACTACTTCCCGGCGAAATCTGACGTGTTCTGGGGTGATCTCGACGCCGCGCTCGCCGTGCTCCCCACCGCGCTCCGCGCAGCGGAGGCGGCCGCCGATCCCCGGGACGCTGTGCGCGCCGGGCTCCTCCGGGTCGCCGACGAGTTCGGTCCGGATCGCGTGCCGTGGATCCTCACGCAGTTCGAGGCGATGGGCAGTCCTGGCGAGGTCGGCCTGTCGGCGCTCGCGCGACTCAACACCGCTGCCGAGACGCTCGCCCAGTTCGTCGCCGAGCGCACGGGGACGACGACGCGCGCGCTCGCTCCGCGGGCCATCGCGTACGCCGCACTCGGCGAGGCGGTCGCCGCAGCTCAGGCGTGGGCGGAACGCGGCCCGAGGCGGGGTCGCCTGAGCGAGCATCTTGCGCTCGCCCACGCGACCGAGTGATTCCGCTCGACCGATCGCGATGAGCATCGGGTCCGCCGCCTCGTCGCTCCCCCGCCGGGCGGATCCCGTAGACTGAGATGGTTGATCAACCCGGCACCGAAGCACCGATCGCGGCCCCGCGGACGGGCCGCACGGAGAGACGGTGCCTCCCCATCGAACCCCGCGTTCACGTCACTACGGAGCAGCATGAGCGAGATCCCCGACAAGCCCCAGCTGGAAGGCCTCGAGTCGAAGTGGGGTGCGGTCTGGGAGCGAGACGGGGTCTACGCCTTCGCGCGCGACGGGGCCGAGCGGGGCGACGTCTACAGCATCGACACTCCGCCGCCCACGGCGTCGGGCTCGCTGCACGTCGGGCACGTCTTCTCGTACACGCACACCGATACGGTCGCGCGCTTCCAGCGCATGCGCGGCAAACGCGTCTTCTACCCGATGGGCTGGGACGACAACGGACTGCCGACGGAACGCCGCGTGCAGAACTACTACGGCGTCCGCTGCGACCCGTCCCTGCCCTACGTCGACGACTTCGTGCCGCCGCACGACGGCGGTGACGGGAAGAGCGTGAAGGCCGCCGATCAGCAACCCATCTCGCGACGGAACTTCATCGAACTCTGCGAGCGCCTCACGGTCGAGGACGAGCGCCAGTTCGAAGATCTCTGGCGTACCCTCGGCCTCTCCGTCGATTGGGCGCAGACCTACCGCACGATCGGACCGGAGTCGCTCCGCGCGTCGCAGCTCGCCTTCGTGCGCAATGTGGAGCGCGGCGAGGCGTATCAGGCGCAGGCCCCCACGCTGTGGGACGTCACGTTCCGAACCGCAGTGGCGCAGGCCGAGCTCGAGGACCGCGAGCAGCCGGGCGCGTATCACCAGCTCGCGTTCCACCGGACCGACTCGAGCGCGGCCGTCGGCGACGGCGACATTCTGATCGACACGACCCGACCCGAGTTGCTGGCGGCGTGCGTCGCCCTCGTCGCGCACCCGGAGGACGACCGCTATCAGGACCTGTTCGGCACCACCGTCCGCACCCCGGTCTTCGATGTCGAGGTGCCGGTGGTGGCCCACCATCTCGCACAGCCCGACAAGGGCACCGGCATCGCCATGATCTGCACGTTCGGCGACGTGAACGATGTCGTCTGGTGGCGCGAGCTGCAGTTGCCGAGCCGTTCGATCCTCGGATTCGACGGGCGCGTCGTCGCCGAGGCGCCCGAGGCGATCACGAGCGAGGCCGGCCGCGCGGCGTACGCGCAGCTCGCCGGCAAGACGGTCTTTAGTGCGAAGAAGGCGATGGTCGAGCTGCTGCAGGCCTCGGGCGAACTCGTCGGCGAGATCCGTTCGATCACTCACCCGGTGAAGTTCTTCGAGAAGGGCGATAAGCCGCTCGAGATCGTATCGACGCGCCAGTGGTACATCGCGAACGGCGCACGCGACGAGGATCGTCGTGCGCGACTCCTCGCGCACGGTCGGGAACTGCAGTGGCACCCCGAGTTCATGCGCGTTCGCTATGAGAACTGGGTCGAGGGCCTGACCGGGGACTGGCTCGTCTCCCGTCAGCGTTTCTTCGGCGTGCCGATCCCCGTCTGGTACCCCCTCGATGCCGCAGGCAACCCGGAGTTCGACGCCCCGATTCTGCCGAGCGAGGCGCAGCTTCCGGTCGACCCGTCGACCGATGCACCCGAGGGGTACTCCCCCGAGCAGCGCGGAATCCCGGGTGGTTTCCAGGGCGAAGTCGATGTGATGGACACCTGGGCCACGTCGTCGCTCACACCGCAGCTCGCCGGCGGATGGGAGCGCGATCCCGAGCTCTTCGCACTCGTCTCACCGTACGACCTCCGCCCCCAGGGCCAGGACATCATCCGTACCTGGCTCTTCTCCACCCTGCTTCGTTCCGAGCTCGAGGACGGGCAGCTCCCCTGGCGCCACGCCGGCATCTCCGGCTGGATCCTCGACCCCGATCGTAAGAAGATGTCGAAGTCGAAGGGCAATGTCGTCACCCCGGCCGGCATGCTCGCCCAGCACGGGTCCGATGCAGTCCGCTACTGGGCCGCATCGGCGAAGCTCGGCACCGATGCCGCGTTCGACCCGCAGAATCCGACGCAGATCAAGATCGGCCGTCGACTCGCGATCAAGCTCCTGAACGCGGCGAAGTTCACGCTGAACTTCGATGCGAGCGGAACGGGAACGGTCACGGAGCCGTTGGACCGCTCGATGTTGACCCGGCTCGCCCGCGTCGTCTCCGATGCGACGCGCGCGTTCGAGTCCTACGACCACGCACGCGCGCTCGAGGTCACCGAATCGTTCTTCTGGACTTTCTGCGACGATTACCTGGAGCTCGTCAAGGAGCGCGCCCACGGCGCCACCGAAGCCGACGATGCCGCCCGGGCATCCGCGGTCACCGCACTGCGCGAGGCGCTGTCCGTCTTCATCCGCCTCCTCGCGCCGTTCCTGCCGTTCGCGACCGAAGAGACCTGGTCCTGGTTCAACGAGGGTTCCGTGCACCACGCCGCCTGGCCGGAGCCCGCCCACGTGACGGATCTCGCCGCAGACGGCGATGAGGGGCTGCTCGACCTGGTCGGCGAAGCCCTGATCGGCATCCGCGGCGCGAAGTCCGAGGCGAAGGCCTCGCAGCGGACTGCCGTGACCCTCGCGGTCGTCCAGGCTCCCGCAGGCGACGCGGAGCGGTTGATCACCGCGAGTCCGGACCTGGCGGCCGTCGGACGCATCGTCGATCTGCGTATCGAACGCGGCGACGTGGCGCGACCGACCGTCGCCCGGATCACTCTCGAGACCGCGGAGGCCTGAGCATGAGGCTCGGGACGCGGTGGACGGCCGGCGAAACGCCGCACGAGGGCGTGCCGGTCGTGCTGCACGAGGCGATCGCAGCGCAAGAGGCGGCGTACCCCACGGCCGCAGCCTGGACGCTCACCTGGCTCGAGGGCCGCGCACGGTGCGAGCTCGACGGACTCGTCAGGGTCGCTCAGAGCGTCGACGGCACGGTCTCCGTTCAGATACTCGACGACGAACAGGCAGCGGACGACTCCGACGACGACGATTGGTTGGGATCATGAATGCCGCACCGAACGCACGTCTCCGTCGGGCGAACGCGCTGTCGGTCCTGGCGCTCGCAGGGCTGCTCGCCGTGGCGTTGAGCGCGTGCGCGCCGGAACCCGATGAGATCGCCGGAGCCCCCGAGAAGGGGACCCCGGCTCCCGAGGCGACGAGCTGGACGGAACCGGAGACCGAGTTCGATCCGAATGTGAAGTCGACCGATCTGCCGGACGGGTTCCCGTCGGAAGCGTTCCCGGTGCCCGACGGGGCGACCGTCGACGATGCCGGAGCCCGCAGCGAGTTCGAGTGGTTCGTCGTGTTCAGCGCCGCGGACGGTGAAGCCGCGGACGCGCTGTGGAATCAGATCATCGACGACGGCGACTTCTCCGTCGACGACGAGTCACGGAACGACGACGGCGGCCGCAGCGCGCTGCTCATCAATGCCGAACTGACCGTTTCGGCGACGACCATCCCGGATACGGACGGGTCGGTGCTGCTCTCGTACGACCTGAGCAGCGCGGACGACAGCGCCGAGTAGTAGCCGCGCGATCGCCGCAGCGCGGCGCTCCCCGAAGTCTCCCCGACGCTTACGCGCTGCGCTCGGCGCGGGACTGCAGCATCCGCGGCAACGCCTCACCGCGCACCGATTCCGCTGTCACGATCACCTTGGTGATGTCGTCCGACGACGGTACCTCGAACATGATGGGGCCGAGCAACGATTCGAGGATCGCGCGCAACCCGCGCGCACCGGTCTTCCGCTCCACCGCGAGCTCGGCGATCGCCTCGAGGGCTTCATCTTCGAATTCGAGACTCACACCATCGATCTCGAAGATGCGCTGGTACTGCTTCACCAGCGCGTTCTTGGGCTCGCTGAGAATGCGCTTCAGCGCATCGACGTCGAGGGGATCGACGGTCGCCACGACCGGCAACCGACCGATGAACTCGGGGATCAGTCCGAACTTGTGCAGGTCTTCCGGCTGCACCTCGGCGAAGAAGTCGGCCTCGTCGCGCTTGTTCGGCAGCGGCGCGCCGAAGCCCACTCCGCCCTTGCCCATCCGCGTGGCGACGATGTCTTCGAGGCCGGAGAACGCACCGGCGACGATGAAGAGCACATTCGTGGTATCGAGCTGGATGAACTCTTGGTTCGGATGCTTGCGTCCGCCCTGCGGCGGAATCGAGGCCACAGTGCCCTCGAGAATCTTCAGCAGCGCCTGCTGCACGCCCTCCCCCGACACATCGCGGGTGATCGACGGGTTCTCGGCCTTGCGAGAGATCTTGTCGATCTCATCGATGTAGATGATGCCCGTCTCCGCCCGCTGCACATCGAAGTCTGCCGCCTGCAACAGCTTGAGCAGGATGTTCTCGACGTCTTCGCCGACGTAGCCGGCTTCCGTCAATGCGGTCGCGTCTGCGACGGCGAACGGAACGTTCAACTGCCGCGCGAGCGACTGGGCGAGGTACGTCTTACCGCATCCCGTGGGACCGACCATGAGGATGTTCGATTTCGCGATCTCCACTTCTTCGGCAGCGGCCTCGGCACTCGTGAGCGCCTTCCGGGCGCGCACGCGCTTGTAATGGTTGTAGACCGCGACCGCGAGCGATTGCTTCGCCCGCTCCTGTCCGATCACGTACTGATCGAGGAACTCGGCGATCTCGCGCGGCCGGTGCAGCGTGAACTCGGAGGGGTCGGCCTCGGCATGCTGCTCGGCGAGCCGCTCTTCGATGATCTCGTTGCAGAGAGCGACGCACTCGTCGCAGATGTAGATCTGCGGTCCGGCGATCAGCTGCTGCACCTGCTTCTGCGACTTGCCGCAGAAGGAGCACTTCAGCAGCTCGCTGCTCTCGATCTTCGCCATCCGAGGCCCCCCTCAACCGTTCGGCCAATGCCCTTGAGCCTAGCCGTCACCCCTGACAATTGGAGCCCAGACTCGCCGAAAGGCCCCGGGACGACGCCGTGGTCGATCCCGGGGCCCGCGCAAATCAGACGGCCTGCGGGTTCTTGCGACTCGTCAACACCTGGTCGACGAGGCCGTACTCCAGGGCCTCCTGCGCTCCGAGGATCTTGTCGCGGTCGATATCGCGATTGACTTCCTCGGGCGTCCGCTTCGAGTGCCGCGAGAGGGTCTGCTCGAGCCACTCGCGCATGCGCAGGATCTCGGCGGCCTGGATCTCGATGTCCGATGCCTGCCCGTGTCCGGCCTGACCGGTCGATGGCTGGTGGATGAGCACCCGTGCGTTCGGCAGCGCGAGCCGCTTTCCGGGCGAACCGCCGGCGAGCAGCACTGCGGCGGCCGATGCGGCTTGACCGAGGCACACCGTCTGCACCTGCGGCCGGATGTACTGCATCGTGTCGTAGATCGCCGTCATCGCGGTGAACGAGCCACCGGGCGAGTTGATGTACATCGTGATGTCCCGCTCGGGATCCTGGCTCTCCAGCACGAGGAGCTGGGCCATCACGTCGTCCGCTGAGGCATCGTCGACCTGCACACCGAGGAAGATGATGCGATCCTCGAAGAGCTTCGCGTAGGGATCCTGGCGCTTGAAGCCGTACGGCGTCCGCTCCTCGAAGGAGGGCAGCACGTAGCGGGACTCTGGCATCATGAGGCCGGCTCCCCCGGCCCGGGGCATTTCGCGCGTCATCTGCGATTCATTCACTTTCTCTGTCGCCTACTTCCCGGTTCCGCCGCCGCCGACCACGTCACTGGCCGACTCGCGGATGTAATCGACGAATCCGTACTCGAGCGCCTCGGTGGCGGTGAACCAGCGGTCGCGGTCACCGTCCTCGTTGATCTGCTCGACCGGCTTGCCGGTCTGTGCGGCGGTGATCTCGGCGAGACGGTTCTTCATCGAGGTGATGAGCTGCGCCTGCGTCTGAATGTCGCTCGCCGTCCCGCCGAACCCACCGTGCGGCTGGTGGAGCAGCACACGCGCATTCGGAGTGATGTAGCGCTTTCCCCTGGTGCCGGCGGTCAGCAGGAACTGACCCATCGAGGCCGCCATGCCGATACCGACGGTGACGATGTCGTTCGGCACGAACGACATCGTGTCGTAGATGGCCATGCCCGCGGTGATCGAACCACCGGGCGAGTTGATGTAGAGGTAGATGTCGGCCTCGGGGTCTTCTGCCGCGAGGAGAAGGATCTTGGCACAGATCTCGTTCGCGTTATCGTCGCGAACCTCTGAGCCGAGCCAGATGATGCGATCCTTGAGCAGTCGCTCGAACACGCTGTTCGGCTGCTGTGGCGTCTGTTCTGCCATTCGGCGCTCCATTCGTGATTGACTGATTCGAGAGTACCGACTCGCACGCCTCTCCGTGGCCGTGTTCGCCCTGGGCACACCCTGCCGGATACGAACCGATCCCCCGTCCGCTGTGCGGTCCGGGGGATCGAGTTCGCGAGTCGCGTGCGCTGAGCGGAGACTACTCCGACTTCTGCGGCTCCTCGGCGTCGGCCGTCTCGGCGTCGTCGGTCTCGGACTCGTCGGTCTCGGGCTCGTCGGCGTCGACAGCGGTGAACTCGGAGAGATCGACCGCGTTGCCGTCCTTATCGACGACCTTCGCCTTGCCGAGCGCGACCGCGAGTGCCTTGTTCCGCGTGACCTCGCCGACGATCAGGCCCATCTGGTTGCCCTGGCTGATCGCCTGGAGGAACTGCGCGGGCTCCATGCCGTACTGCTGAGCCGAGGAGAAGATGTACTGCGACAGCTCGGCCTGGGTCGGCGTCACGCCCTCGGCTTCGACGATGGCGTCGAGGAGCAGCTGAAGCTGGATCTGCTTCTCGCTGGAGACGCGCACCTCCGCGCGGTGCTCCTCGTCCTCGAGACGCCCCTCGTTCTCGAGGTGACGGTGCACCTCTTCCTCGACGAGCTCCTCGGAGACCGGGATCCCTGCCTGCTCGATGAGCGTCTCGGTGAACAGGTCGCGTGCCTGCTGCCCCTGCGCGAACACGGCCGTCTTGGAGGCCTGCTCGGCGAGGCTCTCGCGGAGCTCCGCGATCGTATCGAACTCGCTCGCCATCTGGGCGAACTCATCGTCGGCCTCGGGAAGCTCGCGCTCCTTGACGGCGGTGACGGTCAGCTCGACCTCGGCCTCCTGGCCCTCGTACTCGCCGCCAAGGAGCTGCGAGGTGAAGGTGGTGGTTTCACCGGCGGTGAGCGTCTCGACGGCCTCATCGGTGCCCTCGAGCAGGTTGCCGGCGCCCACCTCGTACGAAATGCCCTCGGCCTGGTCGACGGACTCGCCGTCGATGCGGGCGACGAGATCGAGGTCGACGAAGTCGCCGGTCGCGGCGGCGCGCTCGACGGTGACGAGCGTACCGAAGCGCTCGCGCAGCTTGGTGAGCTCGGCATCGACGGCCGTGTCATCGACCTCGGCGTTGTCGACCGTCAGCTCGATACCGTCGTAGTTCGGCAGTTCGAACTCGGGGCGGGCCTCCACCTCGAACTCGAGATCGAGCGTCGCCTCGGGGTCTTTCGCGTCGGGCCACTGCGCGACGTCGGCGGTCGGGCGGCCCATGGGACGGGTCTCCGTCTCAGCGACCGCGGCCTGGTAGAACTCGTCGAGCGAGGAGTTCACGGCCTCTTGGACCACGGCCTCGCGGCCGACGCGCTGGTCGATGATCGGCGCGGGAACCTTGCCCTTGCGGAACCCGGGAATCGAGACCTGCTCGGAGATCGACTGGTAAGCGCGCTTCAGGTGCGGCTCAAGCTCGTCCATGGTCACGGAGACCGTCAGCTTGACGCGGGTCGGGTTGAGCTTCTCGGCGTTCGTCTTCGGCAATTTGGCCTCTCATGATCGAAAATCTGGCGGGTACGTGCGGGTGACAGCCTGGCTGGGCCGGGTGACCCTGGTCGGGGCGACAGGATTCGAACCTGCGACCTCCCGCTCCCAAAGCGGGCGCTCTAGCCAAGCTGAGCTACGCCCCGAAACCCGTGGGTATCGGTATTCAGTAACGCGACCAGCCGCGCAACCTGAGCAAGTCTAGCCGAAAGGCCGCGGGATTCGCTCATCCGGGCGCATCGACGCGGAGTGCTCGCTCGGCGGCATGAGGTGACGGAGCGGAAACGACGCGCTCGCGCGCGGACGAACACGATGAAATCGGAGGGGATGACGGGAATCGAACCCGCGTAATCAGTTTGGAAGACTGAGGCTCTACCATTGAGCTACATCCCCATTGCCCAGGGCAATGCGTGCCTGAGCACCTGTTCGATCATAGTGCATTCGACGGCGCGAAGGCACATCGAGGAATCAGTCGCGTGTCGCAGCCCGGTGACCTGCCGTGTAATCGGCGTAGACCGCGCTGTTCTGCTGCACCGCTGCGCGATCCTCATCTCGGAGGGCGCGCACGACGCGCCCGGGCACGCCGGCAACCAGGGAGTGCGGCGGGATCTCGACGCCCTGAGGCACGAGGGCGCCCGCGGCGACGAGCGAGCCTTCGCCGATCACCGCGCCGCTCAACACCGTCGCGTTCATCCCGATCAGGCACCCATTCGCGACGATCGCGCCGTGCACGACGGCGTTGTGCCCAATCGACACGTCGTCTCCGATCACCGCAGCGCCAGAGCCGTCACCGCGCTGGGCGTGAATGACCACGCCGTCTTGCACGTTGGTGCGTGCACCGATGGTGACCGAGTTCGCGTCCCCGCGCACGACGGCGTTGTACCAGACGCTGCTCTGCTCCCCGATACTCACGTCCCCCACCACGACCGAACCCGGGGCCAGCCACGCGCTCTCGTGGATGCGCGGCTCACCGTACCCGGCGACCGCGATCACTCGTCCGTGATGATCCTGCCCCATCGCACGCCCCTCTCAATGCGAAAAAGCCCCTACCTCGACGGTAGGGGCTCTGTCCGCTCCCCCGGCTGGGCTCGAACCAGCGACATCCTGATTAACAGTCAAGCGCTCTGCCAACTGAGCTACAGGGGATCATTGCGTCAGCAACTCGACTATCGTAGCAAGCCCGATCCGCGGCCTGCAAATCCGACGCACACCCGGTCTTGCGCGGTGAAGCGCGGCTCCACCGGGCGCGTCACTCCTCCGCGATCTCGTCGTACGCGGTGCTGCGCAGGGCCTGCGCCAGGCGCTGCACGTACCCGTGGTCGGCGCGCCGGAAGATGTCGTTGATGTCGCCCTGACCCACGAGCCTGCCTTCCTGCATCACGAGCACATCCTGCCCGAGTGCCTCGAGCATGCCGATGTCGTGACTGATGAGCATCATGGTCGCATCGGCCCGCTCCCGATACCACCGCAGCAGATCGACGATACGCGGTCGGTTGTTCGCGTCGACGCCGAGCGTCGGCTCATCGGCGAAATAGACGGGCGGGTCCAGCATGAGCGACTGCATGACCGCGACGCGCTGCCGCTGCCCCTTCGACAACTCGTAGGGGTACTCCTGCAGCTTGCTCAGCGGCAGCGCGACGATGTCCATCATCTCCGCGATCTGTGCCCCGAGAAGCTCGCGGTCGAAGTCTTTACTGCGCTCGGCGATGGGATTCACGAGGATGTCGCCGACGTTCAGGTCGGGCGGCAGCGTCGCTCCCGCATCTTGAGCGAGGTACCCGGCATAGGCCGTCAACCGCGCATGCGTGCGGCGGCTCTGCCGACGCAGCGGCACGTCGAGCACGCTCGCCGCACCGCCGGTCAGGCGGATCCGCGAGTTCTTCTCACCGACATCCTTCGCGCGTCCCGCCAGGAAGCGGGTCAGGGTGGACTTGCCCGAGCCGCTCTCGCCCAGCAACGCCACCACCGTCCCCTTCGGCACCGTGAAACTGATGCCTTCGACGGCGTGGAAGGCGCGTCCTCCGGCATGCGCAGGGTAGGTCAGTGAGACATCTGACGCCAGGATGGCCGGATCGGCGGCAACGTCGGGGTGGGCCACGTTCTGCCTCCTCAGGGCCAGGGCGGTCGGACCCTGTCAGCCTATTGCACGAGCCGCGCTCCGCCGCGCGGTCGTCCGGAGCGTCACACTTTCGTGGATTCCGTCACTGCTCGGCGTCGCGGAGCCCGCGCCGTGCCATCTCCAGCGCCATGAGCTGCTGCTGGATCCGTCTGGACCCCTCGTCAGCAGGATCGCCGATGCGTTGCATCCGCGCGACGAGTTCCGCCTTGAGCGTCACGAGGTCGCGCTCCAGCAGCGAGATCACGACATCTCGGCTGTACGCGGTGAGCCGCTTCGGATCCTTCGAGGGGATCGGCGCCACGGCGAGCTCGCGCACCAACCCGCGGAACTGATCGGGAACGTTCGTGGCGACCCGATCGACCCAGCCCTCCGCAGGCGCGCCCGTGTCGGCACCGAGCGCCGCGGCGATGCCGTCGCGCACCACCCGCAGGCTCGGCTCGGTGACCTGCGCCGTCACCGCCTGCGCCATCAGTTCGTCGCCGATGCCCGCGCGGTGCTGGATCATCGCCTGCAGCGCGTCGCGCTCCAACCACGTCTGAGGGGAGTTCCGCAGGGTCGACAGTCCGATCCGGGGTGCGGGGGGCGCAGCGGAGGCGTCGGCCGGAGGCATGCTGGAGCCGGTTTCGGGTCGCGCGCCCGCCTGGGCCGCGGATCGCACGGCGGCCTGGGCCTCACCCATATCGACGCCGATCATGCGGGCGAGCTCGCGAGTGTACCCGGGACGCATCGACGGATCCTTGATGTTCGCGACGATGGGGGCGGCCTCGCGGAGTGCGGCGACGCGACCGGCCACGGCGTTCAGATCGAACCGGCCGACCGCTTGACGCAGCGCGAACTCGAAGAGCGGCTGCTTGCGCGAGAAGACTTCGCGGAGCGCGTCGTCCCCACGGTGCAGCCGCAGGTCCGAGGGGTCCAACCCGTCTGGCGCCACGGCGATGTACGTCTGTCCGCTGAAGCGCTTCTCCTCGCTGAACGCGCGCAGCGCCGCCTTCTGCCCGGCTTCGTCCGGATCGAACGTGAAGATCACCTCGGCCGCCGAGTCGTCGCCCATCATGCGACGGAGCATCGTGATGTGATCGGCGCCGAATGCCGTCCCGCACGTGGCGATGGCGGTGTCGACTCCGGCGAGATGGCAGGCCATCACATCGGTGTACCCCTCGACGACCACGGCGCGGTGGCCACGCGCGATGGCGCGCTTCGCCTGATCGATCCCGTAGAGCACGCGGGCCTTGTGATAGACGGGGGTCTCGGGCGTGTTCAAGTACTTCGGACCGTTGTCGTCGTCGTACAGCTTGCGTGCACCGAACCCGAGCGTCTGGCCGCTCGTATCGCGGATCGGCCAGACGACACGGCCGCGGAACCGGTCGTAGACCCCCCGATTGCCCGAGGAGACGATGCCGGCCTGCAGCAGTTCGTCGCGGGTGAAGCCCTGCCCGGTCAGCGCGTTCGTCACGCCGTCCCACCCGCGCGGCGCGTACCCGACGCCGAATGTCGCGCACGCATCGCGGTCGAAACCTCGGTCGGTGAGGAACCGCTGAGCGAAGCCGCCCTCTTCGGTGCCGAGCTGTTCGACGTAGTAGGCCGCCGCGGCCTGATTCGCCGCAAGCAGTCTGGCGCGGTTCGGCCCTTCCTCCCGACGCCCGGTTCCACCCTCCTCGTACGTGAGCACCACACCGGCGCGCACCGCGAGTCGCTCCACGGTCTCGGAGAACGTCAGGTGATCCATGCGCTGCAAGAATGTGAATGCGTCACCCGACTCCCCGCAGCCGAAGCAGTGGTAGTAGCCGAGTGCGGGCCGCACGTGAAAGCTCGGACTGCGCTCGTCGTGGAACGGGCAGAGCCCCTTCATCGAATCGGCTCCGGCGTTCTTCAACGCGACGTAATCGCCGACCAGATCGGCCAGGTTGGTGCGACGCTTCACCTCTTCGATGTCGCTCGCCCGGATCCGCCCTGCCATATCGGCTTAGTGTACCGCTCCGGAGGCGTTCGCGGTGGGGGTGCGCTCCGGACTAGACGAGCGGCACATCGCAGAGTCGGCGATGCCACGCGATCGCTGACTGATCGGTGAGCGATGCGACCTGATCGACGACCGCTCGACGGGCATCGGCCTCGGATGCGGCCGCCCGGAAATCCGCGGCGAAGGCGGGCTCCAATTCTGACGCCTCGCCGGCCCACAGCGTATCGAGCAGTTCTTCGAGGAGATCTCGCTGTCTCCGGTAGGTGGGTTGCCGGCGCCCGCTCGCCATGACGAAGGCGGCGACGATCCCCTTGAGCACGGCGATCTCGGCGCGCACGCCGCGCGGCACGATGATGCCGGCGCCGTAGCGGGCGAGCGGTGATCCGTCCGCCGCATCGATGGTCGCCCGAATCGACGCTCGTGCGAACCGCCCGATCATCTCGCTCGTGAAGTTCTTCAACTGGGCCTGGTCGCGGCGCGAACCCTCCCACCGCACCAGCCAGGTGTCGGTCGCCGCGATCCGATCGTAGGCGTCCGCGAGCTCCGCCTCCGAGAAACTGCCCCCGGCCCAGTCGGCGACCGCGGCGATGAGCATCGCGTGGCCGGAGCGCGAGGTGAGGATTTCCGGGTCGATGAAGTCGCTGACCACCGCGTCCTCGAAATCGTGGACGGAGTAGGCGATGTCGTCCGCGAGATCCATGACCTGCGCTTCAGCGCACTTCACCCGGTCCGGCGCCCCGTCGCGCAACCAGCGGAACACCGGCTCGTCATCGGCGAAGTACCCGAACTTCACCGGCCCGCCCCCGGTGGCTCCGCTCTCGGCGGCGCTCCACGGATACTTGCAGCTGGCATCGAGCGTCGCGCGCGTGAGGTTGAGCCCGAGACTGTTGCCCTGGGCGTCGAAGCGTTTCGGCTCGAGCCGCGTGAGCACCCGCAGGGTCTGCGCGTTGCCTTCGAATCCTCCGGCGCTCGCGGCCCAGTCGTTCAGTGCCCGCTCGCCATTGTGTCCGAACGGAGGATGGCCGAGGTCGTGCGCCAGACACGCGGTGTCAACGACGTCCTGGGCGAGTCCCATCGCGACCGCGAGCTCGCGGCCGATCTGCGCCACCTCGAGCGAATGGGTCAGGCGATTGCGCGCGAAGTCGATGCCCGCGGTCGGACTCAGCACCTGCGTCTTCGCCGCCAGGCGCCGCCATCCGCTCGAGTGGAGCACGCGCGCACGGTCGCGCGCGAAGTCGCTGCGGGATCCCGAATGCGTTTCGGGTGCGAAGCGCTCGGCATCGCGGTCGGCGTATCCGGGCGGCAGGGCGCCGCGGAACTCACCCACCGGAGTCGTCTCTCTCGGCCTCCGCCAACTCGGCGTAATCGATGGTGCCGCTCTCACGACTGTCGAGCCACCCCTGGGGCAGCACGGTGCGCTTCGGGCTTCCCGCGCGGCCGCGCGGACCCTCGGCGCCCTCACCCGGGTAGGGCATGGCGGCATCCATCGTCGCGAAGATCTCGTCCATCTGCGCGAGCGCCTCCACCGCCGCCAGCTCGCGACGGGTGTCGCCCCCCACGCCGTACCCCTTGAAGTACCAGGCCACGTGCTTACGGATGTCGCGGCAGGCGCGCGCCTCCTCCTCATAGAACTCGACAAGGAGCTCGGTATGTCGACGCATCGCCGCCATCACCTCACCGAGCGGCGGAGCCGCCATCGCAGCGCGCGCCTCGTCCCACCCGATCTCGCCCGCTTCAGCACGGAACGCTGCGGAGAGATCCCCGAACAGCCACGGGCGTCCGAGGCAGCCGCGACCCACCACGACGCCATCGCACCCGGTCTCGCGGACCATCCGCAGCGCATCCTCGGCCGACCAGATGTCGCCGTTGCCGAGCACGGGGACGCTGGTCACCGCCTCTTTCAACGTCGCGATCGCCCCCCAGTCCGCGACGCCTGAGTAGTGCTGGTTCGCGGTGCGACCGTGCAGGGCGATAGCGGCGACGCCGGCGTCCTCGGCGCTGCGAGCCGCATCGAGATACGTCAAGTGATCCTCGTCGATGCCCTTGCGCATCTTCACCGTCACCGGAACATCACCCGCCGCCCGCACCGCGCGCTCCACGATCGCGCGGAACAGATCGCGCTTCCACGGCAGCGCGGACCCCCCACCGCGGCGCGTCACCTTCGGCACCGGGCACCCGAAGTTGAGGTCGATGTGATCGGCGCGGTCCTCCGCGACGAGCATGGTCACCGCCTCGCCCACGTAGTGGGGATCGACGCCGTACAGCTGAATCGACCGCGGCGTCTCGCTCTCGTGATGCGTGATGAGACGCATCGTCGCCGGCGTCCGCTCGACGAGCGCGCGCGTCGTGATCATCTCGCTCACGTAGAGACCGGCACCGTACTCACGGCACAGTCGACGGAACGCCGTGTTCGTGATGCCCGCCATCGGCGCGAGCACCACCGGCACATCGAGCGTCAGGGGCCCGATGCGCAAGCGCGAGTCGGTGAGAGTTCCAGAGGTCATTCCTCCGATTATCTCAGATCCCACGGCGAGCGGCTGCGGCAGCGGGATCCGCGCCAGGATTCACCCCGGGATCCACGCCGATCGGCGCCGGTCAGCCGTCCGTCGGCAGATCGACCGCGCCACCGAACCGACGATCCCTGGCGTGGTAGACCTGGATCGCTCGCCAGAGCTCCTCGCGACTGAAATCAGGCCACAGCGTGTCGAGAAACACCATCTCGGCGTACGCCGACTGCCAGAGCATGAAGTTACTCGTCCGCTGCTCGCCCGAGCTCCGAAGGAAGAGGTCGACCTCGGGAAGCTCGGGCACGTACAGATGCCGCCCGACGGTGCGCTCCGAGATCCCCTCAGGCGACAGACGGCCGGCCTCCACCTCGCGCGCGATCGAACGCACCGCGTCCGTGAGCTCGTTCCGACCCCCGTAGTTCACGCACATCGTCAGCGTAAGCCCGGTATTGTTCGCCGTCTCGCGCTCCGACGCCTTCAACTCGGAGATCACCGACCCCCAGAGCTTCGGTCGACGACCCGCCCAGCGCATGCGCACGTTCCAGTGGTGCAACTGACTGCGCCGCCGACGCAGCACATCGCGATTGAACCCCATGAGAAACCTGACCTCATCGGGCGACCGACGCCAGTTCTCGGTGGAGAACGCGTACACGCTGAGGTGCGTCACGCCCGCTTGGATCGCCCCCGCGACCACGTCGAGCAGCGCCTGCTCCCCCATCCGGTGCCCCTCGACCCGGGGCAGCCCGCGCTGGTTCGCCCATCGCCCATTGCCGTCCATCACAATCGCCACGTGCTTCGGGGCGGGACCGACGAACCGGGGCGGCTGCGCGCCCGTCCAGTCCACCGGGACGAGCTCGTCGGGTACTCGCTTCACTGTCGTCTCTCCTCATGTGCTGACCGCATGATCGAAGTTCTCACTCGTCCCCCGATCCTCAGCGCGACCGATTCGCGTGTGCATTCAACGATCTCAGTCCGCGCTCCAAATGCCACTGCGTGAACGCCGACGCGATCCCCGCCGCCTGCCCGCGCGCCCGTTCATCCGACGCCACGGCCCGATCCCAGTCGCCGACGAGGAGCGCACGCAGCAGATCGATGCTCGCAGGATCCAACCGCGGCGCACCCGGCACGCGGCACTCCTCGCACACCACCCCGCCGAGCTGCACCGTGACGAGCGTGTGCGGCCCCGGTGCGCCGCAGCGCACGCAGTCGTCGAAACCGGGCGTCCACCCCGCGAGCGACATCGCGCGCAGCAGATATCCGTCACGCACCAGGTCGGGCACGATCTTGCCGGCGGCGAGTGTCCGCAGCGCCCCCACGAGCAGCGTGTACTGATTCTCTGCTGGCGCGCCATCGCTCAACCGCTCCGCCGTCTCCACCATCACACTCGCCGCGCGATAGCGGTCGTAGTCCACACTGATCGGCGGCCCGTACGCCCCCAGCGTGACCGCCTGCGTGATCGTGTCGAGGGTGCGTCCCTCGAAGCACTGCACGTCCGCCACCATAAACGGCTCGAGACGCGCACCGAACTTCGACGACGTGCGCCGCACACCCTTCGCCACCGCACGCAACAGACCGCGCTGGCGGGTCAGCAGCGTCACGATGCGATCCGCCTCGCCGAGCTTGCGTGTGCGGAGCACCACACCTTCATCGCGGTAGAGGGGCACCCCACCAGTATCGCGCACAATAGAGAGGTGTTCCTCGACGAGACCTTCACGATCCCGCTCACGGTGGACCTCATCGCCGTCGGCGTCGGCAGCCTCCAGGGCGCCATGTTCGCCGCCGGCTTCAAACGGCTCGACCTGCTCGGCGTCGCCCTCATCGGGGTCGCCTGCGGTATCGGCGGCGGCCTGCTGCGCGATATTCTGCTCGGCGTCTCCCCCGTCGCGTTCTCGCACGACCTCTACCTGATCGTCGCATCCGGCGCCGCCATCATCGGCATGCTGCTCGCCCGCGCCCTGCAGCGCGTCGACCCCGTCGTCACCGTGCTCGACGCCATGAGCATCGGCCTCTTCGGCGCCATCGGCACCACCAAAGCGCTCGCCGCAGGACTACCCGTCGTTCCGGCGCTGTTCATCGGCACGATCGCCGCAGTCGGGGGCGGCGCGCTCCGAGATCTTCTTCTCAACCTGCCGATCGCCGTCATGCACGTCGGATCGCTCTACGCCGTCGCCACCCTCATCGGCGTGACCGTGCTCATCGGTCTCGTCGCATTCGGGGTTCCCGTCGTCGTCGCGGGCAGCGTGTGCGTGGTCGTGACGGCCGCCGTGCGCCTTCTTGCGGTCAGATTCGGGTGGAGCCTACCCGAGCAACGCGCGATCAGCCGCATCCGGCGGCGCAAGCAGCGCCAGGTAGAGGACGCCATCGCAGAAGCCCTCGCCACCGGTGCGATTCACCTGCCCGACCTCGACGACCTCGATGGGCGCGACGGGCGCGAGGGTCGGGATGGTCGCGATGGTCGCGATGGTCGGGCGGGCTGACGGAGGCTGGTCCGGGGTGCCGAGACGAGCGCCCCACCCGCACGCATCGTCGAGAGCGCGCGAAATCGTGCTTCGGCGCCTGCGAAGGGCGCCAAACTGCGATCTCGGCGGAGGGGCGTGGCGGGGCGGGGCGAGGCAGGTGTGGACGCGCGCGACTCAGGCGCTCAGGCGCGGGCGCCGCGCCTGCGGGCGCCGCTCTTGCGCTCGGCCTCGCGCCAGGCCCGCTGGGCCGCGGTCTCCCCCGCGGGCGCACGGCTCGCGCCGGCGCGGTCAGCGGCGCCGCCGCGGCCGAGGTGCCACGCGTGCGTGATGGCGAGGGCGAGGGCATCGGCCGCATCAGCGGGTTTCGGCGGGGCCTGCAGGCGCAGCAAGCGCGTCACCATCGTGGTCACCTGCGCCTTGTCGGCGCTCCCGTATCCCGTCACCTGCGATTTGACCTCGTTCGGGGTGTAGAGCGCCACGGGTACCCCGCGCTGCTCCGCGAGGTACATGACGACCCCGCTGATCTGCGCGACGCCCATGACGCTCGGCAGGTTCTGCTGCGCGAAGACCCGTTCGAGCGCGATCGCATCGATCGCATCGCCATCGAGGAGTCGCGCGATCCCCTCACCGATGCGGTGGATACGCGCAGCGATCGGCGCATCAGCCGCACTCGACATGACTTCGACGTGCTCGAATTCCACGCGCCGACCGCCACCCATGGTCACCACGCCGACGCCGCAACGCGTGAGGCCTGGGTCGATGCCGAGGATGCGCACGGAGTCCGCGCTATTCCTCGTCGTCGTCTGCAGCGAGTTCGGTTTGCACCTCGGGGCTGAGAGCGAAGTTGGTGAAGACGTTCTGCACGTCGTCGCTGTCTTCGAGCGCGTCGATGAGGCGGAACACCTTGCGAGCCGTGTCGGCATCGACCTCGACGCGGAGGTTCGGCACGAACTCCGCCTCGGCCGAGTCGTAGTCGATCCCGGCGTCGACGAGCGCGGTACGGGCGGCCTGCAGGTCGGAGGCGTCGGTGAAGACCTCGAAGGCCTCGCCGTTCGGCGTCGGCGCGACCTCTTCCGCTCCGGCGTCGAGCACGGCGACCAGCACGTCGTCCTCGGTCGTCCCCTCGGCGGGGACCGTGATCACTCCGCGGCGCTCGAAGTTGTAGGCGACGCTGCCGGGATCCGCCATGTTGCCGCCGTTGCGACTGACTGCCGTCCGCACCTCGGCTGCCGCCCGGTTCTTGTTGTCGGTGAGGCACTCGATGAGCATCGCGACGCCGTTCGGACCGTAGCCCTCGTACATGATGGTCGAGTACTCGACGGCATCACCGGTGAGGCCGGCGCCGCGCTTGATGGCGCGGTCGATGTTGTCGCCCGGCACCGAGTTCTTCTTCGCCTTGTGCACGGCTTCGGCGAGCGTCGGGTTGCCCGCCAGGTCGGCGCCGCCGATGCGCGCCGCGACCTCGATGTTCTTGATGTACTTCGCGAAGGCCTTGGCGCGCTTCGCGTCGATGATGGCCTTCTTGTGCTTGGTCGTCGCCCACTTGGAGTGTCCTGACACAGTGGTTCCTCTTCCTTCGTTCGTGGTTCCGCTTCCAGGGTAATCCCGGAGCGGCTACGGGTGCGGCCAGGCCGCCGCGATCGCCTCACGCACGTCGCCCAGCAGCTGCGGCATCGCTTTCGTCTTCCCGATGATCGGGAAGAAGTTCGCGTCCGAGGCCCATCGCGGCACGATGTGCTGGTGCAGGTGCGCGGCGACTCCGGCGCCGGCGATGGCGCCCTGGTTCATGCCGATGTTGAACCCGTGGCAGCCCATGACGTCGCGCGCGACGCGCATGGCCGTCTGCGTCAGCGCCCCGATCTCCGCCACCTCTTCGGGCGTCGCCTCGTCGTACTGCGAGACGTGACGGTACGGGCAGACGAGCATGTGCCCGTTGTTGTACGGGAACAGATTCATGATGACGTAGCTCGTCTCGCCGCGGGCGACGATGAGGGCGTCCTCGTCGGCGCGCTGCGGCGCCGCGCAGAACGGGCAGTCGGTGTGATCCGGCTGCTGATGGTCGGAGACGTACACCATCCGGTGCGGCACCCAGAGGCGCTGCAGCTCGTCGGGCTCGCCGACCATCCCGCTCTCGGCGACACCCTCAGGGCGCACCGCATCGCTCATACCTGCCACGCCGTCGTCGCCGGATCCTTCTGCTCGATCGCCGTGACGATCCGCTCGATCGCCTCCTCGACCGGTACCCCGTTGATCTGGCTGCCGTCGCGGAAGCGGAAGCTGACGGCTCCGGCGGACCGGTCGTCCTCGCCCGCGATGAGCTGGAACGGGACCTTCCCCTTCGTGTGGGTGCGGATCTTCTTCGGCATCCGGTCGTCGGTGTGGTCGACTTCGGCGCGCACTCCCCACGTGCGGAGGCGCTCGATGACCTCGTCGAGATACGGGCCGTACTCGTCGGCGACCGGGATGCCGACCACCTGCACGGGTGAGAGCCACGCCGGGAACGCGCCCGCGTAGTGCTCGAGCAGGATCGCGAAGAACCGCTCGATCGAGCCGAGCAGGGCGCGGTGGATCATGACGGGCTGCTTGCGGCTGCCGTCCGCCGCTGCGTACTCGAGCTCGAACAGGGCGGGCTGGTTGAAGTCGAGCTGCACGGTCGAGAGCTGCCAGGTGCGACCGATCGCGTCGCGCGCCTGCACGGAGATCTTCGGTCCGTAGAAGGCCGCCCCGCCCGGGTCGTCGACGAGCTCGAGCCCGGACTCCTCGCCGACCTGGCGCAGCGTCTCGGTCGCGACCTCCCACTGCTCATCTGATCCGACCGATTTCTCGGGGTCCCGGGTCGACAGTTCGAGGTAGAAGTCGTCGAGGCCGTAGCCGCGCAGCGTTTCGAAGACGAGCTCGAGCTGACGCTTGATCTCGTCCTTCGTCTGCTCCTCGGTGACGTACGTGTGAGCGTCATCCTGCGTCAGCCCGCGCACGCGGGTGAGCCCCGACAGGGTGCCGCTCTTCTCGTACCGGTAGACCGTGCCGAACTCGGAGAGCCGCAGCGGGAGCTCGCGATAGCTGCGCGCCCGCGAGCGGAAGATGAGGTTGTGGAACGGGCAGTTCATCGGCTTCAGGTAGTAGTCCTGACCCGGTTTCGTGACGTTGCCTTCGGCGTCGACGACCTCGTCGAGGTGCATCGCGGGGAACATACCGTCCCGGTACCAGTTGAGGTGCTGGCTCGTCTCGAAGAGCGACCCCTTGGTGATGTGCGGACTGTTGACGAACTCGTACCCGTTCTTCAGGAGCTGCGCCTGCATGAAGGACTCGATCTCGTGACGGATGATGCCGCCGCGCGGGTGGAAGACGGCGAGTCCCGATCCGATCTCGTCGGGGAACGAGAACAGGTCGAGTTCACGCCCGAGTTTGCGGTGATCGCGCTTCGCCGCTTCCTCGAGACGGGTCTGGTACTCGCGCAGCTCGTCCTTCGTCGGCCACGCGGTGCCGTAGATGCGCTGCAGCATCGGGTTCGCCTCGCTCCCGCGCCAGTACGCGGCGGCGCTGCGCGTGAGCGCCCAGCCGTTGCCGATGAGCTTCGTCGACGGCAGGTGCGGTCCGCGACAGAGATCCTTCCACTGCACCTCACCCGTCTTCGGGTCGACGTTGTCGTAGATCGTGAGCTCGGATCCGCCGACTTCGACGTCTTCGCCGGAGTCGCCTGATGCGCCCTTCAAACCGATGAGTTCAAGCTTGTACGGTTCGCCCGCCAGCTCGGCGCGCGCCTCGTCCTCGGTGACGACGCGTCGCGTGAAGCGCTGACCCTGCTTGATGATGCGGGCCATCTCCTTCGAGATCGCTTTGAGGTCCTCGGGCACGAACGCCTCGGATGGATCGAAATCGTAGTAGAACCCGTCGGCGACGGGCGGGCCGATGCCGAGCGTCGTCTCGGGGGTGATGCGCTGCACCGCCTGCGCGAGCACGTGGGCTGCGGAGTGCCGCAGGATGTCGAGTCCATCGGGCGAGTCGATCGTGACCCCCTCGACCGTGTCCGTCTCCGTCACCTCGGTGGCGAGGTCGCGGAGTTCCCCGTTGACGCGCATGGCGACAATGGCGGGATCGGAGAAGAGGGAGAAGCCGTCGGCCACTGATGAGCTCCTTCGAGATGCGTCGAGTTGCGTGCGCCGTGCGCTCGAGGCGCACAACGCATCGATTCTACTCGGAGAGCCCGATCCTCCGCCGAACTGCGGCGAAGCATCGGGCTCCCGAATGGACGACGGTGCGCGCTACCCCTGGATGACCTGCGGCTGCGCGACCGCCTTGAGGCCGGCGACGCCGAACTCCTGCCCGTACCCCGACTGCTTCGCGCCGCCGAATGGGACGAGGGGGTTGATCGTGCCGTGCGCGTTGATCCACACGGTGCCCGCCTGGATGCGCGCCGCGACCTCACGGGCCCGGTCGCGGTCCGACGACCACACCGATCCTCCGAGGCCGACATCGAGCCCATTGGCCTGGGCGATCGCGTCGTCGAGATCGGTGTAGCGGATGATCGGGAGCACCGGACCGAATTGCTCTTCGCGCACGAGATCGTTCTCGGGATCGATGTCGGCGATGAGCGTCGTCGGATAGAAGAAACCCGGGGCGTCGTAATCGGGGTCCCCGCCCAGAACGACACGCGCGTCGCTCGCCGTTGCGGCCTTCACCAGACGGTCGACCACGTCGAACTGCATCTCGTTCTGCAGCGGTCCGAGCACGTTCTGCTCGTCGAGGCCCTGCCCCATCGGCATGTTCCGCGCGACTCCGGCGAGGGCCTCGACGACCTGATCGTAGATCGCGTCGGGAACGTAGAGGCGCTTCAGTGCCGCGCACGTCTGGCCGGTATTGATGAACGCGCCCCAGAAGAGTCCCTCGGCGATCGCCTGCGGGTCGACGTCGTCGAGCACGATCCCGGCGTCATTGCCGCCGAGCTCGAGCGTGAGGCGTTTCACGTTGCCCGCGCTCGCCGCGATGATCTTCTTGCCGGTGCGGGTCGATCCGGTGAACATGACCTTCGCGATGCGGTCGCTCTCGACGATCCGAGTCCCGAGGTCGCCGCCCCCGACGACCGTGTGCAGCGCCCCCTCGGGCAGCACGGTGTTCAGCACGTGGGCGATGGCGAGACCGGAGAGCGGCGTGTGCTCCGACGGCTTCGACACGACGGTGTTGCCCATGCGGAGCGCGGGGATGATCTGCCAGATCGCGATCATCATGGGCCAGTTCCACGGAGTGATCGCTCCGACCACGCCGAGAGGCCGGTAGTGCATCTCGGCGTAGGTTTCCCCGTCGTCGACGACGACCTCGACGGGCAGCGGGGTGCCGGCCGGCACGCGCGTCCAGGCGGCGCATCCCCCGACTTCGAAGCGGGCGTTCGGACCGTTGAGCGGCTTTCCCTGTTCGCGTGAGAGCAGTTCGGCGAGCGCTTCCGCGTTCGCGTCGATGGCGTCGGCGACGCGGTTCAGGGTGTCGACCCGCTCGCTGTCGCTCAGCGCCGCCCACTCCCGCTGCGCTGCTGCGGCGCGAGCGATCGCCGCGTCAACGTCGGCCGCGGTGTGCTCGGGGACGCGACCGATGAGCTCTCCGGTCGCCGGGTTGAAGATCTCGTGTCCGTTCTCGACGGTGATGGCGGCGAGCAGGCTGTCGTACGTGTACATGTGGGGTTCTCCTGTGAACTCGTGGGAATCAGTGATGCGGTGCGTCGTCTGCGGCGCAGCATGCGTCGTCGCCGGAGGCGCCCGGCGCACGTGCGTCGGCGGGAAGGTCCATGGTCGGATTCTGATCGAGGAACCCGTGCGGCGTGAACCAGAAGCCCGAATAGTCGACCGGCATGACCGGCCAGTCCTCGGTCCGCGGCAGGTGCGTGGGGCCGAACTGGTGCCAGAGCACGATGTCCGTGCCATCGAGACTCCGGTTGTCGCGCGTCCAAGTCGGCAGACCCTGCCAGCCGCTGCTCTGGCTCGGGAACGTGCCGGCCGGGTAGCGCTCGTCCTCTGCGTAGCGCGTGCCCCACAGGTGCTTCGACGCGAAGTTCGCGCGGGCGAACACAGACGAGTCCGGTTGCGCGAGCAGCACCGGTTTCCCCTCTGGGGTGAGACGGTACCCGGTGGGCTTCCCGACGTGATTGGTGCGGTGGGCGCTGCGCACCTCCCACACGCGTCCGGAGAGCCCATCGGCCATGCGCTGCGCGTCCTGTTCGCAGGTGAGCTGTCGGTCGGACCAGGTGAACGCATTGCCCCGCGGGTTGAGCGGACCGGTCGGCAGCGGCACCACCTCGATCTCATGCAGCGTGTTGTCCTCGCCATCGATCGCGACGTCGAGCCGTGCCGAGAAGATGTGCTGGTGCACGGGCGTGAACAGACCCGGGGAGATCTCGGTGTTGAAGGCGTTGTCGGATCCGGCAATGTTCGCACCGCCGAAGACCACGCCCGTAGCCTTCGCTTCGACCTGAATCGATCCGTCGAGGTAGAAGTACCAGAAGAATCCGTAGTCGTAATTGCCGACCGTGGCGAAGTAGCTGATCACCAGGCGACGGCTGCGCCGCGTGTCGGGGGTGCCCGCGAGGTCGGTGTGCTTCCACTGGATGCCGTAGTCCTCCTCGTGCATGCAGATGACCTGGTCGAGCTTCACGGGGTTGCCGAGGTCATCGTTCACGAACGCGTCGAAGTAGTGGATCACGCCGAGGCAGTCGCAGCCGAGCGCGAGCGGGTTGGCGCTGCGACCGAGCAGGTACTCGCCGGCATCGAAGTAGCTCACCCAGTAGCGCGTCTCATCGACGTCACCGTACGGGACGACCATCTCGGGAACACTCGCGCGGGTGAGCACGCGCCGATCCTCCGCGCCATCGCGCCAGGTGATGTCACTGAGCACGAGGCCCTCGCGCGCATTGAACCCGACGTGAAGCCGCCAGTTCTCCCACTGCACGAGGTTGCCGTCAACCGAGAAGCTCGGCCCCTCCGGCTGCGTGATCTCGATCGGCTTCAGGCTCGTGCGCGCGGGTCCTTGGGCGTCCAGCGAGTAGTTGCCGTGCTTGAGCGGGGTCTCGATGTCACCCTCGTCGTGGACCGCGAAGACCTCGCGGGCGATCATGTCCACTTTGACGATGAGTCCCTCGACCGGGTGCGCCCACGGGCTGTCGCCCTCATTCGGCACGAGATAGGTCAGCGACCGCAGGTATCGGCGACCGGTGTCCTCGGTCTCGTCGGCGAAGTACCCGGGCGCCAGCGGGGAGCAGAAGCAGGTGTCGATATGGTCGGCGAGTCCGCGTCGCTCCATGGCGGCCCGCCACCGCGGGTCGGCCTTGACGATATCGGCGACCTCGAAGAACTCCTCCATCAGCACGGCGGCTTGGCCGCGCTCGGGCGTGGGTGGCAGCACGTTCGCCGTAACAACGCGATTCTCCGTGATGGAGACGACCACCTCGGTGTGCGTGCCATCGGAGCGATCCAGCAGGATCACGTTCGCGCGTCGCTCGAACGGCTCGCCCAAGGTCCACGCCGCGAGCGTCGCCTTCGGCGGGTCGACGGGGAGCAGCATCGCCACGCGGACGTGCGCCGTCAGGTGGCCCGCGCGCTCCAAGAGCCTGCGGATGGCGGTGAACTCGCCCGCGTTCAGCGGATCGAGCGGATGCTGGGCCTCAGTGGGCGTGCTGACGCGCTTTCCGTGGGTGTGCGTGACGTCGGGCTGGTGTGTCATGGGAATCCTCATCGAGTCCGGTGGTTGCTCTCCACGGTAGGTCATCCACGTGCAGGGGAATTGTTCATCAGTGCTCGGCACTGGGACGAGGGTGTGCTCCTCCGCTCACCCGCCCCGAACCCGCGCCTGCTGTGCGACGGTCGAGTCGAGCAGTCCGGCACCGTCGCCGCACTGCGGAAGGAGTGATCCCATGACCGAATCCCAGATCCCCGAAAGCGTCATCATCGTCGGCGCCGGTTCGGCGGGTTCCGTGATCGCCCGGAGACTGTCCGACGCCGGGGTGACCGTGACCGTGCTCGAGGCCGGGGACGACGACACCAACCCCGACATCCATGACCCCATGGGCATGCCGGCGCTCTGGCACAGTGCCCAGGACTGGGACTACCGCACGATTCCGCAACCCCACGCGGCGGACCGCCGCCTGCATCTTCCCCGCGGGAAGGTCCTCGGCGGATCGCACGCCCTCAACGCCATGATCTGGGTCCGCGGACACCCGCGTGACTTCGATGATTGGGCCGCCGACGGCAACGACGGATGGTCCTGGTCGGACGTGCTGCCGGTCTACCGCGAGATCGAGCGGTTCCACGGCGACGGCGATCCGGAGTTCCACGGCACCGACGGTCTGCTCGACGTCGTCAACGGGTATCCGCTCGATCCGATCCAGCAGTCGATCATCGACGCCTCGGTGGAGTCGGGTGTCGCGTTCAATCCCGATTACAATGGTGCCACGCTCGACGGGGTGTCGCAGCAGCAGGTCACGATGCGCGGGCCGCGACGCTGGAACACCTACATGGCGTACCTCAAACCCGTGCGCGACCGCGTCACCGTCGAGACCGGATGCTGGGTGCACGAGATGATCTTCGACGATGCATCGGAGAGTGACCGCCCGCGCGTGGTCGGCGTCCGCTACGAGCAAGCGGGCGAGGTGCGGGAGCTGCGAGCGGACGAGGTGATCCTCTGCGCAGGTGCGCTCGACTCGCCCCGCATCATGCTGCGATCGGGACTCGGTCCGGCGGATGAGCTCGCGGCGATCGGCATTCCACCGGTCGCAGACCTGCCCGGTGTGGGCAAAGAGCTCCACGACCACCTCCTCGTTCCGATCGTGTTCCGCACGGGCCGACCCGTCGGCGCCCCGCGCAGCGGTGTCTCCGTGACCCAGTCGCACCTGTTCTGGAAGAGTCGCCCGGAGCTCGATCGCCCGGACACGCAACCGATCTTCTTCTCCGTGCCGATGTACTACGAGGATCTCGAGCCGCAGTCGCCCGACGGCTTCTCGCTGCTCGCCGGAATCGTCACCCCGCGGTCCCGCGGGTCCGTCACGCTTTCGGGGCCAGGGCCGCACGATCCGACGATCATCGACCTCGACGCGCTGCATCACGAGGACGATGTCGCGTCGATGCTCGCGTCGATCAAGCAGTGCCGGGACATCGGCACGCAGGCGTCTCTGCACGCCGACCCCGACGCTGGCGGCTGGGGCGCGGAGGAGGTGTACCCGGGTCCCGAGGTGGTCACCGATGAGCAGCTGGTCCGGTACGCCCGGGAGCAGGTGGTCGTCTATCACCACCAGGTCTCCACGTGTCGGATGGGCATCGACGACACCGCGGTCGTCTCGCCGCGTCTCACGGTGCACGGTGTGGACGGTCTACGCGTCGCGGACGCATCGATCATGCCGAAGGTGCCGACCGGCAACACGAACGCCCCTTCGGTGTTGATCGGTGAGATGGCGGCGCGATTCGTCCTCTCAGGGGCGCGGCGCTGAAACGGGGTGCGTGGTCCGCCCGTCATCGACGCGCGGACCACGGCACTCCCGCGGTGACATGCCGTACGCGGCCCGGAAGACTCGGCTGAAGTACGCCGGATCCGTGATCCCCCACCGCGCGGCGATCGACGCGATCGACAGGTGTGCGAGCGCCGGATCCGAGAGGTCGACGCGGCACCGCTCCATCCGCCGATCCTTGATCCATCGGGAGACCGTCGTGTCCTCGCGTCGGAACACCGCATGCAGATGCCGCACCGAGATGAAGTTGGCAGCGGCGATGGTCGCGGGCGACAGTGCCGGCGAGGAGAGATGCTCGGTCATGAAGCGCAGCACACCGTCGAGCGGTGACGGTTCGCGTGAGGTGCCGCGTGTCTCGGAGCCGAGGATCGCGGAGATCATCGTGTTCATCAGGTCGACTCCGGTCCGAGCGAGCCGCGCGCGTGCGGAGTCGCCGAGGTGACGCAGCTCGGGCGCGGATCGAGCGATGAACTCCGCAGTCACGCCGGAGAGCCGATGCTCCGCACCGAGCGACACCGCGGTGAGGGCGTCGCTCACCGACGCCGGGTACTCGATGAGGCGCTTCGGAAACATCATGATCAGATTCCGGAAGTCGCCGTCGAAGAGCAGCGAGTACGGTCGAGACGTGTCGTAGAAGGCGAGGTCGCCCGGGTGCATCGTGACCTCCCGCCCGTCTTGGACGAGCAAGCTCGATCCGGAGAGCAGCAGACTCACCTTGTAGTAACCGCTGCCGCCAGCGGCGATCGTCTCGGGCGTGCGCTCGACGCGCTGCGGCGTCGACGCCACCTCGGTGAATGCGACTTCGCCGGCCATCACACTGCTGAGCGCACCGGAGAATCCGGACGGCCGCTCCGAGGCGATCGCGAGCGGCACGAACGACGCGCTCACGGCCTGGCGGTAGGCCTCGAGGCCGACGCGCTCAGCGGAGCCGATGCCTTCGTGCGCGACGCTCACACCCGCACCCCCTGGGGACCACTCGAACCACTCTGTGCATGCGCGCGGGGTGGCTGCGCCGAGCCGCGTGCGTGGCAGCATCATAACCGACTGATCGGTCAGTGCACTGGCGACGGCACGTGACGCAGCGCGATCGCATTGTCGGTGAGGAGGAAGTGGTGGGCGATACCAGACTCGAACTGATGACCTCTTCCGTGTGAAGGAAGCGCGCTACCAACTGCGCCAATCGCCCGTCGCACCCAGCCGAATCGCTCGGTGCCAACCGGAACGATCATACACACATTCACCACGCACTGCAGATCGGCGTGACGCACGGGCGCGTCGCCGACTCCTCCGCGATGATCAGATGTCGGGACGCACCTCGGGTGGCGCCAGGTCGCTGTTCAGATGCTGGTCCAACTCATCGCTCTGCTGACTCACTCCCTCGAGCTCGACGCGCAGGTCTTCATAGCGATCGACGAGCTCCTGAATCGCTTGCCGCTCCGCCTCGAGCGAGCCGCGTCGGGCATCGAGTTCGCCCTTGATGCGATCGAACTCCTCCGGCTGATCCGAGAACTCGTAATTCTCGTTGCGCTCGTTGAACGTGTCCACCTCGGTGTTGAAGGCGTCGACGGCGGCCTCGTAGTCGGCGTTCCGCCGTTCGACCTCCTCACGGATGCCGTCGAGCTCGGTGGAGAGTTCGGTCGCGTGATCCTGGAGCTCGGTGAACACCGAGTGATAGTCCTCGAAATCACTGACCACCGCAGCGCGATCCTGGAACCACCGTTCGTAGTGCTGCTCGAGCCACGGAGGCAGGTCGGCGACCTCGGTGGCGAGCACCGAGTGCAACTCGTTCGCGAACTCGGACTGATCGAGATGCTCATAGACCGACATCCGCGTCTCCAACTCGGCATGGTCCTTCGCCAGCTCCTCGTACACCCCCTGCAGGTCGTCGACCAGATCGCGTTGTGCCGAACTACTGAGACGCGACCATGCGGCGTGCATCAGTTCGTGCGCCGCGGTGACTTCGACGATGCCGCTGATGCGCTCATCGGTGACCTCGTAGAGATGGATCGCTTCGTCGGCGAAGCACCCCATCACGTGGCCGTCCTCCGCGTGTTCCACCGACTGGCACCGCGCATTGAACCCCTGGCTCCCGTCGAGCGTCGGATGCGTGGCGAGGAACACCCGCTCACCCCTCGGGGTGAGATCGAGATGGTCGACGATGGCGGTGAGCTCATCCGACGCCTCGAAATTGTTCGCCCGGAAGGTATCGATGATGTCTTGGCGGTAGTGGAACGCCGCGAAGATCCCGGCGAGCAGCGCGACCGCGACGAACACCGCAACGACGCGCCTCCCCACGCGACGCACTCCCCCGGCCATGCCTTCCAGTATGTGCGACGAACGCCCGATCCGTATCCGCCGAAGGATCGATTCCGCGGGATTCCGCGGAATCGTTACTCGCCACGCCCGGCGGACCGACGTTGATTTGCGGCGGGGACCGATCCTCCCCTAAAGTAATCCAGGTACACGGCAACGTGGACATGCGGATGTAGCGCAGTTGGTAGCGCATCACCTTGCCAAGGTGAGGGTCGCGAGTTCGAGTCTCGTCATCCGCTCCAGTGAATCGGGGGCAACCCCGGGTCACTCGTGGTATCAACCACTGCGGTGGCGTGGCCGAGAGGCGAGGCAGCGGCCTGCAAAGCCGTATACACGGGTTCGAATCCCGTCGCCACCTCGCTGAAGCACAACTGAATAGCCTTTTAGGCGCGATTGGCGCAGCGGTAGCGCGCTTCCCTGACACGGAAGAGGTCACTGGTTCGATCCCAGTATCGCGCACTCCCCCGGTGGCCGATTTAGCCCCGGAATTACGCGGAAAACCCCCGAGCTTCGTAGAACCAAGCTCGGGGGTTTTCTTCGTTCGGTCACAACCTAGGTCACAAACCGCGAAAGTGCATCGAGTAGAACCGTCGATGCCGTAATCGCTACGCTGCGGCTCTCCGGCCTCCCAGTGCTGCGGCTGCCGCCCTGATGCCCGACGCGCCACTCTCGGGCAAGTAGGTCGACAGGTGAACTTGCACGGTGTGCCCGAGCAGCGCCGCAGCATCGCCGGGGGTCACGCCGAGGCGGTGCAGCGTGAACGCGAGCGTGTGACGTACCGAATGTAGATGGATGACCGGTACCTTGGCCTTCCGGCACAGCGAGCGGAAACGGTCACTGTAGAGCTCAGGACGCAAAGGGTCGCCCGCTTCGTTCACAACGACGTAGCCGCTATCGATCCAAGCGCTGCCCGCCCGCAGTTTGTCCCCGGCCTGCTGCGCTCGCATACGCTTGAGCAGTGCCACGGTGCCCGGCTCGATGGTCTCAAATGGCACCGTTCGCTTGCGCTGCCCGCTCTTAGTATCGCCGGTGTAGTCATCCTTACCGTCGAGGATCACACGACCCTGCCGCACTGTAGCCTCACCCTCGTCGAGGTTGATGTCCGACCATCGCAGGCCCATAGCGTCGGCCCGCGTCATGCCGCACAAGGTGAGCCGCCATGCTCCGGCGTCGCGGTGCTCGTCGGCGAACTTGCGAAATCGGTCGAGGTCGCGGCAGAACGCGCCCGAGCCGTGACCCTCGGTCTCCCAGTGCTCCAGTGCTTCACCGCGCACGCGCTCATCACTCGGCAGCTCTACGAGCCGGGCGACGTTCTGCGTCACGATGCCGTCACGCACCGCGCGGTCGAGAGCCTGTGCGAGACGCCCGACGGCGGCACGAATCGCCCAGATGCCGAACGCTTCGCCGTCTCGCTTGCCGCCTTCCATCATTGAAGCTACGAGAGCCTCGACGTGTGAGGCTTTCAGCTCGCGCACCGGCTTATCCCCGAACTCCTCAACTGCGGGCTTGTACTGTGCCGCATAGTTTCGCCGAGTCGGCGGGCGCAGCTTCGTGCGCGTGTTCAGCCAGTCTTCAAGCGCCCTCTCGACGGTCAACTCGCGAGCGCTCAGCCCGCCGCGCTCGGCGACCTCCGCGCGCACCTCAGAAACGAACCGACGCGCCCCGTCGAGGGTCTCCACCGTCCTCTTTACCTGCTTGCGTCTCGTGCTGCCTCGGGGCGTGGCGTCGACGACCGCGACGAATCGAATACCTCGCGCGGTCTCGGTGCGGCGAATCGGCTCGGACCACGTCGGGCACGCAGGACAGGTATAACCGAGCACTTCGTCGCCCGAATAGATCGGCTCCCAATTTTGGCGGCGGTTACCGCGCGGCTCCCCGCAGGATGGGCAGTTCTTCTTGGCGTCATCGGGCACCGCTCGACGGCTGCCCGTTCGCACTCTCGGCTGTTCACTCATTCTCTGTTTCTCCGTTCTCTGAGTTGCCCGGCGCGGGTGCATCGGGGGTCTTGGGCTTCGGCCCGCGCCTTTGCGGCTCGAAGCGGTCTGGTAGTTCTTTGCGTGCCCGACGTAGCCATTGATCGACGGTGCTGAGGTTTCGGTCGAAAGCTTCGGCGATCATGTGGCGAGTCCAGCCTGCGCCGTCTTTACCGGCGAGGTCCGCCAGCTCAGCGGCGCTCGGCTTGCGTTGCGTGTCTGGGTCTGCTCGCACGCCCATAGCAAAGTAGCCCGCCTCAGAATCGGCGAGTACCTCAGCGGCAAGGGTCGCGAGCAGCTGCGTAGGTAGTCGAAAGACTGCAGGATTGTCCACGCCCTCGTCTGGTACAACCTCGACAGTTCGCAATCTCGCCGCACCGCCCTCGCGGTCGATGGTGACGTTATAGGTCACCCCGCGTTCATCATCTCGAATACGGGCACCGTGTCGACTCTCGGGTCGCTGGTGAGCTGCCAGCAAACTGCGAACCATGTCGGCATTGAGCTGTATCACCATGTCACCAGACCTGCCTTCGAGGTCGCGGGTAAGGCCCTCGAAGGCCTGCCGGTCGATCCGCTGTGGCTCCGATTCCTCGCGCTGCCAGCTCATCGCCTCAAAACTGTCGCGTTGTGCAATCATCGTGTCAGTTTACACGCGTGCTTACTGTGGGTCAAGATAGATGCAGTCGGACGAAGCAACACGAAAGGACACTGCAATGACCACCACCCCCAGCACCTTAGAAGAGCGCCGCGAGACCGCCGCCAAGCTCAAGGCTCACGTCGATGCCGCCCACCCCCAGATCGCTCGCATTAGCTATACGGTCGATGAAATCGCCGCGATGGAAGGCGTGAACCGCAATTCGATCTATGCGGCGATTCGCTCCGGTAACCTCGGCCACTTCAGAATCGGCCGGCTCATTCGCGTGACGCCTGAACACCTCGACGCGTTCCGCGCTGGTGCCGCAGGGACCGCCTGATGCTCAGCGAGCGAGACCACCGCCTGAAACTTCGGCGCGATGACCTCGCCGAAGCTGAAGGCCGCCGCGTGCTCGCCCGTGAGGCAGAGGCAAAGCGTCGGGCCGACGAGGCACGCCAAGTGGCAGCAGCAGCGCAGCAGAGCCGAGGCGAGGGTCGACCGCAAAAGTCAGCGCGCGATCCGTGGAAGGTCGCCGCGGCATTCGCTGACCGGTCCGAACGTCTGGCAGACGAGAAGCGAGCAGAGCGGGCCGAGCGCGAGGCTCAGTTCACGGATTGGGTCGTGCGGCCTCGCCGCAAGCGCTGACCTGCGGGTGCCCCGACTTGGCCTCGATAACTACAGACCACGCGGAGCCTCCAGCTTGTCAAACGGCACGGAGAACGGAGAACCCCGGCGGCTCTCAAAGGAGAACGGCGGTTCGCGTGAATCGCGAGACCCGCCGTTATCAGCGCGTTCCCCCAACAAAAGGAGGCATTTATCATGTTACACGAAGCGCCAGCCTCGCAGCAGGTCAAGCCGATACCGGGCATTCACGATTTCGCAGCTATCAGCGCGTGCTCTGCTGCCGCCGCGGGAGTGCCTGTGATCCCTCTACGCCCCGGCACTAAGAGACCGCTTCACGCGACCGGCGGCGGGCACCTCGACGGCGCTCTGCGCCATGCACAGGCTGTGCTCGACGAGACCGCCGACCTCGTGACTCAGTACGGCTCACCGCCGGGCTGGGGCATCGTGACCGGCGGCAGACTCGTCGTGCTCGACCTTGACGGCGACGACGCTACCAAATGGCTTGATGACCTCGCCCAGCAGCACCAGGAGGCCGCCACCTGGCGCGACGCAACTGTGCGGGTGCGTACAGCGCGAGGCCTCCACCTCTACGGCACTATTCATGAAGATGCGAAGGTGCGGAACTCAGCAGGCAGGCTCGGCCCTGGAGTCGATGTTCGCGGCACGGGTGGTTACGTCGTCGCCCCCGGCACCCGGCACCCGTCGGGTGCGCGGTACTCGCTGGAGACCGACGCAGAGGTGAACGCCGCAGCCGCAGCTGACGACCCCGGCGCGCTGCTGGCCGTGTTCCACGATATGCGCGGCGAGGGTCATGAGTTCGCGGTTGCCTCGGTCGCGGCGTTGTCGGTGCCCGACGTTCTGCTCGAACTCATGCTCGATATAGCCGAAGCGGTCGAGACGAACACCTCGACGACCTCGCGCCCGGCGATCACCGACAGGATGGCCCGACGGCGTTTCGAGGGCCTCGTGCGTACAGTTCAGACCGTAGAGCGGGGACAAGGTAACGCGGCACTCAATCGAGCGGCTGGAGTCGCCGCTGCTCTCAGCATCGACCGCTCAGAGGCCGAGCCTCGCCTCGTCGAGGCGTACCTGAATCGACCGACCTACGAGGGCCACACAGACCGCAGGCGCGAAGCTGTCGCGACCATTGCGAGCGGCTGGACGTGGGGCACCAGTCACCCCGACGAGGCGCTGCGTGAGCGGCCGAGCACGAAGTCGGCACAAGTGCCAGAACCGTCCCCGGCCCCGAGTGTCCCAGTGGCCCCTGAAGACCGCGAAGTACGAGAGTGTAACGCGCGGACCGACACCGAGGTGAACATGCACGCTGACGACCCCGTAGGCGCGTCCTTACCGTTCGCCTTCGCCGACATCGCCGCAATTATCGACGGCGGTCTCGAAGCCGTAGAGGCGGACGGCGGGCCGGTGCTCATCGACGGTTCGCAACGGTTCTATCGCAGTGCTGCCAATAGCTTGTTCGGTGATCCCGAGACCGCGAAAACGCTCGTCGCTCTCGCCTGCGGTGCTCACACGATGCAATGCGGCGGTGTGCTTGCGTTCATCGACACCGACCACAACGGCGGCGAGCTGGTGGTACGTTTCTTGCTCGCGCTGGGCGTTCCCCGGCAAGTTCTCGTCGAAAGTCTCAGGTACGCGCAGCCCGACGACCGCGACGAGCTGCTCGCCGCCGTCGATGCCGTCTCACAGCTCGCCCCTGGGGTGGACGATCCGGAGGTGCTCGCGGTGCTCGACTCGGTAGGTGAAAATCTCTCGCTGTGGGGTGTCTCACCGAATGATGATCAGGGTTTCATCGACATGAACCGTCGAACGGCTGCCCGGCTCGCACGGGCAGGCTGCACCGTCATCACGATTGACCACCTCGCGAAAAATACCGAAAGCCGCAAGTATGGGGCGACCGGCTCGACCGCGAAGAAACGCGCCGCCGACGGCGCGGTGTATCGGGTGCAGCTCGTGAAAGCTCGTGAGTTCAGCCCGACGACCGGCGGCGCAAGCGAGCTGGTGCTGGTGAAGGATCGACGCGGCGGCGTTCGGGCACTCGGGGTCAAGACCGGCGATGTCGCTGCACGCTTCGAGCTGGACGCTCCCGACCCGAAGAGCGGTCGGCAGGGCTGGCAACTTGTGCCCGGCGATCCAAGACCGACTCCTGAGACCGTCGAGGCGGTCAAGCTGGCGACCGACGTAGACATGCTGCGACAGCTCGACCCGCCGCCGAGCTCAAAGGCTGACGTAATGGCCCGGATGAACTGGGGCAGCGCGAGAGCTCTGGCAGCCCTTCGCGAATGGCGAGCACCGGGCGGGGGTGATTCGGGTGCGTGACATGACGACCCCCGTCTCGCGGTACTCACTTTCATCGGTACTGTGCGGTACCCCCCTAAGGGGTGAGTACCGCAGTACCGCAGTGTGCCGCGCGGTACTGAGTACCGACGAGTACCGCTCAGTACCGCAGCTAGAAACCGGCTCTACGACTGGTGAAAGTCGGTACTCAGGTGGTCAGTACCGTCGAGGCATCGGTACCGCGAAGTGCTGTACTGAGAGCGGTACTCGCTGGAGTGTTGCCCAGTACCGCAAAACAGGGCCACAGAAACGGCGCGAGGCCCGTTCGCTGCGGCACCCCTGGCACCGCCCACTCGCCGCGCGTGCCCGCGCGCGCGATTTTACCGGCGGGGCCGATGGAAGGGGCGAACGATGAACGCGGGGCCATACGAGCGCACAAGGCCGCGCAAGAACCGCGCGCGAGACCTCGAAGCCGCCGAACAGCTCGACGCGGCGATGAACCGCGACCGCGCGGCCTGCCGAGGTGACGACCGTTTCACGCGTGATGCCGCACGAGCTAACAACGCCGTAGAGGGCGAGCTGCTCGCGACCTGCCTCGGCTGCCCGCTGCGCGCCGCCTGCGCAGAGTACGCCGAGACCATGAAGCCCCGCGCCGGTTTCTGGGCGGGGCGCTGGCGCGGTCGGATACCGAAGGATACGTACCTCGCAGGCATCTGCCGAACTGAGACCGGACAGCAGACTGCCGAGCGGACTATCGAGGTGCGCGAAAAGGTGCCCAGCTCTGGCACCGATGCCGAAACCGGCGAGGCGCTGAAAGCCAACTATTTCCCGAGGCGGGAAATGGGAAAGGGGCCGAGACCGTGAGAATTACAGCCCAGAGCGGGGCACCAACCCCGGTACAGTCACAACAGCAGTCACAAAGCCCCAAAAATCGACCCGAAACCGGTCCCGAGCAGCAGGTCTCACGCACGTCGGTCTTCGCCGCCGAGCATCGAGCCGCCGAGCGCCACGTCTGCCCCACGTGCCGAGCTGCGGGGCGCGACCATTGCCGCCCGGTCGATGCCGCAGCAGCCCCGGTTCGCAGGCGTGGCCCCCGTTGGCATCATGCGGGTAGGTGGGCTGCCGCGCTCGGTTTCGCCTCTGCCCGATCCGCTGAACGCGCGAGTACAGCGAAGGTCATCCACAGCGCGAGAACATCGACCCGACCGCGACCGGCACCGCCAGCTCGACGACTCGCTGTGGCCCCTGCCGGATCGTTCGAGGCGCGTCTGCGTGCCGCGCTGGCGGGCCTTCACCGAGACCACGACCCCGAGTTCATCCGGGCCGCGCTCGACGATGCGGGGCTGCGTCTCGGCCTCGATGACGTGCGCGCATGGCTCGACCGAATCGGCCCAGACAACGGCACTCGCCGACCAACACCGACACGAGAGGGAATTCCCCGATGAATGCCGACCCGACGACACCCGAGACCGAGACGACCGAGAGCGAGGCAACCATGCCGAAGAGGAAAACGCCCCACACTACAAATAGGTTCAGCCCCCGATACCGAAACATCGTGCCTGCCAAAGGTGGCGCGCTCGCTGACTTGATCACTGGCGAGTGGACACCCGCAGACGAACAGAACGGCATCGAAAGGGTCGAGGCTATCGGCTACGCCCCGGCGAATGACACCGAGCGCCTCATCGCTCTGCGTCACGGCGGCGCAGTCGGGCGGCCTTTCGATACAGTCCTCACCCGCGGCAACGCGAGCGCGGCCCGTCGGGCGTTCGCCGAGCGATTGGTCGCCATGTTCCCTGGCGCGGCTCGCGCGGGTGACCTAGTGTACTTCGGTACTGCTGCCGTTGATTCTGTTGAGTTTGTGCTCGCTGCCACCGATGCGTTGGGCGTCGAGCTGAACGTGAAGAAGCCTCGCGACCTCGCGCTCGCTTGCGAGTACCTGCTCGATGTAGGCCGCTCGCTCACTTGGCGCTCTCGCTTCGCCTGGATCGCGACGCCGGGCGCTGATCCCGCGACAGCAGCGGTGAAGCCCTGGGGCCACTTGAGCGCGCGGCAGCTCGCCGAGGCTCGCCGGGCCTATGCCGAGTATCTGCGCGCGAGGATCGAGTGCCCCAAGCTGCTGCGCCCGACATACGGCTCGCTCGCGTGCTTCGTTTGCGGCGTTGGCGAAGTTCTCGGGCTGCCTTCGCGTGCGGCTGAAGCATGGCACACGGTGACGCTTCGGCCCCATAGTCTTGGCGGCAAGCCCGGTATGCGCCCCGTCGAAACTGAGGTGTGCGCAGTGTGCGCAGCCGATGCCGAGGCCGTCGGCAGCTACGGCCCGACGATACTCGACCGCCTCGTGAAACGCGCCGCAGGCATCGAGGGTAACCCGCGTGCCCGAGACCTCCAGCTCTCGGCAAAGGCATGGGGCGTCATGGGCCGCAAGCGAGCGAACGCGGTTGCCTTCGGGCACCTCGACCTTGCCCGGCTCGTCGATGATGTGAAGGCGGGTGTGATCGGATGAAAGCCCAGGAGGCGGCGGCACTGCCGCCAGAGGAACGGCCCGATTGGTATCGGCCCTCGCAAGGAGCTGGCAACGGCTCAACAGCCGCACCGCGATTCACCGAGGACAACGCCGAGCAGCTCGGCAGCGGCTACCGCAGCCCGCGAGTCTATTCGCAGCTAGCGGCTGCACTCGTCGCCGGGCTGATCGAGCAGCGGCCCGACCTCACGGCGCACCCCGAGGCGCTCGCGAGTTGGGGCGATGCCGAGGCGCGCGCTGCACTACTGCGCAGCTACCTCGACGAGCACGGCATGTTCGGCGACGACGGCGACCCGCGCGACAAGCTACTGACTCAGCTTGACCGCTTCGAAAGACGAGCCGCCGACGCCCGCCAGCGCCTTGGCCTCGATCCTCGGAGTGAGGCCGAACTTGCACTGCTGCGGGCGAAGGCGCTGAGAGAAGGGCAACTGACCCCCGCCGTCGATCTGGGACAGCTCGCCGAGACGGGCCGCGCCGCACTCGACAACAGCGACCCGGTGCGCGCCGCACTGGAGCGAGTGCGAGCCGAGGCTGAGGTCGACCGAGCAACAGACCTTACCCGCCCCGCGAAGCCCGACACCGACGACGAGAGGTCGACAACATGACCACCACCACGAAACCGACTACGCGACACACCACGCCCGCAGCGCTGGAGCTGCTCGCGGCCTTGCCGCTCGAAGACGGCACGCGATGGGGCGAACGTGCCGAAGGGTTCCAGCTCTCCGACGCCCGGGCAGTGCTCGACACCGGTGGCCCGCGTCGCCACTACTTGCTGCGCGGGCGCGGCATGAGCAAGACCACGGATGTTGGCGCGCTGGTACTCGTGCTGCTGCTCACCGAAGCGCCCGGAGGCTCTCAGAGCCATATCTACGCGGCAGACGAGGAACAGGCCGAGCTCACGCTGGACGCCATGCGCGGTTTCATCGACCGAGCGCAGCTCGGCGCACAGCTACGCGTTGCCGCCTCATCCGTCACGAACACCTCGACCGGCGCTACCGTGACCGTCGAGACGAGCGACGGCGCGAGCGCCTTCGGCAAGCGCCCCTGGTTGCAGGTCGTCGATGAGCTGGCAGTCTGGGCGAACAGGAGCAACGCTCGCACGCTCTGGAGCGCGATCGTCTCGGCGGTACCTAAGGTGCCGGGCGGGCGGCTCATCGTAATCACCACAGCGGGCAGCCCGACAGGCGTCGGGGCCAAGGTCTGGGCCGAGGCCGAGCTGTCGGCGCACTGGCACACGTCAAAGCACCCCGGCCCCGCGCCCTGGTGGAGCGACGACGACATCGAGGCAACCCGCACCGCGCTTTCGGCGAGCGAGTGGCGTCGCCTAATCCTCTGCGAGTTCGCCGAGGGTGACGACGCGCTGACGACCCCCGAGGACGTCGAGGCCGCCATACGCCCCGGCTCAGCGGTATTGCCGAAGCGGACGGGCATCGAGTACGTCGCGGCGCTCGATGTCGGTACACGGCGAGACCTTACGGCGCTCGTCGTCGGTCACGCCGAGCAGCGCGATGCGGGGCGCGTCGTAGTGATCGACCGAGTGCTCTCGTGGCGACCAGGCGAGGGGAAAGGCGGTCGTGTTGACCTCGCCGAGGTCGAGGCCGCTACGCAGCGCGTATGTCGCGAATACGGCGCGAAACTCCGTTTCGACAGGATGCAGGCCGAGCAGTTGACTTCGAATCTCGCCCGCAATGGCATCCGCACCGAGGAGTTTATCTTTTCATCTGCCGGCGCGAATCGACTCGGCCGCCTGCTTTGGGGATCTTTGCGAGACCGCGCGCTCGAATTGCCCGACAACGACGAATTGCGGGCCGAGTTCCTCGCCGTTCGTCTCGTCGAGACCGGCCCCGGCACGGTCAAGCTGCAGAACCCACTAGGCACGCACGACGACATCGTGACAGCCGTTGGAATGGTCGTTGCCGACCTGACCGAGCGGCCAGCACCGCGACCGGGTAGCATCATCATGCCCGGCGAGACCGTCGTGCTCGGGGCCGCCGACCCAGGCCTCGCCGCTGCGCGACGGCGCGCCGTAGCGCAGCTCCCACTCGCTGCCTTTCGCGCCCGCTACGAGCACGCCAAGCTCGATCCGGCAACTGCTAACCGTCTGGCCGCCGCGCAGTCTCTCGATGGTCGGGCCCGTCGTAGGTAAACACTGAAAACGAAACGAGGGGTGGCGATTAGGGCCACCCCTCGTTTCGGTCAGGTCTGCCTTTACCGTACGGCCACAAATACCTTGTCGCCGAAAACGCTTGGAGTGACCGCGAGAACGCCCTCACCTGCAGTGTCAGCTGGGACCGAGAGCACCACATTGCCAGTTGTGGACGCCCCTTCATAAAGAGTAGTAATCGAATCCAGCGGCTCCGGCGCGAGAACCATCGCGTCATAGCTGTGCACGGTGTTGCCGTCAACGGTCACGTACTCGATGATCTGCGTCGGCATGTCTCCCGCAGCGTCGGTGCCAATGTAAGAAACAGTCACATCCGCGAGGACGTAGACCTCACCCTCGGGCGCGGGTTCATTGAATTCGTTAGCTGCAGCGACAGCGTCGGTCGCGTCGAGATTCACGCTGTTAACCGTAATCGTCCACTCATCATCAGAGATAGCGCTGCCGAGCGGGTATGGGTTGCTGCGAGAGCCCTCCTCTGGGGCCTCCTCAGTCTCTACGATCTCTTCGGTCTCCGCGGTGTCCTCGGCGGGGGCCGAGACCGACGTTTCGCCATTTGAGAATGCATCATCGAACGCTGTGGCCACAACCGTAAAGAACACTACGAACGCCACAATGGTGCCGACAACGGAGATGATCAGACCTGCTAGGCCTAGTCCCTTCTTCTTCCCGCTCAGGCAGAGCGCCACAATCCCGAGTATGAACGCGATGGGGAGCAGGATCCATCCGATAATCAGCGCGCCCGGAATACAAGCGAAAATAAAACCGACAACGGCGACGATGAAAGCGATCAAACCGATCGTGTTCTTTTCCTTGACTGGCGCGATAGGCGCCGCTGCGTACTGCGGCGCCTCGGGTCCAGGGGCGTTTGGATGGCTCATGCGAGTACAGACCTCTCTGATAGTGATTATCGCCGACAAAATGGACGACATCTGTTTCTAATGATCCTATCTGTATGCATTGATGTTTCTTATTGGGAGCAATTCGGACACGGCCGACCAGTGACTACGTAAGAGCGCGACAATTTACTTTTAATGGGGGTGCTCGCGCTTTGCGCCGAACATGAGACCCAAATCAGGGCGTCCGCGCGGATGCGGCCAGCGTCTATCGCATGGCCAAAGGGACAGGCGGAGACGAGCGTGATCTAGCCTTCAGTGCGTTCCAAGTATTAGCGCGATGCTCCGCAGATAGCTTTTTCTCTATATGGGCAGACGTCAATTCTCGACGATTCCAGTCGAGATCGATTAAGAACGAGGCGGAGTTGAAAATGAAGGTGCCTAGTTTCCGCTGGGCAGCCCCTCGAAACGGTCATACTCGGGGCTACCCGCCTGCCAGATAGTCGCAATGTTCGCCGCTGGCACGTCGGCAGTCAGAAATACGTCAGCGCTGCTCCGCGGCGTCTCGTTCCCTAGCGTCTCTCGCGGGCGCGCGTGCCACGCAATTACGGACGATAGCGAGGGCGAAGTGTATGGCAGCGGTGTCGACAGAGGCACGTCTGCCGCAACGATGCTCGGCAGGCCCAGCGAGCGCATCAGCGCCCTACGTGGTGGGTCTAAGGCCGCGACGTGATAGATGCTCTCGCCGCCCCATGAGCTAAGCAACGGCCCCACGTCGCCCGGAGAGTGTTCGAACTTGTCGAGGCTCAGCACGAAACACACTTGCCCCTCGCGCCTGCCCTCATATTTCGTTTCGATGATGCTGCCAGCTCGTGCCTCTACCGCCTGCGCCTCGGTCATGGCACCGACGCGCACCGCGTCGTCTAGCTTGCTCTGTACTAGCTCGTGGGTGAGCCGCAGCAGCCCCTCGGCCTTGATCCGGTCGACCTCGTGCGGCAGTAGCCGCGTCGCGTGGTACATGCGGAGCGGGCGACCCTCGAGCAACTCGACGAGCAACTCGTCGGTGAGTGGCGCGAGCTCGGACGACGGTTCGGCGAACCGCTGCTGCAGGCACTCGGGCCAGGTGCGCACGTCGTCGAGTTCGATCGCGTCGCCCATGCTCCGAGCCTCCGTTCTAAGGTGGACCTACTCCCCATAGCTTGCCAGGTCCCGGGGCCTCGGTCACAGCAAGTCACAAACCCGTCACAAACCGCGCGTGACCGAACAGAACGAGTCGAGACGAGGCGCAACGAGTGCCAGACAGAACCGCGTGAAACCGCGCCAGATGCAACCAAAGGCAACGACTTTACTGCCCTGACACGGAAGAGGTCACTGGTTCGATCCCAGTATCGCGCACTCCTCGAAGCCCCGGCAGACGCCGGGGCTTCTTTTGTGTGTGGTCCCGAGTGCCGATGATCGGCTTCATCCTGTACGGCGCGGGCGTGACACTGCGTCACACGCGCTCATGACAGCGGACACTCCCGCGTCCGTCGCCGCTCTGGTGAAGTGGAGGCATGAGCTTCAGAGGATGGCGACGCGACCGACAGATCGGCGGGGTGCGGCCCGGGGACGGCAGGTCGCTCGTCGACTTCCGATTCCGGGATCTGTTCGGAGGCCGATCGCTGTTCTTCATCGGCCTCGCCTCCGAGACCTCGGATCACGTCTACGCCGTCGACGTGCGTCACTACGCGGAGAAGATCGCGCGGAAGGAGCCGGGGCAGCAGCACGGGTGGCTGAAAGACATCGTCGGAGAGCGACTGACCGAACAGATCCTGGGGTCCGGTGAGGACACCGGGGCCCAGGAGCGCTCGCAGGGCCCCCCGGCGGCCCTGTACTGCGACGGGGTGCAGGTCGCGCGCTCGAATCTGCCCGCGGCGTTTCCGGTGCCGGGAGGCGTCATCGAGGTCGCGCGCAGCTCGTACGGGCTCACGCGCATGCACTTCGTTCCGCGTGCGCAGGGCGGCACCGCAGGCGGACCGGACGACGCCTCAACCGCAGTCATGCTGCACCCGCATCGTCGGTCGCCCGAGGGGATCCGCGCGAGAATCGCCCGCCGCTTCCCGTTCGTGAGCCGCGTGATCGGTGCGTTGGCGGTCGTGATCCTGATCGTCGGCCTCGTCACGGGTCTTCCGCAGGGCCTGCAGATGCTCACGGAGATTCCGCTGATCGCCGACCGCTTCGGAGTGTTCACCTCGCCTTTCCAGTTCCCGGCGTGGGTGAACACGTCTCTGCTCATCGCCGGAATCGTCGCTGCCTCCGAACGCGCCCTCACGCTGAAGAATCACTGGTTGATCGATCTCGACACCACCTGGAGCGCGCTGAACTGACGCCCCGCCGGGGCGGGGTGCGAACCTCGGAGTCTCAGCCGCCCCAGACGCCGGAGGACCCGCGTCGGTGCGAGTTGAGCAGGTGGGTGTCGATGATGCCCGTCGCCTCCATCAGCGCGTACATCGTGGTCGGTCCCACGAATGCGAACCCGGCGCGACGGAGCGCACGCGCAAGCGCATCGGATTCGGTCGACCGGGTCGGGATCTCGGCGACCGTGCGCGGGCGAGGAGTGTCCACGGGTTGGAAGGACCAGACGAATGCGGTGAGACCACCGTGCGCACGCAGGTCGACCGTGGCTCGGGCGTTCGTCACGGTAGCCAGGATCTTGGCGCGGTTCCGCACGATGCCGGCGTCCGCCATGAGTCGCTCGATGTCGCGGTCGGTGTAGCGCGACACGATATCGGGATCGAAGTGATCGAACGCGTGCCGGAAGGCTTCGCGTTTGCGGAGGATCGTCGCCCACGACAGACCGGACTGGAACGCCTCGAGGCTGATCCGCTCGTACATGCCTCGCTCGTCGCGAACCGGCATACCCCACTCGTGGTCGTAATACTCGCGCAGCAGCGGATCGCGACTCGCCCAGGGCGGCCGGCGGAGCCCGTCCTCACCGAGGACCGCACCGTTCTCGGGGGTCATGAGGAGCATGCTCCCGTCGAGACGGGGCGGTCGAGCGAGGGCGCCAGCGCGAGCACCGGACTGATCTCCTCCATCGAGAGAGCGTAGCCGACGTTGGCCGCAGCATCCGACCGTGCGAAGATCATCCCGGCGACGGCGCCGTCCGCAGTCAGCACCGGCCCCCCGGAGTTGCCCGGTTCGACCGTACCCGCGAGACGCGTCACCGACCGGGTCACCGTGGATCGCTCGTAGATGTCGTTGACGATCGTCTGCTGCGTGCCGTCGACGGCCGCGCTCCGCGACGTGAACGGCCCGCCATACGGATACCCCTGGAAGAACACGGTACTGCCGGTCTCGGGCGTCGGCGCGAACGGCAGCGCCTGACCACCCAGCCCCGGAACATCGAGCACCGCGATGTCCGCGTCGGGATCGAAGTACACCACGCTCGCCGACCTCGGGAAGGCGCCCGGGGCCTCGACCACGACGTCTCGAGCCCCCGCCACGACGTGCGCATTCGTCATCACGGTGTCGCCATCGATGATGAACCCACTTCCCGAACCCATCGTGTTGCAGCTCGGAGCGTTCGTGGTGATCCGGGGAACCGACTGGGAGGCTGCACGGAGCGCCGCCGTATCGGCGTTCGCGTTCGGCACTTCAGACGTTCCGGCGCCGGCCGCATCGAGCACTGTCGGGATCCCGTCCGTGATCACGATCGCACGCAGACGCGAGAGCCCCGACTCCACGGGTGCCGGAGTGGCGTCCGTGACGAAACTGAGGATCTTCGAAGCGGAGACCGCCTGCGTGGCTCCGGGGATGCCGAGCGAGCCGACGCTCATCGCGAAGATGACGAGCGTCGCCCACACGACCGCCAGCGAGACGACGCCGCCGAGGAGACGCTCGATCGGCCCCAGACCGACGCGGTGGACCGGCCGGCGGATCGCGCGCGCGATCCCCTCGCCGATGCCGATGCCGAGCCCGACGAGCAGCAGACCCGCGAGAACGGCGGCCGCCACATTCCAACCCGCGAGATCGACTCGGCTCGACACGAATGGCATCACGAACAGCGCCGCCGCGCCGCCGGCGGCCAGCCCTGCGAACGATCCGAGCGCCCGCAGCAAGCCGCGCGCGCACCCGGTGATCACCGCGGCGATGCCCACGACGATCACGACGATGTCGAGCAGGAGTCCCACGGCCATGCCTGTCAGCCTAGGCTCAGCGCGGTTCCTCCAGGTGGGAAGACCCGGTGAGCGCAGCCCCCGCGCACCGGAGGGGCCGGCTCAGCACCGGTTCAGAGCGGTTTCCCTCCCGTCACCGGAATGACCGCGCCGGAGATGTACGTCGCATCGTTCGATGCGAGGAACACGTAGGCACCCGCGACTTCCGCGGGTTGGCCCGGCCGCCCGAGGGGCGTATCCGTGCCGAAGTGCTCGACCTTCTCATCATCCCAGCCGGTCGCCGGGATCAACGGCGTCCAGATCGGTCCCGGAGCGACCGCGTTGACGCGGATCCCGCGTGGTCCGCCCTCCTGCGCCAACCCCTCGACCAGCGCGACCTGGGCCGACTTCGTCATCGCGTAATCGATGAGCGTCGGATTCGGATGGAAGGACTGGATGGAGGCGGTGACGATGATGTTCGCTCCCGGCTCCATATCCGGGAACGCGGCCTTGGCGGTGCAGAGCAGACCGAACAGGTTCGTGTCGAAGACTCGTCGGGTCCATTCGAGGTCGATGTCGCCGAAGTCGCCGATGTCGCGCTGAGTGCCGGCGTTGAGCACCAGGATGTCGAGCCCGCCGAGCTCTTCCCGCGTCCGCGCGACGATCTCCGTGGCGAACCGCTCGTCCCGCATATCGCCGGCGAATGCGACACCGTGGCGACCGGCCTCCCGCACCCAGCGGAGCGTCTCCTCCGCGTCGTCCTGCTCGGACGGCAGATGGGCGATCGCGACATCGGCACCCTCCCGAGCGTACGCGAGCGCGACCGCGCGTCCGATTCCGGAGTCTCCACCGGTGATGAGTGCGCGGCGTCCACTCAATCGCTCGTGGCCCTGGTAGGTGTACTCACCGTGATCCGGTCGGGGATCCGTCTCCTCGGTGAGTCCCGGCTGCGACATCTCATCGTTCGCCGGTGTGCCCATATCGTGGGCGGTCCTCGGGTCGGGGATCTGTGCGGTCATGCGCTTCGCCTCCTCTGACGGTCGCGGTGCCTGGTCCTCCCGACGCTCGCAGACGCGCGGGGCGCGGGTCAAAGGGCTTGACACGGTTCCCACGCACCGAGATCCTGCCTGAGTGCCACCTTCAGACAGAGACTCCGCAGACCATCCTGACGACGCGGGAGACCCCTCGGACGTGCCCCGCCATGACGCCTCCCGCGATGATCCCCAGGACGAGGGCATCAGCGTGCTGCTCGTCGCGGACCCCGGTCTCCCGTCTCGACGCGCGCAGTCCGTGCAGGAGGATCTGCAGCTCATCCTCGGCGAAGTGTTCAGTCCGCCCGTGCAGGTCTACACCGAGACGCGTCTCGTCAGAATCGATCCGGACAACGCGCTCGATTTCAGAGACGCCCATGAGATCGCCGAGGAATACGACCGCGTCGATGTGACGCTCCTGCTCACCGAGATTCCCCGTCACACCCACGGCAAGCCGCTCATGTCCGAGATCTACCCCGATCAGAACATCGGCGTCCTCTCCTGCCCGACGTTCGGTGCGTGGACGACGAAGAAGCGCATTCTCCGCACTCTCGTCGACAGCATCATCCGACTCTCGCCGACCTCGGAGGATCGCGACCCCCAGCGTTTCAGCCTGCGTTGGGCATCGTGGAGTCAGGACCCGGACACCGGGAGCTGGGCGTTGCACGCCGACACCTTCTTCGGCGGGCCGCGTACGGTGTTCGGGATGGTGCGGGCCAACGACCCTTGGCGGGCGGTCCCCAAGCTGTCGAGCGCGCTCGCCGCCGCCTCGGCGACCGGAGCGTTCGGCATCTTCTACCACTCGATCTGGCAGATGTCCGACGCACTCTCCACGCCGCGCCTCCTCTTCATCGGGGTGCTCGCGATGACCTCCATGGGTGCGTGGCTCATGTGGGGCAAGGGCCTCTGGGACCGCCCGCGTCACGACCGGTTCATGACCGTCGTCCTGCTGTACAACATGTCCACCGTGCTGACGCTCGCGATCAGCATGCTGGCGCTGTACCTGTGTCTCGTGATGCTGATTCTCGTGGGGTCGCTCATCGTCATCGACCCCGACTTCATGACGGGGGTCCTCGGGCAGGAAGCGTCGTTCACCAATTACCTCGACATCGCGTGGCTGAGCGCGGCCATGGGCACCGTCGCGGGCGCGCTCGGCTCGAGCTTCGACTCGTCGATCGACCTCCGACAGCTCACGCACGGGCAGCGGGAGCGGCAGCGGACCTACTCCGAGAGCTACGCCGAGAGCCGCGAGGACGGCTCCTGATTCGAGCGCGGGTCAGCGCGGCGCGACGGCGCACACGTCGATGAGGTAGTCCGCGCTGGCCGCGTCGCGGCGCAGGTGGGTGAGCCCCGGGGTCGCGAGCAGCACATCGTGCGTGGCAGAGCCGCCCTCGGGCCACCCGGCGACAGGATGCCGCCAGTGCACGGCGACGATATGCGCCCCGGGCTCGGCGCGCTCGACCAGACCGGTGAGGATGGCACGCAGCTCGGCGTGCGGAATGAAGTACAGCATTTCGGAGAGGACGATCAGGTCAGCACCGCGCGGCCCCAACTGCGTTGCCTGCTCATCGTCCCCGGTGGTGAGTGCGCGGCGTACGAGTGTCAGGCGCTGCGCATCGCGATCGCCGTCGCGCACCCGAGCGGCGACGCGCTCGCGCGCACGATCCAGCGCGCGGTCGACCGGATCCCAGGCTTCGACGCGATCGGCGCGTCGCGCCAGCTCGAGGGTGAGCACCCCGACCGAGCATCCCGGTTCGAAGCAGAACCGGTATCGCTCGCGCGGCAACGCCGCGAGGGTCGCGTCCCGCTTGTCCGCCTCGTACGCGGAGGTCTCGAGCTCCCACGGGTCCGTGTTGCGGGAGTACAACCCCTCGAGGTGGGCCCGCGAGTCGACCGCTTCGCGAGGCTGCGCAAACGAATCGAGGATCGCCCACTCGGGAACCTCCAGCAGGCGCTGCACCACGTGCGCCGGCATCACCGGGTCGCCGGAACTCTCGTCCGGCCACGGGGCGTTCTGCGACCGGAACACCCGCGCCGCGCGAGTCTTTCGATCAAACGCCTCCGGGTCGAGTTCCGCGCGCGCCGCCCGCGCCCAGGGCACGATGCCGTCGCAAGGCGTGTCCCAGTGCAGTGCCCAGACCGGAAACGAGACCAAACGGGTGTGAGGCGCGGTGCGCCGCACGCGCTCGACCGCTGCAGCCGCGGCCCGACCCACCGCCTCGTGGTCCGGGTGACCGTCGTGGACCCAGTGAGTCAGGACCACCGTCTCTCCGGCACCCGAGCGAGCGCGACCGGTCAGCATCCGGCGCACCCCCGCGGCGATCGCCTCCGAGATGCGGAACTCGTGATCCTGGAGCCCTCCATCCGGAAGTCCGAGGAAGAGCGGCGTCGGTGCTCCGAGCACCTCCGCGGCGCGGGTGGACTCGTCGCGTCGCTCATGAGCGAGCTGCTCCTGCGACTCGGCGTCGAGGCCGGGAATCGCGCCCTCCCCACGCGAAACGATGATGGTCTCGATGCTCGCACCGCGCGCCGCGAGATCCGCGATGATCCCTCCCGCGCCGAGCACTTCGTCGTCCGGGTGGGCGACCGCGACGACGACCCGCGCCCATCCGCTCACGTCGAGCTGAGGTAGCTCGGCCGCCGCGCTCGTCCACACCTCGGGATCGGTCCCCGGCGAGGAGAGCGGACAGGCTGCGAACCGCACGCTGCTCTCGCTCATGGCGTGCGCTCCCGCTCGAACGGCGGGCACTCGTCGAGGACGAATCGTGCGAGCGCCGCCTCGTCGGACTCGGCGTGGGACTGACGGACGTACACCTGCAGGTCGGCGATGCGCTGCGCGGCACCCGCGTCGGTCGCGAAGGGGCTCGCACCGAACGCGCGACCGAATCGGGTGATGACATCGGTGCAGGCTCGGTCGATGAGCGAACGGAGTGCCAGCGCCCGTCGTCGCGCGGACGGCACATCGTGCGGCGCCGCATCGACGTCAGACGCCGCTGCCCGAAGCGCGCCGGTGACGACGGTGTCCCAAGCGATGCAGGCCCCGAGATGACTCTCGGCCAGGTCGGAACCGCGTTTCCGCAGGCGCTCGCTCATCAGATCGATGAGCCCCTGCGCCCCGCCCCACCAGCAGCACGCCACCCCGATGCCCCCGTGCCAGAACCCCGCGCGCTCGAGATAGGCGGTCGGCCCGCCGACCGTCAGGGCGGGAACCCCGGCGAAGGACACCTCACCGGTGTCGGTGGCCGCCATGCCGGCCGAAGCCCACGTCCGCGCTTCGGGCGTGACTCCGGCATCGCGAAGGTCGACCCGGAAGAGCCTCGGTCCCGACGCGGCATCCGCCTCGGCCGTGAGCAGCGCGTGGGTCGCGAATGACGCCGCGGAACACCACGCTTTGGTCCCGTCGAGTGTCCATCCGCGGGACGCTGGGGTCGCGACGACTCGCGGTGTCGGCGGTTCGGCGGCCCACACCGCCCACAGATCGCCGGAGTCGACGGACGCCGCGTCCGGCTCGGCGAGCTCCGCCAGGATCGCGACCGCGTCGAGGTGAGCCTCGACGATGCGCGCCGCGGGCAGATCCTCGCGTGCCAGCTCGAGCAGCCGGCTCCACCGCTCCCAGGTTCCGCCCGAACCCGGCAGCGGCACGTGCGCCCGCCCGTCCCGTATCCAGGTGCGCGCCGTATCGAAGGTCGCGGTGATCTCAGCGTCCCGTGCGATGGAACGAGTCTCGGATCGGTCGATCGTCATGTCAGCTCCAGCGCATCCAGGTAGTCGGAGAACCCGTCAGGCGCGCGCGCGGTACGCCGCGCCGACGTGGCGACTGCCGCGGCATGGCAGGTGTCGACGCGCAGACCGAGTGCACGGGCGCGATCGATGAGGTCCTGATCCTCGCCCACCTGCAGCGAGCGAAAGCCATCGAGCTGCGCATAGGCTCCCTGACTGATGCCGAGGTTGGCGCCGTGCACGTGATCGGTGCTCCGTGCGTACTCGCGGCAGTACCGCTCGGGCAGCGCCCCATCCCGCCCGCCCCAGTCCTCCACCGCGACGGTTCCGGCGATCGCATCGGCGCCGTCGACGCGATGGGCGAGGTGCTCGAGGACCCAATGGGCGGGAACCGTCGAATCGGCATCGGTCGTGAGCAGCATCGCGTTAGATTTCCGCTGTCCGGCGCGCGGCCGGCCGATGTGATCGTCGACGGCGCGCCCCCATGGAGCCCCGCATCCTCGGTCGCGGGCGTCGCCCACCGACTCCGCGTCGACCAGGAGTACCCGATCGGCGAGTCGACGAGCGATGAGGACCGTGTCATCCGTGCACCGGTCGGCGACGACGGTGACGCGCGCATCGAGGACCCCTGCCGCGAACACGAGCCCGGACACGCAGGAAGGCGTGCGCCCGGCCGCGGTCGGACGACGCAGGTATTCGGACGCAGCAGCCGTGGAACGCCGCACCGAGGTCAGTGCTCGGGGCAGCAAGTCCTGTTCGTTGCGCGCGGGAATCACGATGTCGACCCGATATGAGATCATCGTCCCCCTGACTCCGCCGCGGAGACTCGGTCCCGATTTATCCCCGGTAATCGGTCACCGGCATCAGGACCCGACTCCTCATCCGAGTGTAGGGAGAGTCTCCCGCTCCTGTCAGGCCCTTGCGTCGCTCCGACGGCATCCAGTAATGATGGCGCGAACCTGTAGAAGCTGGGAACGGGATCGTGCGACGGTGGTAGCGTCGGCCCATGGCTACGCAGAGTGGAAACGACGACGCAACCGTTCGCAAGGATCGCCGCTACAGCCCGTCGAGCGAGGATGAGACGCAGGAGCATCAGGAGCATCCTTCCGACTCGCGACACCTCGATGACGACGGTGTCGACGCATCCGCTGTGACCACGAAACCCGGTGCCGGCGGTCCGGATGACGCCGGTGAGGTCGAGGTGGACGAGGAGGCCATCCGCGAGCGCATCGCCGGAGGCAACACTGCGCGAGTCCGTCACGACCCCGAGGCCCGCGGCGTCGGCGAATCGGGGCCAGGTGAACAGCCCCGCGGCGACCACTGAACCTCGAACCGCGGTGTCGCTCGGAATCTCGGCGCGACACCGACTGACCGCCTTTGGGCGAGCGCCGCGGATCCTGGGTGTCGACCTCGCGCGCGGGCTCGCCATCGTCGGGATGATGGGCGCCCACGTCGGAGTCGCTCAGTCTCTGGAGTGGACGGAGCCGGACACCTGGGGCGATCTCGTGAACGGTCGGTCGTCGATCCTGTTCGCCGTCGTCGCGGGCCTCTCGATCGCGCTGCTCACCCGCCGGACCGCGTTCGACGACCCTGATCAGGTGCGCACGCTGAGGCTGCAGATGCTCGGCCGCGGTGCCGTCGTCTTCGCCATCGGTACGGTGCTCGAACTGCTGAACACCGGAGCCGCGATCATCCTTGCGGTGTACGGGGCGCTTTTCATCGTCATCATTCCGTTCCTCGGACTTCGTCGCCGCGCGCTGGCACTCTGGGCTGCCGGTCTCACCCTCCTCTCCCCCGGCCTCCTGGGACTCGTCGGCGCGCTGTCGCTGGACGCGGACGGCCCCGGAATATCGCTCGTCCTCTTCGGCAACTATCCGCTGCCGGAATGGCTGGCGCTCATGCTCATCGGTCTGATCGTCGGGAGATCGCGACCCGAACGGGCGTCGACAGCGATCGCGCTGCTCATCGGCGGTGCCGCCCTCGCGTTCGCGGGATACGCGGTTGGAGCGGCCGCCGAAGCCTGGCTCGACACCATCGACTGGTTCGCCGTGTCGCAACAGTCGATCTTCTCGATGCTCGCCGGCGTGGATCCCGACGGCTACTGGTCGATGGTGACAGCCATGCAGCCTGAGGAGACCGCCGCATGGGCGGCGCTGGGAGTGGAGCCGCACTCGGGCGGCACCCCCGAGATCGTAGGATCCGGCGGCTTCGCACTCGCCGTCATCGGGCTCTGTCTCATCCTTGCCCGTCCGCTCCGCATACTGATCCTGCCGCTCGCGGCCCTCGGGTCGATGCCGCTCACGGCGTACTCGGCGCATATCGTGCTGATCCTCGCCACCATCGGCACAGCCCAGGACGATCAGCCCGACAACGGGCTCTGGTTCGGCATGACGGTCGGTCTGCTGGTCGGGGCGACCGCGTGGGCGATCCTGCTGGGTCGCGGCCCGCTCGAGCGGCTCACGGCGTGGTGCGCACGCCGAACCGCGGCCCCACCTGCGGACTCTCGGGACGCTGTCATCCCCGCTCGATACGATCGGTTTGACCCGGTCGCCGCCGGGTCCGAAGCATGCGACCCGGGAGATATCCATGAGCCGCCGCGACCCAGCGATCGCACCGCACCTTGACGCCACCAGCACCCGATCGGGGGTGTCGCCCCGAGCGCTCTTCCGGACATTCGCATTTCTCGAGGCCGCGACTTGGGCCGGGCTGATCGCCGGAATCGTGCTCCGCGGGCTCGACGTCACCGATGCGCTCGTGCGCCCCGCAGGCGGTGTGCACGGTTTCGTCTTTCTCGCGTATTGCGCCGTCACGGTTTTCGTCTGGCTCAATCAGCAGTGGCGACCGGGCACGGGCCTCCTGGGCCTGCTGGCGTCGATCATCCCCTTCGCCACAGTGCCGTTCGAGCTCGTCGTCGACCGTCGAGGCGCGCTCTCCGGAGGGTGGCGACTGGGACCTGGTGGTGCTCGGCCCCGCGGGGTGTTCGAGCACCTGCAGGCGTGGGTGCTCCGGCACCCGTGGCTCGCCATCGTGACAGCGCTCGTCCTCGTGACCGCCGTGTTCCTCGTCTTGCTCTGGGTAGGTCCGCCGGTACCTCGCGGCGCCGCGGGTTAGCGAGCCACCAGGAGGCGCCTCGGGACCGGTCGCTGCGCCACAACCGTCGTGCGATAGACCGGCCGGTGTTCTAGGCTGACTCACATGCCGTCGTCCCGCGCTGCGCTGCGTCTCGCCCATAACCCCGCATCACGTTCGCGAATGATGCGCATTCGGAGAATACTGCGACCCCTGGTCGTCGGCGCGGCGATCACCGTAGCCGTGGCCCCCCTGCTGGTTGCAGTGACGCCGGCCGCCGCGAACGTCGAGGACTTCACCTACGACGGTTGGGACGTGGAGTACGAACTCTCCCTCGATCCCGACGGTCGTGCAGTCGCCCACGTCACCGAGCGTCTCACCGCACAGTTCCCATCGGACGACCAGAACAAGGGCATCGTGCGTTCGTTGCCGCGCGACTATCAGGGCTCATCGACCGACCCGCGAGACTTCTCCGTCACCGACGAGAACGGCGATGCAGTGCCATTCGACATCGAGTCGGGCACCGATGAGACGAACAACGCGCCCTACGTCGCCGTGCTGACCGGAGACGACGACTACGTCCATGGACGACAGACCTACGTCATCGAGTACACCCTGAGCGATGTGGTGCTGGCGCGTGACGACGGTGCCGCAGACGAATTCTCGTGGGATCTCGCGCCGTCGGCCCGCCAGCAACCGGTGAGCTCGTTCAGCGCCGAGATCGCGTTCGCGCCGGAGTTGGCCGAGCATCTGAACGGGAACGCGCGCTGTTACGCCGGCGCCGCCGGCAGCACGCAGGAGTGCGCGATCACCGAGTCCGACGGCACCGTGACCGTGGGCTCGATCCCCCTCGACGCCGCCGCAGGGGTCACGGTCGCGATCGGCTTGGACGCTGGCACGGTCGTTCAGCCCTCGCAGCGCGTGCCGAACGTCGCCTTCGATGTCGCCCCGATCATCGTCGCCGCCGGCGCCGTCGGCGCCGCCATCGCCGGCACCACGGCGGCGGGTGTCATGGCGCGTCGGCACCGCAACAACGGACGGGGAACGATCGTGCCGCAGTACGAGGTTCCCGCTTCGTTGCCGCCCATTCTGGCCTCGACGATCCTCGCGAGCACGAAGGACCCGATCGCCGGCCAGATGGTGCATCTCGCCGTGAACGACGTCGCACGATTCGAGGAGGCGCCGAATGCGAAGCGGAAGAAGCGCTCCGCTCAGCTGGCGCTCAGACTCGTCGATGTCGATCGCTCAGGGGACCCGCTCGACCGGCTGTCGGTCTCGACGCTCTTCTCGTCGACCGCTCGGGGTGCACTGCTCGACCTGTCACAACGGAACGAATCCCTGGCGAAGCGAATCCCCCAGCTCAAGTCCTCCGCCGCGACAGCCGGGCTCGACCGCGGATACTTCACGAAAGAACGCAGTCGCGTCGGACGAGTCCTCGGCTGGGTCGCACTCGGGATCGTCGCCGTGCTGGCCGTGCTCGTCACCCTCGGCTTCATCTTCAGAGGCGCGAACGCCGGCACGGTGCTCGGACTCGTCGGCGGTATCCTCGCGCTCGCGTTCGCGGCCCCGGCGATGATGCAGCACCGCGTGCACACCCGCTCAGGAGCGGAGACCCGCGAGTACCTCGAGGGTGTCAAGATGTTCATCACGGTGGCGGAGGCTGAGCGTATTCGCATGCTGCAGTCCTACGCGGGTGCCGAACGAGTCGGTGACGGGACAGTGAACGTCATCCGCCTCTACGAGCGGCTCCTGCCTTACGCCATGCTCTTCGGGCTCGAGAAGGAGTGGGGCACGGTGCTGGAGGACTGGTATCGCACGCACCCCGACACCCCGGTGGCCTGGTACCCGTTCCTCGCCGGGCACGCGATCGGCAACGTGGGCGGAGCGGTCTCCGATGTCGTCAGCTCCATCAGTACCTCGGTGAGCTACTCGTCGAGCAATGCCGGCGGTTCGACCGGCGGGGGCGCCGTGGGCGGCGGCGGAGGCGGGGGTGCCGCCGGCGGACGGTGAGCGGCGCTGGCTCAGACCACGGCGTGGCAGCGGCCGCAGGACACTCACCGCAGCGAGGTCGCCACGCCCCGCAACGTGTCGAGCATCGACGCCTCCCCTGGCGAAGAGATCGCCTGGCTCCGCGTGACGGCGAGAATCCGACGGGACGGCACCTCGTGCGCGAGTGGCAGTACACGCACGCCGGGCACGCGATTCGTCACCGCGAGCTGAGGTGCGAGCGCGACTCCGAGCCCCACCCCAACCATCGACTGCGCCTCCTGGTAGTCGTTGGCGCGGAAAGCAATCCGGGGCGTGAATCCGGCACGGCGCGCGCTTCGGTTCAACACCTCGACCACAGGGTGATCCGACTCGCGCACGACCCACTCCTGACCCTCGAGCTCTGAGAATCTGACTCGGCGCCTTCGGGCGAGTCTGTGGTCGTTCGCCACGACCAGCATGGTCGGGTCGTCGAGCAGGTGCGTCACCTCGAGTTCATCATCGACGAAGCGATCCCATTCGTAATCCCACAGGAGGGTGACGTCGTCGGCGCCCGCGCGCAGGCGCTGCACGAGCGTGTCGAATCGGGCACTGTGCACGGTCAGCCGCACACCGGGGTGCTGCTCTTTGAACGCACGCACGGCGAGCGGAAGGAGCGAGCTGCCCACCGTCGGGAACGTACCGACGCGCAAATGGCCCTGCCGCAGACCGGCGACGGCATCGAGATCGGCCTGAGCGGCGTGCAGCTGATCACGGATGCGGCACGCGTGCCGGTACAGCACGAGACCTGCATCGGTCGGACTGACCCCGCGCGGCAGACGTGCGAGCAGCGGTTGGCCGACTTCCCGCTCGAGTCGTCGCACCTGCTGGGACACCGCAGATGGCGTGTAGGAGAGCGCTTCGGCCGCACCTGATATCGAACCTCGGTCGAGAATCTCGACGAGCAGCATCAACCGTCGGACATCCACCGGCCACCCCCTTCGAGCATGAAGCAATACTACAGGGGGCTCCATATATTGCAGCTAGTGCTTCTAGCAGCGCCGCCCCACGATGGAGGCTGACCTACTCAATCAAGGAGGAATGAGACAATGCAGGGGCAAGAGATAATGGCGTCTTGGATGCGAGGGGGCACGAGTAAATGCTGGGTCTTCGATCACCGCGATCTGCGGCAGAGCGGAGTACCGGTCGACGAACTTCTGCTGCGACTGTTTGGCAGCCCGGACCCGCGACAGGTCGACGGAGTCGGTGGCGGAACATCTACCACCAGCAAAGCCGTGCTCGTTGCACCTTCCAATGAAGTCGGGGTCGACGTGGACTACACCTTCGCGCAGGTCGGCGTCGATGTACCTGTTGTCGACTGGGGCAGCAACTGCGGCAACTGTTCGTCGGTCGTGGGGCGCTACGCGGTGGGCCGTGGTTGGATCGAACCGACCGGAGCAACCACGTCCGTCCGCGTGCGGAACACGAATACTGGACAACTCATCGTTCTCGATGTCGACACGAGCGACTCCGGTCCGCAGCTCGCAGAGATTCCGGGCGTCCCCTTTCCGGGCGAGTCGGTACGCATGTGGTTCGTGGACCCGGCTGGCCGGACCACCGGCAGACTCCTGCCGACGGGGAACACCCGCGACCGTCTCGAAACGCCGAGCGGCGCGATCGAGGTGTCGATGCTCGATGCCGGTGCACCCGTCGTGATCGTCGATGCGCGCGACGTCGGACTCTCCGGAACCGAGACGCCCGCAGAGATTGACTCCGAAGCCGCTCGGCTCACTCATCTCGATGAGATTCGTCGGGCCGGAGCAGTAGCGATGGGCATGGCGGCTTCACCCGCGGTCGCGGCGCGCGCCGTGCCGAAACTCGCGATTGTCTCGGGCACCGACGATGGCCGGGGGCTTCAGGTGCGGATGCTCTCGATGGGCAAAGTGCACCCCGCACTGGCGATCACCGGCAGTGTCGCGATCACCCTTGCTGCGGCAACGACGGGCACCATCGCTGCCGACCTCGTCGATTTCGACGGTCAGCGATTGCAGCTCGAGACGCCTGCGGGAACACTCGAGACCACGCTGGGGCAGTATCAGTCGCGCACTGCAGTGGCGGTGACGCGCACCATGCGCGCACTCGCCGAGGCACGTCTGACCGTGGGCGCGGCAATCGGCGCTCCCGAGTTCGCGGGGGTGGCCTCGTGAGGGGGCGAAGCGGTTCACCCCGCACCACCATCGTGATGGGGTCGTTCACGGTCCTCGCCGTCGCGGCAGCTTTCCTCGGCGGCTCGCCGTTCAGCGCCGCCGCAGACACCACCGATGGCGACTTCTCTGGTGAGACCCTCGAAGTGATGATTCCCTTGGCCGAAGGCGGTGGCACCGACACCTGGGCGCGATTCATCGGGCAAGAACTCGCTCCGCGTGTCACCGGTGGCCCCGGGTTCTCTCCCGTGAACGAACCTGGCGGTGAGGGCATCACCGGATCCAATCAGTTCGCGCGAACGGCACCGGATAACGGCACACACCTGTTGGTATCCACGGCGACGAATGTGGTCCCCTGGGTCCTCGGGCGCGGAGAGGTCAACTATGACTTCGCTGAAATGACCCCGGTCGTCGTCAACGGAACCGGCGGCGCGATCTACGCGCGCACGGCCGCCGACGTCGAAACCGTCGAGGACCTCGTACATCGTGATGAACCGCTCACGTTCGGCGGAATCAGCGCGACCGGCCTGGACCTCACAACGCTCGTCGCCTTCGACGTGCTCGGTGTGCAGCAGCGCTCGATCTTCGGTTTTGAAGGGCGTGGCCCGGTGAACCTCGCACTGCAGCGTGGTGAGGTCGACCTCGACTACCAGACCACCTCGGCGTGGGAGGCGGCGGTCGGTCCGCTCCTGCGCGACGAAACCGCCGTGCCGCTCGTGTCGTTCGGACAGTTGGACGAGAACGGCGAAGTGGTGCGGGACGAGAACTTCCCGGACCTCCCGACCGTCGGCGAAGCCTACGAAATACTCTACGGGGAGCCACCGAGCGGGCCCGCCTGGGAGGCATACACCTCGCTCCTCGGGATCACTTACACATACCAGAAGGGACTGTGGGTGCCGGGTGAGACCCCGGAAGGGGCAGCCGAGTCGCTGCGGCACGCTGCAGAAGACCTCTCTCATGATGAGGACTTCACCGCGCGCGCTGCGGAGGCACTCGGAGGGTATCCGCTCGAGGCCGACAGCGACGTGCGCGAGCGCGTCGCTGAAGCGTACTCCATCGATCCCTCAGTCCGTGGATACATCACCTCCCTGCTCGGGGACTCATACGACGTCAGTCTCGGTTAGGGGGTAGCGCTCATGATGGAATCCGCTCTTGCAGCACTCGCGTCGCTCGCCGACCCCTCAATGCTGCTCATGCTGCTCGCCGGTGTCCTCGCCGGCCTCGTCATCGGTTTGATCCCCGGACTCGGCGGAACCGCCGCCATGGCGATCCTGCTGCCGCTGACGTTCGGAATGGAACCGGCGGCCGCGCTCGCGATGCTGATCGGGGCGCTTGCGGTCGTGCACACCTCCGACACCGTCGCCACCGTTTTGCTCGGAGCACCAGGCTCCGCCTCGGCGAGCGTCACCCTGCTCGACGGATACCCGATGGCGCGAGCCGGTAAGGCGAAGCGTGCGCTCAGTCTCGCGTTCCTCTCGTCGATGGTCGGCGGGGTGATCGGCGCCATCGGTCTGACGATCGCGATTCCGGTAGTTCGGCCCCTGGTGCTTTCTTTCGGGAGTCCCGAGCTGTTCATGCTCACCGTTCTCGGCATCTCGATGGCCGCCGTACTTTCTCGCGGCAACGCCGTAAAGGGGCTCGTCGCCGCAGCGCTCGGCCTGTTGCTCGGCATGATCGGCACCGCGCCGACGACTGCCGAGTACCGCTTCACCTTCGGGTCGCTGCAGTTGACGGACGGGCTCTCCCTCGTCGCGGTGGCCCTCGGCGCCTTCGGTCTCGCCGAGATCGCATCGCGTGCCGGGCGCACCCGGGCGGTGGAATCACCCGTATCTCTGCAGGGCGGTTGGCTCGAGGGCATCCGTGAGTGGCTCACGCACTGGACCCACGTGATCCGCGGATCCCTCGTCGGCATCTGGGCGGGAATCCTGCCGGGCATCGGCGCGACGGCAGGCACCTGGCTCTCCTACGGCCAGGCGGTCGCCACCGCTAAGGACAAGGAGAAATTCGGGAAGGGCGACCCGCGCGGCGTGGTCGCCCCGGAGAGCGCGAACAGTTCGATCGCTGCCGGCGACCTCATTCCGACTCTCATGTTCGGGATCCCGGGCAGCGTACCCGCAGCCATGCTGCTCGGCATGCTGCTCACCAACGGGATCCAGGCGGGACCGTCGATCGTGACCGACCACCTCGACTTGATGTACCTCATCATCTGGTCGTTCGCGATCGCCAGCGTCGTCGGTGCGCTCCTGTGCTTCGTGAGCACCAAACCGCTCGCGAAGATTACGAAGGTCTCGTTCACGGTGCTGGGCCCCGGACTGTTGGCGATTATGCTGCTCGGCGCGTACCAGGGATCCCTGCAGGTCGGCGATCTGTGGATCATGCTCGTGCTCGGTGCGCTGGGCTGGCTCCTGAAAGGCACGGGCTTCCCCCGCGCGCCGTTCCTGATCGGCTTTGTACTCGCCGTCCCGCTCGAGCGGTACTACTTCTTGACCGATCAGGTCTACACACCCGCCGAGTGGTTGACCCGCCCGTACGTGCTGGTCTTCATCGGGATCCTCGCGATTCCCGCGGTTCTGGCCATCGTCCGACGGTTCCGTCAGCGCCCCGACACGGCACTGCCGCAGCGACCGAGCGCCGGCGCTGAGGCGGATGGCCCGCTCGCGGACTCCGTCTGGTCACTCACGACCGCGGTCGGTCTGCTCGTGGTGTTCGCCGTCGCCTGGGTGCTCGCCCAGTCGTTCTCAGCCGAAGGCGGACTCGTTCCCCAGCTTGTTGCCGGGGTCGGCACGGTGCTGGCCGTCATCCTCGTGTTCCGCGAGTGGCGAGGGGGCTCCTTCGCTCCCCCGCGTCCGGACCGCGATCCGGACTGGGTCTCCCCCGAAGCACCCGACGGCATCGACGCCGCAGCGAGTGACACGCCGGCTTCGTCGTCGCCAAACACGCTGGCCTCGACGGGTGGCACCCGAGTCGCGGCAACGCAGGTGCTCGCCCCCTCCGATGTCAAGGAGTCGCCGAGCAGCGCTCGTCGATGGCCGATGCTGACACCGATGGTACGCGCATCAGGTCGCACCTTCGTCTGGATGACGGCGTTCGTGATCCTCGTCACGTTCTTCGGCTACGTCCCGGCACTGCTGGTGTTCTTGCCAGCGTTCCTGCTGTTCGTCGCACGAACGAGGCCGAAGACCGCGACGATCTACACGGCAGTCATGGTCACGGTGATCGCGGTCACGCCGATCTTCCTGCCGATCCACCTGCCGGGCGGCATGCTCGTGGGGTGAGTCGTCATGCGCAGCGACGCGGGGCCGTGGAGACGTTCAAGTCTCCACGGCCCCGCGTCGTCCGACATCGATGACGATTCGGATCGCGTCTTGCGTCGCGATGAACGCCTCGATTCGACGCGCACTACGCCGACGCAATCCCGAAGGATCTTTCCCGGAGCGTACAACAACACCTCGAAGCAAAGCCGGCGCGCCTCATACTTGAACGAGCGAAGACCGGGACTGACTTTGCCGCTGTCTAGCAGGAGCTCAAAAAGGCATAGGAGCGTCTGAGAGACGACCATGCCGTCTACGAGCACGCCGAAGAACAGCAGCACGGCCAGATCAACCAGCAAGTCTTCCCTGGGGTTCTCCTGGGTTCTGAGGTCGCTCAGATCCGGGTCGAACTCAACGAACCGCACACTACAGCGAGAAACCGAGCCGGAAACGACTGAAGCCGCCCTTCTGAGCGGCTTCAGTAATTCGAACTTTCACAGAAACGATTTGGTGGATCTGAGGGGACTCGAACCCCTGACCCCCTGCATGCCATGCAGGTGCGCTACCAGCTGCGCCACAGACCCGTGGAAGTCGGACGAATTCTCCCCCGACAACTCCTCTACTTTACACCGGATGACGGGGTCGATTGCAAATCGGACGGTGCGTCCCAGATCCCGGGCATGTCGATCGTCGGGCAGTCGCTCCAGAGCCGTTCGAGCTGGTAGTAGTCCCGATCTTCCTGATGGAAGACGTGTACGATGAGGTCTCCGAAATCGAGCAGCACCCACCGCCCGCCCTCACGGCCTTCGCGCCGGACGGTACGGGTGCCGTGCTCGTTCAGCGCATCCTCGACAGCGTCGCCGATCGCCTGAACGTTCCGTTCGACCGCGCCGCTCACCACGAGGAACACATCGGCGAGGCCGAACTGCTCCGTCACCTCGAGGGCAACCGGTCCGGTCGCACCCTTGTCGGCTGCCGCTCGCGCAGCGATCTGCAGTTCGGACAGCACCTCTCGGGTTTCCGTCACTGGGTTCCTTTCGATTCGTCGGTCGCGGTCCGGACTATCCGAACACTCCAGTCGTGAAGCCCCACACTGCGATACCGCCGACGACCAGGATCAAGCCCCCGCCGGTTAGCGACAGCACCAGCGGAAGCTTGCTCTTCTCTTTGCCAGCGGTCGAGAACATGGGCGCTCCAGTGGCGCTCGACGCGCTCACCGCGCGTCGCGCCGAGATCGGTCCCGTCGCATGCTCCGATCCGCCGTGCGATCGCTCGGCACCCATCTCATCGACCGGATCGAGTTCGATGGAGTCGTGAATGGACGCGTGCCCTCCGGTCTCACCGATCGACTTGGGAACATCGATCGAACCGGTGATGTACAACTCGCCCGTCCCACCGATCGGACCGGCGAGTCCGCCGTCCTCCGGCATGTCGGGCAGAATCAGCGCTGCCGAATTCGTGCCTCCGGCACGACCGTCCTGCACCACCGCACGCGCGATCAAGTCGTCGAAGCCCGAGTCCTTGCCGGTCGCGGAGCGTGCATCGTTGCCCCGAGCCGCGCGGGAATCCTCGTCGAAGACGGAGCGCCACTCTTCCGGTGGCGCGATGTCAGGGAAGGAGTACGGAGCTTTTCCGGTCTCCTCGCCGACAGGAGTCGCCGCGTCGGCCGGACCCTCCGTCGGCACCTCCGCGGGAGGCGCCACCACGCCAGGGCGCGCCGACTTCGGGGCCGCGCTCTTCGGAGCGCTCTGAAGAACCGCGCTCTTCGGAGCGCTCTGAGGAACCGCGCTCTTCGGCGCCGACGCCACCGCCTCGCCAGCGGCGGCGTCCTTCCGCGTTGACGCACCGGCCGTGTCATCCTGCGCAGAAGCGTCGGCGGGCGTCTCGTCGACGGGCTCTGGATCCTGAGCATCGAGGAGCCGCGTCTCAGCGGGCACCTCAGCGGCAGCATCACCGGGCGCATCCGAGTCGGTGTCGACGAGCGCTGTCTCGATGAGCACCGTCTCGGTGCCGTCGTCTTCGCTCTGCGTCTCGATCAACCGCGTTTCGATGATCTCGGCTTCGACCGTTTCGGTCGCCTGATCTCTCCCGGTACCCGCGAGAGCGTCATCGAACGACAGCGGCTCAGCGGGAGGCGCGTCCTGCACCGGGGGCGCGTCGGCGAGGAACGGCTCGTCGGTGGCATCTTCATCCGCGACCGGCTCCGCGTCCTCCGACGGCTCGGACACCTCATGAACTGCCGCCGCTTCCGCAGGCACGTCCTGCTCAGCGCTGTCCGCAGATTCGACATCGATCTCGGGGCCGTCGGACGCCTCACCCTGCTCGGCCTCGCGGATATCCGCCAGACTGAAGGCTTCCGTCGGCGCCTCACCGGCGTCGCTCGGCGCACCGGTCTCGACGGGCGGGTCGTCGACGGCCGAAGCCTCGGAGTCTTCCGGCTCGGCTTCGGCCAGCGCTGCTTCGCGCTCGCGCAGCGCCTGCTCCCGCAACTCGCGCAGCTCACGGCGCGTCCGGGGATTGCCGTTCTCGTCGAACGGCGAGATCTCGATCTCGCCCATCTCCGCGCTCGACGCCTCTGGGCTCCAACTGGAGGAAGACGCAAGGGCGTCGACCTCACCGGTCGCTTCAGCCACCGTCGACTCCGTCGTCTCGGCACCCGCTTCAGGGGTCTCCTCACGCGTCGCCTCTGCCGCCTGATCACGCAGACGCCGTTCGCGCCGCGTCAAGGGGCGATCCGGCTCGTTCTCAGTCATTCTCAGTCGCTCCCGTCGGTGTATAACCCGTGCTTCGCAATGTACTGCACTACTCCATCCGGCACCAGGTACCACACCGGGTAACCGCGAGCCACTCGGCTGCGGCAGTCCGTCGAAGAGATCGCGAGTGCCGGGACCTCGAGCAGACTCACTCGATCTCCCGAAAACCCCGATCGCGACAGTTCATGACCCGGGCGCGAGACGGCGATGAAGTGCGCGAGGTCCCAGAACTGGTCCACGTCCTTCCACCCCAGGATCTGTTCGACCGCATCCGCACCCGAGATGAAGAAGAGTTCAGCGTCCGGCAATTGCGCACGGAGGTCTCGGAGCGTATCGACCGTGTACGTCGGACCAGCTCGATCGATGTCCACACGACTCACCTTGAAGCTGGGGTTCGAGGCGGTCGCGATGACGGTCATCAGGTAGCGATGCTCGCTCTGCGAGACGTTCTGCTTCTGCCACGGCTGCCCGGTCGGCACGAAGATGACCTCATCGAGGTCGTAACTCCGCGCGACCTCACTCGCCGCGACCAGGTGACCGTGGTGGATCGGATCGAACGTTCCGCCCATCACCCCGATGCGCGGCTTCGCCGACGCCGGTCGATCAGTGCTGGCGAGCATCACCGTGTTCGCGAGCGTATGCCGCCGCCTTCTCGGCGTGACGGTTGGCGACGTCGCGGAAGCTGAACGTCACTGCGGCCAGGGTGGTGAACCCGACGAGCGCAATCACGCCGAACAGCGGAGCCGGAAAGGGCAGCTCGTTGACGATGTGATGACCGCCCTCTGCGGCGGCAGCGATCGTTGCGAGAAGTGACATGTGAATCCCCAGCGTTCAGAACGGTCGATGGACGTAGTGCATCCAGTCTAGCGGTCCGGCTTCACCGAACCTGACCACTGCCGCGCACCAGCCACTTCGTGCTGGTGAGCTCCGGCAGGCCCATCGGCCCGCGGGCGTGCAACTTCTGCGTCGAAATGCCGACTTCGGCTCCGAAGCCGAACTCGCCGCCGTCGGTGAAACGAGTCGACGCATTGACCATGACGACGGCGGAGTCGACCTCGGCGAGGAAGCGTTCCGCGTTCGCATAATCCTGCGTCACGATCGACTCCGTGTGCCGGGTCGAATAGCGGTCGATATGGGCGATCGCGTCATCCAGCGAGTCGACGATCCGGACACCCATTTCGAGGGCGTGATGCTCCGTCGCCCACAGATCGTCGCCGGCCTCGCCGATCTCACGCACCAGGGTGCGTGAACGGTCATCACCCTGCAGGACGACGTCCCGCTCGAGCAGCGCGCGAGAGATCGCGGGAAGCATCCGGGCAGCAGCGTCGCGATGCACGAGGAGGGTTTCCGCAGCGTTGCAGACGCTCGGGCGATGCGTCTTCGAATTCCGCACGATATCGACGGCCATCGTCTCATCGGCGGTCGCATCGACGAACACGTGCACGATGCCCGAGCCCGTTTCGATGACCGGAACCGTCGATTCCTGCACCACCGTCGAGATGAGCCCGGCGCTGCCGCGTGGGATCAGCACGTCCACGTAACCGCGGGCCCGCATCAATCGCCCGGCACCGTCGCGCCCGAAGTCGTCGATCGTTTGAATCGCGTCGCCCGAGAGACCGGCTTCGCTGACCGCCCGTTGGATCAGCGCGACGAGCGCCCGGTTCGACTGCTCGGCAGCGCTGCCGCCGCGCAAGACCGCACCGTTGCCGCTCTTCAACGCGAGCGCAGCGATGTCGACGGTCACGTTCGGGCGCGCCTCGTAGATCGCGCCGACGACGCCGAACGGGACGCGCACCTGATTGATGCGGATCCCATTGGCAAGGGTGCTCCCCCGCACGATCTCTCCGACCGGATCCGGCAGAACGATGATCTCTCTCACCGCCTGCGCCAGACCGCGCAGACGGTCGGCATCCAGACGCAGTCGATCGAGCAGACCGTCGCCGATGCCGTTGACGCGACCGTTCTCGAGGTCGCGTGCGTTCGCCTCGACGAGCTCGGGACTGTGCGACTCGATCGCGAGCGCGACGCTCTCGAGCGCTGCATTCTTTCGCACCGTCGGTGCATTCGCGAGCGTGCGCGCGCCGGAGCGTGCGAGTTCGAGACGGCTGAGGAACGGATCCTGGGTCATACCGTTCAGCTTAGTCCGCCGCGGCGAATCTCGTCCCGTGGTCGGCGCCGTCGAGTACCGCGGCCAGCAGTCGCGTCTCGGTGAGCAGTACGCGCGTGCCCGCCTCGGTGGCGAGCCGCGCGGCCTGCACCTTCGTACGGGCGCCGCCGGTCCCCCACCCCGACTGCGCCTCTCCGATCTCGATACCGACGAGGTCGTCGCCGTACGCCACATCGCTGATGCGCTCAGCTCCGGGCTCGCTCGGGGGCGCGGTATACAGAGCATCCACGTCGGAGAGCAGGATCAACTGATCCGCCCCGATCAGACGAGCCACGAGTGCCGCCAGCCGGTCGTTGTCGCCGAACCGGATCTCGTGCGTCGCGACGGTATCGTTCTCGTTGATGATCGGAAGAGTGCCGAGGTGCAACAGACGGTCGAGGGCTCGCTTCGCGTTATCGCGGTGCGTCGGGTTCTCAAGATCGTGCGCGGTCAGCAGCACCTGGCCCGCGATGATCTCGTGGCTCGTCAGTGCGCGCTGGTACCGATTCACCAAGATGTTCTGTCCGACCGCTGCAGCGGCCTGCTGGGTGGCCAAATCCTCGGGTCGTTCATCGAGCCGCAGGAACGGCACACCCGTGGCGATCGCGCCGCTCGACACCAGGACCACCTCGGCACCGCCGCGGTGCAGCCGCGCCAAGGAGTCGACGAGCGTCGGGATGCGGTGCGCGTTGTCTCCGCTGACCGACGAGGATCCGACCTTGACGACGACGCGGCGCGCACCGAGCAGATCGGACGCGGTCACTGTTCGCTCTCCCAGAGTCCCGCCTCGCGCTCGCGCTCCAGTTCCTCGCGGGCCTCGCTCTTGGCGTCCATCCGGTCGTGATAGGTGCTCCGACGCTCATGGTTCGTGCGTCGATCGTTCTGGTCGACCCTGAGGTCGCTCCCCCGAGCACCCATCTGCACCTCCGCAGCGCTCGTCACGGTCGGCTCCCAGTCGAACACCACACCGGAACCCGGGCCGATCACGACCGTCGAGCCGGCGACGGCGCCCTTTTTCACGAGCGCATCTTCGACCCCGAGCTTCTGCAGGCGGTCGGCGAGATACCCGACGGCCTCATCATTGGTGAAGTCGGTCTGCGCGACCCAGCGCTCGGGCTTGGCGCCGAGAATCCGGAAGATCGTGCCGTAGGTGCCGCCCTCGGTGACCACGCGGTATCCCGATTCGTCGACGGCTTTCGGACGCAGCACGATGCGCTCGTGCGTCTGCTCGGACTCAAGGCGGTGAGCGCGCTCGGCCTCCACGATCTCGGCCAGGGCGAAGCTCAGTTCTCGCAGTCCGGCGTGCGCGACCGCGGAGATCTCGAAGACGCGGTACCCCTGAGCCTCGAGATCGCCTCGGACGAACTCGGCGAGTTCACGCGCTTCGGGCACGTCGGTCTTGTTCAGCGCCACCAGCTGCGGCCGCTCGAGCAGCGGCGTCTGCCCCTCGGGGACGGCATACGCGCCGAGCTCGCGCTTCACGACCTCGAGATCGGAGAGCGGATCGCGACCGGGCTCGAGCGTCGCGCAGTCCAGCACGTGCAGCAAAGCGGCACAGCGCTCGACGTGGCGGAGGAAGTCGAGTCCGAGGCCTTTCCCATCGCTTGCCCCCTCGATCAGTCCAGGCACATCTGCGACGGTGAACCGATGTTCTCCCGCCTGCACGACGCCGAGATTCGGGTGCAGCGTAGTGAAGGGATAGTCGGCGATCTTCGGCTTCGCCGCGCTGAGTGCGGCGATCAAACTCGACTTCCCCGCCGAGGGGAACCCGACGAGTGCGACATCGGCGATCGTCTTGAGCTCGAGCGATACGGTTCCCGACCAGCCTTCGATACCGAGCAACGCGAAACCCGGTGCCTTGCGCTTCGCGCTGGCGAGTGCCGCGTTGCCGAGACCTCCCTGACCGCCGGCGGCCGCGATGAAGCGGGTGCCGGGGTCGCTGAGGTCGGCCAGCGTTTCGCCCTCGGCGCTCTTCACCACGGTACCGACCGGAACCGACAGTTCGAGATCGGCGCCCTTCGTGCCCGAGCGGTTGTCGCCCATGCCGAAGCCACCGTGCTCGGCGATCCGGTGCGGGCGACGATGGTAATCGAGCAGTGTCGTCACCTGAGTGTCGGCGACCAGTACCACGTCGCCGCCGTGCCCGCCGTTGCCGCCGTCCGGGCCCGCAAGTGGCTTGAACTTCTCGCGCTTCGTCGAGACGCAGCCGTTGCCACCGTGCCCGGCCTGCAGGTGCAACTGCACCTGATCCACGAACGTCACCATGCGTTACCGACCCCTGTCTGTGATGTGAATGCCCCTAGATACGGCAAAAGGCGAGCCGAAGCCCGCCTTGCCGTTGATGCGCGAGTTACGCGGCGTCGACCACGTTAACGACCTTCCGGCCGCCCTTCGCACCGAACTCGACCGAGCCGGCGGCCAGAGCGAACAGCGTGTCGTCTCCGCCACGGCCCACGTTCGCACCGGGGTGGAACTTGGTGCCGCGCTGACGAACGAGGATCTCGCCCGCGTTCACGGCCTGACCCGCGTAGCGCTTCACACCGAGACGGTTCGCGTTCGAATCGCGACCGTTGCGGGTTGAGCTGACGCCCTTCTTTGATGCCATGAGTCTGTCTCCTCCGTTGTGCGGGTTACTTGATGCCGGTGACCTTGATGCGGGTCTGATCCTGGCGGTGACCCTGGCGGGACTTGTACCCGGTCTTGTTCTTGTAACGCTGGATCACGATCTTCGGACCGCGCGTGTCGTTGAGCACCTCAGCGGTGACCTTGACCTTCGCGAGCGATTCGGCGTCGCTCGTCACGCTGTCGCCGTCGACGAGCAGCACGGCCGGGAGCTCCACCGTGTTGCCGCTGTCGCCCGCAATACGGTTGACCGTGAGGATCGAACCGACCTCAACCTTCTCCTGCCGGCCGCTTGCGCGCACTACTGCGTAAACCACTTGTCACCCTTTTCCTGAGGTATCGTCAAAACTGCCGGTCGCGAAGCTCTCGCGACCCCTGCATCGAGGCAGGAGATCAGTCGCCTGCCGAGCCGCCACTCACAAAGAGTGGCACCAACGGTCAATATTATCTCGACAAGCCCCGCACGGTCAAATGGACCGGCCAGCGTGTCTCGATTCTCTATCGCTCGTTGGCCTGCTTGCGGAACATGCTCTCATCCAGCGCATCCGCGAGCGCCCGTCGAGCCGCCTCGGAACCTGAGGCCGGCTGCTCGGCATCCCCGCTCACCGACGGCGCCTCACTCCCGGATTCGGCCTCATCCGCGGATGTTCCGCTGTGACCGGGCACTGCGTCCTGAGGACCGTCGGTCCGAGTGGTCGGAACCGACACCCGACGACTCCGACCGCGGCCGCGTGAGGGCGCGGGCGGCTCGGGAAGCGCTTCGAGAATCGAATCGAGCAGCCCGAGCGAGCCGCCCGATGTCTCTCGCGGCGTCGCGTGTGCGTCCTGCTGCGCAGGGGCCTCGTCACGATCCCGACGCTCAGCGGATGCGGATCGCGAGAGGTGGTCGCTCTGCGCGGTGCTCGCGCGATCGGCACCCTGGCCATCGCGCCCCGTCCGACGCGCTTCCCCGCGGTTCGACCCGGCGCCGCGGGCGTCCGCGAGTTCCGCTTCGCGCGGACCTGCGCCGGCATCCGCCCGCGACTCGCCGCCATCGCCCGCACGCGGGCCGGACGCATCGATGGCCTCACCGGCCTGTTTCGCCGCCTGCAGCGTCGATGCGGCGACCTGGGCGAGCATGTTCTTCGCCCCATCGCTGATGGCGTGGGCCTGACTGTGCTGGTGCTGCTGCTGATTCTGCGGCGACTTGGCGTTGTTCTGCCGCTTGCCCCCGCGCGACCCGTTGCCGCCACTGTTCCGCGACTTCGACACCGGCTCGTGATGCACGATGATCCCGCGCCCAGCGCAGGTCTCGCAGGACTCGCTGAACGACTCCAGCAGCCCCAGTCCGAGCTTCTTGCGCGTCATCTGGACGAGTCCGAGCGAGGTGACCTCGGCGACCTGGTGCTTCGTGCGATCTCGACCGAGGCACTCGACCAGACGGCGCAGCACCAGATCACGGTTCGACTCGAGGACCATGTCGATGAAGTCGATCACGATGATACCGCCGACGTCGCGGAGGCGCAGCTGGCGGACGATCTCCTCCGCAGCCTCGAGGTTGTTCTTTGTCACCGTCTCCTCGAGATTTCCCCCCGAGCCGACGAACTTGCCCGTGTTCACGTCGATCACCGTCATCGCCTCGGTGCGATCGATGACGAGCGACCCACCGGACGGGAGCCAGACCTTGCGATCGAGCGCCTTGGCGATCTGCTCCGTCACCCGGTACTCGTCGAAGACATCGCGATCCGCGGAATACCGCTCCACACGCTCGAGCAGATCGGGAGCGACCTGCGCCAGGTACTCCTCGATCACCGCGTAAGTCTCCTCACCCGAGATCACGAGTCGATGGAAGTCCTCGTTGAAGACATCGCGAATGATCTTGATGAGCATGTCGGGCTCCGAATGCAGGAGCGCGGGACCGCCGCCCTTCTCGGTCCGCTTCTGGATCGACTCCCACTGACGCGCGAGCCGCTGCACGTCGTGGGTGAGCTGCTCCTCCGTGGCGCCCTCGGCCGCGGTGCGCACGATCACGCCCGCACCCGTCGGGAGGACCTCCTTCAGGATCTTCTTGAGCCGCGCCCGCTCGGTGTCGGGCAGCTTCCGGGAGATCCCGTTCATCGCGCCGCCGGGCACGTACACCAGGAATCGTCCCGGGAGGGAGATCTGACTCGTCAGTCGAGCACCCTTGTGTCCGACGGGATCCTTCGTCACCTGCACGAGGACCGGGTCGCCGGGCTTGAGTGCGTTCTCGATCTTGCGGGCGGTGTTGCCGCCCTCGAACTCGGACCAGTCGACTTCACCCGAGTAGAGCACGGCATTGCGACCGCGCCCGATGTCGACGAACGCCGCCTCCATGCTCGGGAGAACGTTCTGCACACGACCGAGGTAGACGTTGCCGATCAGCGATGATTCGCTGGAGCGTGCGACATAGTGCTCGACGAGCACGCGGTCTTCGAGCACGCCGATCTGGATGCGATCGGGTGTCGCCCGCACCACCATCTCGCGATCGACCGCCTCGCGCCGCGCCAAGAACTCGGACTCGGTGATGACCATCCGTCGTCGTCCGGCATCGCGCCCGTCGCGACGGCGCTGCTTCTTCGCCTCGAGGCGCGTGGATCCCTTCACCTTCTGCGGTTCGGTCACGACGGGGGCTGGGGCCTGCGGCTGCGGCGATTGACGCTTCTTGCGGGCGTCACCGTCCACACCCTCGGCGCCCCGACGTCGATTGCGACGGCGCGACGAACCCTCTTCGCGGTCGTCGTCGTCATCGCGTGAGTCCCGGGCGGGACCGCTGTCCCCGCCGCGCATTTCGCGATCGAGGAGATCGTCGAGCTCGCGCAACTCGCTCCGTCGCGGGCGCGGTGCGATCGGGGGCACATCGGGTGCCAGAAAGACGAGCTTCGTGGTGGCCTTGAACTTCTCGGCCGCCGTGAGCTCGCGCGGGGGTTCGGGGGCCGATTCGGCGTCGTCGGGCGAGCTGTCGGTATGTTCTGCGGCGGGCGACGAATCCGACGTCGCAGACGCGTCGGCCTCCGTGGTCGGCGCCTCGGAACCCGATGCGGCGGTGACTGCGGAACCGGTCACTGCGAACTCGGTCTCGGTGCTGGTCTCGGTGACCTCCGGGGTCTCTCCTGTGCTGTGTGCTTCATTCACCATCGCTGGTGTGCTCCTCAGTACCCGAGCGACCTCGCGGTGCGTTCGGGGAATCTTCTCGTGCGGCTACGCCGCGAATCCTGTGCTCCATGGAGCTCGTGCTCCACGGTCGGTCGTTCTTCGACCGGCGACCGCCGTCGGGGCGGTCCAAACCTCTGAGCGTTCCGCTGATGAGTGCGGTTCGCCGGATTCATTATGTCACGACTCGACCGGAATGCTGATGAACGCATGTCTGGAAGCCTCGAACACGTGGCCTCATGCAACGCGCAGCAGGACTGGGTACGATGCGACACATGACGTTCGATTCCGTGCGCCCCCGGAGACCGGTCGGCTTCGCGATTCTCACCATCGTCCTCGGAGCGATCGGGTGGTTCGCCGCCTTCGAACTGCTCACGGAGTACATGAAAACGCTGAGCAATCCCGACTATGCGCCGAACTGCAACATCAGCATCCTCGTCACCTGCGGCCCGAACATGGACTCGTGGCAGGGATCGCTCCTCGGATTCAGCAATACGATCATCGGCGTCAGCGCCTTCATCGCGCCCATCGCGGTGGGCGTGGCTCTGCTCGCCGGTGCGACATTCGACCGGTGGTTCTGGATCGCCTACCGGGTCGGACTCGCGCTCGGCTTCGTGTTCATCCTCTGGCTCGCGTACCAGAGCGTCTTCTCGCTCGGAACGCTCTGCCCCTGGTGCATAGTGGTCTGGTCGGTGATGACACCGCTCTTCTGGTTCAGCGCGTTCCGGCCCGAGGGCGTCGGTGACGTGCGCCTCGGCGACACCGCAGCGCGCCGGTTCGGCGAACTGCATTCCTGGGCCTGGGTCTTCGTGGTTGTGACGTTCATCGTGATCGCCGCAGTCGCGCAGTTCCGTCTCGACTGGATCGCCGAGTTCACGCGTCCCTAAGTGTCGCGCTGAGCGATCCGACCGTCACGCAGGTCGACCCACAGCGCGTCGACTGCATCGAGCGTCTGCGCCTCGGTACCGCCCGTGTCGATGACGACATCGGCGACGGCGCGACGTTCGGCGTTCGACGCCTGACTCGCGAGTCTGCGATCTGCGTCGTCGGCTGACAAGCCGCGCAACCTGATGAGGCGCTCGCGTCGCACCGCATCTTCGGCCTCGGCAACGACGACGAGATCCCACGGTAGCGTCGCTTCGCTCTCCACGAGGAGTGGGATCTCGTACACGATGACCGCGTGCGGGTCGGCCGCGAGAACGGCGTCGATCCGCTGCTGTGCGAGACGACGGACCTCGGGGTGGACGATAGCGTTGAGCCGGTCGAGATCACCGGCATCCCCGAAGACCCGGGCGCCGAGCGCCGCGCGGTCGAGCGCACCAGCGTCCGTGACGAGGTCGGCTCCGAACGCCTCGACGATCCGCGCGAGCCCCGGGCTGCCGGGCTCGACGGCGTCGCGCGCGAGCTGATCGGCATCGATCCTCGTCGCTCCGTGCGCTTCGAGGCGGCGCCCGATCGTCGATTTGCCCGCCGCGATACCTCCGGTCAGTCCGATGAGTGGCATGGAACGACTCTACCGCTCCCCCTGCCGCGCTGCGTCGTTCGTAGACTGGGGGCCATCGGGAGGAGTCTCATGGTCGAAGTCATCGCCGGGGTCGTGCTCGCCATCGCCGCGGGCCTGAACGCCTACATTCCACTGCTCGGCGTCGCGCTGCTCGCCCGCTTCACCCCGCTCATCACGCTGCCCGAGAACTGGACCTGGCTCGAACTGGACTGGGTGATGTGGGTGCTGGGCGGTCTGCTCGCCCTGGAGGTGCTGGTCGACAAGTTCCCCGTGCTGGACACGGTGAACGACGTGCTCCAGACACTGGTGCGCCCGGCGTCGGGGGGCATGGTCTTCTCGATCGGAGTATCGAGCGAGACCGCCGCGGTGACGGACCCGCAGGCGATGCTGACCTCGGAAGGGCTCTGGCCGTTCCTGATCGGCATCGGCGTCGCACTGATTCCGCATGTGTTGAAGGCAATCGTGCGTCCTGTGGTCAACGTGGTGACGGGCGGCGCCGGTGCGGCGGTCACGAGTGCTGCGGAGGATATCGGCGCGGTGGCGCTCACGGTGCTCGCTCTCGTTGCTCCCGTTGCCGCGCTCGTCGGCGCCGTCATCGTCCTCATACTGCTGGTGCGCCGCCTGCGACGGGCGATCCGACGGCGTCGGGAGGCGCGAGCCGGCCGGTCTCTTCCGGCAGCCTGATCGCGTCCATGCGGACGCATCGAGTTTCTCCCAGGACGACCGCAGGCCCGGTCCCGACTGAACGGGACCGGGCCTGCGGTACAGACTGCTCGCGGGTTAGTTGCCCTCGAGCTGCGCCTTCAGAGCGGCAAGCGCCTCGTCGTCCGCGAGAGCGCCGGCGGAAGCCGCGTCGCTCGCGAAGCTGGAGTTGCTCGACGAAGACGACGAGGACTCCTGCTTCGGAGCAGCGATCTCTTCGTTGAGGGAAGCGGCGACCTGCGCCTTGTGGGCCTCCCAACGCTCCTGGGCAGCAGCGTACTCCTGCTCCCACTTCTCGCGCTGCGACTCGAAGCCTTCCTTCCACTCCTGAGTCTCGGGATCGAAGCCCTCGGGGTACTTGTACTCGCCGTTCTCGTCGTACTCGGTCGTCATGCCGTAGAGCGCCGGGTCGAACTCGGTGCCCTCGGGATCCACGCCCTCGTTCGCCTGCTTCAGGCTGAGCGAGATGCGACGGCGATCGAGATCGATGTCGATGATCTTGACGAACACCTTCTGGCCGGCCTGAACGACCTGCTCAGCGAGCTCGACGTGCTGACCGGAGAGCTCGGAGATGTGCACGAGGCCCTCGATACCGTCCGCGACCCGCACGAACGCACCGAACGGAACCAGCTTGGTGACGACACCCGGTGCGATCTGACCGATCGCGTGCGTGCGGGCGAAGACCTGCCACGGGTCCTCCTGCGTCGCCTTCAGCGACAGCGAGACGCGCTCGCGGTCCATCTCGACGGACAGCACCTCGACGGTGACCTCCTGGCCCACCTCGACCACGTCGGAGGCGTGCTCGATGTGCTTCCAGCTGAGCTCGGAGACGTGCACGAGGCCGTCGACCCCGCCCAGGTCGACGAACGCACCGAAGTTGACGATCGACGAGATGACGCCCTTGCGCACCTGACCGGGCTTGAGCTCGGCGAGGAACGAGGAACGGGTCGCGGACTGCGTCTCTTCGAGCAGCGCGCGACGCGAGAGCACCACGTTGTTGCGGTTCTTGTCGAGCTCGAGGATCTTGGCCTCGATCTCCTGACCCAGGTACGGGGTGAGGTCGCGGACGCGACGGAGCTCGATGAGCGATGCGGGCAGGAAGCCGCGGAGCCCGATGTCGACGATGAGGCCGCCCTTGACGACCTCGATGACGGTGCCGGTGACAACGCCGTCGTTCTCCTTGATGCGCTCCACATCGCCCCACGCGCGCTCGTACTGCGCACGCTTCTTCGAGAGGATCAGGCGACCCTCCTTGTCCTCCTTCTGGAGAACGAGCGCCTCGACGGAGTCGCCCACCTGCACGACCTCGTCGGGGTTCACGTCATGCTTGATCGACAGCTCACGCGAGGGGATCACGCCCTCGGTCTTGTACCCCACGTCGAGGAGCACCTCGTCGCGGTCGATCTTGACTACGGTGCCTTCGATGAGGTCACCGTCGTTGAAGAACTTGAGCGTCTTCTCGACCGCGGCAAGGAAGTCGTCGGCAGAGCCGATATCGTTGATCGCGACCTGCTTATTTGCCTTTTCGGTCGTTGCGTTCGTCATGTAATTGGTCTCCAGAATGGACATGGAATCGGGCGACCCCCGGATGGGTACCGGTCGGCCGCGCTCGGACAGAGTTGTATCGCCACAGTAGCGACGCCCCAGCTTACCCCGCAACTCGCCCGGTTTCAAGCAGCCTGTGCGCCGAAGCGAGTCGCGATCCTGGTGTCACCGATTCCTCTCCTTGAGGGGGAGGAATTTGTTACACTCAAGGTATGTCACTGGTTCAGCCACTCCAGCACCCTGCTCCGATCGCAGGGAGCGCTTCCGCGATCGGCCGCGCGATCCGTGCGCGGCGTCGCATGCTCGGAGTGTCGCAGGCGGAGCTGGGGTCCCGAATCGGCCGCAGTCGCAAGTGGGTCTCGGAACTCGAAGGGGGGAGCACTTCCCCCGGCATCGACAGCGTGGCTTCGGCCGCGGCGTGCCTCGGGATGGATCTCACGCTCGAACACCTCGGGAGCGTTCGCGCTCGCGGAGCATCGCTGCCCGGCAGCTTCGAGCGACCGAACGAGGACGTCTGGGGATCGGAGGGCCCCCTGGCATGGGTCATCGACGGGGCCACTCAGCCCCTCGAGACCGTCCAGACGCTCGACGCACGCACCTACGCCCACGCGCTGGGACGGGCGATCGGCGAACGCGCCGCAGACACCAGGGCCTCGTTGACCGAGATCCTGGCCGACGCCATCGACCGCGCCTCGACCTGGCCCGCCGCAGAGCCCGGCCCGGCCGCCACCGTTGCGATGGCGCGCCGTTCGGGTACCGGTTTCGAATGGCTGGTGCTCGGTGATGCCGCTCTGCTCATGCGCACCGACGCCTCCGCGTCAGACGCGCGGCGGGTCGCGCTGCTCACCGACGACCGACTGGCATCCATCGCAGTCCCCGAACGCGAGGCGCGGCGCCGAGCGCGCGAATCCGGAGCGAGCCCCGACGAGCTCGCGGAGCGCTCCGCCGATCTGTACCGCGCGGAACTCGCCATGCGCAATCGTCCTGGAGGCTACTGGGTCGCTTCGGGCGATCCCGACGCCGCCAGGCACGCGCTGCACGGATACACGGACACGCTGGGCCCGGTGCTGCTCGCGAGTGACGGGATGCTCGATGTGCTGGGCACCGCCGCACCGTGGCGGACGCGACGGACCGCGTTCGCCAGTTGGGTGGAGGCACCGCCGGAGGAATCCGTGGCTCGCGTGCGCGACGCACGGTCGGCGATCCCCGGCGCGAAAGTCGACGACGCGACGCTGGTGGTTGTGAGATGACGACCGCGGCGGTGATCCTCGACTGGCTCGCCCGCGCGGGCACCGTCATCGCGCTCGTGTCATGGATCATCGTCTTCGTTCGGCGACGCGTGCGCCGGACCCGTGTGCAGCGCTTCTTCGGCGGTGGCCGGGTCGACGTGCTCCTCCCCCTGCGTACGCTCGACGACCGAGCTGCGGTGTCGGTACCCGATTTCATGACCGGTCTCGCGCTGCAACGCTTTCTCACGAAGTTCGGTGTCGACATACGCTTCAGATTCCTTCGTCCCGAGGACTCCCTCCATCTCGAGACACCGGGAACCGTGGTGGTGTGCGGGCCGAAGAACTCCCCGGAGGTGAACGCCGCCATGCGGCGCGACCCGGTACTCGCGTTCTCAGAGGATGCGCGCGGGTGGACGCTGGAGGCGGCGGGCGTGCGCTACCGATCCAAGAGCGACGCCGGCGAGGCGCACGGGGCCGATGACGCGACGCACTCGGACATCGGGTACCTTTCACGGACCGTGGAACGCATCGGTGGCGACTCAGAGCGCGTCGTCATCTGGATCGCCGGAGTTCATGCGCCGGGTTCTGCGATCGTCGCAGACCGGCTGTGCCGGACGCGGTCGATCCGTCGTGCGCGGCGACTGGCACCCTCCGGCCGGTTCTCCGCGGTCATCGGAGGCACGTATTCGGCCAATCCGTTGCGGGTGCGTACGTCGCAGAAGCTCTTCTTCGCCGCGCACCCCGAGCGCCCTGGGGGGTCGACGCGCGTACCCGCCGCGCCCTAGTGCGCCGCCGCGTTCCAGTTCTCGCCGTGCCCGACTTGCACTTCGAGCGGCACCGAGAGATCGGCTGCGCCGGCCATCTCTTCGCGCACGATCGCTTCGAGCTCGTCCCACTCGCCTTCGGCGACCTCGAACATGAGCTCGTCGTGGATCTGCAACAGCATGCGCGAGCGGAGTTCAGCCTCGTGCATCCGCTGCTCGACTCTGATCATGGCGAACTTGATGATGTCAGCGGCCGAGCCCTGAATCGGAGCATTCAGCGCCGCGCGCTCCGCGTTCTCACGCAGGATACGGTTCGGGCTGGCGAGATCGGGGAACGGCCGGCGACGCCCGAAGATCGTCTCGGTGTACTTGTCCACTTTGGCCTGCTCGACGACTGAGCGCAGGTAGTCGCGTACTCCTCCGAAACGTTCGAAGTAGTCGGTCATCAGCTGCTTCGCCTCGGCCGAGGAGATACCGAGCTGCTTGGACAGACCGAACGGCGACAGGCCGTAGGCGAGCCCATAGGACATCGCCTTCACCTTCGCACGCATCTCGTTCGTCACGTCCTGGGGCTCGACACCGAAGATCCGTGCTCCGACGAAGCGGTGCAGGTCTTCCCCCTCCTTGAACGCCTGGATCAGGCCCTCGTCGCCGGAGAGGTGGGCCATGATGCGCATTTCGATCTGCGAGTAATCCGCCGTCATCAGCGTCGTATACTCGGCCGAATGCGTGAACGCCTCGCGGATGCGCCTCCCCTCGTCGCTGCGCACCGGGATGTTCTGCAGGTTCGGATCGGTCGACGCGAGTCGTCCGGTGCTCGCACCGATCTGCACGAGCGTCGTGTGGATACGCTCGTCGTCTTTTACGGCTTTGATGAGGGTCTCGACGATCTGTCGCAGTTTGTTGGCGTCGCGATGCGAGAGCAGCGCGTCGAGGAACGGATGGGGGTTCTTCAGCTGCAGATCGGTGAGTGCGGCCGCGTCGGTCGTGTATCCGCTCTTCGTCTTCCGGGTTTTCGGCATGTCGAGTTCGTCGAACAGCACTTCCTGGAGCTGTTTCGGCGAGGACAGGTTGACCTCGTGGCCGATGGCGTCGAAGGCGCGCTGCTGCAGCGTCGCCACTCGATCGGTGAGCTCCGCCTCGTGCGCCTCGAGCAACGGCCGGTCGATGGCCACGCCGCGGTTCTCGAGATCTGCGAGCACCGGGAGGAGCGGGATCTCGATGCTCTCGTAGATCTCGCCCGTTCGCTCGGGAAACCGGTCGACGATGGCGTCGTGCACGCGCGAGACGTACCAGGCGAGTTCGGCGTGTCCGGCCACACTCCCCTCATCCGGGACCAACTGATTCGGGTCGCCGACCGGCACCTCCTCACCGAGGTATCGGAACACCGCTTCCGCGATCGTCTTCTCGGGACCCGTGGGTCGCACCAACCAGGCGGCCACGAGGGCATCGCCCCGAATTCCGCCGATCCGTGCACCCGACTGGGCGATGAGGTGGATCTGCGCCTTCGCGTCGAAGAACACCTTCGGCGCATCCGAGGCGAGCCACTGCTCGAACAGCGCGTAGTCGCGACCGCCCGGCTGCCAGTGCAACGCGACGGTCGACTCCGATGTCGCAAGTCCGACGTCGTACCCACCGTGCCCTTCGGCGATGACGACCGCCGGCTGTTCGGCTTTCTCGAGCCAATTGCCGAGCTCTTCATCGATCAGGGTGACCGTCTCGGGCCGCGTCGGCGCGAGAGACTCTGGAGTCGAGCTCGCGGCCGGCACTTCGGCACCCGCAACCTTCGCGACGCGCTGCATCAGCGTGCGGAACTCCAATTTGGCGAAGACCGGCTGCACCAGCCCCATGTCGATCTCTTCGCGCTTGAGATCGTCCAGGGCGATCCCGAGTTCGACGTCGCGCACCAACCGGTTCAGGCGGCGGTTGCGCTCGGCGAGATGCGCATGCTCGCGCAGGCTTTCACCGACCTTGCCGGTGACCTCGTCCTGGCGGCGCAGGATCTCCTCGAGCGACCCGAACTGATTGATCCATTTGACAGCGGTCTTCTCACCGACCTTCGGGATCCCCGGAAGGTTGTCGCTCGTCTCGCCGACCAGCGCGGCGATCTCGGGGTACTGCTCGGGCCGGATCCCGTACCGCTCCATGACCTTCTCGGCGTCGTACCTCGTGAGCTCGCTCACACCCTGCTTCGACGGGTACAACAGGGTGACGTTGTCGTCCACCAGCTGGATGGTGTCGCGGTCACCGCTGACCACGAGCACTCGGTACCCGGCTTCGGAACCCTGCGTCGCCAGCGTCGCAAGTATGTCGTCGGCTTCGTAGTTCTCTTTCTCGATGGTGCGGATACCCATCGCGTGCAGCGCCTCCTGGAGCAGCGGCACCTGCCCCTTGAACTCCGGTGGCGTCTCGCCGCGCGTACCCTTGTACTCGGGATACTCGTCGGTGCGGAACGAGTGCCGGGAGATATCGAACGCGACTGCCAGCGAGTCGGGTTTCTCGTTGCCGAGCAGATTGATGAGCATTGCGATGAAGCCGTGGATCGCGTTCGTATGCTGGCCGCTCTGCGTCTGGAAGCTGTCCACCGGCAGGGCGTAGAACGCTCGGAACGCGAGCGAGTGTCCGTCGATGACCATGAGGGTAGGCTGATTGCTATTCGGCACGGTGACAGCCTACAAGGGGCCCACGACATTCGTCAGTGCCCCGGGCAGCACGGCCGCAGTCCCACGCCCAGCGATCGAAAGCAGCACACGTATGACCGCGATTCCCGACTCCGCACCCGCATCCGCCGACGAACGCGTCACGGGCGAAACCGGGCACGAGTATCTCGCCCGCCGCGGTCTCGGCGCGCTGGCCGACCGCATGGGCATCGAGTTCCCGGAGTTCACGCCGACGCGCGCCGTCGCCACCATGCCGGTCGAGGGCAATACGCAACCGATGGGTCTCGTGCACGGAGGAGCCTACGTGGTGCTGGCCGAGTCGCTCGGGTCGATGCACGCGAACTTCCTCGCCCCCGAAGGTTTCGCCGCAGTCGGCATCGACATCAACGCGACGCACACCGCATCAGCGACAGCTGGCATCGTGACCGGCGTCTGCACCCCCGTCCACCTCGGGCGCACGCTCACGGTCCACGAGATCGCGATCACCGACGAGCGCGGCCGCCGCTGTTCGACCGTGCGCATCACCAATCTGTACAAGCGCCTCGCATAGCAGAATGCCCGGGGTCACTCCCCGGGCATTCAACATCTGGCACGCGTCGCGGTGACGCTGCGCATCAGTCTTTCTTCGGCCCCAACTGGTCGATGATGGTCTTCGCCACGTCTTGCATCGTCAGACGACGATCCATCGATGCTTTCTGGATCCAGCGGAATGCCTCGGGCTCGCTCAGCCCCATCTTGTGGTTCAGGATTCCCTTGGCCCGATCCACCAGCTTCCGCGTCTCGAAGCGCTCGGCGAGGTCGGCGACCTCCGACTCGAGCGCAGTGATCTGCTGGAAGCGCGACAGCGCGATTTCGATCGCCGGCAGCAGGTCGGCCGGGGTGAACGGCTTCACGACGTATGCCAGGGCGCCCGCCTCGGTGGCGCGCTCGACGAGCTCGCGCTGGCTGAACGCCGTGAGCAGAACGACCGGGGCGAGATTGTTCTTATTGATCCGTTCCGCCGCCGAGATGCCATCGAGCTGGGGCATCTTCACGTCCATCACGACGAGGTCGGGGCGGAGATCTTCGACGAGCGCGACCGCGGTCTCACCGTCGCCCGCCTCGCCGACGACATCGAAGCCGTTGTCGCGCAGGGTCTCGACGATGTCGAGACGGATCAGGGACTCGTCCTCCGCGACGACGACCCGTCGCGTCTCGCTGGTATTGCTGGTTTCCTCAGTCACGTGTCTACCCTATTCCATTCATCTCGGGGAAAGCTTCATGATCGAAGCCGAGTTCGGCGGTGCCGCCGCCCTCGGCTTCGATCATCGGTTCGGTCAGCGGCGATCTCGCCCGGAGGCCGTCGTGTCGCGCGTCGCTCGGCGATGGATCGCGGTCACCGCCCAGGTGATCACCCACAGTGCGACTCCGATCACGAGCAGCAGACCCGCGATCTCGTACTGGATCCAGTCCTCACGACTGCGCGCCCACGGACCGACGAGGAACAGGCTCGCCACCGCACCGAGAATCGGAATCACGGTGGGTGCGCGGAACCCGCCCTCCGGGGTCGGGTCGCGCCGCAGGATGAGCAACGCCACGTTCACGACCGCGAAGACGCAGAGCAGCAGCAGCGCCGTCGTCCCGCCGAGTTGGGCCACGATGCCGCTCTCGGAGTTCTGGTTCACGAAGACCACCAGGCCGACCGCCAGGAGCGTGCTGAAGAGGATGGCGACCCACGGCGACCGGCGTTTCGGCAGGACCGCGGCGAGCGGGCGCGGAAGCACGTTCTGCTTCGCCATACCGTACAGCAGCCGGCTGGCCATCAGCATGTTGATGAGCGCGGTGTTCACGACCGCGAAAACGGTGAGGAACGGGAAGATGGCGTCGACGGGGATCCCCGGAGCACCGATGCGAACGACATCGAGCAGGATGCCCGCGTCAGGGTTCTTCGGATTGAGCAGATCACCCGGCGGGATGATCAGGATCACCGTCACCGCGACCAGCATGTAGATGAGCGCGCAGAGACCGAGGCCGGTGAGCATGATGCGCGGGAAGTCGCGCTGTGGGTTCTTGCACTCCTCGACCAGGTTCACAGAGTCCTCGAAGCCGACCATCGCGAAGAACGCGATGGCCGTTGCCATCGTGACGGCGGCGAAGATGCCGCGATCCTCCGGAGTCTCGAACACCACGAGCCGGCTGATGTCGCCCTCGCCCTGCACGATCGCGATCGCGCCGATCAGGATGATCACGCCCATGATGGCGAGTGTGACGAGCGTGAGGACCAGATTGAACTTGACGCTCTCGCCGACGCCGCGCAGGTTGATGAGCGCCAGAACGACGATGATCGCGATCGCGGCGATCATCGTCGCCGTCGCATCCGTCGGCACTCCTTCGACGAACTGCCCGACACCGATCAGAATGTTCTGACCGACGAGCGTCGCCGACGTCGCCGCGCTCGTGATGCCCGAGCTCGCCACCGCGAACGCGACGATGAACGTGACGAAGTGGACGCCGAACGCCTTGTGCGCATAGAGCGCAGCGCCCGCGGCGTAGGGGTACTTCGTCACCAACTCGAGGTACGAAAACGCGGTCAACGTCGCGATCGTGAAAGCGATGAGGAAGGGCAGCCAGGCCATTCCCCCCACCTGGCCTGCGACTCGGCCGGTGATCGCGAAGATCCCCGCCCCGATGATGTCGCCCATGATGAGCAGGAGCAGCAACTTCGGGCCGATGACCTTCTTCAGGCCCCCCTGCTGCTCCTCGCCCTCCATGGCGACGACCACTTCAGTATTCAGCTTGGCCATCGTCTCAGCCTTCCTCGTGCGCCAGTGCGGAGCGCGCTGAGTACGGAATGCCCCATCCGCGCGATCAGCGGAGTCTCAATATAACCGATCGAGCGCGTATCGCGGCGCGCCGCAACGACGGCGGCACCCCTGCGCCACCGTGACCGCGTGGATCAGCGCATTCCGCGACCCAGCATCTGCTGGATCTGCGCCATATCCTCGTCGGAGGGCTGGGACTGAGCGCCGCCCAACCCGAACCCCGAGCCGCCTGCAGCGGCGGGCTTCACCTCGGAGGATTCCTGCGCACGCTTCGCAGGGTTCCCGGAGCGGGACCCCGACTTCTTCTTGCCCTTGACCTGCTTCTTCTTGCCGCCGTGACCGCCCATGCCCGGGGGCATCGCGCCCATCCCTGGCATCTGGGGCATGCCGCCCTTCGACACGGTCTTCATCATCTTCGCGGCCTGCTCGAACCGCTGCACGAGCTGGTTCACATCGGTCACGGTCATGCCGGAACCGCGCGCGATGCGCAGACGGCGCGACCCGTTGAGCAGCTTCGGGTTCTGCCGCTCGGCGCGCGTCATCGACTGGATGATCGCTTCCGTATGCACGATCTCGCGCTCGTCGAACGCGTCGAGCTGCTCCTTCATCTTGCCCATGCCCGGGAGCATGCCCATCATCTTCTTGATGGATCCCGCCCCGCGCAGCTGCTGCATCTGGCCGAGGAAGTCGTCGAGCGTGAACTGATCGTTCGCGATCTTCTCGGCGACCTTGCGCGCCTCGTCTTCATCGAACGCCTGCTGGGCCTGCTCGATGAGGCTGAGGACGTCACCGAGGTCGAGGATGCGACTCGCCATGCGGTCAGGGTGGAAGGGCTCGAAATCACCGAGGCCCTCGCCCGTGGAGGCGAAGAGGATCGGGCGTCCCGTCAGGCTCCGGATCGAGAGTGCCGCACCACCGCGTGCGTCACCGTCGAGCTTCGTGAGCACCACGCCGGTGAAATCGACGCCCTCCTGGAAAGCCTGGGCCGTGGCCACCGCATCCTGACCGATCATGGCGTCGATGACGAAGAGCACCTCGTCGGGATCGACCGCCCTCCGGATGTTCGCGGCCTGCTTCATGAGCTCTTCGTCGACACCCAAACGGCCCGCGGTATCGACGATGACGAAGTCGTACTGCTTCGACTTCGCCTCCTTCACGCCGTCCTTCGCCACCTTGACCGGGTCGCCGACGCCATTGCCCGGCTCGGGAGCGTAGATCGCGACACCGGCCTGCTCCGCGACCACGCCCAGCTGCGTCACCGCGTTCGGGCGCTGCAGGTCGCTCGCGACGAGAAGTGGTGTGTGCCCCTGCTCCTTCAGCCACTTCGCCAGCTTGCCCGCGAGCGTCGTCTTACCGGCACCCTGGAGACCCGCCAGCATGATCACCGTCGGCGGGTTCTTCGCGAACTGCAGACGACGACTCTCGCCACCGAGGATGCCGACGAGCTCGTCGTTCACGATCTGCACGACCTGCTGCGCCGGGTTCAACGCACGGTTGACCTCGTCACCGAGCGCACGCTCGCGCACGCGGCCGGTGAACTCCTTGACGACCTCGAGGGAGACGTCGGCCTCGAGCAGCGCGCGGCGGATCTCGCGAACCGTCCCGTCGACGTCGGCGGCCGAGAGCTTGCCCTTGGTCCGAAGATTCTTGAGAGTCTCGGTGAGTCGTGCCGACAGATTTCCGAAAGTAGCCATGGTGCGTCCATTCTACCGGAGCGCGCAGCGCTCCGCGGCGCGGCTAGCCCACCAGCTGCTGGGCGAAGACGTGCGGCGTGAACCCGGTCAGGTCCCCGATCCCCTCGCCCTGACCGACCAGCTTCACCGGGAGTCCGGTCTTCTGCTGTACCGAGAGCACGAATCCGCCCTTGGCCGACCCGTCGAGCTTGGTGAGCACGAGTCCCGTGACGCCGGCGTGCTCGATGAACGCCTCAGCCTGCGCGAGACCGTTCTGTCCGGTGGTCGCGTCCAGCACGAGCAGCACCTCCGCGATGGGTGATCGCTTCTCGACCACGCGGCGCACCTTCGACAGTTCGTCCATCAGCCCGCCTTTGGTCTGCAAGCGTCCGGCGGTGTCGATGATCGCGACATCGTACGCGCCCTCCTGTGCCCGCTCAACGGTCTGATACGCCACCGACGCGGGATCCTGCCCCTGCTGCTGCGGCCTGACGATGTCGACACCCGCGCGCTCGGTCCAGGTCGCCAGCTGCTCGACCGCCGCCGCGCGGAACGTGTCTGCGGCGCCGACGACGACCTTCCGGTCGAACGTGCGCAGGTACTTCGCGAACTTGCCGATCGTGGTCGTCTTGCCGACACCGTTCACTCCGACGACGAGCACCACCGACGGGCGATCCTGCAGTCGCAACGTCGGATCGAAGCGCGCCAGACGCTCTTCGATCGTCTCGCGGAGCATGCGGCGCAGCTCCTTCGCGTCCGTGACCCGGTGCCGGTTCACGAGGTCACGCAGCTCATCGAGGATCTCATCGGCCGTATCCGGCCCGAAGTCCGCTCCGATCAGCGCCGTTTCGAGATCGTCCCAGGTGTCTTCGGTGATCTCCTCGGTTCCGGAGAAGACGTTCTTGAAGATGTTCCCGAAGGACCAGGATCGTTCTGCCATGCAACGATCCTATCTGCGGGACCGGGCGGAGCGGACGCCGCTGACGAGCGTCATTCGCGCGACGGGCATCTCACCCCTCGATCGACCTCGTGAACACAGGAGTGTTGTCGTCGTCGTACTCGTAGACGCCGATGAGTGCGGTGGATGGATCGCCGTCCTGGGTGATCGGACCGATGCCCGCCTGGCCCGTGTACTGGATTTCTGCGTCAGCCTCGAGCAGCGCGAGACAGCGGGCGTAGGTCGCGCACTTCTCGCCTCCGTCGGCACCCGAAACGGCGGTGAGGTGCTCGAGGATCGTGCCCGAGTCCGCCGCGCCGCCGCGCTCAGCCGCGAGCGCGACCAAGACGATCGCGTCGTACGATTCGGGCGCGTAGTCGAAGACCTCGAGTTCGCCCCCGTCGGATGCGTCGAAGGCCGACGCGAGTCGTTCCCGGAACGTTTCGTCCGCTCGCGCGCCGGGGATCACGCCCTGGGCACCGCTGAGCAGCCCGGACTCGAACTCCTCCCCATCAGCGCCGGAGCTGAAATCGATCGTGTTGACGTCTCGGAAGTACAGGTTCGAGAGGTCGAGGTCTTGGTCGGCGAGCTCGGAGATGAGCTGAGGAGTCTGCTCGTTCGCGAGCACCACGACCGCGTCGGCGTCTGCGGTCTCCACCGCGGCGACCTCGGATGCGAACGACGCCTGATCCCTCGGCACATCTTCACCTGAGCCGTCCGCGCCGAAGACAACGTCGACGCTCTGCTCGCCCAGCACCGCTTCAAGCGCGTTGCGGAACGGTGCTGCGGCGTCGTCGTCTGCGGCGAGAATCGCGACGCTCTCCGCCCCGTCCTGCGCGATCAGACTGCCGAGCGCACGCCCTTGGAGCGCGTCAGGAGGCGCGGTGCGGAAGTAGAGATCGCTCGCTCCGGTGAGGGCGTCACCCGTGTTCGACGGCGACCCCATGAGCACGCCCGCGTCCGTGAGCCGCGGCATTGCCGCGTGCGTCATGGCCGAGCCGACCGCGCCGAGCACGAACGCGGGTCGCGCCGAAAGCACATCGTCCACGCCCTCCGCGTTCACCGTCGGCTCCGACGTCGCACCCTCGTTCGCGTTGACCACGACTTCGACGTCGTGGCCGAGGACGCCCCCGGCGTCGTTGATGTCCGAGACGGCGAGCGCCGTGGCGGCCTGCGGACCCGGAGCCAGGTAGGCCAGGGGTCCTGACTGCGGCAGGAGCGTCGCGATCCGCAGCACATTGGCACTCTGCTCGGTGCCCTCGCCCGCGATCTCCGGCGTGTCGACGATGCTGCACCCGGACAGCACCCAGCCGGCCGCTGCGACGCACGCGATCACGCGCGTCGATGTCGTGGTGTGCACCCTGCTGGGCCCCGTCTCTCTGAACGTCGGGCGCCCCGACTCCGGGACACCGGGGACCATCATACCCAGCCGGCTCGGCGCCGTGACCGCCGGACGCACCCGCGGCCTCACCGGTGACCGCGTCGCGGTTACGCGGCGATCCGCTGCCCGACGACCGCTGAGATGCCGTCCTCGCGCATCGAGACACCGTAGAGCGCGTCGGCGATCTCCATCGTGCGTTTCTGGTGCGTGATGACGATGAGCTGCGAGCTCTCGCGCAGGGTCTCGAACACTTGCAGCAGACGTCCGAGGTTGGCGTCGTCGAGCGCCGCCTCGACCTCGTCCATGATGTAGAAGGGACTCGGTCGGGCTTGGAAGATCGCGATCAACCAGGCCACCGCCGCCAGCGACCGCTCACCGCCCGAGAGCAGGGACAGACGCTCGACGCGCTTGCCCGCCGGGCGCACGGCCATGTCGATGCCCGTGGAGAGGATGTCGTCGGGGTCGCTGAGACTGATGTCGCCGGAACCGCCGGGGAACAGAATCGGGAACACCCGCGCGAACGCCTCTTGCGTGTCGGCGAACGCTGCGGCGAAGATGCCCTGCATCTTCTGGTCGAGCTCGTCGATGATCTTCATGAGGTCGGCACGCGTGCGGGTCAGGTCGGTGAGCTGTTCGGTGAGGAATCGGTGGCGCTGTTCGAGTGCCGCGTACTCCTCGAGCGCGAGCGGATTGATCCGGCCCAGCTGCGACAGCTGCCGCTGCGCCCGCGCGAGCCGTTTCTCCTGCTCCGCCCGGACGAATGGGATGCCCTCGCGCTCATCCACCGTCGAGCTGTGCTGCGCACCGTCATCGGCGCGCGCCGCAGCATCTGGGGCGGTCTCGTCGTCGCGCTGCGATGCGCCGTCTCTCTGGGGTTCGTCGAGCCCGAGTTCGCGAGCGAGCTCTGCTTCCAAGTCGTTCGCGTAGCCGTGATCGTCGGTGCCCGTCGATGGCGCCGCGCTCCCGCTCGGGGCTTCGTCGTTCTCGGTGCGGGTCGCCCCGTCGGGCGCATCGATGATCGGAATGAGCTGGTCCGGACCGTACTCGGCGATAAGCACGTCTTCGACGAGCCCGAGTTCGTTCCCCGATCGTTCGAGCAGTGATGACAGTTGCAGCTTGCGCTCGTAACTCTTGAGCTCCGCTCCGTGTACGCGCTCGGTGATCTGCTGCAGCCGGTGACGCAGTTCGGACTCCTCGGCACGCAGCAGCGTGAGCTCCTGGCTGTTGCGCGCGCGTTCATCCTCGGCCAGACGCTGCGCCGACCTGGCCTCCTCCAACGAGCGTCCGCAGGAGTCGAGCACCCCGGGGAGGACCCGGGTGACCCCCTCGGCACGCGCGGCCTGCCGAGACCGGAGCACCGCTCGCTTCGCGGCTTCCTCGGCGGCCGCGCGCTCGGCGGAGAACTGTTCGCGGAGCGCGCGCGTTCGCGCCTCCGCTGCTCGGGCGCGTTCCCGAGCCGTTTCCAGTGCGAGACGTCGGTCCATCTCGGCCGCGCGTGCCTGCTCGAGCTCGACATGCACGTCATCGCGCTGACCGGCATCGAGCATCGGTCGCGGTGTGGCCTCGGCATCAGCGAGGTCGCGTTCGGCGCGGGCGACCGCGACGTCCGCTTGGTCGACGGACCCCGCGACCTCGGCGAGCGCCTGCCGTGCGCGCGCCGCTTCGGCCTGGCCCGCTTCGGCGCGCACCGTCAGCTGCTGCCGCTCCTTCGCGAACTCCGCCAATCGGGCGTCGGCCGCCCGCAGCTCGGTATAGGCCTCCTGCACCTCGCGCTTCGCGCGGGCCGCGCGATCCCGCTGCTCGTCCAACTGGACGACGGCCGCATCGATCTCCGCGGATACTTCGTCGCGTCGACGCTCGGCATGCTCCCGGTCAACGGTGAGCTCGATGCGCGACGGCGCGAGACCCGAGCCCCCGGTCAGTGTGAACTCGGTGAGCACGTCGCCGGAACTCGTCACGACCGTGAACGTTCCCGAGGGGAGTCTGCCGCGCAATTCATCGGCCGTGCGCCGGGCGCTCTCGACGTCTGCTGCGATGTAGCTGCGGCTCAGCAGGCCGGCAACGCCCGGCGGCGCATCGATGACGTCGATGGCGCGCACCGCGTCGGTGACGGCCGGCGCCTCCGCTGCGCCACCAGCGACGAGATGCTCCGGCTGCGCGATCACGACGCCCAGTCGACCCAGATCATCCTCGTGCGCTGAGGACACGGCCTGCGCCGCGGCATCCGCATGCTCGGCGAGAAGGGCGTCGGCGAACAGTCCGAGCGCGGCTCCGATGGCCGCTTCGTACCCGTCACGCGTGCGCACGTGATCGGCGACGCGTCCCAGCAGTCCGGTGGTGGCCCGCTCGAGGACCGCCCCGGACGCGTCACGCTGATCCAGCGACCGCGCGAGTGCGCTGATGCGCGCATCGAGGCCGGCTCGCTCCTGCTCGAGGGCGTGAAGGCGTTCCCTCGTGTCATCGCGCTGCGTCTCGGCGGCGGTCTGCTGCTCCTGCGCGAACCGGTAGGCGTGGTCGAGTCCCGGGGACGCGCCATCCTGCGCGTCAGCCGCCGCTTCGCCGTGCTCGCTCTCGAAGGTCGCGAGGCGCTGCGTCGCCTCGGCTGCGCGCTCCTCCGCCTGTGCCAGCGTCTGTTCGCGGCGCTGCACGTCTTGCGCGACGGTGTCGCGCTGCTTCTCAGCGGTTTCGACGCGTCCGCGGAGTTCGGTGAGCCGCAGATCGTGCTTCGAGACGAGTGCGCTCTGGGCCGCGATGTGCTCGTCGATCGCATCGAGCGCGGTCCGCGCCTTCCGCGTCGTCGCGGCGGCGTCCTCCCACGCGCGCTCGGCAGTCGGGATCAGCGCCGCGAGGGTCTCCTCCTCTTCCACCGCCTCCTCGACCGACGCACGGGTGATGCGGTTCGACTGATCGGGTGTCTCAGCCTGGGTGGCGAGAAACATGAGGCGCTGCTGCGCGGCCGATGAGAGACTGCGCAGACGGGACTGCACCGACTCCAGAGCGAGTGTGACCCGACGGGCGTGATCGAGCTCTTCGCTCTGCTGCTCCTGCTCGAGTCGGGAGATGCGGAGCTGCTTCTGCTCGACCTGCTCCTGGAGCACGATGCGCTCGGAGTGCTGTTCGCTCTCGGCCTTCGCGAGATCGGTGAGCTCGGCGCGGAGCCGCGCGACATCGTCGGCGAGCAGGCGCGCCTGAGCATCGCGCACCTCTGCAGCGATCGACTGCGCCTGCTTCGCGACCTCCGCCTGCTTGCCGAGCGGCTTCAGCTGACGCCTGATCTCGCCCGCCAGGTCGTTCAGGCGGGTGAGGTTCGTCTCCATGGCGTCGAGCTTGCGGAGCGTGCGCTCCTTGCGGCGTCGGTGCTTGAGCACTCCTGCCGCCTCTTCGATGAATCCTCGGCGATCTTCGGGTGTGGCCCTGAGCACGGCATCCAACTGCCCCTGTCCGACGATGACATGCATTTCGCGGCCCAGCCCCGAGTCGCTGAGCAGCTCCTGCACATCGAGCAGACGACAGTTCTCACCGTTGATCGCGTACTCGCTCGATCCGTTGCGGAACAGCGTCCGACTGATCGTCACTTCCGCGTACTCGATGGGCAGCGCCCCGTCCGCGTTGTCGATCGTCAGCTTCACCTCGGCGCGGCCGAGCGGTCCTCGGGTCGAGGTGCCGGCGAAGATGACGTCCTCCATCTTGCCGCCGCGCAATGTCTTGGCGCCCTGCTCGCCCATGACCCACGCGAGAGCATCGACGACGTTGGACTTGCCCGACCCGTTCGGGCCGACGATGGCGGTGACCCCCGGTTCGAATTCGAAAGTGGTCGACTGTGCAAAGGACTTGAAGCCCTTGAGCGTGAGGCTCTTGAGATGCACGCCGTGTTCCTTTCCGAGCTCGGTCGCACCTGCGGCCCGGGCGACTCCACGGCTACGCTACCCGATGCTCAACCGTTTCCCGTCGTGCTACCAGGGGTTTCGTGCGCACGGGCCCGCTGCTGCGCGAACTCGAGTTCGATGAAGCCGGCGATCAGCGCCCGGTACGCGCCTTCCACGACGTCCGGGGAAGCCCGGTGCTCCTCGGCCAGCGCGCGCACTTTCGCGATGACGCGTTCGACCCGGTCGGGTGCGGGCACCGCGGCGGCGTCGGGCTTCAGCATCCCGGCGGTCTCTACCCAAGTCTGCCGCTCCGCGATCGCAGCGACGATGCTCCGGTCGAGTTCGTCGATCTGAGATCTCACTTCGTCGAGGGTGATCTGCGATGTTGAGGCTGCGTTCTGCTGACGGCTCATGCGCTTACGATACCGGGCGCACGGAGCATACGATCACTCCCCTGCGATTGCGGCGAGCGCGTACTGGGGTGCGCATTCCCTTCGACCAGCCTCAGGCTTCCGAGAAGACGCCCAGACGGTTTCCACTCGGGTCCGTGAATTCGAACCGGCGCCCTCCTGGGTAGTCGTAGGGGCCGGCGACGATGGTGCCGCCGGCCGAGGTCACCGCCTCCACCGATGCCTCCAGGTCCGTCGAGAACAGCAGCACCAACGGTCCGGTATCGCTCGGCGGTGCGAAAGCGCTCAATCCGCCGATCTCACCATCGCCAGACGGCGCCTGGATGCCGGAGTACTCGGGACCGTAATCGTTGAACGCCCACCCGAACGCCGAAGCGTAGAACGCGCGCGTCGCGACGAGGTCGGTGACGCCGAGCTCGATGTAGCTGATGGCGTGATGTGCGGGCTGGACCATGGAGACCTCCAATACGTGTGTCTGCATCATAGACCGGCACCGCGTTGCGGGGTGCGGGGTGCCGGGTGCGGACTACCGTTTCGGCCAGACCCAGTCGGGCCCTTCGAACCGGAGCTGCCCTGAGACCGACGTTTTCCCGCCGCTCTTCTCGAGCGCGACCAGGTGTGCGGTTGCGGCGAGCGCCTCGACCAACGGCTGGGCGTGCGTGACGACGATGATCTGCGTGTGCGCGGATGCGTGAACGATGAGGTCGGCGAGTCCGGGGAGCAGGCTGGGGTGCAGGCTGCCCTCGGGCTCGTTGAGCACCAGCAGCTTCGGCGGTCTCGGAGTGAGGAGTGCCGTGGCGAGGAGGAGGAAGCGCAGCGTACCGTCCGAGAGCTCGGCCGCGCTCACCCCGCGCTCGAGCCCCTGGTCGAGTGCGACACGCGCGGTGCCGGCGGCGTCGCCGTCGATGACGACCTGTGCGCCGTCGAACGCGGCACCGATGACGCGCTGCAAGAGTTGCTCGTCCCCGACACCGAGAACAGTGGCGAGCGCACCGGTGAAGTTCGATCCGTCCGCATCGAGCACCGGCGTGAAACCGACGGGGCCCGGTCGGCGGGCGGGCGCCTCGGCATCGGTGCGCAAATGGTCGTAGAAGCGCCACTGGCGTGCGGCTTCGCGCAGCTCGAACAGCTCGGGAGTCTCGGTGGGTGACGCGAGGGTCGCCAGCATCGATTCGCTGTCGCGGACGCGCCAGTCGCTCAGCCGCATCGCTCCGCTTTCATCCCGGTGCCGCACAGCGAGGGAACGTCGTTCGGCGAGCGTGGTCGCGGGTCGCAGCACGGTCCCGTGCCAGACGGTCTCCGACTTCACCTCGGGATCCATCACGGGCGCCCCTCCCGGGACGGTGAACGCGGGAATCTGCGGCAGTCCGAGATCGATGGCGTAGGACAGGTCGTCAGTCGCGATGCCGAGTCGCAGGGAGATCGGGAGTGCCGTCTTCCGCTTCCCGGCGTAGAGGACGCTGTGCAATCCTCCCTCGGCCATGAGCGAGCTCAGCGCGCCGTCACGAACGATTTCGGACAACAGCCGCAGCGACCGGTAGACGTTGGACTTGCCGCTGCCGTTCGATCCGGTGATGACGGTCAGCTGACCGAACTCGATGGTGACGTCTTGGAGTGAGCGGTAGTTCTCGACCGCGAGCGCTCGGATCATAGTCGCAGCCTACCGGGCTCCGCGCCTACACTCGGGGGCATGACCGAGTCGCTCACCCACGCCGATTCCATCCACATCGCAGCCGATCCGGCCGCGGTGTACAACACGGTCTCCGATGTAACCCGCACCGGCGAGTGGTCTCCGATCTGCCGCGAATGCTGGTGGGATGACGACGCCGGACCGCGGTCGGGAGCGTGGTTCACCGGCCGGAACGTCACGGCCGACCGGGAGTGGCAGACACGCAGCCGGGTGGTGACTGCTGAACCCGGACGGGAGTTCTCGTGGAGTGTCGGCCCGGGACGGGTTCTCTGGACGTATCTCATCGCACCGGGCGAGGGCGGCACACGACTCACGGAGACCTGGGAGTTCACAGCCGAGGGACAGGCGTTCTTCGTCGAGAAGTACGGAGATGCTGCGGCGGATCAGATCGCAGAGCGTGAGGCGGCGGCGCGATCCGGGATACCGGAGACGCTCGCAGCGATCAAGCGGGTGATCGAGCGCGGGTGACCGTGCCATACTCGGAGCCAGGTGCTGACCATCGAGCGGCCCCGTCGCGTCGCTGCAGCACCGGACCAGTCCGCTTCCCGATGCGAAGGAGTCACCATGAGAGCCGCACGCTACTACGACCGCAAAGACATCAGGATCGAAGACATTCCCGAGCCCGAGCTGCAGCCGGGCACGGTGGCCATCGATGTCGCATGGTGCGGGATCTGCGGCACCGACCTGCACGAGTACCTCGAGGGTCCGATCTTCATCCCACCGCAGGGACACCCCCACCCGATTTCGGGCGAGGACGCACCCGTCACGATCGGACACGAGTTCTCGGGCACAATCACCGCGCTCGGCGACGGCGTCACCGACCTCGAGGTCGGTCAGAACGTCGTGGTCGAGCCCTACATCATCGGTGACGACGTCGACACGAGCCCGGGTGAGGACTACCAGCTGTCCCCGAACATGAACTTCATCGGTCTCGGTGGGCGGGGCGGAGGCCTCTCCGAGAAGATCGTCGTCCAGCGTCGCTGGGTGCACCCGATCGGCGACATCCCCCTCGATCAGGCGGCGCTCATCGAGCCCCTGTCGGTGGGGCATCACGCCTTCGTTCGCTCGGGCGCGCGGGCCGGACAGGTCGCGATCATCGGTGGCGCTGGCCCCATCGGGCTGCTGACCGCGGCCGTGCTCCGCGCAGAGGGCCTGTCGGTCTACATTTCCGAACTGTCCGAAGCGCGCAAGCAGATGGCGCTCGACACGGGCGTGGCCGACGCCGTACTCGATCCTCGTGAGGGCGATGTCGCGGAGCGCGTCCGCGAACTCACCGACGGGAAGGGTGCCGACGTCGGGTTCGAGTGCTCGTCCGTGCCGGTCGTGCTCGACATGCTGCTGGATGCGGTCCGGCCCGGCGGCGTCATCGTCAATGTCTCCATCTGGGGCCACAAGCCCGAGGTCGACATGCCCAAGCTGGTACTCAAGGAGATCGATCTGCGCGGCACGATCGGGTACGCCGGCGATCACCCGGCGACGATCGATCTGGTCGCGAGCGGCAAGCTCGACCTCGCTCCGTTCATCACGGGCCGGATCACGCTCGACGGCCTCGTCTCCGAGGGCTTCGACCAGCTCATCAACAACAACGAGCACCACGTGAAGATCATCGTCGACCCCAACGCGTAGGCGAACACGCGTCCCGCGCGATCCCGTACTAGCGCGCAGTGCGCCCCCGTCGACAGCGTTCGACGAGGGCGCACTGCGTCTGATCGGACTTACTCCCAAGCGGCCGCGTCCGGGTCGACACCGTGCCCTGCCGCGTTGGCATCGATGACGGACTTCAGCCAGGCGGCGAGTCCATCGGCGCGCTGATCGTAGTGGGCGGAGAATCGCGGATCCTCGACATATCCTCGAGCGATGAGCACGTGCTTCGCGTGGGTCACCGGGAAGAAGTCGGAGAGCAGGGTGCGGTGCCGTTCGGCGAGCGCGTTCGCCTCCGGCGAGCCGGCAGCGACGCCCTCGTGCATCGCGGTTGCCAGTGCCTCCTCGCACGCGCGGGTGCGCTCGCGTACCGCTTCCCAGTCCGCTCGGCTCATCGCTGCGGTCGTCTCGGCACTGACCTTCCAGTCATCGGTGCCCTCCCACCGCTGCTCGGCCTCGGCCTGATAGACGGGGAACGCCGCATCTTCCAGGATCTCGGCCACGTCTTCGACGCTCAATCGGTTGTTTGTCATCGCATCCTCCAGGAGCTCATCGAGAGCACGCACCATGCGGTGCAGCTCGGTTTCCTTTCGCATGAGCAGTGCGCGCTGGTGCTGCAGTCGCGACAGGCGATCGTCATCCGTGTCGAGCACATCCCGTACCGCGTCGAGGCTCATCCCGGTCGCCCGGTAGATCATGACCTGCTGCATGCGGACGATGTCGTCCTCAGAGTACAACCGGTAGTTCGACGCGCTCCGCTCGGATGAGACGACGAGTCCCCGCTCCTCCCAGTGGTGGAGCGTGCGGACGGAGATGCCGAGCAACTCGGCCACCTCTCCGACCGACCGCAGACCGTGCGCTTCACTGTTCATCACTCCACCTTCGCGTCTCACGTCGCGTGAGGGTCAAGCGGGGTGTGCGCGGCACGCTGATCACCGCTTCCGCTGACACCTGGGACAGAAGTGCGAGCCGCGCCCGCCGAGCACGATGCGTTTCATCGGAGTACCGCACCGGTGGCACGGATCCCCCGTCCGCCCGTACGCGTGCAACGAGTGGGCGAAATACCCGGCCTGTCCATTCACGTTCACGTACTGCGCGTCGAAGCTCGTGCCGCCCTCCGCGAGCGCCTGCGCGAAGACGTCGCGCAGCGATGACAACAGGAGTGCGCGTTTGCGCGCGCTGAGGGCGAGGCCCAGCGTCAACGGGTGGACGCGCGCACGCCACAGCGCTTCGTCGGCGTAGATGTTGCCCACGCCGCTCAACAACGCCTGATCGAGCAGCGCTGCCTTCACCGGGGTGCGCCGCTCCCCCAGCACGCGGACGAACCGCGCATCGTCGAATCGGGGATCGAGCGGATCCCGTGCGATGTGCAGCGCCTGGGCCGGAATGAGATCCGGGCCGTCGGCGACCAGTCCGTCGACCGCGAGGGATCCGAACAGCCGCTGGTCCGCGAAATCGATGCGCAGCTCTCCATGGGCGGGATGCTCGATCCACAGCCGTGCCCTGACGTGACGATCGTTCGGCGCCTCGTGCGCCCGCAACAACAGCTGGCCGCTCATGCCGAGGTGCACGAGGAGTGCGTCCCCCGCGCCGGCACCGGCGAACGGCACCCACATGAACTTGCCGCGACGGCGGGGCTGGGCGAGCGTGACTCCGGTCAGTCGCCGTTCGAAGTCGGCACGACGCCGCGCTCCCTCGTCTGCGGTGAGCGTGACCCCGTGGCTGGACTCGAGATGGCGCTTGAGCGCCCGAGGATCGCGCACGTCGACGGCGACCACGCGCGCCCCGTCGACCGCCGGCGCAATACCGGCGCGAACGACTTCGACCTCCGGAAGCTCGGGCACCGCGGGTTACCGTGACGTACGGGTGAGCTGTTCGGCGGCGTCGCGCGCAGCGAGCAGCTCAGCCGCCTTCTTGCTCGTCGCGGTTCCTGAACCCGTCGCGCCGGACACCTCGACGACCGCCGTGTAGCGGCGGTCGTGATCCGGCCCCTCGCCGGTGACCTGGTACACCGGGTGCGGCAAGCCACGCTTCGCGGCCTCGGTCTGCAGCACCGTCTTCGGATCGAGCGCGATGGTGAATCGCGTCGGATCCTCGAGCAACGGCGCGATCAGATCGAGCACGAAGCGCTCGGCCGTCGCGGGGGTCGTCGAGAGAAACACGGCGCCGATGATCGCTTCGACGGTGTCGGCGAGGATCGAGTCCTTGTCGCGTCCGCCGGTCCGCTTCTCGCCCTTTCCGAGACGCAGCCAGCGACCGAGACCGATGCCGCGGGCGACCTCGGCGAGCGCGACGGTCGAGACCAGCGCGGCGCGACGACGGGCGAGCTCGCCCTCGGGAAGCTCCGGATACTCGCGGTACAGCCACACGGTGACCGCCTGCCCGAGAATCGAGTCGCCGAGAAACTCGAGGCGCTCGTTATGCGGCGCGCTGTCATGCTCGGCAGACCACGATCGGTGGGTCAGCGCGAGCTCGAGCAGCTGAGGATCGATCGCCACGTCGAACGCATCAAGAAAGCCGCCGGTGTCGCCCTGAAGCGACTCCGACGGCTCTCCGTGCTCGGTACGCGGGATCGACGTGTCGTTCCCGTTCACCACCGCGCCTTACGCGTCGGCGACCTTGCGGCCCTTGTACTCGAGGAACAGGGGCGTGCCCGCCTGATCCTCGACCACGCGTGCGCGGTGGGGAAGACTGTAGACGGTCTTGCCGTTCTCGACGGTCTTCACGAGCTTGGGGGCCTGAGCCTTCCACGCCGAACGACGGGTACGAGTGTTCGAGCGCGACATCTTCCGCTTGGGAACAGCCATGGTGTTCTCTTTCCTAGTTGCTTGCAGACTCGGGATCGCCCGAGCCAGGTCCATTTTCAGCCCTGAACTGAGCCAGCGCCGCCCATCGCGGATCCACATCCGCTTCGGGCACCACCGCAGCCTCGGCATCACGCAGCTCACCGGACTCGGGGTCGAGCCCCGGACAGTCCGGGCGACACACAGGCTGGAACGGCAGTGCGAGCACTACCGCGTCTCTGAGCGGGGGTTCAAGATCCACGTGATCACCGTGAACCCCGTACTCATCGGCCTCCGTAGGAGTATACGCGAAAAGCTCCTGGAATTCGACATTGAACGGCGCGTCGAACTGGGTGAGACATCGACCGCACTCGGCGTGCATCGTCGTCGCCACGTCGGCGGACACGAGGATCCCCTCGTGCACCGATTCGAGCCGCACCGCGAGGTCCATCGAACTGCCGACTGGAACAGAGGCGAGCGCCTCCCCCAGTTGCTCGGGCACGGTGAGCTCACGGTCGCGCTCGCGCATCTCGCCTGGGCGATTGATGAGGTCGCGTACGTTCTCTCGGTAGACACTGGGTGAAGTCACCGGAACATCCTAACGGGGATCGAGGCGGTCGGCATCCTCAGGCGGGACGCGCCGCAGCGAGGAACCTCGCGACGGCCGGCGGCACGTAGTCGCTCACGTCGCCGCCCATCGATGAGACCTGACGCACGAGCGTGCTCGAGACGTGCGCGTGCGCGGGGTCCGGCAGCATGAACACGGTCTCCACGTTCGCGAGGCTGCGGTTCATCAGCACCATCGGCGTCTCGTAGGCGACGTCGATCTGCGACCGGATGCCCTTCACGAGCACGTTGGCACCGACCTCGGTGCAGTAATCGACCAGTAGACCGACCGACCATGAGGCGACCGTGATGTTCCCGCCGATCGACGAGTCTTCGGCGATGGACTTCTCGATGAGCGTGATGCGTTCGGAGATCGGCAGCATCGCGTTCTTGCCGGGATTGTGCACCACGAGCACGTGCACCTCGTCGAAGACGGTGGCTGCCCGCCGAATGACATCGAGATGGCCGAGAGTGACCGGATCGAAGGAACCGGGAACGACTGCGATCCTGCTCATGTTTCCAGCCTAGAAGATGATTGCTTTGCAGCCCCTGCAAACGCGCCGCGACGAGCAACTGCCAGCCACGACCATCTGATGGTCACGACTTGGCGAGGTTCTCGAGGTGTCCGGCACGCGTCTCACGCTCGAGCGTGCGACGGAGTCCGGGAGCGCGTGCGAGTTCGGGATCCTGATCGAGAAGCTCGCCGGCCACGCCCCGGGCATGTTCGATCAGGTCGCCGTGCTCGGCGACGCGCAGTAGGCGCAACGTGGATTTACCGCCGGACTGCTCGGTGCCGAGGATATTGCCCTCGCGTCGCTGCTCGAGATCGACCTCGGCCAGCACGAACCCGTCGGTCGTTTCGGCGACGGCGTCGACACGGGCGCGAGCCGGGGTGCCCTCCGCCGCTCGAGTGACGAGCAGGCAGAGCCCCGCGTGCTCGCCTCGACCGACGCGACCGCGGAGCTGGTGCAGCTGCGAGATGCCGAACCGGTCGGCATCGAGCACGATCATGGTGGACGCGTTCGGCACGTTGACGCCGACCTCGATGACCGTCGTCGCCACGAGCACCTGCACTTCACCCGAGACGAACGCGCTCATCACGGCGTCTTTCGCGTCCCCCTTCATCGCTCCGGTGAGCGCGGCGACCCGTATGCCGGCGAATTCGGGCTGCGATTGCAGCCAGGCGACGGTCTCTTCGACGTTCACCATCGGCGGCTTCGGTACGGCCTCGGAGCCCGAACCATCCTCGGGGTCGGCGTCGCTCAGGCCGGCTTCAGCCTGGTTCGGGGCGATGGCCGGACACACGATGTAGACCTGCCTCCCGGAGGCCACCTCTTCGAGGGTGCGCGTCCACACCCGCGCGAACCGCGCCGGCATCTCGAGCTGCGGCACGGTGAAGCTCTCGATCCCGAGCCGCCCCGGAGGGAGCTCTCGGATCGTGGTCACCTCAAGGTCGCCGAACGCCGTCAACGCGACGGTACGCGGAATCGGTGTCGCGGTCATCGCGAGCACGTGCGGTTGCGCCCCTTTGCGCCGGAGGGTTTCGCGCTGTTCGACGCCGAACCGGTGTTGCTCATCGATGATGACGAGTCCGAGGTCGTAGAAGGTCACCCCCTCGCTCAGCAGTGCGTGCGTGCCGATGGCGATGCGGGAGTTGCCGGAAGCGAGCGAGAGCAGCGCCCGTTGCCGTTCGGAGGCGGGCCTACTGCCGGTGACGAGGACGGGATTCAACTCGGATGCGAGCTGCGGACCGAGCGCGTCGACGATGGAGCGGTAGTGCTGGGACGCCAGCACTTCAGTGGGCGCAAGGAGCGCGCTCTGCCCTCCGCCCTCCGCCACCTGCAGCATGGCGCGCAGCGCGACGATCGTCTTTCCGGAACCGACCTCGCCTTGGAGCAGACGGTGCATGGGGTGCGGTTCGGAGAGCTCGAGCGCGATCCGCTCGCCCGCTGCGCGCTGGTCGCCCGTCAGCGCGAAGGGCAGTGCCGCGTCGAATCGGTCGCGAAGTCCCCCGTCTCGCGGGGGACGAGGTTCGCTCGACTCCAACCCAGCGCGTCGTCGCCGGTCGAGGAGCGCCAGTTGCAGCTCGAAGGCCTCGCGGAAGCGCATGCTGTCGCGCGCTTGCTTCCAGTCGACGTTGCGCTCGGGTCGATGGATCTGCTCGAGCGCGGCACGGAGCTCGAAGACGTTCTCGGACCGGCGGATCTCGGGCGGAAGCGGATCCTCGACCTCGGGCAGCACCTCAAGCGCGACACCCACAGCCTTCTCGATCGACCAGCTCGGCAGCGTCGCCGTCGCCGGGTAGATCGGAATCGGCCGGTCGGCCCACGCCTTCGCCGCAGACTCCTGCAGCTCGCGCGACTTCTCCGCCGACATGTCAGCACCTGCTGCTGTTTCGTCGTCGGCTCCCCCGAGACCGATGCCACCGGGACGATCGTCGAACAGCTGATAGTCCGGGTGCTGCAGCTGCAGGTTGCCGCGATACTCGCTGACCTTGCCCGAGAAGATCCCCTGCTTGCCTGCGAACAACTGCGATGCGCGCCACGCCTGGTTAAAGAACGTCAGGCTGAGACTTCCCTGCCCGTCGGTGATGCGCACCTCGAGAATCTTGCCGTGGCGCTTCTGCATCGACCGTTCACGCACATCGATGACCTGCGCCATCACCGTCACGTGCTCCCCGACCGGCAAACCGGTGAGCGGGGTCAACTCGCCCCGGTTCGAATACCGGCGCGGGAAGTGCCAGAGCAGGTCGCGCACCGAGTGCATGTCGAACGCCTTCTCGAGCGCCTTCGCCGTCTTGCCCCCGACCACCCCGGCGAGGTCGCGATCGAGCGGGTCGCTCGGTGCGGCCGAAAGCTGCGGGCTGGTCATGGTTCCAGGGTAGTGGGAACCCCTGACTCCGGTGCTGCGCCTCCGGTCGCGACACGCGCACCGCACCGGATCGCACCGCTACGCTCGGAGAATGACGAGAATCATCGCCGGTCGCGCCGGTTCGCTCCGCATCGAGGTGCCGAAGTCGGGAACCCGCCCCACGAGCGACCGCGTGCGCGAGGCGATCTTCTCGACGCTGACCTCCTGGGACCTCGTCGAGGGCGTGCACGTGCTCGACCTGTACGCGGGGTCCGGAGCCTTGGGTCTCGAGGCTGCGAGTCGCGGCGCGTCATCGGTGACCCTGATCGAGCGGCACGCGCCCGCCGCCCAGGTCGCCGCGCGCAACGCGCGGACGGTCCGGGGCGCCTTCCGCAACGACGACGCCCCGAGCATCTCGGTCGAGCGGCAATCGGTGCAGGCATTTCTGGATGCTGCCGGGACCACGGCTCGGTGGGACGTGATCATGCTGGATCCGCCCTACGACCTCGATGAGCCGTCACTCGGCGCGAACCTCTCCGCGCTCGTCCCTCTCCTCGACGATGATGGTGTCGTCCTCGTCGAGCGCAGCAGCCGCTCCCCCGAACCGGTATGGCCGGCCGGTCTCGTGCAGGTGCGCGAGAAGCGCTACGGCGAGACGGTGCTCTGGTGGGCGGAACCCGCGAACGACGAACGGGCGCCGCACCCCGAGGGGTGAGACGCCCGTTCCGCTGATCACCGGTTAGCGCGGCAGCAGCGTGTACTTGGTCGAGAGGAACTCGTGGATTCCCTCGGCACCGCCCTCGCGTCCGATGCCGGACTGCTTGACGCCGCCGAACGGGGCTGCGGCATTGGACGCCACCCCCGCGTTGAGGCCCATCATGCCGGTCTCGAGCTGTTCGATCATGCGGTGTCCGCGGTGGATGTTCTCCGTGAACACGTAGCTGATCAGCCCGTACTCGGTGTTGTTCGCGATCTCGACAGCTTCTTCCTCGGTGGAGAAGCGGATGATCCCGAGCACGGGTCCGAAGATCTCCTCGCGCATGATCGCGGCCTGCGGGCTCAGCTTGTCGATGACGGTCGGCTGGAAGAAGTGTCCCGGTCCGTCGATCGCCTGACCACCGGTAAGCACCTCGGCACCGTTCTCGACCGCGTCGGCCACGAGACGTGCGGAGGTCGCCACGGCGTTGTCGTCGACGAGCGCGCCGATCTCGTTGCCCTCTTCAGCTCCGCGACCGATGGTCATCTTCGCGACGCGCTCGGAGACGCGACGGGCGAACTCATCGGCGACCGACTCGTGCACGATGACGCGGTTGGCGGCGGTGCAGGCCTGGCCGATGTTGCGGTACTTCGCGAGCATGACGCCCTCGACTGCGCGATCGAGATCCGCATCTTCGAACACGATGAACGGCGCGTTGCCGCCGAGCTCCATCGAGGTGCGCAGCACGTTGCCCGCCGCTGCCTCGAGCAGCTTCACACCCACCGGCGTCGAACCGGTGAAGGAGAGCTTCCGCAGACGGGGATCGCTGAGGAGCGCGTTCGACTGCGCGCCCGAGCCCGACGTCGGTACGACGTTCACGACGCCGGCGGGAACCCCGGCCTCCTCGAGCAGCTGCGCGAAGTAGACCGTGGTCAGCGGGGTGAGCTTCGCCGGCTTGATGACGACGGTGCAGCCCGCGGCCAGCGCCGGAGCGATCTTGCGCGTCGCCATCGCGAGCGGGAAGTTCCACGGCGTGATGAAGTAGCAGGGGCCGACGGGCAGGTGCGACACCAGGATGTTGCCCGATCCCTCGGGATTCTGACGGTAGTCGCCGCGCACGCGCACGGCCTCTTCCGAGAACCAGCGCAGGAACTCTCCGCCGTACCCGACCTCGCCGCGCGACTCGGCGATGGGCTTGCCCATCTCGAGGCTCATGAGCAGCGCGAACTCCTCCTTGCGCTCCTGGAGCAGGTCGAATGCGCGGCGCAGGATGTTCGAGCGCTCACGGGTCGAGGTTGCGGCCCAGGCGTCCTGAGCGGCGACGGCCGCGTCGAGCGCACGCACGGCGTCCTCGACGGTGGCATCGGCGATGGACTTGATGGTCTCGCCGGTCGCCGGATCCTGCACGTCGAAGGTCGCGCCCGAGGACGAAGCCTCCCAGGTGCCGCCGATGCCGAGGCCGGACTGAACGCGGTCGAGCAGATCCTGCTCATGTTGCTGCAGTGCCATAGTGGTGTGTCCCTTCGGTTGCGGTTAGTTCGCTGCGATCGCTTCGGCGATGACCTGCAGGCCCTCGCGCAGCAGCTCGTCGGAGATGGCGAGCGGCGGGAGGAAGCGGATCACGTTGCCGTAGGTGCCGCAGGTGAGCACCAGAACACCATTCTCCCCCGCCGTCTTCGCGACCGCACCCACGAGTGCGGCGTTCGGCCGCTTCGAGCCCGCCTCGACGAACTCGATGGCGCTCATCGCGCCGCGTCCGCGGATATCGCCGATGCGGTCGTCATTCTGCTGCAGGTCGGCGAAGAAGTCGGAGACGATGGCGCCGATCTCGCGTGCGCGCTCCGTCAGGTTCTCCTGCTCGTAGGTCTCGATCGTCGCGAGCGCGGCGGCGCAGGCGATCGGGTTTCCGGTGTAGGTGCCGCCCAGGCCTCCGGCGTGCGCCGAGTCCATGATCTCGGCGCGACCGGTGACCGCCGAGAGCGGCAGACCGCCGGCGATGCCCTTGGCGAGAGTGAAGAGATCGGGGGTGACGCCCTCGTGATCCGCGGCGAACATGTCGCCGGTGCGCGCGAAGCCGGTCTGCACCTCATCGAGGATGAAGACGACATCGTTCTCGTTCGCCCAGCGCTGGATCGCGGGCAGGAATCCCTCTGCCGGGGCGATGAAGCCGCCCTCGCCCTGGATGGGCTCGATGATGATGGCCGCGAGGTTCGCCGCGCCCACCTGCTTCTCGATGTGCAGAATCGCCTGCTCCGCCGCCTCGGCACCCGACAGGCCGTCGCGGAACGGGTACGAAGCCGGCGCACGGTAGATCTCGGGCGCGAACGGACCGAAGCCATCCTTGTACGGCATGTTCTTCGCGGTCATCCCCATGGTGAGGTTCGTGCGGCCGTGGTACGCGTGGTCGAAGACGACGACGGCGTTCTTCTTCGTGTAGTGACGAGCGATCTTGACCGCGTTCTCGACGGCTTCCGCACCGGTGTTGAAGAGCGCCGAACGCTTCTCGAAGTCGCCCGGCGTCATGGCGTTGAGCTTCTCGGCGACCTCGACGTACCCGTCGTACGGCGTGACGGTGAAGCAGGTGTGGGTGAACTGCTCGACCTGAGCCTTCACCGCCTCGACGACGGCCGGCGCCGAGTTGCCGACACCCGTCACAGCGATGCCCGAGCCGAGGTCGATGAGCGAGTTGCCGTCGGCATCGACGAGCACCCCGCCGCCCGCGGCGACGGTGAAGACGGGCAGTGCGACGCCGACGCCCGAGGCGACGGCGGCGTTCTTGCGCGCGAGGAGTTCCTGGGACTTCGGCCCGGGGATGCTGGTGACGAGCTTCCGCTCCTGCGGGAGCGACGGACCGCCGGTGACGGGGGCTGCAGACATGGGTTCCTCCTATGGATCGCTGGTACGTCATCAGCCTAGAGGCCAGCACTCACTTCGCAGCGTGCCACAATGGAGTCACCGACCCCCGACACACGCCACTTTGGCAGACCATGTCGAACGTGCCGCATGCGAGGAGATCCATGGAGCCGACCTACACCACCATCGAGCTCGGCACACTCGTGCACCAGTATCAACTCGGACTCGTGCTGATCGCCGGCGTGCGCGCGGACACCGACGAGCGTCCGGTGCAGTGGGTGCACGTGAGCGAGCTCGAGGACCCGGCACTGTTCCTCCCCCCGCGTACCGTGCTGCTCACCACGGGAGCGCGGCTCTCCCAGCACGCCGATCAGGAGACCGCCGATGCGTTCGTCCAGCGCCTCATCGATGCCGACGCGACGGCGCTCGGCATCGCCGTCGGACTGCACTGGGACCGCATCCCGCAGACGTTCGTCCGTGCATGCGACCGCACCGGGTTCCCCCTCTTCCGCGTGCCGTACGACACGGCGTTCATCTCGATCGTGCAGACGGCGGCTCGCCTGCTCGACGCCAAGGCGCACGCACGCGACGCGTGGGCGCTCGAATCGCAGCGCGGCATCGCGCGTGCCGCGCTGCACCGCGACGGCATCGGAGCTGCGGTGCGCGAAGCCGCCGCGCGACTCGGTCGCTGGGTCGCCATCACCGACCGCACGGGTCGCGTCATCGAGTACGCGCCCCGCTCCGAACGCGACGCCGCGACAGCGGAGTGGGTACGACGCGAAGCCCGGTTGCTCGTCGACCGAGGCGTGCGCGCAGGCCTCGCCCGCGGATCCGGAGAGCAGGGCGTGCAGATGCAGACCCTCGGTCACGCCGGGCAACTGCACGGGGTCCTCGTCACTCAGGGCGAGCACGCCCCGGATCACGCGGATCAGACCGTCATCGGGCTCGTCGCCGCCCTGGCCACGGTGCAGCTCGACCACCGGGCCGCGACGGTCTCGGCGGAAGCGTCGCTGCGACGCGCACTGCTCGAACTCCTGCTCGACAGGCGACGGGACCTCGCGGCGCGCGTCTCCGCCACCATCATGCCGCGCCTGCCGCAGGGAGAGGTGCGCGTCGTGATCGTCCCCGGTGGGGCTCGCGACCCGGAGTTCGCCGAGGACGTGACGTCGCTCGCGGCGACAGGTCAGGGTGTGCTTCTCGCCGACCGCGGCGATACCGCGGTGCTCATCTGCGAGCAGGCCCGCTTCCCCGACCTCCGTCGGCTCGTGCGCACGCACCGCTTGCCCGCCGGTGCCTCCGAGCGCGGACCGATCGAGCAGGTCGCCGACCTGTTGGATCAGGCGCAGCGCGCCGCGGCGCAGACACCGGAAGCCGGCGACGTGACCGCGTACTCCCCCGCCCTCCATCGCGGACTCATGCATCTGCTCGAATCGCAGCCCGAGGCCCGGCACCAGGCCGAGACACTCCTCGCTCCGCTCGCCGCGCACGATGCGCGACAGGGCGACGTCATCGAATCGACGCTGCGCGCCTGGCTTCGGCATCACGGGCAGACCAGCGCCGCGGCACAGGAACTCGGAGCCCACCGTCACACGGTGAAGGCACGGGTCTCAACAGCAGCGACACTCCTGCAGCGGGACCTCGACGACCCCGATGCGCGAGCCGAACTCTGGTCGGCCCTGCGCCTCCTCGGACGGGATCACATCCCCGGAAGCGAGATCCGGTAGGGATCCCACCCACCCGGCACGAACTCCGCGCCATCCACGAGCAGGCGAGGCTCATCCTCGGCTCGCGCCCGCACCTCTCCGATCCGCACGAACCCGTCGAGCAACGCCGACCGGTCCGGAAACGTCGCGAGCAGCCCGTGATCCTCACCGCCCGTGAGCATCGCATCGAGTGACACGGCCTCACCCCCGCGCTCGCCGAATCCTGCCTGCAGGAGGCCACTGTCGAACGCCAGATCCACGCCGCTGGCGCGCGCGATCCGCGCCGCGTCGAGCGAGAGCGAATCCGAGACGTCGAGCATCGCCGTCGCGCCCGCGTGCGCCGCGGACGGTCCAAGGGTCACGGGAGGCGTCGGCGCCAACTGGGCCGCCATCGCTTCGGGGTGCTCGGACCAGAGTCCGGCCAACGCTTCGGAATGCGCGACACCGGTGTCATCGGCGCCCTCGCGGAACAAGAGCGCCAGCCCGGTGCCGGCCAACCCGAGATCGCCCGCATAGGCAACGATGTCGCCGGCGGTTGCTCCGGATCGGAGCACCGGAGTCGCGCCCCGGAGTTCGCCGATCGCCGTGACCGCCGCTGTCAGCACCGGCGCGGTGGCGAGGTCGCCGCCCACGACGCCGCACCCGGGCGCGAGCGCACGACAGGCGGCCTCCATTCCTGAGGCGAGCTGCTCCAACAACTCGACCGGAGTCTCCCGCGGACAGGCGAGCGCCAGGGTGAGGGCGGTGGGGACGGCCCCCATCGATGCGACATCGGAGAGATTCGTAGCCGCGAGCTTCCACCCGAGTTCGAACCCGCTGTGCCAGGCGAGCCGGAAGTCCGGCCCCTCGATCATGGTGTCCGTCGTGACCACGAGGTCACCACCACCGCGCAGAACCGCGCAGTCATCACCCGGTCCCACCAGCGCACCAGACGCATGGCCGAGGCGATCCAGGATGCGTCGCAGCACCCGCGACTCGCCGAGCGCCCCCACCGTCTCCATCATGCTGTCCAACCTACCGCTCGATGCCCCGCACCGACGACGGCACTCAGGGGGTGCGGGATCCGCGGCGGTAGGCTGGTCTGGTGACTTCTCGACGCAGCACCCTGCGCACCCTCGCGGCCATCGGCGCACTGTGCGTGACGGCACCGCTCGTCTCCGCATGCTCCTCCGCCGACGTGCCGATGGACGCCGCCGAAGACGCGAACAATCCCGCGTGCGCCGACGTCATCGTCCGGTTGCCCGACACCGTCGCCGACCTCGACCGCCGACACACCAACGCGCAGTCGACCGGAGCTTGGGGCGATCCCGCCGGCGTCCTCCTGCGCTGCGGCGTCGAACCCAGCGGCCCGACGACCGACGAGTGCGTCGACGTCAACGGGGTCGACTGGATCATCGACCGCTCGAACGCCCCCCTCTACCGGTTCGAGGCATACGGCCGATCCCCCGGACTCGAAGTCATCGTGAACTCCGAACTGGCCAGCGGGACCGCGACCGTCGTCGATCTCGCGGCCGTCGCGCAGTATCTGCCCCAGGAACGCGAGTGCACGAGCCTCGCGGACACCCTCGACCTCGAAGAGTAACCGAGCCCCGCGCCGAGAGCGCAGTTCGGCGCCCTTCACGTCGTTCGAAAGGCGACTCTGCGCAATCTCGACGAGGGCATCTGGCACGAGAGCACCCGGTCCGGCCCGCGGGGACCCGTGCGGGTGGCCGCGTGCGAGCCCCGCCTAGTCCTGTTCGAGCGCGAGATCGATCAGCTCGGTGATGAGATCGGTGTATTCGAGACCGGAAGCCGCCCACAGACTCGGGTACATCGAGATGGGCGTGAATCCGGGCATCGTGTTGATCTCGTTCAGCACGGGGCCCGCATCGGTCAGGAAGAAGTCGACACGCGCGAGTCCTCCGCACTGGGCGAGCTCGAACGCCTCGGCGGCGGCGTGCTGCAACGCACGCAGTTCGTCGTCGGTGACCTTCGCGGGAAGCTCGAGGTCCACTCCGGACGCGCCCAGGTACTTCGCCTCGTAGTCGTAGAAGTCGCGACCCGAGAACACGATCTCGCCGACGACGGTGCTGGTGCGCGTCGGTCCGCCGTGGCGACCGCCGAGCACGGCGATCTCGACCTCGCGCCCGATGACGCCGCTCTCCACGAGCACGATGGAATCCTCGGCGAACGCGATCTCGACCGCCGCCGGCAAGCCCTCGGGCTCGACGACCCGCGTGACGCCGACACTCGAACCGGCGCGCGCAGGCTTCACGAAGAGCGGGTACGCGAGTCCCTCGTCGAGTCGATCGATGCGGCTCGGGTCCTGCGCCATCTGGGCGCGCGTCACCGTGTTCCACGGAGCAACGGCGACGCCGGAGTCCGCGAGGATCGTCTTCACCGCGTGCTTGTCCATGCAGAGCGCCGAGCCGAGCACGCCGCTGCCGACGTACGGCAGGTCGACGAGTTCGAGCAGGCCCTGGACCGTGCCGTCTTCACCGAACGGCCCGTGCAGTGTCGGGAACACCACGTCGATGTCTCCGAGCGACCGGATCGTCCCGTCGGCGTCGATGACGCTGAGCTCGCGCGTGGTGGCCGACGCGGGCCACAGCACGCGCGAGCCGTTGTCGTCGACGTGCGGCAGTTCGTCACCGTCCAGGCGGAACCCGTCCAGACGGTCGGCGTCGACGAGAACCGTCGCACCCGACTTCGTGATGCCGACGGGGATCACCCGGAACCGGGTCTCATCGATCGCGTGCAATACACCCGCCGCAGTCACGCAGCTGATCTCGTGCTCGCTCGAGCGGCCGCCGAACAGCAGGACGACGGTCTGCAGCTGTTTCTCCCCCATAGGCACCATGCTATTCGCCGGTGAGTCGATCCCAGAATCGCCGCAGCCGACTGGGCTGCTCGCCGGCCAGCGAGAGTTCCGGCTGCGGCACGTCGTTCTCGGTCGCCAGATGCGGACCCAGATCCTTCGGCGGCATGCGTCGATCGAGGACCATCTGCACCTGCTCCACGATCGGCATGGAGATGCCGCGTTCCCGCGCGAGCTCGAGCACGGAGGGCACCGAGGTGATGCCCTCGGCGACCTGGCTCATCTGCTCCCGAGTCTCTTCCTGGGTGTATCCCTGTCCGATGAGTCGACCGGCGGTGTTGTTGCGCGACAGCGGTGACTGGCACGTCGCGATGAGGTCGCCGAGACCCGACAGCCCGGAGAGAGAGGTCGGGTCTGCCCCGGAAGCGACCGCGAACTCGGTCATCTCGGCCAGCCCGCGCGTGATGATCGCCGCTTTCGTGTTCTCGCCGTAGCCCACCCCGTCGACGATGCCGATCGCCAGGGCGATGAGGTTCTTGAGCACGCCGCCGAGTTCCGTGCCGATGACATCGGTGCTGACGTAGCCGCGGAAGTACGGGGCGGAGCACGCGGTGGCGATCTCTTGCGCCACGGCAGCATCAGCGCACGCCGCGACGCCGCCGGTCGGCTGCTCTTTCGCGATTTCGAGGGCGATGTTCGGCCCCGAGACGGCTGCGACCCGGTTCGGTTCGAGATCGAGCGTGTCGACGATGACCTCGGACATGCGCATCGTGGTCGTGCGCTCGACACCCTTCACGAGGCTCACGAGCACCGTTCTCCGGTCGAGATACGGCTCGAGGTCGAGGAGGTTCTGCCGGAGCGTCTGACTCGGTACCGCGAGGAAGACGAGTGATTTGCCCTTCAGCGCCTCGGCGAGATCGGCGGTCGCGTGGAGCGTGCGCGGCAGATTGACGCCGGGCAGGTACTGCGAGTTGCGCCGTGCCACCTGGATCTCTTGCGCCACCTCATGCCGGCGGGCCCAGATCGTCGTGTCGCAGCCGGCATCCGCGAGCACCTTCGCAAAGGTCGTTCCCCAGCTTCCGGATCCGATCACCGCGACCTTGCGGCCCCGGTTCCGTTGCAGGTTTCCCGTGACGACCGGAATCGGTCTCGTAGTCAAAAACGCCCCGTCTCATTCTGCTGATGCTTGCTCGGGTCCCAGCGCTCATTCGGCGGGGTCTCGCCGCGGAGTCCGCCGAGCAGTCGCGAGATCTCGGCCATCAGCAGGTCCGTGGCCTCGGTCACCGCCCGCTGGTCCGTACGTCCCGCGAACCGGCTGAGGTCGAGCGGCTCGCCAACTGCGATCTCGATGGTCTTGCGCGGGAACGGGTGGATCCGCTTGCCGTACCTGGGCATGAGACGCTGCGTTCCCCAGTGCGCCACCGGGATCAACGGCATCCCCGATTCCAACGCGAGACGAACGGCGCCGCTCTTGCCCCGCATCGGCCACAGGTCGGGATCGCGGGTGAGCGACCCTTCCGGATAGACGATGACGCTGGCCTCGCGTCGGATGAGTTCTCCGGCCGCGCCCAGGGGGTTGCTCGCCGAACTCCGAGTGCGCCCGTCCCGCTCGACGGGCACCTGTCCCGAAGCGCGCAACAGCCACCCGACGACGGGCAGCTTGAACAGGCTTGCCTTGGCGAGGAATCGCGGCGCACGACCGAGGTGCCACACGGCGGCTCCCATGGCGATGGGGTCGATTTCGCTGTAGTGGTTCGGCGAGAGGATGAAGGACCCGCGCTGCGGCAGACGGGACTCGGGGGTGAACCGGTACCGCACCATCAGTGACCAGAACGGGAGCACCAGAGCGGCGAGCACCCAGAAGACCGAGGGCCACCGCTTCTCCGCTGATGCCGTGCTGCGCATCTTCACCGTGTCGCTCATAGTCTCAATTATCGCTGACGGGGGTGCTCAGTCGGAACCGCAGCGCCCCCGTCGGCGAGTCCTATCCTTCGTAGATGAAGTCGGCGCCGAGCAGACGCAGCTTCTCGATGAAGTTCTCGTATCCGCGCGAGATGATGCCGATGTTCGTGACCTTCGACTGGCCCTCTGCCGTCAGTGCGGCGATGAGGTGGCTGAAGCCGCCGCGGAGATCGGGGACCTCGACGTCTGCTCCTGAGAGTTCGCTCGGACCCGTGATGACCGCGGCCTGCTCGAACTCGCGACGCATGACGCGACGCGTCTCGTCGTGCAGCCCGTCCTTGTACACCGTGATGTCCGCGCCCATCTTGTTGAGGGCATCGGTGAATCCGAAGCGATTCTCGTACACGGTCTCGTGGATCGTCGAGACGCCGTCCGCCTGAGTGAGCGCCACGACGAGCGGCTGCTGCCAGTCCGTCATGAAGCCCGGATGCACATCGGTCTCGATCGTGACGGGCTTGAGCGTGCCACCGGGGTGCCAGAAGCGGATGCCGTCGGGGCGCACATCGAAATCGCCGCCGACCTTGCGGAAGACGTTGAGGAACGTCATCATCTCTTCCTGCTCGACACCGCCGACGAAGATGTCGCCGCGGGTCGCCAGTGCGGCGGCGGCCCAGCTCGCAGCCTCGTTGCGATCGAAGATCGCTGCGTGGTCGTAGCCGCGGAGCTCGGAGACGCCCTCGATGAAGATGACCCGGTTCGGCTCCATCGAGATGATCGCACCCATCTTCTGCAGGATGCAGATGAGGTCGACGATCTCGGGCTCGATGGCCGCGTTGCGCAGCTCCGTCTGACCCTCGGCCAGCACCGCGGTGAGCAGCACCTGCTCCGTCGCGCCCACCGAGGGGTACGGCAGCTCGATGTTCGCACCCTTGAGGCCGTTGGGTGCCGTCAGGCTGATACCGCTCGGCAGCTTCTCGATGACCGCGCCGAAGTTGCGGAGGGCGTCCAGGTGGAAGTCGATCGGACGATCGCCGATCCGGCAGCCACCGAGATCGGGGATGAACGCCTCGCCGAGACGGTGCAGCAGCGGGCCGCAGAACAGGATCGGAATGCGCGAGGATCCGGCGTGCGCGTCGATGTCTGCTTTGTGGGCCGTCTCGACGTTCGAGGGGTCGAGTCGCCACTCGCCTTCCTCGGCGCCGCGCGTGATGAGCACGCCGTGCAGCGCGAGGAGACCGGCGACGACTCGCACGTCGGAGATGTTCGGAACGTTGCGCAGCGTGCTCGGCGTGTGGCCGAGCAGTGAGGCAACCATGGCCTTCGTGGCGAGGTTCTTGGCCCCGCGCACTTCGATGCGGCCATTCAGGGGCCGTCCGCCGTTGATGATGATCTCATCTGAGGTGAGACCCACCCGTGCGGCGGCCTTCTGGGAATCTTTGTGGAGTCCCTGGTCTTCCTTGTTCTTCGTCACTCGGACCTCGCGGGGATCGTAGTGGGCATCCATGACGGACGCTTGGATTCGAAGGCGCTGATGGCCTCCTCGTTGCGGAGAGTCAGGGAGATGTCGTCGAGACCCTCCATGAGACGCCAGCGAGCATACTCGTCGATCTGGAACGGCACGGTCAGCTCGCCGACCGACACGGTACGGTCCTCGAGACTCACCGTGACCGGTGTCCCGGGCTGCTCGTCGAGGATCTGCCAGATGCGCTCGACCTCGGGCTCGTCGACCTGGGCGGCGACGAGGCCCTGCTTGCTCGAGTTGCCGCGGAAGATATCGGCGAAGCGCGGGGAGATCACGACCTTGAACCCGTAATCGCGCAGTGCCCAGACGGCGTGCTCGCGGGAGGACCCGGTACCGAAGTCGGGGCCGGCGATGAGGATCTCGGCGTTCTGGAACTCGGGCTGGTTGAGCACGAATTCGGGATCCTGCCGCCAGTGGTAGAACAGCGCGTCCTCGAACCCGGTCTTGGTGACCCGCTTCAAGAACACGGCCGGGATGATCTGATCCGTGTCGACATTCGAGCGCTTCAACGGAGCGGCGGTCGCCGTGAACGTGGTGAACTTCTCCATGGGTTACGCCTCCACCTTCTCGTTCGCTGCACTGTGGTCGACGCCGCGCGCCTCGTCGTCGGCGAGATCCCAGGGACTCGAGAGGGTCCCGCGGATCGCCGTCGCGGCGGCGACGAGGGGCGATACCAGGTGCGTGCGCCCGCCCTTCCCCTGACGCCCCTCGAAGTTGCGGTTCGATGTCGACGCGCACCGCTCGCCGGGGGCGAGCTGGTCAGGGTTCATCCCGAGGCACATCGAGCATCCGGCAAAGCGCCATTCGCCACCGAATGCTTCGACGATCTTGTCGATACCCTCGGCCTCGGCCTCCAACCGCACGCGTGCGGAGCCCGGCACCACCATCAGGCGGAGATCATCGGCCTTGCGCTTGCCCTTGATGATGCTGGCGAAGTCGCGCAGGTCGTCGAGGCGGCTGTTCGTGCACGACCCCATGAAGACGGTGTCGACCGCGATCTCCTTCATCGGGGTGCCGGCCTGCAGATCCATGTACTCGAGTGCGCGCTCAGCGGAGACGCGCGCGTTCGGGTCGTCGATCTCGGCGGGGTTCGGAACGGTGTCGCTGAGCAGCACGCCCTGGCCGGGGTTGGTCCCCCAGGTGACGAACGGTTCGAGCTGCGACGCATCGATGAACACCTCTTCGTCGAAGACCGCCCCCTCGTCCGTCGGCAGGGTCTTCCAGTACTCCACCGCGACATCCCAGTCCTCGCCCTGCGGTGCGTGGGGGCGATCCTTGACGTACGCGAACGTCGTCTCGTCGGGCGCGACCATGCCGGCGCGGGCGCCGGCCTCGATCGACATGTTGCAGATCGTCATGCGACCGTCCATGGACAGGTCGCGGATCGTGGAACCGCGATACTCGAGCACGTAGCCCTGGCCACCGCCGGTGCCGATCTTCGCGATGACCGCGAGGATGATGTCTTTCGCGGTCACGCCGGGGCGCAGTTCGCCTTCGACGTTGATCGCCATCGTCTTGAACGGTTTCAGCGGCAACGTCTGGGTCGCCATCACGTGCTCGACCTCGCTGGTGCCGATGCCGAACGCCAGCGCGCCGAACGCGCCGTGCGTCGAGGTGTGGCTGTCGCCGCACACCACCGTCGTACCCGGCATGGTGAGTCCGAGCTGCGGACCGACCACGTGCACGATGCCCTGCTCGCGGTCGCCGAGCGGGTGCGCGCGCACACCGAACTCTTCCACGTTCTTGCGCAGCGTGTCGATCTGCACGCGGCTCGTCGGATCCTCGATCTGACGGTTGATGTTGAGGGTCGGCGTGTTGTGATCCTCGGTCGCGATCATCAGATCGACGCGTCTGAGCGGCCGATCCGCCATGCGCAATCCATCGAACGCCTGCGGGCTCGTGACCTCATGAATGAGGTGGAGGTCGATGTAGATCAGATCGGGTGCGCCGCCTTCGCCGCGGACGACCACGTGATCGGTCCAGAGTTTTTCCGCCAGGGTGCGGGGTGTTCCAGTCATGAGTGCTTCTGCCGTTTCCTTTCGCGCGACGCGCTGAAATAGGTGGGGTGTAACCGACCACGCGGAAGCTCCGCGACGGGTGGGTCGGTTTACTCACCCCCGTCGCGGCACGGAAGAAGCTGCCGCACACGCATAGCGAGCAGTTTACCACCGCCGACTATCGCATCCTGGATGCGGTCGGAACAGGAGCGATCACCGGGATCCGCCAGGCGCACTCCGGACACACGAAAGGCTCCCGGCCAGCAGAAACTGCTGAACCGGGAGCCTGTTGGTGACCCCAGCGGGATTCGAACCCGCGTTACCGCCGTGAGAGGGCGGCGTACTAGGCCGCTATACGATGGGGCCGAGCACTTGCCATTGCCTCGACCGGACTCTCGCCCCTGCCTCAGCAACCCCTCTATCTTGGCACACCCGTGCAAGCGGCACAAATCGGCGGGCGAATCTCGGGCGCGTCGCCGCTCGACGCGTTCTCGGACGCCGGAGCGCAGGGGTCAGCCACGCGTCGAACGCACGCGGTGCACGAGCCAGCCGGTCAGCGCGAGCAGCATCAGCGAGCCCCAGGTGACGAGCGGTGCCGCCGTCTCGAGCCAGGAAGTCGCGCCGGACGGAGTTCCGATCACCGCCAGGATCGCTCCGCTCCCGGCAGCCACGAGTGCCGCACCCCACATCCACGTGAGGACGACGATGCCCGCCGCGTCCCCGGCGGGCGTCTGCACCGGAGCGAGCAGTCGGACAGGCACGGGTCCCTGGTGGGCGGCGACGGCAGACGCGAGCACGGAGATCCCGGCCGTCACCGCGCCGCTCACTGCTCCGCCCGCACCGTGCGCCAACGCACCCCCGACCGACGCGCACGCCACCGCGAGCCCGAGTGGAAGGACCAGGTGCGCACCGGTGAGCCGCCCGCGAGACCCAGGCAGCAGGGAGGGGCCGTCGAGACCGAATGCCGCAGCACGGAGTCCCCTGGCAGTCGTGGCGGTAGCGGCATAGGCGAGGAGTGCAGCACTTGCGCCGAACACCATCGTTCCCGTGGGGCCGACCGACGCGGCGCCGGCGAACCCTGCCGCAGCGCCGCTGAGCACGAGCGCGATGACTGCTCCGCATACCCGCATAGGGGTGCGGACGAGTCCGCATGCGTCACGCAGCCAGATCAGGCGCGCCCCCCGCGCTCGTGCCCGCGGACGCGGACGCCACCGGAGGTTCCTGCCCCGTCGCACTGGTGCGGCGAGGTGCATCTGTGCGGCGCGCGCGTCCGCCGTGAGTAACGCCGTGCCGACCGCGAGGCGGCGCACCGCCTGAGCGCGAAGCGTATCGATGTCGAGGGAACGCAGCAGTGCGGGAAGCGCCAGCACTCCCAGCAGCACGCTCACCGCCAGCGCCACGAGGACCGCCGCTCCGGCGAGGTCTCCGTTCGCGCCGCCTCGGAGCGTCGCGTCAGCGAGTCGGTCGACGACGATCCGGCCGCCGATCAGCACTCCCGCGCCCGCACCGCAGGCGACGACCGCCCGACGCATCGATGTGCGACTACGCTGCGCGACCAGGGCGGCGAGCCCGGATCCTGCTCCGACTGCGCCGCCCCCGAGCGCTCCGACGAGCATCACGTCCGCGCGCTCGAGGAGGGAGTTGCCGGCGTGCATCCCGATGGCGCAGGCGACGAGGAGACCGGCGGCGGCCCCGATCCCGGACCACAGCACGAATGCGGCGCGCACTTGACGACCGAGCTGCTGCGATCGCGCGCGCGGGGTGGCATGCACGAGATCCAGGCGCGGCAGGGTGTCTCGCGCGGGGCCGAGATGGGATCCGGCGGCAGCGCTCAGCATCCAGCAGATGAGTATCGCGGCGGCCGTACCGCTCGCAACGTCAGCCGGCGTCTCAGTGGTGATGACCGCGGCGGGCCCCGCTCCCCACAGCACCAGCGCTCGAGCAACGGGCACTCCCACCGTCAGCGCCAGCATGAGGGCCAGGTAGACGCGGAAACCGATCGTGCCGATCGTCGGGGCTCCGGGTCGCGCGCTGCGACTCACGCCTCGATCCAGACACTGCGTTGCGCGACGCTCGCGATCACGGCGTCGTCGTGCGAGGCGAACACCACGGCGATGCCCCGCTCTCCCGCGTCGCGCAGCGCGGACGCCAGCAGTGCGCGCCGGGAGGGGTCCAAGCGCTGTTCGGGTTCATCGAGCAGCACGACTCGGGCCGGTCGGGCGAACGTCACCGCCAACGCGACGAGTTGACGCTGTCCGCTCGAGAGCTCGTCGGGAAATCGATTCGTCACTGCCGTGAGACCGAACTGCGCGATGAGTTGGTCCGGAGGGGTCGGGACGGGGATCGGATCGAGGCACGGCCCGCTCACCGTCCCGGCGAACGGCTGCCAGGCCGCGGCGATGAACGCGAGGTGATCGACGACCGTCAGGTCGGGGTAGAGAGCCGGAGGATCGATCAGTGCCGCGATGGCCTCGCGCACCCCAGGCCGCCGTTCATCGACCGGTTGCCCCATGAACGTCGCAGTGCCGCAGGTGGGGCGCAGACGACCGGCGAGCACGCGGAGCAGGGTGGTCTTGCCCGCTCCATTGTCTCCGCGAACAGCGATGCACTCCCCTGCGGTGATGTCCAACGATGCGGGTTCGAGAAGTGCGACACCGTCGCGCGACACACTGACGGCGTCAGCAGACAGGATCGGTGGGCAGTCAGACGCGAGACGCGAGCCTGCGGCTGGGGAACGGGCGAAGGCTGTGGCTTCGCGGGGTGCGGAAGAACGAAAGCGAGAACGGAAGGTCACGAGAAGGTCCTGTTCGTGCGAGGTACAGGGGACGCTGAAGCGCCCCGGCTCACACGAGCGGACGGATCACCCGCAGCACTGGGGAGCAGGGATCACGCGGCAGCGTGCGGGCGCGGAGCGCGGCACGAGATTCCGGGCGCGCGCGGGCGCACGGAATCGGTGAACTCGCGCCGACCGAGGAGGGGTGGCCCTGCGTGCGACCACCGCGGCAGCGGACCGGATGGCACTGGTCCAGCGGCCATGCGGCGCGGCAGAACGGCGACGATCGAGACTGCGAACGATACGACGCAGACGAGCCCGAGCAGAATGAGCGCGGGACTCGGCAGCGCGCCCGCCGGAACCGCGGCGGTCACGGCGCATGAGAACAGCATGAGGCTCACGCTGAGGCGCAGTTCCCACCGCTGCAGCATGACTCGCCTCCCACTCGTGTACGCCCCGCCGCATCGACTCGGCACTGCCGCCAGCTTACGCGTGCGGGCGTAGGATCGGGCCATGCACGCATTCAGACTCGCCCACGCCGGAGTGGTTCTCACTGAGACGGACCACGCACTCGTCATCGATCCGGGCAGCTTCACCACTGCGGAGGAGCTCGATGCGGCGATGCGGATCGCTCCCCCGGTCGCCGGAATCGTCATCACGCACGAGCACGCGGATCACTGGACGCCCGAGCACGTGACCGCGATCCGGGGCGTTGCCCCGCAGTGCCCGATCATGACGACCGCGGCCACGGCATCCGCACTCAACGCCGCGGGGGTCACCGACGTGAGGATCGTCGCCGAGGGGGACGCGATCGACGTGGGCCCGTTCGCGCTCGAGTTCTACGGGGGCAGGCACGAGGTACTGCACTCCAGCATTCCGGTCGTCGACAACGTCGGCGTGCACGTGAACGGCACCTTCGCCTACGGCGGGGACTCGCTCGTCCGCCCGCCGTTCCGCGCCGACGTGCTCGGCGTTCCGATCGGATCACCGTGGTCGAACATCGCACAGGTCATGGACTTCGTCCTGAACGCTCGTGCCGCGCGCATCTACCTCACCCACGCTGGCATGCTCTCATCGGCGGGGCTGCAGCTGTTCACCGCGCGCGTGCGCGAGTGCCTCACGCAGAACGGTGGGGAGCTCATCGAGCTCCCCACCGTCTCGGCCATCACCGAGGCCGGTGCGTCACTGTCTGAGCTCGGACGCTGACGGTCGCGCCCACTTCGCCGCCGTGTCCGGACCGTCCCAGACCTTGACGATGCCCCAGGCGACGGCGGCGATCGGCACCGCGAGCACGGCGCCCAGCACGCCGCTGAGCACCGTTCCCACCGTCAACGCGAGCAGGATGACCAGGGAGTGCAGCTTGAGCGCGCGCCCCATCAGCACCGGCTGCAAGAAGTTGCCCTCGAGCTGATTCACCAGCACGACAATGCCGACGACGATGATCGCGGTCACGAACCCGTCGGAGACGAGTGCCACGAGTGCGGCCAGCGTACCCGCGAGCGTGGCGCCCACGATCGGGATGAAGGCGAGCAGGAACACCAGGACCGCCAGCGGCACCGCGAGGGGGACGCCCAAGATGAGCAGGCCGATGAAAATGCCGATCGCATCGACCGCCGCCACTGAGGCGGTTCCGCGCACGTAGGATCCGAGCGTCTGCACGACCTTGCCGCCCACGCGCTCCGCGCGCTCGCGGTACTCGCCCTCGAACGGACGCAGCAGGAAGCGCCAGATCTTCGGGCCGTCCTTCAGGAAGAAGAACAGCACCACGATCATGAGCACCAGACCGGTGACGAAGCTGCCGACGGCGCTCACGCCGGCGATCGCACCGCTGCCGAACTGCGAGCTCGTCAGGAAGTCGGTCGCCCAGCCCACGAACTGGTCGCGGTACTCGAGCAGCTGATCCTGATCCGGGGCGAACGGCAGCTGCGGGATCGTGTTCACGAGCTGCGTGAATCCGTCCTGCGCCTGCGAGGCGAGCTCATCCCACTGATCCTTCACCGCCCAGACGATCAACCAGCCGACTCCCGTGAGAAGCAGCACGATCCCGAGCAGCACGATGACCGTAGCCAGCACATCGGGCACGTTCTTGCGGCGCAAGAACCGCATGACCGGTGAGAACGTGCTCGCGAAGATGAGCGCGAGCAGCACCGGGATCACGACCAGTGACACCTGCCGCATGCCCCAGATGAGCGCAGCGGTGAGGGTGAGGACGATGATGATCTGCAGCGAACGCGTGCCGAGGTACCCGAGTCCGTCGCTCCACAACCGGAACGCCGACGGACGATTCTCGCGGGCGACCGGCTGAGCACCGTCTCCGAGCGCCGCGGCCAGCGTCTCCGTGTTGCGTTTGCGCAATTGCCGTCCGAACACTTCATTCCCCCGTATCTGCGGTGTTGCGACTGTACTGCGATGTGGATAGGAGCTTATACGACAGATGCCGCCGCCATCAGACGGCGCGCGCCTCGACGTAGGCGCGCAGTTGAGCCTCGTCATTCGGCATCGCGGTCACCCGCTGCGGCAGGTCGAGCATGCCGGCCCAGTGGTCGGGCAGTGCATCGGCGGCACCGATCGCCTCGATGACGATCTCGGGGAACTTCGCGGGCTTCGCGGTCTCCAGCACCAGCATCGGCACCTCGGCGTCGAGGTGCTGACGGGCGACCTTGACGCCGTCCGCGGTGTGCGGATCGATCACGCGTCCGGTGGCACGGTGCACCTCACGAATCGTCTCCACGCGATCCGAGTGCGTGCTCGACCCGCTGACGATGCCGAACTCCTCGGAGAAGCGGGGCTGCTCGTGCGCGAGGTCGATCGTGCCGGTCTCGTCGAGTTCGCGCCAGGCGGCCGCGAGTCGTTCGGGATCGCGGCCGAGCACATCGAAGATGAAGCGCTCGAGGTTCGACGCCTTCGAGATGTCCATCGAGGGGCTCGACGTCAGGTACGTCTCAGCACTGGCGCGCGGTGCGTAGACGCCCGTGCGGAAGAACTCGTCGAGCACATTGTTCTCGTTCGCCGCGAGCACGAGCCGATGGACGGGCAGACCCATCTGCTTGGCGTAGTGCCCCGACAGGATGTTGCCGAAGTTGCCCGACGGCACGGTGAACGACACCCGCGCGGTCGACCGCTCGTCGGCGTCGAGCGCATCGGTCTGCCGCAGCCACGCCCAGAAGTAGTAGACGACCTGCGCACTGATGCGCCCCAGATTGATCGAGTTCACCGTGCCGAGGCGATGATGCCGTTTGAACTCGAGGTCGGCGGACAGCTGCTTGATGAGGTGCTGACAGTCGTCGAAGACCCCGGCGACCGCGATGTTGTGGATGTTCTCGTCGGTCAACGAGTACATCTGAGCGCGCTGGAAGTCGCTCATCCGCCCCTGAGGCGACAGCATGAACACGCCGATCCCCTGCTTGCCGCGCAGCGCGTACTCGGCAGCGGATCCGGTATCGCCCGAGGTGGCACCCAGGATGTTGATGGTGCGTCCGCTGCGCGCGAGCACGTACTCGAGCGACTGGCCGAGGAACTGCATCGCCATGTCTTTGAATGCGAGCGTCGGCCCCTCCGAGAGACCGACGAGCGACAGGCGCGCATCGACCTCCGAGAGCGGCACCAGCGGCACGACGGCCGGTTCGACGAAGTTGTCGGGCGAGACGGCGTACGCGTCGCGACACATGCGTGCGAGATCGTCTCTCGGGATGTCCGTGGCGAACAGGCTCAGCACCTCGGTCGCGAGAGACGGGTAGTCGAGCCCTCGCCAGGACTCGCGCGTTTCGGCGTCCACGCGCGGCAGCTCCTCGGGTACCACCAGGCCTCCATCGGGTGCGAGACCCTCCAGCAGGATCTCACCGTAGCCGGCGGGATCCATCCCGCCGCGGGTCGAGAGATACTTCACGTTCGCTCCTTCTCAGCTGCCTGCCGCGCGACACGGTTCGGGTCTCGTCGGCGCACGTTTCTCTATTCTCTCAGCATCGGGGGTCGCGAGACGCCGCCCCGCGGGGCGAAGGGACGACCCGGTCTACCAGGAGACGGGCAGCGCCTTGCCCTCTTCGTAGCCGGCGGCGGATTGGAGGCCCACGTGCGCGCGCACGTGGAAGTCTTCGAGCCGGCCGGCTCCGGCGTAGGTGAACGACGACCGGACGCCCGAGGTGATCATGTCGAGCAGGTCCTCCACGCCGGGACGCAGCGGGTCGACGGAGATCTTCGAGGCAGAGATGCCCTCGGCGAACAGCTCTTTCCGCGCTCGCTCGTACGCATCCAGCTCGCCGAAGCGCGCCTGCACGGCTTTCGTCGACGCCATGCCCCACGAGTCCTTGTACACGCGTCCGTCTGCGTCGGTCCGCAGTTCACCGGGCGACTCGGCGGTTCCCGCGAACCAGGACCCGATCATCACCGACGAGGCCCCTGCGGCGAGCGCGAGCGCGACGTCGCGTGGGTACCGGACGCCCCCGTCGGCCCAGACGTGGGCCCCGCGCTCGCGGGCGGCCTGCGCGGTCTCCAGCACGGCGGAGAACTGCGGGCGCCCGACGGCCGTCATCATGCGGGTGGTGCACATCGCGCCCGGCCCCACGCCGACCTTCAGGATGGTGGCACCCGCGCCGACGAGGTCATCGACGCCGTCGGCGGTCACGATGTTGCCCGCGACGATCGGCACCTCGAGATCGAGTGCGGCGACGGTCTCGATGGCGCGGATCATGCCTTCCTGGTGACCGTGCGCCGTGTCGATGACGAGGGCGTCCGCCCCCGCCCCGGCGAGCTCACGCGCTTTCGCGGCGACATCGCCGTTGATGCCGACGGCGGCTGCGGTCGCGAGGCGGCCATCGCTGCTGACGGCCGGGCGGTAGAGCGAGCCCCTGAGGGCGCTGCGTTCGGTCAGCGTGCCGATGAGGTGACCGTTCGATAGCACGCACACGAGCTGATCGGCGTCGCCGCGGGTCAGAGCGCTCACACGGTCGAACGTCTCGCGTCCGGAACCGAGCTCGCCCGCTTCGATGGTCGGGACTTCCGACTGGGCGAGGTTCGCCAGGACGGCATCGCCGGGCACCGCCGCGAGTCGCGTGGACGGCACGACGCCGAGCACGCGATCCATCGGGATCCCGCTCGTCGCGGTCACCGCATCGTCGGAATCCACCACGACGACCCCGTGCCCCTCGGCGACGGGAACGGTGCGCAGCGCGTCGGCCGCGGTCGCAGACGCCCGCATCACGTGCGGGGCGTCGCAGTCGACCGGCTGGGACTTGACCCGACGGACCGCCGCAACGAGGTCGTCGATGGCGAGGTCCTGCGGCAGTACCGCGAGGCCGCCGCGTCGAGCGAGGACCGCCGCGAGACGCGGACCGGTCACCGAGTTCATGTTGGCCGCGACGAGCGGCAGCGTCGCCGGGGTCCCATCATTCGGTGCGAGATCGACGGAGAGCCGACTGCCGACCGCCGAGCGTCGGGGAACGAGGAAGACGTCCGAGTAGGTGAGGTCGACCGTAGGGCTCGCGCCGATGAATTCCATACGTCACACGTTACGGCACGCACCCGCGGAAACGCCCGGGTCTTCGGCCGTCCCGTAGACTCCCGGCGAAACCGCTCGACAGATGCGAGGAGGAGCTATGGGTGTTCCGCAGGTGCAGGCGGCGCTTGCCGCGACCGGATTCGACGGAGAGGTGCGCGAATTCGCAGAGTCGAGTGCCACGGTCGCACTCGCGGCCGAGCAGGTCGGCACGTCTCCCGAGCGGATCGCGAAGACGATCGCCCTGACCGACCCAGGTGATCCGGATCGCGCGATCCTCGTGGTGATCGCCGGTGACGCGCGCATTCACGGCGGCCGCTTCAAACGGACGTTCGGCGGCAAGCCCCGCATGCTCCCCCACGACCAGGTGGAACCGATGACCGGTCACCCGGTCGGCGGTGTGTGCCCGTTCGCGAACCCCGACTCGGCCCGCGTGTTCCTAGACGCGTCACTGCAACGGTTCGTCTCGGTCTTCCCCGCCGGGGGATCGGCGACGTCGGCCGTCGAGGTGCGGGTCGACGCGTTGATGGAGTTGGCCGGCGCCGAGGACTGGGTCGAGGTCACCTCGGGATGGCAGACGGTCGACCCGCCCCATTAAGTCACGGCGTCCGCGCTCGACCACCGCGCGATCACCTCGTCCACGGTCTCAAGCGTGGCCTGCCGATCGTCGACGAGTTGCTGCAGGACGGTCTCCTCGTAGTCGGGCCGCTCCGTCGCCACGGCATCGGTGACGACCGACATCCTGGTGTTCATGGCGTACCCGTCACGGGCGGTTTGAACGATGCAGAGATGCGTCGACACCCCCACCAGCACGACCCGGTCGACTGCGAGGTTCTTGAGACGCAGATGCAGATCCGTGCCGAACCACGCGCTGTCCCGCGTCTTCTCGACCCGGGTCGCATCCTGAGTATCGAGCCCCTCGACGAGTTCGGTCGTCGGGTCGCCCGCGAACAGGTACCCCTGGTCGTCGTCGAGCATGTTCAGCGTCCACGTCGATCGGTCGCGACTGTGCACCGTGGTGATGACGAAGACGGGAAGCCCGACCCGTCTCGCTGCAGCGGTCAGTCGGTTCACGGTGCCGACCAGCTCCTCCCGACGGGACGACAGCGGTTCGTCCTCGAAGAACCCCGCCTGCATGTCGACCACGAACACTGCCTCGTTCACGTCGTGACTCACGCGAATCCCCCCTCATCGTGTAACATTGATTCTTGGCTTGCGTGTGGATCACACCACACATCCCGTGCGGTGCCCTCTCTCACTTCACGGACCATCCGATTCATCCAGACTGAAGGACACAACCCAACGTGGCAAACATCAAGTCGCAGATCAAGCGCATCAAGACCAACCAGAAGGCAACGGAGCGCAACCGGGCCTACAAGAGCGAGCTCCGCACCGCTGTGCGCGCCGCACGCTCCGCCATTGCCTCGGGCGACAAGGCCGACGCGCAGGCGAAGGTGCAGCTCGCGACCCGCAAGCTCGACAAGGCCGTGTCGAAGGGTGTCATCCACCAGAACCAGGCCGCGAACCGCAAGTCGAAGCTCGCTTCGCAGTTCGCAGCGCTCTAACAGGCACCTGCGTTCACGCGACAGGCCCTCGCTTCGGCGGGGGCCTGTCGCGTGTCACGCGGTCGCGACCGCCGCGCTGCACGGACGGACACTCAGCGGTCTCTGCCGCGCCTTGCCACCCGCAGCAGATACCGTTCGAGCGCGTATTCGGGGTCGCGGCTGCCGCCCTTGAGCAGCCACTCCGTCTCGGCGCCGGCATCGACGCAGCGCGCGAGATCCTCTTCGGTCCAGCCGCGCAACTCGCGCTGGGCGCGTTCGACCTGCCATGGCGCCATGCCCAGCTCCTTCGCGAGTTGCCCCGAGGCACCGCGCGCCCCGTACACGCGGGCCATCGCCCGCACCTTCATGTTGATCGCGACCAGGATCGGGATCGGATCCACGCCCGTCGACAGCGCCTGACGCAGCAGCACCAGCGCATCCGCGGCCTTGCCCGCCGTCGCCGCATCGGCGACTTTGAAGCCGTTCGTCTCGACCCGACCCTCGGTGGCCCGTTCGACCTCGTCTTCCGTGATGCGCGAGCCGGTGTTCGTGACGAGTTGCGCGCACGCACCGGCGAGTTCCCCGAGTCCGCCGGAGTACGCGGCGAGCAGCATGCGCATCGCTCCGGGCGTCGCCTGCGCCCCGAGACGGCGGAACTCCGCTTGAACGAAGGCCAGACGGTCAGCGTCCTTCTTCACCTCGGCGCACACGACCTCGATCCCGTTGCCCGTGCCGGATCGCACGAGATCGAGCAGTGCCTTCCCCCGCTGACCGCTCGCGTGGCGCAGCACGAGCGTCGTGTCCTCTGCCGTCTCCGCCACGTAGCGCTTCGCGTCCTCGAGGAAGGCGTCGGACGCCTTCTCGACTCCCGAGACGCGGATCAGCCGCGGCTCGGCGAAGAGCGAGGGACTCGCGATGGTCATGAGTTCCCCGGAAGTGTAGGCCGCCGCGTCGACGTCATGGACTTCGAGCTCGGACGACATCTCGCGCATCTCGCTGCGCACAGCCTGGATCGCACGGTCTGCCAGGAACGATTCGGGCCCACTGACGAGCACCACCGGGGCCGCCCGCACCTGGTCCCACGGGACCTGCGGAATCTGCACTTTCGATCGGCTTCCGCCACCTGATTTCGTCTGTACGCGCGCCACTCGTCCAGCCTACTCGGACCCACGGACGCCCACCCGTGAATGTAACGAAGCGATAACGACCTGGGTCTATCCCGCAGCGGGTGCTCGATCCCGAGTATCCCCTTATGAGCATTAGCGCTCATCGACGCCCGATGACCGCTTCCCGAGCAACATCGGCGCGATTCCGCGCTTCTCGCGCTTGACTCCTCCGCTGGTCTCGCTATGTTGGATCACCATGGAAACGGTACAGATCACTGATCCTCCGCTCACCTCCACACTTACCCCCGAACTCGACATCAGAGTCCCCACCCTCGACGACGGACAGCACCTCTGGGAGCTCGCGCGCGATTCCCAGGTCCTCGACCTGAACTCCAGCTACTCGTACTTGCTCTGGTGCCGCGACTTCGCCGAGACCTCCGCCATCGCGACGATCGACGGAGACCCCGCCGGCTTCATCACGGGATACACCCGCCCGGAGTCGCCGGACACGCTCATGATCTGGCAGGTCGCCGTGTCCGCGGAGCACCGCGGCCACGGTCTCGCCAGCCGCATGCTGAACCGCCTCGCAGACTGGACGAACGCGAAGCGCCTCGAAACCACCATCACCCAGGACAACGAGGCATCGCAGCGACTCTTCGCCGCTTTCGCCGCCGACCGCGATGCGCAGTGCAACCGGTCGCCATTGTTCACCGGCGACCTCTACCCCGACTCGCACGATACCGAGTACCTCTACGAGATCGCCCCGCTCCGCTGAGCCTTTCGCGCCCGTCGCGCGCCGCTGCGTCCACGCGGCATCGCGTGACCGGCGCCGCGCGGTTCCCGCCGGATCCGCCGAGCCCCGCTGTGTTCCCCGCGACGATCGTCGATCGTCAGGAAGGATAGACCTATGTCTGATGTGTTTACCGAAGTCGAGTCTGCAGTTCGCAGTTACTCCCGCTCCTGGCCCGCCACGTTCGTCCGCGCGTCGGGCGCGAAGCAGTGGGCGGAAGACGGCACCGAGTACATCGACTTCTTCTCCGGTGCCGGAGCCCTGAACTACGGTCACAACGACCCCGCCGTCATTGAACCGCTGATCGCGTACCTGCAGTCGGGTGCGGTGCTGCACTCGCTCGATATGCAGACGCCCGCGAAGCGGGAGTTCCTCGAAACGTTCTCGGAATTGATCCTGAAGCCGCGCAGTCTCGACTACAAGGTGATGTTCCCCGGCCCGACCGGCACCAACACCGTCGAGGCCGCACTCAAGCTCGCCCGAAAAGCGACGGGGCGCCAGCACATCCTGTCGTTCACCAACGCGTTCCACGGCATGACCCTCGGATCGCTCTCGGTCACCGGCAACGCCATGAAGCGCCGCGGAGCGGGGATCCCGCTGACGCACACGTCGCGACTGCCGTACGACGGGTACCTGGCGAGCGGCCAGTCGGATTTCGAGTGGCTCGAGAACGTGCTCGAGGACTCCGGTTCGGGCGTCGACAAGCCGGCAGCGATCATCGTCGAGACCGTGCAGGGCGAGGGCGGACTCCGCGCCGCGAGCGCCGAGTGGCTCCGGACGCTCGAATCGCTCTGCCGTCGCCACGAGATTCTGCTCATCGTCGACGACGTGCAGGCCGGATGCGGGCGGACCGGATCCTTCTTCAGCTTCGAAGAGGCCGGGATCACCCCCGACATCGTGTGCCTGTCGAAGTCCATCTCAGGATCGGGCCTCCCCCTCGCGCTCACACTCTTCCGGCCCGAGCTCGATCTCTGGGAGCCGGGCGAGCACAACGGCACGTTCCGCGGGAACAACCCGGCGTTCGTCACCGGTACGGCGGCGCTGAAGGCCTACTGGGCCGATCCGACGTTCCAGAACTTCATGGGCGGTACCATCGCCCACCTGCAGCGCCGACTCGACGAGATCATCGGAATGGTGGACGGCGCCTCGCAGCGCGGACGCGGCCTGCTCGCGGGCGTGAAGTTCGCGGACCCGAACCTCGCCCAGGCGGTCGCCGCCGAGAGCTTCAGGAACGGTCTGCTCGTCGAAACGTCGGGCTCCGAGGATGAGGTGTTGAAGATCATGCCTCCGCTCACCATCAGCACGCAGGATCTCGACGCCGGATGCGACATCCTCGCCGCAGCCGTGCGCGAGGTCACGAGCTCGGCGACGGACGACCAGGCGGGCGAGCACTCACTCGTCGACGCCTGAGACGCGGTTCGAGCACAGCACCACCGCTCACACCCTGCACCATCGACCGCACTTTCAGAAAGGAAACCCTGATGCGCGTAGTCCAGTTGAACGACCTGAACGATACCGACCGCGATGTGACCTCGGAGACCTGGCGCAGTCGGCGCATGGTGCTCGCGAAGGAGGGAGTCGGCTTCTCCTTCCACGACACCGTCATCTACGCCGGCACCACATCGACGTTCCACTATCAGAACCACGTCGAGGCGGTGTACTGCGTGCAGGGCACCGGCACACTGACGAACGAGGAGACGGGCGAGACCTTCCCGCTTAGCGACGGCACGATGTACCTGCTCGACGGCAACGAGAAGCACACGGTGCAGGCGGACACCGAGCTGCGCATGGCGTGTGTCTTCAACCCTCCGGTCACCGGGCGCGAGGTGCACGACGAGAACGGGGTCTACCCGGTCCTCGCCGAAGCCTGACCCTCGCGAAGACGACGGAGCCCGCCCCGACCATCTCGGTCGGGGCGGGCTCCGTCGTATCGGTCGCGAGAGTTACTTGCTCTTGCGCCACAGGATCAGCGCGATCGCGATGGCGAGCAGCCAGGAATCCTTCGCGATCGCCGTGCCGTCCTGCGTCGGCCGGACGCCGTCTGACTCGGTCATGCCGGGCGTGCGCAGGTACATGGAGACGAGGCTTCCCGAGAACGCGGCGAGCACGAGTCCGGCGATCTTGTTCGGGATGAACAGCAGCAGCAGGGCAGTGCCGACGCCGATCTCGCCATAGCTCAGGAACTTACCGAACTGTTCGCGCGACAGCTGTTTCAGGGGCGGCACGCCCTTGACCGCCATGCCCTGCAATGATTCCGCGGCTTCGGGCGGCAACCCGAGCTTGCCGATGCCGGAGTTCAGAATGAACGCTCCGGGAATGATGCGGAGAACTGCGGTACTGAGACTCATGTGATGCTCCAGTTCGGTGAGACGGGTACGAGGTTTCTACGATAGGGCGCTCATGAACCCGCTGTCGAGGTCTTGCGCCGCCGGTCCCAGAGTGCGCTCACACTCACCACGCCGATGCCGACTCCTGCGCCGAGCGCCGTTTCGAGCAGTCGCGCGCTCAACAGCTCACCGACGGGTGTGGGGTGGGCGAGCTGCACCATGAGCAGCGCCAATGGGGTGATGAAGATGAGCGCGAGTGGGTAATTGCGCAGCACGAACAGCTCGGCGATGAACTGCAGGAGGATCACCCAGATCACCAACTGCCACGCCTCCGACGGGAACGAGAGGAGGAATCCGGTCGCAAGGATGCCGAGCGCCGTACCGATCACGCGATGGAGCCCCCGCTCGACCTGCGCGCTGCGCCCGGGCACGGACAGCGGCGCGATCGCCGCGATCTGAGCCCAGTACGGGAACGGCAGCCCCGAGAGCAGGCCCACGGCTCCGGCGAGAAGCGCCGCGATCGCGGTGCGCACGAACTGCGCGCGAACCTGCGAGGTCATCCAGTGGTGTCGGACGGGCTCGAAGCCCTCGGGCGGGTGCCCTTCGCCGAGCCAGTGGCCGGCGAGTCCGAGGAGGACACTGCCGCCGGCGGCGGCCGCGGCGATGAGGACTGCGATCCAGATCGGCGCCGCGGGCGGGGCGGCGGCGACGGCGGCGACGGCGAACAGCGGGAAGAGGGCACCCCCGGGCTTGATGTCGCGAGCGGTCACGAGCGCAGCTGCGATACCGGCGACGAGCGACGTGATGCATAGCGTCACCCAGGGAGCCGTGGATGGGTCCCACCGCTCCCCCGCGGACGCGAGCGTCGCGCCGATGGCAACGCACGCGGTCAGCACGATGGCCATGAGGCCCTGCCGTCGGAAGCGGTCGCGCGTCGGTTCGTATCGGGAGTAGATGCCGGTGAAGGCTCCAAATCCCGCGTACAGCGCCCAGCTCACATGATTCGTCGACAACAGGATGAGGAGCGGGATCGCGAGCCCGAGCGAAATGCGGAAGGCCGGAAGGTGGTCGGTGCGTCGCGGTCCGAGTCTCACGAAACGGCGCAGCGGACCGGTGGCCGGTGCGGGTTCTGGCACTCGGATCCTCTCTCGGACGAATGATCTGGCTGGCGGCTTCACGATCGGTCGTGGGGCATGCCGCCACTGGATGCGAGAGACCAGGATACTCCTGCGTACGGCCGGTGTGGGTCGAGGGCATTCGAGAATCACACTCACGTTGCGCGCTCGACCCAGATGTCGAATGGTTCGCCGGGCTCCTCTGTTCGACTCACGGCGATCGCGCCTGCGGTATCGGTGCGCACTGCGGCGGTACCGGCAGCCTGGAGGGCGCGGAGCACGTCGGGATGCGGGTGCCCGTACGAGTTGTCGGCACCGACGGAGATGAGTCCCACCTGCGCGCGCGCAGCGGTGATCAGTGCAGGGTCCTGATCACCCGACCCGTGATGCGCGACCTTCAGCACATCCGCGGTCAGCTCGGCTCCGGTGCGCAGGAGCGCGCGATGCTCGGCTTCACCGGTATCGCCGAGCATCAGGACCGAGACGCCTCCGGCGTCGACACGCATCACCAGGCTCGCATCGTTCGTCTCCTCGGGCACGGCTCCCTCCCCCGGTGCGAGCACCCGCCAGTCCGGTCCCGTCCCGTCTGCGGCTCCGGCGACACCGGTCGAACCGATGACCCAGGGGACCGCGGCGGCCTGCAGCTCCGCGGTCACCTCCCGTATCCCGGTCTCGGCTTGCTCCCGCGTGGGCGGGGCGATGATCGCGGCCTCCGCGATCGGCGCGACCACCTCGAGCGCACCGACGTGGTCCTGATCGTCGTGCGTCAGCACGAGGGTCGCGATCCGGGTGACTCCGAAGCTGCTGAGGCAGGCGGCGAGCAGCTCGGCATCGTCCCCGGTGTCCACGAGCATGACCTCGCGCGGTTCCTCCGGGTCTCGCAGCAGCAGCGCATCCCCCTGCCCCACGTCGCACGCCACGACGCTCCACCCCGAGGGCGTCGCAATCCGGTTCGCGACCGGAGTCACCACGATCACGGCGGCACCCGTGCCGCACGCGGCACTCGTCAGCAGCGCGATGAGCAGACGCGCGCGACGCGGTCTCGGCGGCGCCTCCTGCCACGGGTGCGATCGTGCCTGCGACGGCGCGCCGGGCACCGGCAACCGTTCGCTCCGGATCGCCCAGGCCGCCACGATCGCGACTTCGCAGCAGACGAGCAGGAGGACACCGACGGTGCCGCCCGGCCAGTGCCACCGCGCCAGCGGCAGCTCCGACGTCACCGTCGCGGTCGCCTCCACCCAGCGGGTCGCTCCACTGGCGACCCACACGCAGACGGCACCTCCAGACGACCAGACCGGGAGCAGGACCAGTGCCAGTAGCCCGAACCCGGTTCCGATCGGGGCGGCGGGAGCCGCAATGACGTTCGCGAGCACACCGACCGCCGGAATCCCGTCGTGCAGGGTCAATAGGATCGGTCCGCATGCGAACTGCGCCACAGCCGCCACCGCCACCGGAAGGACCAGCACCCGCGGCATCCGCGCGCGTCGCAGTCCTCGTTCGACGCTCGGCACACCGAGCAGAATGCCCGCCGTAGCGCAGACGGACAACGTGAACCCCGGCGCACGCGCCTGCCAGGGATCCGCGCACAGCAGCGCCAGAATGGCGCAGGCGAGTGCGGGCAGCGCCGTTCGACGTTTGCCGCCGAAATCGGAGACCAGCACCACTCCCGCCATGACCGCCGCTCGCTGCACGCTCGCGTCAGGCCCCACCACGACGACGAATCCGGCGAGTCCGGCGCCCGCGAGCAGGATGCGCAGCCGCCTCCCCGCTCCCAGTCGTGACGCGACCGCCATCACGGCGATCGTCACCAGGGCACAGTTCGCCCCGGACACCGCCGTGAGGTGGGTGAGCGAGCTCTCGAGCATCCGCTCCTCGGTGTCCTGCGGAACCGCGGAGGTGTCCCCGACGGCGAATCCCGGTACGAGTTCTGCTCCCGGAATACCCGCGGCAGTCTCCCTCAGTCCCTGCCGCAGCGCTGCTGCGCGCGCCCCGGCCCTGGCCTCCAGACGATCGAAGAGTGCGGTAGCGGTGCGCTCGGTGATCGTGACGACGGAGATCGCGTACCCCGCAGTCGACGCCGGTTCCAGACGTTCCAGTCTCCCCGAGACCTCCACGGGAGTGCCCGGCGCCCAGTGCGCCGCAGGCGGATCGGACATCCAGAGCAGCACGGGAACCGACCCCTTCGATGTCCGCGCCTCGCCCCGCGCCCAGAACCGGTCGCTCTCCGTCGACGCACTGCCCTCAGGAAAGCTCGTCAGCGTCACGTTCATCGGCACGATCTCGACACGCTCGGCCGCGGCACTGAGGTCGGGGTCGTCTCGCGCATCCGCCAGCGTCACGATGCGGGCGGAGAGGACCACCAGTACGGCGCACGCGACCGCGGCGTACCGCGCACCGTGATCGCCGATCCGCGCCACCGCGCGCGGCACGGGTCGCCCGCGTTGAGATGCGCCGCGCTCCGCGAGAGCGCACGCACCGATGACGCTCGAGACGAGCACCACAGCGCACGCCACTCCCCACGCGACACTGGTGCTGCCGATGGCGACCGCCGCGACCGCCCACCCGAGCAGCGCCGGGAGCAGCAGGCGCCACTGACCGGGCGGACCCGTGAGGGGGCGCGTCGACGGGCCGACCTCCTCCGTATCGTCCCGGCGATCCCGCACGACTACACCGTCACCCGGTCGCGGAAGCCCTCGAGCGTCTTCTCCCCGATGCCGGATACCTCCAGGAGTTGATCGACGCTCGTGAACGCTCCGTTGGCTGCGCGCCAGTCGATGATGCGCTGGGCGAGTGCCGGCCCGACCCTCGGCAGCGTCTCGAGCGCGGCGGCATCCGCTGTGTTCAAGTTCACGAGCGCGCCCGGACTCGCACCGTTCGCACCCGTCCCACCGCTTCCCCCGCTCTCGGCAGTGTCAACCCCACCGGGAGCGGCCGACATCTCGGCTTCCGCGGTGTCCGGCACCGTGATCTGTTCCCCGTCGACGACCACCCGCGCGAGGTTCACACCAGCCAGCACGGCGCGCTTCGTCGGACCCCCGGCGGCGTCGAGCGCGTCGCGCACCCGAGCACCCGACGGGAGCTCGACCACGCCGGGATCGGCGACCTCGCCGACGACGTGGACGAACGCGCTGCCGGGCGTCGGGCCGACGCCGACGTCCGCTGCCTGGTCCTGAGCATCCGCACTGCCACCAGGCTCGGCGCGGGACGATGCGCTCGGCGCGACCTGACCGGCCGTCGATGTCGAAACAGCCGCTTCCCCGCCTCCGGGTGCGTGCGGACGCAGCCACACGATGACGATCGCGACGAGCACGGCGACGACCATCAGCACCCCGGCTGCGACGGCCGGGGTGCTGACTGCGCGGGCGATGCGGGACCTCAGCGGGGGGCGCGGGCGCCACTCGAGGGGCTCAGAGTCTGGTGCGTTCGAACGCGCAGTGAGCAGCTTCGCCGCGCCGGACGCTGATGGCGACCGTTCGGTCGGCAGGTCGTCGATCCCGGGAAGGCGGCGTTCAGGGGCGTGGTAGGCGGGCATGCCCTCACGGTATGGAGGGCATGCCCGCCCGCGCAGCGCATCCGTGTACCGCGTGCACGACGCGCCGGACGACCGGCGTAACGTCTGCCTGTGCACGAATGCCGGCGCCGCGTGAAACCGGCGCCGATCGCGACTTATGCCGGCTTGGAGGCGATGCTGATGATCTTCGGCACGCGCACGATGAACTTCACGACCTCACGACCCTCGAGCGCGCGCTGCACCGACTCGGACGCACGTGCCGCTGCCTCCGCATCGGCTTCGGACACCGATGCAGGGAGAGTGAGACGATCGCGCACCTTGCCGTCGACCTGCACGACCAACGTGATCTCGTCCTCGACGAGCAGCGCCGGGTCCGGCTCCGGCCACACCGCGAGCGCGACCGTCGGCTCATGGCCGAGCATCGCCCACATGTCCTCGGCCGCGTAGGGGGCGAACAGCGACAGGATCATCGCGATGGCTTCGGCCGACTCGCGCACCGCGGGGTCGGCGGACCCGGTCGCGCCGTCGATCGCTTTGCGGGTCACGTTGACCTGCTCCATGAGGCGAGCGACGACCACGTTGAACTTGTAGGCCTCGACCAGGCCCGGAGCATCGGCCAACAGGCGGTGCGTGTGACGACGCAGTGCGACATCGCCGCTCGAGCCGTCGTGCGACGCCGAATCGCCCTCACCCGCCTCGGCCACGTCACGGGCGATTCGCCACGCGCGGGCGAGGAACTTCGCGGACCCCTGCACCGAGACGTCGGCCCAGTCGATGTCGTCCTCGGGCGGACCGGCGAACGCGAGCGTTACCCGCAAAGCATCGGCACCGTGGTCGCGGAGCTCCGAAGCGAATTCGACGAGGTTGCCCTTCGACTTCGACATCTTGGCGCCGTCGAGCAGTACCATGCCCTGGTTGAGCAGCGCCGTGAACGGCTCTTCGAAATCGAGATAGCCGAGGTCGTGCAGCACCTTCGTGATGAAGCGCGAGTACAGCAGGTGGAGGATCGCGTGCTCGACGCCGCCCGCGTACTGGTCGATCGGACCCCACTGCTTCGCCTGCTCCGGATCGAACGCCTGCGTGCCGTCGTTCGCCGCAAGGAAACGCAGGTAGTACCACGAGCTGTCGACGAACGTGTCCATAGTGTCGGGGTCGCGGCTGAGCGTCTCACCCGTCGCCGGGTCGGTGACCGTCGCCCACTTCGTCGCGCCGCCGAGTGGTGACGTGCCCTTCGGTTTCAGATCGAGACCCGCCGACGGTGGCAGCTCGACCGGCAGCTCGGTCTCGGCCACCGGACGCATCGATCCGTCCGCGCCGTGGAGGATCGGGATCGGCGTTCCCCAGTACCGCTGACGCGAGATGAGCCAGTCGCGCAGTCGGTACGTCGTCGACGCGCGGCCCGTGCCGCGCCCCTCGAGCACCTCGATGGCGCGGCCGATGGCGTCGGTTTTCGAGAGTCCGTCGAGCTCGCCGGAGTTCACGAGCGTGCCGTCGCCGGTGAGCGCGATACCCGACTCCGCCGGGTCGGGCAGCGTCTCGCCGTCGGCATCGCGCACGTCGAGGACGACCCGCACCGGCAGGTCGTACTTCCGAGCGAAATCGAGGTCGCGCTGGTCGTGCGCCGGCACGGCCATGATGGCGCCGTGCCCGTAGTCGGCGAGCACGTAGTCGGCCGCCCAGACGGGGATCCGCTCGCCGTTCACCGGGTTCACCGCGAAGTGGTCGAGGAAGACGCCGGTCTTCTCGCGATCGGCGCTCTGGCGCTCGATCTCGCTCTGCTGCTGCGCCTGCTCGAGATAGGACTGGAACTGCGCGCGCACCTCCTCCGACGCGCCGGCCGCCAACTCGGCCGCGAGATCCGAGTCGGGCGCGACGACCATGAAGGTGGCGCCGTGCAGGGTGTCTGGCCGCGTGGTAAACACCGGGACGCGCGCGTCCCTGCCCTCGATCTCGAACTCGACCTCGGCGCCCCGCGACCGCCCGATCCAGTTGCGCTGCATGTTCAGCACCTTCGACGGCCAGGTGTCCTCGAGTGCATCGAGGTCGTCGAGCAGCCGATCGGCGTAGTCGGTGATCCGGAAGTACCACTGGGTGAGCTTCTTCTTCACCACCATCGCCCCGGAGCGCTCGGAGGTGCCGTCGGGAAGGACCTGCTCGTTGGCCAGCACCGTTTGATCCTCGGGGTCCCAGTTGACCCAGCTGGCTTTGCGGTAGGCGAGACCCTTTTCGTACATCTTCAGGAAGAGCCACTGGTTCCAGCGGTAGTACTCCGGGTCGCTCGTGTGCAGGACCCGGCTCCAGTCGAACGACGGCGCATAGAGGCGGAACGACGACTTCTGCTGATCGATGTTGGCGTAGGTCCACTCGCGCGGATCCACGCCGCGCTTGATCGCGGCGTTCTCGGCTGGCAGTCCGAACGAGTCCCAGCCGATCGGGTGGAGCACGTCGTACCCGCGACCCCGCCAGTAGCGCGCGAGCACATCGCCGAAGCAGAAGGCCTCCGCATGCCCCATGTGCAGATCGCCCGACGGGTACGGGAACATGTCGAGCACGTACTTGCGCGGTCGACCGGTCTCCTCGGATCCGACCTCGAAGGGGCGCAGTTCGTCCCACACGGGCAGCCAGCGATCCTGGATCGCCCGGAAGTCGTAGCTGTCGCTGAGTTGCTCGGTCACACACACCTCTGTTCGCTGTCACGGTCGCCCGGAATCGCGGGCGCACACACGCCTTCAGACTATCGCGAACCGAGTGCACGGAGGATCGCGTCGGCCTTCAGCCGCTGTTCGGCGAGCTCATCGCTCGGGTCGGAGTCGATGGTGATCCCCCCGCCCGCTCCCACGAGCGCGTCGATCCCCCCGTCACGGGCGGAGCCCCGCAGTTCCACGCCGCGGATCGTCATGGCCAGTTCGCATGAGCCGTCGGAGCCAATCCACCCGAAGCACCCGGAGTACAGCCCGCGCGGGCGGCCCTCCAGCCGGCCGAGGATCTCGACCGCACTGCGCTTCGGCGCCCCCGTCATCGAACCGCCGGGGAACGCTGCGGCGAGCGCATCGGTGGCGTCTGCTCCCGGGCGCAGACGGCCGAAGACGGTGCTGACGAGTTGATGCACGTGCGGGTGCGCTTCAACGCGGAGGAATCCGTCGACTCCGACGCTGCCCGGAGCGCAGACCCGACTGAGGTCGTTGCGCATGAGGTCGACGATCATGAGGTTCTCGGCGCGCTCCTTCGGGTGCGCGGCGAGTTCCGCGGCGATGCGGTCGTCCTCCGCCGGCGTGCTTCCGCGCTTGCGAGTGCCCTTGATCGGGTGGGTGGCGACACGGTCGCCGGTGACGGAGAGGAAGCGTTCGGGGCTGGCGGAGATGAGCACCCGATCCCCTGCGGCGACGATGCCGCCCCGCAGGGCTCCTCCGTTCGCCCGCAGGGCTCGGTAGAGGTCGACGGGGTCGGTGTCCGGCGGCAGTGCCACCTCGGCCGTATCGGTGAGGCAGAGCACGTAGGCGTCGCCATCGCCGATCGCTCGACGGCACGCATCGACGGCGGTCTCGTAGTCCACTGCGTCGGTGCGCCACTGATGCTCTCGGAGCGGACGGGACCCGCCCGCGGCGGACGCACCGGATCCCGAAGCGGGATCGCGGCCGCCCAGCACATGGCCGTACGCGGCCATCCACCCCTCGATGTCGGCCTCGCTGGCGCCGCGTACCTCGGCTCGCCGCCCACGGTGATCGATGGCGAGCACGGCGTCGAGACGCAGCGCGAACGCCGGTGCCGCGTCGTCTGCTGCGGTTTGGGCGCCGAGCAGCGCGACGCCGAACTCGTACCCGAACGCGGTGACCCAGCCGTGGGCGAACCCGCTGCGACCGCGACCGGCAGCGTCGGGTTCCGTGCCGCGGAGCTGCTCGAGAAACTCGTACTCATGACCGGTCTGCGCGGTGCGCACGTGCGTCGTTGCCCCGAGATAGGTCGTTCCCCGAGGATCGCCGCGTTCGGCGGCCGCCGCGCCGTCGAGCCAGCACCACGCGTCACCGGTATCGGCCAGCGCGCGCGCGACGCGCTCGGGGTCGGGAACGCCGATGAGCGGGCGGACCGCGTACCCGCGGTCGTCGGCAGGGGGCATGGGGTCAGGGTACCGGTTCGCACGCGACACCGGTGGCTCGCCCGGTAGAGTCGCGGTATGTCCGAGCTGCTCGTCGCCGATTCGTTCCGTGTCCGCCGGAATCCCACGACCGGTATCGCGGAGGTGCGGGGGTGGCAGTTCCACCTCGACCGCTTCGCCCGCTCGGCGGCGAGCGCCCTCGACGAGCGCGGTGCGGCGCCGTCCGAGTCCGTGGACGCGTTCGTGCTCGCGGCGTCGGAGCGGGTCAACGCGTTCGGGGACGGGTTTCCCCGGTTCGAGCTGTGGCTCGATCCCGATGACACGGTGAGGTGGGGGCTGTCCGAACGGCCGCTCCCGGCGCTCACCGAGGTCATCGCACTCCGATCGATCGCGTTCGCTGACATCGCGGGCCTGCACGACCTGGACCGCAAGGGACCGAACATCGAGCGCTACCTCGCGGTGAACCACGAGCTCGGCGCCGAAGCGCTCATGCTCGACGCATCGGGGCACGCCGTGGAGGGCGCCACGACGAGCCTCGTCTGGTGGGACGCCGACGGGCGCGGGGCTCGCACGGTGCCGGGCGCCAGGGTCGACTCGGTCACCGAACGTCTCGTCGCCGAGGCCGCCCCGCAGCAACCGCCGACGGCGGCTCCACCGGGTGGTCACCCCGAACTCGCGGCACGCGATGCGGGGGTGGCGGAACTCACGGAGTCCGAGGTGTGGGCGGTCAATGCGCTGCACGGGATCCGGGTCGTCAGCCACATCGATGGAGTCGCGACGCGCACGCCCGATGCGTCGCGCCTCGACTGGTTCCGCGCCGTGCTGGAGCACTCGTGGGAACCGGTGCTGCTCGACGGGCGAGCCACGGGCGCCTGGTGACGCGTCAGCCGACCCGTTCGTCCAACCGGAGCCGCTGAGCGCCGACCCCGCCGGGCAGCGCCGTGTGGGTGATGAGGATCACGGCACGATCGGCGGGCACCGCCCCTATGAGGTCGGTGAGGAGGCGGTCCGCGCGATCCCGGTCGACTCCCGCGGTCGGTTCGTCGAGGACGACCACCGGGAAGTCGGCGAGAATCGCCCGAGCGAGCGCGATGCGCTGCGCCTGCCCGCCGGAGACGAGCACCCCGCGCTCGCCGACCGGCGCATCGAGCCCGCCCCGCTGAGCCGCCCAGTCAGCGAGTCCGACGCGCTCGAGTACATCCATCAGCTCGGCGTCGGACGCGCTGTCGCGCGCGAACTTGAGGTTCTGTCGCAGGTCGGCATCGAAGAGGTGCGGTTCCTGCTCGCACAGCCCGACCACACCGCGCAGCGCATGCGTCGTCAGTGCACGTGCGTCGACGCCCCCGATCCGATACGCACCGGTGTACTCGAGCAATCGCACGAGCGCCAGCGCGAGCGTCGTCTTGCCCGACCCGCTCTCACCGGTGATGACCAGCGTCTCCCCCGCCCCGAGCGTGAACGACACATCGGAGACGGCAGGCGCGGACGCACCCGGATGCGTCACGCCGAGGTGCTCTACCGCGATCAGTGGACCCGCCGCATCCGCTCCCAGAAGATTCGGCGCCTCATCGGGCGCATCCTCCATCGACGACGACTCGACGGGCACCTCGGCGGGCATCGGCGCCTCGGTCAGCTCGGCGACCCTCGCGGCGCTCGCCGCAACGGTGCGCCGCGCGACGAGCGCCTGCAGGCACTGGGCGAAGACTTCGAAGACCGCGGCGGGAACGATGACGGCGGCCGCGAACACCGGAGCCGAGATGCCTGACCCGACGATCGGCGCGAGCGCCAGCAGGATGATCAGAGACGCGATGCCTGACCCCACCGTCAAGATCGCACCGGTCAGCCCTGCGGCCCGGCTCCGGGCGAGCTGGACGCGGGTGAGATGCGCCTCCGCCTCGGCGATGCGATGCCGCTGCAGGGGCTCCGCGCCGAACGCGGCGAGCACCTCTGCGGCGGACGAGCGTTCGAGTAGACGGTCGACGAGCGCGGCTCGGGCGGCGGAGAGCTCCCGATCGCCGCGGGCCGCGATCCGGGCTGCGAGAAGCGCCGCGGCCGCACCGGCGACGAGCAGTACCGCCAGCAGGATGAGTGCCGCCGTCGCTGACGCGATTGCCAATACGGCGAGACTCGCGAGCACCACCACGGTGCTGACGATGAACGGCTGGCGCACCCGGAGCGGTTCGTCTTGCAGCTGGTCGACATCGTCGACGAACGCGGCGAGCACGTCGCCTCGGCGGTGGGAGCCCAACGCTCCGGGCACTCGAGGGACGAGGGCCGCGAAGGTCTCCGACCTGAGCTCCGACAGCTGCGCCAGCGCCGCATCGTGGCTGGCGATGCGTTCGACGTACCGAAATGCGGCACGGCCGATGGCGAGTGCGCGCACCCCGACGACGGCGAAGGTCAGGTGCAGGATGGGGGGCTGCTCCCCGGCGCGCACGATGAGCCACGCGCTCAACGCCAGGAGGCCCACGACGCACGCGTCGGCGAGCACGCCGAAGACGATGCCGGGTGTCCGGCGGCGCCGCGATGGCATCGCGCGCTGCAGCAGTGTCGCGCTCACGCGTGCACCCCCATCGAGACGGTGCGGTGGGCGGCTTCGATGAGCGCGTCGCGGTGGCTGATCACGAGCACTGCGCGCCCGGCGTGCGCCTCGGCCTGCAGCGCTGCCGCGATTCGGGACTCGCTCGCACGGTCGAGCGCCGAACTCGGCTCGTCCAGCACCACGGCGCCGGCATCCCTCGTCCACGCTCGATACAGGCACCGGGCGACCGCGACGCGCTGCGCCTGACCACCCGAGAGTCCGGTACCCGCGACCCCGAGCGCCCGGCGGGGGTCGAGATCCAAGCCGACCGCGGCGAGTGCCCGGTCGACGAGCGCGTCATCGGGCTCGGCACCGAGGGCGACGTTCTCGGCGACGGTGCCCTGCAGCAGTCCGGGCCGCTGGCCCGTCCAGGCGACATCGGGCGGTCCGAGCACCGTTCCGGAGTCGATCTCGACGAACCCGAGGAGCGCAGAAACCAGCGTGGATTTGCCCGCCCCCGATGGACCGGTGAGCGCCACGACTTCTCCGGGCGCCACGGAGAAGGTCACGGGACCGACGACGATGTCCCCGGCGCGCTGCACCCGCACGTCGGCGAACGCGATGCCCGCGGAGGGGCCCGCATCGCGCACGGACATCGCGCGCTCGGGCCGTTCGATGATGTCGAAGATGCGCTGGGCTGCGGTGAGCCCCTCGGTCGATGCGTGGAATGCGGCCCCGACCTGACGGATGGGGATGAACGCTTCGGGGAGCAGGAGGAGCACGAAGATGCCGAGCGCGAGCGGGAACTCGCCCGCGACGAGACGCGTGCCGACCGTGACGGCGACCAACGCGATCGAGAACGTGCCGGCGAGGTCGAGCACGAACCCCGAGAGGAACGTCACCCGGAGCACCTTCACGGTGCGCCGCCGGTACTCCTCCGTTTCGCGCTCGATGCGCGCCCGCTGCCGATCCTCACGACGGAAGATCTTCAGCGTCGTCAGCCCTTCGATGACGTCGAGGAACGACGTCGACAGGCGCTGCAGCTGCTCCCACTGCCGATCCTGCACCGACTGCGTCGCGAGACCGATCAGCACCATGAACACCGGGATGACGGGGAACACGATGCAGACGATGATGCCGCTCGTCGGATCGGCCAGGAGCATCGTCAGCACGAGGATCGGCGTCGCGCAGGCCGTGAGGATCAGCTGCGGTACGTAGGCGGAGAAGTAGCCGTCGAGCGCGTCGAGGCCGCGTCCGAGCACCGTCGCCGTCTCCGCATCGGATCGCCGCGCCGCCCACTCCGGTGAGCGTCCATCGAGCGCATCGAGGGCCCGTGACCGGAGCTGGCCCTTCACCCGGATGGCTCCGCGTGCGGCCAGCACGTCCATGCCCCAGCTCGCTCCGGCGCGCACCGCGACGGCAACGGCGCCTCCGGCGAGGAGCAGGGGCAGCGCCGCGGCGCCGAGGTCGCCCTCCGCGACCCGACCGGCGGCGTCCGGCGAACCGAAGAGGTCAGGGAAGGCGAGAGCGGGAAGCGCGAGCGCCGCGATCGCATGTGCGAGGCACCAGCACCACGCCACGATGGCAACGGTCCTGAGGACCCCCAGGACTGCTCCGAAACCGAAGACGCCGCGGGAGGCGCGCGCGTAGCGGAGCAGTCTGGGGTCGAGAGGTTTCACCGGGGAACAGTCTAGGCGCCCGCGCGCCTAGTGCGCTCCGGCGGGGATCGCGTCGCGCGAGATCCGCTTGCGGAAGACCCAGTACGTCCACGCCTGATAGGCGAGCACGAGCGGCATCGTGAACACGGCCACCCAGGTCATCAGTTCGAGGGTCTTCTGCGAGCTGGCGGCTCCCGCGATCGTCATCGACTCGGCGTCGCTGATCGTCGAGATCATGAGGTTCGGGAAGAGCGCCGAGAAGATCGCGAGCAGCGCGAACGCGATCGCCGCCGCGTTGCCGGTGAAGGCCCACCCCTCACGCCCGACGGCGTTCGCGACCCAGCCGGCGGCGAGCGCCACTGCCGCGATGGCGGCGCAGGCGATGATGAGCGGCAGCGTCGGGTTCTCCAGGTGCTGCACCACGGTCCAGAGCAGGAACGCGGCGGCGACGACGATCGTCATGAGCCCGGCGGTGCGGGCCAGCTTCCGGGCGCGCTCCCGCATATCGCCCTCGGTCTTCAACGCGATGAACACGAGTCCGTGGGTGAAGCAGAGGAGCGTGAGCGTGACACCGCCGAGGAGTCCATACGGGTTCAAGAGGGTGAGGAGGGTGCCCTCGAACAGCCAGCCGCCATTGTCCATGCGGCTGATCGGGAGTCCCTGGATCAGGTTCGCGAATGCCGTTCCCCAGAGCAGCGGCGGCACCAGCGAGCCCCAGAAGATGAACTGATCGAACCAGCGGGTCCATTCGCGCCCCTTGCCCTGATGGCGGTACTCGAAGGAGACTCCGCGCAGGATCAGCGCCAGCAGGATCACGAGCAAGGCGAGGTAGAAGCCCGAGAACATCGTGGCGTACCACTCGGGGAACGCGGCGAACAGACACGCGCCAGCGACGATGAGCCAGGTCTCGTTCAAGTCCCAGACCGGCCCGATCGTGTTGATGACGACGCGCCGGTCGGTGTCGTCCTTGCCGAGCAGCGGCAGCGCCATGCCGACGCCGAAGTCGAAACCGTCGAGCACGAAGTAGCCGATGAGCAGTACTCCGACGATGAGAAACCAGATCGTGGTGAGTTCCATGGTCAAACCTTCCTAGTACACCGTCGCGAACTGCCGCTGATCGGGTTCTCCGTCTTCGGAGTCGCCGCTCTCGAGTTCAGGCGGCCCCTCCTTCGCCGCCCGGGCGATGAGCTTGAACTCGACGACCGCGAGCGCGCCGTAGACGACGGTGAACGCGGCGAGCGAGACCAGGACCGCCCACCCGGGGACCCCGGGCGAGACGCCCTGCTCGGTCGTCATCACCCCGAACACGATCCAGGGCTGACGCCCCATCTCGGTGAAGATCCAGCCGACGAGCGACGCCAGCATCGGGAGGGGTGCCGACCAGATCGCGACCTTCCACACCCAGTTCGGCAGGTCCAGGTGCTTGCGGGTGATCCAGAGTCCGACAGCCGAGACGAGCGCGGCGAGTGCACCGAGGCCGATCATCCAGCGGAAGGCCCAGTAGGTCACCCAGATGATCGGTGCGAACTGGCCATCGGTCGGACAGGTCAGCAGGGAGTCCGCGCCACCGCAGTACATCGCCTCGTACTCGGCCTGCAGATCGCGGATGCCCTCGACGCTCCCGTTGAACGTGCCGTTCGAGAGGAACGACAGGAGGTACGGGATCCGGATCGAGAAGATCTCGTGCGCACCGTCGGGAGTGCCGAGACTGAACAGTGAGAACGACGCATCGGCACCGGAGGCGGAATCATAGAGCGCTTCGGCTGCGGCCATCTTCATGGGCTGCGTCTGCGTCATCACCATGCCCAGCTCGTGTCCGGTGAGCCCGACGCCGACGAAGGCGAGGATGTTCGTCCACGCGCCGAACCGGAGCGCCGTCCGCATCTCGTCGACGAACTGGCGGCGCTGCAGATGCCACGCGGCCACGGCGACGACCACCACGCCCGCGAACATGATGGATGCGAAGAGGGTGTGCGGGAACTGCGTCAGCGCGACCGGGTTGAGCAGGACGTCGCCGATGCTCTGGAGCTCGACCCTGCCCCGCTCCTCGTTGAGCTCGAACCCGACCGGGTTCTGCATGAAGGCGTTCGCGGCGAGAATGAAGTACGCGGAGAACACGGTGCCGATCCAGACGAACCAGATCGTGAGCACGTGGATCTTCTTCGGCAGCTTGTCCCACCCGAAGATCCACAGCCCGATGAACGTCGCCTCGAAGAAGAAGGCGATGAGCCCCTCCATCGCCAGTGGCGCCCCGAAGATGTCTCCGACGAATCGGGAGTAGTTCGACCAGTTCATGCCGAACTGGAACTCCTGCACGATGCCGGTCACGACGCCCATCGCGAAGTTGATGAGGAAGATCTTGCCGAACAGTCGCGTGAGACGCAGGTACTTCGTCTTGCCGGTGCGGACCCACACGGTCTGCAGGATCGCGACGAGCAGGCTGAGCCCGATCGTGAGCGGCACGAAGATGAAGTGATACAGCGTCGTCAGCCCGAATTGCCAGCGGGCGAGAGCGAGCGGATCGAGGAGTTCGTTCACAGGATTCTCCAGAGGCCCAGGCGCCACGAGGAGCGGCGCACTCCCTTAGTGGAACCGGGGCGAGCGGGATGCCCGACCCGAGTCACCGGTCGAGGACCGGTCGCCACATATTTTACTCTCTCTGAGAATCTCCTGCGAATCCGTTTCGAGGTCGAGAGATATACCACTCGGGCTAGAGATGCTCCGCGACACCCTTCGCATTCGAGGCCCTGCAGTTCGAGTCCGACACTGGTCAGAAGCCGAGCGCAGACGGAATTGCACCTACCGCATAGACTGTTCGGGTGGCTTCCGAGGACTCTCCCGACCCCCGACCGCTCCTCGTAGCGCGCCTGGATGACTGGCTGCACCAGCGTCGCGCCAAACGGGCCGTGAAGCGGGGCAAGGTTCCCTCGGTCATCCCCTACATCGGCTACGGCACGACCGATTCGCTCCGCGTCCTGGGGCGGCTCCTCTTTCTGAAACCTGAGAGTCGCGAGCACTCGCGACTGCGCCCCGACGTCGACGGCGTCTCGCGCGTCCGCGGTTGGCGCACGTTCACCAGCGTGCACGTCCCGTTCCAGGCGGTGCAGGTCTGCGTCGACGGCGCGCCCATCGCCGAGGTGCAGTCGGATCGCGGCGGCGTGATCAACTCGCGGGTGCCGGCGTCCCTCACACCCGGGTGGCATACCGTGACGCTCCGCGTCATCGCTCGCGGCCGTGGCGGTGCCGGGAAGGCACCAGAGCTCATCGGCGAGTCCGCCGATGCCCCGGTCTACATCATCGATCCCGACGCGCGTTTCGGCGTCCTCTCCGACATCGACGACACGATCCTCATGACGGCACTCCCCCGCCCGTTCGTCGCCGCATGGAACACGTTCGTCGTCGATGAGCACGCGCGAACTCCGACGCCCGGAATGGCGGTCCTCCTGGACCACCTCATCGCCGAGCACCCCGGGTCCCCCGCGGTCTACCTCTCGACGGGAGCGTGGAACGCCGCGCCGGCGCTCAGCCGGTTCCTCGCACGGAACCTGTACCCGATGGGCCCCCTGCTCCTCACCGACTGGGGCCCGACGCCCGACCGCTGGTTCCGCAGCGGTCAGGAGCACAAGCGGGAAGAGCTCCTCAGACTCGCGCAGGACTTCCCCGAGGTGAAGTGGGTGCTGCTCGGCGACGACGGCCAGCACGACGAGGCCATCTACCACGAGTTCACACTCTCCCACCCGCAGAACGTCGCCGCCGTCGCGATCCGGCAGCTCTCGGTCGGCGAGGCGGTGCTCGCCGGTGGGCGCTCGAAGGCGCAGCTGCATCGCAACGTCAGCGGCGTACCCTGGGTCTACGGGCCTGACGGAGCGACGCTCAGAGAGGAACTCATCAAGGTCGGCGTGCTGTGAGCGGCCCGCCGACGAGACCGTGGCGGCGTTTCGAGCGGCGCATGACGGGGCGGTTCACCGCCTCCGCGCGTACGCCGATCATCCAAGTCGTGAAGACGACGGCGGCGACACTGCTCACCTGGTTCGTATGTCTCACGATCTTCCCGGAGCAGATGCCGATCTTCGGCGCCATCGCCGCATTGCTCTGCGTGCAGGAGAACGTCGATCAGTCGCTCACTCGAGGCGTGGAGCGGGTCGTCGGCGTCATGCTCGGCGTCTCCGTCGCACTCGGAGCCGCGGCGATCTTCGGCCCGCAGGCATGGCTCTTCATCGCCGCCATCATCGTGTCGATGTGCATCGGGTGGCTGCTGAAGATGACGAACTCGTCGAGCAACCAGATCGCGATCACGGCGCTGCTGATGATCGCGCTCGGCGGCGCGAACAGCCAACTCGACTACGGCTTCGAACGGCTGACGGAAACCGCGATCGGTGCGGCGATCGGAGTCATCATCAATGCGGTGGTGGTCGCCCCCGTCCGCACGCTCCCCGTGCACCAGGAGCTCCGAGGTCTGTGCCACGACGCCGCTGCCGCGCTCAGGCGTCTGGCCGACGCACTCGCCGAGCCTCGCGACGACGAGTGGCTCGAGGACATGCTCGAGCGCGCGAGACGTCTGCAGGACGATCGCACCCGCGTGCACGCTCTGCTGCGGCAGGCTCGGGACAGTCTGCGCTTCAATCCCCGCGGCGCGAAGTACCGCGCATCTCTCGAGACCGATGACGCCCTGTTCCAGCGACTGCAGCCGATCCTCACGCAGATCACCGGGATGTCGCGGGCGCTCTACGATCTCTACGAGCCCGACCTCGTGACGGACCCGTCGGTGATGGGCATGGTCGAGGAGATGCGTCGCGCAGCACACGACCTCCAACTCCTCGTGACGCCCGTTCCGGCGTGGGGCGATGAGCCCGAGGAGCCGGCACTCACGGCGCCGTACACGATCCCTCAACCGCATCCCGACCACTGGGTCCTCATCGGATCGCTCATGGAGGACCTCAGACGCGTGCGCGGCCGGATCACCGGCGACATCGAATGAGTCGCTGGATGATCCGGCCGCGCGGGAGACCCGGGATCGGGCGCTAGTCCTACTGCATCGCCGCCTGGATGTCGAGCGTGATGGTGACGTCCGAGCCGAGCAGCACACCGCCGGTCTCGAGCGGAGCGTTCCAGGTGAGACCGAACTCTTCGCGCTTGACGACGGTCTTCGCGGTGAAGCCGGCCTTGTAGTTGCCGTAGGCGTCGGCACCGAAGCCGCCGAACTCGAAGTCGAAGGTGACCGGCTTCGTGACGCCGCGCATGGTCAGTTCGCCGTCGACCTTGAAGTCGCCGTTCTCTTCGCGCACCCCGGTGGAGACGAAGGTGAGCTGCGGGTGCTCCTCGGCGAGGAAGAAGTCGCCGGTGCGGAGGTGGCCGTCGCGGTTCTTGTCCTTGGTGTCGACCGATGCGACCTCGACCGAAGCCTCGACGGACGAGTCCAGCGGGTTCTCTGCGGTCACGAAGGTGCCGTCGAACTCCGCGAACGATCCGCGGACCTTGCTGATGGCGAGGTGACGCACGGAGAATCCGACCTCGGAGTGCGAGGGGTCGACCTTCCAGGTGCCGGTCCGGTATCCGGGGATGTCTGCTGCAGTGATGGCCACGAGAGCCCTCCATTTCAATTCATGTTGATTGACTTTTCAACCATAAGGCCGGCGGCGACGCGTGTCAACCGCGTTCACCCGCTATTCAGTCAGCGGGGTCGACGCTTCGCCGACTCGCGAGCCCGGGTCACAGTGTCGCCGATCTCGGCGATCGGGGTGAACCCGCCGTACCGCCGCTCGGCGGCGCGGGCGATCAGAAAATCGCTGACGCGCGGATTCTTCGGGAGGACCGATCCGTGCAGGTAGGTGCCGATCACGTGATGCGAACGCGCTCCCTCCAGGCCGTCATCAGGGTTGTTGCCCGCCCCCTGCGTCACCCGACCGAACGGACGCGACTGGGGCCCGAGGGTGGTGTTACCGCTGTGATTCTCATACCCGATCACCTCACCGAACTCCTCGGTGTCGAGCACGATGTTGCCGATCATGCGCACGTCACCGCCGCGGGTCTCGACATCGAGCACGCCGATGCCGCGGAGTTCGTCCCCGGTGTGGGTGATGAAGCGGTGGCCGAACAGCTGGTACAGGCCGCACACCATGAGCATCGGCACACCCTCGGCCACCAGACGGTGGATCTCATCGCGCTTCACCGCGAGGTCTTTCGCCACGCGACCCTGACCCGAGTCCTGTCCGCCGCCGCCGAGCACGATGTCGACATCGTCGGGCAGCGGGTCTCCCGGGTTCACTTCGACGACGCGAGGCGCGAACCCCTGCGCTCTGGTCCGTCGCACCAGCGAGAGCACGTTGCCACGATCCCCGTAAATGTTCATGTCACGGGGATAGAGATCGACGATGACGAGCTCTCGCGCGCCACCGGGCGGATCCGTCGCCGCCTGGTCGGTCGTGGCCTGCAGTTGCTCGCGCGGCTCCCGTGACGTGCTCACCAGATCTCCTCCACTTCCGTGATCGCGGCGAGCTCGCGCCGCAGCTCGAGCATCGCGGTATAGGTGCAGTAGATGCGCCTCGGGCGATCCCCCGTCTCCGAGCGGAAGGAGCGCAGGGCCGTCGCCAGGTCTTCGAGCACCCGATCGACGGGCACGTCGTCGTGCTCGAGGCGCAGCGTCATGTCCCACGCACGCGTACCACTGACCGTGCGAACGCCCGAGTCGGCCAGCGACGTGAAATCGACATCCCAGAGCCAGGACATGTCGCGGCCATCGGCGTATTGATCATTGATGGCGATCATGGTGTCCACGCCCGAGGGATCAAACGATGCCAAGCCGAGGCGGAATCCGGCAGGGTTCTTCACCAGCACGAGTTCGAGCGGGTGCCCGTCGAGCTGCAGCTGCTCGCCGCGGCCGAACGCCGGACGCACCTCGGAGAGCGCGGTCAGCAGCGCGGGCGTGCCGGTCTGCGCAGCCGGCAGCGCCCGGCCGCCGTGGTCCTCGGTCGCCCCGAGCACCAGGCGCACCGTCGCCAGAGCCGCGGCGGCGTTGAACGTGTTGTAGAGGCCCTCGAGTCGCAGCCCGGTCCGGTGGCGATCCCCATCGATCTCGAACACGGCCTCGTGATCGCCGATCTCCGCGAGCACGACATCGGCCGACGCGCGATCGGACTCGGGATCGGCCGATGCACTGTCGTGCGCCGCAGCGCCGTGGAAGTCGCCGTCGCTCGGGAATGTGGCGCGCAACGCGGCGGACAACCCGAACCTCCGGATCACCGGCCCCCTGGCGCCCGCAGCTCCGGCTTCGAGGCGCTCGCCGATCGCCTCCAGAAGCGGATCCTCGCGGTTGACGACCACGCCCTCAGTCGTCGCCTCGGCGATCCGGCGCAGCAGTTGCGCCGTCGCATCGATCTCTCCGAACCGATCGAGCTGGTCGCGCAGCACATTGAGCAATAGCGTGTGCCTCGGCTGCACACGGTCGATGAAGTACATCGCGTGGGCCTCATCGAGTTCGAGCACCGCGATGTCGGCCTGGAGTCTCCCCGCCAGCGTGCTCTCCTGCACCGCTGCGGCGATGACCCCGCGCGAGAAGTTGGAGCCGGTGCGGTTGGTGAACACCCGAAGCCCCTGCGCCTCGAGGATCTCCACGATCATCTTGGTGGTGGTCGTCTTGCCGTTGGTCCCGCTCACGGCGACCACGCCGTGCGGCAGACGCCCGAGCACTCGAGCGAGGAACCCCGGATCGATCTTGTCGACGACCAGGCCGGGCAGCGCCGATCCGCCGCCGCGCAGTCGCGCAACTTGGCGCACCGCTTTCCCGATTCCGGCAGAGAGCAAATCGCGCATGCCTCAACCCTACCGGCGGTTACTCGTCGCGCAGGTCCGGCGGGAGCAGCTCGGGCCGCACGCGCCGGGTCCGTGCGATGCTCTGTTCGCGCCGCCAGTCGCGCACCGCACCGTGATTCCCTCCCAGCAGCACCGGAGGGATCGTGCGTCCACGCCAGTCGGCGGGTTTCGTGTAGCTCGGATACTCGAGCAGACCGTCCTCGTGCGACTCCTCGACGAGGCTCTCGGGATTACCGACGACACCGGGCACCAGCCGGCAGACCGCCTCGATCATCGCCATCGCAGCGACCTCGCCGCCGTTCAGCACGTAGTCGCCGAGGCTCACCAGTCGCACCCTCGCACGGTCCCCGTACTCGTCGAACACCCGCTGATCGATGCCTTCGTACCGGCCGCAGCCGAACACGAGGTGGCGTTCTTCTGCGAGCTCTCGGGCCATCGCCTGCGTGAAGACCTCACCAGCGGGTGACGGGAAGATAATGATCGGACCGTCGTCGGAGGTCTCGCCCGCGGCGGACTCCGCCATGATCGCATCGAGCGTCTCACCCCACGGCTCGGGCCGCATCACCATACCGGCGCCACCGCCTGCCGGAGTTCCATCGACCGTCCGGTGACGATCATGAGCGGCGTCGCGCAGGTCGTGCACCTGCACATCGATCAGGCCGCGCGCACGCGCGCGGCCGAGCAGCGACAGCTCGAGCACCCCGAAGTACTCGGGAAAGATCGAGATCGCGTCGATCCTCATGCGGGGTCCGGGGTGTCGTCGGGAATCTCCTCGAACAGCCCTGCGGGAGGGGTGACCTCGACCACGCCGGCCTCGAGGTCGACGCGCGGCACGATCGCCTCGACGAAGGGCACGAGCACGGAGCCCTGAACCGTCTTCACCGTGAGCAGGTCCTGAGCCGGGAAGTGCTGCACCTCAGAGACCACGCCGACCTCGACGCCGTCACGGCGCACCGAGAGACCGACGAGCTGACTGTCGTACCAGGCGTTCTCCTCCGTCCCCTCAGCGACGGCGTGCTCGTCGATCCAGAGAATGGCGCGCACGATCGACTCCGCACCCGTGCGATCGGGCACCTCATCGAAGAACCCCACCGGCTGCGTGTTGAACCAGCGCAGTTCGCGCAACGTGACGGAGCGGCCGAACCACTCGGAATCCTCCGGCACCTGCAGGTGGAACACGGATCCCGGCGTGAACCGCAGATCAGGATTATCGGTGAAGAGCTCGAGCTTGACGCCGCCCTTCAACCCGTGCGGCTTGGTCAGTCGTCCAACGCGGAGGCTCCCCGACCCGATATCGGGGCGAGGAGCCTGAGCGCGCTTCGGTGCGTCCGCCATCAGGCGGCGCCCTCCGCTGCGGTGTCGACGACATCGATGCGGACCCGGTCGCCATCGGCGAGGGATCCGATCACCGTGCGCAGCGACTGGGCGGTCCGCCCGCCGCGGCCGATCACGCGACCCAGATCGTCGGGGTGCACGCGGACTTCGAGCGTCTCCCCCCGTGAGGACTCGCGCGCGTCGACGCGGACCTCGTCGGGGTGATCGACGATGCCGGAGACGAGGTGCTCGAGCGCCTCGGCCAGCGAGCGGTCGGCCATGGGTTACGCCTCGGTGTTCTCAGCCTCGGCCGAGTCGTTCGACTCCTGGGCCGGAGCAGCGGGCTTCTCAGCCTTCGGACGCAGCACGGTCTTCTTCGAGGCGTCGGCCTCGAAGACGGCCTTCGGCTCGACCGGGCGCACCTGCGACTCGGTGTTGCCCTCGCCCGAGAACTTGCCCCAGTCGCCCGTGAGCTTCAGGATCGCCGCGACCTGCTCGGTCGGCTGCGCGCCGACGCTGAGCCAGTACTGCGCACGCTCGGACTGCACCTCGATGAACGAGGGGTTCTCGGTCGGGTGGTACTTGCCGATCTCTTCGATCACGCGGCCGTCGCGCTTGGTGCGCGAGTCGGCGACGACGATGCGGTAGTAGGGCGCGCGGATCTTACCGAGACGCTTGAGACGGATCTTGACTGCCATGAATACTCCTTGTAAAGCCTGCGGGCGCGCGGATCGCGCGAACCCATCAAGCATGCCACACCCGACTTCGTAAAGCAATTTCGTCACGAACTGGGATTTTCTCGCAATCTGGTCAATCGGTTGTTGCGGGCCCCGTTGACGCTACTAGGCTGTTGCCAGTCAACGCCGCTCGGCGGGAGGAGCCCTATGGCTATCGAGTTCACGGCGTCGCCGAGATCCACGCTCGGCATCGAGTGGGAGCTCGGCCTGATCGACGCCCGATCCCGGGGTCTCGCGAACGTCGCACCGCAGGTGCTCGAAGAGATCGGGCACCGATGGCCGACCGACGCGTTCCCGCACGCGACGAGCGAGCTGCTCGAGAACACGATCGAGCTCGTCTCGGCTCCCCACGCCCGTGTCGGCGACGCCGTGCACGACCTCCGCGAGATGGCTCGCGCCGCGCTGACCGCCGCAGAGGCGAGCGGGCACCGCATCATCGGCAGCGGCAGCCATCCGTTCAGCCGCTGGGAGGCGCAGAGCGTCACGCCGTCCGAGCGGTACGACCGATTCCTTGAGCGCACGCAGTGGTGGGGCCGCAACATGCTCATCTGGGGTGTGCACGTGCACCTCGGGATCGATCGGCGGGAGCGCGTGATCCCGATCATGCACGCCGTACTCGCCTACCTGCCGCACCTGCAGGCGCTCGCGGCCTCGAGCCCGCTATGGGCGGGCGAGCCGACCGGCTACGCGTCGAACCGCGCACTCATGTTCCAGCAGCTGCCCACCGCCGGGATCCCCTGGGATATCGACGACTGGGAGGCGTTCGAGCGCGTCGTCGATGATCTCACGGGCACCGGCATCATCGCCGAGCCGACGGAAGCGAGATGGGATGTGCGGCCTGCACCGCGCTGGGGCACCATCGAGCTGCGCGCGTGCGACGGCGCGTCGACGCTCTGGGAGATCGGCATGCTCGCCGCGGTATCGCAGTGCTTGGTCGAGCACTTCCAGCGACGGCTCGACCGCGGAGAGCCGCTCCCCCGATTGCAGCAGTGGTATGTCCGTGAGAACAAGTGGCGTGCCGCTCGCTACGGGCTCGACGCCGAGATCATCGTGGATCGTGAGGGCGGGCAGATGCCGGTGCGCGACCATCTCACACAGCTGCTCGAGGAGCTCGCTCCCGTCGCCGCCGATCTCGAGTGCACGGCCGAACTCGCAGAGGTCGCCAGGGTGCTCGACATCGGCAACAGCGCGGCGCGGCAGCTCGATGTGCTGCACGACAACGGCGGCTGGGGGTTCCCCTTCGGAGATCTCCGCTCCGGCACCCCGAGTGCGGTTCCGAGTGGCGCATTGGAGGCCGTGGTCGATGCGCTGGCCGACGACTTCAGGGAGAGTCTGCAGTAGGCCCGTCGTCCCCATCGAGCAATGCCGCGGCGTACATCGGACGGGCCGCATCGATGCTCGGCGGATGGAATAGGCCCGCCGTTGCATCGCGCAGCAGCCGGCTCACCTCGTGGTCGTTGCTGAAACCCGAGCCGCCCGTGCAGAGGAGCGCGCTCTCGGCGCACCGCCGCGCAGCCGCGACCGCGTTCAACCGCGCACTCACCAATCGCAGCGGCCAGGCCGCGCCCAGGTCCTCCAGCTCGTCGAAGTCGCGCGTCGTCGCATCGAGCTGCGCGGGAATCGCGGTGAAATCGAGGTGCGCATCAGCGAGCCTCACCCGGCTCTCCGGAATCTCGGCGAACGAGGTGCCCCGCTGCGCCGAGTGTCGACCCGTGAGCGCCGCGGCACCCACCTGCAGCGCGCGACGCGCGACACCCGCATAGACCGATCCGATGAGCAATTGAAAGTTGGCCATGATGGCGAAGGTCAGCAGATCGGGCGTGCGCCCCTCCGGGATCCGACGCGCCACGCGCTCCGGTCGCACCCTGGCACCGTCGAGCACGGTCGCCCGACTGTGTGAGGCACGCATGCCCATGACATCCCACCGGTCCGAGACCGAGATACCGTCGCCGCCGCCCGCGGCGGCCTCAGCGTGCGTGCGCTCCACGAAGCCGAAGACCACCTGAGGTGCGTCCGGATCGGAGCGATCGAGCCCGTGCACGATGAGTCGGGTCCACACCGGCGACAGCGACGTGAAGATCTTCACACCGGTGAACGCGTAGCCGCCGCCCGACAGCGGTTCGGCAGCCGTGTGGGACCCGTACAGCACCCAGTCGTTCGCGGGCTCGCTGATGCCGAACGCGAAGATTTCACCCGCCATGACGTCCGTGAAGACGTACGCCAACGAGCGATCACCCCGCGCGAACATCGCGGCGACGACCCCCGTGCACATCAGGTGCATGTTCACGGCGAGTGCGGTCGCCGGGGCGGCGGCCGCGAGACGCTGCTGCAAACGAGACACCTGATTCAGGCTCAGCTCCGGCCCGCCGAACTGCTCGGGGACGAAGAGCGTGAGGTAGCCGTGGTCGCGAAGATCGTCGAGGTCCTCCCAGAAGAACCGGTTCCGTCGGTCATTGTCCGCGGCGCGGTCGCGAATCCGCGCGAGCAGCGAGTCGGGCAGATACCGCCCGGCGAGCGCTCGGTGTCGTGTCTCGCGGTCTGCCATCTGCTCCTCCTCGGCTGTCGCCCGCGCATCGAGCGCCGAACGGCGGCCCGCTCGAGTACGCTGAACCCTATGAGCGACGGTAGCACCCACGACCCCATCCGAGACGCGGTCCGCGAGAAGTACGCGGCACCGCAGCGCCGACGCAACCGTCCCCTGGACGCCCTCGCCTGGCTCAGTCTCGCCGGAGCGGTGCTGGGTCTCGTTGCGCTGCTCGTCGTCGTCACCGACGCCGGGAGCCCGCTCACGGTCGCGGTCTGGGCTTATCTCATCGTCCCGTTTCTCGGCATGAGCGCACTGTCACTGATCGCCTACCTGAGTGTGCGTGCGCTGGTGCAGGATCGCGCAGCGCGCGATTCGGAGTCAGGGAAGCCGAACGTCTAGTACTCCTCCGGGAACGTTCGTCTCGGTGACGTCGTCGCTTTGAGGTAGATGTGCACGAGTGAACGCTTCTTCTCGAAGTAGGCGTGACGTTCGATCTCGCCCGCCGCGTACTGCGCTTCGAGTTCGGCGATCGAGTCGGCGGCGTGCTGCGCGTCGTAGGCGGACCCGTTGCGGCTGAAGCCGCTGGATTCGCGAATGCCCATAGTCATCCTTTCGTCGACCCGGATCGCATACGCACCCGGTTCCCAATGTCAGCACCTTCGTCTACCATCGCACACATGTTCGAAACATCAGTACGAGACGCGGTCGCGCTTTGGTTCGATTCTGGACTGCCCGCCCGGATGGTGGCTGACCGCATGCGCTGGCGGGTGATCGACGTGCCCACGCCGCTCACGCGCGAACCCGAGTGGCTGCCGCCCGAGATCACGCATGCTCCGGCGCACTTCGTCGGCTGGCGGTTCACCGCGCGGAACGAGGTAGACGGGGTCGCCAGCGTCTTCGATGTGCACCGCGACGACGCGGGCAGGTGGCACGTCGCGCACCGGTACGACTGACAACGGCGGCGACCCCAGACGCCTACTCGTCCGCAGGATCGTCCGCGCCGCGCCGCCGCACACCCGCGTCGTACACCAGGCCGGCGGCGATACCGATCGGCATACCCAGCGCGATCCACAACCCGATGTTGTCCGTCACCGCACCGATCACGACACCGCCCAGCATGCCGTAGATGATGCCGAACACGAGCCCGTTGCTCTCACGCTCACCGCTTGCCATGGCGACAGCCTATCGGCGAGCACAGATCGGTGCGACGGCGTCGCTGCCGCCCTCCGGCCCGTAGACTCGGCTGATGAGCAGTGCAGAAGACCCCCTGAACCGACTGGAAACCGAACTCGGCCACGACGCGATCGAGAATCTCGCCGCCGCTGGCGCGCACCTGGCGACGCTCGCACAGCGGAACGTGCAGGAGACCGACCCCGAGGTCATTGAACAGCTCTTCCACGAGTACCTCGTCGCGTTCGAGACCGTCGCAGCGCAACCGATGATGACGCCGGGCGCTGTGGCGTTCGCAACGTCCAGACACACGGCGATCCTGTTGACCAGCCTCTGGCAGCGCGCAGGCGCAGACCCGGACGATCTGATGCGGATCATCGCCGAGAACCCGTTCGCGACGGAGTAGACGGCGCGCGTCAGCGACGTCGTCTATCACGGAACACACCCACCAGCGCGACGATTCCGATCAGCGCGAGTCCGAGTCCGAGGATCATGGGCCCACGATAACAGGCCCCCGGAGGACGAAGGCCCCGTGCAGGGAGTCGCCGCGGACGTCGCGGGTGAGCTTACGGGAACGGGGTGCCGGATGTGGGACTCGAACTCGAAGATCGGTCAATCACAGGCTCAACTTCCGCACGAAATCAACACTTTTGAACCCGGGTAAACCCCCTCGAACACCCCTGTTACCGCATCGAATGTGGGCAAAATGTGGGCAGACGAGGGCGCCTCAGGAGCCGAGATTACGTCCCCACTCGGTGCCCCTTGCAGCCTCGAGCACGTTCCGCTCCATGCGCTCTGCCACGTCGTCGAGATCACCGTCGAAGAGGTCAGCGTAGGTATCCAAGGTCATCGCGGCCGACTTATGTCCGAGCATGCGCTGAACCACCTTCACGTTCACACCGGACGACACCGCGAACGACGCAGCGGTGTGACGCAACCCATGTGGAGTGATCGTAGGAAACGATGCATCCGCAGCCTGTGCAGCTTTGACCGCCTTCGTGAACCATCCGCTCTTCGCATGCGGCAGACGTACATGCATCTTGCCGTCCCCGAAGAGGAGATCTTCTCCGCCTTTGCCCCTCTTGAGCTCGGCGAGGCGCGGACCGAGGAACGAGACGTACGGCACGGTTCGACGCTCATGGCCCTTCGGTGTGCCGACGTGCACTCGGTTGCCTGAGAGGACGGCGTTCTCCTCCACGGAAAGACGCCGGCGGACCTCGTTGAGGTTTCTGACCCGTAGGGCCGTTGCTTCACCCCACCGCAAGCCGGTGTAGGCCAACGTGAGGATCAGGTCTGGGTGTGGAGTGAGTGCGGCGAGAGCGTGCACGTGCTCGTGCGTGAGGTACACGCGCCGATGCTTCCGCCGCTTCGTGATCGATACCCTGGCCCCGAGCTGTCGATCTGGGGCATCCTCAGCCCGAACCAATGGCTCGGCGGATGGTTCAAGCTCGGCGGCGGGCTCGCGATCACCACCGCACTCGGTGCGTTCGCCGTCTCGCTGGGTGACGCGTCCGGCCTTACCTTCACCGGCGTGCTCGTGCTCGGGCTCAATGCCGCCACGCTCACCGCGGTTACACGCGACGCTCTCCAGCTCCGCCGTGCCGCGCATGTCGCACGGAGGGAGCAACGTGGAAACGTTCCTATCTGACATCGGCCCATACCTCGTCTCCGGTGGCATCTTCGGTGCGATCGCGACCGTCGCTGTCGCCATCATCACGTCACGATCGAAACGGGGAACCGAACGCGCAGATGCCGCCGCAACGATCACCGAGTCTGCGACTGACCTGCTCACGCCTATGCGCGAGGAGTTGGCGCGTCTTCGCGAGGATCAGCGGCAGCAGGCTGAGGACCACCGCGCCGAACTGCAGATCCTCACGCGTCGTGTCGCGAAGCTCGAGGGGATGGTCGAAGAGTACGCGCGTCGTGAATGGGCGCTCGTCCGCTACGTCCGCGCGCTTATCGATTCCCACCGCCGCCACGCACCGGGCGCGGAACTTCCCCCAGTTCCACAAGCCCTCACGGATCTCATCTGAATGCCCCCATCTGACTTCGGTCGGGTGGGGGCATTTTCGTTATGATGCTGTGAGATCGATCGAAACCAGGGAGACAGGGAATCATGAAGATCAAGAAGACACTCGCAGCGGGACTCGCCACCGTGGGACTGACGGCCGGGCTCTTGGTGGCCGCATCGCCTGCTCAGGCAGCCAACTACCATTACTACTCGGCGAGCTTCGATACGAAGACTGCGTGCCAGGCGCATACAATGTCGCGCATCGCAGTCCTTTCCGCATCGGGCAAGAAGATTGCGTCTTCGACTATCTGCAAGCACTACAAGGGTGAGTACAAGCCTTACTACTCGTTGATCAAGTACCGCTGATCGTCAGCATTTCCATATCGAGCGCCCCCATCTAACTTCGGTCGGGTGGGGGCGTTTTCGTGCGTCTACGGGCGATCCGTGACAGCCTGTGCTTATGAAGCGCGACACGAACACCACTCGACTTCCCACTGAAAAGGACTGCCGAGCAGCAGCCGCAATGATCGCCGCCGAGAGCATCGTCCGAACCATGTCGCGAGATCCACACGACGCTGCACTCGCCGCGTACATCGAGGGTGGCCCATCAGTCGAAGAACTTGAAGCGAGAATCTTGAACTTCCACGCGATAGCCGAGGCGAGGATTTCGGAGATGGAGAAGTGTGGGCAAAGTGTGGGCAAACCGTGGATTCAAAGAAACAGCAAACCCCCTACTTCCTAGTGTTTTCTAGGTGAGTAGGGGGTTCTTGTTGCGTGCCGGATGTGGGACTCGAACCCACACGCCCAAAGGACAAAGCATTTTGAGTGCTTCGCGTCTGCCAATTCCGCCAATCCGGCAAGGTGGGAAATCCACCGAAGCCACCCTATCGCAGCCGCACCCGGTGTCTGAACTCGACACTCCAGCTGCGGCCCATCGAAACGACGGAGCGGGTACCGGAATCGCCGGCACCCGCTCCGTCGGATGATCGATCGGTCAGTCGCCGATCGTTCCCTCGAGGGTGTGCTTGCGCGGCCGCGCCTCGGGAAGCTGACCGGTGGCCTCGCCCACGCGATGCACGCGGAGCGTGTTCGTCGAGCCCACGACCCCGGGAGGGGAACCAGCGATGACGAGCACGGTCTCCCCGATCTCCGCGCGGTGGTGACCGAGCAGCACGTGATCGACCTGCTCGAACATCTCATCGGTACTGTTCACGCGGGGCACCTCGAAGCTGCGCGCACCCCAGGTGAGTTCCATGCGACGGCGCGTCTCGAGACTCGGCGTGAACCCGAGGATGGGCATCGACTTGCGCAGACGCGACATGCGACGCACCGTGTCGCCCGACTCGGTGAACACGCAGATGTACTTCGCGCCGATGAAATCAGCGACCTCGGATGCCGCCAGCGTGAGCGCGCCGCCCTGCGTGCGGGGTTGCGTGCCGAACGACTCGATGCGGTCGAGCGCGTGATCCTCGGTGGTCTCGATGATGCGCGACATCGTCGCCACCGCCTCGATCGGGAACGCGCCGACGCTCGTCTCACCCGAGAGCATGACCGCGTCGGTCCCATCGAGCACCGCGTTCGCGCAGTCGGACGCCTCGGCGCGTGTCGGCCGCGGGTTGTCGATCATCGACTCGAACACCTGCGTCGCCACGATGACGGGCTTCGCGTACCGGCGCGACAGCGTCACCGCCTCGGCTTGCACGAGCGGCACGCGCTCGAGCGGCATCTCGACGCCGAGATCGCCGCGAGCGACCATGATGCCGTCGAACGCATCAACGATGGCTTCGAGGTTGTCGACGGCCTGCGGCTTCTCGATCTTCGCGATGACGGGAAGCTTGCGCCCCTCCTCAGCCATGATCTCGTGCACGCGGGAGATGTCGGCGGCGTCACGCACGAACGAGAGGGCGATGTAGTCGGCGCCGAGCTGCAGAGCCCAGCGGAGATCCTGCTCGTCCTTCTCGGAGAGCGCGGGCACGCTCACGGCGACGCCCGGAAGATTGATCCCCTTGTTGTTGGAGACGGTGCCGGGCACCTCGACCACCGTGTGCACCGTGTCTTCGGTGACGCGCACGGCGCGCAGACCGACCTTGCCGTCGTCGATGAGCAGCGGATCGCCGACCTCGACGTCGCCCGGCAGCCCTTGATAGGTCGTGCCGCAGATCGTGCGGTCGCCAGCGATGTCGCGGGTGGTGATGGCGAACTCGTCGCCCTCCGCGAGATCGTGCGGGCCGTCGGCGAATGTGGCGAGCCTGATCTTCGGACCCTGCAGGTCGGCGAGCACGGCGATCGGGCGTCCGACCTCGGTCTCCGCTCGCCGAATGTTGCGGTACACCCCTTCGTGCACGTTGTACGTGCCGTGGGACATGTTGAGGCGGGCGACGTTGACTCCCGCCCGGATCAGCTCGAGCGTGTGGTCGTAGCTCGCTACGGCCGGTCCCCATGTTGCGACGATCTTGGCGTGCCTCATCGACGTTCCTCTCCGACGCGTTCCAGGTCCGCGCCATCGGTGTCCTCATGGTCTTCCGTCTCGCCGTCAGCGGCGTCGACGTCGGTCTCCCGTGCATCGCCGTGATCGAGCACGTGATAGTACGCTTCAGGATCGCTCGTCTCGGCGAGCACGCTGTCCTGAGGGTTCGAGCGTCCGGGCACGTACACGGAGCGCTCGAGCCCCGGGTGACGACGGTGCTGCACGATGATCAGGATCACTCCGATGAGGATCGCGATGATCGCGGTCAGCACGTTGGTGCGGAGTCCGAGAACGATCAAGCTCGGGTCCACCCGCATCGACTCGATCACGCTGCGGCCCAGGCCGTACCAGATGAGGTACAGGCCGAAGAACTGACCCCAGCGCGGGCGCCACGCCCGCTCGATTGCGAGCAGCACGACGACGCCGAGTACGTTCCAGACGATCTCGTAGAGGAAGGTCGGGTGGAACAGTGTCTCCGGCGGCAGTCCGATCGGGAATGCCGCGTTGTCCGCCTCGATCTGCAGTCCCCAGGGCAGGGTCGTCGGACCGCCGAAGAGCTCATGGTTGAACCAGTTGCCGAGTCGCCCGAACGCCTGGGCGAGCAGCAGACCCGGGACCAGGGCGTCGGCGAACGACCAGAAACGCACGCCGGTGATGCGCGCGGCAATGAGTACGCCGAGCGCTCCGCCGAGCAGCGCGCCGAAGATCGCGATACCGCCGTCCCAGATGTTCCAGATCGCGTTCGGCACGAACGGGTTCCACCACTCCCGGCCCTGACCGAAGTAGTCGCCCCAGTGCGACGCGACATGGTAGAACCGAGCGCCGATGATGCCGAGCACCAGCGACCAGACCAGGAAGTCGAGGGTGACCCCGCGCTCCCCGCCGCGCTGAGTCAGCCGTCGGTTGGTCCAGATGCCCGCGGCGATCACGCCGATGATGATGCAGATCGCGTAGACGGCGATCCTCACCGGTCCGATCTCGATGAACTGCAGATCGGGGCTCGGGATACTGAATGGCAGGATCATCCACTCCTCTTTCGCGACTCGCTGTGCTCGACCCCGACTGGAACCGAGCGACCGCACCTATCCTAGCGGGCTGGATTCCGCACGTTCACCGTCAGACCGCTCGGTTCCGCGTGCGATCTCGCGCACGACGCGCGCGAGCGCGTCGACGCCGCCGTCGCGCAGCGCACGCACGAACGCCGTCCCGACGATCGCCCCATCGGCGTACTCGAGCGCCGAAGCGACCTGCTCGGCGGTCGAGATGCCGATGCCGACGCAGCAGAGATCCGCACCGTGCTCTCGCAGGCGCGCGGTCAGACGCGATGCCGCGGCGTCGAGCTCGGTCCGCTCGCCGGTGATGCCCATGGTCGAAACGGTGTACACGAACCCGGTGGTCGCCGCGGCGACCAGCTCGAGGCGCTCATCGCTCGAGGTCGGCGCCGCGAGGAATACGCGGTCGAGGCCGTGCTCGCGACTGACCAGCAGCCACTCGTCCGCCGAGTCAGGCGTAATGTCGGGGGTGATGAGCCCCGCGCCGCCGGCCGCGGCGAGCTCGGACGCGAACCGCTCGACGCCGTACTGCAGCACCGGGTTCCAATAGGTCATGACGAGAACCGGGATGTCGACGGCCTCGCGCACGCGACGCACGGCTTCGAACACGTGCGACACCCGGAAACCGGCTGCCAGCGCCGTCTGCGTGGCCTCCTGGATCACTACGCCATCCATCACCGGATCGGAGTACGGCAGCCCGAGTTCGAGCACGTCCGCACCGCTGCGCGCCATCGCGATCGCCGCGGCGACACTGGTGTCGAGGTCGGGGAACCCGACGGGCAGATACCCGACCAGCGCGCCCCGGCGCTCCTCCTGCGCACGGCGGATCGCCGCGGAGACGGTGGACTGCGACACGCTCATCCCTCGATTCCCGTCTCGTCGTCGATCAGCTCGAAGTACTTCGCAGCCGTCGCCATGTCTTTGTCCCCGCGACCCGAGAGGTTGACGAGAATCACCGCACCCTCGCCGAGCTGCGAGCCGAGGCGCAGCGCCCCGGCGAGGGCGTGCGCCGACTCGATCGCCGGAATGATGCCCTCGGTTCGTGCCAGGAGGCGGAGCGCCTGCATCGCCTCGTCATCGGTCACCGACTCGTAGGTCGCGCGACCGATGTCGGAGAGCCACGCGTGCTCGGGCCCGACACCCGGGTAGTCGAGACCGGCGGAGATGGAGTACGACTCCACCGTCTGCCCGTCTTCATCTTGGAGCACGTAGGTGCGCGTTCCGTGCAGCACGCCCGGCTTCCCGGTGCCGATCGTCGCGCCGTGCTCGCCCGAGGTGAGGCCGTGTCCGCCCGGCTCGAACCCGTAGAGCGCGACAGCGGGGTCGTCGAGGAAGGCGTGGAAGATGCCGATCGCGTTCGAGCCGCCGCCGACGCAGGCCGCGACCGCGTCGGGGAGGCGGCCGGTGAGCTCGAGCACCTGGTCGCGCGCCTCCTCGCCGATGATCTTGTGGAAGTCGCGCACCATGACCGGGAACGGGTGCGGGCCGTTGACCGTGCCGAGCAGGTAGTGCGTGTGATCGACGTTCGCGACCCAGTCGCGGAACGCCTCGTTGATCGCGTCCTTCAGCGTGCGGGACCCGGTCTTCACCGGGATCACCTCGGCGCCGAGCAGTCGCATGCGCGCGACGTTCAGCGCCTGGCGCTCGGTATCGACCTCGCCCATGTAGACGGTGCACTCCATGCCGAACAGTGCCGCCGCGGTAGCGGTCGCGACACCGTGCTGGCCGGCTCCGGTCTCTGCGATGAGGCGAGTTTTGCCGAGTCGCTTCACGAGCAGCGCCTGGCCGAGGACGTTGTTGATCTTGTGCGAGCCCGTGTGGTTCAAGTCTTCGCGCTTCAGCAGGATCCGTGCGTTTCCGGCGTGCGCGGCGAACCGCGGCACCTCGGTCACGATCGATGGCCGACCGGTGTAGGTCCGATGCAGCTCCGCGAGCTCGGCCGCGAACTCGGGATCCTGCTGCGCATCCTCGTACGCCCGCTGCACTTCATCGAGCGCTGCGATCAAGGACTCGGGCATGTACCTGCCGCCGAACTCGCCGAAGAAGGGGCCGGCCTCGGAGCGCAGCGGCTGCGCTCCCGGTGTCTGATCAGTCATGGTGCACCCTGTGCTTTCCGGTTCAGAAGGTCGGTCGGAGGTGTCGAGCCTCAGACGTTCAGGTAGGACGCGAGCGTCGCGATGGGATCACTGGTGACGAGCGCCTCGCCCACGAGCACCGCATCGGCACCCGCTTCGCGATAGCGCTCGACGTCCGAGATGTCGAGGACGGCCGACTCGGCGACGCGCACGACGCCCGCCGGCATCTGATCGGCAACGCGACCGAAGAGATCGCGATCGAGCTCGAACGTGCGCAGATCGCGCGCGTTCACCCCGATGAGCTGCGCCCCGAGATCGACGGCGCGCGCGACTTCCTCTTCGGAGTGGGCTTCGACGAGCGGCGTCATGCCGAGTTCACGGATGAGTCCGTGCAGCTGCACGAGACGCTCCTGCGGCAGCGCTGCGACGATGAGCAGCACCAGATCCGCTCCGGCTGCACGGGCTTCGAACACCTGGTACTCGTCGCCGATGAAGTCTTTGCGCAGGATCGGAATGCTGATCGCTTTCCGGACCGCTTCGAGATCGGCGAGGGACCCCTTGAACCGGCGCTCCTCCGTCAGCACGCTGACCACGCTGGCGCCACCCGCCTCGTACTGGGCGGCCAGCGTCTGCGGCTCGGGAATATCGGCGAGGTCGCCGCGCGACGGACTCGCGCGCTTCACTTCGGCGATCACCTTGATGTGATCAGCGGGCGCGAGGAACTCCAGCGCATCGAGCGCCGCGGTTCGCTCGAGCGCCGCGGCCTCGACCTCGGCACGCGAGACCGACTCTCGGCGCGTCCGGGCATCCTCGAGAGACCCTGCGAGCAGTTCGTCGAGCACGTCAGTCGTGCGACTTCGGGGTGAACCGGGGACCGTTCACGCCGAAACCGGCCTTGGCGAGAATCCACCCCAGCAGCAGGCCGACGACGACGACACCGACGCAGACCCACACCATGGTCGCCATGTGCAGGAAGAAGAAGACGGTGCCCGCTGCGATGCCGATCAGCATCACGACGACGGCGGTCCAGGCGGCGGGTGAGTCGCCGTGGCCGGGATCTCCGTGCTCGTTACTCATGAAACTCCTCTGAAAACAATGCGTACGCAGTCCAGCCTACCGGCTGTGCCGCGGGTTCGGGGACCGCCCGCCTCGGTGTCACGGTTTCCGATCGTCCGCTCCGGCACTCGAATCCGTCTCGTCGGGACCCACTGCGGCATCCTCGCTCGGATCGTCCCCCTCCGAGATCGCATCCCAGTCGGAGATGCGATCCGTGCGGCCGCCCGCGGTCGAACGCGCCGGGGAGGATTCGTATCGGCGGCCTCCGGTCGTCCACGAACGACCGACGACGCAGACGATCACGGCGATGAGTGCGACGAAGAGGCCGGCTCCAGCCGCGACCGCCGGCCACACCGACTGGTGCGCCTCCACCACGATCCCGGTCTGGTCCGACGCCCCGAGACCTGTCACCTCGCTGAGGGGTGCCCCGGCAGATGCGACGATGTCGCCGGTCGAACCGAAGACCCGCCGGATGCAGACGACCGCGATGCCGCCGCCGAGCAGCGCGGTGACCGCGGCGAGCACGGGACGGAGCACCTTCCCCGCGATGGACAGGGTGACCGACGCGGCGATGAGTGCGATCGCGATGGGCATGAGGGCTGGCGTCGTCTGCTGGCCGGTCACCGCGACCTCCGTGACAGTGGCCGCGCCCGGTGCGAGCGCGAACGTCGCCCACACCTGGGTCGATGCCACGAGGATCACAGCGGCACCGGCGAGGAGCAGCAGGACCAGGGAACGCTTACGCAGCATCACCGCTCCTCTCCGCGTCGCCGAGACGCTGCAGCGAGTTCGCGATCGCGACGGCGCGCAGCGGCGCCGCGGCCTTGTTCCGGGATTCCTCCTCCTCGAGACGCGGCACCGAATCGGCGACGAGTCCGCCACCGGCCTGCACCATGGCGACTCCGTCTCGGATGGTCGCCGTGCGGATCGCGATCGCGAGATCGGCTGCGCCGCCGAGGCCGAAGTAGCCGACGACTCCGCCGTACACTCCGCGCCGCACCGGTTCGAGTTCGTCGATGATGCGGAGGGCCCACGGCTTCGGCGCCCCCGACAGCGTGCCGGCAGGGAACGTGGCGCGCAGGGCGTCGACCGCATTCGCTCCCGCGGACATCCGGCCCTCGACGGTCGAGACGATGTGCATGATGTGGCTGAAACGTTCGATCCGCATGAACTCGGTCACCTCGACGGACGCCGGCTCGCAGACGCGCAGCATGTCGTTCCGCGCGAGATCCACGAGCATCAGATGCTCGGCACGCTCCTTCTCGTCGGCGAGCAGGTCGCGTTCGAACTGCTGATCCTCCTCGACGGTGCTGCCGCGCGGACGCGATCCAGCGATCGGGTGCGTCATGACGTGTCCGCTCTCCTGCACCGTGACCAGCGCTTCCGGGCTCGAACCGACCACGGCGAACGGCTGCCCCTCCGCGTCCTCCAGGTGCAGGAGGTAGAGGTACGGACTCGGATTCAGGTGCCGCAGCACCCGGTAGACGTCGAGCGGATCCGCGGTGCACTCCTGGTCGAACCGCTGCGAGATGACGACCTGGAAGATATCGCCGTCCACGATGTGCGCTTTCGCTCGCTCGACCTTCGCGAAGTACTCCGCCTCCGTCGTGCGTCGCCGCGGCTCGGCGTGCGCCTGTCGATCGAGCGTGCCGAGCGGAGACGGCACCGGGGCGGCGAGTGCCTCCTGCAGCACGTCGAGTCGCGCTTGGGCGTCCGACCACGCCGCATCGGCGTCGACCCCCTCGGACTCGGCGTCGCCGTCGTTCAGCACGTTCGCGAGCAGCACGATGCTCCCCTCGCGGTGATCGATCACCACGAGTTCGGACACGAAGCTGAGTCCCTGGGTCGGCAGTCCGGAATCCGACGCCGGCGGATGGTCGAGCTGCTCGAACTGCCGCACCGTCTCCCACCCCAGGTACCCGACGAATCCGCTGGCCAGCGGCGGAAGCCCGGGGACACCGGGCGAGCGCCACCGCTCGACGACGGCGCGCAGCGCCTCCACCGGCTGCATCGACGACACCCCGCCCGCGAGGAGCCGATCCTCATCGACGCCGCCGTCTGGGTCGATCGTCCAGTGCGCGTGTCCGTCGCGTTCGCCGAGCACGCCGAACGATCCGGCGCCGACGAAGCTGAAGCGGGTCCACACGCCGCCCTGCTCAGCGGACTCGAGCAGGAACGTGCCCGGGCGCGACGCGGCGACCTTCCGGTAGATCCCGACGGGAGTGTCGGCGTCGGCGAAGATCTCCCGGCAGACCGGGATCACAGCGTGCGTGGAGCGGGCCGCGGCGAACTGAGCGCGGGTCGTGGTGAGGGTCACCCGACCAGCCTATCGCGACGCCGACCGTCACTCCGCTGAGTCGGGATCCCCCACGAGGGCCGCGATCTCGCGCCCGTCGAAGCACGTGCGCGTGCCGGTGTGGCAGGCCGCACCCACCTGGATCACCCGCACGAGCAGGGTGTCGGCGTCGCAGTCGGCGGCGACACTGCGCACGTACTGCCGATGCCCCGAGGTGTCGCCTTTTCGCCAGTACTCCTGGCGCGATCGCGACCAGTAGGTCACGCGCCCCGTCGTGAGCGTCCGTCGCACGGCCTCTCGATCCATCCAGGCGAGCATGAGTACATCGCCCGTCGCATCGTCCTGCACCACGACGGGGAGCAACCCGTCCGCGCCGAAGACGAGCGCGTCCGGCACCGCGTCACGGGGGGTCATGCGCCGACCCCGCTCAGTCGCACCGTGTGCCCTGCGTCGGCGAGCGCTCGCTTGACCTCGGCGATCGTGAATGTCCCGTCGTGGAACACGGAGGCGGCGAGCACCGCATCCGCACCCGCTTCGATGGCCGGGGCGAAGTGCCTCAACTCACCGGCTCCGCCCGACGCGATCACCGGCACCGTCGCGAGCTCGCGGACGGCGCGCGTCAACTCGAGGTCGAACCCGGCGAGCGTGCCATCGGCGTCCATCGAGTTCACCAGCAACTCGCCCACCCCCCGATCGACGGCTTCGCGGCACCAGGCGAGCGCATCGAGATCGGTCTCGCGCTTGCCGCCGTGGGTAGTGACCACGAATCCGCTCGGCATCCGAGAGCTCCGTCGCACGTCGAGGGACAGCACGAGCACCTGCTCCCCGAAACGATCGGCGATCTCATCGATCACAGGGGGTCGTGCGATCGCCGCACTGTTCACACCGACCTTGTCGGCGCCCACTTCGAGCAGCCGCGCCACGTCGTCCGCGCTGCGCACGCCTCCGCCGACGGTGAGCGGGATGAAGACCTGCTCGGCCGTGCGCCGCACAACGTCATGAGTCGTGCCGCGGTCGTCGGCCGTCGCCGTGACATCGAGGAAGGTGAGCTCGTCTGCGCCCTGCTCGGCATACCGTGCCGCCAGTTCGACGGGGTCACCCGCATCGCGAAGATTCAGGAAGTTCACGCCCTTGACGACGCGGCCCGCGGCGACATCGAGACAGGGGATGACGCGCACACTGACGCTCATGAGGCGCCCCCGATCAGAGCCGCGCCGCGTGGATCGCGGTCACGAGGATGGCGCGCGCGCCGAGCTCGTAGAGACGATCCATCACGTCGTTCGCCGAGTCCGCAGGAATCATCACGCGGACCGCCACCCACGCGTCGTCCTTCAGCGGCGACACCGTCGGCGACTCGACGCCACCGGCGACCTCCGCCGCGAGCTCGAGCTGATCGGCGGGCAGATCGTACTCCACCATGACGAACTTGCGCGCCACCAGCACGCCGCGCAGTCGTCGCAGCAAGCGATCGATACCGGGGTGGCGCTGCTCGCCCGAGATGAGCACCGCCGTCGATTCCAGGATCACCGGACCGAAGATCTCGAGGCCTGCGGCGCGCAGCGTCGCCCCCGTCGACACGACGTCGGCCACCGCATCGGCGACGCCGAGACGGACGGACGACTCGACCGCGCCATCGAGCTTCACGAGCTCGGCGGTCACACCGTGCGTCTGCAGGAAGTCGTCGACGAGACGCGGGTAGCTCGTCGCCACACGACGGCCCTCGAGATGCGCGATCTCCGAGATCTCGCCGCCAGCCGGGGAGGCGAAACGGAATGTCGAATCTCCGAACTCGAGGTGATCGATCTCGTGCGCTGAGGAGCCCGAGTCGAGCAGCAGGTCGCGGCCGGTGATGCCGACATCGAGCGCACCCGACCCGACGTACGTGGCGATGTCACGGGGGCGCAAGTAGAAGAACTCGACGCCGTTCCTGGCGTCGGTGTGGACGAGCTGACGGCTGTCTCGGCGGCCGGAGTATCCGGCTTCGGCGAGCATCTGCGAGGCGACCTCGGAGAGCGAGCCCTTGTTGGGAACCGCGATGCGGAGCATGGGTGGTCCTTCGTGTGAGTGCGAGATGGAGGGTGGCGGTTTACAGGTGCCGATACACGTCGGCGAGGGACATGCCCTTCGCGAGCATCAGCACCTGCAGATGGTAGAGCAGCTGACTGATCTCCTCGGCGCACGCGTCATCCGACTCGTACTCCGCCGCCATCCAGACCTCGGCCGCTTCCTCCACGACCTTCTTCCCGATGGCGTGGACGCCGGCGTCGAGCTGGGCGACCGTTCCGCTGCTCTCGGGGCGCGTCGCGGCCTTCTCGGCGAGTTCGGCAAAGAGGTCATCGAAGGTTTTCACCCCACCAGCGTACCGTGCCGCACCGCACGCCGACGCCGGTCGCCTCGGATCAGTGCGCGTGATCGCGCGCAGCCGCCCGGAGCTCCGCGATCCGATCCTCGGGAACACCGCCGTAGACCGCGGAACCGGCGACGAATGTATCGGCTCCCGCTTCCGCGGCGACGCCGATGGTCTCCGCCGAGACGCCGCCATCCACCTGCAACCAGACGTCGAGCCCCAGACGATCTCGCGCCGCTCGCAGCTCGCGAAGCTTCGGCATCGTCTCGGGCATGAACGACTGACCGCCGAAACCGGGCTCCACCGTCATCACGAGAACCTGATCGAATTCGGGCAGCAACTCGAGGTACCGGGCGACCGATGTCCCGGGTTTGAGCGCGATGCCCGCGCGCGCACCCATCTCGCGGAGACGCCTGGCGAGCGCGACCGGATCCTCCGCCGCCTCGGCGTGGAACGTGACCGAGTAGGCGCCGAGTTCTGCGTACGCGGGCGCGTGCGCATCGGCTCCGGTGATCATGAGGTGCACATCGAGGGGAATCGGCGAGACCTGCTGAATGCGCTCGACAACGGGCGGACCGAACGTGAGGTTCGGCACGAAATGATTGTCCATCACGTCGACGTGCACGAGGTCGGCGGAAGCGATGCGCGCGAGCTCGGACTCGAGATTCACGAAGTCGGCGGAGAGAATGCTCGGATTGATGCGCGGTGCGGTCACCTGCTCAGTCTATCGAGGCTCCGGGCCGGTCTCGGCGATCGGCTGGGAGGGTGTGCTCGTGAGGAAGCTGCGCGACACGCGGCGGTAGGCGCGGGTCAGCGAAGCGCCGGCGGCGAGCGCGATCGACACCAGGCCCGTGAAGCAGAAGATGAGGGCGATGCCGCGGGCGTCGCCCGTGCCGAGGAGCCCCTCCCAGCGCTCGCGACCCTCGGAAGTCTCCATATACGGTACGACGCCGAACTCGGCGATCGGCGCAATGATGAACGAGGCGATCGGGGCCATTGCGGCTTCGAAGGTCATCGCGAACCCGAACACCCGCCCCTGATGGTCGAAGGGTACGACCCGCTGGATCACGGTCTGCTCGGCGGCTTCGATGGCGGGCATGATCATCATGAACAGGGCGATACCCGCGACGAAGAGCCACCCCGCGTCGCGGATCGTGAAGACACTCCCGATCACCCCGGTCGCGGCGACGAGGATGAGCATGGTGCGGATCGGGTTCTTGCCGAGACCGAACTTCGCGACGATCGCGCCGCCCAGCACGAATCCGACGGAGGCGATGCCGAAGAAGATGCCCCAGGCCTCGACGGAGAAGACGGTCAAGCCGTACGGATCGAGGAGCGCCATGAACACGCCGCCCGTGAGGTTGTTGAAGGTCGTGAACACGATGAGCGCGAGCAGACCGGGAACCGCGAGCGCCGCGAGGAACCCTCCGCGGAAGTCCACGGCGCGACGATCGGGGTCGACCTGGATCTCGGGCTCGGCGACACGGATGAGATGCAGGTGGACGAGCGGGATCGCGGTGCAGACCGTCGCGATGACGATCGTCCACGCCATGCCGAGCTGACCGATGGAGAGCCCGCTGAACACGCTCGTCGCGATGAAGGCGATGCCCTGTACCGTGCCCACGAGCCCGTTCGCGTTGGCATGGCGATCCGGCGGAACGAGCAGTGTCACGGTCGTCGAGAGCGCGAGATTGCGCAGCATCTCGACGACGCAGCCGATCAGGATCACGAGGGTGAAGACCCAGAACCATGGGCCGGTCAGCGAGAGCAGCGCATCGGCGGGCACGGTGAAGAAGATGGTGCAGGCGATGAGGAACGCGGTGAGCGACGCCCACGCTGACGCCCGCATGGCGATCAGCTTCCGATGACGGTCCACGATGCTGCCGAACAGCATCGAGCTGAGGGCGATGATCATCATGTAGCCACCGCCGAGGATTCCCGTGGCGAGAATGCTCTGCGTCTCGAGGTACACCCAGAACGTGAGCGCGAACCAGAGAAAGTTCGACGTCAGGTTCGCGACGGCGGTGTTGACCACGAGATGCAGGAACGTGCGCGTGCCACCCCCTCGGGGCTTCGATGCGTCCGCGGCTTTCATGCGGACAGGATAGACGCCCGCACCGACATTGGACAGGGGTGCACGGTGCTTCCCTGCGCCGAAAACTCAGCCGGTGCGCTCGAGCAGCGCCACGAACATCGCGTCGGTGCCGTTCCGGTGCGGCCAGAGTTGGGCGCTCAGCCCGGACTCTCCGAGGTCGAGCGGCTTCCGGGCGAGTCCGTCGAGCACCGCGTGCGCGTCGAGCTCGGTCAGCTCGGGCCTGGCACGCAGGAAGCGGTTGAGCACGCCACGCGTCTCCGCGACGTGCGGCGAACACGTCACGTAGGCCAGAATGCCGCCGGGGGCGAGATGATCGGCCGCCGCGGCCAGCAGTTCCTCTTGCAGCCGCGTCAGCCCGGGGATCTCCCCCGGTGTCTTGCGCCAGCGGGCTTCCGGCCTCCGTCGCAAGGCCCCCAGCCCTGAGCACGGTGCATCGACCAGAATGCGATCGAACACGGCGCCGTCCTCCGCGCTGCCGCCGTAGGCGTCGTCGTCGCGTCCGTCATGCGTGACGAGCTCGACGTCGAACGCAGCGACCGCCCCGGCGACCAGTTCGGTGCGATGCGCGGAGACCTCGTTGGCCCTGACCGAGGCTCCGGCTTCGGTCGCCTCGGCGGCGAGCACGGCGGTCTTGCCCCCCGGACCGGCGCAGACGTCCATCCAGCGCTCCCCCGCCCGGACGGGCCGCGCCCGCGTGAGCGCCAGTGCGGCCAGCTGCGAGCCCTGATCCTGCACTCTGACTGTTCCGGCCTCGGCACCGAGTTCGGCGATGATCCGACCCGGGTCGCCCGACACGAGTTCCGCACCGATGGGCGACGGTCCGGCGACCGCGATCAGCTCGCCATCGACGGCATTGTCGATCGCCGTCCCGTCGAGCCCGTTCCCGGGGAGCAGCGCGACCTGTACAGCGGGAGCCCGGTTGTCGGCCTCGAGCAGTGCCTCGAGCTCCTCGGCGCGTTCTTCAGCGCGCAGCGCGTCCCGGAGCGCGCGGACGATCCATCCGGGGTGGGAGGTTCGGTCGGCCAGCGCCGCATCCGCCGACGCAGCCGACTCGACGATGCGCGCATCCCACGCTGCGGCATCCTGCCGCCCGATCGCGCGCAGCACACCGTTCACGAAACCCGCGGCCTGAGCACCCGCCACGCGTCGCTGCAGTTCCACACTCTCGTGCACCGCGGCGTGCGGCGCAACGCGCGTCGCCAGGAGCTGGTGCGCCCCGAGCCGCAGCACATTCCGGGTCCGCGAGTCGATGCGGTCGATCGTCCGGTTCGCGGCGAGCTCGATGATGCGGTCGTAGCGGCCGCGTCCGCGCAGCGCACCGGCGGCGAGCTCGGTGGCGAGCCCGGCATCACGACTGTCGAGGCCGGCCTCGCGGATACGGGAGGGCAGGGCGAGGTTGGCGTACGCATCCCGATCCTCGACATCGCGGAGCACGTCATACGCGACGAGGCGCGCCGCCGACACGTTTCCCTGAGGTCTGGGCTTGCGCTCGGCACCACGGTGCCGGCGCTCCGCCTCACGCCGACTCACGAGATCACCGCGCTGCCGCCGCGGCCGCGCAGCCAGGCTGCGCCGTCCATCGCTCCCTTGCCCGCGGGCTGCACCCGGACGAGCTCGAGTGCACCGTCCGAGAGGCGCAGCAGCGCACGCTTGCCGGCGATGACCGCGATGGCCGCGGGCTCGCTCCCTCCGCCCGATACGGGGTCGGGCGGGCCGGGGGTTCCGTCGACACGGCGAATCTCGAGCAATTTGAGCGGCTGACCGTCGCACTCGGCGTACGCACCGGGTTCCGGAGTCGCACCGGCCCACTGGTCGAGCACCGCGTCCACGGGTCGGGTGAGGTCGAGACGACCGTCGGCGCGCTGCAGTTTCGCCGCAGTAGTGGCCTCACCGCGCTGAGGTTCCGCGGTGAGCGACCCGTCGGCCAGACCGTCCACGGCGCGCACGAGCGTCCGCGCCCCCGAAACGGCGAGTGCGGAGAGCGCTGCCCCCGCCGACGTTCCCGGCGGAAAATCTTCAGCATCACGGGCCAGCACATCACCCGCATCGAGCTCGTCGACGAGCCGAAAAACAGTGACCCCGAGGCGGCGCTCCCCCGCCATCAACGCGCGCTGGACGGGAGCGGCACCGCGCCAGCGCGGCAGATCGGAGAAGTGCAGATTGATCCACCCCTCGTCAGGCGCGGAGAGCAGGGGTTCGCGCAGGAGACCCCCGTACGCCACGATCACGCCGAGATCGGGGGCCAGGTCGCGCACCCACGCGAGCGTCTCGTCGTCGAGCCGGTTCGAACGGTGCACGGGGATACCGCGCTCTTCCGCGAGCTCGGCGATCGGCGACGGTGTCAGTACGCGCTTCCGTCCGATCGGTGCGTCCGCGCGAGTGATCACCCCGACGATCTCGTGACCCGCGTCCGCGAGTGCGATGAGACTGGGACCCGCGAGTTCGGGAGTGCCGGCGAAGACGATGCGCATCCACCTATTCTCGCAAACTTCGCCGATACTGCGGACTGCCGACTGCGCGCCGCCGATCCCGGCGTCAGCCGTCGAAAACGCTGCGGTCGTCGAACCGCAGCCTCAGCGCTCCCGGTCGCGCGCGCCCCGGAGTCTTGCCCCGGTTCCGCGCAGACGACCCCGCTGCGTCAGCGACCAGGGCGCCGCGCAGGCGCTTCGCGACCTCAGCTCCCTTGGCATATTCGAAGCGGACGATGGCGCGGACCAGCGGAGGATCCCCCGGGTCGGTGGGCTGAGGCGCCGGCCCGAGCACATCGATCTGCAGCCCGTCGAGGGCGCCGAGCGCACGATCCACCTCGGCTCGTCCACCGCTCACGGCCGCGACCCGGACAGCCGGCGGATACGCGAGCTCCTGACGCATCATGAGCTCGTCATGCAGCCACGGACCGATCCTGCCGGTCACGAAGGCGCGGACGACCGGACCGCCGCCGGAAGCGACCAGGCACGCCCCGTCGGGCGCGGCGAGGGCGGCGGCGTTCTCCCACCACCTGAGGCAGTCCTCGCCCGCCCGGAGGGTCTCCAAGCCGAGCAGTCGCTCCACGTCGAGCAGGACGACCAGGCGGTATCCGCCTGCGGCGAGAGGCTCCGCGCCTCGGGTCGCCACCACCAGCGCGGGCCGCGCGTCCACGCGTTCGCGCGGATGGTCCCCGTCGCTCAGCAGCACCCGAGCGCCGGAGAACTGACGCTCGAACTGTTCGACGGTGCGCTGCGAGCCCATGCCGCGCTCCACGAGTCGCCTGCCGTCGCAGGTCGCGCACTGCCACTTCGTCGCGTACTCGCCGCACCAGCGGCACGCGGCGCGTCTGGCCTCGCGGAACCCGATGGGACCCCCGCAGTGCCCGCATCGTGCGAGATCCCCGCAGCTCTCGCACACCGCGACCGGCGCGTACCCCGGGGTGGCGACCTGCACGAGGACCGGCCCCTCCCGCAACGCCTGTCGAATCGATCGTGCCGCGAACTCGGGAACCCGCCCGCCCACCGAGTCCGGAGCCGTGGCGGCATCGGCGTGGATCACCCGCGTCCGACGCGGCGGATGGGTTTCGGCCCGCACGTACCCGAGCTCCACCAGTCGCTCGACCTCGGCGCTGCGCGAGTGCGCGGCGAAGAGCAGCCCCGCGCCCGATTGCTCGGCCCGCACGAGCGCCGCATCGCGCGGATGGACGTATGGCGCGAGCGGTTCCGCGAGGACCGGATCCCCGTCGTCCCAGACGATGACCGCGCCGAGCGCAGCAGCCGGCGCGTAGACGGCCGATCGGTTGCCGACGATGATGCGCGGCTCGTCGTCGAGCGAGCGGAGAAACGCCGCGTACCGTTCGGACCCGGTCTGACGGGAGTCCACCCTCACGGGGTCGCGGTGGCCGAGCGCCGCGAGTGCGTCGCGCACCTGATCGAGGTCGCGATAGTCCGGGAGTACGAGTATCGCGCTCCGCCCTCGGGCGAAGACCGTGAGGGCGACCTCTGCCAGATGCAGCGCCCACCCCGCGACCCACTCTCCCGTCAGGAGTCGGGTCGGGCCGTGGGACGGCGTCACCGCGAGACGTGCCCCCGCGGTGAGCAGATCGGCGGTCTCCTCGTGCCTGACGGTGGGAGCCCAGCGCTGCAGGGGCGCCGATCCGGATCCCGCGCCGCCTTCAGCATCATTCGGTGCGGCATCGGCGTCGTCGACGGCGTCGGCCGGCGCCGCGAGCGCTGCGAGATGCTTCTTCTCGACCCGGACGTGGCGGGTCGGAATCGCGAGTCGCAGGATGTCGCCCGCGGACCCTCCGGCGCGGTCGGCGACGGCTCGCGCGAGTCGCCACACCTCCGAGGTGAGCTGGGGCACCGGAGACACGATTTCGCTGACCGCCGAGAGCTCGCCGCCGAAGTCGCTGCGCTCGGCGAACTCGATGACGTATCCGAAGCTCTTCCGCGTCTGAGACCGGAACGGGACGCGCACGCGCTGACCGACGCGCAGATCGTCGGCCAGCTCATCTGGCACGGCATAGTCGAACAGATGGTCGAGCTGGGGCAGGGCCGAGTCGAGCAGTATCCGCGCGACGCGCCGGCCCTCCGGTCGCTCGCTCACGACGCGTCACCCACGATGGCGCGCCGGCTCAGAGACCCGCGGCTGCGCGCAACTCGTCGATGCGCGGCGTGGCCTCCCACGTGAACTCGGGCAGCTCCCGGCCGAAATGACCGTAGGCCGACGTCTTCGCGTAGATCGGCCGGATCAGCTGCAGATCGCGGATGATCGCGAGGGGTCGCAGGTCGAAGACCTCGCGCACCGCCGACTCGATCCGCTCAACCGGCACCGTCTCGGTTCCGAAGGTTTCGACGTACAGGCCGACGGGGTGCGCTCGTCCGATGGCGTAGGCCACTTGCAGCTCCGCACGACGCGCCAGACCGGCACGCACGACGTGCTTCGCGACCCAGCGCATGGCGTACGCGGCTGAGCGGTCGACCTTCGACGGGTCCTTCCCGCTGAACGCGCCGCCACCGTGCCTGGACCAGCCGCCGTAGGTGTCGATGATGATTTTGCGACCGGTCAATCCGGCGTCGCCCATCGGGCCGCCGACCACGAACGGCCCGGCGGGATTGATGAGGAGCTCGGTATCGGCGCTCGAGAGCTCGACCTGCTCGAGCACGGGCCGGATGACCTCGCGCTCGACGACCTCGCGCAGCGCGTGCTGAGAGATATCCCTGCTGTGCTGCGTCGACAGCACGACTGCCTCCACCGAAGCGGCACGATCGCCGTCGTACCCGATCGTCACCTGGGTCTTGCCGTCGGGACGCAGCTCGGGCACGATGCCGCGCTTGCGCGCATCCGTGAGGCGCTCGGCGAGGCGATGCGCGATCCAGCTCGGCAGCGGATGCAGTTCGGGAGTCTCATCGGTGGCGAATCCGAACATGATGCCCTGATCGCCCGCGCCCTGACTGCTCAACGCGTCATCGAGCGTGCCGCTGCGCTGCTCCAGCGAGCTGTCCACGCCACTCGCGATGTCGGGAGACTGCTGCCCGATCGATACCGACACACCGCAGGAGGACGCATCGAACCCCATGTCGGAACTCGTATAGCCGATTCCGCGGATCGCCTGGCGCACCAGCTGCGGGATCTCGACGTAGCCCGAGGTCGACACCTCGCCGGCGACGTGGACCAGTCCCGTTGTGACCAGTGTCTCGACAGCGACCCTGGCACCCGGATCCTGATCGAGCATCGCATCGAGGATCGTGTCGGAGATGCGATCGCAGATCTTATCGGGGTGCCCCTCGGTGACCGACTCTGACGTGAACTGCCGCAGCGCCACGGACTAAACGCCCTTGGCGGTGATCTCGAGCTTGTCTTCGACGATCTCGTGCAGCGCGATCGACAGCGGCTTGTCATCGACCGAGGAGTCGACGAGCGGCCCCACGTTGTCGAAGAGGTTCCCGTCGTGCAGATCGGTGTAGTAGTCGTTGATCTGACGCGCGCGCTGCGAGGCGAAGGTCACGAGAGCGTACTTCGAGTCCACCTTCTCCAGCAGGTCGTCGATGGGCGGATCGATGATCCCGTTCACATTGGCCATTGAAATACTCCTCAGGGGTTGACCACGACAGTCTAGCGGATGGACCCGAGCGGACTGCCGGGCAACGTTTTCAGGGGGTCAGCCGAGCAGCGCCCGCACGACGACGTGACCGTGGCCACTGCTCAGTCGCACCCAGGTCACGGTGCGCGAAACGCGCACCGTCTCGGCGCCGGACAGGAACCCCATCGTCTCGGCGGCGAAGGCAGCCGCGGCCGGGATGCCTGGAGCCATTTCAAGACCCCACACCGATGATCTGACCTTGTGCACGACCGCCTCTCCCGGGTTGTCCGGAAGCGCCGCCGCGACGCGTTCGCTGCCCTCGCGGGCGACGCGCGCGAGGGACCCGGCATCGATCTCACCCGCCGACCGCCATCCCTCCACAGGCGGCAGCACCCCGGTCCACGCGGCCATAGCCGTCACATCGGGGAGCACCAGCTCTCGCTCGTCGTCGCTGATGCGCGCCAGGCGATCCAACAGCGACCTCGCGAGGACCGTGACGTCGACGGGCTCCACCGGCGTCTCGGCGAGCGACCACCCGCGCATCACGAGCACGACCGGGATCCCGTCGGTCAATCCGCGAGGCGCCTGCGTGCACCCGTACACCGCGAGCACATCGTCGCGCGAGAGCAGCCGAACCTCGGGAGACCCCGCTCGTTCGAGCCGTTCCAGGAACCGCCGCAGATCGTCGAGGTCCGCCGAGCCGCGAAAGATGAGGGAGCCGAGAGAGGGTGTGGACACGAGCTCCACACTATCCGGGTGCGCTGCGCGGCACCTCCTAGACTGGGGACGCACACCTGACCCCCGCGGCCACAGGAGGCCTCACATGACCCAGACCCCCGACCTCGTCGAGATGCTCTCCGTCATCGACTCGGGCGCCCGCACGCGGGAGGACATCCTGACCGGTCCCGCCCTCCCGACGCCGCACGGTCGATCGTTCGGGGGGCAGGTCCTCGGACAGGCGATCTCCGCCGCAGGCGGAACGGTCGACGACGCCCTCGAGATCCATTCGATGCACGGGTACTTCCTGCGTCCGGGTGACAGCTCCGAACGCATGACGTTCGAGGTCGCGCGCCTGCACGACGGTCGATCCTTCTCGACGCGGCGCTCACAGGCCTACCAGAACGGCGACGTCCTCATGTCGATGATCGCGTCGTTCCAACGCCCCGACTCGGGTCTCGAGCACCAGGACTCCATCGAGATGACCGGGATCCCGGAGCCTGACGAGCTGCCGACCGTCTGGGACACCTACGGTCATCTCGCGGGATCCGGACGCGCCTCATGGGTCCTGAACCGGCCCTTCGACTTCCGCTACGTCGAGTCCGACATCATCCTGCGGGTCTCTGAGCGAACGAACCGGCAACGGGTCTGGATGCGGTCGCGCGACGCCCTCCCCGCCGGCCACCTGCTGCACGCCGCAGCGCTCGCCTTCGCCAGCGACTACCTGCTGCTCGAACCCATCGCGAGACAGCACGGCATTCCGTGGGCGACGCCTGGCCTCCGCGTCGCCAGTCTGGATCATTCCATGTGGTTCCACCGCCCGTTCCGCGTCGACGACTGGCTGCTCTACGAACTCGACTCCCCCACGTCGCAGGGCGGACGCGGGCTCGCACACGGACGCTTCTACAACCCGAGCGGCGCGCTCGTGGCGAGCGTGTCGCAGGAGTCGATGATCCGCCTCCCCGCGGAGTAGCCGCGCGTCGATGCCGCGGAGGTCACCCCCGCCGCATCGACACCGGTGCGTCGCACCACGGTTCGATCGATGCCCGCGCCGCGTCGGAGAGTCGCTGCGGGCGCAGCGACTCCCCGTCGACGATGACGATCGTGGTGATCGCGCGAGCGACGACGTCGCTCCCCTCACCGCCGGCGCTGATCTCGTAGTGGAGCTCGAGGCTCGAACCGCCGAGCTTCCCGATCCAGATCTCCACGGCGATCGGAGCATCCGCGTACTCGAGCACGCGCACGAACTCGATCTGCTGGTTCGCCACGAGCATCTTGGGCCCCCCGGGGATGTCGCCCCGGAAGTGCCCCTCCATGCCGTTCCGTTCACCGCCGGCGCCCGGCCAGAACGTGCGCACCCGCGCCTCTTCCAGGTACCGCGCGAAAGCGACGTTATTCACGTGCCCGTACGCGTCCTGGTCGCCCCAGCGGAGCTCCATCGAGACACTCCATCGCGCCATGCATCGACTCCGATCAGTCGCGCGTCAGCTTGCGGTACGTCATGCGCGACGGCTTCGCCGCCTCCGGGCCGAGACGCTCGATCTTGTTCTCCTCGTAGGCCTCGAAGTTGCCCTCGAACCAGTACCAGTTCGCCGGGTTCTCCTCGGTGCCCTCGTAGGCGAGGATGTGCGTCGCGATGCGGTCGAGGAACCACCGGTCGTGGGTGATGACGACGGCGCAGCCCGGAAACTCGAGCAGCGCGTTTTCCAGGCTCGTGAGCGTCTCGACGTCGAGGTCGTTCGTCGGCTCATCGAGCAGCAGCACATTGCCGCCCTGCTTCAGCGTCAGCGCCAGATTGAGTCGGTTGCGCTCACCGCCGGAGAGCACGCCGGCCTTCTTCTGCTGATCCGGCCCCTTGAAACCGAACGTCGAGACGTAGGCGCGCGAAGGGATCTCGGTCTTGCCGACCTGGATGTAGTCGAGTCCGTCAGACACGACCTCCCACACATTCTTCTCGGGGTCGATGCCGCCGCGCGACTGGTCGACGTAGCTGAGCTGCACGGTGTCACCGATCTTCAGCTCGCCACCGTCGAGCGGCTCGACGCCGACGACGGTCTTGAAGAGCGTCGTCTTTCCGACGCCGTTCGGGCCGATGATGCCGACGATGCCGTTGCGGGGCAACGAGAACGAGAGTCCGTCGATGAGCGTCCGGTCCCCGAAGCCCTTCTGGAGGTTCTTCGCCTCGAGCACGAGGTTGCCGAGACGCGGGCCGGCGGGGATCTGGATCTCCTCGAAGTCGAGCTTGCGGGTGCGCTCGGCCTCCGCGGCCATCTCCTCGTACCGCGCGAGGCGGGCCTTCGACTTCGCCTGGCGGCCCTTCGTGTTCGAGCGCACCCAGTCGAGTTCTTCTTTCAGACGTTTCTGCAGCTTCGCGTCCTTCTTGCCCTGCACCTCGAGACGCGCGGCCTTCTGCTCGAGGTAAGTCGAGTAGTTGCCCTCGTACGGGTAGAGCCGACCGCGGTCGACCTCGCAGATCCAGGTGGCGACGTGGTCCAGGAAGTACCGATCGTGCGTGACGGCCATGACCGCGCCGGGGTACTTCGAGAGGTGCTGCTCCAGCCAGAGCACGCTCTCAGCGTCGAGGTGGTTCGTGGGCTCGTCGAGCAGGAGCAGGTCGGGCTTCTCGAGCAGCAGCTTGCACAGGGCGACGCGGCGCTTCTCACCACCGGAGAGGTGCTTGACGACGGCATCCGCCGGCGGGCAGCGCAGCGCGTCCATCGCCTGCTCGAGCTGCCCTTCCAGCTCCCAGCCGTCGACGTGATCGATGGCCTCCTGCAGCTCGCCCATCTCGGGCAGCAGCACGTCGTAATCGGCATCGGGGTTCGCCATCTCGGCCGAGATCTCGTTGAAACGGTCGAGCTTCGCCTTGATCTCGCCGACGCCCTGCTCGACGTTCTCGAGCACGGTCTTCTCCTCGTCGAGCTCGGGCTCCTGCATCAAGATGCCCACGGAGTATCCCGGCGTGAGGATCGCGTCGCCGTTCGACGGCGTGTCGAGCCCGGCGATGATCTTCAGGATCGTCGACTTGCCGGCGCCGTTCGGCCCCACCACACCGATCTTCGCTCCCGGCAGGATCGCCGTCGTCACATCATCGAGGATCACCTTGTCGCCGTGCGCCTTGCGCGCGCGCACCATCTGGTAAATGTACTCAGCCATCCCGCCAGGATACCCTGTCGAGCAGGTCTGCCGCCGCCTTACCAGTCGATCGGACGCGTCTCGCCGATCAAGCACACATCCTGGTCGGGACCGATCGCCGGCTCCGCCTCAGCAGCGAAACCCCGCCCCTCGGCTGCGATCTGACCGAGGAGACAGTCCGGTCCGATACGCACCGACACGAAGATGCTGTCGGCGGCGTACCCGGTCTTCGACTCGTCGAAGCTCACGCTCATCGCGGACTTGTCGAAACCCGACTCGGCGACGGCGTTCACGATCGGCTGCCCTTCCACGGGACCGTCGCCGGCGCTGTACTGTCGCAGCACCTCGGTGAAATAGGGCAGATTGTCTGTAGCCGAGCCGTCAGGCATGAATTCGGGCGCGGTCTCGGGCTCAACCGGCGCCGTCCGTTCGGGAGTTCGCGGACTCGGCCCCTCCAGGAGGAAGCATCCGGTCAGCGAGGTCAGCATGAGCGCGATGGCGCCGGACGCGGCTGCGCGTCGAATATTCGAGGGTCGCCCTCGCACCCGCCCTCCGTCTCGCCGATACGTATTCGCCACGGGACCGAGTCTACGGGAAACGCCCGCGGGACTCGCCCGCTCACTTGTCCCCAGCGACCGAGCACCGGTGCATGGCCGGTAGCTCTCCACAGAACTTCAGCGCGAGCGACAACGCCCGCGCCGCGGCTCGAGACTGGTACCGGATCGAGCGGCGCGATCGGCGTGGCGCACCGCTTCGCTCGACCGGCGTCGCTCCGGCACACCCGCCGGGGCGACGCCAGCCACCTGACCGTTCGGCGCCACGAGACGAGGTATCCCCATGAGCACACCCATCAGCGTGATCGGCACGATCGCGACCGACCCGCGGTTTCTGCACCCGGCGGGCGGCACCGCCCGCTGCTCGTTCCGCGTGGCGAGCAATGAGCGCAGATACGACCGTGAACAAGGGACGTGGGTCGATGGGGACACCAATTGGTTCGGTGTGACGGCTTTCCGCGGCCTCGCAGACCATGCCTCACGCTCGCTGCGCAAGGGTGACCGCGTGGTCATCGTCGGACGCCTCCGCATCCGCCGGTGGGAGACCGAAGAACGCTCGGGCACCGCGGTGGAGGTGGACGCGGAGGCCCTCGGGCACGACCTCCGCTGGGGTGTCACGCAGTTTGCGCGCCGAATCGGAAGCACGACCGACCCCGGAGACGACAATCACTCTTCTCGGGACGATGCGGCGTCGAACGACGCATCAGCACTCGCCCTCGCCGACGATCCCGACCCGGCGACTCCGTTCTGATCCGCAGACCCCGTCAGGCGCGAAGGTACTCGCTGAACTGTGCCCTGACCTTGTTCACCTTCGGCACGGCGACGGCGAGGCAATACCCCTGCGTCGGATTCTTCGCGAAGAAGTCCTGGTGATACTCCTCTGCACGGGTGACCTCACCCAGCGGTTCGATCGTGGTCACAATTTCTCCGGGCCACCATTCCCCGGCGCGCTCCCGGGCCGCCTCGAAGAGCACTCGCTGCTCATCGTCGGCCGGGAACATCGCCGATCGATACTGGGTACCGACATCGGCGCCTTGACGGTTGAGCTGCGTCGGGTCATGCATCGTGAAGAAGGCGTCGAGCACAACCTGTGCCGGCAGTTCCGACTCATCGAACGTCACCGCCACTGCCTCGGCGTGGCCGGTACCGCCCGTGCACACCGACTCGTAGGTAGGGTGATCGGTCTGTCCGCCGGTGTAGCAGGACACCACGTCGTGCACGCCCCGCATCTGCCGGTACGCCGCGTCGAGGCACCAGAAGCAGCCTCCTGCCAGAACGAATGTCGTCGTCATCGTCACCGAACCTCCTTCTCGCCCATCCACCACGTGTCGTCCGGTGTCACGGGCATGCGCCGTTTGTGCTCGGTCGCAGTGTATCGTCGCTCGAGGTTCTCGGCGACCGCGGAGTCGACGGCGTTCCCCTGCAAGTAGGCGTCGATCTCGGTGTAACTCACGCCGAGACTCTGCTCATCCGACTGGCCCGGATCGTCGTCGAGCAGGTCGGCAGTGGGAATCTTCGTCCAGAGACGATCGGGAGCTCCGAGGTGCGCGAGCATGGCAGCTCCCTGCCCCTTCGTGAGGCCGGACAGCGGAAGCACATCAGCCGCCCCGTCGCCGTGCTTCGTGTAGAACCCGGTCACTGCTTCAGCGGCATGGTCGGTGCCGATCACGAGCAACCCGCGGTCGCCGGCGACGGTGTACTGCGCCACCATGCGCATACGCGCCTTGACGTTGCCCTTCGTGAAATCGGTCACCCGCTCACCGCTGCCCGCCGAAACGGCGTCCGTGATCTCGTCGACCGCCGCCCCAATGGCAACCGTCATCGACTCGTCCGGTGCAATGAACTCGAGGGCCAATCGCGCGTCGTCCTCATCGTGCTGCTCGCGGTACGGCAGGCGGACCGCGACGAACCGCGCGTCGCTTCCCTCAGCCCGAAGGCGCTCAGCGGCGAGCTGCCCGATTCTTCCCGCGAGCGACGAGTCCTGCCCTCCCGAGATGCCCAGCACGAAACCGCGCACTCCTGGCACGGAACGCGCGTAGGCGACGAGGAAGGCGACACGGCGCTCGATCTCGGTCGCCGGGTCGATGGTGGGCACGCTTCCCAGCGCACTGATGATGTGCTCCTGCTCCGTTGACATGCCCCTCACCCTAGTCCCGTCATGTTTCGATCGGGTAACCGCTCACTGATCTTCCGCCGACATGAGGCAGCGGGGTCCGAGCAGCCCTTTCAGCTCACCGAACAGATCCGTGGAGACCCGCACCTGGAACGGAACTTCGAACACGCGGATCCCGTTCGCCGTCGCGAGATTCAATCGGACCTCGCTGCTCCCCTGATGCCGACGCAGGGTCTCTTTCAGGTCGTTCATGAGCGGCTCGGTGGCTCGATGATCCGCGAGCGAAATGGTGAGCGTTTCGTCGTCGTTCTGGGAAGAGGTGTCGATCGGCTTCACCCCGTAGGCGTGCATCGACATGCCGTCGTCGCGGGCGTTGACCTTCCCGCGGATGGCGACGATCGTGTCCGGCTGCAATTGACGACCGAACTCGGTATAGGACTTCCCCATGAAGAGCGCCTGAATCTCACCGGTGAAATCTTCGATCGTGATCATCCCGTAGAGATTGCCCGACTTCGCCGTACGATGCTGCACACTCGTCAGCAGCCCGGCGACCGTGACGATCTCACCGTCGAAGTTCGAATCGGGGTTCGTGATCTGCTCGACGGTCGCGGAGGCCTCTTTCGCAAGCACGGCATCCAGTCCGCGCAGCGGATGGTCGGAAACGTAGAGGCCGAGCATCTCGCGCTCGAACGCCAGCTTGTCCTTCTTCGTCCACTCGGGTCGATCGGGTACCTGTGATTCGGCGACGGTGTCGTCCCCCTGCTCGGCCGCCTCGGCGAACAGACTGTCGAAATCGAACCCGACGTTCCCGTTCTCGGCGTCCCGCTTCTGCTTCACGGCACTTTCGACGGCGGTCTCGTGGATCTCCACCAGCGCGCGACGGGTCGCCCGCATCATGTCGAAGGCTCCCGCCTTGATCAAGGACTCGATGGTGCGCTTGTTCAGCACCGGCATCGGCACCTGCTTCAAGAACTCGTGGAACGTCACGAAGTCGCCCTCGCGCTCGCGAGCCTGACGGATGCCCTCCACGACGTGCACGCCAACGTTGCGAATCGCACCGAGACCGAACCTGATGTCGTCGCCGACTGCGGCGAAGTTGACCACCGACGTGTTCACATCGGGTGGCAGCACCTTGATGCCCATACGCCGGCACTCGTTGAGATACAGCGCCAGCTTGTCTTTCGAGTCTCCGACGCTCGTCAAGAGCGCCGCCATGTACTCGGCCGGATAATGCGCCTTCAGGTAGGCCGTCCAGTAGCTCACCAGCCCGTATGCCGCCGAGTGCGCCTTGTTGAAGGCATAGTCCGAGAAGGGCAGCAGAATGTTCCACAGCGCCGTAACGGCTGCTTCGGAGTACCCCCGATCCTTCATGCCCTGCGAGAAGCCGGCGTACTGCTTATCGAGCTCCGACTTCTTCTTCTTGCCCATCGCCCGTCGCAGAATATCGGCTTGCCCCAAGGAGAAACCGGCGACCTTCTGAGCGATCGACATCACCTGCTCCTGGTAGATGATGAGCCCGTATGTCGTGTCGAGGACATCGCGGAGCGGTTCCTCGAGCTCCGGATGGATCGGGGTGATCTCCTGCAGACCGTTCTTGCGCAGCGCGTAGTTGGTGTGGGAGTCGGCGCCCATCGGTCCCGGTCGGTAGAGGGCGAGGACGGCGGAGATGTCCTCGAAGTTGTCGGGCTTCATCAGCCGGAGCAGACCACGCATCGGACCGCCGTCGAGCTGGAAGACACCGAGCGTATCGCCCTTGGCGAGGAGGTCGTACGATGCCTGGTCTTCGAGTTCGAGGGTTTCGAGATCGAGTTCCTCGTCGCGGTTCTCGCGAATGTTCTCGATCGCATCCGAGATGATCGTGAGGTTGCGCAGTCCCAGGAAGTCCATCTTGATGAGGCCGAGACCCTCGCAGGTCGGATAATCGAACTGCGTGACGATCTGGCCGTCCTGCTCCCGCTTCTGCAGCGGGATGATGTCGATGAGCGGGTCGCTCGACATGATCACACCCGCGGCATGGACGCCCCACTGTCGTTTGAGCCCCTCGAGCCCGAGCGCGGTGTCGTACACGAGTTTCGCCTCCGGATCCTCGGCGATCACGGTGCGAAATTCCGCTGCTTCCTTGTACCGCGGATGCTCGGGGTTCGTAATGCCGGCGAGCGGGATGTCTTTCGCCATCACCGCCGGGGGCATCGCCTTCGTGAGCTTCTCCCCCATGCCGAAGGGGAACCCGAGCACGCGGCTCGAGTCCTTCAGCGCCTGCTTCGACTTGATCGTGCCGTACGTGACGATCTGGGCGACCCGCTCATCGCCGTACTTCTCGGTCACGTACTTGATGACCTCGCCGCGACGGCGATCATCGAAGTCGACGTCGAAGTCGGGCATGGAGACGCGATCCGGGTTGAGGAAGCGCTCGAAGATGAGCCCGTGCTGCAGAGGGTCGAGGTCAGTGATCCTCATCGCGTAGGCGACCATGGAACCGGCACCCGAACCGCGACCGGGGCCCACCCGGATCCCGTTGTCTTTCGACCAGTTGATGAAGTCGGCGACGACGAGGAAGTAGCCGGGGAATCCCATCTGCACGATCACGCCGATCTCGTACTCGGCCTGCTTGCGCACCTCATCGGGGATGCCGCTCGGATACCGGTAATGGAGGCCGCGCTCGACCTCCTTCACGAACCAGCTCTCCTCGCTCTCGCCTTCGGGAACCGGGAAGTTCGGCATGTAGTTGGCGGACGTGTTGAACTCGGTCGAGCACCGTTCGGCGATGAGCAGGGTGTTGTCGCACGCCTCCGGGTAGTCGCGGAACAGGTGCCGCATCTCCGCAGCCGATTTGAGGTAGTAGCCCGACCCGTTGAACTGGAAGCGGTTCGGGTCGTCGAGTCGCGACCCGGACTGCACGCACAGGAGTGCCGAGTGCGCCTCGGCATCGGCCTCATGCACGTAGTGGAGGTCGTTCGTCGCGACGAGCGGGATCTGCAGATCTTTGGAGAGTCGGAGCAGATCGCTCTGCACCTGGCGCTCGATGTCGAGTCCGTGATCCATGAGCTCGCAGAAGAAGTTCTCTTTGCCGAAGATGTCCTGGAACTCGGCCGCCGCCTTCCGCGCCTCATCGTACTGGCCCAGGCGCAGACGCGTCTGCACCTCGCCGGAGGGGCATCCCGTCGTCGCGATGATGCCCTTCCCGTACGTCTGCAGCAGTTCACGGTCCATGCGAGGCTTGAAGTAGTAGCCCTGCAGCGACGCGTAACTCGACAGCCGGAAGAGATTGTGCATGCCGGCAGTCGACTCCGACAGCAGCGTCATATGCGTGTAGGCGCCCGCACCCGACACGTCGTCGCCCGCACCGTCGCCCCACTTCACGCGCGTGCGATCGCCGCGATGCGTGCCCGGAGTGAGATACGCCTCGATACCGATGATCGGGTTCACGCCCCGATCCTTCGCCTGCTTCCAGAAATCGAACGCGCCGAAGGTGTTGCCGTGGTCCGTGACGGCGATCGCCGGCATGTTCTGCGCCACGACCGCATCCATGAGATCGCCGACGCGCGCAGCTCCGTCGAGCATCGAGTACTCGCTGTGCGTGTGCAGATGTACGAAGCTGTCCTGGTTCGCCAATCGCGCTCCTCGTTCGTCGCGCACCGTGCCTGCCTGGCCGTGCCACCCCAGGATACCGCTCGCCCGCGACGGCGCGATCCGTCGGCGCGGCGGGCGGCACCTTGGCGCGATCCCTCGCCGAGATTGCACTTCTGCTGGCTTCACTGGTACCGAAAGCCGACAAACTGCAATCTCGGCGAGGGCGGGGTGGGGTCGGGGCGCAGGCTCAGCGGGCCGGCTCAGTGCCCGGCGCGCTCCGCGCACGGGACGCAGCGGTCCGCGAAGGGTCGCGCCTCGAGGCGCGCCGCGGGGATGGCGCGACGGCAGTCGATGCAGATCCCGTAGGCGCCCGCGTCCCAGCGGATGAGGGCGGCGTCGCTCTGCTCGGCATCGGCGATCGCGGCGTCCAACAGCCCGTGCAGTCTCGACCACTCGGATGAGAGGGTGACGCCCTCGGGATCGTGCTCATCGTCGTCGGCCTCTCCGACGCGGTCCCTCGTCAGAGCGTCAAGGGCGGCCCGTGCGCGCGCCTCCCGGTCCTCTGCCGTCGCGCGCAGTCGCACCAGGTCGGCACGTGCGGGAGCGCTCAATCGAGCTCGACGACCTCGAACTCGAGCAGGTCGGCACCGCTCGCGACCGGCTTTCGCGGCGCTTCGCCCTCCGGGGCGGCGTGGGCGTTCGCGTTGCTGCGCGAGTCGCGCCAGGCGACGAAGTCTGCTTCGGACTCCCAGCGGGTGATGACGAAGTACCGGGTTTCACCCTGCGTCGGCCGCAGCAGTTCGAATCCGAGGAAGCCTGGCGACCCGTCGACGGCGTGCTTGCGGGCGGCGAAGCGCTGCTCGAGTTCGGCACCCGATCCCTCGGGAACGGTGATGGCGTTGATCTTGACGACCGACATGGGCATCCTTTCGACGGTGGGCTTCTCCGTCGAGACTACTGGCGCGGACGCCGGAAGACGAGCCTCGAGACGCCCGAGCGAGAGCGGATCTACTCGCCCGAGAGGACGTCGAGCGCGTGCTGCAGGTCGTGCGGGTACGTGCTCTCGAACGAGACGGTGTCGCCCGTCGCCGGGTGCGCGAATCCGAGACGCATGGCGTGCAACCACTGGCGTGAGAGGCCGAGGCGTTCGGAGAGTGTCGGGTCCGCGCCGTACATGGTGTCGCCCACGCACGGATGGCGCTGCGCCGACATGTGTACGCGGATCTGATGCGTCCGTCCCGTCTCGAGTTCCACTTCGAGGAGCGTCGCGTACGGGAACGCTTCGATCGTCTCGTAGTGGGTCACCGACGGCTTGCCCTCCGCGGTGACCGCGAACTTCCACTCCGAACCGGGGTGCCGCCCGATGGGGCCCTCGATCGTGCCGGAGAACGGATCGGGGTGGCCCTGCACGACGGAGTGGTAGATCTTCTCGACCTCGCGCTCTTTGAACGCGCGCTTCAGCACCGTGTACGCGTGCTCGCTCTTCGCGACGACCATGAGGCCGCTGGTGCCCGCGTCGAGTCGATGCACCACGCCCTGTCGTTCCGGCGCGCCCGAGGTGGCGATGCGATAGCCCGCTCCCGCGAGTGCACCGAGCACCGTTGGCCCGTTCCAGCCGAGCGACGGGTGCGCGGCGACGCCTGCCGGCTTGTCGACGACCACGATGTCCGCGTCATCGTGCACGATGCCCAGATCGGGGAGGTGGACCGGCACGACCTCGGGTCCGGTCTTCGCCTCCCAGCTGACTTCGAGCCAACCATCGGCGGTCAGCCGGTCCGACTTTCCGAGCGGACGTCCATCGAGGTGCACGCCGCCCGCGGCGGCGATATCGGCGGCGACGCTCCGGGAGAATCCGAGCATCTTCGCGAGCGCGGCATCGGCCCGCTCACCGATGAGGCCGTCGGGCACCGGAAGACTCCGGTGCTCCATCAGGCGCGTCCCCCGTCTCGCGTCTCATCGCGGAGCGCCTTCCCGTCGAGCGCCTCCGCAGTTTCCGGATCCGCGTCGGCCGGGGCGCCGTCATGCGTCACGGCTGGAGCGTCGGTCTTCCGTGGTCTCGGGGAACCATCGATCGGCAGCCCCAGCAGCGTGATGCCGACGAACAGGACCATGCCCGACACGATGCCGATGTCGGCGACGTTGTAGATCGCCGGCATCATCCACGGAGTGGAGATGAAGTCGATGACGTGGCCGACGGGGAAGCCGGGTTCGCGGATGAGGCGATCGGTGAGATTCCCGAGCACACCGCCCAGCAGCAGCCCGAGGAACACCGACCACCACACCGATCCCAGACGACGGATCTGCCAGATGATCACCCCGGCGACGACCGCGGCCAGGATCGTGAATACCCAGGTGGCACCCTCAGCGAGAGAGAAGGCCGCACCGGGGTTGCGGACGAAGTGCCACTGCAGGGCATCGCCCAGCACCGGGATCGCCCGCCCTTCGGGAAGGGAGGTGACGACCCACTGCTTCGTCACCTGGTCGACGCCGTACCAGACCGCCGCCACGATGAGCAGCACCCACGGTGCCCAACGTCGGCGGATCCGGCGCCCGGGGCGCTGATCGTCGGTGGAGCTGACGTCAGTTGCTCCGGACTCGACGGAACCGTCGGTCGATGGGGCGTCGTTCACGCTCCGGGACTACTCGAGGCCCTCGGGCGCGCCCGAGGGTTCCGGCGATCCGTCGAGACCGCGGAGCTGCGACTGAATGTAGGAACGCAGCGTGCTGCGGTACTCGCCCTCGAACTCGCGAAGGTCCTTGATCTTGGTGCCGATCTCGGTGCGCTCGGTGGAGAGCAGGCGCAACTCGTCCGCGCGCTGCTTCTGCGCCTCCTCGATGAGCTGCTTCGAGGTCTCCTGAGCATCGCGGATCAGCTGATCGCGCTTCTCTTCGCCCTCGTTGATGTGCTTGTCGTGCAGTTCGAGCGCGAGCTGCAGCATGGCGCTCGACTTGATGGCATCGTTCTGGTTCGTCGACGAGGCCACCGCGGTTTCGGCGGGTGCCGGAGCCGGTGCATCGACGACGATGGTCCGCTCCTCGGCGGCTTCACGTGCCGGTGCGGCGTCCGTAGCCTGTGCAGCCGAGTTCGCAGCCTCGGTCGCGCGTGCCGCCTCAGCGCGAGCCTCTTCAAGTTCACCGTTGAGGCGCTCGATCTGCTCGTTGAGCGCGGCCTTCTCCTGCTCGTGCTGCCGAAGCTCCTCGACGATCGTGTCCAGGAAGTCGTCGACCTGGTCCAGGTCGTAACCGTCTCGGAACTTCGTGATCGTGAACTTCTGATTCACGACGTCTTCAGGTGTCAGTGCCATTCGAGAGTCTCTTTCACTATCGGGATCACTCGGGTGATCGAGTACAACGCTAGCAAACAATCCGCGTTGGTAACCCTATCGGGGCACCGGAATGAATGCGAGCAGGATGATGCAGGCCAGCATGGTCAGGATCCACCCGAGGTCGAGCGAGATCTGGCCCAGGCGGATCGGGGGGAGGATCCGGCGGAACATTCTGATCGGCGGGTCGGTGAGCGTGTACACCAGCTCGACCAGCACGAGGAGCGGGCCCCTGGGTCGGAACGCCGGGTTGAACACCCGTACCCAGTCCAGAATGAACCTGCCCCACATGACGAACATGTAGATGCGGATGACCAGCCGCAGGATGAACAGCGTTGAGAAGAGGAGGATGTCCACCGGCGCGCTGGCTTAGGCGGACGGAGCGACGAAGAACGAGCCGCTGTCGTTCGTGGAGTCCGCCTCGTCACCGCTGATCGCGATGTGCTCGGGCGAGAGCAGGAACACCTTGCTCGTCACGCGCTCGATGCGTCCGCGCAGACCCATGGCCAGTCCGCTGGCGAAATCGATGAGACGCTTGGCCTCCGTGTCGCTCATCTGGGACAGGTTGAGGATCACGGGAACACCGTCGCGGAAGTTCTCGGCGATCGACGCTGCGTCGCGGTAGGCCGTCGGATGGACCGTCAGGATCTCGTTCATAGCTTGTGCACTCACGGGTTTGGTGGGGGTGACCTTGCGCAGCGGCGTCACCGACGCACCGCGGTGCGAGGTCTGGCGCTGCGCCTGGCTGGACTGCTGCGGCGCCGTCTCGGCCGCCTGCGGCTTGGGGGTGGGACTCGCGGATGCGGACTGCTGCTGCTCGAGGTCCTCCTCAGCGAGGCCCAGGAACACCATCGTCTTCTTCAGCGGGTTGCTCATTACTCTTCTCCCAACGGTCCGATACTTTCGAGACTAACCGTGCTCCGGGCGTTTCCCGGTGATTGCGGTGCCGATGCGGAGGTGTGTCGCACCCTCGGCGATCGCTTCGGCGTAGTCGTGCGTCATCCCCGCGGAGATGGCGTCGGCCTCGGGGGCCAGCGCACGGACGCGATCCGAGTATCCGCGCAGTCGCGCGAATGCGCGTGCCGGATCCTCTTCGATCGGGGCGACCGCCATGACGCCTCGAAGACGCAGCGCGCGCGAGTTCAGAACGCGCTCGGCGAGCGACTCGATCTCGTCGGGAGCGGCACCGCCCCGACCCGGGTCGTCTGTCAGGTTGATCTGCACGAACGCGTCGATCGCCCGGTCGCCGTCGTCGAGTGCATCGACTAGCCGGGTGCGGTCGATCGAGTGGATCGCGTGGGCGTACTTCGCCGCCTGTCTGGCCTTCTTCGTCTGCAGCTGGCCGACGAAGTGCCAGCGCAGATCGAGGTGCGCCAGCTCTTCCGCCTTCGCCTGGGCTTCCTGATGGCGATTCTCACCCACGTCCCGCACGCCGAGAGCACAGAGCTCCCGGACGAGCGAGGCGGGGTGGAACTTGGTCACGACGATGAGTGTCAGTTCATCCGGTTCCCGATCCGCCCGACGCGTCGCTTCGGCGATATCGGCGCGCATCTGATCCAGGCGCTCGGAGAGGCCCGGCTCCCCCACACTCTCGGAAGACGGCATAGGTCAGCGCAGGAACTCGGGAATGTCGAGGTCGAGATCGTCGCCGTCGAACGCCGGGTCGGAGATCTGCGACTCGACCGGCGGGTGCGAGATCTCTTCGCTGAAGGAGTCGGACTCGATCGGCGCTGCGGCGGCTGCAACGCCCGCACCTGCCACGGCGGCGCCCGCGGCAGCACCCTCTGCACCCGACGGACGCCCCTGGCCCGCTTCTTCGAGCGTCTCGACGTGGCTGCCTCGGCGACCGCGCTCGGTCTCGTTCTTGCCGGTCGCCGATGACGGCTCGGTGTCGAAGCCTGCCGCGATGACCGTGACGCGCACCTCGTCACCGAGGGTGTCGTCGATAACGGTACCGAAGATGATGTTGGCTTCGGGGTGCACCACATCCTGGACCAGCGACGAGGCCTCGTAGATCTCGCTGAGGGCGAGGTTCGAGGACCCCTGGATGGAGAGGAGCACACCGTGCGCACCCTCCACCGAGGCCTCCAAGAGCGGCGACGCGACCGCGAGTTCCGCTGCCTTGATCGCGCGGTCCGCTCCGCGTGCGGACCCGATGCCCATCAGCGCGGCACCCGCGCCCTGCATCACGGACTTCACGTCGGCGAAGTCGAGGTTGATGAGGCCGGGCGTCGTGATGAGGTCCGTGATGCCCTGAACGCCGGCGAGCAGGACCTGATCGGCGGCAGCGAACGCCTCGATCATGCTGATGCCGGGCTCGCTGATCTCGAGCAGTCGGTCGTTCGGCACGACGATGAGCGTGTCGACGGCCTCGCGGAGCGCGTGGACACCGGCGTCTGCCTGTGCGGCGCGGCGCTTACCCTCGAAGCTGAAGGGACGGGTGACGACGCCGATGGTCAGGGCACCCACGGATTTCGCGATCCGAGCGACGACAGGAGCAGCACCGGTTCCGGTTCCGCCGCCCTCGCCCGCGGTGACGAAGACCATGTCGGCGCCGGTCAGCGCCTCCTCGATCTCCTCCGCATGATCTTCAGCGGCACGGCGCCCGACCTCGGGATCCGCGCCGGCTCCGAGACCTCGAGTGAGCTCGCGCCCGACATCGAGCTTCACGTCGGCGTCGCTCAACAGCAGCGCCTGAGCGTCGGTGTTGACGGCGATGAACTCGACGCCCCGCAGGCCGAGCTCGATCATTCGGTTGACGGCGTTGACGCCGCCGCCGCCGACACCGACGACCTTAATCACCGCGAGATAGTTCTGGTTCGCTGACACCTGGGTCCTCCCCCTCAACCTTCACCCTCTAGTTGAAGGTGAAAGTTAGTATTCGGGTATACATTGACAGCCCCCAAACTACGGTCTGCACCGGGGATTCGCGAAGAGACACACCGGCGCGTCGCGACTCGTCAGCGAAAACTCCACCGAAGTGCTCAGCGGAAGACCGGACCCTCGGTCGACGAGACATCGATGACCTCGACGTCTTTACCCTCCAGAGCGGTCAGCATCGACTCAAGCACCTCGACTTTCCGATTCGTCTTCGTGGCCTCTCCCCAGACGACCTCGATCCCGCTATCCAGGTCGAAACTCAGATTCTGTGCACTGGTGGCGGAGGCCGTCGAGATGCGCGACCGCAGATCGTCCGGCATATCGCGCAGCACCGTCGCCGCGGAGGCGTAGGTGTCCGACGCCACGTTGCTGAGACCGTCGGTCGCCAGAGGCACGCCTTCAGGACGCTCTTCGGTGCGATCGAGGAGAACGCCCGCGGGGTCGTAGAGGTCGAACCGGTCGTCCCGATCGACGGCGAGAACGGGCGTGCGCTCTTCGATGCGCACGACGAGCGTGTGGGGCGGCACGCGCTCGACTCCGTAGCGCTGGATCAGCGGATACAGTTCGAGTGCGCGATGGATCTCGCGATCGTCGACGAGCGCGAGCGGAACACCCGAGAATCGCTCGAGCGCACCGGCGATCTCCTCCTCTGACACCTGAGATGCACCGTCCACCCGGATGTCCTGCACCGCCATCAACGGCGTGAAGACTCCGACCACGACGGTCAGGGCGAGCGCACCGACCGCACCGAGGGCGATGAGCCAATTGCGCTTGCGACGACGAGCCTGGACGGAGAACCGGCGCTGTTCGCGACGCTCCTGCCGCTTCCGGCGACGGCGCGCGCGCCGCACCTCACGGCCGGCCACCCGCACGGGGTCGGGTTCTGCCCGGAACCGCTCGCGAGCGCGCTCGAGCACTCCCGACCCCGCTGCGGCTCGCGTGAGATCGGTCGACGGGGCTTCGGGCCGACTGCGACTCTCGCGAGCGAGGCGCGCCTCCCCCAGATCCACCGTCTCAGCGGCGACGCTGCCCTCACCGGGACGCATCGCGTCGCGCACCGCACGCCCCACAGCGGTGTCCGCGCCGTCGCCGGGCGACTCGCCCGTCGGGTCCCGGGGGTCGTTCTCGGGAGCACTCTCCTGAACGCGTCGCGAGAACCGGCCGAGCAGACCGCGCGGCGCGGACTCCTCGGCTTCGGCGCGATCCGGCTCCTCCGGATCAGCACCGCGCTCGAACCCTCCCGGTCGCTTCACGGCGTCACAGACTCGAATCGGTCGTGGAGGGCCGAGACGACCTGGGGAATGATCTGATAGACCGTTCCGCAGCTCATCGTCACCATCACGTCGCCGGGACGCGCGATCCGCGCGACGTACTCAGCGGCGCGCTGCCAGTCGTCGATGTAGGCGACGCGATCCTGATCGACGAAGTCGTCGGCCACGAGTGCACCGGTCACCTCGGGTACGGGGTCCTCTCGAGCACCATCCACCTCGAGTACCACGGTGTGGTCCGCTCCGGCCTCGAGCACCGCGGCGAACTCGCGGTGGAAGTGCTGCGTCCGGCTGTACAGGTGGGGCTGGTGGATCGCGATCAGCCGCCCCTCGCCCACGACCGCGCGCGCCGAGTCGAGCAGCGCCGCCACCTCGGTCGGGTGATGGGCGTAATCGTCGTAGACGCGCACCCCGGCGACCTCCGCGTGGAACTCGAAGCGACGCTTCGTGCCGGCGAACCCCGAAAGGGCATCGAGCGCGGTCTGCGGTTCGAACCCCAACCCGATGAGCACTGCGAGCGCGCCGACGGCATTGACCGCGTTGTGCCGGCCGTACACCGGAAGGCTTCCCGAGTACTCCACGTCGCCGATCTCCACCGTGAACCGAACGGGACCGGAGTCGTCGATCCGAACGATCCTGACATCCGCGTCCGCGGACTCCCCGAATGTGCGGATCGGAGTGCGCACGCCCTCGGACCGCAGCACCGAGAGCACTTCTCCCGCCCCGGGGTCGTCGGCCGAGATCACGACCTGCTCCCGGGCGCGTCCGGCGAAATCGACGAAGGCGCGCATGAACGCCTCGCGCGAGCCGTAGAAGTCGAGGTGCTCCGGGTCGACGTTCGTGATGAGTGCGACCGCGGTGTCGTACAGCAGGAACGAGCCGTCCGACTCGTCTGCCTCGATCACGAAGAGGTCATCCGTGCCGGGACCCGCGCTGACGCCGAGCGACTCGATGATGCCGCCGTTCACGAACGAGGGGTCGGCCCCCGCGCCCAGCAGGCCGGTGACGAGCATCCCCGTCGATGTGGTCTTGCCGTGCGCTCCCGCTACCGAGACGACGCGTCGACCGCGAGCGAGCCACGCGAGCGCCTGCGATCGGTGCAGCACCGGTAGATCGTGCTCGAGTGCGAACCGGTACTCCGGGTTGTCCTGCCAGAGCGCACCGGTGATCACGAGCGCTTCGGCGTCGGCGACGTGCGCCGCATCATGGCCGATCGACACGGTGATGCCGAGCTCGCGCAGGGACTGCGTGTTGTAGTTCTCGCTCCGGTCGGATCCGGAGACCGCGACCCCCGCGGCGTGCATCATACGCGCGATGCCGCTCATGCCCGATCCACCGATGCCGACGAAGTGCACCCGCCGCAACTGGCCAGGGAGCTCCATCTCGAGGTCGGGGTAAATCATGGGTCCTCCTAGCGGGGCGATCGACTCTCCAGGGTACCGCGGCGCAACCGGGCACGACGCTCAGGCAGCGCCGATTGCCTCGTCCACGAGGTGCAGGAGCTGCGCGGTCCCGTCCAGTCGACCGGCGGAGCGCGAGCGCTCCGCCATCTCGGCCAGACGCGGAGGGTCGGCGAGCAGCGGAATCAGCGTGGACCGCACCCAGTCGTCGGTGAGTTCGCCGTCCTCCACCAGGATCGCTCCTCCCGCGGACACGGTCCCCGCTGCGTTGAATCGCTGTTCGCCGTTGCCGACGGCGTATGGCACGAAGACGGCGGGAATTCCGAGCCCGGAGATCTCGCTCACCGTCGTCGATCCCGCGCGCGAGACGACCAGGTCGCACGCCGCGAATGCGAGATCCATCCGATCGCAATAGGTGATCACCGTGTAGCCGTCGACCCGCGGATCCTCGACCTCCGTGAGCCCACCCCAGACGTGCAGCACTTGAATGCCGGCCTCGACGATCTCTCCCGCGGACCGGGAGATGCCCTGGTTGATCGCCCGCGCGCCGAGCGAGCCCCCGGTGACGAGCAGCGTCGGACGGTCGGGATCCAACCCGAAATGGAGACGGGCGTCGCGCTGCACTGACTCGCGATCGAGCTGCGCGATCTCCGGTCGCAGCGGCATTCCGGTCACGCGAGCGCCGCGGATCGGCGTACCTGCGAACGTGACACCGACGTACGGCGTGCTGCGCGCACCGAGCTTGTTCGCGAGACCTGGCCGAGCGTTCGCCTCGTGAATCACCACGGGTACGCCCTCGGCACTCCCGGCGCGGTACGCGGGCGCCGAGGCATAGCCGCCGAACCCGACCACGACATCGACGCCGCGCTCACGGATGAGTGCCCGCACCGCTCCGACCGCGCGACGGAAACGCAGCGGAAAGCGGAGCGCGTCGAGGTTCGGACGACGGGGGAACGGGAGCCGCTCGATGGTGTGCAGTTCGTATCCGCGCTCGGGAACCAACCGCGCCTCCAGACCCTCCCGCGTTCCGAGCACCACGATGTCGGCATTCGGCTCGCGATCCCGGATCGAGTCGGCAAGCGCGAGCAGTGGGTTCACGTGCCCCGCGGTGCCGCCACCGGCGAGCAGATAGGTGGTCATACTGCGGATCCTCCTCGAGGAGTCGATTGCGCCGCCAGTTCGGCTTGGTACTGAGCCGTGTCACGTGCGACGGAGATCACCACACCGATCGCGAGCAGACACGCGATGAGTGCCGTGCCGCCCGAACTCAGGAGCGGAAGCGGCACGCCGAGCACGGGGAAGATGCCGATAACGACCCCGATGTTGACGAACGCCTGACCGACGATCCAGACCATGATCCCCCCGACGACCGCGCGACCGAAGCGGTCGCGCGCCCGGGCGATCACGCGAAGCATGGCGATCGCGAGCGCGATGAACAGCACGAGGATCAGCAGTGCACCGATCATGCCGAGCTCCTCACCGATGATGGCGAAGATGTAGTCGTCCTCCGCAGCGGGCAGCCACGACCACTTCGCCTTCGACCCGCCGAGCCCCACACCGAACATTCCGCCACCAGCGAGTGCCCAGAGACCGTGCAGCGGTTGCCAGTCGAGTCCGCTGTAATCCCCCCCGTCACTGCGGATGCGCGCCAATCGGTTGGGACTCGAGAGCACGAAGAAGAGGGTGGCGGCGACCGCCCCGCCCGCGATGACTCCCAGCGACTTCCAACTGGTACCGGCGAAGTACATCGCGCCGAAGACTGCGACGCCCATCACCATCGTCGTTCCCAGATCATGACCGAGCAGCACGAGACCGAGCGCGATGATGGCGCCCGGAAGAATCACGGGAATCAGCTCGTGCCGCATCTGCCCGAGCAGCGGTTCCTTACGCGCGAGAACGGTGCCGATCCAGACGATGAGAGCCAGTTTCAGCACCTCGGAGGGCTGGGCTCCGATGCCGCCGATCTGCACCCAGTTCCGATTGCCCCACACCTCCACGCCCAGCGGGGTGAACACGAGCGATTGCAGCGCCAGTCCGAGCGCGAAGAGCCACCATGCCCAGCGCTTCCAGAACGCGATGGGCATGGCCGCAGCGATGAACATCAGCGGAAGGCCGATGACCGCGTACGTGAACTGGCGCCAGAACCCGCCGAAGAAGCCCTGATCGTCGAGATACGAGGAAATAGACGAGGACGAGAGCACCATGATGAGCCCGATGCCCACCAGCAGGAAGGTGATCGAGTAGATCAGGGCGACCGTGGGGTCGGCCGCGAGCCGCATGCCCGCGAGCCGGATGCGGGCTTTGCCGCCTGCGCCGCTAGCCGAGGTCGCCGTCCGCGGACTCGTCATCCGTCTCACCTCCGCCGAGACCCCGCACGGCGTGCTGGAAGCGCCGTCCGCGGTCCGCATAGTCCGAGAATTGGTCCATCGACGCCGCCGCAGGCGACAGGAGCACGGTATCCCCCGGGCCGGCGATGCGTCGCGCCGCCGTCACGGCCGCGGACATGACCGCCCCCGCATCGGCATGGGCGATCTCCGACACCGGGACACCGGGAGCGTGCCGCTCGAGCGCTGCCAGCAGCTCCGCGCGCTCGGCCCCGATGACGACCGCACCCCGCAGGCGTCGCGCGTGCGTGCGGACGAGATCATCGATGTTGACCCCTTTCAACAGGCCGCCGACGACCCATACCACGCGCTCGAGCGCTTGCAGCGAGGCATTCGCCGCGTGCGCGTTCGTCGCCTTCGAATCGTCGATCCAGGTCACCCCCTCGATCGTTGCGACGTGCTCCGAGCGATGCGGGTCCGGGGTGAACGCGAGGACAGCGGCGGCGATCTCCGCCGGCTCGACGCCTCGGGCGCGCGCGAGCGCCGCGGCGGCGAGAATGTCCTGGACGATGTGCGGTGCCCCGAGTCCGCGGTTGCGCAACTCCTCGAGCGAGACGAGTTCGAACGCGTTGTCCCGTCGCTCGGCGTGAAAACCGCGATCGACGAGCAGTCCTTCGACGATGCCGAACCCGCTCGGCGGCGGCACATCGAGGCCGAAACTGATGGCGCGGGCGCCCTCGACGACCTCCGCCTCCTCCACCATCTGCTCGGTGGCCCGATCGGCTCGGTTGTAGACGCACGCGACCTGCGTGCCGGCGTAGACCTTTGCCTTCGCCGCCCGGTAGGCTTCCGCGCCTCCGTGCCAGTCCAGGTGGTCGTCGGCGATGTTCAGGCAGACCGATGCGTAAGGCGAGATCACGCCGAGCCGCTCGAGCTGAAAGCTCGACAGCTCGACGACGATGGCGTCGTACCCCTCCGGGTCGCGCACGGCATCAAGGATCGGGGTCCCGATATTGCCCGCCGGCGTGGCGCGCAATCCGCCGGCGACCAGCATGTGGGCCGTGAGCTGCGTCGTCGTGGTCTTTCCGTTGGTGCCGGTGATGCAGATCCAGTCGGCGATGCGGTCCGTTTTGTCCCGGAGACGCCACCCGAGTTCGATGTCGCCCCACACCACGGTGCCGCGATCGGCGGCCCACGTCGTGAGCGGGTGGTCCGGCCGATAGCCGGGCGACACCACCACGAGTTCCGGGTTGAATGCGCGCAAGTCCTCGAGTTGCGCGTCATCCCCGTCGAGCGTCGCGCGCTCGGCTCCGATCACGTCGAGCAGCCGTTCGCGGTCGGGGTCGGGCCGGCCCGAGATGACGCGCACCCTGGCGCCGAGTTCGACGAGCGTGTCGGCGACCGAGAAACCGGTCACGCCGAGCCCGAGCACGGCGACGCGCACACCGGACCAGTCGTGGTGCCAACTCGTCAGAGCGAGCACCCGCTCCCGAGCATCTGCCGTCACTGTGCCAACACCCACTCCGCATAGAAGAGACCGACGCCCGCCATCACGCAGACTCCGGCGATGATCCAGAACCGCACCACCACCGTGACCTCGGCCCAACCCTTGAGTTCGAAGTGATGATGAATGGGGCTCATCAGGAAGATACGCTTGCCCTTGGTCACCTTGAAGTAGGCGCGCTGCAGAATCACCGAGCCGACCTCGATGATGAAGAGGCCGCCGAGCAGCACGAGCAGCAATTCGGTCCGGCTGAGGATCGCGAGCGCAGCGATCGCACCGCCGAGGCCGAAGGAACCGGTGTCGCCCATGTAGATGTGCGCCGGACTCGTGTTCCACCACAGGAAGCCGATGAGTCCACCGACGAACGCCGCCGAGACCACGGCGAGATCCATGGGATCGCGCACGAGGTAGCACCCCGGTTCGGCGATGGTCGCAAAGCACCGCTGCGAGTTCTGCCAGAACCCGATCACCAGGTAGGCGCTGAAGACGAGGATCGACGCCCCGCCGGCGAGTCCGTCGAGGCCGTCGGTCAGGTTCACGCCGTTCGTGGCGGACGTCACGATCGCGATGACCCAGACGAGGAACAGCCCGATGCCCGCGACGACGCCGAGCGACATGAAGTCGATGCCGAGATCGCGGAAGAGCGAGATCTCGGTGGAGGCGGGCGTCAGTCCGAGCCGGTTCGGAAAGTTCAGCGCCAGCAAGCCGAACGCGATCGACACGACGATCGTGCCGATGATCTTCGACCAGCCGCCCAATCCGAGCGACTGCTGTTTGCGTACCTTCAGGTAGTCGTCGATGAAGCCGATCGCGGCACAACCCACCGCGAGCAGCAGGACCAGCATCGCGGAGATCGACGGCGTCTCCTGCATGAGCAGCTTGGCCCCGAAGTAGGCGACTACCGTGCCCGAGATGAAGATGAGTCCGCCCATCGTCGGGGTGCCGCGTCGCGCATGGTGCGACTGCGGTCCGTCTTCACGGATGAACTGACCCCAGCGGAGCCGACGGAAGCCGCGGATGAAGAGCGGCGTCAGGAAGAGCGAGTACAGCATCGAGATGCCGCCAGCGACGAGCAGTGCGATCATGCGAACGCCTCCCCGAGTCGGTCGCCGAGGGTACGGAGACCGGCCGCGTTCGAAGACTTGACGAGCACGGTGTCGTGAGGCTGAAGCGTGCCGGTCAGGTACGCGTACGCGTCGTCCGCATTCTCGAAGAAGACGCTCTCCCCGTCCCACGATCCTTCGTTGATCGCGCTGATGTGCAGGCGACGCGCCTCGGCACCGACCACCACCACTTCGGAGATCCCGAGCCGCACCGCTTGCAGACCGATGCGATCGTGCTCCTCCCCCGCGAACTCGCCGAGCTCGCTCATCGCCCCGAGGACCGCGATCGTACGCCCCTCGGGCTTCGCGATCTGAGCGAGCGTACGCAACGCGGCGCTCATGGAATCCGGGCTTGCGTTATAGGCATCATTGATGATGACGGTGCCGTCGCGACCGCCCATCACCTCCATGCGCCAGCGCGCGGCGACCGTGGTCGCCTCGAGCGCCTCGACGACCGCCGTGAGATCCAGTCCGAGTTCGAGCGCGACAGCTGTTGCGGCAAGGGCATTCATCACGTGATGCTCACCCAAGACGCGGAAGCTCACCTCATACGACTCTTCCCCGACCTCCAGAGTGAAGCGCGTGCCTTCGGCACTTGCGACCACGCGACTCGCACGCACGTCTGCCTCGTCGCTGAGCCCGAACCACCGCACGCGCGCACGCGTGAGCGCGGCCATCTGAGCGACTCGCGGATCGTCCCGGTTGAGCACGGCGACCGCGGCTTCGGGCAGCCCCGTCACCATTTCGCTCTTGGCGCGGAACGTCTGCTCGATCCCACCGAACTCCCCGGCGTGAGCAAGACCCACCGTCAGCACCACAGCGATGTGCGGCGGGGCCATGGCGGTCAGACGGGCGATCTCGCCCACACCGCTCGCACCCATCTCGGCGACCAGTGTCTCGGTGACAGCGGTGACCCGGAGCATGGTGAGCGGACCGCCCACCTCGTTGTTGAAGGACTTCTCCGACGCGACCGTCGGACCGAGCCGTTCGGCCATCGAGCGCACGAGGTTCTTCGTCGTCGTCTTGCCGTTCGAACCGGTGATCCCGACGATCCGCAGGCGGCCGAGTTCCGTGACACGGCGCACGACCTCCGTCGCGAGCGCACCGAGTGCGATGGTGGCGTCATCGACGACGATCTGAGCGACACGGTCGTCGACTTCGCGCTCCGCCACGATGAGTGCGGCCCCGCGGTCGATCGCCTGCCCGATGAAACGGTGACCGTCGGTCTCCTCGCCGCGTCGGGCGAAGAAGATCTCCCCGGCTTCGATGAGACGAGAATCCGTCTGCGAGATCCCGGAGACCGTGGTCGTCGGCCCCGAACCATCGGCACCCGGAACGAGTCGTCCGCCGAGTGCGTCGACGATATCGGCCAGTGTGAGTGTAATCACGAGAGCAGTCCTGCCTCGCGGAGCGCTCCGCGTACTTCTTCGCGAGCAGAGTAGGGAAGCTGCTGCCCGTCGACTTCCTGATAGTCCTCATGCCCCGGACCAGCGTACAGAATAACGTCTTCGGGCCCGGCGAGCGACACAGCCTCCCGAACGGCGGTTCGCGGGTCGGGGATCTCGATGATCTCGGCACGACCACCGGCACGCGCTCCGGCGATCAGTTGCGCGCGGATCGCCGCCGGATCCTCGGTGCGCGGGTGGTAGTCGCAGATGATGAGCACATCGGATCCTGCCGCGGCGATGCGCCCCATCTCCTCGCGCTTCGTGGTGTCCCGATCGCCATCGGCGCCGAACATGAAGATGACGCGACCCGTCGCGACCTCGTCGAGCGCGTCGAGCATGGCCGAGAAGCTCCCCGGGGTGTGCCCGTAGTCGACGTAGAAGTGCGGTCCGGTCCCTTCGGCGCTCACGCGCTCCAGGCGTCCGGGGATGTACACGGGGATGAGTCCGCGATCGAGTCCCGCGGCGACGCGCTCGATGGAGATGCCCGCCTCGTGCAGCATGATGAGTGCGAGTGCGGCGTTCTCCGCCATGAAGCGGCCGAAGACGGGGACGCGCCCGGTGAAGCGAACGCTCTCGGGTCCCTGCAAGACGAAGGAGACGCCGTCGAGATCCTGTCGCGTGACGGCCATGTGCCAATCGGCCTCGTGACCGTACTCCGTCGCGAGCGTGACGATGGGGATCCGCGACTCCCGCGCCATGCGGACGCCGTGCGGCGAATCGACGACGACCACTCCGCGCTGCGCGTGGCCGGGAGTGAACAGCTGCTGCTTCGCGGCGAAGTAGGTCTCGAGATCGCCGAAGTCGTCGAGGTGATCCTGTGAGAAATTGTTGAAGGCGACCACATCGAACGTGACACCATCGATCCGTCGTCGCGCCGTGGCGTGCGCCGAGACCTCGAGAGAGACCGCTTCGACACCCTCCTCCGACATCCGCGCGAGCAGACCGTGCAGCTCGGGGCTCTCCGGGCTCGTCAGCGTACTCGTGACGACGGAGTCGCCCACTCTGCGCTCGGCCGTCGAGCTCAGTCCGGTCTTCAGACCTGCGGCGCGGAGCAGCACATCGAGCAGGTAGACGACGCTCGTCTTGCCGTTCGTGCCGGTGACGCCGAACGTGAGCGCGGAGAAATCGTCGGTGCCGAAGACGAACGCCGCTACCTCCCCCAGAATCTCCCGGACGGGATCGTTCGTGACCAGCACCGGAAGATCCGCATCGGCGGCGATCTCGGCCCCGGCGGCGTCGGTGAGCAGGGCGACCGCTCCGCTCTCCCGCGCGCGCTCCGCGAACTCCGCTCCGTGGCGACGCGCTCCGGGCACACCGACGTACAGGTCGCCGGCCACGACATCGCGGGTACTCAACGCCACGCCCGTGGCCTCACGCCCCGAGAACTCATCGGCGCTCACCAGCGCGAACCGCTCCGCCACACGCTCGAGCGGTACGGCACGAGGCCGCCTCGGGCGAATGCCAGGGGCTGGGTCGGTGCTCACTTCGGGGTCCTCCAGGGGTGTTCGGTGTCTGATGTTCGTCGATCGGTGGCGCGCGGCCTAGTAGTTCACCGGGAGCGGATCGTACTTTCCCGTGGACGGCGGAATGTGGAAGGTGCGGATCGTCGCCTCCGCCGCCTGCCGGAACGCCGCCGTCGCGGCGAGACCGCCGTTCTCCGGATTGGCGGGGAACGCGACCGACGCGACGGCCACGTACTGCGGGTCGTCGGCGGGGAAGATCCCGGCGAAGCTGCTCACGTAGTCCGACCGGTAGCCGCCCTGCCCGTCCGACTGCTCTGCGGTTCCCGTCTTCCCGGCGATGCGGTAGCCCGGAATCGAGACGTGATCCTTCACCCAGGACTCGTTCGCCACTGACTCGAGCACCTGCATCATGGTACCCGCGGTCTCACCGGAGATCGCCTGAACGGGGTCCCCGTGATCCGGTTTCGTGACCGTGCCATCGGGCTGAGTGCAGCTCTCGACGAGCGTGGGCGGTACCCGCTCTCCCCCGTTCGCGATGGCCTGGTAGATGCCAGCGGTCTGCACGATCGTCGAGGAGACGCCCTGACCGAAGCGGATGTTGTATGACGTCTGCCGATCCCACTGGTCTGCGGGGAACAGCATGCCCGAGTCCTCGAGCGGCATTCCCGCCTGCGTCGACTCCCCGATGCCGAACTTGGTGATGTAGTCGTGGAGCGTGCCCGAGTCCATCCGATCCCCGAGCATCGAAATGCCCACGTTCGAGGAGTTGACCATGATGCCGTTCAGCGTCCATCGCTCTTCGCCGTGCGCCACCGCGTCACCGAAACGAACGCCCGGCTCCGGCTCCCACTGACCCGGCGTGAGCTGCTGGGTCGTCGGATCGGCGAGCCCCTGGTCGATGAGTGCAGCCGCGGTCACGGCTTTGAACGTCGATCCGGGCTCGTACGGGGAAACGAACGATCGCGACTCGCGCTTCGCGGGATCCGATCCGGAGACATCGTTCGGATCGACCGATCCGTCCTCGGCCACAGCGACGAGCTCGCCGGTCTTGACGTCCATGATGACGAGATAGCCCCACTCCGCGGCGACGTCCTCGACCTGCTCGTTGATGATCTGCTGCGCCTGCCAGTTGAGATCGCGATCGATGCTGAGCTTGACGTCGCCGCCGTCCTCGGCCTGCTCCGTCACGACGACGCTTCCCGGAAGCGGAACGCCGTCCTCGCTGCGCTCGTACTCCTCCTGGCCGTCCTTGCCGGTCAGGCACGCGTCCTGCGAGAGTTCAACGCCCGACTGCGGCTCCTCGCCGTAACCCGAGAACCCGATCAGGTTGCCGGCGACCGCGCCGTTCGGGAAGCTCCGCTCGTGGTGGCTCTCGAACGTCAGCCAGGGAATCATGAGTTCCTTGAGACGATTCAGTTGCGTGAGATCCACCGAGCGGGTGACGTAGGCGAAGTCCGAATCGGGATCGGCGGCCAGAGCGTCGTCCACGATCTCTGCGATCTCGTCGGCGGACTGCCCGGTGATCTCGCCGATCTCGGCGTACGCCTCCGCGTTCGTCACTTCGACGGTGCCGATCCCGCCGCCGACCTCCTGGCGGTAGAACTTGCCGCCATTGATGCGGGTGTTCTTCGGGGAGAGCTGCACATCGTACAGTTCATCCGTGCTCGCGAGCACGCTGTCGTTGCGGTCCACGATGTCGCCGCGGACGCTGGGGATGGTGACGGGCACCGCACGCTTGTCACGCGCATCGGCGTTCAACGCGGAAGCGGAGACGAGCTGCACATCGGCGAGACGGATGACGAAGAGGATCGCGACCGCGAAGATCGCCACCAGCGCGAGCAGACGTCGACCGCGGGGAAGCCGCAGCGATCGCATTATTCGTACCTCATCACTGGGTGCGCTCCTCGTTCGTTCGTTCGTATCCGCTCAGCGGGTGGACGGTGCCGGCAGTTTCCCCTCCCAAGGTACCGGCGGCTCCTGCGATGCGGCCGCAGCCCCACCGGCCTGTCCTGAACCTCGGTCCACGAGCAGACCATCGGCGTCGACGACCGGCATGTTCTCCAGCGTGGCGTTCGGGATCAGGTTGTCCGCCGCTTCCGTGGTCGGAGACTCGAGATCGCCGAGGACGGCGCCGTCGCTCAGCCGCAGGGATGCCGGATGCGAGTTCTGGACCATCCCGAGCGCCGCGGCGTTCTCCGCGAGGTTCTGCGGCGAGGACAGCTTCTCCACGTTCTGCTGCAGCACGCGCTCGACGCGCATGAGGTCGCGCTGCTCGATCTCGAGTGCCCGCGTCTCGTACGCGCCCTGCGACACCATGATGCTCAAGCCGAGCTGAACGCCCAGAATCGTGAGCACCACGCCCACCGCGGTGAGCGCACCGATCAACGGACTCAACGCGGCGCGGCGCGGCCGTTTCGCTGGCGCTCCCGCGAGCGAGAGATGGCGTTCGCGCGGCGTCTGCGGCGCAGGTGATGCCGCGGCGTCGCGCAGCGTTCCACGGTTCCAGGGAACAGTGCTCGTCACGATGTCTCCCTGATGCGTTCTGCGGCACGCAGGCGAACCGGAATCGCCCGCGGATTGGTCTCGCGCTCCGCCGCCGATGCCTGCTCGGCACCCCTGGTCAGCAGTCGAAGCTCGGGTTTGTGCTCAGGCAGCTCGACCGGAAGTCCGGCCGGGGCGGTCGAGCGGCTCCGGGTCGCCAGCGCACGCTTCACGATGCGATCCTCGAGCGACTGGTACGACATCGCCACGAGACGTCCCCCCACCCTCAGCGCGTCGAGTGCTGCAGGAATCGCACGCTCGAGCACCGTGAGCTCGGCGTTCACCTCGACCCTGAGGGCCTGGAACACTCGCTTCGCCGGGTGACGCTGATCACGGACCGCAGCAGGCGTCGCCTGCTGGAGCACCTCGACCAGTTGTCCGCTGCGCTCGATCGGCGCCTCCTGGCGTGCGGCGATGATCGCGCGCGCGTATCGGCCGGCGAGCGGCTCCTCACCGAAGCGCTCGAAGATCGCCCGCAGACGTCCTTCCGGCGCGGTGGCGATGACCGCTGCCGCCGTTTCACCGGCGCTCTGGTCCATCCGCATGTCGAGCGGTGCGTCCTGCGCATACGCGAAGCCGCGCTCGGCCTCGTCGAGCTGCAGGGAGGACACCCCCAGATCGAACAGTGCACCGTCGATCGCCGAGAACCCGCGTTCGTCGACCACCTCGGCGAGCTCGTCGTACACGGCGTGCACCAGGACAGCGCGGTCCCCGAACCGACGCAGGCGTCTGCCGGCGATGTCGAGCGCCTCGGGATCGCGGTCGAGACCGATGAGCGTCGCTTCGGGGAACGTCTCGAGCAGGCGCTCGGAATGGCCGCCCATGCCGAGTGTCGCATCGACGACCAGTGCGCCCGGTCGCTCAAGGGCGGGCGCAAGCAGTTCGATGCAGCGGTCGAGCAGCACCGGGGTGTGTAGGCTTCCGGGGTCTCTGGTGTCTTCGCTCATGACATCTCCGGGCTAGAACATGCCCGGAATCACCTCCTCCTCGACTGCTGAGAAGGCGCTCTCCTGCTCGGTCAGATACTCCTGCCAGGCTTCGGCGTCCCAGATCTCGGCGCGCGTGCCCGCCCCGATGACGGCGAGCTCCCGGCCGAGGCCGGCGTACTCGCGCAGCGCCGAAGGAATGGTGACCCGGCTCTGCTTATCCGGTGTCTCGGCGTGCGCTCCGGAGAGGAACACGCGCAGGTAATCACGACCCTGTTTCGAGGTGATCGGTGCCTGCCGGATGCGATCGTGCATCTCGGAGAACTCGTGCTCGCTGAAGACGTAGAGGCAGCGTTCCTGACCTCGGGTGATGACCAGTCCCTCCGCGAGCTCGTCGCGGAACTTCGCGGGCAGGATCAGGCGGCCCTTGTCGTCGAGCTTGGGTGTGAAGGTGCCGAGGAACACGGATCACCTCCCCCACGCGTCGGACCAATGACGCCACTTTACTCCACTTTCCTCCACATCACCCACCCAGGTGGAAAAAATTCTCCACTCGTCTCCCGAACACGCGCGATCGGGCTCCTCGGCCCGCGGAATCACGCGGAAGATGTGCGGTGGAGCGAAGTGGAGTCGCGCGAGCCGGCCACGCGGCGACCGCGCGCCACGCCCCCACCTCTAGCCGCTTCTCCCGCCTCCACCCGCCTGTCCCGCGACTCCCGCCTCCACTCGCCTGTCCCGCGGCGCCCGCGGCGCCCGCGCCCTGCGCAATCCACCCGTCGTCGAGATTGCGCAAAGTCGCCTTTCACACCCCGTGAAGCGAGATTGCGGGAAATCTCGGTGATGCACCGTCGCGGGGGTGGGGGGTGGATGGGTGGAGTCCGGGGCGGGGCACCCGGAAGGCGCGGGCCGGCGCCGGACGGAGTCCGGCGCCGGCGGCACAGGTGGAGCGATGTGGAGGGCACCGCGGGTGGACCCCGCTATGAGCGCCGCGACACGAACAGGGCCGAGACACGAAAAAAGGGTCGTGACCGAAGTCACGACCCTGAACCCGAGCGAGGCTTAGCGCTCGCCTCCCATGCGCTGATCCCATCGGCGCTGCATGCGATCGTTCATGCTTTCCTTCGCGGTGGGAGACCCTCCGGAGGGTTGCGGCCGACTCCGCCTGACCTCTTCCGGGGCCGCAGGCGAGGAATCGCGGCGGAACATCAGCACCACGCCTGCGAGCATCACGCCGAAACCGATCACGCCGAGCCAGGGCAGCTGCGTCGCGACCGCGGCGACCAGCACGCCGAGCCCGGCGAGCACGACCACGATCCCGATGACCAGGAAGCGGTAGCTGATCGACCCGCGCGTCACGGTCGACGTCTGCACGACGTCGGACTCGCTCTGGTAGAAGCTCCGCTCCATCTCTTCGAGAAGACGCTGCTCGTTCTCAGACAGTGCCATGGCGACCTCCTCGATGGAACCGACTCGTGAATGATTCCATTCTACGGCGACACTGCGCCGCTAAGCTAGTTGCGTGCAGGAAACGACGCGACTCGCAGGGCTTATTCAGGGGCGAATCGCCGAGCGACTGGCGGAGCATCGTTCCGCCATCGACCCGCTCGGCCCGGACGCCCTCCCACTGATCGATGAAGCGACGCGCTTCCTCACCGGCGGGAAGCGATTGCGAGCGCTGTTCGCGGTGCTCGGGTACCGGTCGGTCCGGCCGCTCCAATTCGGTGAGCAGGTGCCGATCGACGCGAGTGATCCGGCGTCACGACTGCTCGACGTCGCTGTGGCGCTGGAATTCTTCCACGCGGCGGCACTGATTCACGACGACATCGTCGACCGGTCGGAGACGCGACGCGGCGGCCCCGCCACTCACCGGGTCTTCACGAGGATCCATCGGGACGCCGGCTGGCGCGGCACCCCAGAGCACTTCGGCACGGCCGGCGCGATCCTGCTCGGCGACCTGCTGCAATCGTGGGCGGACGAGCTGCTGCAGTCTTCGTGCGATGCGCTGGAGGACCGCGCGGCCGCGCGTGCGACGCGCGCGCACTTCAACCGCATGCGCACGGAAGTCGCGGTCGGGCAGTACCTCGATGTGCTCGAGGAGCAGCAGGCAGAGTTCGCTCCGCACGAGGAGCAGCTCGAACGTTCGACGCGTCTGCTCGTCTACAAATCGGCGAAGTACAGCGTCGAAGCCCCGCTGCTCATCGGGGCCGCGCTCGCCGGGGCCAGCCCCGACCAGGAGTCAGCGCTCGCGGAGTTCGGCCTCCCGGTGGGCGTCGCGTTCCAGTTGCGCGACGACCTGCTCGGCGTCTTCGGAGACGAGGCGATCACGGGCAAGCCGACCGGGGACGATCTCACCGAGGGCAAGCGCACGATTCTCGTGGCACTGTCGCGGCAGGAGCTTCCCGGCAGCCAGCGCTCCGTCTTCGATGACCTCCACGGGAGAGCCGATCTCGAAGCGGAGAGCATCACGCTGCTGCAGCAGACGATTCGCGAGAGCGGTGCCGTCGATCAGGTCGAGCAGATGATCGGCAGGAACGTCGAACTGGCGACCAAGGGGATCACCGAGGCCCCGCTCGCGAAGGACGCCGTGGCCGATCTCGTGGCACTTGCCGAGCGAGCAGCTCGTCGGTCGTTCTGACGGCGCGCCCGCCCGCGGGTTCGCTCAGAACAGGGACTGAGCGGCGCGACGAACGGCGCTCTTGTTCCCCGAGAGCAGCACGTCGATCGGCCGTGCGCGGAGCTCATCGTTGTCCGACAGCAGCCATGCGACCTGCTCCTCCTCGGAGTAGCCGGCGTCGGCGAGCAGGATCAGCGTTCCCCGGAGCGCGGGAAGCGGCTGCGCATCGCGAACGAACTCCGCGGGTACGCGCAGCACGCCATCGATGCGGACCGCGGCGAGATGCCGTTCCTCAATGAGTCGACGGACTTTGCCAGGTGAAATATCGAACAGCTCGACGAGGTCGGGAATCGCCAGAAACTCGCCGCTGAACGGGGATGCGTCTACCACGCTCCCACTTTGCCAGCCGGTTCGCTGCTCCGCAACACGAACCCGCTGCGACGCGCCCGCTCCCCGCCGCGTCTTTGGCATGCTTCGGCGTGCGCTCATGGACTCGCAGCCGGCCTTCCGTAGACTCTCCACGTGACTTCCGCCCCCGCCGATCCGTTGATCGGGCAGACCCTCGACGGGCGATACGTGCTGCGTTCTCGCATCGCCCGCGGCGGGATGGCGGTCGTGTACCTCGCGAGCGACCTCCGGCTGGAACGTCGAGTCGCGGTGAAGATGATGCACGATCACCTGACTGACGACGAGAATTTCACCCGTCGATTCGAGCAGGAGGCGCGCAGCGCGGCTCGACTCTCGCATCCGAACGTCGTCAATGTCTTCGATCAGGGGCATGACGCGGGGCGACCGTATCTGGTCATGGAGTACCTGCCGGGGATCACGCTGCGCGATCTCCTCAAGCAGCAGCAGCGGCTGACGGGCGACCAGTCGCTCGAGATCGCCGAGGCGACGCTCTCAGGACTCGCTGCCGCGCATCGCGCGGGGATCGTCCACCGAGACCTCAAACCCGAGAACGTGCTGCTCGCCGATGACGGCCGCATCAAGATCGGCGACTTCGGACTCGCGCGCGCCGCCGGCGCCAACACCACGACCGGTCAGGCCCTCCTGGGCACGATCGCCTATCTGTCCCCCGAGCTCGTCACGCGCGGCATCGCCGATGCCCGCAGCGATGTCTACGCGTTCGGCATCATGCTCTTCGAGATGCTGACCGGAGCGCAGCCGTTCCGCGGCGAGCAGCCGATGCAGATCGCCTATCAGCACGCGCACTCCGACGTGCCGGCACCGTCGACCGAGTCCAGTGAGGCCACGCCCGAGCTCGACGAGCTCGTGCGATGGACGACGCAGCGGGATCCGGACACGCGACCGAGAGATGCCGGTGTCGTCCTGGACCAGCTGCACCGCATTCGGGATCCCGACGGCGCTCCGCTCGGCGCCACGCGCGTGTTGCCGGTCAACGAGTTCGAGGAGCCGGGAGTCACCGCTGCGACGACGGTGCTCGGGGGTGGGACGGCCGCACGACCGGCGCCGGATCTCCGCGAATCCATCGCCCCCGCACCCGGGCCGCATCCGTCCGGCCCGATCGACGCCGCGGGGACCGCGGCCGACCGTCGCATGCGCCGGGGCAGACTCGCAGCGTTGCTCGTTCTCGTCGCGACCGCCGCGATCGGCTCGACCGCGTGGTGGTTCGGGCAGGGGCCCGGCGCACGCGTGACGATTCCCGATGTGTCCGGTCAGGAGATCGCCGAGGTCGAGCAGACCTTCACGGACCTCCACATCGCTCCGGATTTCTTCGAGTGCTCCAGTGTGGATGTGGCGGCCGGCCTTGCCGTATCGACCGATCCCGAGCCCGGTGCGCGCGTGGACCGCGAATCGACCGTTCGCGTCTGCCAGTCCACCGGGCCCGAGATGCTCCCGGTACCGACGCTCGTCGGGTCGACGGAACCTGATGCCGAGCGGGCCATCGCCGACGCTGGCTTCACGGTCGGAGAAGTGAGCGAGGAGCGCTTCGACGACTCCGATGCGGGGACCGTACTCGCCGCTCTCGACGAGAACGGTGAAGGTCTCGGCGACGCCTACGCCGAGCAGGGAGTGGTCGATCTCGTGATCTCGGCGGGTCCGCTGCCGAACGTCGGCGGGATGAGCGTCGATGACGCGACGGCCACCCTCACGAGCGCCGGACTGTCTGCGGACGGACCGCGCGGCGAGGCGTACTCGGACGAGGTCGACGAGGGCGGGGTGATTCGGCTCCTGCCGCAGTCGGAGACGGTGCGCTCCGGGGACGCCGTGGGACTCGAGATCTCGCTCGGACCCGAGCGCTTCCCCGTTCCGGACGTTTCCGATGCCGACAACGTCGAGGACGCCATGAAGATTCTGCGCGACGCCGGTTTCGAGCCGAAGATCAAGGGCCTCGGGGCGATCCCGGAGCGCCTGCTCGGGCGCTTGAGCTTCGACCGGGTCGATCCGGAACCGGGCACCGAACTGCCGAAGGGCTCCGGGGTCGAGATCATCATCGGCTGAACCGCGGATCTCGACCCCGGACCGCCGCTACGCGGTGGCGCGCTTCAGCTCCTCCGCGACGCGGAACGCGAGTTCGAGCGACTGCATGTGGTTGAGTCGCGGATCGCAGAGCGACTCGTAGCGCGTCTCGAGGGTCGCCTCATCGATGTTCTCGGACCCGCCCAGGCACTCGGTGACGTCATCGCCGGTCAGTTCGACGTGGATACCACCGGGGATGGTGCCGATGGAGCGGTGCGCCTCGAAGAATCCGAGCAACTCGTCCATGACGTCGTCGAATCGACGCGTCTTGAAACCGGTCGCGGTGGTGATCCCGTTGCCGTGCATCGGATCGGTCACCCACAGCGGTTGCGCTCCCTCCGCGCGGACACCCTCGAGGATGGGGGGCAACGCGTCGCGGATCTTGCCGGCTCCCATGCGCGTGATGAAGGTCAGTCGGCCCGGCTCGCGCTCCGGATCCAGCTTGTCGATGAGACGCATGGCGTCGTCCGCTGTGGTCGTCGGGCCGAGCTTCACGCCGATCGGGTTGCGCACGTGCGAGAGGAACTCGACGTGCGCGCCGTCGATGTCGCGAGTGCGCTCCCCGATCCAGAGGAAGTGTCCCGACGTATCGTAGGCCTCCCCCGTTCGGGAGTCGATGCGCACGAGCGGGCGCTCGTAATCGAGCAGCAGCGCCTCATGACTGACGTAGAACTCCGTCTGCTTGAGGGCGGTGTGATCGACGCCGCACGCATCCATGAAACGGAGCGCACGATCGATCTCGCCGGCGAGCGACTCGTACCGCTGGTTCGCCGGATTCGAGACGAACCCCTTGTTCCACTCGTGCACCTGTCGGAGGTCGGCGAACCCGCCCTGGGTGAAGGCACGAATCAGATTCAGCGTGGAGGCCGAGACGTGGTACCCGCGCACCAGACGCGACGGATCGGCTTCGCGCGACTGCGGCGTGAAGTCGTACCCGTTGACGATGTCGCCGCGGTACGCCGGAAGCGTCACGCCCTCACGGGTCTCCGTGTTGCTCGAGCGCGGTTTCGCGAACTGCCCGGCCATGCGGCCGACCTTGATGACGGGCATGGATGCACCGTAGGTAAGGACGACCGCCATCTGCAGGAGGGTCTTCACGCGGTCGCGGATCTTGTCCGCGGTCGCCGCGGCGAATGTCTCGGCGCAGTCGCCGCCCTGCAGCAGGAACCCTTCCCCGCGTGAGGCGGCGGCCAACCGCTCGCGCAGCAAGTCCACTTCGCCGGCGAACACGAGCGGGGGCTGCGACGCGAGATCGGCTCGCGCAGCGGAGACGGCTCCGGGGTCTGACCAGGTGGGCTGCTGCTTCGCCTCGAGCGACTGATACGCGTCGAGGCTCTTCAGAATGTCCTCTGCTGCGCGTCGATTCGTCTGGCCCACTGGTGACTCCTTGAGTGAATGATGTACTGGCGTCGCAGCTGGCACGCCGCAACCGTACCAGCGTACTTCACTTCGGTGGCGTCGCGCTGATGCGGTCGGTCCCGACGCGCGCGGTCATGCCTGCGCGGCTCGCACGCTCGAGGCGTACACGTCGACATAGTCCTGATCACTGAGACGCTGAATCTCGAGCATGATCTCGTCGGTGACGCTGCGCAGCACGAAGCGGTCGGTGCTCATCCCCGAGAAGCGGGAGAAATCGAGCGGCTTCCCGATGACGGTGCCGATCCGGCGGATCTTCGGAATCTTCGCGCCGATCGGCATCGCCTTCTCGGTGTCGATCATCACGACGGGGACGACTGCGGCACCCGATTCGATGACGAGCCGCGCGACGCCCGTGCGACCGCGGTAGAGACGAGCGTCCGGACTTCGTGTGCCCTCCGGGTAGATGCCGAGCACGTCACCGCGATCCAGCACGGCGAGGCCCGTATTGAGCGAGGCTTCGGAGGCTTTCCCGCCTGAGCGGTCGATCGGCAACTGCCCCACGGAGAGCATGAAGTTCTTCACGATCCAGCCCTTCAGGCCCTTGCCACTGAAGTATTCACTCTTCGCCAGAAAGTAGACCCGACGGTCGACCATCAACGGCATGAAGAAGGAATCGATCACCGAGAGGTGGTTGCCGACGATGATCACTGGACCGCTGGACGGCATGTTCTCGGCACCCTCGACCCACGGACGATACAGCGTCTTCAAGAAGGGACCGAAGACGAGATGCTTGAAAATCCAGTACAACAACGAGAACCGCCCTTCGACCTGTGACAGCCTACCCGAGCCGCCGCCCCCTGGCGAGCATGCGATGAACGGTGCATATAGGGTTGAGGGAACGCGGGTGCCGGGGCCCACTCTCCGGCAGCACTGCCTGTCAACGGGTACCAAAGGAGCTATCGTGAATCTGGCCGAAACCCCCATCGTCGTTCCGGAGTCCGCCGAGGACAACGTCACCGACCTCTTGGAGGAGCGCGTCGCCGCAACGCCAGCCGGAGCACTGTTCTCGGTGCCGGAGGGCGAGGGGTGGCGGGACATCTCTGCCGCGGCGTTCAAGGAGCAGGTGGTCGCGGTCGCGAAGGGTCTCGTCGCCGGCGGCGTCGAACCGGGTGATCGCATCGGCTTCATGTGCAAGACGAAGTACGAGTGGTCCCTACTCGACTTCGCTCTGTTCTACGCCGGCGCTGTGATGGTCCCGGTCTACGAGACCTCGTCGCCCTCGCAGGTGCACTGGATCCTGGAGGATTCCGGCGCACGCGGCATGATCACCGAAACTGCGGATCACGCCGCGCGCTTCGACGAGGTCGAAGCGGACCTGCCACGTGTCTCGCTCAAGTGGAACCTCGACCGCGGGGCGATCGAGCGCCTGACCGAGGCGGGGGCGGAGGTCCCGGACGAGGAGATCGAGCGGCGTCGTTCGATCGCCAATGGCGACGACATCGCGACCCTCATCTATACTTCGGGCTCGACCGGTCGACCGAAGGGCTGCGTCCTCACGCACGCGAACTTCGTCGGACTCGCGCGCAATTCGGCCTCCGCCCTCTCGGAGGTCGTGAATCCCGCATCATCGACCCTGCTCTTCATCACACTCGCGCACGTGTTCGCGCGGTTCATCTCGGTTCTCGCGGTGTACGGCGGGGTCCGCGTCGGACACCAGGCGGACACGACACAGCTCCTTCCCGCACTCGGATCCTTCCACCCCACGTTCCTCCTCGCAGTGCCGCGGGTCTTCGAGAAGGTGTACAACTCTGCCGAGCAGAAAGCGGAGGGCGACGGGAAGGGCAAGATCTTCCGGAGAGCCGCCCAAGTCGCCGTCGACTACTCCGAGGCGCAGGATGCCGGCCGAGTGCCGCTCATGCTCGACCTCAAATTCCGACTCTTCGACAAGCTGGTGTTCTCGAAGCTGCGGGCTCGGCTGGGCGGTCAGGTCGCGTACGCCGTCTCCGGTTCGGCGCCGCTCGGCCGCTACCTGGGCCACTTCTACCGCAGCCTCGGCATCAAGATCCTCGAGGGGTACGGACTCACCGAAACCACCGCTCCCGTCACCGTCAACGTTCCGGATCGCTTCAAGATCGGAACGGTGGGGCCCCCGCTCCCCGGTCACCGGGTGCGGATCGCGGAGGATGGGGAGATCGAGGTCGCCGGGATCGACGTCTTCCGCGAGTACTGGCAGAACCCCGAGGCGACGCAAGCCGCATTCACGGAGGACGGGTTCTTCAAGACCGGCGATGTCGGCACACTCGACGCCGACGGGTACCTCACCATTACGGGACGCAAGAAAGAGATCATCGTCACGGCGGGCGGAAAGAACGTCGCGCCCGCCGTGCTCGAAGATCCGATCCGCTCGAACTCCATCGTCGGTCAGGTCGTCGTCGTCGGCGAGCAGAAGCCATTCATCGCGGCGCTCGTGACGCTCGACCGCGAGATGCTGCCCACGTGGCTCGAGAACCACGGTGAGAATGGGTCCATGACCCTCGAGGAGGCCGCCGCACACCCGAAGGTCCAGGCCGAGGTTCAGCGGGCGGTCGATCACGGCAACTCATTCGTCTCACGCGCGGAGTCGGTGCGGAAGTTCGTCGTGCTGCCGACGGAATTCACTCAGGAGAGCGGCCACTTGACGCCGAAGCTCAGCATCAAGCGCGACAACATCTTGCGCGACTACGCCGGAGAGGTGCACAAGCTCTACGGGGACAACCCGAAGACCGAGGCCGTCTCCCTGAAGTAGCCGCTCCGCGGCGCAGCCCTCAGAACCAGGCCGCGCCGCGTACCTGCCGCATCGCCTCTCCGCGCACCTCGCGGTCGAGTCGGCTGAGGTAGAGCTTGCCGTCGAGGTGATCGCACTCGTGCTGCAGCGCCTGGGCCAGAAGCCCTTCCCCGGCGATCTCCACGTCGGCGCCGTCCAGATCGATGCCGCGGACCACGGCTCGAGGGTGCCGCAGCACCGGGAACCACAGATCGGGAACCGAGAGGCAGCCTTCGCCGGTCGGCTCGGGATCCCCCGACAGTTCGACGAGCTGCGGATTGATCACGTAGCTCACCTCGCCGTCGATGTTGAGGCTGAAAGCACGCTGCGTGTAGCCGATCTGGGTCGAGGCGAGACCTGCGCGACCGTCGAAGTCGACCGTGTCGCACAGGTCCGCCACCATGGCGCGCACGCCATCATCGATGCGCTCCACCGGGGTGCAGACGGTACGCAGGACCGGATCGCCGAACAACCGAATCTCACGTACCGCCACGTTCACTCCTCCGCGATCACGACGAGGAGGTCACCGGCTTCGACCGCGCGCGCCCCCTCGAATACCAACCGCTCGATCCTACCCGACACCGGTGCGGTGATCGCCGCCTCCATTTTCATCGCCTCGATGGTCGCGATGGGGTCGCCGGCTTCGACGCGTCCGCCGGACTCAGCCTTCAGCGTGACCGTTCCTGAGAAGGGCGCACCGACCTGTCCGGGAACGGTGCGATCCGCCTTCTCCGCAGCGGGAGAGGCGACTGCCACGGACTCGTCTTTCACGAAGACCGGCCGCAGCTGCCCATTGACACGCGTCATCACGGTGCGCACGCCCTTGTCGTCGGCCTCACCGATCGCTTCGAGGCCGACGTACAGACGGACCCCGGGCGAGAGGTCGATCGCGTGCTCGGCGCCGACCTCCAGTCCGTAGAGGTAGTCGCCCGTCGTCAGCACCGACAAATCGCCGAAACGCTCCCTGGCATCCGCGAAGGAACGGGCCGGGGCAGGGAAGAGCAGACGGTTCAGCGTCTCACGCCGCACCGTTCCCGCGGCTGCGAGTCGCTCCTCGTCCTCCGGCGGCACATCGGCAACGCCGATCTTCGGCGTCCGTCCGGCGAGCACCTTCGACCGGAACGGCTCGGGCCAGCCTCCCGGAAGCTCGCCGAGCTCACCGGCCATGAAGCCGACAACGGAATCCGGGATGTCGAACGCACTCGGATTCTCCTCGAAATCAGCCGGATCCGCGTCGACGGCCACCAGATGAAGGGCCAGATCGCCGACGACCTTCGATGAGGGAGTGACCTTCGGGATCCTGCCCAGGATCCGGTCCGCTGCCGCATACATGTCTTCGATCTTCTCGAAGTTGTCGGCGAGGCCGAGCGCGCTCGCCTGCTGACGCAGGTTCGACAGCTGGCCGCCCGGGATCTCGTGGGTGTAGACCCGACCCGTGGGCGACGGCAGACCCGACTCAAACGGCCGGTATGCGCCGCGAACGGCGTCCCAGTATGGTTCGAGCGCGAAGACGGCGTCGAGATCGATGCCGGTGTCGCGTTCGGTGTCGGTCAGTGCGGCGACGAGCGCCGACATCGAGGGCTGGCTGGTGGTTCCCGACATCGGAGCGGAAGCCACGTCGACGGCGTCGACCCCTGCCTGCGAGGCCGCGAGCAGCGTCGCCAGCTGTCCGCCCGGAGTGTCGTGCGTGTGCAGGTGCACGGGCAGGTCGAACCGTTCCCGGAGCGCGGTCACGAGTTTCGCAGCGGCGCCCGGGCGCAGGAGGCCCGCCATGTCCTTGATCGCGAGGATATGGGCGCCCGCGTCCACGATCTGCTCCGCGAGTCCGAGATAGTAGTCCAGCGTGTACTTGTCCTCGGCCGGGCTCAGCAGATTGCCCGTGTAGGACATCGCGACCTCGGCGACCGCGGTCCCGGTCTCGCGGACCGCGTCGATGGCGACCCGCATCTGCTTCACATCGTTGAGCGCGTCGAAGACGCGGAAGACGTCGACACCGGTGGAGGCCGCCTCCGCGACGAAAGCATGCGCGACCTTCGCCGGGTAGGGGGTGTACCCGACCGTGTTCTGCCCGCGGAGGAGCATCTGGATCGGGACGTTCGGCATGGCTTCGCGCAACGCGCTCAAACGCTCCCACGGATCTTCCGCGAGGAACCGCAGGGCCACATCGTACGTCGCGCCGCCCCAGGCCTCGACCGACAGCAGTTGCGGCGTCAGCCGGGCGACGTGCGGCGCCGCCGCGACGAGGTCGCGCGAGCGGACCCGAGTGGCCAGCAGCGACTGATGCGCGTCGCGGAACGTCGTCTCCGTCACCGCGAGCGCCGTCTGCTCACGCAGCGAACGGGCGAACCGCTCGGGGCCCAGCTCGAGCAGGCGCTGACGGTTGCCGTCGGGAAGCGGGGCGCCGAGATCCACGTCGGGCAGCTTGACCGCGGGATCGACGCCGACCGGACGCTCGCCGTGCGGCTGATTGACCGTCACATCCGCCAGGTACTGGAGCAGCTTCGTCGCGCGGTCCTGCGGCTTGTTCTGCGACACGAGTTCCGGGCGCTCCTCGATGAAGGAGGTCGACACGTCGCCTGCCCGGAAGTCGGGGTCGTCCAGGACCGCCTGCAGGAACGGGATGTTCGTCGCCACACCGCGGATCCGGAACTCTGTGAGGGCTCGCTGCGCCTTGGTGACCGCTGCGGCGAAGTCTCGGCCGCGGCACGTGAGCTTCGCGAGCATCGAGTCGAAGTGCGGACTGATGTGCGCTCCGGGGTTGATCGTGCCGCCGTCGAGCCGCACGCCGCCGCCGCCAGCGGATCGGTAGGTGGTGATGCGCCCGAGGTCCGGGCGGAATCCGTCCTCGGGGTTCTCCGTGGTGATGCGGCACTGCAGCGCAGCGCCCCGAATCGTGAGCTCGTCCTGGCGAAGACCGAGGTCCTCGAGCGTCTCCCCCGCCGCGATCCGCATCTGCGACTGCACGAGATCGACATCGGTGATCTCCTCGGTCACGGTGTGCTCGACCTGGATCCGCGGGTTCATCTCGATGAAGACGTGCTCCCCGGCGCGCTCCCCCTCGGTGTCGAGCAGGAACTCGACGGTCCCGGCGTTCTCGTAGCCGATCGACTGCGCGAACGCGACGGCGTCTCGCGTCAGCGCATCGCGCACCGATGGGTCGAGGTTCGGCGCCGGCGCGATCTCGACGACCTTCTGGTGTCGCCGCTGCACGGAGCAGTCCCGCTCGAACAGGTGCACGGTCGCACCGGTGCGGTCGGCCAGCACCTGGACCTCGATGTGCCGCGGACGCAGCACCGCCTGTTCGATGAACATGGTCGGATCGCCGAACGCGGCATCCGCCTCACGCATCGCGGCTTCGAGTGCGTCACGCAGATCTTCCGGACGCTCCACGCGCCGCATTCCGCGGCCCCCGCCGCCGGCGACGGCCTTGGCGAACACCGGGAAACCGATCTCGTCGGCTCCGGCGACCAATGCATCGATGTCGGTGGTCGGCGGAGTGGAACGCAGCACCGGCACTCCTGCAGCGATCGCGTGCTCCTTCGCCGCGACCTTGTTGCCCGCCATCTCGAGCGCGGTGCGCCCGGGGCCGATGAACCTGATTCCCGCTGCCTCGGCCGCCTCGGCAAGGCCAGGATTCTCGGAAAGGAATCCATACCCCGGGTAGATAGCGTCGCAGCCCGACTCGCGCGCGACGCGCACGATCTCGGCGATGTCGAGGTATGCCCGCACGGGATGCCCCTCGACGCCGATCTGGTACGCCTCGTCCGCCTTCAGACGGTGCAGCGAATTGCGATCCTCGTATGGGAACACCGCGACGGTCGCGGCACCCAACTCGCTCGCCGCACGAAACGCGCGAATCGCGATCTCACCGCGATTGGCCACCAGAATTTTGTTGAACATAGACGATGCTCCCATGCGTGTCGTGCCCAGTTGATTGAATTCGCGCCCTGGCCAAGAATACTGGGTGGCACTATGCCCGTCGCAAGTGCTCCGCGATCGCGATCGCCGCGGGCGGCTGTGGACGCACAGCCGTGATGGACTAAACTTGACGCGTGCATGTATTGAGCGTCAGTTCCCTGAAAGGCGGCGTCGGTAAGACGACCGTGACACTTGGCCTCGCATCCGCGGCGTTTTCTCGTGGCCTCCGCACGCTCGTGGTCGATCTGGACCCGCAGTCGGACGTCTCGACGGGCATGGACATCGATCCCGAGGGACGCGGCACCGTCGCAGACGTCCTGGAGAGCCCGAAAGAGAACACCGTGCGCGGTGCGATCGCACCCAGCGGCTGGAATCGGCACCACGAGGGCGGAGCCATCGATCTGCTGATCGGCAGCCCGTCCGCCATCAACTTCGACGGCCCCCACCCCTCGGTGCGCGACATCTGGAAGCTCGAAGAAGCTCTCGCCCACGTCGAGTCCGACTACGATCTCGTGCTGATCGACTGCGCGCCGTCGCTGAACGCATTGACGCGCACGGCCTGGGCCGCGAGCGATCGCGTGCTCGTCGTCACCGAGCCGGGTCTGTTCGCCGTGGCCGCGGCGGACCGCGCATTGCGCGCCATCGAAGAGCTGCGTCGCGGCGTCAGCCCGCGTCTGCAGCCCCTCGGCATCGTCATCAACCGCACCCGGCCGCAGTCCATGGAGCACCAGTTCCGCACCCGTGAACTCCGCGAGATGTTCGGCCCGCTCGTGCTGAACCCGCAGCTGCCCGAGCGCACGTCGCTGCAGCAGGCTCAGGGTGCAGCGAAACCGGTGCACGTGTGGCCCGGTGACGCGGCTCGCGAGATGTCGGGGTACTTCGATCAGATCCTTGATCGCGTCCTGCGCTCGGGCGGCATCGATGCACCCTCCGCCGCGGCAGCCGGCCGCATGACGACCGTGGTGAACGATCAACTGCCGGACGAGGTGAAGGACACCGCCGAGGTCGTCACCGACAAGGAGTAGCAGCGAGAAGCAGCCGAACGGCCCGCGGGAGACACCCGTCGGGCCGTTTTCGTCTCGGGGTTACGAGATTTTGCGCGTCTTGCGGCGCGCCGCGAGCTCGTCGACACCGCTCGTCTGCTCCGCCTCCGTGGCACTGCGGTGCTCATCGAGATCGGTGAGCGAGGTCTCGACCTCGCGCAGCACCTTGCCGACGGCGATGCCGAACACGCCCTGACCACGACTGACGAGGTCGATGACCTCGTCGTTCGATGTGCAGAGGTAGACGCTCGCACCATCGCTCATCAGAGTCGTCTGCGACAAGTCGTGAACGCCTGCCTCATGCAGCTGAGAGACGGCCGTCCGGATCTGCTGCAGCGAAATCCCGGTATCGAGCAGACGCTTCACGAGCTTCAGCACCAGAATGTCGCGGAAGCCGTACAGACGCTGCGACCCTGAACCCTGGGCACTGCGCAACGACGGCTCCACGAGGCCCGTGCGAGCCCAGTAGTCGAGCTGACGATAGCTGATGCCGGCCGCGCGCGCGGCGACCGCACCCTTGAACCCGGCGTTGCGGTCGATCTGGGGCAATCCATCCGCGAACAGCATGTCCGCGCCCGAGGCGCTGGCGAGCTCCTCCAGAACTCCCTCCGAGAGGACTTCCGGATCACCCGTCGCATCCTGGGGCTTGTCCAATTCCGGTCCTTTCTCGGGCTGAAGCTCACTGCTTCAGACTCACACTACGGTACTCATCAGGGCCGCTCACTGCAATCACCCGGGGCGAGTGTCGGGACCGGATTCGGGCGCTCCCGCGCACCGCGCGGTCCGGTCAGCTACCGCCGGTCAACCGGTGACGCAGCACACCCGACCGCACCGTCTCGAGGTAGCCCGCCAATTCGAGGGAATCCTCGGTGGAATGCGGTGAGCCCGTCTTCACGCCACGCGTGGCTACCGCCTGCGCGATCAACTCGCTCTCGCGCTCCGCCGCCACGCGCACCGACCTGAGGTGACGCGGCGTGATCCCGCGCTCGGCGAGCCGGAGCAGCGCAGTCACCTGAGCCACGGCGTCTTGCGGGAACACCTCCGATGCCGGCAGAAGCCCTGCGGCGATGACCTCGCCCAGGAACTTCGCGCTGGCCCCGGTCGATCGCTGCAGCTCATCGCTGCTCAGCACACGTCGGGGGGCCAAGATGGTCGACGCGCTGCGTGACGACGCACCGGGAATGACCGGGTCGCGACCCGCATCGACTTCTTCGAGCACTTCCGCGATGACCTTGAGCGGAAGATAATGGTCTCGCTGCAGCGTCAGGATCAGACGCAGCCGTTCGATGTGGACCTGTGCGAACTTGCGATAGCCGGATCTCGTGCGCTCCGGGGTGACCAACCCCTGCTCTTCGAGAAAACGCAGTTTCGACGGCGTCAGGTCGGAGAAGTCGTCCTGCAGGCGCGCGAGCACCTGACCGATACTGAGCAGGCCCCCTGGCGCAGTACGAGCGGTCGCAGCCCCCACGTCAGCGCTCGTCGGAGAGGTCGAAGCGCGACGCGAAGAACGTGAAGCGGAACTTGCCGACCTGCACCTCGATACCGTCGTCGAGCATCACTTCGCCGTCGATGCGCGTTCCATCGCAGAAGGTGCCGTTCAACGAACCGAGATCGCGCACCGCGAAGTTCGTGCCGCTGCGCACGAACTCGGCGTGCCGACGGGACACCGTGACATCGTCGAGGAAGATGTCGACCGCCGGGTGCCGACCCGCGACGGTCACATCCTGATCCAGCAGGAAGCGCGCCCCGAGATCGGGACCGCGGCGGACGACGAGCAGGGCAGCTCCGGACGGCAACGCTTCGACGGCTTCCTGCTCATCGATGTTCAAATCGACGACCCGAGCCCGAATCATCGCCCCGAGATCATCTCGGAACTGCTGAGTCGATCGGGCTTCGGTATCGCCCGCGTGGTGAGCCTTATCTCCTGCGTTCATTGGTTCACCCACCCCTGTTCCTCGCGTCGTCGTGACAGATTCGTTGCACGATCTACGCTACCGCAGCGGACGCTCCCCCGCATCTCCTCGCGCGTCGTGGCGCGGCTCACGGCGTGTCGCTCGGCGCTCCTCATGACCCGGATTCGCGCTCTGCACGCTGGGCCGACTCGATGGCGGGGCCGAGCTCGTCGATGACCAGCGTGTCCTCATCGATCTGCCCCGCGCGATACGCCGCGCGACCGACCATGTGCGCCGCGACCGGCGCAGTGAGCGACTGGAACACGAACACCGGAACGAGTGCGATCAGCGTCGCGAAAGAGCGTTCCTCGAGCGCGATCGCGGTGATCATCAGCAGCAGGCCGAAGATCTGCGGCTTCGTCGCAGCGTGCAACCGGCTGAGTGCATCGGTGAACCGCAGCAGGCCGATGCCGGCAGCGACGGAGAGCAGCGCGGCGAGGAAGACACAGATGATAGCGATGGTGTCGAGGACCTGTTCAAACATTGCCCGCCCCCTGGCTCGTCTCACCGGGCTGATCGTCCAATCCTGGCGGACCGGTTTCGTTCATGCCCCGACGCCTCACGTATCGAGCCACCACGATGGTGGCCAGCGTCGCCGTCGCCGCGACCACGGTCATCATCGGGATCGAGTCGGTGTGTCCACGGATCACCATGTCCATGCCTGCGGCCAGGACCAGCGTGGTCAGCAGCACGTCGGACGCCACCATGCGGTCGAGGATGGTCGGACCCCGGACGATCCGGATGACCGCGCAGAGCGCGGTCACGGTGAGTCCCAGGCCTGCGGCGAGACTCATCGACACGGCGAAGACGCTCATGCGGTCGCCTCCATTTCCGTGCGCGACCCGACCGCGAGGATCAGAAGGCGTTCGATCCGGTAGACCTCGCGGCGCATTTCGCGGATCTCCTTCTGCGTCGGCGTATCGATCACGTGCAGGTAGAGGATGCACTGAGCCCGGTCGACCTCGGCGACGAGCGAACCGGGAATGAGCGAGTTGGTGAGGCCGACCATCGTCATGATGAAGTCGGATCGGGTGCGCAGGTGAACCGCGATGATCGACGTGCGCGGCACGGGGCCGGGTCGCACGGTCAGCCACGCGACCTGGAACGAGGCGACCGCGACATGCCACAGGAAGTACCCGAGGTACACCAGCGCCCACCAGGGATTGAATCGACCCGCCAGGGTGACCGGGGGCAGATAGAACACGCGGGTCGCAGCAACCGACACCAGGACGCCGCTGATGAACGACATCCAGCTCACCTCTTTCCAGAGGGCCATCCACGTCACGATCAACCCGATCAGCAACGGCAGCTCGTGCAGACGCACGATCCGCTCGATGCGGCCGGCCCGGAAGCGACGCTTGCCTCGGCCGAGGGGTCCTGTCTCCTCGCTCACGGAATGTCACTCCCCTCGATCTCGCCGGGAATGTCGATCACGGACGAGTCTTCCGGCTCCGTCGAGCCGCTTCCTCCGCCGGGCCCGTCATGGTCGCCGAGGACGGCTTCGAGCAACTGCGACGGGCGGTCCATGTCCACACCGGCTCGCGTCGCATATCCGTAGAGCGGACCGGCGAACACCGTGAGCAGTACGCTCACGACCACCATCCCCGCGGTCGCGGCGGTCATGAGTTTCGGCGTGGCGCGCTGCTCACGCTGCGGCTGCGCATCGGGCGCGTCGTGCAGCGTCTCGAGCATCGCCTCCTCGCGCTCCCGGAGCATGATGGCCTCGGAGGAGGCCATCTTCGGGGGCTGCGCGTCGGCGGTCACCCGAGGACGCCAGAAGGCGAGCACCCAGACGCGGGCGAGCGCGTAGAGCGTGAGCAAGGACACGGCTGCGCCGATCCCCATCAGCCAGTAGGCTCCGGGCGTCCCGAGGTCTGCAGCGACGGTGAACAGGCCCAGTTTGCCGATGAATCCGGAGAACGGTGGAATTCCCCCGAGGTTCAGCATCGGAATGAAGAACAGGATCGCGATGATCGGCGCGCTGCGAAGCATCCCGCCGAGACTCGCGAGCGAGGTGGATCCCCCGTGCCGCTCGATCAGACCGACAGCGAGGAAGAGGGTCGTCTGCACAATGATGTGGTGCGCGATGTAGTAGATCGTCGCGGCGAAGCCTGCGGAGTTCGCCATGCCGATGCCGAAGATCATGTAACCGATGTGGCTGATCAGCGTGAACGAGAGCAATCGCTTGATGTCGAGTTGCGATACCGCTCCGAGTATGCCGACGACGAGCGTGAGACCTGCGACCACGAGAAGCAGCCCATCGATACTCGACTCCGGGAATATCTGGGTCTGGCTCCGGATGATTGCGTAGACGCCGACCTTCGTCAAGAGCCCGGCGAAGACCGCGGTGACCGGCGCCGGCGCGGTGGGGTAGGAATCCGGCAGCCAGAACGCCAGCGGGAAGACCGCAGCCTTGATGCCGAAGGCGATCACGAGCATGAGGTTCAGGATCAGCTGGATGTTGTCCGGCAGCTCCGCGATGCGCACCGACAACTGCGCCATGTTCACCGTGCCGGTCGCACCGTAGATGAGACCGATGGTCGCCAGGAAGAGGATGGACGAGACGAGGGAGACCACCACGTAGGTGACACCCGCCCGGATGCGCGCCGTCGTCCCGCCCAGCGTGATGAGGACGTAACTGGCGACGAGCAGGATCTCGAAGCTCACGTACAAGTTGAAGAGATCCCCGGCGACGAACGCGTTGCAGACGCCCGCCCCGAGCACCAGGTACGTCGGGTAGTAGATCGAGACCGGCGTTTCCTCATCGCCATCGGCCAGGCCCTGTCCGAGAGAGAAGACGAAGACGGCGAGCAGGACGATCGCCGATACCGTCACCATCAGCGCCGCGACGCGGTCCACGACGAGCGCGATCCCGAATGGCGCGGCCCAGCCGCCCACTTCCATCACGAGCATGCCGTGGACGTCGACGGCCCACATCAGCGTGCCGCCGAGGGCCGTCACCGCGACGAGCGACACCAGCGTGACACCCTGCTGCACACGTCGGCGTCCGGGGACGATCAACGCGACCGCCGCACCGAGCAACGGCACCAGCACGACGAGGGGAACGAGTGCGGTCATGAGCGGCCCTCCCCTCGTGTCTGCGATCGGTCGACGACCTGCGTCGGCTGCGTGTTCGTGTCGGGTTCGGGCGCCTCTGAGTCGTCGGAGAACTCTCGCGACTCCGCGAGGTCCTCATCGGTGACCTCTTCGGTGGTGAGCTGCTGCGTCGAGGTGGGCAGGTCGATGTCGTCCTCGTCGTCGCGCACGCGGTCCTCGTGCTCGTGGGCCAGGCGCCATGACCGGTAGATCAGGGCGAGCATGAATGCACTGATGCCGAAGGTGATCACGATCGCCGTGAGAATGAATGCCTGCGGCAGCGGGTCGCTCATGTCCGCGGGATCGGCACCTCCGACGAGCGGCGCCGCACCGAAACTCCCCGACATCATGAAGATGAGCAGGTTCGTCGCATTCCCGACGAGCAAGAAGCCCAGCAGGATGCGGGTGAGGGCACGATCCAGCATCAGGTAGATGCCGCACGCGAACATGACGACCATGACAGCGACCAGGACCAGGGGCATACTCATCACTTCTGCACCTCCCCGATGACCAATCCTTTGCTGTCATCCATCTCGTGCTCATCGATCTCGGCACCCAGGCTGCGCAACACATCCAGGATGAGACCGAACACGACCAGGTACACACCGATATCGAAGACCGTCGACGTGACGAGCGGCAGATCACCGAGGAACCCGAGATCGATGTCGACCCAGGCCGAGGCGAGCGCGCTCTGACCGAAGAACAGCGGGATGATCGCCATCGACACCGCCAGGGTCAGGCCGGTACCCAGAATCTTGCCCGCATCGAGCGGCACCGTCGCACGGAGCTCATGGCGACCGCCCGCGAGATACCTCGCGACGAGCGCGAGTCCAGCGACGAGGCCTCCGGCGAAGCCCCCGCCTGGGGTGTTGTGTCCGGTGAGCAGCAAATAGATCGACAGGATGATCAACGCGTGGAAGATGAGCCGCACGACGACCTCGAGGAAGATCGAGCGGTGAGCCGGATCCAGCATGCGACCGGCGAGCACCCACGCCTCGCGTCGGGTCTGATCATTCGGGTCGGCAATCCGCGCGAGATGCTCGCGGGCCTGCGTGCGTGCATCTCGCCGACTGAGCTTCGGACTCATATCGACACGACTCTTGAGGAAGATCAGCGAGGCCACACCGGTCGCGGCTGCGAGAATGACGGACAGCTCACCCATCGTGTCCCAGCCGCGGATGTCGACGAGGGTCACGTTCACGACGTTGGATCCGTGCCCGCCGCCGTATGCAAGATCAGGGAGCAGCAACGAGATCGGGTCGGCCACGCGCGCTCCGAGCGCGATCAGCGCCACCACGCCCATGAGCAGGCCGACGCCCGCACCGATGAGTGCACGCGTCAGCCGCACCCGGGCGGTGGGCCGCGATCCGCCGATGTGCTGCGGGAGCCTCCGGATCACAAGGACGAACGCGATGAGCGTGACCGTTTCGACGAGTGCCTGCGTGACCGCGAGATCGGGTGCGCCGTGCAGGGCGAAGATGGCCGCCATACCGTACCCCGTCACACCGACGAGCACGAGCGACTGGAACCGGGTGCGCGCACGCAGGGCGAAGATGGCTGCGGCAATCATGATGATCGCGATCGGCACCTGCGCGGGAGAGGACATCCACTCGAGAGCGGTCGGCCAGGTCCCGGTACCGAACAGCGTCCCACCGACGACCCCGACAAGCACGATGAGGATGACCGACAGGTAGAACGGCAGGGATCCGCGTTGCGTCATCGCGGTCAGCCGTACCGCGAAGCTGTCGACCCAGTAGGTGACCACCCAGTACGCGTGCGAGGCCGAGAAGCGCTCGGACGGCGGCGGGAGCAGCGGTTCGGTCCGCGAGAAGACCTTCGCGAGTCCGACGCCGGCGCCGAGAACGATGACCGAGATGAGCAGCGCGGCGGTGAACCCGTGCCACAGCGCCAGATACTCCGGCTCCGCGCCCGGAGCGCTGTCGACCATGGCCTGGAACCAGGGGTCGAGCGCGTTGGCGAACAGGCCACCGCCCAACGCGAAGAGCACGAAGACGATCGGCGCGACAAGAATCGAGCTTCCCATTTCATGCTTGACCGCGCAGCTCTTGACTCCGGGCTTCGCTGCGAATGCACCCCAGAGGAACCGGCCCATGTAGGCGACCGTGAGGATGCTGCCGAGAATCGCGATCACGAGCGCCACATATGCGATGGGGAGCTCATGCCCGATCTCGAGCATCTCGGCGAGACCCGCCTCTTTCGAGACGAACCCGATGAACGGCGGGACACCCGCCATGGAGAGTGAGGCCAAGACCGCGATCGCGGCGAGCAACGGCGCCTGACGTCCGAGTCCGCTCAGCTTTCGGAGATCTCGGGTACCGGTGCGGTGGTCGATGATGCCCACCGTCAAGAAGAGCGGCGCCTTCGCAACGGCGTGCGCGAAAAGCAAAGCGAAGCCCGCGAACGAGGCGCGTGGATCACCGATGCCGAACACCATGACCAGGAACCCGAGCTGGCTCACGGTTCCGTGCGCGACGATCAGTTTGATGTCGTATTGGCGCAGCGCTCGGATGCCGCCGTTCAGCATTGTGATGCCGCCGAGGATCACGAGGGTCTCGCGATACCCGGGTACATCCGCGAACGCCGGCGTGATGCGGGCGATCAGATAGATGCCGGCTTTCACCATCGCTGCGGCGTGCAGGTAGGCGCTGACCGGAGTCGGTGCGGCCATCGCGCCCGGCAACCAGAAGTGGAAGGGGAAGATCGCCGACTTCGAGAGCGCACCGACAAGCACCAGATACACCGCGGCGACAGCTGCGGGACCCTGCGGCGGTTGCGCGACGATGTCGGAGAGCAGCGAACTGCCCGCACCCGCCGACAGGATCACGAGGCCGACGAGCATCGCGAGGCCGCCGAGCGTGGTGACGATCAACGCCTGCAGCGCTGCCGCCCGGCTCGTGCGGAGCTTCGACGAGTGACCGATCAGCAGGAACGAGAAGATCGTCGTGCTCTCCCAGAAGATGAAGAGCAGATAGACGTCGTCTGCGAGGACCAATCCGAGCATCGAGACGAGAAAGCCGAGGAAGACCGCACCGAAGCGCGCGAGACCCGACTCGTTCCGGTCGAAGTATCGCGCGCAGTAGAGGAGCACGAGCGCTCCAGCGCCGGTGACGAGCAGGGCGAACGCCAACGAGATCACGTCGAGACGGAAGGTCAGGCTGAGATCCACTTGCGGCACCCAGGCCACGGACTCGGTCTCGACGTGCCCCCCGAGCACGCGGCCCGACTGCGTCGCGAAAGCGACGGTGGCCGCGAGCGGCGCTAAGGCGATGACGAAGAACGACCGACGTCCGAACCGACGGATGACCGGGTAGATCAGAAGTGAAAGGATTGCCAGGGCGAGCAGCGTGCTCGTCATCAATCCCATGCACACCCCGATCTCTGTCTCATTAGTCGCCGGACACCAGTCTACCGGAAGGCGGGACTGAAGTTCGAACCGTGCATACCCATCGGGGCATAACTCTTTTGGGCATAAAAAAAGGGGGTCACCGTGAGCCGTCATTGACTCATGGTGACCCCCAGTGAAGAGGTCCGGCGGTGTCCTACTCTCCCACACCCTCCCGAGTGCAGTACCATCGGCGCTGTCAGCCTTAGCTTCCGGGTTCGGAATGTAACCGGGCGTTTCCCTGACGCTATAACCACCGTAAC
>NZ_JAGFBF010000004.1 GCF_017583045.1 Leucobacter tardus | reverse complement strand
TGATCGATGCCGGGGATAATAAATTGGCATTTGACAATCAAGTGCACACTATTGAGTTCTCAAGGACCAGACACCCACCGTAACCCCTCACCAGGGCATCCGATAGGCAACTTGTCAAGCTTACCAGACTCTCTCACCAGCCGCAAATCTCATTCGCAGCTCATCACACCGATACGCAGACCGGCAGGCCAAAAGTTCCTCACCCTGAAGTGAAGCCCTCGACCCGGAGAGCAGAAGCGGATCTCCACTATACACCCCCACGCACACGACTCTCAAGCCGTGACCGCGGATGTACCCGAAGGTCCCGCTCGCGATTCCGAGGGAATCACTTCCGTGTCTCACTCCGTCTCGCTGACAAGGGAATACATTACGCGGACCGTGCTCCCCACAGCAAACACCGCCCGCACCCCGGGCGTGTCTCCGCACCAAACCGCGGATCTCGGGTTCTCGGGTGCTTCCTGCTTGAATAGATGTCGTGTCAGATCCCACGCGCTCACCCGCCGCCCATGTTTCGCCTCCCACCCCCGAAGACTTCGGTTTCGAGGTGGAGGAGCGTCTGGAGAGCGGTGGTGCCCGCGGCTCCGCGGATCAGGCCCTCGGGCGTGCCGGGGTCATCCGCACGCCGCACGGTGAGATCCAGACCCCCGCGTTCATCCCGGTCGGCACGAAAGCGACCGTCAAGGCGATGCTCCCCGAAACCGTGACACAGCTCGGCGGCCAAGCCGTGCTGGCGAACGCCTACCACCTGTTCCTGCAGCCCGGGAGCGACATCGTCGATGAGGCGGGAGGTCTCGGACGGTTCATGAACTGGGACGGTCCGACCTTCACCGATTCCGGCGGGTTCCAGGTCATGTCGTTGGGCGTGGGATTCAAGAAGGTCATCTCGATGTCGGAGCAGGCGTACGTCGACGCCGAGGTCATCGCGAAGACCAAGGATCGCCTCGCGCAGGTCGACGAAGACGGCGTCACCTTCAAGTCCTTCATCAACGGCGACCGTCACCGATTCACCCCCGAGATCTCGATGCAGATTCAGCACCGTCTCGGCGCCGACATCATGTTCGCGTTCGACGAGTGCACCACGCTGTTGAACACCCGTCCGTACCAGGAAGACTCGGTGGCGCGGACCTCCCGATGGGCGGTGCGGTGCCTCGACGAGCACGCTTTCCAGACCGCCGCTCGACAGCATCGGCCGTACCAAGCGCTCTTCGGCGTGGTGCAGGGCGCCCAGTACGAGGATCTCCGTCGACGGGCTGCGCGCGAGCTCGCCGAGATGACCGGAGACACCCATCACGATCAGCAGTTCGACGGATTCGGCATCGGCGGAGCACTCGAGAAGACCGAGTTGAGCACGATCGTCGGGTGGGTCACCGACGAGCTGCCCGAGACCAAGCCACGGCATCTGCTCGGCATCTCGGAACCGGATGATCTCTTCGCCAGTATTGCCGCCGGGGCGGACACCTTCGACTGCGTCGCTCCGTCGCGTCAGGCTCGCGGTGCCACCCTGTACTCGAGCGGTGGACGGATCAACGCCAAGGCGGCGAAACATCGCCGCCGGTTCGAGCCGATCGACCCGGAATGCGATTGCTACACCTGCCAGAACACGACGGCAGCGTACCTGCACCACCTGTTCAAGGCGAAGGAGATGCTCGCCTCGACGCTCGCGACCATCCACAACGAGCGCTTCATCGTGCGGTTGGTCGATCAGATTCGCGCCAGCATCATCGACGGAACCTTCGCGGAACTGCGAGAGACCGTACTCGGCCGACTGTACGGCCCCGAGTTCGCACGCGCGGCGGCTCGCGCCGCGTCCGGTTCCTCTGTCTGACCGGCTTCGGCGCGCCGGACGCGCGCGATCACCCGCGTCGTCAGCGGCAGCAGGACGACCTCGGCGCGGCACTTGATCGCGTACCCGAGCGCCATGTACCCGTTGAAGTCCCCCTCGAGCACTCCGAAGAACGCGGAGGTGCAGAACACGTCCGTACCCGCGAGTTGACCGGCGACGGTCGAGGCGATCAGTCGGGCGCGCAAGAATCTGCCGGAGAACGAGCGTCGCAGGCGATCCAGCCCCCGCGCTCGTGAGCTGACCGACCAGGAACCCGCCGAGACTCGCCGCCATGATACGAGGCACGAATTCGAGGACCGCCTCGAACGCTTCTTGGTTCTCCTGCCCGACGCTGCCAGCACGAGCAACGTCACCCACATCGTCAGCGACGTCAGCAGCGACAGCGCGGACGCCGTGAGAATCGTGCGTCGTGCCGCCCGAAGGCGATGAGCTGCACCGCGACGACGTTCGGGATGAGGAGCACGCCCACGAACGTCGCCGCGATGGCCGCAGAGCGGGAACCGATGCGCGCGACGTGCTGACCCGACGGGTCAGGCATCGATCTGACCGACTCCGAGCGCTCCGCGAATCATGTCCATGTTCAGGCGCGCGGCGACCCGTGCGCCGTTACCCGCGGCGATGATGAGCTGCTGCGGGCCGGGAGGCACGATGTCGCCGACCGCGTACACCCCTCTGGTCGAAGTCTCCCCCTGGTCGCTGACGCGGATCAAACCCCAATCGTCGCGTTCCACCGATTGCGCGCCGAGAAACTCGACCGGCGCATGCCAACGCGGACGGATGAAACCGCCCACACGGGGGATCACCGTTCCGTCGACGAGGCGCACGCCGGTCATCCCGGCGCGCTCCCCCACCACGTCATCGATGGCGCGGCGCTCGACGTGCACGCCGATGCGCGCGAGCTGCTCCTCCTGCTCGGGGCGCACCGTGTCGGCACCGTTCGTGAACACGATGAGATCGGAGCTGAATCGACTGATGAGCAGTGCGCGGGCGAACAGGTCGCTCGTCTCTCCGATGAGGACGAGCGGCTTGTCGGTCTTCTCGAACCCGTCGCATTCGACGCAGCTGTGCAGCGCCGTGCCATAGTAGGCGCGGATGGTCGGGAGTGCCGGCAGCTCCTCCGTCAGACCGGCCGCGACGAGCACGCGACGCGAGATGAACTCGACGTCTGCTGCGCCGCGGATCCCGGTGCCGCGCACGCGGAAGCCGATCCCGTCGGGAAAGCCCACCGCGAGCGCTTCGGCTTCGCTCAGCGGTGTGATTTCGCGCGTCATCGCCTGTGCGAAGGTCGCCGTCGGGTAGGCCTCGAACTCTTCCCGACCGATCTTGCGCAGTTCGAGCGGCGGCGTGCCGTCCCGAGTCAGGAATCCGTGCGACTGCAGCGTCGCCGAGTGCCTCGGCCGGTTGCTGTCGAGAATCGCGATCCGGCGATTCGCTCGAACCAGCTGCAGTCCGGCCGAGAGCCCAGCGGGCCCTCCGCCGATGATGGCGACGCCGATCGGCAACTGTGCATCAGCGGTCATGCGGATCATCCCTCCTGTGGCTGGCCCAGGTGCGCGCGCAACCGCGCGAGTCGCGCGAGCGTCTCGTCACGCCCGAGCAATTCGAACGACTCGAAGAGCGGCGGTGAGACCCGGCGCCCCGAAGCTGCGACGCGGAGGGGGCCGTATGCGAGTCGCGGTTTCAGTCCGAGCTCGTCGATGAGCGCGACCTGGAGCGCTGCCTGGATGCGCTCCGTCTCCCACTCGGTCTCGGGCACGGCGGTCAGCGCCTCCTCACCGGCCGTCAGCACCGCCGAGGCGTCACCCTTCAACGACGCGAGTGCATCGGGATCGTACGCCACCGCGTCCGATGAGACGAACAGAAAACCGAGCATGCCGACGACTTCGCTGAGCACGGTGATCCGGCTCTGCACGAGCGGCACGGCCCGATGCACGGTCTCGAGCTGCCCGCCGGTCGGCTCCACCGGAAGTGCTCCGCCGGCGATGAGGTACGGCAGAATACGCGCCTCGAAATCGTCGGCGGTGAGCAGCCTGATGTGATCGGCGTTGATCGCATCGGCCTTCTTCTGATCGAAGCGGGCCGGGTTCGGATTGACGTCGGCGATGTCGAACGCGGCGATCATCTCGTCGCGGCTGAACACATCGCGGTCGGCCGAGATCGACCACCCGAGGAGCGAGAGGTAGTTCAGCAGCCCTTCCGGAATGAACCCGCGATCGCGGTGATGCAGCAGGTTCGACTCGGGATCGCGCTTCGAGAGCTTCTTGTTGCCCTCCCCCATGACGTAGGGCAGGTGCCCGAAACGCGGGATCGCCGGGGACACCCCGATCTGCACGAGCGCATGGTGCAGAGCGACCTGGCGCGGGGTCGACGACAGCAGATCCTCACCGCGGAGCACGTGCGTGATCCCCATGAGGGCGTCGTCGACGGGGTTCACGAGCGTGTACAGCGGCGCACCGTTCGGCCGAACGACCACGAAGTCGATCGTGGAACCGGCGGGGAAGGTGATGTCGCCCCGGACCAGGTCGGTGAAGGAGAGGTCCATGTCGGGCACCCGGAAGCGGAGGGCGGGGAGGCGCCCCTCATCGCGGAACGCGGCACGCTGCTCGTCGGTCAGTCCGCGGTCGAAGTTGTCGTACCCGAGCTGCTTGGGCCGGCCGGCCGCCTCGTTGCGGGCGTCGATCTCCTCAGCCGTCGAATAGCTCTCGTAGAGGTACCCCTCGGCGACGAGCCGGTCGATGATTCCGCGGTAGATGTCCCCGCGCTCCGACTGACGGTACGGGGCGTGCGGGCCACCCTCGGACGCCCCATCGGTCGAGATCCCCTCATCCCAGTCGAGTCCGAGCCACCGCAGGGAATCGATGATCTGCCCGTAGCTCTCTTCGCTGTCGCGCGCCGCGTCGGTGTCCTCGATCCGGAACACGAAGGTTCCGCCGACGTGCCGGGCGTACGCCCAGTTGAACAGCGCCGTACGGACCATGCCGACGTGCGGCGTGCCGGTCGGCGACGGGCAGAACCGCACTCGAACATCGCTGCCGGTCGCGGTGGAGAACTGGGGAATCGTTGGCTCTGACATCACTCTCAGTCTATCGCTGCGCTGCGACCGTGAGCCGCACCGCGGCGAGCGCGCCCAGCGCGATGAGGATCCCTGCGACGATCGAGAGGAGCGGGAAGCCTCCGAAGGCGAACACCACTCCGGACGCGGCCCCGATGGCGGCTCCTGCAGCGTTCATCAGGGTGTCCGACTGGCCCTGTCGCTTCGGGCGCACATCGATGGGAGCCAACGACGTCAGTAGGGATGCACCGGCGATGGTCACCATGCTCCAGCCGACGCCCAGCAGGACGAGGGCGGCCTGAATGATCCAGACCGTGGCGCCGCCGAAGCCGGTGCCGAGCGCTGCCAGGCCGAGCACCGCGAACCCCCCGAAGGCCACCGGGAGCGGGCCGACTCTGCTGGTGAGCACACCGAAGACCGGCGAGAGCGCGTACATACCGGCGATGTGCAGGCTGATGGTGAACCCGACCAGCGTCACGCTTCCGCCATGGTGGGTGAGGTGCAGCGGAGTCATCGCCATCAGCGCGACCATGACAGCGTGCCCGAGCGCGACGATCGCGATCGCGAGGAACTGCGGTGCCGCGGACGTCGCTCGGATTCCGGCGGCGGGATCCGCGGTCGGGTTCGTGCCGGACGGCGCCGGCTCGGCAGCGACGGCTCGCGCGCGCAGCAACGGATCGGGCCGCAGCCCGAACCAGACGACGAGTCCGGCCACGGCTTGGGCCAGCACCGTGAAGACGAAGATACCGGCGAGCGGCGGGATTCCGAGGAGCTCGCCGATCCGTTCCCCCGGTCCGATCAGGTTCGGTCCGGTGACGGCACCGATCGTAATCGACCAGACCACGAGCGAGAGGTCTCTGGCACGTCGCGAGGGTACGGCGAGATCGGTCGCGGCGAACCGTGACTGCAACTGCACGGCGACGGCGACCCCGAGCACGGCAAGGCCGAGGAAGAGGGCGACCGGAGTGCGCGTGGCCGAGGCGACGATGATGACGATCGCCCCGATCACGGCGATCGCGCTCCCCGTGGTGAGCGCGACACGACGACCGCGCTTCGCCGCGAGGCGCGCGAGCGGAATGCCCGCGATCGCCGCTCCCAGGGCGTTCATGGTGGAACCGAATCCGGAAAGCGATTCGGCGCCCGTGATGTCGACGATGAGCAGTGCACCCGCCGACAGCGACGCGCCGACGCCGAGACCGCCCAGCACCGTCGCCAGCGCGAGCACCCAGACGATTCTGCGCTGTTCCCGCTCACGAATCTCAGTCGCGGCGTGCGTCGTGGTCACGCCGCGTGCTCCAGACCCCAGCGCTCCCCCTCGACCGCGTGCAGCAGGCGCTTCGCGAGGCGCACCTGAGGACTCTCGTTGGCCGTCGCCATCGAGACGAGTCCGATGGTGCGATAGCGAGCGGGCGCGAGCGGCAGAGCCACCGCGTCGTCGGGAAGCGTCCTCGCGGCGGCGAGTGCCAGGCCCGGGACCATCGCGACGGCCCCGCCCGCGGCAGCCATGGCGAGCATCGCCGGCACGTTGTCCGTCTCCTGGATGATGTCGGGCTCGAAGCCGTGCTCCTTGGCCGCCGTGAGCAGGTGTCCGCGGCACTTCTCGCACCCGGCGATCCAGTGCTCCTCGGCGTAGTCCGAGAGGTCGAGCGCCGGAGCCCCGCTCTCCACCCGATCCTCGGAGACCACGAGGCGCACCTCCTCCCGCCACAGCGGCGTGAAGACGCTGCCGGCCGGAAGCTCGGCAGCACCTGCGTAATCGAAGACCAGCGCGCAGTCGACCTCGCCGTCGCGGAGCAGCGAGACCGCGGCCGGCGGCTCGGCCTCGCGGTACTGCAGCGACACCTCGGGCGCCTCGGCCGTGAGCGCGCGCATCATCGCCGGGACGATCGTCGCCGAGGCGGAGGGAAAGCCCACGAGACGCAGTGTGCCGGCTCGCTCCCCGCGAAGGTCGTCGATCGCGGCGAGCGCGGCATCGATCTCGGTGACGACTGTGCGCCCGTGATCGGCGAGGATGCGGCCGGCAGGAGTCAATCGGATACCGCGCCCGTTGCGCTCGATGAGCGGGACCGCCAGACGGGTCTCGACGCGCTTGATGCGCTGGCTCACCGCGGGCTGGCTGAGACCGAGCGACGCCGCCGCTGCGGTCAGGGAGCCCGTCGTGTCGAGGGCGTAGAGTATGCGGAGTTCGGTCGAGTCGATGGAGCCCAGAGGATCGGCCTGTCGTTGCGCGCTCATGCGCACATTATAAGCACACATGAAGTAAATCATCACAAGCATTCTCTTCAGTTATGCGGTCGGCTCCCCTAGTCTGGCCGCATGTCCACCACCTCGACGCTCGCTCCGACGACCCCTGCTTCCGCCTTCGACCGCGTTCCCGGCTACCTTGCCGCGTGCACCGCAGGTCTGCCGACGCGAGAGACGGTGGCCGCGATGCGCGCCGGGATCGACACCTGGGCGTCCGGGCGTCTCGACGCGAGCGAGGCCGGCGCCCAACTCGAACGCTGCCGGGCGCACTTCGCCACCATCGCCGGAGTCGACGTCGATCGCGTGGCGACCGGATCTCAGGCGTCGCAGCTCGTCTCCATCGTCGCCACCGCAGTTCCCGATGGTGCCGAGGTGCTCTGCGTCGCACAGGACTTCGCATCGCTGACCCACCCCTTCGAACAGCTCAGGGCTCGCGGCGTGCGGGTCAGGTACGCTCCGCTCGAGGGACTCGCCGACGCGATCGGGCCGCAGACCGCGCTGGTCGCCTTCTCCGTGGTGCAGTCCGCCACCGGAGCCGTCGCCGATACCGAGGCGATCTGCGCCGCCGCCACGAAGGTCGGCGCGCTGACGCTTGCGGATCTCACGCAGTCGCTCGGCTGGCTCCCGATCGGTGCAGCCGCCTTCGACTTCACGGTGTGCCACGCCTACAAGTGGCTCTGTGCCCCGCGCGGCGTCGCCTTCATGACGGTCCGAGCCGGCCTCGAGGATCGACTCACCCCGCTCGCCGCCGGGTGGTATTCGGCGGACGACGTCTGGTCATCGTGCTACGCCGGGCACACCCCGCTGGCCGCGGGTGCGGGGCGCTTCGACGTCTCCCCCGCCTGGCAGGCCGTCGCCGGAGCCGAACCGGCACTGCGCCTCTTCGCGGGCTTCGATCCTCGTGCCGCCCACGCGCACGCACTCGAGCTCTCGCACGCCGCGAGCGATGCGCTCGGCCTGGAGCGCTGCGACTCGGCCATTCTCACCTGGGCCGACCCCTCGGGCGCGGACCTGGCCGAGATGCGCGCGCACGGCATCGTGGCATCAGGGCGCGCCGGGAACGCCCGCGTCGCCTTCCATCTGTGGAACACCCGCGACGACGTCGACATGCTCGCTCGAGCGGTTCGCCGCTGATCGGATCGCGTCGGGCTGAGACCTAGTGGACCTCGGCGTAGGCCTCGGCTTCGCGTCGATCTTCTTCCGTTGCCACCAGCTGCCCGCAGGCGCCATCGATCTCTTTACCGCGAGTGTCGCGCAGCGTCGTCGGCACCCCGGCCGCGTTCAGGCGATCCACGAACTCGCGGGTGACCTCGCGCGTCGACGAGGTCCAGATCGACCCGGGCGTCGGGTTCAACGGGATCGGGTTCACGTGCACCCAGCCGCGCCCGCGCTCATTGAGTCGCTGCGCGAGCAGATCGGCACGCCACGCATGGTCGTTCATGTCTTTGATGAGCGCGTACTCGATCGACACGCGCCTCCCGGTCTTCTCGTAGTAGTGGTACGCCGCATCGATGACCTCGTCGACCTTCCACCGGCTGTTGACCGGGATCAGGTCGTTGCGCAACTCGTCGTCGGGCGCGTGCAGCGACAGCGCGAACGTGATCGGGATGTCTTCGTCGGCGAGCTTGCGAATCGCCGGCGCCAACCCCACCGTCGAGATCGTGATGCCGCGCGCCGACATCCCGAGCCCCTCGGGCGCCGGGTCGATCATGCGATGCACGGCGTTCATCACGCGCTTGTAATTGGCGAGCGGCTCACCCATGCCCATGAAGACGATGTTGTTCACGCGCTCGGGCTCCGCCCCGTTGCCGGCCGACCGCGCGTGCCCGAGACCGCCTTCGGCGATCACCCGGTTCGCCTGCACGACCTGATCGAGGATCTCTGCCGTCGACATGTTGCGCGTCAACCCCGCCTGCCCGGTCGCACAGAACGGGCAGTTCATGCCGCAGCCGCACTGGCTCGACACGCAGAGCGTGATGCGACCGGGGTAGCGCATCAGCACCGACTCCACGAGCGCACCGTCGAACAAGCGCCACAGGAACTTGATCGTCGCGCCGTCATCGGTGACGAGGCGCTTCACCTCGGACAGCAGCGGCGGGAAGAACGCGTCCGCGATCTCGGCACGCCGATCCTTCGGCAGATCGGTCATCGCTTCGGGATCGGTGGTGTGGTGCTCGAAGTAGTGCTTGGAAATCTGCCGCGCACGGAACTTCGGCAGCCCCAGCTCGGCCACCTTCGTCTCGCGCTCGGCGAGGGTGAGGTCGGCCAGGTGGGTGGCCGGCTGCTTCACGCGCGGCGACGCGAACTGCAGTGTCGGACGCCCGTCGGGGTTGGTGATCTGCTGCCAGCCCTCGGTCTTCGGACGCACCTGCGGTCGCGTCTTCCCCGCCGACGGACGCGTCTTGATGAGGCGCGGCGCTTCGCCGCTCCGCTCGCCGCGGTCGCTGTCCGGGTGATTCAGTCTCGAGGGATCCACCCGGACATTCTCTCACGCCGGCGGCGCGGAACCTGGGTCGGCTAGCGGACCGGGTTCCTCAGGATCCCGACGCCTTCGACCTCCACCTCGACGGAGTCGCCGGCCGCGAGCCGACCGACGCCCGACGGCGTACCGGTGAGGATCACGTCACCCGGAAGCAGCGTGAACGCCTGCGACGCGTGCGCGATGATCTTCGGAATGTCGTGGATGAACAGCGCGGTCGACGTGCGCTGTTTCTCCTCGCCGTTCACCCGCGTCGCGAGCTCCACGTCCTCGAGGTCGAGATCCGTCTCGATGACCGGCCCCAGCGGGCAGAACGTGTCGAACCCCTTTGCCCTCGCCCACTGGCCATCCGTCAGCTGCAGGTCGCGGGCCGTCACGTCGTTGGCGCAGGTGAACCCGAAGACGCGACTGAGCGCCTCCTCCTCGGACACGTTCTTCGTCACCGCGCCCATCACCACGGCGAGCTCCCCCTCGAACTCGACGCGCTCGGAGATCTCGGGCCGCACGATCGGCTCGTCGGGTCCGATGATCGACGTGTTGGGTTTCAGGAAGAGCAACGGCTCGGGCGGCGCGGTGCCATCGCCCGTCTCACCCGCCATCTCGGCGACGTGGTCGGCGTAGTTCTTGCCGACGCACACGACCTTGGATCGCGGAATCACGGGAGCGAGCAGACGCACCTGCTCGAGCGGGAGGCGACGGCCGGTCGTCTCGTACCCGGCCATCATCGGATCACCGGTGAGTTCGACGATCTCGACACCGTCGCCGTCTTCTGCGGCGTCCAGGACGCCGTATGAGATCTCGTCGTCGAACTGGAATCGTGCGACCTTCATCGTGCGGGGCTCCCCTCGAGTGCTGGAACGATCTCGGTCAGCCAGCCGAAACGATCGGGCCGGATCCCGAACTGGATGCCGGTGAGCTCTTCGCGCAGCGACATGGTGAGCGAGCCCGGCGCGCGATCACCGAAGTCGATGTCTCGCCCGTCGGCGGTGCGCAGCTGCCCGATCGGCGTGATGACGGCAGCGGTGCCGCACGCGAACGCCTCGGTGATCGTGCCCTGAGCGACGCCTTCGCGCCACTCGGAGACGGTCACGGGACGCTCCTCGACCGCGTGGCCGCGATCCTGCGCGAGTTCGATGAGGCTCTTCCGGGTGATGCCCGCGAGGATGTTGCCGTTCAGTTCGGGCGTGACCAGCGTGCCGTCCGAACGGACCAGGAAGAGGTTCATCCCGCCGAGCTCATCGATCGTGTCGTCGGTCTCCGCATCGGTGAAGAGCACCTGCGCGCAGCCGTGCTCCGCGGCCTCGTTCTGCGGCAGCAGCGACGCCGCGTAGTTGCCGCCGCACTTCGCCGCACCGGTTCCGCCGTGTCCCGCCCGGGCCCAGTGCTCCGAGAGCCAGATCGCCACCGGCTTCACACCGCCGGTGAAGTACGGGCCCGCCGGGCTCGCGATGACGAGGAACCGCGCCCGGCGCGCCGAGCGCACGCCGAGGAACACCTCGTCCGCGATCATGAAGGGTCGCAGGTAGAGGCTCTGGTCCGCGGCCGTCGGCACCCAGTCGGCATCGATCGCGACGAGTTCTTGCACGGCGCGCACGAAGAGCCCCTGCGGCAGCTCGGGCAGGGCGAGGCGCCGCGCCGAATCGTTCAGCCGCTGGGCGTTGCCCTCAGGGCGGAACGTGACGATCGAGCCGTCAGGACGCCGGTAGGCCTTCAGCCCCTCGAAGATCTCCTGGCCGTAGTGGAGCACGGACGAGGCGGGATCGATCTGCAGCGGTCCGTAGGGCAGCACCTCGGCATCGTGCCATCCGGCGTCCTCCGTCCACGTGATCGAGACCATGTGATCGGTGAAATGCGTGCCGAAACCGGGGTCGGCGAGGATTCGCTCCCGATCCTCGGTGGGCAGGCGCGTGGCTTCGGTGCGGGTGAAGGCGAGATCGGTCATGTGTCGTGCTTCCTAGTCGTTCCGGGAATCCCGGTCGCTTCCGACGGACAGGTGGGCGATGATGCGGTCCCCGATCTCGGCGGTGGACCGCCGTTCGGCGCCGCGTCCGGCCAGATCGGCCCTGACGGCATCGCGCACTCGTTCCGCTGCAGCGGTGAGTGAGAGGTGATCGAGCATGATCGCGGCCGAGAGAATCGCCGCTGTCGGGTCCGCCTGCTGCTTCCCCGCGATGTCGGGAGCAGAACCGTGTACGGGCTCGAACATGCTCGGGAACGCTCCGTCGGGATTGATGTTCCCTGACGCCGCGAGCCCGATGCCGCCGCCGATAGCGCCGGCCAGGTCCGTGAGGATATCGCCAAACAGATTATCAGTCACGATGACATCGAAACGACCCGGATCCTGCACCATCGCGATCGTCGCCGCATCGACGTGCAGGTAGTCCACCGCGATCTCCGGGTACTCGACGGCGACCGCCTCCACGATGCGCTGCCATGTCGCCCCCGAATGCACCAGAACGTTCGTCTTGTGCACCCACGTCAGCTTGCGACGTTCGCGGTGCTGCGCCGTCTCGAACGCGTACCGCACGACCCGCTCGATCCCGAGCGCCGTGTTCACCGAGACTTCCGTCGCGACCTCGGCCATCGTTCCGGAACGCAGTCGGCCACCGTTGCCCGCGTACGGCCCCTCCGTCCCCTCGCGCACGACGACGAAGTCGACCGTGCCCGGCTCACGAAGTGTGGACTCCACGCCAGGGAACAGCGTGCACGGCCGCACGTTCGCGTAGTGATCGAAGTCGAAGCGGAGTTTCAGCAGAAGCCCGCGCTCGATGTTCGCGCCGGCCAACCGCGGATCGCCAGGCACGCCGCCCACCGCGCCGAACAGGATCGCGTCGTGCTCGGCGATGGCCGCCTGCTCGATCTCGGGCAGCGTCTCCCCCGTCTCGAGGAAACGGTCGGCACCGAGCTTGAACTCCGTGCGCTCCAGCGCGACATCGCTGCCGTCGAGCACCGCATCGAGCACCCGATTCGCCTCCGCGATCACCTCGGGTCCGATTCCGTCGCCAGGAATCACTGCAAGCTTGATCGTGCGGGTCACTGATGCTCCTCGTGTGCTGTCCATGCGTCTCTGCCGCGTACCCGACCAGCCTACTCCGCCGTCGACGGAGTCCTTCACCTTCGCCACGCGACATGGCCGGGCGTCGCCGGCCCGGACCGCGTCAAGCAGTATGCTGAGACCCGGCCGCGACGGCCGGCACGCGCGAGTGGCGGAATTGGCAGACGCGCTGGATTTAGGTTCCAGTGTCCTCGGACGTGGGGGTTCAAGTCCCCCCTCGCGCACCGCACCTCTGTTTCTCAGGCGCGCCCCGCGCGTACCATCCGGGCGTCATGTGCGACTTCCCGTGCCACGAAAGTCGACGCTCGGAGTCGGCCCGTTTTCTGCGTACGAGTTTGCGTAGAGCCGCCCGGCCCGTCGATGAGCACAGGCCTATCCTGCAGAGGCCATCTCGCGAATACGCGGGAACGGTATCACTCACAGGGACAGAGGAGACGCTCATGAAATCACGGAAGATCATCGGAGTCCTCGCGGCACTCGCGCTCGCCGGGGGCGCGGCGCTGGTCGGCGGCACCGCGGCTCAGGCCGCGGTCTACAAGTGCGGTCCGAGCTGCTACACGGACGACCCCAATTGGAAGCCGGGTCAGAAGCGCTCCCAGTACTGATCCGTGCGTGCGGCGGGGTGTGCGAAATCATCGCCCTCCCCCGCCGCACAGACGTTGTTCTCTACTCGCCGAACTGCTCGAGCAACGCCAGCGCCGACTCCTTGCCGAGCTGGTGCGCGGCGAGCGGGCTGTCCCCGGTCAGCAGGTTGCGGTCGCGTGTCGTCGCGCCGCTCATATCGTCGTTGCGGATCGTGAGCCCCGCTCCGGTGAGCGTCTCGCCGAGCTTCCACGGCATCTCGCCGGGGAGGTAGCCGATCTCGATGTTCGCTCCGAAGTCGAGGGCGTCGGGGAACGCGACGATCTCGTATCCGGCGAACGGGTTCCGATCCTGCCCGATGCCCGCGGCCAGCAGCGCCGCGGGGCCGTGGCACAGCGTGATGACCAGGCGATCGTTCTGCAGGAACGATCGGAGTGTCTCGCCGACTCCGGGGTCGAACGGCAGAACGTTCATCGCGCCGTGTCCGCCCGGCACGAAGACGGCCGCGTACTCGTCCAGCCCGGCTGCGAGCACATCGGCGAGTTTCCGCGGCCCCTTGAACGACTCGCTCGTCACATCCCAGGTCGATCGCACGGCGTCATCCGCGCCCGGGAACGCCCACCACTCGAACTTCGCCGGACCACCCGTCACCGTCGCGACATCGATGGCGTAGCCCGCCTGGTGCAGGTGATGGATCGGCAGCAGTGTCTCCACGGGATGATTCCCCGTCGAGAAGAACGTGCCGTTCTGCATGCGCATGTAGCGCTCGTCTGCGGCGATCACGAGGACCTTCCACCGCCCGCCCGTGTACGTCCGGTCCGTCGCCAGACCATCGAAGTCGGTCCGCTCCGCGGTGTACTGCGACAGCGAATACGGAGACGGGAAGAAAGCGTTGTCCTCTGCGGTATCAGCGGTCGGAGTGCGGTTCTCGGTGTTCTCGGTCATCGGGTCTCCTCCTCGGTTGCGATTCGGCGAATCTATCGTTCGTTGCTGAACCGGCGTGGAGGAATGCAGCTCGGCTTCGACATCTACGTCGCGTCCCAGAGTGCACGACTCGCTCCTCGTCCCCGCACAGAGGTGCTTCCAGTGGCGACCCGATACCGTTGAGGCACACGAGGACGAGCACGGGGAGCCGCATGGGACGCACTGACGAGGTGAGCGTGTCAGTGGTGATCCCGGTGAAGAACGATGCCTCCCTGCTGCGCCGATGCCTGACCGCGCTCGCTGCCCAACGGCGCGCTCCCGACGAGGTGATCGTCGTCGACAACGGTTCGATCGACGACTCCGCCGCAGTAGCCGAGCAGTTCGGTGCGACGGTGGTGCCGTGCGCGCTGCGCGGGATCGCCGCGGCGAGCGCCGCGGGTTATGATGCGGCGCGCGGCGACCATGTGCTGCGCCTGGATGCGGATTGCGTCCCCTCACCCGACTGGGTGAGCACCATGAGCGCGGCGTTGCAGGCGGACGCCGCGACGGCGGTCGTCTCGGGAGGTGCGCGCTTCATCGACGGCCCGCGCGCACTGAGGGGTCTTGTCGCGGCGATCTATCTCGGGGCGTACACCGCCGCGACATTCCCGGCGCTCGGCCACCGACCGGTCTTCGGCTCGAATCTCGGCTTCCGGCGCACCGCCTGGCTCGGAGTTCGGGACCGGGTGCATCGTGCGCGTTGGGTACACGACGACCTTGATCTGGCCTACCACTTCGGCGTGCGCACGTGCCTCGGCGTCGTGCCGAGCACGGGCATGGGGATGTCGATGCGACCGTTCGCGCACCCGGGGGCGTTCGCGAGGCGCGTGGCACGCGGCGTGCGCACCGTGCTCACCCACTGGCCGCGGGACTTTCCGCCGCTGCGGTGGGTGCATCTGGCGGTCCGGACACGCCTGCGTGGGGCGAGCCGATCATGAGCCTGCTGCACGTGATGACGTTCAACGTTCGACGCCCGCTCGGGTGCCTCCTCGGCCGATGCGTGGACCGGTGGTCGGTGCGCAAGCCCCGACTGGAGACGCTGTTGCGTGCCGAGCGGCCGGCGATCCTCGGCGCGCAGGAGGTCCTCCCCGATCAGGGGAGAGTGATGCTCGCCGCGCTCGGGGCCGACTACCGGCTCATCGGCAGGGGACGCAGCCGATCCGGAACCGGTGAGGCGTGCCCCATCATCTTCGACGAGCGTCGTTTCGAGCTGCGGGAATCGGATCAGTGGGCCCTCTCCGACACCCCCGACCGTCCGGGGTCGCGGTCGTGGGGCAACCCGTTCCCCCGCATCGCCGTATCGGCACTGCTGCGCGACCGCGAGTCGTCCACGACGTTCCAGGTCGTGAACACGCATCTCGACCCGCTTTCCGCTCGGTCGCGGGCGCGGTCCGCAGCGATGATCCGCGAGCGAACGAGCAGTGCGGGTGTGCCGACGATCGTGACGGGCGACGCCAACGACGGCCCCGACTCGCGCGCGGCGAACGAGTTGTATGAGGCGGGAGCGCTCCGTGACGCCTGGCGCGTCGCTCACCTGCGCGAGACTCCCGAGCTCGCGACCTACGCCGGCTACCGCGCGCCGCGCCCGGGTCGTCGCATCGACTGGATCGCGGTCTCACCAGACATCACGGTCGAGCGCATCGGCATCGTCTTCCGCCCGGTGGGCGACGGATGGGCGTCCGACCACCTTCCCGTCGCCGCACGGGTCACCCTTCCGGAGAGGACGCACGCATGACCACGCGCACGCGGATGCGAGACAACTTCCTGCGCGGACCGAGCAGCGCGGGCGACTGGGTCGCCGATGGCCTGCGCGCCGTGGGCGTGCTCGGCGTGATCGGCGCCGCCATCTGGGGCTCGCTGACGGACGCGGGGATCCTGGCCTTCGTGCTGCCCGCGCTCATGCTGCCGCGATTCGTCGGGGCGCGATCCGGTTTCGACATCGCGTTCTCGATCACGGTGCTCATCGCCGCATGGAGCAATGTCTGGGATCTGTACCGCAGCTTCCTCGGCTGGGACACGATCGTGCACCTCGTCTGCACCGGGGTGCTCGCGCCGATGGCGTATCTGCTCCTCGCGCGCCTGCGCATCGTTCCCGCTCCTGCGGAGTCCACGTTCCTGCGCCGCACCGCGATCACCCACAGCGCGCTCATCGGGTTCGCCGTGAGCGCGCTGTGGGAGCTCGTCGAGTGGGTGGGGTTCGAGTACGTGACGGAGGACATCTATACGACGTACGACGACACCATCGGCGACATGGCGGCGGGCGGACTCGGCGCGCTCATCGTCGGAATCGCGTTCGCTTGGCGTCCGTTCGCGTTCGAACGCTACCGCAGCACGGACTGACGCTGAGCGACCGCCTCGCGCACCGCCGCGAAGAGCGGGTGGGCGTTGTCGAGACCGGTCAGCCGTGAGGTGACCACCTCCGCGGACTCCGCGCCCAGCAGCGCCTGCAACTCGACGGCCTGCTCGTCGTCGGTGTCGGCGAAGTCGAGCGCCGCGCGCACCGCTCCGATCAGAGCGTCAGTGGATAGTCCGCGCTCCGCAGCCATAGCTGCGGGACCGATGAACCGGTCGTTCCGCGACAGCTTCCGCATCGGCTGCCGGCCCACGCGGTGCACGGTGTCGGGCAACTCCGGATTGCGGAAGCGATCCAGAATCGTCGCACGGTATTCCGCGAGCTCGGCGTCCGAGAAGCCGTGCACGGCGCGCAGCACCGCCGAGGTCTCCCGCAGCGTCGCTTCGACCGCCGTCGACACCGACAGATCTCCGAGCGCCTCCGCGATCCGCTCGTGCCCGCGCTGGGCGCCGAGATACGCGGTCGCCGCGTGACCCGTGTTGACGGTGAACAGCTTCCGCTCGATGTACGGGCCGAGGTCGTCGACGAAGTGCGCCCCGGGAATGTGCACCGATACGTCGGCGAGCGGCGTCGACTCGATCGCCCACTCGAAGTAGGGTTCGACCGTCACGTCGATACCCGTGCCGCCCTGCGGGGCCGGCACGATCCGATCGACCGCCGTGTTCGCGAACCGCGCCCGGCCCAGAAGCGCCGGGTCGCCGAGCGCCGACGCCACTTCGTCGCGCAGCTGATCGGTGGCCCGGATCGCGTTCTCGCACGCCATCACCACCAGCGGCGTCTCCGACGAACGGCGCTCGATTCCCGCGGCGATGAGCGGGGCCACGAAACGCAGCACCGTGACGCCGACGGCCGTCGTCACGATGTCCGCGGTCGCGATGGCGTCGATGACCGCATCGGGATCCTCGGCGCTGTTGATCGCGCGGAACCCCGTGACCTCGTGGTCGACACCCCCGGGGCCCGCCTCGCGGACGGTGTATCGCTCGGCGGCATTCACGGCGTCCACGAGGGGGCCGGCGACATCGGAGAAGACCAGATCGTACCCGCCCTGATGGAGCAGGAGTCCGACGAAGCCCCGGCCGATGTTGCCGGCCCCGAAGTGGACGGCGTGCATCAGTCGTTCACCCCCGAGAACAGGGCGAACAGCTCGTCAGGAGTCGCAGCCGCATTCAGTTTCGCGACCTCGTCTTCTTCGGAGAAGAGCACGGCGATCTGCGACAGGATTTCGAGGTGCTCGTCGCCCTTGCCTGCGATGCCGACCACGAAGGTGGCTCGCTCGCCGCCCCAGTCGACCCCGCCGTCGTAGCGCACGACGGAGAGGGCGGAGGCGAGAATCGCGCTCTTCGCATCGTTCGTGCCGTGCGGAATCGCGAGACCGTTGCCCATAAAGGTGGAGACCGTCTCCTCGCGCTGACGCATGGCGTCGAGATACTCGGGCGTCACAGCCCCCGCGGCGACGAGCAGGTCGGAGGCCTCACGGAGGGCCTCCTCCCGGGTCGCGCTGCCCTCGTGGATCTTGATGCGGTCGAGATCGAGTACGCTCACTGCTGTTCCTCCCGGTTCTTGCGGACCATTTCCACGACCTCATCGTACTTCGGCGAGTTCATGAAGTTGTCGACGGAGACGTGAATCGCGTCGGGCGTCTTCTCCTGAGCGCGATCGGTCAACTGCTGCTGCGTGATGACGAGATCGACGTTGGTCGTGAGATTCGCGATCGCGCTGTTCGTCACGCTGACATCGGTGACGCCCGCCTTCTTCAGCTTGTTGCGGAGCACGCTCGCCCCCATCGCGGAGGACCCCATGCCCGCGTCGCAGGCGAAGATGATCGTGTCGATCGGTGTGTCGGCGGCGGCTGTGGCTGTGGCTGTGGCTGTGGCTCCCGCCGTCGCGCCGGCGCTTTCCGCATCCGCATCCGTGCGCAGGCCACTGAGCGCGGACGAGGACTTGCCCTTGTTCCGCTCGGTCTGGCTGATCGCCGCGCCGAAGGCGTCGCCGCCGGACTCGGCCGCCGCGAGATCGCGCTTGCGCGAGGACCGCAGAATGATCGAGGCGATGATGAACGTCACCGCCGTCGAGAGGATCACCGACAGGATCACGGCGAAGTACGATCCGCTCGCCGTCTGCGCGAGCACCGCGATGATGCTGCCGGGTGCCGCGGGAGCGCGCAGTGCACCGCCGAGCAGCATGTTCGTCGTCACACCGGTCATGCCGCCGAAGATCAGAGCGATGATGAGGGTCGGCTTCATGAGCGCGTACGGGAAGTACACCTCGTGGATGCCGCCGACGAACTGGATGAGCGCCGCACCGGGTGCCGAGGCGCGCGCAGCGCCGATCCCGAAGATCGCGAACGCGAGGAGCAGACCGAGACCCGGGCCGGGGTTCGCCTCGAGCAGGAACAGGATCGACGAACCCGAGTCGGCCGCCTCCTGCGTGCCGAGCGGCGTGAGCACGCCGTGGTTCACCGCATTGTTGAGGAACAGCACCTTCGCCGGTTCGATCAGGATGCTCGTGAGCGGGAGCAGGTTGCTGGCGACGAGGAACTCGACCGCGGTGCTGAGGGCGCTCATGAGCCCGTTCACGACCCATGCGATCGGGTAGAACCCGACGATCGCGAGCACGAAGCCCCAGATGCCGGCCGAGAACATGTTCACCAGCATCTCGAAGCCCGACTTGATCTTGTCGGCCCAGAGCTTGTCGAGCCACTTCATGGAGAAGCCCGCGATCGGGGCAAGAATCATCGCTCCGATGAACATGTGCACCTCACCGAGCGGCGCGGCGTTCGGGTCGGCGGCGAGCAGTTCGGCGTTGAAGTCGGCGATCAGCAGATCGGAACCGGCGATCGCGCCCATGGTCGCAATCGTGGCGACCACGCCTCCGCGCTGCTGGTACACCATGTACCCGCCCGTGTAGGCGATGATCAGCGGAAGCAAGTAGTGGATGAACGGCCCCACGATCGTGGCGAGCCCTTCGTTCGGGGTCCACCCCACATCGATGAAGAAGGCCGTGAAGATGCCCCAGGCGATGAGCGCGGGAATATTCGGCATGATCATGCCGGAGAGGAAGGTGCCGAAGCGCTGCACGCGCACGCGCACCCCTCCCGTGCGCGGCTGCGCCTCCTGCGAGGCGGACGTCGTTGTCATGTCAGTCTCCTGATTCGATGGTGTGCGGGTGTGCGGGGCACCCGGTCGCTGCCCCGCGTTCGTGGATGGGGAAGAGCATCACACCGCTCCACGCAGGAATGCGCGCACCCAGTGCAGGGTGCGCGATCCGTCGAGGTCGGCGTAGACGTCCGGTTCGAGCACCGCGAAACGCGCGCGCGAGCCGGACGACCGCAGTTCGGCTGCGCGATCCGCGAGGTGCGGGCCGAGCAGAACGAGGTCGGCATCGGGATGATCCCGGATGAGGCGATCGCTCCCGGCGACCGTGCTCCAGTCGAGGCCTGCGGCCTCGGCGGCGCGGCGCAGTCGCTGCGCGATGAACGTGCTCGACGCACCAGCGCCGCACATCACCAGGATCTTCATTGATGCCTCTCCCACGATTCCCATTGTCGGGATCGCGCGATCCGGCCGCCACCACATTCCCTTCCGCCCCTGCGGAAACCCCCGTGAACGCCGGAGTGATGAGAGGATGGACCAGATGCCGGGAGGGGGCTCATGTCGCGACGACGTCAGGATCAGCTGCTCGCGGACCTGCTGCGACGCGATGGCTGGGCGACGGCCGGTCAGCTCGCAGACGTGATGGGCGTGACCCCCCGCAGCATTCGCTCCTACGTGTCCGCCGTGAACGCGCGCGTGCCCGTGGGCGATGCCGTGACCTCGGGACCGGCCGGATACCGCGCCGGACCCTCGGCGCACCGAGCGCTCGACGCCCGAACCGAGGCGACGCCGCGCGACCGTCTGCATCGGATCGTGCGCGTGCTCTTGAATGCCCCGTCAGGGATCGACGTCCACGACACCGCCGCGCAGCTCCACGTGAGCGACGCCACGCTCGATGCCGACCTCGCGCGCGTGCGGTCCCTCCTCGCCGGCACCGAGCTCGCTCTCGAACGCGACCGTGATGTCGTTCGTCTGCACGGCAGCGAAGAGGCGGAGCGGGCGCTGCTCAGCAGACTCGTGCACGACGAGATCGAGGCAGGTTCGCTCCTGCCCTCGGCCGTGCCGCGGGTGCTCGTCGACAGCGCGATCCCCCACACCGCCGTCGCACCGTTCAAGTCGGCGCTCGTGCACGAACTCCAAGAGCTCGACTACTTCGTCAATGAGCTGGCGATCACCGACGTGCTGCTGCACATCGTGATCGCCGCCGACCGCGTGTCCTCCGGCCGGGTGCTCGACACGGAAAGCGGTGAGCACTCGGCTCCGCCGGAGGTCAGGGAACTCGGCGCGCTCGTCGGACGGCTGTGCGCCGAGCACCTCGGGATCTCGCTCGGGGCCGGCGATCGCGATCACTTGGCGGCGCTCCTGCTCACCCGTGTCGTCACCCCCGACCGCGACACGACGGACGTCGCGAGAGACGGCATCGCCCCTCCTGTGCTCGACGCCGTCCGGTCGACAGTCGAGCGCGCCTCGCACGACTACGGTGTCGACCTCGCCGACGACGCGTTCGTGCTGCGCCTCGCCCTGCACGTGCAGAACCTGCAGCGCCGGATCGCGCAGCAGTCATGGTCGCGCAATCCCCTCACCCGCTCGCTGAAGACCTCGTACCCGATGATCTTCGAGATCGCGGTCGCCATGGCCAGCGGGCTGAGAGAGCGGCTCGGCGTCGGACTGCACGACGACGAGATCGCCTACATCGCGATGCACGTCGGCGGGCGGCTCGAGCGCAGCCGGTCAGCGGACACTGCACTCACCGCGACCATCGTCTGCCCGGGGTACGCCGAGATGCGCGAACTCCTGCGTGCGAGCGTCGACCGTTCGCTCGGCACCTCCATCGAGATCACCCGCGTCGACACACGCGTCGACCCCGACTGGGAGACGATCGACACCGACCTCGTCCTCTCCACCATCGACCCGGGAAGAAGCTCCGACCGCGTCGTCCGCATCCCTCCGTTCCTCACCGAGTCCGATGTCGACCGCATTCAGGTCGCCGCGGCACGGCGCCGGCGCGCGCGCAGACTGACACGGCTCCGCGACGAGCTCTCACGGTACTTCTCGGCAGAGGCGTTCCTCTCACCGCTCCCCGACGCGGGCGACGAAGCGATCATCCAGCGTCTCGCCGATCCGCTCCGGACCGCGGACCTCATCGACGACGCCTACGTCGACCGCACCATCGCCAGAGAACGGATGTCGTCGACCGCGTTCACCGAGGCACTCGCGGTGCCGCACGCCCTCCGTATGACCGCCAAGCGGACGGCGATCAGCGTCGGCGTCGCGCGCGGGTCCGTCGCGTGGGGCGCATCGCGCGTACAGGTCGTCGCCCTCGTCGCCTTCAGCGAGAACGACCGCGGAGCGTTCCAAACCGTCTTCGAGCAGCTCGTCGAGGTCTTCAGCGAACCCGAAAGCGCACAACGGATCGTCCGCGCCGCGACAAGTTTCGAACGATTCCTCGACGAGCTCGTCGCCGTCATCGACGGGTAGGCGCGGGTCGGCGCCGCAGGTGCGGGTCAGCGCCGCAGGCGCGTCGCCGGCGCCATGAAGATCGCGACGAGGACGACGACCATCGGCGCGAGCAGCGCGGTGCGCAAGCCGACGTGCTCGCCGATGAAGCCGAGTGCAGGCGGACCGACGAGGAAGGCGAGGTAGCCCATCACCGTCACGAGCGCGACGCGGGCCGTCGGACGATCCCCCGACGCGCCCGCCGCGGAGATCGCGACCGGGAACCCGAGCGAGGCCCCGAGACCCCACAGCACGACCGCGGCACCGACGACGACTTGATGGTCGACGAGCGAGACGAGCAGCAGACCCGCGACGGCGCTCGCCGCGCTCACCGCGAGCACGGGTGCGCGCCCGAACCGGCGCACGATCGGCCCGCCACAGAAGCGGCCGATCGTCATGGACGCCGCGAAGACCGCGAACACCGCCGAACCGAGGGCCGCATCGAGTCCGTGTCCGTCGACCATGATGAGCGGCAGCCAGTCGGTCGCCGTCCCTTCGGCGAGCGCCATCGCGAGCACGATGAACCCGATGCAGAGCAGTCGGGTGTCGCGCCAGACGGGTGCCGGGCGGTCGACGGGAGCATCCGAGTCGGCAGCGGGCCGTCGCCCGGTCTGAGCCGGGAGATGCCGCACGCTGGCGAGCGCTGCTCCGACCGCCAGCACGCCGACGGCGATCAGATGGACGACGACCGAGAATCCGACCGCCGTCGCCACGATGCCGAGCACCGCACCGATGAACGTGCCGAGGCTGAAGCACCCGTGCAGCAGCGGCAGGAACGTGCGACCGGACTGCAGTTCGACATCGGCTCCCTCGACGTTCAGCGCCACCTCGGAACCGCCCATACCGAGCCCGAACAGGGCGAGACCGAACGCGACCGCCACGTTCACCTGCAACGCCGCTCCGAACGCGATCATCGGCATGCTCGCGATGATGCCGACCATGCCGATGGCGATGAGCGGCCGGGCTCCCCAGCGGCTCAGGAGCGGTCCGGAGGACAGGATCCCGACCATCGACCCGATGGAGAGACCGAACAGGACGAGTCCCATCTCGGCGGTCGACGCACCGAGCAGGTCGCGGATCGCCGGCGTGCGCGTGACCCAGGATGCGAGAGCCACTCCGGGCACGAGGAACAGCGTGCACAGCGCCCACCGGCGGCGAGTCAGCGACGATTCGGATACGAGAGGCACAGCCGTCCAGTCTACCCGTGCTCGCCGCACTACCCGCCGTCCCTGAGCGCGTCGACGGGTTCGACGCGCGCGGCGGCGAGCGCCGGGTACGTGCCCGCCGCCCAGCCGACGACCGCGCCGAGGAGCACTCCGGCGGGAGCCGCCCACGGGGCGAGCACGGGCGTCCACTGCTGTACGAAACACACCGCGAGCAGCCCGAAGAGCCCGAGCGCCACACCGATGAGTCCGCCGAGCAGTCCCGTCGTCACCGACTCGAGCATGAACTGTCGGGCGATCTCGCGGGTTCTCGCCCCGAGCGCGCGTCTCAGCCCGATTTCACCGCGACGTTCGGAGACGGAGAGCAGGGTGACGTTCGCGATCCCGATGCCGCCACCGAGCAGGGCGACCACCCCGATGACGACGAACAGCACGTTGATGTCGGATTCGATGCCCTCCTGCAGTGCACCACCCGAGCTCGGTGCGGAGACCCGGTATCCCGCAGGATTGTTCGGGTCGACGGCGAGGGGCGCCTGCCGTGCGACGACCGGTCCCGCTCCGATGTCGATCCGGATGTCGAGGCTCGACGGAGCCCGCAGGTCGAGTTGCTCGCGCGCGGTCGCCACGGGAATGATGACCGTGTCGAGGAGCGTCTTCCGGGCTCCGACGTCACCGAGGATCCCGATCACGGTGTAGGCGCGGTCATCGATGAAGATCGCAGGCTGACCGCTCACTCGGTTGATGCCGAGCTTCTCCGCAGCGTTCGCCCCAAGGACGACGACGCGATCCGCGCGAGCCTCGTACCCGGTGTCGAACCACCTGCCGGTCTCGACGGTGCCCTGGACGACGTCGAGGAGGTCCGCGGTTCCGGCGACGACCGCCGCCGGGGCCCGCGGCGTCTCAGCGGGGTCGTGCACCTGCACCGCCTCGACGGTGATGCCTGCCGGCAGCTCGGCGACCAGTGCGGCATCGACCACACCGGCCAGATCACTCACCCGTTCGGGGGCGTCCCAGGGGATGCGGGCGGTCGGCTTGCCCTCCCGGTCGCCCTCCCCCGGTGTCTTCCCGGGCTCCACCGTCACCCGTGTCGCGGCGACCGCGTCGAACTGGCTCGCGATCTGCCCCGAGGCAGTCTGCGCCATGCCGATGGTCATGATGAGCGAGGTGATACCGAGCACGGTCCCGGCGAGGGTGATGAACAGGCGCGAGGGCCGCGCACCCACACCCTCGAGCGACTCGCGCACGAGGTCGTGCACACGGAAGCCGCTCACGCGATCTGCTCCAGGATGCCGTCGTGGATGCGCACGCGGCGGCCCGCCGACTCCGCGACCACGTGGTCGTGCGTGATCATGACGATCGTGAGTCCCTCCGCGCCGAGCTCGGCGAACAACTGCATGACGATCTCGGAGTTCCGCTCGTCGAGGTTCCCGGTCGGCTCGTCGGCCAGCAGCAGGCGCGGCGACGTGCTCACCGCGCGGGCGATCGCCACGCGCTGCCGTTCGCCGCCAGACAGGGTGCCGGGGAAGAAGCGCGTCCGGTGCCCAAGGCCCACACGCTCGAGTGCCGAACGAGCGCGATCCTCACGATCCTCGGGCGCAACCCCGGCATAGGCGGTCGCGAGCATGACGTTGCCCAGCACGTCGCGCGTCGCCAGCAGGTGGAACGACTGGAAGACGAACCCGATCGCGTGCGCCCGCAGCGCCGCACGCGCATCCTCGTCGAGCCCTGCCGTGTCGATTCCCTCGAACGCAAAGGTGCCGGTACTCGGGCGGTCGAGCAGGCCGAGCGTGTTCAGCATCGTCGACTTGCCCGACCCCGACGGGCCGACGATCGCGAGGTACTCGCCCCGCGCCACGGAGAGGTCGACCCCGCGCAGTGCGTGGACCGCCGGTGACCCGGGAAAGATGCGGGTCACGTCATCGAGCCGCACGATCGGTCCGTCGAAGTCGGGATCGCCGATCGGCTCGACTTCGCCCTCAGTCCGCGTCCGCCGTCGCAGCAGTCGCATCACGTGCCCACCACGACTTCCGCGCCGGGGACCACGCGTTCGTCATCGCAGCTGATCTCCACGTAGCCGTCCGCGGCGAGACCCGCGGTGACCGGGACCGTCACGGTGTCCTCGCCCTCCGCCTTCCGCGACTCGGCGTCGAGGTGCAGCTCGATGCGATCCTCACCGCCGGACCCCGCCGAGAGCGCGGCGATCGGCACGGCGAGCACCGCGCCGTCGGTGGACGCGACCGGGATTCTCAGCCGCACGTTGGTGTCGCGCAGTGCGTCCACCTGTTCCGCGGAGAGCTTCTCGGGCTTCAGTGTGACGGAGAACCGCGCCGCGGCCGGCTGCTCGGCCGACTCATCGCTGCCACCGCCATCGTCGTCGCTCTTCGGCGCGCTCCCGGCTTTCTCGGGTGCCCGCACGGACTCCACGGTCGCGTTGAAGTCCGTGCCGTCGGCCCCGGTGAAGGTGGCCGCCTGCCCTTCCTGCAGCAGGTCGGCATCCCGCTTCGCCACGGTGCCGGTGATCGCCAGCGTGGCGCCCGACACCTGCATCGCGGCTCCCTGCAGCATGTCGCCGCGCGCGACGCGCACGTCGTCGACCCGGCGCGGCAGTGCGCTGAGCATGAGCACCTCGCTCGCCGGGAGCGACGGCATGACCGCCACCTGTGCTTCGGCCAGCGTCTCCTGGGCGTCGACGAGTGCGTCGTTCGCGGTGCGCGCGGTCGCGGCATCGCCTCCTCGGTTGGCCGAAACGAGTTCCGCATCCGCATCGCGCACGGCGCGCTCGGCGTCGCGCAGTGCGACTCGCGCTTCGTCGCCACCGGTCGGCGCCTCGTACCCGATGCGTTCGTACAGTGCGCCCACCGCGACGGCCGTATCCGCGTCGTAGAGGTCGGTGTCGGGGTCGCCCGCCCACAGGTCGAACCCGGCGAGCGCCGTCTTGAGCTCCGCGACGTCGGGGCCGCGCAGGCCGACGCGCAGATCGCGGTACGCGGGGAGCGCGCCGGGCAGCACGATCGCGGGGCGGCCCGCGACCTCGAGCGCCACGTCCCCCGCTTTCAACTCGTCGCCGACCTCGGGCACGTGACCCGTCACGACGGCGCGCTCCTCCAGGCTCGAGGTGTCGATCTCGGCGTCCACGGCACCCGCGTAGGTGACTTCGCCCCGCGTCACCACCGTGTTCTCGACGACTCGCTCCTCGACCGAGGCCGTCACGGGGCCGGCCTCGGGTGGCGCGGTCCGCGCCGCGAGCTCCGCCGGTGAGACCACGAACTGCATGATCACGATGCCGACCAGGAGCGATACGACGGCGACTCCGGCAACCAGCGCGACAAGCCGAGTGCCCCGCCATCCCGGTCGCGGGGCGGGATCCGCCTCAGCAGCGTCGCCCTCGACGGCGTCGGGCCCGGTGAATGCCGCATCCTGAGCCTCGACGTGCGAACAGCGGCGCCAGGACCAACGCGCCACGCGTCAGGCTCCCTTGCCGGAGGACGCGAATTTCGCGACCATCGCATCGAGCTCGGTGCGGTGCGCCTCGACGAACTTCTCCTGGGACGCGAGATCGGCCCGCATCCAGGCCTCATCGTGATCCACGTCGGCCCGACACTCGTAGTCGGCGACCGCCGTCTCGATCTCGCGCTGCTGGAACTCCTGCTCGACCGCTGCGTCGAGCGGTTCGGGCTCGCTCTCGGCGTCCATGTCGTCCCAGCCCATGAGTGCGGAGTACTCCTCGTTCAGCTCCTCCTGCGGCTCGTCGGGATTCGCGAAACCGCCGAACCCTTTGCCGTCCATGCACGTCGCCCACGCCGCATTGGCCTCGGCGAGTTCCGGACTGCTCTCGATCTCGTCGTAGCGCGCGTTCATCGCGTCCATGAGGTCGGCGAACTCCGGGTCCATGTACGGGTCGCTCTCGGCGCCCTGCCCCACCGCCGTATTCGCGTCACCCTCACAGCCGGACGGCGCCCAGTTCTGCCACTCCTCCTCGTCCGCGTCGTCGGCGGGCATCGGGCCGGACAGTGCCTCCTGGTAGGCGGTCATATCGGACTCGGACAGCGACATGAGGTAGTCGTCGTTCGGATCGGCCGGCATCTCGACCGAGCCGCCCGAGAAGCTCTCGTCGTCCTCATCGGGCATCAGCGAGATCCAGTAGCCGTACTTCTTGGCGTCGTCCAGGGGATCCCAGTTCTCGGCCTCTTCCTCGGCCTGGGCCTCCTCTTCTTCGGTCATCTCCCCGCCGAACTGCTCGGGAGTCGCCTCGACCGGGATGTACTCGAACCCCTGCTCCGTCATGCAGTCGGCGATGAGCTGCTGCCGTTCACTCTCGTGCTCCACCAGGTCGGCGACCGACTCGTCTTCACCGGTCGCGTAGATCTGATCCATGTACGTGTCGAGCGGACCGAGCTCGACATCGTCGCCCCCGCCGCCGGAGCACCCGGCGAGCGTCAGGCTCGCGGTCGCCGCGAGCGCCAGAAAAGTCGGAATGCGGGTACGGTTCATCGTTCCTCGAGATTCGTCTGGCTCGACCGAATCGAGCGTGCATCGTTCCGCCTGAGTACGGAACTTGAGATGAACCTATCCCACCCGTCATGGGATTGCGAGCGCGACACGATCCCCGATTCGGAGGCGGTCGGACGCTGTTCTGCCTAATGCACGCTCGCGTTGCGACCTATGACTTCGGATCTTTGTCGAAGGCATTCGTTACACCTTGCTCCGAGTTCGGGCTGCACTTCAACCGCGCGCGGGGCTCTTCTCATCCAAGGAGGCCACATGGGCATCAGACTCAGGCACCCCGTACCCAGGGCGCGCATGACCGACACGTACGGGTGGCGCGGAGCGATCCCCGGCGTCGTCGCTGCGCAGCTCCACAACGGGCAGGACTGGGCCGCGAACGCGGGCACCCGAATCCTCGCCGCGCACGACGGATGGGTCGCGTTCAACGGGTGGGATCCCCAAGGCGGCGGCTGGCTGATCGAGATCCGCGACGACTCCGGCTTCGCCACCCGATACGCACACATGAACGTCCCGTCGCACCTCGCGTACGGGCAGCGCGTGAAGGCGGGCCAGAAGGTCGGCGAGGTCGGCGCGACTGGCTGGGCGACCGGACCGCACCTGCACTTCATCCTGCGTCTCGCCAGCGGCGCGACTACCGACCCGCTCGCGTTCATCGTGAACCTCTCTGCCGCGCCCGCGAAGCCCAAGCCGAAGCCCACACCCAAACCAAAACCTAAGCCCCTGAAGTTCCCCGAGGAGGACGAAGACATGCCTACGAGAACGATGGTCCGGGTTGACCCCCGGTTCAAGACCGAATACACCCTGTCGCACCCGAGCATCGGGCTCGACCTGAACGGCAGCCAGATGCGCAAGAGCGGCAACGTGAACATCTACCGCGGGTTCATGGTCACCACGTCGCCGTCGATCGGCAAGGCGTGGTGCCGCATGTACGGCGTCGGTGCCGGCGTCGCGCACTGCCGCCTGAACCGAGCCGACTACATCAACGCGCAGTCCGAAGCGCGCCGCCTCTCCCAGCAGATCAACCGATAAGGAGCCCACCATGCCGAACACCGACAAGGGCCGCGCAGCCCGCAAGTATGCATATGCCGTCGGCCTGGCCACCGGCCCCGTCTTGATCTTCTACGGCCTCATCAGCGCCGAGGAGTTCGCCATCTGGGCAGGGTTCGGTGCGACCGTGCTCGGCGTCGCGAACAGCGCCCCCGCGCTCGCGAACCTCACGCCGAAGACCCGCACCCCGCAGGACGGCCCGGACGCCGAGCTTCTCCCTGAGTCCGCGCTCCTTGACGCGACCGCCGTCGACGATCTTCCCGACAACGAAGACGGCCCCGACGACACTGAGTACTACGGCGAATTCGAAGAGGTCGAAGGGCCGACGACCGGTGCGGAGTCTGCGTTCCTCACTGCTCCCGATCACGGGCGGCGCTGACGCGGATGCTCACCCCGGAACTCGTCATCGCGGCCGCGGCAATGTTCATGATTGTCGCGGCCGTGGTCATCGTAGGAAGGATCCGAGATGGGTCTCATCGTCGCCGCAATCGGCGTAGCGATCATCGGGAGCGCGGTCGTGCTCGCCGTCCACCTCTGCACACGGGAGCAATCATGACGGCCTCGCCTCCTACGCTGCGCAGTCGCCTGCAGAACCCTGCCGAGCTGGTCATGCTGACGTTCTACTTCATCGGCGGTGCGGTCATGCTCGTCGGTGGCGTTACCGCGTCCGTACGTGATGCCCTCGGCGACGGGTTCCATCAGGCCTGGGTAGGCTTGCTCCTTGGCGGCCCCGCGTTGTCGATCTGGGGCATCCTCAGCCCGAACCAATGGCTCGGCGGATGGTTCAAGCTTGGCGGCGGACTCGCGATCACCACCGCGCTCGGTGCGTTCGCCGTCTCGCTCGGTGACGCCTTCGCCCTTACCTTCACCGGCGTGCTCGTGCTCGGGCTCAACGCCGCCACGCTCACCGCGGTTACACGCGATGCTCTCCAGCTCCGCCGTGCCGCGCATGTCGCACGGAGGGAGCGCCGTGGAAACGCTCCTATCTGATTTCGGGCCGCTCCTCGTCTCGGGTGGCCTGCTCATGGCAGTTGCGACGGTCATCGTTGCAATCATCACCTCTCGTTCCAAACGCGGAACAGAGCGGGCCGACGCAGCGGCCACGATCGCGAAGTCCGCCACAGACCTGCTCGCGCCATTGAGGGCGGAGATCGCTCGCCTCGAAGAGGGGCAGCGGGAGCAGGCGGAGAATCAGCGCGAGCAGGCGAAGAATCACCGCCAAGATCTCCAGATCCTCACCCGCAGAGTCGCAACGCTCGAGGGCATGGTCGAGGTGTATGCGCGCCGCGAGTGGGCGCTCGTCCGCTACGTCCGCGCGCTGATCGACGCCCTCCGGCTCCACGCTCCGGAAGAAGCCATCCCGCCAGTTCCGCAGAACCTCGCGGACCTCATCTGAATGCCCCCATCTGACTTCGGTCGGGTGGGGGCGTTTTCGTGGGCTCGGGTCAGTCGGATTGGGAAATAGACTCGGTCTGGCGGAAGTCAGCAGGCAGCACCTGCTCCTCGAGGTCTACGCGGTCAGTTTCTGCTTTCCTGCGGAGCGAGGTCGCTTCTGTGGGCGCGTACTGATGACCAGACCTGCGGATCTCACGGTCCCACCTTTCGGCCCGCCTGCGGGTCATTCGCTGTCCCTCGGTTTCATTCGAAGCTTCGTCATGAGCTGTGGTTATGGGGCCTCGAGAGAACGCCGAGGTGCCACCAATGAGCGCGGGCACTCGATAGCCAATCGTGCCGTCAAGGAACAGCTTCGCGAAGGACGCGAGTTGATTGGCAACCCTTGTGTCGTCGACGAGGTGGCGATGACCAGCAGGATCGACCAAGATTCGCCGGTCCCAGAGCATCATGAGGCGTATCCGGGATCGTTCTTCGCTGAGCGATCTCAGGTCCACCCGACCGCTATGAAGGAATGGACCGAGGTTTCGCCATGACAGCTTCCGTCTCGGTACGCGATCGAGGATAGTCGCATCGAAGCCAAGCTCGAGATCCTCGAAGGCCACGCGCCATCGAAGGACTTTGTCACTGATCTGCACGATCCCTTTCACCTGGTGCATAAAGAGCGGGTAGGTTTCGAAGCGTGTCCAAGCCTGATAGACCGCGCTAATAGGGGCCTTGAGGTCGATTACAGCACTTCCGCTATCAGTTGACATGTCGGATCCTTTGCTGGTCCTAAGTGGGGAAAACCTACACCTCTCCCTTCCTGCAGACCTAAACCATTGACAAACCCTAGGGGAAAGTGCATTGGTGGTTGACTTTGGCCCAGTATGGACATGATGTCCCACCCATCAGTACACATCAGCTCCATCTACGAGCCTCCCTAGCCAAATGGTCATTGAGGTGCGACTCTGAGGCATGGGACACATAATGTACGACGGGCACGACTATCAGTTCGAGGACAGACTCCTCTCGCACATGCGGGCAGCGATATGCCAAAAGCTACGGCGAAACGAACCATTCTTCCTGAACTGGGACAGAAGCACGAGTGACGGACACGGTCGAATGGCGATCTGGATCTCGCCCGCCACTTCTCTCACAGTGCGATACTCAGGCGGTCGCCAACCAGATATTAATCCGGTGTGGGTGCGGGTGCTCGAGGATACTGCAAGTCAGCAGTATGGAATGCAGGTGATGACCGAGGTCCAAGCAGAGCGCTACGCGAAAGACCATTACTGATACGGAGTCAGCGTCCACCCGGAACCTGACCGACGCCGTCGCGTCTCAATCCCCAAACACAACGGGGTAGATCGAGTGCGGTTTAGAGAAGACCATGAGGCATGGGCACATTCTTCTTCGCCGGCGTTCCTTACAAGTTTGAGGATCGCGTTCTGGCACACCTTCAAGCCTCCATCACACCGAAACTCCAACGCCGCGAACCATTCCTCGTCACTTGGGGCGAGGGTATCCCCTGCGCCTCGGGACATACCGCAATCTGGCTGACTGCCTCGAGCTCTCTGATCTTTGAATTCGAGAACGGTTCAGCACCCGAGTTGAACCCAATTTGGAAGGCGGTCCTGGATTGGTCGGCAGGCACACCGGAGGGGATGTGGCTGACTTCAGAGGAGGACGCTGTGCAATTCGCAAGAACTCCCAAAGGGCAGCGAGTGTTACGCCTATTGAAGCAAGTTCAAGCGCGCGACGGTTAGCTCTAGCGCCCCGACTGCGCTCCCCTTAAAGGACGTCGACCACTGCGCACCGAAGCGATGAAACGTCCCCTTGCCCCTTGCTGGAAGGTTCGGCTTGTACTCCGCTCATGCAGCGGTAAGGTGGTTCGATCGCCACGCCTTGATGCCGCTTATGTCTCAACTCGAGGAGACGTTTACATGCTCGAGCGAGTCGCACATGGCGATCATACGCTGGCGGTGTGGCTCTGCGTGCCAGGTCATCACGAGGTACTTCGCGACCTGGATTCTGTCGGAGATTCGGTAGATCATCGCGGCCGGCACATCTGGTGAGTTCCGCATGACCGCCCACACGTCGGTCTCGATCTGCACGTACGGCATTCGTTTGCGCTGCGCGGTGGCTTCTCGCGCTCGGCGACTCTCTTGCATCATGGCTCCTGCTCGAAACAATGTTCGAATAGGATGCTACTCGGACCGTCCGACAGTCAACGACCCGCCGCCACGATGGCCGGCCGCGTTACTATAGCTAAATGCATTTCATCGTCGTCAAGTATCAGGCCAAGCCCGAAGTCGCTGAGACCTTCGTCGAGCGGAACGCCGAGTTCACCGCCGCGACCCGTGCCGAGCCGGGCAACCTCTGGTTCGAATGGTCGCGCAGCGTCGAAGACCCGAACGAGTTCGTGCTCGTCGAGGCGTTCGCCGACGATGATGCCGCGGCCGCGCACGTCGGGTCCGACCACTTCGCCCGCGGCATCGACACCCTGCGCCCCCTTATCACCAAGACCCCGCGCATCGTGTCGCGCAAGGTCGAGGGCTCAGGCTGGGACGAGATGGGCGAGCTGCAGATCGACTGACCGCGACGTCGCCCGCGCAGAGCTCACCAGCCCCGCTGCTCCCAGTCCGGGAGGGCGGGGCGCTCTGCTGCCAGGGTGGTGCCGTCTCCATGGCCGGGGTACACGATCGCGTCGTCGAACCGGTCGAACAGCCGCGTGCGCACATCGCCGAGCAACTGTGCGAACCGGGCCGGGTCCTTCCACGTGTTGCCGATCCCGCCCGGGAACAGGCTGTCGCCGGTGAAGAGCAGCACCGGGGACTCGTCGGGTGTCGCCAACGCGATCGAGCCGGGCGTGTGACCGCGGAGGGCGATCACCTCGAGCGCAACACCCTCGACGCCGACGCGGTCCCCGTGCGAGAGCCGCTGCGCAGTCACACCGCGCTCCTCGGCGAGCTGCTCGGCGTCCGCGTCGCCGATCGCGACATCGGCCCCCGTGCGCTCCGCGAGGTCGGAGGTCGCGCGGGTGTGATCCCAATGCGCGTGCGTGGTGACGATGAGCCGGAGCGACGCGGGCTGCTCGGCGTCCTCGGCGCCCGCGCGGAGCAGCGACTCCAGCTCTTCGACATCATCGGCGGCATCGATGAGGATCTGCTCCCCCGATGCCTTCGCCGTGATCAGATACACCGCGTTGTCCATGTCTGAGACATGCGTGCGGCGGACGGTGAACGTATCGCGGTCGTGCAGCAGTTCGGCAGCCATGCCCTCACCCTACCCGCACGGTGTCCGACGGTCGATGACGGGACGATGAAAGTGGCAGACTGGTGCGGTGCTCGAGAGCCAGATGACCGCAGCCGCCTGGGCTCCCCTGATGATCGCGTGGATCGTCGCCGTCGCAAGCCCCGGTCCCGACGTCTTCCTGCTGCTCAGGCTCGGGGTTCGGCACCGTCGTCCGGCCGTCCTCGCGGCGCTCGGCATCATGACCGGCAACGCGCTTTGGATCGTCACCTCGGTCCTCGGCATCTCGGCGCTGATCGGGGCGCTCCCCTGGATTCTGCCCGCGCTGCAGATCGTCGGCGCCGCGGTGCTGCTCTGGCTCGGGATCCAGAGCATGAGGGGCGGATCGCGCGGACTGCGCGCCTCCGCTCCCGACGACGCGGCGCCACCCGCGCGGCGGCCATACGCGCTCGGCTTCGTGACGAACATCGCGAACCCGAAGGCGCTGATCTTCTTCACGTCGCTGCTCAGCCAGTTCTTGCCGGCTGACGCGACGGCCGCGGACCGCGGATTCGTGATCGCCGCGATGATCGGGACCGGACTCGTGTGGTTCGTCGCGGTCGCGGTCGCATGCTCATCGCGGCCGTTCCGTCGGTGGTTCCGTCGAGCGGCGCCGTGGTTCGACATCGTCGCAGGCGCGGTGTTCTGCCTCGTCGCAGCGATCGTGCTCGGCGAACTCGTGGTGCACGCGCTCGTCGGCTGAGCGCTAGAACGCGACGCGGGCGAGGATCTCCGGCGCGAGTGCGGTGAACGCGCGCGTGCGGTGCGAGACGGCGTCCTTCTCGGCGGGGCTCAACTCGGCGGCCGACCGCGTCTCCCCCTCAGGCTGGAAGATCGGGTCGTACCCGAACCCTCCCGCTCCGGCGGGTGCGCGCAGCACCGACCCCGGCCAGACGCCGAGCACGCTGGTCTCGGCACCCGCGGTCCCCGGCAACACCAGCGCCGCGGCGCAGACGAACTGCGCCGCCCGGTGCTCGTCGGTGAGATCGGAGAGCTGCCACAGCAGCAGATCGACGTTCGCCGTGTCGCTGCGCGCGGGACCGCCCCAGCGCGCCGAGAAGATGCCGGGGCACCCGCCGAGCACGTCGACAGCGATGCCGGAGTCGTCGGCGATCGCCGGCAGGCCGGTGTGCTCCGCAGCGGCCTGCGCCTTGATGAGCGCGTTCGCGGCGAACGTGACACCGTTCTCCACCGGCTCGGGGCCGTCGTACCCGACGAGCTCGATTCCGGGCAGCGCCGGCCCGACGATCCGCCGCAGCTCCTCGAGCTTGTGCGCGTTGTGACTCGCGAGGACGACGCGCTGCGTCACGCGAGGCCTCCCGGCTCGAGCGCGTCCGACAGCGCCGTGCGCTGGAGCTCAGCGAGCTCCGTGCCGCTGACGAGCGCGAGATCGAGCAGTCGGTTCAGCTCATCGCGACTGAACGGCGCGCCCTCCGCGGTCCCCTGGACCTCGATGAAATCGCCCGACCCCGCGATCACGACGTTCATGTCGGTTCCGGCTCGAGAATCCTCGACGTAGGCGAGGTCCGTCATCGGCACGCCGCCGACGATGCCGACCGAGACGGCCGCGACGCTGTCGCGCAGAGGCTGCGCCTTCTTCGCGATGTGCCCGCGTGCGCGCGCCCAGTCGATGGCGTCGGCGAGTGCGACGTACGCACCGGTGATCGCCGCCGTACGCGTACCGCCGTCGGCCTGCAGCACGTCGCAATCGATCACGATCGTGTTCTCGCCCAGCGCCTTCGTGTCGATCACGGCGCGCAGGCTGCGCCCGATCAGCCGCGAGATCTCGTGGGTGCGCCCGCCGATCTTGCCCTTCACCGACTCGCGCTGCGAGCGGTCGTTCGTCGCGCGCGGCAGCATCGCGTACTCGGCCGTCACCCATCCCGTGCCCTTGCCCGCCAACCAGCGCGGGACGCCAGGGGTGAACGATGCGGTGCAGAGCACCCGGGTCTGCCCGAAGGAGATGAGGGCACTCCCCTCGGCCTGCGCGCTCCAGCCCCGCTCGATGGTCACCGGTCGCAGGTCGGCCGCAGTGCGTCCATCGGCTCGTGTCGTCACGGTCATGATGCTCCTCTCATGCGCGTCGCGCGCATCGTGGTCGCCCGGAGTCACGCCCCGGGAATTCGAATCGCGCCGGTGGGCGCATGGTCGACGGCGTCGATGCCGATCCCGAGCAGGCGACGCGCGAGTGCGACGAACTCCGCCGTATCGTCCCCGGTCGCCTCGTACCGCACGGCACCGGGGCCCGCGTCCGCGGGTCGCAGCAGATCCTGCTCCGTCAATGTCTGGTAGACCTGGTTCGCGGTCTCGATGTCGCTCGAGACCAGCGCGACGTCCGACCCGACGACCTGCCGGATCGCACCCCGCAAGAACGGGTAGTGCGTGCACCCCAGCACGAGCGTGTCGATCCCGTCGTCGACGAGGGGTGCGAGATACTCCTCAGCGATATCGAGCACGTCGGGCCCTGACGTTCGGCCCTGCTCGACGAGATCGACGAAGCGCGGGCAGGCCCGAGTCGTCAAGGAGATATCGGGCCTGATGGTGAACATGTCATCGTACACACGGGACTGGATCGTCCCCTGCGTGCCGATGAGCCCGATCCTGCCGTTCCGCGTCAGCGTCACGGCGCTGCGGACCGTCGGCCCGATGACCTCGACGACCGGAACGTCGTAGCGCTCATACGCATCCCGCAGTACGGCGGCGGAGGCCGTATTGCAGGCTATGACCAGCATCTTCACGCCCTGCGCGACCAGATCGTCGAGGATCTCGAGGGCGAACCGCCGCACTTCGGCGATCGGGCGCGGCCCGTACGGGGTATGGGCGCTGTCGCCGACGTAGATCATCGCCTCGTTCGGCAGCTGGTCGCGGATCGCACGGGCGACCGTCAGCCCGCCGACGCCTGAATCGAACACCCCGATCGGGGCGTCGGGCGAAGGTTCGCGGAAACTCACCGTCCCAGCCTACTCTCCCGAATCCAGGTGGCGCGGTGGAGCTCAGTCAACCCGTGCGCGGCGATTCCGGCGTAGTGCGCCTGCGAGCCGTACCCCTTGTTCGCCGCCCAGGCGTACTGCGGGTGCAACTCGTCGACCTCGCGCATCAGGCGATCCCTCGCCACCTTCGCCCGCACCGACGCGGCGGCAACGCTCGCGCAGGCACGGTCCGCACCGACCTTCGTCTGCACCGCGAGCGGCGAGCGGAGCACCGGACTCAACCAATCGTGCGCGCCGTCGAGCAGGATACGGGCGCGGTCCACCGGCACACCCATGTCGTGCAGTCGCAGCAGGGCGCGGCGCGCGGCCTCGCCAAGCATGGCGGTAATGCCCTGCGCGTCGATCTCCGCGGCGCTCGCGAACCCCACCGAGCCCGTCCCCCACGCATCGACGAGCGGAGCGATCGTCTCGCGTCGCTTCTCACTCAGCAGCTTGGAATCGCGCAGCCCCTCCGGAAACGATGCACCGTCTCCGAACACCACGTGCGCGCCCACCGCGACCGGCCCCGCGATCGCCCCTCTCCCGACTTCGTCGAGACCGATGACGCAGACGGCCCCGCCGGCGAAATACTCCCGCTCGGTGTCGAGCGTCGGGTCCTTCGGGATCGGCGCAGTGCGGCTCGCGTCAGCCGGCACTCTCGACCCCGGTGAAGGTCTCCTCAGGGTTGTGCAGCACACCGAACCGGTTGAGCGGCCAGTTGAGCAGGAACGCGCGCCCCACGATCTCCTCTTCGGGCACGAATCCGTCGCCCGGCTGATCCTGGTTGTACCGCGAATCCTTGCTCGCGTTCCGGTTATCGCCCATTACCCACACGGACCCTTCGGGCACCGTCACATCGAACTCGAGTTCGGACGCCGGCGCCCCCTCGGGCAGCTTCAGGTACGGTTCATCGATCGGCACCCCGTTGACTGTGATCTTGCCGTTCGCATCGCAGCAGGCCACCCGATCGCCACCGACGCCGATGACGCGCTTCACGACGTACTCGTGGCTCGTATCGGCTGCCAGGCCGACTGACTGCAGCACCCACTCGAATCCGGTGGGGGGCTCCGAGGGCGGCGCGTTCAACCATCCGCCCGGATCCTGGAACACCACGATGTCGCCGCGCTTCACATCCATCATCCCCGGCACGAGCTGATTGACCAGGATGCGATCGTCGACCTGCAGCGTGTCCTCCATCGAGCTCGACGGAATGAAGAAGCTGCGCACCAGGAACGTCTTCAGCAGGAACGAGATGAGGAACGCCAGCAGCAGGATGACCACGAGATCGCGCAGGAATCCGAGGACTCCGCCGCGACGCTTCTCGGATCGTGCTGCACTCATGGAAGGCTCCTGTCGGCTCGCGGCACGGACCGGAGCAAGAGATCGAACGGTAGTGGGGCTCAGACACTTCAGGCTCCCACCCGGGACCGGGGGGAGCCTGAAAGCGTCACAGACTCGGAACGAGACTATCGAAGCGGGGATCAGACCTCGCGCTTCTCCTTGATCTTGGCCTTCTTGCCGGTGAGACCGCGCAGGTAGTACAGCTTCGCGCGTCGCACGTCGCCGCGCGAGACGAGCTCGATCTTGTCGATCGCGGGCGAGTGGACGGGGAACTTGCGCTCGACACCGACCTGGAAGCTGATCTTGCGCACGGTGAACGTCTCGCGGACGCCCTCGCCGTGGCGCGCGATGACGACGCCCTGGAACACCTGCACGCGGGAGCGGCTGCCCTCGACGATGTTCACGTGCACCTTGACGGTGTCACCGGCGCGGAAATCGGGGATGTCGCTCTTGAGCGACGCGGCATCGACGTGGTCGAGCTTCTGCATGATCGTCTTCTCTCTGCGCCCGCCGCAAGTCGGAACGCGGATATCGTGTTCAGGAAGTATGAGTCGTGCTTTCACGGACCGTGCGAAACCCTCGCGGCAGCGTCGCGCCGTGGCACAAGGATCAATTATGCCATACGTGGGCGAGGCCCTCCTACTAAGCCGTCACCGATCTTCGACCAGCGGACCGATGACTCGGTAGCGGGCATCGATGAAGGACCCGTTCGGCAGCACCTCGACCAGTTCGAGATCGAGTCGACGCGGCAGCAGCGGACGCCCCGAGCCGAGTGTGACGGGGGCGATCGAGGACACGATCTCGTCGAGAAGCCCGGCATCGGCGAACTGCCCCGCGAGATCTCCTCCGCCGACCACCCAGATCTGCCGACTCTCCGCAACGGCTGCGAGCTCAGGATGCAGCTCGCGCACGCCGCCGCTGACGAAGTGCACCCCGGGACGCGCAGGGAGATCGCGGTGCGTCATCACCCAGGCGGGCTGCGTGTACGGCCAGGCGCCGTCGTCGTGCGCGAGCACCCACTCGTAGGTCGTCGCTCCCATCACGATCGCGCCCACCTCAGCCATGAACGCGTCGAACCTGGCCTCGCCCTCGCGCGACTGCTGCTGACGCAGCAACCACGCGAGCGAATCTGCGGGGTCGGCGATGAACCCGTCCAGCGTGGTGGCGGTGCGATACACGATCTGCGTCATGCGCGTAGTGTCCCACCGACCTCTGACATTCTCTGCTGTCCAGGTCGTCGGGGGCAGGATCGTTCCGATGCCGTCAGTGCTGGCAGCCTGGGCACCAGTAGAGCTTCCGCGCCCCGAACTCTTCGAGCACGATGTTCGTGCCGCAGCGCGCGCAGGGGGTGCCCTCGAGCTTGTACACCCGGTGGCGCTCGTCGCGTTCGGCGAGCGCCCGCTGGTAGGCCTCGCCATCGAGACCGTCGATCGTGATCATCTGGCCGACCGTGATCCCGATGTCGAGCAGGTGCGCCCAGTCGTCCCAGAGCGACTCGAGCACGGTGCGGTCGAGCGTGTTCGCCGGGGTGTGCGGATCGAGTTCGGCGCGGAAGAGCATCTCGGCACGGTACACGTTGCCGATGCCGGCGACGACCGACTGATCCATGAGCACGAGACCGATGGGCGTCCGCTTCTTGCCCGCACGCTCGACGAACCGCGCACGCTCCTCCGGGGTGTTCGCGTTCGCGGGGTCAGGACCGAGCTTCTGGATGACAGTGTCCACCTCTGTCGCGGTGAGCACCTCGCAGGCCGTGGGGCCTCGCAGGTCGGCGCACACGTCATCGTTCAGCAGGCGCACGCGCACCTGGCCGACCGGATCCGGGGGAAACGCCTCCGCGATCTCGCCGGCACGATCATGCTCGGCCATCTTCAACCGAGCCCGGCGCGGGGCACCGATCGACGCGACCGAATCCTCGCCCTCGCGATCGACGGATGCGACGACACCGGCCATTCCCGTTTGTCCGAGCCGACCCCGCCCGAACTTCGAGGCATGCAGCTGGATCGACGGGTCGATCCGCACCTCGCCCGCGAAGTCCCATGCCCCGTAGATGCCGAGATGCACCCGCAACCAGTCGGTGCCGTCGAACTCGAGGAACATTTGCTTGCCGACCGCGCGCGCGTCGGTCATCTCCCGACCGCTGATACGTGCCGCGCCCTCGGCGAACCGGCCCTGCGGACTCGTGACCTCGGGAGACGTGCCGACGAAGTTCACCGCGAACTGACGCGCGATACGGTGAACGGAGTGGCCCTCCGGCATTACGGACGATCCACGTGACGGTCGGTGATCGTGCCCGTGCGCTCGAACTCGCCCATCTGACCGATGCGGCGGACGTGGCGCTCGTCGCCCGAGAACGGTGTGGCGATGAAGCGGTCGATGAAGCGGATCGCGTCGGCCACCGGGTGCTGGCGCGCGCCGATCGAAATAACGTTCGCGTCGTTGTGCTCTCGCGCGAGTTCCGCCGTCGCGTCGCTCCAGACCAGCGCAGCACGGATACCCGCGACCTTGTTGGCCGACATCTGCTCGCCATTGCCCGACCCCCCGAACACGACACCGAGCGCCTCGACGCCGTCGCGCTGATCGCGGGCGACGGCGAGTGCCGCGTTGATGCAGAACGACGGGTAATCGTCGAGCGCGTCGTATTCGGCAGGGCCGTGGTCGATCACCTCGTGACCCTGGTCACTCAGGTGACGCTGCAGCTGCTGACTGAACTCGAGGCCTGCGTGATCGGTGGCGATGTGAATGCGCATGAGTCCCGAGTTTAGTCGCGTCGGTGCATGGCGCGTGTGCTCTGAGACGGAAGACTCAGAACTCGGGCCCCTTCGTGCGGCCGCGCTTGAGCTCGTAGAACCCCGGGACCGCAGCCGCGGCGGCGATGCCGTCCCAGAGCTGCAGCGCGGCGTCACCGGTCGGAGCGGGGGTGACGACCGGACCGAAGAAGGCGACGCCGTCGATCGAGATGATCGGCACGCCCACGTCGGGACCCGCGATGTCGATCGCATGATCAGTGTTCTCGCGCAGCTGAGCGTCGTACTGCTCATCGTCCGCCGCCTCGGCGAAGGACGCCTCGAGCCCGACTGCGGCGAGCGACTCCGCGATCACGCCGTCGGCGTCATCACGACCGCCGGGGTGCACCCGCGTACCGAACTCGGTGTACAACCGGCCGACCACGGCCTCGCCGTGCTGCCGACGCGCCGCTTCGATGACGCGGCCCATGCGCAAACCTTTCTGATGCGAGTCGGCGTGGCTGCCCGTGTCCTGACCCTCGTTCAGAATCTTCAGGCTGATCGGGTGCCACTCCACCGTGAAGCCGCGCTGATCGGCAACGTCGGCCACCCACCTGCTGGTCATCCAGCACCAGGGGCAGATGGTGTCGAAATAGAACTCAACCTTCGGCGTGCTACTCATGCCGACAGTGTAGACCCGCGCAGAACCGATGGGTCAAGCCTCGGTCGTGGGCGCAGGGAAGAGCGCGTCGATCGCCGCGCGCTGCGCTGCGGACGGCCGGAACGCGTCTCCGGCCGCCGCGTTCTGAGCGATCTGCTCAGGGGTGGTGGCCCCCGCGATCACGCTGGCGACCGGCTCGTGAGTGAGCAGATAGCCGAACGTCGCTTCGAGCATTGTGACGTCCCAGTCGTCGCACAGCGCGCGGTACGCGTCCAGCGCGTCCCAGTCCGCGTTCTCGGCGACATGCGGCCGCTGGCGCATGATGCGGGAGTCCGCCGGGAAGTGATCGCGCGTGAACTTGCCGGTGAGCAGCCCGTTCGCGAGCGGGAAGAACGGCAGCACCCCGAGACCGAAGTGTCGCGCCGCCGGGAGCACTTCGCGGTCGCTGTCGCGCTGCACCAGACTCAACTCGTTCTGCGCCGAGATGAACGCGGAGCATCCCAGTTCTCGAGCCACGAAGTGCGCCTCGGCGATCTGCCAGCCCGAGAGGTTCGAATGTCCGAGATAGCGCACCTTGCCCTCGCGCACGAGCTCGTCGAGGGCGACGACGGTCTCGGCGATGGGCGTCAGCGGATCGGGCATGTGCAGCTGGTACAGATCGATCCAGTCGGTGCGCAGCCGCGTGAGGGACCCTTCGATGGCCTGCCGCAGGTAGCGGCGCGATCCTCGCGCTTCCGCGTTCGTGTACGGAGCGTCCATGCCGGGATGCCCGAACTTCGTGGCGAGGACGATGCGGTCGCGGCGCGCCCCGAGCGCCTCGCCCATCATGCGCTCGCTGCGTCCGAAGGCGTAGCCGTACATGTCGGCGGTGTCGAAGAGGGTGATGCCCGCATCGATCGCCGCCCCGATCACGGCATCAGTGCCGCGCTGGTCCTCGGTCGGAGCTCCCGGCCTGCCGAAGTTGTTGCAGCCGAGTCCGACCGGCGAAACCACCAGTCCCGAGTTTCCGAGCGTCCGCGTCATGCCCCCACCCTACGCACGTCGCGTGCTCATGCTGCGAGTTCTGAGGCGGGAGGCATAGGCTGTTCGGGTCACTCGTGCAGCAGTCACACCCGAACTCGACCGCAGTCGTCCGTAAGGAGCATCGTGCCCGGAGAAAACCTGACCCGCGTGGAAGCGCAGGAGCGCGCCTCGATCGTCACCGTCGACAGTTACGAGGTCGCTCTCGACCTCGCTCGCGGACCCGAGCGCTTCGGAGCTGAGACCACGGTCCGATTCTCCGCGACGGCGGGCGCCTCGACCTTCATCGATCTGATCGCGGCGGAGGTCAGCCGGATCGATCTCAACGGTACCGAGCTCGATCCGAGCGAAGCGTTCGCGGACTCCCGGATCGCTCTGCCCGACCTCGCTGCGGAGAACACGCTGACGGTCGTCTCCGAGCAGCGCTACACGAACACGGGTGAGGGCCTGCACCGGTTCGTCGACCCTGCCGACGACGAGGTGTACCTCTACTCGCAGTTCGAGGTGCCCGATTCGCGACGGGTCTTCGCGGTGTTCGAGCAGCCCGACCTCAAGGCCACGTTCCGCTTCAGCGTGACGGCGCCGGCCCGCTGGCAGGTCGTGAGCAACCAGACGACGCCTGACCAGGTGCCGGCCGGCGAGCGCGACGGCGTCGCCCTCGCGACCTGGACGTTCGCGCCCACGCCCGTCATGTCCAGCTACATCACCGCGCTCATCGCCGGCCCGTACCACGTGGAGCGGAGCGAACTGACGAGCCGCGACGGCCGCACGATCCCGCTCGGGGTGTTCTGCCGCGAGTCGCTGGCCCCGCACCTCGATGCCGACTACGTCTTCGAGAAGACGCGCGAGGGATTCGCGTTCTTCGAGGAGCAGTTCGACTACCCCTACCCGTTCGAGAAGTACGACCAGCTCTTCGTTCCCGAGTTCAACGCGGGTGCGATGGAGAACGCGGGCGCGATCACCTTCACCGAGGCCTACGTGTTCCGCAGCCAGGTGACCGACGCGATGCGCGAGCGTCGCGTCGTCACGATCCTCCACGAACTCGCGCATATGTGGTTCGGCGATCTCGTGACCATGCGCTGGTGGAACGACCTCTGGCTCAACGAGTCCTTCGCCGAGTACATGTCGACGCTCGCCGTGGCGGAGGCCACCGAGTGGACCGAGTGCTGGACGACATTCGTCGCATCGGAGAAGTCGTGGGCCTACCGCCAGGATCAGCTGCCGTCGACGCACCCCATCGTCGCCGAGATCCGCGACCTCGAAGACGTGCTCGTGAACTTCGACGGCATCACGTACGCCAAGGGCGCCTCAGTGCTGAAGCAGCTCGTCGCCTGGGTCGGACGCGAACCGTTCATGCAGGGCGTGCACGACTACTTCGTGAAGCACCACCACAGCAACACCGAGCTGCCCGACCTCATGACCGAACTCGAAGCACGAAGCGGCCGAGATCTGTCGGACTGGACGAAGCTCTGGCTCGAGACCGCAGGGGTCAACACGCTGCGCCCCGCGTTCGGCGTCGACGCCGACGGCCGGTTCACGTCGTTCACGATCGAGCAGTCGGCTGCGGACTCCCACCCGACGCTCCGCCCGCACCGCATCGCGGTCGGACTCTACGAACTGCAGAAGGATCGCGACCGCGACCGGGTCTCCCTGGGCCGAGTGAAGCGGGTCGAACTCGACATCGACGGCGCCTCGACCTCCGTCGACGAGCTCGTCGGCGAGCGCCGCCCGGCGCTCGTGATCCTGAACGACGACGACCTCACCTACGCGAAGATCCGTCTCGACGACCGTTCGCTCGAGACCGTCGCCGAGCACCTCGGCGATCTAGACGACTCGCTCCCCCGCTCACTCATGTGGGGCGCGCTCTGGGATGCGACGCGCGACGGCGAGTTCCCGCCGACGCACTTCGTCGACCTCGTGCTGCGCCACATCGCCGCCGAGTCGGCCTCGACGACCCTGCGCACGCTGCTGGGCCAGCTCGTGCTCGCCGCCTCCTCGTACGTCGCCCGCGACCGACGCACCGCGATGCTCGAGCGCGTCGCCGACATGCTGTGGCAGCTCGCCGTCGACGCCGAGCCGGGTTCGGATCGCCAGTTCCAGTTCGTGAAGACCTTCGCGCAGGTGGCCGGCACCGAGGAGCAGCTGGACGCCGTGGCGCGCCTGCTCGACGGAAGCGCCCTGATCGACGGTCTCGACATCGACACCGATCTCGGCTGGGAGCTGCTCATCGCACTGGCCGCGGGAGGACGCATCGACGCGAGCGCGATCGATGCGCGGCTCGCCGAGGATCGCACGGCCAGCGGTCAGCAGTCCGCGGCGCACGCCCGCGCCGCGCTCCCGTCCCCTGAGGACAAGCGCGCCGCCTGGGACTCGGTGTTCGCCGACGCGACCGCGCCGAACCTCATCGTCCGGGCGACCGGTCTCGGCTTCACTCGCGCGCGCGATCTCGCCACGCTCGAGCCGTTCGTCGAGCACTACTTCTCGGCGCTCGAAGACGTCTGGGCCTCGCGCAGCTACGCCATCGCCGATGAACTCATCGACGGCTTCTTCCCCGCTCCGCTGGCGGACGAGCGACTGCAGCAGGCGACGCAGGCGTGGCTCGATGCCCACCCCGAGGCGCCCGCGGCCCTGCGCCGTCTCGTGAGCGAGCACCTGGCAGGAGTCGAACGAGCCCTCAACGCGCAGCGAGCCGACCGGGAGGTGTGATTGGAAGAGGTCGATCAGATGACGAGCGGAGTGTGGGCGGCAGTGCTCGCGTTCATCGATGAGTTCCAGGTGCCGATCCGGATCGTCGTGATCCTGGTGCTCGCCTTCGTGGTGCACTGGGTGCTGCGACGCCTGCTGAAGCGGTTCATCGAGGGCGTCGTGAGCGGCGTGAAGAAGAACCAGAACGTGGAGGCGACGACGGAGATCCGTGCGTCACCCCTCGTCAAAGCTCGCGCCATCCAACGGACGCGCACGCTCGGCGGCATCGGTCGAAGCCTCATCACCTGGGTGATCGTCATCATTGCGACGGTGATGGTGCTCGGGCAGCTGAACTTCAACCTCACCGCGATCCTGGCCTCCGCCGGTGTCGCTGCGGCGGGTCTGGCCTTCGGCGCGCAGAACGTCATCAAGGACATCCTCAACGGGGTGTTCATGGTCTTTGAGGATCAGCTCGGGGTGGGCGACCTCGTCACCATCGGCGAGATCACCGGAACGGTTGAGGACGTCGGAATCCGAGTGACGCAACTCCGTGCGCTCGATGGCACGCTCTGGTTCGTGCGCAATGGCGAAGTGCTCACGCTCGGCAACGCCTCGCAGGGGTGGGGTCGCGCACTCGTCGACATCACGATCGACGCGAACAACGACCTGGAGCTCGCGGAACGGGTCGCCACCGAGGCCGCGCACGAGCTCGCGCACGATCCCGAGTACATTCGCAAGGTCACGGGCGAGCCGGAGGTCTGGGGGCTCGAGAGCGTCTTCGGCGACCGCGCCACGCTCCGCATGGTCATGATGACGCGACCCGAGGCGCAGTGGGGCGTGCAGCGTGCACTGCGCGCTCGCCTGAAAACGAAGTTCGCCGAGGCGGGCATCACTCTCGCCGCCGAACTGCCGAACTACCCCGGAGGGACCCAGTGACCGACGAACCGGCACGCCCGAATCTGACGCTGCGGCTCGGCGACCAGGGCCCGGCCGTGACCGACACGGTGTGGTCGCAGGTGGGAGGCACCGAGACCTTCGAGCGCATCGTGCACGTGTTCTACGCCGGAGTGCGCGAGGACCCGGTGCTCGCGCCGATGTACCCGGCCGACGACTGGGAGGGCGCCGAGTGGCGTCTCCGGGCGTTCCTCGAGCAGTACTGGGGCGGACCGACGACGTACTCCGAGCAGCGGGGACACCCCCGCCTGCGGATGCGCCACCAGCCCTTCGCCGTGACCCCCGAGGCCCGCGACCGCTGGCTGGTGCACATGCATCACGCGCTCGACGAGGCGGCGCTCCCGCCGATGCACGACGCGGCGTTCCGGGACTACGTGGAGCGGGCCGCGCAGGCGATGGTGAATCGACTGGAATAGGCCGCCCGCGCTAGAGGGCCTGGGCCTCCCAGGCCTGCTCGCAGCCGCGATCGGTGATGTCGTTCCACGTGAGCGTGAGATCGCTCCACCCGGTCGACCGCGCGTCGAAGGTCTCCGCCAGGCGATCGGTCAGCTTCGCCGGCTGGTCGCACCCCGTCACATCGAGCACAAGTGTCTGGACGAAGCGCCCGCGATCGCGCTCAAGATCGTTGTGGATCTGCAGCGCCAACCCGCCGGGAACGCGCTTCACCGGGGCCAGGGGCCGACTCGAGTCCTCCGGGCGACGCCCGGCCACGCAGACCCGCCGCACCGACGGGTACTGGTCGAGCGTCGCGCGGATACCCGCGACCGCCTTCCGCCACTCCGTCTTCGCTTCTTTCCGGGACGCGCACGCGTGCAGGTCGACACCCCACAGCAGCCCCGTCGGCCGCTGCGGATCGCCGCACTCCGATGCGAGCTCCGCGTACTGCGGCAGCACATCGCCTCGAACGATGACCGAGGATCTCATCGGCACCTCTCCTGACGATCGACGTGGTGCGTCGATCACAAACCTGAATATGACGGTCGCCGCCCGGGTTCTCCGCACGACCGCACCATCCTACGACTCGGCATCGCACCATGCAACGGGGCGCGTCCGTCGACGGTGTACCCTCGAAAGGTCGCCCCCGTAGCTCAGTGGATAGAGCATCGGCCTTCTAATCCGACGGTCGCAGGTTCGAATCCTGCCGGGGGCACTCCTGTCACTCGCGGTGGTGCGCTGAGAGCGCAACCCCTCCCCCGAAATTCGTGCCGTCCCTAGGCTGGGATGTGTTCCCCACCGGAACGTCCACCGCGACTCAGGGAGGTCTGCATGACACAGGAACACCACGGAGTACTCGACACCGCACCGGTCCACGTCGATGACACGGGGGGCACGGGTCGTCCCGTCGTCCTCATCCACGGGTGGCCGCTCTCAGGCGAGTCCTGGGGCGAGCAGGTGGATGCGCTCGTCGCCGAGGGCTACCGCGTCATCACCTACGATCGTCGCGGGTTCGGTCGGAGCGAGAAGCCGGAGTCGGGGTACGAGTACGACACGCTCGCCGATGATCTGGCGGCTGTGCTCGAGGCGCGTGACCTCACCGACGCGACACTCATCGGGTTCTCGATGGGCGGGGGCGAAGTGGCGCGCTACATCGCGCGCCACGGACAGGACCGCCTGCGGAGCATCGTCTTCGCGGCAGCCGTGCCGCCGTATCTCGCTCAGACCGAGGACAACCCGGAGGGGCCGCTCGACGCCGATTCGGCGGCCAGCATGCGCCAGGGGCTCGAGAACGACCGCGACGGCTTCTTCGACCAGTTCATCACTGATTTCTTCTCGGTCGACGGCGATATCAAGGTGAGCGAGGAGCAGCGTCAAGCGGCACTGAGACTCGCGCATCAATCCGATCAGCGGGCGGCACTCCTCTGCATGGACGCCTTCGCCGGGACCGACTTCCGCGAGGATCTGCGCCACGTCTCCGTGCCGACTCTGGTCGTGCACGGCAATTCGGACGCGACAGTCCCCCTCGAAGGCTCGGGTCAGCGCACCCACGAGGCGATCTCTGACAGCGTGCTGCACGTGATCGAGGGCGGCCCCCACGGCATCAACACCAGTCACGCGACGGAGTTCAATCGCGCCGTGCTCGACTTCCTCGACGCCAACTGACGGGTATCTGTCCGCTCCTGACGGAGTGCGCACAGACGGCCCCGCCGAACGGACAGACGTTCGGCGGGGCCGTCTGCGTCGCGTCACATCGATGTCCTCCCCTATACTCGACACTCAGGTTGCTCTCAGACTCACGAGGCCGGGGGCGCCGCTCACGCACCGCCGCGACATCGAAAGTGGGAACACCCCTGTGGATGCACTGAATTCCGTCCTCGACAGCATTGCTGCAGTGATCTGGGGGCCGTTCGTCCTCATCCCGCTGCTGCTCGGCACCGGCATTTACATGACCGTGCGACTCGGGGGGCTGCAGTTTCTCCGCACCGGATCAGCGCTCCACCTCGGACTGATCCGTCGCTCGGACAAGGGCGCCAGCGGTGACGTCTCGCAGTACCGCGCACTCGCAACCGCCCTCGCCGCTACCGTTGGGACCGGCAACATCGCGGGCGTCGCGACCGCGATCGCGCTCGGCGGGCCCGGCGCGATCTTCTGGATGTGGGTCAGTGGCATCTTCGGCATGGCGCTCAAATACAGCGAGTCCTTCCTCGCCGTGCGATTCCGCCAGGTCGACGCGAAGGGCGGACGCAACGGCGGACCGCAGTACTACCTGCAGAAGGGCATCCGTGGCCCGCTCGGGTTCGTGCTCGCCTGGGCATTCACGATCTTCACCATCTTCGCCAGCTTCGGCATCGGCAACATGGTGCAGGGCAACTCGATCGCCGAGACGATGACCGCGAACTTCAGCATCCCCACCTGGGCCACCGGCCTCGTCCTGGCCGCGTTGACCTTCGTCGTCCTCATCGGCGGCGTGCAGTCGATCAGCCGTGCAGCAGCCGGCATCGTGCCCTTCATGATCGTGTTCTTCATCGCTGCGCAGCTGTGGATCCTGCTCGTGCACATCGGAGATGTCCCCGCCGCCTTCGCCACGATCTTCATGGACGCCTTCACCGGTTCCGCGGCGGCCGGCGGCTTCACCGGAGCAGCCGTGATCGCGGCGATCCAGTTCGGTCTCGCACGCGGACTCTTCTCGAACGAGTCGGGCATGGGCTCGGCGGCCATCGCCGCAGGTGCCGCGCAGACGAGCCACCCGGTGCGACAGGGTCTCGTCTCGATGACGCAGACCTTCATCGACACCATCATCCTGGTCACCATGACCGCACTCGTGATCGTGGTCACCGACGCCTACACCTTCATCGACGACGCGGGCGACGCGCTCACCGGCGTGAACCTCACCTCCGCCGCGTTCTCGGAGGGACTGCCGGGCGAGTGGGGCGGATGGATCGTCGCGATCAGCCTGATCATGTTCGCCTCGACCACGCTCTGGGGGTGGTCGTACTACGGCGAGCGCGCCATCGAACGAGCGGTCGGCACGCGAGCGATCACACCGTTCCGTCTCGTCTGGGTCGTGATGGCGTACGTCGGCTGCACGATCCCCCTCGCGACCGTGTGGACGCTCGCGGACATCATGAACGGACTCATGGTGATCCCGAACCTCATCGGCATCCTGATCCTGTCGAATCTGGTGGCGCGGGAGACGAAGTCGTACCTCAAGTTCGACCCGAAGCTCCGGGCCAGCCAGGAGGAGATCGACCGCGCCTTCGTCAACGACCCCGGGTACCAGTCGTGGCGCACCGCCGAGCAGGAGATGGACACCCGCGCCATCGAGGTGCGCGCGCGGTTGAAGCAGCGGTAGCGCGACGCAGGTGCGAGCCCGCGACACCTCTCTAGAATGGGGGCGTCGCGGGCTCGCGTCCGCGACCGCTTCGAATCTCGCGAGCAAGGAGCCCGCCCGAATGACCGAGACCCTCAGCTCATCCCGCGGCTCGTCTCCCGCGCCGTTCCGGGAAGCCCGCATCGACGTTGCAGCGATCGCCGCGAATACGCAGAAGTTCGTCGACCTGACCGGAGTGCCCGTGATCGCCGTGGTGAAGGCCGACGGATACGGGCACGGCGCGATCCTCGCCGCACGCGGCGCGCTCGCGGGCGGCGCCTCGCACCTCGGCGTCGCCGATATCGCGGAGGCGGTGGAGCTCCGGAGTGCCGGTATCGATGCCCCGATCATCGCGTGGCTCCATGCTCCGGGCGAGACCTTCGCGCGGGCGCGCGAGCACCGCATCGAGGTCGGCCTGTCGTCAGTCGAGCAGCTCGACGCCGCGGGCGACGGAGCGCCGGGTGACGAACCGCTCCGCGTGCACCTGAAGGTGGACACCGGACTCTCGCGGAACGGAATCGCCGCGCGCGAGTGGGAGCGGGCGTGCGTACGCGCCGCCGAGCTCGAGACCGACGGTCGTGTCGAGATCGTCGGCATCTTCAGCCACCTCTCCAACACCACGCTCGACGACGATCGCGCGGCGATCCGGCGCTTCGACCAGGCGCTCGACGTCGCCGCCGCATCCGGACTCCGCCCGCGGATCCGGCACATCGCCGCGTCCCAGGCCGCGCTCGAACTGCCGGAGTCCCGGTACGACGCGGTCAGGATCGGTCTCGGCATCTACGGATTCAGCCCGCTCCCCGACCGCGACGGGCCCGCGCTGGGACTTCGTGCGGCGATGACCCTGCGCGGCAGCGTCGCCTCCGTGAAACGCGTCGGGCCGGGCACCGGCGTGTCGTACGACTATCTCTACCGCACCGAACGCGAGACGACCCTCGCGCTCGTACCGCTCGGGTACGCCGATGGCGTTCCCCGGCAGGCGACCGGTCGGGCCACGGTGCACATCGACGGCCGCACCCACCCCGTCGTCGGGCGCATCGCGATGGACCAGTTCGTCGTCGACATCGGCGACGCCCCCGTCGCGGTGGGCGACGAAGTGGTGCTGTTCGGCGAGCCGACGCACGGCCTCCCTTCCGCCGAAGCCTGGGCCGACGCCGCGGACACGATCCAGCGCGACGTGCTGACGGGTGTCGGTCGACGCGTCCCCCGGGTCGCCGCACCGGAGTAGGATCGACGGGTGCCGCGATCCGTCTCTCCCCCGACCGAACGCGCACGACTCCCGTTCGAGGTCTGGGCGCTCGTCGCCGGCGGCTTCTCGGTGGCGCTCGGATACGGCGTCGTCGCTCCGGCGATCCCGCAGTACGCGCAGGCGTTCGGCGTCTCGAACTTCGCCGCTTCGGCGATCGTCAGCGCCTTCGCGCTCATGCGACTCGTCTCGGCACCGCTCGCCGGGTGGGTCCTCGGGCGCATGGGCGAACGGCGCACGTACTCCGCCGGGATCCTCATCGTGGCACTATCGACCGGCGCGTGCGCGCTCGCGGTCAACTACCCGCAGCTCCTGATTCTCAGGGGCGTCGGCGGTGTCGGGTCGATCATGTTCACGGTGGCGGCGACGGCGCTCCTCATCAAGGTCAGCCCGGTACACGCCCGCGGGCGTGTCGCCAGCCTCAACGCGGCCGGGTTCCTGCTCGGCAGCCTCATCGGGCCCGTCTTCGGCGCGGTCGTCGCGAGTTTCGGCCTGCGCGCCCCGTTCGTCTTCTATTTCGCCACGCTCATCGTCGCGGCGCTCGTCGTCTGGGTCGCACTGCGCCGGTCGACCTACGTCGGCATCGGCGGCACGGTCGAAGACCGACACGTGCTCACCATGCGCGACGCGCTCGCCGTCCCCCAGTACCGGGTCCTGCTCGGCTCGGTCTTCGCGTTCGGCTGGACGTCCTACGGGGTGCGCATCTCGATCGTGCCCCTGTTCGTCGCCGCGGCGTACCAGGGCGACGCGGCAATGGCCGCGTGGGTGCTCGCCGCATACGCCGCCGGGAACGCGGTCCTCATCTTCCCGTCCGGTCGATGGAACGACACCGTCGGGCGCAAGCCGCTCCTCATCACCGGGATGGCGGTCTCCGCGGTCGCCTACGTCCTCTTCCCCGCCTCGCCGTCGATCATCTTCGCCGCGGCCGCGATGTTCGTCGCCGGCGCGGGCTCTGCGCTCGCGAACCCCGGTCAGCAGGCGGTGCTGGCGGACGTCGTCGGTATGCGACGCGGAGGGTCCGCGGTCGCGGGCTACTCGATGCTGTCCGATCTCGGCGGCGTCATCGGCCCCCTGCTCGCCGGGGCCGTCGTCGATGTCGCGGGCTTCGGATGGGCTTTCTGGATCAGCGCGGCGCTGCTCTTCGCCGCCGCCATCGCCTGGTCGTCCGTCGCTGATTCGCGGCACCTGCCCCGCGGCGACGGAGCGTGACCGGACTCAGCCCTCGAGGTCGTCGACGCCGGGCATCCAGCTGAGCCCCGGCTTCCCCCAACCGTTCTTCCGCTCCGCCTTCTGCGCGGCGCGGCTCTCCGGATGCACGAGGCGGTCGACGTACAGCAGCCCCTCCAGGTGGTCGGCCTCGTGCTGCAGGATACGGGCGAACCACCCGGTCGCCTCGATCTCGTAGTGCTCGCCCTGCGCGTCCTGCGCGCGCAGGAGAGCGCGCTCGGACCGGCGCAACGCGAACCGCTCGCCCGGAAACGAGAGGCACCCTTCCACGTCTTCCTCGTCGGGGAGACCCGGTTCGGCCGGACTGACCCACAGCACGGGATTCACGGCGACTCCCCTGGCAGGGGCTTCATCCTGATCCTCGTAGATCCAGACGAACACGCGCTTGCCGACCCCGACCTGCGGCGCGGCCAGCCCGACGCCCGGAGCCGCCACCGTCGTCTCGAACATGTCGGCGACGAGCTGCTGCAGGTCGTCGCCGAAGTCGGTCACGGTTTCCGCTGGACGGTGCAGAACGGGTTCACCGCAGATGGTGATGGGGAGCACTGACATGAGTTCCAGCCTATTCCACCCTCCAGCCGACACGTGCTCCTCCCGTGGCGCGGAATGTGGGATGATGGTCAGCGCCATGTTCTTGCACTCGGTCCATGAATAGATCGGCAGGAGCCCCACCGGAGCACAGGAGCCCGATCCGCATGTCACGTCGCACCCGTCTGTCCGCCCGCGCCTCCCGCGTGGGCATCGCATCGCTCGCCGGCGTTGCCCTCGTCGCGCCGCTCGCCGCGTGCTCGTCGGGGGGCGACGGACCCCGCGACACCCTCGTCTACGCTTCGGGCGACGCCGAACCTACCTGCCTCGACCCCCACGTCGGCGGCAACTACCCGCAGGCCCTGCTCGCGACCCAGGTGCTCGAGTCGATGGTCTCGCGCAACGATGACGGCGAGATCGTCCCCTGGCTCGCCACCGACTGGGAGGTGAGCGACGACGGGATGACGTGGGACTTCACGCTCGACGCCGACGCGCAGTTCAGCGACGGCACCCCCGTCGACGCCGCGGCCATCAAAGCCAATATCGAACACCTGCAGGATCCCGAGACGGGTTCGTCGACCGGCTACCTCGCGGTCCAGCAGATCGACGAGGTGGAGGTGGTCGACGCCACCCACGCCCGCTTCACCATGGTGCGCCCGGACGCGGCCCTGCTCGAGTCGCTCGCCCAGGTCTGGGTCTCGATCCAGTCGCCGGCGGGCATCGAGCGCGGCAGCGATGAGAACTGCCTCGCCCCCATCGGCAGCGGGCCGTACGTCGTCGATGAGTGGGTGAAGCAGGATCGCATCGAGCTGAGCCGCAACCCCGAGTACGCCACGCCCCCGGGCGGCGAGGACCTGCCGCCCGAGAACGCAGTGGCGTCACTCACCTGGCGGTTCATCCCTGACTCCACGGCACGGTACTCGGCGCTCGAGAGCGGCCAGGTCGACATCATCGACAACCCGCTGCCCGATCAGATCACCGCCGCCGAGGCGTCGGAGGATCTCGACCATCTCGACGCTCCGCGGCCCGGGGCGAGCAACCGCATCGAGCTGAACTCCGGACAGGCGCCGTTCGACGACATCCGGGTGCGCGAGGCCTTCATCTCGGCGGTCGACGTCGACTCGGCGGTCTCGTCGCTCTTCGAGGACACCGCCGAGCGGTCGACCTCAGCTATGTCGAGCGCGGAGCCGCTCGTGCAGCAATCGCCCGACAGCTACGTCTTCGACCAGGACCGCGCCGGCGAACTGCTCGACGAGGCCGGGTGGGACGAGCGCGACAGCGACGGCATCCGCACGAAGGACGGCGAGCGCCTCACCCTGCGATTCCCCGTGAGCACCAACCAGTCCGTCCCCGCCGAACAGGCCCTCTTCGAGCAGCTCCAGGCGAACGCCGCCGAGGCCGGCTTCGAGGTGCAGATCAGCCTGCTCGACCTGTCGAGCTGGTACGAGGCGCTCGCGCAGCACGAGTACGAACTCGTCAGCGCCCCGTACACCAAGATCGGCCCCGACGTCCTGAGGTTCCTGTACCACTCCGACGCGATCGAGCCGGCGCCGAGCGGCTACTTCGCGAACGCGGCGCAGATCAGCGACCCCGAACTCGACGCACTGCTCGACTCCGTCGGATCCGAAATGAATCCCGAGGCGCGAGCGACCGCCACCACGGCCGCGCAGGAGCGGATCGCCGAGCTGCAGGTCATCCTGCCCCTCTACGACCAGCAGAACCACTTCCTGTACCGCAGCGATCTCGAGGGCTTCCGCGCGCTCCCGACGGTGAGCACCCCGTGGCTCGCCGACGTGGTCGCCGGGGCCTGAGCGCGCGCGGCGTATGACGGCGAACGGCAGACGCCGGCTCCTCCGCGCGCTCGCGCGCTGCGGCGGGAGCCTCGTCGTGTTGTTCGTCGTCGCGAGCCTGGCGTTCGTCGCACTCCAGTTCATCCCCGGTGATCCGGCCGAGGCCGCCCTCGGCGGACCGGGAAGTCAGGCGAGCGCCGAGGCACTGGAGGCGGCCCGAGCCGAGTTCGGACTCGACCGACCAGTGCCCGTGCAGTACGTCGACTTCCTCGCCCGCATCGCCGTCTTCGACTTCGGGACCTCCTACGCACAGGGGCTCCCGGTCACCCGGGTGATCGGAGCCGCCGCCGGACCCACCCTCGTGCTCGCGGGCGCGGCGCTGCTGTTCGCCTGGATCCTGGCACTCGTCAGCGTCGTCATCGCGAGCGGGCGGTCGCGCCTCGCACGTGCGGTCGCCGGCGCACTCGACCTGGTATCGGCCGCCATGCCGAACTTCTGGCTCGCGAGCCTCCTCGTGCTCCTCTTCGCGAGCGTGCTGGGCTGGCTGCCCCCGGTCAGCACCGGCGGCGTCGACGGTATCGTCCTCCCCGCGCTCGCACTCGCGATCCCGACGGCCGGGTTCCTCGCCCAGGTCTGCCGCACCGGTGCAGACGATGCGCTGCGCGCACCGTTCATCGACAGCGCTCGCGCGCGCGGCGAGACGGAGTTCGGCGTGCGGGTGCGGCACGTGCTCAGGCACGCGGCCGTGCCGGGACTGAACCTCACCGGGTGGGCGCTCGGCTCGCTCCTCAGCGGTGCCGCCGTGATCGAGGTGATCTTCGCGCGACCGGGACTCGGACGCACGCTCGTCACCGCGGTGCTCTCGCGCGACGTGCCCGTGGTGCTCGGCGTCGTCCTCTTCGCCGCCCTCGCCTACGTGCTCGTCACCCTCGTGACGGACCTCGTCATCGCGCGCGTCGATCCGCGCACCGAGGCGCGGCTCGAGGCGGTGGTCTCGCATGTCTAGCGTGCACCAGAAGGCCGCCTTTCGCCGCGTGACGCTGTCGCCGCTCGAGATCGGTGCCGTCGTCGTGGCCGTGCTGCTCGTCGCCTGTGCGGTGCTTCCGCAGTGGCTCGCGCCCCATCCACCGCTCGCCGTCTCCCCCGCCGAGTCGTTCCAAGCACCGAACGCGACACACCCGTTCGGCACCGACGACTCCGGCCGTGACATCCTCAGTCGTGTCATCTTCGGGGCACGCGAATCCTTGACGATCGGTCTGGTCGCCACGCTGACCGGCCTCGTGTTCGGCGTCGCGCTCGGCGCGGTCGCCGGCGGGTCGCGGAGCCGATGGGCGGCCCCGATCCGGCTCGCCGCCGACCGGCTCATCGAAGCACTGTTCGCCTTCCCCGGGCTGCTGCTGGCACTGCTCGTGATCGCCGTGCGCGGGCCGGGACTCGCGTCCATCGTGATCGCCGTCACGATCTCCACGGCACCCGGGTACGCGCGCATGGTCCGCGGAGGGGTGCGCCGAGCCCTCACCTCAGGCGCTGTGGAGGCGGCCAGGCTGCAGGGCGATCGCGGGCCGAGAATCTGGTCGCTGCTCGTCCTCCCCGAAGCGCTGCGCCCCGTGCTCGTGCTCGCGACGCTCGGCGTCGGACACGCGGTGATCCTCGCGGCCGCGCTCGGCTTCCTCGGACTCGGAGCACCCCCGCCGGCTCCCGAGTGGGGCGCCATGCTCAACGCCGGGCGGCCGTACCTGACCCAGGCATGGTGGATGACGGTGTTCCCCGGCTCGATGATCCTGCTCGTCGGACTCACCACGACCGCGATCGGACGGTCACTCGAGCGTCGCGGGAGGTTCGCATGATCGCCGCGCGCCTCACCGAACTCACGGTGCGCTTCCCCACGACGGGGCAGACCGCGGTCGACCGTGTCTCGCTCACCGTCGAATCGGGCGCCTGCGTCGCGCTCGTCGGCGAGTCCGGATCGGGCAAGACTCTCACCGCCAGGGCGCTGCTCGGCCTGCTGCCGCCGACGGCGCGGGCCGAGGTCGCGATGCACGAGATCTGGGGGCGCCCAGCCCCCGCAGATGCGTCGCGCAGCTGGAACGCGATCCGCGGGGCATTCACGGGCCTCGTGCCCCAGGACGCACTCGGCGGCCTCGATCCGTTGCGCCGCGTCGAGCACGAGGTCGGCGACGCCCTCCGCCTGCACGGGGTCCCCGCCGCCGACCGCCGAGCGCGCGTGGTCAGCGCGCTCGCCTCGGCCGGCATGCCTGAGCCGGAGACGCGGCTGCGCCTGCGCAGCGACGAACTCTCGGGAGGTTTGCGCCAGCGCGCGCTCGTGGCATCGGCGATGATCGCGGATCCCGAACTCATCGTCGCCGACGAACCCACGACGGCGCTCGACGCCGAACACCGCGGACGGGTCCTCCGCGAGCTCCGGGCTCGCGCCGACGCCGGCGCCGGGGTCGTCCTCATCACCCACGATCTCACCAGCGTCACCGATATCGCCGATATCGTGCACGTGATGCGGCACGGGAGCATCATCGAGTCGGGTGCTCCCGCCGAGGTGCTGCGGCACCCGCAGCACCCGTTCACCCGCGAACTCATCGCCGCCTCCCCACGAGGAGTACCCAGGGGCACCAGGCTCACCTCCGCATCGGGCGCGGTCGACGTGCCGCCCGAACGCGGGGAGGAGCTGTTGCGCCTTACCGACGTCTCCGTCGCGTACCCCGTGCGTGGCACCGGACAGGCTCGGCCCGTGCTCGCCGAAGCGTCACTCGACGTCCGCGCTCGCGAAACCGTCGGACTCGTCGGAGAATCCGGGTCGGGAAAGACCACGCTGCTGCGCGCCGCACTCGGACTGCTCCCCCCGGACTCGGGAGCCGTCCTCATCGGCGGCGTCGAACGACGCGGAGCGACCCCGTCGCAGCGGCGCGCCATGCGTCGACGGGTGGCGTTCGTCCCGCAGGATCCTCTCGACTCCTTCCCCACCGGGGCACGGGGCGACATCGTACTGCGGGACGCGCTGCGCGCAGCCGGGATGCCACGCGCCGCCCGACCCGCGCGCGCCCACGCACTCGCCGCAGAGGTGGGACTCGCACCCGAGCTCCTGGCTCGACCCGCCGCGGAGCTCTCGGGAGGCCAGCGTCAACGCCTCGCCATCGCCCGCGCACTCGCCCGCGACCCCGACCTCCTCCTCCTCGACGAACCGGTGTCGGCACTCGACGTGACCGTGCAGGCCAGAGTGCTCGACCTGCTCGACGACCTGCAGCGAACCCGCGGTACCGGTCACCTCTTCGTCTCGCACGACCCCGACGTGATCGCGCACGTCAGCGATCGCGTGCTGCGCCTCGAGGGTGGAAGGCTCCTCCCGGCGTAGGGGTGCTCTTGCTCGCCCCCGGGTGCGCCCGAACCCGCTCCGCGCCGCGCGCCGCCGCCGTGCGCCGCCGCCGCGTCGAGATTGCGCGAAGTCGGGCTTCGCACACCCTGAACCCAGCAGAACTGCAATCTCGGCGAAGGCTCTGGCGCGGGCGGGGCGGGCGGGGCGGGCGGGCGGGTGGGGCGGGCGGGGGCGCGGGAGGGGCGCGGGAGGGGCGAGAGAGGGGCGAGAGAGCGGGTGGGTGCCGCGCCCGCGCGGATCCCGGGCTCCAGCCGCGCGTAGACTGGGCGGGTGCCGCACCCGGCACGCGCCGCCGACCCCGAGGAGTCACCGTGTCGAACGCCCCCGCAGAGCAGATCGTCTGGATCGACTGCGAGATGACCGGACTCGACCCCGACCTCGACGGTCTCTGCGAGATCGCCGTCATCGTCACCGACTTCGACCTCCAGCCCCTGCATGAGGGGTTCGAGATCGTGATCAACCCCGGTCAGGCCGCCCTCGATCACATGGGCGACTTCGTGCGCGAGATGCATACGAAGTCCGGTCTGCTCGAACGCATCGCCGGGGGCGCCTCCCTCGCCGACGCCGAACGGCAGGTCATCGCGTACCTCGATGGGCTGGTCACTGCGGGGCGTCGCCCGCTCGTCGCCGGCAACACCATCGGCATGGATCGCCGCTTCATGGCCAAATACCTCCCGACGCTCGAGGAGCGCCTGCACTATCGCAGCATCGACGTGTCGACGCTGAAGGAACTGTCGCGTCGCTGGTTCCCCGCTGCGTTCTTCGGCGCCCCCGAGAAGCGCGGGGATCATCGGGCGCTCACCGATATCGCCGAGTCGATCCGCGAGCTCGACTACTTCCGGCGGGCCGTCGTCGTCTCGGGATCGGGCCCCGACAAGGCCGCGGCAGAGGCGCTGGCCGCCGACACGGAGACCCGCTACGCTGCGCTCATTCGCGAAGCGCCGGCGGATCCTCGCCCATAACCCGGGCGACTCGCGCCTCGAGCGCGCTCAGCGCCTCCGTGACCTCGAGGTCGGAGCCGATCACGTGCACCTCGACTTCGGCGCACGTTCGTGATGCCGACAGGGTGCCGGGGATGAGGTTCATGAGCAGGGTGACGACGGTCCTGCCGCGATCAGACTCGATGCCGACGCGGTAGGTCGTCCAGTACGGGTCGATTCTGGGGCGCGGCAGGCGCAGCGCGCGCAGCGCGACATCGGTTCCGCCCATGACCGAACGCCAGAGAATCCATCCGACGAGGCCGATGAGCGCGCGTGCGCGTCGGATCGGCGATCCCGACCACCGACCCGGACGCCCCGTGAGCGCGTAGCTGGCGACCACCACCGCGGGGACCACGCCGGCGCCGTACACGACCATCGTCGCGTCGCCCTCGATGAGCGCGATCCAGACGATCGACGCGAGCAGTGCGCGCAGCAGTACCGAGACCATCATGCGTGCCCTCCAGATAGACCGAGCCAGACGATGACGGCGACAAGGATCATGAGCAGCGCCGCCCCGGAACCGGCCCATGTGCCGATGCGCAGCTGCGCGCGCTCCACGGTCGGAGCAGGGGTCGGCACGCGCTGCAGCTGGGCACGTACCGCGCGACCGCCCCGATCGAGGGCTCGCATTCCGGACCGCGACCAGGCCCCGGCCGCGCGCACCCACTGCTCTTCGATGGCGACGACGTCGCCGGGCGGCACGATGTCGCCGCGCGGGTGCAGCAGACGGCTGCGCCGGCCGGGGACGGTCGCCGCGAGTCGCCCGACGAGCAGCGCCGCAGCGAGACCGAGGAGGAGCGGCCAGCTCTGATCCCACCACGTCGTCGCACTGAACCACTTCGGCACCGACTGCGTGGGCGCGAACGCCCCGGCGAGACGCGACACCGGCCAGACGGCCGCCACCCCGAGCGCGGCCCACACGACCCCGCGCAGGATCGGAGTCCGGTGCCGTGGGCGCTCACGGCGCCAGATCACCCAGGCGAATCGGGCGATGAGCAGTGTGGATCCCACTCCGATCCAGGGCAGCACATCAGCGACGGGGAGTCCGCCCGCCCAGGGGATGCCCGCATCTCCCGCGGCCTCCTTCGCACCGTACTTCGCGACGTAGCCGCTGGTGAGCGGCGCCCCGATGAGCGACAGCGCCGCGACGGCGAGCACGGCCGAGACGAACCAGCGCGGCCACCGTTCCACGTCCCAGAGCTGCACACCGAGGAAGAGCGCCGCCTTCGCGCATCCGTGATGCACCGCGTAGACGACCGCGGCCGCGATGCAGACGTCGGCCAATTGCGGGACGAGCAGCGCGACGCCGACGAGCGCGGCCAGTGCCCCCATCTGACTGATACTGCTGTAGGCGAGGATGACTTTCGGGTCGTCCTGCAACACGCCGACGGGCACCGCAGCGAAGCCTCCGATGAGTGCAAGGGCGAGCAGCACGGCACCCCACAGCGGTTCCGCGGTCTCCTCGCCGAGCGGCAGGAATCGGATCCAACCGACCAGCCCGGCCTTCAGCATGACCCCGGACAGGACCGCGCTCGCCGGCGTGGGAGCGGCCGGATGCGCGAGCGGCAACCACACGTGCAGCGGCACGGTTCCGGCCTTGACCCCGAAACCCGCGATCAGGAGTCCGATGATGAGGTCGCGTTCCGGAGCGGCGGACACCGCGGCTCCGGCGTCGACGAGCATGACGCCGCCCGCGCGCACCGTGAGCAGCACTGCCGCGAGCACGGCACCTTCACCGAGCACGGTCATGACGAGGTAGATGCGACCGGCGCGCAGCGCCGATGCGGATCGGCTGTGGATCACCAGGGCGGCCCCGGTGAAGCTCATGGCGGTGAAGCAGAGGTAGAACGTGACGGTATCGGCCGCGAGAAACACTCCGAGGTTCGCGGCGTAGCAGACGAGCATGAGCGCGGCGAGCAGCGCCGGTCTGCCATCAGGACCGCGCGGCACGAAGGCCAGCGCGAGACCGTAGACGAGTGCCGCGAGGCCCGCGAGGGGTCGTCCGATCTCGTCGAGCTGCACCGTGGTGCCGAAGAGCATCCAGGGGATGGCGCGCTCACCGGCGTCGCCCAGGAGCACCAGCGCACCCGCGGGCACCGCCGCGGCCCACGCCCAGCGCGTCACGCGATCCCTCATCGCGCGCACCGCGTCAGACGTCCCCGCTCCGGTCACCGCCAGCATCGTCGCGACGAGCAGTGGAGCCCCAAACGCGAGCACCCAGAAGGCGTTGGCGAGCGACTCGGGGAGTTCGATAGCGCCGGTCATCATCGGTAGCTCCCCTCGGCGATGAACTCGGCCAGACTCCAGGGCGAGTAGCCCCAGCCCGCGGCCACGCCCACCACGATGGACAGGCCGGCGGTGATGATCGCCGGCCAGAGCAGGGCGTGCGGGGCTTCGAAGCGGAGGGTGCCCGAGCGACGCCCTGACCAGTCGGCTTCGGGATCGGGGTCGGTGAACCAGAGCGCGTAGACCACGGGCAAGAAGTAGGCGGCGTTGAGCAGCGTGCTCACCACCAGCACTCCGACGACCCAAGGTTCTCCCGCCTGCAGTCCGCCGAGGGCGAGGGGCCACTTCGAGACGAATCCGGCGAGCGGAGGCAGACCGATCATGCCGAACGCGCCGATGGTGAAGGCCAGCGAAGTGAGGGGCATGCGCCGCCCGACGCCGCGCAGTCCGCTCACCTTCGACACCCCGATCACCTCGGCGAAGAGCCCGGCGCAGAAGAAGAGCGTGATCTTCATCAGCCCCTGGTGGACGATGTGGACGAGCGCCCCCGAGGTGGCGAGCGGCGCGATCAGCGCGGCGCCGAGCGCCACATAGGACAGCTGCGAGACGGTGGAGTACGCGAGGCGTCGCTTCAGGTCGTCCTGCATCAGCGCCCGCACCGATCCGTACACGATCGTGAATCCGGCGAACGCTGCGAGCACCGACAGCAGTCCGAGACGTTCGGCTGCGGCGAGGCCGAAAAGGTCGTGGATCACCCGTACGATCCCGAATGCCCCAGCTTTCACCACGGCGACCGCGTGCAGCAAGGCGCTCACCGGCGCCGGCGCGACCATCGCGACCGGAAGCCACCCGTGCAGCGGGAAGATCGCCGCCTTCACTCCCATGCCCGCGAGAAGCAGCCCACCGATCACCGTCATCGCGACGGGATGGTCATCGATCGCCGCCGCGACCTCGGGAGCACCGCCGGACACGAACTCGACCGGACCGGTGAGCACGGTGAGCCACACCACGCCGATGAGCACGAGCGCCCCGCCTCCGAGCGTGTAGACGAGGTAGGTGCGCGCGCCGTCGAGCGCTTCACGCGTGCCGCGGTGGGCGACGAGCGGGTACGTGACGAGCGTGAGCAGTTCGAAGAACAGCAGGAACGTCAGCAGGTTGCCCGCGAGCGCGATTCCCGTGGTCGCCGTCACGCACAGACTGAAGAAGCCGAAGAAGCGCGACTGGTTCGGGGATCCGCCGAGATATCCCATGGCGTAGATCGTCGTCACCAGCCACAGCACTGCCGACAGCCCGACGAAGAAGAGCGAGAACGCGTCGGTGGTGAGCACGATGTCGATACCCGGTGCCCACTCCATCGACGCCCTGAGCTTCTCCCCCGCCACGACCGGTGGAATCAGTACGACGACGAACCCGACCTTCGACAGCGCGCCGAACAGGTTCAGTGCGGTGCGGAGTCGCTTGCGGTCCTCGCGCAGGAAGAACACGATCGCACCGGGCAGCAGAGAGGTCAGCAGCATCAGCAGAGGGATGACGCTGTAGTCGACCGTGGCGTCGGGATTCATGCGCCACCCCCGATCATCGAGTACTGGCCGATCAGACCGATCAGGCCGCTCGAGAAGATGCCGAGCACCACCGAGGCGATCGCGAGCGTCAGCGGCACCACCGTCAACGTGACGGGAGTGCGTTGCTGCGGTGCAGGCGCTTCCTCTCCCCGGGCGTTGAATGTCGCGCGGATCATCGCCGCGGTGTACCCGAACGCGAGCAGACCTCCCACGGCGAGCACCGCGGCCCACCACCATGCGCCGCGGTCGATGGCGGAGACGAGCAGCTGCCATTTCGCCACGAATCCGAAGGTGGGAGGCAGGGCGGCCAGACTGACGCCGGCGACGGCCAGCGCGGCCACCGTTCCCGGCATGCGCGACACCGCTCCACGAAGATCTGAGAGACGATCGGAGCCGTAGGCGATCGCCAGATTTCCGGCTGCGAGGAACATCGCAGCCTTGGCGAGACCGTGGGCGAGCACGAGGGTGACGCCTCCAGCCCAGCCTTGCCCGGATCCGTCACCGAGACCGGTGCCATCGGAGGCGAGGTCGAGCACCATCGCGAAGTACCCGACTTGGGCGACCGTCGAGTAGGCGATGATGCGCTTGAGCCGCCTGGCGCGGAGCGCCATCACGCTGCCCCAGATGACGGCGACGGCTCCGGCGACAGCGGCCGCCGCACCGAGCACGACCACCGCCGCGCTGTCGTCTTTCAGCGCGAACCACACACGCCACAGCACGAACACGGCGGCTTTGACGACGAGTGCAGAGAGCGCGGCACTGACCGCGGCCGGCGCCGCCGGGTGCGCGACCGGGAGCCACGAGTGCAGCGGGAACAGCGCCATCTTCGCGCCCATGCCGATGAGCGTCAGTGCGAGGACCGCGATCAGCACCATGCCACTCGACATGGTCTCCGTCGCGAGCAGCAGGTCGAGCACGCCCGTCTCGGCGTAGACGAGGGCGACGGCGAGCAGAAACAGCAGGGATCCGACCACGCCGACGAAGAGGTACCGCAGTGCGGCGCCCGCCGAGCCTCGGCCGCCGAGTCCGACGAGCGCCACGGCCGCGAGCGTCACCAGTTCGAGCATGACGAACATGTTGAAGAGGTCGCCCGAGACGAACACACCGTTGAGGCCCGACCAGAGCCCGAGCCAGAGCGGCCAGAAGCGGGGCCCGCCGCTCATCGCATCACTGGCGAGGGCAACGGTCGAGACGGCGAACCCGATGACCGCGGTGAGCAGCAGGAAGACCAGGCTGACGCCATCGGCCCGCAGCGTGATGCCGAGCGGAGCCTCCCAGCCGCCCAGCGCGATCTCCGACCCCGCGCCGTCTGCGACGGCGAGCGCGAACGCGAGGGCGATCGCCGTCGCGGCGGTCACCGCTGCGCACGCCCAGCCGACCCAGCGACGACGCGACGGAGGGACGAGGGCGACGACACCGGCGCCCGCGAGCGGCACGAGCACGAGTGCGGGAAGGATGCTCGCGGCGATCATGGTGCACCCCCTGGTACGTCGCGCTCGTCGGACAGTTCGGCGGCATCGGGTGCATCGAGCTCGTCGCTCTCCGCGTCCACGCGTCGCGCGAACGCGAGTGCGACACCGCTCGTCGCCGCCATGATGACGATTCCGGTCAGCACGAGCGCCTGGGGCACCGGATCCGGGTCCGAGGTGCGCGCTGCGATCGCGAGGAACATCATCATCACGCCTCCCGAGGCGACGTTCAGCGCGATGATGCGGCGTATGAGATCCCGCACGAGCAGGTGGGCGACGAGCCCGGTCGCGAAGACCAGGGGTCCGGCGACGAGGGCGAGCGCTGCGAGCGTCATCGGACCTCCCGTTCGGCACGCCGGTTCGCGACGAAGATGCGGGCGAGTCCGACGCCGATGCTGATCGCGAGCACCGCCTCGATCGCCAGAATGATGGCCGATGCGCCGGCTTCGGGCAGCACGAGCCAGCCGTCGCCCCACACCGCTGTCGCCCCCGCCAGTGCGATGAAGCTCAACGTACCGAGCGCGACGAACCACTCGCCGGCGATTCCGCGCGTCGAGGCGCCGCGCGCTCCCGTGAGGTACGCGATGAGCAGTCCGGCCGACACCATCGCTCCCGATTGAAACGCACCGCCCGGGCGCGTGGTGCCCGCGACGAGGAACCACCCCGCCAGGAGCAGCACCGCCGGCACCAGCAGCGTGCCGATCCGTCCCAGATCGGCGTGCGCCTCGAGCCGTCTGGCCCAGGCACCGTCACTCACCGCGGTGGCGGCGAACGCGGCGATCATCACCACTGCGATCTCGAGCAGGGTGTCGAAGCTGCGGAAGTTCAGGAGCACGGCGGTGACGGGATGCTCGGCACCGCTCGCGGGTGCTGCCGATGCGACGGCGGCGGGCAGGGCGCCGGTGGGCGGACTGAGACGCATCGTCACCGCGAGCAACCCGGTCGCCACGACGACCGCCCCGGCGACGCCGAAGCCGCCGGCGATCCACCATCGCCTCGTCGCACCGGTCGGATGCCGCCCGGCGCTTCCCGAGAGGGCATCCACCAAGAGCGCGCCCGTGATTCCGCCGCCCAGCACCGCCTCCGCCACAGCGATGTCCGGGGCCCCGAGACGAGCCCAGAGCACGGCGAGCAGCACACCGAAGACCAGGAACGCGGCGACGGCACCCTGTCGACGGCGCAGCAGCACGGCGATCACCGCAGTGACCACCACGACCCCGAGCAGGATCACGTCGAACACGGCGAGCACGTCCATCACGCATCACCCGCGCGATGATCGCCGCCCTGCGGTCGTTCTCGGCGCGCAAGCACGTGTCCGTTCACGGCTGTGCCGATGAGCGCTAGAAGCCAGATGAGCACGAGTTTCAGTGCGGTTCCCCAGGCCCACTCGGTCGCGAGCACGTGCACGATCAGCGCGAGCGCGATGAGGCCGAGCCCGAGGTTGTCGGCTTTGGCCACGGCGTGCAGGCGCGTCGGCAGGTCGGGGAACCTCAGCAGTCCGAGCGTTCCGGCGACGACGAAGCACGTACCGAGCACGAGCAGCACGATGACGATGACGCTCATTCGCGCTCCCGCTGAGTCCAGACGAGCGCGACCACGGCGGCGAGCCCGACGACGGCCAGTGCCGCGTCGCGGAATGCGGGCGTGTCGGTGAGCGTGGCGATCACGATCAGGAGGGCAGCGCCGGTCGTGCCGAGCAGCACGAACGCGGTCAGCCGGTCACGCGTGGATGGTCCCCGGGCGGCGCGCCAGACTCCGGCGACAATGCATCCGAGCAACACGATGGCCGTCACCGCCATCACCGTCTCCACTGCGTCGATCCGCGTCCTCCTCCGGGCGCTGCTGTCCGACTCCGTTCGGACCCCATTCTACCGGGATGCCGACAACGGCATATGCGCGGCCGTTCCGCCAGTATCCGAGGGACGGGCGGGTTCCCGACCGCCGCACTGCACTAGCCTGGAGCGCAGAGCACCGGACCGCGGAAGGGGGTGCGATGACCGCACGCACGCCGTTCGCCGCGCTCGCCGCACTCTGGCGATCCACGCATCCGGGTCCGACCCTGGTCGTCACGGCGCTCGTGGCGCTGCTCGGCGCGGCCGCCGCCCTCTCCGTCGCCGGCATCGCCCTGCTCACCTGCGCCGTGTTCCTCGGCCAGGTCTCCGTCGGCCTCTCGAACGACGCGATCGATGTGCGCCGTGATCGCCTGAGCGGCCGCACCGACAAACCGCTCGTGCACGACGGGTCGCTCGTGCGGTCGGCGTGGATCGGGGCCGTCGTCTCACTCGTCTCAGCGCTCGCGCTGTCATTTCCGCTCGGAGCGTGGATGATGACGGCCCACGCGATCTTCCTCGCATCGGCGTGGGGGTACAACGTCGGACTGAAGAGCACGCCGATCTCGGTCGTCCCCTTCGTCGTCAGCTTCGGCCTCTTCCCCTCGCTCGTCACGCTGGCCGAGACCGACCCGGTGTTCGCGCCACCGTGGGCGACCTTCGCCGGTGCCGCGTTCGGGGTCGCGGTGCACTTCACGAATGCGGTCCCCGACCTGGATGACGATGCCCGCACGGGTGTCCGCGGACTCCCACACCGTCTCGGTGCACAGACGTCGCTCCTCATCGCGTTCGCCACGGTCGCGATCGCCGCGGTCGTGGTTGTGACCGGCAGCGCGATCGATGCGGCCCGCGCTCCGACGCCGTGGCCGATCGCTGTCACCCTCGTGATCGTCGGCCTGAGCGTGTGGGGCGGCCGGAACGCTGCCGTGGGGGTGCGCACGCGACTCTCCTTCAGGCTCGTCATGGCGGCAGCGATCCTGCTCGCGGTGCAGCTCGCGCTCACCGGGTTGGGAGCGCGCTGATGCAGGGTCGTCAGCCGCGCAGTCGCCCGTCAGGGTCGAACCGCATCGTGTAGGCGGAGGCGAGCAGCCGCTCAGCCGGCGAGTGCAGCGTCCCTGACAGCACAGCGGAGCGCGCACGATCGCCCCATTCCCCCCGCGCCCGGCCGACACGGGTGTTCGCTGCCGCCAGACGACCGGACACGACGGCGGCTCGGCGGCGTCGACGGTCCCACCGATCGAGCGCGTCGTCGAGATGCGCCACCGCATCGGTGAGCCTGCGCTCGGGGCCGCAGAGCGCGCGAGCGAGCGTCACAGCATCGAGGATCCCGAGGTTCATCCCTTGCCCGCCGATCGGACTCACCTCGTGCGCCGCATCGCCGATGACGGCGACCCGTCCCCTGCACATGCGCGGAACGAGGACGCGTCGCACCCCGAACCCGGTCGCTGCGCCGATGGCGGACGCGGCGGCGGGTGAACCGGTGCGCAGCGCGACCGCGTGTCGCAGTCGCTCCCCCAGCCGCGCGCCGTCGTCCGCTGCTCCGGACGCCGTGCGCGGCACCCCACGATCCCACGCCACAAACCGTCGTCGGCCGCCAGGGAGCGGGAACGACTCGAGCACCCCCTCGGGGTGCAGATGGATGACCGCGGTGTCGCCGTCGGCACCGCGGTCGGGCACATCGGCCATGAGGTAGCGGTCCGGGTACTCGTGACGGCGCGCGGCAGCGCGCAGGCCCGTGAGGTCGGCACCGCGTGCGCCTGTCGCGACCACGACGAAGCGCGCATACTCCTCCCGCAGCCCTCCCGCGGCATCGTGCACGTCGACCGCACACCGGTCGTCCGCGGTCCGCACGGCACGCACTTCGGCATTCCACACGACTTCGGATCCGCCGAGCGCGGCGATCCGGTCGGCCAGGACGGCTTCGGTCCGTTGCTGCGGCACCGTCGCCACGAACGGATAGGCGCCGCCGAGTCGTGCGAACCGCACGGCTCCGAGCACGCGCCCCCGGCCTCGGGCTTCTCCCCGCCGCACCTGCCGCGCCTCCGCGGCGATGGCATCCCCCGCACCGCTCGGAGCGAGCGCCAGCAGCGCCGAGGGGTGCACACCCACGGCACGACTCGATGCACCGGGTCCCACAGCGGCGTCGAGCACGCGAGCGGTGGCTCCGAGGCGAGCGGCTTCGAGTGCGCAGGCGAGCCCGACCGGGCCGGCACCGATGACGATCAGGTCAATCACGACCGGACCCGTCCCGGCCGCGCTGCGATGACCGACCAGGGGCCGATCCCGCCTCGTACACTGCGAGGAGTCGGAACGGTCGACTGGGTCGCACCCGCCATCCGCGCGGCACGACCTCCGCGAGCTCGCCCGCGCGGTAGGAGCGTCGGATCGAGCGCAGTCCGTCGACGCGCAGGAAGGTTCCCCGCGCGAACGGGATCGCGAGCAGCGCGTACAGCATGTAGGCGAGACGTCCACGCCTGATGTCGGAGTGGATCACGACACGAGAGGCGAGCGACGCGGTCGCCGCGAGGAACGAGCGACGCTGCGGACCGGTCAGGTGGTGGAGCACGTGATTCGAGATGACGAGGTCGAAGGTCTCCCCCGACGCGGGCATCGCCGTGGCGAGTTCCTCCGCGTGGACGGCCCGGTAGGTGATCCCCGGGCTCTCGATCCGAGTCGCGACGGCGATCGCTCTGGGGTCCGGGTCGATCCCGACCCCCTCGACGTGCAGCCCGTGACGCCGGAGACGCGCGACGACGCCGCGCAGCACGTCGCCTCCCCCGCACCCGACATCGAGCACCCGCACCGTCGCGCCCGTTCGTCGCGCATCGTCGAGTCGCGTGAGCACCTCGCGTCGCACCACCGTGGCCCAGCCTCCGACGAGCTGGTTGATCACGGTGAATCGACGGAGCGTCCGGTCGAGACGCACCGGATCGCAATCGTCCGCATCCATGAGCTCGCGAAGTTCGGTGTCGCGGCGCGCGAGCGTCACGAACGCGGCTCCGCGGGCATTCGGACGCGGAGGGATGCTGATTCGACGGTCAGCCCCGGCCCGAACGCGGCGGCGAGCACGCGCTCTCCGTCAGTCAGGTCCGGCGCACCCAGGACATCGCGCAGCACGAACAGGATCGTCGCCGACGACATGTTGCCGAAGCGCCGGAGGACAGCACGCGACGTCGCCAGCGCGTCATCCGACAAGTCGAGTGCCGACTCCACGCGGTCGAGGATGGAACGACCTCCCGGGTGCACCGCCCATCGCGACGGCGGATCCGCATCGATGTCGTGCCCGGACAGCGCCGCGCGGACCTCGCGCCCGACGATACGGGGCACCTCAGGGGTGAGCGTCATGTCGAATCCGGCATCGGCGATCGTCCAGCGCATATCCGCCTCTCCCTCGCTCGCGATGACGGTCCCGAACGCCCCGATCTCGAGGTACGGGCGGCCGCGGCTCAGTTCCGGATCGGCCGAGACGATCGCGGCGGCGGCGCCGTCCGCGAAGATCGCCGACGACACGAGTTGATCGGGGTGCGTCGACGCCTGGATGTGCAGCGAGCACAGCTCGGCGGACACCACGAGGACCACGGCCGTCGGATCCGCCGTGCAGAACTGGGCGGCCATGCGCAGCGCCGGGATCGCGGCGGCGCACCCCTGGAATCCGAGGTGGTACCGCTGCGCCGTCGGGTCGAGTCCCAGGTCGGTGACGAGACGGAACTCGGGCCCCGGAGCGAAGAAACCGGTGCAGGACACCGTGATGACGTGGGTCACCGCTCCCGGTGCGACACCGGCGGCGGCGAGCGCCTCGGTCGCCGCCGCAGCGAAGAGGTCGGGCGCGGCGGCGGCGTAGCGCGAGTTCCGGGCGGCGGTCGAGGGAACACCGATTCGCCCGGTGTCGCGATCCACGAAGGGGCCGGTGCCTCGGCCGCCGAGCTCGGGCACCACGGTGCGGCGCGAGTCGATCGCCGCCGAGTCGAACACCGCGCGGACAATGCGTGCGGCGCGCCGGTCGTCAGCGGCGTGCGCGACGAACAGGTCGCGCACCCGATCCTGGGTGATGACCGTTTCGGGCACCGCCGTTCCGAGCGCGACGATGCTCGGCTGCGGAGGGGATCCCTCGTCTCGGGCGTCGCGGACCATCTGCCCATCGTATCCGCGTCGGGCCGCGGTCGCGCGGCGCGGTGGGCCCCTTTCACCCGAGCGCGCTCATGGCGTAGGGTGCCGCGTCACCGCACTGCGAACCGTGCTCCGGATTCCGGGCGATCGGACGCGGACAGGGCTGCCGCATCGATGCGCTCACTGTCGATCGCGTCGACGCGCGCGCCCCGCGGGCCCGATCGGCACCAGTCGATCAGGGCCTCCACCTGCGCCGTTTCGCCGACGAACACCGCCTCGACGCTGCCGTCGGCGAGATTCCGCACCCATCCGGAGACGCCGAGCGCCCGCGCCTCGTCACGGCAGCTCGCCCGGAACGACACCCCCTGGACACGTCCCGTCACCCGCACGCGGCGCATGAGCTCTCCGGCAGTCACCGCGTTACAGAATCTGTCGCAGGTTGGTCTTCGCCAGGTCGACGACCTCGTCGCCCCGCCCGGAGAGCACGGTCCGGAGGGCGTACAGCGTGAACCCCTTCATCTGCTCGGCCGTGATCGACGGCGGCATCGATAGTTCCTGACGGTCGGTGACCACCTCGATCAGCGCCGGACCGTCGTGGGCGAACGTGTCGCGCAGCGCCTCCTCCAGGTCGGCGGACTGGGTGACTCGGACGCCCCTGATGCCAACTGCCTCGGCCAGCGCCGCGAAGTTCGGGTTCGTCAGTCCGGTGCCGGAGTTCACGAATCCCGCGGCTTTCATCTCCAGCTCCACGAAGTTCAGCGACGAGTTGTTGAAGACCACGATCTTCACCGGCAGGGGGGCGTTCTGTTCGAGGGTGAGCAGCTCGCCGAGCATCATGGCGAGCCCACCGTCTCCGGCGAGCGCCACGACCTGCCGGGTGCGCTCGGTGGCCTGCACGCCGATCGCCTGAGGCAGGGCGTTCGCCATCGAACCATGGCTGAACGAGCCGATCAGGCGCCGACGCCCGTTCATCGTCAGATAGCGAGCCGCCCAGACCACCGGTGACCCCACGTCGGGAATGAACACCGCGTCTTCCGCGGCGATCTCGTCGATGAGCCGCGCCACGTACTGGGGATGGATCGGCTTGCCCGCGCCGGACGGCGTGGCCAGATCGTCGAGGCGACGCCGTGTCTTCGCGTAGTGATCGAGGGAGCTCTCGAGGTGCGCGCGGCTCCGTCGCGGCTGCAGGAGCGGAAGCAGGGCTTCCGCAGTGTCGGCGACGTCCCCGACGAGACCGATGTCCAGCGGCGTGCGTCGTCCGAGATTCTCGCCGCGCAGATCGACCTGGATCTTCACAGCGTGTTCGGGATAGAACTGCGGGTACGGGAAGTCGGTCCCGAGCATGAGCACGGCATCGGACGACTCCATCGCCCGATACCCCGACGCGAAACCGAGGAGGCCCGTCATGCCGACGTCGAACGGGTTGTCGTGCTCGATCCACTCCTTGCCGCGCAGCGCGTGCACCACGGGGGCGGCCAGTGCGTCGGCGAGCGCCACGACCTCATCGTGCGCCTCGGCGACGCCGGCGCCCGCGAGGATCGTCACCCGCTCGGCGGTGTTCAACAGCGCGGCCGCCCTGGCGAGATCGGCAGCGGCGGGGATGACCCTGGGGTGATTGTCCGTGAGCGTGGACACCGTCGTATCGACGGCATCGGCGAGCGCGACGTCCCCCGGAATCACGACGACCGCGACCCCGCGCTTCTCGATCGCGGTCTGCATGGCGATCCGCAGCACCCGGGGCATCTGCTCCGCCGTCGACACGTGCTCGGCGTAGACCGAGCAATCGCGGAAGAGCTCGGTCGGCTTCGTCTCCTGGAAGTAGTTCGAGCCGATCTCGTCGCTCGGAATCTGCGCCGCGATGGCGAGCACCGGCACCCGGGATCGCTGCGCGTCGAAGAGGCCGTTGATGAGATGCAGGTTGCCAGGTCCGCAACTGCCCGCGCACACCGCGAGCGATCCCGTGATCGCCGCCTCCCCGGACGCCGCGAACGCCGCGGCCTCCTCGTGCCGCACGTGCACCCAGTCGATCGGCGACGTGCGCAGCGCGTCGGTGAACCCGTTCAGGGAATCACCGGGGATTCCGTAGACCCGTTCCACTCCGTTGGCGGCGAGGGTGTCGACGATGTTCTGTGCAACGGTGACCATTGATGCGCTCCCGAATTTCACTCGTTGATGCGGGTCTGACCTGACACCCCCATCTTCCTCTCGTCGCGGGCACGGTTCAACCGGCTCACATCCACTTGCGCCACTTGAACAGCCCGAAGAGCAGACCGGCGAACCCGACCATGAGCCCGACCGCCATCGGGTAGCCGAACCCCCAGTGCAATTCGGGCATGACATCGAAGTTCATGCCGTACACCGCGGCGATGAGCGTCGGGGCGAAGAGCACTGCCGCCCATCCCGAGATCTTCTTCATGTCTTCGTTCTGGCGCTGCGCCACCAACGTCGCGTTGACGCTCAGGATCTGCGCGAGCGCCTCCCGGTACTCGGACGCGCGCGCACTCACGCGCTCGAGGTGATCGGACACGTCGCCGAGATACGTGCGGAGCTCGTCGGGAACGTCGTACTTGCCGAACCCCCGGTTCAGGGAACGGACGACCTCGGAGAGCGACGACGTGGCGTGCTGCAGGTCGATGACCTCTTGACTGAGCCGGTAGATGCGCTCGGCGACGCCGTCGTCGCCACTGAACACCTGGCGCTCGACCTGCTCCTTGTCGGTGCCGAGACCCTGCAGCACCGGCACGTACCCGTCGACGATCGCGTCGAGCAGGCGATAGACGACGGCCTCGGGACCGAGCCGCAGCAGCTCCGCGTCGGCGAGCAGTGTGCGCTCACGACGGTCTGCGCCCTCCGACGCGAACGCACTGAGATCGGACCCGGGCATGCCGTCGATCCATCTGCCGTCCGGGCACAGCACCGCGACCGCTCCGGGCCGGACGAGCAGATGGAACTCCGCGAAGTCCACATCCTCGCGCTCATCGATGTACCAGGCCGAACGCACCACGATGAACAGGACATCGCCGTAGCGCTCGAGCTTCGGGCGCTGCCCGGCATGCAACAGATCGTCGACGAGGATCGGATGCAGATCCCACGCGTCGGCGAGCTCCCGGACATCCGGTTCTGTCGGCGACGGATACAGCAGCATCGCCATCCGGTCCGTCTGAGCCTCGACGAACGCCACCGTCTCGGCGACGGTGACGTCCGCGGGCGCTCCTGACACCTCGCCGTCGCGCACGTAGCGCGTGAGTCGATCCGTCGCGACCGGTGCGAGGAGGCGCCGCGCCGCGGCACGCTTCCGGCTCGTCTCGCGTCTACGGACCGGCGCGCGGTCGCGGGACGGATTCATCTGTGCCTCCTCAGGCAACTCGGAGCGGGTGCGGCCGTCACAGTGTACGCCCGACGCGCCGTCCCCTACGCTGGGTAGCATGGAACGACGCAGACGCGCCGCGCCCAAGTTCGCCGGAGTGCTCCTCGCCGGTATGGCGCTCGCGGCGAGCGCCTGCGCCGGTCCACCGCCACCGAGCGCACCTCCCCACCGGGACGAGCCGGACTCTGACGCGGTCCGCATGGCGGCGGTCGGCGACTCGATCACGGACGGCGACAGCCGGGACCTGAACGGCGGCATCCCCGGTCCGCTCTCGTGGGTGAGCTACGCCGAGAGTCGCGACATCGAGTTCGTCGGCGGATGGGCGGAGTGGGGGGCGACGACCGATCGCATGGCATCCGCGATCCCCGGTCCGTTCGACGCCGACGTGCTGGTCGTGCTCGCCGGGACCAACGACGTCTCTGCACGGTCCCACCGCGAGATCGGCGCAAGTCTGCGCGACATCGTGCACACCGCGGCGATCGACCGGGTCATCCTCTCGTCGGTGCCGCCGAACGATTTCGCCCGGGCGGAGACGGTGCGACTGAATGCGTACCTGCGCACGTTCAGCGAGGAACAGGGGTGGGAGTGGGTCGATGCCGCCGCAGCACTGCGCGACGGCGACGGGTTCGAGCCCGAGATGACCTCTGATGGCGTGCACCCGACTGCAGCCGGAGCGCGGGTGATCGGCGAGGCGATCGGGGTGGCGGTGGCCGAATGAGACTGGCCGACGCAGTACCGCTCGGATCGAGACAGCTCATGCCATAATGAACACCTCTCAGGAACGAGATCCGCGCGATGCCGCGGATCTCCCCACCAGCGGAAGAGGCATCGTGGTCAGACGCGACCGAGCGACGAGGCGGGGCGTGATCTTCGGCTCCGCCTGCATCCTCCTCGCCATCGCGACCATCGCATACGCCGTCATCGGGCTCGTCTCCGCCCCGCCGGAGTCGTGGACGCTCGTACTCACGGTGATCGGCAGCGTCGTCATCTGCGCGCCGATGCAGGTGCGGGTCGGCCCATCCCCCGGCTTTCCGCTGGTCGGCGTCGCGGTCGTTCTCCTCGCGATCCCTCACCCCGACGTCTCGCCGTTCGTCGTCGTCGGCGTGTGGGCCATCGGCATCGTCCTGGCGCAGTGCTTCGTCCGCCGCAACGTCTGGCATGCTCTGCGATTCGCCGGGCTCGGGTCGCTCTCGGGCCTCGCCTTCGTCTCGGTGATGACCGTGACGCCCGACGGCACGTGGTGGCTGCTCCCCGAACTCCTGCTCGCCACCTGCGCCTACTACACGGTGTTCCTCTGCGGAGAGTTCGTCCGGTACCGGCTCGACGCACCGTTCCACGGCGACGGCTGGCGATTCAGCTTGAGCCCGTCGCGCGTCGCTCGTGTCGTCATCGCCGTTACCCTCGCGGCGACCGCGATGAACGTGTGCAACGAATACGTGATCCCCTGGCTCGAACGCGATCCCGATGCCGACCGCACACCGCTCATCGTGCTGCTCGCGGCGGCCACCTGCCACATGCTCGCCAGGCGCAGCGCCTACACCGATGTCGAGTACCGACTGAGCGCCGTGGTCGATGCCGCGGTCGAACTGCCGCTCGAATCGGGTGCATCGCTGGCCGCAGCGCTCCGCGCCCGCGCCAAGTCGATCGTCGACGCGCTCGACGTCGATATTCTGGACCGCGGACCTCAAGGCGCGGAGATCGGAGCCCCCGTGTTTCTCGGCGGCGACGCCGAACGGTACCTCATCGCCGCCCGAAAGATCGGCGGCGCCTCCTTCACGCGCGACGACGAGCGCGCGCTCTCGACGCTCGCGCACGTCGCCAGCGAGACCGCACGCATCCAGTACCAGGTGGATGCCCTCGAACACCGCGCGAACAGCGACCCCCTCACGGGACTCCCGAACTACGGTGCGTTCCAGCGCGCGCTGGAGGAGGCCAACGAGCACCGCCCCTATCGCGAAGCCATCGCACTCCTCTTCATCGACCTCGACAACTTCAAGAAGCTGAACGACAACTTCGGTCACCGAGCCGGCGACGAGATTCTGCGCGCGATCGCCGAACGTCTGCGCCGTACCGCCGGGGGTGGCGACTTCGTCTCCCGCGTCGGCGGGGACGAGTTCGTCGTCGTCCTGACCGACCTCGACACGCTCGATCAGGCCAAGCTGAACGCCGACCGCATCGTCGACGCGCTGAGCGAGCGCCTCACCATCGAGGGGAAGCAGCTGCGACCCGTGGTGAGCGCTGGGCTCGCGTTCTCGAGTCATCGCGAGATCAACGCGCAGACCCTGGTCGAAGACGCCGATCGCGCCATGCTGCAGGTGAAGCGGTCGCGTCATGACGCCGGCCTCCACCACGGCAGCAGCGTCGGACTCTCGACGCATCGCTCGACCCGGACCAACGAGATCGTCGCGCGAGCGATCGAGAACGACCGACTCTCGCTCGCCTTTCAACCCATCGTCGACCTCACGAGCGGTGAGATCTGGGCGTTCGAGGCCCTCGTGCGCTACGTCGATCCCGAACTCGGCCCCATCTCACCTCCCTCGCTCGTGTCGCGCGCGAAGAGCCTCGGCCTCATGAACGAGCTCACACGGCAGGTCGTGCGGAACGCGCTCGAGGCGGCGGAGTCCTTCCGCGCGCTCGCACCGAGTATCCGCTGCATCACTGTGAACCTCGAGCTCGGACAGATCAGCGAACGCGAATTGGGACCCTTCGTGCGCGAGGCCGCGGGCGCGCACCCCGACCTCTCCCTCTGCATCGAGCTCAACGAGCGCTCCCTGCGGTCGGCGACGGATCAACTCCGTCGCGATGCGGAGGCACTCCAGTCCGCCGGCATCATCATCGCGCTCGACGACTACGGCTCGGACGACTCTGTGGTGGGATCGCTCGTCCACTTCCCGATGAATATCCTGAAGATCGACAAGAGCCTGATCAGCAATCTCGACGACGCGCGGCAACGGGAGGTCGTCAAGGCGTTGCAGGGTTTCAGCGACAATCTCTCGTACACCATGGTCGTCGAGGGCATCGAAACCGCCGCGATGGTCGAGGTCATGCGCGAACTCGGCACCGCGAGCGCACAGGGATACTACTTCGGCCGGCCCGTCTCCTTCGCTCTCACCCGCGATCGGCTGCAGCGGCACGGAACCCGGGCCGTCATCGACTGAGCGCCGAGATTCATCCGGCCCCGCTGAGCCTCGTGACGCGTTACCGTTCGGATTCGGCCGAGGCGTGCGGTGAGACGTCGACGCCCGAGCTCAACCGGCCGATCGCCTCTTCAGGGACGAACGCAGGGTCGGGCTCGATGAACGCGTCCACGACTCCGACGAACGCGAGCGAGGCGATGGACCACTCCTCGCTCCCCTCGCCGACCGGAAAATCGAACCGGGCCTCGACGAGCGTCGGAACCGTGGTCCGCACGATGCCGAGCCCCTCGATCACCGACGCCGCGGCGACGACGAACGGCTGATAGTCCCCGCGATACACCGGCTTCAATCGATAGCCGACCGTCGGGAGCACGTTTCGGTAGAAGCTCTCCATCGTCTCGGCGAACGCGAGCTCGCTGGCGCGCAGCGCATCGAGAATACGCGTGCGCACCGCCTCATCCGGCCACGACATGATGGTGGTCGACAGCGCGGCGTACGTGCGCCACTTGCTCGACGCCGTCACGACATCGAAGTTGTATTCCGCCGCAGTCCGGATCACATCGATCAACACCCGGCGCCGGCCTTCGGCCGAACGAAGATCCTCGGTTCGCGCGCTGAGATACTGCCAGGTCGTCAGCAGCGTCTCCGTGTTCGCACGGTCGATGCGAGCCTGATCCGCGAGTTCGCAGAACACGTCGGCGAGGAAGAGCTCGGTCGATGGCCACAGCTGGGCGAACTGCCGCTGCGAGAGACCGGCGTCAGCAGCGAGCTGCTGCACCACTCCCTCGCTCGCCCCGAGCGTGAGACCGACGGACTCGACATGGTCGATGGCCCGCTGCACCATCTGCGTCCGGGCGTCGTCTCCCCGCGCTCGGGATCCCCGACTGTTCCCTCGCCAAGTGTCTTCGGGCACCATCGCTCCTCTCGGGACTGCGTGATCGCTTCATCGTATCAATGCACGCGGAACGAGGCGAGACACCGCCGCACGGAATTCTCAGATCGATCCTGCCCGCTCGCGCGTCGCTCATTCGTTCGCCGCACTTGTGGTGCACAATGAAACCGCAACCGCCACCCGGAACGCAGGCGCCGCAGCGCGCGGCTGCACGTCCGCGGCACCGCCGCTGCGAGCCCCATTTCGGGCGCTGTCACTCAGAAGGAACCTGTCGTTGTCACATATCGATCGCACGGTCACGAACCGGGACGTCATCCCCGTCCTGTCCTCCACCGTCTTCTCCGACCACACGGACACGCGCTTCGCCTGCGGCATTCTCGCAGAGAACGACGTCCCGGTGCCCGGACTCGAAGCGGAGTACCACGCCCACTTCCTGCTGCGCCGCAAGGTGTACGTGGATCAGACCGGTCAGCTCGATGAGAGCGACATCCAAGCGGACGGCACCGACCGCGACGCCGACGATGCCCGATCCATCGCCTTCGCGATACTCGAGAATCACGAGGACGGCGTTCGGGTCGTCGGCGTCGCGCGCCTCATTCTTCGGGGTGACGGCACACCTCTGCCGGTCGAAGACTTCTGCCCAGACTCCTTCGCCACGGTGCCGCTCGACGCCCGGAGCGTCGAAGTTTCGCGCGTGATCGCACGACACGAAACCGCGGTCGTTCAAGATCTCATCCAATGGCACCTCTTCGCGGTCATGCTCGCGTACATCGCGAACCACGACCTCGGCCGTACCTTCGCGATCATCGAGCCGTGGCTCGAACGCCACCTTCAGGGCACCATCTCGATCTCCCGCATCGGCGAACCCCGGTACGTGGAGCACTACCTCGACATCAACCTGCCGATCGAGATCGATCTCGCCGGCTCCGCCCAGCAGGTCGACGCGAGAAACGCGGGCTGCATCGACGGGTACCGCGCCATCGAACCGGAACTGCTCCGCTTCGGCCGCGTGCGTCGCTCTCACGCGTCACGGATCTCGAGATGACACGATCCCTCGCGACACCCGAGTTCTCGCGCAACTACGGGTTCTGGAGCGAGGAAGAGCAGCGCGCCCTCGTGGAGTCCTGCGTCGCGATCGCCGGCGTCGGCGGCGACGGATTCCAGCTCGGATTGAAGCTCGCACGCATGGGCGTCGCCCGGTTCCGGATCGCCGATCCCGAGGTCTTCGAGCTCGAGAACATCAACCGTGTCGAGGGCGCCACACATTCGTCGTGCGGGCGCCCGAAAGCCGAGGTCTTCCGCGAGCGCCTCCTCGACATCAACCCGGACGCGGAGATCACCACCTTCCTCGACGGCGTCACCCCCGAGAACATCGAGGACTTCATGCTCGGGGCATCGCTCGTGCTCGACGAGTCCGAGCTCACCCGGCCCGAGATCGGCTCCCTCATCGCCCGCCGGGCTCGGTTGCAGGGGATTCCCGATCTGCTCGTCATGAACGTCGGGTTCGCCGCACAGGTGACCTCGTTCGCGCCGGGATCCGCCTGGACGTTCGAGCGTTTCATGGGATTCGCATCGGATGCGCCGCTCGAGGCGATCGCCGACGGCGGCGTGGACTTCGCACGCTGCCTGCCCTACGTGCCGGCCTACACCGATCTGCGATCGCTGCGCGCCGTCATGGGTGAGGCGGGGGGGCCGCCCGCGCCCCTCCCCTCGATCTCAGCCGGTGTGGACCTCGCCTCCGCCATCGGCAGCACCCAGGCGTTCCTCCACCTCACCGCGCGCGTCTCGCGCCGTCGCCGATCGCCCGTGTGGGCACCGCGTGTGGCCTACACCGACGCCTACCGCCTCCGCACGCGGATCGTCCGGGCCGGAAAACTGACCCACATGCGGCACCTCATGGTCGCCGCCGCCCGGCAGACCCTCGGACTGAACCCGCTCGCCAGCTATACGCGCGGCGACATCACTCGACGCCGGAGCTGACACGAACACCGCGAAAACGACGACAGGCCCCGGAATCGTTCCGGGGCCTGTCGCACTCTGGGGTGGCTAACGGGACTTGAACCCGCGGCCCCCGCGACCACAACGCGGTGCTCTACCGACTGAGCTATAGCCACCATGACTGTCACGCTCAACCAGCCGCGCGACAACTCCACCATCATAGCCCATGCACGGGGCCCGTGCGAATCGCGCGGGGACCGCACGGGTGACACTCCGCAGCGGCGCTGTGTAGGCTGAAATCATGCTCGATGTGCCACCCGAGGAGTTCGAGGCCCTTGTCGCCGAGGGCCTCGATTCGCTGCACGACGACATGATGGAACGGCTCGACAACGTCATCTTTCTCGTCGAGGACGAGCCCGAGGACGGAAGCGCGATCCTCGGCAGCTACGAAGGGTTCTCGCTCGCCGAACGCGAGGCCTACGGCTTCGGAGAAGAACCGGATCGCATCATCCTGTTCCGCAACAACCTCTTGGCGCACTGCGAGGATCGCGAAACCCTCGTCTCGGAGATCCGCATCACGCTCGTGCACGAAATCGCGCACTTCTACGGGATCTCGGAGGAACGCATCCACGAACTGGGGTGGGGATGATGGCCGACACGCGACTCAGACCCGACCGCGCGTCTGAACTCGCCGCCCAGCAGGAGCGCCCCTGGCAGGCAGTCGTCTGGGACGACCCCGTCAACCTGATGTCGTACGTCTCCTTCGTCTTCAGGCGACACTTCGGCATCACCCGCGAGCGCGCCGACGAACTGATGATGCGCGTGCACACCGCCGGGAGCGCCGTCGTCGCCGAAGGCGGACGCGAGGCGATGGAACTCCACGTGGAAGCGATGCACGGATACGGCCTCTGGGCCACCGTTCGGCAGGAGGGCGACGCGTGAGGCTCCTCCCCCTCCCCGGTGGGGCGCTGCGGCTCAGCCTCGACGCCGACGAAGCCGGACTTCTCGATCAGCTCGTCGGACAGTTGATCGAACTGCTGCAGAGCCACAGCGGCACCGCACTCGACCCCGATCCGCTCTTCGCGAGCCTCGAAGTCGGCGGCTCCGATGAGCAACCGGCGGACCCGGCGCTCGCACGCCTGTTTCCGAGCGCCTACGCGGAGGAGGACGACGCCTCGCAGTTCCGACGCGTCACCGAGCAGGGGCTCATCAACCGCAAACTGCAAGACGCGATGGACGTGACCACCGCCATCGGGCTCGGCGCGAGCGCGACCACCTCCGATGCCGCGGACACCGGGACGCCCGTGGAACTCGAGATCACTCCGGAGACCCTGCCGACCTGGGTGCGCACCCTCACCTCGCTGCGTCTCGCCATCGCCGCACGCGTCGGCCTCGAACGCGAGGACGATCACGCGGAGCTGCTGCAGAACGCGGACACCCGGGGCACCGTGCTGGTGTACGACTGGCTCGCCGCGATCCTCGACTCCGTGCTGCGGATGACCGAGCACGGGAACGAGGCCTAGGCCCTGAACCGCGGCCCGGTCACTCCCCTTTCGGACGCATGAGTCGCGCCGACGTCACGCCGGACTCGCCGAATCTTCCGCGCACCTGGTCCATGATCTGATCGACCGCTTTCCAGTCCTCGTCATCGTTCCAGAGCGCCGCCGCCTCGCTCCCCTCGGGCACGAGCTGCTCGGCGCGCACTCCGATCAGGCGCACCGGTCTTCCGCGCTCGCCCAGCGCGTCGAACAGCTCCTGCGCCGTGTGGTAGATCCGCTGCGTTCCGCCGGTCGCTTCGGCGAGCGTGCGTGAACGCGTCACGGTGTCGAAGTTCGCCCACCGCACTTTGATCGATACCGTGCGCGCCTCGAGGCGATGCGCGCGGAGACGCTCTCCCGTCCGAGTCGCCAGGCGCAGCAGTTCGCGACTGAGCACGGCAGGGTCGCCCTGGTCGACCGAGAACGTCTCCTCGTGCCCGATGCTCTTCTCGGCGCGGGTCGTCTCCACTTCTCGGGGATCGCGTCCCCGCGCAAGGGCGCTGAGTTTGCGCGCCGCCGCATCTCCGACGACGCGTCGGAGCGAGTCGATCGGTTCGCGCGCGATATCGCCGACGGTGTGCAGCGCACGCGCCCGCAGCGCCCGGCTCGTCGCCTGACCCACGCCCCATACGGCTTCGACGGGCAACGGGTGGAGGAACTCCAGGGTGCGCGCCGGCGGGATCTCGAGCACACCGTCCGGCTTCGCGCGCTGCGATGCGAGCTTGGCCACGAACTTGGTGCCGGCGAGTCCGACCGAGGCGGGGAGACCCGTGCGTTCCCGCACCCGCTCTCTGATCTGACGCGCGATCTCGGCGGGCGCGCCGAACAGACGCACCGACCCGGCGACATCGAGAAACGCCTCGTCGATACTCAAGGGCTCCACGAGAGGGGTGAACTCGGCGAAGACCTGCATGACGCGCTGCGACATCTCTCGGTACTTGCCGTGCATCGGCGGGACGAGGATGAGCTGGGGGCAGAGTTGCTTCGCGCGCCCCACGGGCATTGCGGAGGACACCCCGAACCGCCGCGCCTCGTAGCTCGCGCTGGTGACCACGGATCGTGGAGAGTTGTGCGCGGCGGCGACGGGCTTGCCGATCAGCTCCGGGCGTTCCAGCAGTTCGACGGCGACGAAGAAGGAGTCCATGTCGACATGCAGAATCGATGCGATCTCGCGCACGTCACTCGGCATGCTTCTATTGCACCACACGCCACCGACAATGACCGTGGTCGGCGCGATCGGGCAGCGTCGGGGTCGGGATCGGGATCGGGCTCAGGATCGGCTCAGGCGTCGGGGTTCGGGTTCGCGGCGGAAGCCGAGTCTGCCCGGGCCGGAGCCGTGTTCGGCTTCGACCCTGGGGGCAGACCCGGTCGAGCGCTTACTGCGCGCGCTCCAGCACCAGTTCGCGCACGCGAGCGGCATCCGCCTGCCCGCGCATCGCCTTCATGACCGCGCCGATGATCGCCCCGGCGGCCTGCACCTTGCCGTCGCGGATCTTCTCGAGCACATCGGGCTGCTGCGCGAGTGCGGCATCGATGGCTTCGATCAGAGGACCGTCGTCGGAGACGATGGCGAGGCCCCGCGCCTCGACGATCTCGGCAGCGGTCCCTTCTCCGTCGATGATGCCGTGAATCACCTGACGCGCGAGCTTGTCGTTCAGCGTCCCCGCGTCGACGAGTTCGGTCACGGACACGATCTGCTGGGGCGTGATGAGGTCGACGGCGGCGGCACCGCGGTCGTTCGCGATGCGCGCGATCTCGCCCGTCCACCACTTGCGGGCGACCTGCGGGGCGGCGCCGGCCGCAACCGTGGCCTCGATCGGCTCCAGCAGACCGGCGTTCACCACATCCTGGAACTCGAGGACCGAGAAGCCCCACCCTTCGCGGAGCCGGCGACGGCGCAGCGTGGGATGCTCGGGCAGCGCGGCGCGGAGCTCTTCCACCAGCTCCCGTGACGGCGTGAGGGGCGCGAGGTCGGGCTCCGGGAAGTAGCGGTAGTCGTCCGCGTCCGATTTCGGGCGACCGGCCGATGTGGCACCCGTGTCCTCATGCCAGTGACGGGTCTCCTGAGTGATGGAGCCGCCATCCGCGAGGATCTGCGCCTGTCGTTGAATCTCGTACCGGACGGCGCGCTCGATGGAGCGCAGCGAGTTCACGTTCTTCGTCTCGGTACGGGTGCCGAGCACGCTCATCCCCGCATCTTCGTTGCCCCGCGGACGCAACGACACGTTTGCGTCGCAACGCAGATTGCCGCGTTCCATGCGCGCATCCGAGATCCCGAGGGCGAGCACGATGTCGCGGATCGTCGAGACGTAGGCCGCGGCGATCTCGGGAGTGTCAGCTTCACCGCCGAAGATGGGCCGGGTGACGATCTCGACCAGCGGAACGCCGGCACGGTTGTAGTCGACGAGCGAGTACTCGGCACCCTGGATGCGACCGGTCGCCCCGCCGACGTGATTCAGCTTGCCCGCGTCCTCTTCCATGTGGGCGCGCTCGATCGGCACGTGCACGATGCGCCCGGACGGGAGCTCGATCTCGACGGAGCCGTCGTGCGCGATGGGGTCGTCGTACTGCGAGATCTGGTAGTTCTTGCCCATATCCGGGTAGAAGTAGTTCTTGCGTGCGAATCCGGATCGCTCGGCGATGTCGCAGTGCAGCGCGAGGCCGAGACTGATCGACGACCGGACCGCCTCCTGATTGATCACGGGGAGGGACCCCGGAAGTCCGAGACAGACGGGAGCGAGGTTGGTGTTCGGCTCCGAGCCGAACACGTTGGGAGCGGGAGAGAACATCTTGGTGCGCGTGTTCAACTCGACGTGCACCTCGAGCCCGATCACGGGCTCGAATCGGGCGAGCGCCTCCTCGAAGTCCATGAGTTTCGCCTGTGCCATCAGCTGGCCGCCTTTCCTGCGCCTGCGAGCAACGGGGCCTGGGCCCAGAACGGGGTGCCGTCGCGATCCTGAATCACCTGTTCGATGGCCGCGCCCGATCGGTAGAGCTGGGCGTCCTGGAACGCCGGTGCGAGCAACTGCAGCCCGACCGGCAACCCGTCCTCGGGAGCCGTGCCGATCGGCAGGCTCAGGCCGGGAATCCCGGCGAGGTTCGCCGGGATCGTGGTGGCGTCGTTGAGGTAGTCCTGCAGCGGGTCGCCGGCGTGCTCACCGAGAGCCCACGCGGTGGTGGGGGCCGTCGGCGAGGCGATGACATCGACCTGCTCGAAGGCGCGCGCGAACTCGCGCTGGATGAGCGTGCGGACCTTCTGCGCGCTGCCGTAGTACGCGTCGTAGTAGCCGGCGGACAGCGCGTAGGTGCCGAGGATGATGCGCCGCTTCGCTTCGGCACCGAAGCCGGCGGCGCGGGTCGCGCTCATCACGTCTTCGACCGTGCCGCCGCCCTCCGGACTGACGCGCAGACCGAACCGTACCGAGTCGTACTTCGCCAGGTTGCTCGACGCCTCGGCGGGCAGGATGAGGTAGTACGCCGCCACGGCGTATTCCAGGTGCGGCGCGTCGATCTCGACGATCTCAGCACCCTGAGCGGTGAGCAGATCAATGGCCTCCGCGAAGCGCTGCTTCACGCCGGCCTGGACACCGTCGACCATCAGCTGCTTCACCACGCCCACGCGCAAGCCCGTCAGCGACCCGTCACGCGCGCCCTCCCGAGCGGCAGCGGCCATCGACGGCCACGCGAAGTCGAGCGACGTCGAATCGTGCGCGTCGTGTCCGGCGATGACATCGTGCAGCATCGCCGTATCCAGCACCGTCCTGGCGCAGGGACCGATCTGGTCGAGCGAGGACGCCAGCGCGATGGCACCGTACCGGCTCACCCCGCCGTACGTGGGCTTGAGTCCGACCGAACCGGTCATCGCCGCCGGCTGACGGATCGACCCGCCGGTGTCGCTCCCGAGCGCGAGCGGTGACTCGAACGCGGCGACGGCGGCGGCGGAACCGCCCCCGGACCCGCCGGGGATGCGATCGAAGTTCCAGGGATTCCTCGTCGGGCCGTACGCCGAATTCTCGGTCGACGAGCCCATCGCGAACTCGTCCATGTTCGTTTTGCCGATCGCCACGAGACCAGCGGCGCGGGCTTTCGCCACCGCGGTCGCGTCGAACGGGGACCGGTATCCCTCGAGGATCTTCGATCCGGAGGTGGAGGGCATATCGGTGGTGACGAGCACGTCCTTGATCGCGAGCGGGACCCCGGCGAGCTCGCCGAGCTGCTCCCCCGCTGCGCGCCGCGCATCGATGTCACGAGCGGCCTGCAGCGCCGAGGTCTCGCCCGTCGCGAGGAACGCGTGGACCGAACCATCGACGGCGGCGATGCGGTCGAGATGCGCACGCGTCGCCTCTTCGGACGAGGCGTCGCCCGATGCGAGCGTGGCCGCGAGTTCTGCGGCGGTCAGCCGAGTCAGATCACTCATTCCGTCTCCCTACTGCTCTTCGCCGAGAATCGATGACACGCGGAACATGCCCTGGTCGGCGTCGGGGGCGTTCTGCAGCGCCTCCTCGCGCGTGAGCACATCGGAGACCTCATCCGGGCGAGTGACATTGTCGAGCGGAATGGGGTGACTCGTTGCCGGGACGTCGCCGGACACCGCTTCACCCACCTTCGCGATGTGGGTGAGGATCGAGTCGAGATCGCTAGTGAGCGATTCGACCTCGGAGTCGGAGAGGGCGATGCGCGAGAGGCCGGCGAGGTGCTGCACGGTCTCGGTCGTGATCTCGCCGTGCGTTCCGGCGCCGGGTATCGCGGAGGATTCAGACATACTGCTCCATCGAGGTGGTGGGCATTGAACCCGTCCATCTTACCGGTCCGCTCCCGTCACGCGGCCCAGCGAAGCATCGTCCTGAATTCGGGGGCCGCGCGCGTGTGGCGGGTCCGCCGGAGCCTGGCCCGCGCTCCCGGTCGGGCGTGCGTCGACGACGCCGCAGGTCGCCATGACGGCGAATAGGATCGTCGGCCCGACGAAGACGAACCCGCGCCGCTTGAGTTCGGCGGCGAGCGCGGTGGACTCGGGCGTGCTGCGCGGCAGATCGGACCAGCTCGCAGGAGGCACGGTGCGTTCGGGCCGGTAGGCCCAGATCCGCTCTGCAAGAGTGGTGCCCTCGTCTCTGAGAGCGATCGAGGCCCGAGCATTGACGATGACCGCGGAGATCTTGCGCCGATTCCGGATCATGCCGGGGTGTGCGAGCAGGCGCACCGCATCGTCGGTATCGTACGCGGCGACGCGATCGAGATCGAATGCCGAGAACGCCTCGCGCAGCCGTGGGCGACGCAGCAGGACCGTCTCCCAGGAGAGACCGGCTTGGAACCCGCACAGACTCAAGGTTTCGAAGACGTCGCGCTCAGTCGTGCGCGGTGTCCCCCATTCGTCGGCAAAGTGCTCCGCGAGCAGACGCTTGCGGTCGGCTGGGGCGCGCAGAGGGGTCACGGCGATCCTTTCGCGAGCCCCCACCCGTGGAGCACCCAGCCTAGGGGCGTCAGGACCTCTCCGGTCCCTCCTCGTCGGAGCTTGTGGATAAGTCTCCGAGCGCCGCGGGTCCCTCGGAGACGAGGACGGCGAACTGCGCCGCATCGAGCACGGGGATCCCGAGCTCTTCCGCTTTCGCGAGCTTCGACCCGGCACCCGGTCCCGCTGCAACGAAGTCGGTCTTCTTGGACACGCTCGACGCCGCTTTGCCTCCGGCCTGAATGATGGCCTCCTTCGCACCGTCGCGCGTGAACCCGTCGAGAGAACCGGTGGCCACTACGGTGAGCCCCGAGAGCACGCCGCCCTCGGTGGTTCGTCCGCCGGGTCCCGGGTGTCCCGGCGTCGCCCACTGCACTCCGGCGTTCGCCCAGCGCTCGACGATCTCGACGTGCCAGTCCTCGGTGAACCATGCGGCGACGGATTCGGCGATGATCTCACCCACCCCGTCGACCTCGGCGAGTTCCGAAACGGAGGCACCCCGGATCGCGTCGAGGGACCCGAACCATTCGGCCAGCGCACGCGCGGCCACCGGGCCGACGTGGCGGATGTTCAATGCGACGAGGAGGCGCCACAGGGGTTTCGTCTTCGCCCGCTCGAGCTCGGCGAGCAAGGTTTCGGCGTCCTTCGACGGCAGGGCCTCCCGGTGATCCTTCTTGATGCCCGCCGCCCGGCGCTCGGATGCCGATGCCTGCTCCCAGCCCGGCGGATACGCGGCCGGACCGAGCCGCTGGAACGGCGTGCGTCGCACGAGTTCGCCCGGCTGGCCGTCAGCGCGCGGTTCCTCGCGCTTCGGTTCTCCGGTTTCGGCATCACGAACGACCACCGTGATGGGCACGAGCTGCTCCATCGTGAGCTCGAACAGCGCCGCCTCCGTCTCGAGGGGCGGCTCCGGCGGTTCTTCAGGCTGCGTCAACGCTGCGGCCGTGATCTCGCCGAGCACTTCGATGTCCAGGGACCCGCGCGACCCGATGTGCTCCACACGACCCCTCACCTGAGCCGGGCACGCGCGGGCGTTCGGGCATCGGAGATCGATATCGCCCTCTTTCATGGGGCGCAGGGGTGTCCCGCACTCCGGGCAGTCCTCCGGCATCTGCCATTCGCGCTCACTGCCGTCGCGCCGCTCGAGCACGGCCCCGAGCACCTCGGGGATCACGTCGCCGGCCTTGCGCAGCACCACCGTGTCCCCCACCAGCACACCCTTCGACCGCACTACCTGCTGGTTGTGCAGCGTCGCCTGGCTCACCGTGGAACCGGCGACCTTGACGGGTGCCATCACGGCGTAGGGCGTGGCACGACCCGTCCGTCCCACCCCGACGCGGATATCGAGCAGGGTTGTGAAGACTTCCTCCGGCGGGTACTTGTAGGCGATCGCCCACCGCGGTGCCCGACTGGTCTCGCCGAGTTCGGCGTGCAGATCGAACTCGTCGACCTTGATCACGATGCCATCGATCTCGTGCTCGAAGTCGTGACGGTGCTCGCCGCATTCCGCGATGAAGTCGCACACGTCATCGACCGCGTCGAAGACTCGGGAATGGGGCGACACCGGGAGCCCCCAGCCCGACAGCAGCTCGTAGGCGTCCGACTGGTTCTCGAACGACGGGTGATCCCACGCTCCGATACCGTGTACATACAGCGACAGACGCGCGAGACGCTCGCGCATGAGCGCCAGGTCTTCCGCCGACTTGTTGTCCGCACGCTGCCTCAGGCTTCCGGCAGCGGTATTCCGCGCGTTCGCGAACTCGGGGTAGCGCACCGAAATGCGCTCCTCGGGCACGCCCTTGGCCCGCTGCGCGGCGGCGTACTGCTCTTGCAGTTCGTGCTGGCGCTCGTTGAGTTCGAGGAAGGCCTGCTCGGTCAGGAACACCTCGCCACGCGCCTCGAAGAACTCGGGAACCCCGTCACCCGTCAGCTCGCGCGGGATCACCGGGAGCAGATCAACATTCACCGTGATGTCTTCGCCGATTCGACCATCGCCCCGCGTGGTGGCCGTCTCGAGCACGCCGTTCCGGTATGCGAGACTGATCGCGAGGCCGTCGATCTTCAACTCCGTCAACCACCGGACACGTCTCCCCGCCGCCGACTCGGTCTTGCGCATCCAGTCGCGCAGTTCATCGACGGTGAAGACGTTGTCGAGGCTCAGCATCCGCTCGGCGTGCTCGTGCTCGGGGAACCCCGCGGACACCACTGCGGATCCCACTTCTTGCGTGGGACTGTCTTGGCCCGCGAGCTCGGGGAACGCGCGCTCGATCGACTCGAGTCTGCGGAACAGCGTGTCGTACTCGGCGTCCGAGACGAGACTGACCCCCTCAGCGTGGTACGCGCGTCTGAAGCGCTCGACCTCGCCGGCGAGGCGCTGCGTCTCCTCCCGTGCCGCATCGAAGTCGGTGGGGAGGGCGTCGGGCGTCGACTCGGGGTTCGTGCTCACCCCCACAGTCTACGAAGCACCACCGACGCTCGAGAGAGAGCGCCCCGCGCAGCGCCGCCGAGAGCGCAGAAAGTCGTGCTTCACGACCCGCGAAGCGCGACTTTGCGCACTCTCGATGCGGGCGCGGCGGGCACCCCGGGGCGGGGCCGGCGCGCCGGGTACCCCGGGGCGCGGCGGGCGATGCGGGCGCCGCGCGGGCGCATTACGCCGCCACGGGTGCCGGAATGGCGCGGTCGATCGTGAACTGGCCGAGCACGCGGGTGCCGCGGTAGAGCACGGCGGTCTGCCCGGGGGCGACTCCCAGGAGCGGCTCGGTCTGCGCGAGGTCGACGTCGACAACGATTTCGTGCTCGGCGCCGTCGCGGTGCTGCTCCGTGCGATCCTCGTCGCGTACCGGGGCGAGTCGTGCCCGCGCGGGGACGGGGTCCGCGTGGGCGCGGATCTGCACGTCGCAGTCGAATGTCTCACCGACATCGATGCCGGGTTCTCCGGCCCAGCTGTACCGTCCGCCGGCCATGCTCGCGATGGCGAGCCGGTCTTTCGGCCCCACTACGACCTGATTCGAGACCGGGCGGATCGAGAGCACGTACCGGGGCTTGCCGTCGGGTGCAGGTCTGCCGAGCTGCAGACCTTTCCGCTGCCCGACGGTGTACCCGTTGGCACCGTCGTGGGTGCCGATGACAGTTCCGGATTCGTCCACGATCTCGCCGGACTCGCGGTCGAGGTGGTCGGAGAGCCACCCCCGCGTGTCTCCGTCGGGAATGAAGCAGATGTCGTGACTGTCGGGCTTCTGCGCGACCTGGATTCCGCGATCCGCCGCCTCGGCTCGGATGAGGTCCTTGGACGGCGTGTCACCGAGCGGGAAGTAGCAGTGCGCGAGCTGCTGAGCCGTGAGCACTCCGAGCACGTAGGACTGGTCCTTCGCCCAAGCGCTCGCGCGGTGCAGCTCGCGTCCGCCCGGCCCGTCGGTCAGCGTCGCGTAGTGACCGGTGGCCACCGCATCGAACCCCAGTGCGATGGCCTTGTCGAGCAGCGCGGCGAATTTGATCTTCTCGTTGCAGCGCATGCACGGATTCGGGGTGCGTCCGGCGGCGTACTCGTCGATGAAGTCGTCGACCACGTCGGCTTTGAAGCGGTCGCTGAAGTCCCAGACGTAGAAGGGGATGTCGAGCAGGTTGGCGGCGCGGCGCGCGTCCATCGAGTCCTCGACCGTGCAGCACCCGCGGGATCCGGTCCGGAGGGTTCCGGGCATCCGGCTCAGGGCGAGGTGCACCCCGACGACGTCGTGTCCGGCCTCCACGGCACGTGCCGCTGCGACCGCCGAATCGACGCCTCCGCTCATCGCCGCTAAAACTCGCATCGGACTAGTTTACCTCCGCGTCGCGATCATCCGTTCGCGGTCCCGGCCCGCCGTGCGCGCTCGACGGCATCGGGCAGCGCGGCGATCAGCAGGTCGATCTCGTCCTGACGCGTGTCGGGACCGACGGTGAATCGGAGCGCTCCGGCGGCGTCGTCTGCCGCGATGCCCAGCGCGAGGAGCACGTGCGACACGCTGTCGACCCCGGCCTGGCAGGCGGATCCGGTGGAGGCCGAGACGCCAGCGGCATCGAGCAGGAAGAGGAGCGAGTCGCCTCGGCATCCCGGGAATGTGAAGTGCGCGTTGCCGGGCAGGCGGGCACCGGGCGTCCCGGGATCCGCCCCGCGCAGGACCGCGTCGGGAACCGCGGCGCGCACACCCGTGATCAGCGCGTCGCGTGCCCGGACCAAATGCGCATCGTGCTCGGGGTCGTCGGTGAGTTCAAGCGCGGTCGCGAACGCCACGGCCGCGGCGGCGTTCTGCGTGCCCGAACGGAAGCGCTGCTGGTTGCCCCCGTGCTGCAACGGCTCGGCGACGACGTCGCGGCGCAGCAGCAGGGCTCCGATACCGACCGGTCCGCCGATCTTGTGAGCGGAGACGCTGAGCGCCGCCGCTCCGACACCGTGGAAATCGATCGGCACCTGGCCCAGCGCCGCGACGGCGTCGACGTGCACCGGCACTCCCGCGGCTTCCGCCACGCTGCACAGTTCCGCGACGGGTTGGATCGTGCCGATCTCGCTATTGGCCCAGATGAAGGAGACGAGTGCGACCCGATGTGCGCCCGCACGCTCCAGTGCGGTGGAGAGGGTCGCCGGGTCGAGCCGTCCGGTATCGTCGAGCGGCAGCCACTGGAGTTCGGCGCCCTCGTGGTCGCGCAGCCACTCGGCGGCCTCCATCGTGGCGTGGTGCTCCCCCTCGGCGACCAGCACCACCGGACGTTCGCCGGCCGCATGACGCGCCCAGTAGATTCCTTTGAGCGCGAGGTTGATGGATTCGGTGCCGCCGCTCGTGAGAATCAGCTCGGCCGCGTCGCACCCCAGGCCGGCGGCGATGCGCTCCCTGGCCGCCTCCAAGCGCTCGCGCGCCGCCTGTCCGTGCCCGTGCGTCGAAGCCGGATTGCCCGCTTCGCGGAGGGCATCGGCGTATCGCGTGAGCACGGCCTCGCGCATCGGCGAGGTCGCGGCGTGATCGAGGTATGCCCTCACGGCGTCTGCCGATCCCGAGCGATCAGTACAGCAGGTTCGCGAGGCGTCCGCGAGCCGCGATCACGCGCGGGTCGGTGACGCCCACCACCTCGAACAGCTCGAGCAGCCGCTCACGGATGGCCTTGCGATCCGGGTCATCGGTGGCGCGTGCGAACAGGTCGAGGAGGCGGAGGAACGCATCCTCGACATGCCCCCCGGAGACGTCGAGGTCGGCGACGCGCATTTGCGCCTCGGTATCCTCGGGCCGCTCGGCCGCCGCACTGCGGATCTGCTCGGCAGAGGCATCCGACAGCCGGTGCAGCAGCTTCATCTGCACGAGGGCCGCCCGCGCCTCGGCGTCGGCCGGCGCCTTGGCGAGCACGGACTCGTACTCGCGGATCGCGGTCGCGAAGTCGCCGCGCTCGGCGGCCTCGACGGCGGGAAGGTGGGCTTCGGGAACCTCAGGCTCCTCCGGCGTTTCGGCAGCGGCCTCCGATCCGGACTCCGCGGCGTTCACGCGACCGGTGAGGCCCTGCTGCTCGGCGAGCTGCAGCAGCTGATCGAAGAACTCCCGGATCTGCCCCTCGGGGATCGCCCCCTGGAACAACGGCACCGGACGTCCGCCGACGAGTGCGAGCACCATCGGGATCGACTGCGCCTGGAATGCCTGAGCGAGTCGCGGGTTCGCCTCCACATCGATCTTGCCGAGCACGAGACGCCCGCCGTAGTCGCGAGTCACCTGCTCCAGGATCGGTCCGAGCGTCTTGCACGGCTCGCACCACTCCGCCCAGAGGTCGAGGACGACCGGGACCACGGAGGAGAGCTGCGCGATCTGCTCGAACGTCTGGTCGGTCACCTCCATCACGAGCGAGGGGACATCGACGACCTGGCCGCCGGCGCTCTGGCCGACACCGCCGCCGGCCTGCGCCGCGCCGCCGGGCCGTCCGTCAGCCGGCCGCGATGCCAGATGACTCAGGTCCATTCCGCCGCCGGGGATTCGTTCGGGCATCTGCTGCGACATACTCACTCACTCGCTCCCACTAGTTCCGTTGTCACTCCGAGGATCTGAATCTTGTCTCCGCTCTCCGCGCTCGGCACGAAGAACAGCATCTGGTGCGCGACCTGGCGCTCGAGGCGGTCCACGTTGCCCTCGATTCCGGTGAGCGCCGTCACGGCGCCCTCAGCCTTCGGCTGCCAACGGCCGCCGTCGGCGTCTTCGATGCGGTTCTCGATCACGGTGGTCGCGACGAGCGCGCCGCCGGTGCCGGTCGACAGGCTCACCGGCGACTCCTCTCCCTGCGCCACGGACACGGAGTACTGCACGGTACGGTCGTCGTCGTCGGCGTCCCGCTGCGACTGCGCGCGCCAGGCCTCACCGCCGCGCGTGGTCAACGCGTCGTCTTCAGCGATGTCGAAGTTCTCCGCCGCCGCGCTCTCCGGCCCTTCCTGGAGCACCGTCGCGAAGGCGTCGCCGACCTCCGCGGGCGCCAGGACGAGTCCCTGCTGATCGGCGGAGAGCAGCGCGGTGCCCTCCTCCACCGGAGCGGCATCCGGCATCGTGATGCCGCCGCGCAGCGCGATCACGCGCGAGACCGCGTAGTTCTCCTGGGGACTCTGCTGCGTCATGAGCAGGGCCAGCGATGGTGACGAGGCCTGCTCGGTCCCGGCGTCGGTCTCGGCGGCCTCCGCCTCTTCGGTCGCCTCGCCGGCGTCCTCCGCTGCAGCGGCGTCCGCCCCGCTCGCCGAGGCGACGGTAATGAACATGGTCCTGGGCCAACCCTCAGTGCTCTGCACGAGGTCGTAGTCGAGGCCCTCATCCGTGATCCTCGGGGGCACCACCTCGTACGTCGGGAGCTCCTCGCGGATCTGGTAGTTCGCCGCGCGCTGCGCCAACGCATCGCCCGTGAACCGCCCGGCGAGCGCATCGGCGTCCAACGCGTCATCAGCGCCTCCCGTCGTCTCGGAGAGCCGCTGGATGATGCGGTCGATCTGCTGACCGCTCACCGGCACGGGTGCAGCGTTCGGCTCGGACCCTTCCGGCTCAGCAGACTCCTCCGGCTGAGCACCGCCCAGGTCCGGCCAGTAGCTCGGCGAACACGCCGTGACACCGAAGGCGAGCAGGAGACCGACCGCCGGGAGAGCGATGCGCTGCGCCTGCTTCCCGCGCTTCGTGCGCTTCTTCGGTTTCTGCTCGCTCGAATCGGGCACGACAGCGGCGTCGCTCCCCGAGCTTCGACCCGACTCGCGCCCCTCAGGCGGGCGCACGCCGGCGGCGTCGACACCGTCCAGAGCACTCATCTGCTTCCTCTTTCCGAAACTGTTGCGGATTCCCTGCAGCGGACCACGACGGCCGCGGCGCGGACCCAGGCCGCGACGGTTGTGGTCGACAGCGAGGAGGTAGAGGATTCCCCCCACCACGGCGAGCAGTCCACCACCGGCGAGCAACGGACCCGCCCACGGCGTCGACCGATCCTGCACCCAGGAGACCGCGATGCTGTCGGGCAGCGGCTCGGTGCCATCCACCGCGATGAGCGCCGCCTGACCCGGTTCGAGATCCATCGGTACGCGCAGCAGGCTGGCTTCCCCGCCCGGGGTACTCGCCTCCTGGTCGCCCGTGGAGCCCGCATTCGCGCTCCACTCGTCGAGCCAGAGATCGCTGCCGCGCGGATCGATGCCGGTCGCGGGCTCCTCGGCCGACTCGCCGTCCGCCTCCGCGGTTGCGGCGACGGCGGTGCTCGTCAGCTCGCGGTTCTGCGTGTCCGCGCCGATGACTTCGTGGTCGAACGGCTCGACCCACGCATCCACATCGGACTGGGACCCCATGGCCACGAAGGCTCCCGCGCTCTCCACAACCACGTTCGGCTGCCCCGGAGCCGCGTCGAGCACCTCGGCGGGGAGCACCGCGTACGGCGCACCGTCCACCGTCGCCGCTTCGTACCGGATCTCGGCCGGACCCGCGAGGAACGTGCGCTGGCCGATGCCGAACACCAGAAGCACCCCCGCAAGCACCAGCGTCGCAATCGCAAGCACATACCGCACAGTGGGCTCCTTCTCGGGGTCTGATCGCTGGATTCGGGATTCGGGGTTCGTCGAACGGATTCCGGCCGGCCCGCTCGGGACGGCGCGTCCGCAACCTGCAACGCTACCCGAGCATCCCGAGTGGCAGGTGGACACCGCGGGTGCCGCCGGTCGCCACAGGGAATTGAACTATCATAGTCGTAACTATGCCCGCGGTCGCCGGAGAGCGGCACCGCGGCGGGCACCGCCGACGACCACGGAGATCACGTGACAGAAGCAGAAGCGCAGTTCTCACCCGCATTCCGGGGATACAACCGCGAGGAGGTCGACGACCGCGTCGGTGCCCTGACCCAGCACATCGCCACGCTGCAGGCGCACCTCGAGTCCCTGCAGCACGCTCATCAACAAGCGTCCGATGTCACGGAGAATCAGCGCACGCTCATCGCCGATCTGCAGGAGCAGGTCGCGGAGCTCGGTGCCACCGGTTACACGGGGCTGGGTCTTCGGGTGGAGAAGAGCTTGAAGGTCGCCGAGGACACGGCGCAGCGGCTCATGAGCCAGGCCGACCTCGACGCTGAGCGCCTGCGCGCGACGACCGAGCAGGAAACGCGACGACTGCTCGATCAGGCGCAGCAACGCGCGGACGAGATCCTCGCGACGGCGCGCGAGCAGTCCGAGGTGCTCATCACCAGCGCCCGCAACGACGTCGCCGCGCAGTCGGCTTCGGCGAATGAGGAGCAGGAACGTCTACTCGAAGAGGCGAGGCGCACCGCCGAACTCACCCGCGCCTCCGCGGAGCGCGAGGCCACCGCAGCGCGGGAGACCGCGGAACGCGAGGCCGCCGCACTGCGAGCCGCATCCGAGAGTGAAGCCGTGCGCGTGAGCGGCGACGCTCGCGAGGAAGCGGAGCGTCTCGCCCGCGAGACGGCGGCCCAGGCCGAGCAGGTGGCACGCGAGCACGCGGACGCCGAGCGCACCCTCGAATTGGAACGCGCCAGGATGCGCGAAGAGATCGATTCCACACGCAGCGCGTTCACGGCGCAGCAGCAGCGCGAGCAGGCGGAACTCGAAGCGCGGTTCGCGGAGCAGGAGCGTACGCTCACCGCCGAGATCGATGCCCAGCAGCGCACGCTCGACCGGGAGATGGCCGATCTGCGCGGTCGCATCGCGGAAGAGCGCACCCGTCACGACGAGACCATCGCGGCGGAACGTCACGCGCACGACGAGCGCCTCGCCGCCGAAGCGCTGCGGCACGACGAGCGGCTGGCCGCCGAGCGCACCGAACAGGGTGCCGAACTCGCGCGACGCGAGGAGGCGCAGCGCGCGGAACTGCAGGCTGCGGCGGAGCAGAGCCGCCGTGAGCGCGAACAGCTCGTCGCACGGGCCGAGTCCGAGATCCGCGCGCGTCGCGAGTCGCACGATGCCGAACTCGCCGGAGAGCGCGAGGAGCACGAGCACCGGATCACGCACGAGCGCGAAGATCACGAGTCACGCATGGAGCGGCAACGCACCGCCATCGACACGCAGATCGAGAACGAGCTCACCGAGCATCGCGCACGCCTCGATGCTGATCGCGAACGCCAGGAGCTCGAACTCGCAGCGGCGGCCGCCGAACAACGCGCGCAGCTCGCTGCTGACCGGGAGTCGCACGACGCCCAGCTGGCGTCCGAGCGCGGCGATGCTGCAGCCGAGATCGAGCAGGATCGCCGCACCCACGCCGAGACGCTCGCGGCCGAGCGCCGCGAGCACGACGCCGCGCTCGAACGGGAGATCCGTGAGCAGCGCGCGCAGATCGAGCACGAGCGCAGTGACCACGACGCACGGGTCGCCGCGGAGGCCGCGGCGCAGCACGACCGCCTCGCCGCCGAGCTCGCCGAGCACCAGCAGCGGGTCGCAGATGAAGCGGCTACCGCCGCCGAGCGTCTCCGCATCAATCAGGAGGAGGCCGCTGCCGAGCTCGGTCTCGAGCGCGAACGCGTGCAGCTCGACGCCGAGCGGCAACGCGCCCATCTGACGGCCGAGCTCGATCGCAAGCGCGAGGAGCACGTCCGAGCGCTCGCGGCCGAACGCGAGCAGCACGCCGCTGATCTCGCGCGCGAGCGGGCGGAGGCAGAGGACTCCATCACGCGCGAAGTCGCCGGGCAGCGCACCCAGGTCACCGACGAGGTCCAGCAGCTCCGCGCGCGGACCACCGGTGAACTCGCCGAGGAGCGCGCCGCGGTCGAGGCATCGAGCGCCGCGTTGCGCAGTGATGCCGAGGACTACGCCCGTGAACTCCGCGAGGCCATCGATCGGGAACGTGATGCATTCCAGCGCGCCTCAGCCGAACAGCGGGAGGCCCTCGAGCAGGAGCTCGCCGAACGTCAGCGCACCTCGACAGAGGCGTTCCAGCACGAAGCGGATCAGTCGCGAGCCGAACTCGCCGCGTTGCGCGAGCAGCTCGATGCAGCGCGCGCCGAGTACGAGCGGCTCGCGAATGAGTCCCAGCGTGATGCCCGCGCAATTCGCAGCGAGGCTGAGCGGGAGGCCACGGAGATCGTCCGCGAAGCCGAGCAGCGCGCCCACGTCACGTTCGCCTCTGCGGAGGATCGCGCTGCCAAGGTGCTCTCCGCCGCAGAGGACCGGATGACGCAGCTCAAGGTCGAACGGGGCGCCGTCGCCAGCTACTTCGAGAGCCTCGGCGATGTCATCGCGAACGCGCAGAAACTCTCAACAGTGGCGGGCTCAGCGACGTCCGCGTCGGTGATCAACGATGCAAGGGCCACCGACGATTCGACCGAATCGTCAGTGACCCCCGAGGGACGCGACGCATGACGATCACGGCGGCCGCCGACGGTTCGGCCCTCGGCAACCCCGGCCCGGCCGGATGGGCCTGGGTCATCGACGATGCGCAGTGGCGCGCCGGGGGCTGGCCGCGCGCGACGAACAATCAGGGCGAGCTCATGGCGGTGCTCGACCTCCTTCATGCGACGGCCCACCGCTCGGACGAGCGTCTGACCGTGCTCTGCGACAGCCAGTACGTCATCAACTCGCTCACGAAGTGGATGCCCGGTTGGAAGCGGCGCGGATGGAAGAAGGGCGACGGGAAGCCCGTGCTCAACCGCGAACTGCTCGAACGCCTCGATGCCGCGCTTCGCGGACGGGATGTCGTCTTCGAGTGGGTGAAGGGTCACGCCGGCCACCCCTTGAACGAGGCCGCTGATCTCCGGGCGCGTGCTGCGGCGACGGCGTTCCAGCGCGGAACCACTCCCGATGTCGGCCCAGGTCTCCCCGACAGCGCCCCGACGCCGACGACAGATCCCACACCGCAGCATCCCAGCAGTTCGGCCACGCTCTTCTAGCGATCCCGTTCTCAGGTCCGGGCGAACCGCTCAGGCGAGTCGCCAGCAGTGGGTGTGGAAGTGACGACGATCCTGCACCGCCGATGCATCGCCGAACAGATGATCGGCGCGCCACGCGACCACGTGGGCCTGCCCAGGGGGGATGTCGCCACCGCAATCCGGGCATCGATACGATTTCTCGGCACGCGAAGCGGGGACCTGCCTGACGAACCACTCGCCGCCCTGTCGCGAGACGCGCTGGGCTCCGCCGTGCGCCAAGTGCGTCACATCGCGCCCGGCGCGCTCGGAGCTACGCCGATGCTTCCGAGCCACCGGTCTCCCCGGTCACCACCAGTGGTTCGCGGTCCAGAACGCGTGCGCCGCCTGCCAGCTGCCGTACCGATCCTTCGCGTACCCGTCGGCCCACTTCAGGTTGTCCACGGGGTTGTATCCGTTTCCGGGCACCTTGCTGCAGGGGTTCGCCTGGATCACTCCGCAGGCGCCGGACGACGCGTTCGTCGCGTTCGGGTTCCAGCCGCTCTCACGATTCGCGATGTAATCGACGTAGGCGAAGTCGCTCTCGGCGATCCCCGCTTCGGTCATCCACTTCTTCGGCGAGCCGCCGCCCGTATACTCGGGAGACTCCGGCTCGGCGGACGCGTCTTCGCCGTCGCCGTCGACCGTCTCCTGCGAGTCGGACGCGTCGTCCTCATCCGCCTCGGGCTTCGGCTTGGGCTTCGGGTCCGGCAGCTTCTCGGACGAGCTCTCGAACGCGAACTCCACGTCGGGAACGTCCGCTGCGACGAACTCCTGGTTGATCCGCTGGTTCAGCTCTTCCGGGCTCGCGAGCTCGTCGGCCGACGACGCAGTGGACACCGCGAACGGAGCGATCACCACCGTGCCGAAGAACGCTACCGCGGCCAGGCCTGCTCCGAAGCCGCGTACGCGCTTCCAGGGAGCGGCTGACGGGGCGGGGGCACTCTGATTCCATGGATTCACAATGTAACGATCCTATCTCAGGGAATGACTCCTGGCCAGTCCGAGAACGATGCCGGCACGCCGCAGGCGAGCAGTCGGACGACATCGACCGCACGCGCTCACGGACTACTTCGTGGAGAGGATCAGTTCGACCACGCTGTCGAGTAGGGCATCGACCTGGTCCTCGTCGTACCCGCGCACCTGCGAGTGGAAGACCACGTCACGTACCTCGGCCGGGTCCAGGGTCATCTCCCGATGGGCGAACATCGCGGAGATCCGATCCAGGAAGGCATCGACTTCTGCCCGACGGTACCCGGTCGCCAGGAAGCCTCGCCGATTGAACCGTCGACCGCGCGGACGCTCGAGACGCCCCCGCACCTCCGACAGCAGCTTCCGGGTCTCCGCCCACCAGGCGTCCTCACCCTCGGTGCGCACGCGCGCGCGACGCTCACGCTCGAAGAAGACCTCCTCGAGGCGGTCCATCGCCGCATCCACGTGCCGAGCGGAGTACCCGCGCTTCTTCACGGGGAACGCCGCACGCCGCACCTCGACCGATGTCACCGGGTCATCGAGCTGCTTCGGGTCCTCATAGGTCGCCCGCGCTCGCGCCAGGAACACGTCGACGGGCTCCGTCTCGTACCCGAGCTGCTTGCCCTCCGCGAAGGGGAACGGGGCGAGCTGCTCCCCCTCCCGCGTCTCCGATGGTTCGTCCACCTGGACCTCCGTTGCCTTTCGCGCGTTCACACGACCACTCCCCAACTCAACGCGACTCCGTAGACGCCGACCGCCGAGGGCAGCAGCGAATCCAGTCGATCCAGGAACCCACCGTGACCGGGGATCCACGAACTCATATCCTTCACACCCAGATTGCGTTTGATCAGCGACTCCGTCAGGTCGCCGCCTGTCGCGGTCAGCAGCACCACCGCACCGATCACGACCCCGACCCACCAGGGCTGCTGCAGGGCGAAGACGGATGCGGCGATGCCCGCGATGATCGCCACCGTCGCCGCACCGAAGAACCCCTCCCAGGTCTTGTTGGGACTGATCCGCGGCGTCATTTTGTGGCGACCGAGCGTCACGCCCGCGGCGTACGCTCCGACATCCACCGAGACGACGACCAGCACGAGGGAGAACACCCACCATTCACCGCGATCCGCCATGAGCAGGAGCACGGCGAATGAGCCGAGGAAGCTGACGTAGACGAGCGTGAAGAGTCCTGAGAAGATGTCACGGATCAAGGTGCGCTTCGGCACCTCCCAGCGGGGCACCAGCCCCTCGACCAGACGCCAGAGGGTCAGCAGCAACGACCCGGCGAACAGACCGAGGAGCATTCCTTCCGGTCCCCCGACGTACGCCCCGGCGACGATCGTGAGTCCGCCGATCACGACGCCGACCCTCGGCACTCGCCGTCCGGCGACGCGGAACGCCGCCGCGAGCTCGACGAGCGCGATCGCCACGAGAATCGCGACCAGCGCGACGAAGAGTTCCTTCAGGAAGAAGAGACTCGCGATGAAGACCGCCGCGAATGCCAGACCCGAGAGCACGGCGAAGAACAGGTTCCGACCCGCGCGCTTCTCGATCTCGGCGTTCTTCGCCTCGAGCTGCGCGCGGGTCGACTGCAGGTGCGCCCTGAACTCGCTCCGCGGGTGGTCGGACACCGGATCAGACCTCGAGCAGTTCGGTCTCTTTGCGCTTCATCGAGTCATCGATCTGATCGATGTACTGCTTGGTGAGCGACTCGAGCTCCTTCTCGGCGCGGCCGATCTCGTCCTCGCCGACCTCGGACTTCAACGCCTCGAGCTCGTCCTTGCCGTGTCGCCGCACGTTGCGCACGGCCACGCGTGCATCCTCGGCGCGCGACTTCACGATCTTCACGAACTCCTTGCGGCGCTCGGCCGTGAGCTCGGGAAGATTGAGGCGGATCACGGTGCCGTCATTGTTCGGGTTGGCACCGAGGTTCGGCATGTCGCGGATCGCCTGCTCGATCTCTTTCATCGCCCCCTTGTCGTAGGGCGTGATGACCAGGCTGCGCGCGTCCTGGTTCTGCACCGAGGCGAGCTGCGGCAGCGGTGTCGGTGTGCCGTAGTAATCGACCTGGACACCCTGCAGCAGCGCGGGATTCGCACGGCCGGTGCGCACCGTCGCAAAGCTCTCCTTCGCCGCCTCCACGGCCTTGGTCATGCGGTCGTTGACGTCAGCGAAGACCTCGTCTATCACGGTGCTCTCCTTCATAAAATCTCAGTATTTCCAGCATAACGGCAGGCCAGCGCAGCCCGCCGCAGTCGCGACCGAACGTTCCGCTACTGGCGGACGAGCGTGCCGAGCTGCTCGCCGCGGATCGCGGCGGTGACGTTGCCCTCGGGCTCCATGCCGAAGACACGCATCGGCATTCCATTGTCCATGCAGAGACTGAACGCGGTCGAATCGACGACCTTGAGGCCGCGGACGAGCGCGTCACCGTAACTGATCTCATCGATCAATGTGGCCTCGGGATCCTTCCGCGGATCCGCGGTGTACACGCCGTCGACACCGTTCTTGGCGACGAGCACCTGCTCGGCGTGGATCTCGAGCGCACGCTGAGCGGCCACGGTATCGGTCGAGAAATAGGGCAGACCGGCACCGGCACCGAAGATCACGACGCGCCCCTTCTCGAGGTGGCGGACCGCGCGCAACGGGATGTAGGTCTCAGCGACCTGCGTCATCGTCACCGCGGACTGGACCCGGCTCGACACTCCGGCCTGCTCGAGGAAGTCCTGCAGCGCAAGCGCGTTCATCACGGTGCCGAGCATTCCCATGTAGTCGGCGCGCGAGCGATCCATGCCGCGCTGCGACAGCTCGGCGCCGCGGAAGAAGTTGCCGCCGCCGACCACCACTGCCACCTCGACGGTGTCGACCGCCGCCGCGATCTCGCGAGCGATCTGGCTCACCACGTCGGGGTTCACTCCGAGCGTGCCACCGCCGAACGCTTCGCCCGAGAGCTTGAGCATGACGCGACGCTTGCGAGCGGGGGTGTTCTGAGTCATCGATTCTCCTTCAAGACGGGGCACCTGCTGATGCCAGGATAGTGGAGGTGCCGGATGCCGGCACGCGGGCTGCAGGATCCGCTCGGCGCCGATCGTTCGACCCCGGACAGCACGAGACCCGGGTGCCGATGGCACCCGGGTCTCTCACCAGCGGATTAGGATCCGACCTTGCACCGAGCGAAGCCGTTCACCGTGATCCCGGCGGCCTCGGCCACCTTCGCCACCGTGCGCTTCTCCTCGTCCAGCGCGTGGATCTGCTCGTTCAGCACGACCTGCTTGAAGAATGCGTTGAGGCGACCCTCGACGATCTTCGGCAGTGCAGCCTCGGGCTTGCCCTCGTTCTTCGAGATCTCGGTGACGAGCTCGCGCTCCTTCTCGACCTCGGCCTCGGGCACCTCGTCGCGCGTGACGTACACCGGGTCGGCGAAGGAGATGTGCTGAGCGATGCTCAGCGCAGCCTTCGCGTCGTCGCCGGTGTACCCCACCACGACACCGATCTGCGGGGGCAGATCCTTCGACGTGCGGTGCAGGTACACGGCGGTCGAGCCCTCGGTCACGGCGACGCGGCGCAGCTCGATGCGCTCGCCGATGATCGCGGCTTCATCGGTGATGACCTCGCCGACCGTCTTGCCTTCGGCGGGGGCGGCGAGCGCCTCCTCGAGGTTCTTCGCACCGGCAGCGGTGATCGCATCGAGCACGCGCTCGCCCAGTGCGCCGAACTTCTCGTTCTTCGCGACGAAGTCGGTCTCGCAGACGAGCTCGATCATGACGGTGGTGTCGTCGCCCTGCTTGACGGCGACGAGACCTTCGCTCGCCTCGCGGCCCTCACGCTTCGCAACGCCCTTCAGGCCCTTGAGACGCAGGATCTCGATCGCCTTCTCGATGTCGCCATCTGCCTCGGTGAGCGCGTTCTTGCTGTCGACCATGCCGGCGCCGAGACGCTCGCGCAGTTCCTTCACAGCGGCCATGCTGACTGCAGCCATATGTGACTCCTTCTGAGTAGTGGGTACGAGTGAGTGTGTGCCGAGTTACTCGGCGGTCTTCTCGGCCGGCGCCTCGGCCGCAGCCTCTTCCGAGGCCTCGGCTGCGGGGGTCTCCTCAGCAGGGGTCTCCTCGGCGGCGGGCGCCTCAGTGGTCTCCTCGGCTGCGGGCTTCTCGGCCTGGTCGGCGTTCAGCAGCTCGACCTCCCACTCGGCGAGCGGCTCGGCTGCGGCGTCGCCCTCGCTGGGCTTCTGGTGGCGCTCCATGAGGCCTTCGGCCGCGGCGTCGGCGATCACGCGCGTGAGCAGCGAGACGGAGCGGATCGCGTCGTCGTTGCCCGGAATGGGGTAGGTGACCTCGTCGGGGTCGCAGTTGGTGTCGAGGATGGCGATGACCGGGATGCCCAGCTTCTTCGCCTCGTCGATTGCAAGGTGCTCCTTCTTGGTGTCGACCACCCAGAGCGCTGCCGGGGTCTTGCCCATGTTGCGGATGCCGCCGAGCGACTTCTGCAGCTTCTCGAGCTCACGGCTCTTGAGCAGGAGCTCCTTCTTGGTGAAGCCGCTCGTGCCGCCCTCGAAGTCGAGCTGCTCGAGCTCCTTCATGCGCTCGAGGCGCTTGGTGACGGTCTGGAAGTTGGTGAGGAGTCCGCCGAGCCAGCGCTGGTTGACGTAGGGCTGATTCACACGAGCGGCCTGTTCGGCGATGGCTTCCTGCGCCTGCTTCTTGGTGCCGACGAAGAGGATGTTGCCGCCGCGTGCGACGGTGTTCTTCACGAACTCGTATGCGTCATCGATGTATCCGAGCGACTGCTGCAGGTCGATGATGTAGATGCCCGAGCGCTCGGTGAAGATGAAGCGCTTCATCTTGGGGTTCCAGCGACGGGTCTGGTGTCCGAAGTGGACGCCGCTGTCGAGCAGCTGGCGAATGGTGACGACGGCCATGGCCGTTCTCCTGTTCTGCGCACGGGGACGTGCGCGCTTGCGGTTGTCTCTTCCGCCCGCGGTGCGGGGGAATCCTGGTGCCCCGGAGAGCGCCGCTTCACGAGTGAAGACCGGTGGCGCTGCATCCGTGCGCGGGCACGCGAAGTCACCTCCACAGAGGTGCTCCGAACAGTGTAGCATCGGCGCACCCGCGTCGTGACGCACTGCGTTTCGTCCACACCGCCTGGCCGCACCGGATCTTTCCCCACCTCCCGCACGGCCGCTCGATGACCGGGTCGCTCGCGCCACGCTGGTCGCGGAGGCACCCATGAACCCACACCCCGCTGAACCATCGGTCCCCGCGACGGACCGCACGCACAATCACCGCATCGGCGCACGCGGCGAGACGATCGCTCGCGAGCACCTCGAGCGACGCGGATGCACGATCCTCGCTCAGAACTGGCGGCACCGCGACGGCGAACTCGATCTCATCGTCCGCGACGGAGAGACGGTCGTCGCCGTCGAGGTGAAGACCCGGACGGGGCTCGGCTACGGGCATCCGCTCGAAGCGATCACCCCGCGCAAGGCACACCGGATCCGGCGTCTGCTCGGCGCCTGGGCCCGCGCGCACACGGCGCGCGGCACCCGATTGCGCGTCGACGCCATCGGCATCGTCCTGCGCGACGGCGAGCGCCCCCGCCTCGACCACCTGCAGGGCGTAGCGTGAGCGCAACGGTGCCCAAGGCTGCGGCACTCGCACTGCTCGGACTCACCGGCACCCCGGTGATGGTCGAAGCGGCGGTCACCCGTCAGCTTCCCGGCATGGCGGTCATCGGTCTGCCCGATGCAGCGCTCGCCGAGGCTCGCCTCAGGGTACGCACGGCGATCGCGCAGGCAGGACTGAGCCTCAGCTCTCGGTTCCTGACCATCAATCTGAGCCCGGCGGCACTGCCGAAGCACGGCTCGTCCTTCGACCTCGCGATCGCGCTGGCGGCGCTCTCGGCCTCGGGGGAGGTTCCCGACGGACGCCTGCACACGACCGCGCACTTCGGCGAACTCGGACTCGACGGGGGCATTCGACGGCCCGCAGGCTTGCTGAGCGCGGTGGTCGCGGCGCGCGAGCTCGGATTCGAGCGGATCATGGTGCCGGAATCCGGTCGAGCGGAAGCGTTGCTGGTCCCCGGGATCGGGGTGATCTCAGCGCCCGATCTTGCCGCCGCTGCCGCCTGGCATCGCGGGTCGCCCGGTCGGTGGTCGGAGATTCCGGGCGACCGCCGTCGCGACGATGGGCAGTCGGGCAACGGTCCGCGGGTGTCCCGCGCACTGGCCGAACCCGACATGGCAGACGTCGTCGGCCAGCCGGAGGCGACCGAGGCGATGGTGATCGCGGCGGCCGGTCGGCATCACATCTCCCTCTCCGGCCCTCCCGGAGCGGGCAAGACGCTCCTGGCGAGTCGGCTTCCCTCGATTTTGCCCGATCTCACGTCCGAAGAAGCACTCACGGCGAGCTGCATCGCCTCGCTGGGTGGCTCGCCCGTCACCGAACTCATCCGGCGCCCGCCGTTCGAACGCCCCCATCACACGGCCTCACCCGCGGCCATCATCGGAGGCGGAGACGCGGCCGGGATCCGACCGGGGGCCATCACGAGAGCCTGCCACGGAGTGATGCTGCTCGATGAGACGCCGCTGTTCTCCTCCACGGTACTCGACGCGCTCAGGCAACCGCTCGAGTCGGGGGTCGTCGAGATCCACCGCGCCAGGTTCCGAGCCACCTTCCCCGCCGCACTGCAACTCGTGCTCGCCTCGAACCCGTGCCCGTGCGGCAATGCGGACTCCCCCGACCCGGCGCTCGAGTGCACGTGCACGCCGTACGCGCGGCGTCAGTATGCGCAGCGGGTATCCGGCCCGCTGCGCGATCGCATCGACCTGTCACTCGAAGTGCGACGCGTGTCGAGTGTCGTACTCACCGAATCCTGCGCGGTCAGACCCACCAGCCGAGAGCTCAAGGATCGGGTCGGCCGGGCGAGAGCACTCGCCGCCGCACGACTCTCCGGAACACCGTGGACGGTCAACGCGCAAGTCCCGGGCAACTGGTTGCGCGGACCGGCAGCACGGCTGCCGCGCAGCCACACCGCCGTGCTCGATCAGGCGCTCGGACGCGGCGCGCTCACCCTGCGCGGGTACGACCGTACGCTGAGGGTCGCGTGGACCATCGCCGATCTCGCCGGCCGCGACCTGCCCAGTCGCGCCGATATCGCGCGCGCTCTCGCGCTCCGCGGGGGTCGACGATGAGCCGCCCGACTGCAGGATTTCTCGCCGAACCCGCGATCCGCGGGGCTCTCGCCGCCATCGATTCGGCCACGGACACGGCAGCCGTGCACAGCGCGGAACGCGCCGATGCGCTGCTGGCCCGGATCGCATGGTCTCGTCTCACCGAACCGGGTGACCGCGTCGCCCACGAGGTCCTCACCTGCATCGGTCCCGAGCACGCACTGCTCATGCTCATGCGCGGCACGACCGGCACCGACCTCCTGAGGGCATGCGAACGGCACGCGGCCGAAGCCGAGGAGCCGCACACGCTCTCACCCGACCTGACGGTCCGCGCCTGCACCGCGGCGCTGAAGCGATGGGTGCCCCGCCTCGACCGCAGAGGCGCGCACGAGGACCTCGATCGCGCCCAGCAGGGAGGGCTCCGGGTCGTCCTCCCCGAGGACTCCTTGTGGCCCCGGACGCTGGTCGACCTGGGCGCGCACGCCCCACTCATGCTGTGGGTCCGCGGCGACCCGGCGCACCTTTCGAGCACCGCGCTGTCCGTCGTCGGCTCGCGAGCTGCGAGCGGCTACGGGTCCGACGTGACGGCAGAGTTCACCGCCGCCGCAGCGCAGGCCGGAGCGACGATCGTCTCGGGTGCCGCGTACGGCATCGACGCCGTCGCGCACCGCACCGCGCTCCATCTCGAACGCCCTACCGTCGCACTCCTCGCCGGCGGAGCGGATCGGGCCTACCCGCGCGCGCACGAGACACTGCTGCAGCGCATCGGCGAGCACGGTGCGGTCTGCGCCGAAATGCCGCCGGGAGCCGCCCCGACACGGTGGCGGTTCCTCATGCGCAACCGGCTCATCGCATCCCTCTCCGCCGCAACCCTGGTGACGGAAGCCGGACCGCGGTCGGGTTCGCTGAACACCGCAGGACACGCCGCCGAGATCGGGCGTCCGCTCGGCGCCGTGCCCGGGCCGGTGACCTCCGCCGCGTCCCGAGGCTGTCACCGGCTCATCCGCGAGTACGGCGCCACCCTCATCTCAGGCACATCCGACGTCATCGAACTGCTCGGAGGCGATGTGGGCTCTCCCACTGATCCCTCGCCCGCGGACGGCGACGGTACCCGGCAGCCGGCGACCCACCGCCGACTGCTGGACGCGCTGCCGTTGCGCGGCACCCGCACGCTCCGAGACGCGGCGGCCCGCGCCGGACTCGACCCGGACGACGCCCGAGACGCTGCGGCCGAACTCGAACTGCTCGGCTTCATGACCCGAGACGAAACGCCGTACGGTGGTGAGGAGCGATGGCGTCTCCACCGTCGAGAATGAGTGCATGCACCTGCACGACGCCACGAGCGAGTTCCTCGCCGCGACTCGGCACGAGTACGGCTACTCGGAGCACACGCTGCGCGCGTACGCGCGCGACTTGCAATCGCTGGTCGCGTTCGCCTCCGAGGGAGAGGCTTCAGTCGCCGCCTCGATGCGTCTCGATGCCCTCACGCTCGATCTGCTGCGCGACTGGCTCTGGGCCGAGCAGCAGCGCGGTCTGGCCCCCACGACGATCGCGCGTCGCGTCGCCACCGCGAAGTCGTTCGGCAAGTGGCTCGAGCACCGCGGACTCGTACCGGGCAACCCTGCATCCCGACTGCGCGCGCCTCAGGCCCCCCGCACCCTGCCGCGCGTACTCGGAAACGAGCAGATCGCGCGCATCATGGAACGGGCCGCACAACGCGCCGCACACGGCACACCCCAGCAGATCAGAGACCACGCCATCCTCGAACTCCTGTACGCCACGGCCATGCGCGTCTCCGAGCTGTGCACGCTCCGCCGCTCCGGCCTCGACCTCCTCGAGCGCACCGTCCGCGTCCGAGGCAAAGGCAACCGCGACCGTGTCGTGCCCTTCGGAGCCCCGGCGGCTCGTGCACTCGACGACTACCTCGAGCGCGGCAGACCCTCACTCCTCGCCGCATCAGACGGCATGATCGACGCGGCCGAAGTGTTCCTCGGCAGCGACGGCACCCCGCTCACCACCCAGGCTGTCTACCGCCTCGTCGCGCGCGAACTCGAACAAGAACCGGGCGGCGGCCCCCGTGGCCCGCACACGTTCCGCCACACCGCTGCCACGCACCTGCTCGACGGCGGCGCCGACCTCCGCGTGGTGCAAGAACTGCTCGGGCACGCGAGCCTGTCGAGCACCCAGGTCTACACGCACGTGTCGACCGAACGACTCGCGGAAAGCTACCGTCAGGCGCATCCGCGAGCGTGAACCTCAGCCGGAGCCGAGAGCGGCACCACGGCACAGGCTCGGCACCACGGCACCGTCATGACACTCACCAGGGGAGGAGTTCGGGCACCCCAGACAGGAACCGCATCGGATTCACGTATGCACCATCGACCCGCACCCCCAGGTGCACGCACGCCGAGGCGCAGTGCCCGTTGCGGATCGTACCGATCGTGCGTCCGCGCTGCACGGGGTCGCCTTCCGTGAGGGACGTCTCGACCGGTTCGAGGGAGAGCACGGTGTCTCGGTCGACACGGATCGAGATCACGCCGCGTCCCGCGACGGGACCCGCGAAGCTCACGACGCCGTCGGCGGGGGCCAGAAGCGGCTGGCCATCGGTCGCGGCGAGATCGACGCCACGGTGCCCCGCCGCATACGGGGTGGGCGGGGGTTCATATCCCCGGGCGAGTACCAGTGGGTGCCCGGCGGGCGACGACCACTTCTCGACCGGTGCCACAGCCCTGGCGGAGGCACCCGGCTGCAGGAGGAGCAGCAGGAGCAGGGCGACTCCCCACGCTCCCATCGACGCACGATGAGAACGAAGCTCGAGCAGGGAATGTCCGCGGCGCATACCCTGACCATGCCATCGGGGGAACAGGGTGCGCTGCCTCGCCGACACGGCTGTGGAAGATGCGCCGATTCACATCGAGCATGCTGGCTGTGCACGATGCGGGATCACCGCGGAACGCACACCCGCATCCAGTGCGCTCACTCGTCGAGCGCGAGCTCCTGCGGCAGCTTGAACTCGCGTGCCGAGAGCTCTTCGACGTTGACGTCCTTGAACGTGAGCACCCGGACCGACTTCACGAATCGGTCGGCGCGGTAGACGTCCCACACCCAGACATCTTTCATCGAGAGCTCGAAGTAGAAATCGCTCCCCGCGTCCTGACGCGTGAGATCGACCTCGTTCGCCAGGTAGAACCGCCGCTCGGTCTCCACGACATAGCGAAATTGACCGACGACGTCCCGGTACTCTCGGAACAGCGAGAGCTCGGCATCGCGTTCGTAATCGTCCAGATCGTCTTCATTCATCCCGTCCATCCTACGTGCTGACAGGACACCCCGTTTCCGGATTGACAGACTCGAATACATGTTCGAATATGGGTGCATGTCCTCGCCCGCCTCCGCCTCGCTGCAGCACCGCATCGATGAGATGCAGTCGCTTCGCCTGGATGAGCGCACCCTACCGACCGCCGGCCCGTTGCGCCCGCTGCTTCCGGGGGGCCGCCTGCGCATGGGGGCCACCTATGCTGTGCACGGTTCGGCCACTCTGGGCCTGGCCCTGCTTGCCGAAGCGTCGACCGCGGGCGAGTGGTGCGGCATCGTGGGCGCACCCGACCTGCACCCCGAAGCCGCTGCGCGACTCGGGGTCGCGCTCGACCGCTGCGCCCTCGTGCCGCGGCCCGGCGCCCGCGCGCTCAGCGTCGCCAGCACGCTCGCCGAGACGCTCTCACTCGTACTGGTGTACGACATTTCCACTCCCGCGCATCGCGATGCCGCTCGCCTCGCGGCAAAGCTGCGCGACAGTGGTGCGGCGCTGATCGTGCTGGGCGACTGGCCTCGTGCGGAGAGCGAGTTGCGCGTGACGGCCTCGCGATGGTCGGGGCTCGGTCACGGCAGCGGAGTGCTCCGCAGCCGTGAGCTCACGATCCGATCCCAAGATCGGCGTGGGCTTCGCGAGCATCGCGTGCACCTGGAAACCGGTCGTCTGAGCGAACCCGAATCTGCGCCACAGCCGGCAGGCGCAGCACCGCCCGCACCGGGGTTCCCCCGCCCCGTAGCTGTTGCCGCGCCGACGAAGACGCGCGAGCGCGTGGTCGAGCTCACGACGGAACCCGCTTCGGAGTTCGCATGACGGTCTCTCATCGCCGCGTGATGGCTCTCTGGATTCCGGACTGGCCGGTGCACGCGCACCTCGCCGAGTTCCCCGATACCGACACCGACACGGGCACCGGCACCGAGTCCGGCACCGATCCCCGAGCCGACGGGCCGGGCGCCCCCGTTGCACTGTTGGCGTCCCGCAGAGTGTCGGCGTGCTCTGCCGGCGCACGCGCCGCCGGGGTGCGCGTCGGCCTCAAAGAGCACGAGGCGAGATTCCGGTGCACCGACCTTCGTTTGCTGCCGCACGACCCCGAAATCGATGCCAGGCGCTTCGAACCCGTGCTCGCCGCACTGGAAGCGCTCGTACCGGAGGTCGAGGCGGTCAGGCCGGGCCTCTGCGCCGTGCGGGCCAGAGGCCCGGCGCGCTACTACGGAGGCGAGGCGGAGGCCGCTGCGGCACTCAGGGAGGCGATCGCCGGTCTCGGGTTCTCGGATGCGCGGGTCGGAGTGGCCGAGGGGCGCTTCGCCGCCGAGCAGGCTGCTCGATCCGCCGCTGACGATCCGCAGGTGACCTCGCCGTCGCCGGGCGTCAGGCTCATCGCCGCCGCAGAGACCGCGGCTTTCCTCGGTCCGCTGCCGATCGCACGCGCCACCGGCTCCGACCTGGGCGATGTGCTGCGCGGTCTCGGCATTCACACGCTCGGCGCGTTGGCGGCGCTCCCGCCCTCGGCGGTGCAGGATCGGTTCGGACGCGCCGGAGGCGTCGCCCGCAGACTCGCGGCCGGCGATGATCCCGACGCCGGACCGTCGCTGGTGCCGCGTGAACGGCCGCAGGAGTTCGGGGTCGAACTCGCTTTCGAGCCCCCGGTCGACGGAGCCGATCCGCTGGCGTTCGCCTGCAGCGCGGCCGCCGAGCGCTTCGTCGCCGATCTCGTGGGCGCTGGGCTCATCTGCACCGAGATCAGCGTGCAGCTGACCGACGACATCGGCGTGAGACACGAGCGCAACTGGGCCCACCCGAAGCACTTCGACGGCGCTGACGTGCTGAACCGGGTGCGCTGGCAGGCGGAGACGCTCCCCCGCGACGCCGACCGGGCGGGGGCGGGCGTGGTGCACGTGCTGATCGCGCCGATCCGCACCGATCGCGCCGCCCACCACGAACCGGGTCTCTGGAGCAGCGATTCCGACCCCAGGGTGCATCACGTGCTCAGTCGCGTGCAGAGCCTGGTGGGTCATGAAGGGGTCGTCACGGCGAAGCTCACGGGAGGTCGGTTGCTGCGCGACCGACGGCAGTGGGTCCCCTGGGGCACACGCGCATCCGAGACGGCGGCGCACCGCCGACCTCCCGATCAGCCGTGGCCGGGATCACTCCCCCCGCCGCACCCCGTGTTCGTCTTCGATCCCCCGGTTCAGGTCGAGTGCGTCGCCGCCGACGAATCCTCTGTCTCGCTGAGCGAGGACGGAGACACCCTCACCGCCCCACCGGCCCGGTTGCGCATCCCCACTGCGGGTGTCGACGAACCCGTGGAGACCTGGTCACCGCCGTGGCCGCTGCGCGAACGCTGGTGGGCCGGCACTCCGCCGCGCTTCCGTCTGCAACTGGCCCTGCAGAACGGGGACGCCTGGCTGCTGCTGCACCAGCGCGGATCGTGGTTCGCCGAAGGCCGATACGACTGACCGCACGCTGCGAGGAGGACTCATGGACTGGAACAACCCGGCACTCTCATGGGACACGTTCGAGCGGACCCTCTCGGGCAGACCTGCTGCGCCGCGGACCCGTCGAACTCGCCCCGCACCCACGACGCCCGCGTCGACGCAGCCCGCGCCCCCACCGGAGATCCCGATCCCCGAGCCTGAGGCGCCCGTCGTTCCGTACGCCGAGCTCCACGCTCATTCGCACTACAGCTTCCTGGACGGCGCCTCCTCTCCCGAGGACCTCATCGCCGAAGCCGTCCGACTGCGGCTCACCGGCATCGCCATCACCGATCACGACGGGTTCTACGGGGCCGCGCGCTTCGCCGAGGCAGCCCTCGAACACCCCGATCTACTCACCGTCTACGGCGCAGAGCTCTCCCTCGGGTTGGATGCACCGCAACTCGGCGTCGCCGACCCCGCCGGCGCCCACCTGCTCGTGCTCGCTCGCGGCGTGGGCGGCTACCATCGGCTCTCTTCGGCGATCACCGAAGCACAGCTCGCCGGCGGTGAGAAAGGGCGCCCCCGCTACGACCTCGACGCACTGGCGGCGGATGCGGACGGGCAGTGGGCGGTGCTCACCGGGTGCCGGAAGGGCGCGGTGCGACAGGCGCTCGATACCGGCGGATCCGACGCGGCGGCGCGCGAGCTCGCTCGCCTCGGCGACCGCTTCGGGCGGGACAACGTGTACGTCGAGCTCAGCGACCACGGTCACCCCGGAGACGACGTGCGCTGCGACGAGCTCGCGGAGATCGCGCGGCGCGCCAAGTTTCCGACGGTCGTCACGGGCGCCGTGCACTACGCGACCGCCGCGCACGCACCGCTCGCCGAGGCGGTGGCCGCCGTCCGGGCGCGGCGAAGTCTCGACGAAATGGACGGGTACCTGCCGGCGAACGCCGCCGCGCGGTTGCGCAGCGGCGCGCAGATGCTTCGGCGATTCGCGCGTCATCCCGAAGCCGTCGAGCGCACCGCTCCGCTCGCGCAGTCGCTCGCGTTCCCCCTGCGGGCGGCGTCGCCCGAGCTGCCCCGCCTCGCGCTCCCCGAGGGGCACACGCAGATGAGCTGGCTCCGCGACCTGGTGTGGCGAGGGGCAGCCGAGCGCTACGGCGATCCGCTGGATCCGGGGATTCGCGCGCGCCTCGAACGCGAACTGCACGTAATCGAGGAGAAAGACTTTCCCGGATACTTCCTCATCGTGCACGACCTCGTGGGGTACGCGCGAACGCGGGGCATCCTGTGCCAGGGCAGAGGATCCGCGGCCAACTCGGCGGTGTGCTTCGTCCTCAGGATCACCGATGTGGACTCGGTGTTCTACAACCTGCCGTTCGAGCGGTTCCTCTCGAGCATGCGCGACGAAGAACCGGACATCGATGTGGACTTCGATTCCGGCAGGCGCGAAGAGGTCATCCAGTACGTGTACGAACGCTACGGACGGCGCAGTGCCGCCCAGGTGGCGAACGTGATCTCATACCGCCCGAAGGCCGCCGTGCGGGATGCGGCGAAGGCGCTCGGATACCCGCCGGATCGGCAGAAGGCCTGGACGCGCAGCCTGGACAAGTGGAACTCCATCGGCGAGGACCCGCACAGTCCGATCCCGGAACCCGTGCGCGACCTCGCGTCTCAGCTCCTCAAGAGCCCGAGGCACCTCGGCATCCACTCGGGCGGCATGGTGCTCACCCGGCGACCGATCGGCGAGGTCTGCCCCATCGAGCACGCCCGCATGGACGGGCGCACCGTGCTGCAGTGGGACAAGGACGATTGCGCCGCGATGCGTCTCGTGAAGTTCGACCTGCTCGGGCTCGGCATGCTGAATGCGCTGCAGGGAACACTCGACCTCATCGCCGACGCCACGGGTGAGACCTGGACGCTCGCGACGATCCCGAAGGAGGAGGCCGGGGTGTACGACATGCTGTGCCGCGCCGATGCCATCGGGGTCTTCCAGGTCGAGAGCCGCGCGCAGCTGAACACGCTGCCGCGCCTCAGACCGCGTCGCTTCTACGACCTCGTCATCGAGATCGCACTGATCCGGCCAGGTCCCATGCAGGGCGGCGCGGTGCACCCGTACCTGCGCCGCCGCAACACGGAAGAACCGGTCACGTACCCGCACCCCGCGCTGGAACCGGTGCTGGAACGCACGCTCGGGGTACCGCTCTTCCAGGAGCAGCTCATGCAGATGGCGATGACGGTCGGCAACTGCTCAGCTGAGGACGCCGACCAGCTGAGGCGCGCCATGGGGTCGAAACGCGGCGTGGAGCGGATCGACCGACTCAAGGACCAGCTGTTCTCGGGCATGCACGAGCACGGCATCGTCGGCGAGGAGGCTCAGCTGCTCTACCAGCAGATCGAAGCGTTCGCCGGATTCGGATTCGCCGAAAGCCACTCGATCAGCTTCGCGCTGCTCGTCTACGCGAGTTCCTGGTGCAAGCTGCACTATCCCGCGGCGTTCCTGGCCGGTCTGCTGCGCGCGCAACCGATGGGGTTCTACTCGTCCCGATCGCTGGTCGAGGACGCCAGGCGTCACGGCGTCCAGGTGCTGCCGCCCGACGTGCAGCGCTCGCGCGCCGGTTCAGCGCTCGAACCGTTGGAGGACGATCGGGATGAAGCCCCGCGCATCACCGGCATGCCGTCGTGCGCGCACCACGACCAGCCGACCCCTGGCCCGTTCGACACCTCCTCACCCGACACGGGAGCGCGCCACCGTCGCGACGGCGCGTTCGCGGTGCGACTGGGATTGGAAGAGGTGCGCGGCATCGAGCGGGGTGCGGCCGAGCGGATCGAGCGGGCACGTGGCGACGCACCGTTCAGGGATCTCGCCGACCTCGCGCGACGGGCGGATCTGGATCGCACGACCATCGAGGCCCTCGGCGCCGCCGGGGCGTGCGCCGGTCTCGGACTGGAACGCCGCGAGGCGATGTGGGCCGCGGCACCGGCGTCGGACAATCGGGCGCGCTATCTCGAGGGATCGGTGGTGCAGGTGCAGCCTCCCCTGCTCCCCCTGCTCAGCGACGCGGAGCAGACCGCACTCGATCTGTGGACCACCGGCGTGGTCTCGGGGACGCACCCTGTGGCACTGCTCAGGCAGACGCTCGACGCGCGTCGGGTGGTGCGTTCCGATCGGGTGCATGACGTGCCTGCGGGGTCGCTCGTCGAGGTGGCGGGTCTCGTGACGCACCGTCAGCGTCCTGGCACCGCCGGCGGCATCACCTTCATCACGCTCGAAGACGAGGCAGGCACGGTGAACATCGTCACGTGGCCCCAGCTCTGGAAGCGCAGCCGTCTCGTCGCCGGGTCCGCCCCTGCGCTCATCGTCAGCGGGACGCTCGAACGATCGGCCGACGGTGTCGTGAACATCATCGCGTCGCAGTTCGAACCGCTCGCTGCGCCTCCGAGCGTCTCGTCACGCGACTTCCGCTGATCGAAGCAGCGCCGCTATGCTGGCGAGGTGTCAGCCTCAACCGCGCTCCTCACCGACCGCTACGAGCTCACGATGGTCGATGCCGCCCTCGCCGCAGGCACCGCCCACCGTCGCAGCGTCTTCGAACTCTTCGCCCGCCGACTTTCCGGAGCGCGGCGATACGGCGTCGTCGCGGGCACCGGCCGCCTGCTCGAAGCGCTCGAACTGTTCCGCTTCACCGATGCCGAACTGACGTGGCTCGCGGAAGAGGACTTTCTGCGGCAGGAGACCCTGGACTGGCTCGCGGACTTCTCCTTCAGTGGCAGCATCTGGGGGTACCCCGAGGGCGAGGTGTTCTTCCCCGGATCCCCGCTGCTCACGGTCGAGTCGACCTTCGCCGAAGGCGTGCTCCTCGAGACGCTCGCTCTCAGCATCCTGAACGCCGACTCGGCGGTGGCGACCGCTGCGTCGCGGATGAGCCACGCCGCCGCAGGCAAGCCGATCGCCGAGATGGGTTCGCGGCGCACGGGCGAACGCAGTGCGGTCGCCGCGGCACGCGCGGCGTACATCGCGGGGTTCAGCGCGACCTCGAACCTCGAGGCTGGCCGCAGCTACGGCATTCCGACCATGGGCACCGCGGCGCACAGCTTCACCCTGCTGCACGACAGCGAACGGGATGCTTTCGCCGCTCAGGTCGCCTCCCTGGGCCCGGGCACTACCCTGCTCGTCGACACCTACGACATCGAACAGGGCGTGCGCAACGCCGTCGACGTGGCGGGTCCCGGGCTCGGCGCCGTCCGCATCGACTCCGGCGACCTCCCCGTCGTCGTCGGGCGGGTACGCCGGTTGCTGGACGAGCTCGGGGCGGTGGACACCCGCATCACCGTCACGAACGATCTCGACGAGCACACCGTTGCGACACTCGCCGCATCACCGGTGGACAGTTTCGGCGTGGGCACGTCGGTCGTCGTCGGTTCGGGCTCGCCCACCATGGGGATGGTCTACAAGCTGGTCGCCCGTACGGGTGACGACGGCGCGTGGGTGCCCGTGGCGAAGCGTTCGGCCGCGAAGGCGTCGATCGGCGGGCGGAAGGGGGTGCGTCGACTCGTATCGGCGACCGGGACGGTCTTGAGCGAGGAGGTGCTGCTCCACGACGGAGCCGCGGATCACCTCGAGCTCGGCCATGGAGAAACCGCTCAAGAGGTCGTGGTCCCCCTCGTCATCGACGGGGTCGTGCAGTCCGGCCACACGGGCACCGCGGGTATCGCGGCCGCTCGTGAGCGGCATCGTCTGAGTGTGGCGGCGCTGCCGCCCGTCGCCATGAGCCTCACTCGCGGAGACCCGGCGGTTCCGACGCTCTACGTGGAATGAGCGAACGCGTCTACTTCTTCATCTCTTCGTAGACCTTCTTGCACTCCGGGCAGACGGGGAACTTCTCCGGGTCGCGGGAGGGGGTCCACTTCTTCCCGCAGAGCGCACGCACCGGCTTGCCGGACATCGCCGACTCCATGATCTTGTGCTTCGGCACGTAGTGCGAGAAGCGCTCGTGGTCGCCATCCTCCAGCTGCTGATCCTCGAGCAGCTTCTCGAGCTCGCGATCGAGTACATCGGTGCCGCCTGCGGGGCCCTGGTCACGCGTGAAGATACCCATGCGCCCATTCTACGCCGCTCGGGCGCGAGTGTCAGTCGTAGACCTGGGTGACCGCGATGAGTTCGGGTGCGCTGCGATTGAAGACCGCGCCGCCGATCAGCACACCGAGCAGCAGCACGACCGCGCCGTAGCCGATGCCGAAGAGCAGCGCCCACAGATTCGCGGTGAATTCGACGTCGAACACGGCGTTCAATGCGAACCACACGGGCGGCAGCGACAGCAGCATCGCCACGATGATCGACATGGTCTGCGCGCGGCCCGAGCCCGAGCCCGACCACTGCGGCTGCAGGAAGGGACTGTCGCCCGGGCGGGTGGTCGGATAGGGCATGAGCACCGAGAACACGCTCGCCACGCCAGCGGCCACGAAGAGCACTCCGAGGTTCAGTCCGATGACGGCCGGGAGGATGCGCCATTCGCCGAGGACGGTGACGGTGAGGCTGGACCCGATCACTGCAAGCGGAACCCCGACGACGAGCACCGGCGCGAGACGCCCCGCGCGATCTTCGCGCCCGCGGATCCCGCTCGCGACATGACTCCAGATCGCCGTCGAATCCATCGCCACATCGTTGTGCAGCGACCATCCGAGCAGCAGCAGCATGACCGGGAGCGGCAGCAGCGCGAGCACGGTGATCCCGGCTCCGGCCACCCAGAACGCCAGCAGCATCACGATGGGGGCGATCGGGATCGCGACCAGTGCCACGCGGTACCGCGGGTCGCGCGCCCAGTAGGTCAGTGTGCGCGCGCTGATGACGGAGGCGGGGCGAGCGGGGAACCGCTCGAACCATCCGAGACCCCGACGCGCAACCGCACTGTCTGCGGGTCGCTCGACGCGTTCGTTCGATGCCTTCACCAGTGGGAACCAGACGAGGAGGCACAGAAGGGCGAATCCCCCGGCGATGATGAAGCGCATCGCAAGACCGCTCTCGTCGCCGGACGCGAGCTGCCAGAGTGCGGCGAACGGAGCGCCGAACGGCGTCCACGACAGCACCGAGGTGACGTCCACGAATGCGCCGTCGGCATCGCCGAACGTCGTGGCCGCGACGAAGACCGCGACGGGCGCGAACGCGACCAGAAGGACCGATCCGACGGCGCGGACGATCCCGGCGCGGTCGGACCCCACGACGAGTCTCGAGAGCGCCGACGCGACTCGTGCGCCGCACACGGCGATGACGAGCACGAGCACGAGCGTCGCCGTGAGCGCAGGCGGGTGCGCCTGCCATTCCGGGCGGGTGGCACCGAGTGCGATGATCCAGCTCAGCAGGAGCAGGAACGGCCAGGAGATCACGGTCGAGCCCAGCAACCCGAACGCGATCTGCGAAGCGGACATCGGGTACCCGGCGAACTGCCGAGGTTCCAGGTGTCCGCGATTCGCGAAGAACGGCACGAGCACGACCGCGCCGAGGATCACGGCACCGACGGCGGTATCGAACGTCGCGAGCTGCCCCGTCGAGGCGAACCATCGCGGCGGCAGGATGGCGGCGAGGACCGCCGCGGCGAACAGTGCGGCGAAGGTCACCACGGCGCCGACCGACCGTGTGAAGGTCTCGCGGAAGGGCGCCGCGAGCAGCGCTACTCGGAGTCTGAAGATCCGTGCAACCACTCGAGCCCCTCCCCTGCCTCACTGGACTCGGTCAGGTGCCTGAAGCGGTCTTCGAGACTCATCCCGTCGCGCACGGCGTCGACGGTGCCCTGCGCGATGACGCTGCCGTCGATGATGACAGCGACGTGGTCGCAGACGCGCTGGATGAGGTCGAGGCTGTGGCTCGACATGATGACGCTGCCGCCTCCGGCGACGTACTTCTCGAGGATCTCCGTGACGTTCGATGCCGAGACCGGGTCGATCGCTTCGAAGGGCTCGTCGAGCACGAGCACATCGGGTGCGTGGATCATGGAGCAGGCGAGCGCGATCTTCTTCTGCATGCCTGCGGAGTAGTCGGAGACCAGACGCCCGAGCGCCGACTCGAGGCTGAAGGCCTCGGCGAGCTCGGCGACGCGCTGCGCGACCGCTGACTCTTCCACCCCGTGCAGCACACCCGAGTAGTACATCAGCTGAGCACCGGTCAGACGATCGAACAGCCGCAGCCGATCAGGCAGCGTGCCGATGAGGCGTTTCGCCGCAGCTCCATCTGCCCAGACGTCGACGTCGCGCACCGTCACGCGACCGGAGGTCGGGCGGTTCAGGCCGCTGAGCATCGACAGCGTCGTGGTCTTGCCCGCGCCGTTCGGACCGACGATGCCGGTGAATGAGCCGGCATGCACATCGATCGTGACTTCATTCGCCGCGATGACGGTGCCGTAGCTCTTCGTCAGCGATTCGGTCCGGAGCACCACCGGGTTGTGCTCGGCCAGCCGGCCGCGCTCGCGCGCCCGCACCACCGAGGGGACCGGCACCTGGATGCGTCCCGTTGCGGGCGCACTGCTACTCGGGCGTTCCGATCGGTCCGGAGCATCCAGCTGCGCCTCGTGCTGCACATCGGCGGCGTCAGAGGGTGCAGCGGCCGCGCTCGCGGGCGTCGACGCCGCATCGGTCTCCACCCCGGGATCTGCGGCGGCCTTCCGAGACCGGGACCCCGCCGTCCGACTGGGCCGGACTCGAGAGGAGCCACCCTGCCGATCGGTCGCCTGAGCAGCGGACTTGTCTACCGTTGCATCATCTTCCGGCACCTGATCAGCATCCAATCGCGAGTCTTCGGGCGGCACTCCCACAATCTATCAAACCCTATCTGGGTCCGACGTCCGCGCGCGGTACTCTTCGGCCCGTTCGATGAGCTCGGCGACCGCGGATTCGAATCGGGCGGTCGGCGCGCCGTGCTCGGTATCGCCGAAATAGTGCTTCGACCAGTGCCCGAGTCGGTCGCGCGCCTGCTCGTCGTGGAGCGCGCGCTCGATCTCGGCCACGATGTTCTGAGCATCGGCCGCGGCGAGCCAGTCGCAGTCCGCGAGGTACCCGCGGTCGTCCTCGACCTCGGCCGCTGCCGATGTCGGACGCGTGATCATGAGCGGTTTCCCGGTTGAGAGTCGGTCGTAGACCATCGCCGAGATGTCGCAGATCGCGATGTCCGGTTCCCGGAGCTGCCACCCGATCTGCGGTGACTCGTCGAAGACGTGATGGGCCGATGCGTCGCGCCGATTCGCCTCGCGCAGCAGGACGGCGATCTCGGCGCTCGCGCGGCCGAACGCCTGATCGACGACCCCGGTGCGGGGATGCGGGCGATAGACGACGCGATGCTCGCCAGTCGCGATCAGACGTTTGACCAGCTCGACGCCGTGGGATCGGACCGAACCGTACGTCGCCGCCGGCCGATCCCCCTCCCAGGTCGGCGCGTAGAGCACGACCGTTCGCTCGTCCACCGGATACGGCGGCGTCCCGTCGAGGTGATCCGTCTGGGGCCGTCCGATCGCGACGGTCCGTTCATCGACGTCGTAGTCCCAGAGCGCCCGAGACAGACGATCGCGCGCGGCGTCCCCGGCGACGAAGGCGCGATCGTAGGTCTTGTGCTGGTTGGTCGACATGTAGACCTTGTCGCTCTCGCCATGATTGATGAACACGTGCCAGCGGCGACCGTACCGCAGCATCTGGAAGTTCCGCGTGTTCTGATTCACGTAGAGAATGACTTCGAGCGGCTGCTCGTCGAGCACACGCTCGAGGTCGGGCGGTTGAGGTGCCAGCACGACGTCGAGACCGCTCTCATCGGCGATCGTGCGCATCCCCGACGCATCGCGTGCGATGACGAGCACCGGGGAACGACGCGCGAGGGAACGCAGCGGGGCGTACCACTGGCGCATCTGGTAGATGTTGACGTCGCTGTCGGCGAAGTAGACGCCCACGCGGAACGTGCCGGGCTCGAGCGGTCCGCGCCGCGCGACGATGCGCTGCGCCTCCCGGTTCGCGCGCCACCGCAGTGCCGCACGCCTCCCCAGCGATACGACCTGCCTGCCGATCCTCAGTCCTTGCACGCGCACAGTTTACCCGCGGACTCCGCACGCGCGGCCGTGGCACAATCGCAGTGTGCGATCCCTGCCTGCGCTTCCGGAGACCCCAGCGGTCTCGTACGTCATGCCGGTGCTCAACGAGGAGGGATATCTCGAACGCGCCGTGCGCACGATCCTCGCGCAGGACTACGCGGGCGAGAAGGAGATTGTGCTCGCGCTCGGCCCATCGCGGGACCGCAGTTCGGACATCGCCCGCGGGCTCGCTGCGGAGGACGCGCGGGTGCGCCTCGTCGACAATCCCGAACGCCACATCCCCATCGGACTGAACCGCGCGATCGAGGCGAGCTCGCACCCCGTCGTGATCCGGGTCGATGCCCACTCGGAACTGACCACCGATTACACCCGTGCCGGGATCGCCGCACTGCGAGCGCACGACGCGGTCAATGTCGGCGGTGTGATGCGGGCGGCGGGACGCAAGCCGGTGCAGCGGGCCATCGCACGCGGGTACAACAGTCCGTTCGGTCTCGGCGGGGGCGCCTATCACGGAGACGGCACGGCCGGTCCGGCGGAGTCCGCATACCTCGGGATCTTCCGGCGGGCGGCGATCGAGGCCGTCGGCGGCTACGATCCCGGAATTCTGCGCGGCGAGGATTGGGAGCTCAACCTGCGCATCCGACGAGCCGGGGGCACCGTCTGGTTCGATCCTGCGCTCGGGGTGACGTACTGGCCGCGCGGCAGCTTCCGCGATCTCTCGCGCCAGTTCCTCGCGACGGGGACCTGGCGAGCCGTACTCGTGCGCCGGTACCGGGGGGCGAACCCGTGGCGCTTCTTCGCTCCGGGAGCGCTGGTCGTCGCCCTCGCCGCGAGTGCGGGCGTCGGGGCACTGCAACTCATCGGGGTGCTCCCCCGCAGATCGCCGTGGTCGCTGCTGCACCTGGCGTCGGCCGGGTATGCGGCGGGAATCGGATTCGCCGTGACGCGGCTCTCAGATCCTCCGCAGCGGGGCCCGCGCGATCGTGCGCTGAGCGGCGCCGCGCTCATCACCATGCACGTGAGCTGGGGCGCCGGATTCCTGCGCGGAATCCTGTTCGGCGGGGGTCGCACCGTCGACACCTCCCGCGCCTGATCAGCCGATCGCGCCGCGTTCGATCAGCTCGTCGACCACGCGTTCCGCCGCGTGCCCGTCATCGTGCGGTGCGAAACGCGCTCGCCATGCGGCCGACGCGGGTGCGTACCGCTGCACCCACCCGGCGTGCGCGGCGTCTTGCGCGATCGCCGCGGCATGCGCGACGACCTCGTCGCGGGTGGTGAGCAACGGGCCGGGCGCCTCCCGCTCGAAGTCGAAGGTGAATCCGCGTTCGCGATCGCGATAGGCGGCGAGGTCCGGGACGAAGAACAGCATCGGGATCTGAGTGATCGCGGCGTCGAACATGATCGATGAGTAGTCGGTCACGAGCAGGTCGGCGGCAAGGATGACGTCGTTCACGTCGGGGTGCCGCGACGCATCGACGACGCGGGGGTGCCCTCTCCCGTAGGTACCGAATCCGAGGGTGCGCGTGTGCCCGCGCACCACGACCGTCCAACCGTCCCCCAGCTCCTCGGCGAGCGCCACGACATCGAGCTCGTCGACGAGTGTGATGCCGCGGTCGCGCCAGGTCGGCGCGTAGACGCACACGTGCTGTTCGTCGGCGATGCCGAGCGCCTGCCGCGCCGCTCGCACGGACACCGGATTCAGTGCGTGCGGTCCGAGCACCGCGTTCGCGAGCGCATCGTCCCTCGGGTAGCCCGTCTCGATCACCGGGCCTCGGAAGGCGTAACTGCTGCGGAACTGTTCCGTCGCGTGCGGATTCTGCGACAGCAGCAGATCCCACTTGCGGCTCTCTCGCCGGATCGCGATCCGCGTGCGCAGGCCGACGTTCGGACGCCCGAGCGCGAGATGCTTGAGCATCGTGCCGTGCCACGTCTGCACCACCGTCTGCTGCCGCCGCGGGGAGAACCCTCTGCGCACCCAGTCGTTGACGATGAGCAGCCGAGCTCGACGGCGCGCTGCGCGCCACTCGCGTCCTCCGACGAGAACGGCGGTGGCGCCGTCGGGCACGCGCTGCTGCTCGCTGGTGACACTCCAGTACCTGGGAACCTCCGGGAACCGTCGGGCGATCTCTCGATCGAGCGCGAGCGGATTGCAGCCGACCTGGGTGCCGTAGAAGCTCTCGAAGAAGATGGCACCCTCCGGGATGAGCTCCGCATCCGAGCGACGGAGCTGCACGATGCGATCCAGCACGCGTGCCGCGGCGCCGCCCTCGGGAAACGTGTGGAACCGAGCGGCCAGCGCCCGGGACCGCGCTGCAGCGGATCGGCGGCCGGATCCGTGCGACGGGAGCACGGACATCAACTGATCGGAGACGCCCGCCCAGTCCGCCGCGACTCGGCGATCACTGGTGACTTCGAGCGGCTCGTAGAGACCGCGGCTCTGAGTGTACCGGTCGAGATCGGGGGCGAACCACACGATCGGGCGCGCGAAGAGTGAGAAGTCGACGGCCGCGGAAGAGTAGTCCGTGACCAGCGCGTCGAATGCGCCGAGCAGCGGCGTGAGGTCTCGGGCCATCACAGTGTCGAGCAGATGCACTCGGGGCCCGAGCACATCCGCGTAGGCGCCGGCGCCGAGCGGGTGCGGTCGGAGGACGAGTCGCGCCTGCACTGCCTCGAGCGTGGCGTGCAGCGCGGACACTTCTTCCGGTGTCGGAACTCCGGGGTCCCCCGCGCCATCCCGCCACGTCGGGGCGTAGAGCACCAGCGATTCGCCCTCCGCCGTCGACTCGGTGAGTCCGAGCATCTCGCGCACCCGCCTCGTGACCGCATCGCGCCGTTCCGTGTCCGCGATCTGCAGGGCGAGCTCGTCGTCTCTCGGGTCGCCGAGCACGGCGACCCGACCCGGATCGACGCGGAACGCCGACCGCAACCGGTCGGCTGCGAGCGGCGATCCGGCGACGAAGAGGTCGACCTGGCCTGCGCCCGAGAGATACATCCGCTTGAGCAGACGACGCACGATCGCCGGGCCGCGCACCGCCGTCGTCACCGGGGAGTCGAGGTGGAGACGTTTGAGCGGCGCACCGTGCCACAGCTGCACCACGGTACCGCCGAAGACCCCGAAGCGGTTGACGTCCCCGAGACCGTGCGTCACCACGAGCGTCCGCGCGCGCAGGGTGGCCCAGTATCCGGCTCGTCCGCGCCGCAGCACGGGGGTGAATCCCTCGCTGCGCGCCAGTTCCGCTTCCTGGTCGTCGGCGACGAGCCAGACGATCTCCGCCGCGCTGTCGGCGGCGCGGAGCTGCCGTGCCAGGGCCAGCGCTCCTTCAGCCACGCCGATACCGGATCCGAAGGCCCAGCGACGATCGTCGCGCGGCACGAACCACGAGACGACCACCGAGATCAGGTACCGCGGAATCGCGAGGAGCTTTTCGAGGTTGCCTCGTGCGAATCGGAAGTTGCCGTCACTCACCCGCTCCACTGTAGCCGGAGCGGGTGAGTGCGGTTTTCAGTCCGAGCGGCTCACCACTCCAGAGTGCCGAGGGTGGCGGTCGTCTCGCTCGCCTTGCCGTCGCGGGTGTACGAGATCTTCACGTCGCTACCGCCCTCGTGGTACCGGACGAGTGCGGAGACCGACGTGCCGTCGATCGCGGGGATACCGTCGACCGCGGTGATGACGTCGCCCTGTTTGAGACCGGCCTCGGCGGCGGGGCCGCCCTGCTCGACGCTGGCGACCAGTCCGCCGGCGACGCTCGCGTCCGCGTCGGTGTCCGTGGACGAATCTGCGACGCTGATGCCGAGCTGGCCGTGGGAGGGCTGATCGCCGTCGATGATCTCTTGAGCGATGCGATTCGCCAGGTTCGAGGGAATGGCGAATCCGAGCCCGTCGCTGCCCGCGGCCTCGGAGCCGGCGTTCGAAGCGATCGCGACGTTGACGCCGATGACTTCACCTTCGCCGTTCAGCAGCGCACCGCCCGAATTGCCCGGGTTGATCGATGCGTCGGTCTGCACGACCGGGAGGGTCACGCTGCCGCTCGCCTGCTGCTGCTCGGGCTGCTGCTGTCCTTCTTCATCGGGTGTACCGAATCGGAAGTCCCAGGGGAATCCGTTGCCCTCTTCGGGCTGTGACTGATCGGGCTGCTCCGTGTTGTCCGGGATCAGCGGGCTGCCGACTGAGATGCCGCGGTTCAGCGCACTCACCACGCCGCTCGTGACGGTATTCGACAGGTTGAGCGGAGCACCGATCGCCACCGTGAGGTCGCCCACGTTGATCTGGTCGGAATCCGCGAAGGTCGCGGGGCTCAGACCCTCGGCGTCGACCTTCACCACGGCGAGATCGGCGTAAGGGTCGGTACCGACCAGTTCGCCCTGCAGGATCCGACCATCGGAGAACTTCACCTTGATGTCAGCGCCGTCGATCGCCGCACCGTCGAGCGTCGCCACGTGGGCGTTGGTCACGATGTACCCGTCCTCGCTGTAGACGATGCCCGAGCCCGATCCCTGAGCATTGCTCGACTGCACTTCGAGGGTCACGACGCTCGGCGTCGCGGCGGCGGCGACCCCCGAGACCTGGGTCGCCGTGTCGGTGTTCTGCAGCGTCAACGTGCCTCCGTTGCCGCCCGCCGCGACCGAGGTCTGCGAGAGGTTCGCCGACACGACTGCGCCGACCCCGCCGCCGACGACGCCGCCGAGCAGGGCGCCGATCGCGAGCCCCGCGAGGAGCGTCCCGCTCCGGCTCTTCTTCCCGGAACCGCTCGCCCCCGGACCGGACGGACCTGTGGGTCCCGAGCCGTCCGTGACGGGAGGCTGACCGCCGCCGCCGACGAGCACCGGCGTCTCGCTCGCCGACTGCTCGCGATACTGACCCGCCGGCGGGGCACCGTACTGCGGAGCACCGTACTGCGGGGAACCGTGCGGGGCGGCCCCCGGATGCGTCGTCCCCTGATGTGTCGCTTTCTGAGCCGTTCCGGCGGGATAGGCGGCTGCAGCATCTCCCGAGGGAGTGTGCTGCGGCGTCCCGTACTGCGGGGGCGCATATCGGGGGTACGCGTTGTTCTGATCCGGCGACGCTTGCGGAGACCCGCCGTACGGCTGCGGAGTCGAGGGCGACCCCTGCGTGGGCACGGCTCGCGTCTCTGCGGTCCCGCTGTCGTGCTCCGTTCGCGGTGGAAGCGGGCGTGTCGCGGCGTGGTCTTCCGAACCGGTGCCGGGCTCGCGCTCGGAGTTCCGGTCGTGCGGTTCTGATTCAGGAGTTCTATGCATCTCGGTTCCCTTCCTGACACTCAGGCTGTCGGAGAAGTCTATGAATAACTTCTGTACCGGCTCCAGAGAGCCTGCGGAATCCGGATCGTGCGATGCTGGCGCCGCCGCCCGACGGACGGGGGCCGGGTGCCGTTTCATCGACGGCGCACCCGACCGGCCCCGCCACACGTTCAGTCCACGAGTCCGCCCTTCGAACGCGCCTCGCCCGCTGCCACGCTCCCCTGCCCGACCGACGCCGCAGCGTCGCCGCGGTGGAACCGATGCGAGCGCCGCCCCGCCCAGAGCAGAAGCCCAGCGAGTATCCCGAGTGCCCCGCCGACACCCACGCCGACGAGAGCGATGTCCGAACCGGTGTCGGCGAGTGCGCCGGAGCGCTCGCTCACCACGGTCCGCTCGTTCTCCAGACCGCACGTTCCGCGGTGCAGTTCGACGGGCTCGTCGGTATCCGGGTTCCGCGTCTGCAGATCTTCGACCCAGTACCCGGTTCCTGCGCTCTGCGCCGTGATGCCCGGTGACGAGACGCGACCGGCCTCCGTGACGGGCACCCGGTCCGTGCGTCCGACCGGCTGCGCGAGACATCGCTCTGCATCGGACAGCTGGCGCAGTTCAGCGCGGCCCCAGGTCTCGGGCTCGCCCTGCGCATCCGTCCGCGGCCTCCAGTGCTCGTCGTACTTCGGCGCTCCCGCTTCGGGCTCCAGGTAGTACGTGAACCCGATCTCGGAGTGCTCTGGCACTCGTCCTTCGACGATCGCCGTGTCACTGATCTGCTCGCCGACCACGGCGCTCGGCTGCGCTTCGGTGACGACTTCTGGCGGCGTGATGACCGCGGTCTCTGCCGGAATTCCGTAATCGTCGCACCACTCTTCGAACAGACCACGAGCCGCCTCGACCTGGTCCTCCTCACGCAGACACGTCTGCACCGTCACCCATCCGCGCGTTTCGAACGGGACGGGGATCGGTTCGGCCTCCACGGTCTCTCCGTCGGCCGAGACCTGCACCTGACTCGTACCGATAACTGTCGCACCCGCTGGCGGCTTCGCGGCACGCTGGGGTTCGTCCGGGGAGAGATACGCGGTGAGCGTCAGCACCGCGTCGAGCGGTCCGCCAGTCTCTCCGCGCAACCACGGTCCGTCCACCGGCGACGGCGTGATGCGGTCACGGATCCGCAGGTCATCGAGTCCGAGTCGGTCCTCGATCAGTTGCGTCTCCCAGCGCAACGAGGTGGGCACCGCGTGACCCTCCTCGGCGAGACCGAACCGATCGGCGAACCGATAGCTCTCAGGGAGCAGATCGCTCGCCCGAATCGATTCCGTCTGTCCCGCGTTTCGAATCTCCCAGACCCAGGAGTAGTACCCCGAGCTCTGCGGAGGCTCCTCGACTGCGACATCGTAGGTGCCGGGTCCGCGGTCCGCCGTCACTTCGGCGCGTGCCGCAATCGGAGCGTCATCGGGGGGCGTCTCCGTCGTCTTGAGGGGGTGTTCGAACGGGCCGTACAGGGTGCCCTCGGCACGGATGGGGACGTATTCGATATCTTCGTCCGCGTTTCGTCGCGCCGGCCACGGGGCTGACTGCTTCGTGACGCCGATCGTGACCGTGTCGGCGAACGCGCCCGCTTCCCGGGAGACGATCCGTTCAGGGACCTCAGTGCTGAGTTCGGGGGCGAACTGGCTGTCGAACCGAGTCGAGATCGGTTTCAGGTCAGCGCGTACGGTGTCATTGACCGGTGAAACCCCGGAGCCCAGCCACTGCTGATTCTGCTGCGACGCGGGGTGGACCACCACGCTGGCTGGCCAGCCAGAGGACCGTCCCTCCCAGGTGGCACTGGCGGAGACCTCGTGGTGGCGCTGCCACGCCTTCGCGTGCATCGGTACCGTCCACGATGCCCGACCCGCGCGCTGCGAGGGGTTCGCCAGCACCGTCTTCCCACCTGCGAACACGGCACCCGAGATCGTCACTTTCGTGGTGCCTGCGGGGAAGGCGACGACCCCGCTCCCGGAGGTGACGCCGGACGCATCGGTCGTGAGGCGCCGCTCGCTGAACTTCAGTGCACCGGGTTTCGGCTGTTGAGGCGCCCGGGCCTGTTGACGGGCCTCGGCCGCATAGTCTTGAGCGCGACTGATGACGGCGCCGTGTCCATGGTCCCGCACCCACTTCACCCGATGGTTCAACCACTCGCGCACGCCGGGGTCGTCGCGGATGAACCACACCGCGAACTGGACGCTCGCGGCTTGCGCCGCATCGGTCGTGCGGCCGTATTTCCACATGACGTAGTTCATGCGCCGAACCGTTTCGCCCGATGCCGGACCACTGGTCACTCGGCCGTTCCACCCCGTGGAGTCCGGCTGATAGCCCGAGTACCCCGGCAGGGTGCCGGTCTTGCGCGGTTTCTGCTGTGCGGCGACGGGCTCCGAGGTTCCCGGTTCCACGCAGTACGTGTGAGCTCCGTTCGACGAGATGAACGTACCGACCATCCAGCCGCCGACGTTGAGCATGTGACCGCGGCTTGCGGCGACTCCTGGAGGGTCGGCGTGCGGCAGTATCATCCACATCAGTGCGAATACGATTCCAAGCGCTATGCACCGCGCTGTTCTGCGGCCGGTGGTGGTCGCGTGAGATTTCACAGGGCACTCTCCTCTCGCGACGACGGGTGCGCCGCTCACCCCCATCGTTCGCGGAATCGGACACGAACGAGCGCGCTCTCCACAGGGCGTTCGACCCCTCGACCGACTGCAGTCTGGGCCCGTTTTGCATTGCCCTGAACACCGTGCTAAAGTTAATTCTTGTGCCGCGGGGTGGAGCAGTTCGGTAGCTCGCCGGGCTCATAACCCGGAGGTCGTAGGTTCAAATCCTGCCCCCGCAACGAGAATACGCCGCAAGCGGCACCGAAAGAGGTACTGGGATCACCCCCAGTACCTCTTTTTTGTGTGTCCTTGGAGCGCCGGAGTCCATATCGATGCTTCCCCGCAACTCGACCATGGGGACGAACGGATCGAGCAGTCCGGAGCCGTCAGTCGCTCGGCCGGGTCTCCCGCGGATGAGCGTGACTCGAGGCACGCTCGGCGTCGTCGGCGGAACGGTGCGTCGCCGTTGCCATCAGCTGGCGGTCACACCCGCACCGATCAGAATCGCGGAGGCGACGGTCACTTCCGCGAGAAGGATCGTCCCGCTCAGGACCTCGAGTTTGTCCGATACCCCCACCCCTCATCCATGATCGCCCAGTCGATGTGCATCGCGGACAACGCGAACGCTCCAGCCGCGATGAGATCAGCGCAGACACGCACTTGAGCGAACGTGAATTGCACGAGACCGGGCACCTCCAGCCATTGCGAACGACGGAGGCCGTGTTGCAGCGGAGCGAGTCCGGCAACAGCGCCCAGCGCGACGGCGATCACTCTTCGGCACTGCATGGTGTTCCTGGTCGGCGGCGAGTGCCCCTCCGTGCAGCATGCGCGATCCCACACGGTGGCACGCATCACGCAGTTCGGCGACACGCAGTGTGTTGCGCTGAACTCGATGCCGCCCTCACCCGCCGCACCATGCAGCAGCGGAGGCCGGGCATGACGCCCGACCTCCGCTGTGCACATCACCAGGAGAGCGTTACTCCCCGTCGGCCTCATTCGAGATCGCCTGCTCGATCGCCTGCTTCAGGCGCTCGTCGGCTTCACCGTATGCGGTCCAGTCGCCGTCCGCCATGGCGGCATCGCGATCCTCGAGCGCGGACTGCATGTCGCGCAGCGCGTCGTCGACCGTGGCCTCCGGAGTCGGAGCCGGAGTCTCGGTCTCGCCGCCGTCCGCGGGAGTCTCGCCCTCCACCGTGTCCTCGGGAACGACCTCCTGGTCACCGGCACTCGCTCCCGAGTCGCCGCCGAAGAGCTCGTCGAGCGCATCGTCGAGCGTGTCCTCGAACGCGATCTTGTCGCCGAAGGAGACCAGCACCTTCTGCAGGAGCGGGAAGCTCGTGCCCGAGGAGGCCTCGATGTACACCGGCTGCACGTAGAGCAGACCGCCGCCGACCGGGAGGGTCAGCAGGTTACCGCTGATGACTCGGGTCTCTCCCTGCCGCAGGATGTTGAGCTCCGTCGACACCGTGGGGTCGGTGTTGTAGGAGTTCTGCACCTGACCGGGGCCTGGCACCGTGTCCCCGCGCGGCAGAGTGAGCAGCTTCAGTCGGCCGTACTCCTCCGCCACCTCTCCGGCTTGATCACCCGCGTTGGAGTTCGCGGCGAGGTAACCGGTAAGGATGTCTCGCGACCCCTCACCCGTGGCGTCCGGAATGTAGGTCGAGTAGATCGAGAAGTTCGGATCCTCGTCTCCCGCCGACAGCGTCAGGTAGTACGGCGGCTGCGGGGCAGCGTTGGTCTCCCCACCCGCGGCGCTCACCGGATCGTCAGGCGTACGCCACGCATCCTCGGACGAGTAGAAGACGCCCGGGCCGCTGACGTGGTAGCGCGACAGGATGTCTCGCTGCGCCTTGAACAGGTCGGTGGGGTACCGCACGTGGCTCAGCAGATCCGCGCTCATCTCCGACTGATCGGTCAGCATCCCCGGGTAGATCTTGTCCCAGGCCTTCAGGATCGGGTCCTCGGTGTCCCACGCGTACAGCTTCACACTGCCGTCGTAGGCGTCCACCGTGGCTTTCACCGAGTTCCGGATGTAGTTGATCGGGTTCTGCGTCATCGACTGGTTGTCGGTATCGGCGTCGACCTTCATGGCGTTGAAGTCGCGCACCTCGGAGTAGGGGTAATCAGCCGAGGTGGTGTACCCGTCCACGATCCAGACGACTCGCCCATCGACGACCGAGGCGATCGGCGACGAGTCCATCGTCAGGTACGGCGCGACCTTCTGGATGCGCTCGACCGGGTTGCGATCGTAGAGGATCTGCGACCCGTCGACGACGGCGCCCGAGAGAACGACCTCGAAGTCCTGGAACTTCAGCGCGTACAGCAGCTTCACGAAGGCGTTGCTGAGTTCCGGCCCGCCGTCTCCGCTGAAGGTCGTGAGGTTCTGACGTTCACCATCGGCACCCTCAGCCTCTTCGACCACGGCGTCTTCGCCCTCGGCGGGCTCGGCCTCGACCGCGTCTTCATCGGCACTCGCCTCGGCAGCCGTTTCGGCGTCTGCCGGGTAGTCGACCTCGATCGGACGGTCGCGCTCGCCACCGACGATCGAGTACGGCGGCGAGTTCATACCGAAGTACACGCGGGGCTCGAATTCGCCGAGCATGCCGCTCGTTGGAATGCCGTTCTCCAGGAAGACCGGCTCACCGCCCGGCGAGCGCTGGTTACCGTACGCGGCGACGAGACCGTACCCGTGGGTATAGACGAGCGTCTGGTTGTACCACCCGCTCTGGGACTCGACATTGACGTCGCGGATCGCGGACACCGTGTCCTCGACCTGGCCGTCGATGACGTACCGGTCGACGTTCAGCGAATTCGGGAACGTGTAGTACTGACGGCTCTGCTCGAGCTGCGCGAAGGTGCGGGAGATGACTTCGGGGTCCATGATGCGGATGTTGGCCGTAGCCACTGCATCGTCGCGCAGCGCGCCCGACTCGGTGTCGGTGGTCGCGTCGTACGACTCCTGCTCGACCTCGTCGACCCCGTACGCCGCGCGCGTCGCCGCCATGTTGCGCTCGATGTACTCGGACTCGAGGCTGCCCTCGTCGGGGGTGACGCGGAACTGCTGAATGGCCCAGGGGTATCCGACACCCAGCACGAGACTGGATGCGAGGAAGAGCGCCGTGCCGATGACCGGCAACCGCCATTTCCCGGTGAAGGAGGTGATCAGGAAGAGCAGGGCGATCAGGATGGCGATACCGGCGAGAATCTGCTTGCCGGGGATCACGGCGAACACGTCGCTGTACATCGCACCGGTCAGCAGCCCCTGCGGGTCCGTGAGGGTCGCGTACTGATCGAGCCAGAGACTCACGCCCTGGAGGGCGAGATACAGGAACGCCAGCACGGCGGCCTGGATGCGCGTCGCCTTCGACACACGCACTTCGCGCCCGTTGATCGAGATGCCCCCGTAGAGGTAGCTCGTGGCGGCACCCAAGATGAGCGAAGTCAGCACGACGGCCGAAGCGAAGCCCACGACACCGCGCAGCAGCGGCAGGTCGAACATGAAGAACGAGACGTCGAGGTTGAACTGCGGGTCGACCTGACCCGTGCCCTCACGATTCATCCACAGCAGCACACGCTGCCAGGAGGCCGCAGCGGTCATACCGCCGATGATGCCGATCACGATCGGGAGGCCCCACTTCACCACGCGGCGGAGGGGCTCGATCATCTCTTGATAGCGGTCGAGCTGCGCCGTGAGGCGGGCGTACACCGGCCGCTTCCGGTACGCGAAATCGATGGAGAAGAATACCGGGACGGCCATCGCGATGAATCCGACGGCAAACATCACGGCAGCAGCGATCCACTGCGTCGCGAGCACCGGGAGGAATCCGAGCTGTCGGTACCACTGCACCTCGGTGAACACCGAAGCGAACCCGAGGAACGCAACGATGAGCACCGCGACGATAATCACGGTGAGGACGAGTGGTGAGAGTCGGCGCTGACGGGCGGCCGGAGCAGAACTGTTCTGGTCGGTCACGTCTGAACTTTCGTATAGGTACGGGGACGCTGTCCACCCTACCGGTCGGGTGGTCCGCGGATCGCCGGGATCAGGGGATCGTTATACCCCCTCGACGTACCGTTACTCGGCAGCCGTCGCGGCGGCGGTGTCGCACGTCTCCGGCCCGGGCACATCCTCACCCGAGGTGAACGCCGAGACCGCCGAGAGGGCGTCGTCGAGCGTGGCCACCGGCGTGATCACGAGGTCATCGGGAGGCCGCTTCGGGAGGTCGCCGCAGTTCTCAGCCGGCATGAGGAACAGCTCGGCATCGGCCGTCGCGGCACCGGCGATCTTCTGCGGGAGTCCGCCGATACCACCGACGCGCCCCTCACCGTCGATGGTGCCCGTGCCGGCAATGGCCCGGTCCGCCGTGAGCGACTCGGGGGTGAGCTTGTCGTAGATGGCGAGAGCGAAGATCATTCCGGCGCTGGGGCCTCCGATGTCCTCGAGACTCGAGTCAAGTGCGAATGGCAGGTCGTAGTCGACGCCGATCGACACACCGATGACCGGAGTATCGGATCCGTCGGGTGTCTCAGGCACGACCGACACCGTGACCGCATCGCCGCCGCGCAGGATCCCGAGCTCGACCGGAGCGTCGCCGCCCTCGGCGACTGCCGCCCTGAGCTCATCCACGTCGGAGACCGAGGCCCCGTTCACCGTGCGGATCTCGTCCTCGGGCTCGAGCACGCCCTCCCCCGGACCGTCCGCGAGAACATCGGCGACCAGTACGCGCGCGGTCACCGGTTCGCCGAGCGCCCGGGCGGCGGCGGCAGCGGCCTGCGTCTGAGACGAGCCCATCATCGCGGTGTTGACCGCGGTCCGCTGCTCCTCCGAGACGCCTTCCGGGTAGAACTCGGTCCGCGGAGCGATCCGCTGATCGCGGTCGAAGAGCGGCGCGACCAGTGACAACCACTTCGTCGGATGCTCGGGCCCGCCGATCAGCGTGACGCTCGTGAGCGAGAGCGAGCCCGTCGTCGGAAAGCTCTCGGCACCCGATATGGACAGGACCGGCACGTCCTCTCCCTCGACCTGGACGTCGCCGAGCGTGTCGATCACCGGTCCGGGGCGCTCGACGACGTACGGCGAGGGCGTCACGGCGGCGACGAGAACGAGCAGCGCCGCGATCGCGAACCCGATGGTGAGTCTGCTGCGCCGACGCTCGGCCCCCGGATCCCGCATGCGACTGTCCCTTCTCCTCCGGCCTCGCAGATGCGCCTCTGTTCGCACTGAGCGCAACGCTCTCCCGCCGGAAGCGGCCAATCTAGCAGGAGAAACTGAAGCCAGTGCCGTAGCGTTGATGTGACCGGCGAGAGTGAGGCGAGCACACCGATGAACGAGCACGACGACTCCCAGGATTCCAACGACAACCGCGACTTCGAAGAGCTGCAGCGCATCCTCAGAGACATGCTCTCCGGGGATCCCTCGGCGACTCCCGAAGGATTCGATCCGGCGCAGGTCGCGGCGGCCGCGGGGCTTCCGGGCGACCCGGCCGCGCTGCAGCGGCTGTTCGCCACCCTCCAGGGAGCGATGCAGCAGCAGGGCGATGGCATCGACTGGTCGATCACCCGCAAGACCGCGATCGATGTGGCGAACAGCGAAGGGGCCGACGCGCCTCGCGGAGATCGTGCGGTCGCGGACCGCGCATTCCCCGTCGCGGCGCTGTGGCTGGACGAGGTCACCGATGTCGGAACCACCCCTGACGCCCCGCGCACGCTCTCGCGCATCGACTGGGTGCAGCAGTCGGTGGACACCTGGGTGGGATTCGCTCAGCCGGTCGCCGATTCGATCACCACCGCACTCATGGATGCGCTGACGCAGCAGATGCCCGAAGAGCTCAGCGGTGCACTGCAGAATGCCGGCCCGATGCTGAAGAACGTCGGGGGAACGCTGTTCGCGGTGCAGCTCGGCACGATCATCGGCAAGCTCTCCGGCGAAGTGCTCTCCGGCGGCGACGTGGGCGTTCCGCTGCTGTCGGGCCCCGGTCACGAGGGTGGAGCGCTGCTCCCTTCCAGCGTGGAGACGTTCGCCGCGGGGTTGGATCAGGATCTGGATGCGGTCACGCTGTACCTCGCGGTGCGCGAACTGGCGCACGCCCGGCTCTTCCGTCACACGAAGTGGCTCAGACTGCACCTCACGAGCGCGATCGCCGAGTTCGCACGAGGCATCCACATCGAGACCGACCGCATCGAGGAGATGGCTCGGGATCTGGATCCGCAACGACCCGAGGACATCCAGGAGTTGCTCTCGAACGGCGCGCTGATTCCGCCCAAATCCCCCGCGCAGGAGGCTGCGCACGAACGCATCGAGACCATGCTCGCTTTGGTCGAGGGTTGGGTCGATGTCGTCACGGCCGATGCGGTATCGCGCCTTCCGGGGGCGGAGGGAATCGCGGAGATGGTACGACGACGACGAGCGACCGGTGGCCCGGCCGAGCAGGCGTTCTCCACACTCATCGGTCTCGAGCTGCGGCCTCGACGCATGCGAGAAGGCGCGGCGCTGTGGCGTCTCGTCGGTGAGGTCGGTGGACGCGAGACGCGGGACGGTCTCTGGGCCCACCCGGACCTCCTCCCGAGTGCCGAGGAGATCTCTCATCCTGCTCGACTGCTCGAGCGGCTGGGTCTTGCCGGAGAGTCCGCGGACACCGCTGAGGCCGACGACTTCGATCGCGAGCTCGCGAAACTGCTGGACGGTGAGCCTGCTGACGGCCGCGACGGCCCTGGCGACGGTCCCGACGATGCGAGTGATGGGCCAGGTCCGAAGGTCAGTTGATGGCCTGATCGTCCACATGCGCACCTGAATGCCGATCGCCTTACCTCGTTGGGGATAGACGGTCGAGAACGACAACGGGTACGCACACTGGATCCATGACGACCGCACGCCTGAAGATCCGTCCCGAGCTCCCGCTCTGCTGGGAGGACATCCATACGCTCCGCCTCGGATTCGATCGAGCGATCGCACGGGTCGAACGTCCGTCCGCCGGTGTGCAGCGACTCGTGTCCGCTCTGCGCACTGGCGTGCGACGGACCGACCTCGCCTCCACCGCATTCGCGCTCGGGGTGAGCGCGAACGACCTCGACGAGACGCTCGACACGCTGAGCCCGGCTCTCATCGAGATTCGCGATGATCCCGGAGGAACCCGGGAGGATCGTCCGCTCGCTCTCGCGATCGAGCACCGCGGAAGATCCCCGCGCGAGCTGCGGAACATGCTCGCGCTGACGGGGTGCGAGATCCTCACGCCCGGCGACCCGAGGGGCCGTGCCCCCGACCTCACGCTCGTCGTGGAACGTTTCATCGAGCCGCTCGAGAGCGTCGCGCGGCTCTCCGCGCCCGCGTCGAGTCGGCTGCGTATTCGGTTCACCGACCACAGCCTCGTCGTCGGACCGCTCGTCGAGACCTCACAGGGTCCGTGCCTCGACTGCGTCTCGTTGGCCGACGTCGATCGCGACCCCGCGCTGCCCGCGCTCGCCGCTCAGCTCGTCGGCGCGGCGCCCGCAGCGGAGACCGGTCCCGTCTCCGAAGCAGCCGCGGTCATCGCCCTCGCGATCGCACGTCGTTGGCGAGCCGGGGCGACGGACGTGCATCGCTCACGACTGCGCTTTCCGGTGCTCCACGGCGTTCTCGCCGGCCTCCCGCAGCGCGAACCGGTCGCCCCTCACGGGTCGTGCGGGTGCGCGTGGGGGGCGGGCTCAAGCACGAAGTCGGGATGAGCGCGGTGCTGCGCTCACGTCACAGCGTCGAGCGGACGCGGTTCGAGGCCGGCCTCCGCCGCGAACCGCGACGGCGGACGGCCGCCGCGGCGACCGGCGCGCCCTCCGCTTCCCGAAATGCGCAACTCCTCCTTGGCACGCGTCAGGGCGACGTACGTCAGGCGGCGCTCCTCTTCGAGACCGGCCTCATCACTCGCGTACGCGATCGGCAGCGTGCCCTCCACCAACCCGATGACGTGCACCAGAGACCACTCCAGCCCCTTCGACGAGTGAATCGCGCTCAACGTCACCGCGTCGAGCGTCGGCTCATGCTGCGCGTTCTGCCGCGCGGTCAGTTCGTCGGCGAACTCGCGCACCCCGGCCCCCGGCGGCATCTCGTCGACGAGCCCAAGGATCGCATTCATCGCCTCCCATCGCTCGCGACCCGCGGCGGTCTCCGGAGGGTGCGCGGTCCATCCGGCGGATCTCAGGATGTCGCTGACGATCTGAAACAGGGGGCGCGGATCAGCGACCTTCGCCTGTCCTCGCATCATGATGACGACCTGGCGGACATCCGCGCGGTCGAAGAACCGCTGTCCCCCGTGCACTCGAAAACTCACCCCTCGGCGAGTCAGCGCCTCCTCGACGAGCGCGGACTGACTGTTCGTGCGGTACAGCACCGCGATCTCCGACGCCGGGACCCCGACGTGGATCCGCTCGGCGATCGACGCCGCAACCGCTTCGGCCTCATCGTGCTCACTGCCGAACCACGACAGCGGAGCCACATCGCTGCCCCCCTCGCGCAGCGGCTCCAGGGTCAGCGCACCCGGACGATCTCGCATGAGACGGTTCGCCGCGCGCACGATCGCCGGCGCCGATCGGTAGTTCCGCTCCAGTGTGAAGGCGCGCATGCCGGGATGCTCCGAACCGAAGCGCAGCAGATGCTCACTCGACGCCCCGGCGAAGGAATAGATCGTCTGACTGGCATCGCCGACGACGCAGATCTCGTCTCGACCCCCCAGCCACACGCGCAGCAGTGCGTGCTGGAGCGGCGACACGTCCTGATACTCGTCGACCGTGAAGAACCCGTACCGCTCCCGCACCTGCAGCGCCGCACGCGGTTCGGTCTCCAGCATGCCCGTGAGCAGAATGAGCACGTCCTCGAAATCGATCTGCCTGCGCTCGTCGGTCAAGCGCTCGTAGGCGCGATGGGCCTCCACCATCTGCTCGGCGCGCATCCCGGAGGGCAGCGCACGATCATCGACTCGTCGCGCGTACGCGTCGATGCTGAGCATGGACACCTTGCGCCACTCGATCTCCGCGGCGATGTCCCGGAGCGCTTCGGCGCCGAAGCGCCACCCCTGCGACTCGACCGCCTGCGACACCGTGGCCACCTTGCCGGAGAGCACCTTGGGGGCGGGGCCCCCGACGAACTGCGGCCAGAAGTACCCGAGCTGCGCCAGAGCCGCCCCGTGGAACGTGTGCGCGCGGACACCCTCAGCGCCGAGCGCGCGCAAACGGCCCTGCAGCTCCCCCGCTGCCTTTCGGGTGAACGTCACCGCGAGCACCCGGTCGGCAGCGTAGACACCGCTGCGGACCCCATAGGCGATGCGATGCGTGATGGTGCGGGTCTTGCCGGTTCCAGCTCCGGCGAGCACCCGCACCGGTCCCCGCAAGCACTCGGCGATCGCCCGCTGATCGGGGTCGAGTGCGGCGAGCAGGTCCTCAGGCCCGCTCATCAGCGCCATCGCCCTCCGCGATCCAGTCGTCGATCATCCACCTGGCGATGGACAGGGAGCCGGGGAGTTGCAGTTCAGGTGCCGGATCGCGTAATTCGTCACGCGAGAACCAGCGGAGTTCCGAGATCTCCGACCGATCCGGCTCGAGCTGGTCCGGGTCGGACCCCGGCACCAATCGTGCGTGGAACCCGAGCATCAGCGAGCGCGGGAAGGGCCACGGCTGCGACGCGACATACGTCACACGGTCCACGCGAACACCGGCCTCCTCGAACACTTCACGCTCCACCGTGTGCTCAGCGGATTCGCCGGCCTCGACGAATCCGGCCAGCAGCGAGAAGCGATTCGTCTGCCAGAGAGCGTTCGAACCGAGGAGCACGCGCCCCTCGTGTTCGACCAAGACGATCACCGCGGGGTCGGTACGCGGAAAGTGCTCTCCCCCGTGCGGATCGACGCCGGCCCACCCGCCCATCGTCGGCGTGAGCGGTTCCCCGTCCCGAGGTGAGAACCCCGCCGACTCATGCCACCGCGCGAGTGCAGCCGCGACTGCGAGCACCTCGCGTTCGACCGGCACCAGCCGTGCCGCGCATTCGAAGGGGTGCGCCCATTGCGACTCGGCGAGCCCCGTATCCGTTTCAGCGCTCGCACCGGGGACGACCGCCCCCGCCTCGTGCGATCCGTCAGTCGAGCCGGCATCGAGTTCTTCCGCGAAGATCGGTGCCCCGTCGATACGGCCGAGGTACGATCGCACCGCGCGATCGTCCCGCAGCGAGAACTCACCCGATGTGGTTCGCAGCGCCAGGGCGTCTCCACTGGACACCACCGGCACCAGCGAGCCTCGCATGCCGAGCACCCGTGCGACCGGGTCCGACCACGCCTCGGCGAGCGCCGCCTCGCTGCTCCGCGTCACCGCATCGCGGTCGAACGCTCCAGTGGCGAGTGGCGGGCGAGAGTCGGGCATCGCATTCCTTCCCCGCGATCGGTGTGCGCGTCGGTGCGCGTGGCGCGCGCCGAGCCGGCCGAGCGCTGCTTACGCTGATAGACATGGCCAGTACTCCTCTCACTCTAGCCGCGCTCGCGACCTCGGCGGTCCCCGGCCTCATCGTGCACGGCGCTCGCACGCACACGAGCGGAGCGGAGGGCGGGTACACCTCCGTGGTCGTGACCGCGGAGTCGGAGGAGCTCATCGTCCGCATCCCGCGCACCCCCTCGGCCGAGACCGAGCAGTCCGCTGAACTGCTCGGTCTCGCCGCACTGACATCAGGCGCGCGCGCTCGGCTACCCTTCGCCGTCCCCGAGGCGCGCGGAGTCACACGCTCCGGCGATACCCGCGCGGTGGTGACCACCTTCCTCGCGGGTGCGCACATCGCTGATGACTCCCTCGACCCCGGGGCCTACCTGCTCCAACCGATCGCCGACATGTTGAGCGCCATTCACGAACTTCCGCACAGCATCGTGATCCAAGGCGGTTTGACGATTCGATCAGCCCAAGACGTACGCCTCGAGACCGCCCGATTCGTGGAGCGGGCGGGAGCGACGAGGCTCCTCCCGCAGACGGTGCAGCACCGTTGGCAGCAGCTGCTTCGTCAGCAGGAACTCTGGGACTTCGCGCCCACCGCGATCCACGGCTCCCTCACTCTCGACCGTCTGCTCGTCGCCGAAGACGAAGTGACCGGGGTACTCGGATGGGGCGAGTTCTCCATCGGGGACCCGGCGAGCGACCTGGCCTGGCTGCTCGCATCGGGGTCGGAGGTCTTCGACAGCGTCGTCGCCCGGTACGGGCAGCAGCGCGACACCGGTCATCGCGGTCACCTGCGCACTCGAGCGGTGCTGTACCACGAGCTCGAGATCGCCAGATGGCTCATGCACGGCCTCGACACGCGCGACCAGACCATCATCGACGATGCGGTCGCGATGCTGGATCGCCTCGTCGACCGGTTGACCTCGATCCCGGAACCCCGCACCCGATCCGCGGCGATCGGCGAAGCGGAGCTGTCGCAGTTGCTCGACGATGTTCCCCGCGTCGACGACGGTCGATCCGACACCGCAGAGTATGAAGCGTTGGATGAGGATCGCGTCTTCGCCGCCGACACCGACTTCATCGAACCGCTCGACACCACCGCAGCGGACGAGGCCGACGTGCCGGACGTGCAGGAGACCGCAGGGTTCGACCCGCTCGCCGACCCCGAGGAGACCCCCGAGGTCGCACCGGTGCGCATCCGCAGCGACGACAACGCATCCGAGCCGGAGGACGCTCCCGACCGAGACCGGTGATCATCGGCCCCGAGAAACTCGGTCACAAGCTCTCGGCGGCACCGAACCACAGCTGTTCGAGCGCGGCGAAGTCGAGGTGATGCGTGCCGCGGATCTCGATGTCCTCCGCCACGTAGTAGAGGGACACGTCGATACGATCGGGCGACAGATCGGCCCAACGAGCGTACGCGTGCCGGTACAGTTCGAGCTGGTACAGGCGGTTCGTACGCTCGGCGTCCGACTTCGGCGGGCGGCCCGACTTCCAGTCGACGATCTCGATGCGCGACTCCTCGCCCGAGCCGACCCGGTAGACGGCGTCGAGCTTGCAGACCAGCTGCCTGCCGGCGAAGGGCAGCGTGATCTCTTGCTCGACGGCGATGGGTTGCAGGTTCGCCCAACGCGACCGCTCGAAATGGGCGATGAGCGGCGCGAGCTCAGCTGCCCCGTCGAACTCCGTCCGGTGCACCTCGTCCGATTCGGGCTCGAGACCCCCGAGCGGCAGCGCGGTACCGATGGCGGTGGTGGCGCGTCGCTCCACCCACTCGTGGAACCGGTTGCCGACGCGGGTCCGCCGATACGGTCGCACGGGCAACGGCCGCCGCGCCTGACGGTCGGCGCGCTCGGGATCGTCGATGAACTCGTGGAAACCTGAGGCGGTGATGCGGCCGGATGCCGCACCCTCGCCCCTGCGTCCGCGAGCGCCCTGGTCCTCACTGCTGCGCTTCTCGGCGATCAGCAATTCGACCGTCGGGTCGACGGAGGGAGCGGTCACCCCATCAGCGGTATCACTCGCGAGCTCGGCGCAGACCGACTCGGCGGCGTGCTGCACCGCCGCAGCACGCCGGCCGAGCGGATCCTGCGGCCAGCTCAGCGTGCGCTCCGGCCGGTCACTGGGGTCGGCTTCGCAGCGACTCGCCTCCGGCACCCCGCTGATGATCCCGGCAGCGTCGAGTTCGCGCAGGAAGGTCGAGGGGATGCGCGGCTTCTGCTGACCGGCCCAGAAGGAACCGCTGAGCAGCAGCGCGTCCGCCGAGCGCGTGATGGCGACGTAGGCGAGGCGGCGCTCCTCCGCCGCGTGACGCTCGGCGAGCGCGTCGAGATACCCGGGCACGTACTCGGCGTCCTCGCCGCGTCCCTCGGTGTATCCGTTGATGGCGCGATGGAGGTCTTGCTGCGTCTCGGCGATCCGCCAGCGCAGCTCAGGTCGTCCGGAGGCATCGCCGCGGAGTTCGTCGGGCAACTGGCCGGGCCGCAGCCAGCCCCGCCCCTCGCGTGATGGGCCGGGGAACTCGCCCGTGACCATCCGCGGCAACGCCACGAGATCCCACTCGAGCCCCTTGGAACCGTGCACCGTGATGAGGTCGACGGTGCCGGGTTCGGGTTCGGGCACGTGCTCGGCCGGTTCGTCGTCCTCCGTCGCCCGCTCGAGCCAGGCCAGCACGGATGCCAGGGTGCCGTGCTGATCGACGGTGAGGAATCGCTGGACCAGGTCGGTGAACGCGTCGAGATTGGCGCGTGCGACGGCGGAACCGTCGTGACCGCTCCGCTCGTGCGCATCGAGCTCGATGTCCAGCCGGAGTTCGTGCTCGACCGCGCGAATCAGCTCGGGGATCCCCGCTCCGACGCTGCGGCGCAGACGACGCAGCATGCGCCCGGCCTCGCACAGACGCTCGCGCCCCACCGCGCTGATCGCCGCCAGGGAGCGATGATCGAGGTCGCGCATGTCGGCGATCTCGTCGAGTGCGTCGAGCAGCGTCACGCGCTGGTCCGCGTCGGAGAGCACCGGTCGTTCCGCGAGGTCGGCCTCGGTGAGCCGTTGGTGGCTCGCGTCGCGTTCGGAGAACCAGGTGGCGCAGCGGCGGAGACCGTCGAGGTCGGCCACGCCGATCCGGAAGCGGGGGCCGGCGAGGAGCCTGATGAGCTCGCTCCCGGCTTCGGCGTACCAGAGGCATCGGAGGGTGCTGACCACATCGGTCACCTCGGGTGTGCCGAGCAGCCCGCCCACACCGATGATGCGACTCGGCACGCCGCGTTCACCGAGTGCGGCGGCGACGGCGGGCATGTGCCGTCGATTGCGGAAGAGCACCGCAGCGGTGGGCAGTCGACCGGTGTCGCGGAGTCGGCGCGCTCGCCCCGTCGCGACCCACTCGGCGACTGCGGAGAACTCTTCGGTCACGGTCTCGGGGTACTTCCAGTCGACCACGCCGTCCCCGGTGTGGGGCGCCGCGCGCAACTGTTCGACGGGAACCGCGGCGTCCGCGATGAGCGGGGCCGCGATGACGTTGGCCGCAGCGAGGATGCCGGCGGGGTTCCGCCAGCTCGTCGACAGCGTGAGTGTGGAGCCGGAGCGCTCAGAGGTCGGCGCGAACGACGCGTGGAAACGACGCAGGTTGTCGGACGACGCGCCCCGCCACCCGTAGATCGACTGGTGCGGGTCGCCGACGGCCATGACCGAGCTTCCGGAGAACAGGCTCGCCAGGAGACGCGTCTGTCCGACCGAGGTGTCTTGGACTTCGTCGAGCAGGACGACGCGGTGGCGTCGGCGCACCGTCGTCCGCGCGTCACGGGAGTACTCGAGCGTACGCATGGCCAGTCGCACCTGATCCGAGAACTCGACCACGCCGTTGCGCTCTTTCGCGGCGGCGAATTCGCGGGCCAGCCGACTGATGAGGGGGGTTTCGCGATGCGCCTCGACCGCGTCCGCCACCGCCTTGTAGGGTTTGCCTCCGCGCCCAGTGGCCTGGGTCTCGCTGTAGGGCAGCTCGATGATGCGCGCGAACTCGGCGACCACAGCGTCGACTCGGTCGAGCGACGTCAGGTGATCGGAGACGGCGTGGTCGAGGTCGATCACTCGTCTGATGATCGTCGGCAGAGGAATATCGCTGTCGATGAGACCGGGAGCTTCGCTCGCCAGCACGGTCTCACGCGCGAGACGCCACGCGCCGGCGGCATCGACGACCGTCGCCGAGGCGGCGACGCCCGCGGCCACTCCGAACTCTTGCACGACGCTCGAGGCGAACGCGTTGTACGTGCTCACCTCGGGCTGGACGAGTCCGTCTTCGAGTGCCGAGGCGAGGTGGTCTGCCTGTGCGCGCTGTAACTCGGAGAGCGCGCCACCGTCTGCGGCGTCGGTGACGCGGTCCAGGAACCGTGTCAGGCGCCGCACGATGCGTTCGCCGAGTTCACCTGCCGCCTTCCGCGTGAATGTGAGCCCGAGGATCGCACCCGGGTCGGCGAGCCCGTTGGCGATGAGCCAGACGACCCGGTTCGCCATCGTCTCGGTCTTCCCGCTCCCGGCACCCGCGACGACCAGCGTGCTGCCGTTCAGTCCGTGCTCGATCACGGCGCGCTGCTCGTCGGTCGGGAGCAGCGCTGCCGCGGGATCGTCCGCCATCAGCTTCGCGATGTCGACGGCGGAGAACGCCGCCTCGGTGTGTCCTTCGACGCTCATCCGGCGCTCACCGCCGGGATGATGTGAAGCCGGCATGCCCCGCCGGGGCTGTGTTCGTCCGAGCAGTGATGCTCGACTCTCGCGGTGAACGCACTTGCGGCCATGACGCGCGCTGCCTCAGCGACACGTTCGCCGAACTCACCTTGAGCCTCGGGTGACAGCGGCTGCTGCGCCCGCAGACTGTACTCGCCGTCACGGGCGCGGAGCGCGCCGGGGTGCACGAATACGAGCGCCGCACCCGCGCTGCCCGTGTGCGCATCAAAGCCCCCGGAGAGGACTCCGAACTGGTACGCCTGCAACTGCGCGTGCTCGTCGAGTGCGCTCCCTCCCGGGGCGGTCTTCCCGGTTTTCAGATCGATGACCAGGAGCTCCTCTCGGCCGTCCGCTCCGCGCACGCGCTCCACGCGGTCGGCGGTTCCCCGGAGTTCGGCGCGACCGACGCGCACGCTGAACTCGGCCTCACGCCCCACCAGTTCGCGTCCGGACGCGGCGAAGTCGGCGAGGTACTCGGCGAGCCCGCGCGTCATCTGCTCCGCGAGCCGGAACGCGCGGGTCTCCTCCCAGCCCGACTCGAACTCGAGACTCCCCCACTCCGCCGCGACGACCGCGAGCAGGGCTTCGGGGTCGCCGGAGTCGACGCGTTCGAACGCGCGATGCAGCAGCGTGCCGAGCTGCGAGCTGAACGTCGTGGTCCCGCCGCCGAGCCGCGATACGGCCCAGTCGAGCGGGCAGCGCTCGACGGTGTCCAGGTGCGACGGACTAACCCGGACGACGGCCTCGGGGTCGCCGTCGAGGTCCACGAGCGGCGACTCCGTCGATGGTCGCAGCACGCCGTACCACTCGTCGGGGCGCGCACCGGGCACCCCTTCGCGCGCAAGTGCAGCGAGCGACGCGCGCGCTTCCGCGTCGAGCGGGTCGCGCGTGAGACGGCGTCGCATCTCGGCGACGGCTCCGCGCAGCGTGAGGCGCGAGCTCGGCAGCACGCCGGCGAAACGCGGATGCGCGATGCTGAAGAAGGTCGAGGGGTGGTGATCTTCGTCCGCCACGGCGACGACAAGCAGCTCGTCTCGAGCACGGGAGCAGGCGTGAGCGAACAGTCTCAATTCGTCGTGCAGCGTGTCGCGACGTGCCGGGGGTTCGGCGGCGCCACCGCGCAACCAGCGTTCGAGAGCGGTGACCCCGATCAGTGCACCGCGCGAGCGCAGGTTCGGCCAGACACCGTCTTGCGGTCCGAGAATCGCGACGAGCGAGAAGTCGGTGCCCACCAGCCCCTGCGGCGTCGTGACCGTGACGACCTCGCGCGCGCTCCTCGCGGCGAGCGAGTCCTCCGGCACCGCACTGGCCAGGAGTTCGGCCAGCAACTCCGCAATCGGCACCTCGCTGTCGTGTTCCTCGTGGCGTTGCAGCGCGAAGAACAGGCCGAGCACGGCGTCGAGTCGTCGGTGCGCGTCGTCGGCCCGGGAACCGCGCCCATCGAGCGCGGCCTCCTGCCATGGCGTCGCGAGGTGCGACGCGTCCCATATCGCCCAGAGCGTCTCGCGCGGTGTTCCCCCCGCCGAGCTGACTCGTGTACCGGCGGCAGCAAGACGCGCAATGCGGCGGACCGCTCGTCCGGCTGCGCTGTCGACGATCGGCTCGGCCTCGGGTCGTTCGATCGCCGCGACGACGAGCTCGTCGATGCCGCGCGTCTCGCGTTCCTCCTGTCGCGCGGCGCGCTGTTCGCCGAGGCGCACCGCGGCGCGGAACCGGCGCAGCACGATGGGGTCGAGTCCGCCGATGTCGCCCCCGAGCAGCTCGAACACATCGGCCGACGTCATCGGTGCGATGCCGAGCGCGTGCTGCAGCAGGCGCACGAGTTCACGAACGATGCGCTGTTCCCGCAGCACGATTCCGCCCGTGGTGACCGCCGTCACCACACCGAGACCCGCCAACGCGCGCGCCGCCGAGCCGGCCTCTTCACGGGTGCGGCACACCACGGCCATGTCGCTCCAGGCGGTCGCGGCCCCTCCGTCGAGTCCGAGCCGTCGCCGGCGCAGTCGGTGCGCCACGACGCCGATCTGCTCGGAGACGGCGGAGACGGACACGAACTGCGTCGCGGAACGGGCCTGCGCCGCGTCGTCTTCGCCTGCGGAGTGTGGCCCGTGCGCACGCGCCGACACCGCCACGCGCTGCGCCCCGGCTCCCGCCGCCCCGACCCGTTCGGTGAGTCGGCTCACCACGGCGCGAATCGCCGGGTCGCTGCGATGGTCGGTGCTCAGTACCACTCGTTGCGCCGGCGATGTTCGCGAGTGCGGGACGCGCGCACCCGACCCGGCGCCGGCTCTCGCGAGCTCCTCGTCCATCCGCGTCAGCAAGTCGACCCGTTCTCCGCGGAACGCGCTCGTCGCGACATCGGGATCACCGAACGCCCACACTCGGCTGCCCAACCCCGCGCACGCTGCGACGAGGGAGAGATCGCCCTCCGTCAGTTCATGGGCGTCATCGATGAGCATCAGGCGCGGCAGTCCGACGATGCCGTCGCCCGCTCCCGCCGCACGCACCATCGACGATGCCTCGCGCAACAACCCGCTCGACGTGAGCTCGCCCGGGCGGTTCTTGGCGGTCCGCTCGGCGACCTGCGCCAGGAGCCCGAGCGCGGCGGCCCAGACCTCGACGAGCTCGTGCGGCGGCAGCGCCGTCACCGCCTCCTGACGACGTTCTCCGACCAACGATTCCAGTTGATGCATGAGGGTCTCGGGCGCGAGCGCGGCGTCGTCGAGCACCCGCCCGAGCTCTCGAAGCTCGGCTCGGAAGGGTGCACTGCGCAGCAGCTCCGCCGGGAATCGCTCGATCCAGGACTGCGGCTGCGCCGTGTCGACTGCGGCGAGCGCGGACTCGATCACCTCTCCGATCAGCTCATCCTGCACCGTGCCGGTAAGCAGGCGGGGTGGTTCGCGCCCCTCCTCCGCGGCACGTCTGGCGAGCAGAGCGAACGCGAGCGATGCCGGCGTGCGGACAAGGGTGCCCCCTGACGCGCGACCGAGGCGGTCGTGCACGCGATCCCGTACCCGTGCGGCCGAAGTACGACTCGGGGCGAGGATCAACAGATCCCCTTCTTCCCAGCCGTCCGCGCCGGCGCGACTCACGAACGACTCGATGAGCGTCTCCGTTTTTCCGGTTCCCGGAGCACCGAGCACACTCGCGTGCCGGGTGGCGTCGAGGGCCAGCACCAGGCGCTGGGTCTCGTCGAATCGGAGCATGCTGCCACCCTACCGATGGCCTCCGACATCGTCGGCCGGTCGGGTAGTCTGAGCATTCGGTCGTATCGAGGCACCACTCGTCGGCCGCGGACGAGAGGAGCTCGGAGTGGCCAGCGACCCGCGCGCGTCTCGCAGCCCCCGCGGTGCGCAGGTGATCGACCGGGCTGCCCAGGTGCTCTCCTGCGTGCTCGGTGCGGACGACCCCATCTCTTTCACCGCAGTCGTCGAGCAGACGGGTCTCTCGCGCTCCACTGCGTCGCGTCTGCTGCAGGCGCTCGAGCACAATGCGTTGCTGGATCGCGATGCGGACGGGAAGTACCGCGGCGGCGCGATGTTCACGCAGTTCGCTGCGCGTTTCGACCGGGAGGAGTCGCTCTCAGCCGTGGCCGGGTCCACGCTGCAGCGTCTGAGCGAGGAGACGGGTGAGGCGAGCCATCTCGCCGTGCCGAGCGGCGGAAAGGTCGTGCAGGTCGCGCAGGTCGACTCCACCTATCTGCTCGGTTCGGGCAACTGGGTCGATATCGAGGTGCCGCCGCACTGCTCGGCGCTCGGCAAGGTGCTGTACGCGTACGATGCCATCCCGTTGCCGACCGGGCGTCTGGAGCGTCGGGCCAGCCGCACGCTCACGAGCCGCTCGGCACTGCTCGCCGATCTGGAGACGATCAGGGAGGCCGGTTTCGCGGTCGCGCACGACGAGCTCGAGGACGGTCTCGACGCACTCGCGTCGCCGGTGTTCGGACCGGGCGGCACCATTATCGCTGCCGTGGGCATCTCGGGTCCGACGCTCCGGCTCGAGCCCGATCACGCCCGTCTGGGCGCGCTGCTCGTTCGCGAGGCCGAGACGCTGTCGCGCTCGCTGCAGCGTCAGGCGCCGCCGCTGTCGCTCGAGCACTGAACCGCGTCGCGACACCCCCTTGCACGGCCCGAGCGGGCGTGCCTACACTGGCGCCATCCCGGAGAGGTGGAACGTGTGTTTCACAATATGGGACCACAATGATGTGACAGGAGGACCCATGAGCTACAACGTCCCGTCCGTTGATCAGAGCGACCGACGCGTCCCGATCAACCTGCGCCAGTCAGGCCCCACCCCCGTTGAAATGTTGATCGACACCCGTGTCAGGAAGTCCCCCTACTGGGAGCTCTCCATGGAGCATGGATGCTGGCGGGCGTCCATCTACAACCGGATGTACCACCCGCGCGGGTACGTTTCACGCGAAGACGGCGGCATGACGACGGAGTATCAGTCGCTCGTGAACGACGTCACGCTGTGGAACGTCGCCGTCGAGCGCCAGATCCAGGTGAAGGGTCCAGATGCGGAGGCGTTCGTGAACTACGTCATCACGCGCGATGCGACGAAGATTCCGGTGATGCGCGCGCGCTACGTGATCCTCTGCAACGAGGAGGGCGGGATCCTGAATGATCCGGTCCTGCTCCGCGTGGCGGAGGACGAGTTCTGGTTCAGTCTGTCGGACACCGATCTCATGCTCTGGCTGCAGGGAGTGAACGTGGGTCGACGCTTCGATGTCGCGATCGCCGAGATCGACGTCGCTCCCGTCCAGATCCAGGGACCGAAGTCCGTCGACCTCCTGGAGGATCTCATCGGGTCCGTCGCACGGGAAATCCCGAGCTACGGCCTCCACGCGACCCAGATCGGGGGCCGCGACGTCATCATCTCGCAGACCGGTTTCACCGGCGAGAAGGGGTACGAGGTGTATCTCATCGATGCGACCCGGTTCGCCGAGGATCTCTGGCAGGTCATCGTCGCCGCGGGCGAGCGTCACCGCCTCCGCGTCGTGGCCCCGGCGCACCACCGCCGCATCGCCGCGGGCATCCTCTCCTGGGGCCAGGACATGGACTTCGAGACACTCCCCTTCCAGGTGAATCTCGGCTACCAGGTCCCGCGGAAGAAGGAGGCGGACTACATCGGCAAGGCGCGACTCGACGAAGTCAGAGCGCAACTGGAGGCCGGTGAAGAGCCGTACCGCACGCAGCTCGTCGGCCTCGCGGTCGGCGGCAGGCCGATCGACGACTACGCTCCCGATTTCTGGCTCATCAGCGAGCAGCAGGACGGCGAAGCGGTCGGCTACGTCACCTCGCCCTGGTTCTCCCCCGAGCTGGAGACGAACATCGCCCTCGCCCACGTGCCGCTGCAGCTCTCGGCGATCGGTACGGAGATGTGGGTGCACCTCCCCGAGCAGTACGCCGAGACGCCGGGCGAGCCCGTCCGCGCGACGGTCGTCGAGGTGCCGTTCCGCCCCTCGGTGAATCCGAACCAGCGCGAGCTCCTGAAGACCCGCGGCCTCGACTCCGCGGTGTGATGCCAGGCCGGTGCTCCGCGGCCCGTCACGCGGCGTCGCGGAGCACCGCGAGGTAACGGTCCGGGTGGTCGACGAACACCCCGTCGACGCCGGTGGCGAGGATCGCACGGTACTCCGCCTCCCACTCACCCCACTCGGCGGGTCCGCCCGCCGAGCGGAACCTCGGATTGAGAAAACGGTTCTCCGGTCGGAGCGTCCAGGTGAAGGCCAGGAGGCCGCGCGCATGCGCTCGGGCCACGAGGTCTGCCGTACCGGTGGCGCGACCGATGGTGTCGACGGTAAGGAGATCGCGCTTCGCGACACTGATGCCATCGACGCGCCCCGCGAGCGCGTCGAGGCCCGAATCGGTGCGGAACCAGGAGAACGGGCGCGCCCGATCCCCCATCGACGCGACCTCATCGGCCGGCGCCCCGCGCGTCTCCGTCAGAAACACGACCGGCGCACCGAACGGCGTGAGGGCGTCGAGAACGGCGAGTTCGAAGCACTCGAAGAGCACCTGCGCCTGACGCGCACCCCACCCCGACCGCTCGAGCTCCGCCAGCACGAGCGCCGCGACCGCGAAGCCGCGATCCTCGAAGTACTGCGCGTGCTTCACTTCGATGACGACCGAGACGTCGCGATCGGCCTCGAGCGCGATGGCGAGCACATCGCTCAGGCGCAGGATCGGCTCACTGCCGTCGAAGCCCGCGTTGGCCGGCCGGATATCGGGCAACCGCTCCCGGCACCTGAGCGTCGCGAGCTCATGCCAGTCGAAATCTTCGGTGAACCAGCCGGTGCGCTCCACCCCATCCACGACGCGGGTCGTCCGACGGTCCGCGAACTCGGGGTGCTCGGCCACATCGGTGGTCGTTGCGATCTCATTCTCATGCCTGATGACGAGCGCGCCGTCGCGACTGAGCACGACGTCCGGCTCGACCGCATCCGCGCCCTGCGCGATCGCCAGCCGATACGCCGACGCCGTGTGCTCGGGACGATAACCGGAGGCTCCACGGTGACCGATGACGAGAGGAGTCATGGCCCCACTGTACGCAGGTCGTCTCACCCGTAGAGGAGACGCACCCCTCAGCCCACAGTGAACACGCCCGAATTGGCGCGGAATCCTCAGCCAGACGTGACCGTGCGCCGATAGTGTGGAATCACCTGTCCGAGACCCGAATCAAAGGATCCAGACGCATGAGCAACCCGGCCCTGAACAACAACCCGGCCCTGAACGGCAAATCGCTCTCCGCTGAGGAGCTGCGCCGCATCTACGATCAGCCCGCTGCGCAGACGCAGCGACCCGGCGTCGACACCCCCGAGACGACGGCTCAGCGGCCGCCGATCGACGCGCCCTCAGACAAACCGATGACCTACGAGAACACGATCAACAAGATCGTGATGCTCTTCGTCCTGGTCGTCGCTGGCGCCGCAGTCGGATGGTTCGTGCCGATCCTCATGATCCCCGGCGCGATCGCCGGGCTCGTGCTCGGACTCGTCAATGCCTTCAAGAAGGAGCCGAGCCCCGGCCTCATCGTGGCCTACGCGGCTGCGCAGGGCCTGTTCCTCGGCGGCATTTCCGGCATGCTCGAGGGCATGTTCCCCGGCATCGTGTCGCAGGCCGTCATCGGCACGCTCGCGGTGTTTGCCGTGACGCTGCTGCTCTTCCGCAGCGGCAAGGTGCGCACCAGCCCGAAGGCGACCAAGATCTTCCTCGTCGCCATGCTCGGCTACCTCGCGTTCTCCGTCGTGAACGTCGTGCTCATGCTCACCGGTACGACCGAGGGCATGTTCGGTGCACGCAGCATCACGATCATGGGCATCCCGCTCGGCGTCATCATCGGCGTGCTCGCCGTCCTGCTCGCCGCATACTCCCTCGTGATGGACTTCGAGTTCGTGCAGAACGGCGTACAGAACCGCGTTCCTGAGAAGTGGGGCTGGACCGCGGCGTTCGGCATCACGGTCACCCTCGTATGGCTGTACCTCGAGATCCTGCGCATCCTCGCGATCCTGCGCGGCGACTAGTCACGAGCGCTCACCTCAGACACAAAGGGCCCTTCCCGTGCGGGAAGGGCCCTTTGTGCAACTGCGGCCCGGGCCCCGCTCGGGACCCGGGCCGCAGTCACGCCGAGACGTCGTCGGCGATCACTCCCACTCGATGGTGCCCGGGGGCTTCGAGGTGACGTCGAGCACGACGCGGTTCACCTCGGGCACCTGGTTGGTGATCTTGTTCGAGATGCGAGCCAGTACGTCGTAGGGCACCCGGGTCCAGTCGGCCGTCATCGCGTCCTCGGAGGACACGGGACGCAGCACGATCGGATGACCGTAGGTGCGCCCGTCGCCCTGCACCCCGACCGAGCGCACATCGGCGAGCAGCACGACGGGGCACTGCCAGATCTCCGCGTCCAGACCGGCTGCCGTCAGCTCGGCGCGCGCGATCGCGTCCGCGGCGCGGAGCGTCTCGAGCCGGTCGCGCGTGACTTCGCCGACGATGCGGATGCCGAGACCCGGGCCGGGGAAGGGCTGGCGTCCGACGATGGCCTCGGGCAGACCGAGCTCGCGGCCGATGGCCCGCACCTCGTCCTTGAAGAGGTCGCGCAGCGGCTCGATGAGCTCGAAGGTCATGTCGTCGGGCAGGCCGCCGACATTGTGGTGGCTCTTGATGTTCGCCGATCCTGATCCGCCGCCCGATTCGACGACGTCGGGGTAGAGCGTGCCCTGGACGAGGAACTTGATGGGCTCCCCCTCGGCCTTGGCCTCCTCGACGAGCTGGCGCTGCACGCCCTCGAACGAGCGGATGAACTCGCGGCCGATGATCTTCCGCTTCTCCTCAGGGTCGGTCACGCCGGCGAGATGCCCGAGGAACGTGTCCGCCGCCTCGACGGTGACGAGGTTGACGCCGGTCGAGGCGACGTAGTCCTGCTCGACCTGCGCGCGCTCACCCTGCCGCAGCAGCCCGTGGTCGACGAACACGGCGGTGAGCTGGTCGCCGATCGCCTCCTGGACCAACGCGGTCGAGACCGCCGAGTCGACGCCGCCTGAGAGCGCCGAGATGACCCTCGCGGATCCGACCTGCTCGCGAATGCGCGCGATCTGATCGGCGATGACGTTGCCCGGTGTCCAGTCGGAGGGGATCTCAGCGATCGTGTGCAGGAAGTTCTCGAGAATCTGCTGTCCGTGATCGGAGTGACGCACCTCGGGGTGCCACTGCACGCCGTAGAGTTTGCGCGCTGCGGACCCGAACGCGGCGACCGGCGTGACGGCGGTGCGGGCGAAGACCTCGAAACCGTCGGGTGCCTCCTGCACCGCATCGCCGTGGCTCATCCACACGTTCTGCTCAGCGGGCTGCCCGCCGAGCAGCGGTCCGCCGTCTCCGACGACCGACGCATCGGTGGCACCGTACTCGCGGTCGCCCGTGTGGGCGACGGTACCGCCGAGCGTGCGCGCCATGACCTGGAAGCCGTAGCAGATGCCGAGCACGGGCACCCCGAGCTCGAAGATGGCGGGATCGAACTGCGGAGCGCCCTCCTCGTAGACCGAGGACGGCCCGCCTGAGAGCACGATGCCGAGCGGATCGCGCTCCGTCACCTCGGCAGCCGTGATGGTGTGCGGCACGAGCTCTGAGAATACCCCGGCTTCGCGCACGCGTCGCGCGATGAGCTGGGCGTACTGCGCGCCGAAATCGACGACGAGCACGGGGCGCGTCAGGGTCTGGTCCGTCATCGGGTGCCTTCCGTGGAGAGCGCCGCGGGATCCGCGGCGGCGGGGTGTGAGTCGAGGAAGCGGGTGACCTCGCGGGCGACGCGCACCTCGAGGATGAACGACATGAACGGGATCACGCCGCCGAGCGCGAGCAGCAGGAACCGGCCGAAGTGCCACCGCATCGGGCTCCACACCAGGAAGCACGCGACGAGGTAGGCGACGTAGAGCCAGCCGTGCACGATCAGGATGAGCAGCGAGATGTTCAGCCCGTCTCCGGTCGAGGAGAGCTCGCAGATCTCTTGAGCCGGGTTGAAGAGCGAATACCACTGGCATCCCTCCCCGACCACGACCGGCGCGAAGTGCAGGAACTGGCCGCCGCCCGCGAAGAGTTCGACGTGCGTCGGCGAGTACTTCAGAATCATCTCGGCGAGCAGCAGGAGCAGCATGGTTCCGGTGATGATCGATGCGACCTTGTAGATCTTCAGCGCCCTGCGGATACGCGGGATGTCGGAGGTCCTGGGCTGCAGTTGCATGGCTTCCATTCTACGTGTCTCGGGTGGGGGTGATGACGTCGCCGGCGGCTGCGGCCTCGGCCTCGGCCTCGGCGGTCAGCGCGGCGAGCTCGTGCTCCTTCTCCCAAGCGTCGCGAGTGAGGCGGAACCAGAAGTACACAGCGAAGCCGGCGAACACGACCCACTCCACGGCGTAGAAGACGTTCAGCCAGTTCACGCGCTCCTGCGGGATCGGCGGAACCGAATCGATCCGATCGAGGCCCTGGGCGGCGAGTCCGGCCTCGTCGAACGGTGCGCTCGAGCCGTCCGCGTGCAAGACGAGGAAGCCCGACCAGACCGGGTCCTCGATTCCGGACCAGATGTTCGCGAGCTGAGCGGGAGCCATCGTCTCGAGCGCGAACGGATCGGCATCGGGTGCGGGCACGCTCACGCCCTCGGACGGCATGTACCGGCCGAGTACCGCGGCCTCCTCGGACGCGCCTCCCAGCGCATCGGCGATCTCGTCGCGCGCCTGCTCGGCCTCGGTCTCGGTGGGGGCCCACCCGACCGCGACGGCGAGGTGCCCGGTCGCGTCGCCGGCCGGAGCCACGAGATGACCGATGACCCAGGCACCCGTCTCGCCGTCGTTCGCGCGTTCGGTCACGACGGCGAAGTCCTCCGCCACCCACGTACCACCCACCGTCACGATATGGCCGGCCGAAGCGTCTGTCACGGGTTCGCCGGGCGGGTTCAGCTCGGCGAGCGGACGGGGGTCCTCGAAATCGGTCCCCTGCTGGGTGTCCTCCTGGATGGCGTGCGAGAGCTGCCACTGCCCGAGCCAGGCAAAAGCACCCGCGACCGCGAGCGCGAAGAGCAGCGCGAGGATCCACACCGGCCGTCGCATGATCTGGGCGAGCGTGGGCTCCCCCGTGTACTGCGGCCCCTGCCGTCCCGTCATACGCCTTCCCGGTTCTTGCGCACGCCGCTAGCGCTCGGCGTGCACGACGTCGACCCGCTGGAACTCCTTGAGATCCGAGTAGCCGGTGGTCGCCATGGCGCGCCTGAGCGAACCGATGAGATTCGCGGTCCCGTCGGCCACATTGGCGGGGCCGGCGATGATCTCCGCAAGCGGAGCGACCCGGTCGGCCCGGACCCGTTTGCCGCGAGGCAGATCCTCGTGGTGGGCTTCCTGACCCCAGTGCCATCCTCGACCGGGGGCGTCGGTCGCACGCGCCAGGGCCGTTCCGAGCATGACGGCGTCGGCGCCGCAGGCGACGGCCTTGATGAGGTCACCGGACGTGCCGAGGCCTCCGTCGGCGATGACGTGCACGTACCGGCCGCCCGACTCGTCGAGGTAGTCGGTGCGCGCACCCGCCACATCGGCGATCGCCGATGCCATGGGCGCGCGGATCCCGAGCGTGGCGCGCGTCGTCGACGAGGCGCCGCCGCCGAACCCGACGAGCACCCCCGCTGCGCCCGTGCGCATGAGGTGCAGTGCGGACTGGTAGGTCGCGACGCCGCCCACGATGACGGGGACGTCCAGTTCGTAGATGAACTGCTTGAGGTTCAGCGGTTCACGACCCTCGACGGAGACGTGCTCGGCCGACACCGTGTTGCCCCTGATGACGAAGAGATCCACACCGGCACCCACCACGGTCTCCCAGAACTCCGCAGTGCGGTGCGGCGAGAGCGCTCCGGCGACCGTGACACCGGCCTCGCGGATCTCGCCGAGGCGCGCGCGGATGAGCTCAGGCCGGATCGGCGCGGCATAGAGCTCGCGCATGCGGCGCACGGCCTCGATGGCGTCGGTGATGCCGGCGAGCTCGCCGAGCAGCGTGTCCGGATCGTCGTGACGCGTCCACAGCCCCTCGAGGTTCAGCACGCCCAACCCGCCGAGCCTGCCGAGCTCGATCGCCGCGGCAGGCGACATCACGGAGTCCATCGGCGCGCCGATCACGGGAATCTCGAAGTGGAAGGCGTCGATCGTCCACGCGGTCGAGACGAGCTCGGGGTCGCGCGTGCGCCGCGTCGGCACGATGCCGATCTCGTCGAAGGTGTAGACGCGGCGGGCGCGCTTGGCTCTGCCGATCTCGATCTCTGTACTCACCGGGATTCCCTATCGCTTGTAGTTGGGCGACTCGACGACCATTTGCACGTCATGGGGGTGGGACTCCTTCAGCCCCGCCGCCGTGATCCGCACGAACTCGCCGCGCTCCTTGAGTTCGGTCACGGTGCGCGCGCCGACGTAGAACATCGACTGCCGCAGCCCGCCGATCATCTGATGCGCCACCGAGCCCAGGGGGCCGCGGTAGGCGACCTGGCCCTCGATGCCCTCGGGAATGAGCTTCTCGTCGTTCGGAACGTCAGCCTGGAAGTACCGATCCTTCGAGTACGAGGTGCGCTCTCCGCGCGTCTGCAGCGCGCCGAGCGATCCCATGCCGCGGTAGTTCTTGAACTGCTTGCCGCCCACGAACACGAGTTCGCCCGGGCTCTCATCGGTACCCGCGAGCAACGAGCCCATCATCACCGACGACGCGCCGGCGACGAGCGCCTTGGCGATGTCGCCCGAGTACTGCAGGCCGCCATCGGCGATGACGGGAATACCCGCCGGCGTGGCCGCCTTCGCCGCTTCGTAGACCGCGGTGACCTGCGGCACGCCGACGCCGGCGATGACGCGGGTCGTGCAGATCGACCCCGGCCCCACACCGACCTTGATCGCGTCGGCTCCGGCCTCCACGATCGCACGGGCACCGGCGTAGGTCGCGACGTTGCCGCCGATCACATCGACGCCGTCGAAGGCGGGATCGTTCTTGATCCGGGAGATGATGTCGAGCACGCCGCGGCTGTCGCCGTTCGCAGTGTCCACCACGAGCACGTCGACGCCGGCTTCGACGAGCGCGGTCGCGCGCTGCCAGGCGTCACCGAAGAACCCGACCGCCGCACCGACGCGGAGGCGACCCGCGTCGTCCTTCGTCGCGTTCGGGTACTCCTCCTCCTTGTCGAAGTCCTTGACCGTGATCAGTCCGGTCAGCTTGCCGCTGTCGTCCACGAGCGGCAGCTTCTCGATCTTGTGCTGTCGGAAGATGTCTTCGGCGTCCGCGCGGGCGATGCCGGGGCTCCCGGTGATGAGCGGCATCGGCGTCATGGCGTCGCGCACGAGCACCCGAGCGCGCTGCTTCGGGTCGATGAAGCGCATGTCTCGGTTGGTGATGATGCCGAGCAGCATGCCCTGCTTGTCGACGACCGGCAGGCCACTGACGCGGTACTCGCCGCAGATCGCGTCGACCTCGGCGACCGTCGCATCGAGCGACGTCGTCACCGGATTCGTGATCATGCCGGCTTCCGAGCGCTTCACCCGGTCGACCATCTCGGCCTGATCCTGGATCGAGAGATTCCGGTGCAGGATCCCGAGACCGCCGTTGCGCGCCATCGCGACCGCCATGCGGGTCTCCGTCACGGTGTCCATCGCCGCGGAGATCAGCGGGATCCCGAGGCGGATGCGACGCGTCAACTGCGTCGACGTATCCGCTTCACTCGGAATGACGTCGGTGTGCGCCGGAAGGAGCAGCACATCGTCGTAGGTGAGACCCGTGAGTGCGAACGGATCACGCTGTTCCATGAAGACCTCGATTTTCTGATTGCGACACGACGCCGGAGAACACCGACCCCTCTATCGTAGAGGCACCTCCCTCGACGTGCGCTCGATTCACTCGAGCCGCCTCAGGCGACGCTCGCGACGCGCCCGTCTCACGGTGTCGAACGACAGGCACACGAGCGCGAGCCAGACGAGACCGAACCCCGCCCAGCGAGCGGGCGGCACCGCTTCACCGAGCAGGAGCCAGCCCTGCAGGAACATGAGCGACGGCGCCAGGTACTGCAGGAACCCGAGCACCGACAGCGGGATCCGACGCGCCGCAGCTGCGAAGCAGAGCAGCGGAACCGCGGTCACCGCGCCCGATCCCGCGAAGAGGATGACCGTGACCGGATCCGCGTCCGCGACCGAGAGGCCCGTGACGATGCCGAGCAGACTCAGGATCGCGATGGCGAGCGGGGTGAGCACGAGGGATTCGACGAACAGCCCGCCGAGCGCTGGCACCCGATCGCCGACCGAACTCTTGAGATACCCGTAGAACCCGAACGAGAGCGCCAGGATGAGCCCCGTCCACGGGAAGATGCCGTATCCGATCGCGATGATGGCGAACGCCACGACGGTGAGAGCGACCGCCGCCCACTGCACCGGAGTGAGGCGCTCGTGCATGAACAGCACCGCCAGCAGGATCGTCACGACGGGGTTGATGAAGTACCCGAGCGACGCATCGATGATGTGACCGGTGGTCGAGGCGACCACGAAGACCTGCCAGTTCACGTAGATGACGGCGGCGGCCGCGGCGAGACGCAGCAGCACCCCCCGGTCGCGGAGGAGCGCGGCGGTGGGACCCCACTGACGCAGCACCGTCACCGCCACGGCGCAGAAGATCAGCGTCAGCACGACGCGGCCGGCAACGATCTCGAACGGACCGATCGCGCCGAGCGCGACGAAGTACAGGGGCAGAATCCCCCAGAGGAGATACGCGGACACGCCGAAAGCGAGTCCGCTCGGAGCCGTGCGCTGCGCCGGTGCCACGGTCGTCTCCCCTCGTGCGATCTGTCCGGTGAACCGACTGCGGGGCCGACGCAGATGCGCCGGCCCCGCAGGGAATTTCGTTGCTCCGCTTAGCGGGTGACCACCGCGAGGACGTCGCGAGCGGAGAGGACGAGGTAGTCGTCTCCGCCGACCTTCACCTCGGTGCCGCCGAACTTGGAGTAGATGACGATGTCGCCGACGGAGATGTCGAGCGGCACGCGGTTTCCGTTGTCGTCGATGCGACCCGGACCGAGAGCGACGACCTCGCCCTCCTGCGGCTTCTCCTTGGCGCTGTCAGGGATGACCAGACCAGACGCGGTGGTCTGCTCTGCCTCGACCTGCTTGACGACGATACGATCTTCGAGCGGCTTGATGGCGACCGACACGGTTGACCTCTTTCTCGGTGAACTCGGGGACGAAGAATGTGTAGCGAACTCGGGTGAGATCGCACACGCGAAAGTCTATGCCGTGCGTTGGCACTCGTGCAAGGCGAGTGCCAATTCTGAGCGCGGGCAGGCGACGGTGGCCTGCGATAGTGTGGTCGCGGAAAGGAGCCACCACCATGTCGCACCCCGTTACTCCCCCTGGCCCCCCGTCGGGTCACGCAGCGAATGCCGCACCCGCTCCCCAGCCGGACGCCGGCGCACCGTACCGGGGCGAAGCGCCGCGTCAGGCCGCCGGCCCGGGCCAGGCGCCCTACCGCGCGGAGGCTCCGCAGTCACCGCAGACGCAGCGCGCCCAGCAGCCGACCACGATGGCGTACACGAATACGTTCGCGATCGTGGCCGTGATCCTCGGGTTCATGCAGCCCATCGCCGGGATCGTCTTCGGCCACCTGGCGCTCGGTCAGATCAAGCGCAACGGCGACGCCGGCCGCGGTCTGGCCCTCACGGGTCTCATCGTCGGCTACGCCATGGTCGCGTTCTGGATCGCCTTCATCATCTTCTACGTCGTCGTGATCTTCTCGATGATCGCCAGCCTCGGCTCGGTCATCGGCCAGTACTCGGACCCCTACTCCTTCTGAGCGACGGCGCTGTGGGTGCTCCGGATCCGCCTCCCGGATGGGACGCGCTCTTCACCCCGGAGGGGCGCACGCATCTCGCCGACGCCGAGCGGGCGATCGCCGACGGCGCATCGTCGGCACAGGCGGGCGCCGCACTGCGTCGGGCGGGTGTAGCGTCCGACGCGGTTGCCGCGATCCTCACCCAGGCGGAATTGCGGCGACGCGCGGTGACGAAGTTCGGCGACGCAGCGGGCGCCCTGCTATTCACGCAGGCGGGTCTCGAGCAGGCGTCCCGGCACGTCGTCGCCGAGACCCATGCGGCGCGCTTCCGCGCGTCGGGGTGCCGGCGGGTCGCCGATCTCGGTGCGGGTATCGGTGCGGAATCGCTGGCGCTCGTCGCAGCCGGCGTGGGTGTGACCGCGGTGGAGATCGATCCGTTCACGGCGCGCTTCACCGAGCACAACGTGTCGGTCGCCGTAGCGTCCGTGTGCGGGCACGACTCCGAGACGACGAGCGACGTGCGGATCGCCGATGCGACGACCCTGGACCTCGCCGGCATCGACGGCGCGTTCCTCGATCCCGCCAGGCGCACCGCCGGATCGCGGGACACGCGCCGACTCGCGTCGGTCGACGACTACACGCCCTCGCTCGATTTCGCCTTCGCGCTCGGCGAGCGCATGCCCACGGGCGTGAAGCTCGGGCCGGGCTTCGATCGCGAACTCATTCCCGCCAACGCCGAAGCGCAGTGGGTCTCCGTCGACGGAGACGTCGTCGAAATGGGGCTCTGGTTCGGCGCCGTCGCGCGACCGGGCGTCCGCCGCGCCGCGTTGATCCTGCGCGGCGGGCGGCGTCACGAGCTCACCGAGGCCGCGGATGCGGCCGATCCGGAGTCCGCCGAGCTCGGCGAATACCTGTACGAACCCGACGGGGCGGTGATCCGGGCACGGCTCATCGGCCTCCTGGCCGAGCGTCTCGACGCCGGGACGATCAGCCCGGGGATCGCCTATCTCGCGTCGGACCGCCTGGTGCGCACGCCGTTCGCGCAGACCTTCCGCATCGTCGAAGAACTGCCGATGCGTGAGAAGGATCTCCGCCGCGCACTCGCGGAACGCGACATCGGTCGCCTCGAGATCAAGAAGCGCGGAGCCGACGTCGACCCCGCGGGGTTGCGCACCCGGTTGAATCGGCGGGGGGACCGCCGCGCGACGCTCGTACTCACTCGCGTCGGCGGCCGGCACACGGCACTCCTCGCGGAGCGCGTGCCGGCCGCCGACCCGTCCGTCTGAGCCCGAGCTCAGGGTGCGAGGGCTCCCGAGCCTCCGAGGAGCGCCAGGCCGATCAGCACGACGACCACCGAGATGACCGAGATCAGGATCGCGACACCCGAAAGGATCACTCCCGTCAGCGCGAGTCCCTTCGGCTGCCCTTTCCGCATCGCGATGATGCCGAGAATCAGCCCCACGATCGCCGCCGGCAGCGCGACCACCGCGAGAAACGGCAGCCACACCAGCACGAGGCCGGCGATACCGAGGACGAGCGCGGCGATGGCCAGCCCGCGCGGTCCGGCGTCACCGGGGGCGACGGGCGTCTGCACGACGGGCTCGGACTGCAGTCCGAGGGATTCGGCTCCGGCCTGCGGCACCGGAGCGGCCTGCGGCACGGGCGGGGCCAATGGCTCGTGCGCGGCCGGCGCGACGGGCGACGCCTGACCAGCGGACGTTTCGGTGTCCGGCTGCGGGTTCGCGCTGTGACCGCCGTCACCCTGCCGGGGCAGATCGGGCTCGTGATCAGGGGTGTGCGTGGACATGTCTCACTCCTCGTTCGGGGGTGTGCGTGCTCCGGGCCCGAGCGTGTCGGCCCGATACTCCTACGATATCGGTGCGGAGCGCGTCAAGCTCTGATGGTGGTGACCGGGAGCGTGGAATCGGCTCCGAACGCGAGCGTCGAGGGCGCTGCTCCCGCGGACACCAGCTGCGCGCCGAGCGAGGCGATCATCGCACCGTTGTCGGTGCAGAGCGCGAGCGGAGGCACCCGCAGCTCGACACCGGCAGCATCCGCGCGCTCAGCGGCGAGCGCCCGGACGCGCGCATTCGCCGCCACGCCGCCGCCGAGCAGCAATCGCGGCACGTCGAGGTCCCGGCACGCGGCGAGCGCCTTGGCGGTGAGCACATCGGCGACGGCTTCGCGGAAACTCGCGGCCACATCGGCGACCGGGATCTTCTCGCCCGCCGCTTCGCGCTGCTCGACCCACCGGGCGACCGACGTCTTGAGCCCGGAGAACGAGAAGTCGTAGCGGTGACGTTCGAGGTCTTTCGGGCGCGTGAGCCCGCGCGGGAATCGGATCGCCTGCGGATCGCCCGCCGCAGCGACGCGATCGATGTGGGGGCCGCCGGGGTAGGGCAGACCGAGCAGCCGTGCGACCTTGTCGAACGCCTCCCCCGCCGCGTCATCGATCGTCTCGCCGAGCATCTCGACGTCGGACACGAGGTCGCGGACGAGCAGGAGCGAGGTGTGTCCGCCCGAGACCAGGAGCGCGACGGTGGGGAGTTCGAGCTTTCCGACCGTCCCGTGCGTCTCTCGCAGTCCGTTGCCCTGCAGCACGTCGGCGCCCACATGTCCGACAAGGTGATTGACGGCGTAGAGCGGCACATCGAGGGAGAGCGCCAGCGCCTTCGCCGCAGCGACACCGACCATCAGCGCCCCGGCGAGGCCCGGCCCGGAGGTCACGGCGATCGCGTCGAGGTCGGTGAGCGTCACACCGGCGTCGGCGACGGCGCGCTCGATGGTCGGCGCGATGGCCTCGACATGGGCGCGCGCGGCGACCTCGGGAATGACGCCGCCGAACCGCGCGTGCTCGTCCATCGACGACGCCACCGCATTCGCGAGCAGCGTGCGTCCGCGTACGATGCCGACGCCCGTCTCATCGCAGCTGGTCTCGATCCCGAGCACCAGCGGTCCGTCGTTCTCGGGCCGAGAAGCGATGTGCTCGTCTGCCGTCATCCGTCCACCGATGCCTTTCCTGTGTCGCGCCGCATCACGATCGCGTCGACGCCGTCCGGCTGATAATACTCGCGGCGCACCGCGATCGGTGCGAAGCCGAGCGACGCGTAGAGTCCGCGCGCCACGGGGTTGTCGGCGCGCACCTCGAGGAACAGTTCTGCGACGCCGCGCTGCTCCGCCTCGACGATGATCGCTTCCATGAGGCGTCGGCCGTATCCGGCACCGCGCACCGATCCGTCGACGGCGATCGTCTGGATGTCGCCCTGCGTCCCCACGGCGAGCAGACCGCCGTATCCGCGCACGACCCCCGCGACCTCGAGCACGAGATAGATGCGATGCGGACCCGCCAGCTCGTCGGCCAGCGTCGCCGCACTCCACGCATCGGTGCCGAAGGTCTCGAGCTCGATGGCGTGGATCGCGTCGAAGTCCGCGTCGGTCGAGCGTCGCAGTGCACCGTCACCGAGGTCCGAGCCGGCCGCACCGTTCACGTGCTCACCCGCTTCGGGGCCGAGGGCTGCTGCACATCGGGCTGACGAAGATAGAGCGGACGGTTCGGCGCGAACGCGCGTCCGGAGACGAGCCGCCGTTCCGCGAGCCGAACGAGCTGTCCCGCGGGAATCCCGGTCGGCCAGATGTCACCCGGTTCATCGATGAGCGATGCGCGCGACAGCAGCGACGAATCATGGCGTCGCTGCGGAATCCCCGCGTCGTCGAGGCCCGCGTACGCGGTCACGAACAGTTCGCGCCGCTTCGCATCCTGCAGCACGCGCGGCTGCGCCACGGAGCCGGCTTCGAGCACGGCGAGCGCGACGCCCTCATGCCCCTGCACCGGCAGCAGCGGAATGCCCCGTCCGGTCGCGAAGGCGGTGGCGGCCGCGATACCGACGCGGAGGCCGGTGAACGGGCCCGGGCCGATGCCCACGACGACCGCCGTCGTCTCGGCGGGGGTCGCGCCGGCCTCGGCGTACGCACGGGCGATGAGGTCGCCGATGACCTCGGCGTGCCGCCTCGGGTCGTCGCTCGAGACCTCGACGATGCGTGCGGGAGTGCCGACGGCGACGCTCGACCCCATGGCGGTGTCGATCGAGAGCAGCACGCCGACCTCACGGGAATCGGCGGGGGCGCGATGCGTCTCGGTCACTCTCAACTCGGTCACAGCGGGAGATCTCCACTCGTCCATCGGTCGCCGTACGCGACGACCCTCACGGTTCGCGGCTCCACGAGCTCTGCGTCCCAGTCGATGCGCTCACGTGCCGATCCGGCCGCTCGATCCGCCGCGCCGGCTCCGTCCGCGCCCGTCGGTCGATCGATCACGACCTCCAGCCACGACGCGCGCGCGGCGATGAGCCCGGCGCCCCACTCGGCCACGACGACCGAGCCCGCGAAGTCGAGGTCCAGATCCTCGGCTTCGGTCGCATCGGCCAGACGGTACGCATCGACATGCACGAGCGGCGGTCCGCCGATGAGCGACGGGTGCGTCCGCGCGAGCACGAACGTCGGACTCGTCACCGGCCCGCGCACACCGAGACCCTCGCCGATCCCTCGGGTGAGCGTCGTCTTGCCCGCCCCGAGCGGCCCGGTGAGGATCACGAGATCCCCCGCACGCAGCGCGTGACCGAGACGCACGCCGAGGTCGTGCATCGCCTCGGGATCGGCGATCCGCAGCGTGCGCTCTCCAGCGGCGGGCGCCGCGCCCGAACTCATACGGTTCCTTCCTCACGAGCCTCGACCACGACGAATGCGGTCGCGAAACCGCCATCGTGCGTCATCGACAGGTGCACGCGGCCGATGCCGAGCGCCTGCAGCCCCTGCTCGAGGCCGGGTGTCGCCGCGAACGCCGGAGCACGATCCGCATCGCGTTCGATGACGAGATCCTGCCACCCGAGGCTGCCGGAACCGCGCAGCGCCTTGACGAGCGCCTCTTTCGCCGCGAAGCGCGCGGCCAGCGACGGGACGGCGAGCGTCCGCTCTGCGGGGGCGAACAGTCGCGCCCGCAGCGCCGGAGCGGACTCCAGGTGGCGCGCGAACCGTTCGATGTCGACCGTGTCGACCCCGATCCCGCGAATCATCGCCGTGCTGCCGCCCGCGCTTACTCGACCGTGACCGACTTGGCCAGGTTTCGCGGCTGATCCACGTCGAGACCCTTCGCGGTCGACAGCTCGAGGGCGAACCACTGCAGCGGGACGACCTGCAGCAGCGGCTCGAACAGCGCGTCGGCGAGAGGAAGTCGGATCACGTCGTCCGCATACGGCAGCACCGAGGTGTCCCCCACCTCGACGATCGCGATGACACGGGCGCCGCGGGCACGGATCTCCTGGATGTTGGACACGACCTTGGAGTGCATGATCGGCGCGGTGCGCGGGCTCGGCACGATCACGAACACCGGCTGGCCGTGGTCGATCAGCGCGATCGGGCCGTGCTTGAGCTCGCCTGCGGCGAACCCTTCGGCGTGGATGTACGCGATCTCCTTCAGCTTCAGCGCGCCCTCGAGCGCCGTCGGGTAGCCGACGTGACGGCCGAGGAAAAGCACCGATCGGGTATCCGCCATCCAGTGGGCGAGCTGCGCGACCTGCTCGTGCGTGGCGACGGCCTCGCGGAACTTCTCGGGCAGCTCATCCAGCTGGTGCGCAGCCTGCTGCGTCTCCTCCGCGGACATCGTCCCGCGCACCCGAGCGATGTGCAGCCCGATGAGGTAGAGGGCGGTGATCTGAGCCACGTAGGCCTTCGTCGATGCGACGGCGACCTCGGGGCCGGCGTGCGTGTACACGGCCGCGTGCGACTCCCGCGGAATGGTCGCGCTCTGCGTGTTGCAGACCGAAATGGTCTTCACGCCGCGCTCCACCGCATACTTGACCGCCATGAGCGTGTCCATCGTCTCGCCCGACTGGCTCACCGAGATCAGCAGGGTGCGATCGGTGAGCACCGGATCGCGGTAGCGGAACTCGTGGCTCAGCTGCACCTCGACGGGCACGCGCGCCCACTGCTCGATCGCGTACGTGCCGGTCATCCCGGCGTACGAGGCGGTCCCGCAGGCGATGATGATGATGCGATCGATATTCCGCAGCACCTCGTCGCCGAGGGCGGTGAGCTCGGGGATCTCGACCTGACCATCGTGCAGGCGTCCGCGAATGGTGTTCGCGACGGCATCGGGCTGATCGTTGATCTCCTTCGCCATGAAGGAGGACCACCCGCCCTTGTCCGCGGCTTCGGCGTCCCACGCCACCTCGAACTCCTCGAACTCGACCGGTTCGCCGGCGAACGTCGAGATGCGCACCTCTTCCGGCGTGATGACGGCGATATTGTCCTCGTCCACGGCGACCGCGCGCTGCGTGAAACTGACGAATGCCGCCACATCGGATCCGAGGAAGTTCTCGCCCTCGCCGATACCGACCACGAGCGGGGAGTTGTGCCGCGCCGACACGACCTTGCCCGGCTCGTCGCGGTGCATCGCGAGGAGTGTGAAGGTGCCTTCGAGCCGCGGCACGAGCCCGCGGAACGCGGACTCGAGATCCTCGCCCTGCGCCACGCGGTGCCCGAGGAGCGCCGCGACGACCTCGGTGTCGGTCTCGCTCTCGAGCGCGATGCCCGCGGCTTCGGCCTCTTCGCGCAGCGCGGCGAAGTTCTCGATGATCCCGTTGTGGATCAGCGCCAGCTTGCCGTCGTCACCCAGGTGCGGGTGCGCGTTGACGTCCGTCGGGCCACCGTGGGTCGCCCACCGCGTGTGCCCGATGCCGGTATTCGTCGCCTCGACGGGCTGCACCTCGAGGAGCTCCTCCAGGCGCGCGAGCTTGCCCGCCTTCTTCCGCGTCGTGATGGACCCCTCAGGGGTCGACACCGCGATTCCGGCGGAGTCGTACCCGCGGTACTCCAGGCGGCGCAGGCCGCTGATCAGTGCATCGACCGTGTCGTTCGGGCCGACATATCCCACAATTCCACACATGGACTCTAGTTTAGTGGCACGATGAGTGAACCATGACAGACCGCACCACGGACACGCAGGCCCTTATCAGGCCCGACCTCACCTCGCCGTTCACGGAGATCGGCCGCGACGCCTGGTCCCGGCTCGCGGGCGAGACGCCCATGCCGCTCACCGAGGTCGAGATCGACGCGTTCCGCGGCCTCGGCGAACCGCTCGACATGGCCGAGGTGAGCGCCGTGTACCGACCCATCAGTCGGCTCATCAACCAGTACGCCATCGCCGCGCGCGAGATGCACGAGCGCACGCGCGGCTTTCTCGGATTGAACGGCGAGCGCCAGAGCCCGTTCGTCATCGGCGTCGCCGGATCGGTGGCGGTCGGCAAGTCCACCGTCGCGCGCATCCTGCGCGATCTGCTCGCGCGCTGGCCGGAGACGCCGAACGTGCAGATCGTCACGACCGACGGCTTCCTCTTCCCAAACGCCGAACTCGAACGACGCGGCATCATGCACCGCAAAGGATTTCCCGAGTCCTACGACCGGCGTTCCCTGCTGCGGTTCGTGTCGCAGGTCAAGGCGGGGGTCCCCGAGGTGTGCGCGCCCCACTACGACCACCTCACGTACGACATCGTGCCGGGCGAGGTGACGATCGTCCAGCGGCCGGACATCCTGATCATCGAAGGCTTGAACGTGCTGCAGCCGCCGTCGACAGCGCACCCGCTCGCAGTGAGCGACCTCTTCGACTTCTCGGTATACGTCGACGCCCGCACCGCCGATATCCGGCGGTGGTATCAGGAGCGCTTCCTCCGCCTGCGCGAGCACGCCTTCAGCAACCCGTCATCCCACTTCCGTCGGTTCGCCGGACTCGACGACGACACCGCGATCGCGCTCGCCAACGAGTTCTGGACGAACATCAACGAACCGAACCTCGTCGAGAACATCCGTCCGACCCGCGCGCGCGCCACGCTGGTCCTCCGAAAGGAAGCCGACCACCGCGTGCAGAAGGTGCTCCTGAGGAAGATGTGAGCGTTCGGCGGCGCGCACGCCGCCCAATCAGGCGGTGCGACCCCTCGCGTCGCGTCGCGCGTCGCTCCGCGTCAGACGGCGAGGCGGTCGCGCACCACCGCGGCAAGATCATCGGCGAGCTGCTGCGCGAGTTCGGTCTCGGCGGCCTCCACCATGACGCGGACGACCGGTTCGGTTCCGGACGGGCGCAGCAGGACGCGGCCGTTGCCCGCGAGCACCGTCTCCGCCTGGGTCACGGCGGACTGCAGCACGTCATCGGTGTGCACTCCGGCTCGGTCGACGCCCTTCACATTCACGAGCACCTGCGGATACACCTGCATGCACTCGGCGAGCTCGGCGAGCGACTTTCCGCTGCGCACGACCTCCAGGGCGATGTGCAGTCCGGTGAGGATGCCGTCGCCCGTCGTGGCGTGATCGCTCATGATGACGTGGCCCGACTGCTCGCCGCCGAGCGAATAGCCGTGCTCGTTGATCGCCTCGAGCACGTAGCGGTCGCCCACCCCGGTCTCGACGACGTCGATGCCGCGATCGGCCATGGCCAGTTTGAGTCCGAGGTTGCTCATCACCGTCGCGACGAGGGTGTGCTGATGCAGCTTGCCGCGCTCGGCCATCGACAGTGCGAGGATCGCCATGATCTTGTCGCCGTCGATGACGGTGCCGTCTGCGTCGACGGCGAGGCAGCGGTCGGCATCGCCGTCGTGGGCGATACCGAGGTCGGCGCCGACCTCACGCACACGTGCGATGAGCGGCTCCAAGTGCGTCGACCCGATGCCGTCGTTGATGTTGAAGCCGTCGGGATCGTTGCCGATCACGGTGACACGTGCACCGGCGTCGGCGAACGCATCGGGCGAAATGCCGGCTGCCGCCCCGTGGGCGCAGTCGAGCACGACGTGGATGCCGTCGAGCCGCGTACCCTCGAGCGTGCCGAGCAGGTGCACGAGGTACCGGTCCTCGGCGTCGGCGAATCGTCGGATCCGGCCGACCTCGCGACCGGTCACGGCGACGATGGGGCCGGCCATGGCCGCCTCGATCTCGTCCTCGATACTGTCGGCGAGCTTGCGCCCACCCGCAGCGAAGAATTTGATGCCGTTGTCGGGCGCCGGGTTGTGCGAGGCGGAGACCATCACGCCGAAGTCGGCGCCGGTGTCGGCGACGAGGTAGGCGGCTGCGGGAGTCGGGATCACTCCTGCGTCGAGCACATCGACGCCGGCTGCCGCGAGCCCGGCGGAGACCGCCGAGGCGATGAACTCACCGGAGACACGGGGGTCTCGCGCCACCACGGCGGTCGCGCGACGGCTCTCGGCCCGGGCGGAACGCCCGAGCACGAGAGCCGCTGCATGAGCGAGGCCGAGAGCCAGCTCGGCCGTCACATCGACGCCGGCCAGCCCGCGCACCCCGTCGGTGCCAAAAAGGCGTGCCATCAGTGCGTCGCGGGTTAGCGCTTCGAGTACTGAGGTGCCTTGCGGGCCTTCTTGAGGCCGGCCTTCTTGCGCTCCTTGATGCGCGCGTCGCGGCTCAGGAAGCCGGACTTCTTCAGCGTCGGGCGGTTGTGCTCCGCGTCGATCTCGTTGAGCGCGCGAGCGATCGCGAGACGCAGCGCGCCGGCCTGACCCGAGGGGCCACCGCCGACGATGCGGGCGATCACGTCGTACGAGCCGCTGAGCTCGAGCACCGTGAACGGATCGGTGATGAGCTGCTGGTGCAGCTTGTTCGGGAAGTAGTCGGCGAACTCGCGACCGTTCACGCGGATCTCGCCCGAACCGGGAACGAGGCGCACGCGCGCGATGGCCTGCTTGCGACGGCCCACTGCTGCACCGGGAACGGTGAGCGCGGGGCGCGGGGTCGCTTCGGTGGCCTGCGAAGCCGGGGTCTCGGTGCTGTAGCTCTCAGTGGCCACGGTCTGCTCTGGGGTGCTCACGATGTGTGGTGTCCTTCTCTCAAAGTCTCTCGAGCCGCGTTACTGCGCGACCTGGCCGATGGTGTAGGCGGTCGGCTGCTGCGCAGCGTGGGGGTGCTCCGAGCCGGCGTAGACGCGCAGCTTGCGGAACAGGTCAGCACCCAGCGAGTTCTTCGGCAGCATGCCGCGGATCGCCTTCTCGACGGCGCGCTCGGGGTTCTTCTCGAGCAGCTCGGTGTAGCTGACCGACTTCAGGCCGCCCGGGTAGCCCGAGTGACGGTAGGCGCGCTTGCGATCCGCCTTGTTCGAGGTGAGGACCACCTTGTCGGCGTTGATGATGATGACGTGATCGCCCATGTCCATGTGGGGGGCGAACGTGGTCTTGTGCTTGCCGCGGAGCAGAGCTGCGGCGGTCGTGGCGAGGCGCCCGAGCACCACGTCGGCTGCGTCGATGACGAGCCAATCGTGCGTCCGGTCAGCGGCCTTCGGCGAGTAAGTGCGAGTCACTGTCGTGCTGCTTTCTGTCGAAATGGAGGTGTTCGTGTATCCCGCTCCGGTGGTGATTCGCGGACGTCGGTCCGCGAGCCGACCCATGGAGGGCTCAACATTTCGGTGCGCGCTCACGAATGGGCACGCACCAAGGGTCTACTTTAGCACACGTCGTCTCAGCGGTCCCGCTCTCCCCGCTCCAGCACCCAAGGTAGCTCGGACCGTCGCGCGCGCGTCGCGGCCGCCCGGGCACCGAGACCGTCGTCATCGGGGTAGCCGATCGCTTCGAGGCTGAGCCCGTGGGCCGGCATGACGGTGAACCGACTGGTGCGCACGCGGGCGTGCAGGATCTCCGTCAGTTCCTCCTCCGGCAGCCGACCCGCGCCCACTGCGACGACGCCGCCGACGAGGGCTCGCACCATCGAGTGGCAGAACGCGTCCGCTGCGATTCGGGCGGCGAACGCGCCGTCCTCCGTTTCGCGCCAGCTGAACTCGAGGAGCGTCCGCACGGCAGTCGCACCCTCGCGCGCCTTGCAGAAGCTCGTGAAGTCGTTCAACCCGAGCAGCCGTTCGGATGCTCGGCGCATCCGCCGCAGGTCGAGCGGTCGCGGCACATCAACGGTGAACCGCGATGTCAGCGGGTCGGGCGGAGCGGCCTCGTCGCGGATCCGGTACTCGTACCGTCGCTCGAGTGCGGAGAATCGGGCGTCGAACGCGGGTGGGGCGAGCGTCACGCTCCGGATCGCGATGTCCGGAGCCGACCGACGCAGCGCACCCTGCAGGCGACGAGCGCGCAGACGCGCCGCTTCGGCGCCCTCCAGTCCCGGACCGGCGCCGCGGCCGTTCCAGCGCGCGAGCTGCTCCGCGGTCACGTCGAGATGGGCGACCTGCCCCCGAGCGTGGACACCCGCATCGGTGCGGCCGCCCACGGTCAGGCTCACCGCGGCCCGGTCGGCCCGCAGCACCGTCGCGAGCGCTGCTTCGAGTTCGCCCTGCACCGTTCGCAGCCCGGGCTGGGCCGCCCACCCGTGGAAGTCCGTCCCGTCGTACCCGAGGTCCAGACGCACGCGGAGTTCGGGCTCGATCGACGACGCTGCAGGCGTGGAGGGGAGGACGGTCACCCACCCATTCTCTCAGCCGCGCGCACGAACGAGCGACCGCCCGCCCCGTGCACACGCACGAACGCCCCGTGAGTCACCGGGACTCGCGGGGCGTTCGGGCGTGCGGGAGACGGACTACTGGGTCTTCTCCTCGGCGGGAGCCTCAGCGGTCTCCTCGGCCTCTGCCTCGGGCGCGGTCTCCTCCGCAGGAGCCTCGACGGTCTCCTCAGCGGGGGCCTCGGTCTCCTCGGCGGGCGCTTCTTCAGCGACCGGAGCCGCATGCGCGGCCTTCGGCTTCGATGCGACGGGCTCGAGCACGAGCTCGATGATCGCGAGCGGCGCATTGTCGCCCTTGCGGAAGCCCGTCTTGACGATGCGGGTGTAACCACCCTGGCGGTCTTCGACCTGCGGTGCGATCTCGGTGAAGAGCTCGTGAACGACCGACTTGTCGAGCACCTGACGCATCACGCGACGGCGAGCGTGCAGATCCCCGCGCTTCGCGAAGGTTACGAGACGCTCAGCGATGGGCTGCAGGCGCTTCGCCTTGGTCTCCGTCGTCTGGATGCGCTTGTGCTCGAACAGCTGCGAAGCCATCTGGTTGAGCATGAGGCGCTCGTGAGCGGGTCCGCCTCCGAGGCGGGGGCCCTTGGTGGGCTTGGGCATGGTATCTCCTGAGGTGTGCGATCGACCGGCGGGCGATCGTTAGTTGCTGTCGTCTTCGTAGCTGTAGAACTGCGCGCCATCGAAACCGGGCACGGCGTCCTTCAGCGACAGTCCCATCTCGGTGAGCTTGTCGCGCACCTCGAAGACGGACTTCTGACCGAAGTTGCGGATGTTCATCAGCTGAGCTTCGGAGAGAGCCAGGAGCTCGCTCACGGTGTTGATGCCCTCGCGCTTCAGGCAGTTGTAGCTGCGCACGGAGAGATCAAGATCCTCGATCGGGATCGAGAGCTCGCCATCCGACGCGACCTCGACCGGCGCGGGACCGATCTCGACGCCTTCAGCCGCCGTGTTCAGCTCGCGGGCGAGGCCGAACAGCTCGACGAGCGTCGATCCTGCCGACGCGATCGCGTCGCGCGGGGTGATGGCAGGCTTCGTCTCGACATCGACCACGAGGCGGTCGAAGTCGGTGCGCTCACCGGCGCGCGTCGCCTCGACGCGGTAGGTGACCTTGAGCACGGGCGAGTAGATCGAGTCGACCGGAATCCGGCCGACCTCAGCGTCTTCGTTGCGGTTCTGCGCTGCCGAGACGTACCCGCGGCCGCGCTCGACCGTCAGCTCGAGCTCGAACTGCGCGTCCTCGCCGAGCGTGGCGATGACGAGCTCGGGATTGCGCACCTCGACGCCCGCCGGAGCGGAGATGTCGGCCGCAGTCACTTCGCCGGCACCCGTCTTGCGCAGGTAGGCGGTGATCGGCTCATCGTGCTCGCTGGAGACGACGAGTCCCTTGATGTTGAGGATGATCTCGGTGACGTCCTCGGTCACGCCGGGAATGGTCGTGAACTCGTGCGCCACGCCCTCGAAACGAACACTGGTGACGGCTGCACCGGGGATCGACGAGAGCAGCGTGCGGCGGAGCGAGTTGCCCAGGGTGTAGCCGAAGCCGGGCTCGAGGGGCTCGATCGCGAAACGCGAGCGGTACTCGGAGAGGGGTTCTTCAGTCAGAGTGGGTCGCTGTGCAATCAGCACGGTATGGGGTCCTTTCGCTGGAGTCCGCTATATGACTCATGCGGTATCGGGATGTGGGGGTTGACGGCGGAGCCGGAGCTCCGCCGTCGCGCGCTCGACTCCTTAGACGCGGCGCCGCTTGGGCGGGCGGCAGCCGTTGTGCGTCTGAGGGGTGACGTCGTTGATCGAGCCGACCTCGAGGCCCGCTGCCTGCAGCGAGCGGATCGCGGTCTCTCGTCCCGAGCCGGGACCCTTGACGAAGATGTCGACCTTCTTCATCCCGTGCTCCTGCGCCTTGCGCGCTGCGGACTCCGCGGCGAGCTGGGCGGCGAAGGGGGTCGACTTGCGCGAACCCTTGAAGCCGACGCCGCCGGACGAAGCCCAGCTGATCACGGCCCCGCTGGGATCAGTGATGGAAACGATGGTGTTGTTGAAGGTCGACTTGATGTGGGCCTGGCCCACTGCGACGTTCTTCTTATCCTTGCGACGCGGCTTGCGAGCCGCGGTCTTGGGTGCAGCCATGAGTGGTGTCTTCTCCTGAAAAGCTCTGTGATCTGGGTCGCGAACCGCGATTACTTCTTCTTGCCGGCGACGGTGCGCTTCGGGCCCTTACGGGTACGAGCGTTCGTCTTGGTGCGCTGACCGTGCACCGGCAGGCCCTTGCGGTGACGAAGACCCTGGTAGCTTCCGGTTTCGACCTTGCGGCGGATGTCCGCGGCGACCTCGCGTCGCAGATCGCCCTCAACCGTGAACGTCGCTTCGATGTAGTCACGAAGTGCGACGAGCTGCTCATCGCTGAGATCCTTGACGCGGATGTTCCCGTCGACCTGGGTCTCGGCGAGCGCCTTCAGCGCGCTCGTGCGTCCAACGCCGTAGATGTACGTGAGTGCGATCTCCACGCGCTTGTCGCGTGGGATATCGACTCCTGCGAGACGTGCCATGCTGGCTCTCCTCTAACTGTGGTGGAGGTATGGTGCGCATCGGGGGTTCGGGCCTCCGTCCCGAGGTGTCCCCCGCCTGGCGTGCGGGCGGGTTCTTCGATGCGCTGGATCGATTATTGAGTTGTGTCCGTGCTCTGGACTAGCCCTGGCGCTGCTTGTGGCGCGGGTTGTCGCAGATCACCATGACGCGGCCGTGGCGGCGGATGACCTTGCACTTGTCGCAGATCTTCTTGACGCTGGGCTTGACCTTCATGATGGTTCCTTCGTGATGCTCGCTGTCCTCGTACCCGCGGGGTGCCGCGGGTCGTTACTTCGGAGTGCCTACTTGTGGCGGTAGACGATTCGTCCGCGGGTGAGGTCGTACGGGGTCAGCTCTACGACCACGCGGTCCTCGGGGAGGATGCGGATGTAGTGCTGACGCATTTTGCCAGAGATGTGACCCAGGACGATGTGGCCGTTCGTCAGCTCCACGCGGAACTGGGCATTGGGCAGCGCTTCGAGCACGCGTCCCTCAACCTCAATGACGCCTTCTTTATCCTTCTGGGCACGTTCTTTCTTGGCCATAGCCTCACTATCGCTTCGGTTCGTGAACACTCGTCATGCGAATGCTCTGCTGGGAAACGGCAACACCGAATCCAGGCGCAAAGCACCAAAGACCAACAGTACTCCGAAACGCCCGAGATGTAAAGGCAGGTCAGGGGATCGGGACGGGTGTCACACCCAGTGGAGCGAGACCAGCGGCTCCCCCGTCGTCGGCGGTGAGGACCCAGATGCCGTCGCGGTGCACGGCCACGGAGTGCTCCCACTGCGCGCTCATGGAGCCGTCGGCCATCGCGACGGTCCAGTTGTCGCTCCGGGTGACCGTGTCGATCCCCCCGGCCGAGATGATGGGCTCGATGGCGACGACGAGTCCGGGCTTCACCTCAGGGCCCTTGCGGCCGACGGGGTAGTTGAACACCGGCGGATCCTCGTGCATGCGGCGACCGATGCCGTGACCGATGTAGTCCTCGAGAATGCCGAACTCGCTGACGTCTTCGACGTACTCGGCGATCGTCTCCCCCACCTCGTTGAGGTGCCGCGCCGAGGCGAGCTTCGCGATCCCACGCCACATGGCCTGCTCCGTCACGTGGCTCAGGCGCTCGTTCGCGTCCGTCAGCTCCGGCCGCTCGGGGTCGGGCAGGACGGCGGTGAACGCCGAATCGCCGTTCCAGCCGTCGACCACCGCACCCGCGTCCACCGCGATGATGTCGCCGGGCTCGAGCGGACGGTCCGTCGGAATCGCGTGCACGACGCTCTCGTTGACGTTGGCGCAGATCGTGTGCCGATACCCCGGCTCGAGCATGAAGTTCGGGTCGCCGCCCCGTGCACGGATCGCCGCTTCCGCGAGGGCATCGAGTTCGAGCGGCGTCACACCCGGTCGAATCGCCGCGCGCGCCGCACTGAGCGCCGCCGCCGTCGCCTCACCCGGCGCCCGCATCAGGCGCAGCTGTGCCGGGGACTTGTAGATCGAGCGGCGAATCAGGCCTCGTGCCATTTAGCGCGCACCCAGATGAGCGTCGAGCCCCGCGCGGATACGCTCCGACACCTCGTCGATCGAGCCGAGACCGTCGACACGGACCAGAATGCCGCGCTCGGTGAACAGCTGCACGAGGGGCGCGGTCTGCTCGGCGTACACCTCCTGCCGGTGCCTGATGACCTCTTCGGTGTCGTCGACGCGACCCTCGATCGTCGCGCGCTTGATGAGGCGAGCGACGACCTCCTCGGTATCGGCGTCGAGCAGGACCACCGCGTCCAGCGAGTCTCCGTGGAGCATCTCGTCGAGCGCGTGCACCTGCTCGACATTGCGCGGGTAGCCGTCGAGCAAAAATCCGTGCGCGACATCGTCCTGCTGAAGACGGTCTTCGACGATGCGGTTGGTCAGCGAGTCCGGCACGAGTTCGCCGCGCTCGATGACCGCCTGCACCTGCTGACCGAGCTCGGTCTGCCCCTTGATGTTCGCCCGGAAGATATCGCCGGTCGAGATCGCGGGAACGTCGTAGCGCTCGGTGATCTTCGCGGCCTGGGTCCCCTTGCCTGCTCCGGGCGGGCCGATGATGAGCAGACGCGTGGTACGGGAATCGGTCACTTGAGGAGCCCTTCGTAGTGGCGCTGCTGCAGCTGCGCGTCGATCTGCTTCACCGTCTCGAGTCCGACGCCGACGATGATGAGGATCGAAGCGCCGCCGAACGGGAAGTTCTGGTTCGCACCGAAGAACGAGAGCGCGATGAGCGGGATGAGCGCGATCACGCCGAGGTAGAGCGATCCGGCGCTGGTGATGCGGGTAAGCACGTAGTTGAGGTACTCCGCCGTGGGGCGACCCGCGCGGATGCCCGGAACGAACCCGCCGTACTTCTTCATATTGTCGGCGACCTCCTCCGGGTTGAAGGTGATCTGCACGTAGAAGAAGGTGAAGCCGATCGTGAGCAGGAAGAACACGAGCATGTAGAACGGCTGATCGCCCTGGACGAGGTTGTTCGAGATCCAGACCACCCAGGGCTGCGGCTCTTCGCCGATGCCCGGCTCGTTGAACTGCGCGATGAGCATCGGCAGGTACAGGATCGCCGAGGCGAAGATCACGGGGATCACACCAGCCATGTTGACCTTGATCGGAATGTAGGTGCTCGACCCGCCATACGTGCGGCGGCCGACGACGCGCTTCGCGTACTGCACCGGAATGCGACGCTGCGACTGCTCGACGAAGACGACCGCGGCGATCACAACGAGGCCGACCGCGATGACGAGGAAGAAGACCTCCCAGCCTTCCGACTCGCGAATGATCCAGAGCGCACCGGGGAAGGTGGCGGCGATCGAGGTGAAGATCAGCAGCGACATCCCGTTGCCGATGCCGCGCTCGGTGATGAGCTCACCGAACCACATGATGAGGCCGGTACCCGCGGTCATCGTCATGATGAGGATCAGGATCGACCACCACTCCTGCGAGATGAGGTTCTGGCACGCCGCGTTCGCCGAGGCGCCGAAGAGCATGCCGGCGCGGGCGACCGTCACGAGCGTGGTGGCCTGCAGGATCGCGAGTGCGATCGTGAGGTAGCGGGTGTACTGCGTCAGCTTCGCCTGGCCCGCCTGACCCTCCTTGTGGAGCGCCTCGAAGTGCGGGATGACGACGCGGAGCAACTGGGTGATGATCGACGCCGTGATGTAGGGCATGATCCCGAGCGCGAAGATGGACAGCTGCAGCAGCGCACCGCCGCTGAACAGGTTGATCATCTGGTACAGGCCGGAGGTATCCGCCTGGTTCGCCACGAGACACGCCTGCACGTTGTTGTAGTTGACGAATGGTCCCGGAACGAACGAGCCGAGCCGGAACAGCGTGACGATCGCGAGCGTGAAGACAATCTTCCGCCGGAGATCGGGCGTCTTGAAGATACGACCGATGGCGCTAAACAAATCTTGCCTCCTGAAAGATGTCGCGACAGACGCGACCGAACACGGAAAACCAGTACCCCAGCCTACACGGCGTCTTCCAGGGTACAACTGAGTCGGGAAACCGACGGAAACACACGTCGGGGGCCGAACCCGGCAGCTCGCGCTGCCGGGTCCTGCCCCCTGGTGCTACTGCAACTGCAGCCGTACTACTTGATCTCGCCGCCCGCGGCGGTGATCTTCTGCTCGGCCGAGGTCGAAACCTTGTCGACCTGAACCGAGAGCTTGACCTGCAGGTCACCGTCGCCGAGGACCTTGACCGGGTGGTTCTTGCGAACCGCGCCCTTGGCCACGAGATCGGCGACCGTCACCTCGCCGCCCTGCGGGTAGAGCTCGGCGAGCTTGCCCACATTGACGACCTGGTACTCGGTACGGAACGGGTTCTTGAATCCGCGGAGCTTCGGGGTGCGCATGTGCAACGGCATCTGCCCACCCTCGAAGCCGGCACGAACCTGGTAGCGAGCCTTCGTACCCTTGGTACCGCGGCCCGCGGTCTTGCCCTTGGAGCCCTCACCGCGACCCACGCGGGTCTTCGCGGTCTTGGCTCCGGGCGCGGGGCGCAGGTGGTGCGCCTTCAGCACCTGCTGGCGCTCCTCGTTGTTCTCGCTCATGCGTCGATCTCCTCAACCTCTACGAGGTGAGCGACCGCGCGAACGTAACCGCGGTTGGCCCGGGTGTCCTCGCGGACGACCGAGTCGCCGATCCGCTTGAGACCGAGGCTCCGCAGCGTGTCGCGCTGGTTCTGCTTCTCACTGATAACGGACTTGGTCTGCGTAACCTTCAGGCTCTTCGCCATTACGCACCTGCCTTCGCCTTGGCGGCAGCGTCGGCCGCGGCCTTCGCCTCGGCCCGCACGATGCGGGCCGGAGCGACGCGGTCGAAGTCGAGACCACGACGGGCTGCGACGGAGCGGGGCTCCTCGAGCAGTCGCAGCGCCTCGACGGTCGCGTGCACGATGTTCAGGGTGTTCGACGAACCGAGCGACTTGCTCAGCACATCGTGGATACCGGCGCACTCGAGGACGGCGCGCACGGGGCCACCCGCGATCACACCCGTACCGGCAGCAGCCGGACGCAGCAGGACAACACCTGCGGCGGCCTCGCCCTGGACCGGGTGCGGGATCGTGCTGCCGACGCGGGGCACACGGAAGAAGTTCTTCTTGGCCTCCTCGACACCCTTGGAGATGGCGAGGGGCACCTCCTTCGCCTTGCCGTAGCCGACACCGACGGTGCCGTTGCCGTCGCCCACCACGACGAGCGCGGTGAAGCTGAAGCGACGGCCGCCCTTGACGACCTTCGACACGCGGTTGATGGTGACGACGCGCTCGAGGAACTGGCTGTCGCTGCGATCGCGACCGCCGCGCTCCCCGCGGGTGCCGCGGTCACGACTGCCGCGACGCTGCTCCCTGGGCTCGTTCCGGTGATCCTGAGCCTGAGCAGGTGCCTCGGCACCCTGCGTCTCAGCCTGGGGCTGTGCAGTCACTTCCTGCTCCTTCGTTTCTTCGCTCACAGGGACAGACCTCCCTCGCGAGCGCCATCGGCGATCGCCGCGACGCGGCCGGCGTACTTGCTGCCACCGCGGTCGAACACGACTGCCTCGACACCTGCGGCCTTCGCACGCTCGGCGACGAGCTCGCCGACCTTGCGGGCCTTGGCGGACTTGTCTCCGTCAAACGAGCGGAGGTCGTTCTCCATCGTCGACGCCGAGGCCACGGTGTGGCCCTTGCCGTCGTCGATGACCTGGACGAACACGTGACGCGACGAACGCGTCACCACGAGACGGGGACGAACCTCCGTACCGACGATCTTCTTACGCAGCCGGGCGTGGCGGCGGATACGCGCTGCCGAACGGCCCTTAGCCCGTGACACTGAAGCGGCCATGGTTACTTACCAGCCTTTCCTGCCTTGCGGCGAACATTCTCGCCGGCGTAGCGAATACCCTTGCCCTTGTAGGGCTCAGGCTTCTTCAGCTTGCGGATGTTCGCGGCGGTCTCGCCGACGACCTGCTTGCTGATGCCGCGGACGGTGACCTTGTTGGCGCCCTCGACCTCGAGGGTGATGCCCTCGGGAGCCTCGTACGAGACCGGGTGCGAGAAGCCCAGGGCGAACTCGAGGCCCTGACCCTTCTGCAGCACGCGGTAGCCCGTTCCGACGACCTCGAGCTGCTTCGCGAAGCCCTGGGTCACCCCGAGAACGTTGTTGTTGATGAGCGTGCGGGTGAGGCCGTGCAGTGCACGCGACTCGCGCTCGTCGTCGGGACGGGTGACGAGCACCTGGCCCTCTTCGAGCGACACGCGGATGGGCTCCGAGACGACGAGCGACAGCTCACCCTTCGGACCCTTGACCGAGACCTGCTGGCCGTCGATCTTGACCTCGACTCCACCAGGAACGCTGATGGGAAGCTTTCCAATACGTGACATGACGGACTACCACACGTAGGCGAGAACTTCTCCGCCTACGCCCTTCTGCTCGGCCTCGCGGTCGGTGAGGAGCCCCGAGGAGGTGGACAGGATCGCGATTCCGAGACCGCCGAGCACGCTCGGGATCTCGGTCGAGCCCGCGTACACGCGGAGACCGGGCTTGGAGACACGCTTGATGCCCTCCACGGCCGGCTCGCGGTTCGGGCCGTACTTCAGCGACAGGCTGAGGGTGGTACCGACGCGGGCGTCTTCCACCTTCCAGTCGGTGATGTAGCCCTCGCGCTTGAGGATCTCTGCGATCCGCTCCTTCAGCTTCGAGCCGGGGAGCGAAACGTCGTCATGATGTGCGCTACTCGCGTTGCGCAACCGGGTCAGCATATCTGCGACCGGATCAGTCATCGTCATGAGTGACTCTTCTTTCTCGCCTGGTATCGACGGCCGTTACACGACCGCCGACCTGGGTGACACGGGTGCAGGCACCGCGGAACAACTCCGCGGTGCCTCCCCCGAATGGACTATTCAGTTATTCGGCCTTGAACGGGAAACCGAATGCGCGCAGCAGCGCACGGCCCTCGTCGTCGGTCTTGGCGCTGGTGACGACAGTGATGTCGAAACCGCGCACCCGATCAATCTTATCCTGATCGATCTCATGGAACACACTCTGCTCGGTCAATCCGAAGGTGTAGTTGCCGTTTCCGTCGAACTGACGGGGCGACAGCCCGCGGAAATCCCGGATGCGCGGGAGTGCGAGCGTGATGAGACGGTCGAGGAACTCCCACGCGCGGTCACCGCGAAGGGTGACGTGCGCGCCGATCGCCTGACCCTCGCGCAGCTTGAACTGCGCGATGGACTTGCGAGCCTTGGTGACCATCGGCTTCTGACCGGTGATCAGCGTGAGGTCTGCGATCGCACCCTCGATCACCTTGCTGTCGCGAGCGGCGTCACCGACACCGGTGTTCACGACCACCTTCACCAGGCCGGGGACCTGGTTCACGTTGGCGAAACCGAACTGCTCGGTGAGCGCCGAGATGATCTCGGAACGGTACTTCTGCTTGAGTCGCGGCTGGATTTTGCCAGCGGGCGCAGCAGTCTCGGTCATCAGAGGTCCTTCCCTGACTTCTTGGCGTAGCGGACGCGGACGGTCTTGGTGACGCCGTCCTTCTCCACCTCGTCGAGGCGGATGCCCACGCGGGTCGGCTTCTTGGTCTCGGGATCGACGACGGCAACGTTCGACACGTGGATCGGTGCCTCGTGCGTCTCGATGCCACCCTCCTGGGTGCCACGCGACGACTGACCGCGGCGCACGTGCTTGGTCACGTAGTTGACACCCTCGACGACGACGCGGTCGCTGTCGCGGAGCACCTCGATGACGTGACCCTGCTTGCCCTTGTACCCACCGCGCTCCTGCGACGGGCCCGAGATGACCTCGACGAGGTCACCCTTCTTGATCTTGCTAGCCATGGACTAGATCACCTCCGGTGCGAGCGAGACGATCTTCATGAACTTCCGGTCACGGAGCTCACGGCCGACGGGTCCGAAGATACGGGTGCCGCGGGGCTCCCCGTCTGCCTTCAGGATCACGGCGGCGTTCTCGTCGAAGCTGATGTACGAACCGTCGGGACGACGGGTCGACTTGCGGGTGCGGACGACGACCGCCTTGACGACGTCGCCCTTCTTCACGTTGCCGCCCGGGATGGCGTCCTTCACGGTGGCGACGATGGTGTCGCCGACCCCCGCGTACCGACGCTTCGATCCCCCGAGCACACGAATCGTGAGCAGCTGCTTGGCGCCGGAGTTATCGGCGACCTTGAGCCTGGATTCCTGCTGAATCACTTGTTACTCCTTCTTCCGTAAGCCGGAGCTTACTTCGCCTTCTCGAGGATCTCGACCAGGCGCCAGCGCTTGGAGGCGCTGAGCGGACGGGTTTCGTGGATGAGCACGAGGTCGCCGATGCCCGCGGTGTTCTCGGCGTCGTGCGCCTTCACCTTGGACGAGCGGCGCATGACCTTGCCGTACAGCGCGTGCTTCACGCGATCCTCGACCTCGACGACGATGGTCTTGTCCATCTTGTCGCTGACGACGTAGCCGCGACGGGCCTTACGGTAGCCGCGCTGTTCCTTCTCGATCTCAGCCATGCTTAGGCCTCCTTCGTATCAGCGGCGGCATCCGCCTGCTCGGTCTTCTTCTTGGTGCTCTTCTTGGCCTTCGCGGGGGCCTCGGTCGCAACCGGGGTCTCGCGAATACCGAGCTCGCGCTCACGGAGGACCGTATAGATGCGCGCGATGTCGCGCTTCACCTGACGGACGCGTCCGTGGCTCTCCAGCTGGCCGGTGGCCGACTGGAACCGCAGGTTGAAGAGCTCGGCCTTCGCCTTCTTGAGCTCTTCGGTCAGTCGCTCGTTCTCGAACGTGTCGAGTTCGGTGATGACCAATTCCTTGCTACCGATCGCCATTACGCGTCGCCCTCCTCGCGCTTGATAATGCGGGCCTTCAGGGGCAGCTTGTGAATGGCGCGGGTCAGCGCCTCACGTGCAAGCTCCTCGTTGACACCGGCGACCTCGAAGAGGACGCGGCCCGGCTTGACATTCGCCACCCACCACTCGGGTGAACCCTTACCGGAACCCATGCGGGTTTCAGCGGGCTTCTTGGTGAGGGGGCGGTCGGGGTAGATGTTGATCCACACCTTGCCGCCGCGCTTGATGTGACGGGTCATCGCGATACGAGCGGACTCGATCTGACGGTTCGTCACGTACGCGGGCGTCAGGGCCTGGATACCGAACTCACCGAAGTTGATCTCCGTGCCGCCCTTTGCCTGACCTGAACGGCCGGGACGGTGCTGCTTACGGTACTTGACTCGACGGGGAATCAGCATGCTTACTTCTCCGCTCCTGCTGCGGCGGGCGCAGCCTCGGCCTGTGCACCGCGGGGTGCACGGCGGCGGTCGCCGCGCTCACGGGACGGCTTCTGGGCCGCCTGCTCGCGTGCGAGTTCCTTGTTCGTGAGGTCGCCCTTGTAGATCCAGACCTTCACGCCGATGCGGCCGAAGGTGGTCTTTGCCTCGTAGAAGCCGTAGTCGATGTTCGCGCGGAGCGTGTGCAGCGGCACGCGACCCTCGCGGTAGAACTCCGAACGGCTCATCTCGGCGCCGCCGAGGCGGCCGGAGACCTGGATGCGGATGCCCTTGGCACCTGCGCGCTGGGCGCCCTGCAGTCCCTTACGCATTGCGCGGCGGAAGGCCACGCGCGCTGCGAGCTGCTCGGCGATGCCCTGAGCGACGAGCTGAGCATCGGCCTCGGGGTTCTTGACCTCGAGAATGTTCAGCTGGATCTGCTTGCCCGTGATCTTCTCGAGCTCGCTGCGGATGCGCTCCGCCTCGGCGCCGCGGCGACCGATGACGATGCCGGGTCGCGCCGAGTGGATATCCACGCGGACGCGGTCGCGGGTGCGCTCGATCTCGATCCGCGACACACCTGCACGGTCCAGCGACTTGCCGAGGTGCTCACGGATGCGAACGTCCTCTGCGAGGTAGTCCGCGTACCGCTGACCGGGCTTCGTCGAGTCCGAGAACCAGCGCGACACGTGGTCGGTGGTGACCCCGAGGCGGAAGCCGTAGGGATGAATCTTCTGGCCCATTATTTGGCTCCCTTCTTCGCGGCAAGCTCATCGGCGGTCTGCAGTACGACCGTGATGTGGCTGGTCCGCTTGTTGATCCGGAATGCGCGGCCCTGTGCACGGGGGCGGAAACGCTTGAGCGTCGTGCCCTCGTCGACGAAGGCGCGGGCTACGACGAGCTCGTCCTCGTTGAGACGCTGGTTCTCGTTATCGGCCTTGACGCGAGCATTCGCGATGGCCGATGCGACGAGCTTGTAGATCGGCTCCGAAGCGGCCTGCGGTGCGAACTTCAGGATGGCCAGGGCCTCCTGAGCGTTCTTTCCGCGGACCAGGTCGATGACGCGACGGGCCTTCTGGGGGGTAACGCGGATGTGACGCACACGTGCGATCGACTCCACCATGACTCTTCCTCCTTCACGTCACCGCGTCAGCGGCGACGGCCCTTCTTGTCGTCCTTCACGTGACCACGGAAGGTACGGGTCGGGGCGAATTCGCCCAGCTTGTGCCCGACCATGGTTTCGGTGACGAACACCGGGATGTGCTTGCGACCGTCGTGCACCGCGATGGTGTGTCCGAGCATGGCCGGGACGATCATCGAACGGCGCGACCAGGTCTTGATCACGTTCTTGCTGCCGGCTTCGTTCTGCGTGGCCACCTTGTTCAGCAGGTGGTTATCGACGAAGGGGCCCTTCTTGAGACTACGAGGCATCTTCTCTTCTCTCCTACCTGCCGACTAGCGCTTCTTGCCCGAAGGACGACGACGAACGATGAGCTTGTCGCTTTCCTTGTTGGGATGACGCGTACGGCCTTCCTTCTGACCCCAGGGGCTGACCGGGTGACGACCACCCGACGTGCGGCCTTCGCCACCACCGTGGGGGTGGTCCACCGGGTTCATGACGACACCACGGACGGTCGGGCGAACGCCCTTCCACCGCATACGGCCCGCCTTGCCCCAGTTGATGTTCGACTGCTCGGCGTTGCCGACCTCGCCGACGGTCGCGCGGCAGCGCGCGTCGACGTTGCGGATCTCGCCCGAGGGCAGACGCAGCTGGGCGTACGGGCCCTCCTTCGCCACGAGGCGAACCGACGCACCGGCCGAACGTGCCATCTTCGCACCGCCGCCGGGCTTCAGCTCGATCGCGTGAACGACCGTACCCGTCGGGATGTTCTTGAGCGGCAGGTTGTTGCCCGGCTTGATGTCGGCGCCCGCGCCCGACTCGACGACGTCGCCCTGCTGGAGACGCTTCGGAGCCAGGATGTAGCGCTTCGCACCGTCCTCGAAGTGGAGGAGGGCGATGCGCGCCGTGCGGTTGGGATCGTACTCGATGTGCGCGACCTTGGCGTTCACGCCGTCCTTGTCGTGGCGACGGAAGTCGATGACGCGGTACTGGCGCTTGTGGCCACCGCCGATGTGGCGGGTGGTGATGCGGCCCTGGTTGTTGCGGCCACCGGTCTTCGGCAGCGGGCGCAGCAGGGACTTCTCGGGGGTCGAGCGCGTGATCTCAGCGAAATCGGCAACACTCGAGCCGCGACGACCAGGGGTCGTCGGCTTGTACTTACGAATAGCCATGATGTTTCCTCTTCGCTCCTACTACAGCGCAGCCGTGAAGATGTCGATCGTGCCCGACTTCAGGGTCACGATGGCACGCTTGGTGTCCTTGCGCTTTCCCATGCCGAAGCGAGTACGACGCGTCTTCCCCTTGCGGTTCAGCGTGTTGATCTTCGCGACCTTGACGTTGAAGACCTGCTCGATCGCGAGCTTGATCTCGGTCTTGGAAGCGGACGGCTGCACCTCGAAGGTGTACTGGCCGTTCGCGTCGATCATGCCGTAGCTCTTCTCAGAGACGATCGGGCGGATGATGACGTCGTGGACGTTCTTGTTGAGGCTCACTTGGATTCCTCCCCTGCGGAACGACCGGCGACGAATGCGTCGAAGGCCGCCTTGGTGAACACGACATCGTCGCTGACGACGACGTCGTAGGCGTTGAGCTGATCCTGGAACAGCACGTGGACGTGCTGCAGGTTCCGGACGCTGAGGACCGTGGTCTCATCAGCGCGATCGACGACGACGAGCACGCGACGACCGGGAGCGACCGAGGCGAGGAACTCACGCGCGGTCTTCGTGCTCGGCTGATCGCCGAGACCGAAGGACTCGACGACGTGCAGACGGTTCGCGCGGGTGCGATCCGAGAGCAGGCCGCTGAGCGCTGCAGCGATCATCTTCTTCGGGGTGCGCTGGCTGTAGTCGCGCGGTACGGGACCGTGGACGATGCCACCGCCGCGGTGCTGCGGCATGCGGACCGAACCCTGACGTGCACGGCCGGTGCCCTTCTGCTTGAACGGCTTGGCACCCGAACCGGAACGCTCACCGCGGCCCTTGGTCTTGTGGGTGCCCTGACGAGCAGCGGCGAGCTGGGCCGTGACCACCTGGTGGATCAGCGGGACGTTGGCCTCGGCGGCGAAGATGGCCTCAGGCAGGTCGACGGACCCGGCCTTCGTGCCCTTCGCGTCGAGCACCTCGAGCGTGGTAGCGGTAGCCATGGACTAGGCCCCCTTCACTGCGTTGCGAACGAATACGAGACGGCCGCGAGCACCGGGAACCGCACCCTTGACCAGGATGAGACCCTTCTCTGCGTCGACTGCCTGCACCGACAGGTTCTGCACGGTGACGCGGTCGCCGCCCATGCGGCCGGCCATCTTCTGGCCCTTGAACACGCGACCGGGGGTCGCTGCGCCGCCGATGGAACCGGGCTTGCGGTGGTTGCGGTGCGCGCCGTGCGAAGCGGAAACGCCCTTGAAGTTGTGACGCTTCATCGTGCCGGCGAAGCCCTTGCCCTTCGAGGTGCCCACGACGTCGATCTTCTGACCGGCTTCGAAGGTGGCCTCGGCGGTGAGCTCCTGACCGAGCGTGTAGTCGGCGGCGTCGGCCGTGCGCACCTCGGTGAGGTGGCGACGAGGCGTGACGCCCGCCTTCTCGAAGTGACCGGCGCTGGGCTGGTTCACCTTGCGGGGGTCGATCTCGCCGGCCGCGATCTGCACGGCACTGTAGCCGTCGACCTCGGGGGTGCGGATCTGCGTGACGACGTTGGGTGCGACCTCGATGACGGTGACGGGAACGACGTTGCCGTTCTCGTCCCAGACCTGCGTCATACCGAGCTTGGTGCCCAGGAGACCCTTGACGTTGCGATCGTTGTGCGACATGTTCAGACCCCCCTTAGAGCTTGATCTCGATGTTGACATCGGCAGGCAGGTCGAGACGCATGAGCGAGTCGACGGCCTTCGGGGTGGGGTCCACAATGTCAATCAGACGCTTGTGGGTGCGCTTCTCGAAGTGCTCCCGGCTGTCCTTGTACTTGTGGGGTGAACGGATCACTGCGACCACGTTCTTCTCCGTGGGGAGCGGCACGGGGCCAATCACGGTCGCACCCGCGCGGGTGACCGTGTCGACGATCTTGCGTGCCGAGCTGTCGATGACCTCGTGGTCATACGACTTCAGTCGAATGCGGATCTTTTGTCCCGCCATGTGACTCTCTCTTTCTTGGTTGCGTCGTACTGCGTGGATGTGCGCAGCATTGGACGTCTTGCGTATCAGCGCCCTGGTACCCCACGAGGAAGCACTGGGTCTCTGTTCACCTGTCAATCCGACGGGGATCGGAAGTCGCCCTCCGCCCGTCGGGGCCCTCACACACGAAGACGGCCTGGCGCGAAGTGCCGGGCCGTTCCGATGGTGAGCGGTGTTCGCTGCCCGCGGCCTAACCCTGAACCCGGATGCACCGAGCGGTTATGCACTGCCTGGCAGTGATTCCGAGCATGCCCGGAAGTACTGAACTCAACTATTCTGGCACAGTGGCACCCACCGTGCAACCCGGGCGTGTCGCGCTCAGCGGGCGCCCGCGCGACCGCCGAGGAGGCGCGGCAGTGACAGGTAACCGGCCAGCACGAGGAGCCCGCCGCAGAGCAGCGCCACCCACCAGATCGGCGCCACGAAGAACGAGGCGAGCCCGAGGAGCGACGCCGCCAGGGTGCAGGCCGCGGTCATCGACGACGATGCGACGTGCGAGTAGCCGAGCTGCTGCACGCGCTGATAGACGTGCTCCTTGTGCGGCTCGTCCCATTTGTGTCCGGCACGGACGCGTTTCACGAGCGTCACTCCGACATCGCCGAAGGAGATGACCATCGGTCCGATGGTCGCGAGGACGGGGACGCCGGCGAGCAGAGCCGCGAAACTGGTCACCGCCGTCGCTCCCCCGAGCAGATAGCTGCCGACGTCTCCGAGGAAGGCACCGGGCTTGCTCAAGTTCCAGGGCAGGAACCCCGCGAATCCCGCTGCGAGGATGAGGCCCGCCAGCACGAGCCACGTCAGACCGCTGAGAAACCCTGCAGCGGCGAATGCGCACCCCGCGATGACACCGTGGAAGCCGCTGATCCCGTTCAGTCCATCCATGAAGTTCGCGACGTTGATGTAGCTGGAGATGAAGAGCACGGCGTACGGCACGAGCGCGATCGTGACCCAGAACGGCAACGGTTCGAGTGCGAACTCACCCGCTCCCGATCCGAGGAAGGAACCGCCGACGAACCCGAAGTCGACCGATGCCAGCGGGTACTGCCGCAGCAGGACGAGAGCGACCGGGATCACGAAGGCGATGAGGAGCAGACAGGTGCTCCGCACCCCGACGCTCAACCCGCGCAGGTCTTCCGCGAGTCCGAGGCATCCGGCGGCGAACGCACCGATGACGACGAGCAGCAGGAGGTCCCATCGTCCGAACCCGGCGCTCGCCACGGACAGTGCGATCACGGCCACCACCCCGGACACCGTCATCGCGATGAGCACGGCCAAGCCGAGTCCGCGCAGGATCGGCCGCTCATGGGAGGAGCGCTCGTTCGGAACGTCCATGATGCCGAGCCGCACGAGCAGGGGGCGCACCAGGAACGGAAGCGACAGGCTCAGCACGAAGCAGACGATGGCCGGGATGAGGATCACCGCGCCACCCGCCCGCCGGCGTCGTCGGTCAGGTCCATACGCGCGACCCAGCCGTCGTGATCGAGACGCTCGGGCTCGAGCCAGTCCACTTGCGCGTGCGTGATCTTGTCATGGAAGGGCCTGGCGTCGCCCTCCCCCTCGGCCACGAGCTCTTCATGCAGCTTCTCGCCATGGCGCAAGCCGGTGAAGACGATGTCGACCTGCTTGCCCGACTGCTGGATCATGCGCTTGGCGACGTCGAGGATGCGCACGGGGTCCCCCATGTCGAGGATCAGCACCTCGCCAGGCCGTCCGATGCCACCGGCCTGAATGACGAGCTGGCAGGCCTCCGGGATCGTCATGAAGAACCGAGTGACCTCCGGGTGGGTGATGGTCAGCGGCCCTCCGGCGTCGATCAGCGACCGGAACGTCGGCAGCATGGATCCCCGGCTCCCGATGACGTTGCCGAACCGCACCGAGAGGTACCGCTCCCCCGTCTGCTGCGCCATCCACGCGGTCAGCTTCTCGGCGACCCGCTTCGAGTGGCCGAGCACACTCGTCGGATTCGCCGCCTTGTCCGTCGAGATATTCACGAACGTGTCGACGCCGGCCGCTCGCGCCGCCCTGAGCACGTTGAGCGTTCCGAGCACGTTCGTCTTCCACGCCTCGTCCGGATACTGCTCGAGCATCGGCAGATGCTTCAGCGCGGCGGCGTGGAACACGACCTCGGGTTTTCGCTCGGCGAAGATCCGCTGGAGCGTCTCCTCGTCGCGGATGTCGGCGAGCACGACATCCCGCGTGTCGAGCAGGCCATGACCGCTGATGGAGAGCTGAGTGGCCTGCAACGACGTCTCGTCGCGGTCGAGCATGATGAGCTCCTGCGGCGCGAAGCGTGCGAGCTGACGGCAGAGTTCGGCGCCGATGGATCCGCCGGCACCGGTGACGAGCACGACGCGGTCCTGCAAGTACGGCGCGATCGAGTCCGTGTCGAGCCGCACCGGGTGGCGACCGATGAGATCCTCGATCGAGAGCTCGCGTACTTCGCTGATCGCCGCCGAATTGCGCAGGATCTGGTCGAGGGGCGGGAGCACGAGCACGCGCAGTCCGAGACCGTCCGCGGCATCGTCGACGCGACGCATGAACGTCGCGTCGGCATCGCCGATGCAGACCAGCAGTGTGGTGGCGTCGGTGCGTCGCGCGACAGCGGCGAGGTCGTCGAAGCCGCCGAGAACGCGGACGCCTCTGACCTCTTGATTGCGCTTCGTCGGGTTGTCATCGATGAAGCCGACGGGCAACGCGGATCCCGCCGCGTCGGTCAGCAGGCGCTTGGCCGTCTGCACGCCCAGGTACCCGGCACCGTAGAGGAGGACGCGCTCCGCCTCTTCGCCAGGCTTCATCTGGCGCTCGGCTGAGAGGCGGACCAGGTACCGCACCACCCCCATCAGGGTGAAGGCGATCGGAGCGGCGATGATCAGCGTGCTGCGGGGAATGCCACGGCCGTAGCCCACCAGATACGCCGCACCCCAGGCGAACGACATCACGACGACGACGTTGAGCACCAGCGCCCGCACCTCGTCGAAGCTGCCGACCTCCCACCTGCTGCGGTAGAGCCAGAAGAGCCACCCACCGACGAGCTGCAGCAGGGCGGTGATCGCGATCACCACGAGCGTCCACGTCCAGTGGATGCGCATGAGATTGAAGTCGAAGCGAAGCACCAGCGCCGCGAGGATGGCGGTCGCCCACGCCGCGGCGTCGAGCACGAAGAGCAACCCGTACTGGCGCACGAAGTGCGAGAAACGATGCTGCGTGGACTGCGGCACAGTGATCCTCTCGTGTCGGGCTCGGCGGCTATGGGCCGGTGAGGTGTCCCCCTCGCCTCCGCGAGGAGTCTCCGGACCCACCCACCGAGGATACCGTGCCCGAGCCCCACGATCGCTCTGCGCCACTGGCGAGCCGGAGAGCGGACGCCGAACGGCCCGGAACGCACTGCACCCCCGGGGCGAGGCCCCGGGGGTGCAGTGTCGGAGCGTGATGCTCCGATGAGTCGAAACTACTCGACGATCTTCGTCACCGTGCCGGCGCCGACGGTGCGGCCGCCCTCGCGGATGGCGAAGCCGAGGCCCTCTTCCATCGCGATGGGCTGGATGAGCTCCACCGACATGTCGGTGGTGTCACCGGGCATGACCATGGGCTTATCCTCGGGAAGCGTGATGACACCGGTCACGTCAGTCGTACGGAAGTAGAACTGCGGACGGTAGTTCGTCTCGAAGGGGTTGTGACGTCCACCCTCATCCTTCTTCAGGATGTAGGCGGTGCCCTCGAACTTGGTGTGCGGCGTGATCGAGCCGGGCTTCACCACGACCTGACCGCGCTCCACGTCCTCGCGCTTGGTGCCGCGAAGCAGCAGACCACAGTTCTCGCCGGCCCAGGCCTCGTCGAGCTGCTTGTGGAACATCTCGATACCCGTGACGGTGGTCTTCTGCGTCGGGCGCAGGCCCACGATCTCGACCTCGCTGTTGATGCCGAGGGTGCCGCGCTCGGCGCGGCCGGTCACGACGGTGCCACGACCGGTGATCGTGAAGACGTCCTCGACAGGCATCAGGAAGGGCTTGTCCTTGTCGCGCACGGGGTCCGGGATGCTCTCATCCACGGCTTCCATAAGCTCAACGATGGAGTTGACCCACTTCTCGTTGCCCTGCAGCGCCTCGTAGCCCGAGACGCGCACCACGGGGACGTCGTCTCCCGGGTAGCCCTGCTTGGAGAGCTCCTCGCGGACCTCCATCTCGACGAGCTCGAGGATCTCCTCGTCGTCGACCATGTCGCTCTTGTTGAGCGCCACCATCAGGTAGGGAACGCCGACCTGCTTGGCGAGCAGGATGTGCTCCTTGGTCTGCGCCATCATGCCGTCGGTCGCCGCAACCACGAGGATTGCGCCGTCCATCTGAGCGGCACCGGTGATCATGTTCTTGATGTAGTCGGCGTGACCCGGGGCATCGACGTGCGCGTAGTGGCGCTTGTCGGTCTCGTACTCGACGTGCGAGATGTTGATCGTGATGCCGCGCTGACGCTCCTCGGGAGCCGAGTCGATGGTGTTGAAGTCGCGCTTGACGTTCACCTCCGACGGGAACTTCTCGGCGAGGGTCTGCGAAATCGCCGCGGTAAGGGTCGTCTTACCGTGGTCGACGTGACCGATCGTACCGATGTTTACGTGCGGCTTGGTCCGCTCGAACTTGGCCTTCGCCACTATGGTCCTCCTCAGGACGTCAGGTACTCTTTCCCTCCGACGGTTTCGAAGGGCACGAGTACGGGTTGCCTCATTATGTTACAAGCTCGGGCCTGGGATCGCGACCCGAGCGGTGCGGTCGGCGGCGAGTGCGAAACCCGCCACCGACCGCGGGCGTGATTACTCGCCCTTAGCCTTCTGAACGATCTCTTCGGCCACGGCCTTCGGCACCTCTGCGTAGGAATCGAAAGCCATCGAGAACACGGCGCGACCGCTGGTCTTCGACCGCAGATCACCGATGTACCCGAACATCTCGGAGAGCGGGACCAGCGCGTTGACGATCTTCACGCCGCTCGCGTCCTCCATGGACTGGATCTGACCGCGACGCGAGTTGATGTCACCGATCACATCGCCCATGTACTCCTCGGGCGTGCGCACCTCGACCGCCATGAGCGGCTCGAGCAGCACGGGCTTCGCCAGGCGCGCGGCCTCCTTGAAGGCCATCGAGCCGGCGATCTTGAACGCCATCTCCGAGGAGTCGACGTCGTGGTACTGCCCGTCGAGCAGCGTCGCCTTGACGTTGACCACCGGGAAGCCGGCGAGGATGCCGTACTGCATGGCGTCCTGGATACCCGCGTTGACCGAGGGGATGTACTCGCGCGGCACGCGACCGCCGGTCACCTTGTCCTGGAACTCGTAGGTGGTGTCGCTATCGGCGTCCTCGAGGGGCGCGAGCGCGATCTGCACCTTCGCGAACTGGCCGGAGCCACCGGTCTGCTTCTTGTGCGTGTAGTCGTACTTGTCGACGGCCTTGCGGATCGTCTCGCGGTACGCCACCTGCGGCTTGCCGACGTTCGCCTCGACCCGGAACTCGCGCTTCATGCGGTCGACGAGGATGTCGAGGTGCAGCTCGCCCATGCCCGCGATGACCGTCTGACCGGTCTCGGGGTTGAGGCTCACGCGGAACGTGGGATCCTCTTCGGCGAGCTTCTGGATCGCCGTCGACAGCTTGTCCTGGTCACCCTTGGTCTTCGGCTCGATGGCCACCTCGATGACGGGCTCGGGGAAGGTCATCGACTCCAGAACGACCTGGTTGCTCGAGTCGCTCAGCGTATCGCCGGTCGTGGTCTCCTTGAGACCGATGACCGCGTAGATGTTGCCGGCGGTCAGGTCGTCGACCGGGTTCTCCTTGTTCGCGTGCATCTGGAAGATCTTGCCGATGCGCTCGCGCTTGCCCTTGGTCGAGTTGATGACCTGGGTGCCAGACGGGATCTGGCCCGAGTAGACGCGAACGTAGGTGAGACGTCCGAAGAACGGGTGCACCGCGACCTTGAAGGCGAGCGCCGAGAAGGGCTCGTCCTTCGACGGCTTGCGGGACATCTCAATGCTCTCGTCGCGGGGGTCGTGACCCTTGATCGAGCCCACGTCGAGCGGGTTCGGCAGGAAGTCGACGACCGCATCGAGCATCGGCTGCACACCGCGGTTCTTGAATGCGGAACCGCAGTACACCGGGAAGGTCTCGCCTTCCATGACGAGCTTGCGGATGCCGCCCTTGAGCTCGTCGATGGACAGCTCTTCGCCGCCGAAGTACTTCTCGAGGAGCGCGTCATCAGCCTCGGCGACCGACTCGACGAGCTTCTCGCGGTACTCGACGGCCTTGGCCTTGAGCTCCTCGGGGATCTCGCGGGTCTCGTACGCCGCGCCCAGCGCGACGTCGCCCTTCGCGTCGCCCGGCCAGACGAGCGCCTGCATCGAGAGCAGGTCGACGACGCCAACGAAGTCGGACTCCGAGCCGATCGGCAGCTGCATCACGAGCGGCTTCGCACCGAGGCGGTTGATGATGGTGTCGACCGTGAAGTAGAAGTCGGCGCCCATCTTGTCCATCTTGTTGACGAAGCAGATGCGCGGCACGCCGTACTTGTCGGCCTGACGCCACACGGTCTCCGACTGGGGCTCCACGCCCTCCTTGCCGTCGAACACCGCGACTGCGCCGTCGAGCACGCGCAGCGACCGCTCCACCTCGACGGTGAAGTCGACGTGACCAGGCGTGTCGATGATGTTGATCTGGTTGTTATCCCAGAAGCAGGTCACCGCGGCACTGGTGATCGTGATGCCGCGCTCCTTCTCCTGCTCCATCCAGTCGGTGGTCGAAGCGCCGTCGTGGGTCTCGCCCAGCTTGTGGTTGACACCCGTGTAGAACAGGATGCGCTCGGTGGTGGTGGTCTTGCCGGCATCGATGTGAGCCATGATGCCGATGTTGCGGACCTTACTCAGGTCGGTGAGCACGTCTTGTGCCACAGGTGTCTCCTCCGTAGGGGGTGGAAGTTCGGGAACGCGGAAGCCGGCGCAACCGCGGCGTCCGGGCGGCCTCAGGCTGGCGAGCCCGCCCGGACGGCGACGGGCTACCAGCGGTAGTGCGCGAAGGCCCGGTTCGACTCGGCCATCTTGTGCGTGTCCTCACGGCGCTTCACCGCGGCACCGAGGCCGTTGGAAGCGTCGAGAATCTCGTTGGTCAGACGGTCGGTCATCGTGTTCTCACGACGCGCCTTGGCGTAGCTGGTCAGCCAGCGGAGTGCGAGCGTGTTCGCACGGTGCGGCTTGACCTCGACGGGCACCTGGTAGGTGCTGCCGCCGACGCGACGCGAACGGACCTCGAGCGTCGGGCGCACGTTGTCGAGCGCCTTCTTCAGGACCGTCACCGCATCCTGATCGCTCTTGGCTGCGACGTTCTCGAGTGCACCGTAGACGATGCGCTCGGCGAGACCCTTCTTGCCGTCGAGCAGGATCTTGTTGACCAGCTGGCTCACCACGGGTGAGCTGTACACCGGATCGGCGACAACGGGGCGCTTCGGAGCAGGACCCTTACGAGGCATTACTTCTTCTCCTTCTTCGCACCGTAGCGGCTACGAGCCTGCTGACGATTCTTGACCGCCTGAGTATCGAGCGCACCGCGCACGATCTTGTAGCGGACACCGGGGAGGTCCTTCACACGACCGCCGCGCACGAGCACCATCGAGTGCTCCTGCAGGTTGTGGCCCTCGCCCGGAATGTAGGCGGTGACCTCGGTCCCGTTCGAGAGCTTCACACGAGCGACCTTGCGCATCGCCGAGTTCGGCTTCTTCGGGGTGGTGGTGTACACACGCGTGCACACACCGCGCTGCTGAGGGTTCGCCTTCAGAGCGGGCGCCTTGGTCTTGGTGACCTTCGGCGACCGGCCCTTGCGAACCAGCTGCTGAATAGTAGGCACTGATTCTCCTATTTCGTCCTGCACGGTGACAGGAATGCTTCACATGGACAAGCATGTGCGACGATTTGCATTGTCGCTGAGCTGCTGCCTCGTTTCCGACGCACGCGCCGATCCGGAGGCCGAGTGCAGCTATGCCGTGGGGGTGTCAGCCGTCAGGCGAGTGACCCTGGCGTTCTCCCTCGTCACCACCCGCCCGCGGGCACGGTGAAAGCGATGGAGCACACCAAGAAACAATCATAAGCGCTGGAGCCCCGCGCTGCAAGGATCACTCAGGCGGCTCGAGGGTACGGCTGAGCTCGTCGAGCAGCGCCTGCACCTGCGGGTCGACGAAGCGGGCGATCGCGGCCACCACGCGAGGACGGTGCCCGACCAGCGCGAGGCACACCGCTTGGCCGGTCTCGAGCGCGCACTCATCGGCGAGTTCGATCTCGCGCCGCAGTTGCCGCTTCTCCTCCGACGTCAGCGGAGGCCGCGGCAGCGGCTGCTCCGGCCGACTCTCCTCGGCGAGGCCGGCCATGGTGAACAGGAAGGGCTGCTCGCCGCGATCCGGCTCGGGGTCGGGATCGAGCCCGTCGTACTCGGGGTCGAGTCCGGCGGTGGGGTCGAATCCCCCGGTCAGCCACAGCGCCTCTCCGGTGAGCTCGGCGTGCAAGAGGGGCAGCCCCGACGCGGTGAAATCGTCGACGCGGCGATCGATGATGCGCTGCATGCGCGATACCAGCGCGTGAGTGACCTGGTGCGGCACATCTGCCGCGATCCCCGCCGCCGTCACGATCGGGGATCCCGTGCAGCGTCGACAGAGTCGAGCGCGCCCGCGGTGCGTCGCCGGCTCCCACTTCGGCAGCCACCGCAGCCAGGCGTCGACGCCCGCGGCCACGCGCTCTTCGACCGATTCTCCCGTCGCCACCGTCACCCTCGCCCGTCCCGCGGACCGCGATCGCCGTCCGGTCGATCTTCATCCGGCTCAGCCGACGCGTCGTCACCGGGCGACCCGCCCTGTGATCCGGCTGGCCCCTCGTGCCAGGGGTCGAGGCCGTAATTCACCCAGTCGGGACCGAGATCATCGTCCTTCTCCCACGGCCAGCGCGGGCGACTGCGATCCGTGAAGATGCGACGGACGAGCAGCGCCCAGAAACCGAGCGACACCAGGACCCAGATCGGCACGAGGAGCAGCGCGAACGGGCTCCCCCAGGTCTCCGCGGCCGACAGTCCGATCGCGGAACCGAGCAGAGCCCACACGGTGTACGCTCCGCCCGCCGCGAGGATCCAGTAGCCCCACGCCGGGGCCCGTCGGCCACGCAACATGGTGATCGCCTGACGCCACAGCGTCCACGCCAGCAGCACGAGGGCGAGCGCGATGGCGAGCGGTCCCGCCCACCGCGGTCGATCGACCGTGGTCACGGGATCCACTTCGAGCGCGAACGCGAGCACGCCCCACGCCGCGACCGTGAGCGCCACGGCCGCGGTGACCACGGCGAAGATCAGCATCCCGACGTAGCCGCGGGTCACCCGGTGCCGCGGCTCTGGGGTCATCGCTGCGACCGCACCTCGGCCAATGCCTCTTCGTAGTCCGCGACGAGCTTCGCGTTCTTGGCGGTGACACGGCGGCCACGTGCACCGATCCAGGCGCCGAACCAGACCGTGACCTCGCGCGCGACGATCGCCGCACCGAGCGCCGGAGTGGTGAATCCGAAGATCCGCGCCAGCTCGACCGGATCCCAGGTGCCGGGCGATGACAGACCCATCACGGCAGGATCGAAGGCGTACCCGAGTACCGCCGCCGCCCAGACGAGCACCGCGACCGGGAATCCGCCCAGCACGTACGCCCACCATCCGGCGCGTCCGACGATCAGCACCAGCACGATCATGCCGATGAGGAACGCCGCGACCGCGGCGATGAATCCCCAGGACATCAGGAACGGCACCAGCCCACCCATCACGAACTGCGAGGGAGGAGTGACCGGTGCGAGGCGGAGGGCGATGACTCCGGCGTACACGATCGCGAATGCCACCGCGGCGAGCAGACTGATGAGCACGCCCGCGCCGCGGTTGCCGCGGAGATCGGGCGGCATCGGCGTCTGCATGTAGAGCGCGGCCATCGGGTGATCGGAGCTGATGCGGATCTCGCCGTCGCGGGGCGCATCGACGGGAGCGAGAGTCGGATCGCCCGTCGCCGCCGGCGCAACCGGTGCGGGTGCGAACGCCGCGCGGCTGGTGTCGTACCCGGCGCTCGGAAGGTCGTCGAGGGTGATTGGGCGGTGATCGAGGTTCGCATCACGGTCGAACGGCGTCGTCGCACCGTCCCGCTCCGACTCGGCGGCCTCGACGGGAGCCGGATCCTCGCTCCGCCACTCGGCGGCGCGCTGCTCTGACGCGTCCCACTGCTCGGTCGGCGGCCCCGGATCGGCATCGGCAGCCTCACCCAGACCCTCGACCGGTCGCTCGGCCGACCCGAACCCGCGGGCATCGGCCCCGGATCCGGCATCGCGAGAGCGTTCGACGGCGGCAAGCACCTCGGTATTGCTCGACTCGGACTCCTCGACGGGAGCACCCGCCGATTGCGGATCGCGCGTATCGCTCATCGTCCCACCTTTCGTCGCGGCCGCGCGCGCACCCCTCGTCGCCGGCTTGTGAGCCCCACGATACAAGCACTTCGCCGGAAAGCGGCGATCCCGCGCCGGTGTGGTGCGCGTGGCGCGCCGTGCACGCGTGACTCGTCCGGCACGCAGCAGAACGGGCCCCGATTCCGCAGGGGAATCGGGGCCCGTTCTTGGGTCGTTCAGCGTTTAGCTGTAGTTGCCCGGGTTGAACTCGTCAGCGGTGAAGCTGTCGAAATCCACGAACGACAGGTCGTTCTCATCGAAGGTTCCCTCGGTGGCGAAGAGACGGTTCGGGTAGCGCTCCGCCTTCGCCTCCTCGGTCGGCGTCACCTCGACGTTGCGGTAGGCATCCAGGCCGGTGCCGGCCGGGATGAGCTTGCCGATGATGACGTTCTCCTTGAGGCCGATGAGCGGGTCCTTCAGACCCTCCATCGCCGCCTGCGTGAGCACGCGGGTCGTCTCCTGGAACGACGCGGCCGACAGCCACGACTCGGTCGCGAGCGATGCCTTGGTGATACCCATGACCTCGGGACGCGCGGTCGCGGCACGCTTGCCGTCGATGAGCGCCTCGCGGTTGATGCGCTGGTACCGGGCACGGTCGACGAGCTCGCCCGGAAGCAGCTCGGTCGCTCCGTGATCGACCACGGTGACCTTGCGCAGCATCTGGCGCACGATGACCTCGATGTGCTTGTCGTGGATCGGCACGCCCTGCGAACGGTACACGCCCTGCACGCCCTCGACGAGGTACTTCTGCACCGCGCGCTCGCCCGGGATGTGCTTGCCGCTCTCGGTGGAGCCGACCTGGAGGATGTCCTTCGGATCGAGCGTGCCGAGCAGGAACGGCTGTCCGAGCTCGACGTGCTGTCCGTCTTCGACGAGCAGCGTGGCGCGCTTCAGCACCGGGTACGCCTTCTCCTCGGTGCCGTCGTCCGGCGTGAGGAGGATGCGACGGCTCTTCTCGGTGTCCTCGATCGTGATGCGGCCTGCGGCCTCGGCGATCGGGGACGCGCCCTTCGGGGTACGCGCCTCGAAGAGCTCCTGCACGCGGGGCAGACCCTGCGTGATGTCGTCGGCAGACGCCGAACCACCGGTGTGGAACGTGCGCATCGTCAGCTGGGTACCCGGCTCACCGATGGACTGCGCCGCGATGATGCCGACGGCCTCACCGATGTCGACGCGCTGACCCGTGGCGAGCGAACGGCCGTAGCAGGTCGCGCACACGCCGACTGCCGACTCACAGGTCAACACCGAACGGACCTTGATCTCCGTGACGCCCGCCGCGACGAGCTTCTCGATGAGCACGTCGCCGACGTCTTCACCCGCGCTGGCCACGACGGTCCCGTCCTCGGTCGTCGCTTCGGACGAGAGCGTCCGGGCGTAGACCGAGTTCTCGACGTTCTCGTCGCGAACGAGCGTGCCGTTGGCGTCTGCGGCGGCGATCGGCATGTCGAGTCCGCGACGGGTGCCGCAGTCCTCTTCGCGGATGATGACATCCTGCGACACGTCGACGAGACGACGGGTGAGGTACCCGGAGTCGGCCGTACGCAGTGCCGTGTCGGCGAGACCCTTACGCGCACCGTGGGTCGCGATGAAGTACTCGGCCACCGACAAGCCCTCGCGGTACGAGTTGAGGATCGGGCGGGGGATGATCTCGCCCTTCGGATCGCTCACCAGACCGCGCATACCCGCGATGTTGCGAATCTGCAGCCAGTTACCACGCGCCCCGGACGACACCATGCGGAAGATGGTGTTGTCCTCGGGGAACGCCTCGCGCATCGCGGTGGCGACCTCCTCGGTCGCCTCGCTCCAGATGTCGACGAGCTCGCGGTGACGCTCGGCGTCGGTGATGAGACCCCGGTCGTACTTCTTCTGCACGGCCTGAGCCGCCTGCTCGTGCGCCTCGAGGATCTCCGCCTTGTTCGACGGGCTGACGATGTCCGACAGCGCCACGGTCACACCCGAACGGGTGGCCCAGTAGAAGCCGGCGTCCTTGATCGCGTCCAGCGTCGCCGCGACGTCCACCTTGCGGTAGCGCTCGGCGAGGTCGTTCACGAGACCCGAGAGCGATCCCTTGTCGGCGACCCGCTCGAAATAGGGGTAGCTGGCGGGGAGCGCCTCGTTGAAGATCGCGCGTCCAAGCGTCGTCTCGACGAGCAGCGGCTTCTCGCTGGTGTTGCCGTGCTCATCGGTGTACCCGATGAGGCGGATCTTCACCTGCGCACCGAGGTCGAGCGTGCCCTCGTCCATCGCGAGGATCGCCTCGGCGATCGAACCGAATGCACGGCCCTCGCCCACGGAGCCCTTCTTGACGGTGGTGAGGTGGTGCAGACCGATGATCATGTCCTGCGAGGGCAGCGTCACCGGACGGCCGTCCGACGGCTTCAGGATGTTGTTCGACGCGAGCATCAGCACGCGTGCCTCGGCCTGCGCCTCGACGGAGAGCGGCAGGTGAACCGCCATCTGGTCGCCGTCGAAGTCGGCGTTGAACGCCGTGCAGACGAGCGGGTGCAGCTGGATGGCCTTGCCCTCGACGAGCTGCGGCTCGAACGCCTGGATGCCGAGACGGTGCAGCGTCGGCGCACGGTTCAACAGCACAGGGCGTTCGCGGATGATCTCCTCGAGCACGTCCCACACCTCCGAGCGCGCGCGCTCCACCATGCGCTTGGCGGCCTTCACGTTCTGCGCGTGGGACAGATCGATGAGGCGCTTGATGACGAACGGCTTGAACAGCTCGAGCGCCATCTGCTTCGGCAGACCGCACTGGTGCAGCTTGAGCTGCGGGCCGACCACGATGACCGAACGGCCCGAGTAGTCGACGCGCTTGCCGAGCAGGTTCTGACGGAACCGGCCCTGCTTGCCCTTCAGCATGTCCGAGAGCGACTTCAGCGCACGGTTGCCCGTACCCGTGACCGGGCGGCCGCGGCGACCGTTGTCGAACAGTGCGTCGACGGCCTCCTGCAGCATGCGCTTCTCGTTGTTGACGATGATCTCGGGAGCCCCGAGATCGAGCAGTCGCCGCAGACGGTTGTTGCGGTTGATCACACGACGGTAGAGGTCGTTGAGGTCGGACGTGGCGAAACGGCCACCGTCGAGCTGGACCATCGGACGGAGCTCCGGCGGGATGACCGGAACGACGTCGAGGACCATGGCTGCGGGGCTCGCACCGGTCTGCAGGAACGAGTTGACGACCTTCAGCCGCTTGATCGCGCGGATCTTCTTCTGACCCTTGCCCTCCGAGATCTGCAGGTGGAGTGCGTCGCTCTCCGCAGCGAGATCGAAGGACTCGAGACGCTTCTTGATCGCCTCGGCACCCATGTGGGCCTCGAAGTAATCGCCGTACCGGTCCATGAGCTCGGCGAAGTTCGCGTCCTCGGGCTTGAGGTCGCCCACCTTGAGGTTGCGGAAGTCTTCCCACACCCGCTGCAGCAGCGCGATCTGATCCTCGTAGCTCTTGCGCAGCGAGGTCATCTCCTTCTCGGCGCTGGCTTCGGCGCGACGACGCTGCTCGGCCTTCGCTCCTTCGGCCTCGAGCGCGGCGAGATCGGACTCGGCCTGCTGCTGACGCTGCGCGATCGCGATGTCGCGCTGGTCTTCGAGCGTCTTCAGCTCGAGGCGCAGCTCCGACTCAAGACCGGCCATGTCTTCGTGACGGCCGTCCTCGTCGATGTCGATGATCATGTACGCGGCGAAGTAGATGACCTTCTCCAGGTCCTTCGGCGCCATGTCGAGCAGGTACCCGAGGCGCGACGGGACGCCCTTGAAGTACCAGATGTGCGTGACGGGCGCGGCGAGCTCGATGTGGCCCATCCGCTCGCGTCGCACGCTCGACTTCGTCACCTCGACGCCGCAGCGCTCGCAGACGATGCCCTTGTAGCGGACCCGCTTGTACTTGCCGCAGGCGCACTCCCAGTCGCGACTGGGACCGAAGATCTGCTCGCCGAACAGACCGTCCTTCTCAGGCTTCAGCGTGCGGTAGTTGATGGTCTCCGGCTTCTTGACCTCGCCGAACGACCAGCTGCGGATGTCTTCGGCGGTCGCCAGACGGATCTGCAGCTCGTTGAAACTCGTACCCTCGAGCAATGGTTCTCCTTGCTTGAAAATTGACGTCTGGGCGCTTTAGATCTCGTCGATCGACGAGGACTCGAAGCGGGTGGACAGGTTGATGCCGAGTTCTTCCGCGGTGCGGTGCGCCTCGTCGTCGTTATCGCGGAGGTTCACTGCCGTGCCATCGGCGCCGAGGACCTCGACGTTCAGGCAGAGCGACTGCATCTCCTTCATGAGCACGCGGAACGACTCGGGCACTCCGGGCTCGGGGATGTTCTCGCCGCGCACGATGGCCTCGTAGACCTTCACGCGTCCGAGGATGTCGTCCGACTTGACCGTCAGGAGCTCCTGCAGTGCGTAGGCCGCACCGTATGCCTCGAGCGCCCACACCTCCATCTCGCCGAAGCGCTGGCCGCCGAACTGCGCCTTACCACCGAGCGGCTGCTGGGTGATCATCGAGTACGGTCCGGTGGAGCGCGCGTGGATCTTGTCGTCCACGAGGTGGTGCAGCTTCAGGATGTACATGTAACCGACCGAGATCGGGTACGGGAAGGGCTCGCCCGAACGTCCGTCGAACAGACGGGTCTTGCCCGTCGAATCGATGAGCCGCTCGCCGTCGCGGTTCTTCAGCGTGGAGTCGAGCAGACCGGCGATCTCGGCCTCGGTCGCACCGTCGAACACGGGGGTCGCGACCTTCGTGTCGGGGTCGGCCTGCATGGCCTCCTGGGGCAGGCGAGCCGCCCACTCCTGGATCGCCGACTCGTCGACCTTCCAGCCTTGCTTGGCGATCCATCCGAGGTGGATCTCGAGCACCTGACCGAAGTTCATGCGACCGGGGATGCCGAGCGGGTTGAGGATCACATCGACGGGCGTGCCGTCCGCGAGGAAGGGCATGTCCTCGATCGGCAGGATCTTCGAGATGACGCCCTTGTTGCCGTGACGTCCGGCGAGCTTATCGCCCTCGGTGATCTTGCGCTTCTGGGCGATGTAGACCACGACGCGCTGGTTCACACCCGAGCCGAGCTCGTCGTCGTTGTCGTTCTCCGCATCGAAGACCTTCACCGAGGTGACCGTTCCCGAAACGCCGTGGGGCACCTTCAGGGAGGTGTCACGCACCTCGCGGCTCTTCTCGTTGAAGATGGCGCGGAGCAGGCGCTCCTCGGCGCTCAGCTCGGTCTCGCCCTTCGGCGTCACCTTGCCGACCAGGATGTCGCCGGGGTTGACCTCGGCGCCGATCCGGATGATGCCGCGCTCGTCGAGGTCCTTCAGGGCCTCCATCGATGCGTTCGGCAGGTCGCGCGTGATGTCTTCCTTGCCGAGCTTCGTATCGCGGGCATCCACGTCGTACTCTTCGATGTGGATCGAGGAGAGCGTGTCGTCCTTCACCAGGTTCTGGCTCAGAATGATGGCGTCCTCGAAGTTGTGGCCCTCCCACGACATGAACGCGACGAGCAGGTTCTTGCCGAGTGCGAGCTCGCCGTTCTCGGTGGCGGGTCCGTCGGCGATGACCTCGCCGGCCTCGATCCGCTCGCCCTCGCGGACGATGACGCGGTGGTTGTAGTTCGTGCCCTGGTTCGAGCGGTCGAACTTGCGCAGGAAGTACCGGCCGACGCCGCCCTCGTCCTGCTGAATGGTCACGAAGTCTGCGGAGACCTCGCTGATGACGCCCGACTTGTCGGCCGTCACGACATCGCCGGCGTCGATCGCGGCGTAGCCCTCCATACCGGTGCCGACGACAGGGCTCTCGCTCCGGACAAGCGGGACGGCCTGACGCTGCATGTTCGCGCCCATGAGCGCGCGGTTCGCATCGTCGTGCTCGAGGAACGGGATGAGCGAGGTCGCCACCGACACCATCTGGCGCGGGGAGACGTCCATGTAGTCGACGCGGTCCGCGCCGACGAGCTCGACCTCGGAGCCGCGGGGGCGCGCGAGCACCTGCTCCTCGGCGAAGCGGCCGTCGTCAGTGAGCGGAGCACCCGCCTGCGCGATGAGGAACTCGTCCTCCTCGTGCGCGGTCAGGTAGTCGACCTGGTCGGTGACCTTGCCGTCGAGCACCCGGCGGTACGGCGTCTCGATGAAGCCGAAGGCATTGATGCGCGCGAAGGTCGCGAGCGCGCCGATCAGACCGATGTTCGGACCCTCAGGGGTCTCGATGGGGCACATACGGCCGTAGTGGGAGGGGTGGACGTCTCGCACCTCGACACCCGCGCGATCGCGCGAGAGGCCGCCCGGGCCGAGCGCCGACAGACGGCGCTTGTTGGTCAGACCCGCGAGCGGGTTGTTCTGATCCATGAACTGCGACAGCTGCGAGGTGCCGAAGAACTCCTTGATCGCCGCCAGCACGGGGCGGGTATTGATCAGGGTGTTCGGCGTGATCGCCTCGATGTCCTGCGTGGTCATGCGCTCGCGGACCACGCGCTCCATGCGGCTGAGGCCGGTGCGCACCTGGTTCTGGATCAGCTCGCCGACTGCGCGGATGCGGCGGTTGCCGAAGTGATCGATGTCATCCGTGTCGAGACGGACGTCGACCGACTTGCCGTCGCGGTTGCCCGGGAGGGTCTCGGTGCCGGCGTGCAGCCCGACGAGGTATTTGATCGTCGCGACGATGTCTTCGAGCGACAGCACCGAGTCGGTGATCGGGGCGTCGACACCGAGCTTGCGGTTGATCTTGTACCGACCGACCTTGGCGAGGTCGTAGCGCTTCTCATTGAAGTAGCTGTTGTCGAGGAGCGCACGCGCGGCCTCGATCGCCACCTGCTCGCCCGGCCGCTGCTTGCGGTAAATATCCTTCAGCGCCTCTTCCTGGGTGACGATGCCGTCCTTCTCCAGGGTGAGTGCGATCGACTCGTACCCGGCGAACTCCTCGAGGATCTCCTCGCTCGTCATGCCGAGCGCCTTCAGGAAGATCGTGACCGACTGCTTGCGCTTGCGGTCGATGCGCACGCCGACCTGGTCGCGCTTGTCGACCTCGAACTCGAGCCACGCGCCGCGGCTCGGAATCACGCGTGCGGTGAAGACGTCCTTATCGCTCGTCTTCTCCTGCGAACGCTCGAAGTAGACGCCGGGGCTGCGGACGAGCTGCGACACGATGACGCGCTCGGTGCCGTTGATGATGAACGTGCCCTTGTCGGTCATGATCGGGAAGTCGCCCATGTAGACCGTCTGGCTCTTCAGCACCTGGGTCTCGGTGTTGTAGAAGGCCGCCTCGACGTAGAGCGGAGCCGAGTACGTCTTGCCGCGCTCCTTGCACTCCTCGATCGAGAACTTCTGCTCGTCGAGGATCGGGTTCTCGAAGGACAACTGCATCGTGCCGGCGTTGTCCTCGATCGGTGAGATCTCGTCGAAGATCTCCTCGAGCCCGCTCTTCAGAGCGATGTCGTCGCGCCCCTCGGCCTGAGCATCGATGACGCGCTGCTTCCAGTCGTCGTTGCCGACGAGCCAGTCGAAGCTCTCGAGCTGCAGCGCGAGCAGGTTCGGTACCGACAGCGTGTCGGAAATCTTGGCGAACGACAGCCGGTGATGATTCCGGCCGTTCTGGGGTGAATGAGTGGAAGATGCGTTGGGCGCAGCAGCCAAGGAAACTACCTCCGTGGGCCCCGTCGGGCCGGTTGACCTGGTCTTGCAGTGATATTGCTTCTGGATCACGGGCGGGACATCACCGCGCTTGCGCGTGTACTCCCGGGGCCGACCGCTATATGAAGGCACACTGGTGTCCGTAGTGCAACTGCCAACTGTACCCGATCTCATACCACAGGTCAACCGCGGCCGTCGAACCCGCCGGGGTCCTCGGTGCTCGGCCGATTCCGTCGGCTATCCCGGGAGCCGGAGCTCACAGCGCGCACCCTGTAGCGTGAATGAGCATGGGTCGTTCAACACCTGCCGGCACAGTCCTCCTCGAGGCGGGCACCCCCGCGCGACCCTCGAGCGCGGCCCTCGCGTGGGCCGTCACCGCCATCGCACTCGTGGTCGTCGGCGGACTGTGGATCCGCTTCGGCGAACTCGGCGCGCTCCCGATCGACCGGTGGTGGCACGGAGCCGTCGAGGCCTCCCCCGCCTCGCTCCTCTTCGCCGTGGCGATCGGTCTGGCCGACATCGGGGGCAGCGTCGGCGGTGCGACGACGGCGGCCATCGCCGGAGCGGCGCTCTTCGCGCTCAGACGGCCGAGAGACGCCTGCGCCGTCATGCTCGCGGCGCTACTGGGAGTCGTCGCCTCGGAACTGCTCAAGGTCATCGTCGAGCGGGGACGACCGTCGGATCCGCTCGCGCACGCCACCGGACTCTCCTACCCGTCCGGACACTCCATGGGGGCGGCCGCGCTCGCGGCTGCCCTGTTCCTCGTCGTCCTCGGTACCGAGGGCGTCCGGCGAGAGGTGGTCCGCGCCGCGGCGTTCCTGGCGACGGCCTGGATCCTGGCCATGATGTGGAGTCGGACCGCGCTGCACGTGCACTGGTTGACCGACACGTTCGCCGGGGCCCTGCTCGGCCTCGCGGTCGCGATCATCGCCAGGAGGATCGCGATCAGACCGCGTACCCGACGGGTGACGACACCCCAACCACGGCAGTCGCGCGTAGGCTGAGGGGGTGACCCTCCCCCGCTCCATCACCCTGTCCTCGGGACTCGTCGCCACCGTCGAGGAGGACCGCTGGGTGCCCGGAGCCGTCCAGCTCGTGATCGACGGCACTCCGCAGTCGCACGTGAACCTCCGCGACACTACCGACCTCTTCTTCGAGTACGTGCGTCGCATCGGCCACGTCATCGATCTGTGCCGCGCTCCCGGTCAGCCGATCTCGGCACTGCACCTCGGCGGCGGTGCACTGACGCTGCCGCGGTACATCGCGGCCACGCGGCCGGGGAGTCGTCAGCAGGTGATCGAGCTCGAGGGCGCCCTCGTCGATCTCGTACGGGAGGCGGCGCCGCTGCCGAAGCAGGCGAGTATCCGCGTGCGACGGGGTGATGCGCGCGACGTGCTCGGCCGTCTGCCCGCCGGCATGCGCGGCGCCATGGATCTCGTGGTCGTCGACATCTTCGCGGGCGCGCAGACCCCGGCGCACGTGTCGAGCCGCGAGTTCTACGAGCTCATCGCACCCCTGCTCTCCGCCGACGGCGTCGTCGTCGTGAACGCCGCGGACGGCGCGGGGATGCGGTTCGTCCGCGGACAGGCAGCGACGTTGAACGCGCTGTTCCCCGCCGTCGCGGCGATCGGAGAACCGCAGGTGCTGAAGGGGCGCCGCTTCGGCAATGTGATCCTCGTCGCCGGTGCCAGCGGCGCCGCGTGGGAGTGGCTCCCGCGGCTGCTGGCGAGCGGCCCGCACCCGGCGCGCCAGCTCGTCGGCGACGAGTTCGCCGAGTTCATCCGTGGCGCATCACCCGTCACCGATGCCACGGCCACCGACTCCCCCGCACCTGCCCGCTCGCTCTTCGAGCAGGGCTGAACGGTGGCCGATCTCGAACGCGTCCGCATCTGGGCCGATGCCCTGATCCGCATGCACCTCGACCCGGGACGCTGGTCCTTCCGCTTCGACTCCGCGAAGCGGCGAGCCGGGCTGTGCAACTTCTCCGAGCACCGCATCTCAGTGTCGCGCTACCTCGCATCGCGGTGGGACGACGACGAGATCTATCAGGTCCTGCTCCACGAAGTCGCGCACGCGATGGCCGGACCCACGGCGGGACACGGGACGCGCTGGAAGCGGGTCGCCGCCGACATCGGGTACATCGGAGGCCGCACGCACGACGGCGAGATCGCCGCGGAGCTCGCCCCGTGGATCGGCACCTGCGCCGCGGGTCACGAGCACGTGCGCTTCCGACGTCCCACGCGACCGCTCTCGTGCGGCTCATGCGCGCGCGGGTACTCCGAGACGCACCGGATCGCGTGGCGTCGGCGGGAGACGTCATGACCGCACTGCTGCCCGGGTTCACTCCGGTCGCGTGGGCGCTGCTCGCCGTCGCCGCCCTGATCGTCGGACTCTCGAAGTCGTCGATGCCCGGCGCCAACACCATCTCGATCGCCATCTTCGCCTCACTGATGCCGGCCAAGGAGTCGACCGGGGCGCTTCTCCTGCTGCTGATCGTCGGCGACCTGGTGGCCCTGTCGATGTACCGACAGCACGCCGACTGGCGCGCCCTCATCCGACTCGCGCCCGCAGTGCTCGCCGGCCTCCTCCTGGGGGTCGTCTTTCTCGCGTTCGTCGGCGACACCGGTGTGCAGCGGGTCATCGGCATCGTGCTGATCGCGCTCGTCGGCATCACGATCTGGCGACGCGCGGCGCGGCGCGGCGGCACCGAGGTCAGCCTGTTCGGGCGACTCGCGTACGGCTCGCTCGGCGGCTTCACCACCATGGTCGCGAACGCGGGCGGACCCGTGATGTCGATGTACTTCCTGGCTGCCCGCATGCCGGTGCGCACGTTCCTCGGCACCGCCGCCTGGTTCTTCGCGATCATCAACCTGACGAAGGTGCCGTTCTCCATCGGGCTCGGGCTCATCACCGTCGAGACCGTGCTCATGGACCTGCTGCTCGTACCCGCCGTGCTGCTCGGAGCGCTGTGCGGTCGATGGATCGCCGGGCGCATCTCGCAGCGGCTGTTCGAGCGCGCGGTCCTCGGTCTGACCGTGCTCGGCGCGCTGTACCTGATCGTGGCGTAGCGCGCCGAGCACGGTCGTCAGCCGCCGAACAGCGGCGCGACCGCCTTCACGAGCTCGCTGATCCCGAGCGCGAGGAAGAGCGCTGCCGTGATGCCGAGGGCGATGTTCGTGTGGATCTTGTTGCGCCACTCCTTCGGCACGCGCTTCCCGTTGAGCAGGCCGAGCAGGGTCAAGGCGAGGAACGGCATGAAGAGCGATCCGAGCACGCCGTAAGCCAGGATCAGAGCGATCGGCCGATCGAGGAGGAAGAGGATCATGGGTGGGAACGTGAGCCACAGCACGTAGAACTTGAAGTACTTGCCGCCGATACGGGTGTCGGGGTGACCGGACTCCTTCTTCCGCATGTTGCCCCAGAAATCGGCGAACATGAGCGAGACCCCGTTCCACACGCCGATGATGGAAGAGAACGACGCCGCCCAGAAGCCGATGAGGAAGCCGATGCCGATCACGTCGCCGTAGCGGGCTTTCAGGACATCGGTGAGGTCGAGCAGGCCCGCGTCTCCCGCGGAGAGGACCACGCCTGCGGAACGAACCACCTCGGCGCCGACGATGAGCATCGCGATCACGAAGATGCCGGTGATGACGTACGCCATCGAATTGTCGATGCGCATCACCCGCATCCACTTCGGCGTTGCCCACCCCTTCTCGCGAAGCCAATACCCGTAGGCTGCGAGGGTGATGGTGCCGCCGACACCCCCGGCGAGCGCGAGCGTGTACACGACGCCGCCCTCGGGGATCATCGGGACGAGTCCGCCGAACATCTCGGGAATGTTCGGCGCGGCGATGACGGCCAGTCCGACGACCGTCACGAACATGATGCCGACGAACACTGCGGTGATCTTCTCGAAGAAGGCGTACTTGCCGAACCAGATCATGGTGAAGCCTGCGAGCCCCATGAGCACCGACCAGATCTTCAGGTCGACGGCCGGGAAGAGCGCCGCGAGCGGCATTGCCGCGGAACTCATGGCGGTGGCACCGTAGACGAAGCCCCAAATCATGATGTACGGGCCGAAGTACCAGGTCGTCCATTTCCCGAGTGAACGCCACCCCTGGAAGATCGTCTGCCCGGTGGCCAGCGTGAACCGTCCGGCGCCTTCGACGAGCACGATCTTCAGGAAGACGCCGAGCACCACCGCCCACAGCAGTCCGTACCCGTAGAGACTGCCGGCGACGAGCGTCGCCACCATGTCGGCAGCGCCCACACCGGTGGCCGCGACGACGAGGCCAGGCCCGATGACTCTCCACTTCGGCTCGTTTCCGGTCTCGATACCTTCGTTTCCGACGAACTGCGTCGGCTCGGACTGCTCCATCGCGCCCATGACTCCCTTGTCTGCGGTGTCGCCCGGACGCACGGTCCAGGCCATGTGCCGTTCCACCGTACGACCGGATCCTGGCCGCGTGAAGCGGGGCTGCGACTCTTAACAGTCTCTTAGGACTACAGGCGATCCTCCCGTCATGCAGTTTCCGCGCACCGCGGACGCGCGCTCGGACGCCGCTACGCTGAGACGCATGGATCTGCTCATCGTCGAGGACGACGACGCGATGGCGGCCGCACTGACGGACGCTTTGCGCGCCGCCGGCCACTCCCCCGTCCGCGTGGAGCGCGGAGCCGACGCGCTGCTGCAGCACCGCGAGGTCGAAATGATCCTGCTCGACCTGGGCCTGCCCGATATGGATGGACTCGAGACGATGCGCAAGCTGCGGCAGATCACCGACGCTCCCGTGATCGTGCTCACCGCGCGGGACGACGAGCGCAGCGTCGTTCGCGGTCTGCGTCTCGGGGCCGACGACTATCTCGTCAAACCGGTCAGGCTCGCCGAGCTGCTCGCGCGCATCGAGTCCGTGGCGAGACGCGTGCGGGCGGCGATCCCCGAGCGCCGCGAGATCGTCGCCGGCGATCTGGCCATCGATCTCGACGGACGCACCGCGCACTTCCGGGGACGGGCGCTCGGTCTGACCGCCAAGGAGTTCGATCTGCTCGCCCTGCTCGCGGCGCGCGCGGGATCCGTCGTTACGCGCGAGCAGATCCTCGATGCACTCTGGGGCGATGCGTTCGCCGCGGTGTCTCGGTCGCTCGACGTGCATCTGAGCGGCCTGCGCGCGAAGCTCAACCGACCCGGATGCATCGTCAACGTCCGCGGCGTCGGATACCGTTTCGACCCGGAAACGCCGTGAGGCTCCGGGTGCTGGGTCTGCTGAGCGCGCTGCTCGCACTGCTCGTCGTTCTCGCCTCGATCACGTTGATGCTCGCTGCGAGTCGCGATGCCACCCGCGAGCTGCAGATCAATCGCGCGGCATCGCTCAATCGGTTCGTCGAACTCGCCGCGGAGGCCGAGTCGAACGGGAGCGCGGATCAGCTCGACGCCGAGATGCGCCGCTACTCCGAGCTCTACGACGAGGGCGTCCTCGTCCGGATCGGCGACCGGTACCTGACCTCGGGCGATCTCGTTCGCGGGGGCGGGGAACTCGATGACACACTCCGGCGCGTCGCGATGAGTCTGCCGCGCACCGAACTGCCGCTCGTGACACCGTGGAGCTCCGCGCACGAGTTCGTCGCCCGACCGTTCGGGACGTCGGGTCAAGTGCTCGGGGCGGTCGTGCTCGAAGTGGACACGGGCGAAGCCCGCGCAGATGTGTTGCAGCGCTGGCTCGTGATCATGGGCGTCGCCGTCGTCTCGGGGACAGTGCTACTGCTGCTCGCCTGGCGTCTCACGCTGTGGATCCTTCGCCCCATCGGAGAACTTCGCGCCGCCGTGCACGACTTCGCGCAGACCGAGCAGGCGCGCGTGCTCGACGAGGCCGGTCCCCCCGAGCTCAGGCAACTGCAGCGCGCCTTCTCCGCCATGTCGACGACGGTGACCGAGAGCCTCGAGCAGCAACGGCAGCTGATCGCGGAGACCTCGCATCAGCTGAGGAATCCGATCGGCGCTCTGCGCCTGCGCATCGACACGCTCGCACTGGTCGGCGATGAGGCTCGCGAGCACGCGCTGCACACCGTCCAACTTGAACTCGCGCGCGTGGAGGACCTGCTCGATGCCGTTCTGCGCGTGGCGAGCGCGGAGCACCGGGCAAGCGAGCGGAACGCGCACGGTCCTACGGACACCGCGGCGATCCTGCTCCTGCCCGTGATCGATCCCGTCGACGTGGTCGCGGAGGAGCTCCAACGACTCGCCCCGCTCATCGCCCACCACGCCGCACCCGTGCGGGTGTCCGGCCCGGATCGCGACGATGTCGCCGTGAGATGCCACCGCTCCGACTTCGGGCAGATCGTCGCCGAACTCATCGAGAACGCACTCAAGTACGCCCCGGGTGCACCGGTCGACATCCGGATCAGCGTAACGGGATCGCGGGCCACCTTCGCCGTGCGAGACCATGGTGCGGGCCTCTCCGCCGACGAACTCGACCGGGCGGGTGCACGTTTCTGGCGCAGCACGAAGCACCGCGCCATAGCCGGCACCGGACTGGGACTCACCATCGTCTCCCGACTCGCCGAAGCGAACGCCGGACGGTTCTCCGTGCGCGCCGCTGACGGAGGCGGACTCGTCGCCGCACTCGAGCTGCCGTGCCGTCCGGAGCACGAGGTACCCGCATGACCGACCCCGCCCACGGAATCCCGATGAGTCGTCGCGGTCTGCTCCGACTCGCGAGTATCGGATCGCTCGGCGCCGCGGCGTCGCTCGGGCTCGCCTCGTGCGTCGCGGCCCCGCCGGCCGCGCGACTCCGTGTCGCCGGTGGAGAGGCAGGCGGCCTGTACGAGGAGTTCGCGACGCTGCTCGCCGACGCGCTGACACGGCACGACGTCTCCGAGCGCTCGGACGCCCTCGGGTCGGAGGCGAGCCGGGAGAACCTCGAGCTGATCGTGTCGGGAGCGGCCGACCTCGGGCTCGCGCTCCTCGACAGCGTCGCCGCTTCCGATGCCGTCGACGCCGGCGAGGTCGTCGCGATCGGACGCATGTACCAGAACTACTTCCACTGCGTCGTCCGCGGCGATGGCCCGGTCCGCGCGCTCTCCGACCTGGCCGGGCGCGTGGTGGCGACGGGTGCTCCCGGGTCGGGAACGCGCCTCACCGGCGAGCGTCTCCTCGCCGCGGCCGGACTCGTCGGCAGCGCGGCTCCGGCCCGCGCGCGGCGCCTCGGTCTGAACGACGGCCTCGATGCTCTCGAACGCGGCGAGGTCGACGCGATGATGATCTCGGGAGGCATCCCGATCCGGAGCATCACGACCGTCAACGACCGTGTGGGACTGCGTCTGCTCGACCTCGCCGACCTGCTGCCGCCGCTCCGCCAGCGGTACCCGGGCCTGTACGAGCACGGAGTCGTCCCGGCGCACACCTACCCCGGCATGGATGCGGTCGGCACGATCGGTGTCGCGAACCTCCTGCTCTGCCGTCCGGACCTCGACGGACGAGTCGTCTCGAGGGTCGTCGAGCTGCTCATCGAGCACGCCGCCGATCTCGTGCCGGAGTCGAGCGCGGGCATCCAATTCCTGAGCCCGGAAACCCTGATCTCGACCGCGGGTCAGCCGCTCCATCCGGCAGCCGCAGAGGCCTACCGCACGTTCCACGGCTAAGGCGATGCACCGGTTTCAGCGTTGCCGGGACATCGGAGCCGAGTCGCGGCCGCTCTGAAAGCGCACGAGCTCGTGGAGGGCGTCGAACCGGGCGCCCGCCACTGTGGCGACGTAGTTGCCGCATCGATGATCCTGCGCCGGGTCGACCCGTTCCCCCGCGAGGTACGCCGTGTACTCGCCTCCGGCGCGACGCAGGATGAACGCGCTCGCCGCGACGTCCCAGGAGTTCGCGCCGAGGTTCAGGACCGCGTCGGCCCACCCCGCTGCGATGGCGCACATCGCGAGCGCACCGCTGCCGATCGATCGCACCGTCCCGTAGGCGTCGGTCACCTCGCGGAACTGCGCCATCGCCGCCTCCGGGGCCCAGATGAGGTCGCGCGGCCACGGGAAGTGCGAGAAGACCGTCGCCCGCGACGGCTCGACCCGCCCGCGCGCGACCAGTCGCAGATCGCCGTTCAGCGTCGCACCGTGCGCGTCGGCCGCGAACATCTGATCGGCGACGGGATCGAACACGACGCCCGCGACGACCGTCCCGTCGAGCTCGGCGCCGATGCAGACGCACCACATGGCGAGCCCCGTCGCGAACGCGGCGGTGCCATCGATGGGGTCGACATGCCAAACGAGCCGGGCGTTCGCATCGCCGAGGAGCCCGAACTCTTCGCCGAGGACCGCGGAGTCGGGATGCCGCTCGAGGAGTACCGCACGAATCGCCTCCTCGCTCGCGCGATCGAACTCGGTCACGAGGTCGTGGTGGTCGGCTTTTTCATGCGCGACGAGATCGGGGCTGCGGAAGCCGCGCATCGCGACGGCGGCGCCCGCCCGCGCCGCGATCTCGGCCGACTGCCTGAGCACCTCGGATGCAGGTGCGAACGGGGGTCCCGATTCGGGCACGAACGACTCCTTCAGAACACGCGATGGGCGGCATCACACCGCGGACGAGCGCGGCGACGCGATGACGCGCCGCCGCCCGTCACTCGTGCGCACCCGGAACGTTCTGATCCCAGTCGATGATCGATCCGGTCACGACCCCGCTCCGATCGCTCAACAGGAACACTACCGCGTCGGCGATCTCATCGGGCCTGCCGAGCTTGCCCATCGGCTGCGCGGCCTCGGCGCGTGCGAGCCAGTCGTCGTCCGCCCCGTGGAAGCGCTGCTGCGTCACCGACTCCCCCGGAGTCGCCGTCCACCCGATGTTGAGTCCGTTGATGCGGATCCGGTCGAACCGGTGCGCGAACGCCGCATTCTTCGTGAGTCCGGCGAGGCCGGCCTTCGCCGCGACGTACGGAGCCAGGTAGGGCTGGCCGCCGTGCATCGACATTGAGAGGATGTTCACGATCGTGCCTGGCGCACCGCGATCGCGCATATTCGTGACGGCAGCCTGCATCGTCATGAACGGGGCGACCAGGTTGACCGAGAGATGCTCGTCGAGCAGCGCGCGCGTCGTGTCGAGCAGGGATCCCCGCGATGTCGCACCGGCGGCGTTCACCAGGCTGTCGACCCGGCCGAACCGAGCGATCGTCTCGGCGACGACGCGTTCGGCCTCCCCGGGCACGCCCACATCGGCGACGACGCCGTGCGCGACCGCGCCAAGCGCCTCGATGCGGGCGAGCGCATCAGGAAGCTTCGACTCGGATCGTCCGACGATGACGACGCCGGCGGCCCCCTCGCGAGCGGCGGCCTCGGCGACTGCGAGGCCGAGACCCTGGGTGCCCGCGGTGACGAGCACGACCCGATCGGTCAACAGGGGTCGCATCAGCGCTCGTCCTCCTCCAGGTCGCGCAGGTCCACGACTTCCGTGACGGACACCCGCCCCACGCCCGCCGTGCCGTCCTGTTCGATGTCGTCGCGCACCGCGCGCACCTCCGAGACGTCCGCCCCCGAGTCGCGCAATTCGTGCACCAGCTGCTCGAGCTCGGCGCCACCCGCCATCAGACCGGTCAATTCCTCCAGCGTGATGTCCGACTTCTCGTGATACCCGATGTTCTGTCCGCGCTTCAGCAGCAGGAACCGGTTGCCCACCGGATACGCGTGGTGCGGGTTGTGCGTGATGAAGATCACGCCCAGACCGCGGTCGCGCGCCTGGATGATGTACTTCAGCACGACACCCGACTGCTTCACCCCGAGCGCGGCCGTCGGTTCGTCGAGGATCAGCACCTTCGCGCCGAAATACACCGCGCGCGCGATCGCGACGCACTGGCGCTCGCCGCCGGACAGCGTGCCGATGGGCTGCTCGACATCGCGCAGGTCGATGCCCATGTCGAGCAGTTCCTGCTTGGCGGTCCGCTTCATGAAGGCGACGTCGAGCCGCTTGAACGGCCCCCACCCCTTCGTGATCTCGGATCCCAGGAAGAAGTTGCGCCAGACCGGCATGAGCGGCGCGACCGCGAGATCCTGATACACCGTCGCGATGCCGTGGTTCAGGGCCTCTCGCGGTGAACCGAGTTTCACCGGGGCGCCCTCGATCTCGAACACCCCGTCATCGTGCTGGTGCAGGCCGGCGATGATCTTGATGAGCGTGGACTTGCCCGCTCCGTTGTCGCCGAGCACGCACATGACCTCGCCGGCCCCGACCTTCAAGCTGACGTCTCGGAGGGCGATGATGTTGCCGTAGCGCTTGCCGGCCTCGCGCAGTTCGACCAGCGGCTTCGTCGTCGTCTCAGTGGTGGCGTTCATTTCCTGCCTCCCTTCGCGGCGCGGCGCTGCAACCAAAAGTTCAGCACGGTCGCGCCCAGCAGCATGGCGCCGAGGAAGAATCGGAGCCAGTCGGGATTCCATTCCGCGTACACGACGCCCTTCAGCGCCATGCCGTAGATCAGGGCGCCGATGGCGCCACCGATCGCCGATCCGTAGCCGCCGGTGAGCAGGCAGCCGCCGACGACCGCCGCGATGATGTAGAGGAACTCGTTGCCGATGCCCTCGCCCGACTGGACGGTCTTGAAGGCGAAGAGGTTGTGCATGCCGAGCAGCCATGCGCAGAACCCGACGCCCATGAACAGGCCGATCTTGGTGCGGGCGACCGGTACCCCGACCGCTCGAGCGGCTTCGGGCGCTCCGCCGGCGGCGAAGATCCAGTTTCCGACCCGCGTCCGGCGGAGCATCCACGTGGCGATGATGACGAGCAGGATCCAGTAGAAAACCGTGATCTTGACGTTGACTCCGAACACCGGGATGTCGGAGGCGAAGACCGCCTCCGCCGATTCGAACCCGGCCCACTGCTGGATCGAGGGCGATGCGACGCCTCCGGTGATCATGCGCGTCAGGCCGAGGTTGAGACCCGTCAGCATGAAGAACGTCGACAGTGTCACGATGAAGCTCGCGAGTTTCGTCTTCATCAGCAACCAGCCGTTCAGTGCCCCGACACCGAGCGAGAAGACGAGACCGACGACCACGCCGACCCACACGTTCGTGCCGAACCAGTAGACGAACAGCGACGCCGCGAGGGCGCTCGAGATCACGCCGACACCGGTGGAGAGATCGAACTCTCCACCGATCATCAGGAGCGAGACCCCGAGCGCCATGATGCCGACCGTGGACGCTCCGTAGAGCGTCGTCGCGAGCGAACTCGGCTGGGTGAACTGAGGTGCAGCGATGGCGAAGAGCACGAAGACGACGATCGCCGCCGCTGTCGCGCCCGCCTCGGGCTTCGTGAAGAACTTCGTGAAGAGGTTGCCCGTGGCGACGCGCTCGTCACCCTTCGGAACAGTTGCGGTCGGCATGCTCAGCCCTCGTCCTCGACGCTCTCGTCGTCGCCGCCCTCGAACTGCGCGGCGACCGAGTCCAGGTTCTCCGCGTTGACGACCGTCGGTCCGGTGAGTACGGCCTGACCACCGCCGAGCACGTACCCGCCATCGTGGTAGAGACGCACGGCCTCAGTGCTGGAGAACCCCTGCATGTACGGCTGCTGATCGATGCCGAACACCATGGATCCGTCCTGGATCGCCGAGAAGACTTCGGAGTTCAGGTCGGTGGTGGCGAGGACCGCGTCGCTGCCGGCGTCGGCGATCGAATCGGCGGCGGTCACGGCGAACGGTGCCCCGAGCGTCAGCACCCCATCGATGCTGCTGTCGGTCTGCAGCTTCGAGGTGATCGTCGAGGCGACGTTCGTCATGTCGGTGCCCTGCACGTACAGCACTTCGGACTCCCCCTCGAAGGTATCGGCGAGACCTTCGCAGCGGGACTCGAGTCCGACATGGCCCTGCTCCTGGATCACGCAGATGACGTTCGACTGGCCGCCCTCGTTGAACTGCTCGCCGGCTGCCTGGCCGGCGATGAACTCGTTCTGGCCGAAGTGGGCCAGCACACCGAGATCCTTGTACTGCTCCTCGCCGGCGTTGATGCTGAAGACCGGGATGCCCGAGTCGATCGCTGCCGAGACGGCTCCGGACATGGCGTCGGCCTTGGCGAGCGTCACGACGATCCCGTCGACGCCCTGGTCGACGGCCTGCTCGACGAGCTGCGCCTGACGTGCGCCATCGGGGTCCGAGCTGTAGAGGAGTTCGAGGTTGTTGCGCTCCGCGGCGTCCTCGGCACCCGACCGGATCGTGTCCCAGAAGGTATCTCCCGGGGCCGCGTGCGTGACGAGCGCGACCTTCAGCGGGTCGAGATCTTCGGCGGCGTCGCCTCCGGCGCCTGCGCCGGCCGGACCCCCGCTGCATCCCGCGAGCACCAGCGCCGCCGCAGCAGCGGTTCCGGCCAGACCGATCGTGGTCCAGCGCCCCATACGTGACTTGATCATGGTTTCACTCCATTGTGTGTTAAATGAACGAATGTCGTTACAAAGTGTTCGTTCCGGGTTGAGTATTGCACACCTTGGTCGGAAGAGCACGCCCCTCGCGAGAGAAAGCATAACGAGGGGGCAACGATGGCAGACTTCGGCCCGTGCGCGATCAAGCCCCGAGGGTGCCTTCGCGACGCGGCAGACCGCAGGCGAGATACAGCTCGTCGATGCGCGCGGCGACGCGACGAGAGCGTTGGAGTTCGACTTCCGAGCGTGCACCGCTGCGCACGTGCCCGCGGATCGCTTCGAGTTGGTACCGGTACGACGAGACCGTGCCGAGCCGTTCTTCCCGGGTCGCGCCCTCGACGGTCACGATGACCCGATCGTCGTCGAAGGGCCGCACGAAGCCCGGGGCGGTGACGCTGCCGCGATCCCCCTCGAGATGCAGGGAGAAATCCCATCCGTCGGCGACCATGCTCGTACCGACCGAAACCGGCACGCGTCCGATCGCGTACTCGGCGAGGACCGCGGCGTCCACGCGCGGATCGCCGTCGGCCACGCGCGCTTCGGCGGCCACGAGCTGCGGGTCCGCGCCGAGCACCTCGCCGATCGCACCGAGCGCGTGGAGGGCGTAGCAGCCGAGATCCATCACCGCACCGCCGGCAAGCGCGAAGCTCCATCGCGGATCGTCGGGTGGTGGCGCCGGCATCTCCATGCGGATCCGCACGTCACGCGGCTCGCCGATCTCGCCGGATCCCACGATCTCGAGGAACCTCCGGGTGACCGGGTGGTGGGCGTGATGGAACGCCTCCCACGCCCACCCGTCGGCGACGCGCATCCGCTCGAACACCCGATCGAACTCCGCGAGGTTCGCGGCGAACGGCTTCTCCGTGAGCACGTGACGGCCGGCATCGAGCGCGGCGACCGTCCACTCGGCGTGCATGGCGTTCGGCAGACCGATGTAGACGAGATCGAGTCGATCGTCCGCGACGAGCTCCGCGTACCCGCCCGCGGCCCGCTCGTAGTCGTGCTCGACCGCGTATGCCGCTGCGCGCGCCGGGTCACGAGCGGCGACCACCGCACGCCGGTCGCCGGTCTCGCGACTCGCGTCGGTGATCGCGCGCTCGGCGATGCGCGAAGCCCCGAGCAGTCCGATGCGGAGCGGTGCATCCGTCATCGCCCGACCTCGCGCCTGATGAGCTCGACGCCGATGCGGGCATCTGCGAGGGCTCGTGCGGCGTCGGCTTCCGACTCGAGCACGGTGTCCTGCTCGAGCACGTACCACCCCGCGTATCCGACCCTGCGCAGGGCCGCGATGATCTCCGCAACCCGTGCGTCGCCCGCGCCGAGCGGACGGTACATGCCCTGGCGCACGCCCTCCCGATAGCTGATCTCGCCGGACTGCACCCGGTCGGCGATGGCGCTCGACACGTCTTTCAGGTGCACGTGCGTGACGCGGTCGGCGTGGGCTTCGACGAACGCGAGCGGATCCCCGCCGCCGATCGTGAGGTGACCGGTGTCGAGGCAGAACCCGATCCGCGATCGATCGACGACCCGCCGCACCTCGGCCGGTGCCTCCACCACGGTCCCGAGGTGCGGGTGCAGCGTCGCCACGACGCCGACCCGTTCGGCTGCGACGAGCGCCCGATCGAGATTCGCGATGAGCGTGTCCCACTCGTCGTCGCCGAGTTGCGGCTTCTGCTCGTAGCCCGCTGCTCCCGTGATCGCCGAGAGCACGAGTACTCCCGCCTCGGCTGCGACGTACGCCTCGAGTTCTCGTTCGATCGCGGGGAGCGGGTCGGCGTCTCGGTCGTGCAGCACGGTCGGGAAAAACCCGCCGACCGCCGTGAGTCCGACGTCGTCGAGCACGCGGGCGCGTTCGACGGGCTCAGCCGGCAGGAACCCCTCAGGGCCGAACTCGGTCGCCTGGACGCCGAGTTCGACCATCTCGCGCAGGACACGGTCGGGCGGAAGCTGCACACCCCAGTCGGGAACCTCGATGACGCCCCAGGAGATCGGGGCGGCGGCGATGCGCGGTGCTGAGATCATGTGTGTTCTCCGGTCTGCGGCTCGGACGCCGGCGTCTGCGGTGGGGGTGTGTGTCGATGCGGGGGTGTGTGTCGATGCGGGGGTGTGTGTCGATGCGGGGGTGTGTGTCGATGCGGGGGTGTGTGTCGATGCGGTGGTGCCGCCGGGGCGACGGCGGCGGGCGCACGCCCGTGGAGCACGGCACGCACCGACTCCGCGGCCAGGCGCATGGTCTCGACGAGCGCTCGTTCGGAGAGTCCGGTGGTGTGCGGGCTGAACATCACCCCGGGGTGACCGACGAGCGGGTGGGTGTCGATCGCCGCCGCCGTCACGGGCTCGGTGTCGAAGACATCGAGCCCGACGCCACCCAGCGTGCCGTCGGCGAGCGCACGTGCGAGGGTCTCCGTGCGCACGAGGCTCGCTCGCGCACAGTTGACGAGCACGAGTCCCGGCCGCGCCGCCGCGAGCAGATCGGGCGTCACGAGTTCGCCTCCGTCGCCGGGGAGATGGAGCGTGATCGCGTCCGCGCGGCGAACGGCGTCGTCGAGACTCACGTTCTCGTGCGTTTCGGCCTGCACGAACGGGTCGTGCACGAGCACCTCCATGCCGAACGCCGCGGCGAACCCGGCGACGATGCGGCCGATGCGGCCGTACCCGATGACTGCGAGTGTCGCGCCGAACAGGTCGCCTGGCGTCGGCGCTGCGGCGATTCCCCACCGACCGCCCACCACGTGGGCGTGCGACTCCCCCATCCGCTTGATGAGCGACGCGAGCATCGTGAACGCGCCTTCGGCGACGGCCCGGGCGTTACTGCCCGGGGTGATCGTCACGGGGATCCCGCGCTCCGCCGCCGCGCCCAGGTCGATGCGGTCCACCCCGACCCCCGTCCGAGCGAGCACGCGGAGCGCGGGCATGCGGTCGAGCAGGGTCCGATCCACATCGACCGCGGCGCGTACGATGGCTCCCTCGGCGATCGCGAAATCCTCGGGAGTGGGGTCGGGGACGAACCTTACGGACGGCCCGAGCACCGGCACCACGAGCTCGGGATCGACCGGTCCCAGCCCGACGACGACCCGCGGGGTCACCCTGCGCTGCTCTCCGCGGACCGAGCGGACGATGCGGCCCCCGCCGACGTCGTGCCGGTCACGGCCGGCACGCGTTCCCACATCCGCTGTTCGGCTGAACGCTCGGCGGCGCTCACCACCTCGTTCGCCGAGAGCGCGTCGCGCAGGTTCGAGTTGTGCTCCTCGCGCCCCACCACGGCGAGGAGGAATTTCCGGGCCTCGATGACCTTCAGGTCGTCGTACCCCATGGAGGTGCCCGCGCCCGGCTGGAACCGTGCGAAGTCGCCCATGCCGTGCCGAGCCATGACGCGGCGGTATCCCTGATCAGCCTCTCCGAGTCCGCCCGAGAGGTGCAACTCGTTGAGTCGCTCGAAGTCCCAGTGGGCCGACCCGTTCGTGCCGTAGATCTCGATGCCGTAGCTCGCCCGTGGTCCGACGGCCACGCGGGAGGCCTCGAGGGTGCCGACCGCGCCGGCGGCGACGGCGTCGTCCCGGAAGCGCACGAGCAGCGCCGCGTAGTCCTCGTTCTCGACCGGCTTCATCTCGCCGTCTTCGACGAGGGCGAAGTGCGTGCCGGTGCCCATGGGCAGTTCGGGCCGTTCGGTGTAGACGGTGGAGGTCACCGCACTCACTTCCGCGACGGGGCCGAGCGTGTATTGGACGAGATCCACGAGGTGACCCATGAGGTCGCCGAGCACACCTGACCCCGCGAGCTCCCGCACGAAGCGCCACGACAGTGCTCCTCTGGGGTCGGACGAGTAGTCGGCGAACATGTGCCCGCGCACGTTGGTGATGCGACCGAGCTTCCCGGAGGCGATGAGGTCGCGCAGATACTCGACTGCCGGTGCGTGCCGGTAGTTGAAGCCGATCGACGTGACGACTCCCGCCGCATCGACGGCGTCCGACACGGCACGCGTCTCGTCCGCGCCGCGGCCGACGGGCTTCTCGATCCAGAAGTGCTTGCCCGCGCGCGCCGCGGCGATGCCGATCTCGGCATGCAGGAAGTTCGGGGCGCAGATCGACACGACATCGACTTCTGGATCGTCCAACACCTCGCGGTAGTCCGCCGACGCGCGATCGTACCCGAGGACCTCGACCGCCTCTCGAGCGCGCGCCTCAGCTGGATCGGCCGCGTGGACGAGCCTCGGGCGCACCCCGAGATCGGGGTACGCGAATCGCAGGTTGGTGTAGGCGCGGGTGTGCAGCTGGCCCATCCAGCCGACGCTGATGAGGCCGACGCCGAGGGTCGTGGTGCCGTCGTCGTTCACGTGCATGGGGGTATCTCGCTCTCTCGGGGGGTCGTCGGGAAGGGTGGTCGATGCGGCGTCGCGGCACGCACCGATTGCGCGAGCAGGGTCGCATCCGACCCGATCGCGATGAAGCGGAATCCGCGGGCGAGCGCGGCCTCCGCCGCGGCTCGATCGTTCACGAGGATCCCGGCGCACGTGCCGTGCGCGGTGCAGGCGCTGACCACGCGGTCGAGCACCTCCTGGTACACGGGGGCGTCGAACTGACGCGGCACCCCGAGCGCGGAACTGAGGTCTTGCGGCCCCACGAACAGCACGTCCGCGCCATCGGTCGCGGCGATCGCCTCGATGTCGTCGACGGCCGCGCGGGTCTCGATCTGCACGATGCCGATGACCTGCGCGTCGGCACGGTCGAGGGCGCCGGTGTCGAGCGTCCAGCGGGCGGCGCGGTTGTAGCTCGCCACGCCGCGGTCGCCCATCGGCGGATACAGCTGGTGCGTACGCGCCTCGGCGGCCTCGGTGGCACTCGTGATGCGCGGAATCATCACACCCGCCGCGCCGGCGTCCAGCACCCGGCCGATGCGGATCCGCTCCGACTGCTCGACGCGCACGAGCGCAGCGACCCCGTAGGCGCCGGTCGCGGCGGTGATGGCGCCGACCTGCTCCTCGTCGCCGCCGCCGTGCTCGAGGTCGACGAGCACCCAGTCGAGACCGGCTGCCGCGCAGACCTCGGCGGCGGTCACCGAGCCGAGCCCGAGGAACGTCCCGACCGTCGCCTCGCCGGCGTGGATACGGGCGCGCAGCGCGCGACCCGCATCGAGCGGCCCTGACGCGCTCACCCGTGCCACCGCTGACGCGCGAGCCCGGCGCGGTACTCGTCGAGTCTGCCGTTCGCCTCGGTATCGGGGTCGACGGAGACCTCGGCAGGCGAGACGTCCCACCAGAGCTCCGATCCGGGCAGATCGGCGTGCGGGATCGTCGGCACGACGATCACCACGGGGCCGCGCGCGTCACGCGTCTCCGCGAGCGCGGCGCGCACGTCCGCTGCAGTTTTCGGCGCGCGCACTTCGGCGCCGAGACCGCGGGCGATCTGCGCGAGGTCGATGCCGAGGTAGTCGCCGTCGAGTCGACCGAGCATCGTGGCGAGGACGCCCGATGCGTGCGATGCGGCACCGTCGCTCGGTTCGCGGTGCCGGAACTCGTTGCCGAAGTGCTCCCCGGTGCGCCACATCTGCAGTCGTCGGATCACCTGGTACCCGTGGTTCTCCGAGACCACCACCGTGAACGCGATCCCTTCTTGCACCGCCGTCACGATCTCGGTCGGCGCCATGACGAAGGTGCCGTCGCCGATGAACGCGGTAACCCGGTGCGCCTCGTTGGTGTCGGCGAGACGCGCTCCCATCGCCGCCGGGATCTCGTACCCCATGCATGAGAAGCCGAACTCGAGGTGCGCGTGTCGCGCGCCAGTCGCATCCCAGACCTTCTGCAGGTCGCCGGGGGGCCCGCCGGCCGCCGCGACGATGGTGTCGCCCGCCCGAGCGTGCTCCTGCAGCAGGCCGATGAGCTGCCCCTGCGTGAGCACGGCGTCGGTCTCGGGGAATTCGGGATGCTCCTCTGTCGCGAACCGCACATCGGGGTCGAGCGCCGCCGACCGCGTGGCGGACCAGCGGGATCGCGCGTCGGAGACGCGTAGGGCCCAGTTCTCGGTCACCCGGTAGTCGGCGAGCTCGTCCGAGAGTGCCGCGATGCCGAGCCTCGCATCTGCGAGCGCCGCGATCGCCCCCTGTTTGACGGCATCGTGCTCGACGATGTTGATCGAGGCGAAGCGCACGTGCTCGTTCTCGAAGATGGACTGGGATCCCGTCGCGAAATCGGTGAGTCGCGTTCCGATGTGGACGATGAGGTCGGCCTGCGCGACGAGCCGGTTCGTCTCCGGGGAGCCCTCGAGCCCGATCCCGTCCACGCGGAACGGGCCGTCCTCCGTCACCGCGCCCTTGCCACCGAAGGTCTCGGCGATGGGCAGCCCCGTCGCGCGCCCGAGATCCGTCAGGTGTTGCTGCGCATCGGAGTAGATCACGCCGCCGCCCGCGATCACCAGAGGATGCTCCGCCTCCCTGATGAGCGCCGCGATGCGGGAGATCTCCCCCGCATCCGGCACACGACGCCGGATGGGCCAGTCGCGCTCGATGAAGAGCTCCTCAGGGTAGTCGTACGCGTGCGACTGCACGTCCTGGGGCAGCGAGAGCACCACCGCACCCGTCTCCTCGGGGTTGGCGAGTACGCGGAACGCCTGCGGCAGCGCCGTGAGCAGTTGCTCGGGTCGCGTGATCCGGTCGAAGAAGCGGGAGATGGGCCGGAAGGCGTCGTTCACGGTCACATCGGGTGTACCCGGCAGATCGAGCTGCTGCAGCACCGGGCCCTGCCGCCTCGTCGCGTAGGTGTCGCCGGGCAGCAGCAGCAGCGGGACCCGGTTGACGGTCGCGAGCGCGGCTGCCGTCACCAGGTTCGTCGATCCCGGGCCGATCGACGCCGTCACCGCCAGCGTCTGCCGGCGTTTCGATGCCTTCGCGAATCCGGTCGCGAGATGTCCGAGCGACTGCTCGTTGCGTCCCTGGACGAACGGCAACCGGTCGTGGTGCTGTGCGAGGGCCTGACCGATGCCCGCGACGTTGCCGTGCCCGAAGATGCCGAGCGCGGCAGGCACGAATCGGCGCCGCTCGCCGTCCGCGACGGTGTACTGCGCGGCGATGTACCGCACGACGGCCTGCGCCGCCGTGAGCCGGACCGTGCGGCCCGAGGTTCCGTGCACCATGTGTGCTCCTCTGCAAAGTGGTGGGTGGAGGTGGTTCAGCTGTGCAGCACGACGGTCTTGACCTCGGTCATTTCGGCGACCGCAGAGCGCACGCCTTCCTTTCCGTACCCGCTCGCCTTGAGTCCGCCGTACGGCATGAGGTCGGCGCGCCACAGCGGCGTCCACCCCAGGTGCACGCTGCCGGCCTCGATCTCGCGCATGGCGCGGATGCCCTCGGCGAGTGTGCCCCCGAAGACACCGGCGGCCAGGCCGTACGGAGTGCCGTTCGCGGCCGCGATCGCTGCGTCGAACGAGTCGACCGTCGTGACCGATACCGCCGGGCCGAAGAGCTCCTCCTGCGCGAACGGTTGACGGGTATCGACGTTCGTCAGCACGGCGGGACTCACGAACCCGCCGCTCCGTTCCCCTCCGACGAGCAGTCGGGATCCGTCGTCGACCGCGCGAGCGATGCTGCGCTCCACGCGCTGCGCCTCGTGCTCGGAGATGAGCGGTCCGAGCGTCGTGCCGTCGGCCAAGGGGTCTCCCGAGCGGATCGCTGCGACCTTCGGCAGCAGTGCGTCGAGGAAGTCCGCTTCGATCGTGTGGTGGGCGATCACCCGCTGCACCGAGATGCACACCTGCCCGGCATTCACGTACCCTCCTGCGGCCACTGCCGACGCCGCCCGCTCGAGGTCGGCGCCCGGCAGGATCACCGTCGGCGAGGAGGCGCCGAGTTCGAGCGACAGCTTCTTCACACCGGCGATGGCGGCGATGCGTTCGCCGACGGCGGTGGATCCGGTGAACGAGATCTTGCGCACCCTGGGGTCGCTCACGAGCACGTCGCCGAGCGTGCCGCCCGGCCCGGTCACCACGGAGAGGACGCCCTCGGGCACACCGGCGTCGACGAGCACTTTCGCGAGCATCAGGGCGGTCAGCGGGGTCGCGCCTGCCGGCTTCAGCACGACCGCGTTGCCCGCCGCGATCGCCGGGGCGACCTTGTGCAGCACGAGCAGCGCCGGATAGTTGAACGGAGTGATCGCGACGATGACGCCGACCGGCTGTCGCAGGGTGAAGCCCACCTTGTCCTGTCCCGTGCCCGGGTTGGCGTCGAGCGGGAGGCCCTCGCCGTACAACTGCGTTCCTTCGCTCGCGGCCAAGCGGAGCAACGCGCCTGATCGGCGCGCCTCACCGGTTGCTTCTGCGAGGGGTTTGCCGTTCTCGAGCGAGATGGTGCGGGCGATGTCTTCGGCCCGGAGCTCGGCGATCTCGGCAGCGCGGAACAGGATCGCCGCCCGCTCGTGCGCCGGAGTGCGCGACCAGATCGCCGCGCCGCGCTGGGCGGCCGAAAGCGCCGACTTCGCGTCGGCCTCCGTGGCCACCGCGACCTCCCCGACCACGCTGCCGTCGAACGGCGAATGGACGGCGGCGGTCTCACCCGTGGAGGCGGGGCGCCACTCCCCGCCGATGAGTAGGTCGAACTTCGTCATTCGGGCTCCTCCTTGAGCTGTTCCCGATCGCAACTTGGACCGGTCCAAACTTTACGCCCGGTGCGTCGCGGAGTCAACCCCGCGCACCCGAGCCCCGTGAACTCCCGCGAGCCCCGCAACCCCCCGCGAGTGAACGCAATGTGTTTTCGAATCCCCGCTTGAGCAACGAATCGCGTTCACTCGAGAGCAGGAACTCCCCCATCGCGTTCAGTCAAGGAAGGCAACTCCCGAACCCCTCAGAGGTGCCGCGCCACGCCCACCTGCCCGCCGCCCGACGAGTCGCGCACCACGAGCCGCGGGGCCACGAGCATCTCGCTGGGCTCGGCGAACGGGCCTGCGGCGTCGAGCAGGGCGTCGGCGGCGGTCTCGCCGATCCTGCGGTTGTCGGGGTCCACGCTCGTCAGGGAGATCCGCGGGATGGCGGAGAGCGAGGTGTCGTCGTACCCCGTCACCCGGCACTCCTGCGGCACGCGCACGCCCGCCTCCTCGAGACCCGCCATCGCGCCCATCGCCGCGAGGTCGTTGACCGCGACCACGGCCTCGGGGATCCGGCCGCCCTCGACCAGCTCGCGCGCAGCGCGACGCCCGGATTCCTCCGTGAAGTCGGCGCGGATCACCCGCACCAGGTCGGCGAGGCCGTGACGCGTCATCCCCTCCCGGTACGCCCGCTCGCGAGCGGCGGAGACGTCTCCGCCATCGCCGCCGACGAACGCGATTTCGCGGAGCCCCTCTGCGACGAGGTGGTCGAGCACGAGTTCGACGCCCGCGAAGTCGTCGCTGCGCACGACGAACACCGACCCTCCCGCGCGCTCGGTCGCGCTCGCGACGACCGTCGGCAGCGTCCCCGTGAGGTCCGCGAGATCGTTCAGGTCCGGGATCGTGCCGATCGCGAGGATCGCCGACGGGCGCAGACCGTGGAGCACGTCGAGGTTCTCGCGATCCAGCATCGGCTCGCCGTCCGGCCCCTCCGTGACCGCGCTGAGGATCATGGTGCGCCGCCCCGCGGCGCTCAGCCGGGCACGCGCTGCACCGAGGATCTCGGCGAACAGCGGATTGCTGAGGTTCGACATGAGCACCGCGATGAAGTCGGGCTTGCGCGCGGCCAGCGACTTGGCGACGAGGTTCGGGCGATACCCGAGCTGTTCCGCAGCCCGCAGCACCCGCTCGCGCCGCTCCGGGCCGACGTTGTCCCCGCCGTTGAACACCAGCGACACCAGCGACTTCGAGACCCCCGCCTCACGGGCGACATCGCGGATCGTGGGCGCGCGTCCGGCGCTCTGCTCGGTGCTCATGCGCCGCTCCTCCCGCCGTCGTCGTGCAGAGGACAGCCTATCGAGACCTCTCGGTGGCGTCGCCTGATCTGGGCTCATCGGGGAGCCTGCCGCGTTCCAGTGCGTCCCAGAAGTCGCCCCGTACATACCGCTGCTCAGGGTCGGGGTCGAAGTCCCAGTGCCGCGCGCGACCGGTCTGCAGCGCCGCCGCGACGAGCCGTCTGCGCGCCTGACTGTGCGAGACAGCGGACTCGAGTGCGTCGACGTCGTATCGCGCTGCGAGCGCGGATTTGAGCGCTGCGAGCGCATCGGCGTGCGCGGCGTCGGCGGCGACGTTGGTGAGCTCATCCGGATCCCGATCGAGGTCGAAGAGCTGATCGGGATCTCCGTGGCACACCACGAGCTTGTGCGAGCCGCTGACGAGCGTCAGCTGCGGCTGATGGGTCCCCTCCGCGAGATACTCGATCACCACCTGCCTCGCCCGCACGTCCGCTGCGCCGCGAGCTTCGTTACGAGCGACCCTGAGGAGGGAGTCGCCCGGAGCGGCCCCGTCGGCGTCGGCACCGCCGAGGTCGAGCAGGGTGGGCAGAAGGTCGAGCAGGCTGACCGGCGCGACGAAGCGCCCGCGGGGCACGAGATGCTCAGGGCCGTGCACGATGAGCGGCACCCGCGCCGACTGCTCGTAGGGCGACATCTTGTACCAGAGCCCTTTCTCACCCAGCATGTCGCCGTGGTCGCTCGTCACGATGACGACGGTGTCCTCCGCGAGGCCCAGCTCGGCGAGCCGATCGCGGATCCGCCCCACGTGATCGTCGATGTAGCTCACGGCTGCGTAGTAGGCGCGACGCGCGCGCTCCACATCACTGGCCGACGGTTCGCGCAGGTCGAACCCGCTCATGGCTCGGAGCCGATGGGTGTGGGGATCCTGCACGGCATCCGGTGCGTCCGGATGCGTCGGTGGCGGAATGTCGACCCCGTCAAAGCGATCCCAGTGCTCGCGCGGCGGCTCGTAAGGATCATGGGGGTGGATGAACGAGGTCACCATGAGGAACGGGATCTCCTCCCCCTCCCACCGGTTCGCACGGGCGCGGTCGTTCAGATGGCGGAGCGCGCGGAAGCCCACTTCATCGTCGAAGTCCTGCTGCACCGTGGCCAGGGAGACGCCCGCGGTGAAGACCGAATCGGCGTCGTGATACCACTGCAGTCGGTCGGAGAGCGGCCGCCGCCAGTCGGGGACCATGTCGAGGTCGGCCGGGTAGACATCGGTGGTCAGGCGCTCCTCGAAGCCGTGATGCTGGTCGGGGCCGATGAAGTGCATGCGCCCGATGAGTGCCGTGTGGTACCCGGCCGCTCGGAGGTGGTGCGCGAACGTCGGCGTGGAGGCGGGGAAGTCGTCGCCGTTGTCGAAGCACTCGATGTCGGACGGCATGCGGCCGGTCATCATCGAGGCCCGAGAAGGCGCGCACAGCGGCGTGTTGCAGTACGCGCGGTCGAACACCGCGCCCTCTGCGGCGAGCGCGTCGATGTGCGGCGTCTGCGCCGCCTCGTCTCCGTAAGCTCCGAGTACCTGCGCCGCCATTTGGTCGGCCTGGATCACGACGATGTTCGGCGGTCTCATAGACTCTCGGTACCTTTCATTACGACGATCTGGGGGTGCGGGTGGTGAGTGCGTGCTGCGGGCCGGATCGGACGGCGGAGCCGCCCCCGACGGGTGGCCGCGGGACGATCCGACGATCCGACCTCGAAGCGCTCGCCGCAGGTGCGCCGCGGGACCTGCGGATGGTGGGCTTGGCCGGAGGGGCGTTCCGCATGGGATCCGAGGAACCCGCGGCATATGCTGCCGACCGGGAGGGACCAGTGCGACCGGTGTGGGTCGCACCGTTCGCGATCGCGGCGACGACCGTGACGAACGCGGAGTTCGCCGTCTTCGTCGCAGCTACGGGGTACCGCACCGACGCCGAGCGTCACGGTGACTCGCTCGTCTTCGCCGGCAGGCTCACGGAGCGCACGCGCGCGGGTTCGCCCCGTGTCGCGGATGCCCCCTGGTGGTGCCGGGTCGCCGGCGCGCACTGGTTCTCCCCGGAGGGACCGGGCGCCTCGGTCGCGGATCGCGCCGATCATCCGGTGACCCACGTGTCGCACCGCGATGCGCAGGCCTACGCTTCCTGGGCGGGCTGCCGACTGCCCACCGAACCGGAGTGGGAGTTCGCCGCCAGGGGCGGTCTGGAGCAGCAGCCGTTCCCCTGGGGATCCGTGCGCGAGCCGGGAGGCGTCCCGCGCATGAACACGTTCCCGGGGCGATTCCCCGATGCACCGTCGGCACCCGTCGGCACCACCCGGGTCACGGCGTTCCCCCCGAACGCCTTCGGCCTGCACCAGATGACGGGGAACGTCTGGGAGTGGTCCGCCGACGCCTTCAGTCCCGCGGATCAGCGCCCCGTCATGCGCGGCGGCTCGTACCTCTGCCACGACTCCTACTGCCGCCGCTACCGGACCTCCGCCCGGACTGCCGCGACGGCAGACACCTCGCTCGGGCACACCGGGTTCCGGCTCGCCGTCGACACCGGGTGACGGCGAACCGATCCCGGGCTCACGCCGATTCGTCACCAGACTTCCGTTCCTCGCCTGGCGTGCGTTCCTCTCCGGTCTTCCGGTCGTCCTCGTCGGGCTTCCGGCCGTCCTCGCCGGTGATCGCGGTGATCTCCCCCGTCTCGGGGTCGTAGCCGTCCTCCCAGGTGTTGGTCTCGAAGTCGTACCCCACCGGCTCGCCGTCCTCGTTGGTCCGCTGATACCAGGAGGTGTAGATCTCATCGTGCGAGTCGACGTCCGCTCCGGCCCCCTCGCCGGGCTTCGTTTCGACCACCTGCAGGGCGAAGTCGTCTCCGTAGCGGTCCACGCCCTCGACCACGGCGTTACGCATGGCGTTGTCTGCGTAGTGGTGGCGGAGCGTATAGGGGTCGGTCCTCAGGTCTTTGAACCAGGCGATGATGATGAGGATCATGATGATCGCGAACGGTACCGCCGTCACGATGACGAGCTGCTGCAGCCCTTCGAGCGCGGTCGCGTCGCCGAGCAGCAGCATGACAACGGCGATCCCCGACATCACGAGGCCCCAGAAGATCACGACCCAGCGGCTCGGCGATTGATCCCCCCGCGTCGTGAGCATGCCCATGACGACCGATGCGGAATCGGCCGAGGTGATGAAGAAAATGGCCAGCACGAGGATCACCACGAACGGCAGCCACTCCACGTACGGCAGGTTGTCGATCAGTGTGAAGAACACCTCTGGCGGCGCCATGTCGGCGGAGAAACCGGGCTTTCCCTCGCGGTACATCCAGATGGAGGTGCCACCCATGACGCCGTAGGCGACGAAGAGCAGCGACGACGGGATGAAGATCGTGCCGAGAATGAACTGGCGGATGCTCCGCCCGCGGGAGATGCGCGCGATGAACGTGCCGACGAAGGGCGACCACGAGATCCACCACGCCCAGTAGTAGACCGTCCAGATCGATTGGAACTCCTGCGTCTCCGCGCCCCACGAGAGGGAGCGGCCCATCATGTCGAACATCGACCCGAAGTACTCCATGAGGCCCGACGGGAGGAGGTTCATGAGGAACAGCGTGGGCCCGAGGAACAGGACCAGCGCGACGATGCCGACGGTGAGCACGATGTTGATGCTCGACAGGTAGCGGATGCCGCGCGAGACGCCGGAGACCGCTGAGACGATGAAGCCGACCGTGAGGATCGCGATGACGACGACGAGCATATTGTTCGTCAGCGGCCCGGCGTCGGTGACGATGCTCACGCCGGTGCCGATCTGCATCGCGGCGATGCCGAGCGCAGCCGCCGTGCCGAAGAGCGTCGCGACGATCGCGAACACGTCGACCAGCTTGCCGGCGAACCCGTCGGTGGCGCGCTCGCCGAAGAGCGTGCGGAAGACGGATGACATGAGGAGCGAGCGTCCGCGCCGGTACGCGGCATAGGCGATCGAGCCGCCGACGAGCGCGTACATCGCCCAGGCATGGAATCCCCAGTGGAAGTACGTCTGCGCCATCGCCCGGTGCAGCGCCTCGGTCGATTCCGCCTCGTGGGTGAGCGGAGGCGGCGAGGTGAAGTAGGTGAGCGGCTCGGAGGGGCCGAAGAACAGGACGCCGATGCCGATGCCGGCGGCGAACAGCATCGCCACCCACGCGAACGTGCTGAACTCGACCTTCTCGTCGTCCTTCCCAAGCTTGATCTTGCCGTAGGAGGAGAACGCCATGATGAGGAGCGCCACCAGCACGACGGTCGCGATCGCGTTGAACAACCAGCCGAGATTGCCGGTCGCCCAATCGAACGCCACCTGCGCGACGGATGCGACGCTCTCGGGACTGACGACACCCCAGATCACGAAGGCGACCGTCAGGATTCCGGCGACGGAGAAGACGAACTTGCCGATGCGGTAATCGCGTCGCTGCTCGTCGATCGCGATCCCCGGCACGAGCGCCGGGTGGATGTTGTGCGGGTACTCGGAGTCCTGCAGGTCCGGCCGCTGGTAGTCGAGTCCGGCGAACGGAATCCCGGGTCGCTGCGGTCGATCTGCTCTCGGATGGGATTCTCGATCGGGCGTGGACGGACGATCTTCGGGCATGACGGGGTCGGCCTCTCGACATCGAATGGAGGGTGGATGGAGTCTGCGCAGCGGGTCGCTACGGCTCTCTCCCCCACCAGCCGATGGCCGCCGGTGTCCAGGAATCATTGGCGTACCCAGCGGTGCCGCGGATCGCGGCGATGCCCTGGGTTTCCGTCATGCCAGATGATGGTAGCAGGTGCGCTTCCCTCACCTACGCGAGGGCGACACTCACCGCGACGCCCTCCTCGGCCGAGCGCTGCGCCGCGTCGGCGAGCACGAGCGCCGCGCGGCCGTCCTCGAACGTGGGGCTCGTCGAGGGCTCCCCGCGGACGAGCCGCAGAAACTCTGCGAGTTCGAGCGCGTACGCCTCGGTGTACCGCTCGAGGAAGAAGGCCGGGTGCGGGGACTGCGCCCCGACGCGCACGGTATCGGAGTGCTGCACGAGGCTCGACGGCGCATTCCCGACGTTCAACGACCCGAGCGCACCGAACGCCTCGATGCGCTGGTCGTAGCCGATCGCGCTGTGTCGGGAGTTGGTGATCGTCACAACAGCGCCGTCCGCAGATCGCAGCGTCGTCACAGCGGTGTCGAAGTCTCCGTAGGCCTTGGCACCCGCATCGAAGAGCCTGGCTCCGACTGCGGTGACCTCGACGACGTCTCCGACGAAGAACCGTGCCATATCGAAATCGTGGATCGTCATATCGCGGAAGATCCCGCCGGAGACGGCGATGTAGTCCGCGGGCGGTGCCGCCGGATCCCGACTGATGATGGAGAGCTGTTCGAGCGCGCCGATCTCCCCCGCCTGCACGCGACCGCGGGCCTCGGCGAAGGCCGGATCGAAACGTCGGTTGAAGCCGAGCGCCACGGGCACGCCGCTCGCTCGCACTTTCGGGCGCAGGTCATCGACCCTCGCGAGATCGAGGTCGATCGGCTTCTCGCAGAGGACGGGAAGGCCGCGATCCACCGCAGCCTCGATGAGTTCGACGTGGGTCGGGGTCGGGGACGCGATCAGGATCGCGTCGACCTCGCCCGAAGCGAGCACCTCGTGAGCATTCTCGGTTGCCCGCCCGCCGAACCGGGACGCCAGATCACGAGCGCCGTTGATGAACGGGTCCGCCACCCACGCGAGCTCCGCGGAGGGGTTCGCGGCCATGCTCGCCGCGTGGACCTGACCGATGCGGCCGGATCCGAGGAGACCGAAACGAACGGGGTGCTGCGTCATTGCACATGTCCTTCACGTCCAGAGGATGGGTTGCCCGTCAGAATGATAGGACAAACACTGCGAGCGTACCGCACCGGTGTGTCATCTGCCAGACCGTGTTCACTCGCTCCCCCGCGGCGGCGGAGTCGACCGCCCTCCGACGCGTTCGTTCTCCGGGTGACTGTAGTGGAACGAGTACTCGTACTGCCCGCCGGCATCGAACGAACGGCGAACCTCGTTGATCACCGGTACGGTCGCGTCGACCCCGAAGAACGCGGCGTGCGCGCCCGCGAGCGCCGGTCGGAACTCGAACTCGGCGTATCGAATTCTCACGCCGCTCTCTCGCAGCAGTACTTCCATGCTCTCCCGCTCGAGTCGTTGGGATGCGAACGGAACGTGGGTTGCGAGGATCCAATTCTCAAGAGCGGCGATCGGAACATCATTCGCGCTCCGATGCCGAAGGATGTGCACGATGTGCGCGCCCACCGGGAATCCGGCCGTAACCGAGAACTCCTCGTCGACGACGAGGGGCTCGAACGCCAACAGTCTCGTGATCGGCTTCCGTGCAGACGCCGCGATCATCTCGTAGACGGTGTCGAAAGTGCCCGGTGTTCGCGGGATCGGCGCCACGGTCTCGATGCGTGTTCCCTTCCCGCGTCCCCGCTCGCGCGTGACGACTCCGGTCGACTCCATCTGGGCGAGGGCTCGGCGCAATGTCGACCGCGCAACCTCGAATCCCGCGCACAGTTCCTCTTCAGACGGAAGGAGGTCGCCGCGTTGCACTCGTCCCAATCTCACCGCCTCGTCGATCTGGAACACGATCTGCGTATTCAGCGGGATCGACGACGACCGGTCCACCGGCGAGAAGGCCTGAGCGAAAGGTACGCGCACTGCGACTCCTCCCCCGGGCTCGGTCGATCGCCGAGTGTGCACCCATGCTAGTGGGGTCGAGGGAGTGAGGCCCGACCCCACGAGCATGGGAACTCTGTGTCAGCGACTCGAGCGCCAAAAATCCTGCCAGGACACGGTCTTCATGAAGTCATCCTCCATGTATGACGTACTGAACGGTTGGACCTCGGCAGAGATGAGGGGATCGAGCTCGTGCGCGTCCTCAGGAGCGACGACTCGAGGGTCGTAGGAGCGCTTGCCGTCGGGCATGATGAACTCCATCCCCTCCTGTGAAGTCGCGAAGTGGATGTACAGCTTCGCGGCATTCGGGCTCTCCGTCTGGGTGACGTACCCCATGGTCTGCGGCATCGGTCCCGCAACGTACGGATCGAGACCGGTGCAGGGGGCGAGTTGGTACCCCTTCTCATCGTTGTTGCGGTACTTCGCCGCCGCCATCTGTCCGATCGGCGCATCCTCTTGACCAGGCGCACCCACCGCTTCGGAGACCTCTTCATCGCTCTTGAACACTGCAGGTGAGTTCTGCGCAAGTCGCTTGAGCCACTCGTGGAACGCCGTCTCTTCGTCAGTTTCCAAAGGTTCCCCGTACAGCTTCTCGTATGCGTCCTCCCATGCGTCTGCGTGATCGCGCGCCGACTGGTTCCAGATGTTCGTGTACATGGCGCGCGCCTCGGGATCGGGGATCGCGACCTTCCCCGTCCACTCCTCATCGGTGAGCTCCCAGATATTGCTCACCGGGCACGTGTCGCCGTATGCCTCGGTGTTGTAGCTCCACCAGAGCCAGTTTCCGCTGGTCAGGTAGGGATACCGTGCTTCTTCGGGCAACTGGTCGTACACGTCTCCCGGCACCCAGTTAGTGAGCACCTCGTCACGGAGCAGCTCCGTATACACCGCGGGCGGTTCGGAGATCGCCAGAATGTCGGCGATGATGTTGCCCGACGCGCTCTCGCGCTTCACCTTGTCGATGGCGTTCGTCTCGATTTTGACGCCTTCCGCATCGATACCGTACTTCTCAGTGAAGGCTTCAGCGATCTGCGTGACTTTTCCGGTCTCGTCGTAGATCGTGATCGGCCCTTCCTGCTGTGCGGCCTCAACCAAGGCTTCGAGGTCGAACCCCTCGGCCGTTTCGTCCGCCTGGAGTTCGACCTCGCCGCGAACATCTTCCTGCGCCTCACCTTCCGCCACTCCTGGAGGGGCGCACGCGCTGATGCCGAGTCCGAATGCGATTGTCAGCGCCGCCACTCCGACGGCTCGGTGCGTGATCTGCTGTCTCATCGTTGAGCTCCTGTCTCTGTGCTTCTGGTTCGCTGCGGTCACGCTGCGGCGGTCGCCGGCATCGGACGCTGGCTCTGGGTGCGCATGATTTCGTGCAGCACTTCGAAGTTCCCGCCGGGCGTCGCCGCATAGTAATGGGGGTTCTCGTAGTCGCGGTGGTGCGGCTGAGGCTCGCCATCGGCGTACGTGAGGTACGTTCCGCCCGCCTGACGAATGATGTACGCCGAGGCGGCGACGTCCCACGAGTTCGCCTCGAATGAGATGGTTGCGTCGACCCACCCGGCGGCTACCCAGCACAACGAGATGCAGCTGCTTCCGAGCGCGCGCACCTGGGCGAACTGTTCGGTCGCCTCGGCGAACTGTCTGAGCGCCAAGTCCGGAAAATGGACGAGATCTCGGGGCAGGGGAAAATTCAAGACGACGGTCGCTTGAGCGGGTTCGGTAAAGCCCCAACTGCGCATGGGTTCGTCACCGAGGAAGGCGCCCCGATCGTCAGCCCAGAAGAGGTGGTCGTTCGGCGGGTCGTAGACCACCCCGACCACCGGCTCTCCGTCGAGCATCACGCCGATACTGACTGCCCACATCGCGACGCCGCGCGCGAAATTCGCGGTCCCGTCGATGGGATCGATATGCCAGGCCAGACTCCCGGTACCCGTCGTCGACCCCTCCTCCTCTCCCACGATGGTCGAGTCGGGGTAGTACTTCAGGATCTCGCTCCGGATGTGCGTTTCACAGGCACGGTCGTACTGGGTGACCATGTCGTGGAAGTCCTTCTTCAGGTCGATCCCGAGGTCGCGATAGCGGAAGCCCTCCATGGCAATGCCTCCCGCCTCGAGCGCGATCCGCTTCGTGAAGTCGGAGAGAGTACGGATATCGGTCATGACTGGTCCACCTTTACTCGTTGTTCGTTGCGATCGAAGACGTGCACGCTCGCTGCCTGGGCGACGAGATCGACGTCGTCCCCGGTGTGGAGCGCACCGCGCTGCAGCGTCGTCGCGTAGACGCGTTGCGTTCCCACGGCCGTCTCCACGGTCCAGCTGCCACCGGTGGGCATCACCGATTCGATCCGACCGGGAAGCACCAGATGCTCGGACGCAGATGTCGTCCCGGACGGCTCGATGATCAGCGACTCCGGCCTGACACCGATCGACCCGATCTCATCAAGAGCCGGCACGCGGCGACCGAGGAATGCGACAACCGATTCCCGCTGCGGGCTTGCCTCCGTCATCTCGACGAAGTTCATCGGGGGGACCCCCAGAAAGTTCGCGACGAAGCGGTTCACGGGCCGGTCATAGATATCCATGGGCGAGCCGACCTGTTGCAGCACCCCCTGATTCATGACGGCCACTCGCGTGGCCAGCGTCATCGCCTCCCACTGATCGTGAGTCACGAACACGACCGTGGCGTTGAACTCGGCGTGAATGCGCTTCAGCTCCGCTCGCATCTCGAGACGCAACCGGGAATCGAGGTTCGACAGCGGCTCGTCCAACAGCATCAGTTGCGGATTCACCGCCAGCATGCGTGCGAGCGCCACGCGCTGCTGCTGCCCACCGGAGAGCTGTGAGGGGTAGCGGTCCCGGTACGGCGCGATGCCCAGCTTCTCCGTCATCCGGGCCACTCGTTCCGTGCGCTCCGTCTTCGGCAGCTTGCGCAGCTTCAAACCGTAATCGACGTTGTCAGCGACGCTCAGGTGCGGCCAGAGCGCGTAGTTCTGGAACACCAAGCCGATGTCGCGTTTTTCGGGAGCCACGAAGGTCTGAGCGCTCGGCTCATCGACCACGCGGTCGCCGATCCGAATGCTGCCGTCAGTGATGTTCTCGAGGCCGGCGATCATGCGGACGGTCGTGGTCTTCCCGCACCCGGAAGGGCCCAAGAGACACATGAAGTCTCCGTCGTTGATGGTCAAGTCGAGCCCTTCCACCGCGTTCGTCTCTCCCCCGTAGTTCTTCTCGACGTTGTCGAGCGTGATGGTGGGCATGGTCAGCCTCCGATTCCCTGAGCCAGGTCAGTCTTCATGATCTTTTGCACGCTGTAGGTGCCGATGAACGCGATCGCCGCGACAAGCAGCACGACTGCGTTCCCCGCCTGCGAATAGCCGATGTCGAGGAGACGGATTGATAGCGTGGTCAGCACGTCCATCCCCGGCACGGCGAGAATCACCACGAGCGACAAGCTCTTGATGCCCGAGATGAACGCCATCACCATTCCCGTCGCGAGCGCGCCCTTCTGGATCGGCAGCACGACAGTGAAGAACCGACGCCACCAACCGGCGCCGGACATCTGCGCCGCTTCTTCCGGGTCGGATCCGAGCTGCATCATCGACGAGATCCCCGCCCGAGACGCGAACGGCATCTGCTCGGTGAAATAGATGAGCACCAGGATCGCCGCCGTTCCGTACAGCGCGGGGACGGGCCCCCGCTGCACCGAGAAGAGCGACAAGTACGCCACCGCGAACGCGATACCGGGGACGAGATACGGGAAGAACACCATCTGCCTGAGTGCCCCGGAGACAAACCTCGACGGCGAGCGCACCACCACGTATCCGACGATGAGACCCATGATGCCGGCCATCGTCGCCGCGAGCCCGACGATCCACACGCTGTTCCAGGCGGCACCCCAGACTTCTTCGTTGAACAGGACGCCATCGGGGAACCCGATCGTCGGCAGATCCCGGCCCGTCCAGAACGCGAGCGTGAAGTTCTCGGAACGGAAGATGCCCGGCTGACGCATCACCGTCGAGAGCGCGAGCACCAGGATCGGAATGGCGACGCTCACCAGGAACAGGACGGTGCATGACAGTGTGGCCAAGATCCGAGATGAACGCAGTTCGGTGACCGCATTGCTGGCTCCGCTCTTCCCCGAGATGGTCACGAACCGCTTCGCCTCGCGCAAGAAGTGCATGTCGACCCACAGCGAGATCGCGCCGATGAGCACGATGACCGCCACCAAGACCGCCGCTGATCCGCTCTGGTCGCTGTAGATGTTGCGGTACAGACTCGTGGCGAGCACATTCATGTTCACCGGCAGTCCGAGCACATAGGCCACCCCGAACTCCCCGAGCACTTTGGCGAGGATCAGTGTCACGGCCGAAATCAGGGCGGGCCTCAGGATCGGGAGAACGATGGTGAACGTGGTGCGCACCCGCGACGCTCCGAGCAGGCGCGACGACTCCTCGAGTGTGGCGTCGAAACGCTTGAGTGCGTTCCCGACGAGGAGGATCACGAACGGCGAGAAGTGGATCGCGAAGATCAGGATGATCGGGAACTGCCCGTACGACATCCAGTTCGGCACCGTGAACCCCAGGTTCTCGAGCCAGCCGGGCTGACCGCCCGTGGTGCGGTTCTTGAACATCGTGACCCACGCCAGGGCGAACGTCCACGCCGGGAGCATGTAGGGCACGATGAGCGCGGTGGCGAACCACTTGCGCCCCCACATGTTCGTCCGAACCATCAGCCACGCGACCGAGATACCGATGACGAGCGCGAGAACGATGCTGCACACGGCGATCAGCAACGTGTTGCCCAGCGGGTCCCAGAAGATACTCACCGCTTGTGGTGAGGCGAATACGCGCCAGAGATAGTAGGAGGTCAGCGTCCCCTCGTCCTGCTGCGTGATCCCCGTGTCCTGACGATGCACCACCGCACTATCGATGAGCAGAGAGACGATCGGCGCGACGATCAAGTAGGCGAAGAGCATCAGCGCCAGGACACCGATGGTGACCACTGGGTTCTGCGCGTAGAGACGCAAGCGGTAGCGGAACGGCGTCCGCCCGCCCCGGGACTTTCGACGTCGGCCTGCCCGAGCGCGCTCATTCGGGTCGGGGATGAGGATTGTCGTCGTCACTAGACACCTTTGTCTCGATTAAAACGTATTCAATGAGGTACGTTTCAAGAGTATGGAGGCCGGTACAATATTTGTCAAGACATTCGCGCATCTCCCGCGTGAGTAGACTGCCGAACGTGGGTCTTCTCGGAACAGCGCTGATCATCGCCGCGGCGGTACTCATCGGAACGGTATTGCAGCGCCTGTCCGGCACCGGTGTCGGCCTCGTCGTCGCCCCGGTCCTCTCGCTCCTCCTGGGCCCCGCTTTCGGAGTTCTGGTGACCAACATGACGACCATCGTGTCCGGGTTGCTCATCATGTTCGCCGTGTGGACCCGCATCGACTGGCGGGCGTACCTCTTCATCGCTCCGGCGGCCGTCATCGGTGCGTGGCCGGGCGCCTGGCTGGTGAGTGCCCTTCCGTCCGGATGGCTCTCGATCATGCTCGGGTCGCTCGTAGTCCTCGCCCTCCTGGTCACCGTCACGATGCGTCGCCTCCCCGAGTGGAAGCACCGGTCGGCCGCGGTGATCGCCGGTTTCTTCGGCGGTTTCTTCAACACGACATCCGGTGTCGCGGCGCCGGTGATGGTGATCTACTCACGTGTTTCACGGTGGGATCAGCTGAAATTCTCGGCAACGCTGCAACCGATCTTCATGACGATGGGAGCCGCATCGGTGACCTCGAAACTCGTCGTCGGCTCAGTGGGCGAGCATGCCGCGCTCGAACTGCCGCTGATCGGGCTCATCATCGGCATTCCCACGACGGTCGTGATCGGCATCATGATCGGCACGGCACTGGTCCGACACGTCTCAGTGCACGCTGCACGTCGACTCGCGCTGACCCTTGCCGCGCTGGGCGGCGCCGCCGCCATCGTTCGAGGTGCGATCGAGGTCGTGGCCGGGTAAGCACGTCCCCGGGATGCGCGCGAAGGTTGCGGTGCGGTCCGAACCTGTGATGACAATGAACGTGCCCGTGGCAGGTCCCGCGGCACCCGATTCAAAGGAGCATCGAGATGTCTGGCTCACGCCCAGCCGGCGAACGCGCGTCGCATATGTCCCCGTTACCCACCACGAACACGGAGATTCAGCTCCAGTCCCCCGGTGAGCGGGCAGAGGGCCTCTCGCCCAGGACCGCGAGCACACGATGGCTCGGCTTCGCCGGTGGATTGATTCTCGCCGCCCTCCTCTACACGATCATGCCGGACGATGTTCCGCATGATGCCAGGCTGACCGCCGCGATCGCCGGTTTGATGGCGGTGTGGTGGATGACGGAGGCGCTCCCGATCCCCGCGACCGCCCTCGTGCCGCTCGTGGCTTTCCCGCTTCTGGCAACCGGAACCGAAGAGAGCCCGGTCACGGTCGACTCCGTCGGAGCGAGCTACGGCAACAACATCATCTTCCTCTTCATGGGCGGATTCATGATCGCCCTGGCGATGCAGCGGTGGAATCTGCACCGCAGAATCGCACTGCTGGTGCTGAATGCGATGGGTGAGCGCACCGCAGCACTCATCGCGGGCTTCATGGTCGCCACCGGATTCCTCTCGATGTGGGTGTCGAACACCGCGACGGCAGTGATGATGCTGCCGATCGGCCTCTCAGTGCTCGAGCTGGTGAGTGAGGCGATGGAGCGCAAGGGTGTCATCGAAAAGGGCTCAGGCGCAGCCGGCGCACTGAAGACGAAGTTCGGAACCGCGCTGATGCTCAGCATCGCCTATGCTGCCTCACTGGGATCGCTCGGCACGCTGATCGGCACGCCGCCGAACGCACTGCTCGCCGCATACCTCAGCCAGGAGCACGACATCAACATCGGCTTCGGCCAGTGGATGCTCGTGGGCATGCCCCTCTCGATCATCATGCTCGCGTTCACCTGGTGGCTGCTGGTCAAGGTGCTCTACAAGCCCGAGGTGACCACGATCCCCGGCGGCCGCGAGGTCATCCGCGGCGAGATCGCGAAGCTCGGACCCGTCTCCACCGGTGAAAAGCTCGTTCTCGCGATCTTCACCCTCGCGGCGGTGAGCTGGATCGCGATCCCACTGCTCTTCGAGGAGCCGCCGATCTCAGACGCCGGCATCGCGATGACCGCCGGCCTCCTGCTCTTCCTCATTCCCGCAGGGGCCGCCAGAGGCGTTCGACTGCTCGACTGGGAGTCGGCGGTCAAGCTCCCCTGGGGCGTGCTGCTGCTGTTCGGCGGCGGGCTCGCGCTGTCGGGCCAGTTCTCGAGCTCGGGTCTCACCGATTGGATCGGCGAGGTTTCGGCGGGGATCGGTGGTCTTCCCGTCGTCCTGATGGTGGTGATTCTCGCGGCCGCGATCCTCTTCCTCACCGAAATCACCTCGAACACTGCCACCGCCGCGACCTTCTTGCCGCTCGTCGGAGGCATCGCGATCGGCATCGGGGTGGATCCGATGCTGCTCACGATCCCGGTTGCTCTTGCGGCCACATGCGCCTTCATGCTCCCGGTCGCGACTCCCCCGAATGCCGTCGTGTACGGCACCGGCTACGTCAGCATCGGCCAGATGGCGAAGGCCGGCGTCTTCCTGAATCTTGCCGGCATCGTGCTGATCAGCCTGACCACGATGACCCTCGCGGTGTGGGTGTTCGGGATCGTCTACTGAACCGGACCGCTGGAGTCCCGCACGACGACGCGGGGCTCCAGCAGCACCATCGCGGCGTCGGATGACGCTCCCTCGATGAGGTCAATGAGCGCGTCCCCGGCCGACCGGCCGACCGTGGCCGAGTCGGGATCGACCGTGGTCAGGGACACCCAGTCGTAGGCGGCCAGCGGCGAGTTGTCGTACCCCACGAGTGACACATCGGCGGGCACGCTGAGCCCGGCGCGATGCAGAGCACCGAGTGCCCCGACCGCCATGCGGTCGTTGGCGGTGACCAGCCCCGTGGGGCGACCGCCTCGCTCGAGCAGAACGGCAGTCGCTTCACGACCGGCGATCTCGGTCGTGCCCGCACCCGGTGCGACGACCGCCGGGTGTCCCGCTGCGCCCATCGCCTCGCGGTACCCGCGCTCCCGTGCCGCGGCCGTGGCACCCGGGGCGGAAATGAACGTCACTTCACGATGCCCGAGTCCGATCAGGTGCTCGGCGGCGAGACGGCCGCCCGCGACTTCGTCGCTCGAGATCACTGGCACGTTGTCGGGCTGAACGGCGCGCGTGCCCAGCACGACCGCTGGAATGCCGAGTCGACGCGCCGCTTCGTCGGAGACTTCGCCGGCGAGGATCACCCCATCGACCCGCAGCGAGCGGAACACCTCGAGCGGGTCGAGGTCGAGGTGCGCATTGAGCGCCGTATCGGAGATGCTGATCGAGTAGCCGCCCGCCTGCAGCGCCTCCCGGATACCGGCGAGCGCCGGGGCGAACCAGAGGTTCGTGAAATCATCGACGACGACACCGATGTTGCGCGTGCGCGTTCCGGCCAGACCAGCGGCGAGGCGACTCGGGGTGTAGTTGAGCTCGCTGACCGCCGTGAGCACGGCTTCTCGCCGCTCCTCGCTCACCTGCGCGGAGCCGCGAAGCACCAGGGACACGAGCGACTTCGACACGCCCGCACGCTCGGCGACGTCGTAAATCGTCGGTGCGGTTCCCATGCGTGCTCCTTCGCCATGTCTGTCGATGATGCTCAATCCTGGCACAGCCGCACTCCAACGGACGCGTTCCGTCCCCGTATTGACGTGCCGCGAGATGCGCCGTACGCTGCATTATGGAGCGCTCCAATACCGGAGCGTCCGCGGTGCAGAGGAGCACGGAGGAACACTATGACCGATTCATTGGGCGTCGCCGTCATCGGGGCGGGCATGGCAGGAAAGGCGCACGCGGCCGCGTACCGAGCGGCATCCACGGTGTATCGCCCGACGCTGCCGTCGATCCGCTTGGTCTCCATCGCCGACATCAACACCGAGCTCGGTGCCGAGACGGCGGCGCGGTACGGGTTCGAACGCCACGACGCGGACTGGCGCGCGATCCTCGACGACGACCGCATCAACGTCGTGAGCGTCGTCGTCGCGAACTTCTTGCACCGCGAGATCGTCGAGGCGCTCCTCGCCGCCGGCAAGCACGTGCTGTGCGAGAAGCCGCTGAGCGACTCCATCGCAGACGCGCGCGCCATGGCGCAGTCCGCGCGAGCCGCGTCCGACCGCGGCGTGCTCGCGCGCATCGGCTACAGCTTCCGACGCGCTCCCGGTATCGCGTTCATCCGCGAACTCGTGCAATCCGGACGACTCGGCGAGATCCTCCACTTCTCCGGACGCTACTGGACCGACTACGCCTGCCGACCGGATGCGCCCATGAGCTGGCGCTACCAGGGTGGTCCGGGATCCGGCGCGCTCGGCGACGTCGGCAGCCACCTGTCGTACGTGGCCGAATTCATCAGCGGCGACGTCATCGAGGTTTCGGGCGGACGTTTCCACACCTCGATCACCGAACGACCGAAACCGCTCGGCGCCGTCGTCGGACATACTCGCGGCAACGTGAGCGATGAGACCGCGCCGGTCGAGAACGAGGACTACGCCGCGTTCTCGGCCCGATTCGCGCACGGGGTCGGCACGCTCGAGGTGTCTCGCGTCGCCGCCGGACACCCCACGTCGCTCATGTTCGAGGTGTTCGGGTCGAACGGTGCTGCGCGCTGGGACCAGCGACACCCGGGTGAGGTGCAGGTGATCGTGCACGATGACGACGATGCCCTCACCGGATACCGGACGGTGCAGCTCGGACCCGCGCACCCCGGCTTCGCCGGCGGCTGGGCGATGGACGCCCCGGGAGTCGGGGTCGGGCAGAACGACCTCTTCGTCCACCAGGCACGCGCGTTCCTCGAAGAAGTGGCGGGTATCCCGGAGAGCGAGTCGCTCCCCCGCTGCGCGACATTCGATGACGGTGTCCACAACATGGAGTTCCTCGCCGCCGTGGCGGAGTCCGCCGCACAGGGCGGCGCCACCGTCACAGTGAAGGAGCACTGAACATCGTGAAACTCGGCGTCTACAACGCGATCCTGCACGACCGCTCGCTGTCTGAAGCGCTCGAGGTCGTATCGAACCTCGGCCTCACCGGAATCGAACTCAACTCGGGTGGCTTCCTCCCTCCGGCACACCTGCCGAACCGCGACCAGATCCTTGCTTCGGACGCGGCGAGAGACGAATTCCTGGGCCAGTTCGCCGGTACCGGTGTCTCGATCGCCGGCCTCAACTGCAACGGAAACCCGCTGCACCCGAAGACAGCGATCGGCGACGCGCACGCGGCCGACGTGCGACGTTCCATCGAGCTCGCCGCACGACTCGGTCAGGACCGCGTCGTCACCATGTCCGGTCTTCCCGGGGGCGAGCCCGGCGCGACCGTCGCCAACTGGATCGTCAACGCCTGGAACTCGGCCGCACTCGATGTCCTCGACTACCAATGGGACATCGCCGCGCGGTTCTGGCGCGAGATCGATCGGTTCGCCGCGGACCACGGCGTCAAGGTCGCGCTCGAGCTGCACCCGCAGAACCTCGTCTTCAACTCGGCCGACGTGCACCGGCTCATCGAGCTCACGGGCGCCACGCACGTCGGGGTCGAACTCGATGCGTCCCACCTGTTCTGGCAGCAGATGGACCCCGTCGCGGTCGTGCGGCATCTCGGGGAACTCGTCTTCCACGCCGCAGCGAAGGACGTGCGGGTGAATCCCGAGGTCGCGGCGATCAACGGGGTGCTCGACAACTCGTTCCGCCGGCTCTCGCCCGACGAACCGCGCACGAACCTCGGTGGTGACGAGTGGGCGAACGAGTGGCCGAAGGAGTCGGCGTGGGACTTCGTGGCACTCGGTCGAGGTCACGACACGGCGTTCTGGACGGATTTCTTGCGCGCCCTCCGCGAGGTCGACCCCGACATGTGGGTGAACATCGAACATGAAGACGTGTCCCTCGGCCGGATCGAAGGTCTCGAGGTCGCTGCGCGGGTGCTGCGCGACGCCGACGCGGCACTCGACTAGCCAGCCTCCACCCCGGCGGCCAACCGCCTCCCCGCCTGCTGGTCACGAGGGGCGGACGACACCCCTCGCCTGACCGCCGAGTGCGGGATTCTGTGCGCTATCGGACGCTATTCTGCACAGAACCCCGCACTGAAGCGCGCTCCTGGCACGCCCCCTCCCCTGATCGCACGCACACCACCTGAAGGAGACCCCATGCGCCTCGGACTCGTCGGATTCGGCTCGGGCGGCCAGTTCTTCCACCTGCCCTACATCCAGGCGGCTCCCGAGTGGAAGCTCGTCGGCGTCGTGACGCGTTCCCCCGAACGCTGCTCCTCGCTCGCGGGCGAGGCACCGGGCGTTCCGGCGATGGATTCCCTCGATGCCGTCATCGACGCGGGAGCCGAAGTGGTCGTGATCACGACTCCCCCGTCGACGCGGTGCGAACTGGTGCTTCGCGCCCTCGAACGCGGCGTCCACGTCGTCGCCGATAAGCCGTTCGCGCCCGATCTGGAGACGGCGCAGGAGCTCGCCGACGCAGCCGACGCCGCAGGCAAGGTGCTCACCGTGTTCCACAACCGACGCTGGGACACCGACTTCGTCACGCTGCAGTCCGTACTCACGTCCGGTGAGCTGGGGACGCCTGCGCGCGCAACGTTCATTCTCGACCAGGACGAGCCTGGCAGCCTCGAGCCGGGTGTCGGTGATGGCCTGCTCCGCGATCTCGGCGCGCACGTCGTCGATCAGGCGATTCAAGCACTCGGACCGGTCGCGCGCGTCGACGCGCATCTCGACTGGGTCGATGCGGATCATGCCCGCGTCGACGTGGGGTTCGCCCTCGGCCTGCACCACGTTTCGGGCGCGTACAGTTCTGTCTCGTCGAGCAAACTCGGGTACCGCGCCGAACGGGGCATGATCGTCTACGGGTCGCGGGGGTCGTACGCCTCGCGCATGCGCGACGTGCAGGCCGACGATGCGCTCGCTGGGCTGCGCCCGGTGACTGTCCGCGCGGCGGGAGACACCTGGGGCGCCGAGGATCCGGACCGGTGGGGCGTGCTCTCCACCGCGGACGGTGAGCGCGTCATTCCCGCGATCCCGGGTGATCACACCGAGTTCTACCGCAGGCTGCACCGCGCTCTCGCCGAAGACGGACCGCTGCCCGTGCGTCTCGACGAGGCGCTGCACACCGTCGCAGTACTCGATGCCGCCCGCCGGAGCGATGCTGAGCGCAGATCGGTCGAGGTGGGCGTACGCTGACGTCATGAACCTCCGCGATATTCCGCTGACCACCATCGATGGCGCATCGACGTCCCTCGCCGACTATGCCGACCAGGTCGTGCTGGTCGTGAACGTGGCGTCGAAGTGCGGCTTCACTCCGCAGTACGAGCAGCTCGAAGAACTGCAGAAGCGCTACGGCCCGCGCGGGTTCAGCGTGCTGGGGTTCCCGTGCAATCAGTTCCTCGGGCAGGAGCCGGGCAGTGAGGGCGAGATTCAGGAGTTCTGCTCCGTCACCTACGGCACCACCTTCCCCCTCATGGAGAAGGTGAAGGTGAACGGTCGCCACCAGCACCCGCTCTTCGCCGAACTGCATGACGCCCGCGATGCGAACGGTAAGGATGGCCGGGTGAAGTGGAACTTCGAGAAGTTCTTGATCAGGAGGGATGGCACTGTCAGTCGATTCCGGTCGCGAACTCGCCCCGATGATCCTGAGATCATCGGGGCGATCGAGACCGCGCTTCCGGCGTAACCCCTCGCGGTCAGCGCAGGTAGATCGCGCCGGTCGTCACGTCTTCCTCGAGTGCTTCGAGCGTGCGACCGCGCGTCTCGGGCACGAACCGCCACACGAACGCGAGCGCCAGCGCTCCGACGATGGCGAAGAGGAAGAACGTCCCGTTGATGCCGACCGCGTCGACGAGCGACAGGAAGTACAGGGAGAGGAAGCCGTTCGTCACCCAGAGGACGAAGACTGCGACGCCCATTCCGAAGCCGCGCATGTGCAGCGGGAAGATCTCGGAGAGGTAGACCCACACCGCCACATTCAGGAACGTCTGCATCGACCCGACGAAGGCCACGACCAGGAACAGGATGACCCAGGGACGCATCGGGTTGCCGTCGGGAAGGAGCATGGACGCGAGCCCGATGAGTAGGTGGCAGGTCGTCGTCAACGTCAGGCCGATGATGAACGTCTTGCGCCGATCGACGCGGTCCATCATCGCGAGGGCGATGAACGCGCCGATCACCGCGATGACACCGGGAGCCACGTTGGCGATGAGGGCGGCGCTCCGGTCGAAGCCCGACTCGATGAGCACCGTCTGACCGAAGTACATGATCGAGTTGATGCCGGTGAGCTGCTGGGCCACGCCGATCCCGATACCGATGAGCAGAATCTTGACGAGGTTCTTGTTGCTGAACACGGCTCGCCACCCCAGCTGCTGCCGGGAGTCCTCGACAGCGACGACCTGCTCGAGGTCGCCGATCTCGGCTTCCGCTCGCTCTGCACTCCGCACGGTCTTGAGCACGGCGAGCGCTTCGCCGTGGCGGCCTTTATCGACGAGCCAGCGGGGCGATTCCGGCACGCGGAGCATGCCGATGAACAGCGCGATGGCGGGGATCGCGCAGATCGCGAACATGATGCGCCAGACCCCGTCGATGTGGCCGAACAGGTTGCCGATGATGGCGTTCACGACGAATGCGACGAGCTGCCCGGTCACGATCATGAGTTCGTTGCGTCCGGCGAGAGAACCTCGGATCTCGTAGGGGGCGAGTTCGGCGAGGAAGACCGGTACGACGGTCGAGGCGCCACCGACGGCGAGACCGAGCAGGATGCGTCCGGCTACGAGCACCCAGAGGCCGGGTGTGACCACGACGACGACCGTGCCCACGAAGAACAGCACGGCGAGCAGGATGATCGTCTTTCGCCGCCCCCACCCATCGGAGAGACGCCCCCCGAGCATGGCGCCGACGGCCGCCGCGAAGATGAGGGAGCTCGTCGCGATGCCCTCGGTGAAGGAACTCAGGCCCAGCTCTTCCGACATCGGGATCAACGCTCCGTTGATCACGCCCGTGTCGTAGCCGAAGAGCAATCCGCCGAAGGTCGCGATCAGCGCGACGAATCCGAGCCGCTTGCGGTGCGGCCCCGCGGTCAACGGCGGCAGTGTGCTCGCATGATCATGCGATGTTCCTGATGACATCTCGCCTCCTTCGGCAGTCGCCCCACCTCCGGTTGTGGAGCGCTCCAGGTCACCCTAACATTGTTAAGACATATAGTCAATTCACATCAAGTGAGGTGCAGCATACTGCTACCCGCCGCATCAGAACTCCTCATAGGCATCGGGATCCTGACCCGCGATGCGTCCGTCCGGTCGACCGAGTGCGGTCACACTCGCCACCTCCTGGTCGCTCAACGTGAAGCCGTGGATAGCGAGATTCTCAAGCTGCCGCTCGATACTGCGCGACTTCGGGATCGGCACCGTTCCGAGCTGCACGTGCCAGCGCAGCACCACCTGCGCCGGGGTCACCCCGTGCGCATCCGCAGCTCGGAGCACCACGGGTTCCGACAGGACGCCTCCCCCGCGCCCCAACGGGCTCCAGGACTCGGTGACGATACCGAGCTCGGCGTGGGCCCGCCGCTGATCGACCTGCGGGAAGTATGGGTGCATCTCGATCTGATTGACCGCGGGCACGACGCCGGTCTCGGTCACCAGACGATCCAGATGCTCCGAGGTGAAGTTCGAGACCCCGATCGACCCGAGGACCCCCTCATCGCGCAGTTCGATGAGCGTCTTCCAGGTGTCGACGTAGCGATCGAGTTTCGGCAGCGGCCAGTGGATCAGGTAGAGGTCGATGCGCTCGAGACCGAGGTGCTCGAGCGACTCCCGGACCGCGACTCTGGCTTCATCGCGACCGTGATGCCGCCCCGGGAGCTTCGACGTCACAACGATCTCATCGCGGGTCACTCCGGATGCTCGAATCCCCGCTCCGACGCTCCGCTCATTCTCGTAGCGGAGCGCCGTGTCGATCAACCGATAGCCGACCTCGATCGCGTGACGCGTCGGCTCGGCGGAGTCCTCCCCGTCATGCGGGAACGTGCCGAACCCGATGTGCGGAATCTGGGTGCCGTTATTGAGTCGAATCGTAGTGGTCATGTCCTCACGCTAGCGATTCAAGCCGCCGATTCGATGAGTTCGCGAATCTTCGCGAGCTGGAATCGCGACACCTCGTCGGCGTACTCGTCTTCGGCGAAGACGTTCGAGACGAACAGGGCGTTCGGGTCCTCGAGATATCCCGATGCACGCAGCGTACTGAACAGCTCCTGCCAGTTCACGTCGCCGTCGCCGACCCGGAGGTGCTGGTGCACCCGGACCGCGTTGCCCGGAGGGTTCGTGATGTAGCGGAGTCCGTTCGAGCGCGTGTGGTCGAACGTGTCCGACACGTAGACCGCGCGCAGGCGGTCGCCCAGCTCGGGGATCAACGTGCGCGCACGATCACCATAGTGGAACGTGTGGGCACCGACGTAGACGAAGCCGATGCGGTCCGAGTTCAGTCCACGGATGATGCGCCACGCCTCGAGGCCGTCCTCGACGAAGTCATCGGGGTGCGGATCGAAGTTCATGCTCACGCCCTCGCGCTCGAGCACGGGAATCAGCGCTTCCATGGAGCGGTAGAACGCGAACTCGGATTCCTCCTCCTGCTCGGGTCTCCCCGAGAACTCCGTGTTCACGATCGGTGCCTCGAGCTCGGCGGCGATCTGGATGTATCGGGTCGTGTTGGTGATCGCCGCTTGCACCTGGTGCTCTTCGGGTCCGCCGAAGCGCTGCACCGGCAGCACCGAGGTGATCGTGACCCCCGCATCGCGTGATCGCTTCTTCAACTTCGCGATGAGGTCGCTGTCGACCTTCGGGTGGTGGAAGTGTCTGCCGAAGTCGGGATTCGGGGTGAGCTGTAGGTACTCGTACCCGAGCCGAGCCACGAGGTCGGGGAAGTCGAGCAGGTGCACCGTCGCGTTGTACGGCGTCGGATCGAGTGCGATGCGTGCCATGAGGGCTCCTCGGTGTTCGGTGTGCTGCGATTCAGGCGTAGAACGCTGGGCGCTCGGGGGCGACAACGGACTGGACCCCGCCGTCGGTGAGCGCACGGACACCCGCTTCGCAGCAGAGCGCGACCAGGTAGCCGTCCCATGCGTTCGGACCGTCGACCAGGCGCCCGTCGCGCACCGCGTCCACCCAGCGCTGCACCTGCGCGTCATACGCGCGAGCGAAGCGCGTCTCGAATCCGGTGTGCTCGGTCGTCGACACTCGACCATCGCGCCACACCTGCATCCCCGAGGGTTCCCCGGTGCGGGCGATACCGCGCTCGAAGACCGCTTCGGTGGTGACCTGGTACCCGAACTGCACGTTCACGTTCATTTCGAGGTCGATCAGCACTCCGTTCTCGAGCTCCATAATGACCAGGATCGGCTCGCGCAGGTGCGAAAGGGCGAGCGAGTTGCGTCGTGGGTACTTGACCTCGACGCTCACGACACGTGACCCCGCGACCCAGGGCAGCACGTCGAACTCGTGCACCACGGAATCGGTGATGAGCATGTTCTGCGTGTACTGCTCGGGCACGTCGGGGTTGCGGTGCGCCGCCCGCACCATCATGAGTTCGCCGCTGGCCCGCGAGGCGACCAGTTCGCGGAGCTGAGCGTACTCGTCGTCGAACCGACGCATGAACCCGACCTGGATGTGGGGGCGATCGAGTCGCTGTTCGAGCTCGACGATGTCGAGCGAGGATGCGGAGTCCTGGGTGAGCGGCTTCTCGCACAGGATCGGCAATCGAGCCTCGAGCGCCGGCTCGAGCACGGGCGCATGGAACTGACCCGGAGTGGACACGAGAACGGCGTCCATCGCCTCAGCGGCGATCGCCTCCTCGATCCGACTGAACACAGCAGCACCGGGCGCCTCGGCCGCCGCCGCCTGCGCGCGTCCCGCGTCGGGCTCGACGATGGCCGAAACGTACGCGCCGCTCACGACACGCGTGATGCGCTGGATGTGATCCGACCCCATGCGGCCGGCGCCGACGACGGCGATCCGGAGATCCTGAACCATGACGACTCCTTTGCTCGTTGTGTGATTACTGCTGCGGCCGATCGAACCGCGGTCAGGAGATGCGCGCCAGATGCGTGCACCCGAAGATGTGCTCGCGCGTGCGCGTGGCGATCGGCAGCGGCCGGTCGACCGCGCACCCGTACATGTCCTGCTCGACGATCGCGAAGATGTCGGGATCGATCCGCGCCACCGCCTCGATGATCGGCGCCAGGTCGGGCACCCCGTACGGCGGCTCGATCATGATGCCGTCGGCCACGGCGGCGGCGAATGGCTGGTCGTTCTTGAGCACGTCGAAGAGCAGGGTCGGATCGACCTGCTTCAGATGCAGGTATCCGATCCGATCCGGACGCTCCTCGACGAGCCGCAGGTTATCGCCACCGTAGTAGGCGAAGTGACCGGTGTCGAGGCAGAGGTTGGTGTAGCGGGGATCGGTCTCATCGAGGAACCGATTGACCTCGCGCGTCGTCCCGATGTGACTGTCGGCGTGCGAATGGAACTGCTGCTTCACCCCGAACTCCTCGAGCAGAGCCTTGCCGAGACGATCGTGACCGGCGCCGAGCTTCGTCCACTGCTCATCGGTCAGCGTGCGGGACTCCAGCACTTCACTCGTGGCGTCGCTGCGCCACAGATCAGGGATGACGACGAGGTGCTCAGCTCCGAGCTGCGAAGCGAGGCCGGCCACCGCGAGTGCTTGATCCCAGGCCCGCTGCCATTGGTCGTCACCCTTGTGGAACCCGGTGAACACGGTCCCGGCCGACAGCTTCAGCCCGCGACTGCCGAGCTCATCCGCCAACTGGTGCGGGTCGGTCGGCAGATAGCCGTACGGACCGAGCTCGATCCACTCGTAGCCGGCGGCGACGACCTCATCGAGAAAGCGGTCCCACGGAACCTGCTGCGGGTCGTCGGGAAACCACACGCCCCACGAGTCGGGCGCGGTTCCGATGCGGAGCCCCTGCTCCTGCGGGTTGACGTCAGCGTTCACCTCTGCACATCCTCTCTGATGCCTCCGTGGGCACGAGTCCAGCCTAGCGCAATTCGCCGACTTTGTTCAGACATATGATCATGGTTCTGCGAGGGCTTCTCCGCACCCTATCCGAGCAGCGGGCGCTGAGAGGCGACTTGCTCCTCGTACTCATCGCGAGCGCGCTGGGTCGACTCGAGCGTCGACACCTGGGGCACCGGCACGTCCCACCACCCGGCCCCGTCAGGGGCGTAGATCAGCGGATCGCTGTTGATGTGGATGAGCGTGGAACGATCCGACGCCTTCGCGGTCGTCACGGCCTCGCGCAGGTCGATGATCGCTCGCTCGGAGGGTTCGACCTCGATGACATCGAGGCCGTAGCTGCGCGCGTTCGCCGCGAGATCGACCGGCAGCGGGTCGCCGCTCTGGAAGTTCCGGGCCGACGCGTCGTACTCCCGGTACCACGTGCCGAAGCGCTCGGACCCGACGGTCTCGGAGAGGTGCCCGATCGATGCATAGCCGTGGTTCTGAATCAGGACCACGATGAGCTTGATCCCTTCGGCGACCGCCGTGACGAGCTCGGAGTTGAGCATCAGGTACGAGCCGTCGCCCACCATCACGATGACATCGCGATGGTCACCGTCGGCGAGCAGGCCGCGCTTCGCCCCCAACCCGCCCGCGATCTCATATCCCATGCAGGAGTACGCGTATTCGACGTGATAGCCGAGCGGGTCGCGGACCCGCCACAGCTTGTGCAGGTCTCCTGGAAGAGATCCCGCCGCCTGGACGACGACATCTGCCGGGGCGCTCGCACGCTGCACCGCCCCGATGATCTCGGGCTGGCCGGGCAGTTCGAGCCCCGATGCCGTGAACGACTCGTCGACGAGTCCATCCCACTCGGCGTTCTCGGCCGCGATGCGATCCGCGTAGGCATCACTGACACCGAGGCCGACGAGCGCTTCGCTCAGCGCCGTGAGCGTCTCGCGCGCATCCGCGACGACCGGAATCTGCGTACCGTGCTTGTAGGCGTCGAACGAGGCCACGTTCACGTTCACGAATCGCACACCGGGGTTCTGGAACGCGGTCCGCGAAGCGGTCGTGAAGTCGCTGTAGCGCGTGCCGATGCCGATGACGAGGTCGGCCTCGGCGGCGAGGCGGTTCGCGGCGAGCGTGCCGGTCGCACCGATCCCGCCGACGTACTGCGGATGATCCCACGGGAGCGCGCCACCGCCCGCCTGCGATGTGCCGACCGGAATGCCGGTGGCCTCGACGAAGGCGCGCAGCTGCTCCTCGGCGCCCGAGTAGAGCACTCCGCCACCCGCGATGATCACCGGTCGTTCCGCCGCGCGTATCGCCGCGACCGCTGCGGCGAGCGCGGCGCGTTCGGGCACCGGGCGGCGAATCCGCCATTCGCGCGGTTGCAGAAACGCCTCGGGTACATCCATCGCCTCTGCCTGGACGTCCTCCGGGAGCGCGATGGTGACCGCTCCGGTTTCCGCCGGATCGGTGAGCACGCGCATGGCGCTCAGCGCGATGGAGAAGAGTTGTTCTGGCCGCTGCACCCGGTCGAAGAACTTCGAGAGCGGACGGAACGCGTCGTTCACCGTGAGGCCGATGTCGTGCGGCTGCTCGAGCTGCTGCAGCACGGGGTCGGGCGTCCGCGTCGCAAACGTGTCGCTCGGCAGGAGCAGCGCGGGGAGGCGGTTCGTCGTCGCGAGCGCCGCCCCCGTGAGCAGATTCGTCGCGCCGGGCCCGACCGAGGCCGCCGAGGCGTAGGTGCCGCGTCGCCGGTGCATGCGGGCGTAACCGACCGACTGATGCACCATGGCTTGCTCGTTCCGCGCCTGGTGGTACGGCATGAGATCGGGGTTCTCGACGTTGACCTGCTTCAGTGCCTGTCCGATGCCTGCAACGTTGCCGTGCCCGAAGATGCCGAACATCCCGGGGATCGTGCGCTCACGGATCTCGGTGCCGTCGGCGGCCGTGTCGACCGTCCACTGATTCGCCAAGAACTCGACGAGTGCCTGGCTGACCGTCATGCGACGCGTGCTCATATCGGATCCCTTCGGGCCTACTGCTGTGCTGCGGTGAACGGGAGGCGCGTATCGAGGTCCTGCCCCTCCCAGGTGTCGCGGACCCAGCCGTGCGCGGGGTCATCGCTGATGTTCCACGACCGCTCGGGGTCTGGACCGGCCATCACGTTGAGGTAGTACATGTCGTACCCCGGCGCGGCCACGGCGGGACCGTGGTACCCGTAGGGCACGAGCGCCACGTCGCCGGTCCGCACTCGCGCATCGATCTCGATCTCGCCGGCCGATGACGAATAGGTGCTGAACATGCCGAAGGCATCCTCTTCGCGCACACCCTCCGGGGCATCGCGCACGGGCGCGGTCTCGAAGTAGTAGATCTCTTCAAGCTCCGACTCGTGGCCAGGCACATGCTCGTCGTGCTTGTGCGGCGGGTACGAGGACCAGTTCTCGGCCGGAGTGATCACCTCCACCACGATGAACCGTGCGGCATCGAGCGACTCCTGGCGACCGAAATTGTGGACCTGCCGGCTCGACGCCCCCGCACCTCTCAGCTCGACGGGCACTTCTGCCACGGACATGTAGCGCGTGGGCCGGACGATGTCGGTCGGCGAGGTCGCGACGAGGAACCGCACGTCGCCCGACGCATCGACACCCGCGGTGACGCTCCCCTCCGTCGCAGCCGAGAGATAGAGCACGTCGGTGGGTCCGTCGAACACCGAAGCGCGTCCGGTGAGCTCGGTCACCTGCGCGGCCCCGTTCTCGATGTGGGTCACCGACAGCGGTCCGCTGAGCGGCACGACCAGGCGCTCGACGCCGACGCCCGTGAGCTCGAGCGATTCGCCGGCGGACAGTCGACCGACCCGCAGTCCGGTGTGCTCCCACCCCGGCGTCCGCTCATCGACTACCGTCTCCCACCCCTCCGCGGCCAGTTCGCCGCGGCGGTGAAACCACTGCTGTGCATCCTGCGTCATGTCGTCCTCCTCAGCCGTGCGTGCTGGTGCGTCGGTGCTCAAGCCGACTTAGTCGTTCTGCGGGAATCCGAGGTTGATGCCGCCGTGCGTTGCCGGATCCAACCACCGCGATGTGATGGCTTTCTCCCGGGTGAAGAACTCGAACCCGTGCACGCCGTATGCCTTCGCGTCGCCGAACAGCGACGCCTTCCACCCGCCGAACGAGTGGTACGCCACCGGCACGGGGATCGGTACGTTGATCCCGATCATGCCGACCTGAATCTCGTGCTGGAACCGGCGCGCGGCGCCGCCGTCGTTGGTGAAAATCGCGGTGCCGTTGCCGAACTGGCCGGAGTTGATGAGCGCGACGCCCTCCTCGAAGGTCTGCACGCGCACCACCTCCAGTACCGGTCCGAAGATCTCCTCCTGATAGGCGCGCGAGGTCGTCGGCACCTCGTCGATCAGCGTGGGCCCGAAGAAGAAGCCGTCCTCGTGCCCGTCGACCCGGAAGTTGCGACCATCGACGACGATCTTGGCGCCGTCGGCCTCAGCGATGTCGACGTATCCCGACACCTTCTCGCGGTGCGCATCAGTGATGAGCGGCCCCATATCGGGCTCGCCGTCGGGACCACCGGCGCCGTTCCCGATTTTCAGGTTGCCGATGCGCTCGGTGATCTTCGCGATCAACTCATCTGCGACGGGTTCGACCGCGAGAACGACGGAGATCGCCATGCAGCGCTCGCCCGCCGCGCCGTACCCGGCATTGATCGCCTGGTCGGCGACGAGGTCGAGGTCGGCATCCGGCAGCACCAGCATATGGTTCTTCGCACCACCGAGCGCCTGCACCCGCTTCCCGTTCTTCGACGCTGTCTCGTAGATGTACTGGGCGATCGGGGTCGACCCCACGAACGAGATCGACTGCACCACCGGAGAATGCAGCAGTCCGTCGACGGCGAGCTTGTCGCCGTTGAGCACCGTGAACACGCCATCGGGAAGACCTGCTTCCTTCCACAGTTCGGCGAGCCAGATCGACGCCGAGGGATCTTTCTCGCTCGGCTTGATGATCACCGCGTTGCCCGCCGCGATGGCGACCGGGAAGAACCACATCGGCACCATCGCCGGGAAGTTGAACGGCGAGATGATGCCGACGACGCCGAGCGGCTGCTTGATCGAGTACACGTCGATGCCCGTCGACGCGTTCTCGCTGAACGCGCCCTTGATCAGGTGCGGGAACCCGGTCGCGAGCTCGACGACCTCCTGACCACGCAGAATCTCGCCCATCGCGTCGGAGACGACCTTGCCGTGCTCCGACGAGATGATCGCGGCCAATTCCGCCTTGCGCTCATTCAGCAACTCGCGGAACTTGAAGATCACTGTCTGGCGCCTCGCGATCGAGGTGGCCGACCAGACCTCGAAGCCGGCCTGCGCGGAGTCGATGGCCGCGTCGATCTCGGCCTGACTCGACAGCGCCACGTGCGCCTGCACCTGCCCCGTCGCGGGGTTGTACACGGGAGCCGTCTGGCCCGACGTCGAGGTACTGAGTGCACCGTCGACCCAGTTGTGAATGGTGGGAAGCTCGTTGCTCATCTTCGCTCCTTCGGTGTTGCGAACAGTGTCGGTGGAATGCTCAGTCGAGATCTCGGTGCACGAGGCGTGCGGCCGTATCGACTGCGGAGGCGACATCGCCGTCCTCCGGGTACAGCAGCGTGCGACCGACCGTGAGGCCGCGCACGCCGGGAAGAGCGAGGGCCCGCTCCCAGGTGGCGAACGTCTGCTGGGGATCGCCGCCGTTGTCGCCGCCGAGCAACAATGTCGGCAGCGTGGTCGCCTCCATCACCGCCTCCATGTTCTCGACCACCGGCAGCTTCATCCAGGTCGAGGCGCTCGAGTTGCCGAGTCCCGAGGCGATGGCGGTCGATTGGATCACGGCCTCAGCGCTGAGATCGTTCACGACCCTGCCCCCCACGCGGTTCGACATGAACGGCTCGAGCATGATCGGCAGACGCGCGTTCGCTGCCGCATCCACGGCACGCGCCGTCGCCTCGAGCGTCGCGATCGTTCCCGCGTCGCTCAGATCGACGCGCACCAGCGTCTTCGCGAAATCGATGCCCTGCGCGACCATCGAGGGCACGTCGTACGCGGTGTAGCGGTCGTCGAGCTCGAACGACGCGCCTCGCAGGCCGCCGCGGTTCATCGAGCCGACGACAATCTTGTCGTCGAGGAGACCGAGGCCGGCGAGATCGTCGATGATGTCGGGCGTCCCGAGCACGCCGTCGACGCCGGGCCGGGAGAGGGCAAGCGCCAGGCGATCGAGCAACTCGTACCGATTCGCCATCGCCGTCGCATTCGCACCGACGGCGAGCGCGCCACGCGCCGGGTGATCGGCGGCGACGATGAAGAGTCGGCCGTCGCCGCGAAGCAGGTGTCGACGCGTCCGTCGTGCCAGCGCATCGGGGATTCCGTTCGGCGTGTGCGCGCGCAGATCGCGAAGTCTCGCGAATGCGTCCTCGGAGATGGTCTGCATCTCAGGCGTCCTTTCCGAGCAGCGCCTCGACCTCTGCGGTCGTCGGCATCGCGGTCGAGCACTCACGGCGGGTGGCGACGATCGCTCCGGCCACGTTGGCGAATCGCAGGATCCGCTCGAGCCCCCACCCCGCGAGCAGCCCATGGCAGAGCGCACCACCGAACGCATCACCTGATCCGAGCCCATTGACGACTTCGACGAAGTGCGGGGGCACCTCGACCGTCTCGTCGCGGGTCTTCGCGAGCACACCCTTCGGGCCCTGCTTCACGATCGCCAGTTCGACGCCCCGCTCGAGCAGCGCATCGGCGGCTCGGAGCGGTTCGGTCTCGCCGACAGCGACCTCGCACTCCTCACGGTTGCCGACCGCGACGGTCACCTGGGCGAGCGCGCGCTCGACCTGCGCGGTCGCCTCGTCGGGAGTCGCCCAGAACATCGGCCGGTAGTCGAGATCGAAAATGGTGTGCGTGCGACCCTGCCGAGCCTCGAGCGCCATGAGGTGCGCGCTCCGGCTCGGCTCCTCACTCAGCCCCGTAAGGGTGAACCAGAAGATCGCCGCGTCGCGCACGGCGGCGAGGTCGAGGTCGTCGCTCTCCACCTGCAGGTCCGGGGCCTTCGGCTTGCGGTAGAAGTACAGTGGAAAGTCGTCGGGCGGGAAGATCTCGCAGAAGGTCACCGGTGTCGGGTACTGCGGATCCGTTCCGACCGCGCGGGGGTCGACACCGAGCCGATCGAGCTCGCGCAGCAGGTAGCGTCCGAACGGATCGTCGCCGACGCGTGAGATGAGCGCGGCATTCCGGCCGTGCCGGGCCGCGGCGACGGTGACGTTCGCCGCGCTGCCGCCGAGGAACTTGCCGAACGTTTCGACGTCTTCGAGTCCCACCCCGTCTTGAAGCGGATAGACATCCACCCCGAGCCGCCCGAATGCGAGCACCTCGTCTCTGACGTGTTCGTGCATCCCTCGTCACCACCCTCTCTGCGGAACCCGCGGGCCGTCCGGTACTCGCCACTGGACCCGCCACGCTCTTATTTGTATGAACAATAGCACAAACGGACTCTTCTGGAGTCGCGGACTCAAATCCGCCAGGTGTAGAGTGACATAGACACTCTGTCGACATATTGTCATGTCATTCAAACGCTGGGGAGCAGCCATGTCGAGCGAAACCATCTGGCCCGATGAAGTTTTTTCGGATCTCGACCGCAACGGCCCCGTCCCGCTGTACTACCAGGTCGCGAGCCGACTCGAGCGCGCGATCCGCAGCAGCGTTATCCCAGCGGGATCCCGACTCGAGAACGAGATCTCTATCGCGCAGAGGCTCGGCATGTCTCGCCCGACCGTGCGCCGCGCGATCCAGGAACTCGTCGACAAGGGTCTCCTCGTCCGTCGCCGCGGCATCGGCACCCAGGTCGTCCAGGGCCAGGTGAGTCGACCGGTCGAGCTCACGAGCCTCTACGACGATCTGCAGAGCACGAGCCACGAGCCAACGACGCGCACCCTGCTCCACGCGATCATTCCGGCGCCTGAGGAGATCGCCGAACAGCTGCGGATCGCCGAGGGCACCGATGTGCTGCACCTGCGCCGCGTGCGCAGATCCGACGGCACGCCGGTCGCGATCCTCGAGAACTACCTTCCGGCGCCGTTCACCGACATCGCCGAGGACGACCTCGATACCCGCGGGCTCTACCAGGTGCTCCGCGCGCGCGGCGTCGCCATCCGCGTGGCGAACCAGGCGATCAGCGCGCGGCGGGCGAAAGGCGACGAGGCCGACCTGCTCGGGATCTCGCGCGGCGGACCCGTCCTCACGACGGAGCGAGTCGTCTTCAACGACGCCGGAGAAGTCGTCGAGTACGGCATCCACTGCTACCGTCCCGATCTCTATCGTTTCGAGACGACCCTGGTCGCCAAGTAGCCGGACCGATAGCATCGCGGCATGACCTTCGAGGCAGCAGACAACCGATACGCCCGCACCCCGATCCGCCGTTCGGGAGCGAGCGGACTGCAACTCCCCGCACTGTCATTGGGACTCTGGCAGAACTTCGGCGAAGATCGCACCGTCGAGACGCAGCGCGAGATCGTGCTCCGCGCGTTCGACCTCGGCGTCTTCCACTTCGACCTCGCCAACAACTACGGCCCGCCTCCCGGCTCGGCCGAGAGCAACTTCGGCCGGTTGCTCGCGACCGACCTTGCGCCTTACCGCGACGAGCTCGTGATCTCCACGAAGGCCGGTTGGAACATGTGGCCGGGTCCCTTCGGATCCGGTGGCGCTCGCAAGTACCTCGTGTCCAGCCTCGACCGCTCGCTCGCGCGCATGGGCCTCGACACCGTCGACGTCTTCTACTCGCACCGACCCGATCCGGGCACTCCGCTGGAGGAGACGGCGCGCGCGCTCGATTTCGTCGTGCGCTCCGGCCGAGCCCACTACGTCGGCATCTCCTCCTACTCCCCCGAGGCGACGCGGCAGATGGCGGCGTTGATGCGCGACCTCGGTACTCCGCTCGCGATCCACCAGCCTTCGTACTCCATGCTGAACCGCTGGATCGAGACCGAGGGCCTGCTCGACGCCACCGACGACGAGGGAATGGGCATCATCGGTTTCAGCCCGCTCGGGCAGGGACTGCTCACGAGCAAGTACCTCGACGGGATCCCGGACAACGCCCGCGCAGCTCAGGGCGGCTCGTTCGACGCGTCGTGGGTGACGGACGAACTGCGAGACCGGCTGCGCAGCCTCAACGAGATCGCCTCAGCACGCGATCAGTCGCTCGCTCAGCTCGCGATCGCCTGGGCCCTCCGCGATTCGCGCGTTACCAGCCTCGTGGCCGGCGCGAGCAGCGTCACACAGCTGGAGGAGAACCTCGCGTCGCTCGATCGACTCGAGTTCTCGAGCGACGAACTCGCCGCGATCGACGAACTCGCCGTGGATGCCGGAATCGACAACTGGCGAGACGCTCGCGAAGGCGGACCACTGCCGACCGTCACGGCGGAAACGTTCGAGCGGTCCGACGACCCCGCCTGATCCCGATCGGGGGGTCGTCGGCGCGTCAGCAGCCGTGCGCCGCGAGCGTCTGGCGCAAGAGTTGGCCGCGGCCCCCGTGGAACTCATCGAGCGTGTCGACCGCCAACGCCTCTTCCGGAGACATCCACGACACCTCGAGCGCGTCCTGCCGAGGATCGCAGCTGCCGGTCACCGGTACCACGTAGACCAGGGAGACCGCGTGCTGGCGCTCGTCGACGAACGCGCTGACGCCGGGCATCGGGAAGTACTCCGCGACCTGCGTCGGAACGGGCGATACCGGCATCTGCGGGAACGCCATCGGACCGAGATCGTTCTCGAGGTGCCGGAACAGCGCTTCGCGCAGCGTCTCGCCGAAGCGCACACGGCCCGCGATCAAGGAGCGGGTCATCACCCCCTCGGGTGTGCTGCGCAGGAGCAGACCCACCTCGGTGATGCGTCCGAGACTGTCGAGCCTCACCGGGACCGCCTCGATATACACGATCGGCAGGCGCCCGCGGACGAACCTGAGCTCGTCTTCGCTGAGCCAACCCGGATTATCGTTCGGGGTGGGGCGATCGTCCGGATCCGGCAGGTCGGCGGTATCGATGCTCATACTGCCATTGTGCACCGTCGAATCGAATGCCACGTGCACCGGGCGCGTCGGTAGGCTGTCGGCATGAGCGACGTGACGATCGACCAGACTCTCGTGCGGTGGACCGTGGACGGTGCGCCGGCTCGCGAAGCGCGGGCGATCGCACTGCTCGCCGAGCGTCCGCTCCTCGTCCTGCTCCACGGGTACGGAGCATCCGAAACGGATCTGCTGGGCCTCGCCCCGGCGCTCCCACCCGGATACGTGTGTGCGTCGCTGCGCGCTCCGCTCCCCGTTCAAGAGTTCGGCGGCTTCGCGTGGGCGCCGCTCGTCATCACCGAAGCCGGTCAGGCCGCGCCCGAACCCTCCGTCGAACGGTTCGAGGGAACCCCGTACGAACGCGCGGCCCGTGGCGTCATCGCGTGGATCGACGCGATCGAGCAACAGGTGACTGCCGAGACCGGTCGCGGCATCGCCGCCGCGGTGCTGCTCGGCTTCTCGCAGGGCGGATGCATGGTCACCTCGCTCCTGCGAGTCGCACCGCAGCGCTTCGCCGCAGGCGTCATCTGCTCGGGTTTCGTCGCGCCAGGGTTCGGAGAGTACGACGTGCTGCTCTCGGAGGTGCGCCCGCCCGTCTTCTGGGGGCGGGATCCCGCCGACCCCGTCATCGACGCGGCGCGGGTGCAGTCGCTCGCCGAGTGGCTCCCCCACCATGTCGAAGCCACCGTGCGCGAGTACGCGGGGATCGGTCACTCGATCGGACCCGGTGAGGCTGCCGATATCGCGGCATTCCTCGTCGCGCACGTGCGCGTCGGCGCGGACAACGCGGGGGCCTAGCGCGGCGGGGCGCCGCGGCCTGATGCGGGTGCGGGCCGCGCCCTCCTTCGTCACCGAGAGCGCAGTTGTGCTGGGTTCACATCTCGCGAAGGGCGACTTCGCGCAATCTCGGCGTGATGCGGGCGGCACGGGCCTCGACACTCGGATCCGCGCGGTTTTCGCGTTTCACCCTGAACCCGCTAGAGTAGTCGTTGCGCAAACAGCGCAATCGGGATGTGGCGCAGTTTGGTAGCGCACGTCGTTCGGGACGACGGGGTCGCAGGTTCAAATCCTGTCATCCCGACCAAAAAGCCGCGGAAACTCCTCAGTTTCCGCGGCTTTTTCGTGTCCTGGGTAGGGGACGCTACCCGACGCCCTCGAGCATCTTCGTCTCGGTGTTGCCGATCATGCGCATCACCTCGGGGCGAGCCTTTCGGAGATGCAGGAACCACGCCAGCGCACCGACCATGGTCGCGAGGAACAGGTACGGGATCACGTTGAGCGGGAACGCGGGCACAGGCCAGATGTTCGCGAAGAACACGTACGCCATCGCGAGCACGGCGACTGTGGCGCAGAGGCTGACGAGCGCGCTCGGCATGCGCTCGCGGCGCACGTAGACGACGCAGGCGACCGCGACGAGTGCGTACGCCACCATGTAGCCGTAGGTGCCGTACGTGTCGACCCACACGACGATGTCCATCGGGTGGACTCCGGCGACCAGCAGGATCACGTCGAGGGCGATCGCCGCCGGGCCGGCGACGAGGAGCACCCGGTGCGGGGTGAGGTGCGTGTCGTGCGTGCGGCCGAAGCGCTCCGCGACGACACCTTCTTTGCCCATCACGTAGACGATGCGTCCGACGACGTTCAGGGGCGCGACGACGACGGCGAAGAATGACGCCGCCACCCCGAAGACGAGGCGGCGACACCCTGGAACGGCGCCCCCTCGAGGCTGAACTGCGCCGGGTCCCACGCGGCGGGTCCGATCACGGTCAGTGCGGTGACGAGCAGCACGAGGATGATGGCGACCGAGACGAGCTCGAGCACGAGCGAGACGCGCGCCGAGATACGGATGCCGCGGATTGTGAAGAACGTGGCGAGGCTGCCGATCGCGATGGCGAGAATTACGGGCCACACGATGTTCGATGCGGGCACACCGAACAGTTGGAGCAGATCGGACGAGTACGAGACGGCACCACCGAGCGAACCCGCGGCGATGCCCCAGCAGCCGATCACCAGGGCGACGCCCGCGACGTAGGCACCCGTCGGCCCGAGGCCTTTCGCCACGTAGGTGTAGAGCGACCCCGCTCATGCGTTCTTCTTCGCGAACACTGCGACGCACCAGCCGACGCAGAGAATCACGATGGTCGCGAGGACGAAGGACAGCATCGTGCCGTTGCCCGCGCCGACGAAGATCCCGGCAGCGGTGAACGCGATCACGGCACTGGGAGCGATGTTCGCGATCGCTTGAGCCGCGAGCTCGGGCCCCGACATGACTCCGTGACGCAGCCCGGCGTCGACGGGAGCCGATGAGTGTGTAGTGGACATAGGACGTCACTCTCCTCTGAGTGGGTGGATCCGAAGCGGAGGGATCCGCAGGAGTGGAAGGGGGCGGCGAGTCAAGGAATGAGCAGGGTGCGCAGCACGCCGCCGGCCTCGAGGTCGTCGAGCGCTGCAGCCGCCTCGCTCAGCGGACGCCGACCCGAGATGAGCGGATCGAGCTTCAGCTGCCCGTCCATGTAGCGGTCGACGAGCGCGGGGATGTCGATGGAGGGTCGAACGGACCCGTAGTTCGATCCGAGGATCCGCTGGTCCGCCTCTGCCAGAACGAGGGGCTCGAACGAGGCCTTCGCACCGGTCGGCGGGAGGCCGACGATCACGGCCGCGCCTCCGAGCCCCAGCATCTGCACCGCCTGCTCGGTCGTCGTCGTGCGACCGATCGCGTCGAAGGCGTAGTCGACGCCGTCGGGAATGAGCGCGCGCAGCTGCGCGACCGCGTCGGACTGCGAGGCATCGATGCGATCGGTCGCCCCGAACTGCATCGCCATCGCCGTCTTGGATTCGACGACGTCGATCGCGACGATCCGCTCGGCTCCCGCGAGCTTCGCACCTTGCACGACGTTGAGACCCACGCCCCCGCATCCGATAACGGCGACGATCGCGCCGGGTTCGACCGCCGCAGTGTTCAACACCGCTCCCACGCCGGTTGCGACGGCGCACCCCACGACCGAGATGACGTCGAGCGGCGCGTCATCGCGCACCTTGATGGCACCCGAGACCGGCACCACGACTTCTTCGGCGAAGGATGACACGCTGAGGTAGTGGTGCAGCGCCTCGCCCGACTCTGCGCTCGACAGGCGCGACGTGCCGTCGAACAGCGAACCGTTCGCGTTGTTCACGTCGACGACCTTCTGGCAGCGGGCCTCGTGGCCCTGCTGGCAGTATCGGCACTCACCGCACGGCGGCACCCAGCTCAGCACCACGTGGTCGCCCTCGGCGAGCGAGGTGACGCCTGCGCCGAGTTCGACGACGACGCCTGATCCCTCGTGGCCCATGACGAGCGGGGCGGGCGCGTCCCACTCCCCGCGTTTGACGTGCAGGTCGGAGTGGCAGACGCCTGCGGCGGCGATCTTCACCCGCACCTCCCCCGCACGAGGACCGGCCAGGTGCGCATCGACAACCTCTACGGGGCTGTCGGGATCCCGGAACACTACCGCCTGCATCTGAAACTCCTTCGTCGTGGTGTGCACGCATCGCTCGATCCGGCCAGGACCGTTCGACGCTCCTGCCAGATGCTACGGAGCCCGACCACGTCCTGTCACTGCACCAGATGGCGATAAACAACACGAAGAATCAACATTTGGTACATTACGCACGTGCCCATCACTCTCTCGGCAGCGGCTCGCGCCGTCGGCGGCACCCTCGTCACCGGAGGGATCACCGCGCGCGTTCCAGTCGAGAGCGTGGCCCGACTCTCGGAGATCGTGGTGGGCGGCCATCCGGGGTACGCGATCTTGGCCACCGGAGACCTCGACGAACTGCTCGCGCGCCGTCAATCGGTCCCCGAGGAAGCCGCGGTCCTCGACCGTGTGGTGCTCGTGACCGACCGGGCGGGCGAGCAGGTGAGCGCGCGGCTGCAAGCCGTGGGAATCAGCGCGATCACCGGGTGCCGCCTCACTGGCGAGGCGCTGCACGCAACGCTTTCGGCACTCGTCTCCGAAGACCGCGCCGCTGCGGACCGTCTGGTGTCGGCCGGCATGAAGGTGCTCACGCAGGCGGCCAGACGCGGTGGCGCGAGCGCCGTGATCTCCGAACTCGCGCATCGCATCACCGGTTGGGCCGTGCTCCTCGACGCGCAGGGTCAACTGATTACGAGCGCCGGTGCCGGGCGGCTGCACCTCGCGGATGCCACCGCGGTAGCCCTCGGACGTCCCGTGCGGATCCGGCACGACGGCTTGCAACTGCACCAGGTCGGCTCCGATCGGGATCGTGCCGGATCCCTCGTGATTTCGACGCGTTCGGGGACGACGAGCCACGCCCGCGATCTCGCCTCCCTCGCGGCTGAACTCTTCGATCTCCTGCTGCGCTCGCATGATTCGTCGACCACCGAAGAGCTCGGTAGGGAGGCGCTGATGAACACCCTCCTCGCGGGCGGGCCCGCCGCGCTGGGCCTACTGCGCCGATGGGGCGTCCACGATCCCACCCTCACCGGCTTCGCGCTCGGCTCGAGGACCCGCACGATCGATGCCGATCGGCTGCTGCGCCGCTGGCTCGACGAGCTGGGAGCGGAGTACGTGTTCTCGTCGTCACCCGCGCGCATGCTGGGCTTCGTCCGCAGCGACCTGATCGAGGCCCTGACCGAGCGCGTGGAGAACCTCACCCCGTTCGCCGGGCGACGGCTCCACATCGGGGTGGGCGAACCGGCCGCCGTCGACGCGCTCGCCGACACCGCGGTCCAAGCGCGGCAGGCGCTCGAGACGGCGCTCGCCGAGAACGAGATCGTGGTGCGGTACGCGCGCCTGCCCTCGGTCGAGTTCGTGCTGGGAGCACTGACACGGGTCGCGCCGCGCTCGTACGCGTGCTCGACCCGTTGCGCGATGCCTCGGGAGCGCACGGTGAGCTCCTGCGTGTGCTGCGCGTCTTCCTCGCGTCGAACGGGCAGCACCGCGCGAGTGCTCGCGATCTCGAAATGCACCGGCAAACCCTCGCCGCACGTCTGTCCCGCATCGAGGAGCTGACCGGCCTCTCCCTCGAACGAGCGGACGACCGTGCCACCGCGTGGATGGCGCTCCGGGGTCTGGGCGAGTCCGCTCTGTAGGCGCGAACTCGCCATAATGGAAGGTGTGCACGCGAACGAAGTAGGAGCCGGGTTCGTCACCACCGCCGTCGGCTTCACCGCCTCATTCGCGGTGGTACTGACCGGACTGCAAGCGGTGGGCGCGTCCGCAACCCAGTCGGCTTCAGGTCTCGGCGCCCTGTGTCTGGTGGTCGGCCTCGGCGGTCTGGTGCTCTCGCTGCGGTATCGGGTCCCGGTGTCCCTCGCCTGGTCGACGCCGGGCGCCGCCGTACTCGCGGGTTCGGGCGGGCTGCCCGGCGGATTCTCCGACGCGGTCGGCGCATTCATGATCTGCGGAGCGCTCTTCGTGCTGACGGGGCTCTGGCCGTTCCTCGGTCGATTGATGTCGCGGATCCCCGCGGGCATCGCACAGGCCATGCTCGCGGGCGTGCTCATACCGCTGTGCCTCGTACCGATCGAGGCGGCGGTGTCCAGCCCTGCGGTGATCCTCCCCGTCGCCCTCGTCTGGCTGCTCGGCGTGCGATTCTGGGCTCGATGGGCCGTGCCCGTGGCGTTCGGCGCTGCGTTGGTGGTCATCGGCATCGCGTTCGCCACCGGGGCGGCGGACGCCGCCGAGATCCGGTGGGCGCCGTCGCTCGCTCTCGTCCTGCCCACGTTCTCGTGGCAGGCCGTTCTGGGCCTCGCGCTCCCGCTCTACATCGTCACGATGGCGTCGCAGAACGTCTCGGGTGCCGCCGTGCTGCAATCGTTCGGTTACACCGCCCCGTGGCGTCCAGCCCTGATCACGACCGGGATCGGCTCCGCGACGGCCGCACTGTTCGGGGGGCACGCGATCAATCTCGCCGCCATCAGCGCTGCACTCGCCGCGGGCCCCGACAGCGGTGTGCCGTTCGCGCGCCGCTGGCGCAGTGCCGCTTGGGCCGGCGGATTCTACGTGCCCCTCGCGGTCGGAGCCGCAGCCGTCTCCACGGTCGCGCTCGCCGCCCCGGGCGGACTCATCCCCGCGGTCGCCGGACTCGCGCTCATCGGCACCCTGGCCTCCGCGGTGCAGAGCGCGTGGGCGCATACCGCTGATCGCGTCGCCTGCGCCCTGACGCTCCTCGTGGCGGCATCGGGGATCACCGTGTGGGGCATCGGCGCAGCCTTCTGGGCGCTGCTCCTCGGACTCGTCACGCGAGGGGTCCTGCGCAGCGGGCGACCCGCAACGGGGGTGTGACGCGCGGCTTACTGTTTCGGCGCGCTGCCCGGACGCGCATCCGGGTCATCGTCGGTCCCGATCGCTCGATCCGCGGCGTCCCGCGCCCGCGTGATCTTCTCCTCGTGCTTGCCTCCCGTCACCTTGTTCGCGGCTCCCGCGGCTTTGTCGAGCACGGAATCGCTGATCTGCTCCGCCTTCTCCGATTTCAGGTGCTGCTGCACCTTCGGATCGTTGGCGAGCGTCTTGACGGTCTTCACGATTTTTCCCAGTCCCATGGGAACATGCTTCGGCCTCGGCAACGACAGTGTCAAGCATCCCCAGTGGTTTCGCCGGTTGCTTCCAGCTGCCGGGCAGCGCCGATGCGCCTCTCATGACGATCGAGGCGCACGACGGCGTCATCGCGCACGATATCCTGCTGTGATGCCCACGCTGTACGATCTCACCGCACCCTCATCGATCGTTCTCGACGCAGACGCCGGCGACTGGCGCGAAGCGATACGCGCCGCTGGCAAGCTGTTGGAGACCGCAGGGGTGAGCGACGCGGCGTATAGCGAGTCGATGGTGCGGAACGTCGAGGCGAACGGCCCGTACATCGTCGTCGCGCCCGGTTTCGCTTTCGCGCACGCTCGCGCCGATGGCGACGTGCACCGCACCGGAATGTCGTGGCTCCGCCTGCGAACGCCGGTCGCGTTCGGCCACACCACCAATGATCCGGTATCGCTGGTGGCGGCACTCGCAGCGAGCGATTCATCCGATCACATGGATGCGATGCGGCAGCTCGCCGGGATCCTCGGCGACTCGGACACGCGTCGCGCCCTCGCAGACGCCCAGGCTCCCGAGGACTTCCTGCGCGCGCTCGGTGGTGAGCCGCTGCGCGCGGACGATCACGCGGACTCGTCTCGGCAATCGGCGGGAACCGACGAGCCGAGCCAGGCCCGATCGACGGCACGCACGCGGAATCACATCCTCACGGTGTGCGGCAACGGCCTCGGCACGAGTCTGTTCCTCAAGAACACCCTCGAACAGGTGCTCGATCGTTGGGGATGGAGTCCGTTCCTCTCGGTAGAGGCGACCGACACCATCTCAGCGCGCGGCAAGTCGAAGGACGCCGACCTCATCTTGACCTCCGGGGAGATCGCTCGCACGCTCGGCGATGTCGGGATCCCCGTCAAAGTCATCTCCAATTTCACCAGCACCGACGAGGTCGACGCAGCTTTGCGCGACGCATACGACATCTGACAGGGACATCATGGACTGGCTTATTGCAATCGCGGAGTTCCTGGTCAACGAGATCCTCTCGGTGCCCGCGTTCCTCATCGGCATCATCACCGCGGTCGGCCTGATCGCGCTGCGGAAGAGCAGCGGACAGGTGGTCGGCGGAGCGATCAAGGCCACCCTCGGCTTCCTGCTGATCGGCGCCGGTGCGACGCTCGTCGTCGCCTCGCTCGAACCGCTCGGCGTCATGATCCAGGGCGCGACCGGCGCTCGGGGTGTGGTGCCGACCAACGAGGCGATCGCCGGGATCGCCCAGGCGGAGTTCGGGGGCCAGGTCGCGTGGCTCATGATCCTCGGCTTCGTGTTCTCGCTCGTGCTCGCTCGGTTCACCCCGCTCAGGTACGTCTTCCTGACCGGGCATCACGTGCTCTTCATGGCGACGATGCTGACCATCATTCTCGCGACCGCGGGGTACAGCGGAGCGGTCGTCGTCGGGGTCGGGGCGCTGTTGCTCGGGATCCTGATGGTGTCGCTGCCGGCTCTCGCGCACCCGTGGACCCGCCGGATCACGGGTGACGACAGCATCGCGATCGGTCACTTCGGAACCGCCGGGTACATCGCCGCGGGAGCCGCGGGCAGGCTGGTCGGCGGAAAGAGCCCCTCCACCGAGGACCTCAAACTGCCCGAGGGACTGCGCTTCCTCCGCGACTCCATGGTCGCGACGGCACTCTCCATGGCGATCATGTACGTGATCCTCGCCGTGCTCTTCATGGTGCGCGCCGGCACCGACGTCGCGTTCCAGGCGTTCGACGGAGGAGCGGAGAACGTGGGCAACTACCTCATGACCTCCGTCACCTACGGCCTGCAGTTCGGCGTCGCGGTCGCGGTGATCCTCTTCGGCGTGCGCACGATCCTGGGCGAGCTCGTTCCCGCCTTCCAGGGCATTGCGGCCAAGGTCGTGCCCGGGGCGATTCCCGCTCTCGACGCCCCTATCGTGTTCCCGTACGCTCAGAACGCCGTGCTCATCGGCTTCATCTCCAGCTTCGGCGGTGGACTCGTCGGACTCGTCATCCTCTCCACCTGGTTGAACCCGGCCTTCGGCATCGCGCTGATCCTCCCCGGCCTGGTTCCCCACTTCTTCACGGGCGGCGCGGCCGGAGTGTACGGCAACGCGACCGGCGGCCGACGCGGCGCGCTCGTCGGCGGGTTCGTGAACGGACTGATCATCACTTTCCTGCCCGCCTTCCTGCTCTCCGTGCTCGGCGCGTTCGGAGGCGAGAACACGACCTTCGGCGATGCGGACTTCGGGTGGTTCGGCTTGGCGATCGGCTCCGCAGCACGGATCGGTGCGGTCGGCGGCCTCGTCCTGATCGTCGTGATCGGCCTCATCGTGCTGGGCGCCGCCATCCTGGTGCAGCGTCGGCTCGTGGATCGGGGGTGGGATCCGGCACCGCGTCGCCCGCGCCCCGGTGCTCAGGATGAACCCGCCGAAGCCGCGACGGCAGCCTCGGCATACGCGAAGATCCCCGCGCCCGAGGGCGCACCGGTTCCTCCGCCGGCTCCCCGGTCCTGAAGCGTTCGCGCGCGTGGAAGATCGCTCACTCAGCGCATCCGCGCGCGGATGCACACGAGTTGCCAGTTTCATTTGTCCATTCACGCGTGGCCGGTTATTATTGCCAGTGTCCAGTTGGGGTGGGCCGCCGGTCGCTCCGAAGCGTTGCCGGTGGGGAATCCGAGTCGACGAGGATGGCATGTCGGACCGCTCGACACCTGCAAAACCCTGGCTGGGGTGCATCGTGTACCACCTGCTCCCCTACGCGTTCGCCGACGCCGACCGCAATGGGATCGGCGATCTTCGCGGAATCAGCTCTCGCGTGCCGTACTTGCGCACCCTCGGCATCGATGCGGTGCGCTTCGGCCCGATCTTCCCCTCGGCCCGAACAGATGACGGATACGATGTGGTCGATCCGCGCGATGTCGACCTGCGGCTCGGCACGCTCGGCGACTTCGACGACCTGGTCGGACGACTGCACGGCGCGGGTCTCAGGGCGATCCTCACGTTGGTTCCCGACCGCACGTCGCAGTGGCACCCCTGGTTTCGGGAGGCGGTGGCGGCGGGACCGGGATCAGGGGCTCGAGGTCGGTATCGCTTTCGAGACGGGCGCGGTGCACGCGGTGAACACCCTCCCGACAGTGAGCGCTCCGCCGAAGGAGATCCGGTGTGGGCACCCGTCGGTGATGGTCAGTGGTTTCGTCATCGCGGCTCCGCGGAGCACCCCGAACTCGACTGGGACGACGACGACGTTCGCGCGGACTTCTCGCGCACCCTCCGTTTCTGGTCCGATCGCGGCGCGGACGGGTTCTGCGTCGAAGCCGATGAGTCGTTCTGGGCCCGTCGCGATCTGCACGACATCACGCGATGCTGGCGGCGAGAACTCGACGCAGGCGTCGCCCCCGGCACCGTGATCGGAGCGATCCGCGCTCAGTCGGGCCCGCGAACCCCCGTTCCACCGCCGGAGGGCTGTGCGCAGCTGGTCGCCTGCGATCTCGCCGCGATGCCATTCTCCGCAGATACCTTTCGCCGGGCGATCGGCGAACACCTCGCGCTAGCAGCGGCGTCCGACGCCACGCCCTCGTGGTCGCTCTCCCATGACGCTGTGGAGCGCCACCCCACTCGCTACGCCGCGGACGATGACGCTCAGGGCCTCCGGCGCGCTCGAGCTGCGACCCTCCTCATGCTGGCACTTCCGGGATCAGCATGCCTCTTCCAGGGCGAAGAACTCGGATTGCACGAGGTGACGGACGTCGGTAATGACGAGCGGCAGGACCCCTGGTTCTTCCGCGGCAGGGAGTCCATTCCCGGCCGCGATGGGCACCGCGTTCCGCTCCCCTGGATTCCGGAAGGCCCCTCATTCGGGTTCGGCGGCCCCACCGACCTTCCGCCGCCTCCGTGGTTCGCGGACGTGTCGGTGCGATGCCAGGAGGGCGATCCCGGTTCCACACTCGCGCTCTACCGTCGTGCGCTCGCGCTGCGACGCGCGTTGCAGCACACCCCGGAACTGGCATGGATCGACACCGGCCATCCTGAACTCATCGGGATCGACCGGCTCGGCGGGTGGACGGCGGTCGCCAACTTCAGCACGCGGGCCATTGAACTCCCGCGTCAGATGCGTGGCCGACTCGTGCTGAGCAGTGCGACTCGACCGCTGCGAAGCGACGCATCGCTCATTCGCGGCGAAACAACCGTCTGGCTGCACAACGGCTGAGCGTACGCATTCGCGTGAGCTCCTGTGGAAGAATGAGCGGATGCCTCAGCTTCCTCTCCTGGTCGCATTCGACCTCGACGACACACTCGCTCCGTCGAAGTCGGCAGTCGATCCCCGCATGGTGGCCGCCCTGCTCGGTCTCCTCGAGCGGACGACCGTCGCGGTGATCTCCGGCGGCAACTTCGCGCAGTTCGCTTCCCAGCTCGTCGGCGGCCTCGAGCGCTCCCCCGACGTCACCGAGGCATCGTTGGAGCGACTCCACCTTCTGCCGACCTGCGGCACCCGCTACGAGCGGCGCGAGCGCGCCGCGTGGCACACGGTGTACCAGGAGAATCTGACCGCCGATGAACGCGATGCCGCCCTGATGGCGCTCCGCGAGGAAGCCGATCGGCTGGGCCTGTGGGAACACGAGCCGTGGGGCGAGATCCTCGAGGATCGCGGATCCCAGGTCACGTTCTCCGCACTGGGCCAGAGCGCTCCCGTGTCAGCGAAGCAGGTCTGGGATCCGGACGGCGCGAAGAAGAATGCGCTGCGCGCCGCCGTCGCGGACCGGCTCCCGCACTTGGAGGTCCGCAGCGGCGGGTCAACCTCGGTGGACATCACGAGGCGCGGCATCGACAAGGCGTACGGGATGCGCAAACTCTCCGAGCACACGGGCATTTCACTGGACGACATGCTGTTCGTCGGCGACCGCCTGGATCCCGCCGGGAACGACTACCCGGTGCGGGCGATGGGCGTCGCTTGTCACGCCGTTACCGGGTGGCAGGACACCGCCTCCTTCGTGGAGCAGCTCATCACTGAAGACTGACCGGGGTCCGTGGTGACCGGCACCGGCTCTCCCGGCGCCGGTCATCGCACCCGTTAGGCTTCGACGGCCTGCCGCGAGAGACCCAGAACCTCTGCAGTCTCGGCCAGCGACGCGGCGGCGACGTCGCGATCGTGGTTCAGCCCGGACCCATAGGACGGTACGCGCTCGACGATCTTCTCGCGCCACTCGTGTTCGAACTTCTCGGGGAAGCAGCGCTGCATGATGTCGAGCATGGCGTGCACCGCGGTCGAGGCTCCCGGGGAGGCTCCGAGCAAGCCGGCGATGGAGCCGTCGGCGCCGGTGACGAGCTCGGTGCCGAACTGCAGCACGCCGCCCTTCTCCGGATCCTTCTTCATGACCTGCACACGCTGACCGGCCGAGATCATCGACCAGTCCTCCGCCCGGGCGGCCGGCATGTACTCGCGCAGCGTCTCCATCTGCTTCTCGCGGCTCGCCATGAGCTCCTTGAGCAGGTACTTCTCGAGAGAGAACTCGGTGAGGCCGACCTTGAGCATCGGTCCGAGATTGTGCAACCGGATGGAGCCCGGCAGGTCCCACCAGGACCCCTTCTTCAAGAAGTTCGGGCTGAACCCGGCGTACGGGCCGAAGAGCAGGCTCTCCTGACCGTCGACCACACGCGTGTCGAGGTGCGGCACCGACATCGGGGGTGCACCGACCGAGGCCTTGCCGTAGACCTTCGCCTGATGCTGACGGACGATCTCGGGGTTGTCGCAGCGCAAGAACTTGCCGCTGATCGGGAACCCGCCGAACCCCTTGATCTCGGGGATCTTCGACGACTGCAGCAGCGAGAGCGCCCCGCCGCCCGCACCGACGAACACGAATCGCGCGTTGATGCGCGTGCGACCGTAGCCGTTCCGGTTGCGTGCGAGCACGTCCCAGGTGCCGTCGGGCAGCCGACGCAGGCGACGAACCTCGGTCGACATCTCGACGTCCACGCCCTGCGCTTTCAGGTGATCGATGAGCTGCACGCTCAGCGACCCGAAATCGACATCGGTTCCGCTCTCGGAGCGGGTCGCCGCGAAGCGCTCATCTTTCGCCCGACGGTCGATGAGCAGCGGCGCCCACTGCGCGATCTGTTCCGGATCCTCGCTGAACTCGAGGTCGGAGAAGAGCGGTTCGTCGCGGAGGAGTTCCCAGCGCCGACGCAGGTAGGCGATGTTCTCTTCGCCCCGCACGAAGGTCATATGCGGGGTCGCGTTGATGAACGACGACGGATCATTGAGCACACCCTCGCGGACCAGCGAACTCCACCACTGACGCGACAGCTGGAACTGCTCATTGATGCTCACGGCCTTGTCGACGTTCAACGTGCCGTCGATCGCCTCGGGCATGTAGTTGAGCTCGCAGAGTGCGGCGTGGCCGGTGCCTGCGTTGTTCCATCCGTTGCTGCTCTCGGTGGCGACGGCGCTGCGGGATTCAAGGATCGTGACCGACCAGTCCGGCTGCACTTGCTTGATCAAGGTACCGAGCGTGGCGCTCATCACGCCGCTGCCGATCAGGACGACATCTACCGTGTTATTACTCACAAAATTCAGTCTACTCCTCGTAACTGGGCACGCGTGACGTGCGCGGAGCCGACGAAATCGGAGGTTCAGGACCGTGGCAGCAGTCGGTCTCGCGCCGCCGCGACGGTCTTCACCGCGGCATCCATGAACTGCGCGTACCCGAGGCGCTTCGCTTCCGCCGCACGCTGATCACCACCCACCACTGCACGCACTTCTCCGGCCAAGCTGAGCTCGCCGACGGCGGCGAAGTCTCGCGGCAGCGGACGATCCCGAATGGAGGAGAGCACCGCGAGTGCGATCGCGAGGTCGGCGCCGGGTTCGGTCAGCCGCACCCCACCGACCGTCGAGACGTACACGTCGACATCGTGCAGCTTCTCGCCGGTGTGGCGTTCCAGGACCGCGAGGATCATGGCGATACGTGAGGAGTCCACGCCGCTGGTGACGCGACGCGGGTTCGGCGTGGAGCTCGTCGCGGTGAGCGCCTGCACCTCGACGGGCAGCGCACGGCGGCCTTCGAGCGAGACCGTCGCGCAGGTTCCGCTGACCGGTTCTTCAGTGCGACTGAGAAACAGTCCGCTCGGATCGGAGACTTCTTCGATGCCTCCGCTCGCCATCTGGAAGCAACCGGTCTCATCCGTGGGTCCGTAGCGATTCTTCAATGAGCGAAGGAAGCGCAGCGCCGTCTGCCGATCGCCCTCGAAGTGGCACACGACATCGACGAGATGCTCGAGCAACCGAGGGCCGGCGACCGTGCCATCTTTGGTGACGTGCCCGACGATGATGACCGGGATTCCGCTCTCTTTCGCGACGCGGATCAGCGCCGCCGCGACCTCTCGCACCTGCGCGGGACCGCCCGCCCCGCCCTCGACCTGGGCGCTCGCCAACGTCTGCACCGAGTCGACGACGATCAGCCCCGGGCGCACCTGCTCGATGTGCCCGAGCACCGTCGCCAGGTCCGTCTCACTGGCGAGAAAGAGGGTGTCGTGCAGCGCACCGGTGCGCTCGGCGCGCAACCGGATCTGCCCGGTCGACTCTTCACCGCTCGCGTAGAGCACCCGCGCACCGGACGCGGCCACGCGCGCAGCCGCATCGAGCAGCAGCGTGGACTTGCCGACTCCGGGTTCGCCGGAGAACAGGATCGCCGCTCCCGGGACGACACCGCCGCCGAGCACTCGATCGAGTTCGCTGATGCCCGTCGGCATATGCGCTACCCGTTCACCGCTCACCCGAGTGATGGGCTGAGCCTCGCGCCCTGAAACAGGCACCGTGGCGGCAACGGTACGGGCGAGCTTCGCGCCCTCCGGCGCCTTCTCGTGCAGCGTGCCCCACTGCTGGCACCCGCCGCAGCGACCGACCCACTTGCTCGTCTGCCACCCGCACTCGGAGCAGACGTACCCGCTCTTGGTTTTCGCCATGCGGCGAGCCTAGCGCTCACCTCCGACACCGACCGGTTCAGCGTCAGCCACCGCATCGGCCTTTGTGGGCTCCTGCCGCGCAGTCGCCCGCCACCGCTCTCGGATCTGCGATCCGAGCTCGTGCCAGCTCCGATCGCGGATGAAGATCGAGTCGATCGCGATCATGGTGAGTGAGAACCACGGCAGTCCCATGAGGACGCCGATCGCGATGTGGAAGCTCAGAATGCCGAAGAGGCCCGCAAGTCGCGTCGGACGCGACAGCAGCATGAACAGGAACGCGATCTGCAGCAGCACCGAACCCCAGGTCGCGATCGCGACCATCGGCCCCCACGCGGTCACGAGATCGCTCAAGATGGGCCAGGTCCCGAATCGCGCGGTCTGCAGTGGGTTGTACACCGCATACCCCTCTGCCCATGGCGCGCCCTGTGCCTTGTACAGGCCACCCGCGGCGTACACGAACGCGACCTGCGCGGTGAGGGCGACGAGGGCGAGGTTGTGCAGTACGGTACCGATCTGATGACCCGAGCTTCCCGGTGGGAACCATTCGCGCTTCGCGCGCCGTCTGGCGTCGAGCGACCAGCGCGCGGCGGGATCCGCGAAGAAGAGCAGGATCAACGCGATCCTGAACATATTGTCGCCCTGATCGCCGACCATGTCGTTCATCTCGATGAAACTGACCCACATCACGAAGAACACCGGCAGGACGATCCGGAACCGCCAGCCGAGCGCGAAGAGCACTGCGAGGCCCATGAGCAGGAGATAGAGGATCGTGAAGGCGACATCGTTCGCGGCGACGCGGTGGAATGCGCTGAACAGCCATATCTGCGGGAAATCGCTGAGCGGCGCGCGCATCTCTCCGTTCCAAGCCGATCCCGATCCGAAGGTGTACAAACGGGTACTGAAGTTGGTCAGCAGCAATCCGAATGCCGTCAGTCCGAAGATGATGCGCGTGACGGCCAAGCCGTACAGTGACTTCTTTCCGCTGAAGAGCCAACGTTCGAGCGTCTCGATCGCTCGACCGAGTCCGTTCATCGCGGCCATCCATGCACCCGCGATGAGACTCCCGATGAATGCGCCGAATCGCGCGACCGGGGTGGTGGGCTGATCGCTCATTCGGCATTCCTCTCATACTGCTTGCGGAAGGTCTCGGCGAAGTTGCCGTCGTCCTGCCCCTCCTCGACGACCGGACCCCGCCAGCCCGGCAGGATCACCGAAGGCTCAGGACGCTCCGCGTCGGCGTTGTGGCGATCTGCGAACGGAACCACGTTCTGACGACTGACGCGATACTGCACTTCCTCGACATCGGCACCCCAGATCGCGCGGGCCACCTGCGTCGCATACGCAGCGGCTCGGCGCTCTTCGGCGACCAACTGCGCGATCTCCGCGGTGTTCACCTCCACCGGCTCCTCATCCGCATCGGCGTTCTGCGTCGCCGCCTCCGCCTGATTCTCGAGCGCGGCCTCCAGACCCACCAGCCACTCATCGACGGCGAAATCTCCGCCCACGGTCGTCCGCTGCACCTGCTCAAGTTTGTCGTAGGCGGTCTTGTAACTCGATGCGACCTCGCTCGACTGCAAACCACCGCGCGGAGGCGTCAGGTTGTAGCGGATCATGGAGAGCTCCACATCGGTCGCACTCACCCAGCCGGTCTCCCGCAACTCACCATCATCGCCCTGCACCTTGGCGCGGACGTTGAAGTGGAAATCTCCGTTGATCGGCTCCGGAGCGAACACGCTCCACGACTGCCCGAACATCGGGAGCATGTACGAACTCAACGCACTCCCCGGCACCACCTCGCGCAACGGCGACGGTGGTGCGATCCAGAGGAACGAGGCGAAGATGTGCCAAGCGGTCGCCAGCACCGCCGCGAATGCGATGACGCGCACCCACACCTTCGGCTTCCGAGTGCCTGAGGGGAACGACTCTGAGCCCACAGCTCTCCTTCGATTCGATCTGCGACGTACGGCGGTCGAACGCTTGCGACGCCCGAAACGCCCGGTGTGGGCGAAGCCGTGACATCACGACCTCACCCGCACCGGGCGCAGAGAGCGATTACTGCGTCTGACGACTACGGTACCGCTGGAGCGCGAAGGCACCAGCACCCAGGAGCAGCAGCAGTGCCGCCGCGGTCCCCATCAGCGCCAGATTCGAGGCTCCCGTGTTCGACAGATCGCCCTTGGCTGCGGCCGAACCCGATGCCGCGTTGTCCGCGGCAGCGTTCGCCGAAGCCGAGGTGTTGTCGTCCGCAGCAGCACCGGCAGCAGCCGAGGCATCAGCATCAACATTCGCGGAAGAGTCCGCCGAGGCCGCAGCCGATGCGTCCGCATCCGCCTGCGACGCGGCAGCTGCAGCAGCCGTCGCATCAGCGCTCACATCGGCCGAGGCCGAGCTCGAAGCCGAGGCCGAGGCATTCGCCTCGGCAGCAGCCTCCGCCGAAGCCGACGCGGCAGCCTCAGATGCAGCAGTCGCATCCGCATTGGCCGCAGCCGAAGCCTGAGCGTCCTGAGCCGAATCAGCCGTGGAATCGGCACTCGCCTGAGCCGCGGCGGAGGCCGCAGCGTTCGACTCAGCCGACGCCGTCGTCGACGCGTCCTCGTTCGCCGCCGCCTCAGCAGCGGCGTTCGCGGAGGTGTCGGCAGCAGCCGAAGCGGTCGAATTCGCGTCCTCGTCAGCGGCGGCCTGTGCGGCGGCGGTCGCCGCTGCGTTCGACTCGTCGTCCGCATTCGCAGACGCCGAAGCCGAGGCCGATGCGTTGACATTCGCGTCAGCATCCGCGGTAACCGTTGCATCTGCAGCCGGGTCAGCGGCGGCGTCAGCACTCACATCGGCAGAGGCGGTGCTCGACGACGTGGCCGAGGCGTCGGTTTCAGCGGCGGCTTCCGAGGCGGCGGATGCCGCTGCAGTCGCGTCAGTTTCAGCGGCAGCAGAGGCGGCTGCCGAAGCGTCCGCGTCCTGCGCCGAGTCAGCCGTCGAATCGGCACTCGCCTCGGCTGCAGCAGATGCTGCAGCGTTGGACTCGGCCGAAGCGGTGGTCGACGCGTCCTCGTTCGCCGCTGCCTCAGCAGCAGCGTTCGCGGAGGTGTCGGCCGCAGCCGAAGCCGTCGAGTTCGCGTCTTCATCGGCGGCAGCCACAGCGGCCGCGGTTGCCGATGCGGTCGCGTCATCGTCTGCAGCGGCGTCAGCCGAAGCCGAAGCCGAAGCGGATGCGTTGACATTCGCGTTCGCAGTCGCGTCGGCCGACGCAGCCGACGACGCATCCGTTGACGCATCCGTCTCAGCTGCGGCTTCCGAGGCAGCGGATGCCGCAGCGGTCGCATCAGCTTCAGCAGCGGCGGAAGCGGCTGCCGAAGCGTCCGCATCCTGGGCCGAATCAGCGGTCGAGTCGGCACTCGCCTCGGCCGCAGCGGATGCTGCAGCGTTGGACTCGGCCGAAGCGTCCGTCGAGGCGTCCTCGTTCGCCGCCGCCTCGGCAGCAGCATTTGCCGACACATCTGCGGCGGCGGAAGCCGTCGCGTTCGCGTCCTCATCAGCCGCTGCCTGTGCGGCGGCCTGAGCCGAAGCGGTTGCGTCGTCGTCCGCTGCGGCGTCTGCCGAAGCCGATGCCGATGCGGATGCGTTGACGTTCGCGTCAGCGACCGCGGCCTCAACCGTCACCGTCGCCGTCGCTTCCTGACCACTCGTGCCACCCACCGCAGTGAACGTCACATCACCGAGCTCCTGATCAGCCGGAACATCCCACGTCGTGGAAATCGTCCCGTCCTCCTCAGCAGTCACCGTGGTCGTCGTCCCATCAGGGAACGTCACCGTGACATCCTCACCCGGATCGAACCCATCACCGGTCAGGGTGACCGTGCCACCCTGCTCCACCGGGTTCGGAGTCCCCGTCAGCGTCGCATCAACCGCAGCGGCCTCAACCGTCACCGTCGCCGTCGCTTCCTGACCACTCGTGCCACCCACCGCAGTGAACGTCACATCACCGAGCTCCTGATCAGCCGGAACATCCCACGTCGTGGAAATCGTCCCGTCCTCCTCAGCAGTCACCGTGGTCGTCGTCCCATCAGGGAACGTCACCGTGACATCCTCACCCGGATCGAACCCATCACCGGTCAGGGTGACCGTGCCACCCTGCTCCACCGGGTTCGGAGTCCCCGTCAGCGTCGCCGCGGCTTCGTCGAGCGCCGTTACCGTGGACGAGGCGAGCTGCAGGTTCACTGGATCAGTCAAGACGCCAGGGAGCAGTTGAAGGTCGAGAGCACGAACAGTGAAACTGCCCTCACCGAAGTCACCGCTTCCGGGCTGCGCATTGACCGTGAACGTCGCAACCTGGTCGAGCGCCTCCTTGAACAGCGCGTCTTCACCCGTCAACGCGGTGATCAGCGGCTGAAGCGCCGCGTTCAACACCACGCTGAGGTTCGTGACAGCAGTGTCCACCACGGGCTGCACCGCGTTTCCGAGTCCGGTTAGCAGCGTTGACAGGATGGGCGTTACGAGACCTCCCACAGCACCCAGTACGCCACCGGACACCTCGAGGTCCGCGGCAGGGTAACCATCGATCCCTAGCACGCCTCCGAGGGTTCCAGGATTGCCAGCACTGTCCTCGAGAGTGATGTTCGTTGTTCCGAGAATCGGTGCCGTTGCCTGGATGTTCAGATCGAGAGCCAGGCTGTAGATGCCCTGCGTCAACAGATCAGTCGCTTTCGTCGTCAGGGAGTTCGGCCCCGTTCCCGTGAGAGCATCGGTCACTCCGCTGACAATCGAGTTCAGAACATCGTCTGAAAGGAGGTCCGCATTCGCCGGGAGGGTACTCAGTGTGAGGCCCTCGTAGACGCCACCCGGTCCGATAAGCAGATCTTCAACATTGACGGAGATCGTGCCGGTAGAGAGGTCAATGTTGATCGATGCCGGGCCGTCGGCGGTGGCGGCGTTGTTAATCGGCGTCTGCAAGAGCTCCTCACGCACGCTGTCGACCAGGCCGGTGGTGTCGATTCCGAGGTCCGCGACCGAGATGGAAAGACCAACGACCGACAATCCTTGGAGCGCGTTCACTGCGGTCTGCACGACCGCAGAGATGGCGCCGCCGCTGCCGACCAGACCGTCAAGCGCTGCTCCCGCCGCTCCGGTCGCCTCGTCGACCGCTCCGACCACATCGTCGAGCGCGGGGCTGTGCAGCGCCATCTCGGCATTGCTCAGCATGTATTGGCTGGACTGATCCGGTCCGGTCTTCTGAGCTTCCGACGCGAGCGCGCCGAGTTCGAACGTTGCCTCGTCGAGGACGTCGTCCGTCAGACCGTCGATACCCAGCTGGCTGAAGAGGCTCGTGAGATCAATGCTCGCCGGAGCGAATGCCGGATCATCCGCCGCGTCGAAGTTGATGCCGCCCTCCGCTGTGATGAGTCCGGAAGCCGCGTTGGATTCCGTGCTCGAGGGAGACGCTGAGTAGCTCTCGAGCAGACCCGCGCTCCCCAAGCTCAACAAGCCGGGGCTCTCTCCGTCCGAGAGCAACGGGAGCGTGAGGTTCCCCAGGCTCAATTCAACGGCTTCCAGAGCTTCAAGATTGAGGGATGCGTTCGTCGGCCCAGGCTCTGCATCGAACTCGGTGATGGTGCTCGCGCCGCCAGCCACGTCGATGCCGAGCCCCTCGAGCCAGACGAAGTGCCCGTGCGCGGCCGAGTCGGCATCCGTGGTGACTTGATCGGCCTGAGCGACGGAGGCGCCCATGCCGATCAGGGCGAAGGCTGTGGCCCCCGCCGTAACTCCCCCGAGCACCCGTTTCCGCTTTCTCCGGAGACGCGCGCGGGTATCTGCTGAGTATCCCAAAGGATCCCCTCCCCTTGACGTATGTGTGCATCTCGGCACGCCGAGAGTCGCTTCCCCTGTGCGACTGCGGCACGCAATACGACACACGCGACGAGGCCGAGCCTAGGAGCGAGCTGGGAGTGTTCTCCATGGGTCTGCGAGATGCTGATGCGCCGATCGAGCGTCCCTGACGATGAGAAATCGACTACTGAGAAAGTCACATCTGATCACGCAGATTTGTACCGATCCGATCTGAGATATCCGGCTTTCGTTTACGTATCGTGGCTGAAAACACTGAAACCCCCAGGTAATCTGAGTTTGGGGGATGTGGTGAACAACATCTGTGGCGACGACGCACTCTCGTTGACACCACGACGCAGAGAACGGGGAGCGGGGAGCGGATGCCATTCAGACGACATTTCCCTCGGGGAACACGGATCGCCGAAATTTTGCGCAGTCTCGAAGATGGCCGTCACGTCATTCTCATGGGTGAGAGCGGAATCGGGAAAACGCATGTCCTCAACACCCTCGCGACGCAGTGGTCCGCGAGCGGCCGTCCGGCTCTGCGGCTGAGCTGCCGTGCGGGTCGAGAAGCGATTCGTATCGCAGAGTCCACCCCGACCGAAGCCGCTCTCTTCATCGACGACTTCGAGTACATCGAACCCGAGTTACTTGCGGCGCTGGCCGAGCGGTTTTCCGAGGGCGGCGTCAGCGTGTCGGCGGTGCAGAACGGGCATGCGACCAATCAGCTCGCCGAATCTGTTTCGGAGGTGATGCAGGACATTCCCGCGCTGCTCGCCGACTGGGATCGGTGGCTGCACCTCAGACTCGACCCGATGACAGACGCCGAGATCGAGCGTTTGGTGCACGAACGCAGCGAGCACCTCGTGGACTCAGTGACGATGTCCATGATCGTGCAGCTCGCGCGCGGGCGGCCGGGGTGGGCAACCGACCTCTTGATGTTGGCCGAGCATGGCCTTCTAGTCGACGACCTGCGATCGACGATCGATACGCGAGGTCTCCGCGAACTGCATCTCGTCTCGCTCCGAGAGGCGGCGCTCAACGTCGGGCCGCTTCCGGAACAGGCTGCCGCTGCCGCGGTCGTACTCTCCGAGCTCGATCCTCTCGATCAGACACAAGCGGGTGATCTGACGGATTCGCAATCGGTGCACGAGTTGCTCTCTCGCGGGGTCATCGTGCTGGACGAGGCCACGCAGTTGCTCAGCGTCCCCCCGTTCCTCGCAGCAGCCGTGCGTACCCAGGCGCCCCCCGTGATGCTCGATCACGCACGGCAGAGCGCCGCTGAACGCTTGCTGCTGCAAGAGACGCTCGGCATCCCGCTGAGTTCCGCTGACTCGCTCTTCTGCGCGAGATTCGCGGCATCCGGATCGTTCTCGGATGCACCCGGTGCAGCTTCGGCTCTCCGTGCGGTGCTGCGCCGGACGACCGAAGAACTCGTCGCGTTCGGACGAGAGGGAAGCGCTCGAGCGCTCCTCCTGCGAAGCGCCGGCTTGGGAATGCAACTGGACGGTGCCTTCGGCGCTCGGGCCATGAGTGTCATCGGCGGACCGAAGCACGGGCTGGTCAAGTTACCGAGCCCGAGTGCCGAGGCCGCTGAAGTCCCGCGGCCGGAACGTCTCGCATCGGTATTCTTGCGCAGCATTCTCGAGTCGGAATCCGGGCTGGCCACGCTCCGATCTGCTTCCGATGATGAAGAGGCAGGTGAGGACGCTACCGTGCTTCGCCTCTTCCGCCTCTGGAACGCCACGGGATCGATCGCCGATGAGATGCCCTTCATCCGGCAAGTGGCACGCGATGATCGTGCCCCGGACCTGCAACTGATAGCCGCCGCGCTCTTCAAATTCGAATTGCTGTGGAACGGACATCAGCCTGCACCGGCCGACTACACGCGCTTCCTGCACCTGCTCGAACGCGCAGGCTTCACTGAGGAGGCCGATTCTCGCGATCTCATCGATACCGCGGTGGTCAGTTACGCCATGACGCTTCTGCTCTCGGACAACTATCGCTCTCGAGCCGAGGAGCTCACGTCGCTGGTGAACAGTCTGCCCCGAGCTGATCTGCACCGTCGCTGGTTGACGCATCTGCTGGCCACGGCGACCGCGGTCACCGCCGGTCACGCCGAGCGCTCGCTCATGGAATGGAGTGGATTCGAGCAGCGCACCCCCAGGTTCCTTCCTCGCCGGCTACGCGAACGCATCTCCGCGGTCACGCGCATCCTCGAGCAGGCGACGGCCTACGCTCAGAAGTCGCCGAAAGAGCGCAGGTGGACTGCGGCGACCGAGCGCAGTTCCGCGCGCGAAACACGCTGGAATCTTCACCATCTCTTCGCTTATCTTCTCGGCCAGACCGAACGGCTCCCGCAGCTCGATACTCCCCCCGACGAGCAGAAGCACCTCCGCATCCTCGCGCTCATGCACGAGCACACCACCGCCTCCGCCCAGCAGAACCCGGCCGCGCTGCAGCGCGTCGCCCACAAGCTGACGGAGGCGAGCCTCCCGGGTCCCGCATTGACCGCACTGCGAGAAACCCGCGCCATACTCGTCAAGCGTCGCGCTTCAGGCGCCGCAACGCGATGCGACCGTCAGATCGCGGAGGTGCGCGTGCAGATGCTGCGTGAAGTCCCCTGGCTGCGCGACGAAGACCTCCCGCAGGGCTCGGCCGCCAGTCTCACCCCCCGCGAGGTGGAGGCTGCGCGTCTCGCAGCGCGGGGCCTGTCGAATCTCGAGATCTCTCGCCGTCTCGATTGCAGCATCAGGACCGTCGAGTCGCACCTCTCACAGGCACGGGCGAAGCTCGGACTCGCGAGCCGTCAGGACCTCAGATTGCACCCGGGTCTCGCGAGTTAGGCACGTCGAGGCCGAGCAACGCGTTCTCGGCGACTTCCATGAGCGCCGGATGGATCCAGTACTGACCACGGGCGAACGTGTGCGCATCGATCCCGAAACTCATCGCCGTGATGATCGGCTGCACCAGGTTCGACGCCTCGGGTCCCATGACGTGGGCGCCGAGCACCCTGCCGTCTCTTCGATCGGCGACGACCTTGAAGATGCTGTTCCCGTCTTCCATCGCCCACCCGTAGGCGGTGTCGCCATACCGCTGCGTCTTCGTCGTCACATGTTCCGCCCCGATCGCTTCGACCGCTTGCGTCTCGGTCCAGCCGACCGTGGCGAGCTCCGGGTGGGTGAATACCGCGAGCGGGATCGCATCGGCGCGCGATGCGACCAGGTCGTCGGGGTGCTCGAGGTTGTGGGCTACGACGCGAGCCTCGTGGTTCGCCACGTGCTTCAGCTGCGCAGCCGAGGAGATGTCGCCGAGTGCGAAGAGCCCCGGCACAGGCGAGCCGCCCGAGAGGACGCGCTGGAACTCATCGACCATGATGCGCCCATCGTCATGGAGATCGAGGTGCGCCGCGGCGGCATCGACGAGATCCGAATTCGGACGCCGACCCATTGCGACGAGCACGGCATCCACCTCGAGGGTCTCGCGTGCGACGGTGCTCGCATCTGCATCACGCACCGCGATGTCGGCGATCACCCGTCCTGCGGTTCCGGAACGGACTCCGGCGAGCACCCGGCCGAGACGCACATCCCAGTGCCGCGAAGCCTCTTCGGTGAAGGCCGCTGAGACCTCCTCGTCGAGGCTTCGCATGAGTCGCTGACTCCGGTTGATCTGCACGACCTCCGAACCGAGCCCGGAGAAGATACCCGCGAACTCGCAGGCGATGAATCCGCCGCCCACGACAAGGACACGCTGCGGCTGACGCTCGACGCGCATGATCGTATCCGAGGTGTGCACCTGAGGAAGGTCGATGCCGGGGATGTCCGGAAGCACGGCGCGAGACCCTGCGGCGATCACGAGACGTTCGGCTTCCACCTGAGTGCCGTCGTCCGCCACGAACGATCGAGGCCCGGTGAGCCGCACGCGCTGCTCGATCAATTCCACGTGTTCGAGGCCCAGACGATAGTCGCGTCCACCCGCCGAGATGGGGTCGATTCTCCCGAAGATACGATCGCGCATCGCGGGCCAGTCGACACCCTCCGTGCGCTGCGTGACGTTCAGTCGCGCTGCTTCCTCGGGTGAGCGCGCGAGAAGCGCGGGCCGCACGAACATTTTCGTAGGGATGCACCCGACGTTCAGGCAGGTTCCACCGAACACGCCCTGTTCGGCGATGACGACATGCCGGTCGTCCCAGAAGGGCGTCACGAGCGAGTTGCCTGATCCGGAACCGATGATCGCGAGATCGGGTGAGAGCTGGGTCATACGTTCATGGTATTCCGCTCACCTGCCCGCACGCTGCACCCGCACGTCCGGAATGCGCAGCCCGCACACGCGCGACGTAGCCGAATTCCGCCGACCGCTCAACCGGTTGCGTCACGCCGGAGACGCGCGATTGACTCGTGTGCAACCGCAGATCCAATGAGAAGGAGCAGAAGTATGTCGCATCTCACCGGAAAGAAAGTCGCATTCCTCGCTACGGACGGATTCGAAGACTCCGAACTCACGAGCCCCTGGGACGCAGTGACGGAGCACGGTGCCGTCGCTGAACTCATCTCAACCGAGTCCGGAACCATCACCGGGAAGAACGGCCACGAGGCGAGCGTCGATCAGACGTCCGCGCAAGCCAGCGCGAGTGAGTACGACGCCCTCGTCCTCCCCGGAGGCGTGGTGAACTCCGATGACATCCGACTCGACGCGGACGCCGTCGCCTTCGTCCGTCAGATCTTCGCCGAGCACAAGCCGGTGGGTGTCATCTGCCACGGCGGATGGATCCTGACGGATGCCGATGTGCTGCAGGGTCGCGAGCTCACCTCGTACCCGAGCCTGCGGACCGATCTGCAGAACGCGGGCGCCAAGTGGGTCGACGCCGAGGTCATCTGCGATGAAGGACTCGTGTCGAGCCGCACGCCCGATGATCTTCCGGCCTTCAACGCCAAGCTCGTCGAGGAGATCGGCGAGGGCAAGCACAGCGGTCAGACGGCGTAAGCCCGACGACGACTCGGACGAATCGGGGCCGGCGGGAACGCGGAGAGATCCGGGTTACAGCCGGCCCCGATCGCTGTAGTCGAAGACTCGAGACGCCGAGTGGCGCTCAACAGAGACCCACCAGTCCAGTGCGAGCACATAGTGCCGTTGACAGTACAGCTCGACCTCGCGCTCATCACCGACGGCCCAGACGACGTACCATTGCGGCGCAACGGCGCACGCGGACCGGGTCCAGTGACACACCGATCCCACATCCGCGATCTCAATCGACATCGCGCGGACGACGTCGAGGTGACGGCTCACCGCGTGTTCCGGTCGGACACGAGCGCGGTCACCGCCGCCTCAACGCGGAGCTGAGTTTGGTCCAGTTCCCGCTGTTCGAGCAGCACATCGTCGTCGAGCCACTTCGTCCACCGGGCGTCGTACGCACGCTCTCGAACCAGTTCGCGATCCCGGTCACCCGCGTCCCGAGCCGTGAGCGCGACGTACGATCCGTCGTGATCCAGATGCACCTGCAATCGGGATCGACGGGCCGGGACCACGAGCAGGCTCGGCAGGCCCGCGAAACCGATGCCGAACCAGCCGGCCTCACTGACGACCCGCTCCTCCTCGGTCTGACGGTCCCGGATGTCATCGAGAGAGAGGCAGTGATCGGCGGCGAAGCCACGCACTCGACCGCCGTCGATCGACAGGGACAGGGTGAAGGTCCGTGCCCGACCCCCGGACGAGACGAACCACTCTTCAGCGAGGTCTTCGACCGAGCGCGGCACGCCGCTGAAGTACCGGCGGTCGACTTCGAGGATTCCGCGGTGCGATCGACCCCCTCGATGGCGTTCGAACAGCATCGGTGCGTTCGATGCGGCACGCAGCGCCGGCAGGTCGAGGGCGACGACGATGACCGGTACGGGAATATGGGGCAGGACCTCACGAAGCGACCGTTGCAACTCTGTGGGTGATGAGAACTCGCGAACGTCGATTTCCCATTCCTCGTAGGCCACGATGCCGGACTCGATGCGGTCCAGCAATCCGTACACCTGCTCCCGTTCAGATCTCGACTCGATGAACCCTGCCATCCCGCCCTCCCCCAAAGGTGTGACATGCCTGGTGTGATGTTCACCTCGACGCTACCGAGATGATCCCGATTTCCACGAGATCTCAGCGGTTCTCGCACAGTTCTCGAACAGTTACTCAGGAGATGACGCCGTTACGGACTGTCCGAATAGGATGAACCGAACGCCGGAAGACGGGAGACCCGACGTGGATGACGAACGGAAGGCCGCGGTCACCTTCGACGATATCGCCGCCGAACTTCGCGCCCTCAGGGCGCAGCGAGGCGAGACGAGCTTTGCAGAGATCTCGCGTCGCATCAGCGTGGACCGGAGCGCGGACGGTGTCTCGGAGGCGGCTGCAACGCCCCCGCGATCGACGGTGTACCACGCATTTCGTGACGGACGCGCTCGCATGGACGCCGCGCTCATCCGCGAGATCGCGATCGCGCTGGGAGAGAGCGAGGCGCGGGCGGACACCCTGCGCGATCGATGCCAGAGCGCGCACCGCGCACGGGCGTCAACGCCCGCCCCGATGGAACCTGTCACCCGCTCCGATGAGGCCCCGCAGCAAACCTCGTTCGAGCAGCCGCCGAACGACGACCTCACGCACGCGCCAGACCACGACGCTGCATCTTCGGCTCGGGCATTCGGCCGGTGGGGCATCATTCTGCTGCTGCTCGCGTGCGTGTCCATGAACGCCCTCGGCGCGCTCCTCGTCGCCGAGCTCTCGCTCGGACTCTTCCTCGACATGATCGGCACCACGGTGGCCGCTGTCGCGCTGGGACCTGGGTACGGTGTCGCAGTGGCGACCACTTCGCACGGCCTCGCTGCCGTCGCAGCCGGGAGCACCGCTTCCCTGCCGTTCACACTGGTCAATATCAGCGGAGCGCTCGTCTGGGGGTACGGAGTGCGCTCGTTCGCGATGGGACGGACGTTCGCCCGCTACTTCTCGCTGAGCCTCATCGCGGGGTGCATCTGCGCTGCGGTCGCCGTGCCGGTCGTTCTCGCACTCTTCCACGATGGCACCGGCCACGCCGCCGACGGACTGGCTGAGACATTCCGAGCGCTCGGTCTCCCGACCGTCGCCGCCGTCTTCGCGGGGACACTGATGACCGCGATCCCCGACGCACTTGTCTCCGGCTTCGTCGCGCTCTGCGCGCTCCTCTTCGTCCATGCTCGCTGGCGAAGCGAGCACGGCGCTATCCCGCTGCTCGACCAGCTCTGCCTGCTCCGCAGGAATTGAGGGGAAGGGGCTCCCGGGCCTCTCGAGCCAGCGCCCGCGAGGCAGACGAAAAGAACCCCCGAACCTCACTGGAATGCAGTGCTGTTCGGGGGTTCTGCGGCGGTGACGGCGGGATTTGAACCCGCGGTAGGGGGTTACCCTACACGACATTTCGAGTGTCGCACCTTCGGCCGCTCGGACACGTCACCGCTAAAGAGAATAGGGGATCCGCATCTGAAATGCGAATCGAGACGCCCCCGGCGCGCGCGTCGGCGCGCCGTGAACTAGCGGTCGCGGGAAGCGTTCGGACTCAGGCTGCTGAAGTGCAGGAATCGATCGCGGAGATTGCGCGACGCCACGATGTCCCCCTCCCACCAGTCGATCGAATTCTGGTCGGGGTGACGCGTGCTCTTCTCGCGCTCGATCAGACTCGTGCGGTCGGCGATCTCGCGATCGAGTCCCGCGATAACCATCGTCTGTACGTTCTGAGGCAGTGTCGCGAATCCGTTTTCAGCCATTGGTGCAGGATATACCGGATTGCACACTTTCGACCACTCTCCACGCCCGTGGTCGAGGTTCGGGGTGACGCACAGGAGTCTCAGCGGACGCGCTCGGGGATCAGGGTCGGCTCACACGAAGGTGCTCATCCCAGAAGCGGCGCAGCTGCTCGCTCTTCGTTTCAGCGATCTCGTCCCACTCCTCCCCCGTCGTCGCACTGTCCGCGAAATCGGATGGCACCTTGTAGACCCGGAGCGGCACGCTGAGCCGCTCGCAAACGACCGCGTACGCGTAGGTCTCCATGTCGACGAGCGACGCTCCCAGGCTCGCCACCTGCGCGCGCTGACCGTCGTTCTGCACGAAAACGTCACCCGTCGCGATCACGGCTGCGCGCTCGTCGAGCCGGCTGGGAGCGAGTTCGATGCGGGGCGACGGGAGGGAGTAGTCGTGCTGCACCGCCGCCGACACCCGGTAGACGTGATTCAGCTGCGGCGCGTCGGTCCCGTCGGAGACGATGCCGGCCGTACCGAGCACGATGACCTCCGCCGGCACCGCAGGAGCCGAGCAGAGGGCACGCGTCAGTTCGGCGGCGGCGTTGATCTTGCCGACGCCGGTCACGAGGTGGGGTACATCGGCGAACGCCGTCGCCTCATCCGCGTGCGCAAAGACCAAGAGGGGTGGTTCGACAGTCGCCATAGCGGACCAGCCTAGCAATTCTGTGCCGAACGTGTATACTAGGTCGTTGAGTCACGATTGTTCGCCAGGCCCATCCCAGTGCGGGGAGGTGCGGCGGAGCGAACGAATGGCTCTTCATCCCGAGCACGGATGGTGACCGCGTCCAGTTGGACCGCATCGCACAGATCCTTGAGATCTCGGCGATGCCCGTTGAACGATGGCACCCCTTCTTCCGGCTTGATACCGACATTCGCGGATGATCCAGGCCGGATCACGTACCGCGCACGTATAGAAAGCATTTTCACTCATGTCTACACAACTTTTTACCCCTTATCACGCCCTCGCCGGCGAGCGCGGTACCCGCGTTCCCGAATGGGCGCAGCATCGTTCCGTCTTCCGCGGACCGGGACGCACGACCTACCTCGTTGAAACCGATGAGTTGAGTTCTGCCTCGGCAGATCTCACCCTGCTCGCCCGCACGGGCTGGGATGTGCAGGTCGAACGAGAGAGCCACAGCGCGGTCGCCCGTGTCCTGCTCAGCCAGTCCGACCTGCCTCAGGCGGCGTAACACTCTGTCAGCTCCGCACGTTTCGCGGCGAGCAGCGTAGCCTGGGACGGTATCGGCGACCGACCGGCAACGAGAGGACATTCCATGGGCGACATCGAACTGGCCGAAGTCGAGAGCTTCGCGCTCGATCACACGAAAGTCCGTGCCCCCTACGTCCGGCTCATCGGTGTCGAGCACGGACCCCGCGGCGATGCGATCTCGAACTACGACATTCGCCTCGTGCAACCGAACGCCGGCGAGATTCCCACCGCCGGACTGCACACGATCGAGCATACGATCGCGGCACTGCTGAGGACCCGACTCGAGGGACTCATCGACATCTCGCCGTTCGGGTGCCGCACCGGGTTCCACCTCATCGTCTGGGGCGAACCGACGCCGGCAGAAGTCGGCGCGGCGATCAAGTCATCGCTCGACGACCTCGCGCATCGCGTGACCTGGGACGACGTGCCTGGCACAGACGCGACGAGCTGCGGCAACTATCGCGATCACAGCCTCTTCTCGGCGCAGGAGTGGTCGGCAGAGGTGCTGCGCCAGGGCATCAGTCTCGACGCGTTCGATCGATCGCAGATCGCCTAGTCCGACGCTGCTCCGCGCCGCACGCGAGCGGCTGCGGCCCGCGCTCGTGCGCGAACGGCACGAGCGTCGAGGGTGAGGTGCTCGCCCTCCGCGTAAAGGTGTCGTCCGCCGACGAAGACGTGCCGCACATCGGTGCCGCGCGCCGCGAATCCGAGATGGGATACCAGTGCCTCTGCGCCGGAGAACGGCGTGGCGTGAGAACCGGTGACATCCAGGGCGATGACGTCGGCGCTCGCTCCGGCGCGCAGCACCCCGCTCGACGGGAACCCGATGGCTTCCGCTCCCCCGCGGGTGGCGACATCGAGGACATCGGCTGCGCGAAGAGCGGCCGCGTCGTGCCGCACACCGCGGTGCAGGATCGTCGCCGTCTTGATCTCCTCGAACAGGTCGAGCGAGTTGTTGCTCGCGACGCTGTCGGTGCCGAGCGTGAGGCGGGCGCCAGCGGCGCGGAGCTCCATGAATGGAGCGACACCGTTGCCGAGCTTCAGATTCGAGACGGGGTTGTGACTCACCGACGCACCCGCTGCGCCGAATCGCGCGACTTCACCAGCGGTGAGGTGCACGCAGTGCGCGGCGAGGAGTCGGTCGTTGACGACCCCGAGCGCGGCCAGGTGGTCCCCTGGAGTCGCCCCGAACCGCGTCTCGACATCATCGATCTCGGCGATCGATTCGGAGACGTGCGTGTGCACCGGGATACCGGTCCGCGACGACCGCTCGGCGATCTCGCGCAAGAACTCCGGCTCGCAGGTGTAGGGGGCGTGCGGACCGAAAGCGATCCTGATCTGCGGATCACCGGCGTACCGTTCGGCCAACCGCTCGGTCGCCTCGGTGATCTCGTACCCGGTCGCGTCACTGACGCCGGGAAATCCGATCGTCTCGCGAGTGAATGTGGCCGGAGCGACCATGGCGCGCATTCCCGAAGCACGCACCTGCTCGATGAGCGACTCGTCCCACACGTACATATCGGCGAACGCGGTCGTCCCGGTCTCGATCATCTCGACGAGCGCGAGATCGAGTCCCGCCGAGACGTCGTCGTGGGTGAGGTGCTGCTCGATCGCCTGCACTGCGGCGAGCCAGGGCATGAACCCCTCATCGTCACTGACTCCTCGCTGCAGCGTCATCGCCGAGTGCGTGTGCCCATTGACGAGCCCCGGCATGAGGACGTGTCCGCTGAGATCCCGAGTCACGCGCGATGCCGAGCGAGCCGGTCCCGCATAGATGATCGTGCCCGTCTCGTCGAACTCGAGCTCGCCACCGTCGATGGCCCCCTCGGGCGTGAGCATGGCATCGGCGCGCAGCACCTCGGGCGTGACGGAGCGGATATGCGGAGTCATCCTCCCATGCTATTGCGGGCGGAGGCCATCTGGGCCGGTCACCCGCCGAGGCGCCGTTGCCGGGTCGAGTAGTCGCGCAGCGCGCGTAAGAAGTCGACCTCGCGCAGGTCAGGGTAGAGCGCTTCGACGAAGTAGAACTCGGAGTGCGCCGATTGCCAGATCATGAAATCGCTGAGACGCTGCTCACCCGACGTGCGGATGACGAGATCGGGATCCGGCTGGCCCCTCGTCCAGAGATGTTCACCGATGCTCTCGGGTGTCAGATGGTCGGCGAGCGTGTCGATCGATCCGCCCGCCTCTTGGTGCTCTTCGATGATGGCGTGCACCGCCGCGGCGATCTCGCTTCGTCCGCCGTACCCGACCGCGAGATTGATGTGGAGGCCCGACCGTTCCGCACTCCGCTCCTCGGCTGCGGCGAGCGCATCGGCGAGTCCTTCGGACAGACCGTGGCAGGCCCCGACGTGCTTCACTCGCCAGCGCGGCTTCTCGGCGAGCTCGCGGGCGAGTTCGCCGATGATCCCGAAGAGGTCTTCGAGCTCTTGCCGATCCCTGGCGCCGAGATTATCGGCGGACAGGAGGTACAGGGTCACCACCTCCACTCCCGCGTCCTCGCACCAGGAGAGGAACTCGGGGATCTTCCGTGCACCCGCTCGATGACCGTACGCCGCGCGCTCCTGCAGGCGCTGCTTGGCCCAGCGTCGATTGCCGTCGACGATCACCGCGATGTGGTGGGGCACGCGCGCAGCATCGATCTCACGTCGCAGACGGCGCTGGTACAGCCGATAGAGCAGCCCGGGACGGGGCGTCTCGAGCTCGCTCGCAGGATCGGAATGCACGTCGCGAGTCTATCGCGGTGCACCCTCGTGACGACCGAGCACCCGTATACCCGTCCGCTCAGGGCTGCTGCGTAGACTCGTTCCATGGCCGAGCGACGCGAACCCGAAGCCGAGTCTCGCGACCGCAGTTTCCCAGAACCCGACAGTCTGTCGGTGCCGTTGCTCGACGAATCGATCGATCATGAGCGCGCGAGATCCGCACCGGGAGCCGCGGATCCGAAACCGCGGTGGCGGGGCTGGATCCACGCCGGAACCTTCCCGATCTCGATCGCCGCGGGCATCGTCCTGATCAGCCTCGCTCATGGAGCGGTGGCGAAGTGGGCGTCGGCGGTGTTCATGCTCACGAGCATGCTGCTCTTCGGCATCTCGGCGCTCTACCACCGCATCAACTGGAAACCGCGGACGAAGCAGTTATTCCGTCGTCTCGACCACGCGAACATCTTCCTGCTGATCGCCGGAACCTACACCCCGGTGGCCCTGCTCGCCTTGCCCGCTGAAAAGGGCACGCTCCTGCTCGCACTGGTCTGGGCCGGAGCATTGCTGGGAATCGGATTCCGGGTGTTCTGGATCGGTTCCCCGCGCTGGCTCTACGTGCCGTTGTACGTGCTGCTCGGCTGGGCGGCCGTCATGTATCTCGTCGACATCTCTCGGGCGAGCCCAGCGGCGATGGTCCTCGTCATCGTCGGCGGACTGCTCTACACCGTGGGCTCAGTCGTCTACGCCCTGAAACGCCCGAACCCGCTTCCCGGCACCTTCGGGTTCCACGAGATCTTCCACGCGCTCACGGTGCTCGCATTCCTGTGTCACTGGACCGCCGCACTGCTGCTCGCGCTGGATCCGTTCCGCCTGAGATGACGAGACGTACCCGAGCGTCCTCCGGTAGCCTGACCGTATGAGCGATCGAGGTGCGGCAGTGGTGGGCGCCGGCCCGAACGGGCTCGCCGCCGCCGTCACCCTCGCCCGAGCCGGGGTGCCCGTCACCGTGTTCGAGGCGCACCCCAGCATCGGAGGGGGCACGCGCACGGCGGAGGTGGTGCGCCCCGGAGTCCTGCACGACGTCTGCTCGGCGATCCATCCGATGGCGCTCGCCACCGAGTTCATGCGCGCGTTCGAGATCGAGCGGCGCACCGAGTTCGTCGTCCCGGAGGCCTCCTACGCGAACCCGCTGAGCGATCGCTACGCGGCCGTCGCCTATCGCGACCTCGACAGGACCGCCGCGCGCCTCGGGGTCGACGGACGACGATACTCACGCTTGTTCCGTCCACTCGTCGACCGCATCGATGACGTGGTCGACTTCGCGCTCGGCGGGGCGATGCTGCGTCGACCGCGCGACCTTCGCGCTGCGCTCGCGATGAGTCTCCGGGTCGCCGAGCAGGGCACCCCTGCCGGGGCACTGCGCTTCCGCGGCGAGGCCGCGCCCGCACTCGTCACCGGCGTCGCCGGACACAGCATCGGCGCCCTCCCGGGTCTCGCACCCGCCGCCGTCGGACTGGTGCTCGGAGCTCTCGCGCACACGACCGGTTGGCCGGTGCCCGTGGGCGGCTCACGCAGCATCACCGATGCCTTGGCCGCCGACCTCATCGATCACGGCGGTCGCATCGAGACGGACCACCGCATCACCGATCTGTCCGAGCTCTCCGCATTCGACACCATCATCTGCAACACCTCGGCACGCGTCTTCACCGAGATCGCGGGCTCACGACTCCCGACTCGGTACGCGCGTTCGCTGCGCCGTTTTCGCTACGGGGACGGTGCGACGAAAGTCGATTTCGTACTCGATGGGCCGATCCCCTGGGGCGACCCCGAGGTCGCGATCGCCCCGACAGTTCATCTCGGCGGCACCCGCGCAGAAACTGCGCGAGCGGAACTGGATGTCAGCCGCGGAACGATCCCCGAGCACCCGTACGTGCTGCTCGCTCAGCCGGACGGCTTCGACACGGGCCGGAATCCCGAGGGCGTTCACGCGATCTGGAGCTACGCGCATGTTCCTTCCGGATCCGACACCGACATGCGAGAACGGGTGACCGCCCAGATCGAACGGTTCGCCCCCGGCTTCCGAGATCGCATCGTCGACGTCCGCGTGACGACCGCGCGCGAGCTCGAAGCGTACAACCCGAACTACCACGGGGGCGACTTCAGCGCCGGAGCCATCACGATGCCCCAGCTGCTCGCTCGGCCGACGCTCAGCGCCGAACCGTGGCGGACCCCGCTCCCCGGCGTCTACCTCGCGTCGTCGTCCACACCGCCCGGCCCCGGTGTGCACGGCTTGAACGGCTGGTACGCCGCCCAGTCGGCGCTGCGACGGCAGTACGGGCTTCCCGCTCCGGCGCTCGGGATCGATGCGTGAATTACGCGTCTGCGAGCACCGCGAGCACGGCGTCGCCGTACCGCTCGAGCTTCACGTCGCCGATGCCCTGGATCGCCGTCAGCGCAGCACGCTGAGTGGGACGATGCGCGGCGAGCGCCGCGAGCGTCGCGTCGCTGAAGACGACGTAGCCCGGCACTCCCTGCTCTTTCGCCTCGGCCGCACGCCACTGCCGCAACCGTTCGAAGACCTCCGCCTGCTCCGGAGTGAGATCCGCCGCCGCGGCCGACCGCTTGCTGCCTCCGCCTGCCGACCCGCGCCCCACGCTCCGTCCGCCCCGTCGCGGCGCCGGGACTTCGCGCATGAGCACCGTCGTCTCCCCGCGCAGCACGGGTTTCGCGTCCTGAGTCGGTGCGAGCACACCGTACTCTCCCTGTGATTCGAGCATGCCGGTGGCCAGAAGATGGCGCACGACCGCCTGCCACTCGTGCGTTGCGAGGTCGCCACCGATGCCCCACGTCGAAAGTTCGTCGAGCCGCATGTGCGTGACCCGCTCGGAGGTGACGCCGCGCAGGACATCGATGTGCTGACCCGCCGCATACGTGCGATTGCGTTCTTTAGCGGTACGCAGCACCGTCGAGAGCAGCTTCTGAGCCGGCACGGTCGCATCCCAGGTGCGCGGCGGTGAGAGGCACACGTCGCAATTGCCGCAGGGCTCCGCTCCGGTTTCACCGAAGTACTCGAGCAGGAAGACGCGACGGCAGGCGATCCCCTCGCAGAGCGCCAGCATCTGATGCAGATGGCGCAACTGATTTTGCCGCACCTGCTGATCACCGTCTGACATGTCGATGAGCTGCCGCTGCTGCACCACGTCGGACAGTCCGTAGGCCAGCCAGGCCTCCGAGGGCAGACCATCGCGGCCCGCTCGCCCGGTCTCCTGGTAATACCCCTCGACGGACTTCGGCAGATCGATGTGCGCGACGAAGCGGACATCGGGCTTGTCGATCCCCATGCCGAACGCGATGGTCGCGACGACGACAACGCCGTCCTCGCGCAGGAATCTGGTCTGCGCACGGAGACGCTGCTCCGCCGGCAGACCGGCGTGGTACGGGACCGCGTCCACGCCGGCCTCGGCGAGCGCAGCCGCAGTCTGCTCCACACGCTTCCGGCTGAGCGCGTAGACGATGCCCGCCTCGCCCGGATGCTCGGACCGGATGAAGTCGAGCAGCTGGCGACGCACCTGACCTTTGGGTTCGATCCGGTAGCGGATGTTCGGCCGATCGAAGCTGGCCACGAAGTGCTCGGCATTGTCGAGTCGCAGGCGCTCCGTGATCTCACGGTGCGTTTCGGGGGTCGCGGTCGCGGTGAGCGCGATCCGCGGCACATCGGGCCAATGCTCGGCGAGCTCACCCAGACGCAAGTAGTCGGGTCGGAAGTCGTGACCCCACTGCGAGACGCAGTGCGCTTCGTCGATCGCGAACAGCGCCACCCTGCCCTGCTGCAGCATCTCCACGGTTCCCGGCGCACTGAGGCGCTCGGGAGCCAGGTAGAGCACATCGAGCTCGCCCTCGCGGTAGGCGCGAATCACATCTTGGCGTTCGCCTGGGTCCATCGACGAGTTGAGCGCCGCCGCGCGCACCCCGGCGAGCCGCAGCGCCGCGACCTGGTCGTGCATGAGCGCGACCAGCGGCGAGAGCACGATGCCCGTGCCTTCGCGGCAGATCGCCGGGATCTGGTAGCACAGCGACTTGCCGCCACCGGTCGGCATGAGCACGACCGCGTCGCCTCCGGCGATCACCCGGCGTACGATCGCCTCCTGGTCACCGCGGAACTCGTCGTACCCGAAGACCTCCGCGAGCACCCGCTGCGGGTCAGCGCCCGCCATGTCAGGCGCGCGGTCCGCGCGGATCCTCGGAATCGGGGCGATCGTCCGGAAACTCCTCGCGACCGTCGAGCCGCTCACCGGACGCGGCCGCCTCGTTCTCGGCCATCTCGCGCTCCAACTGTTCCCGGATCTCAGCGCGGTACTTCGTGCGCCGCAAGCGACGCCCGAGGTCGACGCCGAGCAGGATCACGGCCAGTGCGAAGATGCCCGTCGCGATGAAGCCGGCCGTGCCGGGTGTCACCCGGTCCGGATCGAACTCCGTGTCCTCAGCGGCCACGAGCGCCGCCGTCGCCGCGAGCAGCGGCGCGGAGTACAGCACGTTCACTCGTCCTCCTCGATTCCCTGGAACAGGTCGGCTTCGAACTCCGTCGTCGCCACGCGCGACGCCGCGAGCCGGTAGTCCTCGAACGGCCACGCCTGTCGCTGCAGGTCGTTCGGCCAGAAGAAGAAGGGACTGTCGGGTGGCACCTGACTCGAGTGGGCGCGCAACGCCTCGTCGCGTCGATCGAAGTACTCTCCGACGTCGATGCGGGTCGTTCCGCTGTACGGCCTGAGCGACATGCGCTCCGCGATCTCTTCCATCTGCGCGCGCAGGGGCGAATCGGGATCCGTCTCGAGCAGGGTGTCGCGGATGTGCTTCACACGCTCCGAGTTGAAGATCTCTTCGTAGTACAGCTTCTTGATCGTCCACGGCGGGCCGGCGTCCGGGTACGACTCGGCGTCGCCGGAGACCTCCCACGCGAAACGACTCACCTCGTGGCACCGGATGTGGTCGGGGTGTGGATACCCGCCCTGCTCGTTGTAGGTGATCATGACGTGCGGCTTGAACTCTCGGACGATACGCACGAGCGCCTCGGCCGACACCTGCACCGGAATGTGCGCGAACGAGTCGACCGGGACCGCGATCCCCTCATCGGGAAGTCCCGAATCCTGGTACCCCAACCAGCGGTGATCGAACCCGATGATCCGCTGCGCCGCGGCCATCTCGTCGCGCCGCAGACCGGCCAGATCTCGACGGCTCTTCGGATCCCGAGCGACGAGTTCGTTGAGCACGTCACCCCGCTCGCCCCCCGTGCAGCTCACGATCAGGACCTCGACGCCGCGCTCCACATAGTGGGCGTAGGTCGCCGCCCCCTTGCTCGACTCGTCGTCGGGGTGCGCGTGCACCGCGATCAGCCTGAACGTCATCGGCGTCCTTTCACTTCGAGGAGGGCGGGGCGCGATAAGCTGACTCCCGACCCTCAAGTGTACCCAAGCGCAGTTCGGAGGAACCCGTGTCCGAGGCTCCCGAGCCGACGCCGTCGGCGAACACCGGGGTCGACGCCGACGATGCGCGCCGCGCGCTCGATGACCGGTACGGCCGCACCCGAAGCCGCGGTATCGACCGGCGGTTCGGTTGGATCGCCGGTGGAATCGCGGTCATCGCCGGCATGACGATCCTGCTCGTCGGCGGCTGGCAGCAGACCGCGACGGTCGAGTTTCAAGACATCGGCCGCACCATTGTGGACGAACACCGGGTCGATGTGCGCTTCGAAGTCACGGGCCCCGCCCACACGCCCGTCGCGTGCGCCGTCGAAGCGCAGAACCCGACCAAGGCGATCGTCGGCTGGAAGATCGTCGAACTCCCCGTCACGGAAGAACGATCCCACTCGGTGAGCACGACGGTGACAACGACGAACCGCGCCACGACGGGCAGCGTGAAGAGCTGCTGGGTGCTCGAAGACCCGGAGTGAGGCACACGCGGTCAACCTGGCACGGAAGCTCGCGGAGGCTGCTACGCTGAAACAGCGCCTCGGGAAACCGAGGCGTTGTTGACATCTGCGCACCTGTCGCACCAGCTTCCGCGAGAGTGAGGACCAGCATGGCTGAATCCAACGAGACCTGGCTGACCCAGGATGCCTACGATCGACTCAAGGCCGAGCTCGACGAGCTGAGCGGCCCCGGTCGCCGCGATATCGCCGCCCGCATCGAGGCGGCGCGCGAAGAGGGCGACCTCAAAGAGAACGGCGGATACCACGCCGCGAAAGACGAGCAGGGCAAAATGGAGGCGCGCATCCGCGACCTCGACGAGCTCCTGAAGCACGCAGTCGTGAGCGACGCCCCCGAAAGCCGTGGCGTCGTCGAGGTCGGCACCGTCATCACCGCCGAGATCCTCGGCGACCGGGAGAAGTTCCTGCTCGGCAGCCGGGAACTCGGCGAAGGCTCGGATCTCGAGGTCTACAGCGCCGAGAGCCCGCTCGGATCGGCGATCCTCGGCCTGAAGATCGGCGACTCGACCAGCTACGAGGCCCCGAACGGCAAGAAGATCGAGGTCGGCATCGTCGCGGTCGATACCTACACCGGCTAGCAGCCCGCTGCTGCGCTCGGAGGCCCGGTCCCGCTCACCGCGGGGCCGGGCCTCTTGTCATGTGCGCGGCGCCTACTCGTACACGTCGATGTTGACGGGTCCGGTCAGGTCGGGGGCCGGCGCCCGGAACCCGCGCGTCTTCACAATGAGGTATCCGAGTCCGAGAGCGAACCAGCACGCGCCGATGATCATCGACACCGTATCGAGATTCACCCACAGTGCCACGTTGATGACGGCCCCCACGAGGGGCACCAGCACGAACCCGAACCACGCGCCGGCCGTGCGCCGCTGCATGAAGCGGAAGAACGTGAACACGACCGACAGATTCACGAAGGTGAATGCGATGAAGGCGCCGAAGTTGATCATGGAGGCGGCCTGGTCGAGATCGACGAACAGTGCGGTCAGGGCGACCAGTGCCACGAGGAGCACATTCATCACGGGTACGCCGGTGTGCGCGTTCACCCGCGAGAAGAATCGTCGCGGCAGAGCACCATCGCGTCCCATCGCATACAGCAGTCGCGCGGCGCTCATCTGCTGGGTGATGCCGCACCCGAGTACGGCCATCATGTACCCGCCGACGAACACGGCTTGGAACGCCGCCCCGCCGATGTACTTCGCGATCTCGGGCGAAGCCCCCACGATGTCGGCGAGCTGCGTGACATCCGGAAAGAGCAACTGCATCACGTAGGTGACCGTGATGAAGAAGGCGCCGGCGACGAGCACGATGATGAAGATCGCTCGCGGAATGTCCCGTGTCGGGCGCTCAGCCTCTTCGGCGAGTGTGGAGACGGCGTCGAATCCGAGGAAGGAGAGCGCGAGGATCGCCGCTCCTGCAGCGATCGAGACCGCGGCGGTGTCGCTCGACCCGAACGGCAGCGACGTCACGGGCACGCTGTTCGACACGATGTTCGTGATCGCGAGTACGACGAACACGACGGCGACGACGAGCTGGATCGATACGAGCAGCACGTTCATCTTCGCCGCCAGTTTCACGCCGACGAGGTTCAATGCGGTGCAGATGCCGACCGTGAGCGCGACCCAGACCCAGAACGGGACATCCGGGAACACGGCCCCCATGTAGATGCCTGACAGGATCGCGTTGATCATCGGCAGGAGGAGATAGTCGAGCGTCGCGACCCATCCGACGAGGAAGCCGACGTGCGCGTTGATCGCTTCCTTGGCGTAGGTGTATGCGGAGCCCGCGATCGGAAAGAAGCGCACCATCCGCGAGTAGCTGAAGGCGGTGAACAGTACGGCGACCATCACGACCAGGTACGCGAGCGGAACGTGCCCGTCCGTCTCTTCGGAGACGATGCCGAACATGTCGAATACGGCGAGCGGTGCCATGTAGGCGAGGCCGATGAAGACGAGGTGCCGCAGTTTCAGCGTGCGCTTCAACCGAGCGGGCTCGTGCGTCGCGGCGTGCGCGAGCTGATCGTCGCCGGCGGCGACCGAGGAGTGGGAGGGGAGAGCGGACATCGGGTGCTCCTTCACAACGTTGTGGGTGCGCTGGGCGGGCCGGGGTTATCCGGCATGGTCGTGGCAGTGGTGATCGGCGGACGGTTCGGTGCAGGTCTGACCCGCGCCCGCCGGATCCTGCACGGATGCCGCTGCGGCGACGCCGTCCAGTTCGCCGTGGTCATCGTGGATCGCGTGCCCACCGACCACCGTCAGGTCGGCTCGGTGGTCGAGGATCTCGGCAGGTTCCATGTCGTAGAGGTCACCGGACCACACGACGAGGTCGGCGAGATATCCCGGCCGCAGCATGCCGAGCGCGTGCTCGCGATGGAAGGCCTCCGCTCCCCCGAGCGTGTAGGCCCGGAGCGTCGCATCGAGTCCGACCCGTTCGCGAGCGGTCCAGGCTACGGTCCCATCGAGTCCGGCACGGGTCATGGCGCTGTACACCCCGACGAGCGGATCCATCTCACCGACCTGCCAGTCGCTCGAGAACGTGACGCGCGCGCCCGACTCGATCATCGAACGGAAGCGCCAGGCACGATCCCAGCGCGACTCGCCGACGTTCTCCATCCAGGTACCCGCAACGAGGTCGGGCGACGCATGACGCGGCTGCATCGCGGCGACCACACCCAGGTCGAGGAATCGGTGCAGATCCTCCGGAGCGAGACACTCGACGTGCACGATGCCGTGCCGCGTGTCGAGGCGTCCGTTGGTGCGCTGCGCGGCGGCGATGGCGTCGAGCGTCATCCGAACGCCCCAGTCGCCCGTGGCGTGGGTGTGCACCTGGTACCCCAGACGATCGAGCTCAACGAACAGCCGTTCGAATTCCGACGGTTCGAGACTCGGATGACCGCGGTGCCCTGGCCGGTTCGCGTAGTCTGCGAGCATTGCGGCGGTGTGCGGTTCGATCACGTCGTCGGCATAGAGCTTCACCGGCCCGAGGGCGAAGCGATCGTGCTGCGGAGTCTCACGGATCGCCTCGGTGATGCGCGTGCGGAAGTCGCCGTCAGCACCGACCGGATGGTAGATCGCCGCGATGGTGCGGCTCGTCAGCCTGCCCTCGCGCTCGGCGCGGTCGAAGAGGTCGAGCTCGGCGAGGGGCACCTGCGGCTCGACGACGGTGGTCAGACCGAAGCGGGCCGCCATATCGAGGCTGTTCGTGATCTTGCGGTAGCGGCGGTCGGGCGAGTACATCGGAATGTTGCGCTGCAGTTCGGCGAGTCCGGCGATGGTCATCGCGCTCGTGTAGAAGTCGGTGACCCACCCCGTCGGCTCACCGGTGCGGTGGTCTCGCTCAGGGTTGCCCCAGGCGATGTCGCCGCCGTCCAGGATCCCGAGTTTCGCGAGCGCCGGGCGATTGAGCCACACCGAATGCTGATCGTAGGTGGTGATGAAGACGGGGCGATCGGTGACGCCGATGAGGTCGTCGGCGCGGGGCCTGCGTCCTTCGACGACCGAATAGAGCGCGTTCTCGGCGCAGATCCATTCGAGGTCGGGGTGCCGCTCCGCGAACTCGGCGATCCGGGCGCGGACGGTGTCGAGGCTCGTCACTTGATCGAGGCTCACGGCGAGGTCGTCGAAGCCGAGGAGGAGGTGATTGTGCGTGTCCGCGACGCCCGGCGTCAACAGACGACCGGCGAGGTCGACGGTACGACGGGCGGCGGGCGCGCCGTCGGCAGGCCCGACGTAGCTGATCCGATCGCCCGTCACGCCGAGCGCCCCTGCCCAGGGGTGCTCGGGATCGAAGGTGCGGATGCTCCCGCCGGTGTAAAGGGTGTCGACGACCATGTCCATCCTGACGCTCACAAGTTATTTCACTCCAGAGTAAATTAATTTACGCAGAAGTCAAGAAACCCGACGATCCGGACCGTGCGCGTGCGTCGACTGGCATACTGAGGGTCATGGCCAGACCGAACACCCAACAGCGGCGACGCCTCGAGGTGATCGATGCCGCCCTGGACGCCGCTGCCGAACGCGGTCTGCGACACCTCTCCCTCACCGACGTCGCGAATCAGGCCGGGGTGACGCGCGGCGCCCTGCTCTATTACTACGACGATCTCGAGGCGATCCTCGTCGAGGCGCACGCGTCCGGCATGCAGCGCGTCGGCGCCGAGCGCATCGCGCTCGTCGCGCAGCAGGAGAGCTCCACGGACAAACTGCGCACGGCGATCGACGCCGGTCTCCCCAGCGGCCCAGACGACGCGCTCATGCGCCTCCTGTACGAGTTCGACGTGCTCGCCGGGAAGTCACCGCTGCACGATCAGCTGGTCCAGCAGCTCTATCGCGAGCAGCTGCAGCTGTATCGCGAGATTCTCGAGGACGGAGTCGCGTCCGGCGAGTTCTCGCTCACCGGGCCTCTCGAAGACACTGCGATGAACCTCGTCGCCCTCGAGGACGCGTACGGTCTCCACATCGTCGCCGGGGGTAGCATCACCGTCGACGATGCACGACGCGCGATCAGGCTCTACGCCGCGCAAGCGGGCGCGAGAACCTGAGCCGGACCGATCCCCGTCACCGGTCCGGCTGCTGAACGATGTCTCAGTACCGCTCGCCCACCCGCACGGTGTACCCCGCGCTCCGCAGCGCGTCGATGACGCGCTCGCCGTGCTCGATTCCGCGCGTCTCGATATGCAACTCGAGTTCCACATCACTGATCGGCAATTCGGTGGCGTGCCGCGTGTGAATCACTTCGACGACGTTCGCGTTGTTCTCCGCCACGATCGACGCCGTCTTCACGAGCTGGCCGGGAACGTCCTGGAGCAGGATGCGCAGTTTGAGGTACCGGGCCGAGGCCGCGAGTCCATGACCAATGACGCGCTGCAACAGCAGGGGGTCGATGTTGCCTCCGGAGAGCACCGTCGCGGTGACGCCGCTCGCGTGGATCTTCCCCGCGAGCATCGCTGCGACACCGGCGGCTCCCGCCGGTTCGACCACGAGCTTCGCTCGCTCGAGCAGCATGACGATCGCTCGAGCGATGTCGTCGTCGCTCACCGTCACGACTTCGTCCACGTACTCGCTGATCAACGCGAAGTTGCGCTCGCCCGGGCGCGACACCGCGATACCGTCCGCGATCGTCGGGCGGGTCTTCACCGTGACGGGTTCCCCTTGCTCGAGGGAGACCGGGTAGGGCGCCGCATTCTCCGCCTGCACCCCGATGATCCGCACCTCGCGCCCGTCGCGTGCCGCGAGCTGTTTCGCCGCCGCGGCGACGCCCGAGATGAGTCCACCGCCGCCGATCGGGACGATCAGCGTCTCGATCTCTGGCGCTACCTCGAACATCTCCAACGCGACCGTACCCTGTCCTTCGATCACCGCATCGTCATCGAACGGCGGCACGAAAAGCGCCCCGGTTTCACGCACGAAACGCTGCGCCGCCTCGTTGGTCGCCGCGAAATCCGCACCGGAGAGCACGACCTCGGCACCGTAGTCGCGCGTGGCCTGCAGCTTCGGAAGCGCGGCGCCCAACGGCATGAAGATGGTGGCCTGAATGCCGAGCTCGCTCGCCGCGAACGCGACACCCTGGGCGTGGTTGCCCGCCGAGGCCGCGACCACTCCCCTGGCTCGCTCTTCCGGAGTGAGCCGTGACAGACGATTGTATGCACCGCGCAGTTTGTACGCACCGGTCCGCTGCAGGTTCTCGCATTTCATGTAGACCTTCGGCACACCGAGCACCTCCGCGAGATATCGCGACGACTCGAGCGGGGTGCGCTGCGTGATCGCGTGCACCACGTCACGCGCCCGCTCGAAGTCTTCCAGGGTCGGGGTGTGAAAGCTCATGCACTTCCCTCTCTGCGCCTCAGACGCGCCACCCAGCGGGCACGGCTGCGCACACGCTGTCGTTTCTTGTTCTGCAGATGGTATTCGGCAACCGGATCGGAGTCTGGATCCCACTCGCGTGCGACGAGCGCATTCACGATCGAATTCGCAGAGGCCGCGAACGGCACGGCGAACAGAGCGCCGGGAATACCGGCGACGAGCGCACCGGCCGAGACGACGAGCACCACCCCGAGCGGGTGCACCTTGACGGCACTGCCCATCACGAGCGGCTGCAGCACGTGACCCTCGATCTGGTTGACGAGGATCACCACACCGAGCATGATCGCAGCGTTCACCGGCCCGTTGTAGACGAGGGCGATGAAGACGGCGAGCGCGCCCGTGCTGATCGCGCCGAGGAACGGGATGAACGAGCCCAGAAAGACGATGATCGCGATCGGCACCGGGAGCGGCACCCCGAGGAGGAACGCTCCGAGACCGATGCCCACGGCATCGACGAAGGCCACGAAGATCTGCACCCGGACGTACTGCCCGACAGACACCCATCCGGCGACGCCCGCCGTATCGAGCGGAGCGTGGGCTTTCGCCGGCGTGAACCCGAGCACCCAGTACCAGATCTTCTTGCCGTCGATCAACAGGAAGATGAGGGAGAAGATCGCGAGCAGCAAGCCGGCGACGAACTGCCCGGCCGTGGTGGCGACGCCGAGCGCGCCGCTCCAGATCTCCGACTGGTGATCTTGAATGGTCTCCTGGATCTGCACGACGAAGTCGTCGATCTGACTGGCATCGAGACCGAGGAAGCTCGCCTCGGAATCCATCCACTGCAGGAACTGCGCCCAGAGCGCCTCAGACCGTTGCGCGAGGTCCAGGAAGCCGCTTCGGGAGTAGTGGATGATCAGGGCGACGAGGAACCACACCGCCACGCCGAACGACACGAGCGCGGCGATGACACCGACCCACTTGGGTGCGCCGATGCGCTGGAACCAGTGCACGATCGGAGCGAGCAGAGCGGTGAGCAGGATCGCGACGAGGAGCGGGATGATGATGATCCGCACCTGAACGACGAGCCACAGGAAACCGGCGAGCGCGACGCCGATGACGATGAGTCGCCAGGACCACGCGGACGCGACGCGGATGCCGAGCGGAAGCTCGTGCGCGGCGTCAGTGGATGGCGGGGTTTCTGGCACGCCCCAATACTAACCGCGGGCCCGTACTGAAGCTGGGATACGTCGAGGCGTCCGGCCGGTGCGACGGAAGCTGCCGGGGCTCACCAGAAGTGCAGGCCGGGCACGATGAGGAAGATCCCGACGAGCACGCAGCACGCGGACAGCACGAAGCAGATGTTCGCGGCGACCGTGGCCCACTGCGGGCGTCCGACGGCGTCGACATCGTCATTCTCATCGTCGCGCGACGGGCCGTTCGGAGCGACGCTTCCATCAGCGCCTCGAACCGGACGCGCGGGGATCGCCAGAAAGCGGATGCCCAGGGAATACAGCGACACGACCACCGCGGCCGACACGAGTGCCGCGACGAACACCGTGATGAATGCCATCCATTCGATCGTCATCGAGCCGACCCCTCTCCCGTCGATCCGGATTCTCGTTCGGCCTCACGCGCGGCCCGAGCGGCCTCGTCATCACGTACCGCGGACTGAGCGACCGGGGTGAGCGGCGGGACGGTTCCGGTCTCCGTCTTCACCTTGCGGATCTTCTTGCCCTTGCGCACGCGGACGGCGTACCCCGACTCGGCGACGTCCGGCACCGGGATCGCGTTCGACGAATCCACCTTGTTGCGCTGCGACCGCCAGAAGATGAAGAGAATGAATCCGAGGCCGAAGACCGCGTTCGCGATGATGCCCCAGAAACCGATATGAGCGACCAGTGCGGCGATGGCACCCACCGCCGCCGAGGCGGGCAGGGTGAAGAGCCAGCCGAGACTGATGCGGCCGACGGCGCGCCAGCGCACGCTCGAGCCGCGGCGCCCGAGACCCGAACCGATCACCGATCCCGACGCGACCTGCGTGGTCGAGAGCGCGAAACCGAGGTGGCTGGAGGCGAGGATCGTCGCGGCGGTGCTCGTCTCGGCGGCGAAGCCCTGCGCCGGCTTGACCTGGGTGAGGCCCGCCCCGAGTGTCCTGATGATGCGCCATCCGCCGGAGTACGTACCCAGGGCGATGGCGAACGCGCACGACGCGATCACCCAGAAGTGGGGGCCGGTGCCCGGCTCCTGCAGGTTCGCCGCGACGAGGGTCAGGGTGATGACGCCCATCGTCTTCTGCGCGTCGTTCGTGCCGTGCGCGAGAGCGATCAGCGAGGACGAAGCGATCTGAGCGTAGCGGAACCGCCCGCGCCCGTCCTTCTTCCCATCGTGACGACGGGTGATCGAGTAGGCGATCTTCGTGGCGGTGAACGCCACGAGTCCGGCGGTCAGCGGTGCGGCGAGCATCGGCAGGATGATCTTCGAGAGGAAGACACCGCCGTTGATGGCCTGGAACCCGGCCCCCACGATCGCCGCGCCGATGAGGCCGCCGAACAGCGCGTGCGACGAGCTGGACGGCAACCCGTACAGCCACGTCACGAGGTTCCACACGATCGCACCGATGAGGCCGGCGAAGATCATTTCCGGAGTGATCAGGACTCCGCCGTCGCCCTCGTTGATGAGCCCGTCCGAGATGGTCCTGGCGACCTCCGTCGAGAGGAACGCACCGACCAGATTCAGCACCGCCGCGAGGAGGACCGCCGTCTTCGGCTTCAGCGCTCCCGTGGCGATCGGCGTCGCCATCGCGTTCGCGGTGTCGTGAAATCCGTTCGTGAAATCGAAGAACAGTGCCAGAGCGATGACCAGCAGGACGATCAGGGTGAATTCCACCGGATCATCGTTACATCGCATCCCGGACAGGTCAAGTTCACCGAACCTTCACACGCCGTTCACCTGGAGAGTTCATGCACTGTTCACCTTCGTCGGATGGACTCGGCGATCACCCGAAGGAGATCACCCGAAGAGCAGTCGCACCTGCTCGTATCGATCCCGCGGCACGACCTTCAGCGATCCGACGGCTTCGGCGAGCGGCACGGTCACGATGTCGTTGCCCTGCAACGACGTCATGACGCCCCAGTCTCCCGCCTCGACGGCGTCCGAGGCCGCGATGCCCGCGCGCGTGGCGAGCACCCGGTCGAACGCGGTCGGCACGCCACCGCGCTGCACATGGCCCAGAACGGTCGCCCGGGACTCGATGCCGGTCCGCTCCTCGATCATCGGAGCGAGGACCTCAGCGACACCGCCGAGCCTCGGGCGCCCGAACCCGTCGACGCCCGCGCGGGTGACCTCGGACTCCATGCCCTCGAGGCGGAACCCTTCGGCGACGACGACGAGCGAGTGGCGACCGCGATCGCGTACGCTCTCGACCCACTCGCAGATCTGCTCGATCGACTCGGGGAACTCCGGCACCAGGATCACCTGCGCTCCGCCCGCCATGCCCGCGTGCAGGGCGATCCACCCGGCGTCGCGCCCCATTACCTCGAGCACCATGCAGCGCCCGTGCGACTCTCCGGTCGTGCGGAGTCGATCGATGGCGTCGGTGGCGATGGACACCGCGGTGTCGAAGCCGAACGTGAAGTCGGTCCCGCCCAAGTCGTTGTCGATCGTCTTCGGCACGCCGACCACGTTGATGCCCTCGTCCGACAGCATCTGAGCCACCGTCTGGGTGCCGTTGCCGCCGATCAGGATCAGGCCGTCCAGATCGTTCTCGCGCATGCGGGCACGGATCCCTTCGGCTCCGCCGCCCTCGTCCGTGAACGGACTCACCCGACTCGTGCCGAGGATCGTTCCTCCCATGGGCGAGATGCCGCGAACGGCACGGCGGTCGAGCGGAATCCAGTCGTTCTCGATGACTCCGCGCCACCCCGACATGAACCCGATCATCTCGAACCCGAACACATCGACACCGCGAAGCACGGCACCGCGGATCGCGGCGTTCAGCCCGGGGCAATCGCCGCCCGAGACCAGCATTCCAATACGCATTGCTCTCCTCCTGCCCAGAAGACCACGCGCGAATCCGCACGCGGGTCCAGCCTAGGGGAAGACGCGCATCAGTGTTCCGTCGGGCTCAGGAGGCGTTGCGACCCTCCGCCCCCAGAGCGATGGCGTCGCGCAGCACCTGCATGAGCGCGTGGAGCTGCACCGAGTCCTCGTCCTCGTCCTTCGCGTCGGCACCGTCGAGCGCGCGTGCCGCGAGACCTGCTTTCCCGTCGATGAGTTCCGCGATCCTGGCGTCGATGGTCTGCGCGGCGATGATGCGCCATGCAGTGACCGGCTCCTCCTGACCGATGCGGTGCACGCGGTCGATGGCCTGCGTCTGCTCGGCATCGGTCCAGCTGAGCTCGGCGAGCACGACATCGGAGGAGGCCTGCAGGTTCACGCCCACGCCGGCCGCGGTGAGCGAACACACGGCGACGGACACGTCCGGATCCTGATTGAACGCGTCGATCTGGGCCTGACGAAATGCCGACGTCTGATCACCGCGGATGGAGATCGTGCGCAGACCCCGCTCGGCGAAGATCGTCTCGGCCTGATCCATGACATCGATGTGCTTCGCGAAGAACACCACCTTGCCGACCGAGCGGGCGAGCTGTGCCGCGTAGTCCGCCGCGAGGGGAGCCTTGGCCTGACCGATCTGACGGACCATCGTGAAGACGTTCATGCCGTCTGCCGAGGCGTTCGACTCCTCGAGCTCCTGCGCGCACACCATGCGGATGAGCGCGTCGTCGGAGAGCTTCTCGCCGAGCTTCCCGCGCTTCGCGGCGACGAAGCGCTCGAGCAGCTTCCGCGCGAGCTGCCGTTCGGCCTCGCGAATGCCGCGCCCGAGATCGTCGTCGAGTTCCACCGGAAGGTCGACGACCCGCTTGGACGGCAGGTCGGCGGCGACATCGATCTTGCGCCGGCGCACGATCCCCATGTCGACGACACTGTGCCGCGCCGCCGGGTAGAACCCCGAATCCGCGGGCGTGTATCCGTTCGCCTCGAGCGCTGCGAGCAGTTCGCGACCCGGCTTCTCGTTGCCGCTCAGATCGGTCTCGGTCCACCCCAGGAATCGCCAGATCGCACGGAAGTCATCGATGTCGTTGATGAGCGGCGTACCCGTGAGTGCGATGAGCAGCGGAAGCGCCGTCGGCGTGCGCTCGCGCATCCGCTCGGCGATCGCGAGCACGTTGCGCGAGCGCTGCGACTGCACGTTCTTAATCATGTGCGCCTCGTCGACGACCATGCCGCGGAACCCGAACCGGGAGATCCAGCTCAAGTGACGATCGAGAATCTCGTAGTTCACGATGAAGATGTCGGCGTACGGATCGATGTCGTCGCCGTCGCCGTGGATCACCGTCACGCGCCTGCGCGGCGTCCACTGCTCGGCCTCCCGCGCCCAGTTCATCTTCACGACGTTCGGCACGACGACGAGGAGCGGGTACGACTCCGCGACCGACGCCGCCAGCACCGACTGCGCCGTCTTGCCGAGACCCGGCTCATCGGCGAGCAGGAAGCTTCGGTGCCCGTCAGCGACAGCGGCGAGGAACTTGGCCTGGTGCGGCATGAGCTCCTGCCCGCGCGGCGCAAGTCGATCGGGCTGCGGGGGCTCGGGCAGCTCCATGCAGGCGGACCCGCCTCCGCCCTGCTCGAACGACTTCAGCAGCGGTCCGAGGAGTTCCCAATTCGCGAGGCGCACCACCGGGGTGGGCGCGCTGACGCCGCTGAGATCCGGCGGGAGGAACGGATTGGTGCGGATCCGGGTTTCGACCCCTCGCGGTTCGACCTGCCGCTCTGCGAGCTCGGGCGGCACGAACTTCTGGGCGGGCTGAGGCTCGGGGGCCTCATCCGGCAATTCGATTCCTGCCTGCGTCAGCATCTTCCGCTTGAGCTGCTTCGCAGCATCGCCCAGCGCAGCCGTCGGCTCGAGCAGGGCGATGAGCGACGTGTCGCGCGCCGCCGTGCGGGCCAGGATCGATGCGATGCCGTCGAGACGCTTCAGCGTCTCCGCGCGCTCCGAGTCGCTGACGTTCTCGTCGGTGCGCACCCGCGCGCGCTCCTCGCGCATCAGCAGCGCGATGACCTGGAACTTGGTCCGGCTCGCCGCCGCCGCTTTTCCGCGCTGTGCGGAGGCCTCGACCTCGCGCACCGCCCGGGCCAACAGGGGGATGATGCCTTCATTGTGCGTGTGACGCCGCTTCCCCTGCTGCTTCGCCGAGGTGGTGGACATGCTGCGAGCGCCGGCAGAGCGCGTGGCAGTGGTGGATGCCATGGATCTCCTGATCGATGTGAGCACAGACCCGGATCTGTCTTCCGGGAGCGCGGTCCGCCGCCTTCACCCCCGCCTGACGAAGTGCCTGGCACTGGGCGCCGGGGGAACACGGGTTGCGACCTGCGATCAGTCTAGCACTCGTCGCGCAGGATCCCGCCGTTCAGCATCGCCCTCGTCTCGCGCACGTCGTCGTGCATGCGCTCCACGAGCGCATCGATTCCCGAGAACGTGTACGTTCCGCGAATGCGGTGGACGAACTCGATCGTGATCCGGGCTCCGTACAGGTCGCCGGAGTAATCGAGCAGATACGCCTCGACTCTCGACTGCGCCTCGGGCGTGAAGGTCGGGTTGGAGCCGACCGATATCGCGGCCATGCGGCGGACGCCGTCGACGATCGCCCACCCCGCGTAGACGCCGTCGTTCGGCACGAAGCCCTCGACGGCGCCACCCAGGTTCGCCGTGGGGAATCCGAGTTCCCGGCCGCGCGCATCTCCGTGCACCACGTCCCCCCGCACCGCAACGGGACGGCCGAGCATGCGTGTGGCGAGCTCGATGTCGCCCTGACCGATGGCTTCGCGCACCCGCGTGGAGGACACGCGTCCGAGATCGTCATCGACGACGAACGACACCTCCTCGACCGTGTAGTCGAGCTCCTCACCCATCCGCTGCAGCAGCGCCACATCTCCCACGCCACGGTGCCCGAACCGGAAGTCAGGTCCGACGATCACGTGGCGCGTGCCGAGCCGACCGACCAGGATGTCGCGCACGAAGGCCTCGGCGGGTATCGACGAGAGTCGTTCATCGAACGGCACCATGAGGCAGACGTCGACACCCGCCTCGGCGAGCGCCGTCTCGCGCTGATCCGGGCTCATGAGCGGCTCGGGGCAGCGGTCCGGACGGAGCAGCCTCAGCGGGTTCTCGCGAAAGGTGAAGACGACCGATTCCAACTGTTCGGCGGCGGCGATATCGCGCAGTCGCGTGAGGATCGCCTGATGCCCCAGGTGCACGCCGTCGAACTTGCCGATGGCGACCGCGGTCCCGCGGACCGGCTCGTCGGCCAGGTCGTCGAGTGCCGTGAACGTGCGCATCAGCGTGAGCCCCCTCCGGCGCGCGCGGCGGCATCGCCGCGCGTCCGAGCCAGCCAGATCAGGCCGAGCACCGGCAGTACGAGCGGAATGAAGACATAGCCGACACCGAAGCCCGACCACACGGACGGATGCGAGAACCACTCCGGAACCGTGAGGCTGAGCGTGCCCACCACGAGCACTCCGACGAGTTCGAACAGGATCGCCGCCCAGGCGATGCCCCGCCACCCGGGGCGGTCGCGGTTCACGAGTGCCACGGTCGCCAGAATGTACACCACCCCGGCCGCCGCCGAGAGCGCGTATGCGACCGGCGCCTCATCGAACTTCGTGAGGATCTGGTAGACGGAACGGAAGGTCGCTGCGATCGCCAGCACCAGGTAGACCGCGATCAGCACTCGACCGGCGCCGCGACGGCGCTCACGGCCCGCGCTGACCGGTGCGCGCGCAGCGTCGCGTGATCCCACGCCGGGCTCGCGACTCGATCTGGTTTCTGGCACGCCCTCCAGCTTACCGCTCATCCCCAGATCACGAGCATGCGGTAGAGCATGACGGCCACCGCGAAGTGCATGAGCGCGAGTACGAGGTTCGCCCACCTGGTCCGGTCGATCAGCGCCCAGAATCCTCCGCCGATCGGCAGCGCGAACGCGACGATCAGGTACATCCAGAACTCGAGCGGGTCACCCGTGGCGTGGTTGCCGGCGAACGGAGCAACGATGGCGACGACCACCTGCGCGAGCAGCAGAAGCGTCACGAGCAGTGTCGCCCCCATCGTGTAATCGTTCGGCTCGCTGCGACGCAGACCCGCTCCGAGGCACAGGACCATCGCCGCGAGCGCGACCGCGATCTGCGCGATCGCTAACCACAGGACCATCAGGCCGCTCCATCGGGCGTCGGGAAGTTCGTGACCACGCGCGTCACACCGCGCTTCACCTCGATCAGCCCGATGAGGCGCCCCTCCGGATCCGTCGCGGCGACGAGTCGCGCGTCCGGCGCGTCTGGCACCTCGAGGCGTTTCCCGTGCCCCAGGTCGATCGCCTGCTGCGCGGTGAGAGTCAACTCGGGGAAGAGGACGCGCGCGACGTCGGCCGGGTCGAGCAACGGGCCCGGGTCCCCTGCCGCGAGACGCTCCATCGCCACCGCGCCATCGACGGAGAACGGACCGACGTGCGTCCTCCTGAGCGCGGTGAGATGACCGCCGAGGTTCAGGTCCGCGCCGAGGTCGCGGGCGAGCGCGCGGATGTACGTTCCCGACGAGCAGTCCACCGTCGCATCGACATCGATCGTCGCGAACCCGTCCGCGGTCTGCGTCGGCCGCGGATCCCCCGCATCGAAGCGATGCACCGTGACCGGCCGGCGCTTCAGCTCGACGTCTTCGCCGCTGCGCACGCGATCGTACGCGCGTCGTCCGTCCACCTTGATCGCACTGACCGCGCTCGGAGCCTGTTCGATCGGGCCGCTCAGCGCAGCGATCCCCCGAGCGATCCGCTCCGGATCGGCGAGCACTTCGGCAACGGTCTCAGCGTCGGCGACCGCGAGCCGGTCTCCCTCGCGATCATCCGTGACGGTCGATTCACCGAGCCGCATCGTGGTCTCGTACGTCTTGTCGAGTCCCACGAGATGCGTCAGCAGGCGCGTCGCCGGGCCGACACCGAGCACGAGCAGTCCGGTCGCCATCGGGTCGAGCGTTCCGGCGTGCCCCACCTTCCGCGTGCCGAGCGCGCGTCGCGCTTTCGCGACGACATCGTGACTCGTCCACGCCTCGGCTTTATCGACCAGCAGAATGCCGCCCTGGGCGGGGAGCTCTGACTTCGCATCCATCCCGTCCAGCCTACTCACCTAGACTGTGGCGAGTGCCCGCAGAACTCTCCCGCGTCGCATCGGCCGTCAACGACTGGTACGCGACCGCCGCCCGCGATCTTCCGTGGCGGGATCCGCACATCGACGCGTGGGCGGTTCTCGTCTCCGAGTTCATGCTGCAGCAGACGCAAGTGGACCGCGTCCTCCCCCGCTGGTCGGAGTGGATGCAGCGCTGGCCGACGCCCTCTGCCCTCGCCGCCGAAGAACCCGGCGAAGCCGTCCGCGCTTGGGGACGTCTCGGCTACCCGCGCCGCGCACTCTGGCTGCACCGGGCGGCCGTGGAGATCGCCGAGCAGCACGACGACCGCGTTCCCGCCGACGTGGACGCGCTCCTCGCACTCACCGGGATCGGTCCGTACACGGCTCGCGCCGTCGCCGCGTTCGCGTTCGGAGACCGCCACCCCGTCGTAGACACGAACACGCGTCGCGTGATCGCCCGGGTCATGCACGGGCGCGCGGCTGCGGGCATGCCGTCGCCGACCGACCTGACCGATATGGAGCGACTCCTGCCCGAGGAGCCCGGAGCGGCCGCGCGATTCAATGCGGCCGCCATGGAACTCGGTGCCACCGTCTGCACCGCGCGCGCTCCGAAGTGCGGCGTGTGCCCGGTAGCCGAGTGGTGCGAGTGGCGCGGCGCCGGATACCCGGACAACGCACCCGCGAAGCGTCCGCGCCAGGCGGCGTTCTCCGGGAGCGATCGTCAAGTGCGCGGACGCATTCTGGAGTCGCTCCGCGACGCATCGACCCCGATCACTGTCGCAGCGGCTCTCGCCGCAGCGGCGGACGGCGGCCTTCGCGAGCCGGAGCAGGCGCAACGCGCCTACGACTCGCTCGTCAGCGACGGACTCATCGTGGAGAACGGCGGACTCGCCTCACTGCCGACGTAGCGGGCCGCGCAGCGTCTGCGGCGCTCAGTCCCGCTCGGCCTCGGTCTCGTCAGCCGGCTTGGCGTACGGATCGGCATCGCCGGCATACTGCGCGCCCTCGGCCAGCGCCGCGGACTCCGCGTCACGGCGCTTCGCCTCGTCGAGCAGTTCGGAGAGGTGCTGCGCCGACTCCGGCAACTCGTCGTGGATGAACTCGAGAGCAGGGGTCAGACGAGTGCCGAGCTGCTTGCCGACCTCGGTGCGCAGCATGCCCGTCGCGGCGCGCAGCGCCGCCGCGGAGTCGGTCTGCTCGGCCTCGGAACCGTACACCGTGTAGAAGATGCTCGCCTGCTGGAGGTCACCGGTGACGCGCACATCGGTGATGGTGACGAACCCCAGGCGCGGATCCCGCAACCCTTTTTCGAGTCGCCGTGCCACGATCTGCTGAATGCGTTCTGCCACCTTGCCGGCACGTGGATTGCTCATGCATCCAGCCTACCGCGGGCGAGACGCGCCAAGCACCGCCCAACGTATCGACCTCGAATGTGATGCAATAGTCGGTGCACACGGGTGGGGACCCGTGCGTATCACATGGCACATGCATCCAGGAGAAAGCGATTCATCATGACTATCCCATCAGCCCCTCAGTACCAGCAGGGGCCGCAGCAGCCGCTGGGAACCACGAACGTCGACGACATCACGCTCCCCTACTACGGAGCTTCATTTGGCCAGGCGATCAAGCGCTTCTTCAAGCAGTACGCGAACTTCACCGGCCGCGCCTCGCGCAGCGAGTACTGGTGGGTGGCACTGTTCCAGGTGCTCGTCCTGCTGATCCCGACCATCCTGTCGATCGTCGGGATCGGGATGACCGCGTCAGCCACTGCCGCAGGGATGTCGGTCGACAGCATGGGCAACCCCACGATGGGCGCGGTCGACTCGGCCGCGGCGGGCACCGGCGCGATGCTCATGCTCATCGGCGGCGGCCTCATGACCGTGTTCTCGCTGGCGATTCTCGTGCCGACGCTCGCTCTCACCTGGCGCCGACTGCACGACGGCAACTTCGCCGGCCCCTTCTTCTTCCTGTCCTTCATCCCGACCGTCGGAAGCATTGTGCTGCTCGTCCTGCTCCTCCTCCCTTCCAAGGTCGAGGGTCAGCGATTCGACCAGGGACGCTAACACTCCCGGTATACGGAAAGGGGCGGGTGGGGGGGGGGGCAACAGCCAACCCCCCCCAAAGACGGGCCCCGGGGC
>NZ_JAGFBF010000003.1 GCF_017583045.1 Leucobacter tardus | reverse complement strand
AAAACACCCCCGTAATCCTTCCTGGGCGGGTGGCATTTGCACACCACTCCAACCCGGCCCTTTCTCGTGCCGCGGGTCAGGCCCGGGGCTTCTCCACCATCTCGGTGGTCTCGATCTCGTCACCGATCTGAATATCGTTGAACTTGCCGAGCCCGATACCGGCTTCGAAGTCGGTCTTGACCTCGGTCACGTCGTCCTTGAAGCGACGCAGCGACTCGATGGCCAGGCCGTCCGCGAGCACGACACCCTCGCGGATGACGCGGGCCTTCGCGTTGCGCGTGATCGTTCCATTGCGGACGATGACGCCGGCGATGTTGCCGAACTTCGAGGAGCGGAACACCTCACGGATCTCGGCCACACCGGACTGCACCTCTTCGTACTCGGGCTTGAGCATGCCCTTGAGCGAGCTCTCAATGTCGTCGAGTGCGTTGTAGATGACGTTGTAGAACCGGATGTCGATGCCCTCGCGAGCCGCGCGCTCGCGCGCCTTGACGTCGGGACGGACGTTGAAGCCGAGCACGATGGCGTTGTCGATCGTGGCCAGGTCGATGTCGCTGGCAGTGATCGCGCCGACGCCGCGGTGCAGGATCCGGAGCTGGACCGAATCGTCGACCTCGATCTTCATGAGCGACTCCTCCAGTGCCTCCACAGCACCGGACACGTCTCCCTTGATGATGAGGTTGAGGGACTCGACCTTGCCGTCCTCGAGGGCCTTCGTGAAGTCCTCGAGGCTGATCCGCTTGCGCGCCTTGGCGAGCTGGGCGTTGCGCTCCGCTGCCTCGCGCTTCTCAGCGATCTGGCGGGCGGTGCGGTCATCGGGGGTGACGATGAAGTTGTCACCCGCGCGCGGCACACTCGACAGGCCCTGCACGAGGACGGGGCGCGACGGCACCGCCTCGGACACGGACTCGCCGTTCTCGTCGATCATCGCGCGGACACGACCGTACGCCGTTCCAGTGACGATCGCGTCGCCGACGCGCAGCGTACCCGACTGGATGAGCACGGTAGCAACCGAACCGCGACCCTTGTCGAGGCGAGCCTCGATCGCGACACCGCGGGCATCCTTATCGGGGTTCGCACGCAGATCCAGACCCGCATCGGCAGTCAGGAGCACCGCGTCGAGCAGCTCGGTGATACCCACGTCGTTCCGTGCGGAGACGTCGACGAACATCACGTCGCCGCCGTACTCCTCAGCGACCAGGTTGTACTCGGTCAGCTGCTGACGGACCTTCTGCGGGTTCGCGCCTTCCTTATCGATCTTGTTGACCGCGACGACGATCGGCACGCCGGCCGACTGCGCGTGGTTCAACGCCTCGATGGTCTGCGGCATGATGCCGTCATCCGCCGCGACGACCAGGATCGCGATGTCCGTCACCTGTGCACCACGAGCACGCATGGCGGTGAACGCCTCGTGACCCGGGGTGTCGATGAAGGTCAGGGCGCGATCCTTGCCCTCGTGCTCGGTGTGCACCTGGTAGGCGCCGATGTGCTGCGTAATACCGCCGGCCTCACCGCCACCCACATTGGCCTTGCGCACGGCGTCGAGCAAGCGCGTCTTACCGTGGTCGACGTGGCCCATGACGGTGACGACGGGCGGCCGCTGCTGCAGCTGCTCATCGCTCTCCTCCTCGAGCTCCGACTCGATGTCGATGTCGAAGCCTTCGAGGAGCTCGCGATCCTCGTCCTCCGGCGAAACGATCTGGATCTTGTAGCCCAGTTCCTCGCCCAGCACCTGGAAGGTGCCCTCGTCGAGCGACTCGGTCGCGGTCGCCATCTCACCCAGGTGGAACAGCACCGTGACCAGGTTCGAGGCCGTCGTATCGATCTTCTCGGCGAAGTCGGCGAGCGATGCGCCGCGCCGCAGTCGAACCGGGGTATCACCCGTGCCGCGGGGGATGCTCACGCCGCCGAGCGACGGGGCCTCCCGCATCTCGAATTCTGCCCGCTTCGCCCGCTTCGACTTGCGTGCCTTGCTCTTCGAGCCGCCACGACCGAATGCACCGGCCGTACCGGCACCACGGCCTCCACGGCCGCGACCGGCGAAACCGCCGCCCGGACGCGGGGCTCCGAAGCCACCGCCCGCACCGGCACCGGCACCGGGCCGTGCGCCGCCGCCACCACCTGGACGACCGCCGCCACCGGGGCGACCGGGTCCACCCGGACGACCGGCACCCGCACCCTGTGGGCGGGGAGCGGGACGCGGAATGTTGCCGGGATTCGGTCGGCTGCCGCTGCGGCTACCCTGCTGCGCGCTGAACGGGTTGTTGCCCGGCTTCGGCGGACGCGGGATGCCCATGCCCTGGCTCGACGCGAACGGGTTGTTGCCCGGACGCGGACCGGAAGGCTTGGGTGCTCCGGGCTTGGCCGCACCGGGCTTCGGTGCGGAACCACCGGGCTTCGGCGCCTCCGACCCCGGGTTCGGGGCGGAGCCGCTCGACTTGGGAGCGGTGCCTCCAGGGTTCGGGGCGGAGGATCCGCTCTTCGGCGGGGTGCCTCCGGGGTTCGGAGCGGTGCTTCCGGGGCTCGGGGGCGAGGACGGCTTCGCCTCGCCCGTCTCAGCGGCCGGCTTCGCCGACTTCGCCGGGGGCTTCGGGCCGGGCTTCGGAGCGCTGCTCTTCTTCTCAGCAGCACCGGACGACTGGGCGTCGCCGCTCTGGGTGACGCCATCAGCCTCGAGTGCGGCCTTCACCTTCCGGGCAACCGGGGGTGCGACCGCTGACGAACTCGCCTTGACGAACTCGCCCATATCTTTCAGCTTGGCCAGAACGACCTTGCTGTCGACACCGATCTCCGAAGCGATCTCGTGTACGCGTGGGTTTGCCACTTTTCTCCTGTCTGGGTTCACGCCAGACAGGCGAGAACCAAAATTATCGGACGGACCTCATTTTGAGCCGCTCATTAGTTATCCATGAGTGATTTCAGCCTGTTCTCTAGTGGGACCGTGTCGAGCTTGCTCGACACGCGCAATGCGCGCGCGAAAGACCCGCGCGACATCGCCAACGTCAAACACTGTGGAGTCGGATGGACCCAAGACCCGCGACCGGGATGCACGGCCCGCTCGTCAGCTATGAGCTGACCTCGGTGCTCGACAACTCGGAGCAGATCCTCTCGTGACGCGCGCTCGCGACACGCAACACAGGTTCGAAGCATGACTATCTTAGCAGTCAGTCGGACTCCATGATTGAATCTGGCTGGATGTCGATCTTCGCGCCCGTGAGCTTCGCCGCGAGGCGAGCGTTCTGGCCCTCCTTGCCGATGGCGAGGGAGAGCTGGAAGTCGGGCACCAGCGCACGCACCTGCTTGAGCGACTCGTTCAGCATGAAGACGTCGGTCACCTTCGCCGGCGACAACGCGTTCGCGACGAACACCGGGAGCGTCGATGAGTAATCGACGATGTCGATCTTCTCCTCGCCGAGCTCCGACATCACCGCACGCACACGGCGCCCCATCTCACCGATGCAGGTGCCCTTCGCGTTGATTCCGGACTCCTTGGCACGAACGGCCACCTTGCTGCGGTGGCCGGCCTCGCGAGCGAGGGCGACGATCTCGACGGCCCCGGACGTCAATTCGGGCACTTCGAGCTCGAAGAGGCGGCGAACGAGACCTGGGTGCGTGCGCGACACCGTCACCTGGGGTCCCTTCGTGCCCTTTGAGACGCTCGTCACGTAGACACGCAACCGAGTGCCGTGCGAGTAGTCCTCACCGGGAATCTGCTCTTCAGGGGGCAGGATCGCCTCGATCTCCCCGAGATCGACGTGCACCATGCGAGGGTTCGGACCCTGGTGGACGATGCCGGAGACGATTTTGCCCTCTTTGTCCTTGAAGACACCGAGGACAGCGTCGTCGGACAGGTCTCGGAGGCGCTGGTTGATGACCTGCTTGGCAGCGGCCGAAGCGACACGACCGAACTCGTCGGTCGTCAGCTGGGCCTCTCCGATGACACGGCCTTCGTCGTCGAGCTCGGGCACGAAGACCGAGATCTCGCCGTTCTTGCGGTCGAGTGTCACGCGCACATCTCGCTCGTTCGGAACGGTACGGTTCTGGTTCTCCTGATGCTTCAGGTACGCGGAGTGGATGGCCTGCTCGATGATTTCGGCGAGTTCCTCGAAAGGAATCTCCTTTTCGCGCTCAAGTCCACGCAGCATCGCGAGATCGATCTTCACGGTGCCCTCCTATTCACATGTCCGGCCCGCACGGTTCACGGGTCAATCCCCCAGGATACCGCACGTTGCCGAGTCATTCCGCCTAGGCTGAAGGTATGCCCCAGACTCCCGCTCGCCCGTCACACGACCGCCAGTCCGCGCATGCCGCACCCGACGCCCTCGAGTATCGCGTCATCGCCGATGACGATCATGCCGGCATCGATGCGGTGTCTCGAGCGGGCGCACGCGGGTTCCTCATGGGTGAGCCAACAGATGCTGAACTCTCCGCTCAGCGCGCTGCGGTGGAGGGTCGTCGTCACATTGCGGTCTTCGATGCGTCACTGCTCCACCCGGAAGTTCCGGTCGCGACGGTCGGCTCTTGGATCACTGAGATGTCCACTCCGGGTGGCAGCGTCCCGATGTGGGCCATCTCAGCGGTGACGGTGGCTCCGACGCACCGTCGACGCGGCATCGCTCGAAGCATGCTGGAACGGGAGTTGCGAGATGCTTCTGATGCCGGGCTCGCCGTTGCCGGGTTGACGGCGTCGGAGGCGACCATCTACGGCAGATACGGGTTCGGGATCGCGACGACCGCAGTCCGTTTTACCGTCGACACGCGTCGCGCTGGTTGGGTCGGCCCTGAGACGGATGGACGCATCGAGTTCATCGACCGCGAGGAACTCGCGGTGCATCTCGGCGAGGTGCACGAGGAGGGCCGCTGGGAACGCCCGGGAGATGTGCGGGGTTGGTCTGAACGGTGGCGGGAGTTTGCCGGGATCGCTGCCGGCGAAGAGGACGGCAAGCACGTCCGTGGTGTGCGCTACGTCGATGCGGAGGGGCAGGTGCGAGGCGCGATGGCGTATCGCGTGTTCGAGCCTGATAGCGGGCCGGTCCGACTCGATGTTCGTCTGCTTGCGGCGGCGAGCCGAGAGGCGGAGGCGGCGCTGTGGCGTTTCGCGGTGCAGTACGACCTTGTCGATCAGGTGACGGCGGATCATCGCCCTGTTGATGACCCGCTGCCCTGGCTGGTCCTGGATACTCGTGCGGTGACTGCAGAGTCGCGCGACTTCGAATGGCTGCGGATTCTCGACGTGCCGGCGGCGTTGTCGGCTCGAGCGTACGCCGCCCCGGTTTCGGTGGTGCTCGAAGTCGACGATCGTTTGGGCTATGGCTCGGGTGCTTGGTTGCTGCAGGTGGATGCGTCCGGCTCGGTGAGCGTCGGCGCTGACGAGGGGTCGGGTGAGCCTCGCGTCGCTTTGGGTATCGTCGAGCTTTCGTCGTTGTTCCTCGGCGGTGTTTCGGTGCGTGCGTTGGCGGACGCGGGTCGTGTGCGCGGGTCGGATGTCGCGATCGCCGCACTGGCGAACGCGTTCCACAGTTGGCGTGCACCGCAGTTGAGCATCGGGTATTGAGCGCCGTCTTTACGCGAACAGGCGTATCGTGCTCGTGCGGGCACGTCAGTCGACGGCGTCCCAACGCGGGAACGGGCGGTAGTCTCCGGGAAGCAAGAGCAGCCGCTCGTCTTCATCGATATCGAACCGAGCATGCTCACCTCGTGCCTTCTCGGCTTCGTACCGCTCGTGAACGTCGTCGGCGAGCTCCATGTACGTGCCCCAGTAGGGCGGCGTGTATGCAGCAAGTTGTGCACCGTTTTTCGTTTCTTCAAGCGCAAACCAAGCACCGGCTTCGGTGGTCGCTGTAACCCGGGAGCTACCGTCCACACTGCTTCGGACGTCCTCGACGGTCCAACCGCGTGCCCGCCACCGTTCTCCCGTCACCTTCAACACGTGAGAGATCTTCGAATCCGTGGGAAGTGTGCGAGTCGCCTCGAAACAGTAGCTGTTCTCGCGAGTCATACCTCGGATGGTGCGGTCCATCCCTGCACCATCGAGCGGGTACACCTGGATTCGGATGCCAGAGAGGGCCCACTCCCCCGTGTCGATCGCCTTTTGTTCTCTCGCCACAAGTTCATTGAAGTGGGCATATCGTTCGCTGGCGCGCTCATAGCGTTCTTCACCGGTCAATCGTCGAGAGTCGTTCAACGTTTCTCCATCCGCATCACTCATCAATGCACATCCACCAAGCAAACAGGAGATCGCGAAGAGAAGAGTACATTTCAGCATTTGAGAAAGTACATGCATATTCATTCCTTGTCGTCATCACCTAAGATCGCGCTGAGTTGATGGACCACGGTGGATCTCGGATCCAGATATCCGACTGCACGATCCGCACTTGAGTCCTGGCCCGGATTCAGGAAGTGACTCGTCACACCTCTTCCCCACCCGCTCTCCTCTGCAGAGAGCACACGCACCCCGTCTAACTGGCGCGGGTCGACGCGAGGACCAGGCTCAGAGAGATGGAGGCTGACGCCGACCGGAGCGATTCGATCCTTTGCGGCAAGCGTCGCGTAAAGTTCGCGAGCGTGCAGCTGCTCAGCAGACGTACCCGGCTTCAATCCCGCCGACCCCATCGTGAAGAACGCGTCGACCGGCTCCCTCGTGAGCTTCAGGGCTTCCGCAGCGGTGTTCGACCCGTAGGAGTGACCGACGACCACGGTGCGGCTCGGCGGATCGTCTCTTCTCGTCGCACTGAGCCCGTCGAGAAACGAAGCGAGCGTCAGACGTCCGGCCTCGGCGCGAGCTTGGAAAGGTTCCTCCCAGACTTCAGGCGATCGATAACCCACCCAGGTGACCATCCCCACGTCGGGATTGCGCTCCCGGATACGCGCGAACGCTTTGAACGAGTCGTCGATGCCCCCCACGTCCGATTTCATCCCTGACACCAGCATGCCGATCCGAGAGGCGCGGTCGAGATCGCCGAAGGACACTGCCGCCGTCACCACCCCGTCGTGACGCCCGAGCGCCAGCAGTTGCACCTCACCCGTACCTGAACGTTCGGCCTGCCGCACGTCACGTCGAATCCCAGCGAGTTCGTCACGGAACTCGCGCATGTCGACCTCACCCGGCGTGAACCCCATTCGTGCCGCGACCTCTGCGAGCCTCATGCGACGTCGACGCTCGCCGAGACCGTTCTCGAGTGCCCAGTCGAGCACCGCTCTCGCCGCCCGGTTCATCACCCAGAAGGGAATGCCATCGATGCTCGCGAGCTCACAGGAGTACTCGACGATAAGATCATCCACCTCGCTCGGAGACATCCCGACCACCACTTCGTTCCAAACACGGGCAGCAGCGCCCGGCGCTAGCGTGCCCTCGAGGAGAGCCTCGAAGCTGTCGCTCCCCGCGACCGTGCGAGCACTCGTGTACCCGGCCACGACCGAGGAGACCGCGTTCTCCTGCCCGACCGGAGACTCGATGTTGCGGATGAGCGCACCGAGTGACGTGCGATCGAGGCGCCCGATCAGCGCATGCTCCGCCTGCGTCCGTTCATCGACGAGTCGCCGCCAACGCCGGACAGACGCCTCGATGGACTCCACCGCATCGTTCCAGACTCCTGCCGCAACTCTCCATCGTGAGTCGAGCACTCCGAAGCGATCCGCTTCGATGAGGAAGGCCCGTGCCCCGGCAGCTTCCGCGCGTGCACTCGGCACGGCGCTCGCCGGAGGGGCAACCGGAGCCCGCTCGCGCCAAGAGAGCGCAATCGAACACCCGAGTTCCGAAGCGATTTCACTCAGCGTCTCGGCAGCGGCAGCCAAATGCGTCAGCGCCTCATCCACTCCGGACACCACCGCATGAGCCTCACGATGTATTCGAGTGACCTCGTCGGCGTGCCGCCCGAGAGCATGACCGCCGTCGTCCGCCGAGACGCCGGCGAGTTCGCATCCCGAGATGACGGTGTCACGGAGGCGACGCGAGGTAGCGGCCGTATGTCTCGACTCCTGCCGGTCGAGCGCTGCTGACGCTGAAGTGAATTCTCGTCCCGCATCTAGAAAGCGAGCGCGCATGGCCTCCGCGAATTTCGCTGCAGCGGAGAACGTCTCGGCGCTTCCCACGATCGGCGAGGGTTCTGGCAACACTTCCGATGGGGTGGGCAGTACGCTCATCGCTGGTCCCCGCCGAACTCATCGCCTCTTGCGAACCCGGGCCCGAGCGCGCGCGAGATCGAAAGATCGATGCTGTCCGAGTTCTGGAGCGACGCCGCGACGATTCGTGCCGCACTGCCACCGGCCACCGCGACGGCGGATCGCGCGGACTCCAGCGCCCGCATGAAATCCGCGATGTGTTCCCCTGCGCCGACCAACAGGGTGTCGGCGGCGAGCGCAGGAATCTCCTGCCGTGTACTCAGGTGCTCCGCAGCTCGGGTCAGGAACGTGGCCGCTGCCCTCGAATGACCCTCATGAATGACAAGCTGCTCGCTCATGATCACCTCTCGTCGTGTCAACGGCGAGCGCGACCTGCACGCCCACCACACTGCCTGCGTGGATCAACAGCCCGCGCCCTACCGGCTCCTCCCGACGGATGCGACGCGGAAAGGACTCGCGGAACGGACCACTCCCGTCGAGCGGATCCGGTTTCAAGGAGATTCCCCACCTCGGGTGTCGTACCGCAGCGGACAGCGGGTGCGGGAGTGCGTTCGGGTCGCTCTCAATGAGTATCAACGCGCCGGACCGCTTGACTCGTCGCGCGAGCAGCGCGAGGCGTGCGAGCACCCGATCATCGTCGCAATCCATCGCCCGCTCGACCACGATCAATCGTCGCGAGCGCAGAGTCTCTGATGCCCGGTCGGCATCTGCCCCGCTCACGTCGGTCAGGAGTTCTTCCACGAGGTCTCCGATCTGTTGCTCGCCCATTGCACACCGTGTCCACTGGCACGAGTCCCGCAGTGCCGACCGGCCGAACGTGAGCAGCACGGTATCCGCTGTCGTGCCGTGTTCGCGGCACCAGCGAACCCACGCGCGCACGCACGTGTCGAGAGTCGTCGTCACTCCTGACGCGGGCGGTCCCACGATGAGTGCGAGTCCTGCTGTCGGCATGCTCACCGGCGTTATCGCGGTGGTCTCGATACCGATGACCGGTCCCCCGGCATGGGTCACTGGGAGCGCACCGAGGGCGATGCATCGCGGCGCGTTGTGCAGCCGAGTCGCCCGCGGTACCCCCGCGCGCTCGAGTTCTGCCGCGCGATGAGCCACGGACCGGAAGAGCGCCTCGTGACCAGATTGAGGGGCGAGCGAGGCGAACTGGAACTCCTCCTGCGAACCGGCGATGATTCCTCGACCGGGCGGGGCTACGGTCATCGCATCGGTACTCAGACCGAGCAGCGCACTATCGCTCTCACTCACCAGGCGCAGGACGAAACGTCTCTGGATGCTCGCGGCGAACGCGGCCGGGATCGCCCCCGGCCGATCAGTGGTGAGGATGACATGTACCCCCGCGGCACGCCCGCGTGAGAGGATCTCGGCGAATGGGAGGTCCAATGGTGCGGGGACCGCGGAGGATGCCGATGCCTCACGAAACGCGGCGAAACCATCGATCAGCAGCACGGCGCGCACATGTCCGATCGGAGGCTCGTTCAGTACTCGACAGAGTCGCTCGAGGATCCGCGAGACGAGTTCGAGGTCGGACGACGAAGCAATAGCGCCGACAGACGGCAACACCTCGAGACCATGTAAGGAGCCGCCGGTCGCATCGATCCCATAGATCTCAATCGGTCGAGAGGTCGTTGACGATCGACTCAGCTCGCAGGCGCTGGTGACCAGAGCGCTGGTCTTACCCGTTCCGCTCGCCCCGAGAATCGCGACGTGCCCCACGGCGCACAGGTCCAGCGTGAGGGCCGACTGGCTTTGCTCCTCGGGAACGTCCACGAGACCGACCGGCACTCCTCGCTCGGCGTCACGAGAGATTCGCGCGTGAAGCGTATCCATCGAGAGTTCCGCGGGGAGCGGTTCCAGCCAGGGTCGTCGTGCGTGACGCACTTTGGCATCCGCGGCCGCTGCACGAACGGCGTGCACCACGCGCTGCAGGTCGGTCGTCCGATGCTCCCCCGGCGCGGGGGTGGTTGCAGATGCATCGTTGAAGAGCGGACGACTCGAGAATCCCAGTCGGGCAACGTGGATTTCGGATTCGGTCTCGCTCGACTGCGCGACTGCTCCCAGATGTCCGGTCTGGAACTGTACGGGCGCATCTCTTCCGAGGCGAACAGTGGCTCGCCCCGGTGTCGTCACGGAGATTCGCGAGGCGACCGGTGACTCGATGACGTCCCGGCTCTCGCGGTCGTCGGCCATTCTCAGGGCGATGCGAATACGGGTGTTGGCGCGCACATTCTCGGTGATCACCCCGGCGGGGCGCTGCGTGGCCATGATGAGGTGGAGTCCGAGCGACCGACCGCGCTGTGCGATGTCGACGATGCCATCGATGAACTCGGGTACCTCGTTCGCGACCGTCGCGAACTCGTCGATCACGATGACGAGAGCGGGCGGCGCCGTGACATCGGAGGCACGCTCGAGCGTCAAGAGATCCTTCGCACCTGCCTCGACGAGCAATCCTTCTCGATAACGCAGTTCGGCTCGCAACGATTTCAGCACCCGGTCGGCGAGGTGGCTCGAGAGGTCCGTGACCATTCCGACGGTGTGCGGCAGCAGGGCGCAGTCCGCGAACGCTGCGCCCCCCTTGAAATCGAACAGCAGGAACGTCACTTGCTCGGGACTCAGACTCGCCGCCAGACTGATGACCCACGTCTGCAGGAAGTCGGATTTGCCCGACCCCGTCGTGCCACCGACCAGGGCATGCGGCCCGTCTGCGCGAAGATCGATGCGCAACGGGCCGTCAGTCCCTTGACCGAGGGTTGCGGCGAGCGGGGCAGGCACACGTCGACTCCCCTGGCTCCAGTCTGCGCGCACTGAGCCTGTGGCTCTCCATCCGCGCAGTATCGCATCGGATCCAGCGGTGAGATCGACTTCGTGCAGATCCCGGAGAGCGACGGTGTCTGCGAGCTCGTTCCGCGTCTCGCGAAGAATGTCAGCGGCATTGAGCGGTGCCATTCGCCGAGCGGTGAGCTCGGCAGTCTCAATATCAACCGATTCGGCGCGTTCCAGAGGGGTGGTCAGCCCGGCCCGGACCGAGCCCACGCGGCAGGACTCGGTGTCGCACTCGACATAGGTGCGGCACGCCGCGGGGACGGCAGCACTGCTCTCCGCGCACCAGACCAGGTGCACTCCGAACTCTGGTCCGTATTCTGCGAGGCGGATGAGTCGTGCGCGTGCGACATGGACTTCGCTCAGCACGAGCACCACGATGGTGGGACGGGTGCCGGCCCCGCCGACGACGACACCCGGAACATCCCCCGCATCCGACTCCGGCGCGAAACGTGCCGTCGGAGCCGCGGGTGCCGTGTTCCCCGCACGCCGCTCGACTTCGCACTCGAGTGCGGCGACGAGTGCCGCAGCGTCGTCATCGGTGTCGGCGAGGTGAGGTGTCATGAGCGGACCGGCCGTCATATCGACGTGGGGCGCCCACCCCAGCCATGCCCATTGCGATGCGCGAGCTGCGTCCGCGAAACAGACCACCCGCATATCGGAGGGAGCATGCAGTCCGATGAGTTGCAGGACGAGTGCGCGGGCGATGCCGGACATCGTTTCCTCCGGACCGCAGACGGCGATCGATCCGGCACTCGACAAACGCTCGACGATCGGCACGCACTCGACGCTCGCGAAGTCGTCCGCGAGGCTCTGAAGCTGATCATGCTGCGTCTGCGGCCCGCCCTCCGGCACCGTGCACGTCGTGCGGCTTGTCGACCGGCCGGTACCGAACCGCACCGAAAGGAAGGCTCCGTGCTCCGTCCGTCTCGTCCACAGCACTCGGGTCCGGTGCCGTGCCGCGTGGACGATTTCTCGAGTCGACGGGGCTTCGGCACTCCTCGCATCGATCTCCCGTTCACGAGCGTTGGTGAGCACCCGTCGCTCACGCGCGAGTGTTCGTTGAAACTCGGCCTCACCTCGCCGCGTCTGCGTGCGTCCTCTCAGCCGTTCGACCATCCAAACGGACCCCGCGAGGAGGGGTGACAGCACCGCGAAGACGAGGCTCGTCGCAGATCCGGTCACCAGCCACATGGCGATCCCCAGAACGGCCGGGGCGAGCATCGTGACGAGCGGTGCACGCGAAGACGCTGTGTGCTCCGGCGGCCGTGGAAGCAAATGTTCGGCTGGGGCGAACGTCGCAATCACTCGGGGTGGAGGGGTGTAGGAGACCTGCCCTGCAGGGGCACCCACCTTCGGCACCCGATGAGACCGGGACCATGTGCCATCGACCCGCACGCGCAGACTGATATCACCGATCTGAACGACACGGGCACCGGGTGCGGGAAGCGCGACCGACTGGCACCGCACCCCGTCCGCCGCGATTCCGTTCACGGACGCAAGGTCGCGTATCACCGCACGGTCGCGCAGATCGATCACGCAGTGCGTGCGCGACACACTGCGGTCACCGATTCGCACACGGTTGTGCGCCCCTCGCCCGACGCGGTTCGCCCCGGCGATGAGGCTGAAGCGATGCCCCCGCTCCACTCCGTCGAGCACTTCAACGGTTCCGACGATCGGTGTGCTGCGCGGAAGCCGCGCGGCGGCGTCGAACTCGTGGAGGATGCGCACCTCCCACCCCGATTGGACGCCGGACGACTCGAGTGCAGCACCCGGATCGATGACATGCGCATCGTTCCCGTCTACCGGGCGGCCGACGAGCGTCACCGGGCCGCGGTGCGTAACAGCGGACCGGTCCTGCCAAGCCCGCCGGTCGCAGCGAAGCTGGAGGGCGCGCGCGACCTCGCTCACCGACACGCTGGGTGCGCACGAGATGACGACGTCGTCCGAGGAGGCGTGCTCGCCGAGCACCCTCAATCGCAGATGCATGACGCCGGCCTATGCGATGCGTGCCGCGATCTCGGCGTCCATGTCACGCATGGCGTTCGCCGTCTGCTGCAGAAACGTTTGAATATCGGTCAAGTGCTGCGCCGTCTGCTGCGCGGACTGCGTGTATTGCGTGTACGACTCCGTGAACCGCACCGATGCGAGATCGGTCACGAACCCCGAAGACACGAGTTCGCCGATGAGTGCCTGCAGATGGTTCAACTTCTCGATGATCTCGTCGCGCCCCGCTCCTAAGCGTGACGCCGCCGCCTCGATCTCTGCGTAGCTCACTCGAATATTCGACATTCCGACTCCAGTACTTCGAAGATGCCGCGAAGAACTCCCCAGTTCGCGTCGGCCGCCCTGGCCTTGCCCGACCGGAAGGCCGAACACGTCTGAGCTTATCGAAACAGGAAACGTCGGAATAGTAATCCCCAGGCTGCAGTGTGAAGGGATTCTGGCGCAGCCTGGGGACGAAGAGAAACGAACAGGTTTACCGCGCGAGCCACCCGGCAACGTCGGTCAGCGCGATCTTGTCCTGCGTGCCTGCGGCCCGATCACGGACCTCGGCGACACCATCGGACGCATCGCGCCCCACGACGACGACGCGCGGCACACCCAGCAGTTCGGCGTCGCCGAACTTCACACCGGGCGACACCTTCGGCCGATCGTCGAACAGGACGTCGATGCCCGCGTTCTCGAGCTGCGCGACGAGGGTTTCCGCCGCCTCATGGATCGCGGGATCCTTCCCGGTCGCGACGACATGCACGTCGAACGGGGCGACCTCACGCGGCCAGATGAGTCCGCGATCGTCGTGGTTCAGCTCGGCGAGGATCGCCATGATCCGCGTGACACCGATGCCGTACGACCCCATCGTGACGGTGACGAGCTTGCCGTTCTCGTCGAGCACCTTGAGACCGAGCGCTTCAGCGTACTTGCGACCGAGCTGGAAGACGTGGCCGATCTCCATGCCCCGGGCGGTCTCGATCGGACCGGACCCGTCCGGAGCAGGGTCTCCGTCGCGCACCGACGCGACATCCACGATGCCGTCTCCGACGAAGTCGCGTCCGGCGACGAGGAATGCGACGTGCTGCTCGTCGGCGTTCGCGCCCGTCACCCACGCCGTGCCCTCGGCGATGCGGGGGTCGAGCAGCAGGCGGATCCCGGTGGATCCGGCCTCGCCGAGCACCTGCGTCGCGGATCCGTCGGCCCCGATGAGCGTCGGGCCGATGTATCCCTTGACGAGGCCGGGGTGCTGAGCGAAGTCCGCAGGGGTCGCCGACTCGACCTCGTGATTCGGGAACGCGACCTCGACGCGCTTCATATCGGCGTCCCGGTCGCCCGGAATCGCGACGACCACGAGTTCGCGTGCGCCGTCCAGGTCCGTGACGGCGAACACGAGGCACTTCAGCGTGTCCGCAGCCGTCCACGCGCGGCCGCCCTCGCGCGGCAGCGCCCGGTTGGTGTGCGCCACCAGGGTATCGATGGTCGGGGTGTCGGGCGAGTCGAAGACGTGCGCTGCCGGCTGACCGTCGAACGGCTGCGGTTCGGGAGCGGTCGAGACGTACGCCTCGACGTTCGCGGCGTACCCACCGGCCGAACGCACGAACGTGTCCTCCCCGATCGGCGTCGGGAGCAGGAACTCCTCGCTCTTCGAACCGCCCATCGCTCCGGCGTCGGCGGAGACGATGACGTATTCGAGTCCGAGCTTCTGGAAGATGCGTTCGTACGCGTCGCGCTGACGCTGGTAGCTCTGCGCGAGCCCCTCGTCGGACGCATCGAACGAGTACGCGTCCTTCATGGTGAACTCGCGGCCGCGGAGCAGACCGGCCCGAGGACGAGCCTCATCGCGGTACTTGTCCTGAATCTGGAAGAGGGTGAGCGGCAGCTCCTTGTAGGAGCTCACGATGTCCTTCACCATGAGCGTGAAGACCTCTTCGTGGGTCGGAGCGAGCAGGTAGTCGGCGCCGTGCCGGTCCTGCAGACGGAAGAGCGCGTCGCCGTACTCCTCCCACCGTCCCGAGATCTCGTAGGGTTCGCGGGGCAGAAGCGGCGGGAAGTGCACTTCGTGCGCTCCGGCCGCGAGCATCTCGTCGCGCACGACACGCTCGATCTTCTCCTTCACTCTGAGCCCGAGCGGCATCCAGCCGAACACCCCTGGCGCCTGTCGACGCAGGTACCCCGCGCGCACCAGCAGCTTGTGGCTGGGCACCTCGGCGTCGGCGGGATCCTCGCGGAGGGTCTTCAAGAAGTAGTTGCTGAGACGAGTAAGCACGGCTCCCATCGTAGTCCGTTGCGACCGGACTCGATGGTCGTGCGTCGCAGGCTCGTAAGCTGGTCGGGTGACCGTCGTTTCAACCCTGCTTCGCCGGCGCTGGCTGGGCCCGGTGGCGGTGCTCGCGGTCGCGCTGATCCTCCGGTTCTGGGCGCTGGGGCGCCCCGATACCCTGGTCTTCGACGAGGTATATTACGTGCGCGACGCCATCAGCCAGTTGGCGCACGGGTACCCGACGGTGTGGCCCGACCGCGAGCCGAGCCTGGCGGGCGGACGGGCGACGGAGTTCTCGGAGTCCGCTGCCAACGCGGTGCACCCGCCGCTCGGCAAATGGCTCATCGGGCTCGGGATCCTGATATTCGGCGCCGACACCGGGTGGGGATGGCGATCGGCCGTTGCGCTCGCCGGTGTGCTCACGGTCGCGCTCACCATGCGTCTCGCCTGGAGCATGAGCCGCAGCCTCGTCACCACCTGCCTCGCCGGCCTGTTGCTCGCGATCGATGGCGTCCACGTGACACTGTCGCGCGTTGGACTGCTCGATGGGTTGCTCGCCTGCGCGATCGTGGGGGGTGCGCTGTGCCTCTGGCACGACCATCTGCGGGATCGGACGCGCTCATGGTGGATGCGGCCGTGGCTCATCGGGGGCGCGGCGTGCTTCGGCGCGGCTTCGGCGATCAAGTGGTCAGGGATCTATCCGTTGGTGTTCTTCTTCGTCTTCATCGCGGTGAGCGACGTGCTCGTGTCGCGTCGCACCGGGTCCCGTCGCCCGTGGCTCGGTGCTGCAGCGCGGACGTTCGTCACCGGCATCGGAGCACTCATAGTCGCACTCACGACGTATGTCGCGTCGTGGACCGGGTGGATCCTCACCTCGGGCGGCCATGCGCGCGACAGCGCTTCCTCGTGGTGGGGGGCATTGTGGCGATACCACGTCGAGATGCTCGAGTGGCATCGAACGCTGTCGGCACCGCACCCTTACGACTCGTCGCCGTGGACCTGGCCTCTCGGGCTCGTTCCGACAGCGATGCACCGCTCCTCCGTTCCCGCTCCGGGGGCGGAGCCCGGTTCCGATGCAGCGGATTGGGTGTCCGTGGTCTCGCCGCTTCCGAATCTGCTCGTGACGTGGGGTGGACTGCTCGCGCTCGTCATCCTGGTGATCGCGGTGGGGATGGCGGTGACGCGCGCTGCGCGGCGACGGGGTGGCGGCCTGGTCGCGAACCCGCTGGTCGGAGCCGCGGCGTTCATCGTCGTCGCGTATCTCTCCGGGTGGCTGCCCTGGGTACTCACGGTCTCTCGGTCAGCGGTGTTCCAGTTCTACGCCGTCGTGCTCACACCGTTCGCGGCGCTCGCCCTCGCGCTCGTGCTCGCTGAACTCGTGCGGGCACCGGACGCGGCGGGCCATCGTCTGTTCCGATTCGCCGACGATCGCGGCGCGCTTCTCGGGCGCAGGATCGCCGTCGGCATCTTCGCGTGCGTCGCCGTCGCGGTGTCCTGCTTCTTCTTCCCGCTCTGGACGGGTATGCCGGTGAGCACCGCGTTCTGGCATCTGCACCTCTGGTTGCCCGACTGGGTGTGACGCGTCGCCGTCGCGTCCGGTCGCTCAGAGCAGTCGTCGAGACAGCGCCCAGGCCGTGAGTTCGTGGCGGTTGGAGAGCTGCAGCTTGCGGAGCACCTTCGACACGTGGGTCTCCACCGTCTTCACCGACAGGAACAACTCGGCTGCGACCTCCTTGTAGGCGTATCCACGGGCGATCATGCGCATGACCTCCTGCTCGCGCGCCGAGAGTCGATCGAGTTCGTCGTCGACCGCGGCCGTCTCACCGATCCCCGCGCCGAATGCGTCGAGCACGAACCCCGCGAGACGCGGCGAGAACACCGCGTCGCCAGCCGTCACGCGAACGACTGCTTCCGTCACCTCCGCACCGGTCGACGCCTTTGTCAGATATCCGCGTGCGCCGGCCCGGATCACCGAGACGACATCGTCCGCCGCGTCCGAAACGCTCAGTGCGAGGAACCGCGTCCGGGCCGGATCGATCACCCCTGTCAGGCTCCGGATCACCTCAGCGCCCCCTCCCCCGGCGCCGCCTGGAAGGTGGACGTCAAGGAGCACGACATCGGGTGCTGCATCCGTGATCGCGGCGACGGCCTCGTCGACAGTGGCGGCCTCGGCGCAGACATCGAGTTCGGCTCCGAGGTCCGAGCGGAGGCCGGCCCGAAAGATCTGGTGGTCGTCGACGATCACGACGCGGATCGGGTGTGCTCGCGTGTTCACGGGGTCTCCGTTTCGTGATGCGGGGTGCTCGGCGCCCCTGAGCGAGGTGCAGCCAGTCTCACAGAGGTGCCCGATCCCCCGGGCCCGGGCACGATCCGCGCCGATCCTCCGGCGCGATCCATACGTCCGAGGATCGATTCGCGAATACCCATTCTGCCCTCCGGGAGCGCTTGCAGATCGACTCCAGGCCCCCGGTCGGTGATATCGATCGTGATCCGGTCGCCGGCGACCTCGAGGTAGACGGTCACCGTCCCTCCGGCGTGCCGTGCGGCATTGAGCATGGCTTCCCTGGCAGCCGCGACGAGAGGTTCCGGGGCCTCCACACCCGGCGCGACGCCCACGGCGACCACTTCGAACCGCACGGCGTGCTCCGCCTCGAGCGCTGCGGCGTGGGCGGCGACCTCGACGTCGACGGCGTCCCGGTCGCGCCCGGGTGCGCCGTCAGCGGTTTGGAAGAGCCACTGCCTCAGCTGACGCTCCTGACTGCGCGCGAGACGGTCGATGTCGCTCCCGGCTTCCGAACGCTGCTGGATCAGCGCGAGCGTCTGCAGCACCGAATCGTGGAGATGAGCGGCGATCTCCGAGCGCTCGGCCTCCCGTGCCCGCCCGGCCCGCTCGGCGATGAGCTCTCGGTTCAGTCGGAGGAGCCAGGGGGCGACGGCGAGCGCGACCCCGAGCAGCACGGACAGCGCCGCAGCGATCACCGTCCACGCATTGGGCTGACGGGCTGTGACGAAGAACATCAGGACACCGACCGCGACCAGCGCGAGCGCGGCGAGGACCCGCGGCACGACACTGCGGTCGGGTCTCGCCCGATCCGCGATCTGCCACCAGGCGAGACCGACGCCGACGCAGATCGCGAACGTGGGCAGGATGAGGTCGAGACGCACGTCGACGTCGAGACGCATGAGCACGAGCGCGATCCCGACCGCGAGCAGGCCGAGACCGAGCATGATCTCGGCGACCGGGATGCGGCGCTGGGGCCCGCGAACGCGGTCGCGGGGGGCGGCTGATGCGGGATCGGCACTCCGGGCCGGCGCCTGACCGTCCGGGCGGGTGAACGCGCGTCGCAGCGGTACGACGCCGTCGGTCTCCCCGTTCTCCGGGACGGTCGCCCACAGCCACGCGTACAGCAGAGCTCCGGCGCCCCCGAGCAGCGTCAGTGCCGCGAGCACGATGCGCACCTGCACCGCTTCCCACCCGAGGTGCTCCGCAAGCCCCGCGCCGACGCCCGCGATGACGCGATCGTGGCGCGGACGCCGGAGGGGAGCTCTGTTCACACTCTCATCCAAGCACCCCGACGCGCGACCCGCATCGTTCCCGGCATGGAATCAGGGTTCGGTCAGGGGGAACCCCGATGGCGTCACTCGGAGGAGCGGAGGAGACTCGAGAGCATGAACGCACCACACTCCACGGGAGAGCAGACTCCCCCCGAACCGCAGGCGGGCCGTTCCGAACGACCGGCCGACGGGTTCTTCGGTTGGATCCGCGGCCTGGGACTCGCACGTTCCGAGGATCGCTGGCTCACGGGCGTCGCAGCCGGCATCGCCGCGAAGATCGACATCGATCCGCTGATCGTGCGCGGCATCTTCGTGGTGCTCGCCGTCCTCGGCGGTCCGGGGATCCTGCTCTACGTGCTCGGGTGGCTCCTGCTACCGGATCACACCGGCCGGATCCACGTGGAGGACATCATCCGGGGGCGAGCGTCGACCGGGGTACTGACCACCGCCGTCGTGCTCGCGGCGATCATCGTACTCCCGGTCCTCCTCCGCATCGCCGGACTTCCGTTCGGCGGTCTCGCGCTCTGGGACGTCTGGGGCATGCCCGACTGGATCTCCGCCCTGTTCGCCGTGCTGTGGTGGACCGCGATCGTGGGTGGAGGGATCTGGCTCGCGGTCTGGTGCGTCTCCCGCGGACGAGGCTCACCGGCTCGGCAGCCCCGTGCTGCGGAAACGCCCGAGACCGATCCAGGTTCCGGTTCAGGGCGCGACTGGGGGCCGTGGAGCGAGCAGGTGAGCCAGCGCGCCGGTGAGTGGGGCGAAGACGTCGGACGACGAGCCGCGGAGTGGAGCGAGCGGGTGAGCGCGGAGAGCACCGCGAGACACCGGGCGAGGCGGCTCGGCGCCGGGCACGTCCTCCTGACGCTGGCGTTGGCGCTGCTCGCCGGCGGGGCCGCTGCGGCCGCGATCCTCGGCGACTGGGTCACGTTCCCGCTCGCGGACGGTGCGGGCACCGTCCGAAGCGCCTTCGTCATTGGCGGCATCGTCGCGCTCGCCGTGCTCGGGCTCTCCCTCATCATCGCCGGCGCACGGGGCAAAGACGGCGGGATCATCGTCTTCCTGTCGTGGTGCGGCGTGATCGCACTGCTGTTCGCCGCGGTATTCCCGGCCGGCTCCGCCTTCCAGCCGTTCGGCGACCGCACCGTCACGGTGTCCGATGGCAGCGATCCCGGCGTCACGATGATCGCGGGTGACGCGACGATCGACCTCTCCGACCTCAATTCCGGATCCGGGTCGTTCGACACCGAGATCTGGCTGCTCGCCGGACAGGCACGCGTGGTGCTCCCCGAGGATCGCCCCACGATCGTCGACGTTCGCCTGCTCGCGGGGAACATCACCGAACGCGGTACCGCCGCCGACGGTCGCGAGAGCTCGGGAGTGCTGCAGCACCGCACGATCACCGCGGAGACCAGCGGCCGCACCGCGCAGCAGTCGCAGACCGATGAGGCGGTCCACGTCACCATCAGGCTCGCATTCGGCAACGCCCGTGTCTCCGACGACCCCGTCGACTTCGCGATGGCCGCCGCCCCCACCACCGCACTCGCACCTGAGGAGGCGCAGCGATGAATACCACCCCCCTCGAACCTCCGGAGCCCGCGAGCCCCGCGTCGCCCACGACGCCGCTGGCCGCTGAATCTGGATCGGGCGCCGCACCTCCGACCGCCGAACCTCAGACTCCGGAAGCGCCGCTGGCGCCTGGGAAACGCTCAGGTGCCAGCACCGGCACCATCGTCTGGGGTGTACTCGTTCTGGCCTTCTGCGCCGGCGTGCTGCAGCAGACGGTCGCTCCCGGCACCGTGGACCCCGGCGTTTGGATCACGGGCGTGATCCTCGGACTCGGCGCATTGCTCCTCGTGGTCGCGGTGGCCGTCATCCTGCGCGGTCGTCGCTGACGCCTCAGTTCCGCGACTCGTCGTTCTCGAGTCGCGGGATCGGGCGCGTCTGCGTGTTGATCCAGTGCAGTGGAATCTCGATCTCCACCCGCGTGCCGCCGGCGGCATCAGGACTCCACGTGATGGTGCCCCCGAGTTCGCCCTCGATCAGTGTCCGCACGATCTGCGTGCCGAGGCCATCGCCGACAGTTCCGCCAGGCAGTCCGGTCCCGGTATCCACGACCTCGACGGAAAGTCGGCGGTCGTCGCGATTCGCGCGGACGAACACTTCGCCTTCGCGACCGGCCAATCCGTGCTCGACGGCGTTCGTCACCACCTCGGTGAGGGCGAGCGCAAGCGGCGTCGCGTACTCCGAGGGGAGCTCACCGAACGTGCCTTCCTTGCGGGGGTGCACCGTGGTGCCGTGCAGGCTCGCGACCTCGGCCGCCAGACCGACGACTCGATCGAAGACCACGTCGAAGTCGACGATCTGGGAGAGGCCGGTCGACAGCGTGTCGTGCACGACGGCGATCGCGGCGACGCGTCGCATCGCCTGACCCAGCACCTGCTTCGCCTCCTCCGCGCGAGCGCGGCGCGCCTGCACGCGGAGCAGCGACGCGACCGTCTGCAGGTTGTTCTTCACCCGGTGATGGATCTCCCGGATCGTGGCGTCCTTCGTGATGAGTTCCTGCGCCTGCTGACGGATCTCGGTCACGTCGCGGGTCAGCACGATGCCGCCGGCACGGTGCCCGTCGCGGATGACCGGGATCGAACGGAGGGTCACGGTGCGACCCAGCGCTTCGAGGTCGGCACGCTTCGCGATCTTCCCCTGGGCGATCAGGGGCAGGCTCTCGTTCGTATCGAACTGACCGCGGACGATCTCTGCGACCGCTTCCGGGAAGCTCTCCCCCTCGAGCTCGTCGCGGTACCCGAGCAGGTTGAAGGTGGACTGCGTGTTCGGGCTCGCGAAGTGCACGAGACCTTCGGGGTCGACGCGCACCAGGCCGTCCGCCGCACGCGGCGCCCCCCGCTCGCGTCCGCGACTCGTGCCGGGTGATGGGAAGTCGCCGTGCTGGATCATCGTGAAGATGTCGAGAGCGCACTCCCGGAACGCCGCTCCGATGCGAGAGGCGTTCCTCGCGTCCGAGACGCTGGTGTGCAGCGTGATCACCGCGAACGGCTGCGACGGATGCCCGTCGCTATCGCGTCGTGCGACCGAATAGGCCGTCAGACGCATCGGATTCTCTTCGTACCAGGCGGGTGCCGTCGAGTTCACGGGTTCGCGCGTCTGCAGCGCCTCATCCACGAGATCCTGCCAGTCCGGACGCAGGTACTCGCCCAGGATGTCGCGGTAGAACATCGTGACCGAACCGGCCGGTCTGCTGTGCGCGACTGCGAGATACGTGCCGTCGGGCGTGGGAGCCCACAGCACGACATCGCCCAGAGCGAGATCGGCGAGCAGCGGCCAATCGAACATGAGCAGCTCGAGCCAGTCGATCTCCTCCTGCCCCAGGCTGGAGTATTTCTCGGCAAGTTTTCGCAGTGTCGACACGGAAGTCAGCCTACCCTCCGATGATCGTGTCACCTGCGCATCCGCGCACAGGGAATGATCGCCGTTGACACGCCTCGCCCACCGTTTTCTAAGGTGGAATCACGAGACGCGGCCAACAGGTGGGGCATCCCAGGGGAGAGCGCCGCTTCGATGCACCCATTGGAACAGGAGCGCCCGTCGTGCCCGGACACCCTCCCCTCGCCTCACGCACTGCGACCGCTCCGAACAGCCCTCCGGACATCCCTCCCCCGCCTCGGGCCTTCATCGCCGCCCTCGCGGTTCACGCGGTCGAAGTTCTGGACGGGAGCCGGCCGTTCACCCAATTGCGCAGTCGCCTTTCAGCATCTGCTGCGGAGCAACTGTTCTTCCAACGCCAACTTCGCGCTGAGCGGCGAGCGGTGCACCGTGATCACCGCCGCATGGTTCCGCATCCCGGTTCGGTGTTCACCTCGGAGCCCAGGCCCGGGGCCGTCGAGGCGAGCGTCACCGTCTACGTCGGTCGTCGCGCCATCGCTGTCGCCATGCGTCTCGAACTCGCCCACGGACGCTGGCGCGCCGAAGTCATGGGAGTCCTGTGATGCGGGGGTCAGCCCCGACGGGACTCCCCGCGCAGCTTCGCGACCTCGTACAGGGTGACACTCGCCGCCACACTCGCGTTGAGCGATTCGGCCGCCCCCGTGATCGGGATCGAGACCAGCGCATCGCAGTGCTCGGCTACGAGTCGCGAGAGACCCTTGCCCTCGCTGCCGATCACGAGCACGAGCGGACGGTCGGCGAGATCGAGGCCAGGCAGCGGAACATCGCCGTCGCCATCGAGACCCACCACGAAGACGCCCTGCTTCTTCATGTCCTTCAGCGTCTGCGTGAGATTGCCCGCCATCGCCACCGGGATCCGCGCCGCTGCCCCGGCGGAGGTCCGCCACGCGGCCGAGTTCACCGGCGCAGCGCGTCGCTGCGGAACGATGACGCCCTGCCCGCCGAACGCCGCGACGGATCGAATGATCGCCCCGAGATTGCGAGGATCCGTGACGCCGTCGAGCGCGACGAAGAGCGGGGTCTGATGGCGATCGACCACCTTCTCCAGCAGATCAATCGGGTGCGCGTACTCGTACGGCGGCACCTTCAGCGCAACACCCTGGTGCACGGTATCGCGCGACACCATGCGGTCCAGCTCAGGACGCATCACCTCGAGCACCGGCAGATTCGACTTCACCGCGAGACTCAAGATCTCCCGGAATCGATCATCCATCTCCACCTTGGCGGCGATATAGAGCGTCGTTGCGGGCGACTTCGTGCGCAAGGCCTCGAGCACCGCGTTCCGGCCGGTCACGAGCTCGGAGTCGTCAGTCTGCTGCGGGGCCCGACCCCGTCGCTCTCCCGAGTCCTTGCCGCCACCGTGCCGCTGGCGCGCCGCATCGTAGCGCTCGCGCGCGGCCTTGGCCTTGCCCGCGGGATGGTACGGGCGGTCCTCAGCCTTCGGCGTCGGTTTCTTGCCCTCGAGCGCCTGCCGGCCCTGACCGCCGGAGCCGACGGCCTTCCCGCGGCTCTTCTTACGTACGGCGCCTGGGCGCCCCTTCTTCGTATTCATGTCACACTCCAGCGAGTTCCGGTCGGACTGTCTTCCAGGGCGACGCCCGCATGCTGCAAGCGATCGCGAATGGTGTCGCTCAAGGCGAAGTCTTTTGCCGCTCTCGCGGAGGCGCGGTCAGCGAGAAGTCCGCCGATCAGCGCGTCCAGCACGGCGGCAGGGCGATCATCATTCGCGGAGGCGCCGGCCGACCACTGGTCGGCTCGACCGTCGACTCCGAAGACGTCGAGCATCGCGGCGACCTGCGCTGCGGCGGCGATGCTCGCATCGAGATCACCGTCGTCGAGGGCCGTGTTGCCGGCGCGGACGGTCTGGTGCAGCACGCCGAGGGCCTGCGGCACACCGAAATCATCGTGCATCGCCGAGACGAACGCTTCGGGCAGATCCGCCACCGACGCAGTGCCGTTCAGAGCAGGGAACCCCGCATCGTCGCCCGCGGCCCGTTCCACCCGCGATACGAACCCCTCGATGCGCGAGAGCGCCGTCTCCGCTTCGGCGAGCGACTCCTCGCTGAATTCGAGCGTTGAACGGTAGTGCGCCGATCCGAGAAAGTACCGCAGCGCGATGGGTCGGGCCTGCGCGAGCAGATCACTCGCGAACAGGGAGTTGCCGAGCGACTTCGACATCTTCTGCCCACCGGTGTTCACGAGGCCGTTGTGAATCCAGAGACGCGCGAACGGGTGACCCGCCGCATTCGACTGGGCGAGCTCGTTCTCGTGGTGCGGAAAGCGGAGGTCGAGCCCGCCTCCATGAATGTCGAACTCGTCGCCGAGATACCGTGTCGACATCGCCGAGCACTCGATGTGCCAGCCAGGTCGACCCCGTCCCCACGGCGACGCCCACGACGCGGTCACCGGCTCGTGCTCGCGATGCGCCTTCCAGAGCGCGAAATCACGAGGATCGCGTTTGCCGACCGGTTCGCTGTCCGCCGCGTCCTCCATCTGATCCAAGCTCTGGTGAGTCAGCGCACCATACTCCGGCCAGCTCCGGGTATCGAAGTAGACGCTCCCCGACCCGTCCTCGGCGACATAGGCATGACCGCGATCGATGAGCTGACCGATGAGATCGATCATCTCCTGGATGTTCGCCGTCGCGCGCGGCTCGTACGTGGGCGGGAGCACGCCGATCGCATCGTACGCCGCGGTGAAGTCGCGCTCCACCCGATACGCGAGCGCCCACCACTCCTCGGGGGCTCCCGCGTCCGCCGCGGCACGCGCCCCATCGAGGATCTTGTCATCGATGTCGGTGACGTTGCGGATCAGGGTGACACGGTATCCACTGGCCCCGAGCCAGCGGCGGATCTGATCGTAGACGAGGGCGCTGCGCAGATGCCCGATGTGAGGAGCGGACTGCACCGTCGGCCCGCAGACGTACAGGCCCACCTCGCCCGGGGTCACCGGGTCGAGGTCGAGGAGTTCCTGACGCTTCGAGTCGTAGATGCGCTGATTCACAGCCTCTACCCTACTGGTCGCCGCCCGAGGGGCGGCTCGACCGTTCGCCTCGGACCGATCCGCAGCTCGTCAGCGGAGTTCGCCGCCGAGGAAGTACTCGACGTACTTGGCGATGTCGACGGCGTGGTCGCCGAAGCGCTCGTGGTACCGGCTGGCGAGCGTTGCGTCGACGACACCGGTCGGGTTGTCGGAGAGCTTGTTGCTCAACACTTTCTCGAACACGCGTGCGTGCAACTCATCGAGGTCGTCATCGAGATCCCGGATCTCGGCGATCGTGCGCGGCTCCTGCGTGCGCAGCAACTCCACGAGCTTGCCCGCCATGACCACGTCGACCTCGCCCATGCGCAGGAAGATGTCGGTAAGACCGCTCGGCACAGCGCTCTCCGGGTACCGGTAACGGGCGAGCTGCGCGATGTGCCCCGCGAGATCCGACATGCGCTCGAGCGATGCGCTCATGCGCAGCGCTCCCACCATCAGACGAAGGTCGGAGGCGACGGGCTGCTGGCGCGCGAGAATGTCGATGGAGAGATCGTCGAGTGAAGCGACTCGACGCTCCACCTCCTCATCTCCGTCGATCACCTGTTCGGCGAGCGCCACGTCGGAGTGCGAGAACGCCGTGGTCGCCTTCTGGATCGACTCCTCGACCAACTCGGCGATCTCGACGAGGCGATCCTGCACCTCGCGCAACGACTGCTGGAACACTTCGCGCATGCGTTTCCCTTCTCGGACTGACGGACTGGGGGCCGACGGCTGCAGCCACAGTGCTTCCAGTGTGACCCGCGGCGGTGAACGCCGACCGGAGCAGAGGTGAACAGTTGCTGAACACGTCGTGCGGCGCCGGGAGTCCACTCTACGATGAAGACATGTCCCCGACCATTCTCGTGCTCGCGTCAGTCGGACTCGGTGCGGCCGTCGGGGCGCTCATCACGGCGACGATTCTCGCGGCCCGGTCTGCGGGGAGGCGCCGTGCTCGGATGATGAGACCGGAATTGCCCGACGCTGCGGTGACCATCCTGCATGAGTTCGACACGTTCGCGGTGATTCTCGACGCATCGTTGAGCCCCGTCTACGTGAACCCTGCTGCCCGTGACGAACGTCAGGTCAGCGGTGAAGAGCTGCGCGAACCCGAGTTCTTGCGGCGCGCCCGCCAGGTCATGTCGACGGGCATCGCGGATACCCGCGAGCCCGACCCCGAGGATCCGTCGAACACGGTGCGTATCCACATCATCAAGCTGCAGCAGCGCTTCCTCGTCGTGCTCGCCGAAGATCTGGGGGAAGAGCAGCGCGTGAACGCAATGCGCCGCGACTTCATCGCGAACGTGAGTCACGAACTCAAGACACCGATCGCCGCGATCGGTCTGCTCGCTGAAGCGGTGAAGGAGGCCGCGGATCAGCCTCCGACCGTGCGAAAGTTCGCGACCTCACTGATGAAGGAGTCGAAGCGACTCGGAGACCTGTCGCGCGACATCATTCATCTGTCGGAGGCACAGTCGACGTTGAAGCCCGAAGACCGGGAGCGCGTCGATCTGCGCGAGCTCGTGCGTATCGAGGTCGAGGCGCATCGGGGGTATGCGACCGCCAGCAGTGTCGACCTGATCGTCACGGAGCCCCGCTCTCCCGAGCGCGAGCCCGTGATCCAGGGCAAACCCTCGTCGCTCTCGGTCGCGGTCGCGAACCTCCTGAGCAACGCGATTCAGCACTCTCCGGATGGCGGACGCGTCGGGGTCGGCATGGAGATCACCAGCAAGCAGATGGTGGTCACGATCACCGACCAGGGCGCTGGCATTCCCCCCGAGCACCTCCCGCGCATCTTCGAGCGGTTCTATCGTCTCGACGAATCGCGCAGTCGCGAGGGCGGCGGTACCGGTCTCGGGCTCAGTATCGCGCGCCACACCATGCGTGCCCACGGCGGCGACGTGGACGTCTGGTCTCAACCGGGGGTGGGGTCCAGCTTCAGTCTGACGTTTCCCCTCATCGACGAAGACCCGCAGCGCGCGAAGAAACGCGCGAAGAAGAAGATCAAGAAGGCCGTCGAACCGGCAGAACCCACACGGAGCACCGCATGACGCAACGAATCCTGCTCGTCGAGGACGAAGAGTCCATCTCGGGTCCGCTCGCCTTTCTGCTCGAGCGCGAGGGGTTCGACATCACCGTAGCGGCGACCGGCCCCGACGCCGTCGCGCTCTTCGACGCGACTGCGTACGACCTCGTTCTGCTCGATCTCATGCTTCCCGGCCTCCCGGGAACGGAGGTGTGCCGTACCATTCGCGCATCGTCGCAGATCCCGATCATCATGCTGACCGCGAAAGACAGCGAAGTCGATATCGTCGTCGGTCTCGAGCTCGGGGCCGATGATTACGTCACGAAGCCGTATTCGACGCGCGAACTTCTCGCGCGCGTCAGGGCGGCACTCCGGAGGAGCGCGGCTACGGCCGGCGCCGAGGAGGTGTCCGACGATCCTGACGGTGTGCTCGATGAACTCGAGGTCCGCCTCGATACGGAGCGTCACACCGTCCGTGTCCGAGGCGAAGAGGTCGCGATGCCGCTCCGCGAGTTCCAGCTGCTCGAACTGCTGATGCGCAACTCGGGTCGCGTGCTGACCCGCGGTCAGCTCATCGATCTCATCTGGGGCAGCGACTACTACGGCGATACGAAGACGCTCGACGTGCACGTCAAGCGCATCCGATCTCGGATCGAGACCGACCCAAGATCACCGCGCATCCTGTCGACCGTTCGAGGCGTCGGCTACCGCTTCAACTGAACGGTGCGCGCACGCGCGGCGGCCTGAGGTTAATCCGCGGCCGCGGTGCCGCTTCCGGTGCCGGTCGCATTGCCCGAACCGGTCTCGGAGTCCGCTTCGCCCTCGGACTCGGGGTCGACTCCGGTGACGCCCTCCGACGCCGAATCTCCCTCGGTCGCGTCCGCGGAGCCGGACCCATCGATGACGAAGTCGCGGTACTCCTGCAGGGTGCCGTCGAGCACCGGGATGTTGTGCTCGACCTCGTCTTCGCCGGCGACCTGGAAGAAGGCCGCGACGGTCTCACCGGGCTGCACGTCGTCGAGCGGCACGAGCGTGGGCTCCATCTCACCCTCGGGGTCGCCGAACAGTGTCGTTCCCGGCTCGAGGGTGAACTCTGCCGAGGCGAAGCCCGATCCGCCGTGCTCCATGTTCACCGTCAGCTCGATGTCCTCCGAACCGGTATTCACTCCGGTGAAGACGACGTTGAAGTTCTCACCCGACTCGTCCGCGATCAGCATCATGTTGCGGACGTCGGCTCCACCAACGGTCACGTCGATGCCGTCGCTGGGCGCGTAGGGGATCGACGTCGCCACGGGGGCGATGAGGCTGCAGCCCGAAGCCCCCACGGTCAGGCCGGCGGCGAGAACGATGGCCGAGACGGTCCGAAGCTTCAAGGTGGTCCTCCGAGCGGTTCTTGCGGTGATTCACGGGAGATCCCCATGACAGTTTGAATCCATCTTATCCGCTGACGCTTCCCGGTCGCAGCTTAGGTACACCTAAGTCCCTTGAGATCCTGTGGTATTCTAGGGGTTGGATTGAATAAGGAGCCACTCGATGCAATTTGAGGTCGGAGAGACCGTCGTCTACCCCCACCACGGCGCTGCGAAGATCATTGAAACCAGGACCCGCAAACTCGGCGGGGAGGAGAAGCTCTTCCTGAAGCTGCAGGTGAACCAGGGCGATCTGACGATCGAGGTTCCCGCTGAGAACTGCGACCTGGTGGGCGTGCGCGACGTCATTGACAAGGACGGCCTGGAGCAGGTGTTCGAGGTGCTGCGTGCGCCGTTCACCGAAGAGCCGACCAACTGGTCGCGCCGATACAAGGCGAACCTGGAGAAGCTGGCGTCGGGCGACGTGATCAAGGTGTCCGAGGTCGTCCGCGACCTGTGGCGTCGCGATCAAGAGGTGCGCTCGCTCTCCGCTGGAGAGAAGCGGATGCTCGCGAAGGCACGTCAGATTCTCGTTTCCGAGCTCGCGCTCGCCGAGAAGACCGATGAGGACAAGGCGTCCGAGATGCTCGATGAGGTTCTGGCCTCCTGACACCCCGCCCCGCCTGGGGTGCGCGACGCTAAGCTGAGCAGCATGACGAGTTCAGCGAATGCGCCGCACCCGCTGCCCGATCTCGGGATCGTGCTCGTGGCCGGCGGCCGTGGCGAGCGCCTGGGCGCCGAGACGCCGAAGGCTTTTGTGACGATCGGCGAGCGGACGCTACTCGAGCACTGCATCGACACGATCGTCTCGTTGCCGCACAGCGGTCAACTGGTGCTCGTGGTGCCTCGGGAGCGTGCTCCTGAGGCACTCATGCTGTCTCACGGCCTGACTGCCGCGCATCCCCTCTGGCGGGTCTCCGTCGTGTCCGGCGGGCGCGAGCGGCACGAATCGGTGAGATTCGGTCTCGCCGCGCTGCACGACTCGGTGAGTACCGTCCTCGTACACGACGCCGCGCGCCCGCTCGCCTCGACGGAGCTTTTCGAACGCGTCATCGCCGCAGTGCACCGCACGCGCGGGCCGGTGGTGCCCGCGCTTCCCGTGGCCGACACGCTGAAGCGGGTCGACGCTCAGGGAACCGTTCAAGAGACCGTCGACCGTGCCGCCCTCGTGGCGGTGCAGACCCCGCAGGGGTTCCCGAGAGCACTGCTGGCGACGGCCCACGAGCGCGCCGCGCTCCTCGAGGATGACGTGAACGCGGCTCCGACCGACGACGCCGAGGTCGTGCAGCGCGCCGGCGATGTCGTCACCATCGTGGACGGCGAGTCCCGCGCTCACAAGCTCACCACCGCGTTCGATCGGGCGCTGCTCGAGTCCCTCCTGGGGTCCGCATGATCCGCGTCGGGACGGGGTGCGACGTCCACGCATTCGATGACGCCTCTCCACTGCACCTCGCCGGGCTGCACTGGCCGGGCGAGCGAGGCCTCTCCGGTCACAGCGATGGCGACGCGGTGTGTCACGCCATCGTGGACGCGCTCCTCTCTGCCGTCTCACTCGGAGACATCGGAGAGCTCGTCGGTGTGGATCGTGCCGATACCCTCGACGCCGCCAGCACCGGCTTCGTCCGCACCGCGGTTTCCCGGCTCGATGAGCACGGATGGCGCCCGGTGAACGTGTCCGTGCAGATTCTCGGCAATCGGCCGCGTTTCTCACCTCGACGAGGTGAGGCTCAGCGACTGCTCACCGCACTCGTCGGCGCTCCCGTCAGCCTCTCGGCGACGACGACCGACGGGCTCGGGCTGACCGGTCGCGGTGAGGGGATCGCCGCGATCGCGACCGCCCTGGTCGAGCGCCGCTGATCGCGGCAACGGATCCTCGGTGACCGAGGGTCCGCCACTCGTCATGCGCGGGGTCAGCGTCCCTGAGCGGCCACCGCGGCAGCGCCGGCTTCTGCGGCCTCGGGATCGAGGTACCGTCCGGGCCCGCTCGCCGAGCCTCCCGACTCGATGTCGTAGACCAGCGGCATGCCGGTCGGAATGTTGAGCCCGGCGATGTCTGTGTCGGAGATGCCCTCGAGGTGCTTCACGAGAGCGCGGAGGGAGTTGCCGTGCGCCGTGACGAGCACGGTCTTACCGGCGTCGAGGTCGGGCACGATCGACTGCTCCCAATACGGGATCATGCGGTCGATCACGTCTTTCAGGCACTCGGTGCGCGGAATGTCACCGTCAATGCCCACGTAACGCGGATCGCCGACCTGCGAGAACTCGCTGTCGTCGTCGAGCGGCGGCGGCGGCGTGTCGAACGAGCGACGCCACTCCATGAACTGGTCTTCGCCGTACTTCTCGAGCGTCTCGGCCTTGTCGAGACCCTGCAGCGCACCGTAGTGGCGCTCGTTCAGCCGCCACGAACGCTGCACCGGAATCCACAGGCGGTCCGCCGCCTCGAGTGCCAGATCCGCGGTCTGGATCGCGCGACTGAGCACCGAGGTGTGCAGCACATCGGGCAGCGCACCCGAGTCGGCCAGCAGCGCGCCCGCCGCCGAAGCCTCGGACCGCCCTCGCTCGGTGAGTCGTACGTCCACCCAACCGGTGAAGAGGTTCTTCTCGTTCCAGTCGCTCTGTCCGTGGCGCAGCAGAATCAGCGTGTTGCTCATGCACCCAGACTACTGGACGCGCCAGCGGTCGGGAGGACTCAGAGTCGCTTGAGCTTCGGGAGGTCGCGCGTCGCCCCGGCGTCGGTCGGCACGATGGCCTCTTGGCTCGCCGCAATGGTCTCTCCCGTGCGCGAATCGGGATCCGCGCCGGTCTCGCCTCCGCGCACCTCGAGCAGTGCATCGGCAGGCAACGCGCGCTTGAGCAGCGCGAGCGCGATCCCGCCCCACTCGTAATGGCGGGCTGCGCGGGTGATGCGTCCGACCGGACGCGGCTTCTCCTCGCCCGACTCCCCTGAGCGGTAGACGAGCGCGCCCGAGATCGGCAACTCGCCCGCCGCACCATCGAGGTGGAGCAGCGCCAGCCTCCGCGGCGGGTGGCCGATGTTGTGCACTTTGGCTACCGTCTCCTGGCCGCGGTAGCACCCCTTGTTCAGGTGCACGGCAGTCCGGAGCCAATCGAATTCGTTCGGGATCGCACGGTCGTCTGCGTCGCCCGTCAGACTCGGACGCCACGCTCGAATCTCAAGTGCATCGAGGGCCAAGAGGCCCGCCGCCTGCGTGTCCCCGTTTACGATGCGCCCCGCGAGCCGCGGGAGCACTGAGCGAGGCAGAACACTCTGCGTTGCGGACCAGGCGGACCCGGGGTGCTCACCGATGGCGTACTGCGTTCCGCCCCGTTGGACGGCGGCCCAGGGATCGTGCCACTCGATCACCGAGTCTGCGGCGCGAAGCACCGGCACGGCGGTTCCACCGTCGAAGGCGAGCATCGCCGCGTACTGATCGCTGACATCGTTCACCTCGACGCGCATCGCGAAACGCATGCGAAGGAGGAACTCTGCAAGCGGCCCAGCGGATCCTTCGTCCACCAGCAGCCATGCGCGTTCGCCATCATCGACGATCCGTATCGCATGCTCGATGCGCCCATTCGGGTCCAGAAGCAACGTCTCGGCGCTCTCACCCGGCCGGAGCGACACGAGGTCTTGACTCGTCATCGAGTGGAGCCAGCGCAGTCGATCGTCACCGCCGACGGTGATGATTCCCCGGTGACTGAGGTCGAGAATGGCGTTACCGGACTCGAGCGCCCGCTGTTCGGGCAGCGGCGAACCGTAATGAGCCGCGACCTCGAGGCCATCGGCGGCGATCGCGGCAGGAAGTGACAGAAGCGGGCTCACCATCGGATCAGCGTTCTCCGACGCTCTATTCCTGACCCTTGAAGAGCTTCACCAGCACTGCACCCGAGACCCACGCGATGCCGATACCGGCGAGTCCAAGCAGTCCGAGGTAGAACAGTTCCAGTGCGAGCATGCCCTTATCGTACCAGCAGGCCGACGACGTCGATGACGGCGATGATCACCACGGAGCCCGCGACGCTGAACGATGTTCGCGTGATGAACCCCGCCTGCTGAGCGGTCCCGAGCTGCAGCCCGAACGTCACGAGAGTGCTGAGTCCGACGGCGAGAGCGAGCCAGGCGAACCGGGCATCGTCGGAGACCAGGACGGTGACGAGCACCCCGACGACGGCCGCGACGAGCCACGCGACGATCATGCGCGGCACATGCCACGATTGCACGTCGGGCATCTCGGGCGCATCTGGGGCGGGCGACTCGGTCACGGTCTCATTCTCACACACCGACCCCCGCTAGACTGGTGAACGGCCAGCCGGGCCGTGCAGCGAAGGGAGGAACCCTGGTGCGTCTGCTCTGCCTCACCGACCGGGATCCAGCCGACAGTCTTCCGGCACTGGGCCTCTTGGCTCACGAAGTCAGCACGTCACCGCTCTCGGTGCGTGTCAGCGCCTCGGCATGCTCGCGGTTCGATGCTGTGCTGATCGACGGCAGCCTCGACCCGCGGCGCGCGCGGGCCGCGTGCATGAGCCTGCGTGAGACGGGACGCGTCGCGACCGTCCTCGTGATCGCCGAAACGGCGCTCGCGGCGCTGACCCCTGAATGGGGCATCAACGAGTTCCTGTTGCCGACTGCGAATCCGGCCGAAGTCGACACCCGCCTCCGCCTCCTGTCGATCATGGAATCATCGGTTCCCGATCGACCGAATGTCATCACAACGGCCGGAGTCACGATCGACGAGGCCAACTTCACGGCGCGCGTGCAACGACGCACGCTCGATCTGACCTACAAGGAGTTCGAGTTGCTGCACTACCTCGCGGCGAATCCTGGGCGCGTCTTCACCCGCGAGCAGCTGCTCAGCGAGGTGTGGGGAACCGACTATTTCGGCGGAACACGGACCGTCGACGTTCATGTGCGTCGATTGCGGGCGAAGCTCGGAGACCACGAGGCACTCATCAGCACCGTGCGCGGTGTGGGCTACGGGTTCGCGCGCGCCCGCGACGCAGTGTCGGATTCCAACGGAGAGGGTGAGCAGTAATGCGAATCGCAGCCGAATTCACCGGCCCTGGCCACGACGCGACCGACGAGGCAGCGATGGATCAGGTGCGGATGATCGTGCGCGCCGCCGAGCTGCACGACAGCAGGTCGCCCGTCTCGGACCAGGCGCTCGTCGCCGCCGCGCAGGGGCGACGGCTGGTCGCCAGATTCGCCGCAGTTGGTGATGATGCCGATTCGTCCGGCCCCGTGGCGATCGGGATCGCCGGTGAAGGCGAGCTCGACCTGGTCGTCCACCCCGAGGTGCGAGGACGCGGCATCGGCACCGCCGCACTCACCGAGCTCCTCGCGCGCACGGGCCCCCCGGTGAAAGCTTGGTCGCACGGCATCAACCCGGCCGCGGACGCCCTGCTTGCGCGCGCCGGATTCACTCCGGTGCGCGAACTACTGCGGATGACGCTCGAACCAGCACTCCTCCCCCACGGCGATCCCGTGGACGCACCCGCTTGGCTCAGCATCACCCCGCACACGTCGGGCAGCGCGGTCGAGGCGGCCGCGTGGGTGGCAGTCAACGCCGCCGCATTCTCGGGGCACCCCGAGCAGGGGGCCATGACGCTCGACGATTTCGCGGCGCTCACCCGTGAGGAGTGGTTCGACGCGGAAGACTTGCTGCTCGCATTCGATACCCGCGGATCGGGCGCCGAGCGACCGGCAGCATTCGCGTGGGTGAAAACGGTGACGACTCAGGCCTCGCAGACGGAGCTGGGGGGCACCGAGTGCGAGCTCTATGCACTCGGGGTGCATCCCGATGAGGCGGGGGCCGGACTCGGGAGGATCCTGCTCGACCGCGCACTGCGACGCATGGCGGAGCATGACCCTGATCGGATCAGCCTGTATGTCGATGGTGACAACGAGCGCGCCGTGCGATTGTACGAGCGCAGCGGGTTCACGGTAGATCAACGCAGTCGGCAGTGGATGCAAGAGAGGGGACGCCATGAGTGAAGCGACGCGAGCCATCGAGGAGCTTCCGGGGGACCGCTACATCGATCGCGAGCTCAGCTGGCTCGCGTTCAACCAGCGCGTGCTCGAACTCGCTGAGGACCCCGAGGTGCCGCTCCTCGAGCGCGCCAACTTCCTCGCCATCTTCGCGTCGAACCTGGACGAGTTCTTCATGGTGCGCGTCGCCGGATTGAAGCGTCGCATCGTGACGGGCCTCGCGGTACCGACGAACGTGGGACGTGCTCCGACGGATGTGCTCGCCGACATCAATCGCACCGCTCATCAACTGCAGCTCCGCCACGCCAAGTGCTTCGCCGAGCAGGTACGTCCGGCACTCGGCGAGGCCGGCGTGCATATCGCCGACTGGTCAACGCTCGATGCCGCCGATCGTCACGTGCTGACGGAGTACTACGAACGACACATCTATCCGATCCTCATGCCGCTCGCCGTCGATCCGGCGCACCCGTTCCCCTATATCTCCGGGCGCGCGCTGAACCTGTCGATCCGGGTCCGCAACCCCCGCACGGACAAGGTCGAGTTCGCGCGACTCAAAGTCCCTCAGATGATTCCGCGGTACATCCGCGTCGATCGCCGGGAGTCCGTCGACGATGTGCGGTTCATCGCGCTCGAGGATCTTATCGCGAATCAGCTCGACGGCCTCTTCCCCGGCATGGAAGTCATCGACCACCACGTCTTCCGCGTGACGCGCAATGAAGATGTCGAGATCGAGGAGGACGAGACCGAGAACCTGATCCAGGCGCTCGAGAAAGAGCTGCTCCGTCGGCGCTTCGGTCCGCCGATCCGACTCGAGATCTCCGACGATATGGATGAGACGACGCTCGAGTTGCTGGTGCGCGAGTTCGACATCGATGAGCAGCAGGTCTACACGCTTCCGGCACCGCTCGATCTCAACGGGCTCTTCGCGCTGACGCGACTCGATCGCAGCGATCTCAGGTTCCAGCCGCACGTCCCGGTGACGGCTCCCCCGTTCCGCCCGAACTCTCCGAGCGAACGGCCGGACACGTTCCGCGCGATCGCCCGCCGCGAGGTGCTGGTGCACCATCCGTACGAGTCCTTCTCGACGAGTGTGCAGGCCTTCGTCGAGCAAGCGGCGACGGACCCCGACGTCCTCGCCATCAAGCAGACGCTCTATCGCACCTCGGGCGACAGTCCGATCGTCGCGGCGCTCATCAAAGCGGCGGAAGCCGGCAAACAGGTGCTCGCGCTCGTGGAGATCAAGGCCCGCTTCGACGAAGAGGCGAACATCACGTGGGCGCGCAAGCTCGAGCAGGCCGGCGTCCACGTCGTGTACGGTCTCGTCGGGCTCAAGACGCACTGCAAGCTCGTGCAGGTGATCCGCGACGAAGGCGGGCGCCTGACCCACTACTGCCACATCGGCACCGGCAACTACAACCCGAAGACGAGCAGGATCTACGAGGACATGGGGCTCTTCACGACCTCCGCCGAGGTGGGACGAGATGTCACCAAGCTCTTCAACGTGCTCTCGGGATACGCGATCGAGACGCAGTACGACCGTCTGCTCGTTGCGCCCCAGCGACTGCGCGAGGGTCTGCTCGAACGCATCGAGCGCGAAGCCGAACACGCGAAAGCCGGACGTCCGAGCGGTATTAAGTTCAAAGCCAACTCGATGGTCGACGAGGGCATCATCGACGCGCTCTACCGCGCGAGTCAGGTGGGCGTGCCGGTGGATGTCTGGGTGCGCGGTATCTGCGCGATACGCGCGGGAGTGCCCGGATTGTCCGAGAACATCCGCGCGCGATCGATCCTCGGACGATACCTGGAGCACTCGCGCATCTACTCGTTCGAGAACGACGGCGATCCCGAGGTGTACATCGGCTCGGCCGATCTCATGCATCGCAACTTGAATCGTCGCATCGAGGTGCTCGTGCGGCTCGCCGAACGCGACCACCTCTCGCGCATCGAGCGATTGTGGGATCTCGCGTTCAGCGACGACGTATCGGCCTGGCATCTGCTCGAGGACGGCACCTGGCAGCGGCGCGAACGCGATGACGAGGGACGTATCCTCCCCGCGTTGCAGGATCTCGTCTTCGCGGATCGTGCTGAGGCTCGTCCGCGTGGCAGTCGATGAGCGCTGCCATCTTCGCGGCCGGGACCGTGTGCTGGCGACGCGTGCCCGCCGACGACGGAGGTCAGGATCGTCTGATGGTGCTCCTCATCCACCGCACCAAGCAGCGCGACATCTCCTTTCCGAAGGGAAAACTCGACCCGGGCGAGAGCATGCAGGCGGCGGCAATCCGTGAAACCCGTGAGGAGACCGGACTCTCCGTCTCACTCGGCATGAGCCTCGGAACCATCAGTTACACCGTTCGCGGGGGCGCCACCAAGACCGTGCAGTACTGGGCGGCGGAGGTCACACCCCAGATCGCATTGGCCTCGACGTTCGCACCCAATAGCGAAGTGCAGGCCCTCGAATGGGTACCGTGGAACGAGGTGCCGAAGCGCCTCAGCTACGCTGCGGATCGCGACCTCTACGCCGTATTCGGGCGACTCGTCGACCATGATCTTCTCGACACCTTCTCGGTGACGCTGCTCCGCCATGCGAAAGCGATCGGCCGAAGTCCCGAGTATCCCGAAGACCGTCTGCGTCCGTTGACGACAACCGGATCAGCGCAGGCGGAAACGCTCGTGCCCATGCTGGCCGCATTCGCGCCGAAGCGCATCCACACGTCCACGGCGACACGCTGTGTGAGTACCGTGTCACCACTCGCGGCGCACCTCGACCGGCGCGTGCGCGGCACGGACGCTCTGAGCCAGGACACGTGGGACACCGGTGAACTCGAGGGGATGCGGAAGCTCATCGCGAAGATCGTGAAGCGCGGAAAATCTGCGCTCGTGTGCAGCCATCGACCCGTACTGCCCGACATCGCGCGCGAGCTCGTCCTCGCCACCGGGAGCGTGCCAGGCGCCTATCTCGACGAGGCCACCTCGTTGCCGCCCGCCGGCTTCTCCGTGTTCCATCTCTCGCGACGACGGCCCGGGGCTGGGATCCTGAGCGTCGAAACCTATCCGCTCAAGCACTGACGTCGACCGGCACCGTCGCGGTGTCGGGTGTTCACCCGCTGTTCACTTGCTGCTGCCCCGCGCGTCACCTCCGCTCCCTAACCTGGTGCCTGTGGCGAACCGCCACAGTCTGAGTCACCAGCATTTAAAGGATAGGTACCCGTGAAGGTTTCCCCCCTGGTCAAGACCCTGCTCGTCGGCGGCATCGCCGCTCTCGCACTGACGTCGTGCGCCGCGAACGAGGGCGGATCCGGTGAAGCATCCGATTCACAGCTCTCCGGCGCACTGACCGGCTCCGGCGCATCGTCGCAGGGTTCCGCGCAGGAGGCGTGGGGCGCTGCCTTCCAGACCGCGAACCCCGATGTCACCGTCAACTACGACCCGACCGGTTCGGGCGCAGGGCGCGAGACGTTCCAGCAGGGCGCGAACGCCTTCGCCGGTTCGGATCGGGCGTTCGAGCTCGAGGAGATCGAGGCCGGGCCGTTCGACGCCTGCGCCGCCGACTCCGGTCTCGTGGAGTTCCCCGCGTACATCTCGCCGATCGCACTGATCTTCAACGTCGAGGGTGTGGACTCGCTCCAGCTCGACGCCCCGACGGTGGCCAAGATCTTCTCGGGCGAAATCACCAACTGGAACGATCCGGCCATCGCCGACCAGAACGCCGATGCGACGCTCCCCGATCAGACCATTTCGGCCGTCCACCGCTCGGACGAGTCGGGCACCACCGGCAACTTCACCGACTACCTCGCCGAAGCGGCACCCGATGACTGGACCGAGGGATCGATCGAGAGCTGGCCGAGCGCATTCGGCGGCGAAGGTGCGCAGGGCACCTCGGGCGTCGTCGAGGCAGTCAGCAACGGCGTCGGTACGATCGGCTACGCCGACGCGTCGCGCGCCGGCGACCTCAGCACCGTGGAGATCAAGGTCGGCGACGAGTACGTCGCGTACACCCCCGAGGCTGCGGCTGCGGTGGTCGACGCTTCGGAGTTCGCCGAGGGACGCACCGAGCACGATCTCGCGATCGAGCTCGACCGCACGAGTACCGAGGACGGCGTCTACCCGATCGTGCTCGTGAGCTACCTCATCGGCTGCGAGCAGTACGAGGATCCGGCCAACGCCGAGCTGACGCAGGCCTACTTCGATTACATCGTCAGCGATCAGGGCCAGCAGGACGCCGCCGAGGCCGCCGGCAGCGCACCGATCTCGGACACGCTCCGCGAGAGCATCCAGCCCGCGATCGACGCGATCAGCTGAACCCCGCTCTCTCGAGCATCAACCACGCAGGAGCCGCCCACGTGACCACCGCCACCGCCGCGACCACCGCCACCGCCGGGAAGCCGGTCCTCAGCATCGGGGACCGCGTCTTCTCGCGGTCGGCGGTGTTCGCGGGCAGTATGATTCTCGTCACGCTCGCCGCCGTCGCGATCTTCTTGATCGTGCAGAGCGTGCCAGCATTCTTCGCCACGAATGAGAGCGCCTCACTCCTCACGTCGAACTTCTGGGCCTATGTCGGACCGCTCGTGTTCGGCACGGTATGGGCGGCCACCCTCGCGCTGATCATCGCGCTGCCGATCTCGATCGGTATCGCACTCTTCATCTCGCACTACGCCCCCCGCAAGCTGTCCCAGCTGCTCGGCTACATCGTGGACCTGCTCGCGGCAGTGCCGAGCGTGGTGTACGGCCTCTGGGGCATCGGTGTGCTCGCGCCCGCGGTGCAACCGATCTACGAGTGGCTGAACGCGAACGCGGGCTGGTTCCCGCTCTTCGGCGGCACGGCATCGGGCACCGGCCGCACGATCCTCACCGCCGCGATCGTGCTCGCGGTCATGATCCTGCCGATCATGACCGCGATCTGCCGCGAGGTCTTCCTGCAGGCTCCGGGGCTCCACGAGGAAGCCGCGCTGGCGCTGGGTGCCACCCGGTGGGAGATGATCCGGCTCGCCGTGCTTCCCTTCGGCCGTGCGGGGATCGTCTCTGCGGCCATGCTCGGCCTCGGCCGCGCGCTCGGTGAGACGATGGCGGTCGCCATGGTCCTCTCCGCGACGGGCGTGGTGACGCTCAACCTGCTCACCTCGCAGAACCCGTCCACCATCGCCGCGAACATCGCGCTCTCCTTCCCCGAAGCCTACGGGGAGAACGTCAACGTACTCATCGCGACCGGTCTGATTCTGTTCGTCGTCACCCTGCTCGTGAACGCGCTCGCCCGCTGGATCATCAGCCGCCGCGCCGAGTTCAACGCCGCCGACTGACGCACCGCCGACCACGAGGGAACCCCCACATGGCCATCATCACCCGTCCGGTCTCAGCCGGGTCCACGCTCGCCGGCAACCGCCTCCCGCGCCCGGTCCCGTGGGTCGTGCTCGTCGCCAGCATCGCGGCGTCGATCGCACTGTTCGCGTTGCTCGCTGCGGCATCGGGATCCGCGTTCAGCATCGTCGGCACCGCCGTCGTCGCGGCGATCCTGTCGCTCGCGGTGATCACCGGCATCTCTGCCTCCGTCGAGGGCCGCCGCCAGGCCGTCGACCGTTTCATCACGGGCCTCGTCACCGGAGCATTCCTGCTCGCGATGGTGCCGCTCGTCTCCGTCGCGATCACCGTCGTCGGCAACGGTCTCGCTCGTTTCGATCCCGAGTTCTTCGCCTACTCGATGCGGAACGTCACCGGCGAGGGCGGCGGCGCCCTGCACGCCATGGTCGGCACCCTGATGATCACGCTCGCGGCCACCGTCATCTCCGTGCCGCTCGGGCTGCTGACATCAATCTACCTCGTCGAGTACGGCCGCGGCCGACTCGCGCGCGCCATCACATTCTTCGTCGACGTCATGACGGGGATCCCCTCGATCGTCGCAGGCCTCTTCGCGTACGCCGCCTTCGCACTCATCCTCGGACCGGGGGTGCGCATGGGCATCATCGGAGCGGTCGCCCTCTCCGTGCTGATGATCCCCGTGGTCGTGCGCTCGAGCGAGGAAATGCTGCGTCTCGTGCCGAACGAGTTGCGCGAGGCTTCGTACGCCCTGGGTGTGCCCAAGTGGCGCACCATCGTGAAGGTGGTCCTGCCCACATCGATCGCCGGCATCACCACCGGTGTCATGCTTGCAATCGCCCGCGTCATCGGCGAGACCGCGCCACTCCTCATCACTGCGGGCTTCACCGCCTCGATGAACTACAACCTCTTCAACGATCGCATGCAGTCGCTCCCCGTGTACGTCTACACCCAGTTCGCGAACCAGGGCAATCCGGGGTGGGCGTTCCTCGAGCGCGCGTGGGCCGCCGCGCTCGCACTCATCCTGATCGTCATGCTGCTGAACCTGCTGGCCCGACTCATCGCCCGCTGGTTCTCCCCTACCTCGCGCAGGTAGATTCGCGGGAGGCGAGCCTGCACCACCCACGTACACCGACACCGAACTCCGAAGGAACCCCAGCCACATGTCGAAGCGCATCGAAGTCTCAGACCTCAACGTCTACTACTCGAAGTTCCTCGCCGTCGAAGACGTGACCATCGATGTCGAGCCGCGCAGTGTCACGGCCTTCATCGGTCCGTCCGGCTGCGGCAAGTCGACGTTCCTCCGAACACTGAACCGGATGCACGAAGTGATCCCCGGCGCACGCGTCGAGGGGTCCGTGCTGCTCGACGGTGAGAACCTCTACGGCCCGGGTGTCGATCCGGTGCTCGTACGCCGTCAGATCGGCATGGTGTTCCAGCGCCCGAACCCGTTCCCGACCATGTCGATCCGAGAGAACGTGCTCGCCGGAGTGCGCCTCAACAACCGTTCGATCTCCAAGTCCGACGCCGATGACCTCGTCGAACGATCGCTGTCGGGTGCGAACCTGTGGAACGAGGTCAAGGACCGCCTCGACAAGCCCGGATCGGGCCTGTCGGGCGGTCAGCAGCAGCGTCTGTGCATCGCGCGCGCCATCGCGGTCTCCCCCGACGTCCTCCTCATGGACGAGCCGTGCTCGGCGCTCGACCCCATCTCGACGCTCGCGATCGAGGATCTCATCGACGAGCTGAAGCAGCAGTACACGATCGTGATCGTCACCCACAACATGCAGCAGGCCTCACGCGTCTCCGATCGCACCGCATTCTTCAACATCGCTGGCACCGGAAAGCCGGGCAAGCTCATCGAGTACGGGGACACCCGCAAGATCTTCTCCGCACCCTCCGTGAAGGCGACCGAGGACTACGTCTCGGGCCGCTTCGGGTAGGCCCGAAACACCCGGCGTCGGAAGAGACCGAGCCGCAGAAACGCCTCTCGGCGGAAGGCCGCTCGAAGCGGCAAAAATTGGAGCCCGGGGTTACTGCGGCCCGGCACGCAACAGTGTAACGCAGCACCCCCGGGGGTCCGCCAGTCACTCCGCGCGCCCGGGCGCGGCCGGCCGCAGCTCCCGCTTCGCGGCTCGTGAGCGCGCCCACTGCGCCAACCCGAACAGGGCCAGGCCGATCACGAGCAGCACCGCGCCGAAGAGCCAGACGGTGCCGCTCTGCTGCGTCAGGAGCAGGATGCACGAGCCGATCCCGAGGACCGGAACGAATGTCCACACCCGGAAATGCCGGTGCTCCACACGGTCGCGTCGCAGCACGAGCACCGAGACGTTGGCGCTCAAGAAGACGAAGAGCAGCAGCAGGACGACCGTCTCGGCGAGCGTGGCCAGGTCGCCCACCAGGGTGAGCAGCATCGCGACGAGCGTCGTTGCCAGGATCGCGACCCACGGCGTCCGCCGACCCGGCAGCACCTTGCCGAGCACCGAGGGCAGGAGCCCCTGCTCGGACATGCCGTAGGTGAGCCGGCTCGCCATGATCATGGTGAGCAGCGCGCCGTTCGCGACCGCGATCAGAGCGATGAGGCTGAACAGCCAGGAGGGGATCCCGACCCCGGTGGCCTCGACGACCGCAAGGAGCGGTCCGCTCGACTCCTGCAGGTCGGCGGCAGGCAGCGCGACTGCGCTCGCGAGGCCGACCAGAACGTAGACGACGCCGGCTGCGATGAGCGAGCCGAAGAGGGCGCGCGGGTACGTCCGGGTCGGGTCCTTGACCTCTTCGATGACGTTGGCAGAGGTCTCGAAGCCGACGAAGGAGTAATAGGCGATGATGGCGCCGCCGAGGACCGCGAACGGCACTCCCGATCCCTCCGGAGACTCGAGCACCCGTGCAGGCTCGCCTCCGCCCCCCGTGAGGAAGATGCCCACGACCGCCACCACGAGCACGAGGCCGCTGACCTCGATGATCGTCATCACGATGTTCGCGCCCATGGATTCGCGAATGCCGCGCGCGTTGAGCGCCGCCACGACGAGCAGGAAGACGAGGGCTGCGGTGAGCGGCGGCACCGGGAGGAACGCGCGCAGGTAGTCGCCCGCGAACGCGATGGCGAGGCCGGCCGCACTCACCACCCCTGCGGCGAGCATGCTGAAGCCCACGAGGAACGAGACGATGCGGCTGCGGAACGCGCGCTCCGCGAACACGGCCGCTCCCCCGGCCTTCGGATACTTCGTCACGAGCTCGGCATACGACCCGGCGGTCAGCAGGGCGAGCAGCATCGCGAGGAGGAGCGGTGCCCAGAGGAGCCCGCCGACCTCTCCGGCGAGCACCCCCATGAGCGCGTAGACGCCGGCTCCCAGCACATCGCCGAGGATGAAGGCGAAGAGCATGCCTCCCGTAATCGCACGGCGCAGTTTCGGTGGATCATCAGACATCCCACTATCGTGGCCGATGTCGAACGGATGCCCGATCCCCTGGACTCGAGGCGTCCGGCCCCATATGATCCGGCAGGTTGTGCCCTGAACACCCCGATCGTGGTGGAGCCGGGTTCAGTCGAGGGTACCGTCGCGCCAGCGGACGGCCGCCGCGTGCAGTTCTTCGGCGAACGCCGAGTAACGGAGTGAACGCTGCGTGAGTTCGGCTGCGTGCGCGTCATCGTGAGCGTCGCGGTCGTCCGCGAGGGCGGCGGCGCCGAGCGACATGAGCCGGCAGTAACTCGCGGCTCGATTGAGTGCCGCCGTGAGGTCGCCGGCGTACACCCCCCGCAGGATCGTGGTGCAGAGGTCCACCATCGAGTCCGGGGTGACCGGTTCGGCCGCCCCCGCCACCACCGGGTCGATCGTGACGGCCGCCTCGAGGCCTCGAGAGAAGAGATCGGCGATCGCCGCCGGATTCACCGCGGCCACCTGGCGCAGCAGGTACAGACGCCAGAGCACCCCGGCCAGGGAGCGCGCATCGGCGTGGGACCAGAGCTCGGCGATGTCATCGATCCCCTCCTGCGTCGCGATGCCGACCACCCGGTCGACGACCTCGGGGTCCGCGACGCTCCGCACCCGATCGAGCAGCGCCCACGAGGTCTCGTGCGCGAGACGATGAGCGGCGCCCGGCTCGTCGGACCCGATGATCCAGTCGAAATCTTCGGTGGGCTGCAGAATCGGTCTGGCATGCTCTCGGGACATGCGACTCCTCTCCGGGCGTGACACCTGCGCTGACCCGGCGAGTCTACGCCCCGTCGACAGCGGGCACACCGCCCGGAGAATCAGGGAAGACGGATAGAATGAGCACCGGAACTCGCGATGCGCGCACCGCGAGCTTCCGTCCGATAGGATCTTCTACGGGCCTGTAGCTCAGTTGGCAGAGCATCGGACTTTTAATCCGCGGGTCGCGGGTTCGAGCCCCGCCGGGCCCACTCTCTCGCATCGTGTCGGATGCAGGCGCCATTCGGCGTGCTTCCCGACGATCAGACGCTTCCCGTCGGTGTCAACCATAGTGACTCCTGGTCTCGACGCACGTAGCCTCGGGACTATCACCGACATCAAAGGACTGAGACGATGCCGAAAGACACAGGGTCCGCAGATGTGGACATCGACCTGCCCATATACGACGTCTTCCAGCAGTGGACGCGCTTCGAGACGTATCCGTTGTTCATCGATGCGGCCGTGGAGGTCGCGCAGTTGAGCAGCACGGTGCTGCACTGGCGAGTCGCGTTCGCGGGCCAGGAGCGGGACTTCGACGCCGTCATCGTCGAGCGGGTGCCGCAGCGCCTGCTCACCTGGCGCAGTCTCGGGCCGCGCGTGCACGTCGGTTCCGTGGCCTTCGCAACGCTCGGGGAGAGTCGGACGCGCGTGACCCTCTCCATGGAGTGGGACCACCGCCTTCTCGCGTCTCCGGTCGCGCCGCGGTCGCTCACGTGCGACGCCCGCGTCGGTGCCGATCTCGACATCTTCGCCCAGATGATGCAGAACGGGTCGCTAGGCCAGCCCGCGCCCCGTTTGATCGGGCTATCGACGGACTACACGGCTCCCGCGGCGAGGCCGCACGTCGACGACGCCCCCGATGTCGCCGGGACGGCGCTCACCGGGGGTGCGACGTCACCGGTTCAGTAGTGCTCGTGCGCGTAGCGCTCCGCCTGCTCCTCTGACATGACGCGCATGCCGTATGGCTGACTGGCGGTGTCTTCGAGCACGCGCACCCACACCGGGTTGATCTCGGGTTGCCTGCTGCCTGAGTAGCGCACGGTCAACGGAACATAGGGCGACACCCAGATCGCCATGCGTCCGTCACCCTCTTTCAGCGACTTGTTCCAGTTCAAGAAGAACGGCTCCTGGCGACGCAGCTTCTGACCGATGGCGGTCTTCAGGTGCGCGAGCAGTCGATCCTCGAAATCGTGATCGTGATCGCCGTAGATGAGATGTCCCATACCTCACGGTCCCACGAGAGGTCCCATTTGGCTACAGGTGGTCACGAATCGGTGACGACGCGCAGAGGCACCGAGCGAGGCTCCGGGTCGTCCGAGGGGAGCCGAGCGAGGAGATCAGAAGTGCTCCCGGGCGTACTTCTCGGCATCATCCTCGCTCAGCACGCGCATGCCGAACGGCGTGTCCGCGAGTTCCTCGAGCACCCGCACCCAGGTGGAGTTCAGCGCGGGCTGCCGGCCGCCTGCGAAGCGGAACGAGAGGGGAATGTACGGCGTGATCCAAATCGCCATACGTCCCGAGCCGTCCTTGGCGGACTTCGTCCAATTCAGGAAGAACGGCTCATGCTTGCGCAGCTTCACCCCTGAAGCCGTCTTGATGTGCGCGAGCAACCGGTCTTCGAATTCGTGCTCATGATGACCATAGATGAGAAAACCCACCTCATAGGTCTATCGAGGCGGCCGCACATTCTCCTATTCGACGGGTCCTCGGGCGCGTCGCGGAGGGCGCTTCTCGCCTACTCCATCGATTCGAGCTCGCGTCCCTTCGTCTCGCGCACGAACTTCCAGACGAAGAACAGGGACACCGCCGCCATCGTCGCATAGAGCCCGTAGGCGAGCCCGAGTCCCGCGTCTGCCAGCGCCGGGAACGTGAGGGACACCGTGAAATTGGCGATCCACTGGGCCGCGGCGGCGACAGAGATCGCGTAGGCGCGCACGCGGTTCGAGAACATCTCGCCGAGCAGCACCCAGACCACCGGCCCCCAGCTCACGCCGAAGAAGACGACGTAGAGGTTCGCCGCGAGCACGGCGACGATCCCGGCCGTGTCCGAGAGCACCGGCTGGACCTCACCGCCGACCATCTCGGTCGGCGCCGTTCCGAAGATCCCCGCCATCGTGCCGAGCGTGACCAGCATGCCCGCCGATCCGATGAGGAGCAGCGGCTTCCGACCCACCTTGTCGACGAGCAGAATCGCAACGATCGTCGTCGTGATGTTCACGATCGAAGTGATGACGCTCGTGAGCAGGGCATCCGACTCGTCGAACCCGACGGCCTCCCAGAGCATGGTCGAGTAGTAAAAGATGACGTTGATGCCGACCAACTGCTGGAAGAGCGACAGCAGGATCCCCACCCAGACGATCGGGATCAGCCCGAAACGAACCCCGCGGAGCACCGCGATGGACTGCGTCCGCTCATCGGAGAGCGTGGATCGGATTTCGGTGATCTTCTCCGTCGGCGTCCCGCCGACGTAGTGCTCGAGCACGCGCTCGGCTTCGTCGTCGCGACCTTTGCCGACCAGGAAGCGCGGTGATTCCGGAATCATCGAGGCCAGCAGCCCGTAGATGACCGCCGGCACGCACTCGGCGATGAACATCCAGCGCCAGGCATCCAGCCCGAACCACAGCTCGTTCGCCGCGCCACCCGCGGCCTGGGCGAGCGCGTAGTTGCTCAGCAAGGAGACAAAGATGCCGAGCACGATCGCCAACTGCTGGAGCGACCCGAGCCGGCCGCGCACCGGTGCCGGGGAGACTTCGGCGATGTAGGCGGGGGCGATCACGCTCGCAGCCCCCACCGCCAGGCCGCCGGCGAATCGGAAGAACGTCAGCGACCAGATGTCCCATGCGAGCCCGCACGCGAGCGACGTCACGAAGAAGAGGATCGCGGCGATCTGCATCACCCGGATCCGCCCGAGCTTCGCCGCAACACCCCCGGCGAACCACGCGCCGACCGCGCAGCCGATGAGTGCACTCGCCACCGAGAAACCGAGCAGCACCGAACCGGCACCGCTCCACTCGCCGACCGCACCGACCGCACCGTTGATCACTGCCGTGTCGAATCCGAACAGGAACCCGCCCATCGCCGCGGCTGCAGCGATCAGCACGACTCGGGTGATCGGCGGGGTGGGCACGGTACCGGGCGCCGAACCGCGCTGTTCTGATGCCATGCCTGCACCCTATCTCACAGGTTGATCACGAAGCGGCGACGACTGCGATCACCGCTGGAACCGTTGCACCCGCCGCGGATAAGGTCGATCGGGATGACGTTTCTCAAGCGCCTCGCCATCACACTCATCGTGATCGCCATACTCGGCGCACTCGCCGAGTTCGCTCTCCGTGCCTTCATGCCCTCCGTCATCGAGGGCGGTGTCCGGGTGCCGCTTCGCGTGGCGCAGGAGAGCCGCGTCGATGTCGCGATGGGCGGCTCCGCCGCACTCAACGCCCTGCGATGGCGCATCGGGGACGTCTCCATCGAGGCGGAGGACGTGCCGCTCGACGGTGACGTGACGGCACGCACCGAGATGCACATGGACTCGGTGCCGCTCTTCCCGCTGATCGGTCCACTGCGCAACGGCACCGCGACGTTCACCATCGCCCCCGAGCAACTCGAACCCGCCATGCGCCTCATGACGGCCGGGACCATCGAGTGGGCGGAGATGCGCGAGGGTCGCGTGTTCGCGGGCGGCACCCTCGACACCCCGGAAATCGCGCTGCCGTTCGAGGGCACCTTCGACTTCGCGGTGGACGCGGGTCGGATCGTCGTCGCACCGTCCGACCTCGTCGTCGAAGGCGGCGGTCTGATCCCCGAATCCGTGCTGACCGAGCTCTCGGCGCCGAGGACCGTCTGCATTGCGGATCGGCTGCCTCGCGGGATCACGCTCACCGGGATGGGGGTCTCGCCCGACGGCGGGATCACCCTCGAGGGCGCGCTCTCGGAGGGACTCATCTCGAACCCTCAGGACCGGTTCCGCGGCAGCTGCGCGTAACCGGCCGGACGATGCCCGGGTCTACGCGGCGCGCAGCACGGGTGCTGCGCCGTGCGGCAGCCCGAAGTGGTCGAAGACCTCCCGGAGCGCGCCGGCAAGCCGCTCCATCTGTTCGACGGAGTGGTTCGGCGTCGGGTTGATCCGGAATCGCTCGGTCCCGCGCGGCACCGACGGGGCATTGATGGGCTGGAGGTAGTGACCGTGAACGGTGAGCAACCGATCGGCCGCCTGGCGGCAGAGCGCCGAGTCGCCCACGTGAATCGGCAGGATGTGCGTCGTGGTATCGGGGTTCACCGCGATACCGACGCGCTCGAGCTCGAGGCGCATGCGCGCGACGGCCTCGCGCTGAGCGTGCCGCTCCGCGTCGGAGTTCCGGAGGTGCGCGATGCTCGCCATCGCCGCAGCGACCACGCCGGGGGCCTGCGCGGTCGTGAAGATGAACCCGGGGGCGAATGAGCGGACCGCATCGACGAGCGCACGACGACCCGTGATGTACCCGCCCGATACCCCGACGCCCTTCGCGAGCGTGCCCTGGATGATATCGATCCGATCATGCATCCCGACCTCGGCGGCGACGCCGGACCCTCCCGGCCCGTACATGCCGACGGCGTGGACCTCGTCGATGTAGGTGAGCGCGCCGAAGCGCTCGGAGATCTCGACGATCTCCGCGATCGGCGCGACATCACCGTCCATCGAGTAGACGGACTCGAACACGACGATCTTCGGGCGCTCCGCCGGGTACTCGGACAGGAGCTCTTCCAGATGCCCGGCGTCGTTGTGACGGAAGATGCGCTTCTCGGCGCGCGAGGCGCGGATACCGCTGATGATCGAGGCATGATTCAGCTCGTCGCTGAAGATGACGAGGTCGGGGATCAGGCGCACGAGGCACTGGAGCGTCGCGTCGTTGGCACTGTAGCCGGACGGGAAGCTCAGTCCCGCTTCCTTGCCGTGCCAATCGGCGAGCAACTGCTCGAGATCGCGGTGCAGGTCGGAGGTGCCGCCGATGTTCCGCGAACCGCCAGCGCCGGCTCCGTACCGCTGAGCCGTGGCGACCATTGCTCCGATCACATCCGGGTGCGTCGACATGCCCAGGTAGTCGTTGCTGCACCACACCGTGATCTCGTGAGCGTCAGACGACGATGTCGTCGCGGATGCGTCATCGCTCGCGGCGGACGAGCCACCGTCTGCACCCGGCCCGAACATGAGCGCCTGAGGGTGCTGGTCGGCGAGACGGTTGATATGGGTGAAGGTGCGGTACTGACCCGTGCTCTTCAGGTCAGCGATGGCGTCTTCGAAGATGCTCTGGTACATCCTGCTTCCGTGAGGTCGGGTGCATGCCCGCGCGGTCGCGGGCATTCATCTGATCTACGGTAGTTCGCCTTCCTGAGAGCTGCAATGCGTCCATACCCAGGTTGGCTCGTGTCGCACGGCGCAACCGCACATTTTCGCGACACTGACGCGCGCTACAGTTGGGGGATGCGTGCGCGACAGGAATACCGACGGCGACCACTGCGAACGATCCTGAAGTACGGCGTCATCGCCTCCGCGGTCGGAGCCGTCGGCTCAGCACTGGCTGCGGCGCCCGCCATCACGGTCGACCATCTCGAACGGCGGGGGCGCGTGAAGCGCGATGCGCCGCAGCCCGGAACGTTCGAAGCGGACGTCGCCGAGTCGTCGATCCGGATCTACACCGACGGCGGAGCACTCTACGACGACATGATCGCGGCGATCGACGCCGCCGAGCACTCGGTCATCATGGAGACCTACATCTGGAAGAACGATGCGGTCGGCCAGCGCTTCATCGATGCGTTCAACCACGCAGCTGAGCGCGGGGTCCGGGTCCACCTCATGTACGACGGCTTCGCGAATCTCGTCGTTCCTCAGTCGTTCTACCGTCAGCTCTCCGATCGAGTCTTCGTGCACCGGCTTCCGGTATTCCGCCGTAAGATCTGGAAAGCACCGCTGCGCTACACCGGGTTGAACCACTCCAAGGTGCTCATCGTTGACGATCGGATCGGTTTCGTCGGCGGTTACAACATCGGCGCCCTCTACGCGCGTGAGTGGCGCGACACGCACATTCGCGAGATCGGGCCGGCGGTCTGGGGGCTCCGCAACTCGGTTGCCCGGGTGTGGAACGAGCGCTGCAACACGGACGAAGCCATCCCGTGGATCGCTCCGGACACGTGGGCCTCTCCCGTGCACGTCGCGGCGAACCTGCCCGTGCAATTGGTGTACCCCATCCGGCAGATGTACCTCGACGCCATCGAGCGCGCCCAGCACCGCGTCTGGATCACGACCCCGTACTTCGTGCCGGATCAGCAGATCGTCCGCGCCCTCAGTCTCGCTGCGGAGCGGGGCGTCGACGTGCGCCTCATGGTTCCGAAGGAGTCGAACCACATTCTCGCCGACTGGGTGACCCGGGGGTTCTACGGCCAGCTCCTCTCCTCGAAGATCACGCTCCTCCTCTATGCGGCGAGCATGATCCACGCGAAGACGGCGACCATCGATGGGGAATGGTCGACAGTCGGCACCGCGAACATCGACCGCCTCTCGCTCACATTCAACTACGAGACGAACGTCGAGATCGTGGATCAGGATTTCGCACGTGAGATGGAGCGCATCTACGCTGCGGACTCCGAGCACTGCGAAGTGCTCGAGCCGCCGCACTGGGAAGGTCGGAGCACCGCGACGAAAGTCGCTGAGGCGGCGCTGCTCCCCTTCCGTCCGCTCTTCTAGCGCTGCGCCGGATCCGCCTCGCGCGCGACGTGCGGATCGCCGAACCACGCCTTGTACAGATCGTAGAAGTTGCGGTTGCCGTACGTCGCACACGCATCGCCCTCACCCTGCCCGGCGGCGAGCGCGGAGCGGTTCGGCTGATACGGCGTGTAATTGTAGAGGCCCGCGGTGGCCCAGTTCATGACGTACACGTCTGACGTTCCGCACCGGTCGCGGTCGGGGTGGAACTGGATCGTGTTCATCTCGAACGGACGGTAGTTGAAGTCTTCGGGGTGCGCGCGGTAGACCTGGTACTGGCGTGCACCCCAGTACAGCTGATTCGCGAACCCGTAGAAGTCCTCGTCGCAGTTCGCCGAGCGGTTCGGTCCGCTATCGGGGCAGGCGTATCCCATGGCGCGGTCGTATCGCCAGTCCTCCGGAGTCCGCAGGCCGACGAGTGCCGTCTCCTTCTGCAGGATCACGAGGAGGGCCCGCTGACTGATGTCGCACGACTCCCCCACTCGGGCGATGATGTCCGCGGCCGATTCGTCATCGGCACCCGCGTACCCGTCGCAGTAGTCGTCCGCGGGTCTCGACTCGGTGTCCTCGGTGAAGTTCCGCAAGCTCTGCCGCGCAGCATCGGGTACGCGCTCGTCGAGGAACCCCTCGACCTCCTCTGCCGTCATGGCGTCGCCGTCGTAGAAGAGTTCGTCGGCGATGATGATGCCCGGATCGAAGCGATCCGGCACGTTCGGCGTCTGAGCCGGGGACGCGACGAGCGCGAGACCCGATGCCGCGAGCAGCAGCGCGACGCATCCTCCGCCGGCCCCCCAGAGCACGCGCTTCCAGTCGACGCGGGCGAGCAGTCGCCGGAAGTCGAGACGCTTTCGAGCTCCGTGCCGCATGTCTCAACGATAGGGGCACGAACCTGTCTGCTCCTGAGTCCAGTGCTGTCCCTTCAGCCGGGCCCGGGGCGTTCCGACGGCGTCGGTCGCCGCGCGGGTTAGTGTGGTGGCATGCTGCTCCCGCCTGAACTCCCGGACGGCGCTCACCATGTGCCCGGCTGGCTGTCGCTCGAGCAGCAGCGCTGGATCATCGGCCAGTTCGCCGCCTGGGCGGACGGTCCGGTGCCGATCCGCGCCGCTCGCGTGCGCGGACACGAGATGTCGGTCAAGACGGTGTGTCTGGGGTGGCACTGGCGTCCCTATCAGTACACGCGCGAGGCCGTCGACGTGAACGGCCGTCGCGTGCTCGACTTTCCGGACTGGCTCGGTGAGCTCGGCAGGCAGGCCCTCGTCGAGGCGACGGACGATCCGCGTGCCGGCGACGCGTACACTCCCGACACGGCGCTCGTGAACTACTACGACGAGCAGGCGCGCATGGGCATGCATCAGGATAAGGACGAGCGCTCCGACGCCCCCGTCGTCTCCCTGTCGATCGGTGATACCTGCACATTCCGGTTCGGCAACACGGAGCATCGCAACCGGCCGTACTCCGACGTCGAGCTCGCCTCCGGAGACCTCTTCGTCTTCGGCGGACCGTCGCGGTTCGCGTTTCACGGGGTGCAGCGGACGCACGCCGGGACCGCTCCGACGGGGTGCGGACTCGAGCACGGGCGGGTGAACATTACGATGCGTGTCACCGGTCTCTCTTGATCCACCCCCGGCACCCCGGAGTAGGGTGGGCGTCATGGTCGCGTATCGGTACCTCGGCAACAGCGGATTCAAGGTCTCTGAGATCACCTACGGCAACTGGGTGACGCACGGCTCGCAGGTGGAGGACGACGCGGCGATCGCGACCGTCCACGCGGCGCTCGAGCACGGGATCACCACGTTCGACACCGCAGACGTGTACGCCAACACGCGAGCCGAGGCGGTACTCGGTGAGGCGTTGAAGGGGCAGCGCAGGGACACGCTCGAACTCATGACCAAGGTCTACTTCCCGACCGGGGCCAAAGGCCCGAACAACACGGGTCTCAGCCGGAAGCACATCCGCGACTCCGTCGATGGGTCGCTGCGTCGCCTCGGCACCGAGTACATCGATGTCTATCAGGCGCACCGTTTCGATCATGAGACGCCCCTCGAGGAGACGTTCCAGGCGTTCGCCGACCTCGTGCGACTGGGCAAGGTGCTCTACATCGGCGTCTCCGAGTGGACCGCCGACCAGCTGCGTGCCGGGCACGGGTTGGCACAGGACCTCGGCATCCAGCTCGTGTCGAACCAGCCGCAGTACTCCGCGCTGTGGCGCGTCATCGAAGACCGTGTCGTCCCCACGTCGCAGGAGCTCGGGATCTCGCAGGTCGTCTGGTCGCCGCTCGCGCAGGGCGTGCTCACCGGCAAGTACCGCGCGGGCGAGGCGCTTCCGGAAGGGTCGCGAGCGGCGAACGAGAAGAGCCGGGACAACGTGGATCAGCGGTTCATGCGCGACGAGGTGCTGACGGCCGTGCAGCGGTTGCAGCCCCTCGCCGAGCAGGCCGGTCTCACGATGCCGCAGATGGGCATCGCCTGGGTGCTGCAGAACCCGAACGTCTCGGCCGCGCTCGTCGGGGCGTCGCGCCCGGAGCAGCTCGGCGACACCGTCAAGGCGTCGGGCATCACACTGGAAGCCGACCTGCTGCAGGCGATCGATGATGCGCTCACGGGTGTCGTCGAGCGCGACCCTGAGCAGACCGAATCGTCTTCGCCGGAGCGTCGGCTGGTCTGACGCCGGTCACTCCGCGACGTCCGACTCCGGTGCATCTCAGGTGCCGCAGAATGTGGCGCCGATCCAGGATCCCTTCGGAGCCTGGTGCGCGAACGACTCGTGCTCCGGCCGCACGTCGAATGGCGCGCGGAGCACGTCGACGAGGTGCGTGAGCGGCGCGAGGTCGCCGGCGGTCGCCGCGTCGAGTGCGGCTTCGACGATGTGGTTGCGCGGCACGTAGACGGGATTCACGCGATCCATGCGCTCCGCTTCGGGCCCGAGCGCGAGCCACGCCTCAGTCCACGGCCGCGGCCACGACGACGACGCGGGATCGACACGCGGTGCGGTCCCCTGGTCTGAGGATCGAGCGAAGAGCTCGCTGATCGGATCAGCGTCGCCGCGGGCTGCATCGGCCAGTGCGCGGAAGAAACTCGTGTAGTCCACCCGGTGGTCGCGCAGGTCCTGCAGCATCGTCTGCGCGAGCTCGACATCCCGCGCCGTCGTATCCGCGTCGGTGCTTGCGCCGGTGATGCCGAGCTTCTTTCGCATGCCCGCGAGCCACGCGGATTCGTACTGGGCGGCGAACCGACCGATACGGTCCTCGGCGAGCTCGATGGCCCGCGCCTCGTCGTCGTCCAGCAACGGCAGCAGCGCCTCCGCGAATCGCGCGAGATTCCACTGGGTGATCCCCGGCTGGTTCCCGTAGGCGTATCGGCCCTGATGGTCGATCGAGCTGTACACGGTCGTCGGTTCGAACGCGTCCATGAACGCGCAGGGGCCGTAGTCGATGGTCTCCCCCGCGATCGAGACGTTGTCGGTGTTCATGACGCCGTGGATGAACCCGACCAGCATCCACTGCGCCACGAGCTCGGCTTGCGCCTCGATGACCCCGTCCAGCAGGGCGAGTGCCGGCGATTCGGCGCTCGCTCGATCGGGGTAGTGCCGTTCGAGGGCGACCTGCACGAGGCGTGCGAGCAGCTCGTCATTCCGGAGGGATCGCGCGTACTGGAACGTTCCGACGCGCATATGGCTGCTGGCGACCCGGACGAGCACGGCACCCGGGAGCAACTCCGCGTCGCGGCGAACGCGCCGCCCGGTGTCGATGACCGCGAGTGCGCGCGTCGTCGGGATCCCGAGTGCGGCCATGGCTTCGCCGAGCACGTACTCGCGCAGCATCGGACCGGTCGCGGCGAATCCGTCGCTGCGCGCGAACGGGGTCGGCCCCGATCCCTTGAGGTGGATGTCGCGAAGCTCCCCCGCCTGGTTGCGCCGCTCGCCGAGCAGCAGCGCACGGCCGTCGCCGAGCCGAGACGAGTAGTTGCCGAACTGGTGACCGGCGTACGCCTGCGCGACCGGCCGCGCCGACGCGTCCACCTCGTTGGCGAGCAGCGCGCGCACGCCGGTCTCCGAGCGGAGCCACCGCGGGTCGAGCGCGAGGTCACGAGCGACGGCGTCGTTCACGACGAGGGGAGCCGGAAGCTCCGGCCGCGCGGACTGCCAGGGCACGGCGAGCTCCGGAAAGGCGTCGGCGAACACGCTCGAGCACTCGATTCCGCCGACCGTCTCCTGCTGATCCATCGCTCGCTCTCCCTGCATGGACACGAGGATACGGCTCCAGGCTCCGTGCGTCCTCAGCCTGGGGCGACGCACGAACCTTTACGCAGCGACTGCCGGGTATCCTGGACGGAATACGATGCGCGTCCGCCCTCGCACCGACTCGCAGCACCAGCACGTTCGAATCCCGGGAGCAGACACGTGAACCAGTCCAACAGCGCGCTCAATCGCCTTTTCGCGGACGATGGAACCCCTGACCCCGAGCCGGCCCCCCGGCGCTCGAAGCGCCGTCGCGGTCTGAAGCGCGTCCTCATCCTCATCACCGTGCTCCTGGTGCTCCTCGGTCTCGTCGTCGGCATCGGATATGCACTGCTCGCGAGTACCTACAACGAAGTCGACCGGGTCTCGATCGAGCAGGATCCCGAGTGGCAGCGGCCGGCTGAGGCCACCGGCGACGACGCACCGATCAACATTCTGCTGCTGGGCTCCGACTCGCGCGAGACGACCGACCCGGGCGCCACGATCGAGGACCTCGGCGACTTCCGGAGCGATGCGATCATGGTCGCGCAGATCTCGCCAGAGGACGATTCGATCACGGTGATGTCGATCATGCGCGACAACTGGGTGAACATCGAGGGCCATGGCGAGGCCAAGATCAACGCGGCGGTCGCCTATGGAGGCTTGCCGCTCGCCGTCAACTCCGTCGAGAACTTCATCGGCGCCCGTATCGATCATGTGGCGCTCATCGATTTCGACTCGTTCAAGGGACTCACCGACGCGGTCGGCGGCGTGACCATCGACAACCCGATCGAGTACACCGCGCAGAACGGTGGTGGCGACTTCACCTTCGCCGAGGGCGAGATCACCCTCGACGGCGATCAGGCGCTGTCGTACGTTCGCGAACGGTACGCGTTCTCAGACGGCGACTACCAGCGCGTACGGAACCAGCAGGTCTACTTGCAAGCGCTGTTCGGCCAGTTGCTCAGCTCGGAAACGCTCGGCAGCGTGGACCGAGTGACCTCGGTCTTCGAATCGCTCAAGCCCTACCTCATCCTCGATGAAGGTCTGAATCTGAACCGCACCGTCATGCTCGGCATCGATATGCGCAGCATCCGGTCGAACGACATCTCGTTCTTCACGAGCCCGACCAATGGAACGGGCACCTCGGCGGACGGGCAGTCGATCGTGATCCCCGATGAAACGGAACTCGAGAATGTCCGTACGGCATTCGCAGACGGAACTCTCGACGAGTACGCCGCGGCGCAGGAGTAATCGCGTCGCCTCAGTGGCCGCGTCTCTTCACACCGATGAGGGGACGCGGCCCTTGCGCTGCACCCTCCACACGGCGGGAAGCAGGATCGCCGTGCACAGGGGGTAGCTGAGGTCCTCGATCGGCGCGACGCCGAGGTAGATGCCGATCAGCTGGTCGTGGTCGAACTGGAACAAATCGGCGAGAATCATGACGTTGTCGAACACCACCGTGAGCACCACGAGCACCGTCGCGGCGACCACGGTGGGAAGCACCCGAACGCGTTCGCCGCGTCGATGCGCGCGCGCGTCGATCCAGACGCGGAAGGCAAGACTCGCCCCGAGCATCGCGCAGGCGATCCAGAAGTAGGTCGCAGATCCATCAGGCACGCGCGCGGCTCCGATCCTGCAACACATCTTGCACGCGCTCCACGAGCGCGACCAGCACCATCGTGAGGTAGCTCAGGAAGAGCAGGAAGAGCGGCTCCTCGATGGGCATGTGCGGGGCGATGGTGATGCCGGTCATGAACGGCGACGCGCCGATGATGAAGAGACCGCAGAGAATCGCGACGACATCGACGATGAGCAGAACGACGAAGCCGACGAGTACGGTGACGATCGCCCGCTTCGGGTCCCGCGTGAGGAAGAGGCGGTGACGCACATCGATGGTCGCCATGCCGGCGAACGCCACCAGCAGCGCCCCGAGATAGATCAGATGCACCGCACAGTCTCCGTCCGCTTCCCCGCCCCCGGACCACCCGGGCTCTTCACTATCCCACGGCCGTCCCGACCGAACCCCCCGGCACGCAGAACGCCCCCGAGCCTGAGCTCGGGGGCGTTCTCGACGAAACCCGTCAGCGCGACGATCAGCGCGCGGCGCTGCCGTCGACGTAGTCGTCGTCCTGCTGCTGCCATGCGAAGAGCTTGCGCAGCTCGGCACCGGTCTTCTCGATGGGGTGCGACTCGGCCTTGGCCCGCAGCTCCTGGAACTCCTGAGCGCCGTTGTCCTGGTCGTCGATGAAGCGCTTGGCGAACGCGCCCGACTGAATGTCGGCGAGTACCGCCTTCATGTTCTCCTTGACCGAGGCGTCGATGACCCGGGGTCCCGAGACGTAGTCGCCGTACTCGGCGGTGTCCGATACGGACCAGCGCTGCTTGGCGATGCCGCCCTCCCACATGAGGTCGACGATGAGCTTCAGCTCGTGCAGCACCTCGAAGTAGGCGATCTCCGGCTGGTACCCGGCCTCGGTGAGCACCTCGAACCCGTACTGCACGAGCTGCGACGTTCCACCGCAGAGCACAGCCTGCTCGCCGAAGAGGTCGGACTCGGTCTCCTCGGTGAAGGTGGTCTTGATGACGCCCGCACGAGTGCCGCCGATGGCCTTGGCGTAGGCCTTCGCGGTGTTCCAGGCGGTGCCGGAGGCGTCGACCTCGACGGCGATGATGTCGGGGATACCGCGACCGGCGACGAACTCGCGGCGCACGGTGTGGCCCGGGGCTTTCGGTGCGACGAGGATCACGTCGACGCCTTCGGGAGCCTCGATGAGACCGAAGCGGATGTTGAATCCGTGCGCGAAGGCGATGGTCTTGCCCTCGGTCAGGTTCGGCTTGATTTCGTCCTGGAAGATCGACCGCTGGCTCTGATCCGGAGCGAGAATCATGATGAGGTCGGCCCACTGTGTCGCGTCGGCGACCGACTTCACGGTGAAGCCGGCCTCCTCGGCCTTCGCGGTCGACTTCGACCCCTCGCGCAGGGCGACGACGACATCGACGCCCGAATCCCGGAGGTTGCCGGCGTGCGCGTGTCCCTGCGAGCCGTACCCGACGACCGCGACCTTCTTGCTCTGGATGACCGACAGGTCGGCGTCGCTGTCGTAGTAGATCTCTGCCATGGGATTCTCCTTCTATTGTCGTGAGTAGTGAGGCGCGCCACGAAGGGCGCAGGTGTGCGGGGCCCGATCTGGCCGTGAGACTAGTTCTTGAAGACGCGTTCGGTGATCGACTTCGGGCCGCGTCCGACGGCGATGAGGCCGGACTGCGCGATCTCCTTGATCCCGAACGGTTCGAGCACCTTCAGGAATGCGTCGACCTTGCCCGTGTCGCCGGTGACCTCGATGACGAGGGCGTCGGTGACGACGTCGACCACACGCGCCCGGAACAGGTTGACCGCTTCGAGCACTTGCGAGCGGGTGTGGTTGTCGACCCGCACCTTGATCAGCATGTGCTCGCGCTGCACCGAGGACTGCGGCTCGAGCTCCACGATCTTGATGACGTTGACCAGCTTGTTGAGCTGCTTCGTCACCTGTTCGAGAAGCACCTGATCCTGATCGACGACCACCGTGATGCGCGACAGGCCCGGGATCTCGGTCGGCCCCACCGCGAGGGAATCGATATTGAAGCCGCGCCGCGCGAAGAGGCCGGCGACTCGGGTCAGCAGACCGGGCTTGTCCTCGACGAGGAGGCTCAGAACGTGGCGGCTCATGCTTCCTCCTCCCATTCGGGGCTGTGTTCTCGGGCGTACTGCACGTCGCTGTTCGACGTGCCCTGGCGTACCATCGGCCACACCATCGCGTCGGCGCTCACGACGAAGTCGATGACCACCGGGCGATCGTTCGTCTCAAGCGCGAGCCTGATGGCGTCGTCGACCTGGTCCTCGTGCTCGACGCGAATCGAGAGGCAGCCGTACGCTTCGCCGAGCTTCACGAAGTCGGGAACCCGCGAGGAACCGTGACCCGTGTTCAGGTCCGTGTTCGAGTAGCGGCCCTCGTAGATCAGCGTCTGCCACTGGCGTACCATGCCGAGCGACGAGTTGTTGATGATCGCGACCTTGATCGGGATGTTGTTCACGACGCAGGTTGCGAGCTCCTGATTCGTCATCTGGAAGCACCCGTCGCCGTCGATCGCCCAGACGGCGCGCTCGGGCTCGGCGACCTTCGCACCCATCGCGGCGGGGACCGAGTACCCCATGGTGCCGGCACCGCCGGAGTTCAGCCAGGCGTTCGGGCGCTGATACGCGATGAACTGCGCCGCCCACATCTGGTGCTGTCCGACGCCGGAGGCGAAGACCCCCTCGGGGCCCGTCAGCTCGCCGATGCGCTGGATCACGTGCTGCGGCGAGAGCAGACCATCGCTCGTCGGTTCGTACCCGAGCGGGAACTTGGCGCGCAGACCGTTCAGACGATTCCACCACACCGTGAGGTCGGCGAACTCACGGTCGCGCTGCAGCGTGCTGATCGCGGCGACGAGATCGGCGATCACCTCGCGCGCGTCGCCCACGATCGGCACGTCCGCGGCGCGGATCTTGCCGATCTCCGCGGGATCGATGTCGGCGTGGATCACCTTCGCGTCCGGAGCGAACTGCGCGGCCTTCCCGGTGACCCGATCATCGAACCGTGCGCCCAGCGTGATGAGGAGGTCGGCCTCCTGGAGGGCGAGGACCGCGGGAACGGTGCCGTGCATGCCAGGCATGCCGAGGTTCTGCTCGTGGGCATCGGGGAAGACGCCGCGCGCCATGAGCGTCGTGACGACCGGTGCGCCCACCTGTTCGGCGAGCCGCAGGAGCTCGGTGGACGCTTCCGCGCGAACGACGCCGCCCCCCACGTAGAAGACCGGCCGGTCCGCTTGAGCGATGAGCTCGGCCGCCGCCTGGATCTGCTTGCTGTTCGCCTTCGTGATGGGGCGGTACCCGGGCAGGTCCACGCGCGGATCCCACTCGAAGTCGAAGAGACCCTCCTGGGCGTCCTTCGTGATGTCGACGAGGACGGGCCCCGGCCGACCGCTCGCCGCGAGATGATACGCGGCCGCGAGCGTGCTCGGGATGTCCTCCGCGCGCTTCACCAGGAACGAGTGCTTCGTGATCGGCATCGTGATGCCGACGATGTCCGCTTCCTGGAACGCGTCCGTACCCATCAGGTGCGAGAACACCTGCCCGGTGATCGCGAGCAGCGGCACGGAATCCATGTAGGCGTCGGCGATCGCCGTGACGAGGTTCGTCGCACCGGGGCCCGAGGTCGCGATGCACACACCGACGCGTCCCGAAGCCGCGGCGTAACCCTCGGCCGCGTGCCCCGCTCCCTGCTCATGGCGCACGAGGATGTGCCGCGGCATGGGTGCGTTCATGATGGTGTCGTAGAGCGGCAGGACCGCACCTCCGGGCAAGCCGAAGACATCGGTGACCCCGAGCAGCTCCAGGCTGCGCAAGACGGCCTGCGCACCGCTCATCTGCTCGCCGCGGGGAGCAGCGGCACGGGGATCTGCTGCGGTCGTACTCGTATCCGAGTTCATCTCATGCTTTCTGTGTGACGGTGTGCGCGAGCGCGCGTTCAACCCGTGATCGCACCCTCGGATGCGGAGTGAACGAGCTGCGTGTACTTGGCCAGAACGCCGCGCGTGTAACGCGGGGGAAGCGGAGCCCAGTCTGCTCTGCGGGCCTCGAGCTCGGCGGGATCCACCTGGAGGTCGAGCGTTCGTGCGGCGATGTCGACCCGAATCAGGTCCCCGTCGCGGAGGAGTGCGATCGGACCACCGTCCGACGCCTCCGGCGCAATATGGCCGATGCACAGGCCGGTTGTGCCGCCTGAGAATCGTCCGTCCGTCAATAGTAGTACATCTTTACCGAGCCCCGCGCCCTTGATCGCGCCGGTGATCGCGAGCATCTCGCGCATGCCTGGCCCGCCCTTCGGTCCCTCATACCGGATCACGACGACGTCACCCTTGCCGATCTTGCCCTCGGACAGCGCATCCATGGCCGCGCGCTCCCGCTCGAACACGCGCGCGGGGCCCTCGAACACCTCGGCGTCGAAGCCCGCCGTCTTCACGACCGCGCCCTCCGGAGCGAGCGAACCGGACAGGATCGTGAGCCCGCCGTTCTCGTGCAGCGGGTCATCGAGCGTGCGGATCACTTTGCCGTCGAGCGGTGTCGTCACGTCGGCGAGGTTCTCGGCCATCGTCTTGCCGGTGACGGTGAGCACGTCGCCGTGCAGGAGACCGGCATCGAGCAGGGCCTTCATGATCACCGGCATGCCGCCGACACGATCGAAATCCTGCGCGACGTACTGACCGAACGGCTTCATGTCGGCGAGGTGAGGCACCTGCTGCCCGATCCGGGTGAAGTCGTCGAGCGTGAGCTCGACTTCGGCTTCGCGTGCGATGGCGAGCAGGTGGAGCACCGCATTCGTCGAACCGCCGAGCACCATCGCCACGGCGATGGCGTTCTCGAACGCTTTCTTCGTCAAGATGTCGCGGGACGAAATGCCGCGTTCGAGCATACGAACGACCGCCTCGCCCGAGCGGTGAGCGAAGTAATCGCGACGACGGTCGGCGCTCGGGGGTGCAGCCGAACCCGGCAGACTCATGCCGAGCGCCTCGGCGACGCAGGCCATCGTGTTGGCGGTGAACATGCCGCCGCAAGCGCCCTCGCCCGGTGCGATCGCGCACTCCACGCGCTTCAGGTCTTCCTCGCTCATCGTTCCGGCCTTGCAGGCACCGACCGCTTCGAACGCGTCGATAATGGTCACCTGCTTCTCGGTACCGTCCTCGAGCTTCACCCAACCCGGAGCGATCGATCCGGCGTACAGGAACACCGAGGCGAGGTCGAGCCGAGCGGCTGCCATCAGCATGCCGGGGAGCGACTTGTCGCAGCCCGCGAGCAGGATCGAACCGTCGAGGCGCTCAGCCATCATCACGGTCTCCACCGAGTCGGCGATGACCTCGCGCGACACGAGCGAGAAGTGCATGCCCTCGTGGCCCATCGAGATGCCGTCCGAGACGGAGATGGTACCGAACTGGAGGGGGTACCCGCCGCCCGCGTGCACGCCTTCCTTGGCGCCCTGCGCGAGTCGATCGAGACTCAGGTTGCACGGCGTGATCTCGTTCCACGAGCTCGCGATGCCGATCTGGGGCTTATCCCAATCCTCGTCGCCCATGCCGACGGCCCGAAGCATGCCTCGGGCCGCGGCTTTCTCGATTCCGTCGGTGACGTCGCGACTGCGCGGCTTGATATCGATCTCAGACATGCGACCAGTCTAGACCCGCCTGGTCAACCAGACGGGCATCGATCCACCCGCGAAACCGCGGGCTACTTGCCCGGCTTGATCCGGTAGCTGAAGGGGATCATGAAGCCAACGAACACCGCGGCCAATCCGCCGACGAACTCCCAGAGCCCGGCCGCCGGGTCAGCGGTGAAGGCGTAGCTCATCAGAACGAACCCGCCGAGCATCAACACCATCGAGACGATGAACCCGATCGCCGTCGACACACCGACCGCTCCCTGCGAGCTCTCTTCGAACAGTGCCTCGTTCTGCTTCGCCATTCCGACTCTTCCTCCCACGCGGTTCGACCTGCACGCCTGCGCGCAAGGTCAGCGCGCGAATCGCTTCCCAGCGTACCGCACCGAGTAGGCTGGTTCCGTATCGCTCGCGACCGCGAGGACCAGCGACGTTTTTGGGAGGACACATGTCCATAGGCAGGTACGTGACCAACCCCGGCGTGATCGGGTCGGCCATCAGTGTGCTCGGCGTCATCAAACGTACGAAGAACATGCCCGCGGACTGGCGGCGATTGATCGTCTGGGGCATCTGGATCGGCGGGTTCGCGCTCTCAGTCGCGGGTGTAGCGAAAGAGGAAGAGGATCGGGTCTTCGAGGAGCTGAACCAGTAATCCACGCATGACCGAAACATCTCCCCTGCATGAGCCGGGCGCTCCGAGCACGCGCAGTCACCCGATCAGGGTGATTTCATACGTCAATCGGCGCGAGGTCGCGCGCGTGAGCCGCGTGCTCCGCGCCGAGCTCGTCGGCGGCGTGATTATCATGGCCGCGGCCGCGCTCGGCTTCATCGCCGCGAACAGTCCCCTCTCCGACGCCTACTTCTCGATCAAGGAGTTCACGGTCGGGCCCGAGGCACTGCATCTGCACCTCTCCATCGGAGAGTGGACGGCTGATGGGCTGCTCGCGATCTTCTTCTTCATGGTCGGACTCGAGCTCAAACGCGAGTTCGTCGGTGGCGCCCTGAGTCGCTTCTCCACCGCCGTCGTGCCCGTCGCGGCGGCGTTCGGCGGCGTCGCGGTTCCGGCACTGATCTACACCGCTGTGAACGCCGGCACGGAGACAGCGCACGGATGGGCGATCCCCACGGCGACCGATATCGCCTTCGCCGTCGCCGTTCTCGGCCTGCTCGCGCCGGGCATCCCCATGGCGCTGCGCATGTTCCTCCTGACGCTCGCCGTGGTGGACGACCTCATCGCGATCACGATCATCGCCATCTTCTACACCGACGGACTCAATCTCGCGGCCTTGGGGCTGTCCGCGATCCCCATCGCTGCGTTCGCGATCATCGGACACCGTTTCCCGCATCGGCTCGCGCGCTCGGGGATCGCCCCCTGGGCGATCATGCTCCCGCTGGGCGTCGTCGCGTGGGGCCTGTTCCACGCGTCGGGCATCCACGCGACGATCGCCGGAGTCGTTCTGGCGTTCCTCATCCCCGTGCGCGGCAAGCGCGACACCGATCTCGCGGAGATCTTCGAGCGTCGTTTCCGTCCGCTCTCGACCGGAGTCGCCGTTCCGCTGTTCGCGTTCTTCGCCGCGGGAGTGGCAGTCGGATCCACCTCGGGCTTCCCGTTCGATCCGGTCGCGCTCGGTGTCATGGCCGGACTGGTCCTCGGCAAGCCCATCGGAATCACCGTGACCACCTGGCTGGTCACGAAGTTCACGCGAGCCGAGCTCGACGCGTCGGTGCAGTGGAAGAAACTGGTCGGGGTCGGCGCACTCGCGGGCGTCGGCTTCACCGTGTCGCTCCTCGTCACCGACCTCAGTTTCACCGACCCTGAGCACGCGGATATGGCGCGACTGGCCGTCATGGTCGGATCGCTCATCGCCATCGCAGTGTCCGCCTGTTTCCTGGTCAGGCCCAGCGAGGCGCGCGCCGCCAAACGACTCCCGCGAACCCACTGACACGCTCGGAACACCACGATTTGAGCAGTGTCGCGGGCCATGCTAAATTAGTTCTGTTGCGCCGGTCGCAGCGAGCACCTCTAGCTCAATTGGCAGAGCAGCTGACTCTTAATCAGCGGGTTCCGGGTTCAAGTCCCGGGGGGTGTACCGCAGGCCCTCACTCTCACGAGTGGGGGCCTTTTGCATTGCCCGCGCGCTCAGAGATTTTTCGGCGCCTTTCAAGCACGCTCCCGGACACCTCCGAGCGAATTTCCGGGTGACCGCAGGTAATCTGTTTGCAACTTGAGCGAAAGGGACTCAAGTTGACGAAATCGGAGGGAGATTGATTCATTATGGCGATGTCTTTTGATCCTTTCAGCGAGCTGGATCGCCTCACGGGCGGACTGCTCCAGTCCCGCTCGGCCCCGCGCGTCATGCCGGTCGACCTGTACCGTGACCAGCAGCGATACGTGCTGTCGGCCGACCTGCCTGGCGTCGACCCGGGGTCCGTCGATGTCGATGTCGACGGTCAGCTCCTCACCATTCGCGCGCAGCGCTCGGCGGCCTCGGCCGATGGTGTCAAGTGGCTCACCCGCGAGCGTGCGGAGGGCAGCTACCTTCGCCAGTTCAGCATCGGCGAGGGCGTCGACACGGCCCAAATCTCGGCGTCGTACGAGAACGGCGTGCTGAGCGTCATCATCCCGATCAGCGAACGGGCGAAGCCCCGGAAGATCGAGGTGGAGACTCCGAGCGATAGCGCCCCGGCGGAATCGCGCACGATCACCGCGTAAGAGCCCGCCGGACCCCGCGAACACGGGTCGCTTCTCGCGCCTCTTCCGAGAGGACCGCGAGAAGCGACCCGTTCCGTGCGCGGCAGTAGCCTGCGCGGCACGGATAGGGTGGAACTATGACCCAGTCATCCACCGACCTCGAGTTCGCCCGACGCCTCGCGGACCTCGCGGATTCGATCTCACTCCCCCGCTTCCAGGCGGCTGACCTGCACGTCGACACCAAACCCGACCGTTCGTATGTCACCGACGCGGATACCGCGGTGGAGCGCGCGCTTCGCGAGGTCATCGAGCAGGAACTGCCAGGGGACAGCTTCTTCGGCGAAGAATCCGGACGATCCGAACGGGGGTCCCGCCGTTGGATCATCGACCCGATCGACGGCACGGCGAACTTTCTCCGCGGGGTCCCCAACTGGGCGACGCTCATCGCTCTCGAGGTCGATGGGTCCGCCACGGTCGGGGTGGTGTCCGCTCCGGCGTTCGGCGCCCGATGGTGGGCGTCTGCTGGCAATGGCGCGTGGGCCCAGGCGTCGTCCGCGGAGCCCCGACGCCTGCGGGTCTCACATGTGCGCGACCTCGAGCACGCCTCGCTCAGCTTTCAGAGCATCGAGCAGTGGGATCAGGCCGGGTATCTCGAGCCGCTGATCGGACTGTCGCGAGCAGTGTGGCGGGATCGCGCCTACGGCGACATGTGGTCGTACATGCTGCTCGCGGAAGGGCTCGTCGATATCGTCGCCGAGTTCGATGTGAAGCCCTACGATCTCGCCGCAATCGCCCCGATCGTCCGCGAAGCCGGTGGCCGCTTCACCGACGTCGACGGCGCGGAGACCGCGTGGAACGGAAGCTCGCTCGCGACGAACGGGCGACTGCACGACGCCGTGATCGCCCAACTTCGCGAGCGCCGCCGCGCGGACTGAATCGAGGGGCTACGCTTCTCGCTGGTGACGTCCGTCGGGATCGATCGCGTCGAGGATCCGTCCGACCTGATCCGCGAACGCACCGACCTCGCCGGGATCGAGTGCGTCGAAGACGAGTCTGCGGACCTCCGCAACGTGCTCAGGCGCGTGTCGGTCGAGGTGCCGCTGCCCCGCCTCCGTCAGCACGACATTCGTCGCCCGCCCATCTCCCGGGTGGGCCTCGCGCCGCACCCAGCCTTGACGCACCAGTCGCGTGACGACGTGGGAGAGTCGGGAGAGCGACGCATTGGTGAAGAGCGCGAGGTCGCTCATGAGCCGTGTGTGATCCGCGGCGTCGGAGAGCATCGCCAGCACGTGGTAGTCGAACAGCGTGACTCCGGCGTCGCGCTTGAGCTGCGCCTCAAGAGCGCTCGGCAGGAGCACATTGAGACTCACCAGGCGAAGCCATGCGCGTCGCTCCTCATCATTGAGCCATTCCGGTTCCGCCATCGTTTCCTTCCCCAAAGACACGGACGGTCCTCACTATCGCGAAGATAGTCTATGTGAACGCTTCGAGTCACCTCCGAGTGTGGAGGATTCATACAATGGGTTCATGCAGACTCACTCCTCTCTCCCGCTCTCGCGACGCGCGACCGTCGTCGCCGCGACGCTCGACATCGTCGTGATCCTGCTCTTCGCATGGATCGGTCGCAGTGCGCACGCGGAAGAACTGACGGTGCTCGGCACGCTCCAGACGGCCTGGCCGTTTCTGGTGGGTGCAGCGGTGGGATGGACGCTGGTACGCGCATGGAAGCGCCCCTGGGCTTTGGTGCGCACGGGCCTGCCGGTGTGGGCGACATCGCTCGTCGTCGGCATGGGCCTGCGCGCCCTCACGGGCAGCGGCATCGCGCTGCCTTTCGTCATCGTCGCAACCGTCTCGCTGCTGATCGGACTCGCCGGCTGGCGCGGAATTGCGGCTCTCACGCGTCGCCTGGATCGCGAGCCGCGCGCGGACTGAGGGGCACTCGCACAGTGCGTGACGTCGCTCCGACGCATCTGACCGATGCGTCTCGGTGGAGCCGCGGGGAATCGAACCCCGGTCCACTTCGATGATTCCGTGCCTTCTACGGGTGTAGTTCGTGCAGGCGTTCTACTCGGCCCCGTCCGTTGTCACGAACACCTCGGACGACGGGCCCAGCCTCACGCAGAGTCCCGATGTGCCCTGAGGCGCGACACATCAGCAAGCCTCCTGAATGACGCCAGGAACCGGGGTGGAGGCGAACCCGGCCTGACGGACTCGGTCTCGTGCTTAGGCAGCGAGAGCGAAGTCGGTGCGCTTTGCGTTGGCACCTATGGTTTGCGAAGGGCGTTAACGAGATAACTTCGCGTCCTCGACCCGCTTCTCACGGTCTCAAATCGACGTGTCGAAACCGATCGGCCCCGAGAGAGGAGTGACATCACGCACTGTGGAGTTGTCAATGTGACACCGGCTGAGCCGGCCTTTCAGGATACCACGCCGGTTCTGGCCGTGTCGATCACCGCGGCACGGCTCGGGCACCCTCCACGGCTACTCCCCGAGCCGGTTGCGCTGACGCATAGCGCGCTCGGCCTCGCGGGTGTCCTGACGCTCGCGAAGCGTCTGCCGCTTGTCGTATTCCTTCTTGCCCCGAGCCAGCGCGATCTCGACCTTGGCACGCCCGTCGAGGAAGTAGAGGCGCAACGGCACCACCGTCAGACCGCCCTCGCGTGTCTTCTGATAGAGCTTGTCGATCTGCTGGCGGTGGAGCAGAAGCTTGCGCTTGCGCCTGGGCGCGTGGTTCGTCCACGACCCGTTCAGATACTCGGGGATGTACGCGGCATCCAGCCAGGCCTCACCGCGTTCGAAGAAGACGTAGCCGTCGACGAGCGACGCGCGCCCCATGCGCAACGACTTCACCTCGCTGCCCGTGAGGACCATGCCGGCCTCGTAGGTGTCGAGAATGAGGTAGTCGTGCCTCGCCTTCTTGTTCGAGGCGACCAGCTTCTCGCCGCTCTCCTTGGGCATCGCTCACATCCTCTCGCGGGTTCGCCAAAGCACCAGCTTACCGGTTCGAGTCGGTCAGCGCCCCTGATGGGCGTTGGGCGCTACACGCGGAGGTAGCGGGTGATGGCGATCTTCGCGGCGATCCCCGAGAGCACCACACCCACGAGCACGAGTATCGGCGGTACCACAAGCGATTGCTCGACCGTGATGTAACTCGTGAAGGGCACTTCCGCGACGAGGAAGTCTTGCACGAAGAACTTCACGATGCCCACCGAGGCCGCGCCGGCAAGGACCGCACCCACGAGGGCGGCGATCACCCCCTCCAGCACGAACGGCGTCTGGATGAACCGGTTCGACGCGCCGACGAGGCGCATGATGCCGATCTCGCGACGGCGGGAGAAAGCCGAGAGCCGGATCGTCGTGGAGATGAGCAGCATGGCGGCGACGAGCATCAGCCCGGCGATGGTGACCGCAGTGTAACTCGCGACGCCGAGGAAGAGGAAGATGCGATCGAGCAGGCTGCGCTGATCGGAGACGCTCTGCACGCCCGGAATACCCGCGAAGGTCTCTTGAATAATCGCCGACTCGGACGGATCGTCGAGCTTCAGCCAGTACGTCTGATTGAGCTGCTCGGCCCGGGTGATATCGACGATCGGGTTGCCCGCGAACTGCTCGGTGAACTCTTCGTAGGCCTGTTCGTGATCGACGAAGAAGTAGTCGTCGATGTAGGGCGCGAGCACATCGGAGTTGAGCGCATCCTCGACCGCCGCGATCTGCTCCTCCGAGACGTCTTCGCCCGAGCACGTCGCACTCTGGTCGAACTCCGTGCAGAGGTAGACGGCGACTTGAGCACGGTCATACCAGAAGGTCTTCATCTGCTGCACCTGCAGCTGCATGAGAATCGCAGTTCCCACGAACGTCAACGAGACGAACGTGACGAGGATGACGGAGATCACCACCGAGAGGTTGCGGCGGAGTCCGTTCCAGACTTCTCCGAGTACGAGCCCTACCCTCATCGAACCGGCCCCACATCCGTATCGTCGTCTTCGTCTCTCGAGAGCCCCAGCCTCGAGGCAACCCCACCCTCGGACGCGAGTTTGACGGGGTCGATGTCTTCGCCGGGCTCGAGGAACGCAGGGATGCGGTCATCCCGCCGCTGCCCCGCGACGACAGTGAGGTCGTCGTCATCTTCCGCCGGGGCCTCCGCCGGTGTCCAACCGGCCTCGGTCTCAGGCGGCGTCGCGTGGGGTGCCCGGTACCTGGCATCGTCAGCCACGGTTGCGGGGTCCTCTCCGATGCCGCCGGCATCGGAAACCTCAGATGCGTCATCGACCGTCTCCACGACGGCGTCCGAGGATCCTGGGATCTCAACCGGCACGGCGCCGGGCGGAGCGACACCGGAGGCGCCCGCGTCGCTGCGTCCGATTCGACCGCTCGCGGCGGTCGCTTCTCCGCCGAACTCGGGAGCGAGCGCGGCGCGCACGACTTCCTCGCTCGTCCGGAGCACCTGTGCACTCACAGCAGGCAGCTCGGTGACCGGGATCGACGCCGTCTCGCCGTAACCTCCGCCGATCTCGTCGCGAACGACGATGCCCTGCGAGAGCTCGACGACGCGCTGCTGCATGATGTCGACGAAGGTCGCCTCGTGGGTCGCCATGACGACGGTCGTGCCGGAGGCGTTGATCGCCCGGAGCAGCTGCATGATGCCGAGGCTGGTCGCCGGGTCGAGGTTACCGGTCGGTTCGTCGGCCATCAGGATCGCCGGCTTATTCACGATCGCACGTGCGATGGCGACGCGCTGCTGCTCGCCGCCGGAGAGCTCGTGCGGGTACCGCTTGGACTTGTTGCCGAGACCGACCATCTCGAGAGTGTCGGGCACCGCCTCCTGGATGAACCCGCGCGACTTGCCGATGACCTGCAGCGAGAACGCGACGTTCTCGTAGACCGTCTTGTCGGTGAGGAGCCGGAAGTCTTGGAAGACCATGCCGAGGTTGCGGCGGAAGTACGGCACTTTGCGCGAGGAGATCCGACCAAGATCTTGCCCGAGAACGTGAATGTTGCCGGACGACGGCTGCTCCTGCCGCAGAATCAGCTGCAGGCAGCTCGACTTGCCCGACCCCGAGGCACCGACGATGAAGACGAACTCGCCGCGGTCGATCTTAAGGTCGATCGAGTCGAGCGCAGGGCGCTGCGTACCTCGGTACTGCTTGGTGACGTTCTCGAAGAGGATCATGACGAACCCAACCTTACGCTCGACGATTCCGGGAGCACCCGCGACGCGCAGGCACTCGTCAGGCTCTCAGCTTTCTGCGGACGCCTGCTCCAGCGAACGCCATTTGATGCCTGCGGCGATGAACCCGTCGATCTCGCCGTCGAAGACCGAGTCGGGCTGCGTGGACTCGTGCCCCGTGCGCAGATCTTTCACGAGCTGCTGACCGTAGAGGAAGTACGAGCGGATCTGATCGCCCCAGCTCGCCGTGATGCTGCCGGCGAGCTCCTTCTTCTTGGCCGCTTCTTCTTCGCGTTGCAGCAGCAACAGGCGCGTCTGCAGCACCCGCATGGCGGCGGCACGGTTCTGGATCTGGCTCTTCTCGTTCTGCATGGAGACGACGAGGCCGGTCGGCAAGTGGGTGATGCGCACGGCCGAGTCGGTCGTGTTCACCGACTGGCCGCCGGGCCCCGAGGAGCGGTACACGTCGATGCGCAGATCCGTTTCGGGCACGTCGACCTCGGTCGCCTCCTCGAGCAGCGGGATCACCTCGACACCGGCGAAGCTTGTCTGGCGCTTGTCGGCCGACCCGAACGGACTGATGCGAGCGAGTCGGTGCGTGCCGGCCTCGACCGAGAGCGTGCCAAACGCGTACGGCGCGTCGATCTCGAACGTCGCCGACTTGATGCCCGCACCTTCGGCGTACGACGTGTCGAGCACCTTGGAGGTGTAGCCCTGCTTCTCGGCCCACCGGAGATACATGCGGAGCAGCATCTCGGCGAAGTCTGTCGCGTCGTCGCCGCCCGCGCCCGAGCGGATCGTCACCACTGCGGCGCGTTCGTCGTACTCCCCCGAGAGCATCGTCTGCACCTCAAGGTCCTGCACGGTCTTCTCGAGGTCTGCGAGTTCGGTCGCCGCCTCGGCTGCCGCGTCCGCGTCCTCAGCCTCGGTCGCGAGCTCGACGAGCACCTCGAGGTCGTCGAGGCGCTGCTCGACGCCGCGTACGCGCCGCAAGCGCGCCTGCCGATGGCTCAGGCCACTGGTGACGCGCTGAGCGGCATCGGGGTCGTCCCAGAGATCGGGCGCGGAGGCCTGGGTCTCCAGGTCGGCGATCTCGGACTCCAGACGCGGGAGGTCGAGAACGGCCGCGATGTCGTCGAACGTGGTGCGGAGGGCGCGGATACGGGCGCTGAAATCGAGATCGAGCATGATGGGCCCAGCTTACTCGCTACGCTTGGGCGAGACGCTTCTGCCGCGAGATCCGGGTCATCTGCACGACGATCACGAGCACGAGCGCACCGATGAACACCATGGCCGCGAGCACGTTCGCCTGCGCTGGGACCCCGCGCAACGCTGACGTGTAGATGAACTTCGGGAACGTGTTCTCAGTGCCCGCGTTGAAGTTCGTGATGATGAAGTCGTCGAACGACAGCGCAAAGCTCAAGAGCGCGGCACCGATGATGCCCGGGGTGAGCATCGGCAGGGTGATGCGCCAGAACACTTGCGCCGGTGAAGCGTAGAGATCCCGCCCGGCCTCCTCGATCGCGGGACTGAGGCTCGCCACGCGCGCCTTCACCGCGACCACGACGTACGAGATGCAGAACATCGTGTGCGCGATGATGATCGTGCCGAGGCCCTTCTCCACGCCGGCGAGCAGGAACTGCGCGGCGAGTCCTGCACCCAGCACGACCTCGGGGGTCGCCATCGGGGTGAAGAGGAGCAGGCTGATCGTGGACCTGAACTTGAACCGGTATCGAACCAGAGCGATCGCGATCGCGGTGCCCATCACGGTGGCGGCGATCGTGGCGACCGTGCCGATGAGAATGCTGTTGCCGAACGCCTCGCAGACGGCCGGCGCCCCGCAGGGGTTCGACCAGTTGTCCAGGGTGAACCCGCGCCAGGTGATGTTGTTGCGGCCCGCGTCGTTGAAGGAGAAGAGGATGACGTGCCCGATCGGCAGGAGCAGGTAGATGAGCGTGATCGCGGCGACCACGGGAACGAAGAGCTTGCCGAGACTGAATCGATTCACAGGAGATCCTTCGCTCCGCTGCGGCGCACGTAGGTGGCGACGAGGATGAGAATGGTGGCCATCAGGATCACCGACAGCGAGGCCGCCATCGGATAGTTCTGGGTCTGCAGGAAACTCGCCTCGATGACGTTGCCGATCATGGTCGTGCTCGTCGACCCGAAGAACTCGCGAGAGGCATTGATGTAGTCGCCCGACATCGGGATGAAGCTCAGGAGAGTCCCCGATACGACGCCTGGCATCGACAGCGGCAGCGTCACCCTGAAGAACGTGGCCACCGGCGACGCGTACAGGTCTGAACCCGCTTCGACGAGCTTCAGATCGAGCGACTGCAAGGACGAGAACATCGGCAGCACCATGAAGGGGATGAAGTTGTAGATCAGGCCGAAGATGACCGCCGCATCCGTGCCGATCATCTGCGCGGGCAGAATCTGCTTCCAGGCCAGCGCACGCAGCAGGAAGCTGATGAAGAACGGCGCGATGACGAGGATCAGCAGCACCCCCTGCGCGATGGGGAACGGCCGCATGGTGACGCCGATGAGGTACGCGAGCGGATAGCTGATGAGCAGACCCACGAAGGTGGCGATGAGGGCGTACGCGAAGGACCGCAGAATCTGGGGCCAGTACTCGGATACCGCCGTCGCGTAGTTCGCGATCTGGAACGCCTGCACGTACTCCCCGATGCCGCCGGTGTCGGCTGCGGTCTGCACCGATGTGATGACCAATTGGATGAACGGGGCGAGAAAGAACAGGAGCATGTAGGCGATGCCCGGAGCGAGCAGCGCGAGCGCGATCCAGGGCCGCTTGCGCGGCGCCTGACTGACCTCGGTGTCGGTCGAGGCGAATGCTGCGAACGCCATGGCGCTATGCCACCGTCTCGCCCTGAGCGGCGATCACCTGCGTCGAGAATTCGGTCGTCAGCGCACCGGGATCGAGCTGGTCGTCTGCGAGACCGAACGTGTGCTCGGCGAGCCAGCTCACCCACACGTCCTGACCTGCGGACGCTGTCGGCCCGGCCTCCACGTTCTGCGCGAAGACCTGCACCGATCCGAGCACCGGCGATTCGACGGTGTACTGCGTGCTCACACCGATGAAGGCGGCATCGGTGATGCGTCCGGGGCCCAGCACGTTCACGCCGGCCTGAGGCTGGGGCTCGGAGTGGTGCAGCCGCAGCTTCTCCGGCCGCACGCCGACCGTGATCTCTCCGCTCGTCCGTTCGGTGCGCGACTTCGCCACGGTGATGCGCTGGCCGCCCAGGTCGGTGTGGATCGCATTCTCGTTCTCACCGGTGACGGACACTCGGAACAGGTTGGACTGGCCCAGGAAGCTCGCGACGAAGACCGTGCGCGGCAGCTCGTACAGCGCCTCCGGCGCGCCCATCTGTTCGATGCGTCCCCGATTCATGACGGCGACCGTGTCGGCCATCGTCATCGCCTCCTCCTGATCGTGCGTGACGTGCAGGAACGTCAGCCCGACGGACTGCTGAATGTCCTTGAGTTCATGCTGCATCTGGCGACGCAGCTTCAAGTCGAGAGCGCCCAGCGGCTCATCGAGCAGCAGGAGCGCCGGCCGGTTGACGACCGCCCGGGCCAGGGCTACGCGCTGCTGCTGTCCACCGGAGAGCTGCGCGGGCTTGCGATCGGACACGTGATCGAGCTCGACCAATTTCAGCGCCTCATGCGCCTTCGCCAGCGGATCCCCGACTCGACGCCGACGCAGACCGAAGGCGACGTTCTCGAGCACCGTCATATGCGGGAAGAGCGCGTACGACTGGAACACGGTGTTGACGGGCCGACGATGCGGCTTCAGGTGCGTGACATCGTTGCCGCCGATCAGGATCTGACCGGCCGAAGCCTCCTCGAGACCGGCGACCAGGCGGAGCGTCGTCGTCTTGCCGCACCCTGACGGACCGAGCAGGGCGAAGAAGGATCCGGCGGGAATGGTGAGATCCACGCCATCGATCGCCGTGAACCCCGGGTATTCCTTGCGAATGCCGGCGAGCCTCAGATCAGCACCCGCCTCCGCGAACTTCTGCGCGTCGACCATGGCCTACAGCCCCAGGACGGACTGGAACGCCGAGGTGAACTGGTTGTCCTCCTGCGGGGTCAGCGTACGGAAGCCGTGCAGGCGGGAGTTCATCTCGTCATCAGGGAAGATGAGCGGGTTGTCCACCTGATCGGGATTGACGCTTTCCATGGCTTCGCGCGCGCCCTGGACCGGCGTGATGAACTGCACGTAGTCGGCGACCTGCGCCGCGACCTCGGGCTGGTAGTAGTAGTTGATCATTTCTTCCACGAGGGCCTTGTTCTCTGCGCTCGTGCCGTTCGGCACCGTGAAGGAGTCCGCAGCGATCACGCCGCCGGACTCGGGCACCTCGAGCGTCCAGCGATCACCCTGCTCGAAGTTCAGTGCCGCGATGTCGCCGGTCCAGGCGATGGCGGCAAGCGTGGTGTCGGTCTCAAGATCCTGCGTGTAGGAGTTGCCTTTCACCTGCGAGATCTGGCCGCTCTTGATGCCGTCGTCGAGCCAGGCCAGTGCGGCGTCGAACTCCGCGTCGCCCCACTCGCCCGCGATATCGACGCCCTGCGCCGACATGATGATGCCCATGGTGTCGCGCATCTCGGAGAGCACGCCCACCTTGCCCTTGAGTTCGGGTTTCAGGAAGTCGTCGAGCGTCTTGATGCCGTCGGGGACAGCCTCGGTGTTCCAGACGAAGCCCGAAGCAGGGGCCTGCCACGGGATGGTGAACTTCCGGCCGGGATCGACGTCGAGACTGTCAACGAGCGAAGTCAGGAGGTTCGAGAGGTTCGGGATGTTGGCGTGATCGAACTCCTGGATCTCCTCGGCCTCGAGGAGGCGCGCGTTCATCCAGTCCGTCAACGTGATCGTGTCGTACCCGGTGAACTGGCCGAGCGCGAGCTGATCCTTGATCTTGCCGAAGAAGGTGTTGTTGTCGTCGATGTCCTCGATGTAGTTCACGTCGATATTGGTGTCCGCCATGAACGCGTCCAGCGAGGCCCAACTGCCCGTATCCGCATCGTAATCGAGGTAGTAGGTCCAGTTGCCCCAGACGATGCTGCCCGCGGACCCATCTCCGCCCGTGCCGCCGCCGCTCGCGCAGGCGGAGAGCGTCGCGGCACCCACCCCTGCCCCGGTGAGCAGCGCACCGCGCAGCAGCGACCTGCGATTGAACTGCGCACCGTTCATCATGCCGATGAGCTTGCGCACCATCGGGTCTTCGGGCATACGTCTGGCCATGAGCACACTCCCTCGTGATCTCCACATGTGGACGTTCAGAGAATGACATATCGTCACCCCCAGCGCCACATCGAACGCGCGCTTGAAACAGAAACTTCATCAAAGAAGTCGCTTCTTCGGCCGAAAGTGACGATTTCATCGGTCGCGATGAGACGATACAACGGATTCCGGGGTGCTCCCCGCTCTCGTCCAGGATCGATCCGCCGAGGCGCGGCACATGCCGCAAGACATCTCTCGACGATCCCACAGCTGAGAATATGCGCACCGAAAGAACGCTTCGACGACGAAATCCTTTGCTTTTTCTCGTTCCGAATGACAGAATCATCAGCGTGAGCGCGAAACGGACTCAACCCAACCTCGACTCGACGTCGAAGGCCATCATCGAGCAGTTGCAAACCGATGGCCGTCGTTCGTACGCCGAGATCGGCAAGGCGGTGGGTCTCAGTGAAGCTGCCGTGCGCCAGCGCGTGCAGAAGCTCACGGACGGTGGCGTCATGCAGATCGTCGCGGTGACGGACCCGATGAGACTCGGGTTCAGTCGCCAGGCGATGCTCGGCATTCGCGCCAGCGGGGACACCCGCGCCGTCGCGGATCAACTCGCCGAGATGCCCGAAGTGGACTACGTGGTGCTCAGCGCCGGTTCGTTCGACATCATGGCGGAAGTGGTGTGCGAGGACGACGATGATCTCATCGAACTGCTCAACCGCAAGATCCGCGCCATCGAGGGCGTCGCCTCCACCGAGACGTTCGTCTACCTCCAACTCAAAAAACAACGATACGACTGGGGAACACGATAACCATGTCCTACGATCCGACTGCGGCATTCGACACCGCCGCCCTGCAGGCGAAGGCGTCGAGCCACCTCTGGCCCCACTTCACCTCGCGCAAGGTGCTGAACGACGGCATCCCCGTCATCACCCGCGCCGAGGGCCACAAGATCTACGACGCCGCCGGCAAGGAGTACATCGACGGTCTCGCGGGCCTGTTCGTCGTGAACGCCGGTCACGGCCGCGAACGCATCGTTCAGGCCGCTGCGAAGCAGATGCAGCAGCTCGACTTCATGCCGCTGTGGTCGTACGCGCACCCTGCAGCCGTCGAACTCTCCGAGCGCCTCGCGAGCTACGCTCCCGGCGAGATGAACAAGGTCTTCTTCACCACCGGCGGCGGTGAAGCGGTGGAGTCGGCGTTCAAACTCGCCAAGCACTTCTGGAAGCTCAAGGGCCAGCCCATGAAGCACAAGGTGATCTCCCGCTCGGTCGCGTACCACGGCACCCCGCAGGGCGCCCTCGCGATCACCGGCATCCCCGACATGAAGAAGTTCTACGAGCCGCTCACCCCCGGTGGTCACCGCGTGCCGAACACGAACTTCTACCGCGCCGAAGAAATGGGCGCTCCGACCGAGCTCGAGTCTTTCGGACAGTGGGCTGCGAACCGCATCGAAGAGGCGATCCTCTTCGAAGGGCCCGACACGGTCGCGGCCGTGTTCCTCGAGCCCGTGCAGAACTCCGGCGGCTGCTTCCCGCCTCCCCCCGGCTACTTCAAGCGCGTCCGTGAGATCTGCGACCAGTACGACGTGCTGCTCGTCAGCGACGAGGTCATCTGCGCCTACGGTCGCGTCGGCGACTTCTTCGCTTCGAAGGCACTCGGCTACGAGCCCGATATCATCACCTCGGCGAAGGGCATCACGTCGGGTTACGTGCCGCTCGGCGCGATGATCGTCGCCGACCGCGTGTCGGAGCCGTTCCAGTCGGAGGACAACACCTTCTACCACGGCTTCACGTTCGCCGGTCACCCCGCTGCCGCCGCCGCGGCGCTCGAGAACCTCGACATCTTCGAGGAGGAGGGCCTCAACGAGCGCGTACGCGAGAAGAGCCCGCTCTTCCGGGCCGAGCTCGAGAAGCTGCTCGACATCGACATCGTCGGCGACGTGCGCGGTGAGGGCTACTTCTTCGGCATCGAGCTCGTGAAGGACAAGGCGACGAAGGAGACGTTCAACGACGAAGAGTCGAACCGTCTGCTCCGCGACTACCTCTCGCCCGCGTTGTGGGAAGCCGGCCTCTACTGCCGCGCCGACGACCGTGGGGACCCGGTGATCCAGCTCGCTCCTCCGCTGACGATCGGAGAGTCGGAGTTCGCGGAGATCGGCGGCATCCTCCGCAGCGTCCTCAAGGACGCGTCCTCGAAGATCTGAGCGGATTCTCGAGCACCCGGACGGCCCGTCCCACTGCGGTGGGGCGGGCCGTCCGCTTTCTCTAGACTGGTGCGCATGCCAGCGATCCTCGACGCCATCGCCGCAGGCCCCGTCGTCCTCGACGGAGGCCTCGGCACCCACCTGGAAACCCGCGGCAACTCGGTCGTCTCCGCGCTCTGGTCAGCGAAACTGCTGCGCGATCGGCCCGATGAGGTGCTGGCAGCGCACCGGGACTTCTTCGCCGCCGGCGCCCGCATCGCGACGACCTGCTCGTACCAGGTCACGTACGAGGGCTTCGCGTCGGAGCGGGCCGAGCGCGACGAGGTCGACGCGCTGCTCCGATCCAGCGTGGAGATCGCTCGCCGGGCCCGCAGCGATGCCGGCTTGACGCCCGAGCAGGCGTGGGTCGCGGCATCCATAGGCCCCTACGGCGCCTCACCCGGTCAGGGCACCGAGTACACGGGCGACTACGACCTCGACGTCGATGATCTTCGCCGATGGCACCGTCCCCGCCTCGAGGTCCTCGCCGCGGCCGGCCCCGACGCCCTGCTCTTCGAAACGGTCCCTGCACTCGTCGAGGTCGAGGCGATCTGCCGCGAGCTCGCCGGTTCGGGTGCGACCGCCCTGCTCAGCGTGACCGTGGGCACCGGCGGCGCCCTGCGCACAGGCGCGTCGCTCGCCGACGTCGCCGACTGGGCGAACCGCACCAAGGAGATCCGCGCGGTCGGTGTGAACTGCGCGTCGCTCCGCGACGCCGACGCGGCGATCCGAACGCTCAGCGAGCGCACCGCGAAGCCGCTGATCGCCTACCCGAACACCGGAGAGACATGGGATCCGGATACCCGCTCCTGGTTCGGCGATCCCGCCCCCATCGACTCCTACGTCGAGGGCTGGCTCGACCGCGGCGTCCGTCTCATCGGCGGATGCTGCCGGGTCACGACCGAGGACATCGAGCGAATCGCGGACCGCGTAGAGCGCTGGGCTACTCCGTCCCCGCGTTGATCGTCGCCGCCTCGATGGCGCCGCCCTCGGACTTGCCGCGCTCGAGGATCTCGAGGTAGGTTCCGTCGTCGATAAGGCGCTGCAGCGCGTCGGCGAGCCGCGGGGAGAGATCGCTGCCCTTCGCCACGGGGAAGCCGTAGGGAACGGTGTCGAAGAGGTCGCCAACGACCTCGAGTTCCCCGTCCAGCTGGCTCGCCGCGTCGATCGTCACCGGCGAGTCGGCGGAGAACGCGTCCGCCTTGCCGAGCACCACCGCGTTCGTCACTTCGGGCTGTCCGGTGTAGGGCTCGATCACGATGGGGGGCTCGCCGGCCTCCCGGCAGGCGGCGTCCCGCTCCGGCAGTTCGATGAGGTGCTGCGTGCCTGTCGCCATCACCGCGATCGTGAGGCCGCAGGCGGCGTCGGGATCGACGTCGCTGCCCGGCTGCGCCGCCCAGAGCGTGCCGGCCTCGGAGTAATTCACGAAGTCGACGGCCTCCTGCCGCTCCAGGGTGTCCCCGAAGGAGCCAACCCCGACATCGATGGTTCCGCCCTCGATGCGCGGGAGAATGCTGTCGAACTGCAGGACCTCCCACTCCACCTCGAGCCCGAGCTCACTCGCAATCGCCGCGACGAGGTCGACCGCCCACCCTGTCGGTTCGCCGTCATCGGTCTTGAACTCGTTCGGCGGGTAGTCGACGATCGTGCCGACCTTGAGCACACCGGACGCTTCGATCTCACTCCAGGTGCGCGCCTCGTGAGCCGCGTCCGGCGTCGCTGCGTCTCCCCCAGCGACGTCGGTGTTGACGCAACCGGTGAGCACGAGGGTCGCTGCAGCGAGGACAGCAGGAGCAAGGTGTCGGCGCTTCACTCGTCCATTCTGGCGTTCGCTGGAGCTTCGCAGCCCGTGTGTGACACGCGGTGACGCACTGAACGCAGAAGCGCCCCGCTCCCGGAGGAGCGAGGCGCTTCGCAGTGTCTCAGGCGAGTATCGCCGATCCCTGCAGCAGACTTAGCGGCGCAGTCCGAGACGCCCGATGAGGGCGCGGTAGCGCTCGATGTCGACCTTCTGCAGGTACCCGAGCAGACGCCGACGCTGGCCGACGAGCAGCAGGAGACCGCGGCGCGAGTGGTGATCGTGCTTGTGGTCCTTCAGGTGCTCGTTCAGGTCGGTGATGCGGCGGGTGAGCATCGCCACCTGGACCTCGGGGGAACCGGTGTCACCTGGGGTGGTCGCGTACTCATCGATGATCGCCTTCTTGACCTCTGCATTCAGTCCCATATGGCGGTCCCCTTTCTGTCGTTGCGCGGCGCGACCAGCCCGATGCTGGTGCTCTCTTTCTCCGCGGCCGTTCTGACGGCAACCTCAGTATCTTAGCACCTTTCGTCTGCGCAGCGCGGATCCGATGCCGAACGGGTCGTGCAGACTCCCCGCGTCCGCTCGCCCGACCCCGTCGCGAAACGGTTACGGCACGGTTACGGCAGGGAAACGATGATGACACGCCCGCGAAACAGACCCATCGGAGACTGATGCCACGTTCACACTCGGTGCTCCGAGAGAAAGGTGCCTCATATGGAAGCCACAGACGTTTGGATGCTCGCGAGCACCGCGCTCGTCCTCATCATGACCCCGGGCCTCGCGCTGTTCTACGGCGGACTCGTTCGCGTGCGGTCCGTCGTCAACATGATGCTCTTCAGCATCAGCGCCATGGGCGTGGTCGGCATGCTCTGGATCCTCTTCGGATACGGCATGAGCTACTTCGCCGAGGGCGAGACCGGCTGGTTCGCCGGCAGCCCCATGAAGGATCTCGGACTGGTCGCCACCGATCAGGCCGACTTCATCGGTATCGGGTTCGGCGTGACCTTCGCGATGATCGCGACGGCGCTGATCTCCGGCGCCATCGCCGATCGCGTCGGACTGGGCTCCTGGATCCTCTTCTCCGGCGTCTGGGCGGCGCTCGTCTACTTCCCGGTGGTCTCCTGGGTCTGGGGTGGCGGCTGGGTCATGCAGCTCGGCGACATGCTCGGGACTCCCGAAGTCATCGACCTCGCCGGAGGCACCGCGATCCACATCAACGCGGGCGCCGCAGCTCTCGCTCTCGCGATCGTCGCGGGGAAGCGTCGCGGCTTCGCACCGGGTTCGCACCGCCCCCACAGCCTGCCCCTCGTGACGATCGGCGCCGCACTGCTCTGGTTCGGGTGGATCGGCTTCAACGCCGGTGCAGCGACCGAAGCGGGTGAAGCGGGCCTGATCCTCGTGAACACGATCGGCGCTCCCGCAGCCGGCATCGTGGGCTGGTTGCTCGTCGATGCGATTCGGGGACGCAAGCCCAGCGTGGTCGGCGCCGCCTCTGGCGCCATCGGCGGTCTCGTGGCGATCACCCCCTCGGCGGCCAACCTGTCGCCGGTCTGGGCGCTGCTGCTCGGCATCATCGCCGGCGGCGCTTGCGCGTTCGCCATCGACTGGAAGTACCGACTCGGTTACGACGACTCGCTCGACGTCGTCGGCCTGCACCTGGTCGCGGGCATCATCGGTACCGTCTACCTCGGCTTCTTCGCCTTCGACGACGGCCTCTTCATGGGCGGAGACGCCGGCCTGCTCCTCGTCCAGACGATCTCGGTAGTCGGAGTGATGATCTACTCCTTCGTGGTCTCGCTGCTCATCGCGTTCGCGGTCAAGGCGATCACGGGTCTCCGCGTCCCCGCAGCGGTCGAGGACGCCGGCATCGATCCGGTCGCACACGGCGAAGAGGCGTACGCGCTGACCGCCGAGGAGCTCCGCGAACAGCGCGAAGAAGAGGGACGCCTCGTCAGCGCCCCGTAATCACGGGACTAGGCTCGGAGTATGACCGCAGCCGCTCGCCCCGACGTCGACCCCGCCGCACTCGCATCACTCGCATCCCGACTCGCCCAGCACGTGGCGACCGAGATCCTGGAGATGCGGGAGCGCGGGGTCGACGTCGCTGCCACGAAGTCCAGCGACGTCGACGTCGTGACGGCCGCCGATCAGGCGGCGGAGCGCATGCTCACCGAGGCGCTGATCGCCGAGCGGCCCGCAGACGGAATTCTCGGTGAGGAAGGCGCCGGGCGAGAGAGCGCGAGCGGTATCACCTGGGTGCTCGATCCGATCGATGGCACCGTGAACTACCTCTACAACATTCCCGCCTACGCCGTGAGCGTCGCGGCGACGGTCGCCGATCCCGACGCCTTCGCGGACGGCAGGCGCGCCATCGCCGGCGCGGTCTGCAATCCGCGCACCGATGAACTCTTCTCGGCACACGCCGGAGGGGGTGCTCGCCTGAACGGCGCGCCGATCCGGGTGTCCGCGCAGACCGAACTCGCCCAGGCGCTCGTGGCCACCGGATTCGGCTACACCGTCGAACGGCGTACCGAACAGGCGCGGATCGTCTCGGAGCTGATCCCCAGGGTCCGCGACATCAGGCGCATCGGGGCTGCCTCGTACGACCTGTGCCTGCTCGCCGCCGGCCGTCTCGACGCGTACTACGAGCGCGGGCTCCAGCCGTGGGACTACGCCGCGGGAGCGCTCATCGCGCGCGAAGCCGGTGCCGAACTGCTCGGCGCGGACGCGACCACGCCGCCTGGCGAACCGTACCTGGTCGCGGCGAACGGGGATCTCGCGTCGCGCCTCCACGCGGCGCTCGGGTTGTCGGGCGCCGACGCGTAGACGCGGCGTCACGACCGGCCGGCGCGGCCGGCGTCGCGCTCGCGCGATCTACGCGACGCCGAGCGCCGCCTCGATCGGGCCGCGCGCGAAGAAGACGACGAAGCCCAGCGCGACGACCCACAGCAGCCAGTGCACCTGCTTGGCCTTCCCTCCGAGCGCGTGGATGAGCACCCAGGCGACGAAGCCGGCACCGATGCCGTTCGCGATCGAATAGGTCATCGGCATCACCGTCACCGTCAAGAAGACGGGCAGCAGCACATTGAACTGCGAGAAGTCGATGTACTTCACCTGCGCCATCATCATCGCGCCCACCACGACGAGGGCGGCAGCGGCCACCTCCGTCGGCACGACCTGCGTGAGCGGGGTGAGGAACATCGCGGCGATGAAGACGAGGCCGGTGACGACGTTCGCGAGCCCGGTCCGGGCCCCCTCCCCGATACCGGCACCCGACTCCACGAACACCGTGTTCGAAGACGCCGACGTCATGCCTCCGGCGACGGCCCCGACGCCCTCGACGACCAGCGCCGACTTCAGGCGCGGGAAGTTGCCGCGCTCGTCGGCGAGCCCGGCCTCGCGCGACAGGCCGGTGAACGTGCCCATGGCGTCGAAGAAGTTGGTGAAGAGCAGCGTGAAGACGAGCATGACGACGGTGACCATGCCGACACGTCCGAAGTCGAAGTCGACGGCGCCGATGAGACTCAGGTCGGGCAGGGCGAACGGAGCACCCGACAGGGTGGGAACCGTGAGACTCCATCCGCCGGCATTGCCGTCCGCCACGGCACCGAGGTGCCAGACGGCCTCCACGATCACCGCGACCACGGTGCCGGTGCCGAGCCCGATGAGCAGTCCGCCGCGGATCTGCTTCGCCACGAGCACCCCCGTGATGACGAGCGTGCCGACGAAGATCAGGGTGGGCACGCTGCCGACCGATCCCCCGACGCCGAGACCCACGGGTGGCGACGCCTCACCCGTCGACGTCACGAAGCCCGCATTGACGAAGCCGATGAAGGCGATGAACAGGCCGATGCCCACGGTGATCGCGAGCTTCAACTCGACGGGGACCGCGTCGAAGATCATGCGACGCAACCCGGTCACCGCAAGCAGCACGATGAGCAAACCGTTGATGACGACGAGCGCCATCGCTTCGGGCCAGGTGACCTGACCCACGACCGAGAACGCCAGGAAGGCGTTGATGCCGAGTCCGGCCGCGAAGGCGAACGGCAATCGGGTGACCACGCCGAACAAGATCGTCATGACGCCCGCGGTCAACGCGGTCACGGCGCTCACCGCGGGGAACGCGAGCTGGTTGCCGTCGACGTCGACGCCGCTCGTCAGAATGATGGGGTTCAGCACCACGATGTAGGCCATGGTCACGAACGTGACCAGCCCGCCGCGCACCTCGCGCCCGAACGTCGAACCGCGCTGGGTGATCCCGAAGTAGCGGTCGATACCGCCGCGGAACCCGGAGTGCTTCGGTGCCTCGGCCCCGCCCGGCTGCGTCGTCTCTGTGGCTGTCACGTTCTCCCCGACCTCATTCCCTGCACGAACGAGCACCGCCTCTCCGGCGCGCACGCGGGCGCGCGTCGACGCGCACGCCCGAAGAGAAACGCTACCACTCGCACGAGCGGCGCCCGGCAGATCCGAGGATCCGCCGGGCGCCGCTGGTGCAGAAGATGTCGGTCAGCCGACCGACACGAGGTCGATGATGAAGATCAGCGTCTTCCCGGCGAGCGGATGCCCCGCCGCGTTGCCGTACGCCTGCGCCGGCGGAACGATGAGCTTGCGTCGCCCGCCCGTCCGCATCCCCGGAATACCGATCTGCCACCCCTCGATGAGCGACCGCAGGGGGAATCGAATCGTCTCGCCGCGGCTCCACGACGAATCGAACTCTTCACCGGATTCGTAGTCGACACCGAGGTAGTGCACCTCGACGGTCGAACCGCGCTCTGCCGCATCGCCGTCGCCCTCGACGAGGTCGATGACCTCGATCTCGGCGGGCGGGGGGCCGTCGGGGAAGTCGATTTCGGGCTTGGTCAGTGCTGCGTCAGTCATACGGGCATTCTCTCGCGGTCGTGCCGCGAAGTCTCGGGCTTTCGCTCTCAGAGGAACCCGCGCACCGGGAAGAGGCGGGCGGAAGGCACCGAGGGATATCGGATACCCTGGACACGTGAAATTCGCGCATCTGAGCCTCTCCCCCGCCACCGACCCCGAGCTCGTCGTCGTCGACGGTGAATTCGCGACGCCCGTGAGCCGTCTGGGCTGCGCGGCCGCGACGTTGCAGGAGCTCATCGCCGCGGGTCCCGAGGAGCTCGAACGGGTGCGGTCCGCCGTTGCCGACTCGGACGGGGCCCACGCAGTCGCGATGACAGAGACCACTGCGGCCCCGGCCGTCGTCGACCCGCCGATCGTGCTCGCGGTCGGGCTCAACTACGACGAGCACGCCAGTGAGCTGAGTCTCGACAACGATTCGGGTCCCGTGCTGTTCTCGCTCTTCCCGAACTCGCTGAACGCGCACGGTGCCGAGGTGCCGCTGCCGACCCACCTGAGCGAAGAGGTCGACTACGAGGGCGAGCTCGGTGTCATCATCGGCAAGCCGGCGAAGAACGTGTCCGTCGACGAGGCGCTCGACTATGTTTTCGGCTACACCGCGATCAACGACATCACCGCCCGCAACATCCAGTTCGCCGAGCCGCAGTGGTCGCGCTGCAAGTCGTTCGACGGTTTCACCCCCGTCGGGCCGGTGGTCGTCACCGCGGATGAGATCCCGGATCCGCAAGCACTTCGGATCACCACGGACGTCGACGATCTCCGCGTGCAGGACTCGACGACCGAGTACATGATCCGCTCGGTCGCGCAGCTCATCGCATCGCTGTCGCAGTCGCTCACTTTGCTGCCGGGCACGCTCATCTCGACGGGCAGCCCGGGCGGCGCCGGCAAGTCGCGCACTCCTCCGCTGTTCCTCGCCCCGGGGACCGAGGTCACGGTGACGATCGAGAAGATCGGCGCGCTCACGTCGCACTGCGTCGAGGCGTGAACCGCTCAGTGGGTCTCACCGGTGTTCCGGTGAGACCCACTGGTGCATTCAGGACTGTTCGGGGCGCTCGACCGGCTTCTCCAGCGTCTCGACCTCGCCCGCTTCCGGGGTGAGCCCGGCGAGACGCGCGGGCTGCAGCAGCTCCGCGAGCTCGGCGGCCCCCAGAAGTCCGCGTTCCACCACCAGGTCGGCGACCGGCTCATTGGTGCGGAGCGCCTCCTTCGCCAGCGCTGCGGCTTCGGCGTAGCCGAGAACGGGCGCGAGCGCCGTGATCACGGTGACCGATCGCGCGACCGTGTCGGCGAGTCGCTCCTCGTTCGCCGTGATGCCGTCGACGCAGTTCTCGCGCAGGGTGCGGCAGGCGCGCTCGAGCCAGGTGATCGACTGGAAGAGCGAGTGGGCGATGATCGGCTCGAATGCGTTCAGCTGCAGCTGCCCGCCCTCAACCGCCATCGACACCGTCACGTCGGCCCCCGCGACAGAATAGGCGACCTGTGAGACGGCTTCGGGGATCACCGGGTTCACCTTGCCCGGCATGATCGATGAACCGGCCTGCACGGCGGGCAGATTGATCTCACCGAGTCCCGCCTGCGGACCCGACGAGAGCAGACGCAGATCGTTCGAGATCTTCGACAGCTTGAGCGCGCTCCGCTTCAGGGCACCCGAGAAGGTGATGAAGACTCCGGTATCGCTCGTGGACTCGACGAGATTGCCGGCCGAGACGAGCGGCAGGCCCGTGTTCTCGCGCAGTTGGCGAACAACGGCCTCGCGGTAGCCGTGCGGCACGTTGATGCCCGTGCCGATCGCCGTGGCCCCCATGTTCACCTCGGCGAGGAGAGCGACCGCTTCATCGAGCCGCTCGATGTCTTCGCGCAGTGTCACCGCAAACGCGGTGAACTCCTGCCCGAGCGTCATCGGCACGGCATCCTGCAGCTGGGTGCGGCCCACCTTGATGATGTGGTCGAACTCCCGACCCTTCGCGGCGAACGCGTCCGAGAGCAGCTGCAGTTCGTCGAGCAGACTGCGCAGCGAGAACGCCAGCGCGATCTTGATCGCCGTCGGGTAGGTGTCGTTCGTCGACTGACTCATGTTGGTGTGATCGTTCGGGTTGATGAACCCGTAATCACCCTTCGGGTGACCCGCGAGCTCGAGCGCACGGTTCGTGATGACCTCGTTCGCGTTCATGTTCGTCGAGGTACCGGCGCCGCCCTGCACCACCCCGACCACGAACTGGTCGTGGAGCATGCCGGTGCGCACCTCCTCGCAGGCGCGGTCGATGAGGGTCGCGCGCTGCTCATCGAGCGCCCCGATCTCATGGTTGGCACGGGCTGCGGCTTGTTTCACGCACGCGAACGCGCGCACGAAGTCGGGGTACACGGAGACCGGACGTCGAGCGATCGGGAAGTTCTCGTTCGCCCGTGCGGTGTGCACCCCCCAGTAGGCACTCGCCGGGATCTCGAGGCTCCCGAGCGAATCGGTCTCGGTGCGGGTTTGGGCGGACAGGGCATCACTCACGGATATCGGTTACTCCTGGTTCAGTGCGCACAGCGGCCCTCCCGCCGTGCAGGCACCAGACCAGCCTACTCGTCGCCCCCGTGCGATTCGGGATCCTTCGCCGGGCCCCGGGTGCGGCGCCGCGGAGCGTCGCCGCGATCGTCGGGAACGTCCTCGACCGGGAGCGATACGGTTCCCGTGAGCGCCGCCGCCGCGGGGCTCTCCTGCGGCGCGGAATCGGCGGGGATCACGAGCTCGGGGCCGCGTCGCAGGACGGAGAGCGGCGCGGTGAGCGTTTCGCTCTGCTCCGCCGGATCGAGCCCAGCGTGGGGCCGCCCTGCGTGCGTCACGGTGACACGGGCGCGCGGTCCGATACGCAGGCGCAAGGAGCGTTCGGTGAGCAACCACACCACCCCGACGCCGCAGGCGAACAGTCCCGCCGCGGCTGCGACGAAGAGCGTCGAGCGCGCCCCGAGCGCATCCGCCGCCGCCCCGACGATCGGAGCACCGAGCGGTGTCCCTCCCATGAGCACCGCGAAGTACAGTGCGAGCACGCGGCCCCGGACGAGCGGGTCGGTGGTGGTCTGCACGAACCCGTTCGCGGTCGTGAGCAGCGTGGAGGTGCAGTACCCCAGCAGCATGAGCGACGCCGCGAACGTCCAGAACGTGGGCATCGCCGCGGCGATCGCGCAGGACAACCCGAAGCCTCCGGCGGAGAGGATGACGACGCGCATGCGCGCGGCCGGTCTGCGTGCGGAGAGCAGCGCACCGGTGAGCGAGCCGATCGCGAGGATGGATGACAGCACTCCGTACTCCCCAGCGCCTCGACCGAACTCGACCGCCATGGTGGAGGACATGACCGGGAAGTTCATGCCGAACGCCCCCAGTACGAAGACCATGATGAAGATCACGACGAGGTCGTGTCGGCGACGCACGTAGCGGAATCCCGCGGCGAGCCGGGTGAGCTGCGATTCCGCCGCGGCAGCGGCGTCGATCGTGCGGCGCGGGATCCGGATCGCCGCCAGCGCGGTGAGGACCGCGAGGAACGAGAACGCGTTGATGAGGAACACCCACCCCGACCCGACCACGGCGATGAGCACGCCGGCGACGGCGGGGCCGAGTAACCGAGCCGAGTTGAAGGAAGCGGAGTTCAGGGCGACGGCGTTCGACAGCTGCGTCGGTCCCACGAGGTCGGACACGAAGGCCTGGCGAGCCGGAGTGTCGAACGCGTTGACGACTCCGAGAGCGAGCGCGAAGCCGAACACGTGCCAGAGCTCGGCGCGCCCCGAGATGAGCAGGAGGCCGAGCCCGAGCGCGAGCAGCATGAGCAGCGTCTGCGTGATCATCAGGACGCGTCTGCGATCGAAACGGTCGGCGACCGCACCGCTGAATGGCACGAGAAGCAGTTGCGGTGCGAACTGGAGCGCCATCGTGGTGCCGACGGCGACCGCATCGTTCGACGTGAGCTCGGTCAGCACGACCCAGTTCTGCGTGGTCGCCTGCATCCACGCACCGATGTTCGAGAGCAGGGCCCCCATGAACCAGATGCGGTAGTTGCGGATCTTCAGGGAGCGGAACATGGGTCAGAAACGGTCTGCGTTGTCCAGCAGTCGACGAATGCGGTCGGGGATCGGAGGGTGCGTCGCGAAGAGGCGCTGGACGAGGCCCGGCTTCAGGGGGTCGGCGATCCAGAGGTGCGCCATGCTCGAGTTCTGCCGCTGCATCGGCTTGCCGTACTCGGAGAGCTTGTGCAGTGCACTCGCGAGGGCCTCCGGGTGGCGGGTGGTGAGCGCGCCGGTCGCATCTGCGAGGTACTCGCGCTGGCGTGAAACCGCGAGCTGGACCATCGTGGCGAGCAGGGGCGCCACGATCATCGCCACGAGCCCGAAGATGAGCATGACGGGGTTGCCGTTGTTGTTGCGGCCGAAGAACGCCAGTCGCATCATCATGTCGGCGATCATGCCGACCGCGACGACCAGACCGTAGACGATCATGTTCACGCGGATGTCGTAGTTGCGGACGTGCCCGAGCTCGTGGGCCATCACTCCTTCGAGCTCGGCATCGGTCATGATGTCGAGCAATCCCGTCGTCGCCGCGACCATCGCGTGCTCGGGGTCGCGACCCGTGGCGAACGCGTTCGGGGCGGGGTCATCCACGATGTATACCTCGGGCATCGGCGATCCCGTGGTGATCGAGAGGTTTTCGACGATGCGGTACAGGCGGGGGTGATCCTCGGAGCCGATGCGCCGCGCGCCGCTCATCGAGATCGCTTGCTTGCCCGCCGCGAAGTACTGGAAGAGAGCGTACCCGAGCGAGATCGCGACCACCGCGATGACGATGCCGGGAGACTGGTAGATCACCGACGCCAGCCATCCGAGCCCTCCGACGATGAGCAGGAAGAACAGGATGATCAGGACACTGTTGACCTTATTGCGCCGAATGGCCCGGTACAACGCTCCTCCTTATCAGCGGGATCAGAATTGGATGCGGGGCGGCTCGGAGATGGACGCCACGTCTTCGACCTCGAAGAAGTCTCGCTCTCTGAACCCCAGACCGCGCACGAAGATCGTGTTCGGAAACACCTGAATCTTCGTGTTGAACTCGCGGACGCCACCGTTGTAGAAGCGACGCGATGCCTGGATCTTGTTCTCGGTGTCCACGAGCTCCCCCTGCAGCTGCAGGAAGTTCTGGCTCGCCTGCAGCTGAGGGTACGCTTCGGCGACGGCGAAGATGCTCTTCAGCGCCTCCTGCATGTGGTTCTCGGCCACCGACGCCTCGGCAGGTCCTTGAGCGGAGAGGGTCTCGGCTCGAGCGGACGTCACCGACTCGAAGACTCCCCGCTCGTGAGCGGCGTATCCTTTCACGGTGTCGACGAGGGTCGGAATCAAGTCCGCTCGACGTTTCAGCTGCACCGTGATGTCGCTCCACGCCTCATCGACGCGCACGCGAAGCGTCACGAGCGAGTTGTACGTCGCCCACACGTAGATGACGAGAATGACGACGATGCCGAGCGCAATGAGAAGCGCGATCATGGAACCAGTCATGCGATGATCCTAGCCTCGTGCCCGGCGAATTCGCTGTGCGGGACCGTTCTCCGGTTGATGATTTCGGCGGAACTCGGGAGGATGCCCGAGCCATCGGTATCGGAATGTGACTTTCCGCGCCCCGTGAGTGATCGAACGCGGTGAAACCGCGGGAGTGGTTCGCCGACCGCGCACCTCGGGGGCCCATCGAACCGGCAATTCAGTGGCTCCGCCTTTGACAGGCGTTGCGCACGCTCCCTAGCTTGGGGATCAACGACCCCCCAATGAAGAGAGGCTCTTCCTGTGATCTCACGCACCCGCCGATCCACCACTGTGGCCGCACTCGCCACAGCAACTCTCGCCGTCGGCCTCGTCGGCTGCGCCGGCGGAGACGGAGGTGGTGACGAGGGCGGCGGCTCGGGCAACCTCGAGGACAGCTACACCGTCGCCACCGACAGCTCGTTCGTCCCCTTCGAGTTCGAGCAGGACGGTGAACACGTCGGGTTCGACATGGACATCGTCAACGCGATCGCCGACGAGGTCGGGTTCGATGTCAACCTCGAGGTCACCAACTTCGACGGCATCATCCCCGGCCTGCAGACCGGATCGTTCGACATCGCGATCGCCGGCATCACCATCACCGACGAGCGCAAGAACGCCGTGGACTTCACCGATCCGTACTACAAGTCGGGCACGCGCATCGCCGTCCCCGAGTCGAACGACTCGGTGGAGGCCATTGAGGATCTCGGCGGACTCACCGTGGCCTCGCGCCTCGGATCGGCGCCGCTCGACTACCTGGCCGAGAACGTGCCGGACGCCGAGGCGCTCCCGTTCGAGCAGCTCGACCAGATGTATCTCGCGGTCGAAGGCGGATCCGCCGATGCACTGCTGTACGACGCGCCGAACGTCGAGTACTACATTCAGACCACCGACACCGACCTCAAGGTCGTCGGCGACCTCTACGAGGCTCAGGACTACGGCATCGCCGTCTCGCAGGGGAACGAAGACCTCGTGACCGCGATGAACGACGCACTCGCCACCCTCATCGAGAACGGCACCTACGCCGAGATCTACGAGGAATGGTTCGGCGAGCAGCCCCCGTGGCTCGACGAGCTCGCCGCATCGGCAGACGAGAACTAACCGCACTCCACAGTCGGGGGGGGGGGGGGCCCCCCCCCCCCCCCCCCCCCCCCCGCCCCCCCCCCCCCCCCCCCCCCCCCCCCCACCCCCGGGGGGGGCGGCGGACT
>NZ_JAGFBF010000002.1 GCF_017583045.1 Leucobacter tardus | reverse complement strand
CCCGGGGGCTCGCCGCGGCCGCCCCCGGGGCAGACGACAACTCCCCCCACCCCGGGGGGGGGGGGGGGGCCCCCCCCCCCCCCCCCCCGACGCGAGAGGTCACCCCCATGCACGCACTCGCCAACTTCAACTGGGCCGGAGTCATCGACTTCCTTCCCGCCCTCCTCACCGGCCTGTACTACACCCTCCTCGTCTCGATCGTCGGCATCGGCATCGGCTTCGTCATCGGCGCATTCGTCGGACTCGGCAGGCTCACCCGCTTCAAGCCGCTCTACTGGCTCTGCACCGGATACGTCGAACTGATCCGCGGCACCCCGGTCCTCGTTCAGGCGATCTGGATCTACTTCGCTCTGCCGCTGATCATCAACTACACGCTCCCGTCGATCGTCGCCGGCATCATCGTCATCGCGCTCAATTCCGGCGCGTACATCGCCGAGGTCGTGCGCGGCGCCGTGCAGTCCATCGATAAGGGGCAGATGGAAGCGGGTCGTTCGCTCGGCATGAGCCACCACAAGACCATGCTCCAGGTGATCTGGCCGCAGGCCTTCAGACGCATGATCCCACCGCTCGGCAACCAGTTCATCATCAGCATCAAGGACACGTCGCTGCTGTCCGTCATCCTGGTCCCCGAGTTGATCTTCCAGGGCCGCATGATCGCGGCGAGCAACTTCAACGCCGTCGAGATCTACACCACGGTCGCACTGTTCTACCTCGTCATCACCCTGACCCTGTCGAAGATTCTGAACGTGCTCGAGAAGCGCTTGGAGCGGAGAGTCGCATGATCATCGAAGTGAAAGACCTGCACAAGTCGTTCGGCGACAACGAGGTGCTCGCCGGCATCGACTGCAGCATCGCCGAGTCCGAGGTCGTGTGCGTCATCGGCCCGTCCGGATCAGGCAAGAGCACGTTTCTCCGGTGCCTCAACATGCTGGAGAAGATCACCAGCGGCGAAGTGATCATCGATGGCAACAACCTCACCGACAAACGCATCAACATCGACGATGTGCGCACCGAGATCGGCATGGTGTTCCAGCAGTTCAACCTGTTCCCGCACAAGTCGGTCATCGAGAACGTCATGCTCGCCCCCACTCAGGTGCGCCGCATCTCGAAGAGCGCTGCGCGCGAGCGGGGCCGGGCCCTGCTCGAGAAAGTCGGGCTCGCAGAGAAGGAGAACGCCTACCCAGGCCAGCTCTCGGGTGGCCAGCAGCAGCGCGTGGCCATCGCGCGAGCGCTCGCGATGGAGCCGAAGATCCTGCTCTTCGACGAGCCGACCAGCGCCCTCGACCCGGAGCTCGTCGGGGATGTGCTCGCCGTGATGAAGTCGCTCGCTGAGGAAGGCATGACGATGGTCGTCGTGACCCACGAGATGGGCTTCGCACGGGAGGTCGGCGATCGCGTCATCTTCATGGACGGTGGCGTGGTCGTGGAGTCCGGTGAGCCTGCGGCGATCTTCGATGCGCCGCAGCACGAGCGCACGCAGGCATTCCTGAACAAGGTGCTCTGAGTTCGGGATCGCGTTCCGGGAGTCTCCTCCCGGAACGCGATCCGCTCCCCTACCCTGCGGAAGCGCGCTCACCCCGGAGCGGCGCACCGGCCTCCGCATCGTTCTCGACGTGCTGCATGGAGCGACGACTGGTCTCGGGCAGGAAGATGATCAGCACGATCAGCGCGGACACCGTGACGCCGACGATGTACCAGGCCGGCGCGATGTTCGAGCCGGTCCAGGCGATGAGGGCTGTCGCGAGCAGCGGGGCCGTGCCGCCGAAGATCGTGAATGCCAGGTTGTAGCTGATCGAGGCGCCGGTGAAGCGCACGCGTGCCGGGAACATCTCCACGTACGCGGGACCGGCCGGGCCGAACACGAGTCCGAGGGCGAGACCGAGCAGGCTCTGGGCCGTGATCGCCGCGGCAAGCGTCCCGGTGCCGACGAGGAGATAGGCCGGGACGCAGACGATCGCACCGAACACGATCGAGGCGATCAGCATCGGCCGTCGCCCGATGCGATCCGAGATCGCCGCGGAAATCGGCACGACGACGAACGTGATGAGCAGTGCGATGCTGTTCGAGATGAGCGCGTGCGATGAGGAGAGCCCGAGCGTCACCGTCATGTACGAGTAGAAGTAGCCCGTCAGCGAGTAGTACCCGAGACTCGCGACCGCGGCCATCGAGAAGACGATGAGCATCGAACGCCAGTGGTGGGCGAACACCGAGCGGATGGGCGCCCGCTCGACCTCTTTCGTGGCTCGCATCTCGACGAAGGCCGGCGACTCATCGACCTTCGTGCGAATGTAGAGCCCCACGAATGCGAGCGGAGCTCCGAGCAGGAACGGCACGCGCCAGCCCCAGTCCTGATAGGCGTCCGGTGTCATCACGGCCGTGAGACCCAGCACCAGCAGGGCGGCGAGAACCGGGGGAAGGTTCGACGCGGTGTAGACGAACCCCACGTTGCGACCGCGCGTGCGGATGGGCGAGTGCTCCGCCATGAACGAGCAGGATCCGATGGTCTCACCCGCTGCCGAGAGCCCCTGGAGCATGCGGAGCACGATCAGCAGGATCGGTGCCGCCACGCCGATGGTGGCGTACGTCGGCAGCAGCCCGATCAAGGTCGTCGCGATGCCCATCAGGAGGATGACCCCGGCGAGCACGCGCTTGCGCCCGTACCGATCCCCGAGCGCCCCGATGAGGAACGCCCCGATGGGCCGAGCGACGAAGCCCACCGCATACACCGCGAAGACCGACAGCAACGCCGCTGCGGGGTCCACGTCGGGAAAGAACAGCACGGCGATGACCGGAGCCGCGTAGGCGTACACCGCGAAATCGAACCATTCGACGAAGTGACCGATGGCAGAGGCCGCCATCACCTTACGGATGCCTCGCGGTTTCGCGGGCGCCTGTTCGTTCATCTTGATTGAGTTCCTATCTCATCCTTGAGTTTGCCCATGTGACATTTCACATGTCGCAGAGATGATTGTATGAGGACCGTTCGCCGAACGTCAAGTGTCGTCGGGTGGGCGACGCCCGGTCCACCCACCCGCCACCGGAACTTCCGCGTCGATGACTTCGCCTATACTCGAACATACATTCGAACGGGGGTGCTGATGGCGAAGCGATCCAACCACATGCAAGAGGTCGACACGAATCGCATGATCAAACGGGTCGAGCGCTACCCTCGCCCGAACCCCGTGCCGGACGACGTGGTCGCAATGACCGGCTCTCGCCAGGACGCCGCAGATCCCGTGCCGGTGGACGCACTGATCCCGGTCACCTACCAGTACTCCGATGTTCTGCAGGTGCAGGGCGAGGTCGTGGCATGGACGCCACGTGCCGTCCTCGTGAAAGCCGTTCTGCAACCCGGCCACTCCCCCAGTTTCGTCTGGGTGTGGGCGAACGCCGTGAAGCGACGCTGATCCGCTGCTCATCGGGGCGGCGTGGACGCCGTGACAACGCTGATCCCCTGACTTCTGGCCTCGTGCAACACTGCCGCAGGAGCATCCGCAGTCGTGACCAGCACATCGACATCGGCGAACGATCCGAAACGGTGCGCCGATGTCCGCGTGAGCTTCTCAGCGGTCACGACCAGGACCACCCGTGCCGACGCAGCGATCACCGCGCGCTTGACGATCGCATCGGCGCGGGTCGCCACCGAAAGACCGTGGCTCGGATCAGCAGAGCACGCTCCCAAGAACGCGACATCGAACCTCATTGCACGGACGGCGTCCACCGCCTCACTGCCCGAGAACGACAGGTCGTCCGCATTCACCGTCCCGCCGGGAACGATCACCTCGTTCTGCGCGTGCGACACGAGGGCCGATAAGAGTGACGATCATCGGCACGATTCTGCTGGCAGCTGCGGTCGCGAGTGCACCATGGGGCACCACAGGGATCGTGCTCGCCGCGAGCCTCTTCCTCACCGGAGTCTTCGATGCGGTGGTCGATGTCGCGCAGAACGTCGCCGGAATCCGGATCGAGCACACCGCGGGCCGGTCCATCCTGTCGTCGATGCATGCCCTCTGGAGTCTCGGCGGCGTCGCCGGAGGGGTCGCCTCTACAGCAGCGGCTGCGGTCGGTGTCGATGCGCGCGTGTACCTGGTCGCGGCGGCCCTCAGCGCCGTGGCCCTCGTCAGTCTGGGAGCAGTCATCCTCGGGAGGGGCGCAGATCAGCCGGTCGTCGCCCCCGATGCCCCGCACCCCCAGGCGAGTCGGAGCCGATGGAGAGCGGTCGCCATCGGCGCCGTGCCACTTGTCGTCGTCGCGATGGGCGGCACGATGGTCGAGGACGTCGCGAACAACTGGGCCGCCCTCGCCGGAACGCAACTCGGGTCGCTGGACATCGAAGCCGCCGGAATCGCGTTCACCGTCATGATCGCCAGTCAGTGCATCGGGCGATTCACCGGCGACGCCCTCATCTCGCGCTTCGGTCGCGCGGCCATCGCGCGGATGGGCGGAACCGCGATCGCCATCGGCGGGATCGTGGTGGTCAGTACGCCGGGCAGTGCCGCGCAGGTGCTGATCGGGCTCGGACTCGCCGGATTCGGTTCAGCCACGATCGTCCCGAGCGCCCTGGCCGTGGCCAGCCGACTTCCGGGACTGCAGGAGGGTGCCGGAGTCACCCTCTTCAGCTGGTTGATGCGACTCGGGTTTCTCGCCACGAGCCCGGTCATCGGTGCGCTGACCGAAGCCGGCAGTATCCGCTTGGGCATCGCGCTGCTCATCCCCATCGGCGTGGCGACGTTCCTCTGCTCCGGCGCCCTCACGTCGGGCGACTCCGGCACGACTCCCTCGAAGTGACCGGTGCCCCCACTGGGATTCGAACCCAGACTGAGTCGATTTTAAGTCGACTGCCTCTGCCGATTGGGCTATAGGGGCGACGCTGCAATCCTAGCGGCGCGAAACCCCGGTCGTGGTCGGGCACTGGGCGCCGGACGGCGGACGCCGGACTCCGGACGCCGGCAAGAAAATAGTGGACCCCGTGCTGGGCAGAACACGGGGTCCACGTCTGGAAGCGGGCGGAGTCAACCACCCGCAAGTCTGTGCAGGGCGCGGCTCAGGCGCCGAGGCGCTCGCGCAGCGAACCGAGCTGCTCGCGCAGCTGCGCCGGGACGCGATCACCGAACTGGGCGAAGAACTCCTCGGTGAGGTCGGCCTCGGCAAGCCATGAGTCGGCGTCGATCGCGAAGAGTTCAGCCATGTCATCGGCGGGAACGGCGATGCCGTCGAGGTTCAGCTCGCCCGCAGCCGGCACGGTGCCGACCGCGGTCTCGCGCCCCTGGTGCTCACCGGAGACGCGGCGAACGATCCAGTCGATGACGCGTGAGTTCTCGCCGAACCCCGGCCATAGGAACCGGCCGTCGTCACCCTTGCGGAACCAGTTGACCTGGAAGATCTCGGGGGCGTCCTCGCCGAGGCGCTCACCCATCTCGAGCCAGTGACCCCAGTAGTCGGCCATGTTGTAGCCGCAGAACGGCAGCATGGCGAACGGGTCGCGGCGCAACTCGCCGACCGTGCCCTCCTGCGCGGCGGTCTTCTCGGACGACACGGTCGCGCCGATGAACACGCCGTGCTCCCACGAGAGCGACTGGGCCACGAGCGGCACGTTGGTGGCGCGTCGTCCGCCGAAGAGGATCGCATCGATCGGCACGCCGTCCTGCTCGTACCAGTCCTGCGCGAGCATCGGGGTCTGCTGGATCGGCACCGTGAAACGCGAATTCGGGTGAGCTGCCGGAGTTCCCGCCTCCGGGGTCCAATCGTTGCCCTGCCAATCGATCAAGTGTTCGGGGACCTCATCGGTCTTCCCCTCCCACCACACGTCACCGTCATCGGTGAGTGCCACGTTCGTGAAGATCGTGTTGCCCCACAGGGTGTCCATGGCGGTCGGGTTCGTCGACTCACCGGTTCCGGGAGCGACGCCGAAGAAGCCCGCCTCGGGGTTGATCGCGTACAGGCGCCCGTCCGGTCCGGGACGCAGCCAGGCGATGTCGTCACCGATCGTCTCCACCTTCCATCCGGGAATGGTGGGCTGCAGCATGGCGAGATTCGTCTTGCCGCAGGCGGACGGGAACGCGGCCGCGAGGTGGTACGACTCGCCCGAGACGGTGTTGCTCAGCTTCAACAGCAGCATGTGCTCGGCGAGCCAGCCTTCGTTGCGTCCCATGACGCTCGCGATGCGCAGCGCGAAGCACTTCTTCGAGAGCAGCGCGTTGCCGCCGTAGCCGGAGCCGTAGGACCAGACCTCGAGGGTCTCCGGGAAGTGGGTGATGTACTTCACATCGTTGCACGGCCACGCCGAATCGGTCTGGCCGGCGGACAGCGGTGCCCCGACCGAGTGGACGGTCCGCACCCACTCGCTGCCCGGCACGATGCCGTCGAGGGCCGGCTGGCCCATGCGCGTCATGATGCGCATGTTGAGCACGGCGTACGGTGAATCCGTGATCTCGATGCCGAGCTGCGAGATCGCTCCGCCGACAGGCCCCATCGAGAACGGCACGACGTACATGGTGCGCCCGTGCATGGATCCGCGGAACAGCGGCTCCAGCTCGGTCTTCATCTCGGCGGGTGCCTTCCAGTTGTTGGTCGGCCCGGCATCTGCTTCGCGCTCGGAGCAGATGAACGTTCGATCCTCGACTCGAGCGACGTCACTCGGGTGAGAGCGTGCCAGGAAGCTTCCAGGCCGGAGGTTCATGTCGAGCGGGATCAGCGACCCCGTTGCCACCATCTCGCCGGTCAGCCGCGTCCACTCCTCCTGGGAACCGTCGCACCAGACCACTGCGTCGGGTTCGGTGAGTTCAGCGATCTCCGTCACCCACTGCAGGACTTCGGGGTTGTCGGTCTTCGCATCCTCGGTCACGAGGTCCGCGATCGAGGGAATCTCAATCAGTGCGGCTGAACTCATCGGGTGATCTCCTTCACGTGGAAAGTTGCCTCTCTCCTATTCTGAGGACCGTCCCACGTCCAGGATCGCCATTTCGCGTGTCAATTTCTCCATTTTTTCACGTATAGTCAAGTTCATGGCACCTGATCTGCTGTCCAACCTCTCCGACACCGACCTGCGTCGCATGGTTCTCGGCAAGCGTCTCCGGCATTTTCGCGTCCGCTCCGGCCTGACGCTTGAGGAGTTGAGCGTGCGCACCGATGTCGGGACCAGTCAGATCTCGTTGTTCGAGAACGGCAAGCGCGAACCCCGCTTGTCACATCTGCAGAATTTTGCCGCCGCATTCGATGTCGACGTCACCGAACTCCTGCGCGAAGAGGCACCCGACCGACGCAGTGAACTCGAACTCGACCTCGAACGCGCACAGTCGTCGCCGGCGTACGCCGGGCTCGCTCTCCCCCGCATCCGGTCACCGCGGTCCCTGAGCGATGAAGCGCTCGAGGCGCTCGTCGGACTGCATCGAGAACTCGCGCGCCGGTCGCGTGCGGCGGCGGCCACGCCGGAGGAGGCACGGCGCGCCAACACCGCGATCCGTATGCAGATGCTCGAGCGGAACAACTACATCGGAGAGATCGAGCACATCGCGTCCGACCTGATGCGGCGGGTCGGCCACACCACCGGAGCCGTGACGCACCGCGAAGTCGCTCTCATGGCCGAGATGCTCGGGTTCACGCTCATCTTCGCCGACGACCTCCCGTCGAACACCCGGAGCATCACCGATCTCGAGAACGGGCGCATCTATCTGCCACCGGCGTCGATCCCCGGTGGTCACGGCCTGCGCTCGCTGGCGTTGCAGGCGATGGCGCACCGGGTGCTCTCGCACGAGCGGCCTGCGAGTTACGCCGAGTTCCTCGAGCAGCGTCTGCAGATCAACTACTTCGCGGCTGCGTGCCTGCTGCCCGAGGCCCGTGCCGTCGAGTTCTTGCAGCAGGCGAAGCGGAACCGGAACATCGCGATCGAGGATCTGCGCGACGCCTTCGGCGTCACGCACGAGACGGCGGCCCACCGATTCACCAACCTCGCCACCGAGCATCTCGACCTGCATGCGCACTTCTATCGCACGGATTCCGCCGGTGCACTGCACCGCGGCTACCAGAACGATGGGATGCCGTTTCCCGCGGACCACTCCGGGTCCATCGAGGGTCAGTCCCTGTGCCACAAGTGGGCGGGGCGTACCGCCTTCAACCGCCAGAACCGGACGACGGAGTACTACCAGTACACCGACACCCCCGCGGGCACCTACTGGTCGAGCGTGCAGACCGGGGAATCCGAGGACGGCGCGTTCTCCATCGCTTTCGGAGTGCGGTTCGATGACGCCCGCTGGTTCCGCGGTCGCGATACGCCGATCCGCACGACGTCCACCTGCCCGGATCCGCGATGCTGCCGCACGCCGGGCGAGGAGCTCCTCTCCCGGTGGGAAGGAAAAGCCTGGCCGAGTGCCCGCATGCACGCGCACGTACTCGCCCCCCTGCCGACCGGTTCGTTCCCCGGAGTCGACGACAGCGACATGTACCGGTTCCTGTCGAAGCACGCACCGACCGAGGCCCCCGAGACCGACTGATCAGCGTCGCGTGGCGCAGCGCTGCCGAAGCGCGCCGCGCCACGGCACCCAGAGCCCGACGCACTCCCGATACCTGCGGAACGCCTCGCCGAAGCGGACCTCGAGATCTGCCTCCTCGAGCGGTCGCACGAGAGCGTGCCAGTACAGCGCACCGCACACGGCGTAGACGACGGTGGTCCACGAGCTCATGAGCAGTCCGACCCCGATCGCCTGCGCGATGCCCGCGGCCGCCATCGGGTTGCGCACCCACCGATACGGTCCAGCGATCACCAGACGATTGGGCGAGGCCGACGGCAGCGGCGTCCCGTCGCCCAGTCGCGCCATCGTGCGCGCTGCCCAGAGCCCGAGACCGCTGGCGAGCACCAGCATCACCGCTCCAGCCGACCGCACCGCGGGCACCCACGCGACCCGGATCCCCCAGCGGATCTCGACGAACACCAGGACCGCAGGAATGATCGCGAGGAACAGCACCCAGAACCCCGTGAGCTGGAGCAGTGTGCGCACGAACTGCTGGTCGGGTCCGCGAGCGGGGGCGACCTGGAACGCCAGCGGACCGCGGAGCAGTCGTTCGGCGGGAACTCTGCCGTGCGCGACGAGCATCGCCGCGAGCACGCTTCCGACCGCGGCGGCGATCATGAGGAGCGCACCCCAGCCGGCAAGGCCCGTGGCCGTCGCGTACCCGACCATCGCGGCCGCGACGAGCACCGTCCACACGACGGCGACACGACGCGGCCAGGTGAAGCCCAGCGCTGCCGCGCCCGAGGCGACGACGAAGAGGGGAATGTCGAGGACGGCCACCCATCGCGGATCGAGCGCACCCAACGTGACCCGGCCCACCTCTGACCACACGGCGACCCCGATCCACCATGCGGCTCCGAGCACCGCTTGTGCGGCGAAGTACGCGCGCCCGAGGATCCGCGCCTGAGCCGATGCCACCACCCAGAACCCGCGCACCGGAGCGGGGATCCGCGAGTCTGGGGGAACCGCGTCGCGATCGCGCATCAGACCTCGCTCCTGCCGTCGGTGGTGAACGTGGGATCCAAAACTTCGAGGGGCCCCGCAGCACCAGCTGCGGGGCCCCTCACGAAGCGGACGGTCTTACTGGACCTTCTCCTCCGCGGGCTTCGGACGCGAGGCGAACTCCTGGAAGATCGCCTGGGGCTGCTGCGTCATCTCGATGTTCACGATGTCGCGACCCAGGAAGAAGTGGCCGACCCAACCGCCGAACACGCGCAGCTTACGCTCCCACGTCGGCATCGCGAGGCCGTGGTACATGCGGTGCGCGAGCCAGGCCATGTAGCCCTTCATCGCGAAGTTGCCCGACTGGAAGACGCCGTTGTTGACGCCCAGACCGGCGACGGCACCCGCGTTCTTGTGGTTGTACTCGTGCACGCCCTCGCCGCGGAGCGTTGCGACGATGTTCTTCGCCAGCAACCGGCCCTGGCGCACCGCGTGCTGCGCGTTGGGCACGCAGAAGCCGCCGGGCCCGGGGGTCGAGGAGATGTCGGGAGTCTGCGACGTGTCGCCGGCCGTCCAGACGCCCTCGACGACCTCGCCGTCCTCGGTGTTGACCTGCAGCGTCGGGCTGCCGATCACGTGACCTCGGGGGCCGATCGGCAAATCGGTGCCGCGGAGGAACGGACGCGGCATGACGCCCGCCGTCCAGACGATGAGCTCGGATTCGAAGACCTCACCGGTCGAGAGCTCCATCTTGCCGTCGACGGCGGAGGTGAGCTGCGTGTTCAGGTGGATGTCCACGCCGCGCCTGGTCTGGTCCTTCACGACCCAGTCGGCCATGCCCTCGGAGACCTCGGGCATGATGCGCCCCATCGCCTCGACCAAGTGGAACTTGGTCTCGTCGAATCCGATCTCCGGGTAGTTGCGCAGTATCGACGTGCCGAACGAGCGCAGCTCGGCGATCGATTCGATACCGGCGAACCCACCACCGACCACCGTCACCGTGAGCAGTCGCTCCCGCTCCGGCGACCCCTTCGGCAGCGACGCCGCTTCTTCGTAATTCGCGACCATGCGATCGCGCACCGCGACCGCTTCTTCGATGGTCTTCATGCCGATCGCGTTGTCGGCGACGCCGGGGATCGGGAACGTGCGGGAGACCGACCCGGTCGTGATGACCAACTGGTCGTAGTGGAAGTCGAACGGCTCACCATCGTTCGGCGCGATGGTCACGGTGCGCGTCGCGTTCGAGATGTCCGTCACCTTGCCCGCGATGTTCACGGTGCTCTTCAGGTGCCTGCGGCGCGCCACGAGCGCGTGACGCGGCTCGATGGAACCGGACGCCACCTCGGGCAGGAACGGCAGGTACGCCATGTAGGGAAGCGGGTCGACAATCGTGACCTCGGCCTCACCGGAACGGAGCAGCTTCTCGAGCTTCCACGCAGTGTAGAAGCCCGCATAGCCGCCACCAACGATCAGAATCTTCTTCGCCACGAAGCAGTCTCCTTGGAACACACAGCCGGAACGCACTCAAGTCGAATCTTGGGCGCGCCAATGTCGGGCAAGGTTTGCCCGACCTCCTTAGCCTACATCGGCACGCCGACACTCCATGACGGATCCGGCGAAAACACCCGGATTTCCGCAGAAAATTCGTTACCGACCCGACGGGTAGTCGTGCCAGTCGCCGCGCTCGAGGGCGAGATCACCGATCGGATTCACCCCGGGACCTGCCGCGAGCGCGTGCCCCATGAGGGCGTGCAGGCACTTCACCCGTGTCGGCATGCCGCCGGCGCTCACGCCGGCGATCTCGGGAACGTCGTCGAGTGCGTCGCGATCCCGAATGTACGCCTCGTGCGCGCGCGCATACTGCGCCCGCAGGTCGTCGTCCTCCGCCAGCATGGCGTTGAACTCGGCCATCACGCCCGCAGCCTCGAGCCGGGACGCCGCCGCGACGGCCCCCGGGTGGCACAGGTAGTAGAACGTCGGGAACGGCGACCCGTCGGGCAACCGGGGCGCCGTGGCGACGACCGCGGGGGCGCCGTCCCGGTCGCGAGCCGCGATCCCCACGACACCGCGAGCCTCGCGTCCGAGCTGTTCGCTGACGGTCGCGATGTCTTCCGCCGTCGGCTCAGCGTAGGGGGGTCGGGTCATTCGGCTTCCTCCTCGGAAGGGTCTGCTGGCTCTGCGGGCGGATCGTCTCCCAAACCCGCACGGGTGAGTTCTTCGGGGCCGGCGTCGGTGGTTCCCGCCGCGATCAAGGATCCGGCCAGGCTGCTCACCCAGTCGCGGTCGATCTGAGTGAGTTCCGCCTCCGTGGTTTCGGCGACGTCCTCGGGAATCTCGGCGTCGTCGATCACGCTCAACTGCGTCTCACCCGGCAGCACGTAGAACAGGCGATCCCGCGCCTGGGATCGGATGTACGTCGGGTCCTTCCACTTCTCGCGCTCGGCGTCGATCTCGTTGACCGCGTCCCGGTGCAACTGCACGCTCTCGCGGAGCTCCGTGATCTCACGCTGCTGCTGCACGAACGTGGTCAACGTCGGGCTCAGGATCAACGCGCCGGCGATGACGAGCGCCACGATCAGGATCGTGAACCCGCTGAACCGAAGACTCGAGGCCCACGCCCCGACGTCTTCGGTCCAGCGCTTCGCCATCGGGGTCAGGAGTCGTGCGAGGCGTTCGCGGAGAACTTCGGGAACGCGCTGCGACCCGCGTAGCGGGCGGCGGGACCGAGGTCTTCGGCGATGCGGAGCAGCTGGTTGTACTTCGCGACGCGCTCGCTGCGCGCGGGGGCGCCCGTCTTGATCTGACCGCAGTCGGTGGCGACCGCGAGATCGGCGATCGTGACGTCCTCGGTCTCACCCGAGCGGTGCGACAGGATCGCGGTGTACCCCGCGCGCTGCGCCATCTGCACAGCGTCGAGCGTCTCGGTCAGCGTGCCGATCTGGTTCACCTTCACGAGCAGCGAGTTCGCCGCACCCTTGGCGATGCCGTCGGCCAGGCGCTCGGGGTTCGTCACGAACAGGTCGTCGCCCACGAGCTGGACACGGTCGCCGAGCTCAGCGGTGAGCTGCTGCCACCCCTCCCAGTCGTCCTCGGCGAGCGGATCCTCGATCGAGACGAGAGGGTACTTGGCCGCGAGATCGCGGTAGTACTCGGTCATCTCGGTGGCCGAGCGATCCTGACCCTCGAACCGGTAGACGCCGTTCTCGAAGAACTCGGTGGATGCCACGTCGAGCGCGAGCGCGACATCGCGACCCGGCTCGTACCCCGCGCGGGTGATCGCTTCGACGATGAGGTCGAGCGCCGCCGCGTTGTTCGGCAGATCAGGGGCGAAACCGCCCTCGTCGCCGAGCGCGGTCGAGAGCCCCTGCTCCTTCATGAGCGCCTTCAGCGAGTGGTAGACCTCGACACCCCAGCGCAGGCCCTCGGCGAAGGAATCGGCGCCGAGCGGGACGGCCATGAACTCCTGGATATCGACGCCGGTGTCGGCGTGCGCGCCGCCGTTGATGATGTTCATGAGCGGCACGGGCAGCGTGCACGCGGTCGGACCCCCGAGGTAGCGGTACAGGGGCAGACCGGCGGACTCCGCAGCCGCCTTGGCCACCGCAAGGCTCACACCGAGGATCGCGTTCGCACCGGTGCGCTGCTTGTTCGCCGTTCCATCGGCTTCGATCAGCATGGCATCGACGACCCGCTGATCATCGGCGGGAAGCTCCTCGACCGCCGGGGCGAGCTCGGTGAAGACCGCCTCGACCGCCTTCTCGACACCCTTGCCGAGGTAGCGATCCTGATCGCCGTCGCGCAGCTCGTAGGCCTCGAACGCTCCGGTGGACGCACCGGACGGCACCCCCGCACGACCGACCGAGTCGTCGCTCAGGCCCACCTCGACCTCGACGGTCGGGTTGCCACGGGAATCGAGGATCTCGCGGGCGATCACTGCGTCGATAAATGCCACCATGCACTCCTAAGGTCGGGCCGATGCTTCAGGTTCGGGCGGGAGATCCCACCGCAGCACAGTCTACCGTCACCCCTGCTGAGCTTCCCACGCCGCCGGGCCCTGCTCGGACGCCACCGGATCCATGTAGAGGAACTCGAGAATGTTGCCGTCGGGATCCTCGAGCGTGCGCGAGAACATGAAGCCGTAGTCCTGAGGATCACGCGGCTCGATGCCTCCAGCCGCGAGCCCGGCGTCAACCGTCGAGTTGACCGCGTCGCGCGATTCCCGCGACAGCGCGATGATCGCCTGCGCCGTGGTCCGCGGATCGGCGACCGCCTTCTCGGTGAACGTGGCGAAGAAGTCGCGACGCAGCACCATGAAGTAGATCTGCTCCGTCCACACGACGCAAGCGGCGTTCTCGTCGGTGAAGTCCGGATTGATCGTGCACCCGAGCGCCGTGTAGAACGCCTGCGAACGCTCGAGATCGTCGGTGACGATGTTGACGAAGACTTCGGTGCTCATGCGCGGCTCCCTCGCTCACGGCCGCGCGGAGCGCGACGCTGTGAACAGTGTCGCTCCGGCCCCCGCGTCCGTCAAGGGAACGGGAGGGGAACCCGTTCCGGCCGGTCGCCCGACTCGGACCGGTACCGGCCTCAGACGGGCACCGGCCTCAGTCGGCCAATGCGCGGAACTCGAGCGACGCGGCCGTCGGGTCGGTGTCGGCGCGCACGGCGGCGAACCGCGACCACCCCTCTGCCGCGACTCGCGCGAGCAGCGCCTTCATGTTCTTCTGGCGCTTCTCGAGCCGCACCCGATGCCCTCCGGCCACGAGCTCGCGCTTCAACGCCCCGAGCGTCTCGAGCGGCACCTCGGCGTCGTGCACGAGGACCACCGCGTCCGCCCCGTCGGCGTCCGGGAGTTCGATGAGATCGACGATCCGCTCGAACCCGATCGAGAACCCGACCGCCGGCACGTCCTGGCCGAGGAACCGACCGATCATGCCGTCGTAGCGGCCGCCGCCGCCGACCGAACTCCCGGAGCCCGGGTGGGCGACCTCGAAGATGGTCCCCGTGTAGTACCCCATGCCGCGGACGAGCGTCGGATCGAACCTCACGGCGACACCCGCGGGGAGCGCCTCGGCGATCGCATCGCCGAGTGTCGCAAGGTTCCCGATGCCGAGCTCGAGGTCGGATCCGTCCTCCGCGTCCGGCAGCACGGCCGCGATATCGGCACGGCGCAAAGCGATGCCGTCTCCCGCGAGCCGCGGTTCCACGCCGAGCAGCACCTCGCCGACGCGCTCAGCCGCAGCCGCGTCGATCTCGGAGAGCTCGGCCACCACTCCTGGGGCGCCGATCTTGTCGAGCTTGTCGATGGTGATGAGCGCGCGATCATGGTCGTCCGCCGCGAACCCGCAGTGCTCGAGCAGTCCGAAGAGGATCCGGCGGTCGTTGACGCGGATGACGCAGCCCTCGAGTCCCAGCTCGGCGAGCGCCTGCGACGACGCCGAGATGAGCTCGACCTCGGCGAGCAGACCCGGCTCGCCGATGATGTCGATGTCCGCTTGGACGAACTGCCGGTACCTGCCGCGCTGCGGGCGCTCTGCGCGCCAGACCGGGGCGATCTGGATCGACCGAAACACGGGGGGCAGCTCTGCACGATGGGTCGCGTAGAAGCGCGACAGCGGGACCGTGAGGTCGAAGCGCAACCCGAGGTCGGCGAGCGCCTCGGCGTCGCCCTGCTCCGCCGCCGCGGCGAACTGCTCGGGACGGATACCCCGCTTGAGGATGGAGAACGACAGCTTCTCGTTGTCCCCGCCGAGACCGGCGTGCAGGCGATCGTAATCCTCCACGACGGGAGTCTCGATCTCGTCGAAACCGTGGGCCCGGTAGACGCCTCGGATCACGCTGAGCGCGTGCTCGCGACGGGCCTTGTCTGCGGGGAGAAAGTCGCGCATGCCGCGCGGAGGATTCACCTGACTTGCCATGAGTTCCATCCTCTCATGAGCGGCGGGGCGGCGCGGGGCGGGCACCCCGACTCTTCATCGAGAGCGCACTTCGACTGCTTTCACACGGCGAGAAGGGTGAATTTGCGGGATCTCGGCGGAGTGAGAGCGGGCGAAGGGTGAGTTTGCGGGATCTCGGAGGCGTCGCCGCGAGCCCGCGTGCCCCGGTGTGCGCTACTGCTCCTGGTGCAGCACCCGGGCGGCCAGACGGTCGATCGCTCCCCGGAGCGCCCGGTCCGGATCCACACCCGCCGCATTCGCGCGAGTGACGAGGTTCAGCAGAGCGTCACCGATCCCGACCTCGGCGATCCGTTCGGCGTCGGGTCCGAGCGCGGCGGAGAGCGGATCCCGATCGACGCCCACCGCCTCCGCGGGGTTGATGAGGCGGGCGCGCTTCAAACGTTCCACGACTTTTGCGGCGCGTGCGAGGGACGGCATCCCGGCGGGGATCCCGTCGAGCACGCCGCGACTTCCGCGCTGCTCGCCCGCGGCGTCCTCCTTGAGTTGCTGCCACTCGGCATTCAACTCTTCGACGGTCATGTGCCCCCGATCGCCGAAGACGTGGGGGTGGCGGGCCCGCAGTTTCTCATCGAGGGAATCGGCGACGGTCTGCAAGTCGTATCCCTCGCCGTCGCGTTCCGCGATCGCCGCGTGGAAGAGCACCTGATAGAGCACATCGCCGAGCTCCCCGCGCACTTCTCCGGCCGGTTGCGCACGCTCGACCGCGTCGATGAACTCGGCCGTCTCCTCGACGAGATACGGAGTGAGCGACTCGTGCGTCTGCGCCTCGTGCCACGCGCACCCTCCGGGCCAGACGAGACGCCGCACCGTCTGCACCACACGTTCGAGAGGATCGCCCCCGGACGCCCCCTCGGGCTGGTCGTCCCGGTCGATCCGTTCGGGTGCGTCCTGCTCCACCACTGCCCCATTGCCTCCGTCGTCCGACGTGTTCATGCCTTCGAGCCTATCCGTCCCGCCCGTGAGGCCCCTGGCGGGCCCGGTAGGGCGGCCGTCAGCGGTGGCGGAAGTCCGGATCGCGCTTGTCCACGAAGGCGCGCATGCCCTCCGACTGATCCTCATGCGCGAACGCCGCGGCGAACGAGCGGCGTTCGAAGCGCAGCCCCTCGGCAAGCGTGCTCTCCCAGGCCACCTGCAGCGATTCCTTCGCGGAGTAGACGGCAGGGAGGGATTTCGCGGCGATCGTCTCGGCGGTGCGCATCGCGTCGTCGACGAGCGCGTCGGCCGCCACGACACGGGCGACGAGCCCCGACCGCTCGGCTTCGTCCGCACCCATCGTGCGCCCCGTCAGGACCATCTCGGCGGCTTTGGCTTTCCCGATGGCGCGCGGCAAGCGCTGACTGCCTCCGAGGCCGGGAAGGATCCCGAGCTTGATCTCGGGTTGCCCGAACTGGGCGGTGTCGGCCGCAAGAATGAAGTCGCAGGCCATGGCGAGTTCGCACCCTCCGCCGAGGGCGTATCCCGCGACCGCCGCGATGACCGGGGTGCGCAGACGCTCGATCTCGGCGAACTCGGCGAACAGACCGCCGACGTAGGCGTCCCTGGCTGAGAGATCCGCCATCTCCTTGATGTCGGCTCCCGCGGCGAACGCGCGCTCCGACCCGGTGAGCACGATGGCGCCGATGTCGTCGCGGTCGTCGAACGCCCGCGCCGCTGCCGCGATTTCGCGGACCATGGTGCGGTTGAGCGCATTCATCGCTTCGGGTCGGTGCAGGGTGATGATGCCGACGCGTCCGCGCTCGTCGACGCGGATCGTCTCAGTGGGCTCAGCGTTCGCGGTCATCATGCTCCTGTCGTCCGGGTCTCGGGTTCCGCTTCATCGAGAAAGATATCGGGGAAGAGGGCTTCGTCGGGGGTGCCCGGCACGGCGGCGTACCCGGAGAAGTCGGTGAGCCCCGCTTCCGCGAGGACGTCTTCCACGATGAGCGTCTGGCCGGTCCGGTCGCGCGCCCCTGCGATGAGTACCCGGTATGCCGCGTCGGCGTAGATCTCGGGAGTGCGCGACGCCGCCATGAGCCGGTCGCCTCCGATCACGTTCTGCACGGCCGCCGTGGCGATGGTGGTGCGCGGCCACAGCGTGTTCGCGGCGATCCCCGCGTCGGCGAACTCCGCGGCGAAGCCGAGGGTGGCGAGCGTCATGCCGTACTTCGCCAGGGTGTAGCCGGTGTGCGCGCCGAGCCAGTGAGGGCGCAGATTGACCGGTGGCGAGAGGGAGAGGATGTGCGGGTTCTCCGATCGCCGCAGGGCGGGAACGGCGGCGCGCGAGAGCATGAATGTGCCGCGCACGTTCACGTCCTGCATGAGGTCGTACTTCTTCTCGGTCAGCGCCTCCGACTGCGAGAGATCGATGACGCTCGCATTGTTCACGACGATGTCGATCCCACCGAACTCCGCGACCGTGGCGTCGACCGCGCGAGCGATATCGGCGTCCTCCCGCACATCACCGAGGACGGGCAGCGCCGTACCGCCCGCCGAGCGGATCGCCTCGGCGGCCGTGTGGATCGTGCCCTCGAGCCTCGGGTGCGGCCGATCGGTCTTCGCGAGGATCGCCACGTTCGCTCCATCGCGTGCGGCGCGCAGCGCGATCGCGAGGCCGATGCCGCGACTGCCTCCGGACATCAGGAGCGTCTTCCCCGCCAGCGTCGGTGTGCTCGTCATCGTGCTCCTTTGCTCTGCTGCGCTTCGGTGTCGGTCGCGCCGACTCGGCCCCGATTATCGCGAGACCATAATGCTCACGCTACCCGTTTGGAGCATTCCTCAATTCTGATGACCGAGGTGCATCTGCGTTTGGCCCAGCGCCGAGAATCGGGAGACCGGGTCGAGGCGCTCCCAGCCCCCGGTCCACGTCAGCCGCGACGCCACCTCCCACACCGTCGCGTCCGGGTGGGACGCGGTCACCGCACGCACTTCGGCGCCTCTCGCCCGGTGGTGCTCGCGGAGCGCGGCGCAGCGCGCACCGAGTCCCGTGAAGCGGTAGCCGTGGCCGGGTAGCACCTCCGACTCGGGATCCCGCTGGGCGAGATCGGCCATGATCTCGAGGGATCGCAGATAGTCCGCGAGCGGGTTCTCGTTCGCGGCCCGTCCTCCGAGCCCGACTCCCGAGTTGATGACCGGCAGCACATGGTCGCCGGTGCAGACGAGACCGTCGTCGAGTCGCACAGCGATGCTGCCGCGGGTGTGGCCTGGCACGTGCAGCACGGTCGCCGTCCGGTTGCCGAGGTGCAGCACGTCTCCGTCGCTCAGGACCTCGTCGACGGTGAGCGGAAACGCGCCTGTCGCCGGGCGGGATCCCGCTGCGCGCAGGTCACCGACCGCCTCACCCGGGGCCCCCGCGAGCACCGCGTCGAGCACCTCGGACGTCGCCAGCGGCGCACGGGCTGCGTGGGACTCCGCATCGGCCCGGTGCATCCGCACCGTCGCCCCCGAGCCGTCGCGCACCCACTCGGCGAGCGCCGCGTGGTCGCCGTGCAGGTGAGTGAGCGTCACCGACGCGACATCGGCGAGCTCGCGACCGATATCGCTGAGGGCGGTGGTCAGCGCGTCGCGGGTCAGCGCATCGTCGACTCCGGTGTCGATGAGGTGGACGGCGCCGTCGCCGCCGTCGATGACGGTGCAGCAGGAATACGGCAGACGATGATCCTCCATCGGCATCGCGACCGACCACAGCCCGGCCCGCACCTCTTCAACCGGGGGGATCTCGCCGCGCGAGAAGGCGCGGCGCTGCGATTCACTAGTGGGGCGCACGACGGTCATTGGAGCCATGCTAATCGTCGGCCGGCCGGTCCGATATTCGACCGCGCGATTCGCAAAGCGTCCAGAAGTCAGTAAACTGCCGCACGAGCGTTGCCGGACGGGTCACACGCTCTCGATATTCATACACACGGGGAGAAACCATGGACACCCAGAAGATTGGCCGCGCGAGCGGACTCATTGCCGCCACCGGGCTCGCGATCGCGCTCGTCGGGTGCGCCGGCGGCCAGAGCACGGCCGACGCGTGCAAGATCGCCAACGACAACTTCGCCGAAGTGCAGCAAGAGGTCCAGGACAACTCGCAGGCCGCAGTCGACGGCATGATGAACGGCGAGGACGTCGATTTCGACAGCCTCTTCGCCCCCGTGAACGATGCGCTCGCGAAGACCCAGGAAGAGGTCACGAACGACGAGGTCAAGCCGGTCGTCGACAACTTCGCGACGTCGATCCAGGGCCTCACGGAGGAGCTGAGCGGCCTGGACATCCCGAACATGGCCGACTTCGACCCCACCGACCCCGAGGCGATGGCTCAGGCCGAAGAGATGCAGGCGCAGGCTGCCGAACTGCAGACCGCCATGCAGACCCACACCGAGAACATCCAGTCGGCAACGACCGAGCTGAACGAGGTCTGCAGCGCCTGACGGTATCCGGACGCCCCCTCGCCGGTGACGCGCGAGGGGGCGCTCCACCCTCGTCTCCCCCGCATTCCGCTCAGATCCCCGAACCTTCGCACGAGGAGCCGCAATGACGCGAACGCCCACTCACACCGCTCTCGGCACGGTCGAGCCCGAGTACGATCTGTGGGAGCCTCTCGACCCCGACGTCTCCGGAGTCTTCCGCGACATCCCCGCAGCGGATCGCGCGTTCCGCGACCGGGCGCGCGCCTTCGTCCAGGACGAGGTGCGCCCCATTATCGGCGACGCCTGGGAGCGCGCAGACTACCCGCTGCACCTCATCCGCCGACTCGGCGAACTCGACCTGCTGCGCGACGGTGTGCAGGTGCCCGGATTCGAGGAGCAGAGCCTGCTCGCCGCGAGCCTCGTCGCGATGGAACTGAGTCGCGGAGACGGATCGGTGGGCACGATCGTCGGCGTGCAGGGCGGCCTCGCTCTGCGATCGATCGCGATGTGCGGTTCCGACGCGCAGCGGGATCGCTGGCTCGAACCGCTCGCGCGCGGCACCGAGTACGGCGCGTTCGCCCTCACGGAGCCGACCCACGGATCGGACTCCGTCAGTCTCGAGACCCGCGCACGGACCGACGGCGACGAGCTCATCGTCGACGGGCACAAGAAGTGGATCGGCAATGGCACCCTCGGCGGTGTCACCGTCACCTGGGCCCGCGGTGACGACGGGCAGGTCCACGGCGTGCTCGTGCCGCAGGGCACCGCCGGGTACCGTGCCGAGGTGATCGCCGGGAAGGGATCCCTGCGGGCGATCTGGCAAGCCCACATCACGTACGACGGCGTGCGACTCCCCGCGTCGGCGAAGATGCCGGGGGCGAACTCGTTCGCCGACACCGGCAAGGTACTGCGGGCCACCCGCCTCGGGGTGGGCTGGGCCGCGCTCGGCCACGCCACCGCCGCGTATGAGACCGCGGTTCACTACGCCGGTCAGCGCATCCAGTTCGGACGTCCGCTCGCGGCGTCACCGGTGGTGCAGACGCGGCTCTCCGAGATGCTGAGCGCCGTGACCACACTGCAGACGCTGCTCGTGCAGCTCACGCGAGCGGAAGACGCCGGCGACCTCACCGCACCGGGCGCATCCCTCGGCAAGTTCACTGCGACGCGCACCGCTCGAGACGTGGTGCGCAACGCGCGCGACCTGCTGGGCGGCAACGGGATTCTGCTGCAGAACCGCGTCGCGCGTCACTTCGCCGATGTCGAGGCGATCCACACCTACGAGGGCACCGAGACGGTACAGGCGCTCATCATCGGACGCGAGATCACCGGCCTGTCAGCCTTCGCCTGACGGGCGAGCCGGCTGGAGCCGGCTCGTGGCCCCGGTGTCACGACGACGCCGGGGCCTCCTCCGCGAGCAGCAGTGTGAGCACGCGACTCGCCCATCCCACGATGTCTCCGTCGGCCGCAGTGTCGGCGCCGCGGCCGGCTGCGACACCGGCGAGGGGACTGCGCGATCCAGCACTCGACTCGACCGCGGTCGGGAGCGGCACCTGCAGCGCCTTCGTGGTCTCGGTGTACCGCGCCCCGGGGTACATGCGATTCATGCGCATCTTGCGTGAGCCCGCCAGTTCCACCGGCTCCATGCGCAGCGCTGGACCCGCCGCGACCATCTTCGAGAGACCGAGTCGCGATGCCTGCCGCCTGAGCATCGACACGGCGGCCAGCTGGCGTACCTCGGCCGGGGGCTCGCCGTAGCGGTCGGTGAGCTCTTCGAGCACGAGATCGACGTGATCGTCTGGTGCTTGCGGATGCGCCGCCGCCGAGAACTTCTGGTACGCCTCGAGACGGAGTCGCTCGCTCTCCACGTAGTCCTCGGGAATGTGGGCATCGACCGGCAGCTCGAGCACGAGCTCGGTGGTGCCCGGCGTCTCCTCGCCCTTGAACGTGCTCACGGCTTCACCGATCATGCGCAGATACAGGTCGAAACCGACGCCAGCGATGTGTCCGGACTGCTCGCCCCCGAGCAGGTTGCCCGCGCCGCGCAGCTCGAGATCTTTGAGGGCGACCTGCATGCCCGACCCGAGCTCGTTGTTCGTCGCCAGCGTCTCGAGACGTTCGTGCGCCGTCTCGGTGAGCGGCCGGTCGGGGTCGTAGAGGAAGTAGGCGTACGCACGCTCGCGGCTGCGCCCGACGCGCCCGCGGAGCTGGTGCAGCTGGCTCAGACCGTACTTATCGGCGTTGTCGATGATGATGGTGTTCGCGTTCGCGATATCGAGACCGGTTTCGACGATCGTGGTCGAGACGAGCACGTCGTACTTCCGCTCCCAGAAGTCGAGCACGACGCGCTCGAGCTGCGACTCCGACAGCTTGCCGTGCGCGACCGCGATGCGCGCATCTGGCACCAGTTCGGCGAGCTGCGCGGCGACCCGGTTGATCGACGAGACGCGGTTGTGCACGAAGAAGACCTGCCCCTCGCGCAGCATCTCACGACGGATCGCCGCCGCCATCTGCTTGTCGCTGCGCGCACCCACGAACGTCAGGATCGGATGCCGGTCCTCGGGCGGGGTCGCCAGCGTCGACATCTCGCGGATGCCCGTCACCGCCATCTCGAGCGTGCGCGGGATCGGGGTCGCGCTCATCGCGAGGATGTCGACACCCGTCTTGAGCTTCTTCAGCGCGTCCTTGTGCTCGACGCCGAACCGCTGCTCCTCGTCCACGATGAGCAGGCCGAGGTCGCGGTAGACGATGCTGTCCGCGAGCAGACGGTGCGTGCCGATGACGACGTCCACGGTGCCCGCGGCGAGCCCCTCGAAGGTGTCGCGCGACTCGGCATCGGTCTGGAAGCGGCTGAGTGCCCGGATACGGACCGGGAAGCCGGCGAACCGGTTCTGGAACGTCTCGATGTGCTGATTCACGAGCAGGGTGGTCGGCACGAGTATCGCGACCTGTTTGCCGTCCTGCACGGCCTTGAATGCGGCGCGCACGGCGACCTCGGTCTTGCCGAAGCCCACGTCCCCCGCGAGCAGACGGTCCATGGGAAGGGGGCGCTCCATGTCGCGCTTCACCTCGTCGATGGTCGTCAGCTGGTCGACGGTCTCGGCGTAGGGGAAGGCCTCCTCCAGCTCGTGCTGCCACGGCGTATCGGTCGAGAACGCGTGCCCCTTCGAGGCCATGCGCGCCGAGTAGAGCTTGACGAGCTCCACGGCGATGTCGCGAACCGCCTTGCGGGCCTTCTTCTTCGCCGCGGCCCAGTCGCCGCCGCCCATCTTCGAGAGCGCCGGCGCCTCGCCGCCCACGTAGCGGGAGAGCTGGTCCAGCTGATCGGTCGGCACGTAGAGCTTGTCCTTCGGCATCCCCCGCTTCGACGAGGCGTACTCGAGCACCAGGTACTCGCGCAGCGATTTCGTCGCGTTCTTGCCGATACCGTTGGGGACCATCCGCTGCGTCAGCTCGACGAACTGGCCGATGCCGTGCGTCTCATGGACGACGTAATCGCCGGGAGTCAGTTTGAGCGGATCGACGACGTTCTTGCCGCGGCGCTTCGCGAGCTTCTGCCCGGTCTGCGCCTGACTCGACACGGTGCGGCCGAAGAACTCGGCCTCGGTCGTGAAGATCACTCGGGCCTCGGTGCTCTCGAAGCCCGTCCACGCCGTACCCCTGACCAGGAAGACGACCCCCGTCTCCGGGTCGTCCGGCAGTTCATCGACCATACGCGCCGCGACGCCCGCCTCGGCGAGCAGGTCTCGTGCCCGTTCCACGTATCCGCTGCCCTGCGCTGAGACGACCGCGGCCCACCCGGCGTCCGCGCGCTCGCGCAGCAACGACACCGCCGCCTGCGTAGCGTCGGTTCCCGGCCGCTTCGTGACGGGTGTCCCGCTCACCGTCAGCTCGGTGCGGAGCAGACGCGCATTGCCGATGCCGTCGTCGGCGCCGGTGTCGAGCGCTTCGGGCGACTCTGGATCTTCATCGTGCACGAAGCTCGAGACGCTCCACCAGGGCCCATCAGCGGCCCGGCGCAGCTCCTCCATCGTCAACATCCCGCTGTCGTCCGTCGGCACGGGCGCGTCCGCGCCAGCCGTCGCCGCGTGCCATGCGGCCTCCAAGAACTCGCGATTCGTCTCGGCGAGACTCACGGCACGACTCGCCACCTTCTCGGGGGACGCCACCACGATCGCTCCGCCCGCGGGCAGCAGACCGGTCAGCGGCGTCAGACCGGGCACGAGCTGCGGCAGCAAGCTCTCCATTCCCTCGACGGCGATGCCCTCGCTCATGCGCTCCAGCAGTCCGCTCAGCGCGGGGAACCGGGGCAGCAGGTCCGCGGCGCGGGCGCGCACATCGTCGGTGAGGAGCAGCTCGCGAGCGGGCCAGAGCTCGACGCAGGGCAGCGGATCGCCGGCACTGCGCTGATCAGCGACGCCGAAGCGGCGCACCTGATCCACCTCGTCGCCGAAGAAGTCGACACGGATCGCCTGATCCGACGTCGGCGGAAAGACGTCGAGGATCCCACCGCGGACCGCGAACTCACCGCGTCGCGTCACCATGTCGACGCGCGTGTACGCGAGCTCCACGAGGCGTCGCGCGATGCTGTCGAGGCCGACCGAGTCTTCACCCGCGGTGAGCACGACCGGCTCGGCCGCCGACGCGTGCGGGGACACCGGCTGCAACGCCGCGCGCACCGAGGCCACCATCACGAGCGGACGGGACCCGTCGTGCTCGCGCAGCAGACGCAGGGCCGCCGAGCGGCGCCCCACGGTCTCGGCGCTCGGGCTGAGCCGCTCGTGCGGCAGGGTCTCCCAGGCCGAGAACTCGGTGGTCTCCGCCTCGGGCAGGACCGACCCGATCGCCTCGCGCAGCGCGTCGGCCTCCCGGCTCGTCGCTGCGATGACGAGCAGCGGACCGGTGTGTCCCTGCTCGCGTCGCCGGCGCACGAGTCCGGCGACGAGCGGTGCGCGCATCCCTTCCGTCACCGCGAACTCGGTGTCGCGATCCGCTGCGTCCAAGGCGCGAGCGAACGAATCGGAGCGTTCGAGGATGCGGTCGAGACCCGCCAGACTCATTTCGCCTGCTTTCCGTGGAAGCGCTGCTGCGCCGCAGTGAGACCGTCGTTGGCCAGGGCCTCCGCCGCATCGGCCGCATCTTCGAGCAGCACGCCGAGCGGCTCGCGCTCCACCGAAGCGAACGGCTTCAGCACGAAATCGGCAGCGCTCTGCTGGCCGGGTGGGCGACCGATCCCGATGCGCACACGCGAGAACTCGGGGGTATCGAGCGCACGAGCGATGTCGCGGATGCCGTTGTGTCCGCCGTGGCCGCCGCCCCGCTTCAACCGCAGCGCATCGAACGGCAGGTCGAGTTCGTCGTGCAGCACGATGAGGCGCTCGGGATCGATGTCGAAGTAGCGCACGAGCGACGACACCGGTCCGCCCGAGGTGTTCATGAAACTGTTCGGTTTGGCGAGGATGAACTTCGGGCCGCCGGGAGCGACACGCCCCTCGGCGACGCGGGCATTGGTCCGGTGGGATGAGAAGCGCGCGCCGATGCGGTCGGCGAGCACGTCGAGTGCCATCTGACCGACGTTGTGCCGGGTCGCCTCGTAGCGGGCACCCGGGTTCCCGAGCCCGACGACGAGCCACGCATCGCTGCTCACGACATCTCCCTCAGTTCTGCGCTCGTCGGCGCTCCTCCGGTCTTCATTCGCCGCGTTCCGGCGGTCGAAGAGCCGATCCATCCAACCCCGCAACATCTTCTCACCCACCTCTGACATGCCCCGTCATCGCCCGGTCAACGTCAAAGCCCGTCGGAGCGGCCGAACGACCACCCCGACGGGCCCGACAGTGAGCGACGAACGCTTACTCGGAGTCCGACTCCTCGGAAGTGCTCTCCGCCTCCTCGGCGGCGGCACCCTCTTCGTCCTCCTCCGCGACCGCGGCGCGGGGCACCACGATGTGGACGACGAGCTGCTCGGGATCGTCGATGAGCTCGGCGCCCTTCGGCAGCTCGATCTGGCCGGCCAGCACCTGGGTGCCCTCTTCGAAGCCCTCGACCGAGGTCTCGAGCGCATCGGGGATCGACGTCGCCGGAACGCTGAGCGTCAGACCGGTGAGCTCCTGCAGCGCGTTGGTGCCGGCGAACGGCTCGCCGGTCACGTGCACGGGAACCTCGACCTCGACCTTTTCGCCGCGGCGCACGACCACGAGGTCGACGTGCTCGATGATCTGGCGCACCGGATCCTTCTGCACGTCCTTCACCAGCACCAGGTGCTTCTTGCCATCGACCGCGAGGTCGATCAGCGCGTTGGCGTGACGGACGATCAGACCGAGTGCGTGGGTGTTGACCGACACGTGAAGCGGGTCGGTGCCGTGGCCGTAGACGACCGCAGGGGTCTGACCCGCGGCGCGGAGCTTGCGCGCCGCTCCCTTGCCGAAGCTCTCGCGGACCGCGCCGTCGAGATCGTACTGCTCGCTCATCGTGGTTCTCCTTCTTGCGGGCTCGCGCCCATCGGGGCGGCACTGCCGCCCGGTTCGATGTTGATTCGCACTCTCGCGGCAGCGATGCTCGCTCGGAGCAGCCCGTCCCGCGTCGATTACGGATGCTCGCGCATCCCTCGCCGAAGTACAGCGGCCCAGTCTACACGATCCCGCCGGGGAGAGTGACCCCGCGCGCAGCAACCCAGTAGGGTGAATAGGGAGCGCGCTCACGCGCGCCCGACCAGCGCACCCGGTTACCTCGGAATGGAACGACAGACATGACATCACCGCCCGAAGCAAACATCGGAGTCGTCGGCCTGGCCGTCATGGGCGCCAACCTCGCACGAAACCTCGCGAGCCGCGAGGGCAACCGCGTCGCAGTGGTCAACCGCTCCCCCGAGCGCACGCGCACCCTCGTCGACGCCCACCCCGAGGCGAACTTCGTCCCGGCCGAGTCGATGGCGGAGTTCGCGGCCAGCCTCACCCGGCCCCGCACCGCGATCATCATGGTCCAGGCGGGGTCGGCGACCGACGCCGTGATCCAGGAGCTCGCCGCGGTGTTCGAACCCGGCGACATCATCATCGACGGCGGCAACGCCCAGTTCACCGATACGATCCGCCGTGAGCACGAGATGCGTCAGCGCGGACTGCACTTCGTCGGCGCCGGCATCTCCGGCGGAGAAGAGGGGGCGCTCAACGGCCCCAGCATCATGCCGGGCGGCTCCGATGAGGCCTACGCCACCGTCGGCCCCATCTTCGAGTCCATCGCGGCCCGCGCCGACGACGGCGAACCGTGCGTCACCCATGTCGGAAGCGATGGCTCCGGTCACTTCGTGAAGATGGTGCACAACGGCATCGAGTACGCCGACATGCAGCTCATCGCGGAGAGCTACGATCTGCTCCGCCGCGTCGGCGGCCTCGAGCCGGCGGAGATCGCCGACGTGTTCGCCGAGTGGAACACCGGTGAGCTCGACAGCTACCTCATCGAGATCACCGGCGAGGTGCTCAAGCAGATCGATACGCGCACCGGCCGCCCGTTCGTCGACGTCGTCCTCGACCAGGCTGGCCAGAAGGGCACGGGCACGTGGACGGTGCAGTCCGCACTCACGCTCGGCACGCCCATCAGCGGGATCGCCGAGGCCGTCTTCGCCCGCGGTCTCTCCTCGCATCCGGAGCAGCGACTCTCCGGCGCCCGCCTTGCGGGCCCGAGCACGTCCGTCGAGCTCGAGGATCGCGACGCGTTCGTCGAGGACGTGCGGCAAGCGCTGTACGCGTCGAAGATCGTCGCGTACTCGCAGGGCTTCGATGTGATCCGCACCGCTGCGCGCCAGTACGGGTGGCGGATCGATCCTTCGGCGATCGCGAAGATCTGGCGGGCCGGCTGCATCATTCAGGCGCGGTTCCTCGGTCGCATCGCCGATGCCTACCGGGCCGATGCCGACCTCGTCGCGCTGGTGACGGCGCCGTTCTTCGCCGACGCGACTGGCCGCGCCCAGGACTCGTGGCGCCGCGTCGTGTCGACGGCGGCACTCGCGGGCGTGCCCGCCCCGGGCTTCGGGTCGTCGCTCGCCTACTACGACGGCCTGCGCGCCACACGCCTGCCCGCCGCCCTCATCCAGGGTCAGCGCGACTACTTCGGCGCGCACACCTACCGCAGGGTCGACGGCCCCGGCGTGTTCCACACCGAGTGGTCGGGCGACCGCTCGGAGACGCAGATCTCCGAGTAGCGCCGGACGCACGAACGGGGCGGTCCCACCTCACGGTGGGGCCGCCCCGTTTCGTCGTGGTGGCACCCGGCGCTGCTGATCGCTTCAGTGCGGGGTTTTGTGCGTTCATCGGCGGAATACGGCACAGAACCCCGCACAGAACCGGGGGCGGGAGCCGCGCGGGAGCCGGAGCGGCGCCGGCGCGGGAGCCGGAGCGGCGCCGACGCGGGAGCCGAGCCTCGCCTACGCGGCGCCCTCGAACATCGAGGTCACCGAGCCGTCCTCGAACACCTCGTGGATCGCCTGGGCGAGCAACGGCGCGATCGACAGCACGGTGAGCTTGTCGAACCGCTTCTCGTCGGTGAGCGGCAGCGTGTCGGTGACGACCACCTGATCGATGAACTCGGCAGACAGGCGTTCCTTCGCCGGGCCCGAGAAGATCGCGTGGGTGCACGCGATCGTGACGCCGCGCGCCCCGTTCGCCTTGAGCGCCTCGGCGGCCTTCGCGATCGTGCCGCCGGTGTCGATCATGTCGTCGACGAGCAGGCACCAGCGATCTTTCACGTCGCCGACGATCTCGTGCACCGAGACCTCGTTGGCGACCTTCGGGTCACGACGCTTGTGGATGATCGCGAGGGGGGCATCGAGCTTGTCGCTCCACATATCGGCGACGCGCACCCGGCCCATGTCGGGCGAGACGATGGTGAGATCGTCTCGATTGAGCGTCTTGCGGAAGTGCGACATCAGCACCGGCATGGCGAACAGGTGGTCGACCGGGCCGTCGAAGAAGCCCTGGATCTGTGCGGCGTGCAGGTCGATCGTCATGATGCGGTTCGCGCCGGCCGCTTTGAAGAGGTCGGCTACGAGACGGGCCGAGATGGGCTCGCGCCCACGGCCTTTCTTGTCTTGACGGGAGTACGGGTAGAACGGGGCCACGACGGTGATCCGCTTGGCCGAGGCGCGCTTCAGCGCGTCGACCATGATGAGCTGCTCCATGAGCCACTCGTTGATGGGGTGGGTGTGCGACTGGATCACGAAGGCGTCCGCACCGCGGACGCTCTCCCCGAACCTCGCGTACAGCTCGCCGTTGGCGAACGTGCGCGAGTCGGTCGGCACGAGCTCCGCGCCGAGTTCTCCTGCGACGTGCTCTGCGAGCTCCGGGTATGCCCGGCCAGAGATGAGGACCAGCTTCTTCTGCCCGGCCATCTCGATAGCGCTCATGCTGTTATTTCTCTCCCGTGTTGTGCTGTGAACGGTCGGCCGCTTCAGCGGTGGTCGTCCCCGGTCGGTTCTCGGCCACCCAGCCCTCGATGTTGCGCTGCGGCGCGACATTCATGGCGAGTGAGCCGGAGGGAACGTTCTTGCGCACGACCGTGCCGGCGGCGGTGTAAACGCCGTCCGCGATCGCGACGGGGGCGATGAGCACGTTGTCCGAGCCGATGCGCACGGCGTCGCCGACCTCGGTACGGTGCTTCTGCACGCCGTCGTAGTTCGCGACGATGGTGCCGGCGCCGATGTTCGTGCCCGTGCCGATCGTGGCGTCGCCCACGTAGCTGAGGTGGGGAATCTTGCTGCCGTCGCCGATCACGCTGTTCTTGGTCTCGACGAACGCGCCGATCTTGCCCGCGGCACCGAGCTCGGTGCCCGGTCGCAGGTAGGCGAACGGGCCGACGTCTGCTCCGGCGCCGATGACGACCAGGGTGGCTTCGCTGCGCCGCACGTGCGCTCCCGGACCGACTTCGCAGTCGACGAGCGTGGTGTCGGGGCCGACGGTGGCACCGGTCGCGATACTCGTCGCGCCGCGCAGATGCGTGCCCGGCAGGATCGTGACGTCCGGCTCGATCGCGACATCGGCGTCGATCCAGGTCGAGTGCGGATCCTGCACCGTGACGCCCGCTCGCTGGTGCGCCAGCACGACGCGGCGGTTGAGTTCGCGGCCCGCCTCGGAGAGTTGGGCGCGGTCGTTGACCCCGGCGATGAGCCACGGGTCGTCGGTCGCCACGGCCTCGACGGCGCCTCCCACGGAGAGGATCCGGGCTGCGGCGTCGGTGAGGTACTTCTCGCCCTGCGCGTTCTCGGTGGTGATCTCGGCGAGTGCCTGCTCGAGGGCGCGACGCGCGAAGACGTAGACGCCTCCGTTGATCTCGGTCACACGGCGCTCGGCGTCCGAGGCGTCCTTCTCTTCGACGATGCCCGTCACCGCTCCGGACGCGTCGCGCAGGATGCGTCCGAGGCCCGTGGGGTTGTCGAAGATCGCGGAGAGCATGGTCATGGCGCGGCCGCCCTCGGTGTGGCCGCGCACGAGCCGCTCGAGCATCGACGTCTCGATGAGGGGGACGTCGCCCGAGAGCACGACCACGGTTCCGTCGAAGTCGGCCGGCAGCGCGGCGACGGCCTGCTCCACGGCGCGGCCGGTTCCGGGAACATCGTCTTGATCGACGATCACGGTGTCGGGGGCGTGGTCGAGGATCGCGTCGGAGACGCGGGCGCGCTCGTGCCTGACGACCGCCACGATCGAACGGGGGTCGAGGCCGGCTGCGGCGTCGAGCACGTGCGCGATCAGCGAGCGCCCGCCGATGGGGTGCAGCACCTTCGGTGTCGAGGACTTCATGCGGGTGCCCTGGCCTGCGGCCAGGATGACGACCGCGAGCGACCGTTCTGCCATGTGGTGTGGTCCTTCCTTCGGATACCCGAGCCGCTGGCTCCGCGGTCACTCGGACCGCCGCTCCGCCCCTAGGACTCGAACCTAGACCTTACAGCTCCAAAGGCTGCCGTGCTGCCATTACACTAAGGCGGATCGTCCCTCGCGGGCACCTGTACAGTTTGCCAGATTCGGCCTGGGTCTGCTGACCGGCCGCTGTGCCGTCCGTACGGCCGTCCACCGGCGGTTTCTCGGGCTTTTCGGCGTCCGAGACGACATAATGACGCTATGAAGCAGCCTGATGAGGTCGACCAGATTCTCTCCGAGTGGGGCGCCGTGCGACCGGATCTCGATCTCGCGCCGCTGGCGGTCTTCTCGCGGATCACGCGCATCACGAAGCACCTGAACCGAGCCAGGGCGCAGGCGTTCGAGCGGTCGGGGCTCGCCTCGTGGGAGTTCGATGTGCTCGCAGCCCTGCGCCGCGGCGGGCACCCGTTCCGACAGAGCCCGAAGCGTCTGGTGCAGCAGACGATGGTCTCGAGCGGCACGATGACGAATCGCATCGACCGCATGGTGCAGCGCGAACTCGTCAGGCGCTTGACCGACCCGAACGACGGCCGCGGAGTGCTCGTCGAGATGACGACCCGCGGTCAGACGCTCGTCGACGCAGCGATGACCCGGTTGAGCGATGCCGAGGATCTGCTGCTCGGCGGCGTGCCCCGCGCCGAACGCGATCGCCTCGCCACGCTGCTGCGCCGCCTGTCGCTCAGCGTCGAGCACTTCGGTCCACTCGCGGCGGGAGCAGACCCCGACGAGCCGGCGCCGGTCGATGGCGCTCCGGCGCCGGCACCCGAGCCGGACAGCGCGAACCCCGAACGACCGTAACCGGCCGCCCTCCAGCAGGGTCCCCGGCCTACAGCTCGACGTACGCTCCGACGGCCGGGACGCCGTGCTCGGCCCCGCCGGCGACCGCGACGACCAGTGCCCGCGAGGCGCGCGGGTTGGTGCCGGGTCCGCTGCGGTGCACGGTTCCCGGCAGCACCGCAGTGGCCGACCAGTGTCCGTCGATCGCGGTCGCGGCGACCGGGACCCCGTTGACGGTGACGCGGAGCGACCCGGCGTCGGCGCCGCGAAGCTCACCGGCGATCACGAGCAGCGTCGCCCCGTCGACGTAGTCCTTCGGATCGAGTGCGGCTTCGAGCGAGAGCTCGGGCGTCGCGATCGGCTCGGCCGCGCCATTGTCAGCCGTACGTTCATCGACATCGGCTTCGACGGCGCGCGATTCGGAGAGGACCCCCCGCACCCGGTCGCCGGGCAATTCCGGGGCGAACGCGGGCCGCGGGCGCAACGATCCGGTTCCGCCGTGCTCGAAGGCGTACCCGTACGCGAGCAGCGCCGGGTCGGAGTACGCCGCTCCCGCGAAGGTGAGACCGACGGGCATCGCGATGTCGGCCATCTGCCCCATGGGCACGGTGACGGTCGGAATGCCGAGGTGACGGAGCGCGTAGTTGCCGTTGGAGAAGAAGACGCCATTCGACCACGCCTGGTCGGCGGCCTCCGGGTCGATGTCGCTGTTCTCGGCCGCGACGTCCGCGTTGGCCGGGAACACCACGGCGTCGAGTCCGCGCTCCACGAGCCACTCCTCGAAGAGCGACTCGCGCAGCCGCACGAGCGCCCGCAGTCCCTCGGCGAAGTCGGGTCGGTCACGCGGGTCGGGGATCCCGGCCTCGGCGAGCGCCACCGTGGCTCGGTAGCGGTTCTCGTAGTCCTCGACCTCTTCGTAGCGGTCGGGGAGCGCCCCTTCGGGGGTCGGGAAGATCTGGTCGGCGTCGACCGTCGCGAGCGACGGCACGGACGGGTCTCCGTTCGCGAGCAGGAAGTCGTTCCACCCGTACGCGAGAAAATGGTTGAACTCGGTGTCCATCCATCCGTCGGGGAGCACGCCGAGGCTGCCGACGTTCTCGCCGCCGGGGTGATCGCCTTCGTACTGCTCGATGAGCGGGAAGTCGACCTCGACGACCTCGGCGCCGAGCGCCTCGAGTCGCGTCCTGGCCGCTTCCCACAGCACCGTCACGGAGGGTCGTACCGAGATCGGGAACGCCCGATCCAGCCCGAGGTACATCTTCGGCACGCCGATGCGCTTGCCGCGGAGCGCCTCGGGATCCTGCGCGGACAGGTAGGTGCCGGGTCGATGCGCGCTCGGCAGGGGCAGCTCGACGACGCTCTGATTGCGCCAGAAATCACCGCGGGTCACGGGGTCGTCCTGCACGAGGACGTCGAGGACGCGGAGCATGTCCGGCATCGACCGCGTCTGCGGCACGACGACGTCGCGCGCGGGGAACAGCGGCCAGTTGCCGCGGATCGACAGCACGCCCCACGACGGCGTGTAGGCGCAGAGGCCGTTGTTCGACGCGGGGCTGCGCCCGGAGGAGACCGTCTCCTCTCCCATGCCGAAGACCGCGAGGTTCGCCGCTGTCGAGACACCGGAGCCGTTCGATGAGCCAGAGGCGTACGCCGCGGCGAGGAACTGCGGGTTGTAGGGGCTTTCGGCGCGACCGTAGACGCCGCGCTGCATGCCGCCGTCGGCCATCGGGGGCATGTTGGTCTTGCCGATGAGCACCGCCCCTGCGTCGCGGAGCTTCTCGACGGAGAACGCGTCCCACTGCGCGATGAGCTTCGCGAAGGCGGGCGACCCCGATGCGACCGTCAGCCCCTCGACCATGTACGAATCCTTGACCGTGAACGGCACCCCCTCGAGCGGCCGGACCGACCCCTCGCGACGACGACGATCGGATTCCGCGGCCTCGCTGAGCACGGCGGGATTGAGGACGGGAATCGCGTTGAGCCGGATGCCCTCGCGGTCGAACGCCCCGATCCTCGACAGATACCGCGCGGTCAGTTCGACGCTCGTGATGCGGCCGGACGCCAGCGCTTCGAGGATCTGTTCGATGCTCGCCTCGAGCAGGGTGAACGGCGTCGGCGTGGCGGTCATGAAAGTCCTCGTCTCTCTCGCGCGAGTCGCGTGCGTCACCACTGTAGCGCTCAGGGCTGGCGGGGAAGGATGCCGAGTTCGAGGGCGCGCGTCACCGCACGGGTGCGGTCGCGCACCGCCAGCTTCTCGAAGGCGTGCAGCAGGTGGGTCTTCACGGTGGACTCGCCGATGCACAGCAGTCGGGCAATGCCTGGATTGCTGTGCCCCGCAGCGACGAGGTCGAGAATCTCGACCTCTCGCGACGTGAGACGGGGGATCGGCTCGGCGTTCATCGCGCGACCGGCACCGCTCGCCCGCGCCACCAGCTGCGCGGCGATCTCTGGGGCGAGAACCGTGTGGCCGCCGGCGACCGCGTTGACGCCGGCGAGCAGTTCCGCCGCGGGCGCCGCCTTCAGCAGGTATCCGCTCGCGCCCGCCTCGATGGCGGCGAGGATCTGGTCGTCGTCCTCGTAGGTGGTGAACACGAGCACCCGCGCCTCGGATGCGGCCACGATCTCCCGGGTCGCGGCGACGCCGCCGATGCCCGGCATGCGCAGGTCCATCAAGACCACGGCGGGTCGGTGTGCTGCGGCGAGCGCGACCGCCGCTTCCCCGCTGGCGGCCTCGGCGACGACGTCGAACCCGTCGGTGTCGGCGAACAGGCCGACGATTCCCGCTCGCACGATCGGGTGGTCGTCGGCGATCAGCAGTCGGATCATACGGGGTCAGGCTCCTCGGCTCGGTGCGGCGGGTCGTTCCGCGGTGGTTCGGTGGCGGGCCGCTCCGCCGACGTGACCGGAAGTCGGAGTTCGAGCCGCGCTCCGCCGCGCGGTCCTGGCCCGAAGCTGAGATCACCGCGCACGTGCCTGGCGCGATCGCGAAGCCCGGTGATGCCGTAGCCGCCGCCCGCTCGGTCGTGCGCCGCGCGCTCCCCCGGTCCCGCACCGTTGTCGTCGACGGTGAGCACCGCGATCCGGGTCGGCGCGGACCGCGGTCCGAGGGACTCCCCCAGTCGCAGGGTGACCCTCGCCTCGGTAGCGCGTGCGTGCGTGCGGACGTTCGCGAGGCCCTCCTGCGCCGCACGGAGCAGCACGACCTGCTGCTCGCGTCCGCACTCGATCGGTGCGACGGCGCAGTCGACGGCGATCCCGGTCTCCGCGCGCATGCGGGCGACGAGCCGCTCGATGGCCTGCTCCAGACCGCCGTCCGCGAGCGGATGCGCGGTGGCGACGAGCGCCCGCGTCTCTCCGACGGCGGTGCGCGCGGCGGACGTCACCTGGGCCATGCGTTCGCGTGCCGCGTCGAGGTCCGAGACGTCCAGTGCGCGTTCGGCGCGCTCGCTCAGCATCACGAGACCGGTGAGCGTCTGAGTGAGGGTGTCGTGCAGTTCACGCGAGAGGCGCTCGCGCTCGGCAGCGGCACCTGCCGCTTCCGACAGCGCCGAGACTTCGCCCTGCGCCTGTCGCAACTGGTCGGCGACGAGCCGGAATCGCTCGCCCTGCTCGAAGACCCGGGTGATCCAGGTTCCCATCACCACGGCGAACACGAACGAGCTCACCATGGTGAGCAGGGCGGTGAACACGGCTCCGGACGCACCGCCGAGTGCGAGCCCCGCGTACATGGTGGTTCCGATGGAGATCGCGGTCGCCCCGGACCACGCGACCGCTTCCCGGTATCGCACCGCCACGGTCCACACGATGGGGTAGACGAGCGCCTGCAGAATCGCGTTCATCGGAGCGAGGAACACGGCCAGGGCGAGCACGGCGATCAGCAGGACGAGGAAGAGCGCCCCGAGCGGTCCGAGCGGCGCATCCTCCTTGCCGCGCCTGAGTGCGCGTCGACCGATCAGCGCATAGAGGAGCACGAGCAGCGCCAGCGGCGCGAGCACGAGCGCGATGCGCGCGGACTCCGATGCGATTCCGAGCGCCGAAGTGACTCCCGGCGCTCCGTCGAGCACGACGACCACGGACTGGAACAGCACGATCGTGACGACCCCGGCGTCCCACCACCGCAATGAACTCGGCCGAGCGGCACGGCCGCTCATCCGGGTGTCGTCGGCCGCTCCGCTCATGGTCTCACTCTCTCACGCGCAGGTCGGATCGGTCCGGTGCGTGGGATGATGGTTCGCGCACACGGCGGAAGGATGATCGAGCATGCAGGATCGCGCTTCCGCACCAGCGGAGCCGCCGGAGCGAGGAGCGGACGCAGCGTTCGCGACCGGCACGGTGGCGATCGTCGCCGGCGACCCCGAGGCCCGCGGCCGTCGGACGGCGCAACCGACCGGCTTCTGGAACCTCGCGCTCGTCGAGATGTGGGAGCGTTTCAGCTACTACGGACTGCAGGCGGTACTCGCCTACTACCTCATCTTCCCGGTCGTCGATGGCGGTCTGGCCCTCGACCCGACCGTGGCGGTGAGTATCGTCGGCGCCTACGGCGGCTGCCTCTACCTGGCGCAGCTGCTCGGTGCGTGGCTCGCCGATCGCGTGGCTCCGGCGCGGCATCTCGTGCTGACGGGCGCCATCGTCATCACCTGCGGTCATCTCGCGCTCGCGCTGCTGCCAGGCACGCCGGGGGTCGCCGCAGGCCTCAGTTGCATCGCCGTCGGCACCGGTCTCCTGAAGACGAACATCACGTCCATCATCGGTGTGCTGTTCGGGGGGTGGCCACGGGGCGCCCGCGACGCCGGATTCTCGTACTTCTACCTCTCGATCAATCTCGGAGCGATCTTCGGGCCCCTGGCGACCGGGTGGCTGCAGTCGAGCGCGGGGTTCCACTGGGCGTTCGGCGCCGCAGCGGTCGGCATGTCGATCGCCCTCGTGCAGTACGTGGTGCGCATGCGCGCGCTGCCGCCGGAGACGGCGGTCGTGCCGAACCCGATCCGCCGAGCCGGGCTCATCGCCGCCGTCGGTTGGGGTGCCATCGGCGCCCTGGTGCTCGGCGTCCTGATCGCGTTCGGGGTCGTCCGGGCACACAATCTGAGCACGGTCGTCGGGATCGTGATCGCTGCTGCGGCCGCCGCCTACTTCACGGTGATGCTCCGCTCGCGCCACCTGGAGCGGGCCGAGCGGATGCGCGTGCGCGGATACCTGCCGATGTGGCTTGCCGAGACGCTGTACTACGGGTTCTACCTGCAACTCTTCACCACCGTGCCGCTCATCGTCTCGACCCGCGTCGACCTCGATCTCGGCGGTTGGACCTTTCCGGAGGGTTGGTTCGCGGTGATCGGAACCGTGGCGCTGGTGCTCGTGATCCCGCTCGTGGCCGGAACGTGGAAGGAGCGCTGGATCGGACGGCTCCCGCCGATCCAGAAGTTCGCGATCGGGTTCGGCGGCATCGGACTCGCGTACCTGCTGCTCATCAGCATCGTGTTCGTTCCCGGGCGGAACGTCTCGCCGTGGCTCATGGTGATCGCGCTCGTCATCGCGGGCGTCTCCGAGGTGTTCGTGGGCCCCATCGGGTTCTCCGTGGTGACGCGGATCGCGCCCGAGCGCTTCGCCACGCAGCTCGTCGCGTTGAAGATCCTCACGCTCGGCGCCGGGTCCACCCTCTCGGCGATGTTCGCGACGCTGTACACCCGGTTGCCCGAGCAGGTGTTCTTCCCGGTCATCGGCGGCGGCGCCGTGCTCGCGGGTGCAGTGCTGCTGCTGGCCGCTCGCCCCCTGCATCGCGTACTCGGGACCGGTCTCACGAGCGACGCACCCAGCGGAAGGTGAGCAGCGAGATCACGAGCGCGACCAGGAGCCACCCGATGAGGTTCGCCGCGACGAGCCAGAGATCCCAGTCGCCACCGGTTTCCGCACCGGCGAAGTGCTCGGGCAGGAAGACGCTGCGCATGCCCTGCCCCAACCACTTCAACGGGAACAGCGATGCGATGTTCTGCAGCCACTCGGGGAGCATGCTGAACTGCAGGTAGACGCCCGAGATGAACTGCAGGACGAGGACGATCGGGAGCACGACGGCGGTGGCGCTGCGTGAGGACCGGGGCGCGGCGGACAGGGCGATGCCGATCAGCGTCATCGTCACGATGCCGAGCGAGAAGAGCCAGGCGAAGCGCATCCAGCGTTCGGGATCATCGGGCAAGTCGATGCCGAACACGACGACGGCGAAGACGAGCAGCAGCGCGAGCTGCGCGAGCGAGGTGACGAGCACCAGCCCGGCTTTGCCGATGAAGTAGCTGACGGGCGACATCGGGGACCCGCCGAGACGTCTCAGCCACCCCTCGCTCTTCTCGCGCGCGATGTCGACGGCGAGGTTCTGCACCCCGGTGAGCAGCAGTCCGGCAGCGACCATGCCGGGCAAGTAGTACGCCGCCATGGAGATGCCCCCGGTGCCGTCTGGACGTGCGCCGACGTCGCCCGACGACTCGAAGGCCACCCCGAAGATGCCGAGCAGCAGCACCGGGAACAGGAACGTGAAGAAGACCGTGTCCGGGGTGCGGAAGTAGGCGCGGAGCTCGTGCCCGACCGCGTCGACGCCGACGCGGAGAACACCGGGCGTGCGCCCGTCGGTCGCTGCGAGAGATGAGCGATGCGATGCGATGGTCATGATGGGACTCCCTGTCGGCCCGGCGCATCCGCACCGATGAGGTCGAGATAGATGTCTTCGAGATTGGGGCGCCGGATCTCGAGTTCCGGTGGTTCCTGCGCTCCCCATTCGCGCTGCAGCCGAGCGACCAGGTGCCCTGGCGCGTCGGTGCGTTCGATCCGCTGCCGCCCATTCGCGTCGCGCCAGCGCACCTCGGGGATCCGGGCCTCCGGCCCGCCCAGGCTCTCGGGCGGCGCTTCGGCGACGATCGCACCGGCGGACAGCACCCCGACCCGGTCGGCGAGGTGGGCCGCCTCATCGAGATAGTGCGTGGTGAGCAGGATCGAGGTGCCCTCCTCGGTCAGCGTGCGGAGCATGCTCCAGAACTGGCGTCGGGCATCGGGGTCGAACCCGGTCGTGGGTTCGTCGAGGAACAGGAGGTCCGGGCGTCCGACGATCCCGAGCGCGACATCGAGTCGCCGCTGCTGCCCGCCGGACATCTTCGTCGCGCGCACGCCCGCGCGCTCGGTGAGTCCGACGAGGTGGAGCACCTTGTCGACCGGTCGCGGGTTCGGATACACGCGGTGGAACCGCGCCACCAGCTCGCGGGCCGTGAACGGACCGAGGTCGCCGGTCTGCTGCGCCACGATACCGATGCGCCCGCGCCACGATCGCGGCGCCGAGAGCGGGGTGCGACCGAGCACCGACACCTCGCCGGCGCTCGGTCGCCTGAGCCCCTCCAGGATCTCGATCGCGGTGCTCTTCCCGGCACCGTTCGGACCGAGGAGCGCGTACGTCTCCCCCGGCGCGATGTCGAGGTCGATGCCATCCAGCACGACACGATCCCCGTAGCGCTTCTGCAACCCGCGCACCCGAATAGCGGAGGTCGACTCCGTGTCTCTCGTCTCCATGATTCCAGCATCGTCGTCCAGAGCTCGGTGCGGCAGCGGTGAGGAGGTGGATTTCCGCATCCACCGGTCGGTGGATGCGGGTTTTCGCACCCGCGCCTGGGATAATCGCCGATGATGAAGGCGCACGAGACGGTGATGAGCTGGGTGACCGAGGAGCTCAGGAGCGGCCGCCTGCGCATCGGCGATCATCTGCCTGGCGAGCGCGCCCTCGCAGAGACGCTCGAGGTCTCCAGAGGTTCGCTGCGCGAAGCACTCCGGGTGCTCGAGGCGCTGGGCACGATCCGCACGTCGACGGGTTCCGGCCCCCGGTCCGGCACGGTCATCACGGCAGCACCGGAGCAGGCCCTCACCCTGGCGCTCAATCTGCAGCTCGCCACGAGTCATGTGCAGCACGCCGATGTGTACGAGGTACGTCTGCTCCTCGAGACCTGGGCGGCGTCGCACGCCGACCACGTCGGCGGCGACTGGAGCGACGCCGAGCGGACGCTCGCGCTCATGGACGACGCGGGCCCCGCCGTCGACGAGTTCTTGAAGCTCGACGCGGAGTTCCACATCGCGCTGTCACGTTCGGCGGGAAACCCCCTCATCAGCACGTTGATGGATGCGCTGCGCACCTCCATCGCCGATCACACCCTTACTCGCGCCCGCTCGCTCCCCGACTGGGAGCGCACCGCGGAGCGGCTCCGCGCCGAGCATCGCGCCATCTTCGTCAGCTTCCGCGAGGGCGACGCCGCACGCGCCACCGAGCTGCTCCGCGCGCACATCCGCGGGTACTACGAGGAGACGGCCGCCGCGCTCGAGTCCTGAGCGATCCGACTGCACGACATCGAGCATGAGTTGACGGATCGAACGGCGTCGACGTACACTCCTTGTGGTTTGACCACATGGTTCGACCACACAATCCTCGTTTCGCGCATTCCGCCGCTTCCGGCCGTTCACCGATGAACCTGTCTCAAAGGAGAGAACCGTGACCACCACCGCACCCCCAGACAGCGCACAACCCACCGAGAAGCTCAACTATCGGGTACTCCTCGGCAGCCTCAGCGGCAGCGTGATCGAGTGGTTCGACTTCCTCGTCTACGGCACCGTCGCAGCGCTCGTCTTCAACAAGCTCTACTTCCCGAGCGACAGCGAATTCATCTCGACCATGCTCGCCTTCGTCTCGTTCTCGCTCACGTTCTTCTTCCGCCCGCTCGGGGGCGTCATCTTCTCGCACATCGGCGACCGCATCGGGCGCAAGAAGACGCTCTTCATCACGCTGACACTCATGGGCGGCGGCACCGTCGCGATCGGTCTCCTCCCCGATTACGCGGCGATCGGCATCGCCGCGCCGATCCTGCTCATCTGCTTCCGCATCCTCCAAGGCCTCGGCATCGGCGGCGAGTGGGGCGGCGCCCTGCTGCTCGCCTACGAGTACGCGCCGAAGCACCGCCGCGGGCTCTACGGTGCCGTGCCGCAGATGGGAATCAGCCTGGGCATGCTCCTCGCCGCGGGTGTCGTCGCGCTCCTCACTCAACTGCCCGACGGTCAGTTCATGACCTGGGGGTGGCGCATTCCGTTCGTCGCCAGCATCGTGCTCGTCTTCATCGGACTCTGGATTCGCAACGGCCTCGACGAGACCCCCGAGTTCCGGCGCGTCCGCGAGACCGGCGCGCGACTGAAGCTGCCGATCAAGGAGGTCGTCACGAAGCACTGGGGCGCCGTGCTCGTCTCGATCGGAGCGAAGGCGGCGGAGACCGGCCCCTTCTACATCTTCGGCACCTACGTCGTGGCGTACGCGACCGGGATCCTCGGAGCCCGCGACAACGTCGTGCTGCTGGCCATCGCGGCGGCGGCACTGGTCGCCACCATCTGGATGCCGATCTTCGGCAGCATCTCCGACCGAGTGTCGCGCGCCCTGCTCTACCGCTGGTCGGCGATCACCACCATCGTGCTCATCGTGCCCTACTACCTGATCCTCAACACCGGTGAGACCTGGGCGCTGTTCGTCGCCACCATCATCGGCTTCGGGTTCCTGTGGGGCAGTGTGAACGCGATCCTCGGCACGCTCATCGCCGAGAACTTCGCACCCGAGGTCCGCTACACCGGCGCCTCGCTCGGGTACCAGCTCGGCGCCGCGATCTTCGGCGGCACCGCACCACTGATCGGCGCCTGGCTTCTCGAGATCAGCGGCGGGCAGTGGTGGCCGATCGCGGTGTACGTTGGCGTGTGTGCGGGCATCTCGATCGTCGCGTCCTGCTTCATCTCGCGCGTCGCTCACACCGAGACCGTCGAGGCCGCAGCGGTCTGACCGCGTGCGATCCTCCCCTCCCCGCTCCAGCATCGAAAGGACCCATCCCATGCAGCGTCAGCTCCCGAAGCCCGCAGAACTCCTCGAGCTCATGCAGTTCAAGAAGCCGCAGCTCGACGGGAAGAAGCGTCGGCTCGACGCGGCGCTCACCATCGCAGACCTGCGGAAGATCGCGAAGCGCCGCACCCCCGCCGCCGCCTTCGACTACACCGACGGCGCCGCCGAGGGCGAAGTCTCGATCCATCGCGCCAGGCAGGCATTCGCGGACATCGAGTTCCACCCCGACGTGCTGCGGCCGGCCGACCGGGTCGATACGACGACCCGGATTCTCGGCGGCGCCTCAGCGCTGCCGTTCGGCATCGCACCGACCGGGTTCACGCGACTCATGCAGTCCGAGGGCGAGATCGCCGGCGCCGGAGCGGCGGGTGCCGCCGGCATTCCGTTCACCCTGTCGACGCTCGGGACGACCTCGATCGAGGACGTGCGAGCGACGAACCCCGACGGACGCAACTGGTTCCAGCTGTACATCATGCGGGATCGCGACATCTCCTACGGCCTCGTCGAGCGGGCGGCGCAGGCCGGGTTCGACACCCTCATGTTCACGGTCGACACCCCGATCGCCGGTGCGCGTCTGCGCGACAAGCGCAACGGGTTCTCGATTCCGCCGCAGCTGTCGGTCGGCACCATCCTCAACGCGATCCCGAGACCGTGGTGGTGGGTCGACTTCCTCACCACGCCGAAGCTCGAGTTCGCGTCGCTGTCCTCCACCGGTGGCACCGTCGGTGAACTCTTGAACTCGGCGATGGACCCGACCATCTCATACGAGGATCTCAAGATCATCCGAGAGATGTGGCCGGGCAAGCTCGTCGTGAAGGGCGTGCAGAACCTTCCGGACGCCGTGCGCCTCATCGACGACGGCGTCGACGGCATCGTCCTCTCGAACCACGGCGGCCGCCAACTGGACCGGGCCCCCGTGCCCTTCCACCTGCTGCCGCAGGTGGTGCGCGAGGTCGGGCGAGACGCCACCGTCATGGTCGACACGGGCATCATGAACGGCGCGGACATCGTGGCCTCCGTCGCGCTCGGCGCGCAGTTCAGCCTCATCGGGCGCGCGTACCTCTACGGACTCATGGCGGGTGGTCGCGCGGGCGTCGACCACACGATCGAGATCCTGCGCACCGAGATCGAGCGGACCATGACGCTCCTCGGGGTGGCCTCCCTCGAAGAGCTCGAGCCCCGTCACGTCACGCAGTTGCGACGCCTCACGCCGGTCGCCGGACACGACGCGCACGAGTTCGCCTGATCCGGATCGACCAGCCGTGAGCGGCAGGCATTCTCCTCTGGGCGAACGCGTGCCACTCACGGTGTCCTCCCCGCATGCCCACCGGTACGCTCAGGGATACGCGGATCACGACCGGACGAATCGGGTCGCGACCGCATCGACCACGGAGGTGCGACATGAGCAACGACTCGAACACGACGCCGGAGGGCGTTCCCGAGGAGGCCAGGGACGATCAGGCCGAGCGCCCGGGCACGACCGAGGACCAGCAGAACGACGGCGCCGTGCAGAGCGACGACGAACTCGCGGACGAGTGGGGCGAGGAATCCTTCCCGAGCAGCGATCCTCCCGCGCACTACTGAGCAGACGCGGCAGTCAATCAGTCGGCGTGGTGTGACGCAAGGGCCTCGTCCTCGCGGTCATCAGTTGCGACGATGAGGGGCATGCAGCAGACCACGTCAGACCTCATCGTCGCACGACTGACTGACTGGGGCGTGCAGCGCCTCTACGGCTACCCGGGTGACGGGAACAACCCCCTGCTGGGAGCGCTGCAGCGCGCCCAGCAGGGCCCCCGCTTCGTCCAGGCGAAGCACGAGGAGAGCGCGGCCTTCATGGCGGTGGGTGAAGCGAAGTTCACCGGGAGCGTCGGCGTCGTGACATCGACCCAGGGCCCCGGAGCGGTGCACCTTCTCACCGCACTCTACGACGCGAAGCTCGACAGCGCGCCGGTCGTGGCGCTCGTTGCGCAGCAGCACACGAGCGTGCTCGGTTCGGACTACCAGCAGGAGATCGACCTGCCGAACCTGTTCCACGACGTGGCCTCGCCCTTCGTGCAGCAGGTCTCCGCGCCCGAGCAGTTGCCGATGGTGCTCGATCGCGCTTTCCGCTCGGCGCTCGCGAACCGTCAACCGGCGGTCATCATCCTGCCGCATGACGTGCAGCAGGCGCCCGCTCCCGATCTCGGGCAGGCGCACGGCGAGGTCGTCACCGCCCCCCGCTGGACGACGGGGCACGTCCGGCCGCGAGACGAGGATCTCGACGCCGCGGTACAGGTCATCGAATCCGGCGCCCGCATTGCGATTCTCGCCGGCCGGGGCATGCGGCACGCCTGGAACGAGGTGATCGCGCTCGCCGAGCACCTCGGAGCCGGTGTCACCACGAGCCTGCTCGGCAAGCCGTACGTGGATGAGACCCATCCGCTGGTCGCCGGCACCATGGGCCATCTCGGCACCTCGGCTTCGGCCCGTGTGCTGCAGGAGTGCGACACGCTCATCATCATCGGGTCCAACGATCCGTGGACCGAGTTCTACCCGGCCCCGGAGCAGGCGAGGGCGGTGCAGATCGACATCGATCCCGCCATCATCGCGAACCGATACCCGGTCGAGACGGGTCTCATCGGCGAGAGCGGGCCGACGGTCGATGCGCTGATCGCACGACTGGTGGAGCGGGGCCGCACTCCGTGGCGCACGGAGGTCGAGCGGCACGTCGAGAACTGGCGGGAGATCGCCCGGTTGCGCGCCGAGGTTGCCGCGGACCCCCTGAACCCCGAGCTTGTCGTCCGCCGCTTCGGCGAGCGCCTCACCCCCGACAGCCGGATGGCGATCGACGTGGGCAGCTCGGTCTACCATTACGTACGTCAGATGCGGCTGCCGCGCGGCGTGCCCGCGCACCTCTCGAGCACGCTCGCGAGCATGGGCTGCGGCGTGCCGTTCGGCGTCAGCGCGAAGGAGTCCGCGCCGGATCGACCGGTCGCGGTCGTCGCCGGCGACGGTGCGATGCAGATGCTCGGGATCAGCGATCTCATCACGGTCGCCGAACGCTGGACGGGCTGGAGCGACCCGCGGTTCATCGTGCTCGTCTTGCACAACCTCGATCTGGCCGAGGTGAGCTGGGAGCAGCGCGAGATGGAGTCGCAGCCGCGCTTCGCCGCATCGCAGGACCTGCCGCGATTCGACTTCGCCGGGTACGCGGAGCTGCTCGGACTGCGCGGCATCCGCGTCGACGACCCGGGCTCGCTCGATGCGGCGCTCGATCAGGCTTTCGCCGCCGACCGGCCGGTGGTCATCGAGGCCCGCACGGACCGCGAAGTTCCGCTGATTCCACCGTTCCCCCACGGGCGCGAGCAGGTCGACGCGATGCGCGCGACGTTGCAGACCGAAGGCGCAGCGGGAACGCGCGCGCTCGCACTGCTCGATGTCTACGCTCAGATCGAAGAGGATCACCAGTGAGCAACATCTGACCGACGCACTCGTCCGAAATCACACGCACGCAGGAGGAATCACATGACCGATCAGCTGACGTTCCAGAACCCCGTGACGCGCTTTCCGAGCGTCACCCCGCCGAAGCAGCATCAGCCGGAGCCGGGACTCGACCGCGACCTCGAACCGCAGACCGACCGCGGCCAGCACTCCTACCGCGGTACCGGTCGCCTCGAGGGGCGCAAAGCACTGATCACCGGTGCGGACTCGGGCATCGGTGCCGCCGTCGCCATCGCGTTCGCCCGTGAGGGTGCCGACGTCGCGCTCTCGTACCTCCCCGACGAAGAACCTGACGCGCAGGAGATCAAGTCGATCATCGAAGCGTCCGGGCGCCGCGCGTTCCTGTTCCCTGGCGACCTCTCCGACAGCGCGTTCTGCACGCAGCTCGTCGCCGATGCCGTTGCGGCGCTCGGCGGACTCGACGCTCTGGTGAACAACGCCGGCAGGCAGATCGCCGTCGAGCGCTTCGAGGATCTCTCCGAGGACCAGTGGGCGCACACGTTCGAGACGAACATTCACGCGATCTACCGCGTCAGCCACGCGGCGGTGCCGCATATGCCTGCCGGTTCCACGATCGTGAACTCGACGTCGATCCAGGCGTACCAGCCCTCCCCGCATCTGCTCGACTACGCGTCGACGAAGGCGGCCATCAACAACTTCACCAAGGGCCTCGGTCAGGCGCTCGCCCAGCAGGGCATCCGGGTGAACGGGGTCGCGCCCGGACCCATCTGGACCCCGCTCCAGGTGTCGGATGGCCAGCCGAAGGACGCGTTGCCTGAATTCGGCAAGGACACCCCGCTCGGGCGCGCCGGACAGCCGACCGAACTCGCACCGGCGTACGTGTTCCTGACGTCCCCCGAGTCGAGCTACGTCATCGGCGAGACCCTGAACGTGAACGGCGGCACGCCCTCCCCGTGATCGCGGGCACGCATGGGCGGGGCCGGGACGCACTGCGCGTCCCGGCCCCGCCGCGTCGTCTCGCCCGCGTCAGGCGAAGCGCTCCCACACCCGGTGCTGCCCGAGCAGACCGACGAGATCGTCGAGGTGATCGAGCGGGGCACCCACGAGCACACCGGGCGCATTCCGATCGATTCCCGCCGCCTCGGGGATCGGCGTCTGCTCCGTGAACAGCACCGCCTTCGCGTGCCGGAACGCCTCGGCCGCCAAGAGCACGAGCCGCGGATCGACCGGCCCGCGGCCGACGGGATCCCCCGCCTTGGCGTCGCGATCCGGGACCGCGTCCGCGGCGGGCGCACCCTGCACCGTCGCGAACACGATCGCGTCGAACTCCACGGAGCGCGCCGTCAGGTAGGTGCGTTGGATCGGGGTCCCATCGTCGAGGGTCCCGGCGGTCGGTGCGATGATGAGCGGCACCATACCCGCGTCGTCGATGCGCTCGGCGAGATCGGCGACCGTCGCCGCGTCGCTGTCCGCGTCCACGGCGATGCCGATGATGCGTCCGTCCACGGGCCATGTGCCGCCGATCTGCGACAGCGCCGGGCTCGGCTCGGAGTCGCGCGGCGGCTGCTCCGGATCCGGAGCCGTCATGCCGAGCCCCGTCGCCACCGCGGCGCACAGGTCGGCGTCGATATTCGCGAGTCGCTGCAACTGCCGCTCGCGGATCGCAGGCTCGAAGCACTTGCCGAGCTCGAACGTGTACGCCTGGATCACGTGATCCTGCTCGGCGGGCATGAGACTGCGGAAGAACTGCGTCACCTGCGAGTAGTGATCCTCGAACGATGCCGGGGACTCGCGCAGCTTCACCGCCTCCTGCACCGCTTCCGGGAAGTCGATCAGTGCCGCCTGGCCGTCGCCGGCGTGGAAGGGGCACCCGCCGTCGAGCGAGTTCGGCCGGTACGGGGCGACGCCGGTGTGCACCGCCGACTGGTGGAAGCCGTCGCGCAGCATGTCGTTGACGGGCGCGTGCGGCCGGTTGATCGGGATCTGCGAGAAGTTCGGCCCCCCGAGACGCGTGATCTGCGTGTCGATGTACGAGAACAGACGCGCCTGCAGCAGCGGATCGTTGGTGACCTCGATGCCGGGCACCAGGTGGCCGGGGTGGAACGCGACCTGCTCGGTCTCGGCGAAGTAGTTCTTCGGGTTGGCGTTCAGCGTGAGCATGCCGATGGGCTTCACAGGGGCGAGCTCCTCGGGCACGATCTTCGTCGGGTCGAGCAGGTCGATGCCCGCGAACACCTCCTCGTCGGTGTCGGGGAACACCTGGACGCCGAGCTCCCACTGCGGGTACGCGCCGGCCTCGATCGCATCGGCCAGGTCGCGTCGGTGGAAGTCGGGGTCGGCGCCGTTGATCAGCTGGGCCTCCTCCCACAGCACCGAGTGCACGCCGAGCTTCGGCTTCCAGTGGAACTTCACGAGGGAGCTCTGCCCCTCGGCATTCACCAGCCGGAACGTGTGGACCCCGAACCCTTCCATGGTGCGGTACGAGCGCGGGATGGCGCGGTCGGACATCTGCCACATCACGTGCGCCTGGGCTTCCGTGTGCAGGGAGACGAAGTCCCAGAACGTGTCGTGCGCGCTCTGCGCCTGCGGGATCTCGCGATCCGGATGAGGCTTCGCGGCGTGCACGATGTCCGGGAACTTGATGCCGTCCTGGATGAAGAACACGGGAATGTTGTTTCCGACCAGGTCGAACGTTCCCTCGTCGGTGTACATCTTGGTGGCGAATCCGCGGGTGTCGCGCACGGCATCCGCGGACCCGCGCGAGCCGACCACGGTCGAGAACCGGGTGAACACCGGCACGGTCGTCTTCTCGGCGAGAAACTTCGCGCAGGTGAGGTTCGCCGCGTTGCCGTAGGACTCGAAGACGCCGTGCGCCGCAGCACCGCGCGCGTGCACAACGCGTTCGGGAATGCGCTCGTGGTCGAAGTGGGTGATCTTCTCGCGGAGGTGGTGGTCCTGCAGCAGCGTCGGTCCGCGCGGCCCCGCCTTCAGCGAGTGGTCGGTGTCGCGGATGCGGGCACCCTGCGACGTCGTGAGGAAGGATCCGCGCTGCGCACGGACGTCCTGGTCAGCTCCGGACCGTTCACCGGTCGCACTGACGGTCTCAGGACCCTGCTGATCGTCCTTCGGGGGCAGCGGCTCGCGCGCTTCGGTGGGCTCTGCAACGGGCGGGGGCGTGGGAGCCGGGGCTCCAGGAATGTGTGGTGACACGGTGCATGCTCCTGACATCGGTGTGCGGGGTGCGCTTCCGCCGTGCGCAACGCTCTCACTGCGTACTCCTGTTGCGCGGCGCGAAGTGGGAGCCACGCTAACAACGCCGTGTCGCCACTGATACCGGGTTGCATTCCACCGTCCGGCCTGCCATCGCGCGAGTGCTCGCTCGAACGCTCAGAGGATCGCGGTGCCGCCGTCCGCCCGCACGAGTTCGAGCCTGAATCCCGAGTCGCTCCCGTCCACGACCTCTGCGGCTCCGACACCGAGACCGAGTGCGCCGAGCGCCGCGCTGAGCTCGCGGCGACGGGTCGCATCGCTCTCGACCCACGTGAACGACCGCAGTTCGAGGAGCGGCATATCTCCGAGCCCCGGGTGCGGGGTGCCGCCCCAGTCGATAACGAAGGGGATCTCGCGCCGCGGACCGCGCACACCGGCGAGGCGCCATTCCAGGAGCTCACCATTCGGTGTGTGCCGCGACAGGTCGGCGACCTCGCCGAGATCGACGCCGCGCTCGCGCGCCTCCGCCACGGTCGCCTCGATGTCGGCCGGGTGCACCGCGTACGTCTGCACGGTCGGCCCGCTGAGCCGGTCGATGCCGAACATCGACGGCAGGCCCGGATCGCCGCGATCGGGGTCCGGCCCGATGAGCTCGAGGTACTGCGGTCCGCGGGCACCGTCGATCGTGAGCGCGATGAGCGCGTTCGCGGTCCCCGTCGGATGCGCACCGCCGGGGGCGGCGGTCACGCCCGTCCGGTCGGCGAACCAGGCGACGAGGGCGTCCAGATCGGGGCCGGCGATGACGATGTGGTCGAGCTGCTGCGGAACGGTCATACAGCGGACGCTACTCCACCAGCTCGGAAAGCTCCATCCAGCGCTCCTCGAGCGCGACGACCTCGTCCTCGAGCGCGGTGATCTTGGACATCTCGGCGTTCAGGAGCTGGAAGTCGGTCTGGTCGAGATCGGCGAGCCCGTCTCGCGAGCGCGCGATATCCGACTGCAGCTTCTCCATCTTCCGCTCGATCGACGAGAGCTCCTTCTGCGCGGAGCGCAACTCGGCCCCGGACAGCGCGGGAGTCGCCACGGCCTGCGCCGTCGTCGATGCCCCGTTCCCCGCAGCGGTCGGTGCCGAGGTGCCGTGATCCTGCGCCGCCCGCAGCCGCAGGTACTCGTCCACGCCCCCGGGCAGGTGCCGCAGATGACGATCCAGGATCGCGTACTGCTGATCGGTGACGCGTTCGAGGAAGTACCGGTCGTGGCTCACGACGATGAGCGTGCCAGGCCACGAGTCGAGCAGATCCTCCATCGCCGCGAGCATGTCGGTGTCGAGGTCGTTGGTCGGCTCGTCGAGGATCAGCACGTTCGGCTGATCGAGCAGGATCAGGAGCAGCTGGAGGCGTCGCTTCTGCCCTCCGGAGAGGTCTTTCACCGGGGTCGACAGCTGCGCGCTCGAGAACCCCATCCGCTCGAGCAGCTGCGAGGGAGTGAGTTCTTGCGCTTTGGATCCCGACCCCACGGAGAAACTCGTGCGCAGACGACCGATGACGACGCGGACGGGCTCGTGGAGGTGCTCCTCGAGCTCGTCGAGCCGTTGAGTGAGGGTCGCGACCTTGACCGTCTTGCCGCGCTTCACGCGACCACTCGTGGGCTCGACGGTGCCGGCGATGAGCCCCAGCAGCGTGGACTTGCCCGCGCCGTTCACGCCGAGGATGCCCGTGCGCTCTCCTGGAGCGAGCAGCCACTCGACGTCTTCGAGCACCGATCGGTCCCCGTACGCGACACCGGCGTCGAGCAGGTTCACGACCTCCTTGCCGAGCCGCTGCACCGCCATCGACTGCAGCGAGACCGAGTCGCGCACGGCCGGTACATCGGCGATGAGCTCGTTCGCGGCGTCGATGCGGAACTTCGGTTTCGAGGTGCGGGCCGGCGCTCCGCGACGCAACCACGCCAGCTCCTTCCGGGCGAGGTTCTGCCGCTTCTGCTCGATCGTGGCGGCCTGACGGTCGCGCTCGACGCGCTGCAGAATGTACGCGGCGTACCCGCCCTCGAACGGCTCGACGATGCGGTCGTGCACCTCCCAGGTGGCGTTGCACACCTCATCCAGGAACCAACGGTCGTGCGTGACGACGAGGAGCGCCCCCTGGCTCGCTGCCCAGCGCCGCTTGAGGTGCTCGGCGAGCCAGGAGATCGCCTCGACATCGAGGTGGTTCGTCGGCTCGTCGAGTGCCAGGATGTCCCAGTCGCCGACGAGCAACCGTGCGAGGGCGACGCGGCGGCGCTGTCCGCCCGAGAGCGCGTCGACGCGGGCGTCCCACGGCAGGTCGGCGATGAGCCCCTCGATGACGTCTCGCGCGCGCGGGTCGCTCGCCCACTCGTGCTCGGCGGCATCACCGACGACCGCGTTGCCGACGGTCTCATCGGTCACGAAGACGTCGGCCTGATCGAGCACGCCGATCGTCGTGCCGCCGCGCATGGTCACGCGTCCGCCATCGGGATCCCGGCGTCCGGCCAGCATCATGAGCAGACTGGATTTGCCGTCGCCGTTGCGCCCCACGATGCCGATGCGATCGCCCGCGGCGACGCCGATCGTCACGGAGTCGAATACGACTTTGGTCGGTACTTCGAGGTGCAGGGCCTCGGCCCCCAGCAAATGCGCCATAAGGCCTCCAGCCTACCGGCTGGGCTTCGCGGGAACCCGTGCGCGGTCGATAGGCTCGAAGGACGCGTTCACCGACCGCCGCACAGGATTGGACTCGCCTATGAAAGCTCGTCGCACGCTCGCCATCGCGGGGGCCTGCGCCGCGGTGCTCATCAGCGTCGGATGCAGCTCGATGATCCCCGACGAGACCCCCGAAGCGGTACCGGTGCCCGACACGGTGGTCGGCGACCGCACCCAGTGGGTCGTCGACATCTTGAACGACGACGCCGAGACCACCGAGGAGGAGTGGGAAGCGGCGTTGCACCCGGCATTCCTCGAGGAAGTGCCCGCGTCCGAGTTCGTCGGCATCGTCACCGAGAACGTGCGGCCCGCACGCCCCTACACCGTCACCGACTACGCAGCGGGTGAGACGCAGTCGGTGATCCGGCTCGAGAGCTCGAGCACCGATCCGGTCGACATGCAGCTCTCGATCGACGCCGGCGGACAGATCACCGGCCTCTATTTCCTGGCCCCCGAGGACTGAGCGGTCTCAGCTCTCGATCACGCGCGCGCCGGGCACCGGGCCCGTCGCGGTGAGCGAGCGCACCCCGGAGCGCGTCAGCACGCGCTGCAGTTCGGCCGCCGATCGGTTGTCCTGCGCCAGGAACGCCACGGTCGGTCCGGAACCCGAGACGATCCCGGCGAGAGCACCGCGCTGCTCTCCGAGCTCCATGACCTCGAGCAGGTTCGGGGCGAGCTTCACCGCGGCGGCCTGCAGATCGTTGTGCATGGCGTTCGCGAGCGATTCGGGGTCGCCGATCCGCACCGCCTGCAGCACGGCCGTGTCGACCTTCACCGGTTCGGGCGGCGGGGCGAGCTCGGCGGGGTGCTCGTCGCGGTGCCGGTCGAGTGCCGAGTACACGGTCGGCGTGCTGAGACCGCCGTCAGGCAATGCGAGCACCCAGTGGAACGTGCCCTTCGCCAAAGCGTGACTGAGCTCGTCGCCGCGTCCGGTGCCGACCGCGGTGCCGCCCTCGAGAGCGAAGGGCACGTCCGCACCGAGCCGAGCCGCGAGCGGCAGCAGTCCGGTCCGGCCGAGTCCGGTCCCCCACAGTTCGTCGCACGCGAGCAGGGTGGCCGCGGCGTCGGCCGAGCCGCCTCCCATGCCTCCGGCGATCGGCACGCGCTTCACGATCGAGAGGGCGACACCGCCGGAGTACCCCGTCTCCTGCATGAGCAGCGCGGCCGCGCGCATCGCGAGATTGGAGTCGTCGGTGGCCAGCGCACTGGTGTCGATGGGCCCCGAGAACCGCACGCTGCGCCCCTCGGCGTGCGTCGCCGTCACCTCTTCGTACAGCGAGACCGCCTGGTAGAGCGAGGCGACGCTGTGGTACCCGTCGTGCTGCAGTGCGCCGACGCGGAAGAAGACGTTGATCTTGCCCGGCGCGCGCACCGTGACCGATCGGCCTGACTGCCTCGACTCCATGCCACTCACGCTACCGCAGTCCGCCCTGATCGGTGACGGGTGGCGCTTCTGTGACGGCGGCGAGTGCGGCTCGGGCGACGGCGAGGTATTCGTCGATGGCGAGCTGCTCGGCGCGAGCGGTCGGATCGACGCCCGCGGCCGCGCACAGCTCGACCACGCGTTGCGCCGGACCGAGCACGGACTGCAGGGCCTGTCGCAGCATCTTGCGTCGCTGCGCGAACGCGGCGTTCACGAGGGCGAAGGTCTGGGCCCGCTCGACGTCGGTGCCGCGCGGGGCGTCGCGGCGCGTGAAGGAGACGAGTACCGAGTCCACGCCTGGCACCGGCCAGAAGATGCGCCGACTGACGGTGCCGGCGATTCGCCACTCGCCGTACCACGCGGCCTTGGCGCTCGGCGAACCGTACTCCTTCGAGCCGGGCCCCGCCGCGACGCGGTAGCCGACCTCGGCCTGGACCATCACGAGCCCGCTGCGCAGGGACGGGATGAGTTCGAGGAGGTGCATGAGGATCGGCACCGACACGTTGTACGGCAGGTTCGCCACGAGCACTTCGGGTCGCTCGAGCTGAGCGTCGAGGTGCTCGGCGGCGAGTTCGAGGGCATCGGAGTGGACGACGCGGAGAGAGCCGACTTCGGGTCCGCCATCGACGAGCTCGGGTTGCATCGCCTCTGCGGTGCGAGGCAGTTCGGCGGCGAGCCGCCCATCGATCTCGATGGCGGTCACGTGGGCTCCGGCTTCGGTGAGCCCCAGTGTGAGGGACCCGAGGCCCGGCCCGATCTCGATGACGCGGTCGCCGCGCTCGACACCGGCGGCGCGCACGATCTTGCGCACGGTGTTCGGATCGATGACGAAGTTCTGCCCGAGCTTCTTCGTCGGCGTCACGTCGAGTCGCGCGGCGAGCTCCCGCACCTCGGCCGGTCCGAGCAGGTTCACCCCTCGGGCTCCATGCCGAGCAACCACGGCCCGTAGACGTGCTCGGTGTTCCTCGCGAGTCGCGCGCACACCTCGTCCAGCGGCTGCTCGAGCACCTGGGCGATACGGCGCACGGTGTGCGGCATGAGGTACGGGGCGTTCGGACGGCCGCGGAACGGTTCGGGCGTGAGGAACGGGGCGTCGGTCTCGACGAGCACCCGGTCGGGCGAGGTGATGGCGAGCGCCTCCCGCAGGGCGGGTGCGTTCTTGAACGTCACCGTCCCGGCGAACGAGAGATACCACCCGCGGTCCGCGCAGATCCGCGCGAGTCCGACGTCTCCGGAGAAGCAGTGGAAGACGGTGCGCTCGGGGGCGCCGACGCGCAGCAGCGTGGCGACCACGTCGTCGTGGGCATCACGATCGTGGATCTGCAGCGCCAGACCATTGGCCTTCGCGATCTCGATGTGCGCCTCGAAGGACTCCATCTGGTCTTCTCGGCCGTCTTCACCGGTGCGGAAGTAGTCGAGTCCGGTCTCGCCGATCGCGCGCACGCGCGGTTCGGCGGCGAGACGCGCGATCTCGGAGAGGTGCTCGCTCAGCAACCCGCGGGCGGCCAGACGCGGTGCTTCGTTGGGGTGCAGAGCGACCGCGGCGAGCACTCGCGAGTCGGCGGCGGCGAGCTGCGCGCCCCACCGACTGGTCTCGAGGTCGGTGCCGACCTGGACGACGCCGTGCACCCCGACCGCGGTGGCGCGGTCGAGGGATTCCGCAGGGTCGAGCACGTCGACGCCGTCTTCGAATTCGAGGTGGGTGTGATTGTCGTAGAGCGGCACCGGCAGCGGTTCGGGCATCGGCGGGCGACTCGGATCACCGCGCTCACCATCGCGCGACCGCTTGCGCAGCCCTCCGGCGGGGGCGTCCTGCGTCACGAGCCGACGCTCTCGCTGTCGATGCGCGGGAAGAGCACTGCGAGCGGCTGCTGCTCGGTTCCGGAGACCAGACGGCCCCAGGTACCGGACTCGCGCAGGGGCTGCTGATCGAGCGCTCCGAGCGTTGCCTCCGCACCGAGTGCCGCCCAGAGCTTCGCCGTGGCTTCCGGAATCACGGGAGACAGCAGTTCGGCGAGCGCACGCAGCCCCTCGGTCACGGTGTAGAGCACCGTGCCGAGGCGATCCCGCTGCTCAGGATCCTTCGCCAGTACCCAGGGCTGCTGCTCGGTGATGTACCCGTTCAGCGCGTCGACCAGTTCCCAGATCGCCGCGATGGCCTCGTGGATCGCGAGCGCCTCGATACGCTCGTCGGCGCGCTCGGCGACCGTGGCCACGAGATCGCGGATCGCCGACTCCGCCTCGGTGTCCGCGATCGAGGACTCCTCGGGCACGCGGCCGTCGAAGTACTTCGCGTTCATCGCGAGGAGACGGCTGGCGAGATTGCCGAAACCGTTCGCGAGCTCCGCCTGGTACCGAGCCGCGAGATCTTCCCAGCTGAAGGAGCCGTCCTGGCCGAACGACACCGCGCGCATGAAGTAGTAGCGGAACGCATCCGACCCGAAGGTGTCCGTGATCTCGTTGGGAGCGATCCCGGTGAGTTTCGACTTCGACATCTTCTCGCCGCCGACGAGCAGCCAGCCGTGCGCGAAGACCTGGTGCGGCACCTCGACGCCCGCGGCCATGAGCATCGCCGGCCAGATGACGGCGTGGAAGCGCAGGATGTCCTTGCCCACGATGTGCGTCGCCGGCCAGCGCCGCGCGAACTGCTCGGTGTCGGTGCCGTAGCCGATCGCCGTCGCGTAGTTGAGCAGCGCATCGAACCACACGTACGTGACGTGCGCATCGTCCCACGGGATCGGAATGCCCCAGTCGAACGAGGTGCGCGAGATCGAGAGATCATCGAGCCCCTGCTGCACGAACGCGATGACCTCGTTCCGGGCACTCGCCGGTTGAATGAAGTCGGGGCGCTCCTCGTAGAGCTTCAGCAGACGCTCGGCGAACGCGCTCATCTTGAAGAAGTAGTTCTTCTCCTGGAGCAGCTCGAGCGGCTTCGAGTGGATCGCGCACACCTTCTGCCCCTCGAATGCGCCCTCGCCGTCGACGATCTCGCTCTTCGGCTTGAACTCTTCGCAGCCGACGCAGTAGAGGGCCTCGAACTCGCCTGCATAGATGTGCCCGGCGTCGTACAGATCTTGCAAGAAGTTGGCGACGCCGCGCTCGTGCCGTTCATCGGTCGTCCGGATGAAGTCGTCGTTCGAGATGTCGATGAGGTCGAGCAGCGGCTTCCACTCCGACTCGACCAACCGGTCGGCCCACTCCTTCGGATGCGCGCCGTTCGCGGTCGCCGTGCGGAGAATCTTCTGCCCGTGCTCGTCGGTGCCCGTCAGAAACCAGGTGTCGTCGCCCGCCTGGCGGTGCCACCTGGCCAGCACGTCTGCGGCGACCTCCGTGTACGCGTGCCCGATGTGCGGGGCGTCGTTGACGTAGAAGATCGGAGTCGTGATGAAGAACGAGGAGCGCTGGGGCATGGGTGCCATTCTATCGCCAGCCGACGCGCCGCTCCGCACGCGGGTCACTCCCCCGCGACGCTGATCTCGGGTTCGTGGCGCACCGGGAAGTTCACGGAGTTCGCGATGAAGCAGTGCTCGCTGGCTTCGGCGTGCGCCGCGCGCGCCGCCTCCACCATTCCCGGCTCGGCGACGGTGACCCTGGGGCGCAGCACGACCTCGCTGAACGCGCCACCCAGTCCCGCGACCCGCAGCACGCCCACGGCGTCATCGACGTACGCCGTCACCACGACGCCCGCGCGGACCGCCATGTGCAGATACGAGAGCATATGGCACTCGGCCAGTGCGGCGACGAGCAGCTCCTCCGGGTTCCAACGGTCGCGGTCGCCGTGGAACACCCGCGCCGCCGACCCGTCGAGCTCGGCCTTGTGGGGTGCACGGATCACGAGCTGCCGACCGTAATCGCGGTACCCGCTCGTGCCGCTCCCCCGGTTGCCGCGCCATTCGACGCCGACCTCGAACTCGTGTGTGTCGCGCATGCGCCCACGCTACCCGGTCCTGTCCCACCATGCCGAGCCGCAGTAGACTCGACTGCATGAGTGCAGAGACCCCCATCACCCAGGAACGTCGCGTCGTCACCGAGATCCCGGGGCCGAAGTCCCGAGAACTGCACGCGCGACGTACGGCGGTCGTGCCGCCCGGTGTGCACTCGGTTCTCCCGGTCTACATCGACCGCGCGCACGACTCCGTGCTCGTCGATGTCGACGGCAATCAGATCGTCGATGTCTGCGGCGGGATCGGCGTGACCACCATCGGGCACACCGACGACGCCGTCGTCGCGGCGGCCGAGGCCCAGCTCCACAAGGTGACGCACACGCTGTTCACGATGACCCCGTACGAGCCCTATGTGCGCGTCGCCGAATACCTCGCCCAGCACGTTCCCGGCTCCACCCCCGAGCAGCCCTACAAGACGCTGCTCATGAACTCGGGCGCCGAGGCTGTCGAGAACGGCGTCAAGATTGCCCGCAAATACACCGGTCGCCCCGGAGTCGCCGTGCTGGATCACGCCTACCACGGCCGGACGATGCTGACGTCGAGCATGAACTACAAGGCGGCGCCGTACGCGCTCGGCTACGGCCCTCGCGCCGGCGACATCACGAAGGCGCCGAACTCGTACCCGCTGCGTGACGGACTCTCCGGCCCCGAAGCCGCCCAGCGCACCATCGCCTACCTCGAGAAGGTCGCGGGCGCCGAGGATCTCGCCTGTCTCGTGGTGGAGCCCGTGCAGGGCGAGGGCGGCTTCATCGTTCCCGCAGACGGCTTCCTGCCCGCCATCGCCGATTGGTGCCGCGAGAACGGCATCGTCTTCATCGCCGACGAGGTTCAGGCCGGTATGGCGCGTACCGGCACCGTCTTCTCCATCGAGCAGTTCGGTGTCGAGCCCGACATCGTGCTCTCGGCGAAGGGCATCGCCGGTGGCCTGCCGCTCGCCGGCATCACGGGCCGCGCCGAGATCATGGACAAGTCGCAGCCAGGCGGCCTCGGCGGCACCTTCGGCGGCAACCCTGTCTCGTGCGCCGCTGCGGTCGCGGTCTTCGAGCAGATCGAGAGCCAGAGCCTGCTCGCTGAGGCGCAGCGCATCGAGCGGGCGTTCAAACCGGCCCTCGAGGGCCTGCAGGCCAAGTACGACCGCATCGTCGATGTGCGCGGCAAGGGGGCCATGCTCGCGATCGAGTTCGCCGATCCCGAGACCCTCGAGCACGACGCGGCGCTCGTCTCGCGCGTGATCGCGCGAGCGGCGCAGGAGGGTGTGCTGCTGCTGAGCGCGGGAGCGTTCGGCAACGTGATCCGGTTCCTGCCGTCGCTCAAGATGAGCGACGCGCTGATCGCCGATGTGGTGAGCGTCATCGACGCCGCGATCGCCGCAGAGATCTAGGCCGGAGCGCTCGCAGCGCGAGTGAGGGAGGGATGCCGCGAGCATCCCTCCCTCACTCGGTTCTAGAGCCCGACGATCTCGCCGTCGACGAGGTCGATGCGCTCGGCACGAGGATGTTTCGACAGCCCCGGCATGGTCGAGATCGCTCCACTCAGGGCGTAGACGTAGCCGGCACCTGCGGCGAGCCGCACCTCGCGCACCGGCAGACGCCACGGCTGTTCGGGGTCGATCGCGCGATCGTGCGGGATCGACAGATGGGTCTTCGCGATGACGACCGGCAGGTCGCCGTACCCGAGTTCGGTGTAGCGCTCGAGCGCCTGACGTGCCGCGGGCGTGAAATCGATCCCCTCGGCACCGTAGACGTTGCGCGCGACGTGCTCCATCTTCTCGGTGAGCGGCTGATCGGCGGCGTAGTCGCGGTGCACGACGCCGGGGGTGTCGTTCCCCTCGACCGCCGCGACCACGGCGCGGGCGAGCAACGCCGCACCTGGACCCCCGTCGACCACGTGCGTCGAGATCTCGCACGCCACTCCGGCTTCCGCCGCATACTCGGCGATGGCGCGGTGCTCGGACTCGTGATCCTCGGGGAACGCGTTGATGGCGACGACGACCGGAACACCCCACTGCCGGAGCGTACGCAGGTGATGACCGAGGTTCGCGCACCCCTCGCGCACGGCGTCGGGGTTCTCGGCGAGCAGCTCATCCGGCAGCTCCCGGCCGGGAACGATGCGATATCTGCCGGTGTGCGCTTTGAGCGCACGCACCGTGGCGACGACGACGGCGGCGGACGGCGCATACCCGGACTGTCGCGACTTCACGTTCACCATGCGCTCGGCGCCGAGGTCGGCACCGAACCCCGACTCGGTGACCACGATGTCGCCGAGTCGAGAGGCCGCGACATCGGCGACGACCGAAGAGTTGCCGGTCGCGATGTTGCCGAACGGGCCGGCATGGATGAGCACCGGATTCCCCGCGCTCGTCTGCATGAGATTCGGCATGAGCGCATCGCGCATCAGCACCGCCATGGCCCCGCCGGCGTGGAGATGGTCCGCCGTGATCGGGTCCCCCGACCGGTTCGACCCGACCACGATGCGGCCGAGCCGCGCGCGGAGATCGTCGTAGCCCGAGGCGAGGGCGAGAACCGCCATCACCTCGGACGCTGCGGTGATGTCGAACGACGTCTGCCGCGGCACGCCATCGGGACGACCGCCCAGACCGACGACGATGTCGCGCAGCACCCGATCGTTCACGTCCAGCACCCGCGGCCACAGGATCGACTGCGGGTCGATGTCGAGTTCATTGCCGTGGTGCAGGTGATTGTCGATCATCGCGGCGAGCAGGTTATGCGCCGCGGCGACGGCGTGGAAGTCGCCGGTGAGGTGCAGGTTCTGGATCTCCGTCGGGAGCACCTGACTCTTGCCCGCACCCGCGGCGCCGCCCTTGATCCCGAACGTCGGGCCGAGACTGGGCTGCCTGAGCGTGAGGATCGGACGCCTGCCGATCTCGGCGAGGCCCTGCGTCAGGCCGATGGCGGTGGTCGTCTTCCCCTCCCCCAGCGGGGTGGGGTTGATGGCCGTCACCATCACGAGCGGCGCGTCGCCCGGCTCGGATTCCAGGGGAACCTTCGCGACGAACCTGCCGTATGGCAGGAGCTCGGAGGTGTCGATACCGGCGTCTTCGGCGATCTCGAATATAGGCTGTGCCGTCATGTGGTCAGCGTAGCCGCGGCGAGACGACCGGGGGAAGAGCGATCGTCGAATTACTCCGGCCGGCCTGGGGCGCCCCGGTCGCCGACCGCGCTCACGGGTTCCGGGATCTCGAAGCCGCCGCTCTGCTGCTCGGCGATCTCGTCGAGGTCTTCCCCGTCGAGCAGTGCGCCGGTGTCGCGCACATCGCCGACGGCGTGCACATCGATCACGATGACGGTGATGTTGTCACGACCGGCGTTGTCCTTCGCGTGCTGCACGAGCGCGTTCGCGGCGTCCTCGGCGGCCGGCATCGTCGCGAGGAAGTGCTGGATCCCGACGTCCGTGAGCTCTTTCGTGAGCCCGTCTGAGCAGATCAGGATCCGCTGCCCCGGGATCAATGCGAGTGCCGTGTAATCCGGGATCGGTTCTTCGTTGAACCCCACGGCGCGCGTGATCACATTCGCGTGGGGATGCACCTCGGCCTCGGCCTCGGTGATGGCCCCCGTGTCGATGAGGTGCTGCACGACCGAGTGGTCGAGGGTGATCTGGCTGAGCGCGCCTTTGAAGTACTGGTAGACCCGGGAATCGCCGATGTTGAACACGTTCCACGCGGGTTCCCCGTCGCACGACCCGCCGCCGAACGCGACACCCGTCACGGTGGTGCCGGCACCGAGCTCCGTCTCACCGGCGTCGAGCTCGATGTCGTCGACGGCGTCGCCGAGCGCGTCGACGATCTGCTCACGGCTCGCATCGCGGTCGCCGCCGAGTTCGGCGAGACGACGCACCACCGCGGCCGACGCGATCTCACCGGCGGAGTGTCCGCCCATGCCATCGGCCACCGCGAAGATCGGCGGCGTCGCCACGTAACTGTCCTGGTTCACCTCGCGCCGCACCCCGACATCGGTGACCGCGTGCCAGGACAGCTCGAGCTCGATGTCGGAGCTCTGCGAGTAGCGCACGCGACGCCGCACGGCGTTTCCTCCGCGCTCGGTCATCTGGCTCCTCGGTTCTGCACTCGTGTATCCTACCGTGCCGTCTCAGGCGGTGCCGACGCGAGACGTCGTCGTGGACGACGACGCGGATCCGCCCGCCTGCGTCGGCGCCCCCAGATCGGTCACGAGGGTGATCTCGCCGCCGCGACCGGAGCCGGTGTCGGCATCGGTGTCGGCGGCAACCGAGACGCTGAGGTCCAGTCCGTGCGCCGCGCCCCAGGACATCAGGTCGTCGGCGGAGGACAGCTCGGCACCGGTTTCCGCAAGGCGACGCACGAGGTCACCCTTCGCCGCCTTGTTGAAGTGGTTGAGCGCCCGGGTGGTGCCGTCTGCCGCACGCTGCACGACCTGCAGTCGGAACGCGTTCGGTCCATCGACCGGTGCGAGCGCCTGGTAATCGCCGGATCGGAGATCCAGTACGAATCCGTAGGCGTCCCAGTCGATGTCGGCGTGCGTGCGCTGCCACACGCGCTTCAGCGGCGCACCGAGTTCGGGCAGCCGCGATCCGCCCGAGAGCCGGTAGGCCGGGATCGGATCTCCGGCCCTGACCAGGCCGAACAGGGCGGACTGGACCGCCACGTGCGCGTCGATCCACGCGCGCGCCGGAGCGGCGAGCCTGTCGATGCCGAGCGCATCGTAGAGCACGCCCGTATACCGCTCGATCGCGGGCATCGCGCCGGAGCGCGACAGACGCAGATTATGCGCGATCTCGCCACGGTTCTTCGCACCGAGCTTCAACGCTTTCGCCGCCGCGTCGGTGTCGCGGCTGAGCTCCTCGAGCGCCGCACGCACCTGCGCGCGCGTCTCACCCAGAGCACGGTGATGCCACAGATCACTCGCACGGAAGGCCCGGTCGCCACCCGGACGCTTGGTCTCGGACGGGGGAAGCAGGATCAGCACGGCGGCTCCTCGAAACACGGACGGACCGGTCGCCCCTCCCTCGGGAAGTGCGACCGGTCCGTGGCGATGGCGCGGGATTACGAGACGAGCTCGGCGTTCCCCGCGACGATGGTGACGGTGTTGTGGTCGACGGAGAAGAACCCGCCTTCGGCATCGACCTTGACCTTCTCTCCGCCGGTGGTCGTCACGCGCACCTCGCCGGAGGCGAGGAGCGAGAGCATGGGCTCGTGACCGGCGAGGATGCCGATCTCGCCCTCGACCGTCTTGGCGACCACCTGGGTCGCTTCACCGGTCCAGACCTCGCGGTCTGCGGAGACGACGTGAACCGAAAGAGCAGCCATGATCAGCTGTTCTCCTTCTGGATCTGCGCCCACTTCTCTTCGACGTCGGAGATCGCGCCGACGTTGAAGAACGCCTGCTCGGCCACGTGGTCGAACTCGCCCTTGGCGATCGCATCGAAGGACTCGATGGTCTCCTTCAGCGGCACGGTCGAACCCTCGACACCGGTGAACTTCTTCGCCATGTAGGTGTTCTGCGAGAGGAACTGCTGGATCCGGCGCGCACGCGACACCGTGATCTTGTCCTCTTCCGAGAGCTCGTCGACACCGAGGATCGCGATGATCTCCTGCAGTTCCTTGTTCTTCTGCAGGATCTGCTTCACGGTGGTCGCGACGCGGTAGTGATCCTCGCCCAAGTACCGGGGATCGAGGATGCGCGACGACGAGGTCAGCGGATCCACGGCCGGGTACAGACCCTGCGACGCGATCTCGCGCGACAGCTCGGTCGTGGCGTCGAGGTGGGCGAAGGTGGTCGCCGGTGCCGGGTCGGTGTAGTCGTCAGCAGGGACGTAGATCGCCTGCAGCGACGTGATCGAGTGACCGCGGGTCGAGGTGATGCGCTCCTGCAGGATGCCCATCTCGTCCGCCAGGTTCGGCTGGTAGCCCACGGCGGAGGGCATACGACCCAGCAGGGTCGACACCTCCTGGCCGGCCTGCGTGAAGCGGAAGATGTTGTCGATGAAGAGCAGCACGTCCTGGTTCTGCACATCGCGGAAGTACTCCGCCATGGTCAGTGCCGACAGCGCCACGCGCAGACGGGTTCCCGGCGGCTCGTCCATCTGACCGAACACGAGGGCGGTCTTGTCGAAGACGCCTGCCTCGTCCATCTCGTGGATCAGGTCGTTGCCCTCACGAGTGCGCTCGCCGACGCCGGCGAACACGGAGACGCCGCCGTGGTCCTGAGCCACGCGCTGGATCATCTCCTGGATGAGGACGGTCTTGCCGACGCCCGCGCCGCCGAACAGGCCGATCTTACCGCCCTGCACGTACGGGGTCAGGAGGTCGATGACCTTGATGCCGGTCTCGAAGAGCTGCGTCTTCGACTCCAGTTGATCGAACGCCGGCGGGGTGCGGTGGATGCCCCAGCGCTCGGTGATCTCGATCTGGGCGCCGTCGGGCGCGTTCAAGATGTTGCCGGTCACGTCGAAGACCTTGCCCTTGGTGACGTCGCCGACGGGCACCTGGATCGGGTGGCCGGTGTCGAAGACCTCCTGGCCGCGCACGAGGCCGTCAGTCGGCTTCAGTGCGATGGCGCGGACGACGTTGTCGCCGAGGTGCTGAGCGACCTCGAGCGTGAGGGTGAAGCCTTCCGAGCCGTCGCCGAAGTCGACGCGCGTCTCGAGCGCGTTGTACACCGGCGGAATGGCGTCGTGCGGGAACTCAATGTCGGCGACGGGGCCGGTGACTCGGGCGATACGCCCGACGGTCTGTGCCTCGGTCGCCACAGCGGCGGTTTCGGTCATGCTTTCTCTCTCTTCGTAGTGGGCTAGCTGGACAGCGCGTCCGCGCCGCCCACAATCTCGGAAATCTGCTGGGTGATCTCCGCCTGACGTGCGTTGTTCGCGAGACGCGTGAAGTCGTTGATCAGCGAGTCGGCGTTATCGCTCGCGGACTTCATGGCCTTCTGCGTCGCGGCGTGCTTCGCCGCAGCCGACTCGAGCAGCGCATTGAACAGTCGCGCCTCGATGTAGGCGGGCAGCAGGCGGTCGAGCACCGTCTCGGGATCCGGCTCGAACTCGTAGAGCGGGGCGACGCCCTCCGCGGCCTCGGCCACGCCCTCGACGACCTGCAGCGGCAGCAGACGATGCACCTTCGGCACCTGGCTGACCATGCTGACGAGGCGGTTGTACACGATGTGGATCTCGTCCACTCCGCCCTCGGCCGTCGGCGTGCCGAACGCCTCGAGCAGGGCCTCACCGATCTCCTGCGCCGTCTCAAAGACGGGGTTCTCAGTGCCACCGCTCCACACGCGCTCCGACGGACGGTTGCGGAAGGTGAAGTATCCCTGCGCCTTCCGGCCGATGAGGTAGTACGTGATCTCCTTGCCCTCGGCGCGGAGCAGCTCGGCGAGCTCCTCTGCCTCACGGAGCACCTGCGAGTTGAACGCACCCGCGAGGCCTCGGTCCGAGGTGAAGATCACGACTGCGGCGCGCTCCACCTTCTCCGCCTCCGTAAGGAGGGGGTGGTCGATGTCCGAGTGCGTGGCGACTGCGGACACGGCGCGGGTGATCGCGGTGGTGTACGGGTTCGAGGCGTCGACGCGTGCCTTCGCCTTCTGAATGCGAGAGGCTGCGATCAGCTCCATCGCACGGGTGATCTTCTTGGTCGTCTTGGCAGAGCGGATTCTCTGCCGATAGACCCGAAGTTGCGCTCCCATGTCTCTCCTGTGTGTGTCGGGGGTGGCTCTCGCAGGGCTGCAGGCGACCAGGGTGGGGTGATGACCCCACCCCGGGTCGACTACTTCTTGCCTACGACCAGCTGCTCCTGCTCGATCTCGGCCTCGTCCAGTGCCGTGAACTGCTCGGACAGGCTCTCACCCGAAGCGGTCCGGAACTCGGGCTTGAAGGCCTCGAGCTTGGCGGTGACCTCGGCGACGAGGTCGTCGTCGAGCACCTTGCTCGCACGCAGGCGATCCAGTGCGTCTGAGTTGCGACCCAGGTAGTCGAGGAACTCGCGCTCGAAGCGGAGGATGTCCTCCACCGGCACGTCGTCCATGAAGCCGTTGGTGCCTGCCCAGATCGAAACGGTCTGCTGCTCCACCGGGTACGGCGTGTACTGCGGCTGCTTGAGCAGCTCGGTGAGGCGTGCACCGCGCTCGAGCTGGCGGCGGCTGGCGGCGTCGAGGTCGGATGCGAACATCGCGAACGCCTCGAGGGCACGGTACTGGGCGAGCTCGAGCTTGAGCGTACCCGACACCTTCTTGATCGACTTGACCTGCGCGTCACCACCGACGCGCGACACCGAGATGCCCACGTCGACCGCCGGACGCTGGTTCGAGTTGAACAGGTCCGACTGCAGGAAGATCTGGCCGTCGGTGATCGAGATCACGTTCGTCGGGATGTAGGCGGACACGTCGTTCGCCTTCGTCTCGATGATCGGGAGTCCGGTCATCGAACCGGCGCCGAGCTCGTCGGAGAGCTTCGCGCAGCGCTCCAGCAGGCGGGAGTGCAGGTAGAAGACGTCACCGGGGTAGGCTTCGCGGCCCGGCGGGCGACGGAGGAGGAGCGACACGGCGCGGTAGGCTTCGGCCTGCTTCGAGAGGTCGTCGAACACGATGAGGACGTGCTTGCCGTCGTACATCCAGTGCTGACCAATCGCCGACCCGGTGTAGGGGGCGAGGTACTTGAAGCCTGCGGGGTCCGATGCGGGCGACGCGACGATGGTGGTGTACTCCATCGCACCTGCCTCTTCGAGCGCGCCGCGCACCGAAGCGATGGTCGAGCCCTTCTGACCGATCGCCACGTAGATGCACCGCACCTGCTGCGACGGATCACCGGTCGCCCAGTTGTCCTTCTGGTTGATGATCGTGTCGATCGCCAGAGCGGTCTTGCCGGTCTGACGGTCGCCGATGATCAGCTGACGCTGGCCGCGGCCGACGGGGATCATGGCGTCGATGGCCTTGATGCCGGTCTGCATGGGCTCGTGGACCGACTTGCGGGCCATGACGCCGGGAGCCTGGAGTTCGAGTGCGCGGCGGCCCTGGATCTCCTTGATCTCGCCGAGTCCGTCGATGGGCTCGCCCAGCGGGTTGACCACGCGGCCGAGGTACCCCTCGCCGACGGGAACGGAGAGCACCTCGCCGGTGCGGGTGACCTGCTGGCCCTCCTCGATGCCGGTGAACTCGCCGAGCACGACGACACCGATCTCGTTCTCCTCGAGGTTCTGCGCGAGGCCCAGCGTGCCGTCCGCGAAGCGGACCAGCTCGTTCGCCATCACACCGGGGAGTCCCTCGACGTGTGCGATGCCATCGGCTGCGTCGACGACCGTGCCGACCTCGGTCTTCTCAGCCTGGGACGCCTCGTACGACGACGCGAAGTCCTTCAGCGCGTCGCGGATTTCATCCGGGCTGATTGAGAGTTCTGCCATTTCGTTTCCTCTGTCTGTTCCGGAGTCGTCCCCGGTGGTGAAAAGTGGTGCTCTAGCCTGCGAGCTTCTGCCTGAGGTCATCGAGACGTGCGCGCACGCTGCCGTCGATCACGTCGTCGGCGAGCTGGATGCGGACGCCGCCGATGACCGTGGGGTCGACGACGGTTGTGATCTTCACGCTGCGACCGGCGCTCTCAGCGAGCAGCCGGGCGAGCCGATCGTGCTGCGCCGATGAGAGCGGTGCGGCAACCGTGACGGTGGCGAGCTCGGTGCCGCGTTCGTCAGCGGCGACCTGCGCCGCGGAGCGGAGCGCCACGTCGACACGGCGACCGCGCGGGTTCGCCACGAGGTGCGAGACGACGGTAACCGCGACAGCCGACAGCTTGCCGGCGAACAGGCGCTCGGCGAGCGCCACCTTCTTCTCGGGTGCGGCCAGCTTGCTGCCCAGGTTCAGCTGCAGCTCGTGGCTCCCGTCGATCACGTCGGCGGCGGCGAGCAGCTCGTCCGAGAGCTCGGCGGCGTGACGAGCTTCGGCCCGCAGACCGAGTTCCTCCACACCGGCGATGAACTCGCCGACCGTGGACCAGCGCGCGGTGACCGCGGCGACCAGAATCGCTCGCGCGTCGGCGGAGGCTCCGGCGAACACCCGCTCGACGAGCCGCGTCTTCCCGGCGACCTCAGCAGAGGGATCGCCGAGCACCGCGGCGAACGCCGGGTTGGCCTCGATCTGCGCCGAAGCGCGCAGGAGCTCGGACCCGGTGCCCGCCGCGACCTGATCGGTCAGCGCGGCGCGCGCCTGGGACAGTGCCTCGCGTGACGCGCTTCCCATTACTGGGCCGCCTTCTCTGATGCCTCGAGGTCCGCGAGGAAGCGGTCGACGAGTGCCGACGCCTTCTGATCGTCGGTCAACGATTCGCCGACGACACCCGAAGCGAGGTCGATGGCGAGCGATCCGACGTCCTTGCGGAGCGACACGGCCGCGCTCTGACGCTCGGCCTCGATCTGGGCCTGGGCGTGCTGCACGACGCGGGCCTGCTCGACGGTCGCATCTTCTTTCGCCTTCGCAACGATCTTCGTCGCATCGGCGCGGGCGGCCTCGCGGATCTCACCGGCTTCGGCGCGCGCGCTGGCGAGCTGGGCGGTGTACTCCTGCAGGGCGGCCTCGGCCTTCGCCTGAGCTTCATCAGCCTTCGCGATGTTGCCCTCGATGGCCTCCGCACGAGCGTCGAGCATCGCCTGCATCTTCGGAAGGAAGATCTTCCAGAACGCCACAAGCAGGATGACGAATACAACCCCTGACCAGACGATGTCATACGTCGCCGGGAGGAGCGGGTTCTGCTCCGACCCCTCAGCAGCAACAGCGATTGTGTTGATCATCGCTGCCTCCTCTCAAATGAAACGCTGAACTGGGATCAGGAGCCGAAGATGAAGGCGGTACCGATGCCCACGAAGGCGAGCGCCTCGGTGAAGGCGATACCGATCCACATCAGGACCTGCAGACGACCGGCGAGCTCGGGCTGGCGAGCCACGCCCTCGATCGTCTTGCCGACGACGATGCCCACACCGATGGCGGGGCCGATGGCTGCGAGACCGTAGCCGACGGTCGCGATGCTACCCGAAACTTCTGCGAGAACAGACACAGTGAGTGTTTCCTTTCGTAGGGTGAATTCGGCGGTCGCCGAACCCGGTTAGTGCTCTTCAGCCAGCGCGAGCTGGATGTAGACGGCGGTCAGGATGGTGAAGACGTAGGCCTGCAGCACTGCGACGAGGATCTCGAAGAGCGTGAAGGCGAAGCCGAACGCGAGCGTTCCGACACCGAGCACGGGATAGAAGCTCCCGGCGTAGAGGATGAAGAAGTTCGTCGCCGAGAAGGCCAGCACGAGGATGATGTGCCCGACCATGAGGTTCATCAGCAGACGGAGCGTCAGCGTGACGGGGCGCAGCACGAACGTCGAGAGGATCTCGATGGGCGTCACCAGGATGTAGAACGGCTTCGGCACACCGGACGGGAAGAGCGAGTTCTTGAAGAAGTTCTTCGGGCTCTTCTTGATGCCGGCGTAGATGAAGGTCACGTACGACACGGCCGCGAGCACGAGCGGCGTGCCCACCAGGGCCGTGGCCGGCATGTTGATGCCGGGGATGATGCCCGTGATGTTGAACGCGAAGATCATGAAGAACATCGTCGTCAGGATCGGCAGGAACCGGCGCCCGTCGACTTTGCCCAGCAGGTTCTCGGAGATGTTGACGCGCACGAAGTCGAGCGCCATCTCGGTGATCGACTGCCCGCGCGTCGGGATGACCCGCATGCGGCGCGTACCGATGTAGAACAGGATGAGCAGGACGATCGCGATGACCACCCGGAGCAGCATGATCCGGTTCATCTCGAAGGGCGTGCCCTCGAAGAACAGCGCGGGGGGATAGAACTCATCGAGCGACGGGGGGTGGAACTCCCCTTCTGCCGCGAGCAGACGGGGGGTCACGAGTTGCACAGCGTTAGCGAACAGCGCCATTCTCCTGATTCGGGGTGTGAACATAGATCCACACGACGTCGAGCGATGGTCGTGCCCCAGGGCTCAAGGGCTGGTACAGAAGCTCAGCCCGGCAGGGAACACACTTACTCTATCAATATTTTCACCCCAGGCGAAACTCGGAGCCCATAACCCTGGTATATGGCTGAGCGACGCTAAGATGCCGACTTTAGTCGGTGGACGGGTCGGAGATCGCCGGCATCCGCGACTTCACGACGACCAGCACGTCGAGCACCAGTGAGACCATGACGCCCGCCAGCAACCCGATGAAGAACGCGACCGGGTCGAGCCAGGTCTGATCGCGCAGCAGCAGGAGCGCGATGATGAACCCGACGAACTTCAGCAGCCAGGTGCCGAGCACGATCCCGAAGAACACGGCGACGTAGAGCTCGCTGCCGATGAACCGGTTCGCGAACGCGATACTGCCGACCGTCAGGATCAGGAAGACACCGGAGAACGCGGCGCCCATCGCTCCGCCGATCATGGCGGGCGAACCCCCGATGAGATAGCCGCTGCCGCCGATCACCACGACCAGCGCGACCGTCGCGATCGCGCCCCAGCGCACCGCGCGCAGCAGGAGCGGCTGCGACGTGGGCAGCCGCCGTTCGGGGTGCGGAGCCTGGCCTTCGGGCATCGCGGGGTCGCTCACTCGGGGGTCCTCTCAGTCGCCGACGACGCAGCGTCGATCCGGGCGGACGCACGTCGCCTCAACGCTACCAAGCCGCGCTGAACGGCACGTTCGCGCACCCGATCCATCGGCACGAAAACGACGACGGCGCAGAGTGCCGCCCCCACGACCAGCACCACGGCAGGCAGCAGGAAGCTCTGCAGCGTGAAGGTGAGCAGGCAGGCCGTCGAGAGGACGGCGGTGCCGAGATAGAAGATGAGCACCGCCTGCCGGGGCGAGTGCCCCATGTCGAGCAGACGGTGGTGCAGATGCAGGCGGTCGGCGGAGAACGGGCTCTTGCCCGCCAGGAGCCGTCGCACGACCGCGAGCGTGAAGTCGGCCAGCGGTAGCGCGAGTACCGCGATCGGCAGGATGATCGGGATGTAGCTCGCCAGCACGAGCTTCTGGTCGAGCGCCGCGGGGTTGAGCTGGCCCGTGACCGAGATCGTCGATGTCGCCATGAGCAGTCCGACGAGCAGCGCCCCGGTGTCGCCCATGAACATGCGCGCCTGATGCCAGTTGAACGGGAGGAACCCGGCGCACACCCCTATCACGACCGCGGCCAGCAGACTCGCGAGGTTCACCGCGTCGATCGCACCGGCCTCGGCGGTGAGGATCCGGGTGTAGATGAAGAAGACCGAGTTCGCGATGATCGCGACCCCTGCGACGAGACCGTCCAACCCGTCGACGAAATTCACAGCGTTCATCACCAGGGCCACGAGGAAGACCGTGATCGTGAAGTTCAGTCCCGGCGAACCGACGACCAGGGTGTCTCCGAGCGGCAGCGAGACGATCTGCACTCCCTGCCAGGCGAGCAGCGCACCCGCCACGAGCTGCGCGGAGAGCTTGATCATCCAGTCCAGGTCGAGCAGGTCGTCGAGCACCCCGACCACGGCGATCAGCGCGCACGCACCGAGAATCGCCCAGATGCGACCGGGGGCGGCGAAGATCGGGCCGAGCTCCTCCTGCGTCGCGGCGACCCCGAACGCGACGAGCAGACCGGCGAACATCGCGACCCCGCCGAGCCTCGGGGTGGGCGTCCGGTGCACGTCGCGCTCCCGCACCTCGGGTGCGAGGCGGTACCGGCGGCTCAGACGGAGCACCAGATACGACGCTGCCGCCGTCGCGCCCGCCGCGACCAGGGCGACGATGACGTAGACCATGTCAGGCTCCGGTGCGGTCCTCGACGGCGAGGGCCGGCAGCAGGTCGGCGATCGCGTCCCGTGTCACCCCGCCCAACCGCAGGATTCCGATCGATCCGCCGTCCTCCGTGACCTGAGTCGCGTCGATGATCGTGGATGAGACGCCGCCGGACGACCGCGGACCGTCATCGAGGTATACCGTCACGCTGTCGGTGAGCATCTCCTGAGCCTCGGACGCCGTCTGGGCTGCCGGCTGCCCCGTGAGATTCGCCGACGAGACGGCGAGGGGCCCCGTCTCCTGCAGCAGCTCGATCGCGAGCGGATTGTCGGGAATGCGGAGCGCGACGGTGCCGCCGGTCTCGCCGAGATCCCAGTCGAGTGCCGGATTCGCGCGCAGCACGATGGTGAGCGCGCCCGGCCAGAACGCCTCCGCGAGACGCACGACCGGACCGGGCACCTCTGCGGCGAGCGCGTGCAGCGTGGCGGTGCCGGGAATCAGGACCGGAGGCGGGGACGTGCGATCCCGTCCCTTCGCGTCGAGCAACCGCTGCACCGCTGCCGGCGTGAACGCGTCGGCAGCCACGCCGTACACGGTGTCGGTCGGCATGACGATGAGCTCGCCGCGGCCGATCGCCTGACGCGCCATGCGAGTTCCCGTCAGCAGCTGGGAACTCTCGGAGCAGTCGTACACCTCGGCCATAACGCACTACTCTACCCGCTGGTGCGCAGACGAAGCGGAGAGTCCCCCGGCCGCGGGCGCGCGACCGCGTGTCAGCGGACGGCGGTGGTGGCGCGATCCCGCCCGGTGAGATCCTGGTGCGTCGCCGCGCCGCTCCACCCCGTCCCGGCGAGCAGTTCGCGGATCGCCGCACCCTGTTCTTCCGCGTGCTCGAGCACGATGCGGCCTCCCGGCCGCACCAGACGCAGGCCGACCGTCGCGATGACGCGGACCACGTCGAGACCGTCGGTCCCGCCGTAGAGCGCCAGCGCGGGGTCGTGATCGCGCACCTCGGGGTCGCGCGGCACCATGTCGACCGGCACGTAGGGCGGGTTCGACACGAGCACATCGACTGCGCCGTCGATGTCGGCGAGGAGTGCACGTGCGTCGGCCGCATCGCCGTGCAGGAGCGTGACCCGGTCATCGCCGAGCTCGGCGACGTTGCGCGATGCCCATGCGTGGGCATCGCGACTCTTCTCGACGGCCCACACCCGGGCATTCGGCACTTCCGCGGCGAGTGCGATGGCGATGGCACCGCTGCCGGTGCAGAGATCGACGGCGATCGGCGGATCGGAGGCGGTCGCCCCGAGGGCGTCGATCGCGAACTGTGCGACGGTCTCCGTCTCCGGGCGCGGGGTGAACACGCCGGGTCCCACCGCCAGCTCGAGGCCGCGGAACGGTGCTCGGCCCGTGAGGTGCTGCAGCGGGATCCGCTGCGCGCGCTCCTCCGTCATCTCGAGAGCCGCGGTGGCGACGGTCGCGCTCACCGCCTCGCGCAGAATCGCGAGCGACTGCACCCGGCCGCGCGACGCCGCGAGCACGTGGCCGAGGATGAGTTCGGCGTCGACCTCGGGACCCGGCACCTCCGCGCCGCGCAGCCGGTCGGCCATCCGCGTCAGGAGTGCATCGATGGGGATCTCGGCTGCAACCACCACACCACCCTACCCGGCATGACGCAGGGATCCGGCGTCATGAACGGTCGCAAAGCATAACGACCAGTGACTTTGCACATAACCGGACGATATGCTGTTGCGAGCATCCGTGACCCGAAGCGAAGGAGATCGCACGCACATGGCACGTACGTATGAGAACATCACGCAAGCATTCGGCAACACCCCTCTCGTCCGCCTGAACCGGGTGACCGACGGCGCGGCAGCCGAGGTGTACGCCAAGCTCGAGTTCTACAACCCCGCGGGCTCCGTGAAGGACCGCATCGGCATCGCCATCATCGACGCGGCCGAGCAGTCGGGCGAACTCCAGCCGGGCGGCACCATCGTCGAGGGTACGAGCGGCAACACCGGCATCGCTCTCGCGTTCGTGGGCGCCGCTCGCGGCTACCGCGTCATCCTCACCATGCCCGAGACGATGAGCATCGAGCGCCGGAAGATCTTGAAGGCCTACGGCGCCGAGATCGTGCTCACCGAGGGTCCCCTCGGTATGAAGGGCGCCGTCGCGAAGGCGGAGGAGATCGCGGCGCAGACGGAGAACGCGATTCTGGCACGCCAGTTCGGCAACCCGGCGAACCCCGCGATCCACCGCGCCACCACCGGACCGGAGATCTGGAACGACACCGACGGCGAGATCGACATCTTCGTCGCGGGCATCGGCACCGGCGGCACGATCACGGGTGCCGGCGGATACCTCAAGGAGCAGAAGCCCGGCCTGCAGGTCATCGCCGTCGAGCCGGCGGACTCGCCGCTGCTCACCGAGGGCACCCCCGGACCGCACAAGATCCAGGGCCTCGGCGCGAACTTCGTTCCGGACATCCTGGATCGCGAGGTCTACGACGAGGTCATCGACGTCTCGCTCGCCGACTCGGTCGCGAAGGCGCGCGATCTGGCGACGCAGGAGGGCATCCTCGCTGGCATCTCCTGCGGTTCGGCCGTGTGGGCGGCGACGGAGGTCGCGAAGCGCCCCGAGAACGCCGGGAAGAAGATCGTCGTGGTGATCCCCGACTTCGGCGAGCGCTACTTCTCGACGGTGCTCTACGAGGACCTGGACGTCTGAATCCGCACCGAACCGGCACCGGAGACACCGACCACGTGAGCATCTTCACCCGCGTGCGCGAGGACATCGCCGCCGCGCGCGCCAACGATCCGGCCGCGCGCGGCGCGGTCATGGTCCTGGCCGTGTACTCGGGTCTGCACGCCGTCTGGTGGCACCGGATCAGCCACCGGCTCTGGGAGCGGGGCATGCGGTTTCTGCCGCGCGCCCTCTCCCAGGCCGTGCGATTCTTCACCGGCATCGAGATCCACCCCGGCGCCACCATCGGGCGCCGACTCTTCATCGACCACGGCATGGGCGTCGTCATCGGCGAGACCGCCGTCGTCGGCGATGACGTACTCATCTACCACGGGGTGACGCTCGGCGGCACCGGCCACGACACCGGCAAGCGCCACCCCACCATCGGCGACCGCGTCGTCATCGGGGCCGGAGCGAAACTGCTCGGCAACATCGAGCTCGGCGACGACTGCGCCGTCGGGTCGAACGCGGTGGTGGTGCACTCCGCTCCCCCGTGGACGACGCTCACGGGCATTCCGGCCGGGCAGCGCCCCCGCAGAGGCGCGCCCCGCGCCGAGCAGCCCGACATGGCCGACTTCTACATGATCTGACGGCGCCCGTCGCCGCCTCACCGCAGACGGCGGCCGTGGAAGTCCATCCAGCGCTTCGTCCGGCGCTGCTCCACGAGGATGTACACCAGGCCGAGCAGCCAGAACGGGATCTGAACGGCGAACGCGATCCGGAAGGCGTCGAGCGAGTACTGCTCGGGCGACCCGGCGCCCTGCAGGTCGAGCGCCAGACCGATGCCGAGGATCACGAGCAGCGCCGAGGTGAAACCGCCGGTGTTGACGACACCGGTCGCGAAGCCCCCGAAGCTCACCGGGGTGTGCGACCGGGTCACCTCGAACGCGATCATCGATGCGGGGCCGCCGAGCGGTACCACGATGACGAGCACGAACAGCAGCCACAGGGGCGGCGTGGTCGGCCACACGATCACGGCGGTCCAGGTGAGCATGATGGCGATCGTGATGCCGAAGTGGATCCACACGCGCCGCTCGAGGAAGCGCGAGCTCAGCGGACCGAGCAGCAGGCCTGCCGCCATCGACGACACCACCATCACGCTGAGGAGTCCGCCCGCGGCCGCCGCATCGAGCCCGACACCGCCGATGAGAAACGGCGTCCCCCACAGCAGCAGGAATGCGTGCGAGGCGAACGGCGAGGTGAAGTGCAGCCAGTAGGCGAGACGCACGCCGGGGATTCTGAGCAGTCGGCGGAACCTGCTCCAGAACCCGGCCCGCCGCGGGGCGGCCGTCGGAGCCGGCTGCGTGATCTCGATCATCGAGGTCGCGGGCGGCGGCATGAGCGTTGACTCCCCCGACGCCGCCGACGCGAGCGATCGCGCGTCGCGGCTGCGCCTGCCGAGTCGACCCGTCATGCGCTCGAAGGCCGTGCCGACGCCCGGCCGGTCGCGGATCACGAGTGCGGCGAGGATCGTGACGAGCAACCCGACCGAGGCCACGCCGAGAAAGCCGGGCATCCACCCGGCGGCGCCGACCAGCAGCGCGAGCGGAGTCACCGAGACGAGCTGACCCACCTGTCCGGTGAGCGCGGTCACCTGGCTCACGGTGGGCAGCTGCCGCACCGCGAACCACTCGGGGAGGAGACGCATGACGCTGATGAACGTGCAGGCGTCGCCCGCACCGACCAGTACGCGGGCCAGCACCGCCAGCCACACCTCGTGCACCGTCGCCATGAGCACCTGGCCGACGGTCATGAGCAGACCGCCGCAGAGGATCAGCGTCGTGGGACCCAGCCGGTCGAGCAGCATGCCGACGGGGATCTGCAGGCCCGCGTACACGATGAGCTGGATGACCGGGAAGGTCGCGAGCGTCGTCGCGTCGATCGCGAAGTGATCCTGCGCCGCCGGGCCGAGGGCGGCGAGCGACGACCGGTTGATGATCGCGATGGCGTAGGCGATCGCTCCGACTCCCCAGACCACCCACGGGAGGATCAGTCGAGGCGCACGCATACGTCCATGCTAGCCCTCGGCGAGGTGCCGAGGGGACGGCGCCAGCGCAGAGTCGGACTCAGGAGCCGAGGTCGGCGAGCCTCGCCTCTTCGTCCATGCGGATGCAGGACTCCACGACGGGATCGAGCGCACCGTTCATCACGTGGTCGAGGTTATAGGCCTTGTACCCGGTGCGGTGGTCGGCGATACGGTTCTCGGGGAAGTTGTAGGTGCGGATGCGCTCCGACCGGTCCATGGTCCGGATCTGGGTGGACCGGTACGCACTGGCTTCGGCGGCCGCCTCCTCCGCCTGCTTGGCGAGCAGTCGCGCGCGGAGCACGCGCATCGCGGCTTCGCGGTTCTGCAGCTGGCTCTTCTCGTTCTGCATCGCGACGACGATCCCCGACGGCAGGTGCGTGATGCGGACGGCGGAGTCGGTGGTGTTCACGGACTGTCCGCCAGGACCGCTCGACCGGTAGACATCGATCTTCAGATCATTCTGGTTGATATCGACCTCTTCGGGTTCGTCCACCTCGGGGTAGACGAGCACGCCGGTGGTCGACGTGTGGATGCGGCCCTGCGACTCGGTCACGGGAACGCGCTGCACGCGGTGCACGCCGCCCTCGTACTTGAGGTGCGCCCACACTCCCTGCGACGGATCGCTCGCGTTCGCCTTGATGGCGACCTGCACGTTCTTGTAGCCTCCGAGGTCGCTCTCGTCCTTCTCGAGCATCTCGGTCTTCCAGCCCTTGGACTCCGCGTAGTGGAGGTACATGCGCAGCAGGTCGGCTCCGAACAGCGCGGACTCGGCACCGCCCTCGCCGCCCTTGATCTCGAGGATCACGTCGCGGGCGTCATCGGGGTCGCGGGGGATCAGGAGTCGCCGCACGCGCTCCTGAGCCTCCGCGAGTCCCGCTTCCAGGTCGGGCACCTCTTCGGCGAACGCGTCATCCTCTTTCGCGAGCTCGCGCGCCGCCTCGAGATCGTCGCCGAGCTGCTGCCAGTGCTCGTACGCCGCCTTGATCTTGCTGAGTTCGGCGTACCGGCGGTTCACGCGCTTCGCGCGCGACGCATCGGCGTGGAGCGCGGGATCAGCCAGCTCCTCCTGCAGCCCGGTGTGTTCCCGGATCAGCCCCTCGACCTGTTCGAACATGGTTCCTCCGTGAACGGATTACGCGCGGGCGATGAGATCGGCGTTCGTCGCCGTCGACTCGACGCGCTCGACGAGACCGCGGATCGCATCCTCGGCACTCGCCCCCGTGAGGGAGCGGCGCAGCTGCTGCACCTTCGCCGTGTCGGCGTCGCCGCGCAGCAGCGTCTCGCGCTCGGTGTAGGTGCGCGCCACGTCGACCGCCGGGAAGATCCACGCCGCCGCGGCATCGCCCGAGAGACGAATCGTGCTGTTGACGACGGGAAGCAGCGTCTTGACGAGGGCCTTGTCCGCGGGGTTGCCGGTCTTCGTGTCGGCCGTGGCGATGATCGTCAGCGAACCGGCGTTCTCGAGGTTGCGCGCGGCGGCGAGCAGACGCTTCACCTGCAGCGCGGCGACGCCCTCGGGATCGTCGGTCGCGTTGCGCCCGCCGGTCGGCACGGCGTCCACGTAGGCGTGCGCGACATCGGTCACCGACTCGAGCAGCACGACGACGTCGTGACCGAGCTCGACGAGGCGCTTCGCGCGCTCGACGGCGAGCTCGGCGACGGTGGTGTGATCCTCCGTCGGACGGTCGAAGGTGCTCGCGATGACCTCGCCGTTGATGGTGCGCTGCAGGTGGGTGACCTCTTCCGGGCGCTCGGAGGTCGCCACCAGCATGAGGTGCGCGTCCGGATGGTTCGCCGAGACGGCGGCCGCGATCTCGCGGATCAACGTCGACTTGCCCGAGCCCGAGGGTCCCGAGATGAGGGCGCGCTGGCCGAAGCCGATGGGGGCGACGATGTCGATCACCCGAGGAGCGGTCTGCTCGCGCGTGGTCTCGAGACGCACCCGATCCTCGGGGTAGAGCGGGGTGAGCTCGGCGAACTCGCCTCGGCTCTGCGGCTCCTCGGCCGAGTGCCCGTTCACCGTGTCGACCTTGACGATCGCGTTGTACTTCTGGCGACCGTTGCCGTCGCCCTCACGCGGCTGCCGGATCGAACCGGTGACGGCATCGCCCTTGCGCAGACCGTACTTCTTCACCTGGCCGAGCGAGACGTACACGTCGCTGGTGCCCGGCAGGTATCCGCTGGTGCGGACGAACGCGTAGTTGTCGAGCACGTCGAGGATGCCGCCGACCGGGAGGAGCACGTCGTCGTCCGAGATCTCCGGCTCGAAATCGTCGCCCTGGCCACGGCGCTTGCGGTCGCGCTGGCGCGTGCGCGTCGAACGCGAGGACTCGCCGCCCTTGTCGCCGCGCTCGGCGCCGTTGCGATCTGCGCCGTTGCGATCCGTGCCGTTCTTGTCGCCGCCGGACTTCTCGTTCCGCTCGGCCTTCTCCGACGGCTCGGCAGACTTGTCGTTCTGCTTGGCGTCGCGGTTCTGGTCGCGGTTCTGGCTCTGGTTCTGACCGGAGTTCTGCTTGCCGTTCTTGCCGCGGCCGCCACGGTTCGAGCGACCCTTGCCCGCGTCGTCCGCCGACGCGTCATCGCTCTCGGTCTGCTGCGCGGCTGGCGCGCTCTCGGCGGGTGCGTCGGTCGCGGAACCCGACTCTGACTGCACCGTCGCTGCGGAGGAGTCACCGGTCTCGGCAGTCTGAGCGGCCTGCGACTTGCGGCTGCGCGATGTGCGCTTCGGAGCGGCCGTCTCGGTGTCGCCGGTCGAGGCGGCGCTCTGCGCTGCGCTCTCGTTCGAGACCTGTTCGGCGTTCTGGTCTGCGCCGTCGGCCGCAACCGGCGCGTCGGCGGCGGGAGCCGCCTCTGCGTCGGTCGCCTTCTTGCGGGTGCGCGTCGTGCGCTTCTTCGGCGCCGCCTGTTCGGCATCTGCCGCGGCGCTCGGGGTTTCTGCCGGGGCCTGCACCTCGGTCGCGGTCGACGTCTCGTCGCTCGCCGCAGCCGGGACGTCCGCGTCTGCTGCCTTCTTGCGGGTTCGGGTGGTGCGCTTCTTCGGCGCCTCTGCGGCCGCCTCAGGCGCTGCCGCTTCGGACGCTGCCGTTTCGGACGCGGCCGGGGCGGTCGATGCGGTCGGGGCCTCGGCCGCCGACGCCTCGGGGGCTTCCGGCGCGGCTGCGGCGGTGCTCACGCGACGGGATGCCCGGCGGCGGGGTGCGGCGGGCGCGTCTGCGGTCGGAGTGGATTCGGGGGTGGTCTCTGAGGAGTTCTGCTCCACGATGGTCCTTTCGGAAGTGGTGTGCCACGGCTCACGTTCGGGCCAGATGCCCGCAAACCCGTGGATTCGCACGAATGTGCTGGGGATCGCCATCGATGACGGCGAGGAAACGGTTCGCCGGTGCGGGCACCGATCAGGTGCTCACTCGGTGCCGGGCGACGAGAGCGTCGCATCGGCAGGAACCGCCTCCACTGTAGCACCCAAGATGTCGACGGCGAGGATCAGGGGCGTCCAGTCGCCCCCGTGCGCCGCGGCGAGGTCGGCGGCGGCAAGCCGCTCGGCCGGGTCGCCCGCGAGCACCATGATCGACGGTCCGGCGCCCGACACGACGGCCGCGTGACCCGCGTCGCGCAGGACGGCGACCAGGTCGCGGGTCTGCGGCATCGCCTCGGCGCGGTAGTTCTGGTGCAGCCGATCCTCGGTCGCTTCGAAGAGCAGCTCGGGGCTCTGGGTGAGCGCCGCGATGAGCAGGGACGAGCGCGAGAGGTTGAAGACGGCGTCCTCGTAGGGCACGTGCGCCGGCTGGAGGCTGCGCGCGTGCGCCGTCGACACCTCGAACTCGGGGACGAGGACGAGCGGCGAGACGCCGCGGTGCACGAGCAGGCGTTTGAATCGCGGCCCGGTCGGCGCGGTCCAGGCGATGGTGAGTCCTCCGAAGAGCGCGGGGGCCACGTTGTCCGGATGCCCTTCGAGTTCCGTCGCGTACCCCAGCAGGTCGTCTTCGGAGAGCGCGATCGGAAACTCGGGGTCGCTCTCGAGCAGGCCGGCGGCGATCATGACGCCCGCGACGATCGCCGATCCCGACGATCCCATGCCGCGTCCGTGGGGGATGCGGTTGTGCGCCTCGATGTCGATACCCGGCATGGCGCGACCGAGTCGCGCGTAGACGTGGGCGGCCGACCGGACGACGAGGTTGGAGGCGTCGGTCGGCACGGCGCCCTCGCCGACGCCGGTGATCCGCACCGTCGCCCCCGTCTCCTCGCGCGTGACGGCGATGAGCTCGTCGCCGTAGGCGAGCGCGAGTCCGAGCGTGTCGAACCCCGGTCCGAGGTTCGCACTCGTGGCGGGAACGTGCACGCGGACGGCGCGCGACCCCGACCGGCTCATCAGGCGTTCCCCTCGCGGCGCAGGACGCTCACCACGGAGGTGACGACGTCGCTGGCGCGCAGATCGTCGACCATGGCGGCGAGGTCGGCCTCGCGCGCACGGTGCGTGCCGATGACGAGGGAGGCGGTGCCCTGCGCGTCTGCCGGCACCGACTGCTCGACGCTCTCGGCCGAGACGCCGTGCTGCGCGAGCAGTCCCGCGATGGTCGCGAGCACGCCGGCCTGATCGCGCACCTCGAGGATGACCTGGTAGGCGGTCGTCACTTCGCCGACCGGCAGGATCGGCAGTGCCGCGTGATTCGATCCGAGCATTCCCGGCCCGCCGACGACGTGACGACGCGCGGCCGACACGAGATCGCCGAGCACGGCCGACGCGGTCTCGACGCCGCCGGCACCGGCGCCGTAGAACATCAGCTCGCCGGCGGCCTCGGCTTCGACGAACACGGCGTTCTTGCCCTCGTGCACCGCGGCGAGCGGGTGGTCGCGACTGATGAGCGCCGGGTAGACGCGCGCGGAAACGCCCGGGGTGCCGTCCGAAGCGGCGAGTCGTTCGGCGACGGCCAGCAGCTTGATGACCGATCCGGCGTGCTTCGCGGTCTCGATCTGTTCGGCGGTGATCTCGCGGATGCCCTCGCGGTGCACCTTGTCGACGGGCACCTCCGTGTGGAAGGCGATGCTCGCGAGGATCGTCGCCTTCTGCGCCGCATCGTACCCCTCGACGTCGAGGGTCGGATCGGCCTCGAGGAAGCCGAGCTCGGCGGCGACGCGCATCGCATCTTCAGCGGTGTCGCCGAAACGGTCCATGCGGTCGAGAATGTAGTTCGTCGAGCCGTTGACGATGCCCATGACGCGGGTGATGCGGTCGCCGGCGAGACTCCACTCGAGCGGGCGGATGATCGGAATCGCGCCGGCCACTGCCGCTTCGTACGACAGCTGGGCGCCCACCTGCTCGGACGCGGCCCGCAGTTCGGGCCCGTGAGCGGCGATGAGCGCCTTGTTCGCGGTCACGACGTCGGCTCCGCCCTCGAGCGCGCGCACGATGAGCGACCGGGCGGGCTCGATGCCCCCCATGAGCTCGACGACGACGTCGGCTCCGAGCACGAGCCGGTCGGCATCGGTGGTGAAGAGCTCGCGGGGCAGGTCGGCCTCGCGCGGCGCATCGAGATCGCGCACCGCGATGCCCACGAGGGTCAGGCGCGCGCCGACCCTGGCCGCGAGCTCATCGCCCTCTTCGAGGATCAGTCTGGCCACCTGGGACCCCACCGAGCCGCAGCCCAGAACGGCCACGCGCAGGTCACGGTATGCGTTCACAGAAAATCTCCGATCGATTGTCAGTTGAGGTGCGGGGCAGGCGTTCAGACGCTCTGCGCGAGGAGCTCGTCCTCGGTCTGGCCGCGCACGATCATGCGGGCGGCTCCCCCGCTCACGGCCACCACCGGTGGACGCGGAACGTAGTTGTAGGTGCTCGAGAGCGACCAGCAGTAGGCGCCGGTCGCAGCGACGGCGAGCAGGTCGCCCGGCGCGACGTCACCGGGCAGCAGGTCGCGCTGCACCACCATGTCACCCGATTCGCAGTGCTTGCCGACCACGCGCACGAGTGCCGGATCGGCGTCGCTCGCGCGGTTCGCGATGCGGACGTGGTAGTCCGCGCCGTAGAGCGCCGGGCGAGCGTTGTCGCTCATGCCGCCGTCCACGCTCACGTACAGGCGCTCGGGGAACCCCGCGTCCGCAGGGTCGAGGCCCGCATCGCTGCCGGCGAGCGCGACGGGTTTCGTCGTTCCCACCGTGTACAGCGTGATTCCCGCCTGGCCGATGATGGTGCGGCCGGGTTCGAAGGCGAGTCTCGGCACCTGCACGCCGAGCGCGGTGCAGGTCTCCGAGACGAGGTCGGCGAGCTCGCGCGCGATGTCGTCGATCGCGGGCAGCTCATCCGCTTCGGACGGCGTGTACGCGATCCCGAACCCGCCGCCGAGGTTCAGCTCGGGCACCGGCGCTCCGGTCAGCGTCGCCAGCTCCTGGTACACGCCGAGCAGCCGTCTCGCCGATTCGCGGAAGCCGTCGGTCGCGAAGATCTGCGACCCGATGTGGCAGTGCAGACCGACGAAGTCCAGGTGATCGTGCGTCAGGATCGCCGAGACCAGACGCGGTGCGGCGTCGAGCGGCTGACCGAACTTCTGATCCTCGTGCGAGGTGGCGAGGAAGTCGTGCGTAGAGGCGTGGACGCCGCTGTTCACCCGGAGGCTCACGCGCTGCCGCACCCCTGCCGACCGCGCGGCGTCGGCGACGCGGGCGATCTCGATCTCGCTGTCGAGCACGATCGTGCCGACACCGGCCCGAACGGCTCGATCGATCTCGGGGACCGACTTGTTGTTGCCGTGGAAGCCGATGCGCGCCGGGTCGACGCCCGCCGCGAGCGCCACGGCGAGTTCGCCCCCGCTCGCGACATCGACGGCTAGCCCCTCCTCGGCCATCCACTGCGCAACCGCGACGCAGAGGAACGCTTTGCCCGCGTAGTAGACGGTGGCGTCGGTGCCGATGCGCCGCGCTTCGCGCTGCAGGGCTCCGCGCACCTCGCGCGCGCGCTGCCTGGCGGCGTCCGCGTCGATGACGTACAGCGGACTGCCGAACTGCGCAACGAGCTCAGCGGCAGCGACCCCGCCGATCTGCACGTCGCCGTGCGCATCGTCGCGCCGCACCGACGGTGGGAAGACACGCGGGTCGACGGCGTTGAGCGCCTCGGTCATCGGTGCTCCTCGGGGTCTCGCGGGTGCGGGGACGGGTGCGGGGGATCCTCGGGAATCGCGGAGCCGCCCGCTGTGACCGTCCCAGCTTAACCGACGCGCATGCGGCGATCGGCTTGTGTGACAGCGGTCACTCGCAGACGCCCGGATCCTGTTCACTCGGGTCGGACAGGATCCCGGGAGACAGGTCGGCCTGCAGGGTCGCGCTCCCGGTCGTCGAGAGATCGATGCCCGTGAGCGTGACGCCCCGCGGCAGTTCATCGGCGATGCAGACGGTGTGCGTCTCGAGCAGATCGCCGAGCACCGGCGCCGCGGCACCGGCGATCTGCTCGGAGCTGAGGTCGAGACCCGATGCGCTCACCTGGGTGGGGGTGAGCTGCACATCGCCGTTCGCGACACCGAGCTCGAGTCCGAGCGAGACCGGCACGGTGAACCCGAAGACGGAGACGTCGCGGCCGACGACGAGCTCTCCGTCGCGCACCTCGCCGCTTTCGGCGACGCCGCGCGTCAGCGCACTCACGACGCCCGGCAGCTGATCGCCGGTCACCGTGAGTGCCCCCGTTCCGCCGCGCAGATCGCCCGAGGACGGATCGAACGGCGCCGAATCCGCGTGCAACCGCGCGTTCACGACGATCCCGCCGGGCAGCGGGAGGTCGTCCACGCCGATCGTCACGTCGCCGACGCGGCCGGTGACCGCGTGCAGCAGTGCGGAGCCGCCGAGCGACACGTCCACCGGGTGGTCCTCGCTGAGACCGACCTGCTCGCGCACCGCGTTCGCGATCACGTTCGGAATGATGAGGCGGAGCGCGACCTCAGCGGCGCCGGCGAGCACCGCCAGTGCGACGACGACGCCGAGGATCCTGACCAGCGCCCGCACGGGTCAGAGCCGTTCCGGTGCCGTGACGCCGATGAGGTCCAGTCCGTTGCGCAGCACCTGGCCCGCCGCGTCGTTCAGCCAGAGGCGTGTGCGGTGCAGGTCGCCGACGGGCTCCTCGCCGAGCGGGATGACGCGGCAGTTGTCGTACCAGCGGTGGAAGGACGCGGCGAGCTCCTCGAGGTACCGCGTCACGCGGTGCGGTTCGCGCAGCTCCGCTGCGCCCGCGACGATGCCGGGGTACTGCTGCAGCTTGCCCAGCAGATCCGTCTCGGTGGGGTGCTCCAGAAGCCCTGGAGCGAAGGTCGAGCGGTCGATCCCCGCGGTGGCCGCGTTCCGGTCGACGGCGCAGGTGCGCGCGTGCGCGTACTGCACGTAGAAGACGGGGTTGTCGTTCGTGCGGCTCCGCAGCTGCTCGCCGTCGAGCGCGAGCGGCGAGTCTGCGGGGTACCTGGCGAGCCAGTAGCGCAGCGCGTCCGCTCCCAACCACTCGAGCAGATCATCGAGCTCGATGATGTTGCCCGCGCGCTTCGACAGTCGTGCGCCGTTGAGGTTCACGAGCTGGCCGATGAGCACGGTGATGTCGGTCTCGATGTTGTCGCCCGCCGCACCGGCGATCGCCGTGAGCCGGCCGATGTAGCCGTGGTGGTCGGCGCCGAGCAGATAGATCTTCTCGCCGAATCCGCGGTCCATCTTCGACAGGTAGTACGCCGCGTCGGCGGCGAAGTACGTGTACACGCCGTTGCCGCGGGTGAAGACGCGATCCTTGTCATCGCCGAAGTCGGTGGTGCGCACCCAGATGGCGTCGTCCTCGGTGAAGACGTGCCCCTGCTCCCGCAGTCGGTCGATGGCCGCCTCGATCGGGCTCGGCTCCCCGTGCTCACCCGGTGCGTGCAGGGTGCGCTCCGAGAAGAACACGTCGAAGTGCACGTTGAAGCGCTCGAGCGAATCCTTGATCTCGGCGAGCTGCAGCTGATAGGCGAGCTCCTGCGCCTGATCCAGCGCCGCATCGCGGTCCTGGTCAGCGAGCTCGGCGAGGTTCGGCAACTGCTCGCGCACTCGGCTGCCCAGCTGCTGGATGTACTCGCCGGGGTACGCGTCTTCGGGTGCCGGCTCGTGCAGCGCGGCGGCGAGCACCGAGCGGCCGAACTTGTTCATCTGCGCGCCCGCGTCGTTGATGTAGTACTCGCTCGTCACCTCGGCGCCGGCCGCGCGCAGCACGCGGGCGGTCGAGTCGCCGAGCGCCGCCCACCGGGTGTGCCCCATGTGCAGCGGACCGGTCGGATTCGCGCTGACGAACTCCATGTTGATGACCTGCCCGGCGAGCGCATCGCCGCGCCCGTACGCGGCGCCCTGCTCGACGACGCGACGCGCCGTCTCCCCCGCGCTCGCGACATCGAGCGTGAGGTTGATGAAGCCGGGACCGGCGATCTCGGCGCGCGCGACGCCGTCGATCTCGGCGGCACGGCTGATGATCTGCTCGGCGAGCTCGCGCGGGGGTACGCCCAGTCGCTTCGCGAACTTCATCGCGGCATTGGACGACCAGTCGCCGTGATCGCGGTTCTTCGGCCGTTCGACCTGCGTGTCCTGAACGGTCACGACGAGCTCACCCGTTGCCCCGCCCTCGGTTCGCGAGCGTCGCTCCTCGACGATGTCGGTCAGGATGCGGGCGAGAGCGAGCGAGAGTTCTTGGGGAGTCACCCGCCCCATTCTAGTGACCGCACGGTCCCGGCTCCTGACCACGGCGGTCACGCGGTCTCGCGATGTGCGCTACGCTGGTCTGGTTGCAGTACTCGCCTCCGTAGCTCAGGGGATAGAGCGCCGGTTTCCGGTACCGTAGGTCGGGAGTTCGAATCTCTCCGGGGGCACGAGCAACACTCAGCGGGAGTCCGGTCCTCGACCGGGCTCCCGCTCCGCGTTCGGGGCGGGCACGTGAGCGGTGACGGTGTCGCTCGCCACTCCGGGCAGGCGATCCCGGATCCCGCCCCGCTGCGCAGCGATGCCGGCGACGATCACGACGGCGATGCCGATGACCTGCAGGATCGTCGGCGACTGGCTGAGCAGCAGCAGCCCCATGATCACGCCGAATGCCGGCTCGATCGACAGCAGCGTTCCGAACGCCGAGTGGGTCATGCGTCGCAGCGCGAGCATCTCGAGTCCGAACGACACGACGGGCGTGATGAGCGCGATGCCCGCTACGAGGCCGAGCACCCCCCAGGAGAAGTCGCCGGTGACGACTTGGGGCAGACCGAACGGCATCGTGAGCAGCGCGCCGATCGGGATCGTGAGGGAGAGCCCGCTGATGCCGGAGAACCGGTCGCCGACGCGCTGGGTGAAGACGTTGTAGAACGCCCAGCAGACGGCTGCGGCGAGCGCGAACCCGACGCCGACGAGATCGATGTCGCCGTGCCACGGCTCGGTGAGCAGCACGACGCCGGCGAGTGCGAGCACCGGCCAGATGAGGGCGCGACGGTGCGTGCTGGCGATCGCCGCTACCGTCAGCGGCCCGAGAAACTCGATCGCCACGGCGGTGCCGAGCGGGATGCGGTCGATCGCCGCGAGGAACAGCGTGGTCATTCCTCCGGTCGCCGCTCCGAGCGCGACGAGGTTCGGGATGTCGCGCGCGCGAATGCTGCGCAGGGCCGGGCGCGCGATCGCCCAGAGGAACAGCGTGCCGAAGCACATGCGCAGCCACGCCGTGCCGGCGGGCCCGATCGCTGCGATCACGCTGACCGAGAGCGCGTTGGAGACTTGGATCAGCATCATGGCCGCGACCGCCATCGACCACGGCGGGATCCCGGTGCCGGTGCCCTGCAGTCTCATGAACGCGCTCCGCGAGAGGAGGCCGTGACGAAGTGGGATGTACGCATCAGTGCAGCATACTGCACCCGAAGCGCAGTGCGGCTCTTCTGCGCGAGCGACGCGCTTCGGTAGAGTGGCGATCATGGGATGGGAGGGGCACCGGCGCGGGTCCCCCGCCTACCGCCGAATCCTGATCGCCCTTCTCGGCGCAGGCATCGCCACGTTCGCGCAGCTCTACTCTCCGCAGGGGATCCTGCCGCTCATCGCGAGCGACCTCGAAGTCGACCCCTCTCGAGCGAGCCTCTCGATCTCTGCCGCGACGACCGGCCTCGCCGTCTCCGTGCTGCCCTGGTCCCTGGTCGCCGACCGCATCGGACGCGTCACGGCGATGCGGATCGCGCTCGTCTCCGCGACCGTACTGGGGCTCTGCATGCCGTGGTGCCCCTGGTTCGACCTGCTGCTCGGCGTCCGCATTCTAGAGGGGGTGGCGCTCGGGGGGATCCCCGGGGTGGCCGTCACCTACCTGAGCGAGGAGATCGATCGGACGCACGCCGCGGTCGCGGCCGGCACCTACGTGGCCGGCACCACGATCGGCGGTCTCGCCGGTCGCCTCATCGCGGCTCCGATCGCCGACGCCGCGGATTGGCGCCTCGGTGCCTTCGCGGTCGCCGTCCTCGCGGCGATCGCGACCGCGGTCTTCTTCATCGTCACCCCCAGGCCGCAGGGCTTCAGATCCCACCCCGCCTCCGTGCGATCGGTGCTGCGCATGTCGGGCCGCCTGATGCGCACTCCCGGACTCGTCGTGCTCTACGGCCAGGGTTTCCTGCTCATGGGTGGGTTCGTCGCGGCGTACAACTACCTGACATTCCGCCTCGAGGCGGCTCCGTTCTTCATTCCGATCGGACTCGCGAGCCTGCTCTTCCTGGCGTACCTCGCGGGGACCGTGTCGTCGCGGCTCGTCGGCGGACTCGCCGGGCGAACCGGCCGGAAGCCGCTGCTGCTCGGGTCCACGGCCGTGATGATCGCTGGCACCCTGCTCACCCTGTCGCCGTCTCTCGTCGTCGTGGTGGTGGGCCTCGTCGTGCTGACGGGCGGCTTCTTCGGCGCGCACTCCGTCGCCTCGGGATGGGCGGGGGCCCGAGCCGAGCAGGGCCGGTCGCAGTCGGCGTCGCTCTACAACCTCTGGTACTACGCCGGGTCGAGCGTGTTCGGGTTTCTCGGGGGCATCGCCTGGTCGCACCTCGGGTGGGCCGGCGTCGTCGTCATGGTGACCGGCCTCGCGCTCCTCGCCGCGGTCTGGGCGGCGACGACACCGGAGGACGCGCCGCGCGGCACTCGCGCGTGAGGCGCGAGCGACGCCCGGTCCCGGGCACCTTGCGCGTGCCGGAGGCCGGCGAGAGGATGGGCGCATGAGCGAACCGAGCGCAGGCACCGACCACCCCACCATGCTGGCGATCTGGCAGGAGCAGTTCGGCGGCCCCGACGTGCTGCAGCGGGTGCGCGTGCCGCGACCGGAGCCCGGACCGAGCGAGATCCTGGTGCGCGTCCGGGCAGCCGGAGTGAACCCGACCGACTGGAAGCACCGGGCAGGTCGGGGGTTCCTCGGGGATCCGCCTTACACGCTGGGGTGGGACGTCTCGGGGGACGTCGTGGCCGTCGGCATCGGTGTGACCATCCTGAAGCCGGGCGACGAGGTGTTCGGCATGCTCCCCTACCCGCACGGCGCCGGCGCGCACGCCGAATACGTCGTCGGGCCGACCAGGGCCTTCGCCCCCAAACCCGCAGCGATCGACCACGTGCAGGCCGGCGCGATCCCGCTCGCCGCACTCACCGCCTGGCAGGCGCTCGTCGACACGGCGCAGGTGTCAGAGGGGGATCGAGTCCTGATCCACGCGGCCGCAGGGGGCGTCGGTCACCTGGCGGTGCAGATCGCGAAGTCGCGGGGCGCGACGGTCATCGGCACGGCGAGCGCCGGCAAGCACGACTTCGTGCGCGGGCTCGGCGCCGACGAGATGATCGACTATCGCGAGGTCGATTTCGCCGATGCGGTCACCGATGTCGACGTGGTCCTGGACACGATCGGCGGCGAGTACCAGCTTCGGTCGCTGCGCACGCTGCGTCCTGGCGGCCTGCTCGTCTCCACGCTGCCGCGACCCGCCGACGGCCTGGCGGACGAGGCGGATCGACTCGGCGTGCGCGCCGAACTCATTCTGGTCGAGGCGGATCACGCCGGCATGCTCGCCATCGCCGACCTCGTCGAGACCGGTCGACTGCGCGCGACGATCGCCGAGACCTTCGCACTGGAGGATGCGGCTCGCGCCCACGAGTCCGGGGACACGGGCCGCACGTCGGGCAAGCTCGTGCTCGTTCCCGGCGCCGCGGCGCAGTCGGGCTCAGAGGTCGAGCCCGGCGAAACTCCTGAGCCGAACATCGTCGGGTGACGTCGACGCGATCGACGCCGCCGCCCCGCCCTCGCCCGGGGCGGCGGCGATCGCGGCGACGCTGAATCCTTCCGCGGCGGACGTCGGCGACACGACGACCCGCCTCCATTCGAGCGGGGAACCGGACCCATTGCGCTCCGGCGCGCACCGCAAGGCAGTGCGCGTGCTGCTCTGCTCCGCGATGCGGAGAGCCGCGGGATCCACACGGAGGCCGACACCCGCGGCCTTCAGCACGGCCTCCTTGTCGGCCCAGCGCTGCAGCCGCGGGCGCGCTGCGGACCCGTGTCGACGGAAGTGCTCGCGCTCGACGGGGTGCAGGGCGGCGCCATCGAACCCGCTCCAGGTGGTCTCGCGGACGGCCTCGATGTCGATCCCGACCGCCGCGCGCTCCGCGCCGACCGCTGCGCTCACCCAGCCATCCGACGAGGCGCTCGAGAGCGACATCGACGGGTAGCGGGGTCGGCCGTGCGCGGCCCCGCAACTGTCGCACGTGCGGCAGACCAGCAGGTCGGGCAGGTCGCGCCAGCTGCGGCCGAGCCGATCGAGCAGCAACGATCGCAGCACGAGCCGGCCGGCGAGAGTACGGCGCCGGTCGCTCGGAAAGCGACGTGCGCTGATCGCGGCACGGTCGTCGCCGTCGAGCAGCACGCGCCACGGGCCGAGGTCGCCGTCGAGCGGCGATGGAGGCGACGTCGCGAGCGTTGCGGCGACCTCGGCCGCGGCGTCGAGCACGGCATCGACGCGGTCGACGACGACGTCGATCATCGGCGGCTGATGCTGCGGTACTGCTGCACGGCGAGCGGCGCGAAGATCGCGATGATGGCGACGCAGCACAGCACGGAGTAGAGCAGCGCGTTCTCGGCGGGCCAACCGCCCGCCGCAGCGAACCCCGCAGGCGCCTCGTTGCCGAACCCCTGACGGACAGCCGTGGCGACGGCGGTCACCGGGTTCCACTCCGCGACCGCCCGCAACGGGCCGGGCAGCATGTCGGCCGACACGAAGGCTCCCGAGATGAAGCACACCGGGAAGAGCCACAGCAGCCCGACGCTCTGGGCCACCTCCACGCTCCGCGCGGACATCGCGATGAATGCGCCGATCCACGATGTGGCGAACGCGAAGAGCAGCAGCAGACCGGCGGCCCACACCGCGGGAAGGATCCCGTTGTGCACGCGCCACCCGATGAGCAGACCGCAGCCGATGATGACGAGCACGGAGATCGTGCTGGTGACCAGGTCGGAGAGCGTGCGTCCGAGGATCACCCCGATCCTCGACATGGGCAAGGCCCGGAATCGATCGATGAGTCCGGTCTGCAGATCTTTCGCGAGGTACACCGCGGTGAACGAGGAGTTGAACACCAACGTCTGCGCGAGGATGCCGCCGATGAGGAACTCGCGGTACGCGTCCCCGCCGAGCGCACCGCCGAAGACGAACGCGAGGATCAGCACGAAGATGATGGGCTGGGCGACACCCGTCACGAGCGCGCCGGGTGTGCGGCGCACACCTGCGAGATTGCGGCGGGCGATCACGCCGCCGTCGCGGACCGCTGTCAGCGCGCTCATGCCGTCACCTCCGCCGCCGCAGGCTCGGGCGTCGCTGCGATGGCCGGAGACCCGGTCAATCGGAGGAAGACGTCGTCGAGCGTAGGCTGCCTGAGCGCGGTCTCGAGCACCTCGATCCGCTGAGCGGCGAGCGCTTCGACGACCCGGTGCAGCGACTCGAGCCCTTCAGGCGCGTCGGCGCGGATCGTCCGCGCACGTCCGTCGTAGACGGCTCCGCCCACGGCGCGCTCCACCGCCGCGTTCGCCGCTTCGCCGTCGGAGCCGACGTCGAGCGTGACCTCGATCCGGCTGCCTCCGGCCCTGGCCTTCAGCTCGGTGGCGGTGCCCTCCGCCACGATGCGTCCGGCATCGATCACGGCGATCGCATCCGCCAGCTCGTCGGCCTCTTCGAGGTACTGGGTGGTGAGGAGCACCGTGGTCCCTCCCTGAGTGAGTGCGTTCACGGCGTTCCACGTGTCGCGGCGGCCGCGCGGGTCGAGTCCGGTGGTGGGCTCGTCGAGGATCACGACCGGTGGTCGCGCCACAATGGCGCCGGCGAGGTCGAGTCGACGTCGCATCCCGCCCGAATACGCTCCGGCCCGCTTGGTGCGCGGTACGTCGTCGAGGCGGAACTCGCGCAGCAGCTCGCTCGCGCGTTCCCGGGCCGCTCGGCGCTTCATGCCGTACAGCTCACCCACCAGCACGAGGTTCTCGAAACCGGTGAGTCGCTCGTCGACGGCGGCGTACTGCCCCGAGAGCCCGAGATTGCGGCGCACCCGATCTCCGTGCGTCCGGACCGAGTGGCCGGCGACGTACGCCTCGCCTGCATCGGGATCGAGCAGCGTGGTGAGCACGCGCACGGTCGTCGTCTTGCCCGCACCGTTCGGGCCGAGCAGACCCTGGACCGTGCCCTGGGGCACCTCCAGGTCGACGCCGGCCAGGGCCTCGTGGTCGCCGAAGCGTTTGCGGACTCCGCTGATCGAAATCACGAAGCCACCCGGTCGCGCGGGGCGATCGGCGTGATGTCGTGCCAGTGCTCGGCGACGTAATCGACGCACGACTGACGTTCTGCGGGGCCGTGCACCACGACCCATCCGCTCGGCACGTCTGCGAAGTCCGGCCACAGCGAGTGCTGGTTCGCCTCGTTGACGAGCACTCGGAATACTCCTGCAGTGTTGTCGAAGGGATTGGTCACGGTTCCTCCTCCTGTGAGCCGCCGGGCGGCGAAATCGTTGCTACAGGTTCTTCGGAACCGATCCGGAACCGGTTCGGTCCGCGCAACATCTCCCACACCCGTTGCCTGCGGAGGGGTGCGCTGCGTCCGCGAACGCACCCCTCCGCAACCTCACATCGGGGACTCGAGTCGTGCGAGCGCCGTTTCGAGGGCCGGCACCAGCTCGACCAGTGCATGCTGGTCGAGCATGTCCTGGTGCCGCGCCGGAACGGGAACGATCTCGACGTTCCCGTCGACGTATTGCTGCCAGGCCTCGGGGTCCGGCCGATCGGTCGGCACCTCCTGGGTCGCCTCGAACAGCAGGATGTCACCCGAGTAAACCGGCAGTTCCGCCTCATCGAGTCGCGCTCCGAGGTGGCGGAAGCGCGTGACCATCTGGCGCACGCTCGCGACCGGGATGTCGCCGAGCGGGCTGCCCGCCTCACGGAGGTAGGCGAGTGCGGCCTCCGGATCGAACGCGCCGGCCTCCGCGTCGCTCGCCGGCGCCGCAATGCAGTTGGCGTCGAGGAACGCCCGCCACATCTCGTCGTCGGTCTCGAGTCCGGTGAGCGCCCGATGCGTCCCGTGCTCCGTCTCCCCCGGGTAGGCGTCGATGGAGACGAGCAGCTCGACCCGCTCCCCCGCGGCCTGCAACCGCCCGGCGAGCAGATGCGCGATGCGTCCGCCGAGCGAGTATCCGATCAGATGGTACGGGCCCGTCGGCTGGATCTCGCGCATGCCGGCGAGGTAGGCATCGAGCAGCTCGTCGGTGTCGTCGGCGAGCGGGAGCTCGGTCTCGTCGGGCGCGATCCCGGGCATCTGCAGTCCGAACACCGGCCGTTCGGTGGGCAGCTGCGCGGCGAGTCCCGCGAACTTCCACGCCAACCCGGTGGCGGGGTGCACCATGAAGAGCGGTGCGCTCCCGTCGCCGGCCCGGAGCGGCAGCACTCGGGCGAGACTCCCGTCGAGGTCGTCGGCATCGGCGGAGTCCGCCGACGTCGCCAGGGCGGCGAGCCCCTCGACCGTCGGCGCGCGGAACAGGCTCTGCACCGTCACCCGCGCGTCCACCGACCGATTCACCGCGTCGATGAGCGGCTGCGCGATGAACGAGTGGCCGCCGAGCGCGAAGAACGAATCCTCAGCGCCGACCTCCGAGACGCCGAGCACCTCGGCGAACGCCGCGGCGACGGCGCGCTCCGCCGCGGTCTCCGGCGCACGACCCGCACCGCCCGTGACGCGGACCTCGGGAAGCGCGCGCACATCGACCTTGCCGTTCGGGGTGCGCGGCACCTCCTCGATCCGCACGACTTCGCGCGGCACCATGTAGTCCGCCACCCGCTCGCGCAGGGCCACCTGCGCCCGAGCCACGAGGGCGTCGAAGTCGGTCTCCGTGTCCGCCGGTACCACCCATGCGGCGAGCACGTCCCCGCCGGGACCGCTCACCGGTCGCACGACGGCGTCGACGATGCCGGAGGCCGCCCGGAGCACCGATTCGATCTCCCCGGGTTCGACGCGGTGCCCGCGGATCTTCACCTGCCCGTCGGAGCGGCCCAGCGATTCGACCCGGGCATGCCCGTGCGCATCGCGGTCCCGCACGACGACCAGGTCGCCCGTCCGGTACATCCGGTTGCCGTCCGCCGTGAACGGGTCGGCGACGAAGTGATCGGCGGTGCTCACCGCATTGCCGAGGTAGCCGTCGGCGAGCTGGCTTCCGGCCAACCAGAGTTCGCCCACCGAACCGATCGGAACCGGCTGCAGCCGGCCGTCGAGCACGTACGCGCGGGTCTCCGTGGTGGTGACGCCGAGATCGGGGCTCGGCGACCGCTTCACGGAAGCGATCAGCGTGTCGACGCCGACCTCGGTCGGCCCGTACAGGTTCCAGGCGTCGACCGCCGGGCGCGACCGCAGCCAGGTCCACAGCCCCTGGTCGACGGGCTCGCCGCCGAGGAGCATCGTGAACGGACGCTCGGGCGACCGGGCGTCCCACCAGTCTCCGAGTCGGCTCTGCTCGACGAGCGCCGCCACGTAACTCGGGGTGGTCTCCCACACGTCGATCTCGAGTTCGTCGAGCGCGTCGACGAGGGCGCGCGGGTTGCGGCGGGTGTCGTCGTCGAGCACGACGAGCTCGTGCCCGGAGACGAGCCAGAGCAGCGGGTCGATCGCGGCATCGAAACCGACGCCGGTCGTGTGCGCGACGCGGGCCCCGTCCGCCCCGGCCATCACGGTGGACCGGTGGCTCGCGAGCAGCGCATCGAGCGCACGATGCGGCACCTGCACGCCCTTCGGCTCGCCGGTCGACCCGGAGGTGAAGATCACGTACGCCGGGTGGTGCGGCTCGACGGCGCGAACGACGCGGTCGCCTCCGGCGGCCGCGATGAGCGCGTCGACGGTCACGACCGGGGCATCGGTCACCCCGTTCGACGAGTCGCCGAGCGACGCGTCCGACTCGACCGAGATGCGCACGACCGCAGCCGTGGCGCGGATCATCTTCCGCACCCGTTCCACGGGCAGCTCCGTGTCGACAGGCACGCCGACCGCACCGGCGCGCCATACCGCGAGCATGGCGGCCGCCGTATCGACGGAGCGAGGCAGGTGGATCGCGACAGCGTCGCCCGCCTGCACGCCCCGGGCGGCGAGCCCGGCGGCGAGCGCGCTCACCCGGTCGTCGAGCTGCTCGGCCGAGAGCTGCGTCGTCCCGTCCGAGATCAGCGGCGCGGCGGGGGCCGCCGCGATCGTGCGCGCGAAGATATCGAACAGCGGCTCGGGAACGATCGTGCCGGGATCGGCGCCGTCGATCCGGGACGCTCCGTCCGCGAAGGGCAGCGTCCGCAGTGCGGACGAGGGCTGGGCCGTTGCCGTCCGCACGAACTCGATCCAGCGCTCGACGAGGCCGTGCGCCGCCGCCTCGCTGAAGAGTTCGGCGTCGGCCTCGAGCACGCCCGAGACATCACCGGTCTCGCTGAGTCGCAGGGTGAATGACAAGTCGACCTTCGCCGCCCCGGTGCTCTCCGGCTCGATCGCCTGCACCTCGACACCGGGCAGGTCGAGCGCGGCTCCCGACACTTCTTCGACCGTCAGCATGGTCTGGAACAGCGGGTGCCGCCCCAGACGGCGCTCCGGCGACATCGCCTCGACGATGCGCTCGAACGGGACCGACTCGTGCTCGATGGCGTGCAGCGTCGACTCGCGTGCGCGTCGGATCGTCTGGTGCAGGGTCGGGTCGTCCGCCAGTCCGATGCGGAGCGGCAGGGTGTTCACGAAGAAACCGACCAGGTCGGAGAGGTCGGGATCCGAGCGCCCCGCCGAGGGCGACCCGATCACGATGTCGTCGCCCGCACCCACGCGGTGCAGGTAGCCGGCGAGTGCGCCGAGCCACCCGTGGAACGCGGTGCCTCCTGCAGTGCCCGCAGCGTGGCCGAGCGCGCCGGCGACGTCGGCGGGAACGGTGAAGGGCACCTGGATCGCTCGACGCGAGACCGCATCCGAACGGCGTCCGTCCGCCGGCAGGTCGAGTTCGTCGGGCGCTCCCTCGAGCCGTTCGAGCCAGGACGCCAGCCCCGCGTCGGTCGCCGCGTCGACCTCCTGCGCGCGCTGCATCCGTGCGAAGTCCGCGACCTGCACCGCGAGCGGTCGCTGCAACGCCGGCGCACCGGCGGTGCGTGCGGCGTACGCCGTCGCGAGGTCGCGCGTCAGCGGTGCGAGCGATGCACCGTCCGTCGCGATGTGATGGATGACCAGGTCGAGTCGCCACTCGTTCGGAGCGAGCACTGCGAGGCCGGCCCGGATGGGCAGTTCGGTGGCGAGGTCGAAGCCCCGCCGCGTATCGACCGGTTCGTGGCGCAGAAGTCCCTGCGGTGCCGGGAGTACCCGCTGCACCGGCGCACCATCGACCTCGGGGTAGACGGTGCGCAGCACCTCATGGCGCGCGACGACGTCGTCGATCGCCGCCTCCAACGCCTCGACGTCGAGCTCGCCCGTCAGACCCGCCTGCAGCACGACGGAGTATTCGGGCGACGCCGGGTCGAGGCGATTCAAGAAGTGCAGTCTCGCCTGGCCCGGCGAGAGCGGGGCATCCGCCCCGGCATCGCGCGGATGGGCCGACGTCCACTCCGAGAGCGCCATCACGGTGGGAGCGTCACCGGCGCCGCCGGATCCCGACCCGACGCCCGCGGCGTCCGAGCCGATGGCGGAGACCACACGCGCCGGGGTCGTCGCCTCGAAGAGCGCGCGCAGCGGCAGCTCGGCACCCAGACGGTCCCGCAACTCGCCCGCGAGGCTGACGGCGAGCAGCGAGTGACCGCCGAGCTGGAAGAAATCGTCGTCCATGCCGACGTCGTCGACGCCGAGCACCACCCCGAACGCATCGGCGACCGACTGCTCGACCGGGGAGGAGGGCTTCCGGTCGCTCGTGGTCGCGAGGGGCTCCGGGAGCCGATCGATATCGATCTTGCCGTTCGGCGTCATCGGGAACTCGGCCACCGACGTGATGCGCGTCGGCACCTGATACTCCGGCAGACGATCCGCCGTCTCCCGGCGCACGCTCTCCGGATCGAGATCCTCGACGCTCGATTCGGGCGCGACCCAGGCGACGAGCTGCGCGTTGGCGTTCTGGCCTCCCGGGGTCACCACACGCGCCACGGCCTGCCGCACCCCGGCAACGCGCTCGAGCGTGCGCTCCACGTCCCCCAGCTCGATCCGGAACCCGCGCAGCTTGATCTGATCGTCGTTCCGTCGCAAGAACTCGAGCGCGCCATCGCGTCCGCGGCGCACCACGTCACCGGTGCGGTACATGCGCGCACCCGGCTCGGACGGGTCGGCGACGAAACGCGTCGCCGTCTCGACCGCGCGACCGCGATACCCGTCGGCGAGCGACGCTCCCGACAGATAGAGCTCTCCCTCCGTCCCCGGGGGCACCGGACGCAGGAAGCGGTCGAGCACCCGGGCGGAGACGTTGGCGATCGGCGCGCCGATCACGACCCGTCCTTCCGCGATCGGCGCGACGACGGCGTCGACGGTCGACTCGCTCGGGCCGTACAGGTTCCACCCGTCGACTCCGGGGTTCTCGGCGATCCGGTTCCACAGGTCGGCCGACACGGCCTCGCCGCCGAGCGCCAGAGTGAGCGGCGTCTTCCGGTCCCTCGCATCGTCGAGCAGTCCGACGGACGCGAGCTGCGCGGCGTAGGACGGGGTCGTCTCGATCACGTCGATCCCCGCCTCGCGGATGGTCTCCACCACGCGTTCGGCGTCCACGCGCAGCGCGTCGTCGGCCATCACGAGTTCCGAGCCCGAGACGAGCCAGAGCATCGGATCCCACGCGGCATCGAACCCGAGGCCCGAGAGGTGCAGCATGCGCGGCTCCCCGCCGATCCGCTCGCGCGCCGGACCGATCAGTGCGTCCTCGTGCTGAGCGAGCACGTTCGCCAGGGCACCGTGCGACACCTGCACCCCCTTCGGGCGGCCCGTCGTCCCCGACGTGTAGACGAGGTAGGCGACGTCGTCGAGCCGGGCGACGTGCGCGATCCGGGGTGTCCCATCGGCGTCGGCGTGCGCTCGCCGCAGTTCGTCCGGCGCGCTCACCGTGGTGTGCGGCATCGTCTGCTCCGCGCCGTCGGCGATCCCTCGCATGCGGTCGGAGTCCGCGGTCAGCAGCAGGGTGAGATCGGCGTCCTCCCACATCTGAGCGATGCGGAGGTCGGGGTACTGCACGTCGATGGGCACCGCGATCGCTCCCGCTCGCAGCGCGGCGAGGACGAGCGCGATCGCATCCCTGCCGCGCGGCATCGCCACGCCGACACGGTCGCCGGCGCGAATCCCGAGCGTCGCCATGCCGGACGCCAACCGGGTGATCTCGGCGTCGAGCTCGCGGAACGTCCACCGATCGGAGCCCGCGCTGAGCGCCGGTGCGTCGGGGATGCGTGCGACGGTCTGCTGCAGCCGATCGAGCACCGAGTCCGCCGCGACGAGCTCCCGGCCGCGGTCGGTATCCGCGACATCTGCGATCGCGTCGGACGTTCCGAGCGCGACGCGCGAGATGCTGCGATCGCCGTCGCTCGTGACCGCGGCGAGCGCGCGGGAGAACGCGTCTCGGATCCGTTCCACCGTCTCCGCGGTGAAGAGCGATCGATCGTACCCGATGCCGATGCGCAGCGGGCCGTCGTCGCCGTCCGGCGTCGCCGCATCGAACAGCAGATCGGCCTTCACGCCGGCGCTCGTCATCTGCCCGGGCACCGAGACGGACGCCTCGCCGAGCCGCAGTTCCGCCGGAGCCGTGTTCTGCAGGGTCAGCATCACCTGGAACACCGGGTGGCGCCCGGCCGACCGCGGCGGCTTGATCGCATCCACGACCGTGTCGAAGGGCACCTCCTGGTGCCCGTAGGCTTCAGTGTTGCCCGAGCGGACGCGCTCGAGCAGTTCCGCGAGCGTCGGGTCGCCCGACAGCGAGACGCGCAGCGCGATCGTGTTAACGAAGAAGCCGACGAGGTCTTCGAGGTGCGGATCGTCGCGTCCCGCCACCGGTGTACCGATGACGATGTCCTCGCCGGCGCCGACGTGCTCGAGCGTGAGCGCGAGCGCCGCGTGCAGCACCATGAAGAGGCTCGCCTGGTGCCCCTGCGCGGTGTCGCGAAGCACGGCGTGCTGATCGGCGGGCACATCGAACGTGCACTCTCCCGCGCCCGCGTCCGTCGCCGATGCGCGGTCGAAGTCGCGGGGCAGGGTGATCTCGGCGGGAGCGCCGGCGAGTGCGCGCGTCCAGTAGGCGAGCTGCTGCCGGATCTCGCTGTCGGGGTCCGCGGCGTCGCCGAGCCGATCGCGTTGCCAGACCGCGAAGTCGGCGTACGCGACCGGCAGCTCCGGGAACTCCGGTGCCGTGCCGTCGAGCTGCGCGGTGTACGCCAGTGAGAGGTCACGTGCGAACGGTGCGAGCGACCAGCCGTCGGCGGCGATGTGGTGCAGCGTCAGGACGAGGACGTGCCGATCGTCGGCGACCCTGAGCACGAGAGCGCGCAACGGAAGCTCACGAGCGATGTCGAACGGTCGGGTCGCCTCGTGCGCGACGACCGTGTCGACATCGGCGTTGCCGGCGTCGATCGCGAGGAACGGCACCCGGGCGTCGTCCGCATCGATCACCTGCTGAACCGGTTCCCCCTGCTCCATCGGGAAGCGCGTGCGCAGCGGCTCGTGCCTGGCGACGACGTCGTCGACGGCGCGCCGCAGCGCGCGCACGTCGAGCGGCCCGTCGACCTCGAGGACGAGCGGGATGTTGTACGCCGAGGAGTCCGGCTCGAGACGATTCAGGAACCACAGTCGACGCTGCGTCAGCGACACCGGCAGCGGGACGGGGCGCACGGCGACGGAGACCCGATCGCGCTGCTCGCCCGCCGACTGCGCGAGCTCCGCCAGAGCGGCGGCCGTCGGGCGCTCGAAGACGTCGCGCACGGCGACCGAGCGCTCGAGACGCTCGGAGAGGAGTGCGGCGAGGCGCGTGGCCAGCAGCGAGTGCCCGCCCGCGGCGAAGAAGTCCTCGTCGATGCCCACCTGTTCGATCTCGAGCACCTCGGCGATCGCCTCGGCGACGCGGCGCTCGGCGTCGGTGCGCGGCTGCTGGGAGGCGACGACGCCCGCGTCGGGAGCGGGCAGCGCGCGCCGGTCGAGCTTGCCGTTCGGCGTCATCGGGAACTCGTCGAGCAGCAGGACCGATGCGGGCACCATGTAGTCGGGCACCGAACGGCGCATGCCCTCGCGCACCGCGGAGGTCAGGGCGTGGTCGGAGGGGTCGACGCCGTCACCCGCGGTCACGTACCCGACGATCCGCGCGGCCGCACCCGACCCGAGCACGAGCGCCGCCGCCGCGGCGACCCCGTCCTGCGCGCGCAGCGCGCTCTCGACCTCGTCGATCTCGACGCGGTACCCGCGGATCTTCACCTGATCGTCGAGGCGACCCACGAACCGCAGCGAGCCGTCGTCGCGCCGCTGCACGACGTCGCCGGTGCGGTACATGCGCGAACCGTCGGAGGCGAAGGGGTCGGCGATGAACCGTTCCGCGCTGAGACCCGGCTGTCCGACATACCCGCGAGCCACATTGGCTCCGGCGAGGTACAGCTCGCCATTGGCGCGGTCGGGTACCGGCTGCAGACCGGCGTCGAGCACGTAGTGGCGACTGTTCAGCACCGAGCCGCCGAGGTGCGGAGCCGAACCCGGCTCGATCTCGGCCACCATACTGTCCACCGTGGTCTCGGTGGGTCCGTACAGGTTGACGGCGCGCACGTCCGCGCGTTCGGCGAGGGCGTCCCAGAGGTCGGGGCCCACGGCCTCCCCGCCGAGTGCGATCTCGGTCGGGTAACGCTGGGCCGAGAACAGCCCGGCTCCGATGAGGGCTTCGGCGAACGCCGGTGTCGTCTCGATCGCGTCGATCTCGGCGTCGGCGAGCGCGGTCACCAGACGCTCGGGATCGCGCCGCGTCGCATCGTCGATGAGGTGCAGTTCGTGTCCGGCGCAGAGCCACAGCAGCGGATCCCAAGCGGCATCGAATGACAGTCCGGTCGTGTGTGCCACGCGCAGGGGCCTGCCGAGACGCTCACGAGCGGGCGTGAAGAGCGATGCACTGTGCTGCTGGAAGAGGTTGCGGAGGGCGAGCCGGTCGACGCCCACGCCCTTCGGGCGGCCCGTGCTGCCCGACGTGAAGACGATGTAGGCGAGGTCGTCGTCGCCCGCCGTCCCGCTCACCAGCGCACGCGCGCTCTGTCGCCGCCAGGCCGCCGTGTCCGTGTCGAGGACGACGGACGGCACGTCCCAACTCGCGCCGTCGGCACGATCCCGCTCGGCCTGGGGTGTCTCGGTGAGGATCACCGCGGGACTCGAATCCTCGATCATCGCGGCGACGCGGTCCACCGGGTACGCCGGATCGAGTGGCACGTAGACCCCTCCGGCGCGCAGGACGGCGAGCACCGCCACCGGCAGGGCCGAGGTGCGGTCGACTCGCACGGCGACGGCCGATCCGGGTCCGACGCCCTGATCGATCAGGTACCGCGCCAGCCGGTTCGCCTCTCCGTCGAGCTCGGCGAAGGTGAGGCTCCGATCCTCGGCGACCACGGCGGTCCGCTGCGGCGTGGACGCGACGTGCTCCGCGAGGGCGTCGAGCACCGTGCGCGTCGGGATCGGGGCGATCTCGCCGATTCCCCGATCGAGGAGTGCCTCGGACTCGGACGCCGAGACCATCGGCAGATCCGCCACCCGTGCATCGTCTCGCACGAGCGCCTCGTCGATCAGCGCGAGCAGGCGCCGCGCGTGCTCGTGCAGCGTCTCGGCGGAATGGAGCGAGGCGTCGCCCTCGAGCTGCAGGCGCGCATCGGCAGCACCGCTCTCGAGCCCGGACAGCACGACCGAGAGGTCGTGCACGGGGCCCGTCGAGAGGATGTTGACCGTGCCCGGAGTATCGCCGAAGTGCAGGTCGTCGATGACGGGCAGCAGGTTGATCGACGGGCCGGCATACGCCGGCGCCCCGTCGATCTCCTCGACACGGAACCGCTGGTGCTGCACCGCACCCCGCACGACATCGCCGGCCCGCTGCACCGTCTCGCTGACGGTGTGCGACGGATCGATGTCGATGCGCATCGGCAGAATGCTCGACAGCATGGACGGCGTGCGCTTGGCGACCTTGCCGCGTCGCGCAGTGACCGGGAGTCCGAGAGACACCCGCTCCTCCCCCGTGATGCGCGACAGGTAGAGCGCCGTGAGCGCCACGATCGTCTTCGGCAGCTCGCGGCCCAGGCTCGAGAGCTGCTCGGCGCGTTCCGCGGTCAGGTTCACCGTCACGCGCTCCACCCGCCGGGCCACCGACGACGGAGCGCCTTCGAGCCCGGTGACGGTCGCCTCCTCGGCGAGCGCTTCCCGCCAGTACGCCTCGTCGCGCCCGTACTGCTCGGACGCCCGGTACGCCTCGAGCGTGTCCAGGAGCTCCGGCAGCGCGGGCAACGGAGACGGGATCCGGGCGACGATGTGCGACAGCGGGGTGCGCAGCACCCCGGCGAACCGCCCGCCGAGCGTGAGCTTCGTCAGTCGCGAGTACACCTCCGCGAGGTACTTCAGCGCGATCACCGCCGAGTAGCCGTCGAGCATGATGTGGTGGACGCGCTGGAAGAACTGCGATCCGCCATCCGGCATCCGGAAGAGCGTCGCCCCGAAGAGCTGGTCTCCCGTGAGGTCCCGCGGGGTCTCCATCTCGGCGTCCATCTGCGCGCGTGCGCGGGCGCGTGCCTCATCGGGCTCGACGGAGGTGAGATCGACGACCTGCAGCAGACGCGCGCCGGGCCGCGGGCGACGGATCACCGCGTACGGACCATCGGCGTCTTCGGCGAACCGCGAGCTGATCGCATCGAGATCGCCGGCGACCTTCGTGAGCGCCAGAGACATGAGCTCGGCATCGATCGGGCCGGAGAGTTCGAGGAACTGACCGATCTGATACGTCGGGTTTCCGGGGTCGAGCTGCTGCGCGTACCAGATGCCGCGCTGCGCAGCGGTCAGCTGCAGGCGCTCCCCCTCCGTCGAATTCGATGCACGAGACGTGAACGGGAGCTGCAACACGAACGATCTCCTCTTCTGGCCGATGCACCGCATCAGCGCGACAAGCTGGTCGATGGGGTCACGGGTCGCACGTGCGACCCGTGCTCACTTGTTCTGGAACTGTCCGATGCGCAGGTCGTTGAGGAGTCCGCCGAGGTCGAGCAGCGGGCCCTCGATCAACGGTCCGTTGATCAGGGCGGAGAGCACGGAGGTCGGTGCGACCGACTCGACGACAGCGGGTGCAGCTGCGGGCGCCGTCTGCGTATCCGCCTGGGCGGCTCCGCCTGCCAGGGTGATACCGCCGATGGCGAGTGCTGCTGCGGCTGCGGTGGTGCCGAGCGTGCGAGTGATCCGGTGCTGCTGACGCATACTGTTCCTCCTCGTTTCGTCGCCCGCTTCGGGCGCTGTTATGAGGTGATTCGGTGCGCACCGGTGTCCGGATGGGATGTTTCTCGGCGAGGTAGGCTGCACCCATGCCTCAGACCCAGCGGTACCGCTTCGCGGGCCACATCGCCGGAGCGGGAACCGCGTCGGGAGTCCGCCTCGTGCTCGGATCATGGGTGCACAGCCCATTCGGCCCCTTCGCCGACGTGATGATCGAACGGGCGGACGGTACCCGTGTCCTCATCGCGCCGACGGAGACAGTGGCCGAGTTCGTCGCCGCGACATACGTGTTCGATGAGGTTCGGGTGGAGCCCGTGCACGTCCAGGTGACCGGCCGTCGCCGGCATTCCCGCTGGCGCGTGTCGGCCGGGTCGCTGCACTGGAAGTTCACGGTCGGCGCACGCCCACCGGTCGGTTACGTGCTGCGCGCCGTCCCGCCGGTGCTCGGCCGCACGCGCGCCTGGGCCGGGGTGACGGACCGCGTGGCGCGCATCGTCATGCCCGGAGTGCGCACGCTCGGCACCGCGGGCAACGGACGCGTCGAGTGGTACGCCGCGCACGACCTGCACCGTCTGCACGCCTCGTGGGCGCAGTGGGAAGGGGTCGACCTCGGCGCGCTCGCCCCGGGCGGCCCCCCCCCCCCAATCGGGGTAGGGTCGGGCCCGCGCCCGCCCCCCGGGGCCCCCC
>NZ_JAGFBF010000001.1 GCF_017583045.1 Leucobacter tardus | reverse complement strand
GGGGGTTGCTGGTGGGTCGGGTCCTCCCCCGGGCGTCGCGGGTCGGCGCCCCCCCCCCCTCCCGCATTCGGGTTCGGATCGTCACCGCGCCTGCCCTCGGTGACCACCCTCGTGAGCACCGTGCTGGTGCCCGCGGATCACTGATCCGAGAACCGCAGCAGCACCTTCCCGTCTCGCGAGCTCTGCGCGTCGGGCGAGACCGCCGTGCGCACGTCGTCGGCGTCGTAGACCGCCGCGACCGGGAGCGTGATGGCGCCGGACGCGACGGCGTTCAGCAGCTCACCGAAGAGCGCCGACTTCTTGTCGTCGTTCATCTCCTGGCTGACTTTGCTGCCCCAGAAGCCGATGACCCGGATGCTGCGGAAGATCACGGCACCCGAACTGATCTCCATGTTCGAGGCCGCCATCGCGCCGAATACGACGAGTGTCGCTTCTTCGGCGAGCAGCGAGACGACGTCGTTGGTGGCCGCGCCCCCGGCGGAATCCACGCCGACGACGATCGGAGCGCCACCCGTGAGGGTCGCCACCTGATCCCGCCAGTCGTCGTCGGACGTCGACACGACGTTCGCGATGCCGTGCGCCGCGAGGTCGTCGCGCGCGCCGGCCCGACGAACGAGGCTCAGCACGTGCACGCCTCGCGAGGCGGCGAGCTGCGCGAGCAGGCGGCCGACGGCGCCGTTCGCGGCGTTCTGTACGATCCACTGCCCGCGCTCGACCTGCAGGAAGTCGAGGAGAGCGATGGCGCTGAAGGGCATCGACACGAGCTGGGCGGCACTCTCATCGGGGAAGGCGTCGGGAACGGGGATCAGCCCGGCCGCGTCGACCACCGCGAAGTCGGCCCACGTACCGAACGATGAGCCGGAGACCACGCGCTGGCCCACCTCGAGCGAGTCGACGCCCTCGCCCAGGGCGTCGACGCGTCCGACGACCTCTGTGCCGGCCGGCGCCGGGAGTTCGGGCTTGAATCCATAGGTGCCCCGAATCGTCCAGAGATCATGATTGTGGATCGTCGCCAAGGTGATGCGCAGCCGCACCTGGCCGGGACCCGGCTCCGGGATCGGGCGTTCGCGAACGTCGAGCACATCGACCGGTTCGCCGAACGTGTCGTGCATGACCGCGCGCATGATGTGCTCAGTCATCGCTGACCGCCAGCGTGACCTCGATGTTGCCGCGCGTCGCGTTCGAGTAGGGGCACACCTGGTGAGCGGCCTCCACGAGGGCCTGCGCCTCGCCGTGCGGCAGGTTCGGAATGATGACCTCGAGGTGCACGGCGAGCTGGAATCCGCCCTCGCCGTTCGACCCGATGCTCACCCGGGCGCCGACCGAGGTGTTCTCGATCTTCACCTGCTGCGACCGCGCCACCGACTGGAGTGCGGAGTGGAAGCAGGCCGAGTAGCCGGCCGCGAAGAGCTGCTCCGGGTTCGCCCCGTCGCCGCTGCCGCCCATCGCTTTCGGGATCGCGAGGTCCATGTCGACACGACCGTCGGTCGTGGTCACGTGGCCGTCGCGACCGGCGCCGGTCGCCAGCGCCTCGGTACTGTACAGAGCTTCCATGGGGTATCCGTTTCTCTCGGGGTGCACGATTACACCGTTGAGGCGCGTCCGCTGGTGGCGGCCGCGTCTTCCGTCGCCTGCTCGAGCGAGCGGGTGAGGAGCTTGAGTGAGCCGATGAGTTCGGCGAGGTCGTCCGCATCACGAGACTCGACGAGCTCGCGGAATGCGTCGGGCACGTGTGCCAGTTCGGTGCGCAGCGCGAGTCCGTCTGCGGTCGACGCGATGTGGACGACGCGCTCGTCCTCACGATCCCGGACGCGCGTCACGTACCCCGCATCCTCGAGTCGACGCAGCAGCGGCGACAGTGTTCCGGAGTCGAGGTGCATCGCACGTCCGAGGGACGAGACCGTCTGGTCGCCGTCGTTCCACAGCACGACCATGACGAGGTACTGCGGGTACGTCAGGTTCCACGGCGCGAGGAACGCACGATAGGCGCGGGTCGCCGCGCGCGCAGCCGCGTACAGACCGAAGCACACCATGCCGTCGGTCACGCTCGTCGGCGCCTCCACGGATCGCGTGCCGTCAGCCTTTCGCTCATCGCTCACAATTGAATTGTGCACAACCTATCTGGGTATCGGCTGACATCGGAGGCACCGTGATACGCACGAGGCGCGTGGCACCGGCCCGCCGAACGAGGACTGAACGCACGGGGGAAACCAACGGCAGAGTGTCGAACTGGTGGATCTAGGCGGAATCGAACCGCCGACCTCTTCATTGCGAACGAAGCGCTCTACCAACTGAGCTATAGACCCGTAACGAAGAGCCAGCCTAGCAGGCGGTCTCTTCGAGAATGAAATCGCCCGATCACCCTGCGTTTCGACGGCGCTGGAGCAGCGCGTTCAGATCGGGCATGCCCTCGGACGTGTCGCCCACCACCCCCATCTGGCGCAGGCGCGCCGCGGCGGCGAGCTGCTGCGCACGCGCGGCTTCCTGAGCCGGGGTCAGCGCCCGAGCCGCAGGTCGCTCGGGGGCTTCCGGCACCTGAGCCGCAGGCGCCGCAGGTGCCGTGCGCGCCGCGCGCACCGCCGGCTCAGCGGCGGACGTCTCCTGGCGCTCCTGCTGGCGCGCCTGGCGACGCGCCTCCTCGAGCAGCATCGAATCGGGCTGATTGGTGCGCGTCGCGGGCTTCTCGGCTCGAGCGCGAGCGAGTGCGCGAGCTCGAGCGATCCGCGCCGCTGCGGCCTGCTGAGCAGCCGCATGCGCCGCGCTGCTCGCGGGCGACTCCGCTCCGGCCTCGTGAACGTCTGCGATCTCGGACTCGAGCGCGGACGAGGCGTCCGCCACGGTCTGCACCGCTTCGGGAACGGGCAACGGCGCAACCTTGGCGCGCCCCGGAGCCATGAGCAGGAGTCCGGCGAACGCCGCGCATCCCACGAGCGCCGACCACCCGAGCACCGCCGCACCACTGCCCGCGATGGCCAGCCCGGCGCCCACGAGCACGCCGATCACACCCATGAGCGTCGCGAGCGCCGCGATGGAACGCAGGCGACGCACCGTCGGCCGCCGCAGCTTCGCCGCCCGGAGGGTGGCCCGATGCTTCCGCTGCATGTCCTGCGCGTGAATCTCTGCTCGCACTTCCTCCGCCTTCGCTTCTGCCAGGTGCGCCCGTCGCTCGGCTTCTTCCCGTCGCTGAGCCGCGCGCAGCATCTTCTCGTGCTGCAGCGCTTCCTTCGCCGTCGCCTCGGCGTGGACCTCGTGCGGCACCTCCGAGGTCTCCGCGAGCACGCGCAGCGTGCGCTGCAGTCGCAGCGCGTTCCGCTCGGCGGCACGGAACTCGCGACGCCGCACCCACGCGGGCACGAGCACCGCCGACCACAGGAGCGCCGCGACGACGAAAAGGAGTCCGCCCCCGAGTGCACTGCCTGTCATGCGGATCACTGTACGTTTCGCCGGGGGCGGAATGCTCGCGGCTCGCCGGTCTCCCGGGGAATACTGTCGGTCTCAGTCGGAGCCGCGCTGCCGCAGCCGCGCGACGAGCCCGGCGGGGACCTCTTCGCGTGTCACGGCGAACGCATCGTGGTCGCGCCAGGCGCCATTGATATGGATGTACGCCGCGCGCCGCCCCTCGTACCGCAGCGCGAGCTTCTCGACGACCCTGAGCGAGGCATGATTCTCGGGACGGATGCAGATCTCGACCCGGTGCAGCCCGAGCTGCTGGAACAGATAGTCGATCGCAAGCGCGACGGCGATCGGGGTGATCCCGCGCCCCGCCACGTGTTCGGACACCCAGTACCCGAGCTGCGCCGAGCACAGCGCGCCCCCGCTGATCTCGGACACGCTGAGCTGACCGACGACCTCATCGCCGAGCACGACGACGAACGGAACGCCTGCCCCGATCTTCATCAGTCCCCGCATCGCGCGGATCGTGGGCTTCATCGAGACGGAGCCGGGCGTAGCCCCGCCGCCGGCGGGGCGCGTCGCTTCCCACTCCTCCAACCAGTGCCGATTGTCGCGCAGCAGCCGCTCGAGGTGCGGTGCGTCCCGCATGCGCAACGGGCGCAGTGCGACATCGCCGTCCTGCAGCGGTTCTGGAGTCGGGATCGGCCCGGCGAGCGGTGCCATGCGAGCTGCGGTCAGGAACCGTTCGTGCGCGCACGCAGCTGCTCGGCGAAGTCGAGCACCCACGAGGTGATCTCGTCGCCGAGCTCATCGTGATCGACGCCGAGGAGCACGTTCGCCTTGATCCAGTCCGCACGGTCTCCGGTGTCGTAGCGGCGGCCGCGGAACACCACACCGTACACCGGGGACTCCCCCTGCCCTTCGGCGAGATGGTTCAGCGCGTCCGTGAGCTGGATCTCCCCGCCGCGGCCCGGCTCCAGCCCGTCGAGGATGTCGAAGATCTCGGGGCGGAGCACGTACCGGCCGATGACGGCGAGGTTCGACGGGGCCTCCTCGCGGGAGGGCTTCTCGACCAGACCGGTCACCTTCACGACGTCGGCGTCGTCGGTCTCCTCGACCACGGCGCACCCGTAGAGGTGGATCGACTCCCACGGCACCTCCATGAGCGCGATCACGGTCGCACCCCGGGAGTCGTGCTCGGCGATCATACGATCCAGCAGCGGATCCCGCGCGTCGATGAGGTCGTCACCGAGCAGCACGGCGAACGACTCGTCACCCACGTGACGGCGTGCGCGACCGACTGCGTGGCCGAGCCCCTGCGGCTGTCCCTGGCGCAGGAAGTGCACCTCTGCGATCTCGCTCGACTCCTGCACCTTGCTGAGCTTGCTCTCGTCGCCCTTCCGCTCGAGGGTCAGCTCGAGCTCGGGGACGCCGTCGAAGTGGTTGGACAGGTTGCCCTTGTTGCGCCCGGTGATGATGAGCACGTCGTCGAGACCGGCGCCCGCCGCCTCCTCGACCACGTACTGGATCGCCGGCTTGTCGACGATCGGCAGCATCTCCTTCGGCATCGCCTTCGTGGCGGGCAGGAATCGCGTTCCGAGTCCGGCCGCAGGGATGACCGCCTTTGTCACGCCTGAGGACCGGGTATTCTGCAGCTCAGTCATAGGTGAAGCTTATCGCTTCGCCGGCGAGCACGGCGACCGCAGCCCGCCCCCTGGCAGCGGCGCGTAGACTTGCCGTATGGCCGACATCGACCACCAGAAGCACGAGATACGCGTCCGAGTCCGTGAGCAGCGCGCACAGCGCCCAGCCGCGGAACGCGACGCCACCGGAGCGGGGTTCACCGAGCAGCTCATCGCCCTCTGCGAGAGCCGTGGCCCGAAGACCGTCTCCTGCTACGTCTCGATCGACGGCGAGCCCGACACGAGCGGGTTCCTCTCGTGGGCCGCGGAGAACGGCATCGACGTTCTGCTGCCCGTTACCCGAGCCGACGGCCTCATGGATTGGGTCCTGCCGAGCGGCGAAGGGTTCGTGCCCGGACCGTACGGGATCCCGGAGCCGCTCGGCGAGGTGGTCAGCCCCATGGCCGTCGGCGAGGCCGGACTCATGATCGTCCCAGCCTGCTCGATCGACCGCACCGGGGTGCGGCTCGGCTGGGGTGGCGGGTACTTCGACAAGACCCTCGGCTCCATGGACAAGCGTCCGCCCGTCTTCGCGGTCGTGTACGCCGACGAGTTCGTCGAATCGCTCCCCTCCGACGTGCACGACATTCCGGTCACGGGCGTCGTAACCCCGCAGCAGATCACCTATCTCGACCTTTCGGACTGATTCCACGCTAAAATCTGGCTCGTGCCTAAGTATGAGTATCGTTGCACCCAGTGCGACCACACGTTCGACGTCTACCAGACGTTCTCCGACTCCGCGCTCAGCGAGTGCCCCGAGTGCGGAGGCGCGCTGCGGAAGGTGTTCGGTTCCCTCGGCGTGACGTTCCAGGGGTCGGGTTTCTACCGGAACGATTCCCGTCAGTCGGCGCAGTCGAACTCGTCCTCGGGTTCTGAGTCATCCGGTTCGAAGTCCGGCGCTTCCTCCGGATCGTCCTCCTCGGACTAGGACGCGGCGCACCCACCCCACACCCCGAAAGAGGCTGAAATGTTCCAAGGTTTCAAGGCATTCCTGCTGCGCGGCAATGTGATCGACCTCGCGGTCGCCGTCGTCATCGGCGCCGCGTTCAACACCATCGTCGACCGCATCGTCTCTTCGCTGATCGACCCGATCATCGGCATGGTCTTCATGGCCGACTCCTTGGACACGGCGCTCGTGGTCGACCTGCCGGGAGGCGGGCAGCTGGCATTCGGTGCAGTCATCGGCGCGCTGATCAACTTCGTCATCATCGCCGCCGTGGTCTACTTCGTCTTCGTGCTTCCGATGAACAAGCTGCGCGATCGCGTCGCGCCGCCGGCCGCGGAGACCACCCCGAGCGAGCAGGAGCTGCTCGCCGAGATCCGAGACCTGATGCGCGCTCAGGCGGCTCGCGTCGAGATCGATACGACGGACCGCCCCGCGGATGGCACGCACGCCGTCCCGACGTCGAACGACAGCACCCCGAACGAGGTCTCGGCGGACGACACTCCGCGCCACGGCGCCTGACCCGGCGGCTTCCGGGAGCGGCTTACCCCCAGTGCGGGGGCCGCTCCTGCGCCAGACGCGCGTCGTTCTCGCCCCGGACGCGCCGGGAGCGGGGCGCGCTGCCATCTCCCCACGCGCCTGGCGCGTCCTCGGACGCGCGCGCGGTCAGCGGGTGATCTGACGGATTCGGATCGACGGACTCCGCTGCCGGCCGCGACGCCCTCCGCGATCCCGGACGACGTGCGGCCGAGGATTCGTCGGTCACGACGTGCTCACTGCTCACGCGGCGGCACCAGTGTGCCGGTCCCGTACTCCTCGGTCTCCTGCTCCGCCGAGCCGTAGCCGACGATGCGGGCGATCCGAAGCGCGACCTCATCGGGGTCGGCGAAGAGATCGAAGCTCTGCACCCGGTGGTAGTGCCAACCGAGACGACGCAGCACGGCGGGTCGCAGCCGTAGGGCCTCGCGCAGACTCACGCCCGAGGCGAAGTCGAGGTCGACGGCGATCGCGCGCTCGCCGAGCGAGGCGGCCAGCGGGATCGCGCCGCGGTAGTCGAGCGCGACCGTGAGCCCCAGCTTCTCGAGCCGGTCGGCCAGCTCGCCGAGCATCGGATCGCGTTCCGCGGGCAGATCGGGCGGCTGGATCTCAGGATTCTCCATCGAGAGCAGCTCGGCGAGCTCGACGACGCCGTGCTTGAGGCGGTTCTGATCCAGGTCTCCCGGACGGAAGCAGCTCACGATCGTCATCGCCCGTCGCGCACGAGTCATCGCCACGGCGAGCATCCGCTCCCCGCCCGGGCGTCCGAGGGCGCCGAAGTTCGAGAGCACGCGTCCGTGCGGTGTGCGACCGTAGCCGATCGAGAAGATCACCCGGTCGCGGCTCTGCGCCGTCGCCTGCTCGAGCGTGAGCACCGTGAACGGCTCCGCGCGGTCGCCCAGCAGAAACTCGCGATACTCGGGGAACCGCGCGAAGGTCTGGAGGACCGCCTGGTAGACACGCACCGCGTGCTTCGCGCTCGCGGTGATCACCATGAGCGACTCCGACGGGCGGTCGGCGGCGTGCCGCAACACGAGTTGCACCACGCGCTCGACCTCGGCATCGGTGCTCTCCACCGCTCCCGTGTGCTGGTCCGGCAGCCCCTGGCCGCCGCGCACGAACTCATGGGTGATGCTCGAGTGCCCCAGGAACGTGCCCGCCCAGGGCAGCGACGTGATCTCACCGTCGTAGAAGCGCGAGTTGACGAGGTTCGTGAGGTCCTCACCCCCCGCGCGGTAGCTGCGCGTCAGCGCGAGCTCGGGCAGGACGCGCCTGAGCTTCGCGTAGGCCGACCTCCGGTGCAGGTCCTCGGCGGGCTCCGCGGCGGCCGATGCCTCATCCCGCGGATGCGTCACCGCGATCTCGAAGGGCGACGGGGTCTGCGTCACGGTGTCGCCGAACGCGACGACCTGCTCGGCGCGACGAATCGCCCCGACGTTCTCGACGAAGGTCGTCGCACCGGCGTCCACGAGCAGGACCGCGTCGAACCGCATGTCGGCGGGGAGCTGCGCCACCTCGTAGGGCGACATCGCCCAGACGGGGGCGAGCACGCGCAGCAGGTTCGGCGCGCGGTGCGCGAGGAGGTCGACCGTCGCGTTGCCCGAGCGCAGCGCGTCGCGGAGCGCCAGCGCCTCCTGCTTATCGTCGAGCACGGACACGCGCCAGGCATCGGCCAACTGCGCCGCGAGGAGGGCGCCGTTCGCGCCGGCGTGGGCGTCGTCGACGAGCCGGAAATCGGCCTCGAGGCGCTCGATCACACCGGTGTTCGCGCTGAGCAGCGCCGAATTGGTCTGCAGCATCCGCTCGAGCGCCGACTGCCACCAGGCGAGTTCGAGTTCGCCCGACACCCGTTCGGCAGGCACGTGGCGGGCGGAGAGGTCGTCGAGCAGCGGCTCGAGGTGCGCCTCGCGCAGCCGCTCCACGATGGCGGTGCGCTCCTGAATGTTCTGCAGCACCTCGGACTCACGCGCGAGGTCCGTGGTACGCCGAGCGAGCGCCGAGAGCGACAGGTTCTTCATGCGGCGCGAGTCGGCTGAGACGTTGAGGATCCGGTCGAGCTCGTCGAGATCCTGATACGCCTTCTGGAAGGCCGTCACGACATCGGCGATACCGACGGGCACCTCGGGTCGCGCCCCCACGACCGTCGTATAGCGCTGCCACAGCACCCGCTGCTGCTGGATCTGCACGAGTCGCTCATACATGTCCGCGACATGCACGCCTGGCCGCACGTACTCCCGCGCGAGCTTCTTCAATCGGCGACGATTCGCGTTCGACATCTCTTCGCCGCCCCGCGGCGCGTTCGCGGCGATGACCTCGTTGAGCGAGCGGTCGTAGACCTCGGGCACGAAGCGGTCGAGCGTCTCCCGGACTCCCATGAGCAGCCGCAAGTACACGCCGAGTTCGGAGATCGTCTCATAGGGGCGCATCGAGGTCTGCTCGATCACGTCGTTCGCGATGGAGACGAGGCGCGGCAGCTGCGATTCGGCCAGGTCGACCGCGAGCGCGTACGCGGCCTTCGCCTGCTCAGTCGTCGAGAAGCTCACGCCGTACCAGGGCGAGTCCTCCGGTCCGAACTGGAACTGGCCGAGGCGCGCGACCTCGGTGAGCTGCTCGGCGACCGCCGAACGGTCGAGCGTGAGGTGCCCGAGCGCGTGGTCGTCGAAGCGCACCGTCGTCGATGGGGCATCATCGGAGAGCACGAGGCGAGTGAGCGCCCGCAGCGCCTCCGTCGGCGAGACGCCGTACCGCTCGTCCGCGCGATCCATCGCCTGCTGGTAGTCGAGCAGCACCTTGCGGAGTCGCACGAGCGCATCGTCGACGTCGCGCATCTGCTCGGCCTGCGCCGCTTCGTTGCGCCCGATCGCCTCGACCAGGTGCCGGCGGAGCACCCGCGGTGAGACCGAGAGACCGCGGAGGCCGACCCGGGTCAGGCGATGCGAGATGCCGTCGAGCGTCGCCCGTCGCGGGGAGACGACGAGCACCCGCTTCCCGGCGCGCACGAGGCCGCCGATCGCATTCACGACCGTCTGCGTGCCGCCGGTTCCCGGCAGCGTGCGCACGACGAGGGAGTGCCCCGCCTCGATCTGCGCGATGACGTCATCCTGTTCGGCGTCGGCGTCGTACAGGTTGCGATCCGTATCGGTCGAACGCGTGTTGGGGTCGGGCGCCGTCACGGGGCGGTACGAGGATCGCAGCTGCGACCGCGCACTCTCGTCACCGCAGACGGCGCGCAGCACCGTCGTGTCGAGGTCGCGCGCGTCCTCGAGCGTGCGCTGCGCGATGCTGTGGAAGGTCGACACGACCAGCCGCGGCTGCACCGTGAACCCGGGAACGCCCGCAGCCATCTGCCGCAGGCGGTCGATCACCGGCTGCGGCTTGAAGACGCCCTCCGACTGCGAGAGCTCGACGAGCATGCGCGAGTCCACCCGGATGCCGAACTGCCGACGCAGCGCGGCCACCAGCTCGGGGTTCACCGTGGGGTTCTGCTTGAGCTTCAGCTCGAAGTCGCGCCCGTAGCGCCGGATCGCGAGCGGTCGCAGCAGCACGGGGGCGCAGAAGTCTTCGCCCTCGAAGCTCCACTTCGCCATGCCGATCGCGAGGTGCACCGTCTCGAGTCCGCGCACCGAGCGCATCTCGATCGACTTGTCGGTGACGCGGCCGGCGGCGAAACGGGCCTGACGCAGTGCGAGATCATCGCGGATCAGCGCGGACAGATGAATCTTCTGGCCGGTGATGAACTGCGGCAGCCCGCCGGGATGCGTCGTCGACAGCTCGATCCGATTCGCCGGTCCATCGTCGAAGAACAGCAACGGACTGCGCCCGCCGAGCTGCGCGAGCTCGGCCCGCCACTGCGCGAACTCGGCGTCGAAGGCGGCGGTGGCGTCAGCGGCGCCTGCCCCCTGCGTCGACGCCGCGGAGGCGTCGGCGGAGCCTGCGGAGACGTCCGCTGGCGGCGTGACGGGCGCGCCCGATCCGGTCGTCCCGGCTCCGCGCTCACCGCTCGCGGCGCCCGCGAACGGCGTCACGGGACGCGTCGGCTGCGCCTCCGTCACGTTCAGGTCTTCGGCGTCGGGACCCGACCCGGCCTGACGCGCAGAACCGGCAGCAGCGCCCGCTGACGGGGCGTCGTTCTCGCCACTCGTCTTTCCGCCGGACCGCCGGCGCCGCTCCACACTCCACACATCGCCAACCCTAAGCGGTGGCTCTGGAATTCACCCGAACCGCTGCGGAGTTTCGCGCGCTTCACCGCCGCCCGTCACCACGGGGTCCGCGAGTTCGGGCTCGCCGCCCCCGCGCAGTCGCGCGACCAGGCTCATGCCGTGGTAGACGGCGATCGCCGCGATCGTGCCGAGGGCGATGCCGTTGAAGACGACGGTGCCGAGTTCGAGCACGAAGTCGGCGATGCCGACGATGAGGGCGACCGCGGCCGTGAACTGGTTGATCGGCTTGCTGAAGTCGACACGGTTGTCGATCCAGATCTTCACGCCGATGAGACCGATCAGGCCGTACAGGGCAACGGTGACCCCGGCCAGCACGCCCGCGGGGATCGTGTTGATGACCGCGCCGATCTTCGGCGAGAAGCTCAGCAGGATCGCGATCGCCCCCGCCACCCAGTACGCCGCCGTCGAGTAGACCCGCGTCGCGGCCATGACCCCGATGTTCTCACCGTACGTGGTCGTTCCCGATCCGCCGCCGAATCCGGCGAGGATCGTCGAGACGCCGTCGGCGAGGAGAGCGCGCCCGGTCACGGGGTCGAGATCGCGGTCGATCATGAGGCCGACGCTCTTCACGTGGCCGACGTTCTCGGCGATGAGCACCAGGACCACGGGCAGGAAGGCGGGCAGCAGCCCCCAGAGCGTGGGGTCCCCGAACGGGTTGCCGACCGCATGGAAGTCGGGGAGTCCGACCCAGGACGCGTCGCGGACCGGGGCGAAGTCGACCTCTCCCATGCCGATCGCGGCGACGTAGCCCACAGCGACGCCGAGCACGATCGACAGGCGTCCGATGAGCCCGCGGAAGAGCACGGTGATGAGTAGCATCGCGCCCAACGTGACGAGAGCGACCCACCCCGAGAGTTCCGTGGCGTTCCAGTTGTTCTTCACGGCCGGCGCGAGGTTGAATCCGATGAGGGCGACGATGGCACCCATGACGACGGGCGGCATGAGGGCGTTGATCCAGCCCGTGCCCCACTGGTTGACGACGATGCCGACGATCGCCATGAGGATCCCGATCGCCAGGATGCCGAAGGAGGCCCGGGCGAGGCCCTCAGGCCCGCTGTCTGCGCCGGCGGTCGCGGCGGTGATCGGTGCGATGAAGGCGAACGACGAGCCGAGGTAACTCGGCAGGCGGTTGCCGGTGATCAGCAGGAAGAGCAGTGTGCCGAGCCCCGAGAAGAAGAGCGTGGCGGTGGGGCTGAACCCCGTGATGAGCGGCACCAGGAACGTCGCCCCGAACATCGCCACCACGTGCTGCGAGCCGAACCCGATGGTGCGGGGCCAGGCCATCCGCTCCTCCGGAAGCACGACCGCGTCGGGCGCCACCCGCTTTCCGTCTCCGTGCAGCTTCCAGGGCAGGGACATGTCGTTCTCCTCGCGATCGTGCGGTCCCCGTCGACACCCGGATCGGCGCCGCGCGGCCAACGTCAGAGTCTAGTCGCCCCGCGAGGCTCGCCGACGCTCACTCCCCCGAGAAGAAGGCCGCCGTCACCCGCGCGAGCCCGTGCAGGTCGTCGATGTGCGCGAGTTCGCGGGCCGAGTGCATGGACAGCAGGGGCACCCCCACGTCGACGGTACGGATGCCGAGTCGGGTCGCGGTGAGCGGCCCGATCGTCGACCCGCACGGCACCGTATTGTTGGACACGAACTCCTGCCCGGAGACGCCGGACGCGTCGCACAGGCGGCGCCACAGCGCGGCACCGTGCGCGTCCGTCGCGTACCGCTGATTCGCGTTGATCTTCAGGATCGGCCCGGCGCCCGGCCGGGGCCGCACCCGCGGATCGTGCTTCTCGGGGTAGTTGGGGTGCGCTGCGTGACCCGCATCGGCCGACAGGCACCAGGACTCGGCGAAGGCGCGCGCCGCAGCGTCGACGGCTTCGCGCGCATCGAGATCCGATGTGAGACCTGAGCGGAGTCGGGTCAGTACGTCGGCGAGGAGCGGCCCGCTGGCCCCGGAGCGGGTCTCCGACCCGAGCTCCTCGTGATCGAACGCCGCGAGCACCGACACGGTGCCGGGCGCCGGCTCCGTCGCCGTCAGCGCGACGAGACCGGCCGCCAGCGAACTCAGATTGTCGAGCCGTCCCGAGGCGAGCAGCTCGCGATTCGCGCCGATCCTGGCGGGCGGCTGCGTGTCGCTCAGGCGCACATCGATTCCGGCGATGTCGACGGTGGCGACGCCGGCTCCGCGCGCCAGCAGTTCGACGATGGAGGGCGTGTCGATGCCGTTCACGTCGGGCGCCGCGACGCCGATGATGGGCTGCACGTGCCGCTGCCGGTCCAGGGCGAGGCCCGAATTCACGTCGCGGTCGAGGTGGATGGCGAGCTGCGGGATGCGCGCCACCGGCCCCGTACGGGTCAGGTGCTCCATGCCGTCGGTCGTGACCAGGCGTCCGGCGAACTCGAGATCACGGTCGAGCCAGGAGTTCAGCAGCGGTCCGCCGTAAATCTCGACGCCGGCCTGCGCCCACCCCTCGGCACTGAAGTCGGGCTGCGGCTTCAGTGCGAAGCCGGGCGAGTCGGTGTGGCATCCGAGCACGCGGACGGGACTGTCGGGCGCGAGGTCCGCTCCGGCTCGCCACGCGATGAGCGCACCGTCGCGAATGATGAAGGCGCCCTCGCCTGCTGCGGGTGCCGGCCAGGGCGACCCCTCTTCGAGAAAGGCGAACCCGGAGGCGACGAGCACTTCCGCGGCTGTCAGCACCGCGTGATACGAACTCGGCGACGCTTCGACGAACCCGGAGAGGAACGCGGCGTAGTCGCCGCGATCCTCGAGGGCGAAGGAGGATTCGCTTCGTGGCATCATTCGGCTGTCTCCTGTCTCGGCATCCGCAAGGTGCCCGTCTCGGTCTCTTCGATCGCGGTGGAGTCGGATCCGATCGTGACTCCGGTGCGCAGTTCCGCGAGCCGGGCGAGGATCGCCGCGACGCCCTCCGGATCGTCGACGCGGTACTCGGCGACCGACTCGGCCGAACCGACGCGCACGCCGAGGTCGCCGGGTCCGAGCGTGCGCATGGCGTCCTCGTCCGTGACGTCGTCGCCGACGAACAGCACCGGCGCCTCCGGCAGGGCCTCCCGGATCTGCCGCAGCACGGTGCCCTTGTCTGCGGCGCGCACCGAGAATTCGAGCACCTGCTTGCCGCTTCGGGTGCGCACCTTCGGGCCCTTCGGGTCCAGTGTCTTCACCTCGGCGACGAGGTCGAGCAGGAGCCGCTCGGCGGCTTGCGGGTCCTCGGCCTGTCGCACGTGCACTGCGCTGCCGAGCGGCTTCTCCTCGAGCCACGCGCCTGGAACCGAGCGGACGCGACGGGAGAGCAGTGCGCGCAGGTAGTTGAGCTGCTGCCGTTCAGCCGCGGACGGCGGCGCCGGCTTGACCGCGTCGGGCAGCCCCATGAGCTCGGCGCCGTGCGAACCGGCGACGACGCGGCCTTCGGTCCGGATTCCCGTCGCGGCGAGGCTCTCCACCGCGCGGCCGGAGATGAGGGCGATCGAGACGCCGGGCGAGTCCTGCAGCACCGACAGCGCCTGTTCCGCTCGCTGCAGGATCCGCGCGTCCTCGGGACGCGAGACGATCGGGGCGAGCGTCCCGTCGAAGTCGCACGCGATGGTGAGCTGCTGCTCGGCGGCCAGTCGACGGAGCACCGCATCGATGCCGGTGGGAAGGAAGATCGGTGTCGTCAGCGTCGCGTTCTCGCCGTCGTCCGAGCCGGTGGTGAGTTCTCCGCGACTCTCGGCGGCGGTCTCCACGGCCCGGAGGAAGGCTTCGGACCAACGGGCCACGTTGTTGCGGAACACCACGCGTCGCATGGTCCGCATCCGCTGACGCTGTTCCGCCTCGGGCATGCGCAGCGCCGTGGTGAACGCCGCTTTCATGCCGTCGATGTCGTGCGGGTTCACGAGCAGCGCGCGTCGCAGTTCGTCGGCGGCGCCGGCGAACTCGCTGAGCACGAGCACCCCCTGCTCGTCCGTGCGGCAGGCGGCGTATTCCTTTGCAACGAGGTTCATGCCGTCGCGCAGCGCGGTCACCGCGAGCACATCTGCGGCGACGTAGAGTGCGGCCATCTCATCGCGCGGGAACCCGCGATGCAGGTAGGTGACGGGGCTGTGCGCGATCGTGCCGAAGTCGCCGTTGATACGGCTGACCGTGACTTCGATCTCATTGCGCAGCTGCTGGTAGGCCTCAACACGCTCGCGGCTCGGGCTGGCGACCTGGATGAGTGTGACGTCGCCGGCACCGAAGTCGCCGTCGCGCAGCAGCTCGGAGAACGCTTTGAGCCGGTGCCTGATCCCCTTGGTGTAGTCGAGGCGATCGACGCCGAGGATGATGCGGTCGGGGTTGCCGAGCTCTCGGCGGATCTCACGCGCCCGCTCCTGCACCTCGTCGGACTGCGCGAGTTCGGCGAAGGACTGCGCGTCGATCGAGATCGGGAACTCCTGCGCGAGTACGCGGCGCTCGGGCAGCGCGCGCTTGCCCCCGGCGGCCGGCCGTTCGGGCAGCATGATCATGTTGCCGTTCGACGGGTTGCCGACGTAGCGCCGCACCGCCGACCGGAAGTTCGCGGCGTCGGCGACGCGCTGGAACCCGATCACGTCGGCGCCCAGGAGCCCGTTGAGCACCTGCTTGCGCCAGGGAAGCTGCCCGAACAGTCCATTCGACGGGAACGGGATGTGCAGGAAGAACGCGATGACGAGGTCGGGCCGCATCTCGCGGAGCATGCCAGGCACGAGCTGCAACTGGTAATCGTGGACCCAGACGGTCGCCCCCTTCGCGGCGACCTTCGCCGACGCTTCGGCGAACCGGCGGTTGACGCTCACGTAGCGGTCCCACCACTCGCGGTGGTAGCCGGGAGGGGAGATGACGTCGTGGTAGAGCGGCCAGATCGTGTCGTTCGAGAAGCCCTCGTAGTATTCGGCGAACTCCACCGCGTCGAGCGCGATGGGACGGAGGTCGGTCTCGCCGATGCGGAACGGATCGAGTGCTTCATCGATGCTGCCGGGCCAGCCCACCCAGACGCACCCCAGGTCGCGCACCACGGGTTCCATGGCGGTGACGAGGCCGCCCGGCGAGGTGCGCCAGGCGACCGTGCCGTCGGGCTCGGTCACCCGGTCGACGGGGAGCCGGTTCGAGACGACCACGAAGTCGTGCGTGCCGCTGCGAGGGGCCTCGGCCCCCGATTCGGTGGCGGATGTGTCCTGACTCATCGTTCCCTCCTCGCAGCGGCGCACCGCGCCACTTCCGGCCTTACTCTACTTCGGTCGACGGCTTCTCGAATGCCGTCGCGAACTCTGCCAGCAGGCGTGCACCGAACCCCGTGGACCCGGTGGAGCGCCACAGGTCATCGGACTCCGATTGCATGGTGCCGGCGATGTCGAGGTGCCCCCAAGGGATGCCGTCGACGAACTCGTTGAGGAAGAGCCCCGCGAGGATCGCGCCGGCGTACTGGCCGCCGATGTTCGAGAGGTCCGCGACGTTCGACTTCAGCTGGTCGCGGTACCGGTGGTCGAGCGGCAGACGCCAGGTGGACTCGTCGGTGGCGTCGGCCGCGGCGAGCAGCTGGTCAGAGACGTCGTCGTTGTTCGCGAGCATCGCCGCGGTCCGGGTGCCGAGCGCCGCCTGCGCCGCGCCGGTGAGTGTGGCGATGTCGACGATCGCATCGGGTCGATGCGCCTCCTCGGTCGCGAGCACCAGGCCGTCGGCCATCACCAGGCGACCCTCGGCATCCGTGTTCTTGACCTCGACGGTGGTGCCGCCGCGAATCGTGAGCACGTCGCCGAGCTTGGTGGCGCTGCCAGACGGCATGTTGTCAGTGCACATGAGCCAGCCGGTGACCGCGGTCTGCGCGCCGAGATCGCGCAGCGCCGTCATCGATGAGAACACGCCGGCGGCGCCCATCATGTCGAACTTCATCGCAGCGTGCATCGCGTTCGACGGCTTCAGGCTGATGCCGCCCGAATCGTACATGATGCCCTTGCCGATGAGCGCGAGGTGCGCGGTGTCGTCACTTGCGGACTCGGGGCGGTAGGAGATCTTGATCATGCGCGGCTCTTCGGTGCTGCCGGCGTTCACTCCGAGCAGACCACCGGTGCCGAGGTCCATGAGCTGCTGACGGTCGAACACCTCGACCTCGAGGCCGAAGCGCGGGGCGAGTGCGGAGATGACCTCGGCGAACTTCACTGCGCTCAGGTGACGCGGGGGCGTGTTCGCGAGGTCGCGCGACAGGCTGGCGGTGCGCGCGAGCACGAGGCCGCGTTCGACGCCGGCCCGGGCCGCCTCGGTGGCATTCTCGGAGACCTCGAGTGCGAGCGAGTCGAGCACCACCGTCTTCGGATCGCTCTTCAGCGCGTCGTACCGGTAGCGTGCGAGCACCGCCCCCTCGACTGCGGCCTGCGCGGCGGCACCGGCGTCGATGCCGGTGGCGACCGCCTCGGTGAGATCCACTGTGAGCGCCCCGACCTCTGCGGCGGCGCGGGTGAAGGCGGCAACGGCGTCGCGCAGCTTCGCGGCTGTCGAGATCGGCTGATCCCCCGTGCCGACGAGCACGCGCAGCGGTGCACCCGGCACCTTCAGCGTCTGGTTCGCCGACGCCGTGAACCCGGCTGCGGCGAGCGCCTCGCGGGTCAGACCGCCGTCGGTGAGCGCTGCGGGGAGGTCGCCTTCCGATCCGACGAAGACCGCGGCGGCGGAGTCGGCGGAGCTGCGGCCTCCGGCGGCGGCGACGGTGACGTCGATGGAGCGCGAGAGGGAGGGAACGGGATCGAACGAAGCATCAATCACAACTGTCATGACCCCACCCTACCGACCCGCACCGTCATCCGTTCGGGCGCATGAATCGATGGCCGCCCAGGTCGCTCGAGACCCGGTCACCCGGTGTCCAGCGGGACCAGATATATTCATGGGAATAGAACTTTCACGCAAGCGTTGGAGTCACCATGAGAGCTTTTGGATTCTTGTCCTTCGGACACTACGCAGCCGTCCCGGGCAGCGCGACCCGCACCGCGGGCGACATGCTGCGGCAGACGGTGGAGATCGCCGAGGGCGCCGATGAACTCGGCGTCAACGGCGCGTACGTGCGGGTGCACCATTTCGCCAGGCAGGCCGCGTCGCCCATCCCGCTGCTCACCGCGATGGCCGCTCGCACGCGGCGCATCGAGGTCGGCACCGGTGTCATCGACATGCGCTACGAGAACCCGCTGTACTTCGCGGAGGAGGCGGCGGCGCTCGACTATCTCGCCGACGGCCGGATCGCCCTCGGCGTGAGCCGGGGATCCCCCGAGACCGCACTGCGCGGCTATGAGGCGTTCGGCTACACGGGTTCGGCCGATCCGCGAGGCGCGGACATCGCGCGCGATCACTTCTCGCGGTTCATGGAGGCGATTGCCGGCGAAACGGTCGTCGACAGCGACCCGCAGATGGGACCGGCGGGTCGCCTCGCGATCGAGCCCCGCTCCCCCGGACTGCGCGACCGCATCTGGTGGGGTGCGGGATCCATCGACACCGCCGAATGGACCGGCCGCCAGGGCCTGAACCTCATGAGCTCGACATTGCTCACCGAGGCGACTGGCGAACCGCTCGACGTGCTGCAGGCCAGGCAGATCGAGCAGTTCCGCACCGCGTACCGCGACGCCGGTCACACCGGCGCACCGCGCGTCTCGGTGAGCCGCAGCGTCTTCCCGATCACCACCGAGCAGGACGAAATGTACTTCGGCCTGCGCGACCGGAGTTCGCAGGACCAGATCGGCATCATCGACGGGTTCCGCTCCACCTTCGGCAAGACCTACGCCGACACCCCTGATCGCCTCATCGAGCAGCTGCAGCAGGACGCGGCGGTGCAGTCGGCGGACACCCTCATGCTGACGATCCCGAACCAATTGGGTAGTGCTTATTGTGTACATATCTTGGAGTCATTCGCCAAGTACGTTGCGCCTTCGTTGGGGTGGAAGCCGAACACCGAAGGGCCAGTCCGGGGCTACGCAATCTAACGCGCTGATTGACACGAGTCGCGTCGACATAGGCGGAACCTGCATCACCGTATGAGGCTCACGCCTACGATCAGCGAGCGCGCAAAAAAAGAAGGGCGGCGGGTGTTTCCACCTGCCGCCCTTACTTGTTGATTCATTCGTTCAGCCACGGTATGCGTGCCTGGTGCGTGCACTGGGCTTCCACCCGACCAATCAGCGCAGATTGGACCTCCCCTGCGGCAGTCTTTCCAGCAGTTCTTCCCCGATCAGGCACTCCCACGAGTCCCGGAACTTGAAGCGCATTTGGTCCAGGAGAGCCAAGTCATACACCTTTGTCTTCAATGGCCGGTTCTCGCGCCAAACTCCCTGCGTGATCGTGGGGTGAATGAAGTAGCGGCGCGCTCCAGGCTTCCCCGGAACTCGCTCATCGAAGCCGAACATGGCTTCTGGACCAACAACAGCCCGCACTCTGGCAACAGCCTCCTCGCCAGCAGACTCCCACCCCAAAAACATGCCCTCGTTCATGCGAGAACAGTACGCCGCACCACCGACAATCGGCGCGGATAGAACCTCGCAACGTAGGCGACAGCCTACGAGCCTCAACTTTCTGGGCCGCACATTCGTGCACCCGGAGCCTGCGAGCGTAAGAGGCTCGCACCTACGATCAGCGAGAGCGCAAAGAAGAAGGGCGACAGGTGAAAACACCCGCCGCCCTCTTTCGTATTGGTTCAGTCGTTTCAGCCACGATATGCGGGCCAGACGTACTCGCTGAAGGTGCGCATCTGCCACTCGACGTCGAAATGCGATCCCGCGTGGGTGTAGGTGTGAGTCATGGGCTCGATACCCGAATCCCCGAAGGACAGCGTTACCAGGTACTCCGTACGATCCGCTGCCTTCGCGGTCCTCGACATGGGCGACTGGGTCACCTCGGCGTCTTCTTCAATAGTCGTGAAGTCTGGGCCGCAGTCAGTGCTCTTGAGGATCTCTCCTGTTCTGGCATCCTTCACCTCGATAAACACGGGCGTACCTACGGGGTAGCTCGCGGCTGGGAAGGAGACATCCCAGCCGTGGAACTCCTCGCCGTCAGGGTCAGAAGCCAGATCGCATGTCGGTCCACCAATGATTGGGCCGCCACCTCCTCCAGGGGGAATGACCGAGCCGCACCCATCGCCACGTTTCGCTGATTGGCCGTCTTCATGCAGCGCAACCACGCAGTTCTCTCCGACCACAGAGGTTGTCACCTTCTCGTGACGCTGGTTGAACTCCGCCGAGGCTTCGGTTGGTGTCTTCGACTTCTCGTGGTTGAAGACATTTGCCGCGTCGTAGACCTGCTGGGCAGCAGCTTCGGTGACGGCGCGCTTCGCCTGATCGGTAAGGTTCCCGTAGCTCACGAAGCCACCAACGGCCAACGCGATCACGATGGCTATCGTCACGATCACATCGATGAGCGTGAAGCCTTCTTCCTTCCTGAGTATTCTTTTCATTTTGCTTGCTCCTATGGGCGTGATCCCCGAGTTGGAATCACGCCCAATATCAAGCTGGCCGAGAGAAGACGGCACAGGTGTGCGCGCATCAGTCGCCAGTGCAGCCCCTGCCGTGCTCTCCGAGACGCTCGCCATTGGCAGAAGCAACAACGCAGAATCGACCCGCGTTGCGGTCTGCCTCGTGGATGTCCTCGATACTTTTGGCAGGTGCCTCGTAGCTCTCGCTATCAGAGTCCAGGTGTGCGGCCAGGGTGGCAATCTTGCCTGAGCCAGGCTCTTCGACAGCGTGCGCGACGGCGAAGCCACCAGCGGACAGGCCGACAACGATGCTGATGCTCGCGATCAGGCTGACGATGCTGAAGCCGTTTTCTTTGAAGATGTTTTTGTTGGCGTTCATTTCACTGCTCCTAGTTGTGAAGCCCTCGAGGTGAGGGTGTGGTCTATATCAACTTGACTAAGAGGTGACAGTGAAGATGTGCGCACACTTCTACGAGAGAAGATCCAGGAGCACCTGCGCTCCGTCCCGCAGGACAGGCCGAAGCCAGAGCCAGAGGTCCAGTCCCGCTCTGCCAGCAGCTTCGGCGAGTTCGATCATGGAGTCGCTGAGGTTCTGCCAGGAGTCTTCGTCACGGTTGTTCATGGGGTGCCTCCATGATTCTCTGCGCCTCCTCGTCAACGATGTGGGGCGGACGACGGTAGAAGTAGAAGTCGAAGGGATGCCATCCCAGTAGTTCCAGAGCCCGCGTTTCATACACGCGGAGGAGTTCGAGCCGGATGCCCCGCTTCTCGTGGGCATCCGCCAGGTGCAGGACCAGCGCCTCCGCCAGTGTCAGGTTGTTCTCACTCATGCTTTCCCCTCAAACGAAGGAGCCCCAGCGCGAAGGCTGGGGCGCCTTGCGTTGCGACGCTAGTCCTGCCTCTTCAGCATGTCGATGCGATCAGCGAATTCGGACAGAGTTCGAACAGCGGCGTTGCGCTTGGCGATGGCCTCGTCCTTGCCGCGAGCGTAGAAGGGGCTCTTGCGGTTCGCATCGTCGACGAGCACGCCGACCTCGTGGCGCAGGCGGGAGAAGAGACGGGAGAGTTCCTTGCGGTCGAAGTCGGCGGGAACGTCCTTGCGCTCTGAGATGTTCTGGGTTGCCTGGGGTGCGGTGGTGGAAGCCATGAGATTCTCCTCGTGATCGGCGTTTTTGGGTTGGTATGGCCTAATGTATATGACGGTCCGAGGAAAGCAACCCCGGCCCCGAAAGAGATCTCCAGGCCCCAATTGGCACCTATTCCGCGCCTCTCATCGAGAGCGCTATTCGCGTCTCAGGCGCGCGAGCCTCACCCATGAATAGGTGTGACGCCAGGTGGACGAAAAGCGTCGGAGACTTGAACCTCATGCGAATACTCACAAACCCACATGGTTATGCACCGGCATGCCTGAGGCGAAGAAACATCCCCCTCTCTCATCGGCGCGGATAGGACCTCTCAATTCCCAGAAACACCTGTGGCCGCGATCCAGTCAGATCGCGGCCACGTTGGTGTGCGCACATCAGTCAGAGTCCGAGTCCTCTCTTCATGCGGTTGAGTTCTCTTGAGGCTTCGAGGTCATACCTTCTCTGCTTCATCTCTGCGAGCATGTTCGGGTACCTTCGTTGGATGTCTGGCTCCTGGAGTAACCAGCGCAGATAGGACCTATCGCGCACCACCTTCGCCAGGGGTTTACCCCGGTAGCGTCCGAACGGCATGGTTTTGAATACGTACTGCGATTCCATGAGTCATGGTCTCCTTCTTCCTCCCGCAGGGCGGGGTTCAATCGATGGGTTGTTTGTTATCTCGCGAAGCGGATGCCTCGAACGAAGTAGCGAGCCTTGGACGCCTTGGTGGCCGAGGTCTCGCGGTCATAAGGATTTGCGATCTCCTCTGGGAGCGGGGAGTGAATCAGGCCACTCGGCCTCTGCTGCTTGACGTACTCTGCATCGGCTTCCTGGAACAAGGCGTGGGACTCCAGCGCGGCCATAAACTTTGCCTTCGACTCTTCGCCCTTCCGACCGTTGTCCGCCAGAGACTGCTTGTAGGTTGTGTAGAGGTCAGGAACAGTGCAGTAGCTGTCCGTTCCGCTCTGAATCCACTCTTCCCACCAGGTGGCGATCTTGTCCTGACGCCCTCGCCATCCCCTGTGCTTGGCCAGCATCGCTTCTGGCTGAGGCAGTTCCGTTTCGTCTTGGTCAAACCAGATCATCGCGCCTTTCACGACCCAAGCAAGCGCTGCACGGCGGATGTCAGCATTGTCTTTCGCTCTCGTGAGTGCCGGGTTTCGGGGACGGTGATGTCCTGGTGAGGTATCGGCGTCATACTCGTGGGGGTCCACGAACTTGTAGGGCATGGGGAACACCTTGAGGCGCCTCCAGGTGCCGTCGTCGTTAGCGCTGACTTGAGGCAACTCGTTGGTGGTGATGAAGACTGTCGCGATCATGTCGAAGGTCTCTTCGTCCTGGAACTTCTTGGCCCCGCGCATCTTGTCGGTTCCCGCCAGCTTCTTGATGATCTTGTCGTCGAGCCACTGACTCTCTGCAGTCTCCTCCAGCAGTGCCATTCTCAACCCCTTGAATACACTCTTTGAGAAGCTGTCCGCGCCGCCCTTCATGAGGATGGAGGAGTCGGGAGCGTCGGCGTAGTCTCCGAACACGGCCATGATGACGTCCAGGAAGGTGGACTTGCCGTTGGAGCCCCCACCTTCGAGAAAGTGGATCGCGGAGTCGCTCGGCTGGTAGCCCGTCAATGCCTGGCCCATGATTACCTGGAGATAGGGCAGACACTCGGGATCGAAGGCCGACAGAATCTCCTCCCAGAGAGGATGGGTGTACCCAGGCAGATACTCCGCGGCGCCCGACAAGGTGAAGAAGTCGCTAGGCTTTGCCACCCTCTGAGTCCCGTCGCGCAGGGACACTGCAACACCGTCAGTCAGGATCTCGTCACCCCGAGGGTCGAAAATGTTGGCGGGTCTCATCACGGTGCCGAAGACGTACTTGGTGGCGTTCTTGCACGATGGCAGGTTCAGAAACCTTTGCGCCTTGGCTTGCTGCTTCTTCCTCACGTCCTGCGCCTCGGCTTTGGCCTTCGCATCATCTCCAACCGCGTCAACCTGCTTCTTGAGCTTCTTCTCGATTGCCGGGTACATCTCGTCGGCATACCAGGCCATGAAGTCCGAATCCACGACGGCGGGCTTCGTTCGCTCCCACTTGCCCGAGGCTCCCTGATACTTCGCCCAGGCGTTCCACTCGTCCACACTCAGGAGACGGTCCTCCTGTGTGCTGGCAAACTCTCGCGCCATTCCAATCTCACTGAAGAAGAAGGGGTCCAACTTCGGTAGTTTGATCTTCTTCTTCGACTTTGGCTCCCGCGCGATGTTAGTGCTGTAGGAGGGTGGCTCTGGCACGAAGGGTTGCCACACCTGCATACCGCTCTGGAATGCGTCCTCGACGCAGCCGCAGTTCTCGTCGTGGCCGGATGCGAAGGCCGCCGCCTGGATCTCTGGATAAACGGTCGCCTCAAGCTCTGGCCCAAAGAAGCACCCGGCATTGAAGGCGACGCGAAGGATTGTGGCGTGGCGCTCGCCAGCCTGCGCGCCTGAAAGCTCTCCACACATGGACGACAACACTTCGTGCTGCTTCTCGCTCAGGCTGTTGCCTGTGTGTCGTGGCCTGTACTCTCCAGCGCAGGGTGCGGATACACGCGCTCTTTTCTTGTCGGCGTAGTTCTCCTCGATGCGCTCCATGATTGCTTGCACCAGAACATCGGGCATCGAGGCGATCTCCGCATCGTTGCTGACCTCGTAGCGGCCAATCGAACCGTCCTCCAGAGTGCGCTTCGATCCTGGCCCAACAACCTGCTGATTCTGAGGGAAGACGTCAACCCCGGGCCACAGGTTCACTGACTTCTTGATCTCCCGCTCACTCAGAGCGTCGGGGAGTTGGAAGTAGTAGTGGAAGCCGCCCGTGCCCGTGGCGACGGTGAAAGTGTCGAGTCCATCGAGTCCAAGCTCTGAACATACTGTCGCCAGGCTCGCGTTTCCGTCCACACCGTTGTGCGTATCGATGTCCAGGACGAAGAGTCTGGATCGGGTCAGGCATACGCCGTAGCGCTTGTCGCCGGACTTGAGACCCTCTTCATGGGCGCTCCAGTTGAGCGGATACTTCCCTCGGCCAGGAGTCTTCTCATCGAGGATCGGTTCGCCGGTCTTCTTATCGATGGTGTCTTCATAGATTCCGTCAGCGTTCTTGGACTGTTTGACGGAGCCGAGTGCCTTGAGCGGGTGAAGGTGCGCGCCGTGCAACTGTTGAGGCACGAATGCGAGGTGTGCGTTGTCGTGTGCACTGCCGGTGAAGTTGGGGCAGGCATCTGTCTGAATGTTGGCCATGATCGGCTCCTTTGGATTGAGTCTTGTCGGCGCCTCTTGCGGGAGACACAGACCCATATCGCTTTGACTCAGAGGACCAACCGTCGAAGAGGAGAAACAAAAGCGGCCCGGTGTGGAAGGAGGACAAAGGTGCAATCCAAAAACACCACTCGACTTCCACACCGGGCCGCGAGCATTCGGGCGCAAATCCGAGCTCCCCCAGCGGGTTTCGACACAATATCGCTCTGGCCGTGTGTCGGGTAATGTCGCATCACAGCTCAGGAGTGCGCCCTGCATTCCTGGAGCATCGGCGCGGATAGAACCCCGCTGGCGGTCGTCGCCATCCCAGGCGCAATCTGTCACCGACTGTCACTACATCGGTGACAGCCCTAACGCACAAGAGATCGCATTTAGACGCGATCTGTCACTTGTCACCGATTTGGGGCAACCGCTTATTTATAGATCTACCTATTTCCTTCTCCCGAAATTTCCCATTTGTCTAAAAAACGGTGACTCGGTGACAGAACAGATAGAAGGGCGATCTCATCGAACGTGAGGCTGTCACCGCACCGGTGACAGATCGGTGACAGCGGTGACAGATCGGTGACACCCAACTCATCGCCCCACTCCAAGGGCGTAGATCATCACCTGAGCGCACATGTTCCAGGTGTCAGGCATCATTCATCGCCTGACACCTGGAACCACGTCAGCAGTACACCTCACACAAGCCTTGAAACCACTCCTTCAGATCGCCCATGAGTGTGCCGTTCTGGTACGAGTTCTCGAAGTCATTGAGATCGAAGCCAGTGATCTCTGCGGCGTACTCGAACAGCGTTTTACGATTGGAGTCGACATTCGCCCAACCTCGCCTATTCAGATCCTCATCCAGAGTGGGGGCGGCGAGAACAGCCAACCAGGCGTCGTTCGGTATGAGTTCGACCTCGACTACCCTCTCCACTGCTCCGGGTTCCTGGATCATAACCTTCGCGTTCATAGCCTTCTCTTTCCTCTTGTTGTTGGGCCGTCACCTTAACGAGGCGAGTGGCGATTTCAGGAAAGTGGCCAAACTTTTTTCAACGAGTTTGAGAATCCGCGAGACTATGCGGAAGCCTGCGGCGTGTCGCATTGGGCGGAGATGCCGCTTCAGCGCAGAGCGGGAGTGGCTCGTGGGTGGGCGCATAAGAATGGGCCGTGATCGCCCCGTTTCTTCGATTCCCGATCACGGCCCAGTCTCTCCACGCTAGGAGCAGCGGAGTACACCCGGAAGGTGTGCGAGTTCATATCGGCTCGCAGTCGCAACACCAGCCAGTGTGCGCACACCATCGAGTTCCTCCTCTCAGGATGTGGCCTAACGCGGCCTGAATAGCTGATCGCATCATTCAACGCGGAGATCGTCACCGCGTCGGAGACTGCATCCTCGCGCGCCTACGCTATGCCCGCACCCACCCGCGTCAGGCGAGCCCGAGTTGCTTATTTATCTCCCTGAACTTTGCACGCCATCCCTGACCATGCCCCACTGCCTGGCCACTCGAAGCGTGAGCGAAGCTGTGGCTGAGGAAGCGAGCGACCTGCCGCGTGCCCTTGCACATGAGCACTGCACTGGAGAGATGGAACTCCACCACTCCCCTGGCCCCACGAACAAAGGCAACTGCCCGCCGCTTGGAGCGGGTCCAACTCCTGAGCTGCGCCTTCATCCCCAGGAAGCCAGCGATTTCCTCGATGGCACGGCTGATGATCCTCGCCCTTGCTCGCCTTCTCTTCGCGCTCCAGCGCTTCTTCGGCACCGCGAGCATGACACGGTAGCTTGGCATCTGAGCGAGATTTGCCTGAAGCGCGCCATCGGCCTCCATGCGAGCAGTTGCCTTCAGTTCCTCCGCGTCCCGGAGATCCTGGTACTTCTCAGTCAGGCGCTCCATGGCTGCACTCTGGTACAAACCCGCACCGTTGTCTCTGCTCATCGCGAGTTCCTCCAGGCTTCCCATCGGAGTGGCCGAGTTCTGCGCGACGACGAGGCGCACCGCGGGGTCACGGTGTTGGGCGAGCTGTTGGAGAATCTTGGGGTTGCTCGTGCTTTCCGCAAGCTGGAGATCAGCCACACTGCCACGTAGGCCGGGTGCCTGAGCGATCGGCGCGGATAGAACCTCCGCCTCTTTCTGCTCCTGGAACTCGATGGGCTCCAGGGAGATTTTCCGCTGTTGTGTGGCATCACCCTGTTGTTGTGTCGCATCACTCTGCTGTTGTGCGACATCACCCTCGAGGGTGCGCTCACATTCTGCCCGCCAGGCTCTCGCTTCGGTTGGGGTCAGTTGGGTGCCGTCCTCTCTGAAGGTTCGTGTGCGCACATCAGTGCCCACAGAGTAGGCACCTGCGATCAGAGGTGAAACCGTCTGCTTCTGGGTGTGGCTGTGCAGACTCACCTCTGCGCCGCCTGCTGCTGCGAGCCCGAGCAGAGAAGTGTGCGCATCACCGTAGAGGCACTGCTTGGAGGCAATGCAGCGCGCGTAGCGCCCAAGCCTTGGGGAGTAGTGAAGTGTGGAATCTGTTGCTGTGGCCATGCCGGGCTCCTTGTTCGAAATGTGTGAGTGATATCGACGCAGTTAGAACAGGCACAAAAAGAGCCGCGACCCAAGCAGATCGCGGCTCTCAATTCCTATTTCAGCGCCTTCGCTTACTGACGGCGGGAGGGATCAGGTAGGGCTCCATCTGCATTTCGTAGACGAGCGCCGCTTCCTGCCAGCTGTCGGCATGCGGCTCCTTCGTGCAGGTGTCGATGTGCGCACACTTCCGCGGTCTTCCCTTGTCGTCCAGGTGATACCAGGTTCCTTCGCTCATGTTGTCCTCCTCTGAGCCGTTGTGTCACACATATATCGGCGTCGAAGGATCGCGGCGACCTCCTCTGCTGCTGTCTCTGTCTCATACCTGCACCAACCATCGACGCAGTTAGAACAGCGCCCCCAGCACAGCTCGATCAGGGCGTCTTCGTAATCGACGTGGAAGCCTACGAATTCGTGATTCATGGTGTTCACCTCAGTGCGGAATATCTGGTGCGGTGATCTGACTGAGGGCGGGCGCCGCTCAGGTAGAAGGCGCCCGCCCTCATAACACCGTCCGCACGAAACCGGACGACGCCCATATCGACCTGTTGGTCTCAGCGTCATCCTGTGATGAGTTGACGGAAAAAAATAAAATCACCGCCGACATGTCGCCGCTGCGCCTCGCTCCCGCCCGGAGCTCAGATCCTGTTAGTCGCTCATCGTTTGGAGCGGGTAGGGCTGCTGTGTGAAGGTGCCAGTCCTTGATGGCAGTTTCCAGCACTCATCGTGCTGTGGCAGATGTTCTGGTGGACGCAGAAGGGTTAGCGTCCTCTGAAGCCGGTGTGTGACACCATCGGCGTGGCTCCATCTGTGCGGTGTCGCAGGTGGCCAGCAGGATTGTAAGGAGGCCTGGCGGCCTCCTTGCGGGCAGATGTCTGAAGGTTGGCACCTTCAGGCTTCTTCCCCAAAGACGTTAGCGTCTTTGGCCGCAACAACGTGAAGCGTTGTTGCTGGAGAGAAGCGTCGCTTCGCTCCTGATCCCGCACACGGCGGGATCTGACCCTCTACACGAGAGGGTCTGGAGCTCTACACGAGAGCTCCTAGAGCAGCTTTGCTGCGCGCCTCTCAGCCTGTTGAGCCGAGCCTGCGATCACGTGTAGGCACATGCGGCGGTTGCGAAGGACCTGCACAAAGTGCGGGACAACCCAGGAGACACCGCAGACGCGCGTTTTGTCACACGAGATGTCTCGACATAGGACCCTAGCGCTGCGATATAACTCGCGACACGTCACAAAGGTCGAGACAGGCTCGCAGATCACTTCTCAGGACACAGCTGACGGTCAGAAGGAAGCCCAATCACAGAGGAGACTCATCATGTCCACACCTTCGACAGTGCCCAACTTCATGGAAGAGGAAGATTACAGCGATGGCCCGCAGGTAGTGCCCATCGCTCCCCCAGTGAACCCAATTCTCGACGGCGATGATCGCGAGTATGACGAGGACGACGCCCCCACGAGCGCATCTGTGCAGACTATCGGCGCAGTTAGAACAGACGAAGGACGCCAAGCAGATGCAGACTCATCGGTGGAGCAGCACAAGAAGACCGCCGCACCAAGGTACGGCAGGCGGCAATTGGGGGATCGAGATGACCTCGCGATGGCCTTCCTCAGGAAGTTCTCACTTGTCTCCTCAAAACAATTGGGCATCGTTCTGGGAGTGAAAGCACGCAGCGCCTACAAGCGGATGCTCGGGCTCCAAGACCTGGGGATGGTGAACACCGAGCGTCTGCCAGGCATGAATCAGCTGTGGTTCCTCACGCAAAAGGGCCACGACTTCTTGAACTTCCGCATGGTGATCGATGACCGAGTGCCGAAGCCTCACAAGGCTGGAAGAGTCTACTTCGCTAAACTCGGCCACTCTCTCGCTGTCGCTCAGGCAGGGGCTCAGCTTGTCGGGGGCGTCTCGCAGATACCCGAGTCCATCGGCGTAGAGCTCCCCGTAGGACTCGAAATGCTTCAGCTTCTGGTGCCTGAGCCCTACATGAATCGAACGTTCTCGGCAGCCTTCAGCGACCCCCAGGGAAAACTAACGCAGGGAGATTACGCCTGGAAGCAACAGCGCGAAGCGCGCGCCAGCATCGAGCAGGGGCGTCTCGGTCTTCGTGAAGCGATGCGAAAGATGCCTGAACTGTGGACGGTAGTACCGCCAGGAACAGTGCAAAAGGACACAAAGAGCAATCACCCGGCGGACCTCGTGATCGACCTCGAACACCTGCGCGAGGGTCTCGCAGAGCCTCGAAGCATTGCCCTGGAGGTGGAGCTTCACCTCAAGGATTCGAAGGAGTTGCAACGAATTGCGGGAGCTTTCGAAACACAGACCACAAAGGGAGCGATCCCGGTATTCGCTGAAGTCGTGTACCTCACCAACAGCAAGAGCATCGTGGAAGCAGTGATCTCAGCCGCGAAGCAAGCGAAGGCACAGACGCTCTTCAAGGCGCGAAAGCTCACGGATGCGGATGGCGCGACGTACTCGGGCAAGGCCTGGGAACTCTGAGTCGGTGAAATTCTCAAGGGCCAGGGGCCCTCAGTCCCTGGCCCTTCGTGACCTAATTGCTCGACTCCGCATCCGTGAATAATCGCTCAGAAGCGCTGGGCGATCTCGGCAATCTCCATGGTCGAGCTAGCCTTGGTCGTCTCATCGCTCTTGCGCCAGTAGACGTTGTCATTGAAGAAGGAGAGCTTGTCTTGCCCGGGAACCGGGAGAACAAGCACCCCAAATCCGTAGAAGTCGTTGTAAGTCATTGAGGACAAGACGGATGATTTGAGGTGACTTGAGAGGTCAGCGTTGGTAATCGCCGTCTTCCATCGAGCGACATAGTCTTCGACCGTTTCCCCGAGAGCCGCGGCTTCCCGATTGACACCCACCACCATGCGTTCAGGCCCGACTTCCATCGGGGTAATGCGGTCGAGTTCCTCTACACGCTGAGCGTCCCTCGCTTTGTCGGCGACACCGACGACGACTGCCCCCGAGCGACCCTTCCCATTATTTGCGATTCCACAGATGGTCTTCAACACCTGTTCAATCACCTCGTTGTCGAGCGTTCGCTGATCGTCGAGACGAAGTAGGCCCTGCTTCAGTTCGTAGTGAGCCAACTCGATACGAGAGCGCCGGATGATGTTCTCAATTTCCAGGGGACTCTGCTCGCCGTATATATCTCTGGATTCCGCGGGAACTAAGTAAGGGGCGAGGAGACCCTTGATCACGTTCGCGTGGTTGCGACGTTCGTCTGCAAGACCACCGCGCCGGCTTGTGTCGAGCCTCGCGTTCAAATTCTTCAACGCCAATGCCGCCCCGGCGTAGTCGCTGATTTTCTTCTTCTCTTCTATCAAGGCCTCGTGCAGGGCGATGAAGAGGACCGCGAACGTCGCTGCGAAGCCGTTTGTATTCCCTTTGGAGAAGAGCAAGTTGCGCAGCTTTGCACTGCCGCAGATCTTCTCGATCTCACCAAGGCAGTAGAGAAATTCCTGCTGAAAGACGGCGGCGCCCTTCGTTTCGAGCGCTGACGATACCCGAATGTTCTCTGATGAACCAGATTCGTAGATGGCGTCGAGCGCCTCGCTTGAGCGCGGTAGAACGGACCCGCCGACAACTGAAGCCGCAATATCCGCGATGCACTGCTCGTCTTCGCTCTTCCTCAGATCTGTCGACCTCAGGACACCCTGCTTAACCCAGAAGACGTCGGATGCCTTGACGGTGTAACCGTGTTTACTCATCGGCAAGTCGATACTGATCGAAGGCATTTCCGAGAGGTCGAGAACATTGGTCGAAACATCACCCCTGACCGCCGACGACAGCTCCCGAACCATCGAGGCGAACTTGTCTTCGACTCCGGCCTGCCGACGTTCCTGATCGCTGAGCCGGTGACCGTAGGTGTTGATCCTTGCGAAGACATCCTCAATCTCTGACTCTTCGGCACCTCGCATCGTAGTGACCGGCATCTCGTAATCGAGGTAAGCGATTAGCCGGCTGCGATCGAGAAGTTTCGCACCTTCGATCTTTTCGAAGAATCCTTGATCCGCTCGTTCTTGCGCGGTGGCGAAGCGAGAGACATCGAACTTCTCATCATCGGATGTAGGAAACTTCATCTCGATGAAAGACATCAGGGTGTGAAGCCGCTGAAGCCCATCGATGATCTCGTAGTTGTCACCTTCTCTCTCGGCCAACAGGACGGCAGGAACTGGATACTGATTCAACACCGACTCGACGAGCCGTTGTTTCTCTTCGAGGGTCCATACAAGTTTGCGTTGATACCGGCGGTTTACTGCAAGCTTTCCCTCGCTGTACCAGGAATAGAGCGATTGAAGTGACCGAGAGTTCGAAACGACGACTGCCATACGAAGATACTTCCATGGCAACACTCGTTGTACAAGTGGCACTTCTGAGTTGCTTGCTTGAGGCCTACTCGCAAACTCACGACCTGAGGCAACGATGGCTGAGCGGTTGCCACATAGCTCCGCTTGCTCTCGAACTTGGGGACTCCTGCCAGAAACCTTTGCCCCCTAGTAGAAGCGCAGATCGGATCCGCCTCTTCATCAAGTTGATATAGATCTCCATCGCACGATTCGCGATCCCTCAAACAACAGGAGCACGCTCATGAACACGAATCGCTACCCATCCACCGACAAGCACCTCATCGAGGATGGTGGAGTCTCACCCCGGAGCTACGGCCTTATCGCTGCCGCGCACCGCCTACTTGACGAGATCGTCCCCTGGGAGGCTCGCAGCCTGAGGACAATCCTTCGCAACATCCACGGCGAGCCCGTGGGCGCCTCGAGCACTGAGAGAAGAGCGCTGACGGCACTTCTGAATGCTGATCTTGTCCACAAGGTAGGCGCTGGCTCGGCCACGAAATACATCTACCCTGGCCAAAGGATCCGCTGAAACTGAAAGAGGCCCGGCACCAACGCGGTGCCGGGCCTCAGTTATGCGGGCTGTCAGCGGTGCGCCTTCCATGCCTCGTAGCCAGTCAGGCGCGATTGCTCCTTGTCGGCGTTTGTCTCATCGGTCTCTGGCTGTTCTTGCGTGAGACTCGATTCTCTGGGCGATCCGTATACGCGGGTCCGCCCGCCTTCGGCTCGTCGCTCCAGCCATTCCGCGCGCGTTCGTCGTCTCTGATTCATCACTTGCTCCTTCGTGTTGTTGGAGCAACAAATATCGGCGCAGATAGAACCTGCCGAAAATCATGAAGGGCCGACGATCGATCGATCCCCGGCCCTGTCGTTGTGTCGCGTCACTCCTGAGTCAAGCAGCGTCCCTTGCGTTGTGAGCGATGAGCACGCTTGAGATCATCTGCGAGACAGCACCTCTGTTGAGGTCACCGAATCCTTGCCAGGCGGCGGCATGGTTCAAACTCATGAGGTCCGCGAGGTAGTGCAGTTGCTCGCTGGTGGCAGGTAGCTCCCACCCGTTCTCCGCGTGCTCTTCCATCATTGCTCTCTGTTCTTCGATGGGATCATGCATCAGCGGCCTCCCTATCCTGGGCCTTCGCCTTGCTCCTCACGCGCCTCACTGCTTCCGCTGCCTTGATCATCTCTGCCCTGGCGCGGTCGTTGTGATCTTGCCACTCCTCGACAGTCATGCCGTAGGTGCCGTTGATCACTTTCTGAACTGTGGTACTGCTGATCGGTCGCTCCCGGCCATATTTCTTGCTGTAGACGCGTACCGCATTCGCGATGGAGTGAAATCCAAGCCCCTCTTCTCGCAGGGCGAGGATGTAGGCAACGTGGCTGTTGGAGAGCTTCGGCTTCTGGCCGAGCTTGAAGCCATATTTTTGCCTGAGCGTGAGACTTGTCTTCGTCCTCTTGCTGATCTCCACCCCCTCGTTGTGATCAGTGACTGCTCTCATGTTGAGCATGATTAGCTGAGTCAGGTTGTCGGGATCGTCGTAGGTGATCCCGCCTTCAAGGACGTGCACCGTAATTCCCGACTCCACGAGTGTTCCCACTGCGTAGACCACATGGTGATTCTTGCGCCCGAGCCTTGAGTGAGAGTTCACGATCACCTTGTCGCCTGCCTCAACCAAAGCGAGTAACTCGTGCCATTCGGTGTCCGTCTTCGCGATGTTGGTCTTGCCTGACTCGTCGTCGTCCACAAAGATGCGTTGGCATCCTGCTTCGACGAGCGCATCGCGCTGGGTTATGAGTGTGCCTCGTTGCTCTTCGGTAGAGGCACGGATGTAGCCATAGGTGTTTGCCATGATCGCTCCTTCGCTGGATTTTAAGTGACCGCGTTTCGTGTCACAGCGAGGAGATATCAACTAAGGGCGTGCGCTAAACCCACGTTTTGTAAACGGCGCGGTGTGCGCACACCACCTGTCGTCTATCCGGGTATTCTCAGGAGCGTGGTCGATACAACCCCAATGTCTCCGGAGCGCTACGCCCAACTTGATAGGGAAACCGCCAAATTGCTCCCACATTGCAAGCCCACTCTTCTACGAGTCACTCAGCAGAGCAAAAGGCTTGTGGACCCCGATCCAGATAGTTGGCTCGGTCGGGTCGATTCACTCACGACTCCTCTCAAACTGACCGCACATATCCATGCACTCGCTTTGATTGCCGCAGAGAACCTCCGCGAGGTCGATCGGATTCTGAGCCAGAGAGTTCCGGTTTTCGCTCTGTACTCCATGATTCGTTCGGCCGTTGAAGCTTCGTCCTTTGCCCTCTGGCTATTGGACTCAAGGAACGAGCAGCTTGCGGCAAGCCGGATCCTGCGTATCCATCGCCAGAACATTGAAGCAGATCGTCTGCTCTGGCTTTCGACAGATGTCGCGTCAACACTGCACGCAGACGTACTTGCCATCGCCCAAGATCGACACGCAAGGCTCAAAGGCATTCATCCAGATGATTTCAACAAAGCGGTCAAGTCCACACCCATAATCGAGTCCGTGGATAGAACGCATGATCTCCTGTATAGGAAGGAGGGCGATCTTCTCCACATACTCACCGGACTCCAGATCTGGAGAATGTGCAGTGCTGTCGCACACGGGAATACCCTGTCTCTCGAAAGTATCCTGGAGAGCATCCCCGGAGAGAAGCAGGGTGAGCCAGCTTCGGTGAAGTCGCGCCTTATGTTCCTCACTTCAAGTTACTCCAGCACACTCGGCCGCACGAATGACGCTATCGATGCCTACAGGAAGCGGTCCCACCCCCAACGCAAAGGTAGATAGATCGGTGTGCACACACCTGTCATTCAGTCCACCGAATCCGGTATCGCTTCTTGAAGGCCCCTGGATCGGTCGCCCGAGATACCGCCTTCTGGATCACGGTGTGATCTATGTAGAGCTCCAGCGTGACGTTGAACTCTGCCACGAATTCCGGCGTTGCACGCGGCAGTCGTTCGCCAACTTCGGTTCCCGGACAGTCCCGGAGTCCACGATCTGTGGTCATTTTTCTCTCTAGTACGGGCACGCATCGCCAAGCTGGGAACCAGGACGCTGACGGCCGGCACAAAATAGATTGTAGGTCTACACATAGATGACACGTGTCCTTCGCTCTCTTCTCTGCAAGAATGGCCGGAAGAAGCACAGTCGCTTCCCTTCGTCCACCATCGAGTACGGGGAATTACATGGGCCTTGACCAAGATGAGGTCTACTCGGAAGTGCAGGGTGTTTTTCGGCGGGGTCTGGTGGTCGTAGTCGGCTCAGGAGCTTCCTCCGCGCATGGACTCCCCGGAATGGGTAAGTTAGCGGATCATCTTATAAGCAATGTGCCTGCTCAAATCAGGTCGCAGGGGTTAGCCTGCACACCCGAGTGGGCCGCAATCGAGCAGTCCCTGCACTCAGGGAAGGGGCTCGAGGAGGCGCTTCACAGTGTGGCTGTCTCCAACGAGATGACCGATGTCATCGCCGAACAAGTCGCAGACTGCATCGCCGAACGCGAGATTCCCGCCATAAATGAGCTTTTAAGTGGGGCTCCCGTTCCAGCGTTCAGTCGCCTCTTTCAGCACATGCTTCATAGTGCTGAGCGTGTAGATGTCATCACGACGAATTACGACAGATTGCTTGAAGTGCAGGCTGCTCGCGTTGGGATTGGTGTCGACTCAATGTTCTATGGACACACAGTCGGAAAGTTCGACCCCGTACGGAGCAGGCAGGCTATGCTTCGCGCCGAAAACCAGACTGGTCGTGGGAGATTTGCATCAATGAAAGTCATTCCTCATGTGCGACTCTCAAAGCCCCACGGCAGTCTCGACTGGTTCACATTCAACAACGAGCACTTTCGAAGCGACTTGACGATTCCTGGGTCTCGACGAATAGTAGCCCCCGGAGGCAACAAGTACCGCCTAGGGTACGAAGTTCCCTTCGATCAGCAGCGAGAACAAGCTAATCGGGCCATCGATTCGGCGTCCGCACTCTTATTCGTCGGGTATGGCTTCAACGACGATCACTTACAAACGCACATCGCGAACAGGATTCAGCAAGTCCCATCGGTCGTCTTGAGTCGGACCATCACTCCGAATGCTCGCCGTTATCTGTCGACCAGCCCTTCCGCGTACGGGATAGAAGGACACATTTTAGACACTCAACACACGCGAGTAACAAGAGGGGAATACGAGATCAGCATCGATCGTCCCATTTGGGATTTGAATTGTCTTCTAGAAGAGGTACTAGGAAAATGAACAGCACGAACATTCTGGACTTTCCGCGCGACGCTGCACTCGGACGAGTCTTCAGAGTCGATACCGCTAGTGTCTGGGCCGAAGCGACTGACCACGATCGCTTGACCAGGGTTGGTGTTGGCAGCCTTGTCGCATTCCAAGGTTCCAACTCCTCCGAGTATTTGGTTGGCATGCTCGATCGAGTTACACGTGACCTACAAGATGAGGCGTTGCTGGATGATCTAGAAGAGGAAGGAGTCGTGCCCGTGGAGGCACGTCAGCGCGATCTCCTGCGAGTGGTCCTTCTTGGGACCTATAGAGAAGTAGATGGGACGAAGAGGAACACCTTCAAGCGCGGTGCCGATAGCTACCCCCTTGTTGAGTCGCCCTGCTGGGTGATCGATGGCACCAACTTGCAAGGACTCATGGGTTTGCTAACTCAACAGCTTGAGCCTGAGAAGCAGTTACGGCTCGGTACCTTCGTTGCCGACCCCACTGCTCGCGCTGTCGCGGACGGCGATAGGCTTTTTCAACGGCATGCGGCTCTACTTGGAAGCACCGGCTCGGGAAAGAGCTGGTCTGTCGCGCTCATCTTGGAGCGAGCAAAAGCTCTTTCGCACCCGAACCTGATTGTCTTCGATATGCACGGCGAATATGCGCCGCTGTGTGAAGGTCCCAATCCAATCGCGCAGGGTTTCAGAATCGCCGGCACCGGGGACTCCGACGCTGTCCACCATTCGCTCTATCTTCCCTGGTGGCTTATGAATCAAGAGGAAATGCAAGCGCTCTTATTGGATCGCTCAGAGTCGAACGCACCCAATCAGGCCGCTAGGCTCACTCACCACGTGCGCGATCTCAAGCGAGAAAGCCTGGTTGAAGCTGGCAAGGATCACGTTGCAGACCGCTTCACTGTGGACAGCCCCATTCCCTTCAGCCTCAGCGACCTCATCTCTCGACTTGAGGGCGACGATACAGAAATGGTCCCTGGTTCACGTGGGGACAAAGGTGGTCCATTCAACGGACGTTTGACTCGTTTCATCGCCAGGCTCCAGGCTCGAACCGAAGACCGACGTTTTGGATTTATGTTTAGCCCTCCGGACGAAGCTGTCGAGTACGAATGGCTCCACGACCTTGCGAAAAGCCTCCTGGGAACAGCTCCGGGCATCAAGGTCATCGACTTCAGTGAAGTGCCGGCTGATGTGCTGCCAATTGTCGTTGGAGTTCTTGCTCGGGTTCTTTACGAAGTACATTTCTGGACCGAAGAGAAGAAGCGCACTCCAGTCACATTCGTTTGCGATGAAGCCCACCTGTATCTTCCTGCGAACGCGGGCGGAGCCGCCGAAGTGCGTGCGCTCGATTCCTTTGAGCGAATCGCCAAAGAAGGTCGCAAGTACGGCATCTCTCTTCTTGTCGTGAGCCAACGTCCCTCAGACGTCAGCCGAACAGTTCTCTCGCAATGCAACAACTTCATCGCACTGAGGTTGACGAACGATCAGGATCAAGCAGTCGTAAAGCGCTTGATGCCAGACAGTATGGAGGGTATCGCGGCAGCGTTGCCGTTGCTAGACGTGGGAGAAGCTCTAGTCTTGGGCGACTCGCTTGTGCTCCCCACTCGAATACGACTGGACGCACCGTCGGTAAAGCCAAACAGCGCCACGAAGAACTTCTGGACTGAATGGAATGAATCAGAAGTCGAGGAGTCTGACCTCGTGGACGCTGTGGAGGCGATGCGGATGCAATCACGACCGTAGAGCACTCTTGGGTTTCGGCTCGCGGACAGCCCTGAAGACCACAATTTCCCACGGTTGCGCACTCGTATGCGCACACTTTCGTCTTCGCTGCGAGACAAAGCAGCTGGGGCGCTACCCGTAGTGAGTAGCGCCCCAGCTGCTTGGCTCAGGCAGCGATGTCTACTTGTTCAACGTGCCAATCGTCATGCAGGTCTTCCCAGGTGATCTCTCCCGCATCGAGAGCCTCTTGCGCCTCACCAGCCTCATTCATGAGCCTATGCATCGCTAGCGCGATGGCTGTCCGGAAGTGCCCCGCGGCTCCCTCGGAATGGAACAAATGTGCCATCAGTAGGATGTACCCGGTTCGCACCTGATCTGGCCACTCAACCAGTGGCGGGTTCGAGAGTTTCATCAACACCGATGGGAACTCGGCTTCGTCCAAGAACCGATGCTCTTCGCAGATTATGAAGCCAGGACGCATGTCGTCGAGCGCGATCTCACTGAGGATTCGCAAGACCGCGGCGTCATATGAAAGAACTTCATTGTGAAACGCAATGACGATGCTCTGCTGAAATCCTGCCGAGATCTCCTGCGGATGTAGCGACATGAGGTGATTCAAACGGCCACAGGACGTTAGTTCGCCCCAAACCTTTTCTCGCATCATTCGCGTCTTTCGGCTTGCTTCAGGGCTAAGCCCCTCCAGAGTCGATCGATTTTCAAGCTTCTTCTTCATGTTGTTCTCCTTCATCTTTCGGTTCTTCTTGTTGCGTGTCGTCTTACCCATAACGGGCTCCTTCTTGTTGTGGCTCGGTTGAGCCGGATTTTTTCGTGCGATTCGGTTTTCAAGGTCATAACCCAGTAAGGTCCCGGCTCCTCGTTTCCTCCCCGGGGTGGCTTATGTCTTCAACATTACGGACTGAATCTTGGACATTCAACGCGGTTCACGCGCCCCCGGAGGGCACTGCGAAAAGTGGTCATCCTGCCCCGTAATCACGCGGGCGAAATCTCAGAACTGCAAGAAAAAGAAAAACTTGATGCACCGCATTCGGCGTGTCGCGCCATTGAGGGAATTAGCGATTAGCATCGGAATCTCAAAGATTAACGCTCCACTGCCAGCGATGTGAAGTAGAATAAAGACGTGGCAGACGTAGTGATGAAAGTTGACGACCTTGACGGGACGCCGATCCCGCCGGGACAGGGCGGAACCGTGCATTTCGGTTTTCGTGGCGCGCAGTACGCCATTGACCTGACCTCGGAGCACGAGGAAGAGCTGGCGGGTCTTCTCACCCCCTACATCAGGAAGGCGCGCGAAGCCGAGTCTCTGGAGTCGCTCAACGGAGAGCCTCCATTGGCTACCGATGAAGCTGATCGAGAGATGGCCAAGCTGCTACAAGCCGAGGCGAAGCGAAACCTCAAGCTTGGCAAAAAGCCCTATGACACCATCGCGGCACGTGAATGGCTCACTGAGCGGGGCGTTGAATTCAATCAGATGGGGCGACTCGCGAAAGAGTATCGCGAGATTTACGAACGGCACTTCGGTTTACCGAGCTACGACCTCGCGGCGAAGCACTCAAAGGGTTGAACGCGCTCAGTCGCGCCACACGGGATCGATTCGCGATTCGAAACTCTCGCGTGACTGCCTGCCCGTCTTGCCTTTCTTGACGATCACCATCTCCAGTTCACCGCGGAGGAGCAGGTTCAGTTCTCTCGTTTCCTCATCGGTGGCAGCGAATGGCAATTCTTCGCGACGCCCCGGCGTCTCTTCGACCTCATCGTCACCCCATCTCTGCGACTCCACTGACTTCGGGCGATTGGGGGTGTAGCGCAGGAATTGCCCCTGCACTTCAAGCAGCCATTCCAACGCCTCGCTGCTCCGGCGCAGAACGCTTGGCGGCGCATCTTCTTCTGCCAGGAACTCGTCGAGTTCTCTCTGCAATACAATTTGGCGCTGGTCGAGTTCATCCACCTGCGGGAACACGATGCCACCAGATAGCTCGCCATTTTTGTAGGCAGCCATCAGCTCCGCGATTTGCTCCCGCACTCTCGCAAGCTCCCCGTGGTGCGGCCAATCGGTCGCCTGCTTGCGGCTATCCTCGCTTTCCCGAACTGCACCGGCTTCTTCGCGAACGGCACGCTCGATCACTCTTTCGATGACGAGTTGTTCGAGCAATCCAGCTGAGACACCCACGTGACCTTTCTTGCATGCGTAGAGCGCACGGCTTCGCGTGCCAGATGGAAGCTGCCCGTAGAGCGGCTTCGTGCACTCACCGCAGCGGAGCAACGAGGCGAGGGGCCAGCTTCCCGTGCGAAGCTTCTTCCGAGAGAGCTTGCCGAGCATGGTGAGCGCTTGCTCTCGATCCTCCGCGCTAATGATGGGCTCCCACGAGCCGCGCACGAGTCGCCCCTCCGAATCCCGCAGCGGCTTTCTGTGGCGGGTGCGAACCCCCGCCGTTCGCCAGCCAAGGAGTACGCGGTAAACGACCGACCATTCCCACTCTCCACTCGGCTTCTCCTCTTTTCTGGATTGGCTCGGGTCGACAGCGGTGCGAACCCCGGCGCGGTTCCACTCGTGCTGAATGCTCGCAATCGAGGCGCCAGCCTTAACCTTCTCGACGGCGCCGCGAATGAGGCTTGCTTCGCTCTCGCGGATGTGGATTCCATCTTCTTCCCAGCCAAAGGGTCGCTGTCGCTGCCGCTTGGGCTTGCCCGCATACGCATGACGTTCGAAGGTGGCTTTCTGGCGCTCAGAGATTGTGCGCGCCTCCCCTGCCGCGACTGCTCCGAGTATGCGAGCCGCCATGATGCCCTGATTGCTGGAGAGATCGTAGTGCTCGAATCGATGAGTGCGGATCTTGATTCCAGTGGTCTCGACGAGCTGGATCAGCTCTTCCAGTTCAGCGGGTCGTCTTGTGAGACGGTCGTCCGCGTAGGCGAGGATGTAGTCAAACTCGCCCGTTCGTGCCGCGGCGAGCATCTTGTCGTACTCAACGCGACTCTTTGACTGAGACCGCTCGGATGCGCCTGTGCCATCAGATTCACGGTATGTCGCAACAACGGTGAGTCCATTCTTCACCGCGAGCTTCTCGCAGAGCTCGATCTGACCGTCGAGCGTTTCGCCCTCATCCTTCTTGTCGCGGCTGATTCTCGCGTAGATTACTGCTCGGTTCCCGCTGCGCTCCGTCACGAATTCAATGTACATCAAAGTCAATGCCCAATCAGTTGGGACCGGAGTACAACCTGCACGTGCTCGAGTCGTTCGCGCAGCACGTCGCACCCGCGCTCGGCTGGAAGCCGAACACCGAGGGGCCGGTCACGGGCGACGCGATCTGAGCGCCCCCGCCCCCGCCTGAACCCCGCTCCGAGATCCGTCTGCTTCCTCGGTGCGGGGTTCAGGCTGCCCTCGCGAGACTCACCGACGCAAGATACGGTGAAAGGCGTGGAAGATCGACGTACCGTCCGCGTGCTCAGCAAAGGCGCCATGCAGCGCGCAGACGTCCAAGCCCTCATCCGGCTCGCTTCAGACGCCGACGGCGAGCGCCTGCGACGACTCATGCTCGATGAGCTCAGGCACCTCTCGGTACTCGGGATCACCGACGAGGATCGCGTCGTCGGATTCGTCGCGTTCGACGTCGATCGCGACCCGGCAGTGATCGAGTACATGGCGGTGGCACCAGACCAGCAAGGGCGCGGTCACGGCTCCACGCTCGTGCAGGCGACTCGTTCGGCGGCCCGAGACGGCGCCGTGTACGCGGAGACCGACGACGATGCCGTGGAGTTCTATCGCCGACTCGGGTTCGCGGTGGTACCGCGGGATCCCGATCCGCGCTGGCCCGACCGTCAACGCTACGCGTGTCTCCTCGGCGCGGCAGCGGGAGGGTGATGCCCCCGCCCGCGCCGCGCTCGAATGGTCGGAGTGACCGAAGTCAGTAGGCGACGGTGAACCGCTGGCGGCGATGCTCGGGCCGCTCGATCTCGGTGACGAACGCGTCTGCGAAATCGGCGCCTGAAATCTGGGATTCACCGGACTCGTCGACGAGCAGCACGTCACCGCCGATGCGGTAGGTGCCGGTCGCCTCGCCTGGCGCCCACTCGCCGAACCCGCCCGCCGGGCTCACGTAGAACCAGTCGAGTTCGGTCGATGAGGCCAGCAGGTCCTCGAGCACGGCTGCCAGCTCGGCTGCCTCCGGCTTGATGGCGTCGGGGAAGTCGGGGGTGTCGGCGACGCGCGGCCCGCCCTCGGCGACGACCAACGATCCGGCGCCGCCGACGACGCCGAAACGCACACCGGCGCGCTCGGCCTCTGCGGCGATCTGCTGTTCGATGGCGCGCAGCTTGCCGGTCCCCTCGAGCTCGCCCCGCGGTGAGAGCGTCGACACGACCACGTCGGTGTCGGCGACGGCCGCCCGGATCACCGAAGCGTCCTGCACGTCCCCGGTCCGGTACTCGACGCCGACGATTGGCGATTCGGGTGCGCGTCGGCTGTACGCCGTCACGCTGTGGCCGCGTTCCGCGGCGACGCGAACGATGTTGCGGCCGGCGTAGCCGGTGCCGCCGAGAACGGTGATGCGAGTCATGGGAGCTCCTGTCGATGCGTGGAATGCGGTCCGTCGGGCCCGATCGGTCGTTCTCCGATCATCGGCCCCTCCATGAGTTACTATAGGTAACTAGATACCTGTACGCAACTTGGTATCATGAGAAAGTCCCGAGTGCCCGCGATCGCCGAGAGGAGCCGCTATGTCCGACGCCGAATGGGATCCCTACAATCGGGACTGTCCGAGCCGAACCCTGCTGGATCGCGTCTCGAACCGGTGGAGCATCCTGGTGATCGGCACGCTCGCATCGGGTCCGAGGCGTTTCAACGAGATCGCCGCTGCGGTCGACGGCGTCTCGCAGAAGATGCTCGCCCAGACACTGCGCGGCCTCGAGCACGACGGATTGGTGACGCGCACCGTAACGGCCCAGGTCCCGGTCAGAGTGGACTACGCGCTGACCGAGGCCGGCCAGTCTCTGCGGGAGCCGCTCGCCGCCCTCGAGGGCTGGGTGCGCGCGCACATGTCCGATGTCGCGGCGGCGCGTGGCGAGACCGCGGGAGTCGCGTAGGCGTCAGCCCGCGAGCGGATGCTTGGCGCGCTCGAGGTAGGTCTCGATCAGCGCCGGGAAGTAGTCGTCGAAGTGCGGGTGCTCCGCATCCTCGGTCGCGGCCACGAGCATGTCGAGGTAGTACTCCCAGCCGGGCCCCACCGCCCCGACGTCCGTGTCGGCATCGAGATGATGCACGAATCCGAGCAGGCTCTCATCGTCGCCGTCCGCTTCGAGCACCAGCTCCAGGCGCCACGACCCCATCTCATCGGAGGTCTCGATCGCGAGCCGGTGCGGTGCCTCGCACGCGACGATCCTCGCCTTCGCCGCTGGGGCTTCCTCCTCGAACGCCATCCGAATGCGAATCGCCCCGCCGGGACGACCATCGCCCTCCCACTCCCCGAACCAGAGCGCGGTGCGCTCGGAGTCCGTGAGGAACTGCCACGCTTCCTCGAGCGGAACCGCGAGCGACCGAACGAGACGAAGATCGCGCCCCTCGGGCGTTTCGACAACCTGACCGGTGACCTCGGGCATGTGGCGACCTCCTTGCGTGCGAGTGAACAGGCGAACGGTCGGCGATGCGGATCGCCGGCCCGCGATCCAGGGTACGCCACCGCGCTGACCCCGCACTCTTGACCACCGCCTCAGATTTGTTAGAGTTCCGGTGTGAAGTCTTGAGCATCGATGAACCCCTGCGTCCGCGGCAGTGCCCGGCAGGGTCGATCTCGACCTCGAGGAACACATGTCGTTCTCTGCACTCTCCGCTTCCGCGTCCGCCCAGCCCACGACCCAGCTCCGCGTCGCGGGCCTCTCGCACGCCTACGGCGCCCGCCGCGTCCTCACCGACATCTCGTTCACGGTGCCCCCGGGCGAACGGTTCGGCCTGATCGGCGAGAACGGGTCGGGCAAGTCCACGCTGCTCCGCGTCCTGGCGGGAACGCTCCCCGCCGACACCGGCGTCGTGCACGCGATCGCGTCGGGTGGCGGGAGCCCCCGCATCGGCCTCCTGCAGCAGGAGCCACCGTTCGGCCCGGACGAGACGGTCGCCGCCAGTCTCGACACCGCGATCGCGCCGGTCCGCGAGGCGATCGATCAGGTGGATCGATGTGCGCAGCTGCTCGCACAACGCCCCGACGACCCCGCGTCCGCCGACGCCTACGCCGCAGCCCTCGACACCGCGGAGCAGTTGTCGGTGTGGGACGTCGATGCGCGCGTGGATGCCATGCTTGCGGGCATGGGGCTGGCGAGCATCGCACGGGACCGCCCCACCGGGACCCTGTCCGGCGGCCAGCGCGCGCGACTCTCCCTGGCGTGGTTGCTGCTCAACGCGCCCGACGTGCTGCTGCTCGACGAACCGACGAACCACCTCGACGACCGGGCGACGACGCATCTCCTGCGCGTGCTCGAGCGCTGGCGCGGGCCGGTGCTCTTCGCCAGTCACGACCGAGCGTTCCTCGACGACGCCGCGACGTCGCTGCTGGACCTCGATCCGGCACCGCGTCCGCACGCCGACACCGGACCGCTGGTCCAAGGCGGAACGGGAACCGGCATCGGTGCCACCCGCTTCACGGGCGCCTACTCCGAGTATCTGACCGCGCGCGCCGCGGATCGACAGCGCTGGGAGCAGCGCTATCGCGATGAGCAGGGAGAGATCTCGAGACTCCGTGCCACCGTCCGCGGCGGCCACCTCGTCGGGCACGCCGACTGGACACCCCGCACCGAGCAGCGCGGGGCCCAGAAGTTCTATGCCGACCGCAATGCCAAGGTCGTCTCGCGGCGAGTCAACGATTCTCGGTCACGACTCGACGCGCTTGAGGAACAGCAGATCCGCAAGCCTCCGACCGAACTCACGTTCGCGGGACTGACGGTCGGCGCGGACCGGATCGCCTCGGTCGCGCACACCGCGTCGAGCGGCGGCCCCGTCCTCACCGCGACGGGACTCACCGTGCGCGATCGGCTCGCCCCGGTGGATCTCGCGGTGAGTGACGGCGAGCGCTGGCTGCTCACCGGCCCGAACGGATCGGGCAAATCGACGCTGCTCGGCGCGCTCTCGGGCAGGATCACGCCCACCGCCGGGGCGGTATCGGTGCGCGGCGGCGTGCGCATCGGCGTGCTCGCGCAGGAGGTCGACCTGCCGGATCCGCAGGGACGGGGGCACTCGCGCACCGTCCACGAGGTGTACGCCGACGGGGTCGGGATCCCCCGGGCCGACTCGGTGCCCCTCGCGACGTTCGGGCTCATCGCCGGTCGCGACGAGCACCGGCCGGTGGGCGAGCTCAGCGTCGGCCAGCAGCGGAGGCTCGCGCTCGCGATCCTGCTCGCCGACCCGCCCGACGTGCTGCTCCTCGACGAGCCCACGAACCACCTCTCCTTGGCGCTCGTCGAAGCCATCGAGGCGGCACTCGTCGAGTACCCCGGGACCGTGGTCGTCGCCTCGCACGACCGCTGGTTGCGTCGCCGTTGGGAGGGGCGAGTGCTCGCGCTCAACGGACGTTGAGCGCCCGTTCCGAGTTCGCCATGTCGAACTCGGGACGGCGGCACCACGACGTCGCGAGGACGCTACTGCCTCACGCGCGAACGTTGCTAGCGTTGCCTCACGTGCCAGACATCGATATCTCCCAGCCCCACGACTACGACCACCGCCACGCGGACGTCTCGTCCGGTTGGTTGCGCGCCACCGTCTTCGGCGCGATGGACGGGCTGGTCTCGAACATCGGCCTGATCGCGGGCATCGCCGCGGCCGGTGCGCCGCGTGGAGTCATCGTCCTCACCGGTGTCTCAGGACTCATCGCCGGCGCCATCTCGATGGCCCTCGGCGAGTACACGTCGGTGCGCACCCAGAACGAGCAGCTCGACGCCGAAGTGAACATCGAACGCGCCGCGCTCGCGCGCAACCCCGAAGGTGAAGAAGCAGAACTCGCGGCGCTCTTCCGTCGCCTCGGCATGTCGGACGATGTGGCCGTGCAGGCCGCGGCCGAGGTGCACACCGACGGCGAACGCGCCCTGCGCGTGCACCTGGCGCACGAGCTCGGGCTCAACCCGGAAGAGAAGGCGTCGCCCTGGGTCGCGGCGTTCTCGTCGCTCGCCTCGTTCAGCATCGGCGCCTTCATTCCCGTGGCCCCGTTCATCTTCGACTTCGGCTCGATCTGGTCGGGTCTCGCCTTCGGCGGGGTCGGCCTGCTGCTGGCCGGCGGACTCGCCGCAGGCTTCACGAGACGCAACCGCCTGCTGGGCGCGGCGCGACAGTTGCTCTTCGGAGGTATCGCCGTCGCAGTGACGTACTCGATCGGCATGCTCCTCGGGGTCTCCGAGTTCTGACGTACCCTTGAGGGATGCCGTCCGCTGAGTTCGTGGAAGACGTCCTGGACGTCGTCGCACGCATCCCCGCGGGCCGGGTCATGACATACGGCGACGTGGCGCACGCGATCGGCTCGAATGCGCCCCGCGCTGTGGGGCGGGTCCTCGCCCACTACGGGCACGCGGTCCCGTGGTGGCGGGTGGTGCCGGTGAGCGGCGACCCGCCGCAGGGGCACGCCCGTCTCGCGCTGCCGCACTACCGGAACGAGGGCACGCCGCTGCGCGAGCCCGTGACGGATCCCGATCGCTACCGACTCGCCCTCTCGACCGCGCGACTGCGCTTCGACCACGACATCTACCGGCGGGAGACGCCATGACTTCGCACCCTCCGATCAGGCTCGGCTTCGCACGAGGTGTGGCCCCGAACACCTGGGCGAGGCGGTGGACCGCAGCGCGCCCCGGATCCCCGCTGGAACTGGTTCCCGTCGACGTGGCCTACGGCGCGGCGCCAGCTGCAGCCCTCGACGCCCCCATCGATGTCATGATCGAACGCACCCTCCCCGGGCGGCGACCCGAACAGGACGAGGCCGCACCCCGGCACGCCATGCACCTCTACACCGAGCAGACCGCGCTGGTGCTGCCCCGCGATCACGAACTCGCCGAGGCGACCGGGATCCCGGTCGCCGACCTCGCACTCATCACGCTCCTGGCGCACCCGGATCACCCGCCCGAGTGGGGAGCCCCGCACCCCTGGGCGGATCCCGCACTGGCACCGAAGCATGTGCCGGCGGCTCTCGATCTCGTCGCCGCGGGACTCGGCGGCATGCTGTTGCCGCTCCCCCTCGCCCGGCACCTGACGCGCAAGCGCGAGCACGCGATCCTCACCCTCATCGGCGATCCCGTCCCCCCGGGGGCCGACGTGTGGGCCACCTGGTCCGTCGCCCGCGACGCGGAGGACGTGCAGCAACTCGCCGGAGTGCTGCGCGGTCGCACCGCCCGCAGCGCGCGTGCCGAACGTGAGACCGCTGATCCGGAACCCCCGCGGGCCTCGTCGCCGACCCGCAAGCCGAAACCGGCGTCGAAGAAGGCCGGTCCGCCTCCGGGGTCCCGCGGCGCGCAGCTCGCCGCCGCGAAGCGCCGGAAACGGCGCTAATCCCGAGCCGGATTACGCCGCGGAACCCTCACCCGCGAACCGGTCGGTGGCACGGACGAGGGCGTCCACGATGCCCGGCTCGCTCGCCGCATGACCCGCATCCGGCACCATGACGAAGTCGGCCTCGGGCCAGGCGCGGTGCAGATCCCAGGCCGTGCGCGGCGGCGTACACGCGTCGTACCGACCCTGCACGATCACCGCCGGAATCCCGCTGAGCGTGGTCGAGGCGTCGCGGATCAGCTGCCCCTCCTCGAGCCAGCCGCCGTTCGAGAAATAGTGGTTCTCGATCCTCGCGAACGCGACCGCCGAGGCCTCATCGGCGCGCGCCTCCGCGATCGACGCCTCATCGGGGAACAAGCGGATCGTCGAGTTCTCCCACACCGTCCACGCGACACCCGCAGGCACGTGGACCGCCGGGTCGGTATCGAAGAGTCGCCGATGGTACGCGGCCACGAGGTCGCCGCGCTCCTCCTCCGGGATCGGGGCGAGGTACTCCTCCCAGGCGTCCGGGTACAGGTGCGAGGCCCCGTTCTGATAGAACCACTCGATCTCACTGCGTCGCAGCGTGAAGATGCCGCGCAGCACCAGCTCGGACACCCGATCGGCGTGCGTCTCGGCGTAGGTGAGCGCGAGCGTCGACCCCCACGACCCGCCGAACACCTGCCAGCGGTCGATGCCAAGGTACTCGCGCAACCGCTCGATATCGGCTACGAGGTGCCACGTGGTGTTGGTCGAAAGGTCGGCGTCGGGCGCGCTCGCGTGCGGCGTGCTGCGCCCGCACCCGCGCTGATCGAACAGCACGATCCGGTACCGCGACGGGTCGAAGTAGCGGCGGTGATCCGGAGCGCAGCCGCCGCCAGGGCCGCCGTGGAGGAAGACGACCGGCTTGCCGGCGGGGTTGCCGCACTCCTCCCAGTAGATCTCGTTCCCGTCGCCGACGAGAAGCTTGCCGAACCGATCAGGCTCGATCGGCGGGTACAGGGAGCGCAACTGATCCGTCATGCTCCCACCCTATGCCCGCCGCCGGCGTCAGCCCGCGGCCACACCTTCAGCAACTGCCTCGGCCACGTGGGTCGTCTGCGCACGCTGCTCGCGCTGCCGCTGCTTGCGCAGCTCCTTCTCGTGCACCGGCCGGGTGCCCGCCGCGATCTGCGCATCCACGTACGCCTGCGCCTCGTCCTGCCGCTCCGCTTCGATGCCGGTCGCGATCTCGGCTCGCAGCACCTCGGGACTGATCCCGAACACTTCGACGAGGTCGAGCGCCTGGTGCCTGAGGCGACCGATGAGTCGGTCGACGTATGCCGTGACCGCATCTGCGCGCTGCGCGCTCAGGCGTCCGCGCATGAGGTACCAGGCGAGGTTCTTCTCGACGAGGCTGAGACCGAACAGGTCGCGCAACCAGGTGAGCACCCGCAGGGTGTCGGGGTCTTCGACGCGTTCGAGCGCCTCGGTGAACGCCTCCCACTGCAGGAGTTCGGCGTGCGACCTCGCGGCTTCGATGAGGGTGTGCTGCTGCGCGTTGAACGCCGCCTCGGTAGCCACGGCGCGCTCCTGACCGGAGACGCCCGTACCCGCCGATTTGAGCGCGAGCGCGACCTCGGCGACCATCGACTCCACGCGGTCCGTGAGCAGGGCGCGCTGGGTATCGGTGTTCCGCAGGTTTTCGACCGAGCGCCCCACCTGTCCGAAATCGGCCACGCTCTGGGCAATACGCCGCAGGCCGAACCGGGTGACCCGCTCACCGATCTGCCCGGCGGCGGCGCGGGCGAGCGCCGCCCGATCCGCACCCTTGAACTGGGCGGCGTAATCGGTCAACAGCCGTTTGCCGACCAGCTGCAGCAGGACCGTGTTGTCGCCCTCGAAAGTCGCGTAGATATCGAGATCGGCGCGGAGAGACGTGAGACGGTTCTTCGCGATGAATCCCGCTCCACCGCAGGCTTCGCGCGCCTCCTGCAGCGTGTCGAGCGCGGCCCAGGTCGAGAGCGGTTTCAGCGCGGCAGCGAGTGTCTCGAGATCCTGACGGTTCTCGTCGGTGTCGTGCTCACCCGAGAACACCTCATCGAAGACGGTGAGCAGTCGCTCGCTGGCGAACGCCATCGCGTACGTCTGCGCAAGTCGCGGGATCAGGCGCCGCTGGTGCTGGCCGTAGTCGAGCAGCACGGTGTCGCGACCGTCGGCCCCGGCGAACTGACGACGCTCGTTCCCGTACGTGATGGCGACAAGCAGCGCCGCCTCCATCGCGCGCACCGCGGAACCGTCGAGCGACACCCGGCCCTGCACCAGCGTGCCGATCATCGTGAAGAAGCGTCGACCCGGGCTCTCGATCGGCGAGCTGTACGTGCCGTCCGCAGCGACATCGCCGTAGCGGTTCAGCAGATTCTCGCGCGGGATCCGCACGTGCGTGAAGTGCAGTCGCCCGTTGTCGATGCCGTTCAGACCGCCCTTCACTCCGTCGTCCTCGGCGCCGACACCCGGCATCAACTCGCCTTCGGGCGTGCGGATCGGCACGAAGAACGCGTGCACGCCATGATTCACTCCGCGGGTGATGAGCTGCGCGAACACGACCGCGGCCTGTCCGTGCACCGCGGCGTTGCCGAGGTAGTCCTTCCAGGCGCCGGTGAACGGCGTGTGGATCTCGAACTCCTGCGCGTCGGGATCGTAGGTCGCGGTCGTGCCGACGGCGTCGACATCCGATCCGTGGCCGATCTCCGTCATGGCGAATGCGCCCGGCAGCTTGAGGCTGATCACGTCGGGCAGCCAGCGCTCGTGGTGCCGCTGCGTGCCGAGGTGCAGGATCGCCGCACCGAACAGGCCCCACTGCACGCCGCTCTTGATCTGCAGCGAGGGATCCGCGAGCACGAGCTCCTGGAACGCGGCGATGTTGCCGCCGTGGTTGTCGCCGCCGCCGACGCTGCGGGGGAACGCCCGCTGAATGGCGCCTTCGTCGACCAGCACCTGGAGCTGCTCGAAGACGCGCGCACGATGCTCGTCCATGGTGATGCCCGGAGGGGACTGAACGCGCGGGTCAGCAGCGAGCTCGCGGGCCTCCAGCCGCTCCTGCTTCCATTTGCCCAGCAGCAGGTCGCTCACCAGGTCGGTATCGATACGGGGGTCGTTCTGTGCCACGTGTCCTCCTTCGCACGGCCGCGGCACTTCGCGCCGCGGAGATCGCGATCGGCCTGCGATCGCCAGATGCCCTCAGCGTAAGCCGAGAGGTGCGCAGCACGAATCGGGCCTGACTGGGCAGACAAATGGGGAGCGGCACACACCGCTCCCCATTTGTCGATCATCTCCAATCGCGCGCGACCAGCACTGTGGGAACCCTCCGGAATCGAGCATCACTCCCGTCGGACTCCTGGAGCACGCGCGCCCCGCATCGGGCACCGGATCGGTGTCAGCTGCGCTCGCGGAGGTAGGGGATCACGAGCGCCGGCTTGAAGACGCGTCGGTCCGCCTGGACCGTGCCCATGATGGTGAACACGAGGTGCGTGATACCGGTGGCGAGAATCACGAGACCGCCGATGGCGACGATCACGAACGCGATGCTCGGGTTGCTGCCGCTCGACTGCAGCGACGCGCCGGTGGCACCGCCGATGATCATGAGGATGATCGCGCCCACGATGAACGTCGCGACACTGAGCGCCCAGTTCGCCGCCCAGCGGGCGTTCTCACGAACAACGGCGTTCGCGTCGCGCCGGGCGCTCGCGTTCATGGCGAGTGCGACGATCAGGAAGACGATGAACCCGACGTACGGAATGTAGGTCAGGAACCCCATCGCCCAGAACCGGCGACCGCTCGGCATGACGTACCCGTAGGGCGCCTGAGCATACGGAGCCTGTCCGTAGGCCGGTTGCGCATACGGCGCGTTCGGATCCTGCGGGGGCTGGTGGCCGTATCCGGGCTGCTGCCCGTACGGAGGCTGCTGTCCGTACGGTGGCTGCTGCGGGGGCTGTTGGCCGACGGGAGCCTGCTGACCATACGGTGCCTGCTGGCCGTAAGGAGCCTGCTGGCCGTAAGGAGCCTGCTGGCCGTAAGGAGCCTGCTGACTGTAGGGGGGCTGCGGCTCGTGAGGTGCTTGCGGTTCTCGCGGCTCGTACGGCGGTGGCACACTCGCTCCGGCGGTCGGCGGCGCGTACCTGGGCTGCTGCTCCTGCGGTTCGTTCTCTGGCTGTTCGTTCTCAGGCACGGTGCCTCCTCGAGTGACGGTGGTGCGAAATCAGTATTGGCTCAGAGTTGCTGGCCGGGAACGAAATCCTGGAAGACTTCCGGTTCGATCCCAGCCTCATCGAGCATCTCCCGCGTGCGCTTCTGCCTGGTGCGCGGGATCACGGTGATCACCTCTCCCCGGTTGCCCGCGCGGCCGGTGCGTCCTGCGCGGTGGAGGTAGGTCTTGGCCTCATCCGGCGGATCGGCCTGCACGACGAGTTCCACGTCGTCGACGTGGATGCCCCGTGCCGCCACGTCCGTGGCGACGAGCACGTCGGCCTTGCCCTCCGAGAACTTGGCGAGTCCGCGCTCGCGCACCGCCTGCTTGAGGTCGCCGTGCAGAGCGACGGACCGCACCCCGGCGTCGGCGAGCATGCCGGCCACGCGTTCCGCGTAGGCCCGCGTTCGCGTGAACACGATGGTGCGTCGACGGTGCCGCGCGAGCTGCACGAGCACGTCGTCCTTGTGCTCTCTGAGCACGACGAATACGCGGTGCCTCGTGTCCTCGGGTGCCTCGGACGCGACTTCATGGACAACGGGATTGCGGAGGAACTCTTCCACGATCGCGTCGACATCGCGGTCGAGCGTCGCTGAGAACAGCAATCGCTGCCCACCGCGCACGGTGTCCCGCAGGATCCGCTGCACCGGCTCGAGGAACCCGAGCTCGCACATGTGGTCGGCCTCGTCCACCACGGTGATGAGCACTTCGCGCAGGTCGAGTTTCCGGCGCTGTACGAGGTCTTGAATGCGTCCGGGCGTGCCGATGACGATGTCGATCCCCCGTTCCAGCGCGTGAATCTGCGGATCGATCGGCACACCCCCGACGAGTTGCGCTGTGTAGAAGCCGACGGATCGCGCGATGGGTTGCACGGTTCGATCGATCTGCAGCGCGAGTTCGCGCGTGGGGGCGAGGATCAGAGCCTTCGGGTTTCGCGTGCGCGCTCGCGTGCCGCGCTGACGCTCACCCCGTTTGAGTGGTGCTTTCGACTTGTGGGGTGCGGCGTCTGCCGCGAAGGCGCCCGACGCCTTCAGGTGCAGCATGCGCTCGACAAGGGGCGCGGCGAAGGCGATCGTCTTACCGGATCCCGTGCGTCCTCGTCCGAGCACGTCTGTTCCGGCGAGCACATCGGGGATCGTCGCCGACTGGATCGGGAACGGTCGATCGGCGCCGAGCTCTCCGAGGGTGCGCACGATATTGCCCCCGAGGCCGAGTTCCGCGAACGACGCGTCAGCGGGAATCGTACGATCACTGCCTCGCGCACTCGACTGCGGTCCGGGTTCGCCGTCGGCTCCGAAGGTGAACACCCGGGCGGAGCGCTGGTGCGGCGGCGGGCTCGATGTCGTGCGCGGCTCACGCACCTCCGCGGGCTTCGCCGGCCGACCGGCTCGGGACGGCGCTGGCGCCGATGAACGCTCTCCGCGTTGCGTGCGCTTCGAGCCCGCAGCGGGCCTGCGCTCATCGCGCGGGGCGGACTTCCGCCCGGCCGGCTCGTCGCGCGAGGCGGATTTCCGTCCGGCGTTCTCGTCGCGCGGGTCAGCGCCTCCGCGGGGCGCGGGATCCTCGCCCCGCGCGAATCGGCGAGGTTTCTTGCCGCGATACGGCTCGTAATTGCCGGGCGCTTTGTATCCGCGTTTCTTCCGCTGGGTCATCGGCGCTCGCCCCCCGCGTCAGTGTCCGAGGACCGTTCTTGGCCGTCCTCGTCCTCGTCCTCGTCCTCGTCCTCGTCGTCCTCGTCGTCACTCGTGACGAACAGATCCTGCAAGAACGCCGCCGCAGTATCCGGACCGGCTACGCCGTCATCATCATCCATCGAGGAACCGGCGGTGTCATCAGCGTGCTCCGCAGGGACGGCCGTCGCACCGGGAAGGGGAGGTCCGGGCAACGTCAATGGTGTAATCGTCTGAGTATCGTCGCGTGCCGTCTCGTCGTCGCGGTCATCAGCATCGCCGGTTTCGGGAAGGATGAAGAACTCGGGCTCGAGTCGCTGTCCGCCGTCGGTCTCGGACGCGTCCGCGACCGGGGACGTCGGTTCGGGATCGGGCTTCGGCTCGGGCTCGGCTAGAGGTTCGGGCTCCGGCTCCGGCTCCGACTCCGGCCCGGCCAGAGGTTCGGTTTCGGGGTCGGTCTCCGGGTCGAGCTCGAGTGCCGATTCAGGTTCGGATCGGAGTTCCGGAGCGACCACGGCTTCCGGCTCGATGTCCGCCTTGAGCGCCGCCTCGGACTCGTCCACGTGATCAACGTTGAGATCCTCGCCCACCGTCTCATCCGCTGCGTCGTGCACATTTTCCTGGCGCTCGACCTCTCGGTGCGACTCCATTTCGCTCACGGTCTGCGGGTGATGGAGCTGCGTGTCCCGATAGGCCTCGGCCATGAGCGCGTCCCAGCCGAGTTCACCGGTCGCCGGCGACGGCACGTCGTCGATCGGCGCGCGACGCGCCCAGGGGTCGGACTCGGGTTCGGTGTCCACGATCGCCGCGGGATGCTGCTCGGGCTCGGGCTTGGGCTCCGGCTCGGGCTCGGGCTCGAGTTCGGGCTCCGGCTCGGGCTCCGGATCCGGCTCGATGAGCACCGCCGTCACCGGCTCCGGCTCCGTGGTCTCCGGGTGCACCGGGTGCACCGGGTCCGCGTCGACCTGATCCGCGTCGACCTGATCGGCGTCAATCGGGTCGGCGTCGACGGGCTCGTCAGCAGCGAGCTCATGGGCGACGGGATCCGTGGTCACCGGTTCGCCGTCGGTCGAGACGGTTTCTCGCTCGTCTGCTGCGACCGCTTCACGTGCGGCGGCGGCCTGGCTTGCGGCGAGGAACGCGCGGTAGTCCGCTTCGGCCTGCGCGGCGGCGTGAGACGCGGCATCACCCGGTGCTTCTGCACCGTGCTCCGGGGTGTGCTCGGCACCGCGCCAGAACAACCGACCGCCTCGACCGATGACGCGGCTGCGGCGCCCTTCCGGAGTGTCAGCGCCGTGCGCGGCGTGGTGCTCGCCGTCGTCCGGGGTCTCGGAACGTGCATCGGCCAGGGCTCCAGCACCGATCGCGGCGGCGCCACCGGCGATCGCACTACCGGCGACCGCGCCACCGGCAGCCGCACTTCCGGCACCCGTGCCCTCGGTGGCAACTTCGCCGACCGGGTCGACACCGTCGGCATCCACCGGCAGCGCCGCACCGCGTCGGGCCCGCCGAGCGCGGCGGCTCTCGCGAGTTTCGACGCGCTCCGGGGTCGCCGCTCCCGCGCCGGCCAGCGTCGGGACCACGGCGTCCCCGCCAGGACCCGCTGGCGCCGGGCCGTCGGTGTCCGGCCCGCCGGGGCCCGACCCGTCCGGGCCGTCTCCGCGGCGCGCGCGACGGCGCTCGGCCCGCTGCTCGCGGCGCCGTTCGACGATGTAGTAGAGCGTCGGCAGCACCACGAGCGTGAGCACGGTCGACGAGAGGAGTCCGCCGATGACGACCACCGCAAGCGGCTGCGAAATGAACCCGCCCTTGCCGGTGATGCCGAGCCCCATCGGAGTGAGCGCCAGGATCGTGGCGAGCGCCGTCATCACGATGGGACGCAGCCTCAGCAGCGACCCGTGCTCGACCGCTCGCTGCAAACTTTCGCCCCGCGACCTGAACTGATTCACCAGGTCCACGAGCACGATCGCGTTCGTCACCACGATACCGATGAGCATCAGCACGCCGATGAGCGAGGCGACGCCGAGCGGAATGCCGGTGACGACGAGGAGCAGGATCGCGCCGGTCGCCGCGAACGGCACCGAGACGAGCAGCAGCAGCGGCTGCAGCAGGCTCTTGAACGTCGCGACCATCACCACGTAGACGATGAGGATCGCCGCCAGCAGGGCGATGCCGAGCTGCTGGAACGCCTCCGACTGCTGCGACATGACGCCACCCACGCTGGCCGACGCCCCGTCGGGCAGCTCGACGGCGTCGAGGGCTTCCGAGACCTGCGTGCCTGCGGTGCCGAGATCGTCGCCCTCGGGCAGTGCCGACACCGTCACCATGCGCACAGTGTCTTCGGTGCGCACCGTCACCGGGCCGTCCGCGATGTCGACCTCGGCGAGGCTGTCGAGTCGCTGTTCGCCCTCGGGGGTCTGCAACTGCAGTGCGCGCACGCCGTCGACGTCGTCGGGAGTCGCGCCCTCCGAGACGTAGACGCTCACGGTGTTGGCATCCATCGTGACCTGCCCGACCTCGGTCGGCTGCATCCGCTGGGAGATGATGCCGGCGAGTGCCGCCTCCGTCAGCCCGGCGTCGGCGGCGGCTGAACGGTCCACGGCGATCCGCAGGTAGGGGCGGGAGGTGCCGAGGTCGCTCTCGACCTGCACGAGTCCGGGGCGGTCGCTCAGTTCCGCGACGACCGCGTCGCTCGCCTGGGCGAGCGTCTCCTGATCCGGTGCCGAGACGTTGACCTCGATCGCACTGGACGCCGTGACGCCGCCGTCGGACGAGCCCAGCGAGAATTCACCCGCGTCGTCGAGACCGTCGACCGCGGAACGGATCCGATCCTGCACGTCCGTCTGCTGCGCGTCGGGGTCGGTCGTGATCGAGTACGTGATCGTGCCGTCGCCTCCGCCGCCGAAGATCGATGCCATGCCTCCGGCATCTCCGATCGTCACCTGAACGGTGTCGACGTCAGCGACGTCGGTGAGGGCGTCCTCCACGCGCTCCGCCTGCGCCAACTGGGTGTCGAGGCTGGTGCCGGGCTCGAGCGCTTGCGTGAGCCCGACGGAGTTCTGCTCGTCGTCACCCAGGAAGTTGGTCTTCATGAGCGGGCTCAGCGCGATGGTGCCGCCGAAGACCAGCGCGGCGATGACGAGGGTGATTGCCGGGCGGCGCAGCGTCCAGTCGATGATGGGCCGGTACGCGCGCTGCAACGGCGTCACGTGGTCGGGATCGCGCTCGGCGGCGACCATTTCTTCCACCGAGGCGTTCTTGCGGCGTAACCATTGGGGGCGCCGCGCGTAGCTCGCCGGCCTGAGGAACCAGTAGGCGAGTACGGGAACGATCGTGAGCGACACGAGCAGCGATGCCGCGAGCGCGAGGGCTGCGGTGAACGAGAACGGGCGGAAGAGTTCTCCGACCATGCCGTCGACGAAGGCCATCGGTAGGAAGACGGCGATGGTGGCCACCGTGGACGCCGTGATCGCTCCGGCGACCTCACGCACCGCTCGCACGATCGTGGGCCCGCGGTCGGCGGCCTCGGTGAGGTGCCGTTTGATGTTCTCGATCACCACGATGGAGTCGTCGACCACACGGCCGATGGAGATCGTCAGGGCGCCGAGCGTGAGCAGGTTGAGGGTGTAGTCGGCGAAGTTCAAGCCGATGATCGTGATCAGCAACGACGTCGGGATCGAGATCGCCGTCACCAGTGTGGCGCGCACCGACATCAGGAAGACGAGGATCACGATGACCGCGAAGACCAAGCCGAGGAGGCCCTCGGTGCTCAGTGTCTCGATCGACTGCTCGATGTAGGGGGCCTGGTCGAAGACGACCTGCAACTCGGCGCCTCCGAGCGCCGATTCGACCTCAGGCAACGCGTCCAGCACCGCGTGCGAAACCTCGACGGTGTTCGCCGCCGACATCTTCGTGATCGCGATGGTGATCGCCGGCTCGCCGTTCACCCGCGAGATGCTCTGCTGCGGATTCGGCTCGAGCGCGACCTCTGCGACGTCACCGATGTTGACGGGTTCCGGTTCGACCGCGGTCTGGTCCTGCTCGGGGATCTGCGACGGATCGATGGCGGTGTCACCACCTGCCGCATCGCCGCCCGGCACCTCTCCCCCGGGAGTCTGCTGCTGCAGCGCGGCGAGATCTTGCGCACTGCGCGCGACGGGAAGCGCAGCGATGTCATCGGCCGAGGTGAGCTCGCTGCCGACCTGCACCGCGAGCGAACGATCCGCATCGGGAACCGTTCCCGCTGCGACGAGCACGCCGCTCTGCTGCAGCGTGTCCGTGATCGACTGGGAACTGACCCCGTTCTCCGCGAGGGCGTCGGTGTCCGGCGTGATCGTGATCCGGTCGCCCCTGGCACCGGTGAGCTGCGCCTCGCGGACCCCGTCGAGATCGGAGAGCTCGGGAATCGAGACGCGCTCGATGAGATCCGCGGTCTCCTCCGCGTCCGTGCCCTCCGGCGGGGTCACCGCGATCTGGACGACGGGGAAGTCGTCGATGCTCCCGGAGACCACCTGGCTGTCCGTCGCTTCAGGCAGTTGCTCGGAGATGCGACTGATCGCGCGCTCGACGCGCTGCTCGGTCGCCGTGACGTCGACGCCGTAGGTGAACTCGGCGAGCACCATCGACGAACCGGTGCTCGATGTCGCCGTGGTGGTCTCCAGATCGGGGACGCCGCGGAGCGCCGTCTCGATGGGCTCGGAGACGTCGTTGTTCACGACGTCGGGCGACGCCCCGGGGTACGTCGTGAGCACGGCGATCGTCGGGAACTGAACCGATGGCATGATCTCCTGCTTCAAGGAGCCCATGCTCAACACTCCGAACACCGCTGCGACGATGGTGACGAGGGCGATGAGTGCGCGGTTCTTCAGGCTGGCAGCGGTGAAGAGGTGCATGAGGTCCAGTATTTCACGCTTCGGCGTGCATAATGGCGGAGTGACAGGCTCAGCGCGACGGACCCTCGGTGCGGTCTCCCCCGACGACTTCGAACGCCTCGCCCAGCTGCGTCGAATGCAGAAGATCGCGTTGGCCCTGCTGGTCTTCATGGCGATCGTCTTCGCGGTGTCGTTCGCGCTGCAGGATCACTATCCCTGGTTGGGTTACGTGCGGGCCGCGAGCGAGGGCGGCATGGTCGGCGGACTGGCGGACTGGTTCGCCGTGACCGCGCTCTTCCGCTATCCGCTCGGCATCAAGGTGCCCCATACGAACCTCATCGCCCGCAAGAAGGACGATATCGGCGAGGGTCTCGGCAGCTTCATCGAAGAGAACTTTCTCGCCGACGACGTCGTGCACGACAAGCTCTCGCAGATCAGCGGAGCGCGCGCCGCCGGTGACTGGCTGCAGCACGAGCGCAACGCATCGCACCTCTGCGATCTCGCATCCTCGGCCGGGCTCGGCATGCTGACGGTCCTCGATGACTCCGATGTCCAAGAACTCCTCGAAGCCCTCGCGCGCCGCCACCTGCTCGAACCCGAGTGGGGTCCGCTCTCGGGTCGCGCGGTCGAGACGGCGATCGACGGCGCCCATCACCAGACGCTGATCGACATCGCGGCGGATCGACTGGCCGGCTGGCTGCGCGAACACCCGCAGGCATTCGACCGGATGGTCTCGGCCCGCCTCCCCAGCTGGATGCCGAGCATCGTCGACCGATTCGTGGACCAGCGCCTCCACACTGAAGCGGTGCGGTGGGCCGAGGCGGTTGCGGCGGATCGCGAACACCCGTTCCGCATCGCCACGAGCCGATTCCTCGCAGACTTCGCGCGAGACTTGCAGCACGACGGCACCCTGCAGTCCCAACTCGAGCATCTGAAGCATGAGGTGTTCGACAGCCCCCGGGTGCGCTCGCTCGCCGCGATGGTCTGGCAGTCGGCCCGCGAGGCGCTCGTGACGATGCTGCAGGATCCGCAGAGCGATCTGCGCCTCCGCATGCTGCGCGCGGCGCAGGATCTCGGCGTCCGCCTGCGGGAGGACGCGACCCTCCAGTACAAGGTCGACGTCTGGGTGATGAGCGTCGTCGAGCACCTCGTCGATCGCTATCGTCACGACCTCGCAAGCGTCGTCACCGACACCGTGCATCAATGGGACGCCCGCGAGGCCGCCGAGAAGATCGAACTGCAGGTCGGCAAGGATCTGCAGTTCATCCGGATCAACGGCACCGTCGTCGGGTCACTCGCCGGCGTCGTGATCTACGCCGTCGCGAACCTCGTCATCGCCCCGCTCGCCGCCTGACGGACGAGCGCTGGCCGGCGCGGAGCGCACCGGCCTACCTGAATGCCACCGGCAGCTGCATGTCTTGCACCCGGTCGCGGGCGGCGGTGTGGTCGGCTCTCGTGGTGATCGCGCAGCGCTGTTCGCGGCAGTCGAGTCCGTCGTCCGCCGCGAGTGGAACCGTGAGCCGAGCAGTGAACGCACCGGTCGTCGCTTCGTCGTAGCGCTGAGTGGCGAACGCGCGCCACGCCCAGTCGTCGGTGATCCACACGCTCGTCAGTGCCTGATCGGTGCCCTCCGCACCCCCGGTCTCCGCCCCCTCCGGGATCCCGCCGAGACAGGGAGTCGGCTTCTCACCGGTCTCGGGAATCGCACACACGGACACATATATGCCGATACCGGCATCGAAGCCTGTTCCGCGCACAGTGAGCGTCTCGCCGGGCGTGAGTGCGGTGAGGTCGGCAGGCGATCCGGTGGAGTCCTGCACCTGCAGCACCCGGGTACGACCATCGGCGCCCTCGGCCTGCGACTCCGCGGCGAAGTTCTCCGGCAGACGTTGTCCCGACGGGCCGGCACTGCTGTGCGACAGGATCGGAATCGTCACGGCGATCGCGGCGACCAGGGCGAGAACGGCACCCCCGAGGAGCCCGAGCCACAGAGCTCGAAACCGGGTGGAATGCGCCATGCCTTCATGGTAGTCCGCTGCGAGTGCGGGGTGCGGCACGTGGTAGGCTTTGGCCCATACGTCTACTCGAATAAGGTCCTGCCTCGCGTCATTTTTGCGCGGGGCCCGAATGTGTAAGGGGGTCACGCATGGGGCGCGGCCGTCAGAAGGCAAAGCACACCAAGGTCGCACGGGAGCTGAAGTACTACAGCCCGGCGACGAACTACTCCGAACTGGAACGTGAGCTCGCCTCGAAGCAGAGCCATTCCGACGAGGATGCTTGGGCTGAGTATGCGGACAAGTACAACGTGGATGACGACGAGGACGACGCGGCGAACGACGACCGCTGACCGTCGTCAGCCGCGCGATGCGGTGCCGTTTCGACCAGGGCGCGTCGTGCCGCAGCCGAAACGGCGGGCACTCCTCAGTCGGCGTATGAGCCGACGAGCTTGACGGCCCCGCCGTCGACGCCCTTCGCCCCCTGCTCGAAACCCTCGAGGTCACGCTGAGCGCCGGAAATGGTGCCGACCTGCCAGGTGCGCAGCCCCTCGGCCTCGAGCTTCGCCGCGACCTGCTCGGCGCGCGCCGCGTCCACCACGGCGAACATACCGACACCGAGGTTCCACGCCGATTCCAGCGACGTCAATTCGTGGCCGCCGAGCGCGGCCAGATGCCGGAACACGGGGAGGGGCGACCAGGTCGAGCGATCCACCTCGGTCCAGACGCCGTTCGGGAGCACGCGGGCCAGGTTGGCCGCGATCCCGCCGCCCGTCACGTGGCTGAGCGAGTGGATCGCGCCGTCGAGCTCGGGATCCTCGATGACGCGCAGCAGCGGCGCGGTGTAGAGCGCCGTCGGTTCGAGCAGTGCCTCGCCGTAGGTCGCACCCAGCTCGTCGCTGCGATCGGTCATGAGCACATCGCGTCCGGCAAGAATGTGCCGGACGAGTGAGAAGCCATTGGAGTGGAGGCCGGATGCGGCCATCGCGAGCACGACGTCACCGTTCTGCACGCGATCCGGACCGAGGACGCGGTCCGCCTCAACCACACCCGTCGCGGCGCCGGCCACATCGTACTCATCGACGCCGAGCAGTCCTGGATGCTCGGCCGTCTCGCCGCCGACCAGGGCCGTTCCGGTCGCCTCGCATGCCGCAGCGATACCGCGCACGATGTCGGCGATCCGCTCGGGAACCAGGCGACCGCAGGCGATGTAGTCGGTCATGAAGAGCGGCTTCGCACCGACGACCACGATGTCGTCGACCACCATCGCCACCAGGTCCTGCCCGACGGTGTCGTGCTTATCGATGGCCTGCGCGATGGCGACCTTCGTCCCGACGCCGTCCGTCGAGCTCGCGAGCAGCGGTCGTCGGTAGCCGAGCAGCGCTGAAGCGTCGAAGAGCCCGGCGAAACCGCCCACTCCCCCCAGGACCTCAGACCCCTGGGTCCTGGCGACCGCCGACTTCATCAACTCGACCGCGACATCACCCGCCTCGGTGTCCACTCCGGCCTGGGCATAGATCGACGCATTCTCGCTCACTCTCCCCACTCTACAGGGGTACACTGGGGTGGCCTCTTGATCTAGAGCCACCCCGTCCTCCAGGGAGCAACCACTCAGCATGTGCGGCATCGTCGGTATTGTCTCGTCCGAGCCCGTCAACCAGCAGATCTACGACAGCCTCCTGCTCCTGCAGCACCGCGGTCAGGATTCCACCGGCATCGCCACCGCAGAGGGCGATCGCTTCCACATGGTGAAGGCGAAGGGCCAGGTCCGGGAGGCATATCGTACGCGCGACATGCGCGCCCTCCGCGGCAATGTCGGCCTCGGCCATGTGCGGTACGCGACGCGCGGTTCGGCGTTCACCGAGGAGGAGGCGCAGCCGTTCTACGTCGGCGCTCCCTACGGCATCATCATGGTGCACAACGGCAACCTCACGAACACCCGCGAGCTCACCGAAGAGCTCTACACGCTGGACCGCCGTCACCTGAACACGCACTCGGACACCGAGCTGCTGCTCAACGTTCTCGCGAACGAGCTGCAGCCCGCTGCAGCTGACCGCGGCCTGGAACTCACTGCGGACCAGGTCTTCGACGCCGTCTCACGCGTCCACGATCGCGTGACCGGTTCATACGCCGCCATCGCCCTCATCTCCGGGCACGGGGTGCTCGCCTTCCGCGATCCGTTCGGCATCAGGCCCCTCGTCCTCGGTGTGCGCACCGGGCCCGACGGCGGCGAAGAGTGGATCGTCGCCTCCGAGTCCCTCGTGCTCGAGTCGGGCGGGTACACCATCGTGCGCGATGTCGAGCCGGGCGAGGCGATCCTGATCGCACCCGACGGCACGATGACATCGCGGATGTGCGCGCAGCGGACCGAACTCGTTCCGTGCGCCTTCGAGTACATCTACCTCGCGCGCCCCGACTCGGTGCTCGACGGCATCTCCGTCTACGACGCCCGTCTGCGGCTCGGCGACGTGCTCGCCGAGAAGATCGCCGACGAGATGCGGGAACTCGACATCGAGATCGACGTCGTGATGCCCATTCCCGACTCGGCTCGTCCGAGCGCGATGCAGGTGGCGCAGAAGCTCGGCATCGAGTACCGCGAAGGCTTCTTCAAGAACCGCTACGTCGGTCGCACCTTCATCATGCCGGGCCAGTCGGTGCGCAAGAAGAGCGTGCGGCAGAAGCTCAACGCGATGAGCGTCGAGTTCGTCGGCAAGAACGTGCTCATCGTCGACGACTCCGTCGTGCGCGGCACCACCTCGCGCGAGATCATCGAGATGGCGCGCACCGCGGGCGCGAAGTCGGTCATCTTCGCGTCGGCCGCGCCGCCGGTCGTCTTCCCCCACGTCTACGGCATCAACATGCCGAACCGGAGCGAGCTCATCGCACACGATCGCACCGCCGCCGAGGTCGCCGAGGTGCTGGGCGCCGACCACTTCATCTACCAGACGGTCGAAGGCATGAACCGTGCGATCCTCGATGGACAGGATCACGTCACGCGGCTCGAGCAGAGCTGCTTCACGGGCGAGTACGTCGCCGGCGATGTGAACGCCGAATACCTCGAGTGGGTCGAGCAGACGCAGGAGAGCTGAGAGACGCCAGGGGGCGCACCGCAACGCGGTACGCCCCCTGGCGTTCAGCCTCGCCGAACGCTCACGAACGGCTCAGGCGCGGTCGTCTCGCTCATCCGGTCGGGACTGCACGGCGTCGGGTCCCGGGGCTCCCGGGCTCTCCGCTCCGGGCGAGGCCGCGGTCCCGGGCGTCTCCGCGCCCGGTGCGGCAGTTCCGGCGGCAGGAGCCGGCCCGGCGGTCGGCGCCTGCTGCTGCGTCTGACGTCCGTCATTCTTGGCGTCGGCGGCGTCGCCGTCCTCGGATGAACGGACCTCCTTCTTCAAGATCTTCATCGACTGCCCGAGGCTCTTCGCCAGAGCCGGTAGTTTCGGGGCACCGAACAGCAGCAACACGATGAAGACGATGACGAGCAGCGTCGGGCCGCTGAGATTTCCAAACATGAGGCGTGGGCTCCTTGGTTCGAGTTCAGGGCCATTCTGTCACGCCGCCCTGAACGGCGCTCAAGCTACTTCGGGAGGTCGTTCGGCACTGCGGGGGACTGGGCAGGGCTCGCCGGCTCCGCATCGTCCGCTCGCGTATCGGGAGTCCCGTCGTCCGTCGACACTTCGCGCTTGAAGATGCGCATGGACTGGCCGAAGTTCTTCGCGAGGAGGGGCAGCTTGGGCGCGCCGAACAGCAGGACGATGAGAAACACGATCGCGACGAGGTGGGCTCCACCGAGATTCTGCAGCATGATCTGACTCCGTTCGCTCGCAGACGTCGTGATTATCGCACGTCAGCCTGCACGGCGACACCCGCTCCGCGGCGACGTTTGACGGCCGCGCCGAGAATGAGGCCCAGCACGCTGCCGAGCGCCAAACCGAGCACGGCGCCGACAACGGCCATGAAGCCCGCGATCTGGCCGACGGTGTACTCCGATTCGGGTGCGACCGGGAACGCGAGACTGGCCAGTGCGAACGCGACGGCTCCGAGCACAGCGCCGACGATCAGCAGGCGCGTGTACCGCACCGAGCGCTGCAGCGAAACTTCCACCCGAGTCTCGGTCACCTCGGGCACCACCTCCGCCTCCGGCACTTCCGCAGCGTGCCCGTCGACCCGGTCGGGGGCCGAAGCGGTCGCGGCTGAATCGTGCGGGGTCGGATCGGTACTGCTCATAGAGACTATTGTCTCAGCTGCTGACTGGTGATATGCGCAGACTCTCGAGATCTCGCGCGCGGCGCACTCACGGTCTCCGGACGAGTGGCAGGATCCCGTCCAGATTCGCACGAGCACCGGAAGCCGTGACCCGCGACTGCGCCCGCGCCTCCTCCCAGGAGAGCCGCCCGACGGCGAGCATGACCCAGGTCTCCGGATCCGTCTCGATGACGTTCGGCGGCGTTCCGCGCGTGTGGCGCGGCCCCTGCACGCACTGCGTCGCCCCGAACGGCGGCACCCGCACCTCGACCGTGTTGCCGGGCGCGATGACCGCGAGCTCCTCGAGCAGGAATCGCGTCGCCATCGCGATCGTCGCGCGGTCGCGCGCACCGTCGAGCATGCGGTCGAGCGCGCTCATGCCGTCCGCTTCGCTGATCTTTCGCCGAGCCACACGATCACCATACGGGATCGGAGGGCCGAGGGCGTTCGGTAGTGTGGGGTGCGTGAAGATCCTCGTGATGGGCCCAGGTGCACGTGAACACGCCATCGTCCGCGCTCTGCGGTCGGAGCCGGACGGCCACGAGGTGGTGTGCGCGCCCGGCAACGCCGGAGTGGCCGCGGAGGGCGTCGACACCCCCCAGCTGGAGACGAGCGACCCGGTCGCGGTCACCAACTTCGTGCAGCAGCACGGGTTCGAGCTCGTCGTCATCGGACCCGAGGCTCCGCTCGTCGCCGGCGTCGCCGACCCGCTCCGCGAGCGCGGCATCCCGGTGTTCGGTCCGGGCCGAGCGGCCGCTCAGCTCGAGGGGTCGAAGGCGTTCGCGAAGCGGATCATGGCGGAAGCGGGAGTCCCGACCGGTCGCGCCGCACCCGTGTCGACGGCGGAGGAGGCCGCAGTGGTGCTCGACGAGTTCGGTGCGCCCTACGTGGTCAAGGCCGACGGGCTCGCCGCGGGGAAGGGTGTGCTCGTCACCGAGGATCGAGATGCGGCGATCGCGCATGTGACGACGTGGGCACCCCACGGCGAGGTCCTCATCGAAGAGTTCCTCGACGGTCAGGAGGTCTCGCTCTTCTTCTTCGCAGACGGACACGACGTCGTCGCCCTGACACCGGCGCAGGACTTCAAGCGCATCTTCGACGGCGACGAGGGCCCGAACACCGGGGGCATGGGAGCGTACTCCCCCCTCCCCTGGGTCGCCGATGACTTCGTCGACGAGATCACGCGCACCGTTGCCCTGCCGACCGTTCGGCAGCTCGAGAGCGAGGGCACGCCGTTCATCGGTCTGCTCTATTGCGGCCTCATCGTCACCCCGGCGGGAGTGCGCGTCATCGAGTTCAACGCGCGTTTCGGCGACCCCGAGACCCAGGTCGTGCTGCCGCGTCTCACGTCGCCGCTCAGCCGGTACCTGCACGCCGCCGCGTCCGGCACGCTGCAGGCGCAGCCGGCTCCGGAGTTCTCGGACGAGCCCGCAGTGATCGTCGTGCTGGCGAGCGAGGGCTACCCCAGTTCGGTCACGACCGGGCGGGTCATCTCCGGTCTCGAGGAGGCGGCGGAGCTTCCGGGCGTGCACATCGTGCACGCGGCGACGGAGCGTCGGGACGACGGTTCGTGGATCGCCACCGGCGGCCGCGTGCTCGGCGTCGTGGGCCGCGGGGCCGATCTCGCGACGGCGCGGGCGCGCGCATACGAAGCGATGTCGCTCATCTCGCTCGAGGGCGGCCAGTTCCGGACCGACATCGCCGCCCGAGTGTAGCGAGGGGATCGGAGCGTCTCAGCGCCCCCGCAGAAGACGATCGAAGTCGGTCGAGGCGTCGATCTCGTCGTCCTCGCCGTCGCCCGGCGCTGCGCCGTTCACCGTGATGCTCACGCCGCTCGCGGCCCACGCGGCGGATTCGGAATCGATCTCGCCGTCGGGCAGCTCGACCGGCTCGTCGGGCTCCACGCGCTCCAGGTCGTGAGACGGTGCCTCGACCGCACCCTCGGCGCCTTCGTCCGCCTCGAGATCGGCCGCGTCATCGTCGCTGACGGCCTCCTCGAGCTCGGCTGTCTCCGGCTCGGCGTCTGCACCCTCGGCGCGTTCGGGATCGGCATCCTCGCCGGCGCTCGACGACTCGGTCGAATCCGTGTCGATGGGTGCCGCATCGACCGCAGCAGCAGCCGCCGCCACGGCTTCGACGGCGTCGGTCTCATCGAGATCGTCGACGGCGGCGGACAGGTCGCGGAGCAGCACGTCCCAACCCTCTTGCGAGGCGGCCGCACGCGCGGACGGGTCGGGAAGCATGTCGAACCCGGTCTCGGTGACCGTGAGACTCGCGCCCGCGCCGATGGATCGCAACGTGACGAGCACCGCCGTGGCCCGGGGATCGCCCGCCTCCGTCCATCGGAAGCCGAGCGCGTGGCCGTCGACGATGACGTCGACTTCTCCGCTCGCATCGCGGCTGGCATCGCCCTCGGACCACTGCTCGCGCACGATTCCGCCGAGTCGCGCCTCGAGGTGCAACTCGGGCCACCAGTCCGCACGGAGTTCTGGGTCGCTCAGATACGCCCAGAGCACCCTTCTCGGCTGCGCTGTCTGGCAGCGCGCCACCACGGGTCCAACCGGAACCATACCCCTCCTCACGACCCCTCCAGCATAACGCGGACCGCCGACATCGACCCGCGAGAACGCTGGCCGGTGGTCTGCGAGAATACCCGTGTGACGAATCTCTCCGCCCCGCTCGCCATTCCCGGTTGGGAACACCGCTACTCCGGCAAGGTCCGAGACCTGTACGCGCCGGCTGACGGCTCCGACTCCCACCTGCTCGTAGTGGCGAGTGATCGCATCAGTGCGTTCGATTTCGCGCTCGAGCCGCCGATCACCGGCAAGGGCGAAGTGCTGACCGCACTGTCGGAGTGGTGGTTCGACCGGATCCGGATCCGGAACCATCTCGACCCCGCCGGCCCGACGGTGCCCGAGGCGGTCCGCGGTCGGGCCATGGTGTCGCGACGGTTGAACATGCTCCCGGTCGAGTGCGTCGTCCGCGGAGCCATCACCGGATCCGGGTTCGCCGAGTACGAACGGACGGGAGCGGTGTGCGGCATCGAGCTGCCCGAGCACCTTGCCGACGGCGATCTGCTCGAGACGCCGATCTACACCCCGGCGTCGAAGGCGCCGCTCGGCGAGCACGACGAGAACATTTCGTTCGAGCAGAGCGTCGAGGTGTTGGGCCGGGAAACGGCCGAGGCACTCAGAGATGCCTCGATCCGGATCTTCACCGAGGCTCGCGACCTCGCCGCGGAACGCGGTCTCGTGCTGGCGGATACGAAGTTCGAGTTCGGCGTGGACCCGATCTCCGGTGAGATCGTGCTCGCGGACGAGGTGCTGACGAGCGATTCGAGCCGCTACTGGGACGCCGCGGCGTATCTCGATCCGACGCTTCCGCGCGCCGAGCGCCTCGCATCGTTCGATAAGCAGATCGTGCGCGACTGGTTGTCGGCGCACTGGGACCGCACCGGAGAGCCGCCGGTCCTTCCCGCCGAGATCGTCGACCGTACCCTCGCCCGCTACCGGGAGCTCTACGTCCGCCTGACGGGGCTCGAGGCGCCGCAGGTCTCCTGAGCGCGGCTCCTGAGCGCGGCTGCGTCACCACCGGACCCGTCGCCGCGCCCGCGCGCTTCGACCGGACCGGCTAAACTGGCTCATGACGTCCGACCTGTCCACTCCCGATGTTGGAGGCCCTCCGTGCCCACGATTGTTGTTGAAGTCATGCCGAAGGCAGAGCTGCTCGACCCGCAGGGGAAGGCGACGTTCGGCGCTCTCCAGCGACTCGGTCACGCGCAGTTCCAGGATGTCCGCATCGGCAAGCGCTTCGAGCTGACCGTCGATGGCGAGGTCACCGATGCCACGCTGGCCGAGGTGCGCACGGTCGCCGACGACATGCTCTCGAACGCGGTGATCGAAGACGTCGTCGCGATCTCCGTGGACGGCACTCCCGTCGACGTTCCGGCGGCGCGGTAATGGTGCGCATCGGAGTCATCACCTTCCCGGGTTCGCTCGACGACCGGGATGCGCAGCGTGCGGTCCGGTTCGCCGGAGCCGAGCCGGTCGCCCTGTGGCACGGCGACCACGACCTGCAGCATGTGGACGCCATCGTGCTGCCCGGCGGATTCAGCTACGGCGACTATCTGCGCCCGGGCGCCATCGCCTCGCTCTCCCCCATCATGACCGACGTGGTCGACGCCGCGAACCGCGGCGTTCCCGTGCTCGGCATCTGCAACGGCTTCCAGATGCTGGTGGAATCGCACCTGCTGCCGGGCGGACTCATCCGCAACGCGCACCAGCAGTTCATCCGTCGCGACCAGCGACTCGTCGTCGAGAACGCCGACACGGCATGGACGCACCAGTTCAGCGCGGGTGAAGAGATCGTAATCCCGTTGAAGAACGGCGACGGCGGTTTCATCGCCGATGCCGAGACCCTCAATCGTCTCGAGGGCGAGGGACTCGTGGCGTTCCGCTACGCCGGGGTGAACCCCAACGGCTCGCTGAACGACATCGCCGGCCTGACGAACGAGCGCGGCAACGTAGTCGGGCTCATGCCCCACCCCGAGCACGCCGTCGAGGCCGGGTTCGGTCCCGACACACCGCAGGCCATGAGCTCGGGCATCGATGGTCTCCGCTGCTTCACCAGCGCCGTCGAGGCGCTCGCCGCTCGCGTCTGATCCGCCGCGGGCGATCGGGCGCCGCAGCGCCCCCGATCGCCCGCGGGGTCAGCGCTCCTCGCGCATCCAACCCGCCAGCTCCATGGCGAAGTAGGTGAGGATCGCGTCGGCTCCCGCGCGCTTGATGCTCGTCACGGCCTCTTCGATCACGCGACGCCGGTCGATCCAGCCGTTCGCGGCGGCGGCCTCGATCATCGCCGCCTCACCGGAGACCTGGTACGCCCAGACCGGGACGAGGCTCTCGGCGGCCACGTCGGAGAGCACGTCGAGGTACGACATGGCGGGCTTCACGATGACGGCGTCCGCCCCTTCGGCGAGGTCCATGCGCACTTCGCGCAGGCCCTCGCGCCGGTTCGCGGGATCCTGCTGGTACGTGCGCCGGTCGCCGCCGACGAGCTGCGAGTCGACCGCCTCCCTGAACGGGCCGTAGAACGCCGAGGCGTATTTGGCGGCGTAGGCGATGAGTCCGGTGTCCTGGTGCCCGGCCGCATCCAGCGCGTCGCGAACCGCGGCGACCTGTCCGTCCATCATGCCCGAGAGCCCGAGCAGGTGCGCGCCGGCCTCCGCCTGCGCGACCGCCGCTGAGCGGTATCGTTCGAGCGTCTGATCGTTGTCGACGACCCCAGCGGCGTCGAGTACTCCGCAGTGCCCGTGATCGGTGAACTCGTCGAGGCAGAGGTCGGTCTGCACGACGATGTCGGTGCCGACCTCGTCGATCGCGGCACGGAGGGCGACGTTCAGAATGCCATCGGGATCGTCGACGGCGCTTCCGCGCGCGTCGCGCACCTCGGGAACGCCGAACAGCATGACACCGCCGATGCCCGCCTCGGCGGCCTCGACGACGGCGCGGCGCAGGGTGTCCACGGTGTGCTGCACCACGCCGGGCATCGACGTGATCGGACGGGGGGCGTCGATCCCCTCGCGCACGAACACCGGCAGGATGAGTTCGGCCGGATGGAGGCGGGTCTCGGCGACGAGGCGTCGGAGCGCCGGAGTGCGGCGCATGCGGCGGGGACGGGCGGCGAGTTCGCTGGTCATGGGCTGGTCCTCGATTCAGGGGCTGGGGTGAGGTCTGCGGTGCCGGGGTCTGGCAGGAGCGCCAAGTGTTCGAGCGCGGCGAGCAATCCGTCGGTCGTGTGCGGGTCGGCGATGGCGTCGACGTGCAGCGCGGCATCGCGGAGCGCCCGGGCGGTCGGGTGGCCGATGGCGATGAGGCGCGTGTGCGTGGGAAGCGGCGCGAAGCGGCGCGCGACCTCGCGAGCGATCGACCCGCTGGTGACGAGGATCGCCGCGCACTCGCCCGCCGCGACCATCGCCGCGGCCTCCGGCGTTTCGGGCGCGGGCAGCGTGCGATACGCCGTGACCCGATCGACGCGATGCCCGGCTTCCCGGAGCGCTCGTTCGAACACGGTGCCGGCGATCTCCGAGACCGGCAAGAGGATGCGCACGGGCTCATCGCCCAGCGCGCTCAGCAGCGCGTCGGCGATGCCGTCGGCCGAGAAGTCGTGCGGAGGCGTGAGGGCGACCTCGAGTCCGCGCGCGGAGAGCGCGTCGGCGGTCGCGGGGCCCACCGCCGCGACGCGCGCACTCGCACCGGCGCCGGCGTCCGCCACCGCGCGCGCACCGTGCGCGCTCGTCACGACCATCCAGTCGTAGATCCCGGCGTTCCACAGCGTCATCGCGGTGGCCAGCTCCGCGGGATCCTCCGGTGGTGCCTGAACGATCAGAGGCGCGATCACGGGGTCGCCGCCCCGGGCTCGGACGGCCGCAGCCAGGCGGTCCCCGGCGTCTCCGCCGCGGGCGATGAGGATGCGCCCGGTCACCTGGCGCTTCCCAGCGGAGCGAGCGAGGCCGCGCCGCGTGCGAGGAGATCGAGTGCCGCTCGGCGTCCGAGGTCGGCGGCAGCACGGTCGGCGGCGTCCGACGCGGCGGCGGCACCGCTCGGCACCCGGCACTCGACCGATGCCGTCAGCGACTCGGCACCGTCGAGGCGGTACACCGTCGCGCTCAGCCGCAGACGGTCCTCCTCGATGCGCGCAGTGGCGCCGACGGGCGCTGCGCACCCCGCCTCGAGCGCGGCGAGCAGCTCGCGCTCGGCGAGCGCACTGGCACGCGCCTCGCCGTCGTTCAGCGCGGTGAACGCCGAGACGTACGGGTCGCGTGCGAGGTCGGACTCGCGCACCTCGAGTGCGAGCGCACCCTGGCCGGGAGCGCCGGGCGTCTGATCGAGGGCGAAGCGCTCGGTGATGGCGGCGGAGCGGCCGATCCGGTCGAGGCCCGCCGCGGCCAGCACGACGGCGTCGAGATCGTTCTCGACTCTCCGGAGTCGGGTGTCGACGTTGCCGCGCAAGTCGCGCACGTCGAGATCGGGACGAGCGCAGAGCAGCTGTGCGGCACGGCGGGGCGACCCCGTACCGATGCGCGCGCCGTGCGGGAGCTGCGCGAGCGTCATGCCGTCACGGGCGCACAGCGCATCGCGGGCGTCCGCGCGCACGGGAATCGCGCCGAGCGCGATTCCCGTGCAGGGCGCGGTCGGCAGATCCTTCAGCGAGTGCACGGCGATGTCGCACCGGTCGCCGATCAACGCGTCTCGCAAGGCGCTGACGAAGACCCCCGTGCCACCGAGCTGCGACAGGGACTGGCGCGACACGTCGCCCTCGGTCTTCACCGTGACGAGCACGACGTCGATGCCGGTCGCCGCGGCGATCGCCTCGGCGACCGTCGTGGTCTGCGAGATCGCCAGTGCGCTGCCGCGTGTGCCGATCCTGATGAGATCGGGGCGGGCGCCGATGGGTCCTTCGACCCGGGTGACGGTGCTCATGAGCTCCCTCCAGTGGTGACGGGACCGGTGCTCGCGGGATTCGAGCCGGAGACGGCCCGGAGCGCGAGTCTGGCGGCGTCGCGTGCCCCGGGGATCACGGAGGCGAGACCGGTGCCCGATACCCAGTCGCCCGCCAGCACGACGCCGGGAGGAGCCGATACGTGCGGACCCTCGCCGGCGACGATCGGACCGCTCACCCCCCAGACCTTCCGCGCCATGCCGCGCACCGATGCCGCATGCAGCGTGATGCCCATGATGCGCGAGGCATCGGCGAGCGCCTGGTGCATCGCGGCCGCATCGTCGAGCGCTTCGGTCTCCGGTGCACTGCCGGCACGGCCGTATGAGAGTCGGATGACCTGTCGGTCCTGACCGGCCCGTCTCGCGAGCACCGGCCACTTCGCGCTCGCGTGGGTCAGCGCTTTGGCGCGAATGGGGTCGTCCGCGGTCGTCGAGTGCGTCGACCCCCGATGCGCGTCGCGCTCCTGCGCGACCAGCGCGCCGGTGCCGCGCGGGGCGCGGGTCAGCCGTCCGTCGTCGAGAACGAGCGCGATCACCTCGACGCGATCGGATTCGCCGTCCGGCGCATCGGCGGGCGCGGTCGACGGCTCGACGAGACGCGACGCCGTGCGCTCGTCGACGGCGAGCACCACGGCTCCCCCGCGACTGATCTCCGACCCCGTTCGGTCGCGAACGCTCCAGGCGTCGCCGTCGCGCTCCAGAGCTCCGACCTCGACGCCCGTGCGGATCTGCGCGCCGAGCCGATCGAGCTCCGCGCGCAACCGCTGCACCAGCGACCCCATGCCGCCCTGCAGGCCGGCGACGGCGCCGCCGGCGGCGGTCCGGCTGTCTCGGAGGTCGCGCGCGGCTGACACGAGCGATCCGCGCCGTCGGAACGCGGCACCCAGGCCGGGAATGGCGTCGATCGGCATGCGCTCAGGAGCGGTCGAGTAGACGCCCAGCGACACCGGCCGCACCAGACGGTCGAGCACGCGCGCACCCAGGCGCGCGCGCACGAGGTCGGCGAGCGTCTCGCTCGTCGCGCCCACGCGCGCCGGAAGCAGCGGCTCCACGGCCGCGCGCAGCGCTCCGAGCACGCCGAGCGCCGTGGAGGAGGTGCGCGACAGCGGGTCGCTGGGAATGCCGCCCGCGCCCGCGGCGGGGAGCGGCATGGCGCGGTCATCGGCGATGACCCAGGAACCGAGCGCTGCGGGAGTCGTGATCTCCGAGGCGAGTCCGATCTCACGGAGCAGTTCCTCGACCGTTCCGCCGCGCGTCGCGAACGCTTCGGCGCCGACATCGATCGTGAGACCGGCGATCCGCGCCTGCGCGATGCGACCGCCGAGATCGGGCTCGCGCTCCAACACCTCGACGGGCACTCCGGCGCGAGCGAGATCACGGGCGGCGATCAGACCGGAGACGCCTCCGCCGATCACCACGACGCGCGAGCGCTCCTGACGTACGTCACCGTTCATGCGCCAACTCCACGATGCGCGTGAGCACGTCGGGGTCGGCCGACGGCGGCACGCCGTGACCGAGGTTCAGCACGTGGCCCGGCGCGCGCCGACCGCGACGCACCACGTCGTCGAGATGCGCCTCGAGCACCTCGGCCGGCGCATCCAGGTATGCCGGGTCCAGGTTGCCCTGCAGCGGGAAACGGTCGCCGAAGCGGGCGCTGGCCTCGTCGAGCGGGGTGCGCCAGTCGATCCCGTGCGCGCTGGTGCCGAGCGTCGCGACCTCCTCGAGCAGATGACCCGAGCCCACCGCGAAGTGGATCGTCGGCAACGGTGCGCCACCGCCGGGCAGGCGCATCGACTGCACGGTCTGCAGCGCGCGGCGCGAAGCGGGTGCGACATGGTCGCGGTAGTCGGCGACGCCGAGTGATCCGGCCCACGAATCGAAGAGCTGCACGGCGCTCGCGCCGGCCTCGACCTGCGCCGTGAGGAAGACGTCGCTGAGTTCAGCGGTCCAGTCGAGCAGTTCGCGCCAGGTCTCCGGATCCGAGTGCATGAGGCTGCGCGCACGCAGATGGTCCTTCGACGGCGCCCCCTCGACGAGGTACGCGGCGAGCGTGAACGGCGCCCCCGCGAAGCCGATCAGCGGCGTGCTGCCGAGCTCCTCGACCGTGCGACTGACCGCGGCGCGCACGGGCTCGATGGCCTCGCGGAGCCGGTCCGGACCGAACTCCCGACGGCACCGCGCGACGTCCTCGGCCGTGCGCACCGGATGGGCGAAGACCGGGCCGCGACCGGCGACGAGGTCCACATCGACGCCCGCGAGCAGGAGCGGCACGACGATGTCGCTGAAGAAGACGGCGGCATCGACGCCGTGCCTGCGAATCGGCTGCAGCGTGATCTCGGTCGCGACCTCGGGCTCGAGACAGGCTTCGAGCATGCCGATGCTCTTGCGAATCTCGCGGTATTCTGGAAGAGACCTGCCTGCCTGGCGCATGAACCAGACGGGCAACCGCTCCGGGCGGTCGCCGCGCAGGGCGCGGACGAGCGGTGCGTGCGTCGTGCGGCCGTCGCTCAGGGGATGGTTTTCAGGCAGCTCATTCATCGGCCACGAGCGTACCGGATACATCTGATCTGGCTCATCAGATCTATCGGGTACCATGACCTCACGCGGTCACTGATCCGCGCGTCAGGGCCGGTAGTAGATGGCGACGCGCTTGCCGCCCTGCTCCACCACCTCGACCGGTGTCTCGAACACGCGCTCGAGGACTTCGGGAGTCATGATCTCCTCGGGGGTCCCCGACGCCACGATCCTCCCGCTCTCCAGTGCGATGATCCGATCCGCGTAGGCTGCTGCGAAGTTCACGTCGTGGATCACGAGCACGATCGTCTTGCCCAGCGCGTCCGCAGCCGCGCGCACTTGCCGCATCATGCCGACGGCGTGCCGCATGTCGAGTCCCGTCAAAGGCTCATCGAGGAGCACGTAATCCGTGTCCTGGGCGAGCACCATTGCCACGAACGCCCGCTGCCGCTGTCCACCGGAGAGCTCGTCGATGAATCGGTCCTCCATCCCGGTGAGGTTGAGGAACGCGATCGCCGCATCGATCGCCTCCTGGTCGGCCGCGGTCAGCCGGCCCTTCGAGTGGGGGAATCGGCCGAAGCTCACCAGCTGCCTGACCGTCAACCGCGCCATGAAGTGATTCTCTTGACGCAGGATCGAGATCGTCTTCGCGAGCTCGGAGGACGAACCTGTGCGGACATCGAGACCGCCGACCGTGACGCTGCCGTGATCGGCTTCGAGCAGTCGTCCGATGATGGTGAGCATCGTCGACTTGCCCGCCCCGTTCGGCCCGATGAGCGCCGTGACCCCGCCCCGTTCGATCATCAGATCGATCGGACCGAGCACGCGCTTTCCGGCGTAGTGCTTGTCGATGCCGCGCAGCTCGATCACCGCAGCCCCTTTCTCAACAGGACGATCAAGAAGGTGAGACCGCCGACGAATTCGATGATGACCGTCACGAGACCCGCAGCGGCGAAGACGTTGCGCAGCACGAAGGTCGCCCCGAGCAGTGTGACGAGCGCGATCCCGATCGCCAGAGGCAGCGTCTCCGAGTGCCGGTCGCCCCGCACGAACTGGTATGCGAGCGTCGCGACGAGGAATCCGAAGAAGGTCATCGGCCCCACCATCGTCGCCGACACCGAGACGAGCACCGCCGCGATCACCAGAATGGTCACGACCTCGCGCCGGTAGTTCACGCCGAGGCTCACCGCCACATCGCGCCCCAGCGCGATCACATCGTACGTACGGCGCCTCCGCCAGACGAAGATCAGCACCGCCGCGACGATCCCGGCGGCGATCGGCAGGTAGTCGGTGTTGCCTTTGCCGATGCTTCCGAACAGACGCGCGCTCAGCACATCGAACTCGCTGGGGGTGAGGAGCCGCTGCATGAACGTCGAGACGGACCCGAACCCCATGCCGAGCACCACCCCGACGAGGAGGAGCAGGTGGAGGTTGGCGCGCTTGCCCGAGAACAACCACCCGTAGAGGAGGGTCGCGAACGCCACCATGAGCGCGCTCTGGGCGATGATCTTCGGGATCCCCTCCATGCTCGCGGCGGCGGTGCCGAAGACGAACACGAGCGCCGTCTGGGTCAGCACGTAGAGCGCGTCGAAGCCGAGAATCGAGGGGGTGAGGATGCGGTTCGAGGTCGCCGTGTGGAACAGGACGGTCGCCACCGCCTGGGAGACCGCGACGAGCGCGATCGTGCCGAGCGACGCGAAACGGGTCTGCACGATGACCCAGAACCCCAGGCTCCCGACCGGTGCCGGGTTCTGATAGACCAGGATCGCCACGGCCAGCGCCACGGCGATCGCGAAGACGACGACGAGGCCGCCGCGACGGTGCCACCACGATTCGCCTGAGTCCGAGGCGCGGGACGGAGCGTCGACGCGTGACGCGGGAGCCATACCCGCGCCCGAGGGCCGGGACTCCGCCGGCATCGACTCAGACACGACGCTGCCTCAGCAGGAGCGTCACGAACACGGTCGCGCCGATGAGGCCGAGCACCATGGAGACGGGGATCTCGAACGGCATGCGTATCGTCCTTCCGATGAGGTCGCAGACGGTCACCAAGGCGATGCCGCCGAGGCACACCCAGGGCAGATTGCTGCGCACGTGATCGCCGCGGACCATCGCGACGATGTTCGGCACGACCAGACCGAGGAACGGAAGAAACCCGACGACCACGGTGGTCACCCCTGCGGCGACGGCGACGAGCGCCGTTCCCGCGATGAGCACGGCCTCGTACTTCACGCCGACGCTCGTCGCGACGTCTTTGCCGAGGCCGGCGACCGTGATGCGATCGGCGCTGATGAAGACGAGCACCGTCACCACCGCGACGATCCAGAGCACCTCGTAGTTGCCCCGCACGACGGGAGTGAAACTGCCCATGAACCAGGTGGACACCATCTGCAGCAGGTTGAACTGCGCCGCGAGGAACGTCGTGACGGCGCTGACCACGGCGCCGAGCATGATCCCGATGAGCGGGACCACCAGGGTCGTCCGGATCACGATGCGCCGCAGGATCAGCAGGAACGCCATCGCCCCGACGAAGGCGAACACGCTCGACACGACCATGCGGCCGACCAGGCCGACCGTCGGGGCGAGCAGCGTGGTGAGGAGCAGGCCGAGCGCGGCCCACTCGGTGGTGCCCGAGGTCGTGGCATCGACGAACCGGTTCTGCGTCAGCATCTGCATCACCAGTCCGCTCGTCGCCATCGCGGCACCGGCGAGCACCAGTGCGAGCGTACGGGGTACCCGCGTGATCCAGAACATCTCGGCCCCGAACTCGCCGTCGGCGATGTCGTAGACCCCGACGGCCAGTGATGCGATCAGCAGCAGCAGCACGACGATGACCGCGACGCCGAGACGCCACGGTCGCGGCCGTGGTGGTCGATGCGCCGCGATATCGGGTTCGGGCACCGCACCCGGCGGCACCTCGTCGCTCACCGGGGTGCGCCCGACGGGGCGCCCACCACTGTCGGTGGGCGCCCCGTCTGCACGGCGCTCCGCCGCGGAGCCGTGATCTCGGCTCATGCGGCGCTGAACGCCTCCTGCAGCTGATCGAAGAGGTGCGTGTACGCCTGAATGTCCTCGGTCAGGTAGAAGCTCGGATCGAGGTAGACCACCTGATCGTTCTGCACCGCGGTCGTCTGCTGCAGCGCTTCGGAACCGGAGATGAGCTCCTCGGCCGGCACGAAGCCTGGTTCGGGCTCCGTGAACGACGCGTCGCGATCGAGCACGACGATCCAGTCGGGGTTCGCATCCGCGATCGCCTCGACGCTGATGTCGTCGCCGTGGGAACTGTCCTCGGCTTCGCGGTCGAGCGCCGGCACGAGGTCGAGCGCCGGGAAGACCGGACCGACCGCGCGGCCGGTGACCGGGGCCGCGAACTCGATCTTGCCGCCCGACGTGAGCAGACCCATGACGGTGCCCTCGCCGTCGTACGCGTCCTGGGCCGCCGCGATCGACTCGTCGAGATCCGTGTTGATCTGCGCAGCCTCGTCCTCGTGGGCGAAGATCTGCCCGAGAATCTCCGTCTCGCGCTTCAGCTCGGCGATCGCGTCCTCGCCCTCCCGCGGGGCAATCTCGATGACCACGGCATCGGGGTTCTGCGCCACGAGGTCGTCGTAGGAATCGCCGAAGCGGTACCCGCCGATGATCAGGTCGGGCTGGGCAGCGACCACGGCTTCCAGGTTCGGCTCGCGGTGGGTACCGACATCGCCGACGGCCTCGTCGTCCGTGTACTCGGGCCAGTTGTCCCCCATCAGGCCCTTCGGCGCTGCCGCCAGCGGGATATCCCACTCGTCCAGCGTCTCGAAGACGTGGTTGTCGAGCGCGACGACCTTCTCGGGGTTGACCGGCACCTCGACCTCGCCGTGATTGTCCGTGATCGTGACGGTCGAAGCGGCGGTCGACTCGCTCGCGCCCCCGGAGTCGCCTGCGGCGCAGCCGGTCAGCGCCAGAGCGGCGCCCAGGGTCGCCGCGGCGAACGCGGCCGGTCGGGCATGACGAATGGACATGGGGGTGACTCCCTCGCTCGAAAAGGAACAGCTGGCTACGAACGACCCGCAGTCTCGCGGCACAGCGAATCCCACGCTGTCGGTGGGATTGAGGTAAGCCTATCCTCTACATCATCAGATGTTCAAGGTGAACAAAAAATGCGGTGGCGACGGATATCGTCGCCACCGCATTTCTCACGGGCGCCCGGGGCCCCCGGGGTGCTGCAGTGCCGAAAAGTCGGGTTGGCCGTCCGGGCGCATGGGCAACGGACGGCCGTCGGGGTATGTGGGCCACGGGAGCAACTGCTGCTCGTCATGCACCTGCGGCCGCGGAGCAGCTGGCTGCTGAGGTGCGGGGGCGTGTCGATCCGACCGCGCCTGCGGCTGACCCGCACCGGGGCCGTACGGCTGACCCTGCTGCGGCGGGTGGCCGGGCAGCTGCGGCGCCCGACGCGCAACTGCCGCCTCGCGCTCGGCCCGCGCCGCGGCGCGGCGATCCGCCCCGTAGGTCCACCGGAGCAGCAGCGTGATGGCGAGCCCCAGCGCCGTGAGGATCAGCGTCGCCGTCGCGAGCTTCCAGTACAGATCCGGAACCGTGAGGTCGAAGGACTCGATCCCGACGGGAGCGGTGAACATGATGCCCGAGAGCACCGCGAGAATGCTCGTGATGAAGCCGAACCGGGGCACGACCGGCGGGAAATGCGCACCGAGGCTCAGGAGGATCTGGCAGCAGAGGATGACGAGTCGCGTCACCCCGATCACCACGACCGACTTCCAGAAGATCTCGAAACCGAGGGTGAAGGGGTCGTACGACGTCATCCAGATCACGATGAGCAGCAATCCGAGAATGTAGGTGTTCGCGATCAGAGCGACCGGCGCGTACCACTCGGACTTGCGCTCGCGACTCGTATCGAACGCCGTGAAGAGCACGAACACGGTGAACAGCGCGAAGGTCGAGAACACCCGCTCGAAGCGCCCTTCGAAGTCACCGAGGAAGAGCAGCGAGATCGAGGCGATCGTCAGCGCGGCGAGCAGGATGATGCTGACCTTGAGGAACGGGGAAAGCCGGTGCTGATCGCCCTCGTGAGGCTTCGCGGTCGGCACCTGCTGCGGTTCCTGCATCTGGGTGTTCGGATCATTCATACTCTTGAGTGTGCACTGCCGCACTGGAAAAGAGCAATGCGCAGGACCCCGGTAGACTGTCGGGGTGACCGATAGCACCGCCGTAGAGCCCCGCCCAGACACTGTCGCCGACGCCATCGCGAGCCCGGAGAAGGAGCAGCCGTACGGCGCGCTCGGGCTGAAGCCCGATGAGTACGACCGCATCCGTGAGATCCTCGGCCGCCGACCGACCTCGGGCGAGCTCGCCATGTATTCGGTGATGTGGTCGGAGCACTGCTCGTACAAGTCGTCGAAGATCTACCTGCGGCAATTCGGCAAGAAGGTCACCGACAAGATGCGCGAGCGCCTGCTCGTCGGCATGGGCGAGAACGCCGGTGTGATCGACATCGGCGAGGGCTGGGCCGTGACCTTCAAGGTCGAGAGCCACAACCACCCCTCGTACATCGAGCCCTTCCAAGGCGCGGCCACCGGTGTCGGCGGCATCATCCGCGACATCATCTCCATGGGCGCCCGGCCGGTCGCGGTGATGGATCAGTTGCGCTTCGGCGCCGTCGACGACCCCGATACCGCCCGCGTCGTGCACGGCGTCGTCTCCGGCATCAGCTTCTACGCGAACTGCCTCGGACTGCCGAACCTCGGTGGTGAGACGGTCTTCGACGGCGTGTACCAGGCGAACCCGCTCGTGAACGCGCTCGGCGTCGGCGTCTTGCGCCACGAAGACCTCCACCTCGCGAACGCGTCGGGCACCGGCAACAAGGTCGTGCTCTTCGGCGCCCGTACCGGCGGCGACGGCATCGGCGGCGCCTCGATCCTGGCTTCCGACAGCTTCAGCGAGGGCGGCCCGACGAAGCGGCCCGCCGTGCAGGTCGGCGACCCGTTCGCCGAGAAGGTGCTCATCGAGTGCTGCCTCGAACTCTTCCAGGGCGAGCTCGTCGAGGGGATCCAGGATCTCGGTGCGGCCGGCATCTCGTGCGCCACCTCCGAGCTCGCCTCCAACGGTGACGGCGGCATGTTCATCGAGCTCGACAGCGTGCTGCTCCGCGATCCGTCGCTCACGGCCGAGGAGATCCTCATGTCGGAGAGCCAGGAGCGCATGATGGCCGTCGTGCGCCCTGAGCAGCTCGACGCGTTCCTCGCGGTCACCGCGAAGTGGGATGTTGAGACCAGCGTGCTCGGCGAAGTCACCGACACGGGTCGCCTCGTCATCAACTGGCGCGGCGAAGAGATCGTGAACGTCGACCCGCGCACCGTCGCCGTGGACGGTCCCGTCTACGAGCGCCCGGTCGCATACCCGTCGTGGATCGACGCGCTGCAGGCCTCCGGCGTTCGCGCCGACGGCCTCGCACGCCCCGAAACCGGTGACGACCTGCGGGCGCAGCTCATCGCCGTCGCGGCGTCGCCGAACCAGGCCGATGTCTCGTGGGTCACCAATCAGTACGACACGTACGTGCTCGGCAACACGGCGCTCTCCTTCCCCGACGGCGCCGGCATGATCCGCGTCGATGAGGAGAGCGGACTCGGCGTCGCGATCTCGACGGACGCGAACGGTCGCTACAGCCAGCTCGACCCCTACACCGGCGCCCAGCTCGCGCTCGCCGAGGCGTACCGCAACGTCGCCGCGTCGGGCGCCGTGCCGACCGCCGTCACCGACTGCCTGAACTTCGGCAGCCCGGAGGATCCCGAGGTCATGTGGCAGTTCTCGCGCGCCGTCGAGGGGCTCTCGGACGCCTGCCTCGCACTCGAGACTCCCGTCACGGGCGGCAACGTCTCGCTGTACAACCAGACGGGCGACACCGCGATCCACCCGACGCCCGTCGTCGGCGTGCTCGGCATCATCGACGATGTGGCACGGCGCGTACCGAGCGGCTGGCAGGACGAGGGCGACCACCTCTACCTCCTCGGCACGACGCGCGATGAGCTCGACGGCTCCGCCTGGGCCGGAGCGGTGCACGACCACCTCGGTGGCGTTCCCCCGATGGCCGATCTCGCAGCCGAGCGGTCACTCGCCGATCTGCTGCACGCCGCGACCCAGGGCGGGCTGCTCTCCGGCTCGGTGGATCTCTCCGAGGGCGGCCTCGCGCAGGCGCTCACCGACGGGTCCCTCCGTTTCGGCACCGGTGCCCGCGTCTGGATCGAGGAGATCATGGAGCGTGACGGCGTCGACGCCGCTGCGGCGCTCTTCTCCGAGTCGCAGGCGCGTGTGCTCGTCGCGGTTCCGCACGAGGAGGACGTGAAGTTCCGCGGTCTCTGCGAGGGACGCGACTACCCGGTGCTGAAGATCGGCGTGACCGACGGCCGGGGTGCAGACGCGGCTATCGAACTGCAGGATCGCTTCACCCTGCCGCTCGCCGAACTCCGTTCGGCCTGGTCGGCGACGCTCCCCGATCGCTTCGGGCAGATCATCGCCGAGTAAACGCTGATCCGACCCGCTGCGCCCCGGCGCCCGATGCACTCGGGTGTCGGGGCGCAGCGCTGTCCGGGGTCGGAATCTGGACGCGCCAGTGCCGTCTGAACGGCGACGTTGAGCTACTGCGGCAAGTGCGGCGTGACGCGCGCGAGGATCTGCGCGTGGACCTCGTCCACGGGCAGTGTGGCGTCGATGACGACGCAGCGATCCGGGTCCGCCGCCGCAATCGCGAGGAAGCCGTCACGGACCGCCTCATGGAACGTCGCGGCTTCGGATTCGAGTCGGTCGGCGGCTCCACCGCGAGCATGCCTGCGCGCCGCGGCGTCCTGAGGTGCGATGTCGAGGATCGCGGTCACTCGCGGCTGCAGGCCCTCTGTCGCCCAGTCGCTGAGCCGTCTGACGTCTGCGATGTCGAGCACGCGGCCAGCGCCTTGATATGCGAGCGAGGAGTCGATGTAGCGATCCTGCACCACGATCGCTCCGCGCTCGAGTGCCGGGCGCACGATCGTCGCGATGTGCTGCGCGCGGTCTGCGGCGTACAGCAGTGCTTCGGCGCGCGGGTCGACGTGTTCACCGTGCAGCAGCAGCTTCCGCAGCTCGACGCCGAGCATGGTTCCACCGGGCTCGCGGGTGCGGACCACTTCGTGGCCGCGCGCTTCGAGCCAGGCCTGCAGGAGTTCGACCTGCGTCGATTTGCCCGCGCCGTCGCCACCCTCGAGGGTGATGAACAGTCCGCTCACGACGCGCCGGTCAGCTCTGCGCGGCCTCGGCGGCCGCCCGGTTCGCGGCACGGGTGGCGGCCGCCTTCTTCGCTGCCGCAGAGCGGGCGGGATCGACCGTACCGGATGACTTCTGAGCCGCGGACTTCGCCGGACTCTTCGTCGTCGTGGCCTTCTTCGCCGGAGCCTTCTTCTTCGCGGGAGCCTTCTTCTTGGCCGGACCCTTGGCGCGCTTGATGGCGAGCAGCTCGACGGCGCGGTCGAACGTGACGTCGTCGACGTTCTCACCCCGCGGGATGGTCGCGTTCGTCTCACCATCGGTCACGTACGGGCCGAACCGGCCGTCGCGCAGCTTGATCGGTTTGCCGCTCGCCGGATCGGCGTCGAACTCCTTCAGCGCACTGGAGGCCCGCTTCGCACCGTACTTGGGCTGCGCGAAAAGTTCTTGCGCACCGGCGAGATCGATCGAGAAGATCGCGTCCTCGCTCGGCAGGGTGCGGGTATCGGTGCCCTTCTTCAAGTAGGGGCCGTAGCGTCCGTTCTGCGCGGTGATCTCGGTCTCGGACTCAGGATCCACCCCGACGACGCGCGGCAGGTCGATGAGCGCCACCGCGGTGTCGAGGTCGACCGTCGCGGGGTCCATCGATTTGAACAGCGATGCGGTGCGCGGCTTCTGCCCCTTCGGCAGTTCCTCACCCTCATCCGGGAGCTCGGTGACGAACGGACCGAATCGTCCGTTCTTCGCCACGATGCGCTTGCCCGTCTGCGGGTGCAGGCCGACGACGCGATCCTCGGCCGGCTCGGCGGCGGCGAGCTCGCGGGCCTTCGCGGCCGTCAGCTCATCCGGCGCGAGACCGTCGGGAATGTTGACCGAGCGGGGCTTCAGCTCGCCGCCCTCCGTCACTTCGGACTTCTCGTCGAACACCTCGAGGAACGGACCGTACTTGCCGATGCGCAGCGAGATGCCGTCGTCGATCTTGATGGTGTTGATCGCTCGGGCGTCGATCTCACCCAGGTTGTCCACCACGCCGCGGAGCCCAGGGTGGGCGTCGGTACCGAAGTAGAATTCGCCGAGCCAGGTGCCTCGGTCGGCGTCGCCGGCCGCGATGCGGTCGAGATCGTTCTCCATCGAGGCGGTGAAGTCGTAGTCGACCAGTTCCGAGAAGTGATCTTCGAGCAGACGGACCACCGAGAAGGCGATCCAGCTAGGCACGAGGGCCTGCCCCTTCTTCGTCACGTAGCCGCGATCCATGATGGTGCTGATGATCGCCGCGTAGGTGGAGGGTCGGCCGACGCCGAGGTCTTCGAGCCGCTTCGTGAGGCTGGCCTCGGTGTAGCGCGGTGGCGGGCTCGTCTCGTGTCCCTTGGCCTCCGGCTCGATCACGCCGAGGCTCTGCCCCTCGGAGAGCTGCGGCAGTGCGACGTTCTGGTCGGTGTCGCCGCGCTTCTCGTCGCGTCCCTCCTCGTAGGCGAGGAGGAAGCCGGGGAACGTGATGACGGTGCCGCTGGCGGTGAATTCGGCGCGGGTCGGGGCGTCGGCTCCGGCCTCCTGCACGTCGACGGCGAGCGTGACGGTGTCGGTGGAGCCCTTGGCGTCTGCCATCTGGCTCGCGACGGTCCGCTTCCAGATGAGTTCGTACAGGGCGTGCTCGCCCTGCGTGAGCTTGCCCTTCAGCGCGTTCGGGCGCTGGAAGACGTCACCTGCGGGGCGAATGGCCTCGTGGGCCTCCTGAGCGCCCTTCGACTTGCCGGTGTACACGCGCGGCTTGTCGGGCACGGTCTGCGACCCGTAGAGTTCGCTGGCCTGCGAGCGTGCCGCCTGGACCGCCTGCTTCGACAGCGACGGCGAGTCCGTTCGCATATAGGTGATGTGACCGTTCTCGTACAGCGACTGCGCGAACGACATCGTCTGACGCGAGGTGTACCGCAGTTTGCGCGAGGCCTCCTGCTGCAGGGTCGACGTGGTGAACGGTGCTGCCGGGCGTCGGGTGTGCGGCTTCGTCTCGACCGAGCTGACGGCGGCGCGCAGTCCGTCGCGGAGCAGTTCGGCCAGCCGCTCGGCACGGTCGCGCTCGAGCGGGATCACGCCTGCGCTCGACGACTTCGCCTTCAGCGCGCCGTCGTCGCCGAAGTCGCCTCCGGTCGCGAGCCGCTGCGCGCCGAGTCGAACGAGTTTCGCCCGGAAATCGGTGGGATCGTCGGCGTCCGCACCCGGACTAAAGATTGCGGAGAGGTCCCAGTACTCGGCGGTGGTGAAGGCGAGTCGCTCCCGCTCGCGATCGACGACGAGGCGCGTGGCGGCGGACTGCACGCGACCGGCGGAGAGCTTCGGTGCGACCTTGCGCCACAGCACGGGCGAGATGTCGTACCCGTAGAGCCGGTCGAGAATGCGGCGGGTCTCCTGCGCGTCGACGAGCGAGAGGTCGATGTCGCGGGTATTGGCTTTCGCCTCTTCGATCGCGTCTTTGGTGATCTCGTGGAAGACCATGCGGCGGACCGGGACCTTCGGCTTCAGCACTTCGAGCAGGTGCCACGCGATGGCTTCGCCCTCGCGGTCCTCATCAGTGGCGAGCCAGAGTTCGTCGGCGCCCTTCAGTGCTCGTTTGAGCTCGGAGACGGTCTTCTTCTTGTTGTCGCCGACCACGTAGTAGGGGGTGAAGTCGTTCTCGACGTCGACGGCGAACTTGCCGAAGGGGCCCTTTTTGAGTTCGGCCGGAAGCTCGGACGGCTCTGCGAGGTCGCGGATGTGTCCGACCGAGGCGATCACTTCGTAGTCATCGCCCAGGTATCCGCTGATCGTGCGCGCCTTGGTCGGCGACTCCACGATTACGAGCTTCTTCTCGCCCTTCACGGGACTCCTCACTCATGTCGACGGTGCGGCAGCCCTGCTGCCCGGCTCCATCTGGGCGCCCTCGGAAACGGCACCCGGTACATATCTCTTGCATCGACACCCTACACAGGTGGTCCTGAGAATGGCCACGCCCCGACGCCGAGCGCGTTGTCGTCGCAGACCGAGGCACGGACGTGCGCTCCCGCCATCATGGCCGCCCGAGGTAGCTCAAGGGGTCGACATCCGACACCGAGTGCTGCGGCGTGCGCGACAGCGTGAAGTGGCTGTGCGGGCCCTCGGTGCACCCGGTCATTCCCGCCGTGCCGACCCGCTGACCCGCGGCGACGCGGCTGCCCGGTCGGAGTCCGAGGCGTCCCGTCGAGCCGGGTGCGATGTGGCTGTGCGCGCTGAACAGCACCTGTCCATCGACCTCGTGCCGCATCATGACGAGGTGGTTGGGTCCGCGCCACCACCCGGGGTTCGCCACGCAGACATCGGGAATCCCCGCACCGTCGGGGCCGGCGCGCACGATCACGCCAGCGTACGGAGCGAACAGTGCCCCGTCGTCGGACACCGCGAGATCGATGGCGTACCCCTGATGGGGGCCCTGCGTCAGCCCTCGGCGATCGGAGGGCCAGGCCCAGCCGTTCTCTCCAACCGGCCCGCTACTCCCCGGTCCGTCGACCGGTCCGTCGACGAGGCCGGCGTGCGCGCGCCCCCGCACCTCGCCGAGCCCCGATGACGCGGTGACGACGATGCGGGCGCTCGCCGAGCCCGTCTCGACCTCGCAGGAACCCAGCTCGGCTTCGGCGGCGGTGACCACCTCGGCGGCGAGCGCGCACGGCGAAGCGTCGATCCACCCTGCTGCGGCGTCCGCTGCCGCGAGCGCCGCAGCGTCTGCGGTCGCGCTCACGCGATGCCGCACCTCGAGCTGCGTGCCGGCCACGATGACCGGAACGCCGAGGAGGAGCGCTGCGGCGGCGACGGCGACGCTGACCGGAACGCTCATGCGGGGTCCCCGGCGACGCCGCTCCGTGCCGCGCAGGCGCTCGCACTGATGCCGAGTGATCGGAGCAGACCGAGCCCCGGGGCGGCCCGCAGGGTCACGCAGAGCAGGCCTCCCGTCTCGCTGCGCTCGACTTCGACGCGGCCGGCGAGCGCCTCGAGCCTGGATGCGGCGAGATCGTGGTCACCGCGCGCTTCGAGACGGGAGACGTCTGCGGCCGCCGAGGTCAGTGTGAGCCGATGAGTCACGAGCGAGACACCCCCGATGACCAGTCCCAGCACGATGAGCACCGCCGGAAGAGCGACCGCGAACTCGGCGGTCACGGCTCCCCGTTCGTCATCGCGCAGCGCCGCGTACCGCTCCGCCGGTGTCGCTCCCATCGTTCACCCCGCGGCGTTGAGGGCGTCTTCGACGAGCTTCACGAGCATCGCTCGGATCTCGGGACTCCGCATGATCGCGACGAGCACGCCGGCGAACGCGACGGCGGCCATGATGATGATGGCGTACTCCGCCGTCACCGCACCGCGTTCATCATCCGCGAGTCGGTCGCAGGCCGCCAGCACACGAGTTCTGAGCCGGCGCGCTGATGCGGCGATGCTCCGGACGGGTGAGAGATGGTGAGACATCGTGACTCCTTCGATTCGGTGGTGTGCGTAGCGGGAACTGCATCCTCCCGCGAGCGTCGAAGCCTTCGTGGACGACGATGGTCCCCTGTGAGCGACTCGCCGCATGGAAGACGAATGAGGACGCTGAGGACGACTCCGCGACATCGCTCATCCCACATCGAGCCCGCCGAGCATCGACACGAGCACGGGCATGACCCCCAGTGCGATGAAGGCTGGGAGCACGCAGACCCCCAGGGGAACGAGCACGCGGATGCCGAGCCGTTCAGCCTCGCGTTCGAGCGTCGCATGCGCGCGCACCTGCACCGCGCGCGACTCGGCGACGAGCAGCGGACCCGCCGGTGCGCCCGTCGCGGTGGCGCTCGCCAGCACGGCACGCACCGAACCGGAACGGCAGAGTTCGGCGAGATCGATCCAGTGCGCTCGCGCGGCGACGGCGCTGTCGGCGACCGTGCGTATCGCCCCGTCAGGGGTACCTCCGCCGGCGAGCGCCGTGCGGACGAGCAGGAGTTCGCACCCGTGGGCGCGATCCAACGCTCCGACCGAACGGGTGAGCCGCCGCGCCCAGTGTACGCCGGAGGCGAGCAGTGCCGTGCCGGCCACGACGAGGACCGCTCCCGTCGATGAGAAGAGCACCCCGACCGGGTCGAAGCCGAGCAGGACACCGCTGACGACCGCGAGCGCTGGGAGCGCCGACACGAGTCTGACCGTCATTCGCGGGCCGGTGAGCAGCACCTCGCGCCGTTCGTGGAGCGCCTCGAGACGCTCCAGCGCTTCTGACGTCTGCTCGAGGGCGTGCGCGAGCGGCGCCCCGGTGCGGTCGGCGACGGACCACGCCGCGGCGAGCAGGCGCCAGTCGGGGGAATCGGCGGCGGCGAGCGCCTCGGACACGGTCGCCCCGTCGACGACGCGGTCGTGCACGTGCCGCAGCGCGGGGTCCTCTGCCGCGAGTGCACCGAACACCCGCGGCGGAGGCACCCCGCCGCGGAGAAGGACCGCCGCGCGTGCGGCAGCGGTGGCCGCCGTGCAGGTGTCCCCGCTCGTACGTCTCCATGATCGGGGCACGAGTGCCAGCAGGCTGTCGAGATTCACGGTGCTCCGGTGACCAGGTCGCCCGTGCGTCCGAGGCCGAGGGTGCCGAGTTCGGCGATACGGTGACGGCCCCGGAAGCGTTCCACATGCACGACGAGGTGAATTGCGGAGGCCGCTTGACGCCCCAGCGCGCGCGGGTCCATGCCTGCGAGCGCGCCGAGCGCTTCCAGACGTGCGGGAACGTCGACGAGCCGGCTCGCGTGCAGTGTCCCGGCGCCCCCGTCGTGACCGGTGTTGAGTGCGGCGAGCAGGGTGGCGATCTCGGCGCCTCGGCACTCTCCGAGCACGATGCGATCGGGGCGCATGCGCAGCGCCTCTCTCAGCAGTCGGTCGAGACTGACCTCGCCGACGCCTTCGGTGTTCGCCTGCCGCGCTTCGAGCGCGACCCGATGGGGATGCGCGGGACGCAGCTCGGCCACGTCTTCGATCGTGACGATCCGCTCGGCACGCGGAACGAGGTCGAGCAGCGCGGACAGCACGGTCGTCTTCCCCGATCCCGTTCCACCGGTGATCAGGATGTTCCGCCGCTGCAGCACCGCACGCTCGAGCGCATCGGCGACGTCGTGCGCGCAGAGTCCCTGCGCGACCAGCTCGTCGAAGTCGAGTCGCGAGACGCGCGGCACCCGGATCGACACCGCGGCACCGGCCACCGCCACCGGCGGCAGTACCGCATGCACCCGGATGCCATCTCCGAGTCGCACATCAGCGTACGGCTGCCGCTCATCCAAGTGCCGGCCACCCGCGGCGATGAGCGCGACCGCGAACCCGCGGACGGCTTCCGGCGCGACGGACCACCCGGATACAGCCTCGATCCGCTCACCCCGATCGACCCACAACCGGCCCCGACGTTCCGCGACCTGAATCATGATGTCGCGTACGTCCGGTTCATCCAAGAGCGGCAGCAGCGCCCCGAACGCGCGTTTCGCGTCGAGCGGAAGGTGGCTGCTGCGTGCGGATGGTGCGGCGATCGGCATGGTGCCACTCCAGCAACTCCGAGCGCAGCGCTGCGCTCCGATCCCCCATCGGTGGATGACACGCTCCCGAGATCGTCACCCGCGGCCGTGTGGACGAAGAACGCACGAGCGGCGGTGGAAAGCCGGTACGCTAGCGGGCAGACGGTCGGCGCAACGGGGCCTTGACCGAGACAGAGATGGGATTACGGCAATCTATGACTGATCAGCACAGCACCATTGAAAGTCACCCGCTGCAGGGTCAGACGTACCCGCCGAGCGATGCGTTCCGCGCGCAGGCCAATGTGACGGACTCATCGGTCTACTGGCGCGCGGCGCAGGATCCCGAGGCGTACTGGGCCGAGCAGGCCCGATCGCTGACCTGGACGCAGCCGTTCACGGAGGTTCTGGACTGGTCGAACCCGCCGTTCGCGCGCTGGTTCGGCGACGGGAAGCTCAACGTTGCAGCGAACTGCCTCGACCGGCACGTCGCAGCGGGACTCGGCGATCGCGTCGCCTTCCACTTCGAGGGCGAACCGGGTGACACCCGCACGATCACCTATGCGGAGCTCACCTACGAGGTGAAGCGGGCCGCCAACATGCTCGCCAGTCTCGGCATCGGGCAGGGGGATCGCGTCGCGATCTACATGCCGCTCATCCCCGAGACGATCATCTCGATGCTCGCGGTCGCGCGCGTGGGAGCGATCCACTCGGTGGTCTTCGGCGGGTTCAGCGCCGACAGCCTGCGCTCGCGCATCGACGATGCGGAGGCGAAGCTCGTCATCACGGCGGACGGCGGGTTCCGGAAGGGCCGGGTCTCGCCGCTGAAGCCGACCGTGGATGACGCACTGAGCGCCGACACCGGCGCTGAACTGTCGGTCGAGCACGTGCTGGTCGTGCAGCGCGGTGAGAACGAGATCGATTTCGTGGAGGGCCGCGACCTCTGGTGGCACGAGGAGATCCAGGCGTACGACGGCGAGCACACCGCAGAAGGGTTCGACGCCGAGAACCCGCTCTTCATCCTGTACACGTCGGGGACCACCGGCAAGCCGAAGGGCATCGTCCACACGTCGGGCGGCTACCTCACGCAGACGAGCACGACCCACCGCAACGTCTTCGATCTGAAGCCGGAGACCGATGTGTTCTGGTGCACGGCCGACGTGGGCTGGATCACCGGCCACAGTTACGTCGTCTACGGCCCCCTCGCCAATGGCGCCACTCAGGTCATCTACGAGGGCACCCCCGAGACGCCGAACTGGGGCCGCTGGTGGGACATCGTGCAGAAGTACGGGGTCACCATCTTCTACACCGCCCCCACGGCGATCCGCGCCTGCATGAAGGTCGGACGACAGGTGCCCGCCGAATACGATCTCTCGAGCATTCGCCTGCTCGGCAGCGTCGGCGAACCGATCAACCCCGAAGCCTGGCGCTGGTTCCGCGAGGTCATCGGCGGAGGCGAGGCTCCCATCATGGACACGTGGTGGCAGACGGAGACGGGGGCGCACATGATCTCTCCCCTCCCCGGTCTCACCGCGCTGAAGCCCGGGAGCGCACAGATCGCGCAGCCGGGCATCGCGGTGAGCGTGGTGAACGAGGAAGGCGAGCGGGTGGAGCCGGGTCAGAGCGGCCTGCTCGTCGTCGAGCAGCCGTGGCCGAGCATGCTGCGCACCATCTGGGGCGACGACCAGCGCTACATCGACACCTACTGGGCCAAGTTCGGAGACAAGTACTTCGCGGGCGACGGCGCTCGGCTCGACGACGACGGAGACATCTGGTTCCTCGGTCGCGTCGACGACGTGATGAACGTGTCCGGCCACCGACTCTCCACGACGGAGATCGAGTCGGCACTGGTCGAGCACCACGCCGTCGCCGAGTCGGCGGTCGTCGGTGCGGATGACGAGACCACCGGTCAGGCTGTCGTCGCATTCGTGGTGTTGAAGTCCCAGCAGTCGATCGTGACGGCGGACGACGCCGAGGCCGAATTGAGGAAGCACGTGGCCGCCCACATCGGCGCGATTGCGCGCCCGCGGCAGGTCTTCATCGTCAACGAATTGCCGAAGACCCGCTCGGGCAAGATCATGCGGCGGCTCCTGAAGCAGGTCGCCGAGGGCAAGGAAGTCGGCGATACGCAGACGCTGGCGGACACGGCGGTCATGTCCACGATCCAGGATCAGATCCGCACCCGCGCGTCGTAACGCACGGGTGAGAGCGCGCCCAGACCCCTCCCGGACCTCCGGGGCGGGAGGGGTCTGGGCGCGAACGCTCGCTCCCATAGGATGAGCGGGTGAACTTCTCGCCGCGGGATGACTCGGGGAACGACCTCTTCCACGTGCGGCAGAGCGGGCCTCGAGTTCTGGCGCTCGAGCATCTGGTGCGCATCGCCGCCGCCGTGCAGCGGGGCGGGGCGTCAGGAGCGGATCGGCAGATCGATGTGCACCGCGTCTCCGGCGAGGAGGATGCCCGCGACGGAGCCTCGGCGCTCGCGAACCTGTCGCGACCTCATGAGATCCGCTCCGTCGTCGTGGGGAGCACCTACGCCGACGATTCGGATCTCACGCTCGTCATCTCCGGTCGAGGAGTTCGGGCGAGCGTCTTCCCGAACCTCCTCAGCGGCACGACGGCGCATCGTCGAGCCGAAGACGCCATGAGCGCACTCGAGGGGGTCACTCCGCGAGTCGGAGGCCCACGGAGGCCCCATCTCACGAGACTGCTCTGGATCGCGTGGCTGCTCTCCGTCTTCGCGGCGATCTGCATCGTCGCGTGGGCGCTGACGCGGGACGCGACTGCCATGATGACGATCGTGACGGGTCCGCTCGTCGGACTCCTGGCGGCCATGCTGTACCTCCGGTACGGGTACCGTGCGGAGCGATCCGACCGGCGCTGGCTCTACCCGCGCACGAACCTGCGCTGGCGGTTCGCGGAGCACCGACGCTTCGCGCTGCTACTCCTCGGTACCGCGCTGCTGGCCCTCGTCGGCGCATGCATCTGGTCAGCCGCGCTCGCGTAACCCGCGCGGAGCTTCCCCGTACCCGCGCAGGCCCGAACGAGAGAGGCCGGGCCGAACGCGGCAGTGCGGCACTCGCACTGACCACGGCCGACCCGGCCTATCGGTGTCCACTCCGCGGAGAGCGGAACGCCGGGTGACTAGTCTGCGACCTCGAAGACGAACTCGATCTCGACCGGGGCGTCGAGCGGCAGGACCGCGACCCCGACCGCCGAGCGCGCGTGGATGCCGAGGTCGCCGAACACGCGACCCAGGAAGACCGATGCGCCGTTCGCCACGGCGGGCTGGCCGGTGAACGAGGGGTCGGACGCGACGAACGCCGTCACCTTGACGACCTGGGTGATCTTGTCGAGCGAGCCGAGCACGCCCCGCGCTGCAGCGAGCGCGTTCAACGTGCAGACCCGGGCGAGCTCTTCCGCCTGCTCCGGCGAGACGAGGCCGGCGCCCTCGCCGACCTTGCCGCTCGCGGCGAGTGCGCCGTCGACGAACGGCAGCTGACCGCTCGTCGTCACGGTGTTGCCGCGCCGCAGCGCCGGCACGTACGCGGCGACGGGTGCCGCGACCTCGGGAATGGTGTATCCGAGTTCCTGCAGTCGATCCTCGATCACTGACATGCGCTTACGCCTTCCTCTTCATGTACGCGACGTTGCCGCCGGCGGGTCCTTCGATGATCTGCACGAGCTCCCAGCCCTGCGCACCCCAGTTGTTCAGGATCTGAGCCTCGTTGTGCAGCAGCAGCGGGGTCACGAAGTACTCCCAGCGCGGTGTTTCGGCGGTTTCGGTGGGTTCGGTCACGCGATATTCTCCGTCCATAATCGATATCGGGTCGTCACTCGACGACGCGAGCGGATTGTCAGCGATGTCGCTTATCCTTGATTGTATGGCCCCACAGTCACCTCAGTCTTCGCGCGCTCAAAACCGGGGAGTGCGCTCTCTGAAGCCTCGCACCGCGGGCGGCGCGCTCAGCGGCGTCTTCGGCGCGATCGCGATGAGCGTCGTCGCCGGCGTGCTGCTGACCGCGGCAGTCACGCCCATCGTGGCGGTGACGGGCGCTGCGGCGTCCTCCGCCATCAACGTGTTCGAGAACCTGCCGGATCACCTGAATCCGGGTCAGCTCGCGCAGCCGTCCACGATCTACGCCAAGAACTCCGAGGGCAAGGACGTCGAGGTCGCGACCTTCTACGAGCAGGATCGCGAGCCGGTGAAGTGGGACGAGATCTCGCAGTACATCAAGGACGCGGCGGTCGCCGAGGAGGATCCGCGCTTCTACACGCACGGTGGTGTCGATGTGCTCGCCACGAGTCGCGCGGTCGCCCAGAACGCGATGGGCAGCAACCTCTCGGGTGCGTCCACGATCACGATGCAGTACGTGCGCAACGTGCTGGTGCAAGAGGCTGAGGCCATCGTCGATCCCGACGAGCGCGACGAGGCCTACGAAGACGCCATGCGCCAGGACATGGACCGCAAACTGAAGGAGATGCGCTACGCGGTCTCGATCGAGAAGCAATTCTCGAAGGACGAGATCCTGCTGGGGTACCTGAACATCGCCCTCTTCGGTCGCCAGATCTACGGCATCCAGTCGGCTGCGCAGTACTACTACGGCAAGAACGCGAACGACGTCACCGTCGCTGAGGCAGCGAGCCTCGTGGCGATCGTGAACAACCCGTCCCAGCTGCAGATCGACCTCCCCGAGAACATCGAGAAGAACCAGGACCGACGCGACAAGATCCTGGGTTCGATGCTGAACCACGGTCGCATCACGCAAGCGCAGTACGACGAGGCGGTCGCGACGGCGGTCGAGCCCAACATCACGCCGCGCCCCGCCGGGTGCGACATCGCCGAGAGCCGCATGAATCTCGGCTACTTCTGCGACTACGTGCAGCGATACATCCTGAACGACCCGAGCTTCGGCAACTCCAGCCAGGAGCGGTTCTTCAACTTCCAGCGCGGCGGATACGACATCCACACCACGATCAACATCGACATGCAGAACGCCGGCGTGCAGGCGATGCGCGACAACGTGCCCGCGACGATGGACGGCATCGATATCGGCGGTGTCGGCGTGAGCACCGAGAACGGCACGGGTCGGGTGCTGGCGATGGTGCAGAACCGTACCTTCAGCGCCGACCCCGAAGTGACGCAAGACAACGCGGCTTATACCGGTATCAACTACAGCACCGACTTCGAGTACGGCGGCTCGGGCGGGTTCCAGGTCGGATCGACGTTCAAGGCGATCACGCTGACCGAGTGGATCCGATCCGGCCACTCCGTGCGTCAGAGCGTCAACGCGAACGGCCGCACCGAGCAGTACCAGAACTTCCCGGCGCACTGCCTCGACGGTGGCATCTACGGGTACGGCAACTGGACGTTCCAGAACGACCAGGGGCGCCAGTACGGCACCCGCACGGTGCAGAACGTCATCGAGCAGTCCATCAACGGCGGCGTCGTCTCGATGCAGCAGCAGATGGACCTCTGCGACACCTTCGATACCGCGAAGAAGCTCGGCGTGCACCGCGCCGCTGAGCAGAACTCCGATGAATCGATGTCGAACTACGGCACCCGCGATCTCGCGATCCTGCCGTCCACCGTCTACGGCGGTACCGATGAGATCGCGCCCATCACGATGGCGACGGCGTTCGGCGCGTTCGGCGCCGAGGGCGAGGTGTGCACGCCGGTCCCGATCGACAAGATCCTCGATCCCGACGGCGAGGAAGTGAACTTCACGGGTTCTCAATGCTCCTCCGCGATCGCCCCCGAAGTCGCCGCCGGTGTCGCCTATGTGCTGGAGAGCACCGTGCAGAACGGCCTCGCCGGGCATGCCAGGTCGGCGATCGGCACGCCGCACTTCGCGAAGACCGGCACCACCGACAACGTCAAGGACAACTGGACGGTGGGCGGCAGCTCGAAGGTCTCCACCGCCGTGTGGGTCGGCAACGTGACCGGTGATGTCAGCACGCAGCAGTTCGGCGGCTGGGAAGGCCTCATGGCGGCCGATCAGCGCATCTGGCCCGCCATCATGAACGTCGCCGACGAGAAGTACGGTGGGGATCCGTTCCCCTCGCCGGGCGACTCCGCACTGCGCGTGACCACGCAGGAGGTGCCCGACACGTCGGGGCAGAGCTACGACGACGCGAAGAAGCTGCTCGAGGACGCCGGATTCACGGTGAGCGACGGCGGAGACACCGACTCGTCCGAGGACGAGGGGCGCGTCGCCCGCACCGACCCCGAAGCGGGCAGCAGCGCACCGCAGGGCTCGAGCATCCGACTCTTCCGCAGCAACGGCTCGATGTCCGAACTGCCGGATGTCACGGGGCAGGACGGCAGTGATGCGCTCCGCGAGCTTCGCAGCGCCGGGTTCGGTTCGGTCTCGCTGCCGGGCAGTTGTCGGAATGAGGAGATCACGTCGATGTCGCCGTCCGGTGGCTCCGACGCCAAGCGCAGCAGCCAGGTCACGCTGAGCTGCGACTCGTGACGGACGGATCGTTCCGCCGCGCGGCGACCACCGTCGGAGTGGTCGCCGCCGGCGCCGCCGCCTGGGCGACGCTCGTCGAACCGCGTCTGTTCACCGTGCGTCGCCACACCCTCCCCGTCCTTCCCGATGGCGCCGCTCCCGTGCGTGTACTGCAGCTCTCCGACCTGCACCTCGCTCCCTGGCAGCATCGCAAGATCGAGTGGGTGCGCTCCCTCGTCGAACTCTCCCCCGACCTCGTCATCTTGACCGGCGACCTGATGGGCCATGCCGAGGCGCGACCCGGTCTGCTGCGTGCCCTCGAGCCGTTCGACGCCGCGGGCATCCCCGTCGCGTTCGTGTACGGGTCGAACGACTACTACGGTCCGCGCGCGAAGAACCCCCTGAAGTACCTGCAGGCGCCGAGCCGGCTGCATACGCGCGAACCCGATATCGATACCGACCGGATCACGCAGGCCTTCACCGAGCGAGGGTTCATCGATCTCAACAACTCGGCGGCCCGCCTCACGGTGCGCGGCACGGAGTTCGATCTGTTCGGCCTCAACGATCCACACGTGAGCTTCCACGACGTGCCCGCGATGCGCGCGGCGATCGCCCAGCTCCCGAACGCATCCGCCGACGCGACGCCCGTGCGGCTCGGTGTCGTGCATGCACCGTACCAGGAGGCGCTCGGCGCTCTGCTGCAGGACGGGGCGGCGGTCATCTTCGCCGGCCACACGCACGGCGGGCAGGTGCGCGCGCCCTTCGCGGGTGCACTGACCGCGAACTGCGATCTGCCCACCGACCAGGCGCGCGGGCTCAGCGTCTGGTTCGACGCCGAGCATGCCGCCTACCTGAACGTGAGCGCCGGACTCGGCGCCTCCATCTACGCGCCGGTGCGTTTCTGCTGCCGGCCCGAAGCGAGCCTGCTCACACTCGAATCACCGCGCTGACGGGTGTCGGCGAGCCAGGGCCCGCCGACACCTCACACGCCTATGCGCGCGCGGCGACGAGTTCCGCGATCTGCACCGCGTTCAGCGCGGCGCCCTTGCGCAGGTTGTCGTTGGAGACGAACAGTGAAAGCCCGCGCCCTTCCGGAGCCGACTGGTCGGCGCGAATGCGTCCGACGAAGGACGGGTCGGCACCGGCGGCCTCCAGCGGCGTCGGAACGTCGCTGAGCTCCACACCCGGAGCGTCCGCGAGTACCTCGCGCGCGCGATCCGCGGAGATGGGACGTGCGAACTCCGCGTTGATCGACAGCGAATGCCCGGTGAACACCGGCACGCGCACGCAGGTGCCGGAGACGAGCAGTTCGGGCAGACCGAGAATCTTGCGGCTCTCGTTGCGCAGCTTCTTCTCCTCGTCGGTCTCGCCCTCGCCGTCGTCGACGATGGACCCGGCGAGCGGAAGCGCGTTGAATGCGATCGTCTTGGCGTAGACCTCGGGCGCGACGAAGTCGACCGCTCCCCCGTCGTGCACGAGTCCCTCGATGTTGCCGCTCTCGACCGCGCCGGTGACCTGACCCGCGAGCTCACGCGCCCCGACGAGGCCCGATCCGGAGACCGCCTGGAATGTCGTCACGATGAGACGTTCGAGTCCGGCTTCGGCGTCGAGCGCTTTCATCACGGGCATCGCGGCCATGGTCGTGCAATTGGGGTTCGCGATGATCCCCTTGCGCGCGTCGGCGATGGCATCGGGGTTGACCTCGCTGACGACGAGCGGCACATCGGGGTCGAGGCGCCAGGCACTCGAGTTGTCGATGACCGTCGCGCCGGCCGCGGCGAACTTCTCGGCGTACGCCTTCGAGGCGCTGCCACCGGCAGAGAACAGGGCGATGTCGATGCCCGAGGGGTCGGCGGTCTCGACGTCTTCGACCGTGATCTCTGCGCCGCGGAACGGCAGCGTGGTGCCCGCCGAGCGCGCGCTCGAGAAGAACCGGATCCCGGCGACGGGGAAGTCGCGTTCCTCGAGCAGGCGTCGCATCACGGCGCCCACCTGTCCGGTGGCGCCGACGACGGCGACGTGCACACCCTGATCTGCCATATTCATGCTCCTTCGAAAGTCTGGTCTGTCGGGCGCGGGCGGGTCAGCGACCAGTACCCGCGTAGACGGTGGCCTCGGTCTCCGCGTCGAGGCCGAACGCGGTGTGCAGAACCTGCACGACCTTCTCCATGAGGTCGGCACGGGTGACGACGGAGATGCGGATCTCAGAGGTCGAGATCATCTCGATGTTGATGCCCGCGTCGTACAGCGCGCGGAACAGCTGCGCGGACACCCCGCTCGACGTCCGCATCCCGGCACCGACCACGGCGACCTTCGCGATCTGATCGTCGTACTGGAGCGTTTCGAACTCGAGGTTGTCGCGCTCTCGCTCGAGTGCCTCGATGACGCGTCGCCCCTCGGCCGCGGGGACCGTGAAGGAGATGTCGGTGCGGTTGGTATCGGCTGCGGACACGTTCTGCACGATGATGTCGATGTTCGCGTTGGTCTTCGCGACGACCTCGAAGATGTGGGCGGCCACGCCGGGAACGTCGGGCACACCGCCCACGGTGATCTTGGCCTCGTTCTTCTCAGCGGCGATACCGGTGATGATCGGCTCTTCCACCTGTTCTCCCTTCGGATGCCCCTTGGCGGGGTCGTAGACGATGGTGCCCTCCTCACTCGAGAAGGAGGAGCGCACGTGCAGCACGACACCGTGCCTGCGCGCGTATTCGACGGCGCGGAGGTGCAGCACCTTCGCGCCGGCGGCGGCGAGTTCGAGCATCTCCTCGGCGGAGACGGCGTCGATCTTCTGGGCGAGGGGGACGATGCGCGGATCGGTGGTGAAGATGCCGTCGACGTCGGTGTAGATCTCGCAGACCTCGGCGTTGAGGGCGGCGGCGAGGGCGACGGCGGTCGTGTCGGATCCGCCGCGACCGAGCGTGGTGATGTCGCGCGAGTCGCGGCTGAAACCCTGGAAGCCGGCGACGATGGCGATGGATCCCTGATCGAGCGCTTCGCGGATGCGCCCGGGGGTGACGTCGACGATCTTCGCGGAACCGTGCTCGGCGGTCGTGATCATGCCCGCCTGGCTTCCGGTGAAGGAGAGAGCGTCGGCCCCCATACCCTTGATGGTCATGGCGAGGAGTGCCATCGAGATCCGCTCGCCCGCGGTGAGGAGCATGTCGAGCTCGCGGGGTGCGGGGATCGGAGTGACCTCGCTGGCGAGGTCGAGCAGTTCATCGGTGGTGTCGCCCATGGCGCTGACGGCGACGACGACTTCGTTGCCGGCGCGACGGGTCTCGACGATGCGCTTGGCGACGCGCTTGATGCTCTCGGCATCGGCGACGGAGGAGCCGCCGTACTTCTGAACGATCAATGCCACTGGGAAACCTCCATCGCTGTCAAGACACGCACCGTTGCCCAGTGTAGCGAAGCGAACATGTCGGTGTCGTTTCGATGACGCGCGGGGTGACGCGGATCAGCTGAGCTTCTGCCGCCCCTCGAAGGCGCGGCCGAGCGTGACTTCGTCGGCGAACTCGAGGTCGCCACCTACGGGTAGGCCTGATGCGAGCCGGGAGACGGGCACCTCGATCGAGTTCAGCAGTCGCGAGAGGTAGGCGGCGGTCGCTTCGCCCTCGAGGTTCGGGTCGGTCGCGATGATGACCTCGTGCACCTCGGTGCTGGAGAGACGCGACATGAGCTGCGGGATGCTGAGGTCGTCGGGTCCGATGCCGTCGATCGGACTGATGGCGCCGCCGAGCACGTGGTACAGGCCTCGGAACTGGCGGGTCCGCTCGATCGCGACCACGTCTTTCGGCTCTTCGACGACGCAGATCAGCGACTGGTCGCGCCGCGGGTCTCGACAGATGGCGCAGCGTTCTTCTTGCGTGATGTTGCCGCATACCTCGCAGAACCGCACCTTTTCGCGCACTTCGATGAGCAGCTCGGAGAGACGAGACACATCGAAGTTCTGGGTTTGCAGAATATGGAATGCGATGCGCTGCGCGGACTTGGGGCCGATGCCGGGGAGCCTGCCGAATTCGTCGATCAGCTCCTGCACGATGCCGTCGTACATGGGCTACCCCTCTCCTCGCGCGGGGAGCGGACGCTCCTCGATGAATTTCGCGCCGAGCACCTCGCGAACCACTGCTTCACCGTACCGCGTGAATGCGGGGGCGGTGGATCGGCGCTCGGGTGCGGCCGGGTCGCCGTCGGCGCCCTGCACCGCGGGTGGCGGTGATGGCGCAGCGTCGGCGGCGGGGCGGGGTTGCGTCTCAGAAGCCGTGGGCGCAGCCTCGACCGTGGGCGACGAGGCTGCAGACTGCGCATCCGGCTCGGCGTACGGGTCGCCCGCGACGTTCGCGTAGGGGTCGTCGTCGGGCTCACCGTACCCGTCGGGATCGGGATACGCGGGGTCGGGAATCGAGGGGTCAGCGTTCGAGCGGTCGGCTGGGGCCGCCGATGCTGCCGAGGTGGCCGGCTCGGACTCGGGCTCCGGAGCACTCATGGGCTCCGGTGCTTGCGGTGGCTCGGACGCGGGAGCGTTCTCGGGCTCGGGTGCTTGCGGTGGCTCGGTCTCGGCCTCGGGCTCAGGTGCAAGCGACGGCTCGGACGCGGGACTTGGCGCCGGGTCGAGTTCGGGCTTCGCCGGCGTGTACGTGGGAGCGCTCGGCTGCGTGAAGCCGCCCTGCAGGGTACTGATGCGGGCAGCGGCTCGCGCGAGGACATCGTCGACGGAGGGGGCCTGCGGCTCAGGGTTCGGCGATGACCCCGCTCGGTGAGGCTCCTCGGTGTCGCCGGACGGTTCGGCGGCGGGACTCGGGCCCTCCCCCGATTCGCGGGGAGCCTGTTGCGTGGGCGCGCTCTCGTTCGTCTGCGACGAGGGGATCGAACCGGGCGGCACCTGCTTCGGCACGTATCGCACCCGTACGCCGACCGCCGCCAGGATGGTCTCGCGGAGGGGGCCCGCGCCCGAGGCTTTGAAGGCGCCGAGGTCGGACCCGCTCGCGAAGCCGATCGTCAGCATGTCGCGCTCGAGTCCGAGCGGAACCGCGACTCGCACGGCGTTCCACGCTTCTCGATCGGTCTCGAGAATCTCTTCGAGAAGTTCGGGCCACATGTCCGCGAGCTCGGAGAAGCTCACGTCGCCGTCGGCCGCGGGGGTGGGTGACGGTGCGGCTGCCGCGTCCGCCGTCGATGCGGGTTCGGATGCCGGTTCTGGCGTCGGCTGGGGTGCCGGTTCGGGAGCGAGTGCCGGGTTCGGTGCGCCCCCACTGGCTGGTGTCCCGGCGGCATCGACCGGGGCCGTCGGCGCCCCGGTCGGGGCGGGCGACGCAGGACCGGCGGAAGCATCCGTCGGCTGAGTCGGCGGCGGGGTGGCAGCGGCGCGCTCATCCATCATGCCGAGCACGTCGGTCACAGGACGCCCGAACGATGCGGTGCCCGCGGAGTCAGTGCGGAGGAACTCTCGCGCCGCTCGAGCCGCCTCAGCGGCGTTCATCTCCGAGGAGTCGGCCTGCGGGGGTGCGGGCGTCTCAACCTGCGGGGGTGCGGAAGCCGGAGGGTGCGCCGCCGACGCCGGAGCTCCCGGCGATGCCGATGCGGCCGACCCCGATGCGGCCGGTGCCGCCGGAGAGGTGTGCGGCTGGGCTGCGGTCGGTGCCGCCGCGTGCGTCTCCGCCGGCGCTCCTCCAGCGGCGAGCGCCTGCGAGAGACTGCCGCCGCCGCTGTCGGTCTGCGTCGAACGTTCGACGAGGGCGCGCGCGATCATGAGCTCGAGCTGAAGACGCGGTGCCGTCGCCCCGCTCATCCGGTCGAGCGCCTCGCTCACGATGTCGGCGATGCGTGACAGCTCACCGCGCTTGAACACCTGCGCCTGCTCGAACATGCGCTGCAACTGGTCTTCGGGAACCCCGCGGAAGACGGCGGCGGCGCCCTGAACGGTCGTCGCGCTGACTACGATGAGGTCGCGCAGGCGCTCGAGGAGGTCTTCGACGAAGCGACGCGGATCTTGACCGGTCTGCACGACGCGGTCGGTGGCGGTGAAGGCGGCCGCCGAATCGCCGGCGCCGAGTGCGACGACGACGTCGTCGAGCAGTTCGGTGTGGGTGAAGCCGAGCAGGCCGGCGGCGCGAGTCGCGGTCACCGTGCGGTTCTCGGAACCCGCGATGAGCTGATCGAGGATCGAGAGCGTGTCGCGCACCGACCCTCCGCCCGATCGCACGACGAGCGGCAGCACGCCCGGTTCGACGGTGATGCTCTCGCTGTCGCAGAGCGACTGCACGTACTCGATGAGCGTCGCCGGGGCGATGAGACGGAAGGGGTAGTGGTGGGTGCGCGAGCGGATGGTGCCGATCACCTTGTCCGGCTCCGTCGTCGCGAAGACGAACTTCACGTGCGGCGGCGGTTCCTCAACGATCTTCAGGAGCGCGTTGAACCCGCCGGGAGTCACCATGTGCGCCTCGTCGATGATGAAGATCTTGAAGCGGTCACGAGCCGGGGCGAAGACGGCGCGCTCGCGGAGGTCTCGCGCGTCATCGACACCGCCGTGGCTGGCCGCATCGATCTCGACGACATCGAGCGAACCGCCGCCGTCGCGGCTCAGCTCGACGCAACTGGGGCAGGTGCCGCACGGGGTGTCGGTGGGCCCTTCCGCACAGTTCAGACACCGGGCGAGAATGCGCGCCGAAGTGGTCTTGCCGCAGCCGCGGGGGCCGCTGAACAGGTAGGCGTGACCGATGCGCTCGGAGCGCAGGGCCGTCATGAGCGGCTCCGTGACCTGAGACTGCCCGATCATCTCGGAGAAGGCTTCCGGCCGGTAGCGGCGATAGAGTGCGGTGACCACTCGACCATGGTACCGGTGGGCTCCGACATCCGTCAGCGCGCGACGACCTCCCCGGCCTGGCGCGCGATCTCGGCCTCCTCGTCGGTCGGGACGACGAGGACGGCTACCCGGGAGTCATCCGCACTGATCAGACGCGCCTCCGACGCGCGCGATGCGTTGCGTTCCGGATCGAGGCGGATGCCGAACCATTCGAGGTCGCGGCACACGTCGGCCCGGACGGCCGCAACGTTCTCCCCGACTCCCGCCGTGAAGACGATGGTGTCGGCACCGCCGAGTTCGACGAGGTAGGCGCCGAGGTAGTGGCGGATCCGACGCCCGTAGATGCGCAGCGCGAGTGCTGCGCGCTCGTCTCCATCTGCCGCGGACTGCTGCACGTCGCGCATGTCGACGCTGCCGCTCAATCCGCGCAGACCGGAGCGCTGATTCAGGAGCGCATCGACGTCGTCGGCGTCCATGCCCGAGCGGAGCAGGTGCAGGATCGCTCCCGGGTCGATGTCACCCGAGCGCGAGCCCATGACGAGTCCCTCGAGCGGCGTGAGTCCCATCGAGGTGTCGACCGACAGGCCACCGTCGATGGCGCAGGCGGAGGCGCCGTTCCCGAGGTGGAGGACGATCTGCCTGAGCTCAGCAACCGGTCGCTTCAGCAGGTCGGCGGCCCGCTGCGAGACCACCTGGTGAGAGGTCCCGTGAAAGCCGTACCGGCGCACGCCGTACTGAGCCGCCACGTCCGGATCCACGGCGTAGGTGTAGGCGTCGGCCGGCAGTGTCTGATGGAACGCGGTGTCGAAGACGGCGATATGGGGCACATCGGGCAGGAGCTGTCGCGCCGCGTCGATCGCCTGGGCGTGCGCGGGGTTGTGGAGCGGTGCGAGTTCCGACAGGTCGACGATCCGCTGCGCGACCGCGTCGTCGATGACCGTCGGTCCGACGAAGTCTGCTCCGCCCTGGACCACCCGGTGTCCCACTGCGGCGACGCCGAGCTCGAGAAGGGGGGATCCAGCTGCCTCGAACGACCGCACGATCTCACCGAACGCCTCCGTGTGATCGGCCGCCGATACGTTGCGCTCCGACGTCGACCCGTCGTGCCGGTGCGAGGATCGCGCCGTGCCCTGCCCGATGCGCTCGATGAGACCCGAGGCGAGACGCTCACCCGATCCCGGATCGATGAGCTGGTATTTGATCGATGAGGATCCGCTGTTGACCACGAGCACGGTCGGCATCGTCGACCTCACTTTCGTTCCTCCGAGTCCGTGCGCTCGCGCTGCGCGGCGGTGATGGCGATCGTGTTGACGATGTCCTCGACGGTCGCGCCGCGGGACAGGTCATTGACCGGACGATTCAATCCCTGCAGCACCGGGCCGATGGCGACCGCCCCGGCCGAGCGCTGCACCGCCTTGTACGTGTTGTTGCCGGTGTTGAGGTCGGGGAAGACGAACACGGTGGCGCGGCCGGCGACATCGGAGTCGGGGAGCTTGGCCGCCCCCGCGACGGGATCGCTCGCTGCGTCGTACTGGATCGGGCCCTCGACGCGGAGATCGGGCTTCGATGCGCGGACGATCCGGGTAGCCTCGCGCACCTTGTCGACGTCGGCGCCCGATCCGGACTCTCCGGTCGAGTAGGAGAGCATGGCGACCCTCGGATCGACGCCGAAGCGCTCCGCCGTCTCGGCCGAGGAGATCGCGATCGCCGCGAGCTGCTCCGCGTCGGGATCCGGATTGACCGCGCAGTCGCCGTAGACGAGCACGCGGTCGGCGAGCGCCATGAAGAACACGCTCGAGACGACCGCGACGCCCGGCCGGGTCTTGATGATCTCGAGGCTCGGCCGGATCGTGTGGGCCGTGGTGTGCGCCGCCCCGGAGACCATGCCGTCCGCCAGACCGGCGTGGACCATCATCGTGCCGAAGTAGCTCACATCGGCGACGATGTCCCAGGCCGCTTCGGGGGTGACGCCGCGGTGCGCGCGCAGGCGGGCGTACTCCTCGGCGAACTGCTCGCGCAGCGGCGAGGTGGCGGGGTTCACGACGGCGGCCTCATCGAGCGCGAGACCGAGTTCGGCGCCGCGCTGGCGCACCTCGCCCGCGTCGCCGAGCAGGGTGATGCGGACGATGCCGCGGGCGAGCACGCTGCTCGCCGCGCGGAGCACCCGATCGTCGCTGCCTTCGGGGAGCACGATGTGCGCATCGGCCGCCGCGGCTCGTTCGAACAGTTCGTAAGCGAACATCGTCGGGGTCCGGGTGCTGCTGCGGTGCACCGCGAGCCGCTCGCGCAGTGCGTCCACGTCGACGTGCGCGCGGAACTGGGCGAGAGCGGTGTCGAACTTCCGCGGCGATTCGCGGGTCAGCAGCCCGCGCGAGCGGGTGATGCGCTGCACCGTGTCGAACGTGCCGTGCGCGGTGCGGATCACCGGCAGGGACGCGGCGATGCCGTCGAGCAGGCGGTCCACGTCGGGCGAGAGCGGGAAGTCACCGTTCAGCACGACGGCTGCGAGCGTCGGGAACGTCGGCGCCTCGTGGGCGACGGTCACGGCGAGGAGCGTCTCGGCTCGGTCGGCAGCGATCACGACGACGGCGCCTTCGATGAGCCGGGGCAGCACGTTCGGCATGGACATGCCGGCCACCACGACGTCGGTGACCTCACGGGCGAGGAGTTCGTCGTCGCTCGCCCGCACGATGCGCCCGTCGACGGCCTCGATGATCGCGCTCACGGGAGGCGCCACGAGCACGGCGTCTTCGGGGATCGCCCACACCGGGGCACCATCCGGCACGGTCGCGCCGAGGGTCCCGATGATCTCGGCGAGTCCGTCTGGATCGGCGCGGTTCACGACCACGGCGGCGAGCGTCACGTGCGCCGCGCGGAGTTCGCTCATACCGAGCTCCGCGACCTGCGCGATCTCGGCGGCCGAGCGGGCCGTCGACTTGCCGAGCGCCTCCGGCTCGTCGTGCAGGCGTCCGCCGATGACCAGCAGCACCGGGGCATCGAGGTTCGCCGCGATGCGCGCGTTGAAGGCGAGCTCGGTGGGTGCCGCGACGTCGGAGAAATCGGACCCGACGATGACGACCGCGTCGCACCGGGCGATCAACGCGCGATACGCGGCGACGATCGTGGACAGCGCGGCTTCGGGATCCCGATGCGCCTCCTCGTAGGTGGCACCGATGCAGGCGTCGTACGCGATGTCTGAGCCCGCGTGGGCCAGGAGCAGTTCGAGCACCCGGTCGCGCTGGTCGCGGGAGCGGATGAGCGGGCGGAACACCCCGACACGCGGCGCGTGGGGCAGCAGCGCATCGAGCACCCCGAGCGCCACCGCGCTCTTGCCGGATCGGCCTTCGGCTGACGTGAGGTAGATGCTGGCGGTCACACGCCCAGCCTATGCACTCACCCTGTGGTGCGCTTGACCGGCGCTCCGCGCCGCACTACGCTGTAGCATGTCACATATTGAGACGACACGATCGGAGTGCCCGTGGCCCAGGAATCGCTCACCCCCGAACTCGAACGTACCGTCGCTGCAGCGGCCGACGCAGCACCGGCAGTCGCCGCGCTCGATCCCCGTGACCGGGCAGCCGCCCTGGTGGCAGTCGCCGATGCGCTCGAGGAGCACCGTACGGAACTGGTCGAAATCGGCACCACGGAAACGGGTCTGACGACGGCTCGCCTCAACGGGGAACTCACGCGCACCGCGGTGCAGCTCCGCATGTTCGCGGACACCGCCATCGCCGGTGACGAGGTCGACGCGCGCATCGACGAGGCCGACACGGAGTACGCCCTCGGAGCGCGCCCCGACGTGCGGCGCATGCACCTCCCCCTCGGCCCGATCCTGAACTTCGCGGCCTCGAACTTCCCGTTCGCATTCTCCGTCGCCGGTGGCGACACCGCATCGGCGCTCGCCGCTGGATGCCCGGTGATCGTCAAGGCGCACTCCGGCCACCCGGAGCTCTCCGACGCGACGGCGCAGGTCGTCGGCGACGCGCTCCGCGGCGCCGGCATGCCCGCGGGGACGTTCGGGCTCATCCACGGCCAGGAGAACGGCGTCGCCGTGCTGCAGGATCCGCGGATCATGGCCGGAGCGTTCACGGGATCCATCGCAGCGGGCCGTCGCCTCGCAGACATCGCGGCAGCGCGACCGACCCCGATCCCGTTCTTCGGCGAGCTCGGCAGCGTGAACCCGGTCTTCGTCACCACGGCCGCCGTCGCGGAGCGCGCTGACGATCTCGCCTCAGGCCTCGTTACGAGCGTGTCGGGTTCCGCCGGACAGCTCTGCACCAAGCCCGGATTCGTCTTCCTCCCCGAGGGGCACGGACTCGACGCTGCGATCGCCTCGGCGGCCGAGAATGTCGCCGAGCACCGCATGCTCGGTCCGCGGATCGCGTCGGGCTTCGCCCGACGACGCGACGAGATCCTCGCGGCCGATGGCGTGCGGGTGATCGCCGACGGCGGCGTCCGACTCGACGATGACGAGCAGGGATGGGTCACCGCGACCGTCGTGGCCGTCTCGCTCGACGATTTCCGCCGGAACCACGACGCGCTCATCGAGGAGGCGTTCGGACCGCTCACAATCATCGTGGAGACGCCGGCAGGAACCGACCTCGCATCGCTCCTTCCTGAGTTCTTCGCGGGGAACCTCACGGGAACGGTGCACCTGAGCGCCGAGGAAGCCGCAGGATCGACCGGCAACCGGGCGGAGCTCGCCGCACTCGTCGGCGCACTGAGTCGACAGGTGGGCCGAGTCCTCTTCAACGGCTGGCCGACAGGTGTCGCGGTCACCCCGGCGATGCAGCACGGCGGCCCCTGGCCCGCGACGACGAACGACTCGAGCACGTCGGTCGGGAGTGCCGCGATTCAGCGGTTCGTCCGTCCCGTCGCCTACCAGAACGCCCCCGAGGCGTTCCTCCCCGCGGCCCTGCACGACGACAATCCGCTCGGCGTGCCCCAACGGCGATCTCCTGCCGGCGACTCCACGACGTGGGGCGACGCCGCGCGACGGTAGGCCACGGGTCGGCGCGTCAACGCTGACACGCCGACCCGGCACCCTGATACACTGTGCAATGTCACACCTTATATAGATTTTCTCTCTTCCCAGCTCATCGCCCCGTGAAAGGAACCCCATGACCGAGCAGAAGCCCTGGCACGGCGTCATCGTCGCCTCAGCCCTCCCCTTCAACGAGGATCTGTCCGTGAACTACGACAAGTTCGCCAAGCACGTCCAATTCCTTGCCGACAACGGCTGCGACGGGATCGCCCCGAACGGGTCGCTCGGCGAGTACCAGAACCTCAGCGAGGAGGAGCGCGCCCGCGTCATCACGACCGCGGTCGATGCCGCCCCCGAGGGCTTCTCGGTCATGGCCGGCGTCGGCGCCTACGGTGCTCTGCAGTCGCTCCAGTGGGCCGAGCAGGCCGCCGAGGCCGGCGCCGACTGCGTCATGCTGCTCCCCCCGAACGCCTACCGCGCCAGCCGCGAGCAGGTGAAGCACCACTACGCCACCGTGGCGCAGGCCGGGCTCCCGATCGTGGGCTACAACAACCCGATCGACACGAAGGTCGACCTCGTCCCCGATCTCATCGCCGAGATCCACGACGCCGGCCACATGGTCGGGGTCAAGGAGTTCACCGGCGACCCCCGTCGCATCTACGAGATCCAGGAGCTCGCGCCGAGCATCGACATCCTGATCGGCACCGACGACAGCGTGCTCGAGGTCGGCATCGCCGGTGCCGTGGGCTGGGTCGCCGGCTACCCGAACGCGATCCCGCAGGCCACGGTCGAGCTCTTCAAGCTCTCCACTTCGGGCGACGTCCGCGACCTCGAGCGCGCACGGACCATCTACCGCGACCTGCACTCGCTGCTGCGCTGGGACACGAAGACCGAGTTCGTCGAGTCCATCAAGCTCTCGATGGATGTGCTCGGCCTGTACGGCGGCCCGTGCCGCCCGCCGCGCCTCCCCCTGCCGCAGGACGTCGCCGACCGGATCGTCGCCGACACGAAAGCCGCCGCCGCCAAGGGGTACGACCAGTAACCGCGTAGCGTGGGGCGGGGATCCGTCAGCGCCCCACGCGTCGCCTCGGCACCGAGCACACAGGAGCATCATGCGCACCACTCGCGTCTTCCACGCGGTCGACTCACACACGGAGGGCATGCCCACCCGCGTCATCACCGGCGGCATCGGCGTGCTGCCGGGCGACTCCATGGCGGAGCGCCGCACCTGGTTCATGGAGCACTCCGATCACATCCGCACGCTCCTCATGACGGAGCCGCGCGGGCACGCGTCGATGAGCGGCGCGATCCTGCAGCCTCCGACCCGTCCGGACGCGGACTGGGGCGTCCTCTACATCGAGGTCTCCGGGTGCCTGCCGATGTGCGGGCACGGGACCATCGGCGTCGCGACGGTGCTCGTCGAGACCGGCATGGTCACGGTGACGGAGCCCGTCACCACGATCCGCCTCGATACGCCCGCCGGCCTCGTCGTCGTCGACGTCGCCGTGAACGACGGCAAGGCCGAGCACGTCACCATCACGAACGTCCCCTCGTTCGTCGACCGGCTCGACGCCTCCGTCGAGGTGCCGGGTCTCGGGACCGTCGCCTACGACCTCGCGTTCGGGGGCAACTTCTACGCCGTCGTCGACCTCGAGGGGATCGGCGTCGAGTGGCGCGAGGACCGCTCCAACCAGGGCGAACTCCTCGAGGCCGGCCTCGCGATCATGGACGCGATCAACGCCGCCGACGCTCCGATGCACCCCGAGCGACCCGATATTCGCGACTGCCACCACGTGTATCTGCAGGCCCCCGGGTCGACGGCCGAACGATCACGGCACGCCATGGCGATCCACCCGGGCTGGTTCGACCGCTCCCCCTGCGGCACCGGCACCAGTGCGCGCATGGCGCAGCTGCACGCCCGCGGCGAGCTCGCGCTCGACACCGACTTCGTCAACGAGTCGTACATCGGGTCCCGCTTCATCGGCCGCCTCATCGCCGAGACGACGGTCGCCGGACGTCCGGCGGTGATCCCGACCGTGACGGGCCGTGCCTGGATCACGGGCACCGCGCAGTACTTTCTCGACCCCACCGACCCGTTCCCCGAAGGATTCCTGCTGTGACCCTGCCGTACTTCGATGCCGATGCCGTCCGTGAGACGCTGACATTCGCTCGTGCGATGGACGCCGTCGAAGCGGCGCTCCGCGCAGACGTCGACCCCGAGCTCGACGGACCGCGTCTCTTCAGTCCGGCGCCGGACGGCGAGTTCCTCCTCATGCCTGCGCAGGGCCATCGCTTCAGCGGCCTGAAAGCGCTCACGGTCGCGCCGCAGAACCCCGCCCGCGGTCTCGAGAAGATCCAGGGCCTCTACATCCTGCTCGACTCCCGCACGCTGACACCGGTAGCCGTCATGGAGGGCGCGAGCCTCACGGGGATCCGAACCCCGGCGGTCGCCGTGAGCGCCATCCGGCAGCTCGCCGCGCTCGCACCCGAGGGTTCCGCGATGCCGCCGGACCCGCGGATCCTGGTCTTCGGTGCGGGGACCCAGGGGCGGGGCGCGATTATCGCCGCTCGCAGCGTCTTCCCCCGCGCAACGTTCGGCGTCGTGGGACGCGGTGCCGAGCGCGTCGCTCGCCTGCACAGCGACCTCGCAGCGGAGGGCATCGACATCGTCGACCGCCGACACGATGCCGAAGCCGCGGTGCGGAACGCCGACATCATCGTCTGCGCCACCACGGCGAGCGGCCCGCTCTTCGACGGCTCGCTCGTGCGGGACTCGGCAATCGTCGCCGCCATCGGCACGCACGGGCGCGACCTTCGCGAACTCGATGACGCCCTCATCAGCCGCGCCGACATCGTGGTCGAGGGCCGCGCATCCGCCGAACGCGAGAACGGCAATCTCGCCACCGCGTACACCGCCGACGACTGGGTCGCGAGCCCGCCCCCGAACCTGCGCGACCTCGCGACCGGCGCCGTCGCGCGTCGGCCGGGGCGTCCCGCCGTCTACACCGGCGTCGGCATGTCGTGGGAGGATCTGGTATGCGCGACGGTCGTGTTCACCGAGGGCACGCCCACCCGGTAGCGCCGCAGAACCCAGGAGGAATTCCGTGTCCACGCTCAGTCAGCTCAAGCGTCCGATGAACCTGCGCGAGACCGTGCTCGACCAGTTGCGCACCGCCATCATCACCGGCGAGCTCGCCGAGGGCGTGCTCGTGTCGGCCCCCACGCTGGGGCAGCAGCTCGGCGTCTCGGCCACGCCCGTGCGCGAGGCCATGATGGATCTCGCCCGCGAGGGACTCGTGGAGACGGTGAAGAACAAGGGCTTCCGGGTCACGCAGATGAGCGAGAAGGATCTCGACGACCTCGCCGAGATCCGGCAGCTGCTCGAGCCGCCGACGATGCGCGACATCGTCGGCCGGATCCCCGATGAGGCCTTCGACGAGCTCATCGAGCTCGCCGACCGATGCGCCGCGGGCGCCGCGGGCGAGGACCTCGTCGAGTACCTGCGCAACGATCGGGCCTTCCACGAGCGGGTCCTCTCGTTCGCCGGAAACCGGCAGCTGACCGACCTCGCCACCTCGCTTCGCTCGCGCACCCGCCTCTACGGCATCACCGCGCTCGCCCATGAGGGACGGCTCACCGCGTCGGCTCACGAGCACCACGAGCTCGTCCGCCTGCTCCGCGACGGCGACGGCGCCGGTGCCGAAGCGTTGATGCGCAGCCACATCGGCCACGCACGCTCACTGTGGGCGACGGGTGAGCAGCGAACGGCAGAGGCATCGGCACCCGCAGACACCCCGCAAGGAGAGGCGACGTGACCCGAATCTCCGACGTCATCGTCATCGGCGCCGGGATCACCGGGTGCGCCACCGCGTTCTTCGCGGCGAGGGCCGGGCTCTCGGTGACGGTGCTCGAGCGCGACCTGCCGGTGAGCGGCACGACATCGCGGTGCGAGGGGAACATCCTCGTCTCGGATAAAGAGCTGGGTCCCGAGCTCGAGCTCATGCAGTACTCGCTCAGCGTGTGGACGGGGGAGCTCGCCGAGTTCGGTCATCTGTGGGAGTTCGAGCGCAAAGGCGGCATCATCGTCGCCTCCCGCGAGAGCAGTCTCGCCTCTCTGGAACGAGTGACGACGGCGCAACGGAGCTTCGGCATCACTGCCAGCGCACTCTCCTCGGACGACCTGCGCAAACTCGAGCCCCACGTCACCGATGCGGCCCTCGGTGCCGCCCACTACCCCGAGGACAGTCAGGTGCAGCCGATCCTCGCGGCGGCCGAGATGCTGCGACTCGCCCGCGCCGCGGGTGCGACCCTCGTCACGCGCGCTCCCGTGACCGCGCTGCTGCGCGACGGCGACCGGGTGATCGGTGCCAGAACCCCGAGCGGCGACTTCACTGCTGCACAGGTCGTCAACGCTGCGGGCAGTTGGGCCGGCGAGGTCGCGGCGCTCGCCGACGTCGCGGTCCCCATACTGCCCCGCCGAGGCTTCGTGATGGTGACGGAACCACTGCCGCCACGCGTCTTCCACAAGGTCTACGCCGCCGAGTACATCGACAACGTCGGCAGCGCCGATGCCGGCCTGCAGGCGAGCCCCGTCGTCGAGGGCACCCCGGCGGGAACGATCCTCATCGGCTCGAGCCGGGAGCGCGTGGGATTCGACGGCACCGTCAGCACCGAAGCGCTGCGCACCATCGCGGCCCACGCGATCGACCTCTTCCCGTTCCTCGAGCGGACCCGCATCATGCGGCACTACCACGGCTTCCGCCCCTACTGCCCCGACCACCTGCCGGTGATCGGACCGGATCCCCGCGCTCCGGGGCTCTGGCACGCCTGCGGCCACGAGGGCGCGGGCATCGGCCTCGCGGCGGGGACGGGGAAGCTGCTCGCGCAGGCACTCGTCGGGGACGATCCCGAACTGCCCCTCGACCCGTTCCGACCGGAGCGATTCGGTGACGGTGCAGCGTGGACCACGAACGAGCACGAGGAGGCGAGCGCATGAGCGAGCGACGACGCAGCGACCGCATGGCGGACCGCGTGCACGCCACATTCGACGGCGCACCGCTCGAGGCGGAGGCCGGCACGAGCGTCGCTGCGGCGCTGATCGCGACCGGAACCCGATCCTGGCGCACGACGCGCGACGGACGCCCCCGCGGACTCTTCTGCGGCATCGGCGTGTGCTTCGACTGCCTCGTCGAGATCGACGGGGAGTCGGGTCAGCGCGCGTGCATGATCCCGCTCGCCGAGGGCATGGACGTGCGCTCCGCCTCGGGCCCGCGGACGGAGTGGGCCGGCACGGGCAACGATGCCGACCCGACGGACGCCGCATGAGCGCCCCGATCGAGCGCGTCGCATCACCCCAGCCTCGCCCCACGGGTCGGGCACCGCGTGTGGACGTTGCGATCGTCGGCGCCGGACCCGCCGGTCTCGCGGCGGCGGCGAGCGCAGCCGAGCGCGGAGTGCGGGTCGCCGTAATCGACGCGGCCGAGCAGCCCGGCGGCCAGTTCTGGCGGCACCGATCCGAAGCCGCGGGCGTCGCGGACGACGGGTCGCTGCACCACGGCTGGCAGACGTATCTCGACCTGCGGCGCCGATTCGACTCGGCTGTGGCCGCGGGGCGGATCGAGTACCTGCCGCGCACCAGCGTCTGGATGGTGCAGCGCGGGCCGGAGGGGTTCACCCTGCGGCTCTCCGCGAGCTTCGGCACGACGTCCGAGCCTCGTGTGATCCACGCTTCGACGCTCGTGCTCGCGACCGGAGGATACGACCGGCAGCTCCCCGTTCCGGGCTGGGAACTGCCCGGAGTGATGGCGGCCGGGGGCGTTCAGGCGTTCATCAAGCAGAACGGCAGCCTTCCCGGTTCGCGCTTCGTCATTGCCGGCACGGGCCCGTTCCTCCTGCCGGTCGCCGCCAACATCGTCGCCGCCGGCGGCCACGTCGCCGCGGTGTGCGAGTCCGCCGATCTCACGGGATGGGTGCCGCGCGCCCACCGCGCGCTCGCGGTCCCCGAAAAAGGGATCGAAGGCGCCGAGTACGCGTGGACCTTCCTGCGGCACCGGATCCCGTACCGCACCCGCACCGTCGTCACGGAGATCCTCGGCGACACCGCCGTCGAATCCGTCCGTACCGCGCGCCTGCGCCGTGACGGATCGATCGTGCCTGGCAGCGCGCGACTCGTCCCGAACGTCGACGCGATCGGACTCGGCTGGGGGTTCACCCCGCAGCTGGAACTGCCCGTCGCACTCGGTGCGGAGACCCGCGTGGACGTCGACGGATCTCTCGTCGCCGAGGTCGACGCCGGTCAGCGATCGACCGTTCCCGGCCTGTATCTGGCGGGCGAGCTGACGGGCGTCGGCGGCGCGGCACTCGCCGTCGTCGAGGGTGCGGTCGCGGGTCGCGCCGCGGCGCTGGCCGCGACCTCCGGAACGGATCCGGATCCAGGTGGTGTACCCGCACCTCGCGAGGCGCGCATCATCCGGAGGCAGCGCGCCTTCGCCGCGGCCATGCACCGCGCGCACCCGATCCCGCGCGGCTGGGAATCGCGCGTGCACGAGGACACCGTCGTGTGCCGATGCGAAGAGGTGACGGCCGGTGCGATCGCCTCGGCCCGCGACGATATGCAGGCGGCCGACACCCGTACGCAGAAGGGCGTCACCCGAGCGGGCATGGGGTGGTGCCAGGGTCGCGTCTGCGGCGCCGCCGTCGCCTGCCTTTCCGCTGCGGGGTCGGACCCCGACCCCGCGGGCCCGTCCACTTCGCTGCGGCAGAACGCGCGTCGCCCCATCGCGCATCCGATTCCACTCGGCGACCTGCGCGACCTCGTCGACTGAGTGCGGGCGGCCGGTCGGTGCGCGCGACGGCGGTAGACTGGAGGGCGATGAGTACCCCCGCTGACACGCACGCCCCCGCCACCGCACCGCACAGTCGTGCGACCGCTGCTCTGCAGCTGCTGCGCGCCGTCGGCCACGTCATCGCGGTCGGCTGCATCGGGTTGTGGGGGTTCGTGGCCTGGCCGCTCCCCTTCCCAGGAGTGCTGACCGGGATCGGTCTGCTCGCCCTCTCGATCGTGGTCTGGGCTTTGTTCCTGTCGCCGCGCCCCGTGCTGCGCACCGATCGCTTCGGCCAGGCGTTCATCGAACTGCTCTTCGTCGCGGCGGCGGTGGCCGCCATGCTCGACGCCGGGGTTCCCTGGGTGCTCGCCGGCGCGTTCGGCGTCGTCGCCGCGGTGCTCGGGTACTTGGTTCCCGCGCGATTGCGCGCCGACGCGCGCCGCTGACCCGCCCCGTCACCGCTGCGACGCGGGCGGCGCCGAGATGCGCACCCGCGTGCCGGACGCATACACTTTCAGCGTGTCCCAGCGCCCCGCACGCTCCCATCCGACTGCGCACTCCGGCCACCCCGGCGCGGGTGGCCCGTCCGCCCCGACGCATCCTGAGGTGCGCGGCGCCGTTTCGCGGCCCGCGCAGGTGCTCGCGATCGCGCTCGCGTGGATGCGCGCCGCGGCCCTCGGCGGCGTGCTCGTCACCATCGGACGCGCTGTCGATGCGCTGAGGTCGGGAGACGAGCCCGCGCCCGCGGTGCTCGCGATGGCGGCACTCGCCGCGGTCGCCGCCGCGATCTCCGCGACCGAGAAGATCATCACCGCTCGCGCGCAGGCACAGGCCGAGGGATACCTGCGGGCGCGCGTCATCGACTCCGTCTTCCGGGGCGGGCTCGTCTCGGCCCAGTCGCGGTCGGGGGCGCTGCTGGCGCTCGCGACCGGTTCGACCGAGCGGGCGGCACGCTACCGCGGCGCCTTTCTCGGGCCGACGATCGGAGCCCTGTCCACGCCGCTGCCCGTGCTCATCATCGCGGCGATCGCGATCGACCCCCTCATCGCCCTGCTGCTGGCCCTCGGCGCCGCGCTCGTGCCCGGCATCGTGGTGGTCGCCCGCCGCACCGTGCGGGCATCGGGCGCCGAGCAGCGCCGCACGCAGGCGAGGCTCACCGCCGAGTTCCTGCGCTCGATCCAGGGACTCTCGACGCTCGTGACCGCGCGAGCGGCGGATCGTGCCGGCATCGAGCTCGCCACCCGGGGCGAGCGTCTGCGACGCGCGCTCATGCGCGTGCTCGCCGTCAATCAGGTGCTGATTCTCGTCATCGACGCGGCGATCACCCTCACGGTGCTGCTCGTCGCGACGCTCGCCGCGGTCGCCCGCGTCGACGCCGGCACCCTGTCGCTCGGCGCCGGCCTCTCGGCGATCCTCATCGCGCTCCTCGTCATCGCACCGGCCGACCTCGTCGGCCAGTTCTTCTACATCGGCATCGGCGGGCGCGCCGCCGAGCAGGCCATCAGCCGGCAGCTCTCGGGCGGAAGCCGGCGCCCGGCCGCGGCGAGCGCGGTGCAGCCGGGCATCGAGGCGACGAACACCGGCGTGACGGGCACCGGGATGGCGGACGCTTCGGGGCCCGATGCCGCGATCTCCCTCGACGGGGTCACCGCGGGCTGGGTCGCCGACCAGAAGGTGCTCCGCGACTTCTCCCTCCGCATCGCCGAGGGCGAGCACGTCGCGCTGGCCGGCCCGAGCGGCGCGGGCAAGTCCACGGTCTCGGCGCTCGTGCAGGCGCACCTCATTCCTGCCTCCGGACGCGTCACGCTCCAAGGTGCGGACACCCGCACCACACCGGCGCACGCGATCCGCGCGCGCCTCTCGGTCGTGGAGCAGCGCACGTTCCTCTTCCACGGCACGATCGCCGAGAACCTGCGCGTCGCCCACCCGGAGGCGACGGACGCGGAGCTCTGGGATGCGCTCGCGGCAGCGGGCCTCGACGCCGAGATCCGCGGATCGGACCGGGGGCTCGACACCCCCGTCGGCGAGGAGGGCCGCAGCCTGTCGGGCGGACAGAGCCAGCGCCTCGCCATCGCCCGCGCGATCCTGCGAGACGCTTCGGTGCTGATCCTCGACGAACCGACATCGCAGGTGGATCTCGCCGGAGAAGCGGCGTTCCTCGAGGCGCTCGGCCGTCTCGCCCGCGGACGCACCGTCCTCATGATCGCGCACCGGCCCGGAGCGATCCTGGCCGCAGACCGCGTCGAGCGCCTCGACGCACCGGGAGCCGCACGATGAGCACCACCGCACCCGTCACCAGCCGTCGCACCCTGACCGCGTGGCTCTTCAGCCATACTCGCAGCCTGCTGCCCATGCTCGGAGCGTCGGCGATCGCTCGCATCGTCGGCAACCTGCTGAACGTGGCGATCCTCGTCGTCGCAGCCCAGGCACTGCTCGACGTCGCATCGGGCGTGCCGGTGTCGCTCATGACGCTGGCGCTCATCGTCGTCGCGCTCGCAGCGGTCAAAGCCGCCCTGCGCTATCTCGAGCAGTTCACCGGCCACTGGGTCGCGTTCACGGCTCTGCAGCGGTTGCGTGTCCTGTTCTTCGAGCGCCTCGTGCCGCAGGCGCCTGCGGCGACCTCGGGCCGCGCCTCGGCCGAGCTGACGGAGCGCGCCACCCGCGACATCGACCGCATCGAGGTGTTCTTCGCACACACCTTCCCGCCGGTGATCGCCTCGGTCGCGGTACCGGCGATCACCCTCGTCTGGCTCGGCGTCTCCGGTGACCCGCTCCTCGCCGGCATCATCGCCGTCTTCCTGGCTCTGGCTCTGCTCCTCCCCTTCGTGAGCGCGGGGGCGACCTGGCGCGCATCACGAGGGATCGCGGCGGACCGCGGCCGGGTCGCCACCCACGTCGCGGACGACGTGCAGGGCGTGCGCGAGGTCCTCGCGTTCGAGGCCGAGCGCTCGCGCCTCGCCTCGCTGGGCGATGCAGATGCGTCGCTCGCCGCCGCGCAGCGCGGACTCGCACGCGTCGTCGGAGCCCGGATCGCGATCGAGCAGGCGCTCCGCGCAGCGTGCCTCGTGCTGCTGCTGCTCAGCGGCCGCCCCGTCGCAGACATCGTCCTGGCCGTCGCGGTGCTCTTCGGCCTGTGGTTCAAGAACGCGGGAACCGACGACTTCGCGACCGGACTCGACGCCGCCTTCGCCGCCTGCGACCGGGTGCGCAGCGTCATCGAGGCACCACCGGCCGTCGCCGATACCGGCGCCCTCGAGGTGCCGGGGAGCGGAGGGCCCGAGATCGAGTTCGCCGGTGTCTCGTTCGCCTACCCCGGCACCGGTTCATCGGCGCTCGCCGATATCTCGACCAGGTTCGCGGCCGGTGAGTGGCACGCGATCGTCGGTGTCTCGGGAAGCGGCAAGTCCACCGTGGCCGCACTGCTGACCCGGTCGTGGGATCCGGACGCCGGTGAGATCAGCGTCGCCGGCGTACCGGTTCCCGAGCTCTCGCTCGATGCCCTGCGCCGGACCGTCGCCCTCGTCGATCAGCGCCCGACCCTCTTCCCCGGTTCGCTCGCCTCGAATCTGCGCCTCGCCCGGCCCGACGCGACCGACGCCGCGCTCGAAGCCGCACTGCACGACGTGTGCCTCGGCGCCGACTCGCTCCCCGAAGGGCTCGACACCGAGGTCGGCGAACGCGGCACCACGCTCTCGGGCGGGCAGCTGCAGCGCGTGGCACTCGCCCGCGCGCTCGTCTCCGAGCCGCGCATCCTGATCCTGGACGAGGCGCTCAGTCAGCTCGACGCCGACACCGCGCGGTCGGTCCGTTCGCGGATCGCCGAGCGCTTCCGGCTCGACGACGGCGGGACCGCCGCCGGACCGACCGTGATCGAGATCACGCACCGCGCGGACGAGGTGGCCGCGGACGGACGCGTGTCCGTCATCGACCGCGGCGCGCTCGTCGAATCAGGGGTGGCGGGCGACCTGCTCGACCGGCACGGACCGTTCAGTCGGCTCGCACTCCGCGACGCGTGAGCCCCGCCGGCGGGCCGGGGGTGCGCGACCCTACGCGCGCGCGGCGACCCGCACCTGCAGTTCGTGCTCGATCTGCTCCAGTGCGTCCCGGCTCGCGCACTCCTCGGCGAGTCGGCGCGCGGCGTCCCGGTACGACGGGTCGTCGAGCACGCGCGTCACGGCGTCCCGCACGGTGACGGCGTCGGGCGACCCGTCCCGCAGATCGATGCCCGCACCCGACCAGGCGACGCGCGCCGCGACCTCCGGCTTGTCCTCGGTCACCCCGGCGACGACCAGCGGTACGCCGTGCGAGACGGCAGCGAGCACCCCGCCGAATCCGCCGTTCGTCACCATAACATCGGTTCGGGGCAGCAGCAGGTCGTAGGGCAGGTACGTCGCGGCGCGGGCGTTCGCGGGCAACGGGCCGATCTGCGAGAGCGCGTTCCCTCCCGCCGAGACCACCACGAGGAGGTCGGTATCGGCGAGCGCATCGATCGTCGGTCGGACGAGCCGACCGAAGTCGTCGTTGTCGATGGTGCCCTGGGTGACGTGCACCACCCGCCTGCCATCCAGATCGTCCCACCAGTCGGGGAGATCGGCTGCCGCCGGCGCCTGCGGGAGCACGCCGGCGTACCGCACGTTACGCGACAGCTCGGGCCGAGGGTAGTCGAGACCCCGCGGCCCCGACTGGAAGAAGACGTCGAAGAGGCGAGCGAGGTCCATCGCCGACTGATCGAGTCGCATGCCCGTCTGCGCCAGTACGCGCGCCGCCGCGCGCTGCACGCTGCGGAAGACGGCGTGTTTGGCCGCGACCGCGAAGAGGCGGTAGCGCAGACGATCGAGCGCGGTGCGCGCCGGAGGCAGACCCATGCCGTGCGGCGCGAGGCCGTCGTCGCTTTGACTCAGCGGCATCACCCCGAGCCCGGCGATCACCGGGTGGGTGGCATCTGCCGACTGGTCGAACCGCGCCGCCCGGGTGAAGGGAAGTGCTCCGGCGAAGGTGTTGTCGACGAGCACCGCGTCGGGCCGCACTGCGGCGATCTGCTCGGAGAGCGCGGCGTACTGATCGGGGACCGTCTCGAAGAAGATCGTGCGAATCTCGTACTGCGCTCGACGGATGCCCCGGTAGCGGAGACGGTCGGGGATGTAGCTGTCGGCGTCGCGATCGTCGAAGTCTGCGACGCCGCGCAGCGGAACGAAGCGCACCCCGCGCCCTTCGACGGTATCGCGATAGCGCCTGCCCGAGAGCAGCGTCACGTCGTGGCCCCGCCCATGCAGATACACTGCAATCTCGAGGATCGGGCCGAAGTGCCCGCGGATCGGTGTCGCGGCCAGCAGGAATGTCGACATCACACCCTCCCCGGGCGGTCAATTGGGTAGATACTTGATCCAACCATATTTGAGGGCCCCGGAGAAGCGCCGGTGCACATCCGGCAGAAAGGCGAGCGTCATGCCGCGCACCTACTCGTCACCGCTGCGCGAGGCGGAGGCGGCACGCACCCGCAGACGGATCGTCGAGGCCGCCGGAACCCTCTTCGCGCGCGCCGGCTACAACGGCACGACCATGCGCGACATCGCCCGCGAAGCGGAGGTCTCCGTCCAGTCCGTGCGGCTCGCGGGCGCGAAGGCCTCGCTGCTCATCGCCGCATTCGAGACGGCGTTCACGGGGAACGAGTGGGCGCAGAGCCTCGGTGAGCGCGACGAGGTCAGAGACTTCATGAGCCTGCCTTCGACGGATGAGGCCCTGAGCCGATACCTCGACTACATCGCCGAGGCGAATCGCCGCAGCGCGGCACTCTCACGCGCCATGCATTCAGCCGCCGAAATCGATCGTGCCGCCGCTGCGGCGGTCGAGGATCTCTGGAGACGACGCTGGAGCGACATGCGCATCGCCGCCGAGTGGACGGTCGCCCGAGGACTCCTCGTCGCGGAGACACCCGAGGCGCTCGAGACCGCGGCGGCGGAGCTCAGCCTGATCGTCGGCCCCGAGGCCCACCTGTTCTTCACCGATCAGGTCGGTTGGGATCATGCGCGCTACCGCTGGTGGCTCGGGAGCTCCCTGACCGCCCTCCTGGGGTCCTGGAGCGAGCGCAGGTCGTCGCAGGCGTCGACGACGGTGCTCAGCGATTGACGTGAGCCGGGACCCCGTCGACGAACGTGGCGAGGACGCCGACCTCGGGGAAGCGCTCGGGAGGCGTGTCGAGCAGGTCGGCGTCGAGCACCGTGAGATTCGCGCGCTTGCCCGGCGCGAGCGTGCCTTCGTCGTCGAGCAGACCCGAGGCGGCGGCTGCGTGGACGGTGTATCCCTCGAGCGCCTCGCGCCGCGTCAGCGCCTGCTCGGGTTGGACGGGGGGCGTCCCCGGGCGCTCCACCGGATACCGGAGGATGGTGTCGGCGAGCATCGCGCGCGGATCGTAGGGGGTCACCGGCCAATCGCTGCCGAGGGCCAGCACCGCGCCTGAACGGCGGATGTCCGCGCAGCGCCACCCGCGTGCGGCACGGGTGTCTCCGAGTCGCACCGACCAGTTGTCGGAGCGGTCGGCGCGGGTGTGGTGCGTGCCGTGGATCGGCTGCATGCTCGCGGCGACCCCGAGCGCGGCGAAACGCTGGACCGTCTCATCGGGGATCGTCTCGATGTGCTCGATGCGGTGCGCGGCGTTCGCCCGGAGATCGCCGAGGGATTCCAGGGCATCGAGCACGAAGTCGACGCCGCGGTCTCCGATCGCGTGGGTCGCCGTCGGCACCCCGCGCTCGGCGAAATACCGCAACGCGGCGCGGTACGCCTCCGGATCGGTCCAGAGCGACCGGAGGCCCTGTCCGAAGCAGTCGGGCTCGGCGAGCCAGGCCGAACCGTTGTCCACCGTGCCGTCGATCATGAACTTCACGCCCTCGACGCGCCAGCGGCGACCCCGTAGACCTTGGAGCTCTGCGAACTCCCTGAGCTGCGCTTCCGAGGCGCCGGCCGGCACGATCGGCGAGAAGCGCAGCCGCACCGGCAGGTCCCCGCGCTCTTCGGCCAGCTCCAGAATCTCGCGCGACCCGCGGTGGAAGTCGAGCACGTGCGTGCTCGCGATGCCGCTCGCGGCCATTCCGGTGAGCACCGCCCAGACACGATCCGCCTGCTGCGCGATCGTCTCGGGAGGCGCCTGACTGAGCACGAGGTCGATCGCGGCGAGCTCGAGCACATAGCCCGTCGGCACCCCCTGGTCGTCGACGCCGATGCGCGACTCATCGGGGAACGTCTCGCGCCCGGTCAGACCGAGCAGATCGATCGTCGTCGAGTTGACCACCGCCGAGTGCGCGTCGCGCATGCGGATGAAGAGCGGGTGGTCGCCCGCGACATCGTCGAAGATGCGACCGGTGAAGCCCGAACCGGTGAAGATGTTCGGGTCGGCGCCCCAGCCGTGGATCCACGCTCCGTCCGGGAGCTCGGCAGCGGCCGCCGCGACCCGAGCGCGCACGGTGTCGAGATCGAGGTCGGTCAGGTGGAGTCCGCGTGTGAGTTCGAGCCCGAGGATCACGTGCGTGTGACTGTCGGTGAAGCCGGGGTACACGGTGCCGGCGAAGTCATCGATGACGGTGCCCGGCCCGCGGAGGCCCAGCATCTCGTCGTGCGTTCCCGTCGCGAGCACGCGGTCGCCGGAGAGGGCGATCGCGGTGACGGGGTTCGCCGGGCCGTCGGACGCCGGGGCGGGCTCCATCGTGTGCACGCGCGACGCGAGCACGATGCGATCGGGTGTAGCGGTGTGTTCCGGGGTGGTGTGCACGGTCTCTCCTTATCGTCGGCGTCGGGGTCAGCGAGTCGCGGCCGGTTCGGCCCCGAGGTCGATCGCCGTGGTGTTGCCCGACTCGAACTTGCGCCGGCTCCGGGCGATGATGAAGATCGATGCGCCGAAGATCACGCTCGGCACGGTGACGACCAGTGCGTACTGGAGCGGGGTGAGGAGGCCGACGAGCTGACCGCCGACGAGCGGACCGAGAGCCACCCCGCCGAGGTAGACGCCGAACACGAGCACTCCGGTGCGGCCGGTGACGTCCATGACCGCGGCGAGGCCGGTGATGAGTACGAGCACCGCCCCGTACATGACTCCCCAGATGAGGATCGATGTCGCGTACACCGCCACCGAGGCGGACATGATCATCGCGAACTTCGTCGCCGTGCTGATGACGACGATGATCAGCAGCGACCAGCTGCGACCGATGAACTTCAGCGCGACCGGAGCCAGGACCGCACCGATCAGCCCGCCGAAGACCTTGCCTGCCAGGAGGGTTCCGGCGAGCTCGGGCGAGGTGCCGCTGCGCTCGGCGAGCACGCTCGTCATCGAGTACACCATGTCCTCCGTCAGCGACCAGAATCCGGTCGACAGCGCGAGCAGGATCGCGACCCCGGTGAGCGCGGCGACCGGCACGGACCGGTCGTGCGCGGCGAGCCGCTGCTCCTCGGGAAGGTTGGGCAGTCCGCCCGCGAGCAGCAGTCCGACGACACCGAGGCCGGCCACTACGAAGAGCACGGTGCGGAGGTCGTTGTGGAAGAGTGGCGCGATGGCGAGGAGCGCGGTCGCGGCGAGCCTGTTGATGATCGTGATGGTGGCGACGGTTCCGTCGGGATTGCGCGTGGAGGATGCCGCGGCGGTACCGGTGGCGATCATGATGCCGGTCCCCACCCCGCCGAGGATCAGCCCGCCGAGCACGACGGGCGTCGTCAGCACGACCGCCGCGAGACCGTAGCCGATGATCATGGCGACGAGGCCGATGCGCCCGAGACGCGGACGGTCGACGCCGGCGACGAATCGTGTGGTGACGAGCATCGTCGCGGCCGAGGCGATCGTCATGCCGCTCGCCACGGCACCGGCCTGGGCGATGTCGAGGCCGAGATCCTGGACCAGGGCGGCGATGATCACCGGGACGAGATTCGCGGCCATGAGCGCCAGTACCCAGGTGCCGAAGAAGCCCAGCACGACCTTTCCGGTGAGCGAGGCGAGCCCCGAGGCAGGGGCAGAGGTTGCGGACATGGCGACTCCTTCGTCTCGTGGGAACACCCGGTGCGGGAACGTTCCTGCAACACTGTAGGTCGCGCAGACGACCCCGTCAAGGGCTCAAGCCCGAATGCCCATACACTGGCTGCATGCCCCGGCCGCCGATCACGATCCTCGACATCGCTGCCTCGCTCGGCATCTCGAAGACCGCAGTGTCCGCCGCCCTGAGCGGCACCGGAAGAGTCTCGGCCACCACACGCGAACGCGTGCTCGCCGAAGCCGACCGGCTCGGATACGTCACCAACCGTGCGGCACAGCGACTGCGGGGCGGCGAGCACGGCGCGATCGGACTCCGCGTGCCGACCGACCTGCAGAGCCTCGCGTTCTACATGGAGTTCGCGTTCGGCGTCGCCGATTTCGCTGCGGAGGCCGGCCGCGATCTCGTGCTCTTCACCGGCGACCCGCATCGCTCGTCGCGCGAGCTTCCGGTCGACGGGCTCTTAGTGCTCGACCCGGTGAGAGACGATCCCTTCGCGGTGCTCGCCACGTCGGCGAAACTACCGTGGGTCAGCGTCGGACCCTACACGGGCGCGGGTGCAGAGGGTCTCGCCGGATCCATCGCCGTCGACCATCACGCGCTCACGCAGCGGGTGCTCGACCGCTTGCAGCGGTCCGGATCCGGACGCCCCGCACTCGTCGCCATCGATCCCGCGCGTGCACCGCTCTGGGGTGCACAGGTGCTGAGCGGCTACGCCGACTGGTGCGCGACGCATGCGGTCGCGCCGCTCGTGCTGGACTGCGCGGTCGAGCCGTCCGACGCCCGACTGCAGGAGCTCGTGGGCGCGGTGGCCTCCGACGGTGACCACGATGCGGTGGTGTGGGTGGCGCAGGGACTCGCGGCACGGGCACTCGCCCTCGCGGATCGCGACACCCCTGCTGACGACTCGCGCACGTTGCGCATGGCGACCCTCGCAGGCGATCTGCGCGCGGAGTCGGGCGTCGCCGATCTCGTCAGTGCCGACCTGCGCCCGCGCGCGTACGGTCACGCCGCGGCCGAAGTGCTCGAGCGCGCACTGTCAGGGGGACCGGAACGGCTCGATCACGTCACTCACCGCGCCGAGATCGTCGGCCCCCTCGGTCACGGCCACTGAGTCCACGGGACCCCGGTCACGACGCCTGCTCCCCCGCCACCGCGATGAGGGCTCGGCGCAGCGCCGAACTCGACGTGTGGGCGGTGTACGGGAAGTAGACGACCTCGACACCGACCGTCGCGAACTCGCGCTCGAGCCTCACCCCTTTCTCCGTGCCCCGCCAGTCGTCGCCCTTGAAGAAGTGCGTGAACCCGACCTGCCGCCAGGCGTCGATCTTGTCGGGTGCGTCTTCGACGAAGACCTCGTCGACGAAGCTGATGTGACGCACGATCTCGGCACGCTCGTGGGTCGGGATGAACGGTTCGATTCCTTTCACGAGCCGCAGCATCTCATCGCTGACCACACCGGCGACGAGCACGTCGCACTGCTGCTTGGCGTGCCGCAGCAGGTTGAGGTGCCCGATGTGGAAGAGATCGAACGCCCCGGCGGCATACCCGATGCGCTGCATGCCGCGCGGGCCCATCACCGCTCACCCCCGTGATGCGAGCGATCGTGCGGGTGCGGTACGGAGAAGGCCTCACCGGTGCTGTGGGACCGCAGTCGACGTGCGGGGACAGCGAACGCGAGAAACAGCGCGGAGGCGAGGGGAAGCGCCCCTGCGACTGCCGCCCCGGTGAGGCCGGTCGGGAACCCGGTCGCCGGTGCACCGACGATCGGAAGATGGGGGTGGGGATCGACGGAACCCGTGCGAACGGGAACGCCGATGCGAGCGGAGCGGGACATCAGTACGCTCCCTTCGGTCGGAACATCACCTGGGCGGTGCGCCACATGATCTGCAGATCCTGCATGAGCGACCAGTTCTCGACGTAGCTGAGATCGAGGCGCACGCTCTGCTCCCAGGTCAGGTCGCTGCGCCCGCTCACCTGCCAGAGACCGGTGATCCCCGGTTTGATGAACAGACGGCGGTACACGGTGCCGTCGTAACTCGTGACCTCGTCGGGCAACGGCGGACGCGGACCGACGACGCTCATGGCACCGGTGAGCACGTTCCAGAACTGCGGCAGTTCGTCCAGTGACAGGCGGCGCAGCGTCCGCCCGACGCGGGTGACGCGCGGATCCTCGCGAAGCTTGAACAGCGGACCGGACCCCTCATTCTGCGCGAGCAGCGCGGCTCGCTGAGCCTCGGCGTCGACGTGCATGGTGCGGAACTTCAGCATTCGGAAGCGCCGACCATCGCGCCCCACGCGGTCCTGCCAGAAGAGCACCGGACCTCGGGAGTCGAGTTTGATGCCGAGAGCCACCACCGGAGTGATGAGCGCGATCATTCCGAGCGCGACGAGCGCCACCACGATGTCCAGCGCCCGCTTCAGCAGATGCTGCCCGCCCTCGTACCGGGGGATCTTGATCTGCAGGAGGGGCAGCCCGTCGATGGGGCGGAACGAGATGCGCGGACCCACGACGTCGGTCACCCGATGCGAGAGCACGAGCTCGGAGGCCGTGCCCTCCAACTGCCAGCTGAGCGCCTTCACGTAGTTCGGGGAGTTCGCCGGCAGGCTCGCGATGATGATCTTGTCGGCGCCGATGCGTGTCGCCGTGTCGGCGACGGCCTCGGGGGCTCCGAAGACCGGGTAGTCGTTCTCGCCGACGGCCAGGGTGCGACGTGCGGGCGCAGCGTTCGCGCCATCCACGAGCGCGGTCCCGCGCTCATCGGCGGCGAACAGACTGAGCCCGACCACGAAGATCGCGTTCTCGCCGCCCTCGCGCAACGCCCCGAGCACGTAGCGGACGTCGTCCTCGGTACCGACCACGAGCGTGCGACTCAGGAAGCGGCCGCGGATGCGTTGCCGGCGCAGCCACTTGCGCCACAGCCAGCGCCCGAGCAGCACGCCGAGGGTGCCGAGCGGTGCGACGACGATGAGCAGCAGGCGAAGGTCGATCCAGTCGACGAGGCTGCCGATGAGCGCGAAGACCCCGAGCGCGAGTCCGCTGGCGTGCATGACGCCGCGATACTCTGCGACGCCGGCGCCCATGATGCCTGGATCCCGCGTCCGCAGTGCCGCCAGCATCGCGAACCAGACCGCCCCGAGCACACCGGCCTGAGCCGCGGAGGCGGCGCTGCCTCCGGTGAGGACGACCACTGCGGCTCCGACCGCGGACACCGCGAAGACGATGGCGGCGTCGGTACCCACGAGTCGAGCGTGGTAGCGACGCTCCCAGCGTCTGCGGTACTCCAGCGCGGGAGTGGCTCTGGGCGTCAGAACCTCGGTGATTGAACGCAACGTTACCCCTTGAATGCGGCGATCGGATGCCTCATCGTAGGGACGCCGATCTCGCCTCCCGGGGGAAGTTACGCAAGCCGTACGTAGGGCACTTCGCGCGCCGCTTCGCCCCGCGGTCAGGCCGGTGCGCGGCCGCTTCTGAAGTACGCGCGCAGCTCGTCGCGGTTCGTCGTGCCGAGCTTCGTGAACACGTGCCGCAGGTGCGTTTCGACCGTGCGGGTGGAGAGGTGGAAGCGCTCGGCGATCCAGCGACTCGAATAGCCGAGTGCCGCGTGGAGTGCGATCTCGCGTTCGCGTGCGGACAAGAGCGACGTGCGCGGGAGGGGCAGCCACACCCCGAGATCGGCGAGCACTCGCGTGGCCGGGCTCTCCCACGCGGGCGTTCCGGCAGCGATCTCCTCGAACGCGGCGAGGAGGGCCTCCCCCATCGGCGCGTCCACTGCCGGCGCGATGGCTCTCACCCGCGACAGTTCGGCCTGCTCGATGTGCCCCTCCGCAGTCGCGACCACGCGGAAGGCGCGCAGCTCGATGAGCGGAAGCGATTCGGCAGCCGCCCAGGCGGCCAGTCGTGCAGCGTGATCTGCCGCATCCGGATCCCCGTTCCACTGCCGGGCCTCGACCGTGAGCAGCCGCACGAGACCGCGCAGCATCTGCCCCGTACCCGGCTGCGCGACCTCGGCGGCCCGGATCGCCTGCCGCGCACGCTCCCGCTCCCCGAGCGCGGCCTCCGCGAGTGCGAGGATCGCGGCCGAGAGCGGCCGCATGCCGAACCCGTCGTGCTGAGCCAACCGATCCCGGACACGCGTGGCGCGCTGCGCCGCCTCACGCCACTTGCCGTCGTTCAGCGCGAGCATGGCCATGCCGTTCTCGATGAAACCGGTCTGGTTGAGGTCGGTGATGGCGCGCTGCTGCAGGCTCTCGATCGTTTCTCGCGCGGCCTCGGTCGCACCTGCGAGCAGATGCGTCATGCAGGTGACGAGCGTCAGCAGGTCGGCCACGTGGTGCTGCGCGCGCTCGCCGAGCACCGCGAACATCCTGGCCTCGTCGGCGACTTGGATCGCGTCGTCGAACCGTCCCTGCTGAGCCAGCACGAGGGCGGACATCACTCGGGAGTTGCCGCGCACCCACTCGAGCTGCATGCGTCCGAGCGGCTCGATGGGCGGGCACTCGCGCATGGCGCGCGACAGCTGCCCCGTGCGCCCGAAGAGCTGCGCCCGCGCCGTGACGATCATCTCGCGCGAGAGGTCGTCGTCGGCGTCGACTTCTTGGTCGAGTCGCGAGATGATCTGGAATGCCTGACCGTACTGCTCCTGGTCGAGGGTGAGGTGCGTCACCAGTTCGAGGTGCAAAGAGACCCGCAGGGTCGCTGGGAGGTCGTCGATGTCGTCTCGGCGCAGGATGCCTCGGATCACCTCGGCCGACGCGAGGAGCGCGCTCCGATCGCCGAGGAGACGAGACGCCTGGCTCGCCCGCGCGCCGGCGACGGCAACCTCCCGCGGCGACGCTTCGTCGTGTGCGGCGACCGCGAGAGCGACCCGCATCGAGAACGTCAGGTCGCGCCCCCCGCTCAGATAGGCGAGCGCGCCGGTCAACCAGGCAAGCGGCAGTGATTGCCCGGCTTCGAGACCGAGCGACACGATCCGAAGCAACCGCTGCGGGCTGCCCGTCGGGTCCTCGCCGGCCAGGTCGGCCAGGAGCGCACGGAAGAAGTCATCGCTGATGCGCGTACGCTGCGTCTGCGGCAGTCGCGACGTGAGCGCCTGCGCGAGCAGCGGATGGCTCACGGTGAGTGCCGTCTCGCCGGTGCGCTGCCGACGGGCGACCACGAACCCGAGCGACTGCAGCGATGCGAGATGCTCGGTGTTGAGATTGCCGAGCAGCACCGACTCGGACACCGGCTCGGCGAGCGCCACCGACTCGAGGGTGAGCAGCTCCTCGGGCGAGCAGGTCTCGCTGAGGTAGGTGAAGAACTCTTCCGGAACGCCCGCGAACCCGATCTCCTCCCAGATCATGCCGCGGTCCCGCTTCACGAGCCCCTGGCGGTCGAGGGCCAGCGCCAAAACGGAGAGCGAGTTCACGTTCCCGCCCGTGATCGCGTACCAGCGCCGCAGGGTCTCGAACTCGACGCGCTCCCCGTCGAGCAGGCGCGAGAGGAATGACGCCGCCTCCGTGGAGGTGAGCGGCCCGACGGTGATCCGCTGCACCCGCGGGTGCCGCACGAGTCGCTCGGCACCTCCGCTCAACCGACGGGCAGTGGCGATCACGCGCACGCCGGTCGAGCGCACGAGACTCTCGATCACCTGTCCGGTGGCGGACGCGTAGCGATCGATCGCAGCAGCGATGATGATCGGCTCGGCGCCCTCGACTGCGGCCTCGGCGGCAACGGCATCGAGCACGCGGCGGGCCAGACCCGCATGAGACCCGAACCCCTGGCTCGCGGCCACCGACGACACCTCGGTGAAGAGGTCCGGAAACACCGCGCCGAAGATCTCCGTGGGCAACGCCTGCTCGCTCGTCGGTGCCGGGAGCACGATGACGGCGGCCGGCGCGTCCGCCCGATCGGCGACGGCATAGGCCGCTTCCTCGGCCAATCGCGTCTTGCCGCTGCCCGGCTCCCCGAGCAAGAGCACCGAGGCGCCGTCGGACTCCATCGCTGCGATGATGCGCTCGAGACGATCGGGCGCGCACTCGGCAGCGCTCACCCAGGTCCCTGGTTCCTCGCCGCTGCTTCGAGCAGAGACGCGATTCTCGTGCGTCTTCATGGTCCCCACACTCACTCACACTCGTCGCTCACTCCGCTGTGGGCGACTGATCGTGAGTGGATCATATCCCCGTCCTCTGGAGGTCGGACCGGCAGTTACGTGATCTTCACGTAGGTGTTTCCTACCCACAGCCGACGGAGGATGGACATCACGATCCTGTGCCGGGGGCCGCGAAGCGTTGGCGATTCATCGAGGCACGGCTAGCCTGAGTATCATGAGCGAGCTACGACTGGAAGAACTGTCCGCAGCGACGATCGTGCACGTGAACGCGCTCGGACTCAAACCGGGACAGGAGCAGTTCATCACGCCCGTCTCGTACGCCGCGGCGGCGGCGGTGACCCCCGCCGATTCGGCGTGGCAGCGCGTCGTGCTGCGCGGCGACCGCGTCGTCGGGTTCATTCACGCGAACTTCGACCCTGAAGCGACCCAGGAGGAGTTCCGGGCCGCACTGTGGCGCATCAACGTCGACGCCGATGAACAGGGGTCCGGCATCGGATCGTTCGCCGTGGAGGCTCTCGTGCAGGAGGCCGGCCGGAGGGGTGTCGATCGCCTGACGGTGCTCTGGGAGCGCGGCGAAGAGGGCCCGGAGGGCTTCTTCCTCAGGCAGGGATTCACTCCCGTCGGGGAGACTCCCTACGGTGAGGTCATCGGCGCCATCGAGGTCTCGCGCCCCTCCCACTGATACCCCTCGGGGGTGTATGATGCTCCCATGGAAGCGCCAGCTGAGACCCACGTCGGGCACGGGTACGTCAACCACAAGGACGACCTGTTGAAGCGCCTGCGCCGGGCCGAAGGCCAGGTGCGCGGTATCCAGCGGATGGTCGAAGAGGACACCTACTGCATCGACATCCTGACTCAGGTGTCGGCAGCGACGAAGGCGCTGGAACGCGTGGCGCTCGCGCTGCTCGACGACCACCTGAGCCACTGCGTCGCCGCCGCGGCCGAAGAGGGTGGCGCGGTGTCGCAGGAGAAACTCACCGAGGCCTCGAACGCGATCGCCCGACTGGTCGGCTGAGCGGGCCGCGCCCACTCCGCGCCGTCAGTCCTCGTCTGGCACGAGGACGGGCGTCTCGCGGTTCAGGCTCTCACCTCTGAAGAACGGACGCGATGCGGGCCGCAGCCACCAGATCCCCATGAGCACGAACCCGACGAGGATCGCCCCGATGCCGACGACGAACGCACCGCCGATGCCGAGGAGCACGGTCTCGCTGTAGTCGGTGCTGATCATGTCGAAGGCCGACTGCACGAACGCGTACCCCAGCATGAGCCCGCCCAGCGTCGGGAAGATTCCGCGCATCCACAGGTTTCTCGCGCTGTCCCGGAGCGTCGAACGGAAGTACCAGACGCACGAGAACGAGGTGATCGCGTAGTAGAGGGCGACGGCGAGCCCCATGGAGGTGAGCGAGTCGGCGAGCACGTCCTCCGAGATGATCGACATCGCGACGTAGTAGACGATCGCCGCCGCTCCCATGACGGTGGTCGAAAACCATGGGGTCTTGAATGTCGGGTGCAGCTCGGAGAACTTCGCCGGTAGCGCTCTGTACACGGCCATCGACAGCGTGCCGCGCGCGGTCGGCAGGATCGTGGTCTGGGTCGACGACGCCGCCGAGAGCATGACGCCCAGCAGCAGGAACCAGCCCCAGGGTCCGAAGAGCACCCCGCCCAGCACCGAGAAGACGTCGTCGAGATTCTCGGGGTTCGTGAGCCCGGTTCCTGAGCCGCCGAATCCCGCGAACATCATCACCGCCACCGAGACGCCGACGTACGCCACGATCAGCACGGCGATGCTCGACAGTGCGGCGCGACCAGGGGTCTTCCGAGGATTCTTCGTCTCCTCATTCAGGGCGAGGCACGTATCCCAGCCCCAGTAGATGAACAGTGCGAGCAGCACCGCCTCCATGAACCCCGACCACGAGGTGAGCTCGGCGGGATTGAACCAGTGCCAGTCGAAAGCGATCGAGTCGGGGTTCGATCCTGACAGCGCGTTGACGAGCGCCAGACCGCCGAACAGGGCCATCGCGACCATCTGGATCGTCATGAGCACCATCTGCAGGCGCTCGCCGATCTGCACCCCGATGGTGCTGATGAGCGTCATGATCGCCATGAAGATCACCGAGGTCACCACGACGATCACCCGGTCGTCGGCGAACTCCTCGTTGCCGAGCAGCAGCCAGAAGTACTGCCCGGTGATCTCGCCCACGTTCGCCAGGACCATGACGGAGGCGACCGCCACCGACCATCCGCCGATCCAGCCGACGACCGGACCGAACGCCTTGGTCCCCCACACGAACGTGGTGCCGCAGTCGGGTGCCTCCCGGTTGAGCTCCTGATACGCGAATGCGGCGAAGACCATGGGGATGCACGCCACGATGAAGACCAGCGGGGCCTGCGCACCCACGGCCACGATGACGTACCCGAGCGTGGCGGCGAGCGAGTAGAGGGGCGCCGTCGACGCCAAACCGATCACGGTCGATCCCACGACGCCGAGGGCGCCCGAGTTCAGACCTTTGCCGCTGTTCACGCGGGTCGGTGCGCTGCTGGTCTCCTGCGACATGAGCGTCTCCTGGGGTGAGTTCCGAGGTGTGCCTCGCCAGCATATCCCCGTCGACACCGCCCCTTCACCGGCACCACACCACCCGTCGCTCTTCGACTATGCCGTGTGACGTGTGAAATACTACTGACGCGTCCCGGTACCGATGCCGTGACGTGGAAGGAACCGGTTCACATGGATGTGACCTCGCTGCTGCAATCGATCTCAGACCACCTCTGGGAAGGCCTGGCCTATGGCGCACTCGCACTCGGGCTGCTCTTCTCGATCCTGTTCAAATTCACCCAGGTGCGCAGGATCCCCGACATGGTGCGGCTCATCGCCGGGAAGGGGCTGGCGCGCAAGCCTCGTACCACCGAGCACACCGACACCCCCGCCGCCTCCCGCGCAGAGTCAGCGATACCGACCACCGAAGACGACGACGGGGGCGTCTCGTCGTTCCAAGCGCTCGCGCTGACGCTGTCGAGCCGCGTCGGCGTCGGCGCGATCGCCGGTGTCGCGACCGCGATCGCCGCGGGAGGCCCGGGAGCGATCTTCTGGATGGCGGTCACCGGCCTGCTCGGAGCGGCGAGCTCGTACGCCGAGTCGGTGCTCGCGCAGGTGTACAAGCGCCGTATCGACGGCGAGCATCGAGGAGGCATCCCGTATTACATCAAGTTCGGTCTCGGGTGGGGCCCCGTCGCGGTCATCGCCGCGATCATCGCGTTCGTGGGGTACGGTTTCCTCTTTCCCGGCATCCAGTCGAACAACATCTCCTCGAGCGTGCAGCACGCCTTCGGCATCGAGCCCTGGATCACCGCGACCGTCGTCAGCGCCATTCTCGCGTTCGTCATCATCGGCGGAACCCAGCGCATCGTGAACGTCGCGCAGATGGTGATCCCATTCATGGCTGGCGGGTACATCCTGGTCGCGCTGATCGTGATCCTCGTGAACTTCGCGCGGATTCCCGACGCGCTCGTGCTGATCTTCTCGAGCGCCTTCGGCGCGCACGAGATCTTCGGCGGCATCTTCGGGTACGCGGTGGCCTGGGGCGTGCGCCGCGCCATCTTCACCTCCGTCGCCGGCATCGGTGAGGGCACGTACGGCGCCGCCGCGGCCCGGGTCAGTCACCCCAGCAAGCAGGGTCTCGTCCAGGCGTTCAGCATCTACATCGACGTGCTCTTCGTGTGCATGGCGACGGGACTGCTCATCGTCGTGACCGACTCGTACGACGTGATCCTCTCGACCGGCGAGGTGGTGAAGCAGTCCCTGACCGCCGGTATCCAGGCCGGACCCGAGTACGCGCAGATCGCGATCGACGCGATGATCCCCGGATTCGGATCCCCCTTCGTCGCGGTCGCGATCTTCCTGTTCGCATTCACCAGCCAGATCGCCTTCTACTACATCGCGACGTCCAACCTGCTCTTCCTCACGCACCAGCGCACGAACGCGACGGCGATGTGGATCCTGAAGATCGGCGCCCTCGCGATCTCCTTCTTCGGCGGCGTCGTCCCGGCGCAGGCGATGTGGGCCGCGGGAGACATCGGCTACGCGACGCTCGGCTGGGTGAACATGTTCTGCATCCTGATGCTGCTCCCGGTTGTCATCAAGGTGCACCGCGACTTCGAACGGCAGCGCAAACTCGGCATCGAGCCGGTCTTCCACCCGGAGGACCTCGGCATCGCGAACGCCGATTTCTGGCTGAATCCGAGCCTCACCACACCGATCCCCGTCGGCGAGCGTCGCGAACCGCGCGACTGATCAGGTCTCGGGGGTGACCCGGCTGCGGCACTGCACTACAGCTTGTCGTACCGCGCGCGGAACGCGCAGAACACCGCGTAGGCGAGAAAACCGATGCCCATCGCGGTGACGATGGCCGTGCCCGCCGGGAGATCCTTCAACAGGCGGATCGCCGCGTCGAGCGCGCCCGCGGCATCGGGATCCTGCTTGATCGCGGCGGTGATGACGAGTCCGCCGACCACGCCGAGCGACGCTCCCTTCGCCACGTACCCGAACGCGCCGAGCGCCTCGATGGCACGACCCGCTGGCCCCTTCGGCAGCTGGACCCGCTTGCGGAACCCGCGCCGCACCCCGATGACGACGAACACGATGCCCGCGATGCCGATGGCGAGACCGGCGGCGCCGAGCAGGACGGGGCCGCCGGGTACCTGCAGCAGGCCGCCGCTGGCCTGTTCAGCGCTGTCCTCACCGTCCGACCGGGATCCCGCTGCGAATTTCCCGGCGATCGATCCGAGAACGATGTAGATGACGGCCCGCCCCCACTCGGCGACACGCCACGACCAACGCTGCTTCGTGTCGCTGATGCGAATGGAGAACCCGTTGATCGCGTAGTAGATGCCCAGCGCCCCGAGCACCGCGGCGAGAAGCCAGAGCGCGAACGCGCCGAACGGAGCCTCGGCGATCGTCTGGAACGCCTGAGATTGGTCGCTCTGCCCGCTCCCCGTCCACGCGAGCATGAGGGCGAAGACACCGATGATCCCGTGCACCAGTCCGTTTGCGAGGTGACCGCAGCGCGCTGCGACCCTGAATGAGGGGTGCTGCTCCGCGCGCTCCGCTGCGGCCTTCAGACGTTCGTCCACACGGGAAGCGTATCGGGTCTCCCGGGCGAACGCGGCGCCGTCAGCCCTCCGCCGCGGGGACGAACGCTTCGGCGACGGCGCGGGCGGGGTCCGAGAGTTCGCACGCCGGGTCCGAGCAGTGCGTCACCCCGGGAATCACCACCGACGAGGTCTTCGGCATCGTCAGACCGTCGGGCGAGACGGTGACCGCGTCGGCCCCGCATTTCGAACACACATGCTGCTGAGACATGTCGCTAGGGTAGGCAGGCCGTCATCGACCCGCCCACCCCCTTGACGCACCCGCGGCCTCGCCGCGAACTGTGCATCTGCACGTTACTCGCAGGTCACCTTCACCTGGTCTGATGAGGGCATGAAGCACCTCATGGACACGGTCAGGAAGATGCCCGATCTCGTCATGTCGGCCCTCGTCACCGCGCTCGAAGGGACCACGGAGCGTGTGCGCATCTGCCCGTCATGCGGGTTCGAACTCGTCGACCCGTTCGCCGAGCCGTCACCCGACGGTGACGACTTCGGCTACGGACACGACATGGACTACGCGGAGTTCGACGAGTACGAGTGCCTCAACTGCGGCAACGGGTACTGACCGACGATCAGCGTTTCGGGGGCGTCTGCAACGACGACGCTTCCCTCGACCCCGACGTCGGCTCAGGGATCGGCTCGACCTCGGCTTCCGCCTCCGATGCATCGCCGTGCCCGTCACCGGACACCAGTGACTCGTCGAACGGGATCTGGCCCGACAGCACGCTCTGCACGCGCTCGATGTCGATCTGCTTCGTCCACCGTCCGATGAGCAGGGTCGCCACCGCGTTGCCGGTGAAGTTGGTGAGCGCGCGACCCTCTGACATGAACCGGTCGATGCCGACGATGACGCCGACGCCGTTCACGAGGTCGGGGCGATACGCCTGCAGACCCGCGGCGAGCGTCGCGAGACCGGCTCCGGTCACACCGGCCGCGCCCTTTGACGCGATGATCATGAAGACCAGCAGTCCGATCTGCTCGGGGATCGACATCGGCTGCCCGAGCCCTGACGCGATGAACAGCGAGGCCATCGTGAGGTAGATCGCGGTGCCGTCGAGGTTGAACGAGTATCCGGTCGGCACCGTGATGCCGACGACCGGCTTCGAGACTCCGAGGTGCTCGAGCTTCGCGATGAGGCGCGGCAGTGCCGACTCGGAGGACGACGTGCCGACGATCAGCAGGTACTCGCGCGCCAGGTACTTCATCAGGCTGAAGATGTTCACGCGGGTCACGACGTAGAGCAGGGTGCCCAGCACGCCGACGATGAAGACGATGCAGGTGATGTAGAACGCGATCATGAGCACCCCGAGGCTCCAGATCGCTGCGACGCCGGTCTTGCCGACCACTGCGGCGATCGCGCCGAACGCCCCGACCGGTGCCACCCACAGGATCATGCTGAGCACGCGGAACACCAGCGTCTGCAGGTGCTTGATGCCGGCCATGATGGGCGCGCCCTTGCTCTTCAGCCCCTGGAGCGCGAACCCGACGAGCAGGGCCACGAACAGCACCTGCAGCACGGACTCACCGGTGAACGCCGAGAAGAACGTGGTCGGGATCACCCCGAGCAGGAACCCGGTGGTCGTGCTCGCCTCGCCCTCGGCCTGGTATTCGGCACCCGCCATGTTGAGGCCCTCACCCGGGTGGATGATGTTGCCGACGACGAGTCCGATCGCGAGCGCGAAGGTGGACATCGCCATGAAGTAGAGCAGCGCGAGGCCGCCGATCTTTCCGACCGTCGCGGCCTTCGCGATGGACCCGATGCCGATCACGATCGTGCAGAAGATGATGGGCGCGATCATCATCTTGATGAGCGCGACGAACGCCTTGCCGAGCGGCTCCAGCTGTGTCGCGAAGTCGGGTGCGACGAGGCCGAGTACGGCGCCCGCGACGACCGCGAAGATGACGCTCATGTACAGCCAGGTGTGCTTGTCCCACCGCTTGCCTCTGCGCGGCAGTCCCGTCGCCGTCGTTCTGACTGGATTGGTACTCATCATCGCGCTCCTCTGCAACGCCCTTGTTACGTTCGCGGTGGTCACCGCCTGAACCACCTTGGCTCCGGAGTGCTCGCGCACCATGTTTTTGGTCGTATTGATCGCGGACGATCGAGGCATCCCTCGGTCGATTTCCGCGCTGATGAGCCAAAATGGATGCTGGATCACAAGGAGGTGCGATGTCACGGATCAACAGCCGGAGTACGGCGACGAAGGTGTTCATCGCCCTCGGTCTCACCGCGATCGTGCTGGCCGCTGCGGTCGCCGTCTTCCTCGTGCTCGATTCGCAGCGCACCGTCCGCGCGGAAGCGGAGCACGTCACCTCCGCCGTCGCCGGTGCCATCAGCGCCGACCCCGGCGTCGTCGCCGCGCTCGACAGCGATGATCCCACTGGAGCACTGCAACCGGTCGCCGAACGGATCATGGTGAGCAGCGACGTCGACTTCGTCACGGTGATGACGGTGGAGGGCATCCGAGTGACGCACGCGGAGACCGAGAACATCGGCAAACCCTATGTCGGCACCATCCCCGACGCACCCCGCATGCTCACCGAGGAGTACACGGGCACACTCGGGCCGTCCGTGCGCACCATCACCCCGGTCTTCGACGGCGACGAGCAGCGGGGGTGGGTGTCGGTCGGGGTGACCATCTCGAGCATCACCGAAACGGTCGCCGCGCGCTTGCCCATCGTCATCGCGTGGTTTCTCGGCCTCGTCGTCGCAGGCCTCATCGGGGCGCTGATCGCTCGTCGAGCCACGCGACGCGTGACCGGTGATCTCGAACCCGTGCGCGTGCAAGACGCCGTGCTCGCCTACGAATCCATCCGCACACTGGGCGAGGCGCTGCGCGCGCAGACCCATGAGCACGGCAACCGGATGCACACGGCGATCGCCCTCATGGAGCTCGGCCGCACCGATGAGGCCATCGAGGTGCTCGCGGAGACCTCGCGGCAGAGCCAGACGCTCGTGGATCACGCGGCGTCCGGCGACGGCGACCCGACCGTGGGGGCGCTGCTGCTCGGAAAGTCCGCGCAGGCGCAGGAGCGCGGGGTCGTGTGGATCTCGGACATCATTCCGAACACGCCGAGGTCCACGCTGCGCGCGATGGACGCGATCACCCTGCTCGGCAACGTCATCGACAATGCGATCGACGCAGCCGCCGCGGGCCCCGAGCCGCGCTGGGTCAATGTCCGCCTCGGTCCGGGCACCCCGAGCGGCGTGCGGTTCGTGGTGCGCGACAGCGGCACCGGGATCCCCGACGAACTCGCCGATCGCGCCTTCGACTTCGGCGTCTCCACCAAACCGTCCGACGCGGGCGGGCGCGGGGTCGGACTCGCGCTCGTCCGATCGATCGTCGACCAGGCCGGCGGACAGATTCAGATCTCGGGGTCGCCGACGACCGTGCTCATCACGCTGCCGGAGCAGGCGACATGATCCGGGTACTGGTGGTCGATGACGAAGCGCTCACCCTCGAGTTGCATCGCGGGTACGTCGAGAAGGTCGACGGATTCGCGGTCACGGGCGAGGCGAACTCGGCACGCGGGGCGTTCGCGACGGTGACGCAGCACCCGGATCGCTTCGATCTCGTCCTGCTCGACATGACCATGCCGGATGGGACGGGTCTCGACGTTCTGCGCCATCTGCGGAGCCGCGGCATCACGATCGACGTGATCGCGATCACTGCGGTGCGCGACTCCGAGATCGTGCGTCAGGTGCTCGCGCTCGGGGCCGTCAACTACCTCGTGAAGCCGTTCACGTTCGCCATGTTCCGCGATCGTCTCGAGGCCTACGCGCGCTTCCGCGCGCAGGCGGAGCAGTCGCGCGGGTCGAGCACGCAGGCGGAGATCGACGCGATGCTCGGGATGATGCATCCGGCCGTGCCCGCAGAACTCCCGAAGGGGCTGTCTGCTGAGACGCTCGCGCTCGTCAGCGCGGATGTGCGCGAGCACGGCCCGGTGTCCGCTCGAGAAGCGGGCGCCAGGCTCGGCGTCTCGCGCGTCGTCGTCCGACGCTATCTCGAGCAGCTGGTCACCGAGGGTCGGGTCACTCGCTCGCCTCGATACGGAGCCCCCGGTCGACCGGTCTCCGAGTACCATTGGGCGGGAATCGGAGCGGACGGAGACACCTGGTGAGTGCGTGGATGAACACCGAACTGCCGCTCGTCGCGGCCCCGATGGCCGGGGGTGCGACCACCGATGAGCTCGCCGCGGCGGCGACGAGTGCGGGGGCCTTCGCGATTCTCGCCGGCGGTTACCTCAGCGCCGCCGCGCTCGACGAGCGGATCCGGGCGGCTCGCGTCTGGGGCGACTTCGGCGTGAATCTGTTCGTTCCGGGAACCGACACCGTCGATGGGACCGCGTTCGCTCGGTACGCCGATGCGCTCGAGGGCGAGGCGCGGGCCGCAGGCGTCGAGCTCGACCCGGTCCCGCGCACCGATGACGATGCGTGGCACGAGAAACTCGCGCTGCTCTGCGCGCAGCCGGTGCCCGTCGTCTCTCTCACCTTCGGACTCCCCGACCGCAGCGATATCGGGCGGTTGCAGCGCGCCGGCACCGCCGTACTGGCGACCGTCACCACGTCGACCGAGGCGCGGGCCGCGGTCGAGGCCGGAGTCGACGGGCTCGTGGTGCAGGGCCCCTCGGCCGGTGGGCACTCGGCGACCTGGGATCCGAATCGCCGGATTACGGACGGCCAGACGGCGCCGCTCGTGTCGGCGGTGCGCGCGATCACGGCGCTGCCGCTCATCGCCGCGGGAGGGGTCGACGGACCGGCGTCCGTCACCGAGCTGCTCCGCGCGGGCGCCGACTCCGTCGCCGTGGGTACACTGCTGTTGCGCACCGATGAGAGCGGCGCATCGGCGACGCACCGCGCGGCACTCGCCTCTCCCGCGTACACGGACACGACGATGACGCGGACGTTCACCGGACGTCCGGCACGAGCGCTGCGGAACGGGTTCATCGCGCGCCATGAAGCGCACGAAATCACAGCGTACCCCGCGGTCCACCACCTCACGCGCGAGCTGCGACGACGCGCTGCAGAGGCCGGCGACGCCGATCGCGTGCATCTCTGGGCGGGCACCGGCTATCGGGCCGCCCAGACCGGACCGGCTGCGCACGTGATCCGCGCGCTGGCCGCGGCACTGTAGGCGGCGAGCGCCGAGGCTCAGACCGCGCGGTCTCCGGCGCCATCAGCGAACTGCACCGAGGCCGCGGGTCGCGTGTTGACACTGAGGGAAAAGACGTCAGGGCGCGAATAGTGCCCGACTGCGTCGAAGTCGAGGTGCGCCCGGGTCTTCACCGAGAGATCGACTTCGGCGTAGAGGACGCCTGATTCCCCGAATAGAGGACCGGCGAGAACAGTGCCTGACGGATCGATGATGACGCTGCCCCCGCGCATCAAGATGTCACCGTGCGGCGACTCGACATCCATGGGATGGTCGTCGGGGAGCATGTCTCTCGTCAAGAACTGGCACGCGGATAGGACGAAGACGCGTCCCTCCAGAGCGACATGCTGCATGGTCGCCTGCCAGCTCTCGCGGTCGTCTGCGGTGGGAGCGCAGTAGATCTCGACGCCCTGGGCGTACATGGCTTGCCGCAGGAGAGGCATGTAGTTCTCCCAGCAGATGACCGATCCCACACGGCCAGCTGTCGACTCCATCGTGTCGAGCGTCGATCCATCTCCGAAGCCCCAGACCAACCGCTCGGTACCCGTCGGCATGAGCTTCCTGTGGGCCCCGACGACCCCGGTTTCGGGGGAAAGCATGAGCGCGGTGCAGTACAGCGTTCGGCCGAGGCGCTCAATGACGCCGATGACGACCGAGACTCCGTGCTCTCTGGCCGCTTTCGCGAGCCTCTGCACTTCGGGGCCGTCGATCGCGACGGCCCCGTCGGCGTACCTTTCGTATTCACGCCGACCGTCCTCCGTGCGCAGACCGATCGCTGCACCGAACGCCGTTCCCTTGGGGTACCCGCCGATGAACGCTTCGGGGAAGAGCACGAGTTCAGCTCCGCCGTCACCCACTTCGGCGATGTAGCGCACTGCCCGTTCGGTCGACGCCTCCGCATCGAACGGAACACCTGCACTCTGCACTACTGCGACTCTGGTCACGTCCAGTTCTCCTCTTCTGTTCTCAACTCTTACGGGCTGGCCGACATCATCCGTGGGTGATGTCGACGTGGCGCGTCTCCTTGAGCAGCGGGACCAGCACAAGAAGGGCGACCACTCCCACGGCGATCACGTAGAAAGCGGGTGAGATCAGCGAGCCGGTAGTCGCGACGAGCGAAGCTGCAATGAGCGGTCCGGGGCCCGCGAGGATGGCGTACGCGACGTTGTACCCGATCGCTGAACCCGTGGAGCGGACCGAGGCAGGGAACACCTCTACCAGCAGCACATTGTTCATCACCGCGCAGCATGCGACGAAATATGAGAAGACCACGAGTCCGATGAAGGCGAGAAAGGCGCTGCCGGTGTTCATCAGCAGAAACGCTGGGATGCTCCAGACGATAAGGCCGATGATTCCGGTGAGGAGCACCGGCTTCCGGCCGATCCGGTCCGAGATCATACCGACAAGCGGGTTGAACGCAACGTAGATGACAATCGCCGCACCGGTCGCGAGAAGCGACTGCATCCGCTCCATACCGACGGCGCCCGTGAGGTGATTGTTCGCGTACGTGACGAAATAGTAGAGCGCCACACCGAAGATGCCGGAGAAGGCGAGGGTCATGAAGAACGCCCGCGCCTTCACTCCGGCGCTCGTCACCTCGACGGTATTCGCAGCTCGCTTGCGCTCGAGCTCTTGGTAGACGGGGGTGTCCTCAAGCTTCCGCCGGATGTAGACCGCGACGCCGGCCATCACGATGGAGAAAATGAACGGCACGCGCCATCCCCATGATGAGAGGGCCTCCTCGCTGATGACCGCCTGGAGTACTGCGGCGGTCAGTGTGCCCACGAGAAATGCCAAGCCTGCGGTTGCGGTGACGATACTGGCGAAGAGCGCTCGCTTCGCTTTCGGGGCGCTCTCGCCGATGTATGCCGCAGCACTCGTCCACTCACCGCCCACCATGGCGCCCTGGAGCAGTCGCAGCACTACCACGATGACCGGAGCCGCGACTCCAATCGCGGCGTATGACGGCGTCAACCCGATGAGCGCGGTGATGATCCCCATGCCAAGAACCGTGATGATGAGTACGGTTCTCCGTCCATATCGGTCTCCGATGGGTCCGAGGAAGAGGGCGCCGAGCGGCCGCGAGATGAAGCCGACCGCGAAGACCGCGAGAGATGAGAGCATCTCGGCGGTCGGATCGCCAGACGGGAAGAACTGTGCCCCGATGATCGCGGCGAAGTAGCCGTAGATGGCGAAGTCGAACCACTCCATGAAGTTGCCAATGCCCACCGCAGCCATCCGCTTCTGTCGATCGCGGCGGGGCAGGTCGAGGAGCTCAGTGTCGCTGCGCTGCGACGTCGACGTTTCTGAGTACTGCATGACGAGATCTCCTTTGTTCACGGTGCAGTCGCACGTATCCGCAACCAGATTGACAACGCCCTGGGATTTCGTCAAATTCATAATTAATATGAGTATTATGAACTCAATCGATCTAAGACGCATCGACCTCAATCTCCTGGTGGTCTTCCAGGCCCTCATGCAAGAGGGCAACGTCACCCGAGCGGCGGTGAAGCTCAGCCTGAGTCAGAGTGCGGTGAGCGCCGCACTCTCCCGTCTGAGAAAACTCTTCGGGGACCCCCTCTTCGAACGCTCACGGACCGGCGTGCTGCCGACCTGGCGCGCGCTTGAGATCTCGGCCAGACTCGCCCCCACCCTCGCATCGATCGCGGATGTGATCTTCGAGGAACCCGAGTTCGAACCCACATCGAGCACCCGGGTCATCCACCTTGCGATGTCAGACGACATCGAGATCGTGCTCGCACCCTGGCTGGCTCAGCGCAAAGCGGAGCGGGGGTGGACCGTGGAGTTCGCCATCCACCAGACGAACAGCACGCTGTGGGAGAGCAGCGTCGCAAACGATCGGACCGACATCGCGCTGGCAATGCCTCCGACCCACATCTCATCGACGTTCCAATCGGAGACGCTGTTCTCCAGCGGATATCTCTGTCTGTACAACGCGGATCTTCTCGCCGTCTCGAACCCCATCACCGCCGAGGAGTATGTGAATGCCGACCACATTCGCGTCTCATACGACGTGCAGCGCGGGTGGGTGGACGACCTGATGGCCGCGCGGGGGCACAAACGCAAGACGCTCTGCGCAATCAGTCACTTCTCCGGCCTCGCGGCCCTCTTGCCGACAACGCCTGCGATTGCGACGTTCCCGGCGTATGCGGCTCGAGCACTCGCACGGGTGACGGGACTGACTCTGAGCCCGGTGCCGATCCAAGCACCACAGTTCGCGATCGCGGCCATCTGGAGCACGCAGTCAGACGGGTCATCGGAGAACGTCTGGATCCGTCGGATTCTGGCCGAGTTCGCGCAGAGCATCTGATTCTCAGTGCGATGCGGCCCCACAAACGCGCGGCGAAACGTGCTTGTCTCCCGAGATTTTTCGTACTACCGTAATACGGCGAAGGGAGGTCAATCATGCTGAGACAAGCCGCGCCATTGCGCGAGCAGGCCGTGATCGAGCTCCGCCACCGGATCATTCGCGGGTCGTTCAGGCCCGGCACGCGACTGAAGGAGCGCGTACTCGTCGACGAACTCGCCGTCAGCCGAACGGTCGTGCGCGAGGCGCTTCGTCAGTTGGAGGCGGAGCGTCTCATTCGCATCGAACCTCAGGTCGGCCCGGTGGTCATTGAGATCGATGCTGAGGAAGCCAGGCAACTCTACGAAGTCCGCGCGGCACTCGAGAGCACCGCTGCACGGCTCGCTGCCACGCATCGCACTCAGGCTGAGCTGCGGTCCCTCTACGACGCACTTCGCTCAATCGACGATCGCCACACACCGTCGGACGACTTGCTCGAAGCGAAGCAGCAGTTCTACGAAGCACTCATCGCAGCGAGCCACAATCCCATCATCGGCGAACAGCTGGCCGGCGTCCAAGCACGCATCAGCCAACTCCGCCGAGTGACGCTCTCACAACCCGGTCGCGGCCGAGCAATGGTCCAGGAGTTGCAACGCGTCGTCACCGCGGTCGCCGAACACGATGCGGATGGCGCCTACGCCGCCAGCATCGCCCACGTCCACGCGGCGGCAAACATCGCCGCCGCCCACTTCCATCAGCACTCGGAGAACTCGTGAGCAGAACGTTATTCATCGGATTAGGCCGGATGGGGGCTCCGATGGCCCAGCACATCGCACGCCGATTCCCCACCGCGGTCAACGACATCTCGGCCGACAACATCGCGGCCGTCGTCGCGGACGGGTCGGCAGCCCCGCTTCACGACCTTGAGCGCATCGACGACTTCGAGACCGTGATCCTGATGCTTCCCACAAGCGCGCATGTCGAGGGGATTCTGTTGGAGAACGGGTTGCTCGAGCGCCTGCCGAAGGGCGCCCTCGTCATCGATATGGGATCGAGCGTTCCGGCGAGCACGCAGGCCATCGCTGAGCGCGCAGCCGCCCGCGGCATCGACTATGTCGACGCGCCCGTGTCGGGAGGTATCACGAAAGCGGCGTCAGGTGAGCTCGCGATCCTCGTCGGCGGAGGCTCCGCAGCGATCGAACGCGCCAGGCCGTACCTCGATACGCTCGGATCCGCGGTCGTGGTGGTCGGCGGAAGCGGCGCAGGTCACGCAGCGAAAGCCATCAACAACCTCGTGAGCGCCACCAACATCGCAGTCGCAACCGAGGCGGTGCTGCGCGGTCGGGCCGCCGGGATCGCCCCTGACCGAATGGTCGAGGTACTGAACTCCTCTACGGGCATGAGCCAGGCCAGTCAGGTGAAGTTTCCGAACCACATCCTCACCGGCACGTATGCCTCGAACTTCGCATACGACCTCATGCTGAAAGACCTGGGCATCGCCATGGGCATCTCGGTTCCCGATTCCGCGACACCGCTCACCCGATCGGCGTACACGCTGCTGAGCGAGGGCCGCACGCATCTCGGTGAGCACCCGGACCATACGGAGATCGCGCGGGTGTACGAAGCGCTGTCAGAGACATCGATCAATCAGGAGGAATCATGACCCAGCACGATCCACAGAGCTATATCGACGAGATGGCGCGCAAACGTGGGTATGTCCTCGACTATCACAAGGTGATGGCGAAGCAGGACTTCCCGGTGCTTGAGGCGGCCAACGGTCTCGTATCCGCGGCATACCTGGATCAGCGCACCCTCGATCGCAAGACGAAAGAGCTCATCTTCATCGTCTCGCTCACCGTCATGCGTGCGTCCAAGGGGCACATCCAGTCGCACATCAGGGTCGCCCTCGACCTCGGCGTCACTCCGCAGGAGATCCTCGAAGCGATCGAGATCTCACTCCCCGAGGCGGGGATCGTCGCCTTCCAAACCGGCTTCGAAGCCTGGCGTGAGGTCGTGGATGCAGACGGTATCGAGCCCAGCGTGCAGGTCCATCAGGGCGGTTCGGGTTCCGACTGATCGCGGCGATCACGGTGAGCGGAGGATACATGGCAGCGGACCAGTGGGAGATCGTCGTCGTCAGGCACGGCACGCGACACGCGAGGCGCAGCGACGTCTACATGAACTACGGGTTCTACGGCGAGGCGGACGACGACTTCACCGTCGACTACTACCTCTGGGTGCTGCGGAACGGTGAGCAGATCATTCACGTCGACACCGGCTACTCGCAAGCGGGTGCGGCGAAGCGCGGGCGCACGGTCTTGATCGACCCGCTCGAGGCGCTTCGTCGGCTCGGCGCGAGCGCCGAGAGCGGAAACCCGTTGGTCGTCACTCACGCGCACTACGATCACATCGGAAACGTGGCGGCCTTCGCGAACTCTCCGATCTACATGAGTGGCGCGGAGCTGGAGTTCTGGACGAGCGACATCGCCACGCGACCCTTGTTCTCGCACTACGGCGATCAGGATGAGATCGCGGACCTTCTGGCGGCGGAGCATGAGGGACGACTCGTCGCGTTCTCCGGGCGTCTAGAGCTCTCGCCCGGCGTCGAGCTCATCGAGATCGGTGGTCACACCCCAGGCGAGCTCGTCGTCAGTGTGCAGACCCGCGCCGGAGAGATCATTCTGGCCGGTGACGCCGCACATTTCAGGGAAGAGCTGGATCGGGACATGCTGTTCCAGTCAATGGCCGACGTTCCACAGTCGTACCGTGCGCTCGACTGGCTCCGTTCTCAGACGGATGCCTGCATCATCACCGGTCACGACGCGGGAGAGCTCGATCGCTTCACTCCTCTGGACGGAGCGCTGGCCGGACACGCGGCCGTCGCGGGGCGGGCGCCGTGATCAGCCGCCTGCGCCGCGCAGCAACTGCAGAGAGCGTCACAGTGCTCGCTCCGGGGAGCGACACCGCGTTCACACTCATCGGCGACGACTGGAGCGCTGGGTTCTCGGTCTCGGACGGGTCGGTCGTTCCGCACGACGACGTCATGGCAGAGTTCACGCTTGCCGCGACGGACGAGCTCTGGGACGCCCTGATATCTCCGCGTCCTCGTCGAGATGCGCACAGCCTGATTCAACTCGTGCGTGCGGGGAGCATTGCCGTGCGCGGTTCCGTACTCGCCTACGAACGTTCGATCCACGTCGTGCGCGCACTCATCGACGCGGCTCGCGCCACCGCCGGTCACGCGGATACTGGCGGGCCGCTGACCGCACGAGGCAGCTATCACCGTGTGACGACGTCGCTCGGCACGAGCGACGTGTATGTCGAGCGAGCCGGCTCGGGCGCGCCCCTGCTCACGTTCGCGACCGCGGGGAGCGACACCTCGCAGTGGCACGGAATGATGACTCACACGAGCATCACCGACCACTACGAACTGATCACCGCCGATCTGCCCTGGCACGGCAGATCGTCACCCGCGTGGGGGCGGCCGGTGGGGAGCTACGCACTCACTCCTGAGACGTATACCGAGTGGATCGTTGCGGTCGCCGACGCACTCGCACTCGAGCAGCCGATCATTGTCGGGGTGTCGATGGGCGGGGCTGCCGTCGTCCACGCGGTCGCCACGCATCCGCATCGCTTCGCCGGGGCGGTTTCGTGTCAGGCCGCGGTCTCAGTGGCCGCGCGGGCGCACAAACACCTGCGAAGCACCGAAGTGAACTCGTCGCTCTTCATTCCCGAGTGGGTATCTGGACTGATGAATCCGGCGTCGCCTCGAGAATTCACCGATCGGGTCTGGTGGGGGTACTCTTCGGGAGGTTTCGGCCTGTATGCAGCGGACATCGACTCATATTTGAGTTGGGACTTCGAGCACATCGAGCAGTCGCTCACCTCTGAAAGTCCGCACATCGCCGTGCTGAGCGGGGCCTTCGACACGAGTGTGCCGAGCGAGCGCTCCCGAGAGCTGGCCGACCGCATCCCGAACGCATCATTCGCGCTCATGCCCGAACTCGGGCACTTCCCTCACGCCGAGAATCCACCGGTCTTCGCGCAGCACCTCCGCGAAGCGCTTGGCCGCGTACTGGTCTCCCGTTCAAAGTGACGGCCCCTCAGCCGGCGGTGCGCTCGTCGATCTGCGTGTCGAACGTCGCACCGTCGAGCTCGAGGTAGAGCTGCCCTTCGGTGACGGAGACGGTGAGGTCGTTGCGCCGGCCGATCTCGGCGGCGACCGCGTCGACGAATCGGCGGTCGAAGGCGCGCAGCACGATCGCGTCCGCGCGATGGATCGTCTTCCCCTGCCAGGCGGCGAGCAGCTTCTCGGGATCGCGGTGGGTGTAGACGGCGGCGCGATCGGCGATTTTGCTGCCGTGGTGCAGACGCTGCGCATCGGGAGCACCCACCTCGATCCACGCCGTGATGCTGCCCGTCAGGTCGCGCACGAGCACCGCGGGCTCGTCGGTCGAGGAGATCCCACCGGCTCCGAACGCGATGCCCTCCGCGTACTCGAGGCAGTAGGCGAGAATCCGGGTCACCATGAACGGGACCGTCTCGGACGGGTGCCTGGCGACGCGCAACGACAGCTCCTCGTAGACGCCGCGATCCACATCGGCCAGGTGGATGTCGAAGGTGTGGATCGTCGCGCCGGTCGCCATGGATCACGAGCCTAGTCGAACGTCTCGGCGACGCAGGTGAACGGCGCGGCGCGGAGCGTTCACCCGGGACACACCTGCGCGTCGCCTGCGCGCTACCCGGCATCAGCATGATGAGTGCGCAAGGTATGCCCACGACAGGAAGACACTTCAGTGCCTCACACTCCCTCCCGTTCCATTCGTACCGTCGGCCTCCTCACGCTCGCGTTCGCGGGCCTCGGCCTCGTCGGCTGCGCCTCCGCCGGCGCGACCGCCGACTCGGACGCCGCGCTCGGTTCCTCGCTCGAAGAGATCACCGCCCTCGCCGAGGAGGAGGGGAAGGTCCACCTCATGGCCTACCCCGAGACCTGGGCGAACTACGGCGAGTCCTTCGACCTCTTCACGGAGAGCACCGGGCTCGAGGTCGAGGTCTCGAGCCCCGACGCGTCCAGCGCGGAAGAGCTCGAGGCGGTGCGCAACCTGCGCGGTCAATCCACGCAGCCGGACGTGCTCGACATCGGCGCCACGTTCACGCAGCAGGCGATCGACGAGGATCTCGTCACGCCCTACACGCCGTCGACGTTCGATGAGGTGCCCGACAACCTGAAGGATCCGGAGGGGAACTGGGTCGCCGCCTATTACGGCGTGATGAGCATCGGCGTCAACGCGAACGAGGTCGACGCTCCGGAGACCTGGTCCGACCTCAAGGATCCCCAGTACAAGGGCAAGATCTTCATCGGGGATCCCCGCTCGGGTGCCTCGCAGCTCGCGGCGGTCTTCGCGGCGAGTCTCGCCAACGGCGGTTCGACCTCGGACATCGGGCCGGGGATCGAGTTCTTCGCCGAACTGGCGGAGGAGGGCTACCTCGTCTCGGGTGAGTCGGGTGCGCAGGCGCTCGCGACGGGAGAGGCCGCCGTGACGCTCGACTGGAACTTCAACTACCCGGGCATCGTCGAGGACATGGATCAGGCGGGGGTCGACCTGCAGGTCACGACGCCGAAGGACGGCATCTTCGGTACGTACTACGCCCAGCCGCTCGCCGTCGACAGTCCGCAGCCGAACGCCGGTGCGCTCTGGATCGAGCACCTGCTGAGCGACGAGGGGGCGATCTCGTACGCGAAGTCGGGTGCGATCCCCGCCAGGTACCAGGCGATGGTCGACGCCGGAACCCTGCCCGACGACGTGACCGAAGCGCTGCCTCCCGCCGAGATCGTCGAGCAGATCACCTTCCCGACACCCGATGAGAACGATGCCGCCACCGAGGCCATCACCAGCGAGTGGGGTGCGAAGGTCGCCGGGAAGACCGGGTTCTGATCTATGACGATCAGCTCGCTCGACCGCGCTCCCGGGGGGCAGCATCCGAGTACCGGTGCTGCCCCCCGGGGCCGGTCCCCGCGACGCGATACGGGTGAACCGCGCCGCGGACGCTTGATCGCCGCGCTCGGCACACTCCCGTTCTTCGCGTTCATCGGCCTCTTCCTCGTCGCCCCGGTCGCCATCACGGTCGCCGGTGCCTTCACGAACGCGGACGGAGCGTTCACGCTGGAGAACTTCGCCGCCCTCGGGCAGGAGCAGTACGTCAACGCGTTCATGAACTCGCTCACGCTCTCGGCGGTCACCGCGATCATCGGTGGTGTGCTCGGCCTCGTGCTGGGCTGGGCGCTCATGACCGCGACGCGACCGGCCGCCCTGCACCGACTCGTCACCTCGCTCGCCGCGGTCGCGTCCCAGATGGGCGGGCCTCCGCTCGCGTTCGCGTTCATCGCCTTCATGGGCACGCAGGGACTGTTGACCGTCTGGTTGCAAGGCGCGTTCGGCTTCGAACTGAATCAGGTGCTCCCGATCTCATCCTTCTGGGCGATCGTGCTGGCCTACCTGTACTTCCAGGTACCGCTCATGGCCCTGCTCTCGCTCTCCGCACTCCACGGCGTGCGACGCGAGTGGCAGGACGGAGGAATGAGCCTCGGGGCCGGGCGAGTGCGGATCTTGGCCACCATCACGCTACCGATCCTGGCCCCGTCGCTCGTCGGCGGGGTGCTCCTCCTCTTCGCGAACGCCTTCAGCGGGTACGCGGCGGCGTACGCCATGGCCGGGAGCGGCGCGAACCTGGTGCCGATCCTGATCGGCTTCTTCCTATCGGGCAACGTGCTCGTCAACCAGGGCCTCGCCTCGGCGCTCATCACGGGCATGATCGTGGTCATGGTCGTGGCGATGGGCGCGCGTGCTCTGCTGCTGCGCCGGTCGGCGAGGTGGCAGCAGTGACCCGCGGCGCGACCCTGCAGCGGACCCTGCCGCATGCGGTACTCCTCACCTTCCTGGTCTGCGCGCTGCTGCCGCTCGCCTCGGTGGGCGTGTTCGGGTTCACGAACGTCCGCGACGGCTTCACGATCGAACCGGTGCTCGCGCTCCTCGCGAGCGATACGGCGGTCCGCCCGATCCTGAACACCGTTGTTCTCACGCTGCTCACGGTGCTCGTCGGATACGCGCTCGTGATCCCGAGTCTCGTCTGGATGCATTTGCGGGCGCCGCGCGCGCTGCCGATCGCGGAAACCGCGTCGCTGCTGCCCTACGTGATCCCGGCGATCGCGCTCGTGGGCGGCGTGAATCTTGTGCTCCGCCCCCTCGCACCGGGGTTCTTCGTCAGCCTGTTCAGCCTCGTGCCGTTCTACGTCTTGATCACGCTGCCATTCATGTTCCGCACCATCGACTCCGGACTCCGTTCCCTCGACCTCCGCACCCTCATGCGCGCGAGCGAGAGTCTCGGCAGCGGAGCGATCCGCACGTTCTGCGCGGTGGTGCTGCCGAACCTGTGGCCGGCGATCCTGTCAGGCGCCCTCCTCGTCATCATGATGGCATCGGGCGAACTCGTCATGGCGCAGCTCATGCTCCACCGCACGTTCCCGACGCTCCTCATCGAGCTCGGTCAATCGCAGGTGCGCCTCGCCGCCGCGCTGAGCTTCCTGTCGATCCTCGGCTCCTGGGCGCTGATCGGCCTGCTGCTCTGGATCGGTCGACGCCGCACCACCATCGACTCGACACCGTTCGCACTCTGAAAGGCTGATGATGCCGCATTCCCACGACCACGATCCGCGTGGCCTGATCCTCTCCGATCTCACCAAGACGTACGGAGGCAAGACCGTGCTCCACGGCGTCGACCTCGCGGTGCAGCCCGGTGAGTTCGTCAGCCTGCTCGGCCCCTCCGGCTGCGGCAAGTCGACCGCGCTCAAGATCATCGGCGGATTCGAACCCGCCACGGCCGGCTCCGTGCGCATCGGAGGCGTCGATCTGACCCGGGTTCCGGCGAAGCGGCGCGGCACCGGAATCGTCTTCCAGCAGTACTCGCTCTTCCCTCACTTGACCGCGGCTCAGAACATCGAGTTCGGTCTGAAGGTGCGCCGCGAGCCGAAGGCCGCGCGGCGTCGCACTGTCGACGACCTGCTCGCGCTCATCGGACTGGAGCCGCACGCTGCGCGGTACCCCCATCAGCTCTCGGGCGGACAGCAGCAGCGCGTGGCTCTCGCTCGAGCACTCGCGGTCGAACCGAACGTCCTGCTGCTCGATGAGCCGCTTTCGGCGCTCGACGCTCGCGTGCGCGAGCGTCTCCGCGACGAGATCACTCGCATCCACCGCGAGCGCGGCACCACGACCATCATGGTGACCCACGACCAGGAGGAGGCTCTGGCGATGGCCGATCGGGTCGCGGTCATGCACGAGGGGCGCATCGCGCAGTTCGCGACGCCCGAGACGATCTACTCGTCGCCGGAGGCGGGGTTCGTCGCCGGGTTCATCGGCGTCATGAACCGCGTCGCCCCCGATGAGGTGACCGCGGACACGGTTCACGTCTTCGGCAGCGGGATCCCCCGCGACCGGGTCACCCTCGACGAGTTCGGACAGGCACTCTTCCGACCCGAGAACCTCACGGTCGAACCGAGCACTGCCGGCCGCTCGATCATCACGGACCTCACGCTGCGCGGAGGGCTGACCAGCGCAACGGTGCTGCTGTCGGGTCTCGAGCAGAGCGTCCGCGTCGACCTCCCGACGGGGCAGGCCGCACGCCTGCAGCGCGGCGACCGCGTCGATGTCGGGATCGCGTCGCACGCACGACCGACGTCAGGTGAGCACCGCGACCTGCGGGTCTCGGCATCCGAGACCGACGCGACGGGTGGGGATCGCCGCGGACCGCAGGGAGGCGTCGCGTGACCGCCCCCACCGCCTCGCTCCCCCGACTGCTGCTCGTCGGCCTCGACGGCCTGCGCATGGACCGCGCGTTCGGCACGGCGCTCGCCCCGACGCTCGATCGTCTCCTGGCCGACGGTCACCTCATTCGGTCCGAGGTGGAGGGCCCGACGATCTCCGGGCCGAGCTGGGCGACGATCCTCACGGGAGCGCGCACCGAAGAGCACGGGATCACCGACAATTTCATGCGCGGTCACCGGCTCGCCGATCACCCGGACTTCCTCACCCGCGCCGCGGCGAACGATCCGACGGTCACCACCTATGCCGCGGCCGGCTGGCCCAACCTCACCGACCCGGCAGGACCCGGTCCCATCATCCGGCTGCGCCAGGACGACATCACCGACGGCCGGCATCATGTCGTGAGTCTCAACGGCGAGCTGTACGGCTATCGCGCGATCGATCCGGAGATCGCCGCGCGCGCTCGCCTGGCGCTGCGGCACGCCGGACCGGACCTCTCGTTCGTGTACTTCTGCGAGATCGACGACGCCGGTCACTACTTCGGTGTCGACTCCGACGAGTACGCAGCGGCGATCACCCACTCGGACCACCATCTCTCGACGCTGCTCGACGTCGTCGACGCGCGCGTGCGCGAATTCGGGGAGACCTGGATCGTCGCGGTGACGACCGATCACGGCCACATCGATGCGGGCGGGCACGGCGGGGATTCACCCGAGGAACGGCAGACGTTCCTGGTCACCGCCGCGCGCGGCACGGACCTTCCCGCGTCACTGCCGACCCGATTGCAGCCCGCCGAATTCGTCACCTGGCTGACCGGAGTGCGGCGGGAGCTCGGCGGGTAGCGGATTCCGGCCACGCCCCCGCAGCGTCGCCTCGGCTCAGACGCCCCGATCGACGGCTGCGATGATGGCGGTCAGCTCATCGCGGAGCGCCATCAGGCGTTCGACCGGCACCCCGAGCCGATCGACGACCGCGGGAGGCACCTCGAGCGCGCGCTCGCGCAGCGCCTGTCCCGCTTCGGTCGGGGCCAGGCTGAACGTCCGCTCGTCGCCCTCCACCGGGGTGCGCGAGACGTATCCGGCCTGCTCGAGTCGCTTGACGATCGGTGAGAGCGTTGCCGCATCCATGCGCAGCATCTCGCTCACCTCACGGAAGCGGAGGGGGGCATCGCCCCACAGCGCCAGCATCACGAGGTACTGCGGATGCGTCAACCCGAGCGGCTCCAGGATCGGGCGGTACACCCCGATCACGCTGCGACTGGCGACGGCGAGCGCGAAGCAGACCTGCCGGTCGAGCTCGAGCGCATCCTCTCGTTGTTGACTCACACCGGCATCCTATCTCGTTCGTGCACGAACAAACCATGCTAGGATTTCATTTGTGCGCGAACGAAAAAGACCTAAGCGTCATCTCTGGCACAAGACGCCGTGGGATGGACAGCCGGGATTCTGGGCCGCCGTGAACCGCTTCTTCTACCAGTTCGAGGGCCCCGCCCAGCTCGGCGACCGCAACGAACCCGCCTACGTTCCGCCGGCGGACCCGAAGTGCCCGATCTGCGGCACGTCGATGCGGGAGCATCGGATCGACCGCGGAGGCCCGGGCAAGCCGACCCACATGAAGTGCCCGCCTGCGGCGACCGAGCGCGATGACGAGGAGCATCCCGCCTAGGCTGAGAGGGTGCACGACGAGCAGGCGGCAGACCCGATCGCGATCCGAGCCCGACGCCGGGAGGCTCTGTCGGGACTCGCGCACGGCGCGCTGACCGCCCTGATCGGCGCCGGCATCTGCGCGGTGTTCGTGCTCGCTTGGACTCGCGCCACCGCTGCCGTCGCAGCGACCGACGCCGGCGCGTACGTCGCGTTCCCCACCGAGACCACGGACACCCCCGGCCGGATCGCCCTCGTCCTGGGCTGCGCGGTCGGCCTCGTGCTCGTGGCGGTCGGCCTCGCCGGCGTGATCCGTGGCGCGCTCGCGATCGCCACCGCGACGCGCGGACCCGCACGTCGCCGGACGACGAGGTCCGCCCCGCAGGCGGGCGGTTCGATCGCCTCGCACGTGCTGCTCGGCGTCCACCGCAGGCGGGGCATGCTGCCGCCACGCCTTGCCCGCGCCCTCTCCACGGCACTGCCCTGGGTGCTCATCGTCGCGGTGACGCTCGCCACCGAACCCCGCATGATGTTCGCAGCACCCCTGCTGGCATTCCTCGGTTCGCTGCTCGGCCGGGGACTGTACGCGGTGCGTCCCGCCGCGCGCTGGGCACGACCGCTGATCGTGACCGGCATTCCTGTCCTCCTCGCCGCACCGCTGCTGCTGGGATCACTGCGTCCGGGCCAGTGGACGATCCCCGTCGCCTTCCTCTTGGGTGCCGAGATCGGAGCGCACCTCGGCGAATTGCGCGAGCGCGTAGTCGGCGCGCGTCCCCGCATCCTGGCGCGTGAGTTCGCGGGCGTGACGCACGCCGGTGATCCGCGAGGGGTGCACTTCGACGTGCGTCCCCTGCTGCACACCCCGACGCGCGCCGAGCGGCAAGAGTTCCTCCGCTCGGCACCGCACCTCTCGCGCACCGACGACGTCGTCCGAGTGCGTCTCATCGGCGTCGTCACGGCGCTGCTGCCCATCGGCGCGCTCGCGATGGGCTACGGCATGGTGCAGGAAGTGCTCGAGGGCGGAGAGGATCGGGCCTCGCAGTTGCTCGGCATGTCGGCCTTTCTGTCGCTGATGCTGCTCGGCAGCGGGATCCTCATCTGGTGGACGACCCGGCAGCGCGCGCGACTCACGTCGGCGAGAGACCACTTCGCGTTCGCCCACTTCGCGGAGGCCAACGGACTCGACTACTCCGCGCGCCCCACCAGGTCGCCCGACGGAGCGGACACGCTCACCCGGACGATGCGCGCCCGCGACACTCCGCGCGAGCTGCTCTTCGCGAACCGCGAGTCATCGCAGTCGCGGGGCGTCGGCGACGGTCGCACCCACTTCGGCGGCGTGTGCCTGCTCGAGGTCGCCGCACCGCTGCCGAACATCCGCCTCCGATCGCGACGGCACCGCACGCCGGCGTTCTCCGCCTACGCGGCCCCCGCTCGCGATCAACGCCTCTCGCTCGAGGGCGACTTCGACCGCCACTTCGAGATGAGCGTGCCGAGGGGGTATGAGCGCGACGCCCTCTACCTCTTCACTCCCGATGTCATGGCGTGGCTCATCGATGACGTGCAGAGCTTCGATGTCGAGCTCATCGACCGCTCCGTCGTCCTCCACTCGCGCAGCGACGTCGTCACGCGGAACCCAGCCGACTGGAATCGTCTCGCGATCGCGCTCAGTGCGATCCGGCAGCGGATCGTGCAGTGGGAGCGGTGGCGCGACGATCGCGCCGCCACCTCGCCGGGCCCGCTCCTCGAAATGGAGACCCGGGGCCGAGCTACGACCGTCGGCGCCCGCGGCCGACGCCTCAGACTCGGCATCGGCGCCGGAACGATCTTCGCCGCCGCCTTCATCGGCGTGTACCTGATGCTCACCGTGCTCGCGAACACGCTCTGAGCCCACGTCGCATCGCCTGCGGACGACTCGGGCCAAACTCGCAGCTTACTCCGCACGAACCTGACCCTATAATCGCGCTATGAACGATCAGTCCAACGGTTCGGCGGTCCTCGCACGTGTCAGCGAGCGCGAGTACCAGATCATCCCGCCCGAGGGCCCGCGAGCGTGCACGGTCGTTCGCAACGACGCCGGCGAGTGGTGGATCGAAGTGCCGCCGAATACCCCGTGGCGCGGATCAGCACTCGGACCGCACGAGAGTCTCGAAGCCGGCATCGCGGCCACGGGCTACACCGTCGAGCGTTCGGAGTAACCCACCGCCAACGGGGCGAACCGGCCGACCAGGCACACAAAAGAACCCCCTCCATGTAGAAGCTAGGAGGGGGTTCAGTGGCTCCGACGGGCGTCGATCCCGTGACCTCACGATTTTCAGTCGTGCGCTCTACCAACTGAGCTACAGAGCCGGGCACTCACCGGATGGCGATCGCCGGAGACGAAAGAACCCTTCCGGAGAAGGGCTCTTCCACCTGGCGACCCTGACGGGACTTGAACCCGCGACCTCCGCCGTGACAGGGCGGCGCGCTAACCAACTGCGCTACAGGGCCATGATTATTCAATTATTGGTCCGCCGAAGTGACCCCAACGGGATTCGAACCCGTGCTGCCGCCGTGAAAGGGCGGTGTCCTAGGCCGCTAAACGATGGGGCCGAAACACTTTTCAGCGTTTGCTACCGAGAAAGATCATATGCTGCGCTCGGCACGCAACGCAAATCGGGGCGCCCCGACGGTGCGCTCGGCGTGTCGCGAGCGTCGACGCTCCTACGCCCCGATGGCGCGCTGCAACCGCCGCATCGAGATCTCCTCGTGCAGCATGACACCCGTGCTGGTGCGCTGCTCGAAGGTGTACCCGATCGCGCCCTGCCTGAGCACACCGATGAGGTACGGCTCCGTGGCGTTCCACAGGATCCAGGTCGGCTGCCCGTGCGTGTTGTTGCCCAGGAAGGTCACTTCGATCTCGCGGCCGCCGATACGCTGCACCCGCGGCACCAAACGCTGGGTGGAGAGCACAACGTTGCCGTCGACTGACTGTTGCATCTCACTCATACAGACGATCCTACTCAAATGCAAACCTCGGGTCTCGGGATCGAGACGAATTCGTCGCAGGAATGTGCGCGGGACGCTTAGGCTGAAGTGGTGCATCCGCTCGTTCGTCTCGCCCTCGTCTTCGTCGGCGGTACCTGCGGAACCGCCCTGCGTGCCGCGCTGCTCCTGATTCCGCACGATGCCGGGGCACGCGCCGAAGTCGTCGGCCTCACCGCGATCAATCTGGTCGGGGCGTTCCTGCTCGGCCTGCTGCTCGGGCGCGTCCGCGCCGCCGAACCGCGCTCGGACGGCCTCATGGCGCTTCTCGGCACCGGGGCTCTCGGCGGCTTCACGAGTTACAGCGCCCTCGTGCTCTTCACGCTCCCGACGGGCGGCGATCCGATGGTCGGCACGCTCCTGGCGCTCGCGTCGCTTCCGATCGGCGTCGCCGCCGCGATCCTCGGCCTGCGACTCGGCGGCCGCGGTCCACGGCCCGCGTCGACGACGGGCGGCATCGCATGATCGGCGGCCCGATCGACGTGCTGTTGCTCGCCCTCTCGGGCGGAGCGGGTGCGACCTGCCGGTACGCGCTCGACCGCGCGCTCACCCGCCGCCGCGACGCCGGCCCGATCGGCATTTTCGCCGTCAACGTGCTGGCGTCGATCCTCATCGGACTCCTCGCGGGCCTCGGCCTCGCCGGGGAGCCGGTCGACGCCGCTGCCGGATCGCTCGGTCCGATCCTCGCCACCGGCTTGATCGGCGGGTTCTCGACCTTCAGCACGGTCGCCGTCGACTCGGCTCGCCTGCTGCGCGCGCGACGGCTCGGATGGGTCGCCGCGAACACGCTCGGCATGCTCGTCATCTCGGTGGCCTCCTGCGCCGCCGCGATCGGCATCGCTCGCGTGCTCGCCTGAGCGCGGCGGACTAGGCGTCCCCGGGCGTCACGTACACCTTGCGAATGTGGTCGGGCACGACCCACCGCGTGCGCGTTCCCGCCACCAGACGCATCACGTCCCCCGCCTGCACCTCGACCGTGCGGCCCTCGTCGAGCAGCTCGATCGTCGCTTCGCCCGAGAGCACGATGAACAGCTCATCCGTCTCGGTGTCGATGACCGTGCCGCCGCGGAGCTCCCAGATGCCGGCGTCCGCCCCGCCGATGACCCCGAGGTCTTTGATGCCCTGCCTCGGGATCCCCGAGACGACCTCATCCGCCGGAACGGGCTCGAGCGGCACGATCGCGCCGCGCGCGTGCGCGAGTCGGTTCTCGCCCTCGGGGAGCAGTGCAGACATGGGGGTCTCCTATGAGTCGAAGCCGAGGCCGAGCGCGTCGAGCGTCTTCAGCAGGGGGTTGCGCTTGCCCTGGTTATGGTCCGCCTGGTCGAGGGACCACCGAGTGAGGTTGATGCCGATCGAAGCGAGGGGTTCGGGCGGGAACGGCAGCGGCACATCACGGACCATCTGCAGTTCGGTGCGCTCGGTGATCCGACCCTCGAGCCGGTCGACCATCACGTCCGCGGCGAAGTGGGTGGCTCCCACGCCGAGGCCCGTGAACCCGGAGACATACTGCACGCGACCGCCGTGCGCCTCGCCGAAGAACGCACAGAACCGCGTGCTCGTATCGATCACGCCGCCCCACCGGTGCGAGAACTTCACTCCGGTCAGTTGCGGGAACGTGGTGAAGAAGTGGCTCGCGAGCTTCCGGAAGCTCTCCGTGCGATCCTCGTACGCGCGCTTGATGCGGCCTCCCGCGTGGTACACCGCGTCGTACCCGCCCCAGAGGATGCGGTTGTCGCGGGTGAGTCGCGAGTAGTGGAACTGGTTCGCCAGATCGGCGAGCCCCTCGCGTCCCGCCCACCCGATCGACGCCATCTGCTCATCGGTCAACGGTTCCGTCACGAGCACATAGTCGTACACGGGGACCGTGTGGAAGCGGTAGCGCTTCAGCAGCGAGGGGAAGACGTTGGTGCACAGCGCCACGCGCTCCGCGACGACGCGACCGCCGGTCGTCTCGAGCAGGATGGGCTCGCGGGCATCACCCGACAGGTTCGTCACCCGACTGTCCTCGAAGATCTCCACCCCGATCTCGGTTGCATGGCGCCCGAGTTCTAACGCGAGCTTCGCCGGGTGCACGTTCGCGCTCTCGCGCGGCGCGAACTCGCCGCCGAGAAACGTCGGCGAGTTGATCCGGCCCCGCACGCCCTCGGCGTCGAGCGTCTCGACCGTCGGGTCGTCGCCATCGCCGAGCCACTCCACCTGATAGGGCTCGTTCGCCACCGACAGTTCACCGGTGCGCTCGAACTCGACATCGAGGTCGTGCTCGCGGACGAACGCTTCGATGGCGTCGAGGTTCTCGTACCCGAGGCGGGCGAGCGTGCCGGTCTCATCGGGCCATCGCGACTCGGCGTTCGGCTCGCCGTGCGTGATGCTCGCCTCGCAGAATCCACCGTTGCGACCCGACGCCGCCCAGCCGACGCGCTTCGCCTCGAGCACGACCACTCGGCGTTCCGGGTGCTCCGTCTTCAGCTTGATCGCCGTCCACAGCCCCGCGAACCCCGCACCCACCACGGCGTCGTCGACGGTCTGATCACCGGTGAGCGCCGGGTACCGCGCCGCCGACTCGGCGACATCCTCGATCCAGAAGCACGACAGTTTCGTGTCGGCCAGTGAGTGATCGATGATCTCCTCGGCGGGTCGGTGCGTCTCGAAGATGGTCGGTTCCATACAGTCCTCATTACCCGTGTGCGATGATCCTTCTTGATCTTCGCACACGCCACCGTGAGGCGGCTACGGCACTGCCGGCGAGCGGATCAGCGCTCTGGCGGCTTCATGATCGCGCCGGCGGCGAGCCCGACCGCGATCCCCGCGGGCAGCCACAACCAGAACTGGGTGAGGGCGCTGATCACGACCCCCATGACCACGCCCATGACGATGCCGACGATGATCTGCTTGCGCCGCGCTCCGGGGTCGGTCTCGCTCATGCGCTCCACGATATCGCGTGCACATGAGACCACGGTCTGACATCGACGGCACCGCGGGCCGATGCGACGTGTGCGCGGCCTCTGCAGAGTAGAAAGGTCGCCATCGCGACGCTCGCACGCCTCGACCAGAGAGACCACATGACGCTCCTCACCCGCGCCAGTCTGGCCAATCGTCTCATCGCCGGACTCGTCACCCTCGGCGTCGCCGCCTTCGGGCTCATCGCGATGACCTCACTGAAGCAGGAGCTGATGCCGCCGATGGCGATGCCGATGGCGTTCGTCTCGGCGCAGTCCGCGGGAGTGTCGCCGGAGGATATGGCGGACACCGTGACCGAGCCGCTCGAGCAGGCCCTCGAGTCGGTACCGGGCGTGACGGGGGTGACCTCGAACACTTCCGCCGGCACCGCCGACATCACGGCCGAGTGGCCGTTCGAGGCCGACGCGGACGAAACGCTGCGGGCGATCCGTGCGGCGACCGATACGGTGCGCTCGGGCTTGCCATCCGGCACCGAGGTCGAGGTCTTCTCGGGGTCGACCGACGAGACGCCCGCCATGATGCTGAGCGCGGGATCGACCGAAGACGCCGGTCACTTCGCCGATGCGCTTGCCGGCACCGTGGTCCCGGCACTCGAGAGCGTGCCTGGGGTGCAGCGCGTCGACCTCGCGGGACAGGAGGAGCAGCGGATCATCATCGATCTGCGCGCCGACGACATCGAGAAGCTGCGCGTGGATCCGTCGGCGGTCGCACCCGCCCTCGAATCGCGCGGCGCGGCGCTGCCCGCCGGGCAGGCCGAGTCGGACGACGGTCCCGTTGCCGTCACCGTCGGCGGGGGCATCGCGTCGGTCGACGCGGTCGCCGAACTCCCCATCGAGACGGAGCGAGGCGTGGTGCGCCTCGCGGATTTCGCCGACGTGCACGCCGAAGCGGAGCCTGCGGGATCGCTCTCGCGGGTGAACGGCTCCCCCGCCCTGACGCTCACGGTCATGCCGGCGTCGGGTGCGAACGTCGTCGAGATCTCTCACGGCGTCCAGCAGCAGCTCGATGAACTCGCCCCCGGCCTGCACGCGACGTTCGTGACCGTCTTCGATCAGGCGCCCTTCATCGAGCAGTCCGTGCACGATCTCTCGGTCGAGGGCGGTCTGGGTCTCGTGTTCGCGGTGCTCGTGATCCTGGCCTTCCTGTGGTCGTGGCGCTCGACGATCATCGCCGCCGTGTCGATCCCCCTGTCATTGCTCATCACGATGGCCGGGCTCTGGTGGACCGACAACACGCTGAACGTGCTCACGCTCGGCGCACTGACGATCGCGATCGGCCGCGTCGTGGACGACTCGATCGTGGTCATCGAGAACATCGCGCGGCGGAAGGGCGACGGCCCGTTGACGGTCGACGGCATCGTCGCCTCGGTTCGGCAGGTGGCCGGCGCGATCACGGCGTCGACTCTCACGACGGTCGCGGTATTCCTGCCGATCGCATTCGTCTCGGGCACCGCGGGGCAACTCTTCCGGCCCTTCGCGGTGACCTCGTCGATCGCGCTCCTCGCCTCGCTCGTCGTCGCGCTCACGATCGTGCCGGTGCTGGCCTACTGGTTCATGAATCGGCGCGCGCGAGGTTCAGGATCGTCGCTCCCCGTGACGGCTCCGAGCCGCACGGACCACGACGAACTCGACGAACTGGCGACACCGCAGGATCGTCTGCAGCGCACCCTCATGCCCGCGCTCGCGGCGACGCGGCGGCACGCCGTCTGGACCGTCGTCGGGGCGAGCCTGCTCCTCATCGCCACCCTGCTCATGAGCTCGATGATCCGCACCGACTTCCTCGGCGCATCGGGTGCGGCGAGCCTCGAGCTCACGCAGACGACGGAGACCGGAGCGACCGCCGATGAGCTCATCGCCGCTGCGGAACCCGTGGAGGGCGCCCTCGCGAAGGTCGACGGTGTCGACGACGTGCTCACCACCATCCCGGTCGCCTCGCGCGTCGCCGGAGAGCCGACGCGCATCTCGTACAGCCTGCAGCTCGCCGACGGCGCCGAAGTCGACGCGGTCGAGTCCGCCGTCGCGCGTTCATTCGACGATCTCGGCGATCCCGACCGTTTCACGATGTCGACGATGGATGCGGCGGTGAGCGACGGCGGCGGCGGGATCGCCCTGCAGATCCGCGGGTCGGACTCGGCAGCGTTGCGACAGGCGAGCGAACAGCTCGCCGATCGCCTCACCGGCGAGTCGGGCGTGAGCGCCGTCGAGAGCAGCATCACGGGCGAGCAGCCCATCGTGCGCGTGACGCTCGACGAGGCGCGGGCGGCGAAGCTCGGCTTCGACCGGACCAGCGTCTCCGTAGCGATCCAGCAGGCGCTCGCCGGCACGCCGATCGGGTCGATCGCGGTCGAAGGCCAGGAGCGCGACATCGTGCTGCGCACGGCAGGCGCCGACCGCACCGTGACCGGACTGTCCGACCTGCTGCTTCCGGTCACTCCACAGCAGAACGCCGAGGCCCAAAAGCGCGCGAGCGACGCGCTCGAGCGCGAGGCCGAAGCGGAAGCCGAGCAGGCACGGCTCGACCAGGCCGCCGAGTTCACCCGCCAGTTGGACGAGGCCGGAACCCAGCGCGCCGAGTTAGGCGCCCAGATCGGTGAGATGCGCCAGCAGCTCACCGCGCTCGAACAGGCACCGGTGGTGCCCGACCGCCCGCGCACGCCGAGCGAAGAGGCCGAGGTGCGGGCGCAGGAGGAGCGCGCCGAGCAGATCTCCGGACTGCGCGAGGCGATCTCGGCTGCGGAAGCCGGCATCACAGCGGCCGACGAGCAGGCCACGCAGGTGCGCGAGGCACAGACCGAAGCCGCTGACCAACTCGCCGAGCAGCAGGAGGCCGAGCAGCAGCAGCGCGAGGCCGGTGAAGCGCGCGCTGCGCCGGTCACGCTCGGGCAGGTCGCCGAGGTCACCGAGACGGAGACCGCGCCGAGCATCGAGCGTTCGGGCGGCGAGCGGCAGGTCGTGCTCACGGTGACGCCCGAGGACGGTCAGCTGGATCGGGCCAATGCCGCAGTCGCCGCAGCCATCGACGAGGAGTCCCTGCCCGCCGGGGTCAGCTTCGCGGTCGAGGGCGTGAGCGCAGAGCAGTCCGACGCGTTCGCCCAACTGGGTGCCGCGATGCTTGCAGCGATCGGACTCGTGCTCGTCATCATGGTCGCGACGTTCCGCAGCCTCCGGCAGCCGTTCGTGCTGCTGATCTCGATCCCGTTCGCGGCGACGGGCGCGCTGCTCGCCCTCTGGATCACGGACACGCCGCTCGGGCTCCCGGCGCTCATCGGGTTGCTCATGCTCATCGGCATCGTCGTGACGAACGCCATCGTGCTCATGGACCTCATCAATCGTCTGCGCGGGGCGGGCGCCTCACTCGAGGACGCGATTCACCACGGCACCCGTCTGCGCCTGCGTCCGATCCTCATGACCGCCGCGGCGACGATCTTCGCGCTGCTGCCGATGGCGTTCGGCCTCACGGGCGGCGGGGTGTTCATCTCGCAGCCGCTCGCCGTCGTCGTGATCGGTGGGCTCGTCTCGTCGACGGCGCTGACCCTGGTCCTCGTGCCGGTGCTGTACGGGCTCATGGAGCGGGGTCGGGAGCGCGGGCGCTGGCGTCGCGCCCGGCGCTCCGCACGACGCCGCATCCGTCGCGCGGAGCAGCGCTCGCTCGCCGGGCGCGCCTGAGCGCGGAGCGGTGGACCCATCGCTCAGCTTGCGGGCGGCGCGGCCGACACGAATCCGGCGATCGTGCGCAGCTCGTCGGAGCGCGCGCGGTCGCCGGTCGCTTCGAGTCGATCGGCCAGGTCGAGCACCGAGAGCGCGGCGAGCACCCGCGCGTCGGCCCCCGATTCCACGGCGAGCGGAGTCAATTGGCCGGTGGCCCTCGCGATCTTCGCGAAGCTGAGCGAGGTCGCCGCGCCGCGCGCCAGCAGGAGCGGCTCGATGAGGTCCAGCAGGCCGGGGTCGGCGTCACCGAGTCGCTCGGCCTCCCACTCGTGCCAGGCGCGGTCGATGCCGAGCGTATGATCGTTCGCGAGCACCCGATCGTCGGCCAGTTCGATGACCGCGATGCCGTCGCGGTCGAGACGCACGATCGTGCGTTCCGTCCGGAGCGAAGCGACGGGCTCGACCGCGTCTGCCGCTGCCGTTCCCACCCGCTCGCGCAGCGTCTCGCGCAGCGCTTCGGGAATCTCCTCGGAGACGGGCCAGGAGTACTCGCGCACACCCTCGCTGCGCCGTTCCTTCAGATGCCATCCCTCGTCCGCGCCGCCGAGACGCACGCGCATCGCCCAGCCCGCTTCGGCCAGCGCCCGATCGGCGGTGTCGAAATAGCTCGCGGCGAGGCGCACGAGCACCGGATCCGCCGCAGCGAACCCGAGCGAGGCGAAGGCTGCCGCGTCGGGCAGCGGAGCGTCACCGACCACCTCGTACTTGCGCTCGATCTCAAGGTTCTCGCGGGGCTCGTTGGCGCTCATCCCGTCAGCTTACGCCGTGCCGGAACGCGCCGCGCCGCGCACCGGCTACCCTGAGGGCATGGATGCGGAAGCCGAATCCGGCAACGCCGAACGCGAGGCGCACGACGCCTGTCGGCGCGCGGTCGAGCGGCTGCGCGCGGCCGACGTGCGCACCGAGGCGCTCGCGGAGTTCGTGCCGTCGGAGCGCAAGCTGCTGTGGCGGAAGGCCGCGACGATGCGGGAACAGGGCGAGGTGTGGCGCATCGGCCCGCTGCTCCTCGACACCGACGGGCGGCTCTACGTGGCCGGTCGCGCGACGCGGGCCGCCGAGCGACCGCGGCCGAGTTACCAGTCCGAGTCACGCGAGGAACGGCGCGACATCGCCGCCGCGGCATTGAAGGGCGGGTTCGCCGCGGGCACGGCCGTGGACTTCGACGCCGTGCCGATCCCGCTCGACGGCAGTCCGATGCCTCCCGATTCCCCCGTCGTCCGTGCCGGCGATGCGTACCGGGTGCGCTGGCACCCGACTGCGCCGATCGCCACGGCACCGACCCTCGCCGCATTCCTCGAGGATCGGGTCGGGCTGCTCGTGGACCCGCCGATCGGATCCACATAGCGCGATCCCGGCGCTCCGGTTACTCCTCGGCGTCCCGATCGCGTCGGCGCTCCGTCTCCGGCGGCGCGGTCGCGGCGCCCGGCCCGCCGGCGGGGGTCTGCGGTCCGTCCACGCCGTCGAGGGCGAGGATCTGCTCCTCGACGTCGCCGCCGTATCCTTCGCGCTGCGGATCGCCGTGCAGACCACCCGAGACCGCGTACTCCTCTTCCGGGGAGAGGATGAGCCGGTGTCGCCCGTACAGACCGAAGATGAGCAGGCCGATCACGTAGACGATGATGATCGCGATGATGGCGGGCTGGAAGGTTTCGTTCAGCAGGAAGCCGACGAACGTCACCGCCGCGATCGCCGCGGCCGCGTACGCTCCGAAGAGCCCCCACGGGCTGCGGTAGGGGCGCTTCGCGTTCGGGAACTTGCGACGCAGCACGATGAACGACACCATCTGCATGAAGTAGGCGAGCACGGCGCCCCAGACGGCGATGTTCAGCACGATGGCGCCTGCCACCCCGTCCGCGCCGCCGGCGAAGTCGACGACGACGAGCGCGGCGAACCCGATGAGGGCTCCGGCGGCGAGCGCGACCCACGGGGTCGAGCGCTTGCCCGTCAACGAGAGGAACCGCGGGTAGTACCCGGCGCGTGAGAGCGAGTACATGTTGCGGCCGTAGGCGAACATGATGCCCTGCAGCGACGCGAAGAGTCCGATGAGCGCGAAGAGCGCGAGCACGGCGGCGACCTGGTCGCCGACGATGGCGCGGAAGCCGTCGAGCAGGGGCTCTTCAGAGACGCCCATGGCTTCGGCGCCGATGACGCCGGTGTTCAGGAAGAGGACGAGCAGACCGGTGATGATGAGGGTGCCCCTGGCCCAGAGCCCGGCGCGCGGGATGTCGCGGACGGGGTTGTGCGATTCTTCCGCCGCGAGTGGCAGCTCTTCGATCCCGAGGAAGAACCACATGGCGAACGGCAGGGCGAACAGGATCGGCATGACGCCGTGCGGCAGGAAGGCGGTCTGCCCCGCATCCGGGGCGATGTCGAACAGCGAGTTCCAGACGAACTGACCGCTGAAGAGCGCCATCGCCGAGAAGAACAGGATGATGGCGATCGAGATGATCGAGACGATGATCGCGAACTTGAACGACACGTTCGCTCCGGCGGTGTTCAGGGCTACGAAGAGGGCGTAGAGGATCAGCCACCACGCCCACGCCGGGAGCGAGAATCCGAGCAGCTCGCTCGTGATGCTGTCGGCGTAGGACGCGGAGAAATACACGATGACGGCGGTCGTCGCCACGTACTCGATCGATTCCGCGAGGCCCGTGACGAACCCGCCCCACGGGCCGAGTGCCGCTCGGCCGAACGAGTATGCGCCACCCGTGTGCGGCATGGCCGACGCCATCTCGCCGATGGAGAAGATGAGGCCGTAGTACATGACCACGAGTACGGCGAAGGCGATGAGCATGCCGCCGAAGCCGGCCGCGTCGATCCCGAAGTTCCAGCCGGAGAAGTTTCCGGAGATCACGGCACCGACGGCGAGGCCCCAAAGGCCCCAGATGCCCGCGGCGCGTTTGAGCGTCCGCTTCTCGAAGTAACCGCTGTCGGCGGTGGTGTACGTGACCCCGCTCACGCGGAGGGTGTCCTTGGCCATGTGCAGTGAACCTTCCACATCGTCGTGAAACCGAGGGCCGAGGTCCTCGCGTGCGGTTCACGGGTGCAAGCCGCACGAGGTGACTATAACCCTGCAAAGGTAGGTTTGCGCAACCTTTTCTTGTTGATTTCACACGCGCGAAACGTGATTCTCGCTTCTGAGGCCCCTCAATGGCGGGGGGCTACGCACACGAAAGGATGGTCATTCGACCAAAGAAGCGCACTATACGACCTCCTCGTCCGGGTGCAGCCGGATCACCTGCGCGGTGTGCTGGGCGATCGCCTCGTCCGAGAACAGCAGCGGGAAGCTCTCGCCCTCCGCCCACCCGGCGAAGAGATCGCCGTAGTGCTCCGACCGCGGGTCGCCGCTCTGACCCGGACTGTTCATGGCCACGCTCCGGTCCCAGTCTCCGACATCGAGCACCATGCGGAACGTCGACCCGATCGACTGCCGGAACGCGGCGTCGTACCCCGCGTTGCCCACCGTGTCACCGCTCCCGCCGCGCGGGATCGGCCCCTGACGCACCCACTCCGCTGGCAACGTCGATGTCACCGCCAGAGCGGGATGGGTGACGGACGCGTGGTGCAGACGCCCCCAGGACCAGGGCGACGCCTCGGTCTCAGCCCCGAGCATCTGCTCCAGCTCATCGAGCGCAGCGCACAGGGTGCGCTCCACGATCGCGGCGACACGCGCGCCATCGACGTGCGCTCCCAGCCACGCGGTCACGCTGAGGTCGCCGCGCAGGTCGCCCCCGAACGACTCGTCCTTGAGCACGAGCGGCAGTACCGCGTCGATCCGCTCTGCAGGCACCCCTTCGGCGGCGAGCCGCTCCCGCATCGTGGCGGGCCTGAGATGCCTGCGCACCCAGATCTCGAACACGAGCGCCTCGCGGGAGTCGACACTCTCGACCCCGCTCCAGTCGCGCAGTCGCGTCAGCTCAGCGTCGACACGCGGGTCCTCGACGCGCACCGCTGCGAGGTTCGCGAGAACGGCGCGCGCGTGGACGCTGAGGAAGTCGTTCTGCATCCGGTCCGACGTGGCGACGCTCACCCGGTCGTCCGTCTCGAGCCATTCCCGCAACCGCAGTGCCCGGGCGTCCGAATACCAGTCGTGGGTCGCCGTGATCCCGCGATCGATCCAGTCCTCGGGCAGGTTGCACTCGTTCGCCGTCGCGATCCAGCCGCGCTCGGGCCGCCGCTCTCCGGGCAGCTCCGGCGCGCCCACGAGACCGCGCCACTCGTACGCGCCCGTGCCCGGCACCGGGAGACTCCCGTCCCACCCGTCGCGTCGCGGCACCTTCGCGGCGACCTGCCACCCCCAGTCGCCGTCCACCGTGGCGAACACCTGGTTCACGGCGGGAGCCCCCCAGTGCTCGAGTGCGGCGATGAAGCTCTCGCCGTCGGGGGCGTCGCCGTAGCCGAGGCTGGCGACGTACGGCGCCATGCCCGGCTCCAGCCACGCGGCGCGCAGCGCGATCACGATGCCACGATCGTGATCGACGTGGATCACCGGCCCGTGCACGGTGAACGCGAGGGTCACCGTCGCATCCTCGGCGCCGCGCACGCCGATCGTCTCCTCGACCGTTGCGAAGCGCGCGGGCCCGTCGGGGCCGACGTAGTCGCCCGCGCCGGTGTCGTCGCACCGGTACACGTACAGGTCCTCCACGTCGGCCGGCCAGATGGTGAGGCCGAAGGCGAGCGTCTCGTTGTGACCGATCGAGATGCCCGGCAGTCCGGGCTCACCCGCACCGACGACGTTGAGTCCCGGCGCGCGGAGGTGCGCGAGGTAGCGCAGCGACGGCAGCGTGATCGCACGGTGGGGGTCATTGGCCAGGATCGGGCGGCCCGTGCTGGTGCGCGATCCGTCGACCACCCAGTTGTTGCTGCCGCTCACGCCCTCGACCGCGGACTCCGGGGCCGCAGCCTCGGCGAAGGCGGCAGGAGCGAACGCCAGCCGGTACGTGCGCAGCATCTCCTCGGTGAACTCGGTCAGGTCGACGCCCTCCGGCACCTGTCTCGGGTGCGCGGGCTCCCGCTTCTGGCGGAGCTCATCGGCCACCTCCCCGCCGGCGACCAGCGTCTGCGCGCGGGCGATCTCCTGCTCCACGTTGTAGAAGAGCCCGTGGGTCCGGAATCGGACCACATCCTCGGCCTTCCAGAAATCGGGCAGGTAGTCGTGAACCGCGAACTCGGGCGGCAGACGATCCGTGTCGTCTCTGGCCCACGCGACATAGGCGTTGATGCCGACGACGAACGCCTCGATGGCCGCGCGCGCACCGGGTCCGTACGCGGCCCACTCCGCCTCCATCTCGCCGCGGTACAGCATGAGGCGGTTGGCGCGATCCTGCTCGACCGCTGCCGCACCCCACACCTCCGCGAGCCTGCCGTGCCCGCGTCGTCGCCAGAGATCGATCTGGAAGAGGCGATCCCGCGCGGCGTTGAACCCCTGTGCGACGAAGACATCCGCCCGGTCCTCCGCGACGATGTGCGGGATGCCCCAGTGGTCGATGCGGATCTCCACGGACGCCCGCAGCCCGGCAACCGTGAACGCGATATCCGACGTGTCCTGCGCTCGGGTCATGATCATCCTCGCTTCCGTGAGCGGATGACCGCGTCGACGGCCACCGCGGTCACCACGATGACACCCTTCGCGATGAGCTGCCAGTGCTGGGAGACGTTCAGACTGTAGAAGACGTTCGTCAGCGTCGCAAGGATGAGGAGGCCGACGGCGGACCGCCAGATCGCTCCCTCGCCCCCGCGCAACGACGTGCCGCCGACGACCACGATCGCGATCGCATCCAGCGCCATCGCCGCGCCGACGTCCGCCTGACCGACGCCGAGACGCGAGGCGTCCATCATGCCGGCGAGTGCCGCGAGCACCCCGGTCATCAGGTAGACGCTTCCGTTCAGCCCGCGCACGCGCAGCCCGGAGAGCCACGCCGCCTCGTAGTTGCCGCCGACCGCGTACACGTTGCGGCCGTAGGTGGTCTTCGCGAGGAGCAGCGCGGCGAGGATGAAGGCCACGATCAGCACCCAGATGGGCAGGAACACCCCGGCGATCCGCGTCAGCGCGAGGTCCTGGAACGCCGGATTGCCGTTGACGATGAACGGCGACGAGTTCGAGTAGATGTACGCGACACCGCTGAACACCGACGACGTGCCGAGCGTCGCGACGAACGGGTTCACCCCCAGCCTGGCGACGATGAACCCGTTGATCGCGCCCGCGATCAGGCCCGCGGCGAGCGCGCCGATGCCGGCGATGAACACGGATCCCGTCTGCAGCGTGAGGCCGGCGAACAGCGTGGCGCCCAGCGCGTACGTCGCGCCGACCGAGAGGTCGAACCCGCCGCTGATGATGACGAAGGTCATGCCGATCGCGATCAGCCCGACCGCGGCGTTCTGCGTGAGGATGTTCCCGATATTGGCGGGGTTCAGGAAGCCGGGATAGATGATGGTGGCCACGACGATGAGGGCGACGAGTGCGCCGAGCATGCCGTACTTCGCCGCGAAGGAGCCGATCGAGCGATTTCCGCCCGCCGAGCCGTCCGATACTTTCGGCGTGGCTCCGGTGGCCGGAACAGACGCCGTGCGCTGGTCATTCATGCTGCTGCTTCGCTTTCTTCGAATCCGTACTTGACGATCTGCTCGACCGAGTATTCGCTCGTCGCGGTGTCGAACTCGTGCACGATCCGGCCGTGCGCGAACACCAGGAGGCGGTCGCAGACCGCGAGCACCTCCTCGAGCTCGGAGGAGGTGACGATGACCGTCGTCCCCTCCGACGCGAGTCGCGTGAGCGACTCGAGCACCTCGACCTTCGCCCCCACGTCGATCCCCCGAGTGGGTTCGTCGACGAGGAGGAGCTGGGGCCGGCGGCCGGCCCACTTCGCGAGGAGCACCTTCTGCTGGTTGCCGCCGGAGAGCGTGCCGACCGGGTCCGCCATGCGTTTCGCGCTGAAGCCGAAGAACTCGCCGTACTCGGCCACCGCCGATTTCTCGCGTCGCGGGAACACGAGGAACGGCACCGGTGGCCGGCGGCCGAGCCAGTAGTTCGCGGCGCTGTCCATGCCCATGACGAGCGCCGCTCTGCGGCTCTCGGGCACCATCGCGATCCCGGCGCGGATGGCGTGCCGGGCCGACCTGGGCCAGCGTACGCGGCGTCCGCCGATCGTGATCCGGCCGCTGGAGCGCGGGATCATGCCGAAGAGCGAACGGAAGAACGTCGTCCGCCCCGAGCCGACCAGCCCCCACAGGCCGACGATCTCCCCCTCCCTGGCGGTGAGGGTGATGTCGTGCAGCGCGCCCTTCAGCTGCACATCGCTGATCTCGATGGCCGTCGATCCCAGTTCGTGGCGCGCATCGCGGCGGACGATCGCGGCATCCTTGCCGACCATCGCCCGCACGATGGACGCCTTGTCCCACTCCGCGCGAGCGCCGCTCGCGACGATCTCACCGTCGCGCAGTACCGTGACGTGATCGCTGAGCGCCAGGACCTCATTGAGGTTGTGGCTGACGAACACGATCGTCGTTCCGTTCTCCCGCAGCTGGTGCAGGATGCGGTACAGCACCTCGCGCTCCGATTCGGCCAGCGCCGCTGAGGGCTCGTCGAGCATGAGGATCCGGCCGTTCGCCTGCACCCCGCGCATGATCTCGACGATCTGCTGCTGCGAGATCGACAATTGACGCACCGGCACATCGGGATCGATCCGCACACCGAACTCCGCGCAGAGCTCGAGGTAGCGCTCCCGCATCTCGCGATCCGACTGCACCCCGAGCTTCGACTTCGACTGACCGAGGAACACGTTCTGCACCGTGGTCAGCGCCGGGATCATCGTGAGCTCCTGGTACACGACCATGAGCCCGTGATCCCGCGTGTCCCGCGGACCCGCGGCGCGCAGGTCGTCGCCGAAGACCGAGATGGTGCCCTCGTCGTGCGCGACCCGACCGGAGATCATGCCGAGGAGCGTCGACTTGCCCGCTCCGTTCTCGCCCACCAGAGCGTGGATGGTGCCGGCCCGCACGTGCAGGTCCGCCCGGTGCACTGCGTACTTGCCCGAGTACTTCTTCGAGACCGCCTGGCACACGATCGCCTCGTGCGTCTCACTGCTCATCATTCGTCCCTTACGTCGTCGTGGATCCGAGGGGCCGCGGATCGCGACCCCTCGGCTGCGTCAGGCTCAGTACTCCGCGGTGAACTCGTCGACGTTGTCCGGCGTCACGAACGGTGTGCCGCCCGGCAGCATGTCGAGCTCGGTGAGGTTCACGAACTTCGGCGTCTCCTCGCCGTTCACGAGATCGACGAACCCCTGCAGCGCGTACTTCGTCTCCTGCCGCGGCAGCATGATGATGCTCGAGGCGAGTTCGCCGGCCTTCACGTTCTCGAGCGCCCACTCGTCCCCGCCGAAGTCGTACACCGCGACGTCGGATCCGGCTGTGGCCTGCACGACTCCGCGGGTCATCCCGGAGAAGTTCGACATCACGATGTCGAGATCGGGGTTCGCCTGCATGAAGGTCTGCGCGGCCTGGAACGCCTGCGCCGTGGTGTAGTCGGTGCTCTGCTGCGCCACGATCTCCCAGGGCCCATCGCCGAATGCCTTCGCGGCCTCGAAGAAGACGATGCTGTTGGCGTTCAAGTCGGGGCCCGAGAGCAGTGCGATCTTCGCTCCGTCCGGGTAGTCCTGCTTCACCTGCTCCACCCACTGCTGATACACGTCAGCGGTCTGCCCGCCGACGTAGTTCACCGTGCCGGGCTCCCACGTCTCCTCGCCGAGGTTCTCGGCCCTGCCGCAGATCGGCAGGTTGAACACGGCGACCATCACGCCGGCGGCGGGGGCATCCTGCGTCAGCAGGTTGCACACGAGGTTGCCGTCGTTCGGCTCGACGGCGAACGCGTTGTACTTGCCGCTCGTCAATGCCGTCTGCATCTGGTCGAACTGCACCTGCGCGTCGAACTCGCCGTCGAACACGTCGAGGTCGAAACCCTGCTCGTCCGCGTACGTCTTCGCCTCATCGATGGCGGCCTGCAGATACTGGTTGCTGCTGCCCGCCGAGAAGTAGGCGACCTTCAGCTCATCGACGGACGCGATGGTCGTCTCGGGCTGCGCTCCCGAGGCTTCGGATTCGGTGCTCTCGGCGGCTTCCTGGCTCGGACTCGAGCAGGAGGTGAGCAGCAGCGCCCCCGCTGCCAGGAGCGCGAGCAGCGCTGATCGGGATCGGGTGTTCATGAAATACTCCTTCGTATTCAAGAGGGGTGGCGCGGACCGCTACTCGGTCCAGGTGTCGTAGATATCGCTGAGCGGCGCGAACCACGTGCCGGGGAACGACGCCATGTAATCGATGAGCTTCTCGAACCCGATCATGTGGTGCGCCCGGCCGATCGTCTGCGGGTGGACCGTGATCGACAGCACTCCGCCCGGAACGTGCTTGTAGGCGTAATCGAAGTGCTCCTTGAAACGCTGGAACATGACATCGCTCGAACCGAGTCCCGGGTTTGAGCCGGGAATGTACTCGCCGACCGGGAAGTCGTCGAGATACCAGGAGACGGGGAACTCGAGGATCGGGCTCGGCTCGCCGAACGTGCTGCCCTCCTCCCAGCCGATCTGGACGGGACGCGGGTGGTACGGCTCGAAATCGCGACCCATGAGCGACGAATCCCACTCGAAGCCGAACTCCTCGAGCAGACCCAGGGTGCTGTCGGTGAAGTCCCATGCCGGCGAACGGTAGCCGCGCGGCCGCTTGCCGACGAACTTCTCGTGGCTCTCGAGCGTCCGCTCCATGAGCCGACGCTCTTCGTCGGCGTCGAGCGTCGGCACCGGCTCGTGCCAGCAGCCGTGAGCCGCGATCTCGTGCCCGGCGTCGAGCACGCTCTCGAAGCGCTCCGTGAACGTCATCATGGTGTGCGCCGGCGTGCACCAGGTCGCGCGCACGGCGTACCGATCGAAGAGGTCGAGCAGTCGCGGAACGCCGACCTCGGCACCGAACTCGCCGCGCGACAGCACGCTGGGGCTCGTCTGCCCGAACGTCCCCATCCAGACGCTGTGGGCGTCGAAGTCGGCCCCGATGCTCACCGCGAGCGTCTTGCCTTCGGGAAGCTGCAAACTCATTGTGTCTCCTTTGCTGTGGTGTGGTCGTGCGGTTCAGACCGCGAGAAAACCGCCGTCGATCACGAGGTCGCTCCCCGTGACGAATCGGGCGTCGTCCGATGCGAGGTACAGGCACCCGAGAGCGATATCGCGGGGCTCCCCGCCGTGGCCGACGGGGGTCGACCCGACGACGCGCTCGTTCGCGTCCGCCGGCTGCCGGTCGGTGAGCGGGGTCCGGATCCAGCCGGGCACCACCGCATTCACGCGCACGCCCTGCTTCGCGTAGGTGACCGCCGCGTTCTGCGACATCGAGCGCACCGCACCCTTGGCCGCGTTGTAGGCGGCGACGCCCACGCCGCCGACGACGCCCCAGTCGGAGGAGAGGTTGATGATCGATCCGCTTCCCCGCTCGCACATGCCGGGCAGCACCTCGCGCATGCCGAGAAAGACGCCTGTCTGATCCACCGTGACGATGCGGTTCCACTCCGCGAGGGAGAGGGCATCGATGGCGTCGTAACCGATCACGCCGGCAGCGTTCAAGAGGATGTCGATGCGACCGTACGTGCCGAGCACCGACGAGACGACCTCGGCCCACGACGCCTCATCGCTGACGTCGAGACGCCGCTGATCGATGTACAGGGAGCCCGGCTGATCGAACGGAGCGACGTCGCAGGCGATGACCCAGGCCCCCGCGTCGGCGAACACTCTCGCCGTCTCGGCCCCGATCCCCATCGCCGCACCGGTCACGAGCGCGACCTTGCCTTCGAGTTTCTTCACGGTCGGCCTCCGATCAGCGTGCCAGGTAGCCGCCGTCGACGGGCAGGTCGACGCCGGTGATGAAGTCCGCCTCGTCCGAGGCGAGGAATACGACCGCTCCGGCGATGTCCTCCGGTGTTCCGGGTCGTGCGAGCGGTGTCGCGTTCAAGAAGACGTCGTTCACCGCGTCGCTCTGCCCCGCCGTCATCGGGGTGGCGATCCAACCGGGCAGGATCGCGTTCGCCCGGATGCCATCGGGTGCGTAGGTCACCGCCGCGTTCTTCGTCAGCGTGCGCACCGCGCCTTTCGCGGCGTGGTACGCGGCGATACCGGGCACCGCGACCGCCCCGCAGATCGAGGAGATGTTGATGATCGATCCTCCGCCCGCGGCCCGCATCTCGGGGATCACCGCGCGCATGCCCAGGAACACGCCCGTCTGGTCGACACCGGTGATGCTCTCCCAGAGTTCGAGCGAGGTCTCGGTGATGCTCTCGGGCGACGTCACTCCCGCGTTGTTCACGAGGATCCGCGGGGCGCCGTGGGTTTCGGAGACGGCGTTCACGAGGTCCATCCACCCCGCCTCGTCCGTCACGTCGAGCTGACGGCATTCGGCGAGCGCTTCAGAGGTGAACGCGTGGATGTCGCATCCGACGACCGTGGCGCCCTCGGCCGCCAGTGCGGTGGCGATCGCGCCCCCGATCCCGCGTGACGCCCCGGTGACGATCGCGACTTTCCCGTGCAGTCTGTTCATGTCCGCTCCGTTCGGTGCCCCCGCCCTGTTGAGGGGACTCGGGATCATGCTAGGAACGGAGCCCCTCGCGGGGGATCGTCAAAACTACGTATTCGTGCAGCGGCGAGATTCCGGGCGCTATCGACGCTCGACGACGGGCGTCATCCACGGCGGCAGGGTGAACGCCGCGTCCGCGTAGGGGGCCGGATCGATGATGCGCTGCTTGCCCTGCTGGATCTGGAACACCAGGTGCGCCTGCCCGAGCGACGGGTCGGCGGTGCGACCCGGGAAGGTCAGCGTCGTCTGGGACGCGTCACCGAAGTAGTACACGCCGTTCACTCCGCGGTACACGGTGTCTCGCAGGGTCTGCGAGACACGGCGCGGGTCTCGGGGGTTCTCGGCGAACGCCCACGCCTGCGTGATGAGGTGCACGCGGTCGTAGGCGATGCCCGCGTGCGATCGCCCGGGGTTGACGCCGAAGCGGGCGCGGTACCGTTTCGCGAATGCACGGGCCCGCGGATCGGAGTAGGTGCCGGTCACCGTCGCCCAGAGGATCCCGTCCCCGCGGGCCCCGATGCGCTCCCGGAATTCCGGCACGCTCGGAGAGTAGAGCGCGTACACGAGCGTGCGACTCGGACTCGACAGGAAGCTCTCGAGGAATGCGAGCGTGTCGTCGACGAGGTAGTTGCCGATCATGACGGCCGCCGGTTCCATCGCGGTCACCTGCTGCACGATCTGCGCCCATCGGCTCGCGTCGCCGTCCGGCAGACGGATCGTGACGAGTTCCCACCCGTCGCGTTCCGCGTCGGATGCCGCCGCGGCGAGACCGAGGTCGGTCGTCGTCCACCCCGACTGCAGCACCACGAGCTGACGAGATGCGGGCGCCCACTGCCGCCGATCGCGGAGCTGGCTCATCATCTCGACGAAGCGAGGGGCATAGTTCGAATCGTTCGCGCAGACCTGGAAGATGTTGCCGTACCGATCCGGATCCTCGCTCACCCGTCTGGCCATGACGTCGAGCGTCGCCGCGTGCAGGTAGGTGATGCCGCTGTCCGCGACGAGCTCGTGCGCGCGCTCCTGATGGGCCAGGTACCCGGAGGTGAGCACGTCCACGCCCCGTTCGATCAACGCGCTGACCGACCGGGAGACGCTCTCCGGTTCCATGATGTCGACGTCGACGACGTCCAGGGCCACGCGCCGACCGTCCACACCGCCCCTGGCGTTGACCTCGTCGATGGCGAGCTGGCTCGCGCGCACCATCTCGGCGCCGTCGGCGGCATTCGATCCGGTCACCGGGATCGCGGCTCCGATGACGAGCGGTTTGCGCGTCACACGAGTGGATGCCGCCGGCGGTGCCTGCGTGTCGCTCAGGATCCGGCCGATGCGGAGCAGCTCGGTCGAATCGTCCAGCAGATGAGGGAAGGGCACCCGCACCAGTCCCTCGTCCATCGCGATCGTCGCAGCGGCCGTCCGGCTCTGCGCACCCAGTTTGCGCATCACGCGGTCGATGTGCGTCGTCACCGTGCGCGTGGCGAGGAAGAGCTTCTGCGCGATGTGCGCGCTGGAGATGCCGAGGACCAGCAGGGTGAGCACGTCGAGCTCACGATCCGTGAGACCGAAAGGAAGGTTATCCACCCATTCACCCTGCACGTACGCCGTCGCGCCGCGGTCCACGAACGGGTTCGCCCGCGTGACCTGCACGATGCAGCGGCCGGTGCGCCCGTCGGGGTGCCAGATGAACTTCGCGCCGAACGCCCCGGAGTCGACGATCTTGCCCCCGACGGCCATGAGGGCACTCGGAACCCGCGCGATGTCTCCTGACTCAATGGAGACAACGGCACCCAGCGCATCAACCTCGACGAGGAACTGCTCCTCCATGGCGGAAGTATAACCCCGCGCCGATACCGCCTCTCAGAATCGTGACCGGACCGTGCGCCCCGCACGGTCTCGCATCCGCACTTCGCCCGAGCACCTTCCGTCACATCGGAACTCTGTGCTTTAATGGCCGAGTGGTCGTCCATTACGTCGACCACGATCTCGAAGGCGAGCGAGGAGACCAGAGCAGATGATTCCTGAGAGCGGCAACCTGACACCCGACGAGCTGCGGGCCGCGGCGAGCGCCGGTGACATCGACACCGTCATCGTGGCGTTCACCGACATGCAGGGCCGCCTCGTGGGCAAACGCGTCTCGGCACGCCTCTTCCTGGAGGAGGTCATGGAGGGCCACGCGGAGTGCTGCAACTATCTGCTCGCCGTCGATGTCGATCTGAACACCGTCGACGGGTACGCGCTCACCAGCTGGGAGAGCGGGTACGGCGATATGGCGATGATCCCTGACCTCGGCACGCTCCGCCGCACCCCCTGGATCCCGGGTACCGCCCTCGTGATGGCCGACCTCGTGCGCGCCACCGACCACACGCCGATCCCCGTCGCCCCGCGACAGATCCTCCGCGACCAGGTGAACCGCCTCGCCGAACTGGGGCTCTCCCCCGTCGTCGCCACGGAACTCGAGTTCATCGTGTTCGACGACGACTACCGGTCGGCATGGAAGCAGCGGTACCACGACCTCACCCCGGCGAGCGATTACAACATCGATTACGCGCTCCACGCGTCGACCCGAATGGAGCCCCTTCTTCGCGACATCCGCAACTCGATGGACGGCGCCGGCATGTACAACGAGGGCGTCAAGGGCGAGTGCAACTTCGGGCAGCAGGAGATCGCGTTCCGCTACGCGCACGCCATCAACACCTGCGACAATCACTCGATCTACAAGAGCGGGTCGAAGGAGATCGCCGACGCCCACGGCAAGTCGATCACGTTCATGGCCAAGTTCAACGAGCGCGAAGGGTCGAGCTGCCACATCCATGCGAGCCTGCGCGACTTCCACGGCGCTCCGGTGTTCGCCGATGATGACGACCCCGACGGCATGAGCCCCATGTTCCGGCACTTCATCGCGGGGCAGCTGAAGCTCATGCGCGAGTTCACCCTGCTGTACGCGCCGAACATCAACTCCTACAAGCGGTTCGTCGACGGCAGCTTTGCCCCGACCGCTGTCGCGTGGGGCTTCGACAACCGCAGCTGCGCACTGCGCGTCGTCGGCCGCGGCCACGGGATGCGCGTCGAGAACCGCGTGCCGGGCGCGGATGTGAACCAGTACCTGGCCGTGTCGGGACTGCTCGCTGCCGGCCTCTACGGCATCGAGCACGAGCTCGAGCTCGAGGACGCGCTCACCGGCAACGCCTACACGAGCGATGTCGACCGGGTGCCGACGACGCTGCGCGAGGCCGCCGACCTCTTCGATCGGTCCGCGATCGCCCGCGAGATCTTCGGCGACGAAGTGGTCGATCACTACGTGCACGCCGCGCGCATCGAAGTGGCGGCCTTCGATGCGGCGATCACCGACTGGGAGAGGATCCGCGGCTTTGAGCGTCTCTAGTGCGAGCGAGCGGCCACCGCTCATCGGCATCACCACCTACCTCGAGCAGGCGCAGACGGGGGTGTGGGACGTGCGCGCCTCGTTCCTGCCGAAGGTGTACATGGACGCGGTCACCGATGTCGGCGGCGTCGCGATCCTACTGCCGCCTCAACCGGCGACTCCCGACGTCGCGACGCACGTGCTCAGCGCGCTCGACGGCCTCATCGTCTCGGGCGGCGCAGATGTCGACCCCGCCCTGTACGGGCAGGATCCGCACCCGATGACCGGCGCCCCGCGCACGGATCGCGACGCCTGGGAGACGCTGCTGCTCGACGCCGCGATCGCGCTCGAACTGCCGTTCCTCGGCATCTGCCGCGGTGCCCAGATCCTGAACGTGGCGCTCGGGGGCGACCTGATCCAGCACCTCCCCGACATCGTCGGCGACACCCGGTATCAGCCGGGCGCCGCCGTCTTCGGCGCCTCCGAGATCGAGGTCGAGCCCGACACGATCATCGCCGCGATGCTCGGCGACGACCGTCGCGCCAGCGCACCTCTCTACCACCACCAGGCCATCGGCACCGTCGCGGACGACCTCGTCGTCACCAGCCGGACCCCCGATGGGATCATCGAGTCGGTCGAGCTCCCCTCCGTCCCGTTCGGTGTCGCCGTTCAGTGGCACCCGGAGGAGTACGCCGAGGATCGCCGCCTCTTCGCCGGCGTCGTCTCGGCCGCACGCGAGTACCGCGCCGCGCGCGACGGCGCCTCGGCCGGATCCCCGGCCGCCGCACCCACCGACCGTTCGCCCTCCGCCACGAGCACGAAGGAGCCCGCATGAGCTACACCGTCATCAACCCCGCAGACGAGACGCCCGTCATCGAGATCGCTCGTGCCGACGAGGCCGAGACCGATGCCGCGATCGCCCGCGCCGAGATCGCGCAGCGCGAGTGGGCCGGGTTCGCGCCGGCCGATCGCGCTCGACTGCTGCGCCGATTCGCTGCCTCCGTTGACGGCGACCTCGAGCACCTCGCACAGCTGGAGACCCGGAACTCGGGGCATCCCATCTCGTCGTCCCGCGGTGAAGCCGGCATCGCGCGCGACGTCATCGAGTACTACTCGGGCGCACCCGAGCGCCTCATCGGTCAGCAGATCCCCGTCTCCGGGGGCATGAACGTCACGTTCCACGAGCCGATCGGCGTCGTCGGCGTGATCACGCCGTGGAACTTCCCGATGCCGATCGCATCGTGGGGCTTCGCGCCCGCGCTGGCCGCGGGCAACGCGGTCGTGCTGAAGCCGGCCGAGTGGACGCCGCTCACGAGCCTCCGTCTCGGAGAGCTGGCGCTCGAGGCCGGCCTGCCCGAAGGACTCTTCCAGGTCATCACCGGGCGCGGGTCCGTCGTCGGCGAGCGCTTCGTCACCCACCCGGGCGTCGGCAAGGTCGTCTTCACCGGGTCCACGGCGGTCGGGTCGGGAGTCATGGCCGGCTGCGCGGCTCAGGTCAAGGACGTGACGCTCGAGCTCGGCGGCAAGAGCGCGAACATCGTGTTCGCAGACGCCGATATCGAAAAGGCCGCAGCGACCGCCCCGTACTCGGTCTTCGACAATGCCGGCCAGGACTGCTGCGCCCGCAGCCGCCTGCTGGTGCAGCGCTCGGTCTACGACCGGTTCATGGAGCGCTTCGAGACCGCCGTGCAGAACGTGGTGGTCGGCGACCCGACGAACGAGGCGACCGAGGTCGGTCCGCTCGTCACCGCGAGCCACCGCGACAGCGTCGCCGCGTTCCTCACCGACGACGTGCCGATCGCCTTCCAGGGGTCGACTCCCGACGGGCCGGGCTTCTGGTTCCCGCCGACCGTGGTCACGCCTGACCCGAGCGCCCCGATCGCCCGCGAAGAGGTCTTCGGACCGGTCGTCAGCGTGATCCCCTTCGAGGACGAGGCCGACGCCGTGCGCATCGCCAACGACTCGCCGTACGGGCTCAGCGGATCGATCTGGACCCGCGACATCGGTCGCGGCATCCGCGTTGCGCGCGGTGTCGAGGGCGGCAACCTGTCGGTCAACTCGCATGCATCGGTGCGCTACTCGACCCCGTTCGGCGGCTTCAAGCAGTCGGGTATCGGCCGCGAACTCGGCCCCGACGCCCCCTTCAGGTTCACCGAGCTGAAAAACGTCTTCTTCAGCGACGACTGAGCCCTCATCCCCTCTCCACCACACTCAGACCGAGGACACCCCATGAGCGACCTTCCCCCCATCGACCTCACCCAACGCCTTGCCGGCCGCGTCGCCGTCATCACCGGTGGCGCCAGCGGCATCGGCCTCGCCACCGCGAAGCGCATGCGCGCCGAGGGCGCCCGCATCGTGATCGGCGACATGGATGCCGCCAGCGGCGAAGCCGCAGCCGCCGCAGTGGACGGCCTGTTCGTCCAGGTCAACGTCACCGACGAGGCACAGGTGAACCACCTCTTCGACACCGCGGCAGCCGAATACGGTTCCGTCGACATCGCCTTCAACAACGCCGGCATCTCCCCGCCAGACGACGACTCCATCGAGACCACCGAACTGCCCGCGTGGGAGAAGGTGCAGGACGTCAACCTCAAGAGCGTGTACCTGTGCTCGCGCGCGGCGCTGCGGCACATGACGCGGCAGGGCCGCGGATCCATCATCAACACGGCCTCGTTCGTCGCCGTCATGGGTGCCGCGACCTCGCAGATCTCGTACACCGCGTCGAAGGGCGGCGTGCTCGCCATGAGCCGCGAGCTCGGCGTGCAGTTCGCCAAGCAGGGCATCCGGGTCAACGCCCTCTGCCCCGGCCCGGTGAACACACCGCTGCTGCAGGAGCTGTTCGCGAAGGATCCCGAGCAGGCGCAGCGCCGACTCGTGCACGTGCCGACGGGTCGCTTCGCCCAGCCGGAGGAACTCGCGTCGGCCGTCGCCTTCCTCGCGAGCGATGACGCATCGTTCGTCAACGCGACCACATTCCTGGTCGACGGCGGCCTGAGCTCGGCGTACGTCACGCCTCTCGACCCGGATACCCTGTAGAGCGGAGACGGGCCGCACGACACCGCGAGGAGGACACATGCCCACACGTGAGGGGATCGAACTGCTCGCGCACGCCGTGCGGCCCGCGAACGCCTACGAGGAGACGGTGCAGCGACTGCTGCAGTCCGTGCGGCTCGGCCTCATCATGCCGGGCGACCGGTTGCCATCGGAGCGCGACCTCTCGACCATGCTCGGCGTGAGCCGCGACACGCTGCGGGACGCGATCTCAACCCTCGCCGAAGCCGGATACGTGGTGTCGCGCCGCGGTCGGTACGGCGGCACATTCGTGCAGGACGAACTGCCGGTCTCCGACCGCTCCTCCGGCGCCGGAGCGGGCGCACCCGTCGACGACGCCGAGGTCGACGACGTCACGATCCTCCGCCGCATCGTCGAGGTCGGGGCCGCGCGCGAAGCGGCGGATCGCGAGCTCCCCGCTGCGGCCCGCGCCTCGCTCGCCACCGCGCTCGAGGACTGCGGCTCTGCCAGCCTCGCCGATTATCGGCGTCTCGACTCGCGGCTCCACCTCACCATCGCCGAAGTCTCGGGGGCGCCCTCACTGGTGCCCGTCGCCGCGAACGCGCGCACCCGCCTGAACGCGCTGCTCGACAGCATCCCCGTCCTCGCACCCAACATCGAGCACTCGAACCAGCAGCACGAGCGCATCGTCGCCGCCATCCTCTCCGGCCGCTCCGACGAAGCCGCCGCCGCGATGAACGAACACATCGCCGGCTCCGAGGCGCTCCTGCGAGGGTTCCTCACCGACTCGCTCTAATCGACGTTGTCCACCCCGAGCTCGGGCGGCTGTCTGCGGAATCCGCGGGTCACGAACCCGAGCACCACCACCCCGACACCGAGCCAGATCGCGCCGAGGGTGATGGCATGACTGTCGAGCTGCGACAGCAGCACCGCGATCACCAGCATCCCGATGACCGGTGCGACGACGTAGAGCAGGGGATTCAGGCGTTCGCTCGCCCGCCGCTCGCGGACCCAGTACACGACCACTGACAGGTTCACCATGATGAAGGCCACGAACGCGCCGAAGTTGATGAACGACGTCGATGTCGCGACATCCATGAACATCGCGATCAGACCGACGACCGCGATCGCGAGGACACTGAACACCGGGGTGTGTAAGCGCGCGCTCACGACACCGAAGACCCGTCGCGGGAGCACGCCGTCGCGTCCCATCGCATAGAGCAGACGGCTGCCCGCGGCCTGCGCCGCGAGTCCCGAGGTGAACTGCGCGATCACCAGCGCAGCGAGGAACACGGCACCGAACACATTGCCCCCGATCCGGAGCGCGATCTCCGCAGCCGCGGCGTCACCGTTCGCGAACACCCCACCCGGGTGGACCAGCTGAGTGACGTACGACACGAGTACGAAGATGCCGCCGCCGATGAGCGCAACGAGCAGGATCGCCTTCGGCACGGTACGCCTGGGTTCGATCGTCTCTTCCGTGAGCGTGGTCACGGCGTCGAATCCGAGGAACGAATACGCGGCGATGGCGGCGCCACCCGCGACGCCCGCGAACCCGGCATCGGTCCCGAGGAACGGGGCCGCGCTCACGAGGCCCGTTGCACCCTGACCGCGCAACACATCTGCCACGGAGAGCGCGACGAAGATCGCGATCACGAGGATCTGGAAGGTCATGAGGACAAGATTCGCCCGATCGGCGACCTTGATGCCGATGATGTTGAGGATGCTCGTGATGAGGATGAACCCCAGGATCCAGACCGGCATCGGGATACCGGGGAACTGCGCCTGCAGGTACGAGCCGCCGATGAGCCAGATCACCATCGGCAGAAAGAGGTAGTCGAGCATGATGGCCCAGCCGACCAGGAAGCCGACACGGCCGTCGATCGTGCGCCGGACGTAGGTATAGGCCGATCCGGCGACCGGGAAGGCTTTCGCCATCCGGCCGTAGCTGTTGGCGGTGAAGAGCATTGCCAGGAGCGCGATGAGGTACGCCGATGCGCTCGCGCCTCCGGTCTCCCCGGCGATGACCCCGAAGATGCCGAGCACGATGAGCGGGGTGAGGTACGCGAGCCCGAAGAGCACCAGCGACGGCAGCCTCAGGGTTCGGACGAGTGTCGGGAAGGGATGGGGTGATGACACGGTTGACTCCTCTGTCAGGTGGGTCGGTTCAGGGGAACTCAGGGGGTTCGCGGGTTTCGGGGCGCCCAGTTCGTCGGATCGATGCGGCCGGCATAGGCGGGGAGCGGGATCTCGGCATCTCCCGGCTGGAACTGGGACCATACGCGGTTGGTGCCCATCGTGCCCGCGGCGCGAATGGCGGCGATGCGATCCGAGTCCACCGTGGCGATGAGCGTCTCTGCGCCGAGGCCGGCCTCGGCCATGACGAATCCCTCAGGTCCGACGACGATGCTCCTGCCGCGTCCGATCGGGCCGGCGCAATTGACGCTCACCACGACGTTCTGGTTCACGATGGCGTTCGCCCGCGCCAGCACCAGCTCCTGTTCTCGATCGGGACTGGTCGTCTTGACGATGTTCAGGATCGTGTCCGCCCCCAGCCAGGCGAGCTGCCTGCTGTGCTCAGGGAACCAGGCGTCGTAACAGATCGACAGACCAAGCACACTGTCGCGACCGTCCATCGGTTGCACGACGAACTCGGTGCCCGGACGGTGCGGTTCGAACGGTCGCCACGGGAACATCTTTCGATATGCGGCGCGGAGTGTTCCGTCAGGGGCGAAGAGCAGCTGGGTGTTGGCGAAGGCTCCGTCTGGCGTGATCTCACCGATGCTCCCCGGGCACAGCCAGATGCCGTGCTGCCGAGCGATATCGCCGAGCGTTTCGACGAACACCGATTGCAACGGCACGGCCGCAGCTTCGAGCGCCACCGCACGATCCGCTTCGGCGAGGTGCTCGGTACCGGAAAGATGCAGCTCGGGATAGACCAGCACCTCGATCTCCGGGTGCGCGGCGAGCGTCGCCCGAACGTCCGAGGCGAACGGTTCGAGTGGATCCTCGCACGCCAACGGCGCGCGCTGCGCTGCTCCGACGATCAGCTGTCCCATGGAACCTCCTCGTTCTGCGATGCCCACCTCTATGAAGTGATCAATATGAACATGATCAACGTGATCACTATAAGTGGATCACTCGATAGACTCAACTCATGCCGCAGAAGGATGCCGAGCACGCCGCGCCCGAACTCGCGCTGCTCGACGCGCCGGGATCTGCCGCGCTCACGCGTCTCTCCGCCGTCGAAACCGTACGGGCGCGCGTGCTCCTCTCGATCGAGCACGGCCTGCTCGCCCCCGGCGTCCGCCTGCCGCGCACTGAACTCATCGCGTCGGGCCTCGAGGTCAGTCCGATCACTGCGCGTCGGGCGCTCGAGAGCCTCGTCGAGGACGGCGTACTCGTGCGCGTGCCCGGCCGAGGCGGCGGCACGTTCGTCGCCGAGCACCCCCCGCGGCTGCACGACTCATCAGTCACCGCCTACCGTGCCGACGCCGATGCAGTGCGCCGCCTCATCGACCAGCGCAGCCTCATGGAGAGCGCCATCGTGCACGAGGCCGCCCGTGTCGCGACCGCAGCGCAGTGCGACGAACTCGACCGCCTGATCGAACAGTCGCAGCACGCCGCCGACTGGCACGAGCACCACGTGCCCGATAGCCGCTTCCATCACCTGGTCGGCGAGATCAGCGGCCTCCCCGAGCTCCCCGCCTACCTCACCTCCTACGAGGCGCTGCTGCGCTACTTCGTGCCCTATCCGATGGACCAGCTGGAGCACGGGCGCGATGAGCATCGCGCCCTCGTCGCCGCATTCCGCGTGCACGATGCCGAAGCCGCGGTCGCCGTGACCCGCGCGCACGTCGACGCCCTGCGGCGCGAGATGTTCATCGCCCTCGTGTGAGGTCAGAATGGCCGCTCACTGCGCTGCCCCGTGCACCGCAGAACGCCGAGTCACCGAGCGACGCCGAACTCCGCCTCATACGCCGGCTGTTCGGGGCACGCCTCGAGGACACCGCGCATCGCATCGCGCTCGGCCGGAGTCACCCACAGCTCGTAGGCGGCCTTCACCGAGATCTGACGTGCGACGTACTCGCAGCGGAACCCCTTCTCGGGCGGCAGCCACGTCGCCGCATCACCGTCGCCTTTCGCCGAGTTCGTCGGGCCGTCGACGGCGATGAGGTTCAGCGGCTCGTTCGCGAGGTACACGCGCTCGTCCGCCGAAAGCTGCTGCGCACCTTTCTGCCACGCATCGGAGAGAGCGACGATGTGATCGATCTGCACTGCTTGCGAGGTCTGCTCACCGCGGACGAAGTCGATCCGATCACCCGTGTACCAGTCGTCGAGCGTGCCGGTCATGACCCTGCACTCCCCCTCAAGGGTGAACGCGACGAGGTCGCGCTGCAGCACGTCGTTCCGAGTGTCGCACCCGTTGCGATCCGCGTCGATCCACGCCGTGCCGAACTGTCCAGTCCGGTCGTACCCCGTCTTCGGCGACCGCCCCTTCACCTCCAAAGTCGCGAGCGTGGCCTCGGCGTCCAGCGCCGACACCCGCTCGTACTGCGCGCCGGCGGCCGGCGGACCAGCGACCCCGCCCCGGGCACCCCCAACGAAAAGCTCATCGAAGCCGCCGTCATCGAACGCCTCGACGGCCAGTCCGACGAGCACGGCAGCCGCAACCGCACCCCCGAGCCAACCTCCCACCGCTTTTCGACGCATAGAGTCGAGCCTAGCGTTGAGCGGCTGGGGACGTGCCCGTGCCGCGGCACCGAAATCGATCCGGTCTCAGTACGCGCCAACCGGCTTCACGACCGTCTTGGCCGTGCGCATCAGGATCAGCAGATCCCCGACCATGGACCAATTCTCCACGTAGTAGAGGTCGAGTCGCACGCTGTCCTCCCACGAGAGATCGCTGCGACCGCTCACCTGCCACAGACCCGTGATTCCGGGTTGACCAGCAGTCGACGATGCACCCAGCGCTCATACTGATCCACCTCGCGCGCGATGGGCGGACGAGGCCCGACCAGCGACATCTCGCCGCGCACCACATTGACCAGTTGCGGGAGCTCGTCCAGCGAATGCCGACGCAGGAATCGTCCCACCTGGGTGACTCGCGGATCCTGCGTGAGTTTGAACAGCACGTTCCCGCTGTCGGGGCGATCGAGCAGACCCGGAAGCTGGTCCTCCGCTTCCATCGCCATCGAGCGGAACTTGAGCATGGAGAACGGCCGCGACCCGAGACCCACCCGCTCCTGCCTGAAGATGACGGGGCCCCGGCTGTCCACGCGCACCGCGACAGCGACCGCCGCGAAGATCGGACTGAGGAGCACGAGGAGTAAGGACGCACCGACGAGATCGAACATGCGCTTCGCGAACTGCTTCCGACCCACGAACTCCGGGTACTCCACGTGAATGAACGGCAGCCCCGAGACCGGTCGCATGTGAATGCGCGGACCGGCGATGTCGGTCAGAGATGCGGTCACGATGAGGTCGATCTTTCTCGCCTCGAGCTCCCAGCCGATCTCACGCATGCGGACGGGATCGATCGCATCAGCACTCGTCATGATGAGCGTGTTGATGTTGAGAGAATCCACCGATTCGAGCAACCGGTCATAACTTGCGACGACCGGGACTCCAGGGAGCAGCTGACCGTCGACTCCGTGCTCCGTCACCGCGCCGAGGATCCCGAACCCTGAATAGCGGTTCTTCGAAATCTCGCGCGCCACATGCGCGCTCTTCACCCGCTCGCCGACGATCAGCGTGCGATAGATGTTCCGGTGCCTGCGGCGCTGACGGTGGAGTCGCTTTCGCCACATCCAGCGCGTCACCAGCAGGAGGAACAGGCCGAGCGGGAGTGCGAGGAACAGGTACCCACGGCCGATCCTCGCTTGAACTGCGAACGCGAGGATCGCGTAGACGCCGAAGGTCATCAACGTGAGATTGATGACTCGTTTGTATTCAACCGGCCCGAGTCCGATGATCTTCGAATCCCGTGAGTCCCCGATGCCGAGCGCGAGCAGCCACGCTGCGGCGAGCGACAGTGAGACGAGGGAATACGCGACCTCGAGGTCAGCCTGGCCGAAGAGCGGTATCTCGAGCTCCGTCGGCATCAGACCGAAGCGCACATACTGGGCGCCGAAGACGCTGAACACCACAATCACCGAGTCTGAGAGCAGCAGCTTCCAGGCGTACCTGCGCTCCCAGGCGGGCGTGCTGACGACCATGCGTCTCCCACACCCCCTCGCGAGTTCCCACCGGCGCGAACTGCCACTTCAGTTCCCGTTCCCCGCTCGCGGGGCTGCACTAAAGTCTAAGCGAACGATCAGGTTGCTCGAAGCGAATCCGACCCGAAATCTGTGCGAGCACGTTGCGCGCGCTTATTTTCGAACAACCCAGGAGGCGGCACCCGCACCGAGCCAGCCGCCGATCGAGTTCGCTAAGACATCGAGGAGAGTCGCGAAGCGGTGCTCGAGGAATATGAGCTGCGTAACCTCGACCGCGCCCGACGCGAGCGGAGGCACGATGAATGCGAGCCACCGCAAGCGGCGCGGCAACGCCAGCATCACGAAGAACCCGAGCGGCACGAACATGATGATGTTCGCGGAGAACTCCAGCTCTCCGTACCCGAACCAGGCGGGCACGCCCACCGCGTGCAAGGCTCCGAGCACACGCTCAACCGTGCCCTCTCTCCCCTGATCCACCGGGTGCGGCCAGAGAGTGATTGCGAGGATGATCGCGCTGAACACTGCGAGTCCGGCGAGCGCGATGCGCTGTGCGCTCCGCTGGCGCACACGCTGGGTCACATGGCGTTCCGGCTCGAGGGACTCGCGGTGCACTGCTCCCGCTGCGGCCGGCAAGGTCCGGTCGCCCTCGATGGTCCGCGAATCCGTCACCGACTCAGAGCCCTGAATACGCGTGGAGTCCCTTGAAGAAGACGTTCACGACGGTGTAGTTGAAGATGATCGCGGAATACGCGATGATCGACAGCCACGCGGACCGGGTCCCGCGCCATCCGCGCGTCGCACGCGCGTGGATGAAGCCGGCATAGAGGACCCAGATCACGAAGGTCCAGACCTCCTTGACGTCCCAACCCCAGTAGCGGCTCCACGCGGCCTCGGCCCAGATGGCTCCGGCGATGAGCGTGAATGTCCAGAAGACGAAGCCGATGATCGCCATCCGGTACGAGAGATCTTCGAGCCGCACGGCATTCGGCATCGTCGTCATCCACCGCATGCCGCTGTACGGTCCGTTGTCGGTTGCCGTCACGAGGCCCTCGCGACGCGTCTGCAGCAGCTGCAGGATCGAAAGACCGAACGAGAGCGTCAAGAACGCGATCGCGAGCACCGCGACGAGAATGTGGATGACCAGCCAGTACGAGTCGAGCGCCGGCATGAGCGGCACGATCTCGACGTAGTAGTTGACCTTCGTGACCGCGAGGAACAACACGGTCATTCCCGTGACGAGCGCACCGAGGAAGCGAAGATCGACGAAGAACTGCACCACCAGGAAGATCAGGATGATCGCGAGCGTCGCCGTCAGCGCGAACTCGTACATGTTGGCCCACGGCACGCGCTCGGCGCCGATGCCGCGCATCACCGTGGCGGCGAAGTGCAGCAGAAACCCGAGCACCGTGAGCGAGAACCCGATCCGCAGGGTGCGCGACCGGGCGCGATCCCCCGATCCGCCCTGGGCTGCCGCGGTTTTCGTCGCGGGGCGCGTCAGCACGTCGGTGCTTCCGGCCGTTCCACTCACCGCGGCGGACGGAGTCGTTTCCGCGGTTTCCGCGGATCCGACACGCGGCGCGGGCGTCGCGACAGCCGCAACGTCACCGCTGCGGTTCGCAAGATCGACGACGTAGAACACGAACGCGATCGCGTAGACGAGCATCGCCGAATAGAGCGACAGCGTTGAATATTCCTCGAGCACCACGGTTACTCAGCCTAACTGCTCTGAGACGAAAGTCGCTGGGAATCCGGCGGCGCCAAACGCTCGTCCGGGTGGGCGCACTGGGGCCGGTGTCGCGCCGCTCTCGCCCCGCTCTTGTCGAGGTTGCGCGAAGTCGCCTTTCACCTGCCCCGAAACAAGCGTTTCTGCGATCTCGACGCGGATCGGGGGCCGCGGGCGAGCGTCACGTGCCGGCCCGGCCGACCCCAGCGCACCGGGCGCGCCCGCCGCACCCGGCGCACCCGCCCTTCGACCCGTCGAGATTGCACTTATGCGTCTCTCACCCGCCTCGAAGGGTGATTTTGCGCAATTTCGACATGGGTGGCAGGCCGAGCTGGTGGCAGGCCGAGCGGGTGGGACGCGGCGCGGGCAAGGGCGCCACGAGGCCGCACGGACGCGGCGCGGGCCCGGGCGGAACCCCGCCCCGCCGAGCGCACCGCCCCTAGAGGCGGTCGCGGTGCCGGTCGCGGAGGTCGTTGACGGCGCGCTCGAGCACGGGGTCGTCGCCGCGGGCGAGGGCGGCGTACTGGAGGGCGATGCCGTCCTCGGTCTGCACCGCTTTCACCCACATGCGACGTCGGGGTACGAAGAGCGACCACATGAGTCCGCCGAGCGAGCTGAGCGCGAAGATCAAGACCCAGATCTGGGTGGGGTTCCGCATGACGTCGAACGAGGCGTATCGCGGGACCGCGTCAAAGGACACGGTGCCCATGCCGTCGGGCAGTTCGAGGGTGTCCCCGGGTGCGAGCTCGAGCGACTCGCGTTCGACGGCGCGGCCGGTGAGCTGCTCCATCTCGCCCGTTTCGAGCGTGTAGACCGACTGCGGCAGGCCGTCGTCGAGACCGAGGTCCCCGACGAATGCGTCGAGCGTGAGCACCGGGTTCTCGAGGTCGGGGTAGCTCGAGGTGTATGCACCGCTCTCGAGTTCGGTCTGTGTGGGGTAGAAGAATCCGCGCAGTCCGAGCTGGGTGTCGGAGCCGTCGGCGGTCGTGATGCCGTGCGGCACTTTGACGACGCCGAGGGAGGTCATGGTGTTGTCCTCCTGCGGAATGAACGGCATCGACTCGCTGTACACGATCTCATCGTCGGCGTTGCGCACCGTGATGGTGGGGGCGTAGCCGTTGGCGATGAGGTAGATCGGCGATCCGTGGGTGCGGAGCGGCTGGTTGACCTTGATCGTCTGCTCCGACGTGGATCCGTCGGTTTCGATCAGCGTCATCGAGGCGTCGAAGTCTTTGACCTGTCCGATGGCGTTGAGGTTGCCGTCCTCGGGGGTCATGTACGAGACGTCGAAGGAGTCGAGTTTGAGCGCGAACGGTTCGAGGGTCGAGTCGTCGAAGGATCGGCCCGAGTTCACGGTGTCGTAGTCGATCAGCTGGTTCACCATGGTTTCGCCTTCGACGAGCACTTTCTGCCCGTTGAAGGTGATGGCGGTGCCGATGCCGACGGCGATGAGCACGCCGAGCAGCGAGATGTGGAAGATCAGGTTGCCGGTCTCGCGCAGGTAGCCTCGCTCGGCCGACACCGAGACCTCGGTCACGCCGCGCCGGGTGACGCGCTGCACGGACGTCCGGTAGCGCTGCTGCTTCAGGATCCGTTCGGCCTCGGCGACGGCGCCCTCCGCGAAGGCTTCACGCTCCTCGGGCCCGGCACTCGGGTTCGAGATGCGGGTCTCCTGGAAGCCGACCATGCGCTGCAGGCGCGCCGGGGTCTTCGGCGGCTGACCGCGCCAGGCTTTCCAGTGGTGCATGATGCGGGGGATCACGCAGCCGATGAGCGAGATGAACAGCAGCAGGTAGATGGCCGAGAACCAGACCGAGCTGTAGACGCCGAACGCCTGGATCGGGAAGGCGTCGAGGATCGGGAAGAGGTCGGGGTGATCCTGCTCGTACTGCAGCACACCGTTGGGGTCGGCCGCGCGCTGCGGGAAGAGCGACCCGGGGATCGCGGCGACTGCGAGCAGCAGCAGCAGGATGAGCGCCACCCGCATGCTCGTCAGCTGCCGCCAGAACCAGCGCATCCAGCCGCGCCAGCCGAGGTCGGCTCCGCGCGCTTCGGCCGGGGCCGGAGCGCCCGATCCGTCGTCGTAATCAGAGGGCCGGGACAAAACCGTCAATCACCGCCTGCATCGCATACATCATCTTCGTCCAGAGACCGGTGGCCATGAGCGCTCCGATCAGTATGAGCAGCACGCCGCCCGTCACGTTGATCGCGCGGATGTGCCGTTTCATGAATCCTGTGGCCTGGGTCATCCAGCCGAACCCGAACCCGGCGAGCACGAACGGGAGGCCGAGCCCGATGCAGTACATGACGCCGAGGATCGCGGCCCGCCCCGCCGACTCCGACTGCAGGCCGAGCCCCATGATGACGGCGAGGACGGGCCCCATGCAGGGGGTCCACCCGATACCGAACACGATGCCGAGCAGGGGCGCCCCGGCGAGTCCGAGCCGGGGCTTCAGACGCAGCTTCGCGCTGCGCTGCATACCGCTGAAGAGTCCGATGAACACGAGTCCCATCACGATCACGACGATGCCGACGACTCGCGTGATGAGCTCCTCCCAGCGGAGCAACCAGACGGCGACGGTGCCGGCGAGGGTGATCATCGAGATGAAGACGGCGGAGAATCCGGCGACGAAGAGCAGCACACCGGCGACGGTGCGCCATTTCGTGCCGGCGGGTCGCACCACGGTCGCCGTGGCGTTCCCGCCCGCATCCGGAGTCGTGGCAGCGGGCGCCGAAGCCGGCACCGGGGTCGCGGTCGCCGAGACGTAGGCGAGGTATCCGGGCACGAGCGGCAGCACGCACGGGGAGAGGAAGGAGAGGAGTCCTGCGGCGAGCGCGATCACCGAAGCGACGAGCAACTGCCCGTCGGCGACGAGATCTTGGAGGCCCACGCGTGTCTACGCAGACTCGTCGAGCGTCTCGGTGATGAGCGTCCGCAGTTGCGACGCGTCTGCGAGCTGACCGAGTACGCGGTGCGCGACGCGGCCCTCGGTGTCGAGCACCAGCGTCGTGGGGACGGCGTTCAGCGGAACCTGGCCGGCGAACGCCTGCTGCACGGCACGCCCGCCTGCCGCATCGAGGATCGACGGGTACTCGATGCCGAACTGCTCGGCGAACTGCTCGGCCTGGGCCTGCTGGTCGCGGGTGTTCACACCGACGAACTGCACGCCCTCCGGGCTGAACTCCTCGTAGGACTCGACGAGGTCGGGGGCTTCGGCGCGGCACGGAGCGCAGCCCGCGTACCAGAAGTTCACGACGGTGACGCTGCCGATGGTGTCTGCGGAACTCAGGGTGCCGCCGAACTCGGTGTCGCCGTCGAACTCGACGGGCTCGGTGCGCTCGTCGGGCGCGATGCTGAGTGTGGAGCCGTCACCGGACACGTAACCCTTGTCACTCGCTTCGTCCCACTGCTGTGAGAGATCGTCGTTGCCGCCGCTGCACCCGGCGATAGTGATGGCGGCGACGAGTGCGACCCCGGCGGTCGCGATCTTGCGGTACTTCACACGGCTCCTACGTCGATCGAGTCTTCCAGCAACCCGGATGCGGGACTGCGGTAATCGACCTCGAACCAGCGCCCGCCGCGCCGTTCGAACGTCGTGATGCTCGACAGGTCGCAGCGCCGCTTAGACGGGTTGTGGGCGAGCGGTCGGCTCGCGATGTCGAGGTGGGCGATCCAGATGGGCGACTGATGGCTCACCATCACGATGTCGCCCTCCCGGGTCGCATCCCAAGCGTCATCCATCGCCTCGCGCACGCGCGACGCGATGCTGCGGTACGGCTCGCCCCAGCTGGGGCGCAACGGGTTCCAGAGACGGTGCCAGTATCGGGGCTGCTTGAACGCGGAGTCGTCACCCGAGTTCGGCTTGCCCTCGAAGAAGTTGGTGGGTTCGATGATGCGCGGGTCGGTGGCGATCTCGAGGCCGATAACGCTCGCGATCGGTCGCGCGGACTGCTGGGCGCGCTGCAGGGGCGAGGCGATGAGCTTCGTCACATCCCGGTCGCTGGCCGCGATCTCACGTGCGGCCGCTTCGGCCATCTCGTGTCCGCGTTCGGACAGGCCGAACCCGGGAAGACGCCCGTAGAGCACACGGTCGGGATTGTAGACCTCGCCGTGGCGCACCAAATGCAGGAGTTTGTCGCTCACGCCTCCAGTCTACGGGCGCGTTCTGGGGAAACCCCTTGGCACTCAGGCGACCGGCTGCCAGCCGAGTGCCGGGCCGATGCGCGTCGCCAACTGGTCGAGGATCTGCCGCCAGTCGGCGAGTGCGAACTCGAACGGCAGCTCGAACAGGTAGTCGTCCGCGGCTTGGAAGGCGGGGTCCGCCTCGATGAACGCGACGATGTCATCGAGCGAGCCGACGACATCGGGGGCGACGATCGTGTTGTGTCCGTGGATGCGCCCCACGCGGTCCGCGCGTCCATCGGCGTAGGCGCGGTAGCGGGCGACCTGATCGGCAGAGGCGCCGTCGGTGGGCACGATCACCCGCGCCACGGCTACTCGTCGCGCTCCGCCGTCGAGCGTCTCGGCCGATGCCGCGCGGAACGCCGCGATCTGGGCGCGCTGCACCTCGGAGAAGTCGGTGTTCCCGTCGGCGGTCGAGCTGATGTTGCTCACCAGCCAGTTGAGTCCGGCGCTTCCCGCCCACTCCGCCGAGCGCAGTGAGCCGCCGCCGTACCAGATGCGGTCGGAGAGGCCCGGGCTGTGCGGCTCAACCCGTTCCGAGTCGAGATCGCCGCCGATCCCGGCGTACGGCGGGACCCCGCGCACGCGATCCCCGGCCAGCAGGCTGCGCAGGCGCTCGATGCGCCCGTACCCGTAGTCCTCCTCGCGCCATCCGGTGTCATGCACGATGTCGTTCACCGCTGCGTCGTAGGCCGGCGGGTGCACGCTCACGCCCGGACTCACGCGCCCGCCGGAGAGCACATCGGCGGTGGCGAGATCTTCGGCCAGGCGGAACGGATTCTCGTGCCCGACCGGGATCACGGCGGTGCCCAACCCGATGCGTTCCGTGCTGCGGGCGAGTGCCCCGAAGAGCACGGCGGGTGACGGCAGGCCGTACTGCAGGTGCCGGGTGCGCAGCCAGCCGCTGTCGAGCCCGAGTTCCTCGGCGAAGCGGAACAGCTCGATCGTCTCGTCGAGACCGCGTCGCGGATGATCCCGAGACATCGGTCCGAGATGAATGAACCCGAGATGCTTCGGTGCCGTCATAGTGCGTCGCCTTTCGAGGTGGTCCGTCGAGACCACGATACGGTCCTCGTCGAAGGTTCGGCCGACCGTGTCGCACCGTGACATCCGACATCACTCCCCTGTCAAGATGCGACTCGAGCGCTGTGTGCCTGCCGACCGGCCACGCCACCGCGCAGATATAGACTGAAACGATGACTGAGCGAGTGATGATCAAGGATCTGGCCGCCCGTGAGGACGGCTCCGTCAGCGTGTCCGGGTGGGTCGAGAAGGTGCGCGACCAGCGGTACGTGCAGTTCGTCGTCCTGCGTGACGAGACCGGTGCGGTGCAGCTCGTGAACGGCGGCGTGCTGCGCGAAGCCGATCCTGAGAACCCGCGCTCCGACATCCTCCTCGAGCGGACCACCACCATCTCCGAGTTGTCGCACGGCAGCTTCGTCACGGTGAGCGGTGAGCTGCAGCACAACGAGCGGGTGAAGCTCGGTGGGGTGGAGATCCAGATCGAGCAGCTCGAAGTCGTCAGCCGCGCCCTGCCCGACACCCCGATCGCAAAGGACTCGGGCAGCGAGCACCGTTTGGACTGGCGCTTCCTCGACCTCCGGCGTCCTGAGCAGAACCTGGTGTTCCGGGTGCAGACGACCTTCTTGAACGCACTCCGTCAGGTGTGGGTGGAGCGCGACTTCATCGAGGTGCAGACCCCGAAGCTCATGGCGTCGGCCTCCGAGTCGCGTGCGGAGCTGTTCGAGGTCGACTACTTCGACGGACAGGCCTACCTCGCGCAGAGCCCGCAGTTCTTCAAGCAGATGGCGCAGGCGGCCGGCTTCGGCGGCATCTTCGAGGTCGGGCCGGCGTTCCGGGCCGACCCGTCATTCACCTCGCGCCACGCGACCGAGTTCACGTCGATCGACTCCGAACTCAGCTGGATCGACTCCCACGTCGACGTGATGGAGCTGCACGAGGAACTCATCGTCGCTGGACTCACCGCGGTCAAGGAGAAGCACGGCGAAGCGATCCAGAAGCTCTTCGGCGTCGAGGTGAACGTCCCCTCGCGACCGTTCCCGCGGATCCCGCTCGCCGAGGCGAAAGAGATCGTGAAGGCCGAGGGGTACGAGGTACCCCGCGCCGACGCCGACATGGACCCGGAGGGCGAGCGCCGCATCGCCGCGCACGTGCAGCAGAAGTACGGCAGCGACTTCGTGTTCCTCACCGACTACGACGCGTCGATCCGCCCGTTCTACCACATGCGTCACGACGACGATGCGCAGCTGACCCGCAGCTACGACCTCATCTACAACGGCACCGAGATCTCGACCGGAGCCCAGCGCGAGCACCGCATCGACGTCCTCGAGGCGCAGGCTCGCGAGAAGGGTATGGACCCGAAGGAGTTGAACTTCTACCTCGACTTCTTCCGCTACGGCATGCCCCCGCATGGCGGCTTCGGCATGGGCCTCAACCGCGTGCTGATGCTGATGCTCGGGCAGTCCTCGATTCGTGAGACCACGTTCCTCTTCCGCGGACCGAACCGTCTCACGCCGTAACGATTATCGGCGCTCCCGCGAGCGGGCGCGCGCACCCCCGTGTGTTTCCCCGCGCCCCCGCCCGCCGCGCCCCCCCTCTCTATGGGTCGGGGCCCCCCCCGCTCGCGTCTCTGCAGACCGATGATGCGCACGCATCGGATTCGCGACTACTGAGACCCTTCCGGCACCGCACTGAGACCCGGCGAACACCCTCCTGAGGCCCGGAATCATGCGGCTGAGAGACATTTGCGGCTGCGAAAACACCAGTGTTACTCTCCCGCTGCAGGGCCGGTGGTTATGGGGAGCACCGGCCCTCACACTCGGAGACATCAGCGTCACAGGGACGCTGCGGCACACACGCCGTTTCTCGTCTTCCGGGCGTCCAGGGGAGTAACGCAATATGTCGAATCAGAGCCAGCAGTCATCCGTCGCAGAGAGTCGGAACCGGAGAAACCGGAAGATCGCGGCGATCTCTGCCGGAGCCCTCGTCGTCGGACTCGGCGCCGCGTACACGCTCGCGTCGTGGAACGACTCAGAGTGGGTCTGGGGTGGCGCCGACGGGGATCCGAATGTCGGCACGAGCACGTTCGAGGTGAACCAGAACACCACATCACCCTTCTCGAACGACGCGGCGAACTGGGTGGACGCCGAGACCAATCCGGGCGGAGAGCTGACCTTCAGCCCGGGATCCCTCTCCCTCACCCCGGGCGACACGATCTACGCGCCCGTGTCCCTGCGTACTGAGGCAGACTCGGACGGTGCCGCGGTCGCACTGCAGGGCGCCGTGGCCGCTACCGGGATCACCGTGACCGATGCGGGGCAAGGCCTCTGGAACGCGATCCAGACGTCGGTGTACACCCAGTCGGGTGCCGCGGACTCCACCCCACCGGCCTGCACGGCTGCGGGCATCGGGGGATCGGATTGGTCGCAGGTGCTCGATACCGCCGCGCTCGGTACCGCGGCGACGGGACCGCAGAACCTGTCCGCCGACGCGGGATCGACCCAGCACTACTGCTTCGCACTGACGCTTCCGACGGGATCGAGTGACGAGCTCCAGGGACGCACCATCGCGCCGGCCTGGGAGTTCCGCGCAGAGTCGGTTTCCGACTAACGCTCCCTCACCCGGTTCGGGTCCGCTCGCATGGTCAGGAAGGTGCTCGGCACCGCCGTCACCACGGTGCTCGTGGTGACGGCGGTCGGTCTGGTCTCCTGGTTCGCGTACGCGCAGGTCGCGAACGCCACCCTCATCACGTTCCGCACCGGGTCGATGAGCCCATCCATGCCGCAGGGGTCGCTGGCCGTGACCCTGCCGACCGCCGCCGCGGCAGTCGAGCGCGGCGATGTCGTGACGGTGCAGCGCGTGACGGCGGACATGCCCGTCACGCATCGCGTCGTCGATGTTCGCGAAGCATCGCCGCGCGAACCGAACTCGGCCGACATGCGTGCGGCGGCTCCCGACGGTGCACCACCGGATCCGACGCAGCCGGGTGAGCCCGTCGACCCTGCCGCACGAGAGCTGGTGCTGCAAGGGGACGACAACGATACGGCTGACACCATGCCGTACGTCGCGAACGATGTGCGCACCGTCGTGTTCTCCGTGCCTCGCCTCGGCACCGCACTCATGCTGGTGCAGACTCCGCTCGGCATGGGGATCCTGGTCCTCGGCGTCGGCACGCTCGTCACCTGGGCGTTCTGGCCGAGACGCGCCGGCTCGGGATCGCCGGTCACGGACGCGGCAACGCACGAATCAACCGCCGAGCCGCCCCTCCAATCGCACCTCACGAAAAGCTGACATGACCCTCTCTCGCACGACCATCGCGCCTCGCCCCCTCCGGCGACCCCGGCGCACCATCGTGCGCGCCGTGCTCGCGACGCTCAGTGTCGCGGTGCTGGTGAGCGGGGCGCTGCTCTCGGTGACCCGGGCGTCCGCGATCTACGCCGAACTCACCGAGACCGGGGCCCCGGGCATGCTCCAGCTGCGGGCGGATTCCTCCATGCCGCTCTGGACGACGCTGGCGCCGGGCGAGTCCATGCAGTGGCTCGTCGAGGCTTCGCTCGCCGACGCCGACCGCGGCACGCTCGACCTCGAACTCCGCTCGACCGGATCCCTCGTCGACACTGCGGGCCTCACCGCGGCGGTCGTATCGTGCGAGCGGGCGTTCGCAACCGATCAGCCCGGAGAGCCGCGCTGCACGGCGGGCTCCCGAACCGAGCTGCCTCCGACGCCGCTTGCCGCGATCTCGACGATGGACGGGGGCACGCTCCACTCGCTCCTCGATCTCGATCGGAATCACCCCAGGCATCTGCTCATCACCCTCTCCCTCCCTCGCGGCGCCGCAGTCGACGACGGAGCGCAGGCAGTCGTCGGACTCGGGTTGCACGCTGCCGGGGACACCCCCGCGAGGCCACCCGAACCCGGAACACCGCCCGGCGATCCCGGCCCTCGCGGACCCCTCGCCATGACCGGCGACGATCTCCTTCCGCTGCTCCTGCTCGCTGCCGGACTCTGCGGTCTCGGCGCGCTCGCGCTACTGAAGCGCCGTGCCCCCGAACGTGTCGCCGGAGGATCCTCGTGAACCTCGCTCGGAGACGCCTCGCCGGCGGGACCGCCGCCGCCATGCTGGTCTCGGTGGCACTCCTCGCGCAGACGAGCGTCACCTCGGAGGCGACGTGGAACGACACCGAGTGGACGCACGGCGCGGCCATCGGCACCGTGGGCTGCGAAGATCCGGATGGTGCGTTCGCGACCCGGGCCGAGGGCCGAGCCCTGAGCGGCTCGATGCTCGGGATCGACCTCGACAGCGTCGCGGAAGCGGAAGGCGTCACCGTGACCAACAACGGCTCACGCGATCGCGCGAGCGCTGGGCGACCGGTGAGCGGACTCGAATCCGCATACGCCGACCCGCTCAGCGTGAACGCGCTCTCCGCGATCCAGGTGCCCCTCACCGGACTCGTCGAGCTGCCGACGAACAACAGTACAGGCGTTGTCGGCCAGTTCGGCCAGGCGCGCGACGACGGGCTGGCCCACGGTGCCGGCGGGTATGTGACCGACTCCGGGGGCATCGACCTCGCGGACGAGCAGACCGGGGCGTACCCCGACCTCGCAACGCTGAAGCTGTCCGACCTGCTGAACTCGCCGGCGCTCGGCAACATCGGTCTCGGCAACACGTTGAGCGGCGTCTCCGACCTCGAGCTCGAGGTCGGCGCGGTCGCGGCCGAAGCTCAGCTCGACGGATGCGCCTCGGCATGGGGCGACTCGGGCGCACCCGAGGCGCGAGCGATGGCCGCAGCCGCCGCGGATGACATCGTCGACGGGCTCGAACGTCGCTACCTCACCGCGTCGGCCGACCTGACCTTCCGATCACCCGCGGTCGGTGCGCTTGTCTCCGCGGTGGGAGGGGCCCCGGGTGAGACCTGCGCCAGCGCCAACCGGAGCACCGTGAAGACGCTCGAGTGCACGGTGAATGGTCTGGCAAGCCAACAGAGTCTTCTCTCCGCCATCCAACAGGGCGTTGTCAGGTCACTCGGCCAACTCACGGATGGGCTCGGACTCGGAACGATCAACGTCCAGCTCACCGCGACCGCGAATCTCTCAGCGATTCAGTCCCTGCTCACTGAGACGTTGACGGACAGCGGCGGTGTCATCGCCGTTCATCTGAGCGACGGTACAGTACGCATCAGCACTGACGCACTCCTCGCTGCGGCATACCCAGACGAGTATTCGGACGGCCTGAACGGTCTTCCACCAAACTTCAACCCGTTCGACGACCCCGTTGCACTGCAAGTGCTGACCGAACGTCTGACGGAGATACTCGCGGAGTGGGTCGACAAGGTTGCCACCGCTTTGGTCCAGAGCGTGAAAGACACCGTGGTCTCGGCGAACGTCACGGTCAATCTCACGCTCCGTGCTCTCGGATCAACGACACGCATCGGCCACATCGAGGCGATCGTCGGTTGCACGCCGGCGGGCTCCGCTCCGACCGGTTGTACGCTCGGCACGCTGCTCGACCCCTCGCGGAACGCTGGCGTCACTCAAGCCAAATTCGTTGTGCTGCCTGGACTGAAAGACATCCCCATACTCGGACCCGTACTCGACGGGCTCATCAACGGTGTGGTGGGAACGGTGATCGCGGGTCTCGTCCGCGTGCTCGTCACCGGACTCGGAAGCGTAGTGGGTACCGCGGTCGATACCGCTCTCGGAGCCGTGAAAACTGTTTCACCGACGGTCACTGCGCTCACGGAACCTATCATCTCGACGGTCTCGCGCCTGTACTCGGGCTTGTTCCTCTCGAACATCCTCTCCCTGACGGTGAATGCGCAGAACGCTCCAGCCTCCGGTGGTCCCCCTCCGCCCGACTGGCGTCCCGGCCAGCCTGGCGCGCCCCCGGAGGGGCAGTACGAGGTCGCTGCACTCAGGATCGGCGTGCTCGATGGACTCGGTCCCGCGGGCGTGCGCCTGTATTTGGGTCGCGCGTCCGTCGGGCCGGGCTGCTCGACTGCGACGTCGTCGCAGCCGGAGAGTGCGTGCATCCAGTATTGAGCGGAGTGGACGTGAACGGGGAATCGCGCGAGCTCGCGCGGGTCCCCGGTCTGCGCACCATGAACGGGCTCCGGGCCTCGGTGGTCAGGCGACGCGCTGCGCGACGACCACTGTGTCATCGAGCGTCGACGCCTGGCCATCGGGGCCGACCGCTTCGCGCGTGCGCACCTCCGCGGTGATGACGCGCCACCGGTTCGGGTCGAGGTCGAGCGTCGCGAGTTCCCCCTCGGGGCTCGGGAAGTCCCCAGGACCGTGCCGTCCCTCGGACCACGCCGGTGCCGCCGCGTGGGCGATGAGCACCAGATGACCGTCGACGCCGACGCGTGACGCCGCCGCGCGCAGCACCTCGCCCCGCGGAAACTCGACGGGTGACTGGAGGAAGCTCGCGGTCACCAAATCGAACGGCGCCTCGCTGCCATCGATTGTCGACGGATCGGCGGCCCACGCCCCCAAGTCTGCGGCCACGAACCCTGCGCGGCCGGGCACGCGATCCTCGGCGGTCTTCTTCGCCCGCTCGACCGCGGTCGATGACAGGTCGATGCCCGTCGCCCCCCACCCGTTCTCGGCGAGCCAGATCACGTCGCCGCCTTCACCGCAGCCGAGATCGAGGGATCGCCCGGGGGTGAAGTTCTGGACCACCTGGGCGAGCGAGGCATTGACACGGCCCGACCAGATGGCGGGCGCGTCCGCATACCGACGCTCCCAGAAGTCGGCGGGCGATTCGCCCGCACGGGGCTCGCGAACCGAGTTCGCGGGCGTATGGGCGTGGGCGGGCGTATCCGTGCGCGACGCGGCGGCGGGGCGATCCGCGACCGCTCGGGCGAAGTCCTCCTCGACCAGGATCGCGTTGACGGCGGCACCCGCCATCGTTCCGGCTCCCGCGACGATCGGCACGGACGCCATGGGGTTGGTCACGTTTCCGGCCGCCCAGATGCGCGGGTGACTGGTCGCACCCATGGCGTCGACCGCGATGAAGCTGCCCACCGGTGTGTCCGCGCGATCGAGGTTGAGCCCCTCCAGGAAGGCATCGTGTGGCACGGCGGCTCCCATGGTGAAGACGGCGTCCACGGCGTGCTCGTGGCCGCCCTCGGTCCGCAGCCGCATCGGGGCGTCGAGATCGTCCGCGTCGCCCGTCGAGTCGGCATGGCCGCTCACCTCGAGAACGCGACTCGGATCGAGCCGCACGTTGCGAGCCGCGAGCGCCGCCGCCGTGGCGTCATCGAGCGGCCCGAGGTCGGCGGAGCACACGAGCAGATCGTCGGTCCACTGCCGCAGCAGCTTGGCGTGGTGCATCGAGAGCGGCGAGGTCGCGAGCACCGCGATGCGTCGTCCGCGCACCTCCCAGCCGTGGCAGTACGGGCAGTGAAGTACGGTTCGTCCCCAACGTTCGGCGAGGCCGGGAACCGTCGGGAGCTCATCGGTGATGCCGGTCGCGACCACCACGGCTCGTGTCACGTGCACCTCGACCGCGCCCTCGTCGTCGGCGGATGCGCCCCGAACCTCGACGACCAGTCGCGGCGCTGCGGCGGGACGCTGCTCCGCGTCACGTACCGAGACCACGTGTCCCCTGGCGAACTCCACGCCGTACGCTTCGGCCTCGGCGCGTCCGCGCGCGACGAGTTCGAGCGGCGGGGTGCCGTCGATCCCGACGGCATTGTGCAGGTGCGCCGCGAAGCGGTTGCGGGGGCTGCCCCCGTCGATCACCAGGGTGCGTCGCAGCGACCGGCCGAGCGCCTGCGCCGCACTCAATCCGGCTGCCCCTCCGCCGATCACGATCGCGTCCCATACAGGTTCTGCTGTGTGTGTCATACCACCAGCATCCGCGTTGCCATGCTACATGCGCAATCGACCTTGCGCATTCAGCAAGATCATGCTGGGATCATCTCATGGATGAACTCGACCAGCTGGGCCCCCGCCTCCGGTCTGCCAGACAGGATCGCGGGTGGACCCTCGACCACCTGGCGGATCTCGCCGACATGTCGCCGAGCACACTCTCACGGCTCGAGTCGGGCAAACGGCAGGCGAGCCTGGAACTCCTGCTGCCGCTGACGCGTCAGCTCGGCATCACGATCGACACGCTGCTCGCACCGCGCGACCGCGACCCCAGGGTACGGCGCGCGACCGTGCAGCAGAACGGCATGACGGTCGCACCACTCACTCGCGAAGAGTCCGATGTGCGCGCATTCAAGATCACCTACTCCCCCGCCGCGCCCACGATTTCGCCGCGGACGCACGAGGGCCATGAATGGTTCTACGTGCTCTCGGGGATCATACGCCTCACGCTGGACGGGCAAGAGCACCTCTTCTCCGCAGGGGAGGCCGGCGAGTTCGACACCCGTCGACCGCACCTCATCCGCGCAGCGGGACCAGGCCCCGCCGAGGTCATCAGCCTCTTCAACATCGTCGGGGAGCGCATGCACCTGCACTCGCTCACGGCAGACCTCGACGAGGCGAGTGGCGGAGCGTCGTGACGCGCGTTACAGCGTGAAGTCGGTGGCGACCCTGCCGCTGGCGTTCGCCTTGATGACGGCGCCGGCCTCGACGTGATCGGGGTGGCTCGCGTACGCGGCGAGACCCTCCGCGTCATCGAAATCGGCGATGAGCGTCACGTCGAAGTTGTCCCCGTCGAACAGCTCGTTGCGATGCACGCTGAGCGCACGAAGACTCGGCACGGTCTCGCGGAGAGGCAGGAGCGCGGCGATCACGTCGGCGGCCTGCGCATCGCGTTCCGCTCGGTCGGCTCCGCTCATCTTCCAGCTCACGATATGGCGCAGGGTCACGGTGTCCTCCTCAACAGGCCGCGGCGTGACGCGGCCTTCTCGATGGCGGCGGCGAGCTTCGTCTCGTCCACCGTCCAGATGGCATGCTGCTTCTCACCCACGCGCACGACCGGGATCTTCTCCGAGTACCGGCGCGCCAGCGATGCGTCCTCGAGGATGTTCAATTCGCGAACCTCGACCTCGATCGGGCCGCCCGATCGATCGGCGCGCCCGACGTGCGCCACGACGCGCGAGACGGCCGCGCGCGCGTCGTCGCACAGATGACAGTCGGGCTTGCCGATCAGGGTCACGTGCACGGTCACCGGCTCAGTCTATCCCTGCCCGCGAACGACGAAACGCCGACCTCAGGAGATCGGCGTTTCCGGACACTGCGCAGCAGCGACTACTTCTTATTGCGACGCTGGTGACGCGTCCGACGCAGCAGCTTGCGGTGCTTTTTCTTCGACATCCGCTTGCGGCGCTTCTTGATTACTGAACCCACACTCACCTCACAAAGTCTCCCGGGTACACGCGTCGTGCCCCACAGATCCCCTATATTACCGCGGGTCTGCACGCAACGCGAAACGCTACCCGCGGAGTCGGAACCTCGCGACGAGTTCTTTGACCCGATGCTCGGCGATCGCGGCGGCTCGACCGATGCGACCGGCGGCCGCAGCCGCCTCCTCCGGCAGCACCTCGTCGTCCCCCGTGGCGTCGGGGTCGGGCAGCATGTTGCCGTGCTCGTCGCGGTACTCCACCGTCACCTCGGTTTCGAAACCGACGGAGAGGAACGGGATGACGAAGTCTTCGATCATCTCGAGCGGCTCGGGATCGAGCGAGTAGTAACGGTGCTGCCCCTCTTCGCGCACCGTGACGAGTTCGGCGTCGCGCAGCACCTTCAGGTGCTTGGAGACCGTCGGCTGGCTGATCTCCAGCTCGGTGACGATCTCGGAGACGCTGGCTTCGTCTCCGCGCTCGTGACGCTGCAACAGCACCTGCAGGATGTCTCGTCGGTTCGCGTCGGCGATGACCCCAAAAATATCAGGCATGTATGCCAGGGTAGCGATGTTCGGGTGATCCCCCTAGTCCTGAGGCGTAGGATGGTCGCGATCGCAGGCCGGACGGTCTGCACATGCTCCGAGGCGAATGCCTGAGAAACCCGGAAGGTGGAGAGGTGAGGACTGTTCGCGCCGCGCGCAGGACCGGTTTCTCGGGCCACCATCGGGGATGGTTTCGGGGTGCGGTGCAGTCGTCACCCGCGCGAACCGCTCTCCTCGTCTTCACTGCGCTGATCCTGGTCTGGACTGCGCTGCTGACTCTGCCCGTCTCCTCGCGGTCCGGATCGATGACGCCCCTCTCGGACGCGCTCTTCACGGCGGTCTCGGCGATCTGCGTGACCGGTCTCTCCACCGTCGACATGGGCACCCACTGGTCCCAGTTCGGCGACCTCGTGATTCTCGCGGGATTCCAGATCGGCGGCATCGGCGTGCTCACGCTCGCCAGCCTCCTCGGCCTCACGGTCACCCGGCGTCTCGGGCTGCGCCAGCGTCTCCTCGCCGCAACCGATTCGAACCCGCTCCGCACCGGACGAGAGGCGAGCGAGAGCCAGGCGGTCGGCCTCGGCGAAGTCGCGAGTCTGCTCCGCGCTGTCGCTCTCAGCCTCATCGTCATCGAGGTGGGACTCACGGCACTGCTCACTCCGCGCCTCATCGCCGAGGGGTACGGGTTCTGGCAGGCCCTCACGGACGGCTTCTACCTCGCCGCTTCGGCATTCACCAATACCGGCTTCGTGCCGCTCGAGACCGGTCTCGAGCCGTTCATCAACGACCCGTACACCTTGACGATCCTCGCGGGAGGCGTCTTCCTCGGCGCCATCGGTTTCCCGGTGATCTTCGCCCTCTACAAGTTCGTCGTCGGACGCGGGTGGCGCACGCACAAGCGTCTCGGCCTGCACGCGAAACTCACGCTCGCGACCACGCTCATTCTGGTCATCGTCGGGTGGATCGCAATCGCCGGACTCGAGTGGAACAACCACGGCACACTCGGCACCCAGGGGCCGGGTCAGAGCCTCATGAACGCCGGATACACGTCGGTCATGACCCGCTCGGGCGGCCTCGGGATCCTCGATACGAGCGAACTGCAGGGATCCACGCTGCTCGTTATGGACGTGCTGATGTTCATCGGCGGAGGTTCCGCCTCCACCGCCGGTGGCATCAAGGTGACGACGCTCGCCGTCCTCTTCCTCGCGGCGTACGCCGAAGCACGCGGGTTTCAGGACATGCAGGCGTTCGGCCGCCGGATCCCGATCGATGTGCTGCGCGTCTCGATCTCAATCCTCATCTGGGGCATCAGCATCGTGGTCACCGCCAGCGTGATCCTGCTGCAGATCACCGGCGAATCCCTCGATGTCGTCCTATTCGAAGTCATCTCCGCCTTCGGCACCTGCGGCCTCACCACCGGGCTGTCGGCCGAACTGCCCGACGCGGGCAAATACGTGCTCGCCGCCACCATGTGGGCCGGACGCGTCGGGACCGTTACGCTGGCCGCAGCGGTCGCGTCGACCAGTCGTTCCCGCATGTTCCGACTCCCCGAAGAAAGGCCGATCGTTGGTTAACATTCGCAGCGACGCCCCCGTGCTCGTCATCGGACTCGGACGCTTCGGCGCCGCGACGGCCGGTCAGCTCGACCGGCAGGATCGCGAGGTGCTCGTCATCGAGATCGACCAGATGCTCGTGCAGAAGTGGGCCGATCGTGTCACCCACGCGGTGCAGGCGGACGCGCGCTCCATGGAGGCGCTCGAGCAGATCGGTGCGAGCCAGTTCCAGGTCGCCGTGGTCGCCACGGGTGCATCGATCGAGTCGAGCGTGCTCATCGCGGCGAACCTCGTGGATCTCGGGATCCCCCAGATTTGGGCGAAAGCGATCTCGAGCTCGCACGGCAAGATCCTGGAGCGGATCGGCGTGCACCACGTGATCTACCCCGAGCGCGAGGCGGGTGAGCGCGTCGCGCACCTGCTCTCGGGCGCGATGCTCGACTTCATCCAGTTCGACAACAACTACGTCATCGCGAAGATGCACCCGCCCCGATCGGTGCGCGGCATGAAGCTCTCGGAGAGCGGGGTCCGCACCCGCTACCACGTCACGGTCGTGGGCGTGAAGTCGCCGGGCGAGCCGTTCACGCACGCCACGCAGGACACGGTGGTCTCACCGCACGACACCATCATCGTCTCGGGGACCGCCGAGAACGTCGAGCGGTTCGCCACGATCGGCTGAGGTCTACTCCCCCGCCGCGATCTCCTGCGAACGCCGCACATTCGCCGCGAGCGCCCGGTCGAACAGCTCGTCCCAGCCGCCCTGTTCCAGGACCAGGATCGCCTGCTCCGTGGTGCCCTTCGGGCTGGTGACCCGCCGTCGCAGCTCGGTGGGATCGTCGTCGCTCTGCCGCATGAGCTCGGCGGCCCCGGAGATGGTGCCCTGCACCAGGCGCCGCGCCTCGTCCGCGGTGAATCCGAGGCGCTCAGCCGCACCGGTCATCGCCTCGGCGAAGAGATACACGTACGCCGGACCCGACCCCGACACCGCGGCGACATCGTCGATCTGCGATTCCCGTTCGACCACGATGACATCGCCGACCGTGGCGAAAATGCTGCGCACCCGCTCGACGTCGGCCTCGCTCGCCGCGGGTCCGCCGTAGACGCCGGTCACGCCGCGCCCGAGATGGGAGGGGGTGTTCGGCATGGCTCGGCTGACGATGACGCCGTCGGGCACGAGCTCCTGCATCCCTTCCGTGAGCACCCCCGCCGCGACGCTCACGACGATGGTGCCGGGGTTCAGCGCCGATGAGAGCTCTCCGAGCACATCGTGCACCATCCAGGGCTTCACCCCGAGCACGACCACATCGGCATTCGCGACGGCGCGGCGATTGGCCTCGGAATCGTCCTCCTGCGCGTACGCGACGACTCGATCGTCGCCGGAGAACTGCTCAAGACTCGCCCGAGACCGCGTGGTCACCGCGATCGGACCGTCGCTCGACCCCTCGCTGACGAGAAGGCCCGAGAGAATTGCGCCGCTCATGGAGCCGACGCCCACCATTGCAATTCGAGGTGCTGCTGGTTTCGTTGCCATACCGTCCATCCTAAGGTTTGGAGGTTTCCTTACCCCTTCGGCCATCCATCGCGATCTAGGATGGGATCAATCACACACCGGCCAGCGGGACAGGCTGACGATTTCATGGAGGATCTCGGCATGAGTGCGAGCGGAGGGAGCAAGGCCGTCGTCGCCGCGCTCCTCGCCAATATCGGTATCGCGATCACCAAGTTCATCGCGTGGGCCTTCTCGGGCTCGGCGGCGATGCTCGCGGAGGGCGTCCACTCGCTCGCGGATTCGGGGAATCAGGTGCTCCTGCTCATCGGCGGGAAGCGCGCGCAGCAGGCACCGGACCGGGAGCACCCGTTCGGCCACGGCCGGGTGCGCTACGTGTACGCATTCGTCGTTGCCATCGTGCTCTTCACGATCGGCGGCGTGTTCTCCGTGTACGAGGGCATCGCGAAGATCCGAGAGCCGCATCCCCTCGAGGTGTGGTGGCTTCCGCTCGGCGTGCTCGTCGTCGCGATCGTGCTCGAGTCGCTGTCGTTGCGCACCGCCGTCCGCGAGAGCCGACCGCACAAGGGTGATTCGAGCTGGTTCGAGTTCATCCGCCGCTCGAAAGCCCCCGAGCTTCCCGTCGTACTGCTCGAAGACCTCGGCGCGCTCGTCGGCCTCGTCTTCGCCTTCTTCGGCGTCGGCCTCACAGTGCTCACGGGCAACGGACTCTTCGACGGCATCGCTACGGTCGCCATCGGCATGCTGCTCATCGCCATCGCCTGCCTCGTCGGTGTCGAGGTCAAGAGCCTGCTCGTCGGCGAGGGGGCGAGCGACGAGGACGTCACCCGGGTCGAGGCCGCGATCCTCGAGGGCAGCGACATCGATCGCATCATCCACATGAAGACGCTGTATGTCGGCCCCGACGAGTTCATGATCGGGGCGAAGATCAGTCTCTCACCGCAGTGCACCATGCACGAGGTCTCGGTCATCGTGAATCTCGCCGAGCGGCGCATCCGCGAGGCTGTGCCTGCGGCGACCTACATCTACCTCGAACCCGACATCTACTTCGATCCCGACGCGAAACAACCGACGACGAGTTCGATCGTCACGCTCTCCTACGACTGAGCATCGCGCCGACGCGCGGCGAAGAATTCGCGCAGCAGTTCGGCGCACGCGTCTGCGCTGACGCCGGCCACCACCTCGGGAACGGGGTGCGGCAAGCGTCCGTCGCGCAGCAGGTCGTAGACGCTTCCGGCTGCGCCGGCCTTGTCGTCCCACGCGCCGAAGACGACGCGCGACAGTCGGGCGGCGAGGATCGTACCGGCACACATCGCGCACGGCTCGAGCGTGACCACCAAGGTACAGCCCTCGAGGATCCGGTCTCCGAGCACGCGAGATGCGGTGCGGATCGCCAGGATCTCCGCGTGCCCCATGGGGTCGGGATCGCTCTCGCGGGCGTTCCGAGCCGCAGCGAGGATCTCACCCGTCGGTCCCACCACGACGGCTCCGACCGGGATCTCTCCGGCCGCCGCAGCGCTCGCGGCCTGGGCCAACGCGGCGTCCATCGCCGCACGGTCGCTCGCGCTCGGCGACGGGCCCGTTTCGCCGATCATGCGCGGTCCCCTCTCAGCCGAACTAGAATCGTGAGTATGCGTGTCTTCGTTGCCGACCACCCACTGATCACCCACAAGCTTACGGTTCTGCGCAACGCGGCGACCCCGCAGCCGACGTTCCGTCTGCTCATCGAAGAGCTCATGACGCTGCTCGCCTACGAAGCGACACGCGAGGTACGGGTCGAACCGCACCAGATCGAGACGCCCGTCGCCCCGACGACCGGCGTCAAGCTGTCGGAGCCCCTGCCCCTCATCGTGCCGATCCTGCGCGCGGGTCTCGGCATGCTCGAGGGCATGGTGAAGCTCGTGCCGACGGCCGAGGTCGGTTTCTTGGGCATGGTCCGCGACGAAGAGACCCTGCAGCCCACGACGTACGCGGAGCGTCTGCCGGATTCGCTCGCCGGCCGCCAGTGCTTCGTGCTCGACCCGATGCTCGCGACCGGGGGTTCCCTCGCGGCGGCCATCAAGTTCCTCTTCGACCGCGGGGCCGATGATGTCACCGCCATCTGCGTACTCGGCACCCCCGAGGGCGTCGAGGTGATCCGCGAGGCCGCGGGCGATCGCGACGTGACGCTGGTGCTCGGCGCGCTCGACGAGGGGCTCGATGAGAACGCGTACATCGTTCCCGGCCTGGGCGATGCCGGCGATCGCCTCTACGGCACCGCGTGAGTCGCGTGGCGGAGACTTGACACTCCGCCACTTTTACTATTAACTCATGCTTATGACTGACACCACGAGACCCCAGTCCGCCCTCGAGGTGAACTTTGGGAATCACGGCATGATGTGCCGTCGTGGTGTCATGCGCTGTCGAATGTGCGCCTGACGAGAATCTGGTACGCCGCGCCCTGTGCGCCCGCCCTCGCTCAGAGCGAGAGCTCCCGGCCCGCCTGCTCGCTCTGAGCAGCGTCGGCCTCATTCTCTGCGGCTCAGCCGCACACCCGCACCGCTCGCCCCGGCCCTGACCCGCGAGCCACGCACGTGAGGACACGCACCATCATGACCACCATCACCACCGCCACGAAGCCCGCAACCGATCTCGCATCGGCCCGCCCCGACCTGACCGCGAAGCTCCCTCAGCACAACGCACCCGTTCGCCGGGTGCCCGAAGGCACGGAGGTCAGGGGGTTCGCGTTGTACGTCGGGCTGTCGGAGGACCGGCTCGACGCAGCTCACCCGCGCTTCGGCGAGATCGTCGCTCAGATCAAGGATCTCGTCGGTCAGCTCGCACCCGCTGCCGACACCTACGCCGCCGTCGCCCTCGCACCGGAAGGCGCGGGCGGACGCGACATCGACGTGGTGCGTCTCGCGCTCGGGGAGCCCGCGGCCCACGCGCGCCAGAAGCAGGAGACCGTCTCCGAGCAGGACCGCGCCGCCAGCGGCGTCGTGATCGATCTCACGCGGAAGCGCGTCCTGCTCGACAACGTGTCGGCGGCGCTCACCTTCCGCGAGTTCGAGCTGCTGCAGTACTTCGTGCTGCGCGAGGGACGCACGGTCAGCCGCGAGGAGATCATCGAGACGCTGTGGTCGGATGCGCCCGAGGAAGAGGTGCCGAGCGAACGCACCATCGATGTCCACGTACGTCGCCTGCGCGTGAAGCTCGCCCATTACCAGGACATCGTTCGCACGGTGCGGGGCGTCGGCTACCGGTTCGACCGCCACGCCGATGTCGCGATCCTGCACTCGAACTCGCCGAGCCCCGACATCTTCTGATCGTCCCTGCCGAGCAGCCGGAGGGCGGCTGCGGTAATCTGGCTTGCAGCTGATTGGAGGAGGCATCATGTCGACACTGCCCCCTGAGGGAGCCCCGAACACCGATCCGGAAGATCCGCAGCGGAACGCCGAGCCGGGAGCCCCCGGTCCGGAAGACCCCGCGGCACCGGATGCGACCGACTTCGGCACCGCCGGACCGGGCGGCACCGAACCGCCCGCATACGCCCCACCACCCCCCGGCGCATACCAGCCGCCGCCCCCGGGCGCACAGGCTCCACCCGCCCCAGGGCAGCCGGGACCCGGGCATCCGCAGCAGGAAGCCGGGCATCCGCAGAACGGATACGCGCCGCCCGGGCCGGGTCAGCAGAACCCGAACGAGTACCCGCAGCAAGGGTACGCGCAGCCCGGGTACGGTGCGCCGCAGAACGGGTACGCCCCGCCGAACGGATACGCCCCGCCGAACGGATACGCGCCGCAGAACGGGTACGCCCCGCCGAACCCCGGCTACGCGCCTCCCGGTCAGCCCGGTCAGCCCGGACAGCCGGGGCAGTACCAGCAGCCCTACGCCTCAGATCCGGCGCAGAGCAACATCGTGCTGAACTACTGGCTCTCCGTGTTCTTCAGCTGGATCCCGGCGCTGATCTTCTACATCGTCGACCGTGACAAGCAGAATCCGCGCCTCTACGCGCTGCAGACCGCGAACCTGAACTTCTCGCTGCTGCGCATCGGCGTGGGGGTCGCCACGTGGATCCTGGCGCTCATCCCGTATCTCGGCGTCCTGGTCGCGGTCGTGGGGTGGCTGTTCTCGATCTTCCTGTTCGTCTGCCACATCATCGCGGCGACGAAGGCCTCCGAGGCCTACCGGAACGGTGATCCCGACCCGTTCATCTTCAACATCCCCCTGGTGAAGTAACCGGGTCGAACCCCAACGGGCGCGTGCCTCCATCTCGGAAGCACGCGCCCGTTGTCATGCGTAAGCACCGACCCGCGACCCTCAAAGACCCTCGCGGGCGATGCGCTTCGCGCGCTGCTTCGCCACCTTGCGCGTGCGACGGCGACGACGCCACGCGCGCCACCAGTACCAGAACCTCGCGAGCATCATGCGCAACCAACTCGTGAAGCGCCGCGCCCAGTGATACTCGGACCCGAGGATCGTCATACCGATGAACACGATGAGCCACCCGGGACCGGGCAGCGGGATCAAGATCACCCCGATGATCACGACGGCGACGCCGATGATCGTGATGAGGGTCTTGTAGACGATGTTGAGCCAGGGCCGCTTGCGAATCACCGTGCGCCAGCGCTCCATGAACCGGCCGATCGGGCGACCAATGCGGTGTGCCCGCTCCCAGTCGTCTCCCCCGTCGCTCATAGCGCAAGCGTACTGGAGAGTTCCCGGGGCGGAGCTGGGCTTGTGCATAGACTGGAACGGTGACAGCACGATGGAGCACCGTCGCCACCGCAGCCGGACTGGTCGCGCCCGACGGCAACACCAGGCCGACGATCTTCGCCGAGATGACGGCCCTCGCGACCGCCGCAGGAGCCGCGAACCTCGGGCAGGGGTTCCCCGACACCGACGGTCCGCTGTGGGTGCGCGAAATCGCGCGTGCCGCGATACTCGACGGCGCGAACCAGTACCCGCCGGGCCGCGGGATCCCGGAACTCCGCTCGGCGATCGCCGCGCACCAGCTCCGCCACTACGGCATCACGGTCGATCCCGAGAGCGAAGTGATGGTGTCGGCGGGCGCCACCGAAGCCCTCACCGCGACGCTGCTCGCGTTCGTCGGTCCGGGCGACGAAGTCGTCACGCTGGAACCGTTCTACGACTCCTACGCCGCGGCGATCGCCATGTCCGGAGCCGAGCATCGGACCGTTCCGCTCCGGGCAACCGCGGACGGGTTCCGCCTGGTCGAGGCCGACCTGCGGGCCGCAATGAGTGCTCGGACCCGGATCCTGCTCATCAACTCGCCGCACAACCCGACCGGCACGGTGCTTCGCCCCGATGAACTCCGCATGATCGCCGACGCCGCACAGGCATCTGACGCGATCGTCGTCACCGACGAGGTCTACGAGCACCTCACGTTCGACGGCGCCGTGCACACGCCACTCGCCACGCTGCCGGGCATGGCCGAGCGGACGATCTCCATCTCGTCAGCCGGGAAGACGTTCTCGCTCACCGGCTGGAAGATCGGCTGGGCCACCGGACCGGCCGACCTCATCTCGCACGTGCTCACCGTCAAGCAGTTCCTGACCTACTCCGGAGGAGCCCCGTTGCAGCCGGCGATCGCCCGCGCACTGAGCGACGGCGACGCCGACATTCGCGAGCTGCGCGATTCGCTCGCCGAACGCCGCGACGTGCTCGTCGCAGGTCTGCACACGGCGGGATTCCCCACATCGCAGACGGAAGGCACCTACTTCGTATGCGCGGACGCCAAACCGTTCCTCACCGACGCGACGCCCGATGGCGACGCCTTCGCCCGCGCGCTGCCCGAGCTGGCAGGCGTCGCGTGCGTGCCGCTCTCAGCATTCTGCGCGCCGGGTTCCGAAGCGGCACGGTCGGTCGCCTCATGGGTGCGCTTCACGTTCGTGAAGGATCGCTCTGTGCTCGACACCGCCATCGACCGGCTCCGCGCGTTCGCCGCCGAGTAGCGGACCGGCTCGCACTCGCCTCTCGCTCGCGTCTTACTCGGATCGCCCCCGCCCCGCTGCTCCACCTCTTCCCTGCCCCGCACTCACTCCGCCGAACGGAACCTCGCATGCACGCCGCATCTCTGCCCCGCACTGACACCCGCATCTCCTACCCCGACGGCGCGACCTCATCGATCGGACGCGTCGTGCACGTGGCCGGGCTCGCGGATGGACGGACCGGCGTGATCCTCGATCAGACCGCCTTCCACCCCGTCGACACGGCGTGGCCCGATCAGCCGGCGGACCGCGGCACCCTGCACTTCGACGGCACCGAGGCAGCGGTCGTCGATGCGGTCATCGGAGCCGTTCACGACGGTGCGCTGTACGTCGGCTCGGACGTGCCGGTACGGACGGGCACGGCAGACTGGACGTTCACGGTCGTCCATGTGATCGCCGAGGAGGGTCCGGCGGTCGGCACCGAGGTGCGCGTCGAGGTGGACACCGAATACCGGCGGGCGCTGTCGGCCGGGCACACCGCGTGCCACCTCGCCTCGCTCGCACTGGACGCCGCTCTCACCGACGCTTGGACCAAGACAGTCCCGCTCGACGCGCTCGGCGCACCCGCGTTCGACGCGCTCGCGATCCAGACGTCCCGCATCCACCCCGACGGTTCGGTGGACACCTACCGTGTCGGCAAGTCGCTGCGGAAGAAGGGCTTCGACACGTCGGCGTTCGACGACCTCGCGCCCATCGAGCAGCTCGCCAACGCTCAGCTCGCCGACTGGGTGGCGTCGGCAGCCACGGTCCGCATTGATCGCGACGACGAGGCCATCACCGCGCGCCGCAGGTGGGTGTGCGAGCTTCCCGATTCTGGCGCCTCGATTCCGTGCGGCGGCACTCACGTATCGAGCCTCTCCGAGCTCGGAAGCGTGACCGTCAGCCTGTCAACCCAGTCCGTCACCGGAGGGATCGAGCTCGAGATGCGCACGACGATCTCGTGAACGCTCGCGGCCCCCTCGTCGCTTCAGCAGACAAAAGGTCCTGAGCGGCGCCACGTTCGTGAACGTGATCGCTACTCAGGACCTGTGGCGGAGATAGGGGGATTTGAACCCCCGGTCGAGTAACCCCGACCCTTCATTAGCAGTGAAGTCCGTTCGGCCGCTCCGGCATATCTCCGTGAACCATCCTAGGGGACAAGGCCCCGCCTGTCGAAATCGGGCGCTCTCAGCACCCGCCGCGTTCGCACGCCGCCCCGCCGCGCCGCGCTCCGTCGCCCCGCCGCGCGACGCCCCGCGCCCCGTCGCCCCGCCGTCGCCCCCGTTGCCCCCGTTGCCCCGCGCCCCGTCGAGATTGCAGTTGTGCTGGCTTCACTGCGCACGAAGCCAGCACAACTGCAATTTCGGCAGCGTTCGGGCAGATCGAGGCAGGGCCGGTGGATGCCGCGAGTCCGTGCGACCTCGGCCACCCGGCGTCGACGCACGTCCCCCGCCACGACTCCGCCCAGGCCCCGCTCACGCTGTCGCTCGGGGCGCCGCTCATCGAGATTGCGCATGACCTGGTATCAGCGCCCCGGAAGCCAGTTAGAGCGCGCTCTCGGCGTAGGTTCGGCTCGGCGTAGGTTCGGCTCGGCGCAGGTCCGGCTCGGCACGAGCCGTGCAGGCCAACCCAGCACCAATCCAGCACCGACCCTGCGCTCACCTCAGACGGATCAGTACACGGTCCGTCCGGCCGAGCAGGTCTCGGCAGCGGCGCCCTGACCCGTGATGTTGTCGGGCAGCTGCACAGGCTCGTCGTTCGCCTCCTCGGTGGGGGCCGGCGTCTCCGTTCCGTCTGCAGGCGCCTCGGTCTCGGCCGGCGCCTCCGTCTCGGCGTTCTCGGCGACGGGGTCGTCACTCGCCTCTTCTTCGACGGCCTGGCCGCGCCCCGTCACTTCGAACGGCTGCCCGCTCTCGATGAGGTCGAGCACGATCTGCGCCGAGTCGCGGTCGGGCAGCAGACGCCCTTCCTGGTACGGGTGCTCCGTTGTCGGGTACTGCACGAAGTTGATGCGGTCGAGGTCGATGTCCTTCACCGTGCCGGCGAGCGCCTGCATGAACTGCACGGATGCCATGTTGCTCGAGAGCGTCATGTTCTCGACGCCGGCCTTCGCGAGGCCGTACACCTTCACCGGGTCGGCGAGGGTCTCTGCGCTCTTCAGCTGTCGGATGAGCGCAGACATGAAGATCTGCTGGTTGCTGATGCGGCTCACGTCGCCGCCGTCACCCACGCCGGCGCGCGTGCGCAGGAACTGCAGCGCCTCGGTGCCGACGAGCGACACGTCACCGGCGGGAAGGTCGAGATCCGACTTCGGGTCGACGATGGGCTGGGCGAGGCAGACGTCGACGCCGCCGATCGCCTTCGAGACACCGATGACGCCGTCGAATGTGACGAGGCCCGCGTAGTCGATATCGAGGCCGGTGAGACTTTCGACGACCTGCGCCGTGCAGGGCAGACCGCCGTACTGGAGCGAGCTGTTGAACTGCTGCTCGCTCATCGCCGGGTAGTAGCCCTCTTCGCCCTTCGGGCCGGGGCATGAGGGGAACGGCACCATCAAGTCACGGGGGAAACTCATGACGGTCGCGTTCTGGTGGTCCTCGGAGACGTTCAGGACGAGCGTCACATCGTTGAGCTCACCCTCTTCGCCGTCGTCGATGGACTGGCCGGCGCGCGAATCGGAGCCGACGAGCAGGATCGTGAACGCACCGTCGATGGACTGCTGGCCCGCACCGATCGCTTCGGCGCTCTCGGTGCCGAGATCGACGGTGTCGACGTCGCGCACGAGTCCCCACACGGCGTACGCCGCGACCGAGACGCCGCTGAGTACGCCGACCAGCGCGGTGGTCACGAGTACGCGGGCGACGTTGCGCCACGCGCTGGAGCGGCGCAGCCTGCCGTGGCGGCTGGTCACCCGCTGCGTGTTCTGCTCAATCTCCTGGTCGGTCATTCCGCCCCTTTAATACTTCGTGCGACCGCGGGTCGGACACCCGCAGCAGGGGCGTGCGCCCGCTCATATCTTCACGAATCTACCGGAAAGTGCTGGAGAAGGTCTTGGAAGGCCGTGAACGGCACCGTTCGAAGCTCGGCACCGAGCATCGTTCGCGCGCCTCGTCGAGTGAGAAAAATCTGGCGGTGAGTGCGGGATTCGAACCCGCGGGACGGGATTACCGCCCACTTGTTTTCAAGACAAGCTCCTTCGGCCGCTCGGACAACCCACCGCGGACCAGCCTAGCGGATCGCTTCCAGCTCGGGAAAACGCGCGACGAGCGCCGACAGCAGACCGCCCTCGGACACGGTACCCGTCACTCGAGACGCGACCGCCTGCACCGTCGCGTCGGCCTGCCCCATGGCCACGGCATCGCCGTGCTTCGCGGCCCACTTGAGCATGTCGATGTCGTTGTGGCCGTCGCCGGCGGCAAAGACGCGACTGCGATCGATGTCGACTCTGGCGGCGACGACCTCGAGCGCGCTCGCCTTGTTGACGCCGAACGGCGCGATATCGAGCCACGACGTGAAGCCAACCGAGTAGGCGACGTTGTCGAGTCCCATCGACTGGACGACGTCGAGGAAGTCTTGCAGGTGATGATCGGGCGAGACCACGACGACGCGGGTCGTCTGCACGCCGAGCAGATCCTCGAAGGCGACCCGCTTCTGACGGGCGGGCAGGGTGCCGGATTCGATCTCTTCGGTGTAGAGGAAGCTGCCGTCGGGGCGTTCGAGCGCGAACGCCGCCGTGACGAGGTGAGTGCGAATTCGCTGCAGCACCTCGGTCGGATCGAACGCCTCGATGTACTCGCGGCGATACGAGCGCTCGGCGAGCGGATCGCGCTGCAGGGTGACCGCACCGTTGCAGCAGATCACCCACTCGGGTCGGATGCGCAGCTCCTCGACGATCGGCAGCGTCGCGTCCACCGACCGACCGGTCGAGATGACCACCTCGTGACCGGCACGGTGGAGAGCCTGAACGGCTGCGGCGAGATCGGGAGCGATGAGACCCGCGCGCGATTCGGGATCGTGATCGAGCACCGTCCCGTCGAGGTCGAGCGCGATGATGTGCCGGTCGGCTCCGCGAACGCGCTGCACGGTTATGCCCGCGCGGCGGGGCCGGAGGTGATCGGCTCGAAGACCTCGAGTCCGCCGAGGTAGGGCCGCAGCACCTCGGGCACCGTCACCGAGCCGTCGGCACGCTGGTGCGTCTCGAGGATCGCGACGATCCACCGCGTCGTGGCCAAGGTGCCGTTCAGCGTTGCGACCGGCGCGGTCTTGCCGGTCTCGCCGCGGTATCGCGTCGACAGGCGTCGCGCCTGGTAGCCGGTGCAGTTGCTCGTCGAGGTGAGTTCGCGGTAGGTGCCCTGCGTCGGCACCCAGGCCTCGATGTCGAACTTGCGCGCCGCACTCGAGCCGAGGTCGCCCGCGGCGACGTCGATGACCCGGTAGGCCAGGCCGAGCGACTGCAGCATGCCCTCCTGCCAGGCGACCATGCGCTCGTGCTCGGCTTCCGCGTCCGCCGGGTCCGTGTAGACGAACATCTCGAGCTTGTTGAACTGGTGCACGCGCAGAATGCCGCGGGTGTCCTTACCGTGGGATCCGGCTTCGCGTCGGTAGCACGTCGACCAGCCGGCGTACCGGAGGGGACCGTGGGAGAGATCGAGGATCTCGTCGGCGTGGTAGCCGGCGAGGGCGACCTCGCTGGTGCCCGTGAGGTAGAGGTCGTCATCGTCGAGGTGGTAGACCTCGTCGGCGTGCTCGCCGAGGAACCCGGTGCCGCGCATGATCTCGGGCTTCACGAGTGTCGGCGTGATGAGGGGGGTGAACCCTGCGGCGAGCGCCCGATCGAGGGCGAGGCTCATGAGCGCGATTTCGAGGCGCGCACCGACGCCGCGGAGGAAGTAGAAGCGGGCGCCGGAGACCTTCGCCCCGCGCTCCATGTCGATCGCTCCGAGCATCTCGCCGAGTTCGAGGTGGTCGCGCGCGGCGAAGTCGAATGCGGGGATCTCGCCCACTTCACGCAGCGTGACGAAGTTCTCCTCGCCACCGGCAGGGACCCCGTCGATGACGAGATTCTCGATCGTCATCGCGAGCTCGGTGAACGTGCGGTCGGCTTCCTTGGCGCGGGCCTCCGCGTCTTTCACCCGTGCGGCGAGCTGCTGCGCCTGTTCGATGAGCGCCGCCTTCTCGTCTTTCGCGGCACCCTTGACCTGGAGGCCGAACTGCTTCTGCTCGGCACGGAGGGTCTCGAACTCGGCGAGTGCCGTGCGGCGGGCCTCGTCTGCGGCGAGCGCGCGATCGACAGCGGATTCGTCGCTGCCTCGTGCTCGCTGCGAGCGCTTGACGGTCTCGGGTTCGGTGCGGAGCAGAGCTGGATCGATCACCGCTCCAGTCTAGTCAGCCCCGACGGCTACCCTGTGGGTATGCCTGAGTCAGCGTCGCGGGTGCTGCCGAGCGCGGCCGTCGTCTTCCACCCGGGAAAGCCGGGACTGATCGCGGTCAGGCGTGCGGTCGCGCGGGCCGAACAGCTCGCCGGTTGGTCGCCGACGCGCTGGTACGAGACCGATGCCGTCGATGGCGGGGTGGCAGCGACGAATCGCGCGCTGGCGGACGGAGCGAGTGTGGTCTTCGCCGCGGGTGGCGACGGCACGGTGCGGGCGGTCGCGCAGGCGCTGCGCGGTTCCGGTGTGCCGCTCGCGGTGGTCCCGCTGGGGACGGGCAATATCCTCGCACGGAATCTCTGCATTCCGCTCGCGGATCCCGAGGCCGTCGCGCGCGCGGGTTTTCACGGAACGAATCGTGCGATCGATCTCGGGGTCGTCTCGATCGTGCGCCCTGATGAGACGGTGGATCGGCACGCGTTTCTCGTGCTCGCCGGGATGGGCCTCGATGCGCGTGCGATCAGCGCGACCCGTGCGACGCTGAAGCGCCGCCTGGGGTGGTTGGCGTATGTGGACGCGGGGATCCGGACCATGATGCGCGACGGACCGCTGCGCGTGCACTCCTCCATCGACGGCTCACCGTCGCGATCGATGTCGGTCTACACCGTGATGATCGGCAACTGCGGGCTCATGCCCGGCGGCGTGCTGCTGATCCCGGACGCGCAGGTGGATGACGGGCGGCTCGACCTCGTCGCGCTGCGGCCGCTCGGTGCGTTCTCGTGGCTGCGCATCTGGAACCGGCTCGGGTGGGAGAACGGCGTGCTGCGCCGGACGCGCGCGGGTCGCCGCATGATCGACCTCGCTCGCGACACCCGCAACGTCACCTACGTGCAGGCGAAGCGGTTCGCCCTCTCCGTCGACCGGCCGGAGCCGGTGCAGCTCGACGGCGACGACCTCGGGGTCGCCGTGGCCATCACCGGCGGCGTCGATCCCGGTTCGCTCATCGTGCGCATGCCCGTCGGGTAACCGTTCCTCGTTCGCGAGTCATCGTCGGACGCGCGACTCGGCGCGGGGTGACCGGGCTCAATCCTCCGCGTCGGGGCTGCCGTCGAGCACGCCGCGCAGCCAGTCCCTGGCATCCCGGAAGACGTCGTCGCCGTAGACCTTCTGGGTGGTGGCAGCGACACGGTCGGCACGCGGGTACGACCCGAGGAAGACGAGGCGCGGGCTGAAGCGCTTCACGCCGAGCAGGGCGTCGGCGACGCGCTCCTCTTTCACGTGCCCCTCGGCATCGATGACGAAGCGGTAGCGCCCCATGCGATCGCCGATCGGGCGCGAGGCGAGCAGGGTGAGGTTCACGCCGCGCGTCGCGAACTGCTCGAGCAGCTCGAGCAGCGCGCCCGCGCGATCGTTCGGCAGTTCGGCGACGACGCTCGTCTTGTCGGCACCGGTGGGTTCCCCGACTGCGGCTGTGCGGCTGACGAGCACGAAGCGCGTTTCGGCGTCGGGGTTGTCGGCCAGGTGCGACGCGAGCACCTCGACCGGGTAGTGGTCCTCGATGCCCGGGGGTGCGATCGCGGCGTCGACCGATGCCGCGGAATCCGGATCCGACGCGAGCAGATCGACGACCGCCTGCACGTTCGAGGTCGACGGCAGGTGCTGGTGCCGGGGTACCTGGTCATCGAGCCAGGCGCGGCACTGCCCGTAGGCGACGGGGTGCGCCGCGATCACGCGGATGTCTGCGAGCCGCACACCCGGCCGCACGACCAGCACGAAGTTCACCGGCACGAGGTACTCGCCGACGATGCGGAGCCCGGGAACGGTGGCCAGCGCGTCCTGCGCGACCGTGACGCCGCCGTCGATCGAGTTCTCGATCGCGATCATCGCGGCGTCGCTCACCCCCGAGGTGACGTCGTCGAGCGCCTCGCCGATGTTCGCGACGGGCGCCCAGTCCATCCCCGCCGCCTCGGGCACCTGCTTCAGTGCCGCTTCGGTAAACGTGCCCGCCGGACCGAGGTAGGAGTATCGGCGGAGGCGGGCGGCGGTCTCTGGCATGGATCCAGCGTACCGCCGCGCGCGGCACTTATTCGCTGAGCGCGCGGTCCACGAGGGCGCGGGCGGCGAGCTGCACCTCGGCGAGGTGCTCGGCACCGCGGAACGACTCGGCGTAGATCTTCATGACGTCCTCGGTGCCCGACGGTCGCGCCGCGAACCACGCGTGCTCGGTCCGCACCTGCAGACCGCCGATCGCGGCCCCGTTACCGGGGGCTTCGGTGCGCACCGCGGTGATGGGATCGCCCGCGAGTTCGGTGTCGGTGACATCCTCGGGTGCGAGTGCCGCGAGGCGCGCCTTCTGCTCCGCGGTCGCCGGTCCGTCGACGCGGGCGTACGCCGGATCGCCGAAGCGCGCGACGAGCTCGCGATACCGCTCAGATGGCGACTGGCCCGTGACGGCCTGGATCTCTGCGGCGAGCAGGCAGAGCAGGATGCCGTCCTTGTCCGTGCTCCACGCGGTGCCGTCGAACCGCTGGAAAGATGCGCCGGCGCTCTCCTCGCCGCCGAAGGCGACGGACCCATCCGAGAGACCCGGCACGAACCACTTGAATCCGACGGGCACCTCGAGCAGTGTCCGCTCGTGCGCGGCGACGACGCGGTCGATCATGCCCGAGGAAACGACCGTCTTGCCGATGCCCGCGGAGACCGGCCAGTCGGGCCGGTGGGTGAGGAGGTAGTCGATCGCGACAGCGAGGAAGTGGTTCGGGTTCATGAGCCCACCGTCAACGGTGACGATGCCATGGCGATCCGCGTCCGCATCGTTGCCGGTGACCAGCGGGAACTCGTCGCGGTACGCCTCGACCGTCGCCATGACGGAGGCCGAGGAGGGATCCATCCGGATCTTCCCGTCCCAGTCGAGATGCATGAACGCCCACTGCGGGTCGATGCCCGGGCCGAGCACCGTGATCTCCAGCGCGTAGCGATCCCGGATCGCCGCCCAGTACGCCGTGCTCGCACCGCCGAGCGGGTGGGCGCCGATGCGAATACCGGCATCCCGAATCGCCGCGATGTCGATGACGTTCTCGAGGTCGTCGACATAGTTGCCGAGGAAGTCGTAGCGACCGACCGCTTCCCCGCCCATGCCGTCCTCGGAGGCGCGGGGGATCTCGGCCACCCCGGAGGCGAGGAGCTCGTTCGCACGGTCGGCGATCCACGTCGTCGCCTCCGAACCGGCGGGTCCGCCGTGCGGTGGGTTGTACTTGAAGCCGCCGTCCTGCGGGGGGTTGTGGCTCGGGGTCACGACGATGCCGTCCGCGCGATTCGGGTCGTCGCCCGCCCGATCACGGTTGTGGGTCAGGATCGCGTGACTGACCGCCGGCGTCGGCACGTAGATCTCGTCTCCGCTGCCCGACCGCGCGAGTACGCGCACCCCCGCGGCGGACAGCACCTCGCGCGCGGTGAGCTCGGCCGGCCCCGAGAGCGGGTGCGGATCCGCACCGATGAAGAGCGGACCCGTGATGCCCTGGGCGGCCCGGTACTCGGCGATCGCCGCGCTGATCGCGACGATGTGTGCCTCGTTGAACGACCCCGCGAGCGCCGAACCACGGTGACCCGACGTGCCGAACACCACCCGCTGCGCGGGATCCGCCGGATCGGGCACCGTCTCCGTGTAGGCGGCGATCAATGCGTCGACGTCGATGAGGTCCTCGGAGGTGGCCAGACGGCCGGCGCGCTCGTGCATGGTTCCAGTGTGTCACGGGGGTGCCGCGGATGCACCGGGCCTCAGGAGCGGGCGGAAACACATTCGCAACGCCGGGTTCATGATGCCGGACTAGTGTGGGGCGTACGGCTACGAGAGAGGCGGTGGCATGACCGACATCGAATGCTGGCTGACCGACATGGACGGCGTACTCGTCCACGAGAACCATCCGATTCCCGGCGCGTCCGACCTGCTGCAGCACTGGCAGGAGACGGAGCGCCCCTACCTCGTCCTCACGAACAACTCCATCTTCACGGCTCGCGACCTGAGCGCGAGGCTCGCCGGGTCGGGGATCGTCGTGCCCGAGGATCACATCTGGACGAGCGCGCTCGCGACCGCGGCCTTTCTGAAGCAGCAGATGCCCGGCGGTCGCGCATTCGTGGTGGGCGAGGCCGGAATCCTGACGGCGCTGCACGAGGCCGGGTTCGTCATGACCGAGTCGAATCCTGATTTCGTCGTCGTGGGCGAGACCCGCAACTACTCGTTCGAGGCGATCACGAAGGCGATCCGGCTCATCAACCGCGGGGCGCGCTTCATCTCCACGAACCCCGACGCGACCGGACCGAGCGCCGAGGGTCCGCTCCCGGCGACCGGGGCGATCAACGCGCTCATCACGAAGGCGACGGGACGCGAGCCGTACGTGGTCGGCAAGCCGAACCCGATGATGTTCCGCTCGGCGATGAACCGGATCGGCGCGCACTCCGAGAACACCGCCATGATCGGCGATCGCATGGACACCGACATCATCGCCGGCATGGAGGCGGGACTGCGCACCTACCTCGTGATGACGGGCATCTCGGATCGTGAGGAGATCGAGAAGTATCCGTTCCGGCCCGACGTGATCCTGGACTCGGTAGCGGACCTGCTCCCCGATCGCTGAAGCGCATCACCGGCTGAATCGCATCACCGGCTGAGGGCGCGGAATCGCTCCAACCGGGCGACGTGACGACGGTCGGCGCGCTGCAGCACGAGACGCGCAAGCTCCTGCGCGATCGCATCGCCCATCCGCGTGCAGAACGCCGCAGACTCCGCCGCGGCATCCGGCTCCTCGACGACCACCCGATCGATGATGCCCGCGGCGCGCAACGCACCCGAGGCCACCCCCTGCTGCTCCGCGATCTCGGCCGCGTGCGCGGTATCCCGATGCACGATCGCCGACGCACCCTCCGGCGGCAGCGGGGAGAGCCACGCGTGCTGCGCCGCGATCGTCCGATCGGCCGGCAGCAGCGCGAGCGCGCCCCCACCCGTTCCCTCTCCGAGCAGCACCGACAGCGTCGGACCCTGATGCTTCACGAGATCGGCGAGGCAGTGCGCGATCTCGCTCGCGAGCCCGCCCTCCTCGGCCGCGCGCGACAGCGCGGCACCCGGGGTATCGACCACGCTCACGAGCGGCAGTCGCAGCTCCTCGGCCAGGTGCATCGCACGCCGCGCCGCGCGCAGCGCCCCCGGTCCGAGCGGGGCGAAGGCGCGCTGCGCGCGCCGATCCTGACCGACGACGATGCACGGGATCCCGCCGAAACGCGCCAGGCACAGGCTCAGTCCCGGATCGCGCTCCCCCTGCCCCGTGCCGCTGAGGGGCACCACATCGCTCGCCGCGGTGCGCAGCAGCTCGCGGAGTCCCGGCCGCCGTCGATCGCGCGACCGGGTGATCGAATCCCACGTGTCCGCCGACCCGGCAGGGTCGACCGCAGCGGTTCCCGGATCGTCGGCGCGTTCGAGCAGCTCGGCGTGCGTCGGCCGGTCGAGCAGGTCCAGGACACGGCGCACCACCCCCTGCAGCTCCTCCGGCGGCAGCACCCCGTCGATGATGCCGTTGCGCGCCAGGTTCTCCGCCTGCTGCACCCCCTCCGGGAACGACTCACCGTAGAGCGCTTCGTACACGCGGGGCCCCAAGAACCCGACGAGCGCGCCGGGCTCGGCGACCGTGACCTGCCCGAGCGACCCGAACGAGGCGAGCGCTCCTCCGGTCGACGGGTGCCGCAGGTACACGAGGTACGGCAGCCCCTCCGACTTGTGCGCGGCGACCGCGGCGGCGATCTTCACCATCGCGACGAACGCGACCGTGCCCTCCTGCATCCGCGTTCCGCCCGACGCGGTGCTGGCGAGCACCGGCAGGCGCTCGGCCGTGGCGCGCTCGATCGCCGCGACGAAGCGCTCGGCAGCAGCCGACCCGACCGAACCGGCGAGAAACGTGAACTCGCACGCGATGAGCGCCACGCGGCGACCGGCGATCAGCGCCTCCCCCGTGATGATCGACTCGTCGACGCCGCTCTTCTCGCGTGCCGCCGCGAGCTCGGCGCGGTACTCCTCACCCAGTTCGGGTTCGATCGGAGCGGTATCCCAGGAACGGTACGAATCCGCATCCACGAGCATGTCGATGAGTCCGCGCGCGTTCACCCGCCGCGGCCTCGACGGCGCCGCGCCGCTCACGCGTCGCCCCGCAACCACTCGCGGATCGCGTCGCCGTGCTGATCGAGCGTCGGGGGCGCCTGGTGCGCCTCGCGGGCGCGCTCCGTCTCACCGGTGCCGTCGACGTCGAAGAACCGGATCGGCGGCCCGGGCAGGCTGATGGTGCCGAGCGTCGCGTGGTCCACATCGACGACGAGACCCTGCGAGCGCACCTGATCCCAGGCGTACACCTCTTCGAGGGTGCGCACCTTGCCCGAGGGAATCCCCGCCGTACTCAATCTCGCGAGCAGATCCTCGGCGTCGTGGGCCGCGAAGGCGCCCTCCACGAACGCGATCGTCTCCGACCGGTGCGCCACCCGCTCCGGGTTCGATGCCAGTCCTGGAGTGGCCGGATCGAGGCCGAACTCGGCGCAGAACGCCTGCCACAACCGCTCGTTGCCGACGCTGATCTGCACCGCACCGTCGCGGCAGCGGAACAGCCCGTACGGGGCGATCGAGGGGTGGTGGTTGCCCTGCGGCTGCGGTGTCTCGCCCGCGACGGTGTATCGGGTGCCTTGGAACGCGTGCACCCCCACGATCGATGACAGCAGCGAGGCCCGCACCACCCGGCCGCGCCCCGTCCGCTCCCGCTCGTGCAAAGCGGCGAGCACCCCGACCACACCGTGGATGCCGCCGAGCAGGTCGGCGATCGGGGTGCCCACGCGCTGCGGATCCTCAGGACCGGACCCGGTCAGCGACATGAGTCCGGCCTCGCCCTGCACGATCTGGTCGTATCCGGCGCGGCCGCCCTCGGGCCCGTCATGACCGAACCCGGTGATGGACATCTGGATCAGGCGCGGGTTGAGTTCCGCGAGCGCGGCGGTACCGAACCCGAGCCGGTCCATGACGCCGGTGCGGAAGTTCTCGATCAGAATGTCGGCGCGCGCGAGCAGATCGCGCAGCACCGCGCGCCCGTCATCGCTCTTGAGATCGAGCGCGATCGACTCCTTGTTGCGGTTGCAGGAGAGGAAGTAGGTCGAGTACCGCTCGCCGTCATCCCCCTCCGCGAACGGCGGCCCCCACAAGCGGGTCTCATCGCCGTTGCCCGGTGCCTCGACCTTGATGACCCGCGCCCCCAGGTCGCCGAGCATCATGCCGGCGTGCGGCCCGGCGAGCGCCCGGCTGAGATCCACCACGAGCAGATCTTCGAGCGCCCCGCCGTGGGGAGTCGTCCCCTGCGGGCCGGTCTCATGCGTCGCACCGTCGCTCACGATGCCACCTCCGTTTCGTCATCGGTTCGCAGATGGGCCCGCGGGCGTGATCGCTCCGCGGAGATGGTCGAATCAGCGCCCATCCTATGCTCGGACGACCGGTCTCGTCGCGTGCAGTTGTCAAGGTGCAGATTTCGGCAGAGAATACTGCCATGAACGTCACTCCGGTGCTCGACCGCCTCGATCGCGACATCGTCGCCGCACTGCAGGTCAACGGTCGAGCCGGGTGGCGGCGCATCGCGACGGCGCTCGACGTTCCCGAGCGCACCGTCGCGGCACGCGGCGCGGAACTGCTGCGCACGAAACAGGTGCGGGTGACGGCGTTGACGGTGCTGCCTCAGGGCGGCATGCTCGACAGCTCGATCGTCAGCGTCCGCTGCGCGACCGGCATGAATCGCGTGACCGGGGCCGCGGCTGCCGAGCGGTCCGGATCGGTCTTCACCTACCTCACCACCGGCGAGATGGACTGCGTCTTCGAGCAGATCAACGCACGGGAACGCTCGCTGAACCTGATGCTCGACGAGATCCCCGGCCTCCCCGGCGCGGCGAGCATCGAGATCGCGACCGTGCTCCGCCTCTACAAAGCGACCCACGAGTGGCTCCCCCCGATCCTGGAGGCGGCGCAGATCGCGTCGCTGCGCGACGACCCCCACCCCGGCGTGCCGGGCGGTTCCGCCGAACTGCAGCCGCTCAGCCGCGAAGAGCTGGAGATCGCGCGAGTGCTGGCCGACGACGGCCGCGCGAGTTTCGAGGAGCTCGCGCGCGCCACGGCGCTCTCGACCGCATCGGTGCGCCGACGTCTCGCGCATCTGCAGGAGCGCGGCCGCCTGTTCATCCGCGCGGTCGTGGAGCCGGCTGCGCTCGGGTACTCGGTCGAGGCCACGCTGCGCATCCGGACGCTCCCGGGACGCACCGAGGCCGTCGCGCGAACGCTCGCGCAGGTGCCCGAGGTGCGCTACCTCGCCTTCACCACGGGCCGCACGCAGCTGTTCGTCGACATCGCGTGCGTCGACCACACGGCGCTCGCCGACTTCCTCATGCGGGCGGACTGGACCGCCGACGCGACCGAGACCGAGACGTCGATCGTGCTCGCGGCGCTGAAGCGCAGCGGCGTGAAGATGCGCTGAAGCCGCGTGCGCACCACCGACGCCGACCCGGGAGCCGTGCCCGGGCCGGAGCATCGGTGCCGCCGAGGTCATCGGACCGTCGCCACCGCGCGGTCATCGATATCCACCTGCGTCACGTCCGTGCCGCCGCGCGCGCGCCGGATCGCCTCGCCGATCACGACGATCGCGAGGTTCGGCGCGAGTGCGATGAGCCCCGAATCCCAACTTCCGATGGGGATCTCGGCGAACGTGATCACGGCGACGGTGAGCGTTCCGGCGATGATGCCGAGGCCGATCGGCCACGCACCGACGCGCACGCGCTTCGCCAGCGCCACGCACACGCCCGGCGCGAACTGCGTGGTCCCGCCGTAGGTCAGGAGCAGCAGAGCGGAGATGTCCGACCGCACGAGACCGAACGCGAGCGCGAGGCCGACCGCGGCGAGGATCACGACGTAGTTGAACGCCATGCGCCGTTCCGGTCGCACCCCGCCGAACACGTTGGTACTGACGAGCGTCGAGATCCCCATGACGATGGCGGCCGCCGGCACCATGGCCGCGGCCGCGCCGGCGACGGCGACGACACCGAGCAGCCACTCGGGCAGCAGCGCTCCCGCTGTGGTGAGCAGCACCTCGTTGCCCGCCGTGTCGCCGGGAAGCTCCAGCACCCCGGCCATGCCGACGAGAATCGGGATGAACAGCACCAGCTGGTAGATCGGCAACCACTTCGCGTTGCTGCGCAGCACCTCACCGCTCTTCGCCGCGAGGTTCGGGGGCCACAGGTGGGGCAGCGTCATGAATCCGGAGCCGATGACGGTCACCAGCATGGCGGTCACGAAGAAGGTCGTGTCGTACCCCTCGGCGTGGAGCGTCAGCAGCGACGGCGTCGACTCGGCGATCTGCGCGAAGATCGGCGGAATACCGCCGAAGCTGATCGCAACACCCGCGACGATGACGACCATCGCCACGACGAGCAGGATGTCCTTGAGGTAGGCGACGCGAGCGATACCCCGGATCCCCGACCAGGCGACGAAGACCGCGACGAGCACGCTCGCGATGACCATGCTCAACCCCCGCGCGCTCGGACTGCCGGTCGCCAGTTCGACGATGAGACCGAGGCCGGTGATCTGCAGCTGCAGATACGGGATCAGCGCCAAGGCGCCGACGATGGCGACGACCTTCGCGAGCCATCTGGCGCTGAACCGATCCTCGAAGAAGTCGGCCATGGTGAGGTAGCCCCGACGCTGACCGAGCTCGCGGATGCGCGGAGCGACGAAGTAGAGGAACGTCCACGACATCGTGAGGTAGCCGACGGCGAAGATCGCACTGACTCCGCCCCCGAACGCGATGCCGGCGAGACCCAGGAAGCTGAAGGTGGTGAGCGACTCGCCGGCCTGCAGGAACCAGGACGTCCACTTCGGGAGGTCGCGTTTGCCGACGGTCCAGTTCGACATGCTCCGCTGTCGGCGCCGACTCGCGATGCCGAGCGCCCCGATCGCGCAGATGCCGACGATGATAATGAGCGAGACGGTCATCGGATGCCCTCTTCCGTCTCCGCAGCGATGCGTTCGGCGCGGAGCACCTCGATCTGATGGGTGGCGAGCCGCTCGCGTTCGGCGGCGTCGCGCTCGCGTCCACCCCGGCGCAGATACATCGACTCGATGAGCTGCAGGCTGAGCACGGTCAGGATCACGAGCCCAGCCGCCCACCAGAGCGGCGCGGGCAGGCCGAGCCACAGGGTGGGCTCGATGGCGAAGGGCAGGAACGGCGTCGCGAAGAACCCGACCACCGGGACGGCCGCGATCACCGCCCGCCCGGGGGTGAGAAGGGGTGCGTGCATGATGCTCCTTTGCAGTTTTTCGCGGGAGGGAGTCAGGCGCCGGCCGGCGCGCGGCTCCCGAAGTCGGTGAGTGCTTCGTAGATGCGAGCGGTCCCGAGCAGACTCGCGTCCGTTCCGATGCGGGACGCGATCTGCAGCCCGACGGGCAGTCCGGCTGCGGTGAAGCCGGCGGGCACCGAGATCGCCGGCACGCCGAGCATCGTGATCGCGGTCGCGGCACGCATCCAGTCGAGGTAATGCTGCTGAGTCTGACCAGCGACCTCGTGCGGGTAGTCGAGCGTCACCGGGAAGGGCGCCACCTGCGCCGCGGGCGACAGGAGCACGTCGACGTCGGAGAAGAAGTCGGCACCCGCGCGGATGATCCGCGTCTGCTGCTCCTGGGCCCGCATCACATCCCGACCGGAGAGCTCACGGCCGCGTTCGATATTCCAGGTGATCCGGTCGTTGAAGTCTTCGGGGTCGCGGGCGAGCTGGTCTCCCCACTCCGCCTCGAACTCGGCCGCGCGCAGCGTGAGGAACGCCTCCGTCGCACCATCGAGATCGGGACACGCCTCGACCACTTCAGCACCCGCGTCGGCGAAGACCCGCACCGCGTCCTCGAGCACCTCGAGCACCTCCGAGTCGACCGGGATCCGACCGCCGAGCGTCGGCGCCCAGCCGACGCGCACACCACGGAGCGAGCCGTCCGTCGGTCGCTCGACCGGACCTGACGCCCAGGAGGGCGTACGCGAGTCGGGCCGTCCGATGACCGAGAGGAGCAGTGCGACGTCGTCGACCGTCCGCCCCATCGGACCGGCCGTGGTCAGCGGCGACAGCAGGTTCGCCGCATCCGACGCGGGAACGATGCCGGGCGAGGGCCGCAGACCGACGACGTTGCAGAACGACGCCGGATTCCGCAGCGAACCGCCCATGTCGCTCCCGTCGGCGAGTGCGACCTGGCGCGCGGCGAGGGCGGCCGCCGCCCCGCCGCTCGATCCGCCGGCCGAGCGGTCGAGCGCGTACGGATTGCGCGTCGGACCGAACACGCGATTGACGGTGTGCGAGCCCGCGGCGTACTCGGGGACGTTCGTCTTGCCGACGATGACGGCTCCGGCCTCGCGCATGCGACGAACGTGCGCGGCGTCGCGCGGCGGCACGTGCGCTCGATGCCGGATGGATCCGTATGTGGTCCGCACGCCCGCGGTGTCGTGCGTGTCCTTGACGCCGATCGGGAGGCCGAAGAGCGGCAGCTCGGGATCCGGCCCCTGCGCGTCGAGCTCGCGCGCTCGGGCGAGCGCACCCTCCGGATCGACCGTGACGACGGCGTTCACCGCCGCGCCGGCTTCGATCTGCTCCAGATGCGCCTGGACGACATCGACGACGCTGAGTGCACGATCGTCGAGCGCTCGGCGCATGTCGATCGCAGTGAGGTGAGTGATCTCGCGCATCGGATCCTATCGTCGTCGATGTCATGAAAACGTCAGTCAGTAAATCATGAATAATCGAATCAGACAAGTATTGTTCCTAAGAATACTTTTCCCGTCACCCTCGGCACGCGGGCAGGCCGGCGAGCGTCAGCAGCACCTAGACTGAGACCCCCACCCGATGCACGCGACGAGGAACCCACGCCGCATGAGCGACACACTCGATCAGACCGATCGCGAGATCTGCGCGGCCCTTCTGCGGAACGGTCGCGCATCGTGGCGACGCATCGCGCGTGCCACGGGAATCCAGGAACGCACGGTCGCCCGCCGCGGCGCCCGCCTGCTCGAACAGCAGCTCGTCCGCGTCAAGGCGCTCGCGCAACCGCACCTGGTCGGGCGCGGTGAGGCGACCTTCGCGCGCATCGCCTGCCGTCCGGGTGCCACCCCCCAGGTGGCGCAGTGGCTCGCGCATCGGGACGAGGCCCTCTGGGTCGCCACCGTCTCCGACGGCACGGCCGTCATCGCCGAGTGCTACCTGCGTCCCGAAGACCGGAGCGCATTCATCGAAGAGGCCATCGGGGAGCTCCCGGTGACGTCCTCATCGTTTCTCCCCATCGCCTACTTCCACCGCACGGTGCGCGGGTGGAACCCGAACATCCTTGTACCCGAACAGCTCGAGCAGCTCGGCGAGAACGAATCGCAGGCCCTCACTGCGGCGGACGATCCTCCCCCGCTCGACCCGACCGACCGTGACATCATCGCGTTGCTCGAAGTCGACGGTCGGCGGAGCATCGAGACCATCGCCGCCGAGCTCGGTCTGGCGAAACCCACCGTGCGCAAGCGCATCGACCACATGCAGCGCACCGACACCGTGAGCATCCGAGCCGTGCTCGAACCGGCACTGCTCGGGTTTCCGAACGAAGTGCTCGTCACGGCGCGGGCCAGGCAGTCGGCACTCGCCACACTCGGGGAGCGCATCGCCGAGAACTGGCACGCGCGGTGGGTCGCCGAGATCCCTGCCGCCTCCGAGGTACGCGCCACGCTCACACTCGGTGAGCGGACGGAGCTGCGCGACGTCCTGCGCGAGATCGACGCCCACTGCGAGGACGCGCTCATCGAGCTCACTGCAGCGCCGATCCTGCATCACGCGAAACGGAGCGATGTCGTGCTCACCCGAGCTTGAAGCGCCTACCGCTTCCGCCGGAGCACCCGCACGAGCATCTGGATCAGGATCAGGCCGAGCAGCACCGAGAAGGCGACGTTCGACCAGAACGGCGGGATCCAGGTCGCGATCACGGAGCCGAGCGGCGAGAGCACACTCGCCGCGATCCCGAGCACCGCGGCCGACCGGAGGTCGACATTGCGGCGACGCGAGTTGCCGATCGTCCCCGAGATCGATCCGGGAATCAGCATGATGAGCGAGGTGCCCTTCGCGATGAGGTCGCTCGCTCCGAAGAAGAACATCAGGATCGGGACGACGACCACGCCGCCGCCGACGCCCAGGAGTCCGGAGAGCACCCCGGTGAGGAGGCCGGTGAGCACGAGCAGCGTTCCCGTGAGCACGGTGATCTCGATGGTGTCATCGCGTTCGGGCACCACGAACCACAGGCTGACCGCGACGGCGAGCAGGAAGACCATGAACATCCAGCGCAGGAACCCGGTGGGCGTGCGCGAGAGCAGGAAGCTGCCGAGCTGTGCGCCGATCACGATGCCGATCGCGAGGAGCGGTGCGGCGACCCAGTCGACGTTGCCCTGCACGGCGTACCCGATGCCGCCGACGATCGCCGCCGGCAGAATCGCCGCCACCGAGGTTCCAGCGGCCAACCGCTGCTGGAAACCGAGGAAGAGCACGAGCATCGGCACGAGCAGCACGCCGCCGCCGATGCCGAAGAGCCCGGAGAGGAGCCCGGTGAGGGCGCCCATCAGGATGAGCGGGATGATCCCGGGGCGGGGGCGTTCGAGCTGGTCCATGGGCGATGAGGCTTTCGATTGCGCGTCTGAAGGGGGCAGGGGTGCTGCGGCGGCGGTCATGCGTCGACCACGATCGCCGAGCCGTCGGACCGGGGGTCGCTCGCGGCGTCGAACGCCTGGCCGCGGACGCGGATGAGGTTCGAGTGACCGAGATCCTCGGAGAAGCGGGGCACGATGTTCAGGGTGAAACCGGCGGCGGCGATCGCGTCGCGCGCGACCACCGGCACGTCCTCCTCGATCGTCACCGTGAGCCTCCGGTCCCCGCCGACCTCGTCGACGATCCACCGCGGCGCGTGCGTCGCGTCGTGCGGGATCGCCCCGTCGGTCGAGCGCAGCAGGAGCTGCGTGTGGATCTGCGGCTGCGCGGATCCGCCCATGGTCGATGGCACCCACGCCAATTCGCCGTCTCGGAGCACCATCACCGGCATCAGGGTGTGCCGCGGCCGCTGGTTCGGCGCGAACGCGTTCGGCAGCGACGGATCGAGTGAGAACGATGTGCCGCGGTTCTGGAAGATGACCCCCGTCCGCGGTTCGAGGATGTGCGCCCCGAAACTGCAGTAGACGGAGTTGATGAGCGACACCGCCCACCCGTCGGCCGTCACGGTGCTCAGTCCGACCGTGTCGCCGCTGCGCTTCGGATCGGCGACGTGCTCGCCCGCCGGCACATCGGCGTCCACCAGAGTCTGCCCGCTCGGCCCGACGTCCGGATCGGCGAGCAGCGCCGCACGGACCGTATTGGCATCGTGGAACGCCGCGGCAAGCGCCCCGGCTCCCGCGCCGAGCGGATCCTCGATGCCTGCGGCGACGGCGTTCAGCGCGCGCAGCAGCATGAAGCCCGAGGTGTTCGGCGGACCGGTGAGCACGCGGTGCCCCGCGAAATCACCGGCGAGCGCCTCAGCCCACTCGGGTTCGAAGGCCGCGGCGTCCTCCGGCGTGATCTGCGAACCGATCTCACGCAGCCCCGAGATCCAGGCACGCGCGAGATCTCCCGAGTAGAAGGCGTCCGACCCCTGCTCCGCGAGCGTGCGCAGCGTGGCGGCGAGCGCCGGCTGCATCAGCTGTTCCCCCGCGGCGAGCGGCGTCCCGTTCGGGTAGAAGACCGCGCGCGCACCGGGATCCTGCGCAAGCGATGCCTGCTCCTCGACGAGCGCTGCGGCCACCGATCGTGCGGTCGGGTGCCCGGTTTCGGCGAACGCGGTCGCCGGGGCGAGGTGCTCGGCCCAGGTGCGTGACGCCCCGAAGTCGTGCAGGGCGCGCCAGCCGCGCACCCCTCCCGGCACCGTGACGGTGTCGATGCCGCGCAGCGGCAGCGCGTCGCCGTGGCGCTCGCGCAGCGCGGCGAGTGTCAGCCCGCTCGGCGACCGACCCGTCGCGTTCAGGAAGTGCACTGCGCCGTCGGGACTGCGCACGAGTGCGACGAGGTCACCGCCGAGCGCCACGTTGTTCGGGTACACGACGCAGAGCGCCGCTGCCGCGGTGATCGCCGCGTCGACGGCATTGCCGCCCGCCTCGATCACGGCGGCACCCGCCTCCGTCGCGAGGTGGTGGGAGGTGGAGATGGCGCCACGCGCGCGCTGATCGGTGGTCATCTAGCGGTCTCCTTCATATTCGTCTTCCGCGCCGGTCGCGATGGCGATCTGCTGGCTGATCTCCAGAACGTGGGCGCGCGCCTCCTGTTCGGCGAGATCTCCGTCGCCCGCCGCGATCGCCTCGTAGATGCGGCGGTGCGCCTCGCGAGAATGGACGCGTCGCGCCTTGGTCTGGTAGCTGATCGACCGGCTGGGCGCGATCTGCGTCGCGATCTGCTCGTTGAGCAGCGCGAGCAGCGGATTGTGCGTGTACTGGGCGATGGCCTGGTGGAACGCGCGGTCAAGCTCGGCGTAACGCTGCCGGCTCACCTCGCCCTCCATCGACTGGACGAGCTCTTCGAGCTGGGCGAGGTCCCGGCCCGAGGCGCGCGCGGCCGTGATCCGTGCGATCGGCGGTTCGATGATCGCGCGGAGCTCCATGATCTGGGCGACGCCGCCCTCGGGTGCCGCGATCAGGCCGAAGCCCTGCTCGGCGAGCTCGGATTTCTCGCCGGGGGCGAGCACGATCGTCCCGCGTCCCGGCCGGCGATCGACCAGCCCGCGGTTCTCCAGCTCGTGCAGTGCCTGACGGATGGACACTCGAGACGCACCGAGGTGCGCGGCGAGTTCGCGCTCCGGAGGGATCCGCTCACCCGGCAGCAGCTTGCCATCGAGGATGAGTCTCTCCAGGTCGACGGACAGACGCTCCGGAACGGAGAGCGTCGTCGACCTCCCTACGGCATCCCAGTCCATGTCATCGACCTCGTTCCCTCTCGTCCATCGGTCAAGCGCGTCGCCGACCGGCCGCTCCCGCCGCGACGCGGTCTCGTCGCGGGAAGCGACCTCCAGTGAAGTATCGCCGAGAGGACGGCATCGTTTCGGCGATGTTTCCGCATTGACGATACACATCATCTCGGGGTAGTGTCCATACAGCTTAGTCAGTTGGTCCGACCATTAGCCACTGTCTGAGCGGAGTTCTTTCCGAAGAAGAGCCTGCTGGCACCGTCGCCCGAATGGAGAAACACCGTGACACGTTCAACCCGTCATCTTCGAACCTCTGCCGCCCTCGCGCTCGCCGGCGGAGTCATCGTCGCACTGGGCGGTTGCGCCCAGGGTGGCGACGCCAGCGAATCGGCTGCATCCGGGGACGCCGCGGTCTCGTCGCCGACCATCATCTCGGACGGCGCCCTGCGGATCTGCGCGAGCTACGGCAGCCCGCCCAACATCTACGTCGAGGACGACGGGGTGCCGATCGGCGCCGAGGTCGACATCGCGCACGCGCTGGCGGAGAACCTGGGGCTCGAGGTCGAGTTCTCGGAGTACAAGTTCTCCGGCCTCGTTCCGGCACTGCAGGCGAAGCAGTGCGACGTCATCATGTCGTCGTTGTACATCAAGCCCGAGCGCGAAGAGGTCGCGAACTTCGTGCCATACCTCCAGTCCGGCTCCGCCGTGCTCGTCACGCGGGACAACCCCGAGGACATCACCGGATTCGACGACTCGCTGTGCGGGACGAAGGTCATCGCCATCACCGGTGCGACCGGCGCGTTGAAGGCTGAGGAGAAGTCCGCCGAGTGCGAGGAGAACGGGGAGGCGCCGATCTCACTCACGCTCGCCGACGACATCACCTCGCTGCAGCAGGTGCTCGCGGGTCAGGCCGACGCCTTCATCGACACCGCCGAACTCGCGGGGTACTACGAGAAGCTCGGCGATTTCGAACTCGTCGGCGAACCGTTCGGCGACGTCACCATCGGAGCCGCCACGCTGAAGGACAACACCGAGCTGCACGAGGCCATGCAGGGCGCCTTCGACGAGATCGTCGACGACGGCACCTACGCGGACATCCTCGCCGAATGGGGCCTCGAAGCCCAGGACATCACCGCCCAGTAACACGATGGAACGTCGGTGGTCTGCACCGATGTACGAAGTGGAGAACAACGTATGACATTCGACTGGGTCTACTTCTGGGAGAGCCTCTTCCTCCCCAGCCCCAGGTTTCTCAGCGGGCTGGGCCTGACGATCGCGATCTCGATCGTCTCGATGGCGCTCGCGCTCGTGCTCGGGCTCATCATCGCCCTCATGGGACGCAGCAGATTCATCGTGCTGCGCATGTTCGCGAGCCTCTACATCTGGATCATCCGAGGAACACCGCTGCTCGTGCAGCTCGTGATCATCTACACCGGATTCGCCGCGGCGAACGTCTTCAGGTTCGAGGACATCACGATCGGCATCCTGGTGAAGGGCGCGGTGCAGGCATCGATCGTGGCGCTCATGCTGCACGAGAGTGCCTACATCTCGGAGATCGTGCGCGGCGGACTCGAGTCCATCGAGCGCGGGCAGACCGAGGCGGCCCTCTCGCTCGGTATGACCCCGCTCAGCTCGATGCGCTGGATCATCGTGCCGCAGGCGATCCGGGTCATGGTGCCCCCACTCGGCAACTCGTTCAACGGCCTCATGAAGAGCACGTCGATCCTGTCGATCATCGGCGTCTCGGAGATGTTCCAGGTGAGCACGAGCATGAGCGCCGCGACGTTCAAGGTCTTCGAGATCTACATCGTCGTCGCCCTGTACTACCTCCTGCTCACCACGATCTGGACGATCATTCAGACCGGGATCGAGAATCACCTCAACACGAAAGCCGGCCTGCCGCGCGCCGAATCGATCTGGAAGCGTCTCTTCGGGTTCCGCGCGAAGCGCGACCGCACCGCGCCGAAGAACCCCCTCGCAGACAAATTGGAAGGGGTCCCCGCATGAGCGAGAGTCCGTACACCACGCCGATCGGCGTGACCGATGGCCCGATCGTGCGCACCGTGGAGGTGAACAAGTGGTTCGGCGACCGGCACATCCTCACCGACGTCTCACTCGAGGTCTCGCGTGGCGAGGTCGTGGTGCTCGTCGGCCCCTCGGGCGCCGGGAAGACGACGTTCCTCCGCACCCTCAATCAACTCGAGCCGATCGACAGCGGCGAAGTGCACGTCAACGGAGAACGGATCGGGGAGCGGGTGCGCGAGGACGGCTCCGTGCGCCCCATGTCGGCGAAGGACCTCGCCCGACAGCGCGCGGACATCGGCTTCGTCTTCCAGCACTTCAACCTCTTCCCGCACATGACCGTGCTCGAGAACATCTGGCACGCACCGGTGCGGGTGAGCGGGGAGAAGCGATCCGACGCGATCGACTACGCCCGGGAGCTGCTCGACCGCGTCGGTCTGGCCGATCAGGCGGACTCGAGACCGCGCGCTCTCTCGGGCGGCCAGCAGCAGCGCGTCGCCATCGCCCGCGCTCTCGCCATGCGGCCGGCGCTCATGCTCTTCGACGAGCCGACGAGCGCGCTCGACCCCGAGATGGTGGGCGAAGTGCTGCAGGTCATGAAGGACCTCGCGCTCGCCGGCATGACCATGATCGTCGTGAGCCACGAGATGGGCTTCACGCGCGAGGTCGCCGACCGCGTCGTCGTCATGGACTCGGGGACGATCGTCGAGGAGGGGGATCCGGAGCTCGTCTTCACCGATCCCAGCCACCCGCGGACGCGGCAGTTCCTCTCGAAGGTCCTGTGAGACGTGTCCGCGCCCGCACCGGGCGCGGACACTCCGCTACTGGGGGTCGAGGCCGAGGTCGGCGAGCCCGATGGCGAAGCGGTACTCGTACCCCTCGGCCTCGATCCGCGCTTTCGCCGGCGCCTGCCGGTCGACCACCACGGCGACCGCGGCGATCTCGGCACCGACCTTCTCGAGCGCCGCGATGGCCTGCAGCGGGGACCCTCCGGTCGTCGACGTGTCCTCGACCACGACGACCCGCTTGCCCTCGAGGTCGGGGCCTTCGACCTGGCGGCCGCGACCGTGATCCTTCGGCTCCTTGCGCACGACGAACGAGTCGTACGTCTTGCCGCGCCCGGCACCCTGATGCATGATCGCCGAGGCGATCGGGTCGGCGCCCATGGTCAACCCGCCGACGGCGACGACGCCGTCGATGTCATCGATGAGGTCGAGCATGACCTGTCCGATGAGCGGGGCCGCTCGGTGATCGAGGCTCAGCTTGCGCAGGTCGATGTAGTAGGTCGCCCGCTTGCCGCTGGTGAGCGTGAAGTCGCCGTGAAAAACGGCTTCGGACGTGATCAGGTCGATGAGCTGGCTGCGCGCGTCGGTCATGCGCCTCATCTTACCGGCGACGCTCGCACGCATCGCCCGACGGCTCCCCCGTCGCGACCGCTAGAGTGGCGGTCGGGAGGCACCATGCAGACGGAAGGTTTCACGGACACCGACATCACTGCGCTCGCGGCACTCTTCGCCCCCGGCCCCGCGGTCATTCTGACGGGTGCCGGGATCAGCACGGACTCGGGCATTCCCGACTATCGCGGTGCCGGGAGTCCACCCCGCACACCGATGCGCATTCACGAGTTCATGGACGACCTCCGCTACCGGCAGCGCTTCTGGGCCGGTGCCGCAGTGAACGCCAGGCGCGCGCCCGTCATCGATCCGAACGCCGGCCACCTCGCGGTCGCCGCGTTCGAGCGCGCCGGTCGCCTGAACGGAGTCATCACGCAGAACGTCGACGGCCTGCACGGGCGCGCCGGCGCGCGCGAGCTCGTCGAGCTCCACGGCAACGGCGATACCATCCGGTGCACCGGCTGCGACCGCCGCTGGTCCCGCACCGAAGTGCTCGGCTGGTTCGAGAAGCTGAATCCCGGGTTCGTCGAGCAGCATCGGAACGCCGCCGTCAACCCGGACGGCGACGCCGAGGTCGGCGATGTCAGCGCCGTTCAGGTGCCGCAGTGCCCCCAGTGCACGGGCATTCTGAGACCCGACGTCGTGTACTTCGGCGAGTTCGTCCCCGTGCCGGTCTTCGCGCGGGCCGAAGCCCTCGTCGAGTCGGCTCACGCCCTCATCATCGCCGGGTCGTCGCTCGCGGTGAACACCGGGATCCGGCTCGTGCACCGCGCCGAGAAGCGCGGGATCCCGATCGCCGTGATCAACCGCGGCCCCACAGCGGTCGACGCGCGCGCCGATCTGCGCATCGAGGGCGGTACGACCGAGCACCTCGTCGCCCTTGCCGCTGCGCTCGGTGTGCGCGCCTAGCCCCGAACGCAGGAACGCCCCGGAGCCCGTCGGTGTCGGGCCCGGGGCGTTCCCGCGTCGCGTTCAGGACTCGCGAGAGATGCGCGTCATCTCGTCGCGCGGGACGACCTTCACGCGGGTGCGACCTGCCTGCTCGCCGAGCGACAGCTCGTGCTCATCGAGCCTGCGCCACCCGTCGATCGTCGTGAACGGCACGTCGCGAGACGACAGCAGCTCGGGGATCGCATCCGAATCGGGTTCCTCCGGCGTCCACCAGTGCTCACGGTCCGCGAGCAGGCATTCGAGCGTCTCCATGGCGTCGGACTTCGTGTGACCGATGAGGCCGACGGGACCGCGCTTGATCCACCCCGTCGCGTACACTCCGTGCAGCCGCTCGCCCGACGCGTCGATGACGCGACCCTGCTCGTTCGGGATCACGCCTCGGCGCTCGTCGAAGGGGATCTCGTCGAGCGGCGATCCGAAGTAGCCGACCGCGCGATAGAGCGCCTGCATCGGGACGACCTCGAACTCGCCGGTGTCGACGACGCCGCCCTGCCCATCGGGCGCGGTGCGCTCGACCTTCAGACCGACAACGCGTCCCTCCTCCGTCACGACCTCCACCGGCTTCGACCAGAAGTGGAAGTGCAGTCGGCGCGAGGCGTGCTCGCCGGACTCCTCGCGCGCCCGCTGCTCGTCGCGCCACTTGTTCATGACGCGCTGCATGACGATGATCTGCTTGTTCTTCGCGAGCGTCTCGTCCGCGTAGGTGTCGTCGATGTCGAAGTCGCGCTCGTCGATCACCATGTCGACATCGTTGACCTCGCCGAGCTCGCGCAGCTCGAGCGGCGTGAACTTCACGTAGGCGGGCCCTCGCCTGCCGAAAAGGTGCAGCTCTTGGATGGGATTCTGCTTCAGCCCCTCGTACACGTTCTCGGGAATCTCCGTGGGCAGCAGGTCGTCGGCGTGCTTGATGAGCATGCGCGAGACATCGAGCGCCACGTTGCCGTTGCCGACCACACCGACCTGCTCCGCCTCGAGCGGCCAGGTGCGGGGCACATCGGGGTGGCCGTCGAACCAGCTGACGTAATCGGCTGCGCCGTACGAACCCTCGGCGTCGATCCCGGGAATGTTGAGATCGGCATCGCGAATCGCACCCGTCGAGAAGATCACGGCGTGGTAGTGGCGCTTCAGATCATCGAGCGTGATGTCGGTGCCGTAGCGCACGTTGCCGAAGTAGCGGATGTCGCCCCGGTCCAGCACATCGCGCAGCGCCGTGATGATGCCCTTGATGCGGGGGTGATCGGGCGACACGCCATAGCGCACGAGTCCGTACGGTGCGGGCAGCTGCTCGAAGAGATCGATTTCGACGCCGAAGTCGCGTTCGGCCTTCAGCAGCAGGTCCGCGGCGTAGATGCCGGCTGGGCCGGCTCCGACGATCGCCAGTCGCATGTTGGTCATGGGTGCGTGCGTTCCTTCCGGGGTGGGCGGTGCGAGGGGGCGGTCGGTCACTCCGACCGCGATCAGCCCTCGCGGTTCACGATGGAGTCGGCCATGCGCTCGAGCGCGCGCTTGACCGATGATGCGGGGAGCGGCGCGAGCGCGCTGACGGCGTCGGTCGCCCAGCGATGCGCGGCGGCCTCGGTCTCACGCGTCACCTCGTGCTCGCGGAGCGCCTCGACCTCGCGGTCGAGCAGCTTGCCGTCTTCGCCTGCCGCGATGCGCTCGACACCCGCATCGATGCGCTCGAGCAGCAGTCGCGCGTCCGCGTCGCCGGCATCGGCGCGACGGCGCAGCAGCAGCAGCGGCAGCGTCGATACGCCGGCGCGCAGATCCGTGCCGGCACGTTTGCCCGTGCGATCGGCCGCCGGAGACAGGTCGATGACGTCGTCGATCAATTGGAAGGCCACACCGATGCGCTCGCCGTACTCGGTGACCGGGTCCGCGAACTCACGCGGACTGCCGCTGAACATCACGCCCATGCGCGCCGCCGTCGAGATCAGCGCACCGGTCTTGTCGGCCAGCACCTGCAGGTAGTGATCCACGGGATCCTCGCCGTCCTGCGGGCCGATGGTCTCGTGCAGCTGACCGAGGCAGAGCCGTTCGAAGGTCTGCGCCTGCAGCAGGATCGCCTCCTCGCCCATGCCCGAGACGAGGGTCGACGCCCGCGCGAAGAGCAGGTCGCCCGCGAGGATCGCGACGGAGTTCGACCAGACCGTCTGGGCGGCGGGAACCCCACGACGCAGACGGGCGTCGTCCATCACGTCATCGTGGTAGAGCGAGGCGAGGTGGGTGATCTCGATCGCCTGAGCGGCACGGCGCACGAAGGGGTTGGGCCCCTCACCGAGCTCGCTCGTGAGCAGGGTGAGCATCGGCCTGATCCGCTTGCCCCCCGCCTCCATGAGGTATCGGGTCGGCGAATCCGCAACACCGGAGGTGAAACGGAGGTGCTCGAGCAGCTCGGCCTCGACCACGGCGAGCTCATCCTGTAGCCGCTTGGCGTGCCTGCGATCTTGCGCGCCACGGAAGAGGCGCATGGGCAGCGCCTGCGTCGCGGTGTCTTCGGCGATCGGGTGAGTCATGCGTCGTCCTCAACAGTCGAATCGTTCTGTCCGACGGTGGCCGTCGGCACGGTGAAGGGGACGAACCCGCGGTGCAGGGCGACGATGCCCCCCGTGAGGTTGCGGTAGCCGACACGCTCGAACCCCGCATCGCGCACCCACTGCGCCAGTTCGTTCTGCGCCGGCCAGGTCTCGATCGACTCGTTGAGATAGCGGTAGGCTTCGGCGGCATCGTGATTGATGGCCCCGGCGATGCGCGGCAGCACGTGCCGACCGTAGAAGGTGTACGGAACACGGACGAGCGCCGACGCGGGTCGCGAGAACTCGGCGATGACGATCCGACCGCCCGGCTTCACCACGCGGCGCATCTCGCGCAGCGCCTGACGCGGATCCTGCACATTGCGCAGTCCGTACGAGATCGTGGCGGCGTCGAAGGCGTTGTCGTCGAACGGCAGCGCGGTCGCGTCGGCCTGCACGAACTCGAGCAGCGGGTTCCCCGCGTGACGTCGCTCCCCCTCATCGAGCATGCCGCGCGAGAAGTCGGCCACCGTCACGGATGCGCCGTGCTGGGCGAGCGCCGCAGCCGAGGACCCGGTCCCACCGGCGACATCGAGAATGCGCGCGCCCGGGCGCGGATCGACGGCCCGCGTCGTCGCGATGCGCCAGAGCCGGGAGTTGCCTGCGCTCAGCACATCGTTGATGAGGTCGTATCGCGGCGACACGGCGTCGAACATGTTCGCGACGTCGGAAGCGAGCTTGGTGGAGGTGTCAGCGCGGGTCACCCCACTATGCTAGCCCGTTATCCTCAGTGGTCTCGGGTCTGATCCCACGTTCGCAGCGAGGCGGAGGGGTAGATTGTCAGGGTGTCCAGCGAACCCCAGGTGCCCCGCCTCGTTGCGGTGACCCGTCCCCTGGACCGCATTCCCGACATCATCGCCCTCGCGGACCCCGAGAATCCGCTCGTCTGGACGCGAGGCGATCGCGGGTGCGTCTGCATCGGAGAAACACTGCGTCTGACGTTCACTGGCCCCGACCGCTACGCGGAGGCGGCCGCCGAGTGGCGTCGGATCGCCGAGCTGACGACCATCGACGACCCCGTGCGGCTGCCGGGAACGGGGCTCGTCGCGCTCGGCACCTTCGCCTTCGCCGCGGAGAGCGGAACCACGAGCGTCCTGGTCGTGCCGCGCACGTTGATCGCGCGACACCGCGGGTCGGCGTGGATCACCGAGATCCGCGTGACCGATGCGGACGGTGCGGAGAGCTCCATCGAACAGCTCGCCGGCGCCATGCCGCAGCTGCCCGAAGCCACCCCGCTGCGCCCCTGGACCGGCACCGCACTCGGCACCCGCGCCGCCGAGGGCGCTCCGGGCGTCGCGGCGTACCTCGACGGTGTCGATCGTGCGGGAGCACTCATCGCAGAGGGTGCGCTCGAGAAGGTCGTGCTCGCGCGCCAGGTCGCCGGCACTATCGAGGGCGATGCGGACCTGCGCACCCCGATCACCCGCCTCGCCGTGAGCTACACCGACTGTTGGACCTTCGCCGTCGACGGTCTGATCGGTGCGAGCCCCGAGACGCTCGTCCGATCCACCGACGGCGCCGTCTCCGCGCGCGTCCTCGCGGGGACCAGGCGTCGACACCGCGACGACGAGCCGGCCGACCTGCGCGCGCGCAACGAGCTCCTCACCAGCCCGAAAGAGCAGCACGAGCACGCGTTCGCCGTGCAGAGCGTGGTGACCGCGCTCGCACCGCACGTCCGCTCCCTGCAGACGAGCGAGGAACCGTTCCCGCTGCGACTGCCGAACGTCTGGCATCTCGCCACCGACCTCGGAGCCACGCTCTCGGAGAACAGTTCAGCGCTCGAGATCGTGGGCGCGTTGCACCCGACCGCGGCCGTCGCCGGCACGCCCACTGCGGCCGCGATCGCCGCGATCGCCGAACTCGAGCCGTTCGACCGCGGCCGCTATGCTGGCGCCGTGGGATGGATCGACGCCGCAGGGGACGGCGAGTGGGTCATCGCGCTGCGCTGCGCGCAGGTGGATCCCCCGTCCTCAGGCGAGCGAACCGTTACGGCGAGCGCGGGAGGCGGCATCGTCGACGGTTCGAACCCGGAGCACGAGCTCGCCGAGACGGTCTCGAAGTTCCGCCCCGTCACCGACGCCTTCGCGTAACCGTCGAGCGCGAGCCGCTCACCGGGCGACCGGCACCTCGACGAGGGTCGGTTCCGTCACCGGGGAGGTGCAGAGTCGGTCGAGTTCGACCCGCGACTCCACGCGCACGTACCGCCAGCCGTAGGCCTGCGCGAGCGCCTCAAGCCGCACGGCCTGCGGGGTGTACATGACCCGGTCGAACGCTTCGGCCCCGGCGGTGCCCGCGACCTCGAGTCCGTCGAAGATGGTGCCGCCCCCGTCGTTCGCGACGAGCAGCTGCACCCGAGGGCGCGTTTCACTCGGGGGCAGGAACAGGGATCCGGCGTCGTGCAGCAGCGCCAGGTCCCCGAGCAGCACACGGGTGGTGCCCGCGGCGCGCGCCGGATCCTCATCCGCCTGACTCGCCGCCGCAATGCCGAGCGCCGTGGCGATCGTCCCGTCGATCCCGGCCACGCCCCGGTTGGCGTGCACCGCGACACGGCGCGGTGCCGCGAGACCGTCCAGCACGCGGACCAGTCGTGACGCCGCGAGCACGAGGCGGTCGTGCGGCCACGTGGCCCGCCACACCGACTCGGCGAGCATCTCACGGGTCAGCGGCTCGCGCATGCTCGCGACCTCGGCTCTGGCGTACGCGTTGCGGTCCTTGTACCCCTGCGCCGTCGCGGCAGTCACGTCGGGCTCGTGCACGGTCGATCGCTCGGCCACGATCTCGCGATCGCGCACCACCCACGCGCCGAGCCACCGGCGCATGCCCCGAGGATCGTGATCGTCGGCGACCACGGCACCCCGCACCACCCGAGCACCGCGCGACGGGTCGTAGTGCTCGGCGTCGGCGTGCGGATCGATCACGACGACCTCGACGTCGTCTCGCTTGAGCAGCGCCGGAACCTGCCGCGTGAGCGTGGGGTGCCCGAACACGATCGCCCGCTCGACGAGTCCGCCGACCGACGGGTCGTCGAGGAGGGTGGCGTACGCGGCGATGGCTTCGCGCCCGAATCGCGCTCCGCTCACGACTTCGGCCAGGAGCGGCAGGCCGGCCGCGCGGGCGAAGGCCTCGGCGCGCTCCCCCGCACCCGATCCGGCGATGACCACGGTGAGCGCATCGTCCCCGTGCACGTACACGTCGGACGTCTGGGCCTCCTCCGCGGTCTCCCCAGCGCCGGCGGGGACGGGCGGTCGCATCTCGTCGTCGTTCCCGGTGGCCCGACGGCCACCGTCTGCGGCAGCATCATCGACACCGGCGCCCTCCACCTCTTCCGGCCCCGAAAGGGGTTCCCGGAACGCGAGGTTCAGCTGCACCGGACCCGCCGCGGACCCGCCGTCCATGCCGGTCGCCGCATGCACCGCCCGGCGGGCGAGCGCACCGACCGCAGCGCGGCCGCTCTCCGCGTCCTCCGGGGGAGGTGCGTCACATGACCAGCGCAGCACGTCGCGGAACAGCCCGGACTGACGCGTCGTCTGATTGCTGCGAATACCGCGCAACTCCGCCGGGCGATCAGCGGTCAGCAGGATCAGCGGCACCCGGCCCTCGGCGGCCTCGACCGCCGCCGGCGCGAGATTCGCGACCGCCGAACCGCTCGTCACGACGACCGGCGCCGGCATGCCGGTTTCACGTGCAACACCGAGCGCGAAGAACGCGGCAGACCGCTCATCGATGCGGACGTGCAGGCGCACCTCGCCCCGCGCCTCAGCGCTCGCCGCCGCGAGCGCCAGCGCCTGCGACCGGGACCCCGGGCACACGACGATGTCGCGCACACCTTCCGAGACGAGCGCGCCGATCAGACGTGTCGCGAACGCCTGCGCCGGCGACGCCCCTGCGGGACTCCCGTTCACGAGCTACGAGCGCCCGGGTGCCGTGCCGTCGTCCTCCGCACCGGTCTCCGGCCCGTCGCCGGGCTGCTGGCGGGGCTGCGGGTCCGGCGCGGATTCCGACTGCGCACCCGGTTCGGGTCGCGCGGACGCGGATCCCGCGTCCGTTTCTCGCGGCGCTTCGCCCGGGTACACCTCGTCGTCGAGTTCGCGGAGTCGATCCTCGAGCTCGCGCATGTGGTCGTCGAGCTCGGAATCCGAGAGTCGCGTACCGGTGAAGCGCGGATCCTCGTCAGGAGCGGCTCGGCGCTGCGCGGCGAGGTTCTCCGACCGAGCGCCCTTGCCGATCGTGAACCAGAGAATGCCGCCGATGACGGGCAGCACCACGATGAGGACGACCCAGACGGGCTTCGACACTCCGCGCGACCGTGCGGAATCGGTCACGGCTGCGTCCACGAGGGAGTACAGCGTGAAGGCGGTCGCGAGGACGACGCCGATGATAATGAACCGCACCATAGGTGTATCGTACCGGCGGACCCTGGTATCCAGATCAGCACCACATGATGAGCACTCAGGCGCGCTCGGTAGAATCGGGGCCTGTGAGCACTCGCACCGCCTGGACCGTCTACACCATTCTGCGTCTCGTGTTCTTCGCGGTGCCGTTCACGATCCTGTACTTCGCACTCGGGTGGAGTTGGTGGCTCGCCGCGGTCATCGCCACGATCATCGCATTCTCGCTGTCGATCATCTTCCTCAGCCGCCAACGCGAGACCGCGTCCGAGAGCATTCACGACTGGCGGCAGCGCACTCGAACCGCCGACGACATCATCGAAGACGATGCGGTCGACGAGGCGTCGCTCCGCCAGCGCGCCGAGCCGGATGCCGGTGAGCCTGCGTCGGATACCGATCAGCCGCGATGAACGCGCAGGCGCTCGAGACGCTGCACGTCGACCAGATCGTGGTCGGGGGCGGTGCCATGGGGCTGGCCACGGCGTGGCAGCTCGCGGCGCGCGGTACGCGGGTACTGCTGCTCGAGCGATACGCTCCCGGTCATCTGCGGGGCGCATCGCACGGTGCGACCCGGAACTTGAACAACGCATACGACGAAACGCACTACCTCGACCTGTTCGATGAGGCGACCCGCCTCTACGCCGATCTCGAGCGGCGCTCGGGCGAGCAGCTGCTCACCCGCTGCGGCCTCGTCACCCACGGCGCCGGCGAGATCGTGCACGGCGCCCATGCACAGCTCACCGCACGCGGCAGTCGAGCCGAGCTCGTTGCGAACGCCGACGCCCGCGACCGCTGGCCGGGCATCGCATTCGAGGGCGCCGAGGTCCTCTTCGCGGCCGACGCCGGACGCGTGCACGCTGCCACAACGCTCCAGACGCTCGTGGCCGTCGCCCGTGCGGACGGTGCCGACCTGCGGTTCGGGTGGCAGGTCACCGGTATCAGCGAGCGCCCCGACGGGGTGACGGTGACCGCGACGGACCCCGATGGAGACACCCGACGTTTCGGCGCCGATGGCGTGATCGTGACCGGCGGCGCGTGGAGCGAACAGCTGCTCTCCGGCCACGTCACGCTGCCGCCCCTGCGCGTCACCGAGGTGCACCCCGCGCACTTCGCGTTCCGCGGCACGCACGCCCACCTCGAGGCCGACTGGCCGTCGTTCAATCATTTCCGCGGCGGAACCGCGACCGACCCGCGCGAGGGCGCGGCGTACAGCATGCTCACCCCGGGGGAAGGCGTCAAAGTCGGTCTGCACGTGACCGGGGAGGCGATCGATCCGGATCGCCGCGCCTTCCGAGGCTCGGACGCCTGGCGCACGCGCCTGGCCGAGTACGTCGCCGAGTTCGTTCCGGCGCTCGACCCGACGTCGGGCGTCGAGCTCAGCTGCACCTACACGTCGACGCCGACCGGCGACTTCGTGCTCGATCGGTCAGGTCGCATCACATTCGGCGCCGGCTTCTCCGGGCACGGCTTCAAGTTCGTCCCGGCGATCGGCCGCATCCTGGCGGATGCCGCGACGGGAGTCGCGCTGCCGCCCGCGCCGTTCCGGCTCCCGGCGCACGGCGCGTAAGGTCTCATCGTCCGATGAGAACGGCGCCGGCACTCAGAAGGCGAACGCCGCCCCGATGAGCGCGGCGTAGGCGAGCGACGCGAGACTCGTGAGGGCGAGCGCGCCGATGAGCTCCTTCGCCGTCTTCGCGAGCAGCACGATGAGACAGCAGGGAATCACGGCGAACAGCACGAGCCAGACGAGCACCATGCCGGGGTACACGAGACCGTAGAGCGCCGGAACCGCGAACGGCAGCAGCACGCACACGACGTAGAGGATGCGCGACGCGCGATCCCCGAGGATGACCGCGAGGGTGCGCTTGCCCGCGAGCTTGTCGGTCTCGATGTCGCGCACATTGTTGGCGATGAGCACCGCCACCGCGAAGAGTCCGACACCGGTGCCGGCGAACCAGACCTCCTGCGTCTGAATGTCGGTCTGCAGCCACGTGGTGCCGACGGTCGCGACGAGACCGAAGAAGATGAACACCATGACCTCGCCGAGCCCCGCGTAGCCGTAGGGTCGCTTGCCCCCGGTGTAGAACCACGCGGCGAGAATGGCGACGACGCCGAGCGCGAGGAACCACCAGCGCTCGCTGAGCACGACGGCGACCAGGCCGCAGACGGCGGCGAGCGCGAAGAACGCGAGGGCGACGGCGAGCACGCGCTTCGGGTTCACCAACCCCGACCCGGTCAGGCGAGCCGGGCCCACCCGGTATGCGTCGGTACCGCGGATGCCGTCGGAGTAGTCGTTCGCGTAATTCACACCGATCTGCAGGAACACCGCGACGCCGAGAGCGAGCAGCGCGAGCGGCCACGAGAAGTCGCGCACGAGGTGGGCGATGCCGGACCCGGCCACGACCGGTGCGATCGCGAGCGGGAGCGTCCGCAGGCGTGCACCGCTGATCCAGTCGCGAGCGGTGACGCGAGGCCGAGCGCCGGCGTCCACCTGTTCTTCGGCTGCGGCGCGCATCGCCGGGTTTCCGGATCGACGTCCGTCACGCGACTTCGACTGGTTCACGCACTCTCCCCATCTCGTCCCTCGATCGGGGCACCCGCCTCACCGGCCGATGCCCACCCTCCAGGGTACCGCGCCCGGGTCGGGCCTCAGCTGTGCCGAGCGGACTGGCGGAAGCTGTCCCGGAGCATCGTGATCCGCTCGCGCACCCGCTGCAGGTCGGGCTTCCCATTCGCGAGCCGCGGCATCTCATCGATCTCGGTCGCCCACGCCGGTACGGCGGCGACGCCGAGTTCGCCCCGCACCCGCTCCTGGAGGTCCGCGAACCCCACCGACTCATCTGTGCCGTCGGCGATGGCGCGGACGAGTCCTGGGCGCTCGCCCCACTCCGCGTCGGCGACCGGAACGGCGACGGCTTCGCCCCACCCGTCGTGCTCGCGTACGACCCGCTCCACCTCGTCGAGCGAGACATTGATGCCGCCTGAGATCACGACGCGGTCGAGTCGTCCCGTCACCGTCAGCATGCCGCCGAGCAGCTCACCGGCGTCGCCGGTGCGGTACCAGCGGGCGCCGCGATCCTCGATGAATGCCGCGTCCGTCAGTGCCGCGTCGCCGAGGTACCCCTCGGCCAGCACCGCGCCCGCGATCTGCACCTCGCCCTCGCGGATGCGCACGCGGGTGTCGCCGATCTCGACGCCGTCGTAGACGCAGCCCCCGGAGGTCTCGGTCATGCCGTAGCTGCGGCGCAGCTCGAGTCCGAGTGCGTGCGCGCGGCGGCGCGACTCGAGCGAGACGCCCTGACCTCCGACGAGGATCGCCGCGAACCGGCGCAGCGTGTCGGCCGCGCCGCGATCCTGCTCGGCCAGGTCGAGCACCCGCGCAAGCTGCACCGGCACCAGCGAGGCGTACCGTCGCTCCGCGTCCATCGACTCGGCCCGCTGCACGAACACCTCCGGATCGAAGCGCCCGTCCGGTCCGTCGCAGAAGACCGGATCGGTGCCGGCGACCAGGCTGCGGATCAGCATCTGCGCGCCGGCGATGAGGTGCACGGGAAGCGCGACGAGCCACTGCCCCGGACCCCCGAGCGCTTCGTGCGTGGCCACGGCCCCGGCGCGCAGCGCCTCGGCTGAGATAGCCACCGACTTCGGAACACCCGAGGACCCGGACGTGCGGATCACCAGCGCGGTCCCCGCAGGCAGCGGCAGCTGCAGCACCTCGTCGACATCGGCGGGATCCGCCCCCGGTGCGAGCGGAAGAACAGCCGGGCCGTCCGAGAGCGCATCGGCCAGTGCCGCGAGGAGCCAGGCTCGGTCATCGGTCGGGACAGCGCGGAGCGGGGTCGAAGAACTCACCCGACCAGGGTACTGCGGACCCGGTCGCTATCGGAGCGGAATGTTGCGGGTCGGGATCGACGGCCGCTGCTCCTCGGGCGGCGTCCGCGGGATCACGAACGTGAGCACGGTCGCAATGGCGGCGGCCACGATCGCGATCCAGAAGCAGGTCTGGAAGGCCGCCGTCGTCGGCACCGCCACGTCGCCCACCTGCACCGACATCGAGGCGAGCACGCCGCCCATCACGGCGGACGCACCCGACGTGCCGACCGAGCGGAACAGGGCGTTCAGCCCGTTCGAGACGCCCGTCTCCCGCGCGGGAACGGCGTTCATGATGATCATCGGCATCGCCGCGAAGGCGAAGGCGATGCCGACGCCGATGATCGCGTTCGCGACCACGATGTGCCATACCTCCGACGACCACAGCAGCACGAACGTGTACGCGATCACGATCGACGCCGTGCCGATCGAGAACAGCGGGCGCGCGCCGAACACCCGCTCGAGCATGCCCGAGAGCGGTGACAGGAACATCATGATGAGGCCGGCCGGCATGATGCACAGCGCCGCCTCGATCATGGTGAGACCGAACCCCACGCCCGATTCCGTCGGCATCTCGAGGAGCTGGGGGAACGTCACGTTGGAGGCGAAGAGCGCGAAGCCCATGCCGATGCCGGCGAGGTTCGTCAGCAGCACGGGCGCCCGCGATGCGACCCTGAGGTCGACGAGGGGCTCCGCGACGCGCAACTGGTAGACGCCCCAGCCGAGCATCGTGACGACACCGACGATGACGGATCCGAGTGCGAGCGGCGAGGTCCAGCCCCAGTCGGCTCCGCGCGACACGAAGAGCAGCAGACCGGTCAATCCGATCGCGAGGCCGATCGCACCCGGGATGTCGAGTCGGCCCGGGTAGACGAGGGTGTCCTCGGGGACGAGGAACAGGTTCGCGACGATGCAGACCACGCCGAGGCCCGCGGACATCCAGAACAACGCGTGCCAGTCCGCCGTCTGCGCCACATATGCGGCGAGCGGCATACCGATCGCACCGCCGACGCCCATCGTCGCGCTCATCAGCGCGACGGCGGTGCCGAGCCGCGCGGGCGGCAGCACATCCCGCATGATCGCGATGCCGAGCGGGATCACGCCCGTCGTAATCCCCTGCAGCCCCCGGCCGATGATCACGCCGATGATCGACTGCGACAGCGCCGCGACGAGCGACCCCACGATGAGCGCCACGAGCAGCACGAGCACCACGCGCCGCTTGCCGTACATGTCGCCGAGACGGCCCGAGATCGGGGTCGCGACGGCGGCGACGAGCAGCGTGATCGTCACCACCCAGGTCGTATCCTCGCGAGACGCGTCGAGCAGGCGCGGCAGCTCGGCCTGCAGCGGCACCACCAGCGTGAACATGAACGCCGAGGTGAGCCCCGTGAATGCGAGAGCCGTCACGACGGCCCAGGAAGGAGGTCGTCGCGTCAGATTCTTCATCACCGGCCCATGCTAGTCGATCGGCGTCGGGCCGGCTCGGGGTTGCGCGATCCCGGGTCGATGTCTGCGCGGTCAGAAGTGGTACGGGAAGGCCGACCAATCCGGATCGCGCTTCTCGAGGAACGCGTCGCGCCCCTCGACCGCCTCATCCGTGCCGTAGGCGAGGCGTGTCGTCTCACCGGCGAAGAGCTGCTGACCGACGAGTCCGTCGTCGACGGCGTTGAAGGCGTACTTGAGCATGCGGATCGCCGTCGGCGACTTGCCGAGGATCTCCCGCGCCCACTCGATGCCGGTCGCCTCGAGCTCGGCGTGCGGCACGACGGCGTTCACGGCGCCCATCTCGTAAGCGCGCTGCGCCGAGTACTCGCGGGCGAGGAAGAAGACCTCGCGCGCGTTCTTCTGACCGATCTGCTTAGCGAAGTAGGCGCTGCCATACCCGGCGTCGAAGGATCCGACGTCGGCGTCCGTCTGCTTGAACTTCGCGTGCTCGTCGCTCGCGATCGAGAGGTCGCAGACCACGTTCAGAGAGTGCCCGCCACCCGCAGCCCACCCCGGAACGAGCGCGATGACGACCTTCGGCATGAAGCGGATGATCCGCTGCACCTCGAGGATGTGCAACCTCCCGGCCCGAGCGGACTCCTCGGGTGCGACCTCGGACTCGGACTCCGCGTACTGGTACCCGCTGCGCCCGCGGATGCGCTGATCGCCGCCCGAGCAGAACGCCCACCCCCCGTCGCGCGGAGACGGACCGTTGCCCGTCAGCAGCACCACGCCGATGCGCGGGTTCACCCGCGCCCGCTCGAGCGCGTCGTACAGCTCGTCGACGGTGTGCGGGCGGAACGCGTTGCGCACCTCGGGCCGGTCGAACGCGATGCGCGCGATCCTGCCGTCGAGACTGAGGTGCGCGGTGATATCGGTGTATGCGGTGTCTGGGGCGACGACCCACGATGCCGGATCGAAGATGTCGGAGACCTGCTCTGTCATGTGCTTCAGGCTACCGGGAACCGGCGCGCGACCTACTCGACGAGCTTTCCGGCGACCGAATCGTCCGCGGCCGCTTCGGCGAGGAGGCGGAACTCCTCGGGCGCGTCGGCGAGCGGCTCGAACGCTACGCCTCCGGTGGGGGTCCAGACCATGTTGCCGGTGAGATCGTTGTTCTGCTCGGGGTGATCCGAGCGGTTGTGGCACCCGCGCGTCTCGCGGCGCTCGATCGCGCACTCGAGCGTCGCTCGGGCGGCGAGGAGCGATCCGGCGAGGTCGAAGGCGTGGGCGAGATCGTCGAAACCGGCGATGTCGGGGTGGGCGGTGACGCGGGTGGCCCGATCCTCGAGGTCGGAGAGCTTGTCGAGCCCCTCGGTGAGGCCCGCCTCGTCGCGCACCACGCCGGCGTGCGCGGTCATCACGTCGCGCAGCGCGCGCTGCAGTCGTCGCGGCGTCTCGTGCGCAGCCTCAGGACTCGCGCCGTCGGTGAGCAGACGCTGCATCTCGTCGCGCGCGGCGCGGACGACCTCGGGATCTCGACGGACGGATCCGATGCCCCGCACGTACTCGGCGGCGTCGGTGCCCGTGATCCGCCCGTAGACGAGCAGCTCGATCAGCGAGTTGCCGCCGAGGCGGTTGGCGCCGTGCAGACCGGACGACGCCTCGCCGATGGCGTAGAGGCCGTCGACGCCGGTGCCGTGATCCTCGGGACGCACCCAGACGCCGCCCATGGAGTAGTGCGCGGTCGGCGCTACCTCGATGGGCTGCTCCGTGATGTCGAGCATCTGCAGGTCGATGAGATTGCGGTACACCCGGGGCAGGCGACTCAGGATCTGCTCGCGCGGCAGGTGCGACACGTCGAGCGTCACGGCGCCGTTCGCGGTACCGCGTCCCTCGGCGATCTCGGTGTAGCTGGCAAGGGCGACGCGGTCACGGGTCGAGAGCTCCAGGCGTTCGGGATCGTAGCGCTCCATGAATCGCTCGCCGAGCGCGTTGCGCAGGATCCCTCCCTCTCCGCGCGCCGCCTCGGAGACGAGGGTGCCGGCCACATCGCTCGGCTCCACCAGCCCGGAGGGATGGAACTGCACGAGCTCGGCATCGCGGATCTTTCCGCCGGCGAGCGCCGCGAGCCGGAAGGAGTCGCCCGTGTTCTCATCGCGGCGCGATGAGGTGTTGCGCCAGATCCGCGTGTGACCGCCCGCGGCGAGGATCACGGCATCGGCGTGGATCACGACGGGCGTCCCGTCGACGATGTCGAACCCGTAGGCGCCGAAGATGCGGCCGTCGGAGGTGAGCAGGCGGGTGATGTAGATGGTGTCGACGATCTGCACGCGGAGCTCGGAGGCGCGGCGCATGAGCGTGCGCTGGATCTCGAGTCCGGTGTAGTCGCCGGCGTAGCAGGTGCGCCGGTACCGGTGCGCGCCGAAGAAACGCTGGCTGATCCTGCCGTCGTCTTCGCGGGCGAAGGGCATGCCCCAGGCGTCGAGTTCGGCGATGCCCTGCGCTGCACCGCGCGCCACGACCTCGACGATGGCGGGATCGGCGAGGAAGTACGACTCGCGCAGGGTGTCGGCCGCGTGCTGCTGCCAGGTGTCCTCCGGATCCATGGTGCCGAGCGCGGCGTTGATGCCGCCGGCGGCGAGCGTCGTGTGGGCGTCGTGGGCGCGGCGCTTGCCGACGGCGAGCACCTGGACGCCGCGTTCGGCGAGTTCGATGGAGGCACGGAGTCCGGCCCCTCCGGTGCCGATCACGAGAACGGAGGTGGCGAGCAGTCGCTCGGGAGCGTGTGTCGAAGTGGTCATGCGCCCACGCTAAAAGTTCGCTCTCGATTACTCCAATGAATAGTGCTGATCATCTCGATGCGTTTACGCTATCGTTCATGAACCTCGAACAGCTCCGCAGCTTCGCCGAAGTCGCGCGCATCGGCCACTTCACTCGCGCGGCCGAACGACTGCACGTCGCGCAACCATCGCTGAGCCGTCAGATCGCCGGCCTCGAGACCGAGTTCGGCGTCGACCTCTTCCATCGCGCGCGCGGTCGCGTCACGCTGACGGCGGCAGGCGAACGGCTGCTCCCGCTCGCACGTCGCATGCTCGCGGATGCCGAAACCGCGCGGGGCGAGATGGCCGAACTCGTGGGACTCGCCCGCGGCCGAGTGCGGTTGGGCGCGACCCCCACACTCTGCACCACGCTCGTGGCCGAAGCGCTCGCCGTGTTCCGATCCCGCTTCCCCGACATCGATGTGGAGATCGTCGAGCGGGGTTCGCGATCCCTCATCGAGACGCTCGGTGAGGGCGGACTCGATCTCGCGCTGATCGTCACCAGCGCCTCTTCAGGCACGGGCCGCGCAGCTCTGACACTCGACCCGCTCTTGCGGGAGCGGCTCGTCGCAGTCTCTGCCGCGGATGCGCCCGACCCGTTCGCGGGCGACACCGACCCGGGGGCGCCCATCACCGCCCTCTCGCTCGCGAGACTCGCCGACACCCCGCAGATCGTCTTCCCGGAGAGCTACGACCTGCGCGTCGCCCTCGACGCCGCGTTCGCTGCAGACGGCCTCACCCCGAAGGTCGCCGTCACGGGGGCCGAGATGGATGCGACGCTCAGTTTCGCCGAGCGCGGCATCGGCGTGGCCGTCGTACCGGCGATGGTCGCCCTCGAACGACCGAACCTGCGCATCACCCCGCTCGCGGACCCTGACCTCAGCCGCACCATCAGCGTCGCCCGCCGCGCCGACATGCCGGCCACCCACGCCAGCGCGGCGTTCCGCGCGGTCGTCGGCGAGGTCGCGGCGAACCTCGCGCAGACGCACCCGCGGCAGCCGCGCTACCTGGAACGCGTCCGGTCGACGTGAACGCGCCCGTGGCATGATCGAGGCATGCACCGCGCTCGCCCGTCTCTCGCCGCGCTGCTCGACGCTGCCCACGTCGTCGCGATCCCGACACGCACGCGCTTCCGCGGAATCTCCGTGAGAGAGGCCGTCGTCTTCGAAGCACCGCAGGGGGCGACCGAGTTCTCGCCGTTCCCCGAGTACACGGATGCTGAGGCGGCGACCTGGCTGCGTGCGGCGATCGAGTTCGGGTGGGATGCGGCCCCCGGAGTCGTACGCGACCGGGTCCCGGTGAACGCGACGGTCCCGGCCACCGATCCCGACCGCGTCCCCGAGATTCTCGCGCGGTTCCCGGGCTGCGACACCGTCAAAGTGAAGGTCGCCGAACGCGGGCAGTCCCTCGCCGACGACGTGGCCAGAGTGTCTGCGGTCCGCGCCGCCCTCGGACCATCGGGACGGCTCAGGATCGACGCCAACGGCGGATGGTCGGTCGCGGAGGCGCGCACCGCGCTCGACGCACTCGCCCCGTATCGCCTGGACTACGTCGAACAACCTTGCGCGACGGTGGCGGAACTCGCCGAGCTCCTTCCCGACGCCCACGCTCGGGGCACGCGGATCGCGGCCGATGAGAGCGTGCGCAAGGCGAGCGATCCGCTCGCCGTGGCGCGCGCCGGTGCCGCCGACCTGCTCGTGGTGAAAGCGCAACCGCTCGGCGGCGTGCGCCGAGCGCGCGACATCGTGGTCGAAGCCGGGCTCCCGGTCATCGTGTCGAGCGCGCTCGACACCTCCGTCGGCATCTCGATGGGTCTGCACCTCGCGGCCTCACTGCCCGATGAGCTCCTCGCCGGAGCCTGCGGACTCGGCACGGTCGCGCTGCTCGACGGCGACGTCACGGCCGAGTCGCTGCTGCCCGACGCCGGGACGCTTCCGGTGCGTCGCCCGCCGCTCGACCCCGACCGACTCGCGGACTTCGCGGCACCCCCGGAGCGCGACACCTGGTGGCGCGAGCGCCTCGCACGGTGTTACACCGCGCTTCCTGCTTCCGATTCGTGACCCGCTCACGGGTGCGGGACGCGGCGCGAGACGTCCCCGATTTCCGACCAGTGAGATGCACCGTTGCGCATTCGTCGCTCTCCCACTTCACTGAGTGCAGAACCGTGTTCGCAGTCAGAAAGGGACAATGATGTCCGATCTTCACACCGCTCTGTTCATCGATGGCGAGGAGCGCACCACTGCCGACGTGCTCGAGATCGCCGACCCGGGCAAGCCGGGTCGCATCGTCGGCACCGCCGCTGCCGCGAGTCCCGACGACGTCGCCGACGCCGTCGCCGCGGCACGGCGCGCATTCCCCGCATGGTCGGCGCTGTCCGGCGCGGAGCGCGCAGCGCAGATGACTCAGGCCATTCAGGGCATCGCCGATCACCGCGATGACGATGCCGCGATCCTCTCGCAGGAGAACGGCAAAGTCGTCCACGAGGCCTGGGTCGACTCGCTGGTGTTCGAGCTGCGCTGGAACCTCGCCCTCACGCACGCGGACGACGTGGATGCGACCGAGCATCTCGCTCCCGTCCCCGGTGCGATCCCGAACTCCACCCGCATCTCCTATCAGCCGATGGGCGCCGTGACGATCATCGTCCCCTTCAACTGGCCGATCGCGATTCTCGGCGCGGCGCTGCCTCACGCCCTCCTCGCGGGGAACACCGTCATCGTGAAGCCCCCGCTCACCGCGCCCCTGGCCACCGCCCGCGTCGTGCAGCGCGTCGCCGAACAGCTCCCCCCCGGCGTGCTGCAGGTCATCACCGGACGCGACGAACACCTCTCCGGTCTGATCTCGAACGAGCAGATCGCGAAGGTCGGCTTCACCGGCAGCGTGAACGGCGGCAAGAAGATCATGGAGATGGCCTCGCGGTCGCTCACGCCGGTCACCCTCGAGCTCGGAGGCAACGACGCGGCGGTGTTCCTCGCGGATGCGCCGCTGGACGACGCGCACCTCGACAAGCTGTTCGGCGCGGTCTACGACACCACGGGCCAGATCTGCATGAACGCGAAACGCCTGATCGTGCACCGTTCGCGCATGGACGAGCTCGTCGCGGGGCTCGAGTCTCGGCTCGCCCGGGTGCAATTGGGCTACGGTCTCGACGAGCCGAACGGCACGACGATGGGCCCGCTCCACTCGCCGGCCCAGAAGGCCTTCGTCGACGATCTCATCCGCGAGGCCAAGGATGCGGGGGCCGACGTGCGCGAGTTCGGCGAGCTGCCCGGCGGGGAGCTCGCCGGCGGTAACTTCGTGCGCCCGGCGATCGTCGTCGATGCGGATCCGGCGCTGCGCGTCGTCACCGAGGAGCAGTTCGGCCCCGTGATTCCCGTCATTCCGTTCGACAGTGAGGAGGAGGCGATCCGCCTGGCGAACGATACGTGGGCGGGGCTCGGCAATTCCGTGTGGACCGCAGACGCCGCTGCAGCCGATCGCGTCGCGCCGCAGTTGCAGTCGGGGTACGTGTGGGTCAATGACCACGGGGCCACTCGCCTGGATCTTCGGGCCCCGTTCGGCGGGGTGAAGCAGTCCGGCATCGGACGCGAGCAGGGCATCCACGGCATCCGCGATTTCCAGGAGGCGCACGCCGTCTCCGTGATCGCCGACTAAGCACGGACGACGCTCCTCGGCGGTGGGACCGACGCACCAGCACGACGATCCCACCGCCGCTTTCGAGCATCCCCCATTTCCCTATAGACATTCCCTAAGCGCATAGGTAAGCTTGCACACACGGATGCAAGGACGCGCCGCGAAAGGAAGACTTGGATCATGACCACTCCTGCTGCTCGCAAGCTGCTCGACGGCTTCTCGCTCGAAATGACCGGCAAAGACATTCCTGGGCTCAATGAGGCGCATCACACGATCCCTCAGGGGACGAAGATCAACGTCACTTTCCTCGGCAACGAAGATCTGGAGATGCGGATCGCAGCGTCGAAGGCTGTGAAGGACTTCGGCTTCGTTCCCGTCCCCCACATCTCCGCCAGGCGCCTGCAGTCCCAGGAGCAGCTCGAAGAGTTTCTCGGCCGCCTCCAGGACATCGGCGCTTCGGAGCGCATCTTCTGCGTCGGTGGCGATCCCGCCACCCCCGAAGGGCCGTATCCCGACTCCCTGACGGTGATCCAGTCGGGTGTGCTGCAGCGCTACGGCGTGCGCGAGGTGTCGATCGCCGGCTACCCCGAAGGCCACCCCGACATCCCCGACGAGGTGCTCTGGCAGCACCTCGAAGAGAAATCGGCGGCACTGGCGACGCAGGGACTCGACGCCGTCGTGCTCACGCAGTTCGCGTTCGACGCGGAAGCCGTGCAGCAGTGGGTGCTCGATGTGCGCTCGCGCGGCATCGAGTCCGAGATCAGGATCGGGACGCCCGGCCCCGCCGGCATCAAACGCCTGCTCGGCTACGCGCGCCGCTTCGGCGTCGGCGCCAGCACCGGCATCGTGAAGAAGTACGGGTTCTCACTGACCAACCTCATGGGCACGGCCGGCCCTGACCGCTTCATGGAGGAGCTCGGCAACCTGCTCGAAGTCGCTCCGGCCAGCGGAAACGTACGCACGCACTTCTATACTTTCGGTGGCCTGCTCGCGACCGCCGAGTGGGCGCACGAATTCGCCGCTCAGCACTAGGGAAGAGACTCGTCAATGTCCAAGACCATCGAGACCCGCCGTGACCACGCCTGCCTGATCGTGCACGGACCGGACCAGCGCGGACTGGTCTCCGCCGTGACCACGCTCATCACGCGCAACGGCGGCAACATCGTTTCACTGGATCAGCACTCCGACGACCCCGAGGGCGGCGCGTTCTTCCAGCGCGTCGTCTTCCACCGGCCGAGCCTGTCCGCGGCGATCCCCGACATCGAGGCCGATCTCGCGCAGACGCTCGACGCGTTCCAGGTCGAGTGGAACCTCAGCGACATGTCCGTGCCGAAGCGCATGGCGGTGCTCGCATCGACGAGCGACCACTGCCTGCTCGATCTGCTCTGGCGCGAGCGACGCGGCGAGCTGCCGGTCACGATCCCGATGGTCATCTCGAACCACACCACCATGGTCGAGGACGTCCGGAGTTTCGGGGTTCCCTTCTTCCACGTCCCGTCGCAGGGACCCGACAAGTCGGTCGCCGAAGCCAAGATTCTCGAACTCCTGCAGGGCAACGTCGATTTCATCGTGCTGGCGCGGTACATGCAGATCATCTCTCCCGAATTCCTGCAGCAGGTCGGCGTGCCCGTCATCAACATCCACCACTCCTTCCTCCCCGCCTTCATCGGAGCCGCCCCGTATCGCAAGGCCAAGGAGCGCGGCGTCAAACTCATCGGCGCGACGAGCCACTACGTCACCGAAGAGCTCGACGAGGGCCCGATCATCGAGCAGGACGTCATTCGCGTCACGCACGCCGAGACCGCAGCGGACCTGCAGCGCATGGGAGCGAACGTCGAGCGCGCCGTGCTCAGCCGCGCCGTGCAGTGGCACGCCGAGGATCGCGTGATCCGGCACCACAACCACACCATCGTCTTCAATTAGCCCCGCCCACCGGTGCCGAGGCACCACCCGACAGAAAACAGAGAGGTTCTCATCGTGGCGAACAACCTGCAGGAACTGCTGGACCAGAAGAACCCGGTCGAGCTGCTGCGCAACTCCCAGATCGGCTCGTACATCTACCCGGTCGTTCCGGCCGACTTCGCGAACTGGATCAAGGAGCAGCGCGCGTGGCGCGAGACCGCGGTGCTCTACGACCAGTCCCACCACATGGACAACGTGTTCCTGAAGGGTTCGGACGCGATCAAGCTCATCTCGGACACCGCCATCAACTCGGTGGCGAACTTCGCGGTGAACAAGGCCAAGCAGTATGTGCCGACGACGTCTTCGGGCCACGTGATCGGCGACGGCATTCTCTTCCGCGAAGCGGAGGACGAGTACGTGTACGTCGGTCGCGCACCGGCATCGAACTGGCTCATGTTCCACGGTGAGACCGGCGGGTACCAGAACCTCGACATCGAGGTCGACCGCCGCTCCCCCTCGCGCCCGTACGGCCACTCGGTCGCGCGCAAGTACTACCGCTTCCAGATCCAGGGCCCGAACGCCTGGGCCGTGATCGAGAAGCTGAACGGCGGACCGCTCGAGAAGCTCGGCTTCTTCAACATGTCGACCATGCAGATCGCCGGCAAGCAGGTGCGCACGCTGCGTCACGGCATGGCAGGAGCGCCGGGACTCGAAGTGTGGGGACCGTACGAGGACCACGATCACATCCGCGACGCCATCGTCGAGGCCGGCGTCGAGTTCGGCCTGCTGCCGGTCGGCTCGCGCGCCTACCCCTCGAACACGCTCGAGTCGGGGTGGATCCCCTCACCGCTGCCCGCCATCTACACCGGCGAGGCGGAGCGGGCGTACCGCGAATGGCTCGGCGTCGACAGCTACGAGGCCACCGGCACCCTGGCGGGCTCGTACGTCTCAGACAACATCGAGGACTACTACCTGAGCCCCTGGGAGCTCGGCTACGGCTCGTTCGTGAAGTTCGACCACGACTTCATCGGACGCGACGCTCTGGAGCGGATGGATCCCGCTGCGCAGCGCAAGAAGGTCACGCTCGCGTGGAACGCGGACGACCTCGGCAAGGTCTGGACCTCGTTGCTCAACGTCGACGGCCCGAACTACAAGTTCTTCGACCTGCCGCTCGCGAACTACGGCTCGGCGAACTACGACTCCGTCGTCGACGCCGACGACAACGTCGTGGGCTTCTCGATGTTCACCGGCTACAGCGCGAACGAGCGTCGCGGCCTCTCCCTCGCCACGATCGACCCTGCCGTGCCCGAGGGCACCGAGCTGCGCGTGGTGTGGGGCGAGCCGGGCGGCGGCACGTCGAAGGCCTCCGTCGAGTCGCACGAGCAGACCGATGTGCGGGCCGTGGTCAGTCCGGTCCCGTACTCGACGGTCGCGCGCAAGGAGTACCAGGGCGGCTGGCGCACCGGCTACGACGCCTGAGCGAGACGGAAGATTGTACGCTGAGAGGGGTCGGGGCATGCCCCGACCCCTCTTCCGGCTCCTGAATCGAACGAGGAGGGCATCATGAGCCTCCGCAGTGCACTGCTCGCACTCCTGCGCGTCGGTCCGATGTCGGGGTACGACCTGCAGAAGCAGTTCTCGCAGTCGGTCGGCCACGTGTGGCACGCGGCCGACTCGCAGATCTACCCCGAACTGCGGAAGATGGCGAACGAGGGGCTCGTCGTCGCCGAGGAGCAGCCGCGCGGCGAGCGCGGTGTTCGCCGCATCTACCATGTGACCGATGCCGGAGATCAGGCGTTCCTCGCGTGGATGAACAGTCCCCCCGAGTACCAGCGCACCCGTGACGCCGCCCATCTGCGCGCGGCGTACCTCGAGTCCGCGGAGCCCGACGCCGCGCGATCGTTCTTGCGCGCCCACATCGAGCACTGGACGTACGAGCTGTCCTGCTGGGACGGGGAGCTCGCGCACATCGAGGCCCTCGACAATCCGATGCTCGTCAATCGCCTGCGCGTGACCGACGAGCGCGATCACGAGCGCACCATCGCCTACAAGCGCTTCGCCTACGAGGGGCTCGCCGCGCGCGCACGATCGGAGATCGCATGGGCGCAGCACGGACTCGAGACCGTCGACCGGCTGGAACGCGGTCGATCCGAGAGGAGCTGATGAGACCATGAGTATCGATCGTGAACGTGCGATGCGCGCCGTGACGGAGTTTCTCGCGGCGATGGGCGTCGATCCCGAGGTCGCCGAACTCCGCAGAACTCCTGAGCGCGTGACCGACCTCGCGGCAGGAATGTTCGCGCAGGCGGGCGCCGACCCCGCGGAGGCACTCGGTACCCCCATGGAGGTCACGGAGGACGAGTCGCACGGACAGGTCGTCTCGGTCACCGATGTCTCGTTCCGTTCGATCTGCCCCCACCACCTGCTGCCGTTCGAGGGGCGCGTCGATGTGACGTACGCGCCGCGCGCCCGGCTCGCAGGGTTCAGCAGGATCGTGAAGCTGGTCTCGAGCACCGCCCGTCGCCCCCAGCTGCAGGAACGTCTCGGCGAGCAGATCGCAGACGCACTCGTGCGCGTGCTCGATCCCCGTGGCGTCACCGTGCGCATCGTCGCGACGCACGGATGCGTCGAGGCGCTGGAGCCGCACGGGAAGGGGACGCAGATGGTCACGGTCTGCACCCGGGGCGAGCCGCTGAACTGAGCACGCTGCACGATCGTTCTGCGCCGCTTCCCGTGCCACAATGGTCCGATACCGGTGCGACAAAATTGTCGCCAAGATGATCGGCGATAGGGGAACGCAGTGTCCGAGCAGTCGACCGTACGAGCCAACTCCGAGAGCGTGGCCCACCACGTTCGCCAAGCCATTCTGAACGGGGAGTTCGTCCCGCGGCAGCGCCTGATCGAGGCCGATCTCAGCACCGAGTTCGACGCGACCCGCGCCTCGGTGCGTCACGCCCTCATGACGCTCGAGGGAGAAGGCCTCATCGAGCGGATGCCGAACCGCGGCGCCCGCGTCCGCGCCATCTCACCGAACGAGGCGATCGAGATCGTCGAGGTGCGCGTCGGGCTCGAGGTACTGGTCGCTCGACGCGCAGCCGAACGCATCGACGCCGACCGCAGCACGGCGCTCGCAGATCTGCGCGACGGCATGCGCACCGCCGTCGAATCGGGAGACCTCGTGCGCTACGCGGCGTTGAACCAAGAGATGGACGCCGTCTTGCGCGAGATCTCGGACCACGGGGTCGCGAACCAGCTGCTCGAACGGCTCCGCGCCCAAGCCGCACGGCACCAGTTCAGGCTGGCCTTCGACCCGCAGCGGGCGAGCGCCTCCGTCGAGGAGCACGCCGCGATCGTCGACGCCGTGATCGCGCGCGACCCCGATGCCGCCGCGACCGCGACGGAGACGCACCTCGCCGCCATCATCCAGGCCATCTCGCGCACGCACACCTGACACACGACGACGCCGACGCCCCGGTGCAGTCCGGAACGCCGGCGTCGGCTCGTGCGCGGTGCTACTCCAGCTGATCGACGGTGTCGAACCCCTGGCCGTTGTACTTCTGCACGACGACCGTCGAGACGGCCGGCTCGCCGTCCTCGGTCGTGTTCACCGTTGTTCCCTCCAGCATGAGCGGCGCTTGGAAGTCTTCGATACTGCGCAGCGATTCCATGAAGCTCTCGCGCGTCGGCTCCTCCATGTCCTGGAACACCTGCTCGAGCGTGGCGCCGAGCATGTAGCTCCACATGCAGTGCGGGAACGCCGGCACGTCGGAGTAGTCCGCGTACTCGTCGAGATTCGCGAGGAACGTCTGCACGTCTTCGTCATCGGAGAACTCGGGAGACGCGGGCGCCTTCGCGAACGCGACCGAGTACACACCGGGGTACGCACTCGCTCCGCCCGGCTCCAGGATCGCTCCCGGGCTCGAGGTGTTGGACGGGAGGAACCAGCTGGGCTCCCACCCGATGCTCTGCGCCCGCTCGAGCGAGGAGATCACGAGCGGCGTGATCGACATCGCGTTGAAGAACACGTCGGCATCGGTCGCCGCAAGCTCGGTGAGCTGCGCGTCGACGGAGGTGTCGGTCGCCTCGTAGGTGAGTTCCCCGACGACCTCGATGTTGTCGGACCCTGCGATCGCCTCCTTGAAACCCTCGACATACCCTTCGCCGAAGTCGTCGTTCTGCGAGAGGATCGCGACCTTGTGATCCTCGGAAGACGAGGCGAGCATCTCACCGAACGCCTCGCCCTCGTTCTGATAGACCGGCACCCACCCGAGGGACCAGGGGCTCTCCTCCTGGTCGCTGAAGATGGGGTCGCCCGTCATGACGAGCGCCTGGGGCACCTCGTCCGCGGTCGCGGCCTCGCGCCACGCGAGGTTGGTCGGCGTGCCGAGACCCGAGGTGATGGCGAACGCCTCGTTCTTCAGCGTCTGGAAGTTGGAGGAGGCCTTCTGCGGATCGTAGGCGTCGTCGAGCGCTTCGATCTGCACCTCCCGGGTCTTCCCATCGCCGAACTCGATGCCGCCGGCGGCGTTGGCGGCCCCCATGTACGCGCGGAGCCCTGCGACGGTGCAGGTTCCGGGTCCGGCGGTGCCGCCGCTCAACGGCGTCGTCACGCCGAGCGTGATCGTCTCATCCGTGATGCCGGGACTCGCCTCGCCCCCGCCGTCGCGCGCGCACGCGCTCAAGACGAGGAGCGCAGCGGCCGACAGCGCCACGGCGCCGAGGACCCCCCGTTTCCTGATGTTCCTCTTCATTCTTCTCACCTTTCTCATGAACTACTGCGAACTCTGGGTGCGGGCTTCGGGCGACGGAGCGCCCGCGTCCGCGGGTGGAGCACCGGGTCGGGACCCGGACGACTTTCGGAGTCCGGCGAGGGTGCGGGGCAACGACGCCAGACCGCCGGGAAGCAGGAACAGGACGAGCAGCAGGATCGCGCCCTGCAGCGCGGCCGTCAGGTTCGGGTCGATCGCATTCGTCAGCACCGGTACGAAGACGTAGTAGACGCCGCCGATGACCGAACCCACCATGGTCGCGGCGCCGCCGATCACCATCGAGGCGACCAGCGTGATCGAGTGGTGGAACGAGAGCGTCTCGGGCGACGTGTACTGCAGCACGGTCATGTAGAGGAAGCCGCTCACGCCACCCACGAGCGACGCGATCGTGAAGGCGAGCACCTTGGTCCAGTACGGGGAGATGCCCATCGACGAGGCGACGGCAGGGTTCTCCTTCACGATGGCGAGCGCGCGGCCGAACTTGCCGCGCACGAAGTTGCGCACGAGTGCGAACGTCACGGCGGCGATGACGATCACGAGGTAGAGCTTCCACTGATCGTTATAGAGGCCGGTCCACTCGGGGGCGTCCGAGAACCGCGACGAGACGCCCTGCGACCCGCCCGTCCAGTCGCTCAGTCGTTTCGCGAGCGGCAACCCGACGATCGGCAACGCGATCGTCACCATCGCGATGGCGAGGCCCCCGAGACGCGCGGCCGCCAACGCGATGAGCAGTCCGGCGAGCGCCGGAATGATGAGGGCGAGCACGAACGTGAGCACGATGTTCCAGTCGTGCGTGACGCCGTACGCGGTGACGTACGCACCGAGACCCAGGAAGAAGATCTGTCCGAGCGACACCTGCCCCGCGTACCCCATGACCACGTTCAGGCCGAGCACCGCCACTGCGAAGACGATGATGCGGGCGATGGTATCGTTCGCGATCTCGGGCAGCACGAGCGGAAGCACGACAGCGAGCACGATCAGCACACCGAGAGCGGCCCAACGAATTGCGGGCTTCTTGAGCAGAGGCGACATCAGACTCTCACCACCGTTTTCCGGCCGAACAGGCCCTGGGGTCTTACGACGAGGACCACGAAGATCAGGATGAAGGGGACCGCGACCTTCAGGTCGTGACCGATGAAGGGGACGTAGACGGCTGCGAGATTCTCGAGCACGCCGATCAGCGCCGCCGCCACGACGACCCCGACCGGGCTCGTCAGCCCGCCGAGGATCACGGCGGCGAGCGCGTACACCAGGGCCGTGTCCATCATGCCGGGCGTCAGGGTGAGCTGCGGGGCGACCAGCACGCCCGCGACGGCGCCGAGCGCGGCCGCGAGTCCCCAGCCCACCATGAGCAGCCTGCCGACGGGCATGCCGGCGAACGCCGCCGACTGCTGGTTGATCGACACCGCACGCAGGGCGAGCCCGAGTTTCGTACCGACGAACATGAGCTGCAGCAGGCCCATGATCGCGAGGATCACGATGATGGTGCCGAGCGAGCGCACGCTCACCGAGGCCCCGAGCAATGCGATGGTCTGGTTCGGGAAGAGCGACGGGAACAGCTGGTTGTTGTACGACCACAGCCATGCGCAGATGCCGGTGATGAGGGTCAGCAAGCCGATCGTCACCACTACCGCGGTGTCGGGGTTGCCCTGCTCGAACTTGCGGATCAGCACCCGCTCGACGATCGCACCGACGAAGAACGAGATCACGACGGTGATGAGGATCGCCAGGATGAGGGGAACGCCGAAGCCCAGGAAGGTGAACGCGATGTATCCGGAGAGCACGGCCATCGCGCCCTGCGCGAAGTTCACCATGCCCGTGGCCTGGTGCACCAGCACGATGGCGAGCGCGAGTGCCGCGTAGATGGAACCCGTGGAGAGCCCGTCGATCAGCAGTTGGATGAAGGTGCCCATGTCTCAACCTCCCAGGTAGGCGCGTCGGATTTCGTCCATGGTGCGCAACTCTTCGGTCGGTCCTGAGAGCACGCTCCGTCCCGTCTCGAGCACGACCGCCTCGTCGACCAGCGAGAAGGCCAGGTTCGCATTCTGCTCGACGACGAGCATCGAGATGCCCGACTCGACGCGGAGCCGTTTGATCGCCTGGTAGACGGACTTCGCGGTGCCGGGAGCGAGACCGAGTGAGGCCTCGTCGAGCAGGAGCAGCTTCGGTTTCGCCATGAACGCTCGCGCGACCGCGAGCATCTGCTGCTCGCCGCCGGAGAGCGTCGACCCGTTCGCACTCACCCGCTCCTTGAGCTGCGGAAAGAGGTCGAGGCAGTAGTCGATGTCGGACGCGATGCCCGCTCGATCCTTCCGCAGATACGCGCCGACCTTGAGGTTCTCGCGCACGGTGAGGTCGCCGAGCGTACCGCGCCCCTCGGGCACGTGCGCGATTCCGAGCGCCGCGACCTGATCGGGCCGCAGACCGCGAATATCGCGCCCCAGGAACCGGATGGATCCTCCGGCCCTCACCACGCCGGTGATGGCGCGCAGTGTGGTCGTCTTGCCCGCGCCGTTCGCCCCGAGGACCCCGACGGCACCGCCCTCGGGCACCGACAACGAGATCCCGTCGAGCACCTGAACCGACGCGTACGAGGCGGTGACATCCTGCAGTTCAAGCAGCGGCATCGGCGTCGTCCTTTCCGATGTAGGCCTCGATGACGCGCGGATCGGACTGCGCCTCGGCCGCCGTTCCCTCGAGGAGTTTCGCCCCGTGGTCGAGCACGACGACCCGGTCGGTCAGTGCCGCGATGAGCCCCATGTGGTGCTCGACGATGACAATGGTGACGTCGGACTCGCGTCCCAGACGCCGCACGGTCTCGATGAGCTGCTCGACCTCCGAGTGGGGCAGCCCGGCCGCGGGCTCATCGAGCAGCAGGAGGCGCGGTCGACTCATGAGCGCTCGGCAGAGCTCGACGCCCTTGTGCAGCCCGTGCGACAGCTCATCGGCGCGACGATGGGCGGCCCACCCGAGACCGTTCTCCTCGAGCAGCTGCAGTGCTTCCGCACGCAGTGCGCTCTCGGACCGGGTGACTCGGGGGAAGCGCAGCGACCACGACAGCGGGCCGCCGGGCAGCCGCGTGTGGGCACCGAGCATGACGTTCTCGAGCACGGTCTCGCGCAACTGCAGTGCGGGGTGCTGGAAGGTGCGCGCGAGCCCGTGACCGGCCATCTGCGCCGGGCGCGAGCCGCGCACCTCGGTGTCATCGATCCGAATCGATCCGGAGCTCGGCCGGTAGTGCCCGCTGATGCAGTTGAAGAGCGAGGTCTTGCCGGCTCCGTTCGGGCCGACCAGTCCGAACACCTGGCCGGGCTCGACCGCGAATCCGACATCGCGCAGCACCGTGACACCTCCGAACCGGAGGTCCACTCCCTGCAAGGTCAATTGAGCCGCCATAGCCTCAGCACTCCCTGTTCATCACCATTGATTCAACGGGTCTTCCAGATCCGCGCCAGAAGCAGTTCCGACACTAGAAATCCTCGCGCGGATTGTCAACAATTTATCTGACAAAGTTGCAGACACGTTGTCCGCGCATGTTCATTATGGTGCGCGGCGCACACCCTCGACGCCCGAAATTCCGTTCAACGGAATTGATTGGACGAGAGGGCGACGCGGCCGATTCAGACGGTCACGAGCGTCGATAGTCCTCGCGAGCGAATCGCGAGTACGGCGCCTCGGCGACGGTGGCGCGCACCCGCACCTGCCGGTGGCGCTCGGCAGCCGGCTTGCCCGTCGCCGGATCCTCGCCCCACACCACCTCCACCTGCGTCCCGGGTGCGGCGAACTCCGGATCCACGCTGGCGAGGGAGAGGAAGGCCTGCTCGTTCACGCTGTAGCCCACGTCGTGCGACAGGCCGACGGTCGCCTCGCCGATGCGCACGCGGTCCACCTGGTGCTGGCCGTAGCGGGCCTTCGGGAACTCCAGGAACTTCGCAGGCACCCCCGGCTCGTACGCGGAGCGCTGGATCGAAGCCACATCCTCCGCATCCCAGAGCAGCGACACCTTCACCCGCCCACCCGCTGCCGCACGCTGCTCGAGCGCGGCGCGACCGATGAAGTCGTGGTCGAACTTCACACTGCGCCCGTAGCCGAGTTCGAACGGCGACAGGTAATACTCCTCGATGCCTTCCGCCTCGAACGATCCGGCCAACGAGCCGAGTCGTGCCGCCGGCAGCCATTCGAGGTACGCGGCGCTTCCCTCGCCGGTGAAGATTGCGGGAAGCGGCGAGGGCACCCAGGCCGACTCGAGGTTCGCCGATGAGTACGCCCGTGAACCGACGAGCGTGAGACCGAACTCCGCGCCCGCCTCGATGATCGCATCGCGCACGCGCTCCCCCTCGACCCACGGCCCGAAGAGCTCGAAACCGGGCATCCCCGCCATGCCGTGCCGCAGCGATCGGACCTCGACGCCGGCGATCTCGAAGGTCTCCATACCGAAGAACCGCGTCTCGGGTGCCGGTCGACCGGTCACCCGCTCCAGCAGCTCCAGGGCCTGCGGACCCTGGAGCTCATATCGATACAGCTTCGGGTCTCCTCCGCCCGCAGCGGCACGCGCGATCGAGTTGGGGTCCCGCTCGAAGCGCACGTCGTAGTTCCCGGTCTCGCCGTGGTACTCCACCCAGTCGAGCACCATGTGCCAACCGACCAGGTCGTAGGTGTCTCCTGTCGCCCCCGCCTCACCGTCGAGATGGAAGAGGATTGCATCGCCGATGAGGTACCCCTCGTGGTTCACCGCGATGAACTGCTTGGCGGAGTCGCGCGGGAACCGGGCGAAGCTGTTGACGCCGACATCGCTGAGCAGACGCGCGGCATCCGGCCCGGTGATGAACAGGTCGCTCATGTGGTGCGATTGATCAAGCAGCGCCACGGACTCTCGCCACGCGCGCTGCTCGGAGATCCAATTGGTGAACTCGGGTCTGACCGGGAACTGCGTCGGCAACGCCTGCGCGTTGCGCAGGTAGGCGACGGGTCCGCCGGCGGCGGCGATAGCGGTGGCGGCTGACTGCTGCATGTGAGCTCCTTCGATCACGATCCTGCGGGGATACGCCCACCGTACGGTTCGCGGGCGCACTTTCACCCCTGTACTGCTTCATGAAAAGTGAATCGGGATACAGTAAACCTTCATGGACCTCTCCCTCGTGCGCGTCTTCGTCTCGATCTACGAAGCGCGAGGCATCACCGCTGCGGCCGCGCGCCTATTCGTCACCCCACCCGCCGTGAGCCAGGCGCTCACCAAGCTCAGGCAGCAGCTCGACGATCCGCTCTTCGAGCGCGTCGGCCGCACCATGGAGCCCACGCATGCGGCCCACGCGCTCTACCCGGAACTCCGGGGTGCCCTGCTGACCATCGATCGCGCCGTCGACGGACTGCACGGCTTCGATCCGGCGGAGTCGGACCGTCACCTCAGAATCGCGCTCTCCGAGCTCGGCGAGATCGGCTGGCTCCCCGCGATCCTGCGGGCGGTACGGGCTCGAGCCCCACGCATGCGCCTCGAGGTCGTGCCGGCGCACCCCGACCACCTACCCGAGCAGTTGTCGCGCGGCAGCATCGATCTCGCCATCACCCCGGCGGCGCTCCCGGCCGCGTTCGAGAGCACCGTCATCAAGCGGCAGGGATACGGTGTCGCGATGTCCGCCGACAACCCGCTCGCCCGCGGGCGCCTCACACGCGAACGCTACGCCGGCGCCGCGCACCTCCGAGTGTCAGGAGACTCCGGCATCGGTCCGCTCGACGCGGCGCTCGCGCGCGCCGGCATCGCACTGACACCCCGCGTCGTCGTCCACCGCATCGCCGCACTCCCCGTCGCGCTCGCCGGTGACCCCGAGCTCGTCGCCACGGTGCCAGACACCATCGCCGAAGGATGGGCGGCCACGTGGCCACTGACCGTGCAACCGCTCCCCTTCGCCATGGATCCCGTTTCGGTGCGACTGTACCGGCGTCACTCAACGCAGCACTCGGCCGCACTCGACTGGTTCTCGGCCACCGTCACGCGCGCGATCAGCGGCTCATCGGGCCAGTTCTCCGTCATCCACGGCGACGGGTGACGGGCGCCGGCCGCGGTCAGCGCGTGCCGCTCGTGCGCCAGCCGCCCTGGTACTCCTGCCGCGCCGTCTCCGCGTACGGCACCGGGCTCACCACCGCACGCACTGCGAGCTGCTCGTGCGGCTCGACCGTCGTCTTGCCGGAACCGCCGTCCGGCTCGCCCCACACCACGCGCACTTCGGCACCGATCGGGACATCGCGGTCGACCGTGGCGAGCGACAGCCCGCGCTTCTCATTCGCCGTGACACCGGTGAAGAGCGACAGTCCGATGTGATTGCCGTCCGCGTCGATCACCGCGTCGAAGTTCGACGAACCGTAGTTCGCATTCGGCAGGTCGAAGAACTGGTACCCGGGCCCTTCGCGGTCGATCACCGTGGTGAGCAGCTTCGCGAGATCCTCGTCGTTCCAGGCGAGCGTCACCTTGGTGCGTTGCGTCGCGCCGTCGATCCGCTCGAGCGCGTCGCGGCCGATGAAGTCGTGGTCGAACTTCACGAACGAGCCGTACCCCAGCTCCCAGGGGTTCAAGTAGTAGTCCTCGATGTTATCCGAGACGAACGAGCCGGCGATCGCGTTGATCGCTTCGTAGCTGTCGGTGCCCAGCCACTCGCGGTACGGCCGCTCGGCCTCGCTCGAGTAGATCGCGGGCAGCGGTGAGGGGATCCACCCCGATTCGAGCGTGTTCGACGAATATGCGCGCGACCCGCACGGCTCGATGCCGAACTCCGCACCGGCCTCGAGGATCGCGTCGCGGATCTTGCGGTGGTGCGCGTAGGGGCCCCAGATTTCGAGGCCGGGTGCTCCCGCCATGCCGTGGCGCAGCGTGCGCACTGTCTCGCCGGCGATGGTGATCGTTCCCATCCGGAAGAACTTCACCTGCTCGACCGGCCCGCCGTGCACCCGTTCGATGACGTCCCAGGCCCGCGGCCCCTGAATCTGGAAGCGGTAGTACTGACGATGCACGGCCTCGCCGTACGGCCGGGAGGGCGACCGGTCGTCATACAGCGTCTCGAGGTCGTATCCACCGGTCTCGGCGTGGAACTGCAGCCAGTTCGCACCGGGTGCGCGGCCGACGTACACGTACTCGTCTTCGGCCTCGTGGAAGAGGATGCCGTCGCCGATCACGCCGCCGTTGGAGGCGACCGGGACGAACTGCTTCGCCATGCCGACCGGGAAGTTCGCGAACGAGTTGATGCCGGTGTCGCTGAGCAGCTTGAGCGCGTCGCGGCCCGTGATGAACAGGTTCACCATGTGATGGGTCTGGTCGAACAGCACCGCGGTCTCGCGCCAGGCCTTCTGCTCGCGCCGCCAGTTGCTGAACTCCGCCGGCACGACCGGGTAGATGTAGGTGCCGAGGCGGGAATTGCGCAGCGTGTCCACGACACTGCCACGCTCTTCGATCAGTTCCTGGAGGTTCTTCGCCATGATGTTCTCGACTTCCTTGTCTGCATCGCTCGCCCGGTTTCGGGTCGAATCAGGCCCCTCGCGCGACGAGGGAATTTGCCTACAGCCATAGTGCTTTTCGGCGACAGAATTGTCAACAATAATCTTGACGAAGTCTTCACGGGTGTGCTTCTCTGGTCTCCAACCGAGAGGACCCCCATGACTGCTCCCACCCCGTCCCTGCTCGTCGTGAGCGCCCACGCCGGCGATTTCGTGTGGCGCGCCGGCGGCGCGATCGCCGCAGCGGCGCAGCGCGGAGAACGCGTCACCGTGGTCTGCCTCTCCTACGGTGAACGCGGCGAGTCCGCGAGCCAGTGGCTCGCCGGCAAGTCACTGGACGAGATCAAGGCGGTCCGCCAGTCGGAGGCCGAGGCAGCTGCAGCGGCACTCGGCGCCGACATCGAGTTTCTCGACCTCGGCGACTACCCCCTCGTCGAGAGCCAGGAGTCGGTGCACCGGCTCGTCGACGTCTTCCGTCGCTCCCACCCCACCGAAGTCCTCACGCATCCCCTCGCCGACCCCTACAACGGCGATCACCCGGCGGCGGCGCGCATGGCGCTCCAGGCGAGGGTGCTCGCCCAGGCGATCGGCGTGGCGAACTCGGATGGATCACTTCCCGGAAGGGATGACATCATCGGGGCGCCGCCCGTGTTCTTCTTCGAACCGCATCAGCCCGAGCAGTGCGGTTTCGTACCGAACGTGCTGCTCGACATCACCGATGCGTTCGACCGGAAGCGCGCTGCGATGGAGTGCCTGCCGGCGCAGAAGCACATGTGGGAGTACTACACCCACCTCGCCATTCGACGCGGCGTACAGGTGAAGCGGAACGCAGGCCCGAACCTGGGCCTGCCCCACGAGACGATGGGTGAGGCCTACATGCGCTACTTCCCGCAGGTGACCGGAGAGCTCAGGTGACCGCCACGCCTGCGCCGGCGGAGGGCGTCGGCAGGACCGGGGTCGTCGTCACCGACATCGCACGGGCCGACGCCGCGACCATCGACGCGCTCGGGGTGCACGGCGTGGCGACCGTCCACGAGGCGTTGGGACGGGAGGGGCTCGTCGGTCACGGCGTCACTCCTCGGCAGCGCGACGCGCGCATCGCGGGCTCCGCCGTCACGGTGCTGTGCTGGCCGGGCGACAATCTCATGATCCACGCCGCCATCGAGCAGTGCGAGCCGGGCGACGTGCTCGTCGTCACGACCACATCCCCGTCGCTCGACGGTGCGTTCGGCGACCTCTTCGCCACAGCGCTGCACGCGCGGGGCGTACGGGGAATCGTGACCACGACCGGAGTCCGCGACACCGCCGACCTCCGCGACCTCGACTTCCCGGTCTGGTCCGGGGCGGTCCATGCCCAGGGCACCGTCAAGGCCACGGCCGGTTCGGTCAATGTGCCGATCATCGTCGAGGGGGCGCTCATCCGCCCCGGAGACGTGATCGTCGCCGACGACGACGGTGTCGTCTGCGTGCCCCGGGCCCTCGCGGGAGCGACCCTGCAGGCGGCGGATCAGCGCGCCGAGAAAGAGGAGGCCGACCGGCGGGCGTACGCCGAAGGCGCATTGAGCCTGGATCGCAAGGGCCTGCGCACCCTGCTCGCCGACCTGGGCGTGCGCACGCTGACGCAGGCCGAGTTCGAGGGTTCTGCGCCGCGATGAACACCGCGCGCCGGCCGGACACCGATGGACTGCCCTGCATGCTGATGCGGGGCGGCACGTCCAAAGGCGCGTTCTTCCTGGCCGAGGACCTTCCGGCGGAGCGCCCGTCGATCGATGACCTGCTGCTGCGCGTCATGGGCAGCCCGGACGAACGGCAGATCGACGGCCTCGGCGGCGCGCACCCGCTCACCAGCAAGGTGGCGATCGTCTCGCGATCGGAGGCTCCGGGCATCGATGTCGACTACCTCTTCTTGCAGGTCGGCGTCGCCACAGCCGAGGTGGCCGACCGGCAGACGTGCGGCAATCTGCTCGCGGGCGTCGGTCCGTTCGCAGTTGAGCGCGGACTCGTACAACCGGGCGAGGGTCGCACGTCGGTCACCATTCGACTCCTCAACACCGGCGACGTGGCCACGGCGACCTTTCCGATACGATCCGGTGCCGTCGCGTACGACGGAGACCAGGCGATCGACGGAGTTCCGGGCACCGCAGCTCCGATCGAGATCGAGATGACCGGGAGCGGCTCACCGCTCCTGCCGACCGGGAACACCGTCGATGACATCGATGGGCGACGGGTGACAATCGTCGACTGCGGCATGCCCGTCGTCGTGCTCGACGCGGCCGATTTCGGTCTGTCCGGCGATGAGGAGCCAGCGACACTCGAGGCGAGCGCCGCACTCACGACGAGCCTCGAAGCCATACGGCTGCAGGCAGGACCGCGCATGGGGCTCGGCGACGTCGCCGCGCAGACGGTTCCGAAGATGATCCTCGTCTCACCGCCGCGTCACGGAGGCACGCTCACCGCGCGGGCGTTCATTCCGCACCGCGTCCACCCCGCGATCGGTGTCCTCATGGCGGCGTCCGTCGCCGCAGGGGCGCGGATCCCCGGCTCGATCGCCCACGAGATCGCCGAGCTCTCCGATGACCGTCGCGTGACGATCGAACACCCGAGCGGTCGCTTCGACGCGCTCGTGCGGGTCGAAGACCGCCCGGGCGTCGGCGCCGTGGCCGCCTCCTCCGTCACCCTGCGCACCGCGCGCAAGATCTTCGACGGGCTCGTCTTCCCGAGACCGCACCGCTGACCACGCACCGCACCCGAACCCCGCCCGAGAGGACCAGACCATGACTGATTCGACCGCCTTCGACGTCGCTCACCTGGCGAACGTCGAACTCCTCACTCCGAAATTCGACGAGAGCCTCTGGTTCTTCCGAGATCTGCTGGCCATGCGCGTTGTCGAGCAGACGGACGGGGTGGCATTCCTGCGCACCTGGGACGAGTACGAGCGCTACACGATCAAACTCACCGCCTCCGATGCGGCCGGCGTCGGCCGCACTTCCTTCCGCGCCGCGAGTCAGAGGGCGCTCGAGCGTCGGGTGGCCGCCATCGAGCGCCTCGGCCTCGGAGAGGGGTGGGTCGATGGTGAAGTCGGCACCGGCTCGACGTTCATGTTCCGCGACCCCGACGGGCACTCGATGGCGATCTACTACGAGACTGAACGCTATGTCGCGGGAGACGAGGACCGACCGGCGCTGAAGAACCAGGCGTCGGCGTTTCCGGGGCGAGGCATCAACGCGCGGCGCATCGATCACATCAATTTTCTCGGCAAGGATGTCGAAGCGAACGGCGCCTTCCTCGCCGATGCGCTCGCCATGCGCGAGAGCGAGCGGATCCGTCTCGACAGCGGCAAGTTCGCCGCCTGGTGGTTCCACTTCGGGCTGAAGTCGTACGACGTCGTGTACAGCGACGATTGGACGAAGCACGGCAATCGCCTCCACCACATCGCCTTCGCCCCGGACACGCGCGAGGACATCCTCAAAGCTGCCGACATCTTCCTGGAGAACGGCATCTACATCGAGTCCGGACCGCACAAGCACGCGATCAACCAGACGTTCTTCCTGTACGTCTGGGAGCCGGGCGGCAACCGCATCGAGTTCGCCAACGCCGGTGCACGCCTCCTCCTCGACCCCGACCAGCCGGTCGTCGAGTGGAGCGAGGAGGAGCGGAAGAAGGGTCAGGCGTGGGGCATGAAGACCATCGAGAGCTTCCACACGCACGGCACCCCGGTGGTCTGAAACGACATCGCCGTCAGGCCGCCGTCCACCGCATCGGCAGCGACTCGAAGCCGCGCAGCGTGTTGTTGAGGTGGCGTCGCTCGGGTCCGGCGGATTCGAGTGCGACCACTCGGTCGAGGAGCGCGTCGAGCACCGAGACGGCTTCGAGCCGTGCGATGTGCTGGCCGACGCACTGGTGCAGTCCCATCCCGAAGGCGACGTGACCGGAGGGGTCGCGATCGAGGTCGAACACGTGCGGATCGCTCCATCGGCGTCGATCCCGGTTCGCCGCCCCGAGGAACATCAGCACCTTCTCGCCCGCCGGAATCGGGACGCCGGCGATCTCGACGGGTGCCGTGGTGGTGCGGAAGAAGGTCTGCACGGGGGACTCGAGGCGCACGGCCTCCTCGAATACGCGCGGCAGGAGCGAGCGGTCCTCGCGGACCCGCCGCCAGTCCTCCGGCCGATCGGCCATGGCGCGGAGCACCGCGGCGATGCCGGTGACGGTGGTGTCGACGCCGGCCGTGAGGAGCGAGCGGACGACGAGCGGTGCCTGCTCCTGCGTGATGTCGCCGCGGTCCGCCGCCTCCCAGATCTGCGCGCCGATGCTCCCCGCCGCGAGTCGATCGCGTCGGCACTGCTCGCCGACCCACGTCACCGAGGGGCCGATTCGCTGCTGCGCCTCGGTGACGAGCCGGTTCTGCGGGCCGAACGCGTTGAAGGCGAAGTCGCCGTACGGGAGCAGGTGCTCGCGGCCGTCCTCCCCCAGCCCCACCGCATCCGGGAACACGCGCAGCGGGAACACCTCGGCGAGGTCGGTGACCGCGTCGAACTCTCGCCCGTGGGTGAGCAGGTCGTCGACGATCGCATCGGCGTCGGCACGCCACTGCGCCGCGAACGTCTGCAGGCGTCGGGGCGATAGCAGTCGCTGCAGTACCGCGCGGGGCGCGTCATGGCGCGGCGGGTCCGCTTCGAGCAGCACGCTCGGCGCACGCCACGGCTCCTCGTGCGTGAAGTTCGCGAGTCCGACGCCGGCGGCGGACTGGAGCCCCTGCCAGTCCGTCAGCGCCCGGTGCACGTCGTCGTAGCGGGCGACCGCGTACACCCCGTACGGTTGCAGGATCGTCACGGCCGCCGTCTCGCGGAGCCGCTCGTGGTACGGCATCGGGTCGGCGAGGAACGCTTCGGAGAAGGGGTCGATGTCGATCACGGGTGCGTCGTGCACCGGTGGCGCGGGCATCGCCCGGGGGGTCGCGGTCATGGCTGCCTCCAACGGCTGCGTGCGGTCGGGGTGGTCGTTCGGGATCAGAGGTCGAGGACGAGTCGTGGTCCGCGGCTGCGCGAGACGCAGGGGAACATGCAGGTACCCGATCGGCGCTCGTCGTCGTCGAGCAGCGAGTCGCGGTGGTCGGGTTCGCCCGCGAGCACCCCGGTCTCGCAGGTCCCGCAGACCCCCTGGGCGCACGACGTGATCACGTCGACGCCCGACCGGCGCAGGGCGTCGGCCACGCTTTCGACGGGATCGACGACGGTGGAGACGCCGCTGCGCGCGGCCACCACCTCGAACGCGGTCGCGGCTGCACCGCCCTGAGCGTCTGCGGTGAAGCGCTCGACCCGCGGCGGCAGGCCGCCGGGAGCCGCACCCCAGCTCTCGACCGCATCGAGCAGTCGCGCGGGGCCGCAGGCGAACACCCGCACCCGCGGATCTGCGGGGCGCCAGTCGGCGAGCCGCGCTCGCCCGGCGCGACCCGCGTCGTGCACGGTCACTCGCCGCCGCCCGCCGTCGAGTCGTTCGAGCTGCGCGCGCGCCGCGAGCCTCGCGGCGCTGCGTCCGAGGTACAGCAGTCGCCACGGCAGGTCGAGTCGCCGCGCTTGATCGACCATCGGGATCAGCGGGGTGATGCCGATGCCGCCGGCGACGAAGAGGTACTCCTCGGCCGGTGCCATCCGGAAGTGATTGCGCGGCCCGCCGAACTCGAGGGTGTCACCGACCTCGACCACGTCGTGCAGCTCCGCTGACCCGCCCCTGCCGTCGGGCTCCCGCTGCACCATGATCGTGTAGGCGTCCGCCCGCCAGCGATCGCCGCAGAGCGAGTACTGCCGCATCGTGCCGCTGCGCGGCAGCGCGAGATCGATGTGTGCGCCGGGCGCCCAATCGGGCAGGCGCCGGCCGTCGGCGCTGCCGAGGACGAACTCGACGACGTCCTCGGCGACGACGCGCTTGCTCGTCACGGTGAGCGTTGCAGGAACAGCGGTGTTCATGCACTCAGTGTGGGTCGCCTCGCTCACCGCGTGGGCTAGTATTCCATTGAACGGAATCCGAGCGGAGAGCCCCGGATTCCCGCACTGGCGATGGAGCCCGGAGGCCCGAATGGCGAGACGATCCGACGGCGAATCGGTGCTCCGCAAGCACCTGCGCATTCTCGATGCGTTCGAGCCGCAGCGGCCGGAACTCACCCTCTCCGAGATCGTCGCCATTACCGGCCTCGCCACCTCGTCGACGCACCGGCTCCTCGCCGAGCTCCTGGACGAGGGCCTGGTCGAGCGCGCGCCCGGACGGCTGTATCGGCTCGGCACCCGGCTCTGGGAGTACGCATCGCGCACCCCGGGCGCCCTCGGCCTCCGCGAGCTCGCGCGACCGTGGCTCGACGCGGTCCACGTGCGGGTGCGACAGCACACCCAGCTCGCGGTGCTGCGCGGTCACGAGGTGCTGTTCATCGACCGGCAGTCCACGCGCGACGCGGTCATCAACGCGACGCTGATCGGCGGCCGCATTCCCGTCCCGTTGAGCTCGAGCGGCATCGTGCTGCTCGCGCACGCGGAGGAGAGCCTCATCGACGCCGTGATCGCCGAGGGCTGGCCGCGCACCACCCGCGAGACGCCGGCGGACGGGGCGGAACTCCGTCGGCTCATCCGCCAGGCGCACGCGCGCGGGCACGCCGTGTGCGACGGGTTCATCCATGTGCAGTCCCGCGGCATCGCGGTGCCGGTCATGGGGCCGTACGGGGTGCCGGTGGCCGCGCTCGGCGTCGTGGTCGCCCGCGATGACACGCCCGTGCTCGGCACAGTCGAACTGCTCAAGGGCGCGGCACGAGGCATCTCACAGGCGCTGCTCTCGACCGAGACGGGCATTCAGCCGCTGCTCACGACGTCGCGCGCCTCCCTCGAGTACTTCGCGACGCTCGACACGGACGAGGACGCCGAGCATCGGCGCATGCACCGGGAGCGGCACTCGGAGAGTCCTCACACGCGCTGAGCCGCGCGCCGCGCCCCCTCGCCCAGCGACTCGAGCTTCGCCCACGCGATCTGCTCGTGCACGCGCCCGCCGAGACCGCAGTCCGTGGCGGCGATGACCCGCTCGGAGCCGACGATGCGCGCGAAGCGTTCGATGCGCTGCGCCACGAGATCGGGATGCTCGACGAGGTTCGTGGAGTGGCTGATCACGCCGGGCACCAGCACGAGGTCGTCGGGAATGAGGTCGCGCTGCTCCTCCCAGACCGCCCACTCGTGCTCGTGGCGCGCGTTGGCGGCCTCGAACGAGATCTGCCCGACTCGAGCACCGAGCACGGTCTTCAGCAGGTGCCGCAGCTCGATGTCGGTCGTGTGCGGGCCGTGCCAGGATCCCCAGCAGAGGTGCAGTCTGACCTGCTCCTTCGGGAGATCCGTGATCGCCTCGTTGATCGCGTCGATCCGGATCTGAGTGAACGCCAGGTAGTCCTCCACCGAGGGCTCGGGGGAGATCTGGTCCCAGTTCTCGGCCAGTGACGGATCGTCGAGCTGCACCACGAGGCCGGCGTCGGTGATGGTGCGGTACTCCTGCCGCAACGCCGACACCCAGGCGTCGATGTGCTCCTGGTCCGAGCCGTAGAAGTCGTTCTGGATCCGGGCGGCCGATCCCGGAGCGATCGCGGTCAGGAAGCCGGTCTCACCCGCTCGCAGCGCGGCGCTCAGGTGCTGAGCGTCCGACGCGACCGCATCCTGTCCGATGTAGCTGATCTCACCCGTGGTGCTCGGGAAGTCGGTGGCGGTGCTGCCGGTGCCGATACCGCTGTCGGGATCCGCGTAGGCGGCGGCGAAGCGCGTCCAGTCGCGGCGGTCCGGGAAGCTCGTGAGCCTCACCTGCCCCGGTTCCGACCGCACCGGCTGCTGCGAGAAGATGTTCTCTCCCGTGAGGGAGAGCCCGCTCACCCGCTGGAACGAGTAGCTCCACCACGCACCGTAGTCGACCGCGCTCGACATCGCCTTGCCGAACTCGCCGTCGCCCGGCTGCGTGATGCCGATCTCGCGCTGCCGGTCGACGACGTCGCGCACCGCCTCAGCGAGCAGGCTCCGGTACTCCGGCGTCGACTGCAGCGTGAAGCCGTCCTCAGCGAACTCGCGCGCGGCATTCGCGGCGATGAGGGCATCGGTGCGGGGCAGGCTTCCGGCGGTGGTGGTCTCGATCGTGGTCATGCAGGCGAGACTAGTGAGGATCGCGACGAGACCCCAATCGGGTGACCGCGTGTGACGCGCCGCGACCCGCGCCGACTCAGCCTTTGAGCCCGGGGAAGTCCTCTTCGCGCCACTCGGCCTCGATCCGCCGACCCGCTGCGTGCGCCTCCTCCTCGCGGATGCGCAGCTCGACGCGACGGATCTTGCCCGAGGTCGTCTTCGGCAGCTCGAAGAACTCGACGCGGCGCACGCGCATGTAGGGCGGCAGCGTCTCGCGGGCGTGGGTGAGGATCGCGCGGGCGGTCTCACCGTCGGCGGCGACTCCGGCGGCGAGCGCCACATACGCCTTCGTGATGTTGAGCTTCGTCTCGTCGGGTGCACCGACGACGGCGGCTTCGGCGACGTGGGCGTGCTCGAGGAGCGCGCTCTCGACCTCGAACGGCGAGACCTTGAAGTCGCTCGACTTGAAGATGTCGTCGGTGCGACCGATGAACGTGAGCACACCGTCGTCGTCGCGGCTGGCGACGTCACCCGTGTGGAAGAACCCGCCCGCGGTCGCGCGAGCGGTCGCGGCATCATCTCCGAAGTATCCGGGCATGAGATTGGCCGGCCGGTCCCCGTGGGCGCTGGGCGAAGACATGCGGAGGCAGATCTCGCCCTCGGCGGCTTCGGCTCCGCTCACGGGGTCCACGAGCGCGACGTCGACGCCGGGAAGCGGCCGACCCATGGCTCCGGCGACGAGCGGATCCCCCGGGATCGTCCCGACCAGCGCTGTCGTCTCGGTCTGCCCGTACCCGTCGCGGATGTCGAGGCCCCACCACTCCTGGATACGGGCGATGACCTCGGGGTTCAGCGGTTCGCCCGCGGAGACCACTTCTCGGAGCGCCCGCGGCTTCCGGTCGAGACGGTGCTGGATGAGCATGCGCCACACCGTCGGCGGGGCACAGAAGGTGGTCACTCCGGCCCGGTCGAGCTCGGAGACGAGGTGCTCGGCGTCGAACCGCGCGCTGTTCACGACGAAGATGGTGGCGCCGACGTGCCAGGGCCCGAAGAAGCTCGACCAGGCGTGCTTCGCCCACCCCGGCGCGCTGATCACCGAGTGGACGTCACCGGGACGCACTCCGATCCACGAGAGCGTGGTGAGGTGGCCGACGGGGTAGCTCGTGTGGGAGTGCACGACGATCTTCGGCAGGTTGGTGGTGCCCGAGGTGAAGTAGAGCAGTGCCGGATCCTGACTCGTCGTCTGCTTCGGCACGCGCGCGTGCGATGCCGCGCTCGACTCCTCGTAGCGCAGCCAGTCGAAGAGGAGGGCGCGCTGGTCGCGCGATCCCGCATCGAGCCCGACGCCGATGCCGCGGTACGCGCCGGGAACGCTGCGGAACTTCACCGCGTCCTCCGGTGCGGCGAAGACGAAGTCGACGCGTCCGCGCTCGACCCGATCGGCCAGCTCGTGCTCGCCGAGCACGACCGATGTCGGCAGCAGCACGACACCGATCTTCATCGCCGCCAGCATGATCTCCCAGAGCTCGACGCGGTTGCCGAGCATGAGCATCGCGACGTCGCCCCGCTTCGCCCCGACGCTGCGCATCCAGTTCGCGACCTGGTCGGATCGCCGCTGGAGATCGGCGAAGGTGCGCGTGATCTCGGTTCCGTCGGCTTCGACGATCCAGAGCGCGGTGGTGTCATTGCCCTCGGCGATGGCGTCGAAGACGTCGTGCGCCCAGTTGAACGTGTCGCCCACCTCTGGCCAGACGAACTCGCGACGTGCGCGATCGGGGTCGCCGGCGAGCTCCAGCAGCTGGTCGCGTGCGGCGAAGAAGGGTGCACTGGCGTGCGCGGGGTACTCGGTCATGGTGATCAGTCTCTCGTATTCTTCCGGAACCGCGCCGAATCTGCGGGTGATCGGCGCATGCGGCGTGCCACGATCACGAACTGCGTCGTCACCGCGGCCCACATCGCGGCCCCGAGCCAGAGCGCCCACGCGCCGGCCGCGTTGCCGCCTGGCATGGGCCCGACGACCCACCAGCACACGATGCTCTGCCCGACCGCCGCGAGCGGAACTGCCGCGAACGCGATGGCGGCGATCGATGCCCGCGAGCTGCGTCGGGGGCGCCGCACGAGCAGCAGTGCGGCGGCCGCGGCTGCCGTCACGACCCCGCCCAGCACCAACGTCGCCGTGTAGGGCAGCCAGTAGGCGGTCTGATGTCGGTCGAAGTCGCCCGACTCGACATCGGCGAACGTGCCGCCGGGGAATCGGAGATCCACTCCGAGGTCGTCGGAAAGGTCGAGCTCGTACTGTTCGAGCCCGGCGTTGACCTCGGGGTCGACCACGAACCGCCCGACGGGCTCGCCCGTCTCGCGATCGACCGCGCGCGACTCGGCCGCATCCGCGTCGATGGTGACGGTGACGGTTCCGTCTGCGGCGCGTTCCTCGGAACCGACCCGCAGCTCGTACGGGCGACTCGCGTCGTCGTAGAGTCGGGACTCGACCGTCCACGGCTTGAAGGTGTTGCCGTCTTCGTACGGCACCCGCGGCAGATCGACATCGGTGTCGATCCAGCCCCCGGATGTCAGCTCGGCCGCTATTTCGGGAGCGATGTCGAGCGACACCCGGAGCGGCCGCACCGGGGCGGAACCGTCGAACGCGTTGTCGATGTCGGTGTAATACGTGTCCTCCCAGAAGCCGAGCCACGCCGTCCATCTGAGCTGCTGCGACGCGTCCGACCCGCCGCGAGCATCGACGACCGGGGAGGTCAGCGAGTACGCGACCTCGACCTCGTGCACGCCGTCGAGCACCTCGGTGAGCTGCGTCACCACGGCCGTGGTCCGCTCCCCCTCACGCTGCTGCACCGGCACCGGGGCGCCATCGACGGTCATCTCGCCCACCTCGAGCCCGAGGTCCTGCCCGAACCGTTCGCGCGGCCACTCCCGACCGAACTGGGGCACCCGCCCGCCGCTCGGCGTGAACCCCACGTCGATGCGCTCCACCACGTCGATGCGCGCCGTGCCATCCGCGTCGCGCACCAGTTCAGCGTCGACCGCGAACCCTTCAACCTGCGAGAACGTGAGCGCGGGGATATCGCGGTGGTACTCGGTGATGAACTCGCTCTCGCCGTACGGGGCCGGACGCACCGACGCCGTCACGATGGCCCCGGCGAACACCGCGATGGCGGCGGCGAGCGCGAGGAGCGCCGGTGCCGACAGGAAGTGCTCGGTGCGCCACCCGCGACCGGGTCGTGCGTCGCCCGTCTCGCGCGAGGCGAGCTGCACGATGCGCCGACCCGCGCGTCTCGGCCGTTCGAAGAGCACGGCGTACGGCATGAGGTCGTCGTCGGCCGGGCCACGATCCACCAGCCGCGTGGTCGTCGCCCAGGCGTCGATGCCCTTGAGCTCCTGCATCGCGAGCGCGCCCTCGTGCGTGAGCGGACGCGGACGGCGCACGGCCCAGCACACGAGCAGTGCGAGCAGCGTCGATCCGAGCACGAACAGCGCCGGCCACCAGACGATGGTGAGGATCACCTGGTGCGACAACTGCCGCAGCACCCCCCACTGCAGGAGCACGAGCGCGACGGAGCCCCAGATGAAGCTGTCGCGGAGATAGCTGTCCGGCACCCAGCGCAGCCCGCGCTCGACGGGCACGTCGTGCTGCGCCCAGGCCATGCGGCGCCGCAGCACACTCGGGGCATTGCCCCACCGGCCCGCACGCATACCGGCCTGCGCCACGCTGCGGAACCAGCGCGCGCGCATTCGGCCCGTGAGCGCCCGGCGCTGCGCTGGCGCCGGGCGACGCCTCCCCCACCTGCGCCGTTTCGTGTCGGCGGTCACCGGTGCGCGCGAAGCGTCGGCGAGCGCCGCGACGAGTTCGGCGTGCCTCGCCCGGCCGGTGAACTGCGCCGCCTCATCGGGGGTCAATCCGCTCGGCGGTTCGGCGCGAGCGACGTACCAGGGTGCTCCCGCGCTGTCCGCCCACACGACGCGGCGCGCGACGAATGCGAACAGCGTGAAGACGCCGAGCAGGGCGAGGGGAATCAGCGGGCCCCACGTCTGCAGCCAGAACAGCGGTGTCGTCGGGGGTTGCGCGAACGTTCCGGATGCGAAGCTGACGGTGAGATCGAGGTCGGGGTGCGGGGGCAGCGTGTCGTCGTTCGAGAAGGCGTACCGCACGCCGTCGGCGGTGGTCGCTTCCGCCTCGAGCCAGCTGGTTCCCGACACGAGCAACCACCCGATGTACGCGCGGGGGGCGCGGACCAGCGCGTCGTCGAGCTCGGGAGCGAGCGTCAGCGACACCTCGACGCCCTTCGTCGCCTGCGGCCAAGCCGGCCCGAGCAGGGGCCATCCCCACTGCTCGACCTCGTCGCCGGTCGCCTCGTCCTCGACCGTAGTGACGAGGTCGTGGAACTCGTACGAGAGCGCGATGTCGTGCGTGCCGTCGAGCGCCTCGCCGTCGGCTCGCGCGATCGTGACCCGGGTCGTCGCGGCACCGCGGTCCACCTCGACCTCGGCCGGAGTGCCGTCGATCGTCGCCTCGCGCAGCTCGAACCGGGCGTCGTGACCGCGGAACTCCGTTACGAACGCGCGCTCGATTCGACGCTCGGGGCCGTTCGTGAAGTTGGCGGTGTACCGCTCCTCGGCGTCGGCGGCGAAACGACCGTCGCCGTCGCGAGACACCACGTAATCGATGGCGACATCGGTGGCGATCCAGTCGACCTCGTCGATCTCGGCCGCATCGATGACGTCGTCGAAGTCGAGCGGCTGGTTCAGGATCGGACCGCAGAGCAGGAACACGCCCACGGCGGCGATGAGCGCCCAGAAGATGCGGATCCCGGCCCGCAGCCCGCGTCCGCCGCGCTCGCGGAGCTTCGCCTCGACCGCGGTGAACATCCTGGCGAGCCAGCGGAACAGTGCGGTGTGCTCCGGCTGCGGATCGGGGATGCGACCCGAGTTCCGGGGCTGCGACGCGGTCATCGGCTCAGCTGTGGAAGACGGTGTGCAGACCCGGATCGTTCACGAACTCACGCCCGCCGAGCCCCTCGATCTCGAAGAGCACCGCGACGCCCGCGACGGCGTACCCGAGCTGCCGCAGCAGGTCGCGACCGGCCACCAGGGTGCCGCCTGTCGCAAGCACGTCGTCGAGCAGCAGGACCCGACTCCCCTTCGGCAGGTCGTCGTGCGCTTCGACAGTGGCACTGCCGTATTCGAGGTCGTACTCGACCGACACGGCGGGACGCGGAAGTTTTCCCGCTTTGCGGATCGGCATGAGCCCGGCACCCGTCGAGTATGCGGCGGCGCTCGCCAGGAGGAAGCCGCGGGCCTCCAGCCCCGCGACCACGTCGAACGAGCCGAGGAACGGTGCGATCAGGGCGTCGACGGTGGCACGGAGGGCCGGCCCATCGGCGAGCAGCGGCGTGATGTCGCGGAAGACGATGCCCGGGGCCGGGTAATCCGGCAGCTCCGCGATGAGCGACGCGGCGCGGTCGAGGTCCGTCGAGAAGTCTGCGGAAAGCTGCGGATCAGGCGTTTCTGGCACGCGAACAGCCTACCCGCCGGGCACGCCGACGGTGCGCCCGCATCGATTTCCGTTTCGCCTCGAACTGCTGTAATGTTTCTCTGGTTGGAAACAACGGCAAGCGCCCCTAGCTCAGCTGGATAGAGCATCTGACTACGGATCAGAAGGTCGGGGGTTCGAATCCCTCGGGGCGCGCCACCGGAACCCCCGTCGCATGAGCGGCGGGGGTTCTTTCGTGCGCGGTGCCGGTCGCCCGCCTTACCCGGCGTAGAGCTCCATGAGACCGGCGATCCCCGCAGATGCGAAGCGATCGAGCTGCTCCTGCGCGGGGCTCCCGACCGCGAGGCGGTGCTCGAGATACTCGGTAACGCGGGCCGTGTCGCCGGTGCGCTCGAGTCCGGGCGCCGCGTACGCGGCCATGCGGCGCACGAGGTCGCGCGCCGGCAGGGTCTCGGCCGTCGCCGGATCGATGAGCGTTCCGGAGAGCCCGTCGCGCGCCGCCATCCACAGCGCGCCGTCGATCATGTCGGCACGCGCCGGCCACGTCACCGGCTGGCCGGCAGACCACTCCGAGAGGCTGCGCTCCACGATGCCGCGCACGAGGAGCGCGAAGCTCACCGCCTGCGTGTGGTCGAGCTGTGCATCCGCGATACGCAGCTCGACCGTGGGGTACTGCTCGGAGAGCCGGGCGACCCACGTGAGCATGCCCGCATCGATGATGACGCCGGCAGACACGAGCCGCTCCACCCCTGTCGCATACTCGTCACCGGTCGTGAACCCGTGCGGAAAACCGGCGAGCGGCCACGACAGCATGAGCATGTGCCGCCAACTCGCGAACCCGGTCGGTTCGCCGTCCCAGATCGGCGAGTTCGCCGTGAGCGCGAGGAGAGCCGGGGACCAGCGCGAGATCGCGGCGATCGCGGCGACACCGGCATCACGATCCGGCACCTCCACGTGCACGTGCGTCCCCGAGACGTACTGGTGCGCGGCGGCATGCCTGAGCATCTCGGCGATCTCGCGGTAGCGCGGTTTCGGGGTGATCGTCCCGGCGACCTCCCCGCCGACCGGCGGGAGTCCGGTGCCGACGATGCGGGTGCCCTGCGCCGCGGCAGCCTCGCCCGCGCGGGCACGGAAGTCGGCGAGTGACTGGTCGGCCTCCGCTCCCGTGGTGCAGATCGGGGTCGCGGTCTCGATCTGACTGCAGAAGAACTCCCGATCCGCGCGTCGCTCGAGTTCGGCGTCCGACCAGAGGAGCGCAGCTGCGCGATCCTGGGGCTCGCCGGTAATGCGGTCGAGGATCAGATACTCCTCCTCCACACCGAACGAACGTGGTTCGGTTTGTCCTGCTGCGCTCATACATGGCTCCGTTTCGACGGGGTGGGTGAGACCACTGTAGAGGCCCGTCGTCACTGCCGTCGACGGGGGTGACGATCCAGGGCTCGCGTACCACCCGGGCGTCGCGAGCTGCAAGGCCCTCCTCACCGAGCCGGATTCGGCGCCTAATGGGATCCATGAGGATCTATGCGCAATCGTGAACCGATCGGACCGATCCGGTCCGCCCTGCTCGAGCGCGATCGCGACCCTCGCACTCCGCGCAGCATTCGTGTCGCCTCCGTTCCTGCGGACCACGTTTACGTGCACCACCTGGCGCCCGTGGATGAGCTTCCCGGTGTGCCGGTGATCGAGCGACTCGCCGACCCCGATCCCGACGACCCCCTGCGCCCCGCGCAGTCGAAGTGGTGGCCCCCGGTCATGCTCGAACCCGACTGGGTGCGCGAGCACCCCGAGTTCGATGTGATGCACCTGCAGTTCGGGTTCGACGCCCGCACGCCCGAGCAGGTGCAGGAGTGGATCGACGCGTTGCGCGAGACGGGACGCCCCCTGGTCTACACCGTGCACGATCTGCGGAATCCGCACCATCTCGATCGCCGTCTGCACGACGCGCAGCTCGACGTCATCGTGCCGCAGGCGGACGCCCTCGTCACGCTGACCCGAGGTGCCGCCGCTGAGATCCGCGAACGGTGGGGATGCGACGCCCACGTGCTGCCGCACCCCCACGTGGTCGACTTCGCCACCATGGCCGACCTCGCCGAGCGCTCCCGCCCCGCGCGACCGTTCCGCGTGGGGGTGCACGTGAAGAGTCTGCGGGCGAGCATGGATCCGCTCCCGGTGATCCGCGTGCTCTGCGACCTCGCTGAGCGCATGCCCGACTGGGTCGTGCAGGTCAACGGGCACCGCGATGTGCTCGAGCCGCGAGGCGACCGGTACGACGCCGAACTCGCCGACTTTCTGCAGACCGCGGCGGCGCGGGGTGCGCTCGACCTCCGCATCCACGATTTCTTGAGCGACGCGGAGCTCTGGGAGTACTTGGCATCGCTCGACGTATCGGTGCTCCCCTACCGGTTCGGCACCCACTCCGGATGGCTGGAGGCCTGCCGCGATCTCGGGACGGCGGTCGTCGCACCGAACTGCGGGTACTTCAGCGACCAGGGGCCCGTGTTCGCCTACGAACGTGTGGAGGACTCCTTCGACACCGCGTCGCTCGAGCGCGCCCTGCAGCGCGCTCATGATGCCGGACGCCGGGAGCCCCTCTCGATCCGCGCGCGACGAACGGAACGGGAGGGCGTCGCCGCGGCGCACGCGCTGCTCTACGAACGGCTACTGCGGTGACCCCACTGCGCATCTGCATCATCGCCTCGAGCCGTTTTCCGATTCGCGAACCGTTCGCCGGCGGACTCGAAGCGCACACGCACGCTCTGGCAACCGGCTTGCTCGACCGCGGGCACGATGTCAGCGTGTTCGCCGCACCCGGTTCGGATTCGCGACTCCGCGTGACCACGCTCGACGTCGCCCCCTACGCGTCCTCCGCGCACGCCCGTGCCGATGTGGGTGCGCCGCCCGAAGTCTGGATGCGGGAGCATCACGCGTATCTCTCGCTCATGCTCGCGCTGGGTGCGGGTGCCGCCCGGTTCGACGTCATCCACAACAACAGCCTGCACCACCTGCCCGTGGCGATGGCCACCTCCGTCGGCATTCCGATGGTGACGACGCTGCACACGCCCCCGACCCCCTGGATCGAGTCGGCCATGCGTTTCGCGTCGCCCGATGCACGCTTCGTCGCTGTGAGCCGCGCTACCGCAGATCTCTGGCGTCCCGTTGTGCAGCCCGACGTCATCCACAACGGCGTCGACACCGAGCAATGGGCTGCTGGCCCCGGCGGCGAGCGCGCGGTCTGGCACGGGAGGCTCGTTCCCGAGAAGGCGCCGCACCTCGCGATGGACGCCGCGCGCCGGGCGGGGATCCCGATCGATCTCGCGGGGCCGTCGTACGACCGCGAGTACTTCGCGGCCGAGATCGCTCCGCGCCTCGGTCACGACGCGACGTATCTCGGGCACCTCGGTACCGAGGACCTGTGCCGACTCGTCGGCCGTTCGGCGGTCGCCCTCGTCACGCCCGTCTGGGATGAGCCGTACGGCCTCGTCGCCGCCGAGGCGATGGCGTGCGGAACGCCGGTCGCGGCATTCGCCCGCGGTGGTCTCGGCGAGATCGTCGCCCCTCCGGGCGGTCTGCTCAGCCCTCCCGGCGATGTGGACGCGCTCGCCAGCACCCTGCGGCGCGCCCGTCGGATGCCGCGCGCGGCGGTGCGCGCGTACGCCGAGGACCATCTCTCGATCGCGCGCATGATCGACGACTACGTTGCGACGTTCGCCCGCGTCGCCGGCGCCGCGCAGGCCGCATGATCGGCTATTACGTGCACCATCACGGCGGTGGTCACGCGGCGCGGGCGACGGCGATCGCTCGAGAACTCGAGGCGCCCGTCACCGGCATCTCGTCACTGCCACGGCCGGACGGCTGGCCGGGCGAGTGGCTGCAGATCCCGCTCGATGAGGGCGACGAGCAGAGCGATGCGGATGCGCACGGGCAGCTGCACTGGGTGCCGCTCGGGTCGACGGGACTGCGCGAGCGCGCCGCAGTGATCTCGGCGTGGATCGCCGCCGCTGAGCCGCGCGCGATGGTCATCGACGTCTCCGTCGAGGTCGCGCTCCTCGCGCGCCTGCACGGGGTGCCCGTCGCGGTGTTCGCGCTGCCGGGAGCGCGCGGCGACGCCGCGCACCGTCTCGGGTTCGAGATCGCTGCGGTGATCCTGGCGGCATGGCCGCCGCAGGCGACCGGGCTCGTCACCGGCTTGACGGCAGCCGCGGAGCGGAGGCTCGCGCCGGTCGGAGCGATCGGTCGGCTCGCTCCCTTCCCCGACGAGCGCAGCGCGGAAGATCCGCATCGCGTGCTGGTGCTCGCGGGACGCGGCGGAGACGAGTTCTCGCCCACCGCACTGGACCGCGCCCGCGCAAGCGCACCGCACTGGACCTGGGAGCATATCGGCGGGTCGGGCACCTGGGTCGACGATGTCGGACCGAGTCTCTCGGCGGCGAGCGTCGTGATCACGCACGCCGGCCAGGGCGCTCTCGCCGATGTCGCGGCCGCGCGGAAGCCGGCCGTCGTGGTGCCGCAGACGCGTCCGCACGACGAGCAGCACGCGTCGGCTCGGGTGTTGGCGGCGGGCGACTGGCCGGTGATCGTGCGCGATCGTTTCCCCGACGGCGGGTGGGAGACGCTGCTCGAGCGCGCGAGCGGACTCGACGGCGCTCGGTGGGAGCAGTGGAACGACGGGAACGGCGCCGCCCGCGCTGCAGCCGTGATCGACGAGCTCGCGGGGCGGAGGTCGCGCTGATGCGCACCGCCGTCGTCACGATCGCGCACGGTCGACATGCGCACTGGAGACGTCAGCGCGCGGGTCTCGCGGCCGGGTTGCGTCCGATGCTCGCGGACCGTCACGTGCTCGTCGCGATCGCGGACCCCGATCTGCCCGGCGACGGTGCGGCCCCGGCGCTCCGGACGATGCATCTCGACGGCGATCCGGACCGTCTTCCGCTCGCGCGCGCCCGCAACGTCGGTGCCGCGGCAGCGATCGACGACGGCGCGGAACTCCTGATCTTCCTCGATGTGGACTGCATCCCCGGTGCGTGGCTCGTGTCAGGATACCGGGCTGCGGCTGCCGCTCCTGAGACACGGGGGCATCTGCTCTGCGGTCCCGTGACCTACCTGGATCCGCCCGGACCGGACGGGTACGATCTCGCCGAACTGCCCGCGCTCGATGCTCCGCACCCGGCCCGACCGGCACCGCCGCCCGGACGGATCGTCACGGGTGGCAGCCACGAACTCTTCTGGTCGCTCTCGTTCGCTCTCGACGCCGCGACCTGGCACCGCATCGGCGGGTTCGATGAGCGCTACGACGGGTACGGCGGAGAGGACACCGACTTCGGACAGCGCGCGCGCAGCGCGGGCGTGGACCTCGCTTGGGTGGGCGATGCCCGCGCGTTCCACCAGCACCACCCGGTGCAGGATCCGCCGGTCGGACATCTCGACGACATCCTGCGCAACGGGTCGATCTTCGCCGAGCGGTGGGGGTGGTGGCCGATGCGCGGGTGGATCGACGCGTTCATCGAGCTCGGCCTGGTCGCGCCCGACGGCGCGGGCGGCTACCGACGCACGCCGTGAACGATCATAGGTGGATCGTGATGTCGGCGCCGTCGCGCAGCTGCTCGACGATGCCCTGCGCGGCCTCGTTCTCCTGCTGCATCTTGGCCTGGTCGGCGAGCTGGTCCTTCACGTCCTCGAACGGCGGGATCTCGCCGCCGGCGTCGGCTGCAGCGCTCTGCTGCTCGACCAGCGCGTCGTACTGCTGCTGCAGTTCTTCATCGCTCGGCGCGGCGATGTCGGCCTCCTGCTCGATGTAGGTGCTCACCTGGAACTGGGTGGCGAGGTCGGCGCGGACCTCGTCTTCACTGAGCCCCTGCTCCTTGAGCGCGGCCAACACGTCGTCACCCGACTCGAGCCCGTTCTGCTCCGCGAGTCCCGCGAGCTCGTCATCGATATCCGACTCGGACGGCTCGATGCCGGCCTTCATGGCGGCCTGCGTCAGCAGATGGTTGTCGACGAGCAAGCCGGCGACCTGCTCCTTGAGCGCATCCTGATCGACGTCTTCGCCGGTGGCCTGCGACTGCATCGCGGCCTGCTGCAGCTGACCCTCGTAGTTCCGCGTGAACTCGGCGAGCGTGATCTCATCCCCGTTCACCTCGGCGACGACATCGGGCAGACCCTCGAGGTCTGCTTCGGGCACACCGGTTTCGGCTCCGGCAGACGTGTCGGTCTGATCGGATTCGCCGTCTGCCGAGGAGCATCCGGCGAGCGCCAGGGCGGCGACCAGAGAGACAGCGGCGAGCACGCGCTTGATCGGCATAGACAAATGACTCCTCACGAGGTTGGAACCCGCGACGCTACACCATCAGGCCGAACGCACCGTCCAGACACCCACGATCCTCTCAGCGCACGGTCAGATGTGACGCGGCGTCACCCCGGCATGTGATGCGGCGGGACTACACGGCATGCAGCGTGTTCGGGAGACTCGAATCGTCGCAATCACGAGCCCCTGGTGCGCGACCCGACACGCGCCGGAAGAACGGAGGATCCGCATGTTCGCCGACCTGATCATCCGATTGCAGGAGTTCGTCGACACGCTTCCCTTCGTCCTTCAGGTTCTGTCGGTCCTGCTCATCGGCTTGGTGCCTGCGCTCGAGGGCGATGTCGCGGCAGCCGTGGGCATCGTCGCGGGTGTCCCCTGGTTCGTGACCGTGATCATCGGCGCCGGCGGCACCGTCCTCACAACGGTCGGTGCGGTCGCGTGGGGGTCGCGCATCGGCGACCGGCGCAGCAAGGGCGATCGCGAGCGCAAAATCCTGGCGCGCGCGGAAAAATGGGGGATTCCGATCGCCATGTTCATCGGTGGTTTCCTCGTGAGTGTGTCGATCAACGCGTTCGTGATGAGCGCGGCCGGCCTGAACCGCACGATCGTGCTCGCTGCAGGCATCGCGACCGCGGTGTTCAACACCCTCTTCGTCGCGCTCGTCGCCGCGGGAATCCTGCAGGCGGTGCTCTGACGTCCGTGCGGTCAGGCCGGCAGCATCGCCCGCAGCTTCGGGCCGATGCCGGGAGCACCGGTCAGAAACCCTTGGATCTCATCGAAGCCCTCCGTTCGCAGCAGGTCGCGCTGCTGCTCCGTCTCCACGCCTTCGACCAGTACCGACGCGGTGAGCGCGTGCCCGAGCGCGAGAATCGCGCGCAGCACGTTGCGCGTCCGGAGAGGCTGCAGACTCGACTGCAGCACCGAACGGTCGATCTTCACACGGTCGAAGTTGAACGCGAGCAATGTGTCGAGCGAGGAGAACCCCGAACCGAAGTCGTCGAGCGCGATGAGCGCTCCCATCGCCTGAATGGCCGCGAACTTCTCGATCACATCGCGACGGTGCGCGATGAGGGTCGATTCCGTGATCTCGAGCTCGAGTCGGTGCGGCTCGAGTCCGCTGTCGGCGAGCGCACGGGCGACGGTCGGCACGAAGTCGGCATCCACGAGCTGGGCTGCCGACACGTTGACCGCAATGCGCGCGGGCTCCTGCCACTGCGCGGCGTCGTGGCAGGCGTGGCGCAGCACCCATGTGCCGAGTTCGACGATCGTCCCATTGGCTTCGGCGATGGGGATGAACGCGTCGGGCGCCAGGAGTCCGAGCACGGGATGCCGCCACCGGACGAGCGCCTCCCATCCGACCACGGCTGAAGATCTGAGCGAGGACTGCGGCTGGTACTGGAGCTCGAACTCGCCGCCCGCCACGGCAGCGGGAACGCGACGGCCGAGGTAGCGCCGCGAGCTCGTCACCTCCAGCAGTCCCTCCGAGTACAGGACGGCGGCCTCGGAGGACTGCTCCTTCGCCGTGTACATCGCGGCATCCGCGCGCATCAGGAGCTCGGACACCTCGTGCCCGTCGACCGGGTACCGAGCGACGCCGACGCTGGCGGCGATCGGGCCACGGTGCTCGCCGAGTCCGAGGGGTTCGCGCATGACACCGGAGACCCAGTGCATGAACGAGGTGAGCGCCTGCTGATCCGGGGTCAGGGCGGCGACGGCGAACTCGTCTCCGCCGAGCCGAGCCACGACGACTCCGTGGTCCTCGCCCCGGCGCAGATTCATGGCGGACGCCCGCAAGAGTTCGTCGCCCACCGAGTGCCCGTGGGTGTCGTTGACGCGCTTGAAGTCGTTCAGGTCGATGAGGCTGACCGCGAATGGGGCCGACGAGTCGACCCAAGCTTCGAGCGCGGCGAAGAACGTGGTCCGATTGCTGAGACCGGTGAGCGCGTCGGTCGACGCGGCGCGGTGCAGCGCCGACGTGGTCTCCCTGGCCACCGTCACATCGCGGGTGATCTTCGCGAAGCCGATGAACACACCCTGCTCGTCGGTGACCGCGTTCACCGTCACGTGCGCCCAGAATCGGGAGCCGTTCTTCCGCACGCGCCAGCCCTCGGTTTCGAACCGTCCGTGCGCTCGCGCGGCGGCGAGGATCTGCTCCGGCTCCCCGTGCGCACGATCCTCGTCGGAGAAGAACGTCGCGAAGGATCGGCCGACGATCTCTGCGGCCGCGTACCCCTTGATGCGCTGGGCGCCGCGGTTCCAGGTCTGTACGATGCCGCTCGGGCTCAACAGATAGATCGAGTAGTCCTCGACGGCATCGACGAGATAGCGGAAGAGCGCCACATCGTGATCCATCGAGATCCTCACTTTCAGCGCCTCGCACCTGATCGACGCCCCTGAGGACCACCTTAGTCCTCGCTCGGACGATCCGAATGCCCCTGGATCGACCCGTGATCACCGGTCAGCGATGAGTCGCTTCCCGAGCACGGCGACCTCATCGACCCCGTACCCATCCGCCCGGTAGTAGTCCGTGACGGCGGTGTTCTCGGTTCGCACCATCAGCATGACCTTCGGGCAGCCGAGCGCGGTGAGCCGCGCCTCCGCCTCGGCGACGAGCGCGCGCCCGATGCCGGACCCGCGACGTGCCGGGGCACTTGCCAGGTAATACAGCCAGCCTCGGTGCCCGTCGTACCCGGCCATCACCGTCCCGACTACGGCACCGTTCTCAGTATCCGCAGCGACGAGCAGCAGGTCGGGCCACGCGGCGCGCGCCCGACGGATGTCCGCCTCGGGGTCGTTCCACGGTCGGGTGAGTCCGACGTCATGCCAGAGCCGGACGGCGTGCGGCACATCGGCGTCGACCAGCGGGCGGATCTCGATCGGCATGCTCTCGAGCGTAGCAACGGGACAACGCTCCCTGAACGCGCGGTCGCGCCGAAACCCACATGACTGCGGCCCGGGCGATCCGATTCGGGTCGTCCGGGCCGCATGCCTCGCTCGGGTGTTACGCCCAGGCGACGGCGTCTGCGACGGCGACGCGGGGCAGACGCGGGAACCACGGGTTCTCACCGGGGTGCCCGAGGTTCACGACGAGGTGACTCTTCCAGGTGGTCCCGGCGAAGAACTCCTGATCGATGCCCTCCGTGTCGAACCCGGCCATCGGGCCCACTGCGAGCCCGTGCGCGCGCACGGCGAGGAAGAACTGACCGGTGGCAAGGGCGGCGCTGTACTTCGAGATCGGCTCGCGCGCCTCGACCGGCATGCTGCCGAAGTTCTCGCGGTACATCTCTCCACGGTCGGGGAAGGTCACGGGGAACTGCTCGTGGAAGTCGGTGTCGTACGCGAGCACGGCGACGACGGGCGCGGCCTCCGCCTTGTTCCGGTTGCTGCCCTCGGCGATGTGCGGCAGCAGGCGCGACTTGCCCTCCTCGGTACGCACGAAGAGCACGCGCAGCGGCTGGCCGTTCGCCATGGTGGGCGCGTAGCGCGTGAGTTCCCAGATGCCCTGCAGTTCGGCATCGGTCACGGGCTCGTCGGTGAACGAGTTCGCCGTCCGCGCGTCGGTGAAAAGCAGTTCGCGAGACGCCGAGTCGAGCGTCTCCAGTGCGATGGGTGCGGTGGTGGTCACAGGTGTTCTCCAGTTCTCAGAGCGCTTCGTGTAGCTACTGATTCCAATGCTACTCCGAAAACCGGAGTTACCGTCAAGTTCGAAGTCGAGTATCATGAGATTCATGGCGACCGCCGGCGAACCGCTCGAGCCCGTCGCGAAGGACCACCGGGCCTGCGACGGGTCGCTGACGCGCGCGTTCCAGTTTCTGGGCAAGCGCTGGAACGGCATGCTCATCAGCGTCCTCGCCGACGGACCCACGAGCTTCAGCACGCTCAAGCGCGCGCTCGGTATCAGCGACTCGATGCTCTCCGACCGCCTCACCGAGCTCGCGCGCGCCGGACTGATCGAGCGCAGCGTCGATCCGGGCCCCCCGACCGTCGTCGCCTACGGACTCACCGTCTCCGGTCGCGCGTTGCTCCCCTCACTCCTCTCGCTCGGCGACTGGGCGCGGGAGAATCTCAGCGACGAGCAGTGCCGCGCGTAGCACTTCCGGAAACGAAGAAACCCCCTCGGTGAGGGGGTTTTCGTGACTCTCTGTAGCTGAGGCGGGGCTCGATCCCGCGACCTCACGATTATGAGTCGTGCGCTCTAACCAGCTGAGCTACTCAGCCAAACTGGCCCGCACGCGGCGAGCCAGAGAGTCAGAGCCCCGAGCCAGGATTGAACTGGCGACCCCTTCCTTACCATGGAAGTGCTCTACCACTGAGCTATCGGGGCGCGGCTTCCCTGCGGAAGCAACCGTTCGAGAGTAGCAGTTTTCGCGACGCCGCGCGAATTCTGGTTGGCTAGAGAATGTCCCCCCAAGCCGCCGCCCCCACCGCAGAGGAATCCGTCCCGTGAAACCCCCACTGGTCACCCTGATCGGCATCGTTCTCGCGCTCTGGATGACCCTCGGACGCTGGCTCTTCGGCATCGGCGGACCGCTCACCTACTGGTATGTGCCGACCATCGGCGTCGGGTACGTCTGGCTGCAGTGGTGGACCGCGCGACGCATGACGCTCGCGCACCGAAAAGGGCGCCGCACCCGCCCGCGCGTGTTCGTCACGCTGATCCTTTCGTGGGCGAACGCGATCGCATTTGGTCTCACCGTTCCCGATCTGTCGACGCAGGGACTCGTGTCGCTCGCCGGCCTCTGGGGCGGCCCCGTCTGGAACGAGATGTCGATCGCCCTCTGCAATCCGTTCGGGATCCTCGCCTTCGCCCTCACGATCGCCTCCGTCGCGTTCGCCGCGGTCGACGGACGCGAGCCGCGCCCCAGTGAGGACGACATCGACGACGCGCGCCGCAGCATGGTGGAGCACCCGCTCGCCTGACCGCGGGGCGGTCGCACTGTATGCGGTGTGCGCTGCGCCGCGCAACAGGCTAGGATGGATGGCGCTGGCTTTTTCGAGCCGGCTCAGGAGCATTCGCCTAGCGGCCTATGGCGCACGCCTGGAACGCGTGTTGGGTTCACGCCCTCGTGGGTTCAAATCCCACATGCTCCGCCCAGTGTCCCGAGCGGCAGCAACGTCCACCGACGTGCTGCGGCTCGGGACTTTTTCGTGCACAGGATCACCCTTCGGGTGCGCGGACATCGTCGACGGACTGATCTGTGCGCCATCCGCGCCACACCGGCTGTCGGAAGCGTCCCTCATCGGTGAACTCGCGGAACGACACGTCTCCGACGAGCTTCGGAGTCACCCACCGCGCATCGCGTCGGTCGGCCGGCGGCACCGAGTCGACCGGCGGAGTCTGCCGCTCGACGCGTGCCAGCCGATCCCGAATTCGCCGGCGCTCAGCATTCGAGAACCCGGTGCCCACACGACCCGCGTAGGTGAGACCTGATTCGCCTGGCACGGCGAGCAGCAGGGAGGCGATGCCGTCAGGATCCGATTCGCTGACACGCCACCCGACGACGATGACCTCGGTCGCCGTGCCGTGCGGGAACTTCAGCCAATCGCTGGTGCGCGTGCCGGGCCGGTAGACGCTCGTGAGCCGCTTCGCCATCACCCCCTCGCACCCCAGCTCACGACTGGTGCGTTCGGCAGCCGCGGCGTCGCCTTCGAACGCCGGCGGAGCGAAGATCGGCACTCCGGCAACCTCGTCCACGACCTCCTCGAGCAGTTCTCGGCGGTCCCGGTAGGGCAGGGCGGTCGCGTCCTGGCCGTTGAGACCGAGCACATCGAACGCCGCGAACCAGACGGGGATGGAGCGCCGGAGTTCGCGGATCTCCCGGTCCGAGGTCACATTCATGCGCCGCTGCAGTCGTGAGAAGCTCGCCGCTCCTCGCGCATCGAATGCGACGATCTCACCGTCGAGCACCACCCCATCAGCGCCGAGCGCGGCGCCGAGCGATGCCAGCTCAGGGTACGTCTCGGTGACATCCTGACCGTTCCGACTCGTCACGCGCACGCCGTCCCCGGTCACGGCGATGACGGCGCGCATGCCGTCCCACTTCATCTCGAACGCCCAGTCGTTCGGCTCGAGCGCCGACAGCTCGCCCGATCGCCCCCGCGTCGCGAGCATCGGCGCGACGGCGTGCGACGTCTTCGAGCTCGTGGTTCGCCCGCCGCTGCTCTCCGACGTGCGCGGAGCCGTGCGTCGGGATGCACGGCTGTCGCCGCGCCGCGACGCACCCGGAGACGGGTCGCTGCCCTGATCCTGCATCAGGTGGATCATCCACTGCGGTTTCTTCGGATCATTCCGCGTGCGGAAGAGCGCGTACCGTCGACGTCCTCCGAGACCGCCATCATCGGCACCCGTCAGCGTGACGATGACCTCATCGTCGCGCCACTTCTCGATCGCAGCCGAGCCCGTGTCCCAGATCTCGACGGTACCTGCGCCGTACTCGCCCTTCGGGATCGTGCCCGAGAAGAACCGGTAGTCCATCGGGTGGTCCTCCGTGGGCACCGCGAGGCGGTTCTGCCGCGAGTCGGTGGGCACCCCTTTCGGCAGCGCCCAACTCACGAGCACCCCGTCGTGCTCGACGCGGAAGTCGTAGTGCAGGCGACTCGCGTCGTGCTTCTGGATCACGAACACCGGACCGGTGTCCGACTCCGCCGACACTCCCGACCCCGCCGACGCCACGGCATCCGGGATGGGCTCGCTCGTCTTGCGACGATCCCGCTTGGATCGATAGATCTCGAGGCGATCCCGCGAGACGTCACCCCCGTCCGCTCGCCCGGTCGCCTCCGCGACCGTCGCCATCGGGTCGCCGCGTCGCGCGATCCGCTCGAGCACCTCCGAGTATTCGAGTTGGCGCAGGTGCCGCGATCCCAACTCTCGCCAGGTGCGCGGCGCGGCAACTGTGGGCCTGGCACGGCCGCGCAGCGAGTACGGGGCGATCGTCGTCTTGCTCGCGTTGTTCTGACTCCAGTCGATGAGGACACGCCCCTCGCGTTTCGAGCGTTTCATGGAACTGACGATCTCGTTCGGATGGTCGGCCTCGAGTGCGCGTGCGAGCTCACGGGCGACCCGCGAGACGTCATCGGAACTCTGCGCCCCGTCGAGGGCGGCGTAGACGTGGATCCCCTTGCTGCCGCTCGTCACCGGCACGGCTACGAGACCCATGTCGTCGAGAATGTCGCGCACGAGCCTCGCGACGTCGGCGCACTCGATGAGGGAGACGCCCGGACCCGGGTCCAGGTCGAGCACGATCCGATCCGGGTGCCGCGGCTCATCGCCGCGGCCGAACCTCCACTGCGGCACGTGCACCTCGAGCGCGGCCAGCTGCCCCAGCCACACGAGGCTCGGAAGATCGTTGACGAGCGGGTAGCGGTTCGCGTGGTCGCTGTGCTGAATCGTGCGCAACTCGAGCCAGTCGGGCGCACCGTCGCCGATGTCCTTCTGGAAGAACATCTGCCCCTCCACGCCATCGGGCCAACGCTTGCGCGTGGCCGCGCGATCCCGGCAGTGAGGCAGCATCGCGGGCGCGGCCGCCTGCAGGTACTCCAGTACGTCGCGCTTCGTCGTGCCGGTCTCGGGGTAGAGCACCTTCTCGAGGTTCGACACCCGCACCCGACGACCCTCCACCGTCACGATCTGCTGTTTCGACGCCACGCCCCCATCGTCGCCGCGCGACGCTCGCGGACGCAAGGGGGTGGCGGGGGATGTGCGCCTCGCGTTCTACTGGTCGCATGAGAGCCATCTGGAACGGTGCGGTGACGTTCGGACTCGTGAACGTACCCGTGAAGCTGTACAGCGCGACCGAAGATCACGATGTGAGCCTGCATCAGGTGCACGACGAAGACGGCGGTCGGATCCACTACGAGCGGCGCTGCGACGTGTGCGAGCGCGTCATCCCGTTCGACCACATCGAGAAAGCGTACGTCGAAGACGACGAGACGGTCGTGCTGACCCGGGACGAGCTCGATGCGCTTCCGCAGGAGCGCAGCAAGGAGATCGAGGTCGTGGAGTTCGTGCCGAGCGATCAGATCGACCCGATTTTGTTCGACCGCACCTACTACCTCGCGCCGGCGGGCAAGTCCACAAAAGCGTACGTGCTGCTGCGGCGCACGCTCGAGAAGACCGACCGCACCGCCATCGTGCAGTTCGCGCTGCGGCAGCGCACCCGCCTCGCCGCCCTGCGCATTCGCGACGATGTGCTGACCGTGCAAACCCTGCTCTGGGCCGACGAGGTGCGCGAACCGTCGTTCTCGGCACTCGAGGAGTCGGTGCGCATCTCCGCCAAAGAGTTGGAGCTCTCCGCCGCACTGGTGAAGAGCTACTCCTCGGATTTCGCGCCCGAGCAGTACCGCGACGAGTATCAGCAGGAGCTCAGAACGCTCATCGACGCGAAACTCGATGAGGGCGACGCGCTCGACACGGATGCGACGTTCGGGGAGACCGACGAGGACGACGGCGGCGAGGTCATCGACCTCATGGAGGCGCTGCGGGCGAGTGTCAAGAAGTCTCGTGCATCGCGATCCGGATCGGGGTCGTCGGGGTCGAAGGCGACGTCGGGATCGAAGTCAGGATCCGATGGGCAGAAATCGAAGTCCGCGGCTCAGGGGTCGAAGTCCATGAAGTCGTCGAAGGCGTCGAAGGCGTCGAAGGCTGCGAAGTCCGCGAAGTCGACGCAGTCCGCCACATCGTCGAAGTCCGCGAAGTCGTCCGGTTCGGGCGGGACGCGTTCGACCCGCCGCGCCTCCTGAGCTGCGCCCCGGCGCTCACCGCCCGGTGCACTATGCTGCACCCATGGCATCGGAGACCGAAGCGCTCGCCCGCGCCATCGGTGCACGAGTGAAGCAGCAGCGCAACGCCCGCCGGTGGACCCTTGATCGGCTCGCTGCGGCCGCGGCCGTGAGTCGGCGCATGCTCGTGAACGTCGAGCAGGGCACCGTGAACCCGAGTGTGGGCACGCTGCTCAGATTGAGCGACGCCCTCGGCGTCGGACTTCCGGAGCTGGTGGAGCCGCCGGCACCCCGATCGATCCGGGTCACTCGTTTCGGTGACGGACCGCAGCTCTGGTCGGGTGCGCACGGGGGACACGGATCCCTCGTCGCCAACGTTCCCACACCGGACACCCTCGAGCTCTGGGACTGGACGCTCATGCCCGGAGAGGCGCACGAGAGCGACCCGCACGCGCGCGGCACTCGTGAACTCCTCCAGGTGATCGAGGGGACGCTCGTCGTGGAGTGCGACGGCGAGTGCTCGACGCTCGGCTCGGGCGACGCGCTCGCGTTTCCGGGAGACGAGCCGCACGCCTACCGGAATACGTCCACCGCGGCGGTCCGCTTCGCGCTCACGGTGTTCGAGCCGCTCGCCCGCTCGGACGACTGAGCCGGATCAGCGGGGCGCCCGGGTGCCAGACGCCCGACCGCACACCCTCCCTCGCGGGAACGGGTGTGCGGTCGGGCGTGCAGTGCGCGTCGGCGTCCGACCGGCCTCCGGTGCTTATGAGCGGGTGCCGGTGCCGATCGTTGTGGCGTCCGCGGCAGTGGGCGAACCGGATCCCTCGACGCTCCCGTCGCTCACGGTCTCGGCGTCCGAGGGAGCCTCCGCGACCGCATCCTCGTAGCTGAACGCCTGACCCTTGCGCGGAGCGTCGTAGAGGTCCAGGTCGAGGATCCCCTCGCGCTTTGCGACGATGGTCGGCACGAGCGCCTGGCCCGCGACATTGACCGCCGTGCGCCCCATGTCGATGATCGGGTCGATGGCGAGCAGCAGACCGACGCCCTCGAGCGGCAGGCCGACGGTGGAGAGCGTGAGCGTGAGCATCACGGTCGCACCGGTCGTGCCGGCGGTCGCTGCCGAACCGACGACCGCGACGAGCGCGATGAGCAGGTACTGGAAGACCGTCAGCTCGATGCCGAAGAACTGGGCGACGAAGATCGCGGCGACGGCCGGGTACACCGCGGCGCAGCCGTCCATCTTGGTGGTCGCGCCGAACGGTACGGCGAACGACGAGTAGCCGCGGGGCACGCCGAGGTTGCGCTCCGTCACGCTCTGGGTCAGCGGAAGCGTACCGATCGACGAGCGGCTCACGAAGCCGAGCTGCACGGCCGGCCAGACGCCCGAGAAGTACTGCTTGATCGACAGTCCGTGCGTCTTGATCAGGATCGGGTAGACCACGAAGAGCACCAGCGCGAGGCCGAGGTAGAGAACCGCGACGAACCGCGTCAACGACCCCATGGTGGCCCAGCCGTAGGAGGCGACCGCGTTGCCGATGAGGCCGAGCGTACCGATCGGCGCGAGGCGGATGATCCACCACAGCACCTTCTGGATCACGGCGAGCACCGATTCGGTGATGCGAATGAAGGGCTCCGCCTTCTCACCCACCTTCAGCGCGGCGATGCCGACCACTGCCGAGATCACGATGACCTGCAGCACGTTGAAGCTGGGGCTCGCCGAGACGTCGCCGTCGACGACCTGCGTACCGACCTCGAGGCCGAGGAAGTTGCCGGGAACGAGGCCGATCAGGAAGTCCCACCAGCCGCCGACGCTCGAGGGGTCGCCGGTCTGCAGATCGGAAGACCCGGATGTGCCGGCACCCGGGCGCAGCACCGTGCCGAGCACGAGACCGATGGAGACGGCGATCAGTGCGGTGATAGCGAACCAGAGCAGCGTCTGTCCGGCGAGACGCGCGGCGTTCGTGACCTTGCGCAGGCCGACGATGCTCGACACGATCGCGGTGAAGATCAGGGGAACGACGGCGGCGCGCAGCAGACTCACGTAGCTGGAGCCGATCACCTGCAGTGTGGCGTGGAGACCGTTCGGGTTATCGGGATCACTGCCCATCCACAGCACGATCGCGCCGAGCGCGATACCCAGGACCAGAGCGATCAGGATCTGCCACCCGAACGAGGTCATCCACTTCGGCAGGACTCTCCGCTTCTCGTCGGGGTTCTGCGAAGCAGGCGTCTCAGTTGCTGTCATTCTTCCGTCATTCCTCTCAGGCACAAGCGTTCAGAATAGCACTGACATTCACCAACGTGATGCCAGCCATAACTATTCCGAGTCGCCTTCGGTGAAATCCGACACGCCGATGAGATCCGCTCGTAGACTCGGTCGACCATCGTTTTTTCCCGCCCGGGTTGCAAGGTAACGGATCAGTAACGCATACTGAATTGGTTCGTTATCAGTTCGAGATGCGTTGAAATCATGTTCGCCGCTCGTTCACGATTTCGTGAGTTTTGTCCCCGATCCAGGAGAAGCCCGAGTGCAGATCCCCGCGAAGACCTTTATTGTGGCGCTGATTTCCGGCGTAACGTTCGCCCTCACCGCCACCCCGGCGCACGCAACCGCACCGGTAGAGGACTTCTCAGCACCCGCAGCAGTGGCTCCGCTCGCGAATATCTCGCAGACGCTCGATACGAGCGACGCGGACAGCGTCGAGGTGCTCGACGCCATGCTCCAGACGAGCAGCGCCGGTTCGACGCCGGCGGGCTTCGATGTGGAGTCCGCGATCGCCGCAGCCGAAGAAGAAGTCGGCACGAGCCGCCCGACCGGGTGGAGCCAGCCGGGCGAGTGCATCATGTCGGCGCAGCGCTGGATCAAGGCCGGCGGTGGAGCCTGGAACGGCAGTGGCAACCCCGTGTCGAACTACGAGGGTGCGACCCGCCTCTCCGTCGAAGACGCGCAGCCGGGCGACATCATCCAGTACGAACACCTCGCCTCCCCGACCTCGTGGGTCACCGGTGTCCACACGCTGATGATCACCGGTGTCAACGATGACGGCACGTTCGAGATCATCGAGTCGAACAACCCGGGCGGATCCGGACTCGTCAGCAAGGATGACAACTGGACCCCCAAGCCCCCCGAGGGCTTCCAGGCCGTCGCCTGGCGCTTCTGAGCTGCACACCCTTGCGGCCCTGAGCCCGTGAGGCCCTGAATCCGTGCGCCCTGAACCAGCGCAGAATCACGCCGCGCCGAACTCCTCGCCCCGCGCCGTGCGCAGCAGCTGCTGAGCGGTGCGCTCCCAGGAGAAGCGCCGCGAGTGCTCCAGCCCCGCAGCGATCGTCCGCGCCCGCGTGACGGGATCCTCGAGCTGGGTCACCGCGCTCGCGAAGGCGCTCGGGTCGGTGGCCGGAACGTAGAGCGCCCCCTCGCCCGCGACCTCGCGGAAGATCTCCGAGTCGCTGACGACCGCGGGGACCCCGAACGCGAGTGCTTCGGCGATCGGCAGGCCGTATCCCTCGTCGAGGCTGAGCGTCGCCAGCAGCGCGCGATCGTCGAGCAACGCCGCGTAGGCCTCGTCGCTCACGCCGCGGTGGAAGACCACCGCGCCGCCCGTTGCGTCGCGCACCTGCTCGAGCTCCCGCTCCCGCTGCGGTGAGATGCGACTCAACAGGTGCAGCGTGTGCTCCGGCAGGTGCCGCATCGCGCGCACGAGCGTCTCGACGTTCTTGTAGGGCATGAACGAGCCCATGTAGACGATGTTGCGGGGCGCCGCATCCACGCGCTCGCGCGCCGCTCGGTCGTCGCCGCGATCCGCCTCGCTGCTCGCGGGCAGCAGTTCGGCCAGCCGCTGCGGCGCGTTCGCGAGCACCACGACGGGGCGCCGCGTCAGGCGCACACGCGCGAACTCGCGCGCGCTCGTCTCACTGACCGTCGCGACGACGTCGGCGCGGTTCAGCACGAGACGCTGCGGCACGTAGCTCCAGTGGAACACCCGCCACCCGAGGCGCACGGCCCACCCGAGATCGCGCGGCGGGGTCCGGTGCCGGTAGTAGATGGTGTCGTGCAGCGTCAGGATCAGGCGGAAGCGCTTGCCGAGCGATCCGATCGTCTGCATCGGCGAGAAGACCGCATCGGGCCGATACCGATTCAGGATCAGCGCCGTGAACGGCTCCTTCACCGACGTCGGCGCATGAATGGTGAGCGTGCGCGCACCCGCCGGCAGCAGTCCGCGCTGCGCCTCGTCGTGGATGACGAACGCGAGCTCGACCCCCGCAGCCGGGGCGGCTGCAGCGACCGCTCGCGCGAGCTCGGCGGAGAACCGGCTGATGCCGTCGTGGAAGTCGGTGCGGATGTACCGGGCGTCGAAGATGAGGCGCACGGTCACTCCGGCAGGGGTTCGTCGCGGTACAGCGCCTCGAAGGTGTCGAGCGTGCGGGTGATGTCGTGCACCGCGGCTCCGTCGAGCGACGCGCGCTGCATCCGCTGCCACTCCTCATGGGGAGCGGTGAGTACGTCGGTGATCCGGGCGGCGAGCTGCTGATCGTTATCGGGCTCGAAGAGGTAGCCGTTCTCGCCGTGCTGCACCAGGTGCGGGAGCGCGACCGCGTCTGCCGCGATGATGGGCAGGCCCGACGCCATCGCCTCGAGCGTGGCGATGGACTGCAGCTCCGCGATGGAGGAGATGACGAACACGGAGGCGCGACGGTACGTCTCGACGAGCTGCGCGTCATCGATGCGGCCGAGGAAGGTGACGCGATCCTGCAGACCCAGGCCCTCGGTGAGCTGCTCGAGATGCTTGAGCTGATCACCGCCGCCCACGATGTCGAAGTGCACGTCGAGTGTCGGGGCGAGACGCTTGATCGCGCGCAGTGTCACATCGACGCGCTTCTCGCTGGTGAGGCGGCCGACGAACAGGATGCGGTGCTCGGCGCGCGGGGCCGGATCGGGGCGGTAGTGCGACCGGTCGATACCGCAACTGATCGGGATCACACCCCGGATACCGCTCGTCCCCTCCAGGAAGTCGGCGGCCCGACGGGTCGGGGTCGTGACGGCGCGCGCCATGCCGAGCGTGTGCGTGACGTCCGCCCAGAGCCCCTTCATCACGAGCTTGTCCATGAGAGGCGGCATCACGGTGAAGTCGAGGATGTTCTCGGCCATCACGTGGTTCGTCGCGATCATCGGGATCCCCCGCTTGCGCGCGACTCGCGAGAGTCCGCGACCGATCACGAAGTGCGACTGGATGTGGATCACGTCGGGCCGCACCGCATCGACGACCTTGCGGGCGTAGTGCTTCGCCCGCCACGGCCAGACGAAGCGCAACCAGTCGTGCGGAGGCCAGCGCACCGACGGGGGTCGGTGCAGCATCACGGGCTGTCCTTCGATGGTCTCCACCGCGGCCGGCGTGCGCCGATACCGTCGGCCAGGTGCCATCACGTGCACCTCGTGGCCGCGCTCGACCAGGCCGGCGGCCAGTCGCTCGGCGAATCGAGCGGCACCGTTGACGTCGGGAGAGTACGTGTCGCACCCGATCAGGATGCGCAGCGGTCGGTGGGAGTCACTCGAAGTCACGGCGTGTGCGGGTCCTTTGTGTCGGGAACAGGCACTTCCAGCTTATGACGATGGTTTCGGGAAAGCCTGCACGGCCGGCGGGTTCCGCGGGAGCCAGCGCCAGAAGCCCGCCGCTCCGCCGAGCGCGAGCACGCCCGCGATCACGCACGCCGCGGGCAGCGACAGTGCCGCGACCGCCGACACCGCGACCGGCGTGAGCGCCCCACCGGTATCGACGAGGGTGCGCCACGCGGCGAGGAAGGACGCGGGGTGATCCATCGGTGCAAGGTCGGCGCCGACGGTCATGATGATCCCGCTCGACATCCCGTTCGCCAGACCGAGACCCGCGGCGCAGCCCACGAACCAGGCGAACGCGCTCGGAACGTCATGCGTGCAGGCGAGGGTGATGAACGCCGCGGACATCGCGACGAGCGAGGGCACGGCGGCCCAGAGCCGGCTGAACCGGTCCATCACCTGTCCGCTCACATAGAACAGGGCGAAATCGATCGCAGCCGAGACGCCGACGACCAGGGCGATCTGCGTCGCATCGGCACCGATCGAGACACCCCACAGCGGCAGAAGCACGTCCCGGGCCGTGCGGGCTCCCGAGAGGAGCGCCGCTGACACCCCGACCGTGGCCAGGGTGCTCCGGTACGCGCTCGCGGTGCGCCACACGCCCGGGCGCGGCGCGAGACGATCGGCCCCGCTTGCGGCACCGCCAGGCTCGGTCTCGCTGCGCTGCAGCACCCGCTCGGGATCGGGCCCGAACCCGATCAGCGCACCCGCGAGCGCGAGCGCGATCGCGAAGGCCCAGGCCGCGCTCCGCGGGTCTCCCGTGAGCGCGATCATGCCGGCTGCCACGAACGGGCCGGTGAAGGCGCCGAGGCGGAACGTGCCGCCGAGCAACGAGAGCGCCCGCGCCCGGAACGGAACCGGCACCCGCGTCGTCATGAACGCGTGCCGCGCGAGGTTGTATGTTGCGGTGCTCACGCCGATGCCGAACACGCAGACCGCGAGCAGCACCAGGTTCGCGCCCAGCGCGACCCCGACGGCGCCGGCGAGCGCCACGACGGAGGCCAACAACATGCCGATGCGCTCCCCGGCGCGGGCAACGATCCAACTCGCCGGGAGGTTGCCGACGAGTTGACCGACGACCAGCAGAGACGCGATCACTCCCGACTGACCGAGGTCCGCACCGAGCGACGTCGCCACGACCGGCACCATCGGCACCACGCACCCCTTCCCGAGGCCGAACAGCGCCGACGGCCCGTAGATCATGGGGGCGAGCCGCAGCAGCAGCCGTCGTGAAGAGTCAGTCATGGCGCCTTTCACTCTACGCTCAGGCTCGGCATGCAGACGTCGCGCGCCTTCTGGGGCCCGGAATCGGCGACCCGCGATTCGCGTCTGCTCGGATCCGCTCCCGATCCCGATCCCGATCCCGATCCCGATCCCGAGAATAAAAGCATAAGGTTTTGGAACTTTATGCGCGCGGCGCCTGGCGCTCGAGGACCCCTGCCTGCACGCTAGAGTCGTGCCCCGAATTCACTCTGAAGCCGCTCGCCTCATCGGGCAGCGCATCCGCCGCGCGAGACAGGACCTCGGCATCTCCCTCGAGAACCTGGGCGAACTTGCCGAGGTGAACTGGACGAGCGTTGGCAAGATCGAACGCGGCGTTTCCAGTCCGACCACGGAAACCCTCATTCGGATCGCTACGGCCCTCGAAGTCGACGCCGGTGACTTTCTGCACGGCATCACCGCGGACGCCTACAACGCGCGCCACCATCAGCTCACCGCAAGGGAGTTCATCGAGGCGCGCACCCATGCCGGTCGCCGCGGACTCTGAATAGGTGCGGTGCGACGGGTACGCGCCCGCGTCCCCATTCCGGCGCCACGTCGCCCCATATGGCGCCACCTCGCCCCGCCCCGCCACGCCCCCGCCACGCCCCGCCCCGCCACGCCCCGCCGAGATTGCAGTTGTTCACGCTTCGGGTCCCGTGAAGAGTGAGTAAGTGCACTCTCGGCGCAGATGTGGTGGACGGGCGCCCGCACTTCTCCCGCCACCGCACGTCGAGATTGCAGTTTCTCTGGCTTCGATACCCCCGAAAGGAGAGAACGTGCAATCTCGGTGGGCACAACAGGCGCGGGCGCGACAGGCGCGGGCGCGCACCCGCGACGGTGCGAGTGCCCGGCGGGCATCAAGGGCGGGCCTCTAGGGTGGGCGGAGCACCTGCGATCATCCGCGAACGGAAGGAGCACGAATGTCGCACACCAGTCAGCAATGGCGACTCCGGTCCCGCCCCCACGGCACGCCGAAGCGCGAGGATTTCCAGTGGGACGAACAGCCGGCGCGTGCCCCGGATGACGGTGAGGTTCTGTTGCGCACGCGGTACCTGTCGCTCGACCCGTACATGCGGGGGCGCATGTCGGATGCCGAATCGTATGCCGAGCCGGTCGAGCTCGGCGAGGTGATGGTGGGGGCGACGGTGTCCGAGGTGGTGGAGTCGCGGTCGCCCGATTTCGAGCCGGGGCAGACCGTGCTGGGGTACGGCGGTTGGCAGAGCTTCAGCACTGAACCGGCGCGTTCGCTTCGCGCCCTCGATCCCGACGTGGCGCCGGTCACCACCGCCCTGGGGGTGCTCGGCATGCCGGGGTTCACGGCGTACGCGGGTCTGCGGGCGATCGGAGCCCCGCAGGCGGGCGAAACGGTGGCGGTCGCGGCGGCGACCGGTCCGGTCGGCAGCGCAGTGGGCCAGATCGCGAAGCTCATGGGCTGCCGCACCGTCGGCATCGCGGGTGGCTCCGAGAAGGTGGCGTATCTGGAGCAGCTCGGGTTCGACGCCGCCCTCGATCACCGTTCAGGGGACCTGTCGGAGCAGCTGCGACAGGCAGCGCCCGAGGGTATCGACGTGTACTTCGAGAACGTCGGCGGACCCGTGCTCGAGGCGATCCTGCCCCATCTCAACACGTTCGCGCGCGTGCCCGTCTGCGGTCTGGCCGCGACGTACAACGCGACCGAGCCTCCGGCCGGCCCCGACCGGGCGCCCGCCCTCGTGGGACTGATCCTGCGCAAGTCGCTGACCCTCCGCGGCTTCATTCAGACGGAGTTCGTGCCGACCATGTTCGAGCAGTTCCTCACCGACATGAGCGACTGGGTGCGCGACGGGAAGATCCAGTACCGCGAAGACATCACCGTCGGCCTCGACCAGGCGCCCGAGGTGTTCGCGCGCATGCTCGATGGCGGCAACTTCGGCAAGACGATCGTGGAGGTCGCGGGCTAGACCGCGTCGTTCTCGCCGGCGGGCGGGCCGCGACCTCAGCGGGTCGTGCGCGCGCGCGCCGCGAGCACGATGAATGTGCGGGTGCGCGCCACCTGGTCGACCGGGCCGATGACCCGTTCGACGAGGGGACGGTAGGCGAGGTGCGCGTTGTGCACGAGTCGCAGCTCTCCCCCTGGCGCGAGCGCGCGGGCGCACGAGCGAATCAGGCGGCGCGCGACCTCGGCGTGCACCGTCGCGCCCGAGTGGAAGGGCGGGTTGAGCAGGATCAGGTCCGCCCAGCCGTCGGGAACGGCCTCCGTCGCGTCCGCGCGACAGACGCGCACCCGACTCGACACGCCTGCCGCCTCGGCGGTGAGGCGCGTCGCGGCGACGGCGGCCGCCGATTGGTCGGTGGCGATGATTTCGGCGTTGGGATTCGCACGGGCCGCAGCGGTCGCGATCACGCCGTTGCCACACCCCAGGTCGACGATGCGGTCCGCTGCGGCGATGGCATCGGTGGTGCCGTGAGCGGCGAGCAGCAGTCGGGTGCCGTGGTCGAGGGTGGCTCCCCCGAACGTGGCACCGAACGCGGCGACCCGGAAGTCCAGATCGGGATCGTCGCCCCAAACCGGGAAGCGCGCTGCGACGGCGCGCGGCCCGGTCGCGTGCAGCACTCGTGACTTGCGCCGCGCGAGTCCGGCGGTCACGTGCGCGAAGGATCGCCCGAGCACCTCGTTCATGGCGAGTGTCATGTGCTTGACGCGCCCGCCGGCGAACACCTGCACGCCAGGATCGGCTTCGGCGGCGATCGCGCGTGCGATCTCGTCGAGCGCGTCGAGGCTCCGCGGAAGTTGCAGCAGCACGACTCGGGCACCCGCGAGCAGCGAACGATCGAGCGGCAGCGACGTGAACCCCTCGATCCCCGCGCGTTCCGCGTTGGCGGCGAGCGCGCGCTCGCCGAGCAACGGGTCCTGGAAGACGCGCACGCGCGACGCTCCGAGCACGGCCCGGGCGCCGAGGGTCAGTGCGCCGTGACGATCACCGATGACGACGAGTTCATCCTCCCCGAGTGCGGCGATGGCGTCTGCGGCGGTCTCCAGCAGCAGGCGGTCGGTAGCGTCGAACGCTTCCAGTTCCACCGCGTCGAAGTCGGGGTGGCGCGAGAGCGCCCCGAAGACCTCGTCGAGGCTGCGGTCACCCGCCACGGTGCTCGCCGCCGTCGCCGCGGCCGAGGGGCCGCCAGACGACCACGTCGGCGTTGCGTCGCACGCGGGTGCCGCGCTTCAACGTCACGACCTCGCCGGCGGCTCCCGCGGCGAACACGCGCCGATCCGGTCGGTTCAGCATCTCGGTGGAGAGCGCGCGCTCGAGCTCTCGGACGCGCGCATCGAGTGCTCGCACGCGGTCTTCGAGCTCGAGCACGCGCCGGATGCCTTCGAGGCTCAGCCCTTCGGCCGAGAGCCTCGAGACCTCGCGGAGGCGCTCGACGTCGTGGAGGGAGTAGCGACGCGTGTTGCCACTCGTGCGCTGCGGGGAGACCAGGCCGATGCGGTCGTACTGCCGCAGCGTCTGCGGGTGCATTTCGGCGAGGTCGGCGGCAGCCGCGATCGCGAAGACCGGCGTGAACCGGTCCATCTGCGGTCCTCGTACCATCGCTCTCCCTCCTCTCTGACGGTGCTACCGGAGCCCGCGGTCAGTTCCTGGCTCGCGCCATCAGGTCGTCCCTCGGGTTCTCCTTCGGTTCGACCTCCCTGAACGCCTCGAGCGCTGCGCGCGCGTCGTCGCTCAGGTGCGTCGGAACGACGACCTGGACCTCTGCGAGCAGGTCGCCCACCCGCTTCGGCGTCTGGACGCCGCGCCCCTTGACGCGCAGCACGCGTCCGCTCGGCGTGCCTGGCTGCACCTTCAGCTTGACGGTTCCGCCGCCGAGCAGCGGGACCTCCACCGTCGCTCCGAGTGTGGCTTCGGTGAAGGTCACGGGCAGGGTCACCCGCAGGTTGTCCCCGTCGCGCTCGAACACCGGGTGCTTGCGCACGTGCACCGTCAGGATGATGTCGCCCTGCGGTCCGCCGTTCGGGCTGGGTTCGCCTTTGCCGCGCACCTTGATGCGCTTCCCGTCGCTCACCCCGGCAGGGATCTTCACCTTCACGTTGCCGGACGGCGTCTGGAGCGTGATGGTGTTGCCCTGCACCGCGGTCTCGAAGTCGAGCGTCGTCGACGCCTGAATATCGCGACCGGCCTGCGGACCCCTCGGGGCGCCTCCGCCGCCGAACATCCCGAAGATGTCCTCGAAGCCCGTGGCGCCGCCCTGCTGGTAGGTGAACTGCTGGCCGCCGCGCCCCGCGCCGCCGCCGAACATGCCGCCGAAGACGTCGTCGAAGCCTTGACCGCCGCCGCCGCCCGCCGAGAAGCGCGCGCCGCCGGCTCCCATGGCCCGGATCTGGTCGTACTCCTCGCGCTGCTCGGGATCGGAGAGCACGGAGAACGCTTCGCTGATCTCCTTGAACCTCGATTCGGCAGCCGTATCCCCGGGATTCGAGTCGGGGTGGTACTTCCGCGCGAGCTTGCGGTAACTCTTCTTGATCTCCGCCTCGGAGGCGTCTTTCGACACCTCGAGGGTGCGGTAGAAGTCTTTCTCCAACCAGTCCTGACTAGCCATCTGCCCCCACCGCCACCGCTACCTTGGCGGGGCGCAGCTCGACATCGCCGATGCGGTAACCCCGCTCCACCACATCGAGCACGGTGTCACGCTCGGTGCCGGGCGTGGGCACCTGGGCGATGGCTTCGTGCTGCGCCGGGTCGAACGGCTCTCCGGCCTCGCCGAAGCTTTCGACGCCGAGGCGCTGCAGTGCCGTGCGGATCTTCTGAGCGATCGTCGCGAACGCGGTGCCCTCGACGAGGTCGCCGTGCTTCTCGGCGCGGTCCAGGTCGTCGAGCACGCCCAGCATCGGCATGACCGCGGAGGCGGTCGCCCGGAACTTGTCGCGTTCGGCGTTGGCCTCGGTGCGCTTGCGGTAGTTCGCGTACTCGGCGCTCAAGCGGCGCAGATCCTCGAGGTGCGGGTTGTCGGCGTCCGCCGCTGCCGCATCCCCCGTCTGCTCCGCATCGAGAATGTCGTCGACCGTCAGGCCCTCGCCCTCGGATGCGTCGACGTGCGCCGTGCCCTCCGTCTGGTCCCCCTGCGGCTCGGGGCCGGAGTCTGCCGACTCCGGCCCCGAGTGCGGAGCACCGTTCTCGGGGAAGTCTTCACCCGAGTCCTTGTGCTCGTTCGTCATGGTTACTTCTTCTCCTCGTCATCGTCGACCACTTCGGCGTCCACCACGTCGTCGTCTTCAGACTGCTCCGCTGCGGGCTCGCCCTCGGGGGCGTCCTGCTGCGCGGACTGGTAGATCGCCTCGCCGAGCTTGCCCTGGCTCTCGCCCAGCTTGTCGGCTGCGGTCTTCACGGCGTCGTCGTCATCACCGGCGAGCGCCTGCTTCAGCGCGTCGAGGTCGTTCTGCACCTCGGACTTCACGTCCTCGGGCAGCTTGTCCTCGTTCTCGCTGATGAGCTTCTCGACGGAGTAGGCGAGCTGCTCGGCGTTGTTGCGCTGCTCGGCGCCCTCGCGGCGCTTCTTGTCCTCGGCCGCGTGCTCTTCGGCGTCCTTGACCATGCGCTCGATGTCCTCGTCGGACAGGCTCGAGCCGCCCGAGATGGTGATGGTCTGCTCCTTGCCGGTGCCCTTGTCCTTGGCGCCGACCTGGACGATGCCGTTCGCGTCGATGTCGAAGGTGACCTCGATCTGCGGGATGCCCCGCGGCGCCGGCGCGATGCCCGTGAGCTCGAAGGTGCCGAGGTTCTTGTTGTCGCGGGTGAACTCGCGCTCGCCCTGGAAGACCTGGATCGCGACCGAGGGCTGGTTGTCCTCGGCGGTGGTGAAGGTCTCGCTGCGCTTGGTGGGGATCGCGGTGTTGCGCTCGATGAGCTTCGTCATGATGCCGCCCTTGGTCTCGATGCCCAGGGAGAGCGGGGTGACGTCGATCAGGAGCACATCCTTGCGCTCGCCCTTCAGCACGCCGGCCTGCAGCGCAGCGCCCACGGCGACGACCTCATCGGGGTTCACACCCTTGTTGGGCTCGCGTCCTCCGGTGAGCTTCGTGACGAGCTCGGCGACCGCGGGCATGCGGGTCGAACCGCCCACGAGGACGACGTGCGCGATGTCGTTGACGCTGACGCCCGCCTCCTTGATCACGTCTTCGAACGGCTTGCGCGTCCGCTCGAGCAGGTCCTTCGTGAGGTCCTCGAACTTCGCGCGGCTGATCGTCTCATCGAGGTTCGCCGGACCGTTCTCGGTGAGCGAGAGGTAGGGCAGCTGGATGTGCGCGCTCGTCGAGGTCGAGAGCTCCTTCTTCGCCTGCTCAGCGGCTTCCTTGAGGCGCTGCAGGGCGATCTTGTCCTTCGCCACGTCGACGCCGGTCGAGCTCTTGAACTGCTGCACGAGCCAGTCGACGACGCGCTGGTCCCAGTCGTCGCCGCCGAGGCGGTTGTCGCCCGCGGTGGAGCGGACCTGGATCGTCGAGAAGTCCTCGTCCTTGCCCACCTCGAGGAGGGAGACGTCGAAGGTGCCACCACCCAGGTCGAAGACCAGGATCAGCTCGTCTTCCTTGCCCTTGTCGAGTCCGTACGCCAACGCGGCGGCCGTCGGCTCGTTGATGATGCGGAGCACGTTGAGGCCTGAGATCTCGCCGGCTTCCTTCGTCGCCTGGCGTTCGGCGTCGTTGAAGTAGGCGGGGACGGTGATGACGGCGTCCGTCACCTTGTCGCCCAGGTAGGTCTCGGCGTCACGCTTCAGCTTCTGCAGAATGCGTGCGCTGATCTCTTGCGCCGTGTACTTCTTGCCGTCGAGCTCGGTCGTCCAGTCGGTGCCCATGTGGCGCTTGACCGACGAGATCGTGCGATCGACGTTGGTGACGGCCTGGCGCTTCGCGGTCTCGCCGACGAGCACCTCCCCGTCCTTGGTGAACGCGACGATCGACGGGGTCGTGCGGAGCCCCTCGGCGTTCGCGATGACGGTGGGCTCTCCACCTTCGAGGACCGAGACCACCGAGTTGGTGGTTCCGAGGTCGATGCCGACTGCACGTGACATGTGTTCTCCTTGCTCTCTGCGTATTGCGACGGGGTGGTCGCTCGGCGACGCCCCTGGCGTGTCAGCCCTGCCTCGGCCGATGTAGCCGAGTTGAGCCTGATGCACTCAAGTTTACTCCGCGGATATGCTCCGTCAAGTCGAGGGATTGAAAGTTGAGTCAAACTCACTCAACTCTCAGCTGGAAGGCATGGACGCTAACATGGGCGCGTGCCCAGACCCGAACTCAGCCCCGAGCAGCTCGCCGTCTACGAGCGCATCGAGCACACGCGGGAGCACCTGTTCATCACCGGTCGCGCCGGCACCGGCAAGTCGACGATCCTGAACCACCTTTCGTGGAACACGAGCAAGATCATCGCGGTCTGCGCCCCGACCGGCGTCGCGGCGCTCAACGTCGGGGGCCAGACCATCCACTCGCTGCTGCGTCTGCCGACCGGGGTCATCGCCGACCACGACCTCGACCAGCCGAGCGAACTCAAGAAGATGCTCGCGGCGATCGACACCCTCGTCATCGACGAGATATCGATGGTCTCCGCCGACCTCATGGACGCGATCGATCGTGCGCTCAGGCAGGCGAGGGGCAAGAAGCACGACCCGTTCGGCGGGGCGCAGATCATCATGTTCGGCGATCCGTATCAGCTGCCCCCGGTACCGCCGCGCGACCCGCACGAGCGCGCGTTCTTCGCCGACACCTACCGGTCGCTGTGGTTCTTCGACGCCAGGGTCTGGAGTCAGGTGCCGCTCACGGTGGTCGAGCTCACCGAAGTGCACCGCCAGCGCGACGATCGCTTCAAGCAGATCCTCGGAGCGGTCCGGTTCGGCGAGGTCACCGCCGACATGGCCGAGGAGCTGAACTCGGCGGGAGCCCGAACGCCCCCCGAAGACGTGCTCACCCTCGCGACGACGAATGCGACGGTCAACCGCATCAATCAGCAGCGACTCGCGGGGATCGGCGGGTCCTCGCTCCGCGCCGTCGCCGACATCACGGGCGAGTTCCGCGAGAACATGTACCCGGCCGACGAGGTCCTCGAACTGAAGCCGGGCGCTCAGGTCATGTTCCTCAGGAATGACTCGGACGGACGGTGGGTGAACGGCACGATCGGCACGGTGTCGCGGATCAAGGACACCGTCTGGGTCGAGGTCGGCGACGAGGAGTTCGAGGTCGAACCGACGGTGTGGGAGCGGTATCGCTACCGCTACGACTCCGACACGAAGAAGCTCGAGAAAGAGGTCGTGGCCGAGTTCGAGCAGTTCCCGCTGCGGCTCGCCTGGGCGGTCACGATCCACAAATCGCAGGGGCACACCTACGACGCCGCCACCGTGGACCTCGGACCCCGCGCGTTCAGCGCCGGCCAGACCTATGTCGCCCTCAGTCGGGTGCGCACCCTGGACGGACTGTTCCTGCAGCGCCCGCTGCAGCCGCGCGATGTCATCGTCGACCCCAACGTGACGCGCTTCATGCAGTCGCGGTTGGCGTCGCTCGGCGCGTAGGGGCGCGCTGCGTCCGATCCCGGCTGCCCGCCCGGCGATCGCGGAGCGTCAGGCGCGCTCGGCCGCCCGCGCGAGGTCGACGAACGCCTCGGTGTTGAACCGATACGCGTCGCGCACCTCGGCGATCATGCGATCCCGCTCCTCCGCGGTGAGCCGGTCTCCGAGCTGATCGAGGGCACGGCGGTAGCGCTCCTTGAACTCGGTGAGCTCGCCCAGCAGGGGGAACGCGTAGAACTCGACGCCGGGCCCCGCGAACCCGTGCTGCTTGGCGACGCGGCGGGCGATGTACTGACCGCCCGACAGGTCGCCGAGGTAGCGGGTGTAATGGTGCGCCACGTAGCCGGGGAACCACCCGGCGTCCGCGACCTCGCGAATCCGGTCGGCGTAGCGGGCGACCGCCGGGAGCGCGAAGATACGGTCGCGCCAGTCCTCTCCGATGAGGTGCCGCAGATCGGCCTCGACCGCTTCCATACGGGCGAGGCCCACCGGGTGGATCACGGCGAGCGCAGGCTCATCCGCGAAGTTCCCGGCCGCCGACTCGATCGCCTCGTACATGAAGTAGTGCTGAGCGACGAGCGCGACATAGTCGTCGAGCGACCCCTCGCCGCGCATGATGCGTTCCATGAAGCCCGCACCCTCGCTGTCGGAGTGATCCGCCCACGTGCTCTCGCGCAACAGCCGGGAGAACGGGGGAATCTCGTCGGGCGCGCCGGACGCAGCGGTGGCGTCGGGTCCCGTAGCGTCGGCGGATCCCGCAGCGGCGGCTCCGGACGCAGTGGACATCGCAGCAGCGGGCACCGCGGCCGACGCCGGCGTCGCCCCGTGCTCGTCTCGCGGTTCGACGCCGAGCTTCGCGCAGGCATCCTGGTACAGCCGCACGACCTCGGTGCGAATCTGGGGGCGCTGCGTGATGCGTCCGCTCGGCCAGGCGACGCGGAGCTCGCGAGCACCGGTCTCATCACTGATGCGCCAGACACCGGCGGATTCTTCGACACCGATCATCTCGCTGCCCACCGCCTCGGGAGCGCCGAACGCTCGAGCGATCAACAGGTTGTCCTCCGGGTGGTCGCCGTTCATGTGGCCCGTCACACCCGCGACAATGGTCGGGTCAAAACTCTTCACGGCTCCACTGTAGTGTCGCGCGGGCCCGCGCGGGGCGAAAATTTTCACCTGTGACGCAGTAGACTCACGGGAGTCCATACCCTGTTGACGATTGGCGGTTCAGTGATCCCTCGGCTCGGACGACGCGCGCGCCTCGGAGCGATCGGCGCGATCGCCATCACGGGACTCGCCCTGACAGGGTGCACCGGCGGTGACGGAGGCGGCGGTTCGACCGACGTCGCGACGGTCAGTGACGGATTCTCGGGCAGCGTCGACGACGCGATCGCCACGGCGATGGAGCTCAGCCGGTCCGACAGCGCCATCGTGGGCGTGTGGACTCCGGAGAGCGGCGAGTACGTGCGCGCGTACGGCGATGAGGAGCTCGACTCCAGCGCACGGTTCCGCGCCGCGCAGACCTCGCAGCCGATGATGTGCGCGCTCCTGCTCTCGCACGTCGCCGATGGCAACGTCGCGCTCGAGGAGCAGGTGGCCGACGATCTCACCCGCCAGGTCGGCATCGGCGAGACGACGTATGAACAGCTCTGCAAGCAGACGTCCGGCCTCGCCGACTTCAAGGGCGCGTTCCGCAACATCAACGTCGACAACCCGACTCGCCCCTGGACCGACCGCGAGCTCCTCGCCCAGTCGCTCGTGAACTCCCCGCTGTCATGGCCGGGACTCGACATCCACCGCTCCGATGCCAACGCGTTGCTGCTCGGCCGGGCGCTCAATGTCGGGCAGCACGAGAGCGTCGCCAACATGATGCGCGACCGCGTCTTCGAGCCGGCGAGCATGGGCGCCAGCTACGTCCCGGCGAACAATGAGCTCGAGGTGCGCGGCGACGCGCTGATCGGCAAGTCCTACCCGCTGTCGGGCAGCGATCCGGTCTGCGACGTCGACCCGGTCGATATGACGCAGGTCTCGCCCACCATCTTCGGCACCGCGTCGTCGACGGTCACGACCGTCACCGACATGAAGAACTTCTACGACCAGTACTTCGGTGGAGCTTTCGGCACCGAAGAGACCACGCCGCTGCTCACCGATGCCGTGCCGACGGAAAACCCCGAGCGCGACGAGAACGGTGAGCCCGTCGGCGACGAGCCCGAGGCCAGCCCCACGCAGGAGCGCTGGAGCTTCGGCGTCGAGAACGTCGGCCCCCTGTACGGCATGGCGGGCGCGGTTCCCGGCACGATCAGCGCGGCGTACCAGGACCCCGAGACCGGCTACACCGTGGTCGTCGCTCTGAACAACTCGAGCGCGGGCGGAGGCTTCGCCCGGAACCTCGCGTTCCAGCTCGCATCGATCAGTGCCGAGAACGGCGTCGCCATGGAGGTTCCGTGGACGGTCGACGGTCAGGCCGAAGCGCTCAGCGAAGCGGCCGTCTGCCAGTAGACATGGGAACCTCGGCGACGCCGTCGGCGCTCACGCAGCTGTTCGGCCTCGGCGGCAGACGAGCGCTCGTCACCGGAGGCAGTTCGGGGATCGGCCGCGCCATCGCGCTGGCCCTCGGGTCGGCCGGTGCCGACGTCGTCGTCGCTGCACGCACTTCCGGTGCGCTCGATGAGGTCGTCGCGGCGGGTACCGATGCGGGATCCCGTATCGCGGCGCAGCCGGCCGATCTGTCGACCCGGTCCGGGGTCCACGCGCTCGCCGATGCTGTCGGCCCCGTCGACATCCTCGTCAACTCCGCGGGGATCAATCTGCGACCGCCGCTGCCCGAGCTCGACGAGGCGACCTGGGACGCGACGATGGCGGTGAACCTCACAGCGCCCTTCATCCTCGGGCAGCGTCTCGCGCCGGGAATGGCCGAGCGGGGTGCGGGCCGCATCATCCACATCAGCTCGCAGCAGGCGCATCGCCCCTTCGCCGCGAGCGGAGCGTACGGGGTCTCGAAGGCCGGGGTCGAGGCGCTCGCCCGCTCGCAGGCCGAGGCCTGGTCGTCGCGCGGCGTCACCGCCAACGTGCTGATGCCGGGATTCGTGCAGACGCCCCTCAATGCGCGGCTCTCGTCCAACCCCGCGACGGTCGAAGCGCTCGCGGCGCGAACGCTCGTCGGCCGCAACGGGGTGCCCGACGATTTCGCGGGCGCGGCCGTCTTTCTCGCCGGACCCGCCTCGGCGTACATCACGGGCCAGACCCTCGCGGTGGACGGCGGCTTCTCGGTGCACTGAGTTTCGCCGATCGCGGGTTCTGCTAGTGTGGAGACGTCGGCGGCCGCACGCGCCGGCACCCCATCGCGGGGATGTAGTTCAATGGTAGAACTTCAGCTTCCCAAGCTGATAGCGCGGGTTCGATTCCCGTCATCCCCTCCAGCACACGGGCCCTTCCTGATCGTTCAGGAAGGGCCCGTCGTCGTTGCGGGAGCTGCAGCGCATCCGCGTCGGTTACGCCGCGGACTCCTCGCGGTGCACCGGAACTCCATCGATGACGGTCATGAGCACGGGGATGTCGGTGAGACCGTCGCTGTCGCTCGTCACGGGGTCGTCGCCCCAGAGAGCGAGGTCGGCGACCGCGCCGGGTGCGATGACGCCGAGATCGTCTCGCCCGAGCGCTTCAGCCGCCCACCGGGTGTACCCGAGGAGGGTCTCCTCGGCGGTCAGTCGCTGCTCGGGCTCGAAGACGGGGGCATCGAGATCCCCGGGCAGCCGCCGCAGGCGCGACCACGCCATGCCGAGTCTGGCGTCGTTCTGGGCGACCGGCCAATCCGATCCGAGCACCACGTGTCCGCCGCGGTCGATGACGTCGCGCACGCGGAACCCGTGGCTCATGCGGTCCGGACCGAGTCGCACCGCCCACGAGTCCGAGCCGTCGCCTTCGCGCCACTGCATGTGGAGGGGCTGCATCGACGCGATCACCCCACTCTCGACGACGGCGTCGACATCGCCATCGGTCATGGTCTCGAGGTGCTCGATCCGGTGCGGAGCGCCGTTCGCCGCCGGCCCGCCGAGCGAACGGTAGACGTCGACGACCGCGGCGACTCCGGCGTCGCCGCAGGAGTGCGTGGCCACCTGGTAGCCGGCGTCATGATAGGCGCGGACCACCTCGGCGTAGCGGTCCATCGACCCCCAGAAGGGCACCTGCGACTCACCCGACGAGTCGGGCTCGTGCAACCACGCCGTGCCGGTGTCGATGACGCCGTCGATGAAGATCTTGATCATCGAGACGGCGTAGCGATCTCCGCGGCGACCGTACATGCTCTTCAGCGTCTCCACGCGGTCGTCGCCGTCGCCCGGCTGGTGCCACATCGCGATGTGCAGGCGGACGGGCAGACCGTCGAGGTCGCGCTCGATCGTCTCGAGGACGTCGAGTGTCGACTCTCTCCCGTCCATGACCGCCGCGCCGGTGACCCCCGTGGCGGCCATCGCCGAGAGAACGCCCCGGGTGCGCTGAGCGATCGTCGATGCGTCGGCTCCCGGGATGCGGTCGAGGAGCATCATGTACGCCGGAATCTCGCTGAGTTCCCCGGTCGGGGCACCCGAGGCATCGGTGACGACCTCGCTCGCGTCGGCGAAGCGCTCCGATCCGTCGATGCCCGCTGCGGCGAGCGCGGCGGCGTTGCCGACACCCGTGTGCAGGTCGTAGCAGACGAGCGCCAGCGGGCGGCCGTCCACGGCGTCGTCGAAGAGGTCGCCGCGAATGCTTCCGTCGAGTCCTGCGCTGCTGAAGACCTTGTAGTCGAGGTTCCACCCGCGCACCCACTCGTCCGGTCCGCGTCCCTCGGCTTCGGCCGCGAGCGCGCGTCGCGCCTCGGAGATGTCGGTGATACCGCCGAGGTCGACGCCGACGGTCAGCTCGGCACCCCACACGGGGTGGAGGTGGGAGTCGATGAGGCCGGGGGTGAGCGTGGCACCGCGGGCGTCGACGACCTCGAGCGCACCGCTCTCGAGGCTGAGGATCTCGGCGTCACTGCCGAGAGCCGAGATCTTCCCATCGGCGATCGCGACGGCGGTGTGCTCGGAGACACTCGCGTCGGGCGCCATGGTGCGGATGCGCACGTTGTGGATGATGAGGTCCGTCATGATCTCATCGTAGAGCCAGCTCGGCCGGCTCGTGGTGGCCGCGCGCAGACGCGCCAGACAGAATGGGGGCATGAGCGCACACTTCACCTACACCGACGCGCACGGCGTCGAGATCTGGACGCGCGAGTGGGCCGCGCAGGAGCCGATCGGCGTCGTGCAGATCGCGCACGGCGTCGGGGAGCACTCGGGCAGATACGCGGCCTTCGCGGAGCAGCTGCGGGCGGCGGGATTCACGGTGTACGCCGACGATCACCGCGGCCACGGTGAGACGGGGAAGCGGCAGTGGAACGGCGACCTCTCGCGACTCGGGAGGCTGGGGCCGGGTGGGCTCCGCGCGACCGAGGCCGCGATCCGTCAGCTCACGGCACTCGTTCGGGATCGCCACCCCGGCCTGCCGATCGTCATGTTCGCGCACTCGTGGGGTTCACTGATGGCGCAGCGGATCCTGAATCATCACCCCCGCGAGTGGGACGCGCTCGTCCTCTCGGGCACCGCGCATCGCACCCCGCGGGGCATGGAGAGCGGCAAGCTCAATGCACGATGGGCCGCGGAGGACGAGACGGGATTCGCGTGGCTCAGCCGGGATCCCGAGGTCGCACGGTCGTTCGCGGCCGACCCGCTGTGCTTCGAGGCGAACCTGGTGAAGCTGTTCGGCGTCTCCGACGCGCTGCGACTGTTCGGCGTGCCGGCCGCGGGGCTCGCGACCGACGTGCCGATCCGCATCGTCTCGGGCGCCGATGACCCCCTGCATCGCGGCGAGCACCACCTGCAGTCGCTCGCCGACGCCTACCGGGCCCGGGGCGTGCGCGACGTCACGGTGAAGGTGTACCCGGGATCGCGTCACGAGCTGCTCAACGAGCTCGAGCGCGCAGAGGTGACCGCCGACCTCATCACCTGGATGGAGGATCGAATCGGCGAGGACTGAGCGCCGCTGGCGGAGTACGCTGGGGGAAACAGAGTGCGGGAGGCGAGCATGCACGGCGAATACAAGGTCCCGGGTGGAAAACTCGTGGTCGTCGACTTCGAGATCGTGGACGGAGTGATCCAGGACTTCCAGCTCTCGGGCGACTTCTTCCTCGAACCGGACGAGGTGCTCCTCGATATCAATCGTGCGGTCACCGGGCTCACCCCGAACAGTACGCTCGAGCAGACCGCGGCCGCGATTTCGGCCGCACTGCCCGCCGACGCGCACCTGCTCGGGTTCACCCCCGAGTCGGTCGCGATCGCGGTACGGCGCGCCGTGACGGGCGCCGCGCACTGGCGCGACTACGACTGGCAGATCCTGCACGAGCCGCCCGTGGCCCCGGCGCTGAACGCTGCGCTCGACGAGGTGCTCGCGACCGCGGTCGGCGAGGGCCTCCGTGGCCCCACGCTGCGCATCTGGGAGTGGAATGCGCCCGCCGTCTTCATCGGCAGCTTCCAGTCCGTCAAGAACGAGGTCGACGAGGAGTCCGCCGCCGAGCACGGCTTCGGCATCGTGCGTCGCATCTCGGGCGGTGGCGCGATGCTCATGGATCCGGCCGAGTGCATCACCTACGCCCTCTACGTGCCGGGCGAGCTCGTGCGGGGCATGAGCTTCGCCGACTCGTACGCGTACCTCGACGAGTGGGTGCTCGAAGCGCTGAAGGCACTCGGCATCGACGCCGTGTACAAGCCGCTCAACGACATCACGAGCCCGCACGGCAAGATCGGCGGAGCCGCGCAGAAGCGGCTGGCGTCGGGCGCGGTCCTGCACCACGTCACCATGGCCTACGACATGGACGGTGAGAAGATGGCGCGCGTGCTCCGCATCGGACGCGAGAAGCTCTCGGACAAGGGGACGGCGAGCGCCCAGAAGCGGGTGGACCCGCTCCGCAGCCAGACGGGGCTGAGCCGGGAGGACATCATCGCGAAGATGATCGAGGTGTTCCGCGCGCGCCACGGCGGGGTCATGAGCGAGGTCACCGAGACCGAGTACGATGCCGCCGAACGTCTCGTCGAACGCAAGTTCAGCACGGAGGAGTGGATCCGCCGGGTCCCCTGAGCGACCCGGCGGACGGCCGGAGGCCGGCGGCCCCTACGGTTCGAGGATCACCTTGCCGGTGGTCCGGCGCCCCTCAAGGGCGCGGTGCGCCTCGGCGGCCTCGGCGAGCGGGAATCGCGCGCCGATCCGCACCTGCAGCTGCCCCGCCTGCATCGCGTCGAAGAGCTCGGTGTAGCGCCAGGCCCGCTCCTCGGGCGTCCGCAGGAAGTGCCCCATGGAGGGGCGCGTCAGCGTGACGGATCCCGCCGCGTTCAGGCGCTGCGGGTCGAGGGCCGGTACCGGTCCGCTCGCCGCGCCGAACAGCACGAGCGCACCCCGCACCCGCAACGCGCTGAGCGAGTCGTCGAAGGTCCGCGCTCCGACGCCGTCGTAGACCACGGAGACGCCCTCCCCGTTCGTGAGCTCTCGGGCCCGCTCGGCGAAATCGTCGTAGCCGAGCACCTCGCTGGCACCCGCACCGAGGCTCAGTTCGGCCTTCTCGGGGGTGGAGACCGTGGTGAGGACCCGGACGCCGCGTGCCGACAGCAGCTGCGTGAGCAGCAGTCCGACCCCGCCGGCACCGGCGTGTACGATCACGGTCTCGTCGGACTCGGGGTGCGCCGATGAGTTCGCCAGGTAGTGGGCGGTCACGCCCTGCAACGGCAGCGCGCCGGCCGCGTCGAGAGCCAGGCCCTCCGGAACGCCGACGGCTTTCGTCGCGTCGACCACGAACTGCTCGGCGTACGTGGCGGATGCTTCCGCCGTGGTCACGCGGTCGCCGACCGAAAACCCGGTGACGCCGTCACCGACGGCGATGACGGTTCCCGACGCCTCTCCGCCCGGGGTGAACGGGAGCGGCACGTCGTAGGTGCCCGACCGCTGGTACGTCTCGATGAAGTTCACGCCCGTCGCGGCGGTGCGGACGAGCAGCTGGCCGGCGCCGGCCGACGGCTCCTCCCGCTCCTCGACACGCAGCACCTCGGGGCCGCCGATCTCGTTCGCAACAATCGCTCGCATGCTCATACTCCGAGCCTAGGGAATTCGGACGGCGACGGCATCCCCCGGTTCACCAGGATCGCACCCCGTCGGTCTCAGACGGGGCGCGTCGTCCGACGCTCGCGCACGACGGCGAATGCGGTCAGCACGATGCCGGAGAGCCCCCAGAGCACGAGCAGGAAGACCGCGAGCCCGGTGCCGGAGGCGCCGGTGGCGACCGCACCGAATCCGTCGAGGGCCGCCCCGACCGGGCTCGCCCCGCCGATCGTCTGCAGCGGTCCGGGTACGGTCGCCACCACCCCGACGGCGAAGGCGACCACGAGCAGCAGGAAGGCGATGAAGCGCCCGAACCCGCCGAGCAGCGCCGAGAGTCCCTGGTTGACGAGGCCGAAGACGACGCCGGCGAGCAGTGCCAGTCCGGCGAATCGCAGCGCCTGACCGGGCTCGTACCCGAGCGCGACGGGCAGCACGATTCCGGCGATCGCACCCTGCGCGGCGCCGAGCGCGAGTGCCGGGACGATGCTGTGCATTGTGATCCGGCCCACGCCGAGCGCAGCCTCACGTGTCCGTCGCCAGAGCGGCGCGAGCAGGAGGAACATCGCGAGCCCGCCCGCCCACAGGGCGATACCGGCGAAGAGCGGCGCTCCGGCGGCGGTGAACAGGTCGCCGCTCTCACCCTCGGCGGACACCGGGGTGATCGCCGTCTCGGCGATCCGGTCGCGCTCGGACTCCGAGTAGTCGGGAATCTGCTGGCGCGCGTCGACGAGGCCGTCGGCGAGATCGCCGGCACCGTCGGCCGAGGCGCGCGTGCCGGTCGCCAGCTGCGAGGCGCCCGCGGCGAGTTCGGGCGTCTGGGAGGCGAGCTGCGATGTGCCGCCGGCGAGCGCTCCCGCACCGCCCGCGAGCTGCGACACGCCTCCGGCGGCGGTCTGCGCTCCGGCCGAGAGTTCGTGCGCACCGCCGGCGAGACCCTCGGCCGCAGTCGCGAGTTCGGCCGAACCATCGGCGGACTGCTGAGCCGCAGTCGCGAGCTGCTCCCCCGAGGCGCGCAGCGTGCCGAGCTGTCCGATGCCGTCGCCGAGCCCGGACTGGGCCGCTCGCAGTTCCACGAGCACCTGCTCCCGCTGCTCATCGGGCACCGGGATCGCGCCGCCCTCGATCGCGGCGATGAGTCCGCCGAGCTGCTCCTGCACCTCGGCTGCGCCGGGCGCGATGGCATCGATCGCCTGATTGACGCCGCCCGTGTACTCCCGTACGCCGTCCGCGAGCTGCTGCTGCCCCGTGGCGGCCGTGCGCGCGCCCGCCGCGAACTCACCGACGCCGCCGGCGAACGCGGCCATACCGCTCGCCAGCTGCTGTACGCCCGATGCCGCCTCGTTCGCACCCCCCGCGAGTTCGTTCGCGCCGCGAGAGAGCTCGTCGGTGCCGGTCACGAGCTGTTCGGTTCCGTCGGCGAGCTGCGAAGCGCCGCCGGCGAGCTGGGTGCCCCCGTCGGCGAGCTCGCGCGCGCCGTCCGCCGCTGCGCCGACGCCGTTGCCGATCTCGGTCATGCCGACGAAGACGCCGCCGACGAACTGCTCGCCGAGCTGCTGATTCAGCAGGGAGGTCGCGGTCGCGGTGACGACACCGGTGAGCGCGTTGTCGATGAGCCGGCCGCGGTCGCTCGAGTCGACCGTGATGCGGGCCTGTTCCGGGTTCTCGGGATCGGAGGAGAGCGAGGTCGCGGCGCTCGAGAAGTTCTCGGGGATCGTCACGACCGTCGCGTACCGGCCCGCGTCGAGACCGGCGGCCGCCTCGCTGGCGTCCGTGAGCTGCCAGCTGAAGTTCTGCGCATCGTCGTCGCTGCCGTCCCCGATGAGTTCACCCGCGAGGAGCCGCCCGAGCGGCACGGTCTGTCCGTCGACCTCCGCGGGCTCGTCGAGGTTCACGACCGCGGCCGAGACGGTGTCGAGCCGGTCCTGCGGGTTCCAGAGCCCCCAGAGCAGCACGCCCGCGATCGTGAGCGGCACGAGGATCACGCCCAGCACGGTGCTCCATCGGGCTGGTCGGCCGCCGCGGCGCTGCAGGTGGAAGGGGGTGCGTGAGGTCATCGGACGACTTCCTGCTTCTCGGTGACGGAGGTGATGCGGGTGCCAGACGGGAGGATCTGCTCCGCGAGCTGAGAGGTGCCGACGATGACGATGGTCACGGGCGGTGCGCTGCCGCGCTCTGCCTCGACCGCTCGGCCCTCGAGTGCCGAGCGCATCGCCGGGATGCCGGCGATTTCGGGTGCGGCGAGCGCCGAGCGCAGGTCGAGCACGATGAGGGACGGCCGGTCGTGCAGCGCGGCGCGCAGCGTCATCGGATCGGCGTCGGCGGCACGCGATCGCAGTGTGGCCGCGCGTTCGGGCAGGATCAGACCGGTCACGGTGAGCGTGCCGGACTCCGGGGCACGCCGGCCCGTGAGCGCCTGCGTCAACGGTGCGGTCGCGCGGCTCGCGGGATCGAGCACGAGCGCCTCGCCCGATCCGAGACGGATATCGGGGATCCTATGTCCGGCGACGATCAGATCCTTGGAGGCGATGCGCGCGTCCGGCATGTCGACCGGCCACCCGCGATGAGCGAGCTCTCGGGCGATGCCCTCACCCTCGACGTCGAACGAGGGGAGCACGCGATCCAGCCAGCGCGGCATCCGCCACGCGCGTTCTCCGAGCAACGCGAGTGCGGCGGGCACGAGAGTCATGCGCACGATGAACGCGTCGACGAAGACGCCGACGGCGAGGCCGAGTGCGATGACCTTGATGGAGGGATCTCCCTCGGGCACGAACGCGGCGAAGACGGCGAACATGATGAGCGCGGCCGCAGTGACGACGCGCCCCGATCCGATGAAGCCGCGCCTGATCGCGGTCTGCGCGTCCGCGCCGTGCACGTGCTCCTCGCGGATGCGCGAGACCAGGAACAACTCGTAGTCCATCGCGAGTCCGAAGAGCACGCCCATCAAGATAATCGGCATGAAGCTGAGCACCGGTCCCGTGGACGGCACGTGCAACAGGTCTTGCAACCACCCCCACTCGAAGACCGCGACGACGGCGCCGAACGCGGCGCCGACCGAGAAGAGGAACCCCAGGGTCGCCTTGATGGGCACCCAGATCGACCGGAAGACAATGGTGAGGAGGATCAGCGACAGTCCGACCACGAAAGCGCCGAACGGGATGAGCGCGTGCAGCAGCATGTTCGAGACGTCGATGCCGACCGCCGTGAATCCCGTCACGGCGAGGCTGACCCCGAACTCCTTCTCCCACTCATCGTGGTGATCGCGAAGCGTCTGCACCAACTCGGCTGTGCTCTCGGCGTGCGGGCCCCCGTCGGGCACGACCTGCACGATGCCGGTGTCGGCACCGGGGTTCGGTGTCGCGAGCGGGACATCGGCGACGCCAGGCACGTCGCGCACCGCATCGGCGACGTCGACCATGAGCCCGACCGGGTCCTCGCTCGTGATGATCGATCCCGTGAGGATGAGCGGACCGTTGTAGCCCTCGCCGTAGTGCTCACCGGTGAGCTCGTAGGTCACTCTGGCCGGGTCGTCCTCGGGCAACGATGTCGCGTTCGGCAGCGCGAGCCGGAGATCGAGTGCCGGAATGGCGGCCACGATGAGCAGCGCGAGACCGGCGAGCAGCGTGATGAGGGGACGCTTCGTCGCACCGTCGACCCAGCGCCCGAAGAATCGTTCGGCGAACCCGGCGCGGGGCGTCGTCTGCGGCGCGGCCTCACGCTGCTTGCGTGGGAGGATCCTGCGGCCCGCCATACCGAGGATCGCGGGGGTGAGGGTCACCGCGATGAGTACCGCGATCGCGACGGCGGCGGCTGCGGCGACGCCGAGCGCCGTGAGGAACGGGATGCCCGCGACCGAGAGTCCGACGAGCGCGATGATGACCGTCACACCTGCGAAGACCACGGCGGACCCGCTCGTCGCGGTCGCACGCGCGATGGATTCGTCGACCTCGAGTCCCGCCCGCAGCTGCTCTTGGTGGCGGCTCACGATGAACAGGGTGTAGTCGATACCGACCGCCAGTCCGAGCATGAGCGCCAGCATCGGCGTCGTCGAGGTGAGCTCGATGAACGCGGTGACGGTGAAGAGGGCCGCGATCGAGACGCCCACCCCGATGAGCGCGATGAGAATCGGCATGCCCGCGGCGATGAGCGAGCCCAGCGTCAGGATCAGCACGACGAACGCGATCACGACTCCCACCGCTTCGGTCGGCGAGACCCCGGGCACAGCAACTGAGAACGCCTCGCCGCCGAAGGACACCTGCGCACCGGCCGGCAGCGCGTCGGTGAGCGTCGTGCTCGCCGACTCGATCACCTCGAGTGTGGAGTCGGGGACGGAATCCGACGTCGCATCGATCTGAATCGTCAGCAGTGCCGCGTTTCCGTCGTCGGAGAGACCCACCGGGGGTTCGGAGAACGGCGTCGTGACCGCCGTCACCCGGTCGGCCGCCTCGAGGTCGTCGACCACGTCGAGGATGGCGCCGCGGTACGGATCGGCGTCCACGCGCGCGGCATCCGCTCCCACGACGATGATGGTGGCGCTGGTGCCGCTGACCTCCTCGAAGGTGCGGCCCAGGGTGTCGAGCGCCTCCTGGGACTCCGTGCCGGGAATGGAGATGCTCGCGTTGGCGCCCTGCCCGAACACGGCGGCACTCGTGCCGAGCAGCGCGAGCACGGCGATCCAGATGATGAGCACGAGCTTGCGCGCGCGCACCGCCCCCTGTGCCAGGGCGTAGAGGAACGTCGACATCGGGGCCTTCCGGTCGAGAGGGACGGGTGACGCGCTGCAGCTCAGTTCTGCTGGACAAGCGTGTTCGATACATCAGTGTATCCGACTCGATACACTGATGTATCGAGAAGGCTCCCAGGTACGCGAGTACGGCGCTGCGGCGTGCCAGAATGATCGAATGGAGGATTCCTCGATCACCGAAGCAGCGCACGACGCAGCTCCGACCGCGCGCCGGCGCGAGACCCGCGCACGCCTGATCGATGCGGCGACCGACGTGTTCGTCGAAGAAGGCCTGCAGGGGGCGTCCGTCGAGTCGATCTGCACGCGCGCCGGCTTCACGCGGGGCGCGTTCTACTCCAACTTCTCGAGCAAGGAGGAACTCTTCCTCGCTGCGCTCACGCATGAGCACGAGAAACGGCTCGAGAACCTGCGCACACGCGCCGCCGAGCTCGAGCCCCGCTTGCACACCCTGGAGACACCGCTCGAGCGACAGACGCTCGCCGCGTACGTCACCGACTTCGTCGCTCCCACCGAACCGACCCTCGACTGGTTCCTCCTCGAGACCGAGTTCGTGCTCCTGGCCACCCGGGACGCCGCCCTCGCCCCGGGGTTCGCGGAGTTCCTGCAGCGCTTCGAGGGCGCCATCGCCGCCATCGTCGAAGACCTCGTCGCAGCCGCGGGCCGCCGATTCCTCATCCCGGTCGATCAGGCGGTCGCGACCTTCAGTGCGCTCTACGAACGCTCCTATCGTCTCCGCGCGCTCGACCCCGGGCAGACCACGGTGACGGCCGACCTCGGCGGGCGCATCGCCGAGCTCCTGTTCATCGTCACCGGCCCGATCGATGGCGCGACGGACACCTGCGAGATCTGGTCCACCGCCACGTTCGGAGACACCCAGTAGACTGTCACGGTGCTGCTCTCCGATCGCGATATCACCGCCGAACTCGAGTCCGGCCGCGTCGCCCTCTCCCCGAGTGACCTCTCGATGGTGCAGCCATCGAGCGTCGACGTGCGTCTCGATCGCTATTTCCGGTTGTTCGACAACCACAAGTACGCCGTCATCGACCCCGCTGAGGAGCAGCCGGAGCTCACGCGTCTCATCGAGGTCGATCCCGCCGAAGGCTTCATTCTCCACCCGGGCGAGTTCGTACTGGGGTCGACCTTCGAGCAGGTCACGCTGCCCGATGACATCGCGGCGCGCCTGGAGGGCAAGAGCTCCCTCGGCCGTCTCGGTCTCCTCACCCACTCGACCGCCGGGTTCGTGGACCCCGGGTTCGAAGGGCACGTCACCCTCGAGCTCTCGAACATGGCGACGCTGCCGATCCGCCTCTGGCCCGGAATGAAGATCGGGCAGCTCTGCTTCTTCCGCCTGTCGTCGCCCGCCGAGCGCCCCTACGGCTCCGGCGCTACGCACTCGCGCTATCTCGGACAGCGCGGCCCCACCGCGTCGCGGTCGCACCTGAACTTCCATCGCATCGACGTCACGGGCACTGACGCCGGCCATACCGGCGGGTAGCGCTCTCGCCACGAGCCGCCGTCGCGGGTAGGCTCGAACGCATCGACCACGCTGAGGAGGTCGGAGCGTGACAACGGTGTGGCAGGCTCTGCGTCCGGGCGAATCCCCGCTCGAACGACGACGCGTGATCGAGCGCGCCCACGAGCGCTTCATCTCCGAATTCGCGCAGGGTCCCGGCGTGTTCGATCCGCCGATCGTGGAGCGCCCTGGCACCCTGCTGCCTGGCTTCTCCACTCCGGACGCCCCGCGGCGGATCGTCCTCGACTCCTGGTTCCGGTCGCGCGGTGTCGATCCGGATCGCGGAGCGGTGCACTCGATCGTGGACACCGATGAACTCGCCGAGCTGCGCCGCACCCATCCCCTCGACCGCGTACTGCCCGTCCTGCAACGTCTGCTCTTCGAGCAGGCGTCCGAATCGGGGTTCATCGTCGCGATCGGCGACGCAGAGGGACGGCTGCTCTGGGTCGACGGCGACCCCGGACTCCGGTCGCGTGCCGAGGACATGGGATTCCGCTCCGGCGCCGACTGGTCGGAACGCGCGGTGGGCACGAGCGCGCCGGGCAGCGCGCTGGCGCTCGACCACGCGATCCAGGTTCTCGGACCCGAGCACTACTCACGCGCCGTGCACGAGTGGAGCTGCACCGCGGCACCGGTGCACGACCCCGAGAACGGCGCCATCATCGGCGTCGTCGACATCACGGGCGGAGACGCCGCCGCGGCCCCGCACCTGCTGCCCCTCGTCGAGGCCACCCTCGCCGCCGTCGAAGCCGAACTGCGCATCGCGGCGCTGACGGCGCGCATCGAGCAGGCGAGAAGCGCGAGACCCGCCGCAGACGCGGCCCCCCGCACGCGCACTCCGCGTGATCCCGAATCGCCTGCGCCCCGCCTGCTGACACTCGGCCGCCACACACCGGTGCTCGCGTGCGTCTCCGGCACCCACCGGCTCACCAGTCGGCACGCCGAGATCCTGCTCGCCTTGGCTGAGACGCCCGCCGGCCTGTCCGCCGCCGCACTGGCCGAGGTCGTCTACGGCGATCGGGGCAGCGCCGCCACCCTACGCCCCGAGCTCCTGCGACTCAGGCACTGGCTCGACGCCCACGCGGTCGGTATCGAGATCAGTACGCGTCCCTACCGCCTCAGCGGGGCCCTCCGCATCGATGCGCGCGAGATGCTCGCCACACTCGGGCGCGGGGCGCACCGCATGGCCCTCGCCTCCTACGAGGGTCCGGTCGTTCCGGGATCGACCGCGCCGATCGCGATCCACCTGCGGAACGAGGTCGACGCGACCCTGCGCGAAGCCATGCTGCAGAGCGCCGCCGTCGACGCGCTGTTCGATTACGCGGAAGCCTGGGCGCCCGACGACCGCGAGGTGTGGGAGACGCTCCTCCAGATCCTTCCGCCGCACTCTCCGCGCCGTGCCCGCGCCGTCGCACGCCTCGAGGCCCTCGAGTCCCTCGGCTGACCCGAGCAACCCGGGCAACCCGTGCAACGTCGGTGCAACCTCGCACCGCATAGGCTCTCCGGCACCTGACAACGACGTCGAAGGAGATCGCAGATGACCACCTACGCAGCACCCGGACAGCCCGACTCGCTGGTCCAGTTCAAGAGCCGCTACGACCACTACATCGGCGGCGAATGGGTCGCCCCCGCCTCCGGGCAGTACTTCGAGAACGTCACCCCCGTCACCGGCAAGGCCTTCTGCGAGATCGCGCGCGGCACCGCCGCGGATATCGAGGCCGCCCTCGATGCCGCGCACGCCGCGGCGCCGGCCTGGGGCAAGACGGCGGTCGCCGAACGTGCGCAGATCTTGAACCGCATCGCCGACCGCATCGAGCAGAACCTCGAAATGCTCGCCGTCGCCGAGACCTGGGACAACGGCAAAGCGGTGCGCGAGACCCTGAACGCCGACCTGCCGCTCGCCATCGATCACTTCCGCTACTTCGCCGGAGCGATCCGCGCCCAGGAGGGCGGTCTGTCGCAGATCGACGAGGATCTCGTCGCGTACCACTTCCACGAGCCGCTCGGCGTCGTGGGCCAGATCATCCCCTGGAACTTTCCGATCCTCATGGCGACCTGGAAGCTCGCCCCGGCGCTCGCCGCGGGCAACGCAGTGGTCATCAAACCCGCCGAGCAGACGCCCGCATCCATCATGGTGCTCGCCGAACTCATCGGCGACCTCCTGCCGGCCGGCGTGCTCAACATCGTGAACGGGTTCGGCGCCGAAGCCGGCAAGCCGCTCGCCTCCAATAAGCGCATCAAGAAGATCGCGTTCACCGGCGAGACGACCACCGGGCGCCTCATCATGCAGTACGCGTCCGACAACATCATTCCCGTCACCCTCGAGCTCGGCGGCAAGAGCCCGAACATCTTCTTCGAGGACGTCATGGCCCAGGACGACGGCTACTTCGACAAGGCGAAAGAGGGCTTCACGATGTTCGCCCTCAACCAGGGCGAGGTGTGCACCTGCCCGTCGCGCGCACTCATCCAGGAATCGATCGCCACCGACTTCCTCGACGCCGTTGTGGAACGGACCAGCCGCATCACGCGCGGCAACCCGCTCGACACCGACACGATGATCGGCGCGCAGGCGTCGAACGACCAATTCGAGAAGATCAAGTCGTACCTCGACATCGGTCGTCAGGAGGGCGCCGAGATCCTGATCGGAGGCGGGGTCGACGACCTCGGCGGCGAATTCGCCGACGGTTTCTACATCCAGCCGACGATCTTCCGCGGCGACAACTCCATGCGCATCTTCCAGGAGGAGATTTTCGGTCCCGTCGTCTCAGCGACGACGTTCACCGACTTCGACGACGCGATCCGCATCGCGAACGACACGCTCTACGGACTCGGGGCGGGTGTCTGGAGCAGGACCGGCAACATCGCCTACCGTGCCGGGCGCGCCATCGAGGCGGGCCGCGTCTGGGTGAACAACTATCACGCCTACCCGGCGCACGCGGCGTTCGGCGGCTACAAGTCCAGCGGCATCGGACGTGAGAACCATCTCATGATGCTCGACCACTACCAGCAGACGAAGAACCTGCTGGTGAGCTACCGGGAGACGGCGGATGGCTTCTTCTGAACCGATTGCGGCACGGCCGGAGGTCGCCGGCGAGACGGAGAGCCGCCTCGCCTTCACTCCGGAGGCGCTCGCCCTCATCGACCGACTCTGGCAGCTGCACGGTCCGCTGATGTTCCACCAGTCCGGCGGGTGCTGCGACGGCAGCTCGCCCATGTGCTACGCGGCGGGCGAGTTCCGCACCGGCGGGCAGGACGTGCTGCTCGGCACGCTCGAGCTCGATCCGCTGAACCTGCCCGACGGGTCGTCCTCCGGCCCGCGTGAGATCGCGTTCTGGATGTCGTCGGAGCAGTTCACCCTCTGGGCGCACACGCACCTCACCGTCGACACGGTGCCGGGGCGCGGCAGCGGGTTCTCGCTCGAGGCCCCCGAGGGTCAGCGGTTCCTCATCCGATCCCGACTCCTGCACACCTGAGCCGCGAGCCGAGCGCGACGTCCGCCCCTACCGCAGGCGGGCGTCGCGCTTCGCCTGCGTGGCGAGCATCTCGTTGTAGGCGTGCAACTCGGCATCGCCCGAGCGATCCTCGGCGCGATCACGGCGCTTCTGCTCCTTGGCGTCGGTACGAGACCACTGCATCGCCACGATGAGCGCGAGCGCGAGCGTCGGCAGCTCGCCGATGCCCCACGCGATGCCGCCTCCGGTGTTCTGATCCTCGAGCGGCGGAGCGCCCCAGGTGCGGCCCATCGCCCCGTACCAGTCGGCGAGGATCAGGTTGTCGCCCGTCATGATCGTGACCCCGAAGAACGCGTGGGACGCCATGGTCGCGAAGAGCGTGACGATGCGCAGCGGGTATGGGAAGCGGTACGGCACGGGATCGATCCCGATCATCGACAGGCTGAACAGGTAGCCGGAGATCAGGAAGTGGATGATCATCCACTGGTGACCGAGATGCTCGACGGCCGCCCACCGCACGATGCCGGTGAAGTAGAAGAGCCAGAGTGATCCGGCGAAGTTCACGGCCGCGAACGCGGGATGCGTCACGAGTTTCGAGAACGGGGTCTGCACGCCCCACATGATCCATTCGCGACCGCCCCACGAGCCGTCGCGTCGCTTCTCGGTGCCGCGGAGCGCCAGCGTGACCGGCGCGCCGAGCACCAGGGCGAGCGGGATCAGCATGGTGAACATCATGTGCCCGAGCATGTGCACGCTGAACAGGTACTGCTCGTAGGCGTTGAAGGCACCGTTGGTCGTGTAGAACAGCAGCGCCATGCCGAGCAGCCACGCGATGGTCCGGCCCACGGGCCAGGCATCGCCGCGGCGGCGCAGCCGCCACACGCCGGCGAGGTAGAGCGCGGCGCCGAAGACGCAGACGAGCGTCCACGCGAGATCGAACTTCCACTCGGTGACGTAGCTCATCGCGGTGAGCTCGGGCGGCAGCGGGTCGCCGGTGAGCCACTCGGCGGGGCTGATGGTCGATCCCTGATCACGCGCCGGTTCGAGCGACACCGGGGTCTCGGTGCGGCCGAGGGCGCCCGCGACGCCGCTCGCGACGCCCATGACGGCGAGCTCGATGGTCACGAACCAGGCGAAGGCCCGACTCCCGTTCGTCGTCGCGATGCGGGGGATCAGCCGGCGCCGCTGCACTGCGCCGAGCACACCGAGCACGAGCAGCGACCCGGTCTTCAGCATGACGAGCTGACCGTACCCGGTCGTGAACAGTTCGCTCGGCTGCCCGAGACGGAGCCATGCGCTCACGACGCCGGAGGCCGCGACCCCGACGAAGGCGAACAGTGCGAGCGTCGAGTACCGCGCCACGATCTCGGCGAGGCGCGTGCGCTCCACGGCGAACGCGATGAACACCAGCACGAGCAGTCCGCCGAGCCAGACCGACGCCCCGACGAGGTGCACGAGCAGCGAGTTCACCGCCTGCGCGTGCCCGGAGGCACCGGCCGCGTGCCCCTGCTGCGCGAGCGGCAGGGCCGTGGCGAGCGCCGCGACGAGCACGACGAGCGTCAGTCTGCGCTCGCGGATCGCGAAGCAGAGCACGGTGGTCACCGCGGCGAGCAGCAGCTCGATCAACCACAGCGATCCGAGCTCGACCTCGGTGACGAATTGGGCGAGACCCGCACCGAACGCGGCGTCGCCCGAGAAGCTGAGTCCCGAGATGTCGACGTAGGTGAGCATCAGCACTGCGCCGCTCGAGATCGTCAGCGCTGCGGCTGATCCTGCGGCGAAGTCCATCGCGATCCGCGTCTCCCGCTTCTCGGACGCGAGCGCCCACACGGCCATCACGAGCGAACCGATCAGCCCGGCCATGGACACGTTGACCAGGGTGCGCGCGATCGGGTTGCCGTACCGGACCACGGTTCCGGGGTCGAGCAGGGCGCGCTCCGCTCCGGCTCCACCGATCGACAGACCGGCGATCAGCGCGATCAGGGTAGCCGTCAGCAGCGCGGCGGGCGCGAGGATGCGCAGATGACGAGGCACGGTCTCCAGCCTACGGCGTTCCGGGTGGACGCGCGCTGCGCGCGGTTCGTCGACCCCCGCAAACGCAGCACCCCCCGGCCGGCTGACGCCGACCGGGGGGTGCTGAACAGGGAGAGGTCTTACTTGACCGCGCTCTTGAGCTTCGAGCCCACGGAGACCTTCACGCGCTTGCCTGCGGGGATCTCGATGGTCTCGCCCGTGCGGGGGTTGCGGCCCGTACGTGCAGCGGTGGTGGCGGTCTCGAAGGTCAGCCAACCCGGGATCGACACCTTCTCGCCTGCGGCGACGGTCTCGGACACGGCGGCGAAGAGGCCGTCGACAACGCTCGAAACGGCTGCCTGGCTCTGGCCGGTCTCAGCGGCGATCTTGGCGACGAGCTCGGTCTTGTTCAGTGACATCTCTGGTCCTTTCAAGGCGGCGACCGCGTCGGGTCACGCCTCTGATCGTGTTCTACTGCTCCCCCGGGTGGGCGGAGCGATCGGTTGATCGGTACGAATCTACCTCACACTGGCGGAATTCTGCGGATTTCATTCACACATTTCTCAGGGAGACCGCTCAGTCAGCTACTGCGACGCTTGCCCCCGATGAGCTGTTCGCCCTGCGCGCGCCGCAACGCGTCGTCGCTGCCCGGCACCACGTTGCCGCGCAACGAGCGGCCCGCGGTCTCGTTGAAAGTCAGGATCGACAGGAAGCCGATGAGTCCGGCCGCTGCCAGATACCAGCCCGGGATCAGGACATTTCCGGTCGCATCGATGAGCGTCTCGTTCACGGCGCCTGCAGTTCCGCCGAAGATGGCGGTGGAGAGGTTGTACCCGATCGCGAACCCCGAGTAGCGGACGGAGGTCGGGAAGAGCGCCGGAAGCGTCGCCGAGATGTTCGAGATCACCATGACGAGGAAGAGCCCGAGCAGGCCGATGCCGGCCAGCTGCGCCCAGAGCGTGTCGATCTGGATGAGCATGATCGCGGGCACGGAGAACACCGTGAACCCGAGGCTCGCGACGAGGAGCAGCGGCTTGCGTCCGATGCGGTCGGAGAGCGCCCCGAACGGCACGATCACCGCCATCATGATCAGCTGGATGATGACGAGCGCGAAGTTCGCCTCGGCTGCGCCGTGCCCGAGCGTGCTCGACAGGTAGCTCGGCATGTAGGTGAGCACGAGGTAGAAGGCCACGTTGATGAGGATCACGAATCCGCCGAGCTTTAGCACCTGAGCCGGGAAGTTCTTGAGCAGGCTGCCGAGCGCTGCGCGCGCCGTCTGGGCCTGACCGGACTGCGCGCCCGCGACGTCCTCGGTGAAGGTGTCGGGTTCATCGGTGCTGCGTCGCAGCCAGACCGCGATCAGTCCGAGCGGCAGCGTGAGCAGGAACGGCAGCCGCCACCAGCCGTCCATCATGCCGTCCTCGCCGACGACGAGCGTCAGGGTGGTGACGAGGATCGCCGCCCCCGAGAAGCCCGCGAGCGTGCCGAATTCGAGGAAGGAGCCGTAGAACCCGCGGCGGTTGTCCGGAGCGTGCTCGGCCATGAAGACCGCGGCGCCGGCGTACTCGCCTCCGGCCGAGAACCCCTGCACCATCCGGCACAGCACGAGCAGCAGGGGCGCCCAGGCTCCGGCTGTCTCGTAGGTGGGCAGGATCCCGATCGCTGCCGTGGAGACGCTGATCATCAGGATCGTCGCCATGAGCACCGTGCGACGACCGACCCGGTCGCCGAGCGGCCCGAGGATGATGCCACCCAGCGGACGCACGAGGAATGAGATGGCGAACGTCGCGAACGCGAGGATCCGCGGCATCGCGCTGCCCTGGTCGCCGCCGAAGTCGAAGAAGAGCGCCGAGACGTAGATGACGAGATACCCGTACACCCCGTAGTCGAACCACTCGATGGCATTGCCGATGGCCGAACCGGCGACCGACTTCCGGGTCCGACTGCGCTGCATCGGCGTGAGGTCGATATCGCGCGTGATGGGCGGCAGCTCGCCGGGTCGTTCGTTCATGATGCCTGCACCTCTTCTCCCCGCGCCCGAGTCCGAGCGCTCGATGCGTTGGAGACTAACGCACCTGCGCCTGCTCCGACAGCCTCAGTACCGTCAGCACGTAGGCCTTCGCCGCGATGTCGAGGTGGGCGACGGGCACATACTCGTCGGGCTGGTGCGCCTGAGTGGTCACGTCTCCCGGGCCGAGGATGATGGTCGGCACCCCGAGGTGCTCGGCGATGAAACCGCCCTCGCAAGCGGCGGTCCACCCCGTCGTGCGCCCGGGCGCGCCGAAGCGCTGCACCGCGGCAGCCGCACTCGTCGCGACCGCCGCCTCCGGCGAGGTGCGGAACCCCGGCATGGCCATGTCGACGCGCCCGGTGAGCGTGATGCGCTCGGCGCCCGCGATCCCGGACGCGGCGAGGTCGGCCCTGGCGTCGTCCAGCAACTCGGCCAGGATCGCCTCCGGATCCTCGCCGGGCATCGTGCGGCGGTCGACCGTGACGGTGCACTGTCGCGGAACCATCGAGGTGCCGCTGCCGCCCGTGATCGTACCGACGTTCCAGCTCGCGCTGCCGAGCAACGGGTCGGGATCGGCCGCGCGCGCGTCGGCGTGCCGCGCGTCGACGAGCTGGACGAGACGACTCGCAGCCGAAATGGCGCTCGCACCCTCCTCCGGTCGACCCGCGTGCGCCGAGGCCCCGACGAGGTCGACGATCAGGTTGCTCGCTCCGCGACACGCGACGACGACGTCGAGGTCGGTGGGTTCGGCAACGATGCAGGCGATCGCGTCGGGCATGTCGAGCTCGGGGAGGGCCGCGTGGACCCCAGTCGCCCGGTCCTCCTCGTCCACGGTGCAGAGGAGCTCGAGACGGATCCCGGGCACGACTCGCGAAACTGCCGCCATTGCAGCGATCACCGCCGCGAGTCCGCCCTTCATATCGGTCGACCCGCGGCCGACGATCCGGTCATCCGCGACGCGCGGCTCGAACGGTGCGCCGGACCATCCCTCCCCCGCGGGCACGACATCGCTGTGCCCGAGGAACAGGATCGTCGGAGCGCCTTCCGGCCCCATCGCCGCCCGCAGGTTCTGCCGGCCGGGAGCGACCTCCTGCAGCGTCACCGCGGCACCGGTGCGCTCGGCGATCCCGCGCAGCGCGGCAACGGACCGCTCCTCGGTGTCGCCCGGATTCTCACCGCCCGCGCGGATCAGATCGCAGGTGTCGGCGATGATCCGATCGAGATCGAGAGACGCCAATGCCTCAGCCTCAGCGGCGTGCGCGACACCCACTCAGGCACCCCGCACGATGAGGCGTCGCGGCGCATCCGTCAGCACTTCCACACCGTCAGCGCTCACGCGGATCGTCTCCGACAGCTCGTACCCGTATCCGATCATCCACATGCCGGCGATCATGTGGAACGTCATGTTCTCCTGCAGCTCGGTCGTGTCGTCGGCGCGCAGGCTCACGGTGTGCTCGCCCCAATCCGGCGGGTAGCCCACCCCGACCGAGTAGCCGAGGCGCGAGCGCTTCTCGAGTCCGTGCTGCGCGATCACCCGCTCCCACGCGAGCACCGGGTCGGCTGCCGTCGCCCCCGGGCGCACGGCGTCGAGCGCCGCCTGCAGACCCTCGACGGTCACCTTCGCGACCCGGTCGAGCTCGGCACTGGGGGTGCCGAGCGCCACGGTGCGCGCCAGCGGCGCGTGATAGCGGCGGTAGACGCCGGCGAGCTCGATGGAGACGCCCTCGTTGCGCACGAGCGGTTTGCCCGTCCAGGTGAGGTGCGGCGTATCGGCGCCCTCCCCGATCGGGAGCATCGGCATGATGGCGGGGTAGTCGCCCTCACTGCCCGGCACTCCGCGCGCCTGCTGCGCGAGGATGAGCGCCGCGAGCTCCGCCTGCGAGACGCCCTCGTCGATCGCCTCGATCCCCACCCGCATGGCCTCGCTCGCGATGACCCCCGCCCGGCGCATGATGTCGATCTCGGTGTCCGACTTCACGACCCGCACCCAGTTCACGAGCTCGTGGCTGTCGACGAGTTCGATACCCGGCATCGCCGCCGTCACCGCGTCGGCGAATGCCCGGAAACTGCGCGGGGAGAAGAAGTGCGCGTCGCCCTCGTAGGCGATGCGCCGCGTACCGGGAAGGATCCGATGCGTCGCCACGAGCTGCTCCGCGCACCACGTCATCGGGTGGCGATCCTGCTGGTGCACATAAGTCTCGGGGTAGCCGAGCACCCAGCTCGCACCCACCACGGCGGTCCGGTGCGCGCCCACCGCGTCCATCTCGCGCATCATCAGCGTCACGTCACCGCCGACGGGCACGTACAGCGCTTGCGGCATGTAGAAGGACCAGGCGTTGTACCCCGTGAGGTAGTACAGGTTCGCCGGGTCGACGACGAGGATCCCGTCGAACCCGTCGCGCACGAGTGCTTCGCGCACCCGATTGATCCGCGACTCGTACTCCGCCCGCTCGACCACGATCTCCGCCACGAGACGCCCCCTTGTTCCTGCCGTTCACCGCTCTGTCATCAGCACTGATCTCACGCTATCTGCGCGCGGGGCGCGCACACAATCCTGCACGCGCGGTCGACCCGTCGATGCCGTGCGCACACAGCACAGCGGGCGCACCCCCGAGGGGATGCGCCCGCTGTCAGGAAAGCGGTGGGCTTACCAGCTGGACTTCGTGATGCCCGGCAGTTCGCCGCGGTGCGCCATGGCGCGGAACCGCACACGGCTGACGCCGTACTTCGTCAGGACACCGCGGGGGCGGCCGTCGATGACGTCGCGGCTGCGCACGCGCACCGGCGAGGCGTCGCGGGGCAGCTTCTGCAGACCGACGCGTGCGGCCTCGCGGCTCTCATCCGATCCGTTCGGATCGATGAGGGCCTTCTTCAGCTCGGCGCGACGCTCCGCGTAACGGGCGACGACAGCCTGGCGCTGCTTGTTCTTGGCAATCATGCTCTTCTTCGCCATGATTAGCGCTCCTCTCGGAAGTCGACGTGCTTGCGGACCACCGGATCGTACTTCTTGAGCACGAGGCGGTCGGGGGTGTTGCGACGGTTCTTCTTCGTCACGTACGTGAACCCGGTGCCCGCCGTCGAACGGAGCTTGATGATGGGACGGACGTCCTGCTGCTTCGCCATTAGATCTTCACCCCGCGCTTCTGGAGGTCGGTGACGACGGACTCGATACCCCGAGCGTCGATCACCTTGATGCCCTTAGCCGACAGGGTGAGGGTCACCTTGCGGCCGAGCGAGGGCACGTAGTAGGTCTTCTTCTGGATGTTCGGATCGAACCGACGCTTCGTGCGACGGTGCGAGTGTGAAATGTTGTGACCGAAGCCGGGAACGGCGCCGGTCACCTGGCACACTGCTGCCATGGTGTTTCCTCTCATACCGTGGGATCGGACGACCCCACCCAAGATTTCTTGTCTGCAAGCGCCCGTACTGCATGCGCTCGCGGTCTGCGCGATGGGACTTCGCACAGCCAAAGAGCAATCTTAGCGAGGGACACGCCCGGGCGCAACCCGCGTCACGACGCGCTCACGCACCCGCGTCGTCCGTCGCTTGGACCGCACGAACGACGCGGGCGGCGTGACCCTCGGCCCACCCCTCCGCGAAGGGCCGCGTGCGCAGTAGCCAGCGATGAAAGATCGGTCCCACGAAGAGCTCCGCGGCCGCATCGGGGTCGGCGACGTTCGCTGCCCGGAAGCGCTCGGCGATGCCGCGCAACTGCGGGTGCAGCAGGTGCTCCCGCACCTGACTGCCGAGCGCGTCGTCCGACAGCACTTCGGCGGTGACGGCGCGCAGCAAGGGACCCTGCTCGCGATCCGTCAGCTCCTCGACCATGGCCAGAGCCAGGAACCGCAGGTCGACGTGCAGGTCACCCGAATCGGGGACGACGACCGCGCCGCGCGCATCGACGCTGCGGGCGAGCAATGCATCGCACAGAATGGCACCCGTCGAAGCCCAGCTGCGGTAGAGCGTCTGCTTGCTCACCCCGGCTCGCTCGGCGATGCCCTCCATGGTGATCGCCGCAACCGGCGCCGAGCCGACCATATCGACGACCGCCCGATGCACTTTCGTCGCTGTCGACCGTCTCGCCATGCCTCCACTGTACCGTCAAACGAGACGCAGCGTCCAGTTTGAGATACGCTGGCCGCATGACTCACGCAGCTGTCTGGATGATCACCGGCGCGAACGGCGGTCTCGGCCGAGCCCTCACGCGCGCCGCCCTCGATGCGGGGCACACCGTCGTCGCCACGATGCGGGAGGGACACGAGCTGCCGGCGCACGAGCGGCTCACGGTCGAGCACCTCGACGTGCGCGATCGCGCCGCAGCCCACGCCGTCGTCGCAGACATCGCCGCACGCCATGGGGGCATCGACGTGCTCGTGAACAACGCCGGCACCGGCTTCATCGGCGCTGCCGAGGAGATCACGGAAGACGCGGCCCGCTCCATCGTCGACACGAACCTGCTCGGGCCGCTCTGGCTCAGTCAGGCGGTCATCCCGCTCATGCGCGACCGCGGCGCGGGTCACATCGTACAGATCTCCACGGTGGGGGCGGTCGGCACCATGCCGACGCTCGGCACGTACAACGCCACGAAGTGGGGGCTCGAAGCGTTCAGCGAGGCCATGGCCGCCGAGGTCGCGGAGTTCGGCATCACGGTGTCGCTGATCGAGCCGGGGGCACTCGATACCGAGTGGGCCGGATCGAGCATGCGCTTCTCCACGCCGATGCCGCACTACGATGCACTGCGCACCCGCCTCTTCGGCACCGCACGCGTGCCCTGGCCCGAGACCGATGCGGTCCGAGGAGCCGATCCGCACAAGGCCGCCCTCGCGATCCTGGACCACGTCGCAGCCGCTGACGATGAACGACTGCGCGTCATCGTCGGCGATGACGCACCCGCGCAGGTGGCGGCCGCACTCGCCACACGTCGCGCGGATTACCGACGAGACCCGCGCTTCATTGCCGCGGAGGCTAGCCTGGAGGAGTGAGTGCGCTGCCCCAACCGGACCCTCGGACGCCGCGCGGTGGCGCACCGGACGCGAGCCGTCGAGGCCGCCGCCGGAGAACCGTCGCCGCCGGAGCGCTCGCTGCTGCGCTGACGGGCGCGTACGCGGGCGCGGTCGGTCTCGCACCGTTGCCCGACATCGCACCGGTGCTCGAGATCGATGCGGAGCAGGAGGTGGCCGCCGACGAGCGCGCCCTTGCGGCGATCACCTCCGAGGCAGCGGATCCCACGGCCGTCGGATTTCTCCACGGCGAGTCAGTCTGGGCGAGCGACGGCGCGCCGATCGGGATCGCCAGCCTGACGAAGCTCGTGACCGCGCTCGTCGGCCTGGAGCGCCGACCGTTGCAGACGGGAGAGTCCGGCCCCACCTACACCGTCACCGCGGCCGACGATGCGGTGCGCGAGCGCGTGCTGGCCGAGAACGGGGTCGTGGCGGACGCCCCCGCCGGGCTCGAGCTCACCGAACGTCAGATGCTCGAACTCGTGCTGATGCCCTCCGCCAACAACTATGCGATCCTCTACGCCGAGTGGGTGTTCGGCAGCGAGGCCGCCTTCGCCGATGCCGCATCGGCCTGGGCCGAACGTGAAGGACTGGAGAGTCTGCGCGTCATCGAACCCACCGGGCTCTCACCCGAGAACACGGCGACCGCAGCGGACCTCGTGCGGCTGGGCTCGCTCGCGCTGGAGCACCCGGTCATCGCCGAGATCGTTCATCAGTCGTGGGTGGACATCCCGGGCATCGGTCCGATCGAGAACAGCAACCCGATCCTGGGTGAGGAAGGCGTGATCGGGGTGAAGACGGGAACGTCGACCTTCGCCGGCTTCCATCTGCTCGCCGCGCGCACCGCGGTCGTCGACGGCCGGCCGGTCACGGCCATCTCAGCGGTTCTGGGTCGCACTGGTGACGAGGCTCGCGCCGCGGACTCCCGCGCCGTGCTCGATGCCGCACTCGCCACCGCGCGCATGACGGAGCTGCTCGCCCCGGAGACCGTGGTCGGGAGTGCGGTGGCCTGGGACGGGAGCGAGGTGCCGCTCATCGCGGACGGCGGTGCCGCCGCCGTGCTTGTGCCGGGAGAGGTCGCGCACCTGTCGAGCGCGGTCGGCGCGGTATCGGCCGGCGATGCCGGCAGCGTCGTCGGCGCCGTGACGGTCGCCACCCCGAGCGGCACCGAGCAGGTGCGCGTCGTCACCGGAGCGGCGATCACCGAGCCGAGCTTCTGGTGGCGGTTCGGGCACCCGGCGATCGTGTTCGGCTGGGCCGATCCCGGTGCGTAGTCCGCTCTGGCGATCCCGAGTCGAGGTGTCTACGCTCGAAGCATGAGCGACCTAGCGACACCGAACCTCGAGCCCTTCGACACGGATGGCGTCCGGCGCGTGCTGGTCGTCGTCGCCCATCCGGACGACGCGGAATACGGAACTTCGGCGGCCGTCGCCCACTGGACCGCGCAGGGCATCGAGGTCGCCTATCTGCTGCTCACCGCGGGTGAGGCTGGTATGCAGCGCCCGCCGGAGGAGGCGGGTCCGCTGCGCGCCGACGAACAGCGGCGCGCGTGCGCGACGGTCGGAGTCGAGCGGCTCACGATCCTCGACTTCCCCGACGGCACCCTCGAGGCGAGCCTCGAACTGCGTCGCGCCATCGCCCGCGAGATCCGCACGTTCGAACCGGACGCCGTCATCACCGGTTCCGGGGCGCTCTTCGTGCCGTGGGGCATCGATCACGCGGATCATCGCGCGGCCGGCATCGCGACGATCGACGCGGTGCGCGACGCCGACAACCGGTGGGTCTTCCCCGAGCTGCTGCACGATGAGGATCTCGCGCCGTGGGGCGCGACCTGGCTGCTACTCACTGGCACCGCCCCCACGCACTTCGTCGAGCTCGCGGAGACCGACGTCGAGCGCGCCGTGGCCTCTCTCGGATGCCACGAGGCGTACCTCGCCGACCTGCCGGACCACCCTGCGCCCGAAGACTTCATTCCGCCGATGCTCGCAGGTCAGGGAGAGGCAGCCGGCGTCGCACGCGCGTACGGGTTCGCCGCTCACCGGCTCCGCTGAGCACGCTCACCCGCCCGTGTCGCAGCGGTCACGCTTCGCGCGGTCGATCGAGCGGTTCCACGACTTCGTCCTCCGCGTCTTGGGCCTGTGCGCCCAGGCGGCCGCGAGAAAGCTTGTTCAGGATCATCGCGAGCGCACCGTCACCGGTCACGTTGGTCGCCGTGCCGAAGCTGTCGAGCGCGATGTACGCCGCGAACATCAGGCCGACCTCGACCTCACCGAACCCGAGCATCTGCACGAGCAGGCCCGCCGCCGCTGCGATCGCCCCACCGGGCACACCGGGTGCGGCGACCATCATGACGCCGAGCATCAGAATGAAGGGGAAGTAGCTCGCGAAGGACACATCGCCGCCGGTAAGCAGCAGGACCGCGATCGAGAAGCATGTGATCTTGACCATCGACCCGGAGAGGTGGATCGTCGCGCACAGGGGCACGACGAAGCCGGCGACGGCGTCGGACACCCCGTTCTTCTTCGTCGAGGCGAGGGTGACCGGGATCGTCGCCGCCGAAGACGAGGTGCCCAGTGCCGTGAAGTAGGCGTCGCGCATGTTCCACAGTGCCCTCAGCGGGTTGGTGCCCGACATCGCACCGGCGATGGAGTACTGCGCGAGCAGCACGACCAGCGTCAACGCGAACGAGACGACCACGACGAGCAGGAACTTCGTCACCACCTCGACCGCGGCCCCGCTGTGGGAGAGATCCATGAAGATGCCGAAGATGAAGAGCGGCAGCGCCGGCACGATGATGCGACGGATCAGCGCCTCGATGATCGTGCGGAACTCGACAGCTCCGCGGAAGATGACCCGACTGCGGAACGCCGTCAGGCCGATCCCGATCACGAATGCCAGCACGAGACCCGACATCACGTCGACCACGGGCGACAGCACGATCTCGGTGGCGGAGTCGCCGGCCTCGGCGACCACCGTGACGTAGGGCGAGAACGTGGACGCCTCATTGCCGCTGAGGGACACCATGCCCCCGCCCGACAGCGGAGCTGTGAAGAGCCAACGGCCGACGAAGTAGGCGAGTACTCCGGCGAGGATCGTCGAGCCATAGGCAATGCCCGCGGTGATCCCGAGCCACTTGCCGGCACCCTTGCCGAGCTCGGCGATCGCCGGGGTGACGAGCCCGATGATGATGAGCGGCACCGCGAAGCCGAGGAACCCCGAGAAGATCGAGCTGTAGGTGAGGAACGCATTGCCGAGCCACTGCGGCATCACCGGGCCGGTGACAATACCGAGGATGATGGCGACGATGACCCACCCGAGCAGGGGGATCTTCCGGAGGAGATGCATGCGAGCCCTTCGTTGCGGCGCAGGTTCGAGGCGGTGCCTCGCGCCTCGGCCATGGTAAGCGAGGGGCATGCCGCTGGCCAATCGCCCCGCGTTCCCGAGTTAGGGTGGAGAGGTGTCAGAGGATCGCAAGCGGATCAGGTTCGTCGCCATCGGCGACAGTTTCACCGAGGGTGTCGGTGATGAGCAGCCGGACGGTTCGGTGAGAGGCTGGGCCGACCTCGTAGCGCAGGGCATCGCCGACGCAGAAGGTGAAGCGATCCAGTACGCGAACCTCGCGATCCGGGGCAAGCTGCTCGGACCGATCATCGCCGAACAGCTCGAACCCGCAATGGCTCTGCAGCCCACTCTCGTGACGCTCAACGGCGGTGGGAATGACCTGCTGCGGCCGGGAACGGACATTCCGCAGATCTGCAACGCCGTCGAACTCGCGCTGCGCCGCATCATCGACGGGGGTTCGCGACCGGTGCTGCTTGCAGGCCCCAACCCGACCGGCGGGCTGCCCCGGGGCGACACGATCCGCACCAAGGGCGATGCACTGCTGCGCGCCACCGCCGACCTCGCCGAGCGCCTCGGCGTGACCTACATCGACAACTGGAGCGACCCGCACCTGCCGCAGCGGCAGTACTGGTCGACTGACCGCCTCCACCTCGCCCCCGTAGGTCACCACCGCGTCGCGGCGAACGTGCTCCGCGGACTCGGCTACGCCCATCCCGAAGACTGGCTGCTCGACGCCGATCCCACCCCGCCGCCGACCCGCCGCGATCAGTTGCGCTACACACGCGAGCACGTATTGCCGTGGGTGAAGCGGCGGCTCACCGGACGCTCGAGCGGCGACGGACGATCGGCGAAGTTCGCGAGCTGGTCGACCGTCGAGCCCCGCACGCTGCGGTAGACCGCACGCGCAGGGGTGACACGGCTCCTCAATCGCGGGTCGAACGGCCCGTAGACAGCGACTGCTGGCCGAACTACGATCCGGTGCATGAGCATCACACTGGCGAACGTCGGGATCGCCGTGCGCGACCTCGACGCCGCGATCGCGTTCTTCACCGACCTGGGCCTCACCGTGCTTGGCCGCGACACGGTGCAGGGCGAATGGGCGGACACCGCGGTCGGTCTCGACGGCAATCACGCTCGGATCGCGGTACTGCAGACTCCCGACGGTCACGGCCAGATCGAGCTCTTCGAGTACCTGCACCCTGATGCGATCGAGACCGATCCCACCCTGCCGAACGAGATCGGCATGCACCGCGTCGCCTTCGCGGTCGACGACATCGATGCCGCACTCGCCATCGCGGCGAAGCACGACTGCCACCCGCTCCGCGGCGTCGCCAACTACCGGGACACCTTCAAGCTCACCTACCTCCGCGGCCCCAGCGGCATCATCGTGATGCTGGCCGAGGATCTGACGGGACCGTAGGTCGACGAGCCGCCTCTGCGCCAAAGTACGACACCAACGCAGAAATTTCAGTCGTACTGGTGCACCGTCCCGCGGATGTGATCGGCGTATCGATAGATTTCTTCGAGACCATCGATCGGGTGGCGCGTCTCGGTCTTGTTTTCATCGAACAGTCCGAGGTACTTCTGAGAGGTGTTGAACCAGAGACGCACGATCGGCTTCCGGTTGTTGTCGTCGAGGAGGACACCGAAGTAGGTCTGTCCGTCCCGGTGAGCGATCCGGGACGGTGCGACCTCACTGCACGCAATGGCTCGGACGATCTGATACCCCTCGAGCTCCTCGAGGGTCGTCTCGATCCCATCTTTGCGCTCCGAGGTTGCAGCATCGACGGACGCTTCGGCAACATGTTCGCTCGCATCGGCCGAGGTCACCGACGTGTTGTCAGCGCTCAGCCCCAGCGGACCACCCAATGCCGCCTTCAGGCGATCATTGACTCGATCGCCGAGGAACTGGGTCATTGCCTTCGACACAAGACCGGAGAACTGCTCCCGCACACGTTGGGTGATCGCGCCTTCGTAGACCCGCCCCGTGAGAGCCTTCACCCAGTCGGCATCCGGTGAGGCGAATTGCGCCGAGAGGACGCGCTTCAGTTCACCGACATATTTGAGCTCTTCCGCCGCGTTGATGATCGAGTCGAGATCGAACGCGTCTTTCGCGAGCTTGTTGAGCTCGGGGACGAGCGCCGTATCGAGGTCGGAGACCTTGATCATCAAGAACGGTTTCTCATCCATCTTGTTCGGCGCATCGAGGTCGGTGAAGAAGTGGTAATCGTCCCCGTTGGTGAGCACCGCGATACGCGCATGAGCGACCGCGAAGTACCGAAAGAGCTGAGAGGCGTGCTTCACGTCCAACTTCGCGCCGACATGCTTGCACTCGATCAAGATCTGTACGTCACCGTCCTTCACGATGGCATAGTCGATCTTCTCTCCTCGCTTGATACCGACATCCGCTGTGAATTCAGGGATTACCTCATTGGGGTTGAAGACGTCGTACCCCAGCACGAGCGATATGAACGGCATCACGAACGCGTTCTTCGTAGCCTCCTCAGTCTCAATGCTCGCTCGCTGTTGCTCGAGTTTCATCGCCAAGCTGGTCAGTCGCTCACGGATCTCCGCAGACATGCACACTCCTTCGTGTGGGGTGAAAACGCGGTCTTCTCAAGCCTAATGGAAATGCTTTACGCGACAAGCGCTGCTGAGTAACCGATCGATCACAACGACAGCGAGGCCCCCGCTACGCTGGACCCATGCGCATCGCCACCTGGAACGTGAACTCCATTCGCACTCGCGTCGGTCGCGTCGTCGACTGGTTGGTGCGCGACGATATCGATGTGCTGGCGATGCAGGAGATCAAGTGCCGGCCCGACCAGTTTCCGGTCGAGGAGTTCGCTCGTGCCGGGTACCAGGTCGAGATTCACGGGCTCAACCAGTGGAATGGCGTCGCGTTCGCGAGCCGCCACGAGATGTCGGATGTCGCGACGAGCTTCGACGACATGCCGGGCTTCGGCAAGCCGATCAAGGGCCAGGAAGGCGTGCAGGGTGTCGACGCCGCCGGCGAGCCCCTCGAGGCTCGTGCGCTCGGCGTGACGGTCGGCGATCTGCGGTTGTGGAGCCTGTACGTGCCCAACGGACGTTCGCTCGACGACCCGCACTTCGACTACAAACTGCGGTGGCTCGAGGCCCTCCGAGCGAACGCGGAGTCGTGGCTCGATGAGGATCCCGATCTCCCGCTCGCCCTCATGGGCGACTGGAACATCGCCCCGCTCGCGAGCGATATGGCCGACCCGAGCTTCGAGGTCGGGCGCACCACCCACGTCTCCCCCGACGAGCGCTCACTGTTCGCCTCGTTCGAGGCGACGGTGACGGACGTCGTCCGGCCGATCGTGCCCGACGGGTACACGTTCTGGGACTACAAGGCGGGGCGCTTTCAGAAGAACGAGGGCATGCGCATCGACTTCATCATGGCGTCACGCGACTTCGCCGACGCGGTGACGGGCGCCGAGATCGCACGCGACGAGCGGAAGGGCGACGGCCCCAGCGATCACGTTCCCGTGGTTGCCGCCATCGATCCGTCGCTGCTCGCCGACACGTTCGATGATGACGACGACCGGCCCATGGTCTTCTAGTCCTCGAGCACGACCGGCACGCGGTCGCGGCGGTACGTGATGCTGGAGTACCCGTGCGGTGCCGGCACCCCGTCCGGTCCGATGTTCACGAACACGATCTTCTCGATGGTCAGGATCGTCTTCCGCGTGATCATGTTTCGCACGACCGCCCGCATCGTGATCGAGGTGCGACCGAACGCCACGGCCGTGAGCCCCATCTCAAGCAGGTCGCCCTGCAGCGCCGAGGACTCGAAGCTGATCTCGGAGATGAACTTGGTGACGACCTTCGGGTTGCCGAGCTGCAGGATCGCGTAGATCGCGGCCTCCTCGTCGATCCAGCGCAGCAGACTGCCCCCGAACAGGGTGCCGTGGGCGTTGAGATCCTCCGGCTTCACCCACTTCCGCGTGTAGAAGTTGATGCCGTTGTCATGGTTCGATCGCGGTTCGCTCGTCACAGCACCGAGTGTACGTGGCGCATGTTTCACGGTCGCTTCGCGAGAGTAGCGGGAGTGTCTCGCCGCAGGAGTAGGCTGGGAATCTCGTGACACCTCTGAATCTTCTGCTCGCGGCACTGCCGATCCTGACGCTCATCGGACTGCTCGCGTTCCGCGTCGCACCGCTCCCGTCGGTCCTCATCACGCTCGCGGTGACCGTCGTGTTGAGCTTCCGCTTTCCGCTCGGCCTCAGCGAGGTGTCCGAGCTCGGCGGCAGGTTCGGCGGCGTCACCATCACGCTCGCCCTGATCATGCTCGGCGGCATCATCCTCTCCGAGATGCTACGGGCTTCCGGAGCACAAGAGCTCATCAGCCTCTGGCTCAACGGAGCCGCGCACTCGCGCGAGCGTGCGATCCTGCTGCTCGGATTCGCCGTCACCCCGTTCGTGGAGTCGATCATCGGCTGGGGCGTCGGCATCATCGTCGGGGTCCCACTGCTCATGCGCGCCGGCCTCGACACCACGCGCGCCGCGACGGTCTCCCTGCTCGGGCTCACACTCTGCCCCTGGGGGTCTCTCGGACCGAGCCTGCTGCTCATTCAGAGCATGAGCGGACTCCCCATGCATGATCTGGGATTCTGGATCGCGCTCTGCAACCTGCCCGTCCTCATCGTCATGGGTGTCACGATCACCCTCGTCGGCGTACAACGCGGTCGGCGCGGACGGACCTTCGCGGAGCTCGCCGTCACGATCGCGGTGATGTGGCCGGTGCTCCTCGTCACCAACCTGTGGCTCGCCCCCGCCCTCGGCGGCGTCTTCACGGCAGGCGCCGGAGTCCTGACCCTGCTCGCGCTCGCTCGCCTCACGGGACCGCTGCCGCGCATGTCGCGGGCGACCCTGCGATCGTTCTCGCCGTACGCGGTGCTGGTGGGCGCCATGCTCACGGTCATCGGCCTGGCGAACATCGTCGACCTCGGAGCCGTCGAGACCGTGCTCACGAATCCTGGCCTGTGGCTCGTCGTCACCGCGCTCATCGCCCCGCTGCTCGTCAAACTCTCGCGTTCCGAGATGCTTCCGGTGCTGAGCCGCGGCCTGCGCACGTTCGCGCCGGTCTGCCTGGTCACCGTGCTCTTCGTGCTCTTCGGTGGTCTGCTCTCGGTGAACGGCATGGGCGATACCCTCGCCGAGGGAGCATCCAGTCTCGGGTTCGGCTTCCTCCTGCTCATGCCCGCCCTCGGCGCGCTGACCGGGTACCTCACCGGATCGAACACCTCCGCCGCGGCGATGCTCGCCCTCGGCACCACCCACGCCACCACCGCGATCGGGGCCAATCCGCTGCTCGCGCTCGGCGCCCAGACCGCCGGCGTCGGCGCCGCCGTGATGGCCTCGCCCGCCCGCGTCGCGCTCGCGGTCTCACTCGCGAACTCCATGCGCACGGTCGAAGAGCCCGCCGCGAACCTGCGACGCGCCGCGGGCATCACGATCCTCGCGAACCTCGGCGTGGTCGTGCTGCTCACACCGGCGGTGGCGCTGCTCGCCTGACCGCACCGGCCCGCGCGTCAGCCCTCGTGCTCCTCGAGGAACGCGTACACCTCGTGGGCGTCCACCCCGGGGAAGGTGCCCGTCGGCAGCGCGGCGAGCAGACTCGTCGGTGTCGCGGCCTCCGGCCAAGCAGCCTGCTCCCATTTCTGCGTGAGGTCGTCCGAGGCCCGGCGGCAGCACGCCTCGTCGGGGCAGAACGATTGCGCCCGGTGCGGGGTGTCACGACCGCGGAACCACTTCACACCGTCGAATCCCACGCCGACGCTCACGGAGTACATGCCCTCGCGCGCCTTCTCCACCCGTGACGTGCACCAGTAGGTGCCGCCGTCGGCCATGTCGGTGTACTGGTACCAGGGGTTGAAGCGGTCCGGCTGGCCGAAGACGCTCCGCGCGGTCCAGTTGCGGCACACGGTCGCTCCTTCGAGGTTGCCGAGCGCGTCCGACGGAAACCGCACCCCGTCGTTCTCGTACGCCTTGATGAGGGTCCCGGATTCATGGGCCTTCATGAAGTGGACCCGCAGATCGAGTCGCTCCGTCGCGAGGTTGGTGAATCGGTGCGCGGCCATCTCGTACGAGACCGCGAAGGCATCGCGCAGATCCTCCATCGAGATCTGCCGCTGCTGCTTCGCTGCGGTGAGCAGCGTCACCGCCGCCTCCTCGGGCAGCAGCACGGCGCCCGCGAGGTAGTTCGATTCGATGCGCTGACGCAGAAAGTCACGGTAGTTCCGCGGTTCCTCATGACCGCACACGATGCTCGCCATGGCACGCAGAATCGGTGCCCGCGCATCGCGCGACGGCACCGCGGCGCCGAGGTAGATGCGATGGTTGCGCCGATCGATGACGGACCGCGTGGAATGCGGCAGGTCGGGGACGTAGTGCAGGGAGAACCCGAGCTCCTCCGCGATGCGGGAGACGATGCCCTGCGAGACCGGCCCTCCCGTGTACCCGGCGCGCTGCAGCAGTTCGCCCGCGGCGCGTTCGAGCTCGACGTAGTAGTTGCCGCGCACCCGCATCTCCGCGCGCAATTCGGTGTTCGCGCGCCTCGCTTCCTCAGGAGTCGCAGCGCGCTCCCGATGCATGCGCTCGATCGCCTGGTGGAGCCCGAGAATCGTGCGCAGCACGTCATCGCTCACGCCCTTCGAGACGCGGATCGGCGGCAGGCCCAACGAGGTGAACACCGTTCCGCGCTGCGCCCGCTCCACCTCCACCTCGAGCGCGGACCGCTCGTCGAGCTCGTCGTCACCCAGCAGGTGGTCGACGGTGGTGCCCAGCGTCTTCGCGATGGCCCGGAGTACCGGCAATCTCGGCTCGCGCTTGCCGTTCTCGATCGCCGAGAGCTGCGACGGCGCGCGATCGACGGCACTCGCCAGCTGTTCGAGCGTGAGGCTCCGTGCGGTGCGGCGAGCGCGGATCCGGCGTCCCAGAAGGAGAGCATCCGTCTCGGGGGCCGTGTCTGCGGCGGGTTTGGCGAGCGACCCGCCGCGCTGAGAGGTGAACGTCTGCGGTGACATGCCGCTCATTGTGACACACCCGCAGATTTCTGCGAAAGAGAAGAACGGTCGAAATTCTGCGCAGAAGTCGGGCACAGCCGCGGAGGTCGCACCCAAGAATGGAAAATATCCCGGAACACACACGATCGAAGGAGACACCGTGAACGACGCAGCGACGCAACTCGAGTGGGAATGGAACAACGACCCGCGGTGGGAGCAGACCACCCGCGACTACCGAGCGGAAGACGTCGTCCGTCTGCGCGGCACCGTGCAGGAGGAGCACACTCTCGCCCGGCGCGGAGCCGAACAGCTCTGGACGCAGCTCACCGCGGAGGCCCCGAACGGCGGGTACACGCACGCCCTCGGCGCACTCACCGGCAACCAGGCCGTGCAGCAGGTGAAAGCCGGTCTCCGCGCGATCTACCTCTCCGGGTGGCAGGTGGCCGCCGACGCGAACCTCGCCGGCCAGACCTACCCCGACCAGTCGCTCTACCCCGCGAACTCGGTACCGCAGGTGGTGCGCCGCATCAACAACGCTTTGCTCCGTGCCGATCAGATCGAACACGCCGAGGGCGAGCGCAGCGTCGAGGACTGGCTCGTGCCGATCGTCGCGGACGCAGAGGCCGGCTTCGGCGGTCCGCTCAATGCGTACGAGCTCATGAAGTCGATGATCACCGCCGGCGCCGCGGGCGTGCACTGGGAGGATCAGCTGGCGAGCGAGAAGAAGTGCGGCCACCTCGGAGGCAAGGTGCTGATCCCCACGCAGCAGCACGTGCGCACGCTGAACGCGGCTCGCCTCGCAGCGGACGTCGCCGGCGTCCCGTCGGTGGTCGTCGCACGCACCGATGCCGAGGCCGCGACCCTCATCACCTCGGATGTCGATGAGCGCGATCGCGAGTTCATCACCGGCGAGCGCACCGCCGAAGGCTTCTACAAGGTCCGCAACGGCTTGCAGCCCTGCATCGCCCGCGCTCGCGCCTACGCCCCCTACTCCGACCTCATCTGGATGGAGACGGGCACCCCAGACCTCGACCTGGCGCGCCGCTTCGCCGAGGGGGTGAAAGCCGAGTTCCCCGACCAGATGCTCGCCTACAACTGCTCGCCGTCGTTCAACTGGCGCCGCCACCTCGACGACGACACCATCGCGAAGTTCCAGCGCGAGCTCGGAGCGATGGGCTTCACGTTCCAGTTCATCACCCTCGCCGGATTCCACGCGTTGAACTCGTCGATGTTCGACCTCGCGCACGGCTACGCCCGCAACGGCATGAGCGCCTACGTCGAGTTGCAGGAACGCGAGTTCGCCGATGAGGCCCGCGGTTACACCGCCACGAAGCACCAGCGCGAAGTCGGCACCGGATACTTCGACGCCGTCTCCACGGCACTGAACCCCGACGCGTCGACCCTCGCGCTCGTCGGCTCCACCGAAGAGGGACAGTTCCACTGAGCCTCCAACGCTGTCACCGACCCCGCACCCCGTACTGACCCCACACGTGAAAGGCCACGTCATGTCTCCCACCCAGACCACCACTGCACCACCATTCACCGAGACGCGCGAGCAGACCGCGACCGTCGGATCGCGCCTCGAGGTCATCGCTCGCCCGATCGCGGGCGAGGACCGGATCCTGACTCCCGACGCCATCGCCTTCGTCGCGCACCTCCACGACCGCTTCGCCGGCGCACGGCACGACCGTCTCGCCGACCGTCAGCGCAAGCGCTACGAGATCGGCAACGGAAGGGACCCCCAGTTCCGCGACGACACCCGTCACATCCGTGAGGACGAGTCGTGGCGCGTCGCTCCCCCGGCACCCGGCCTCGAGGATCGGCGGGTCGAGATCACCGGGCCCGTCGGTCCGAAGATGACCGTGAACGCGCTGAACTCTGGGGCCCACGTCTGGCTCGCCGACTTCGAGGATGCGACGAGCCCGACCTGGCACAACATCATCGGCGGACAGCGCTCGCTGTTCGACGCGATCCGCGACCGCCTCGACTTCACCACTCCCGAGGGCCGCGAGTACCGGGTGACCGCCGAACGCACGCCCACCATCATCATGCGTCCCCGCGGGTGGCACCTCGTCGAGAAGCACCTCCGCTACACCGACCGGAGCGGCCGATCGGGCGCGGCCTCCGCGAGTCTCGTGGACTTCGGACTCTACGCGTTCCACAACGCGCGCGAACTCGTGTCGCGTGGCCGCGGCCCCTACTTCTACCTGCCGAAGATCGAGTCGAGCGAAGAGGCGAAGCTCTGGGACGACATCTTCACCGACACCGAGGAGCAGCTCGGGCTGCCCCACGGCACCATCCGCGCCACCGTACTCATCGAGACGCTGCCTGCCGCGTTCGAGATGGAGGAGATCCTGTACGTGCTGCGCGACCACTGCGCCGGACTGAACGCGGGACGCTGGGACTACATTTTCTCCATCGTGAAGAACTACCGCGGTCGCGGCGCTCGCTTCGTGCTCCCCGACCGCAGCGAAGTCACGATGACGGTGCCGTTCATGCGGGCGTACACCGAACTCCTCGTGCAGACCTGCCATCGGCGCGGCGCCCACGCGATCGGCGGCATGAGCGCCTTCATTCCGAACCGTCGCGACCCCGAGGTGACGCATCATGCCGAGGAGCAGGTCCGCGCCGACAAGCAGCGCGAAGCCGGTGACGGATTCGACGGCACGTGGGTGGCGCACCCCGACCTCGTTCCCATCGCGCGCGCCGAGTTCGATGCCGTACTGGGAATCGAGCCGCACCAGATCTCGCGACAGCGCGACGACGTGCACGTCACCGCCGAACAGCTCCTCGACGTGCGCATCGGCCGCGACGTCACCGAGACCGGAGTGCGCGACAACATCGCGATCGGCATCCGCTACATCGAATCCTGGCTGCGCGGGATCGGCGCGGCCGCCATCGACCACATGATGGAGGACGCCGCCACCGCCGAGATCAGCCGCTCGCAGATCTGGCAGTGGATCCAGCAGGGTCAGGTCACCGCCGACGGCACCTCCGTCACTCGCGAGTGGGTCTCCGGACTCGTCGACGAGTTCATGGGCCGACTGGAGCGCACCCGCGGAGACCGCTTCGACGACGCCGTCGCGGTCTTCCGCGAGGTGGCACTCGCCGACACGTTCGCGAACTTCCTCACTGTTCCGGCGTACAGCCGCTACCTCGTCGACGCCGAGTAGCCCCGCGCCCCGGCCACTTCACCGAGCGGGCGTGCTGCAGCGATCCTTCAGGATCCGGCAGCACGCCCGCTCGCGTGCGCGGGTGCGCCGAGGTTGGCTGAGCTCGCGACTCGCGACTCGCGGTTCGCGGGGCGCGACCCGGTTACTCGGCGATGAAGTGCAGGCGGCGGTTCACGAACTCGCCCATGCCGAGCGGCCCCATCTCGCGCCCGAAGCCCGAGTACTTCACGCCGCCGAACGGCAGCTCGGCCGATTCGGCCGCGATGGTGTTCACATGCGTCATACCGACCTCAAGCCGATCCGAGAGCCGCTTCGCGCGAGCGGGATCGGTCGAGAACACCGATCCGCCGAGACCGAAATCGCAGTCGTTGGCGAGTGCGATCGCCTCTTCGTCGCTCGAGACCCGGTACACCGTCGCGACCGGACCGAAGATCTCTTGACGGTACGTCGCGGAGTCGCGGGGCACCCCGGTCAGCACCGCGGGCGAGTAGTACGCGGCCGGCCCGTCGGAGAGCACGCCGCCCACCCGCAGGGTCGCTCCCTCGGCCACGGCCTGCTGCACCTGGCTGTGCACCTTCTCGGCGGCCTCGCGCGTCGACAGCGGCGTGAACTGACCGTCGGACAGATCGAGCGGATCACCGGGCTCGAGGCCCGTCGCGAGTCGCTCGAGCTCGGCGACGAAGTCGTCGTAGATGTCGTCCATCACGATGAGGCGCTTGTTCGAGTTGCAGACCTGCCCGCCGTTGCTCACACGGAACCCCCACGCCTCACGAGCCACCTCGGCGACATCGTCGGCGTCGAGCACGATCATCGGGTCGATCCCACCGAGCTCGAGCACCGCCTTCTTGAGGTTCCGGCCCGCCTGCTCGCCGATGATCGCGCCCGCGCGCTCCGAACCCGTGAGCGAGACGCCCTGCACTCGTGCATCGGCGATGATCTCGGCGATCTGATCGTGCGAGGCGAAGAGGTTCTGATACCCGCCCACCGGCACACCGGCGTCGCGCATGATCTGCTCGATCGCGAGCGCCGACCGCGCGCAGATCTCCGCGTGCTTCAACATGATGGTGTTGCCGAGCACGAGGTTCGGCGCAGCGAATCTGGCCACCTGGTAGTACGGGAAGTTCCACGGCATCACCCCCAGCAGCGCACCCACCGGCCGCTGCTCGATGACCGCCTTGCCAGGGATCGTGCTCGGAATCTCATAGTCCGTGGCGAGACCGGGACCGTGCACCCCGTAGTAGTCGATGATCGATGCCGCGAACTCGACCTCGTCGATGCTCTCGGCGAGCGGCTTGCCCATCTCGAGCGAGATGATCTCGGCGAGCTCCTGCTTCCGCTCCTCGAAGAGCTCGGCCACGCGGCGCACCACCGCGGCGCGATCCTGAATGCTGCGCTCGCGCCACCCGATGTACGCGTCATGGGCCTGCGCCAACGCCTCCTCGATCTGCTGATCGGTGGCCGTCTCGAACGTCTCGACGACCTCACCGGTGGCGGGATTCTGAACCCGATACTGCGACATCTCGAACCTCTCACTTCATTGGCAGACCCGCGCAGTTGCGCGGCCACAGTCTATCGCGGCGGGGTGTTGAGGCGGGGGGCCAGAGACCGCACGTTGAATCGTCGGTAACGTATTGGACACGTTTCCGAGACGGCACAAAAACAACACTCGATGCTTGGCAAGATGATGCTCATGACGAGCATCCCAGCAGGTTGGTACCCGAACCCTGAGAACGATCTCGAGGTTCGGTACTGGGACGGCCTGCAGTGGACGACACATGTGCAGAACGCCGTGGCCGAAAAGTCCGATGCTCCAAGCTCCCGCCCGCGCAAACGCCGCACGGGACGCGGGAACACGCAGAAGCGACGTGCGCCGATCTGGGTCGTTGCGACCACAGGCGCTGCCGCCCTGCTCCTCGGCGTCGGGATCGGCGCGGGAAGCGATGCAGATGCTGCCAATCGCAGCACCATCAGCGATCTCGAGCAGCAGCTCACCCTCAGTCAGGAAGAGAACACCACTGCAGCAACCGCGCTCGACGACGCCGTGAAGTCTCATGATGAGCAAGCAGCGGCTCTCACCGAGGAGCGGGACGATCTCTCGGACGAAATCGAGACCCTGACGAAGTCTGTCGAGGACCTCACCGCGAAGGTCGCCGAAGCAGAAGCGAAGACCTCGTCGGAGAAACAACGCGCAGACGCCGCCGAAGCCCAGGCGGCCGCGGCAGTTCCCAGCACGGAATCGGAGCCCGCGACATCGCCCACACCCACCTACTTCCAGAACTGCTCCGCCGCACGAGCCGCGGGCGCTGCTCCGGTGTATGCGGGTGACCCCGGTTACGGACCTCACTTGGATCGCGACGGTGACGGCGTGGGATGCGAGTAGCATTCTCCGCTGACTTTCCCGGTTGCGCCATTCTCTATACACCACACTGAATTTGTGTGACGCGCTCGAGCGTCCTTCGGGGGGTGTGCCCGCACGGAGGGTGCGCTGTGTCCATCGCAAGCACCGCTCAGGTGCACCGATTGCGGTCGCTCTCAGGTCGGTCTGCTTAGCCTGGAAGACGGAGAGCACACACGATCGAACAACGAGCGAACGCCGGCACACCGGTTGACGGGTCCGGACTCAGGACCTCGGAGGAACCTTCCGAATGAGCGAACCACAAGATCCGGATCTCGGCCAGCCCGACACCGATCCCGAAACCGAGCTCGAGCCGCCCGAGGAGGCCGAGGCCACCGGTGAGCCCGAGCGGCCCGGCCGACGCATCACCGGAGTGCTCGGCGCCGTCGCGATGAGCGCCGTCGCGGGCGTACTCCTCACCGCCGCCGTCACTCCGGTGGTGGCGGTGAGCGGTGCGGCGGCGACGACCGCCATCAACGTCTTCGAGAATCTGCCCGAACACCTCGACCCCGGCGCACTCGCGCAGCCCTCGACGATTTACGCGGACAGCGACGGCGAGCGCGAAGAGATCGCGACGTTCTACGCGCAGGATCGCGAGCCCGTCGAGTGGGAGGACATCCCTCAGACGGTGAAGGACGCCGCCGTGGCCGAGGAGGATCCCCGCTTCTACTCGCACAGCGGCATCGACGTGCTCGCGGCCGGGCGCGCCGTCGTGCAGAACGTCGCCGGCCAGAACCTCTCCGGCGCCTCGACCATCACCATGCAGTACGTGCGGAACGTACTCGTGCAGGAGGCCGAGTCGATCGCCGACCCGGATGAGCGCGAAGCCGCCTACGAGGACGCGATGCGCCAGGACATGGACCGGAAACTGCAGGAGATGCGGTACGCCGTCAGCATCGAGAAGGAGTACTCGAAGGAGGACATCCTGCTCGGCTACTTGAACATCGCGCTGTTCGGCCGGCAGATCTACGGCATCGAGTCGGCGGCGCAGTACTACTACGGCAAGAGCGCTCAGGATCTCTCGATCGCGGAGTCGGCGAGCCTCGTCGCGATGGTGAACGACCCGTCGAACCTGCAGATCGACATCGACGAAAACATCGAGGCGAATCAGCAGCGGCGCGACCAGATCCTCGACTCGATGCTCAAGCAGGATCGCATCTCTCAGACCGAACATGACGAGGCGGTCGCCACGCCGGTCGAACCCGACATCTCCCCGCGCCCGTCGGGCTGCTCGGTGGCGGAGGAGAAAGGAATGGGTCACTTCTGCAACTACGTGCAGCAGTACATTCTGAATGATCCGGCCTTCGGCGATACCCCGGAGGAACGGTACTTCACGTTCATCCGCGGCGGCTACGAGATCGAGACCACCCTCGACCCCGACATGCAGCGCGCCGCCGTCGACGCCACCCGCGATGCGGTCCCTGCCGAGATGGACGGGATCGACGTCGGCTCGGCGAGCTCCAGCGTCGAAGTCGGGACCGGCAAGGTGCGCGCGATGGCCCAGAACCGTCCATTCAGCGAGGATGACGCGTTCATCGAGGCGAACCCCGGCTACACGAGTGTGAACTACAACACCGACTTCGAGTACGGCGGATCCGGCGGATTCCAGGTCGGGTCCACCTTCAAGCCCGTCACGCTCGCCGAATGGCTGCGCACCGGACATTCGGTGCAGGATACGGTCGACGTCGACGGGCGCTCCGTCGACGAGAGCTCGTTCCCCGCGTCTTGCATGCCCGGCGGAGTATATGGGTCGGGCACCTTCGAGTTCACGAACGACAACGAGGATGTTCGCGGCACCCAGACGGTGCAGACCGCGATCGCTCAGTCGCTGAACGGCGGACTCGTCTCCATGCAGCAGCAGATGGATCTCTGCGGCACCTTCGACACCGCCGAGAAGCTGGGCATCCATCGCGCGTCGGACCAGACGAACGAGGATCTGCCGAGCTTCGGCACGCGAGAGCTCAGTCGAGTCCCCTCCAACGTGTACGGCGGCATCGACGAGATTGCGCCGATCACCATGGCATCCGCGTACGGCGCGTTCGCCGGAGACGGCACGGTGTGCACCCCGGTGCCGATCGAATCGATCGCCGACCCGGAGGGCAACGACGTCGCCTTCTCGCAGAGCGAGTGCTCGGAGGGGATCGAACCCGAGGTCGCGGCTGGAGTCGCTTCGACCCTCGAGTACACCGTGAACCAGGGCCTCGCAACGCACGCCCAGTCGGCGACCGGCGTGCCGCACCTCGCGAAGACCGGCACGACCGACGACCAGGGCGACAACTGGACGGTCGGAGCGAGCACCGAGGTCTCCACCGCCACCTGGGTCGGCAACGTAAGCGGCAACGTGTCCACGCAGAACTTCGCGGGGCTCCAACAGGCCGATCAATCGATCTGGCCGGCGATCATGAACGTCGCGGACGAGCGATACGGCGGCGAACCGTTCCCGGTGGTGGCGCCCACGCCCTGATCCGCGAGCGCGCACCATCCGGAAACGGTGCGGGGATCAGGGGGCTTCGCCCCCGCGATCCTCGATGGCGCGATCGAGTGCGCCGGTGAGGTCGCTCTCCTGCGTCAACTCGAGCACCTCACCATCCAAGAAGAACGTCGGGGTGCCGGAGATGCCGAGGGCTTGCCCGGCCAGGCGATCCTGCTCGACGCGCGCTTCCGTCTCAGGATCGGCGACCGCCGCATCGTAGGCCTCCATATCGAGACCGATCTGCTCGGCGTACCCGCGGAAGCGGTCGGCCTGCGACTCCTGCTGGCCACCCCACTCGGACTGCGTCTCGAACATCATGCGATACATCGCCTCGAGTTCACCCTGCTCGGCCGCGGCCTCGACCGCGATAGCGGAGGTCAACCCGTTCGCGTGGCTCGGGATCGGGAAGTACCGGATCGCATAGTTGATCTCGCCGTCGTAGCGCTCCCGAATCTGCTCCATCGCCGGATAAATGCCGCCGCAAGCGCCGCACTCGAAGTCGAGGAACTCGACGAGCGTGGGGGCGTCCTCCCCCACCTCATCGAGATAGCGAGAATTGGGTTGCACGGCGTCGACCCCGGCGCTTCCGGCATCACCGGCAGCCGGGCGGTTCAGCACCGCGACGAGGATGATGATGCCGACGACGAGGATGAGAGACGGGATCGCGATGAGCATCGTTTTCGTCGATGTACTGAGACGCTGCCACCGAGACGGCGATGTGTGAGATAGGCGAGCGGGGTGGGTGGGTCGAGACATGAAAGAACTCCGTGGGGTGGGATCTATGAATGGGGGGGGTGAGTCGAACCTCCCGTGTTCAGATACGGAGCACGCCGAGGCGAAGCAGGATCGGGATCCTCGCCAGACCGGGATCCGTGGGGCCCGTCGGGCGGATGTCTTGCAGTCGCGGTCGCAGGCCCGGTGCACGCCGCGGCACCCGCAGCAGCCGGTGACGCGCCACCGCCACGATGACGATCGCGCAGAGCGCGCCGATCACGCAGGCGATCGTTTCGGCGGCGGTCGGCTCGGCGGCGGTCGGCTCGGCGGGGGTCGGCTCGGCGGGGGTCGGAGTGATCTCGCTGACCATCGGCGCGTGTGAACCGCGCACGGTCTCGGCACCAGCCGACTCCCCGTGCGCGACAGCACTGATACCGGCGACGATGAGCAGCGCGGCGAGCACCCCGGTCAACACCCGGGCAAATACCGTCGCCGTCGATGATCGCGTTCCCGACCATCGGGCCGCACCCGATCGTCGACGGGGTGGGGAGGCGCTCAACACCCTCGCAGTGTAGCCCGCGGGCCCTGTAGACCATCTGCCACTCGTCGGCATACGATCAGGAGCGCACGTCGGGCCGCCCCGTCTGCAGCCGGCACGATGCACGAAAGGAACACTGTGGACGGACGAGAACTCCACGCCCGCACCGCCGCCCGATGCGAGGAACTCCCGGGCGCCGAACTCACGCACCCCTTCGGAGACGAATGGGACGTCTACAAGGTTCGCGGCAAGGTCTTCATGTTGCAGTCCGCACTCGACGGCGTGCCGATCGTCAACCTCAAAGCCTCGCCGGCCGACGGACGTGCCCTGCGCGAGTCCCACACCGACATCACACCGGGCTACCACATGAACAAGCGGCACTGGATCACGGTGCGGGCGGGCGGGCGCATCGATCCCGACCTGCTTGACGATCTCGTCACCGAATCGTACCTGCTCGTGGTCGCGAACCTCCCGAAATACCAGCGGCCCGTGAACCCCGAGACCTTCGGGCAGACACCCGAAGTCTGAGCGTGGTGCGTGAACCGGGCTCGCAGGTCACCGCTCGAATCGCACGCGGTGCGAGAGAGGGAAAGAAGAGTGGAGCCGCCTGCCGGAATCGAACCGGCGACCTATTCATTACGAGTGAATCGCTCTACCGACTGAGCTAAGGCGGCCTGCACGCAGACAGCGCCGCGCACAAGTGATTACTGTAGCACCTCGTGAGCTGCGAAGCACATCGGGCGCAACGAGCGCGCGGGCCTGCGCCCGCGCCGCGCTAACCCCGCCGAAAGCTCACTTTCGCACCCTTCGCGTGGTGCGAAGCCAGACGAACTGCAATCTCGGCGACGGGGGTGCAGGGTGGGGCCGCGGGGCAGGGCGGGGCCGCGGGGCAGGGCGGGGCCGCGGGGCGGGCGACGCTGTCGCGGTGCAAGCGCCCGGGGGCGGGCCCGAGGGGCGGGGCCGCCTACGCGCAGCGGGGGTCCGTTGCGGGGACCGTTCCCTCCAGCAGGTAGGCGTCCACCGTCTCATCGACGCAGGCGTTTTCGCCGTAGGCGGTGTGACCCTCACCCTCGTAGGTGACGAGCACGCCGCTCTCGAGCTGCTCGGCAAGCGACTCAGCCCAGCGGTAGGGGGTGGCGGGGTCGCCGGTCGTGCCGACGACCAGGATCGGTGCCGCCCCCGCCCCGCTCACCGCCGACCGCTGGCTCTCGCCGGCCGAGGGCCAGCGGGCGCAGCTCACCTCGCCGTAGCCCTGGTACGGGCCGATGGTCGGGGCGATGCGTGCAAGCTCGTCCGCTTGCTCACGCATGCGTTCGGCGTCGAAGTCGCTGCCGTAGTCGGCGCAGTTGATGGCGGAGAACGCTTCCGTCTGGTTGTCGGTGTACTGACCGTCTTCACGGTTGAAGTAGAAGTCGGCGAGGCCGAGCGCGACCTGAGCGTCCCCAGCCGATACCGTGCTGAAGAGGTCGTCGAGCGCTGACCACGAGTCCGGCGAGTACAGCGGCGTGATGATGGCGGTGAGCAGCGTGTTCACCGTGACGATGCGTCCGTCGTCGCCGGTCACTGGCTCTGCGTCGACGCGTTGCAGCAGGTCGCCGATCTGCGACATCGCCGTGTCGACGTTCCCGGTCAAGGGACAGCCGTCGCGCTCGAGGCAGTCGGCCACGTACGCCCGCAGGGCTGCCTCGAATCCTCGGGTCTGCTCGCGGACGACATCGAACTCGCTCGTGTCGGGATCCATGGCACCGTCGAGCACCAACCGGCCGACCCGTTCGGGGTAGGCGTCGGCGTAGCGAGCGCCGATCATCGTGCCGTACGAGTAGCCGATGTAGTCGAGCGTGTCCTCACCGAAGATGGCGCGCAGCATATCGAGGTCGCGCACCGTCTCATCGGTGCCCACGTGGGCGATGAGCGGCCCGGTTTCGGCGGCGCAGGCTTCGCCGAACTTCGTCGACTCGTCGACCGCTGCGGCGATCCACTCGTCGCTGCCCGGTTCGAGATTCTCGGCCTCATCGTCGCCGAACAGGTAGTCGTCCATCTGGGCGTCGTCGTAGCAGTCCACCGGGGTCGAGGCGCCGACGCCCCGCGGATCCCAGCCCACGATGTCGTACGCGGCCTGCACCTGCTGGGTCACCGAGCCGTCGACGCCTCCGGCGACGAACCCCGCCCCCGATGCACCGGGACCTCCGGGGTTCACGAAGAGCGTGCCCACCGCCTCACCCCCGGTGGCGGGTTGCTTGACGAGGCGGAGCGTGATGCGGTCTCCTGCCGGGTCGGCCCAGTCGATCGGGGCGTACACATCGGCGCATTGCGTGCCGTCGGCGCAGTCCCACCATTCGGGCTCTTGCGCGCCGAACGCCTCGACGCTGGCGGCTGGCGCCTCGGGGAGCGGCCCGGGCTCGGGGTCGGTCGCGGCGCGCGATCCGATGAACAGCGGCAGGATTCCGTAGACCCCGAGCGCGACGACCACCAGGATCGCGACCGTGACGATGACGGCGCGAGGCCCGCGTCGTCGCGGCGTCTCGTCGTCGGTCACTCGGCACCGGCCGGGTCGACGATGAGTCCGGCGAAGAGCGCTTCGAGCACGAGACCCGGGGTCACGCCGCGCGACAGTCGATCGCGCGCCTGCTCGAGCGCATCGATCGCGGCGAGCGCGCGGCGCGGACCCCAGCGCTCGGCGAGCTCGACGATACGATCGCGTTCTTCGCTGTTGATGAGCGCGGCGCCTGCGGTGGCGTCAGTCACGGAGATCGCGGTGAGCAGCACATCCCGGTACAGCGAGAGCAGGTCGGTGAGCACACGGTCGATACCGTCGCGCAGGCTCCGCGTCGCACGGCGCTTCTGATCTTCTTCGAGCGCTTTCATCTGACCGCGCAACTGCGGGGGGATCGCCGCGCCGGGTTCGAGCCCGAGATTGCGCATCGCTTCGGCGCGTTCGCGCGTGTCGAGCTGCTCCGTCAACGCGGCGGCGTCGGCTTCGGCCACTTTCAGCAGTTCGCTCGCGGCACGCATCGCATCGCCGAGGGTCGTGACGGCGAGTGCGGCGGCGATGCTCTGCGCACGCCGGTCGAGGGCTTCGGGGCTGGTCGCGAGTCGTCGTGCCATGCCGATGTGGTTCTGCGAGAGCCTCGCCGCTCGCTCGGCCGCGTCGAGGTCGATGCCGTCGCGGGCGTGCAGCAGGCGCGCGATGTCGTCGGCCGACGGGGTCACGAGGCGCACCGACCGCGTCCGCGATCGGATGGTCGGCAGCAGGTCGGCCTCACTCGGCGCGCACAGGATCCAGATCGTTCGCTCGGGCGGCTCTTCCAACACTTTCAGCAGGACGTTGGAGGTGCGCTCGGGCATCCGGTCGGCGTCTTCGACCACGATGACCCGGTATCGCCCGTCGGCGGGGGCGTAGTAGGCGTTCTTGATGAACTCGCGCACGTCGTCGACGCGGATCGTCACGGCCTGCGTCGTCAGCAGCGCGTAGTCGGGGTGGGTGCGCGCGTGCACCTGGTCGAAGATGCGGCCGCGCTCGGAGGGGTCGCGCGCGATCAACGCCGCCGCGAAGCGCTCCGCCAGATTCGAGCGCCCCGACCCCGGGGGGCCGGTGATGAGCCAGGCGTGCGCGAGTTCGCCGGCGCCCTCGGGTGACGCGGCGCGCTCGAGCGCTGCGACTGCCGCGGTCTGCCCGACGATCTCTGCCCAGTGGTCCACCCGTTCAGGGTATCCGGTACGACTGACAGCGGGCACGGTCGCGCAGTCTCGACAATGCGTGCGGCAGACGATCGCCTCGGTTACAGGCCGTGGGTGCGGGCGTAGATGACGGCGTGCACGCGGTCGCGCAGTGCGAGCTTCGACAGGATCCGCCCCACGTGCGTCTTCACCGTCGACTCGGAGAGGAAGAGCTCGCCGCTGATCTCGGCGTTGTTCTTGCCCTCGGCGATGAGCTTGAGCACCTCGATCTCGCGTTCGGTGAGCACCTCGGAGAGGTCGGCGCCCGGTTCATCGGCGGTCCCCGCGCTGGCGATCTGCGACGCGGGCGCCACCGCCAAGCCGTTCAGTTCGCTCGCTCCACCGCCGGTGCGCATCTGCTCGAGCATGCGCCGCGTCACGCTCGGCGCCATGACCGCGTCTCCGTCGGCCACCCGCTGGATGGCGTCGAGCAGTTCGCTGGGTCGGGCGTCCTTCAACAGGAAGCCGCTCGCACCCGCCTGGATGGCCGCCGTCGCGTATTCGTCGAGGTCGAACGTGGTGAGCACGAGCACCTTCGTCTGCGGAAACCGCCGCGCCACCTCGGCCGACGCGTCGATGCCGTTCATGCCCGGCATGCGGACGTCCATCAGGATCACATCGCAGGCCCCGTCGAGGCGGGCGAGCACCTCGAGCGCGGTGGCACCGTCGGTGGCCTCGCCGACCACATCGATGTCCGACTCCGCCGAGAGCACGAGCCGGAATCCGGTGCGGATCAGATCCTGATCGTCGACCAGCATCACTCGGATCGGTGCTGCGCTCATGAGGGTTCCTCCGGGTTCGGCACCGGCGGTTCCGGCGCGGTCGGTGTCGGCGCCGGGGGCGCCGCTACTGCTTCCGAGCCCGGGGAGGCGTCCCTCGGGCGTTCACGGGCGTCCGCGCTCACGGGGAGGATCGCGCGGAGCTGCCATCCGCCTCCCGGCACCGGCCCCGACTCGATGTGCCCGCCGAACACGCGAACGCGTTCTTCGAGCCCGCGCAGGCCGCGCCCCGATCCGACGCCGGAGAGGGGACCTGGCCCGCCGGGCACCACGCCGAAGTCGCGCACCGTCACATCGGTACGGTCGGCCGACCGGTCCACGGTGACGTCGACCCGTGCCCCCGGGCCGGCGTAGCGGAGCACGTTGGTGAGCCCCTCCTGCACGATCCGGTAGACAGCGAGGTCCTGGCCGCGGTCGCCCGCGGCGCTGCCGAGCACGGTGAGGCGCGGCTGGATACCGGCATCGGTGAAGCCGCGGATGAGTTCGGGCAATTCGTCCACACCCGGCTGCGGCACGTACTCGACTTCCGATGCGGCGGGTTCTGTGAGCGCTCCGAGAAGCCTGCGCATTTCAGCGAGCGCCGTGCGTCCCGTCTCGGCGCTGCGCACCATCGCGTCCGCCGCGGCGTCCGGAGCTTTCTCGGCGACGCGTGCTGCACCCTCCGAGAGCGCGATCATGACGGAGACGGAGTGGGCGACGATGTCGTGCATCTCTCTCGCGATGCGCGAGCGCTCTTCGGCGACGGCCAGCTGCGCCAGCTGGTCGCGCTCCCGCGCCAGTTGATGGGCCCGATCGATGATGGCGCTGAGATAGCGGCGACGATTGCCGAGGTTGATCGCGACGAGCAGGATCGCGAGATAGAAGAGCGCCGTCATGAAGATACCGACGATGATGACGAACAGGTCGCGGCTCTCCCCCGGAGCCTCCGCCGTGACGATCGCGCCGGGGCTGCCGACCGTGAACGGCCCCCACATCTCGTTGATGAAGACCTGCAGGGCGTAGGCGCCGACGGCGATGCCGAACCCCACCCATCCGGCGGCGACGCTGCGGTAGACCGGGACGGCGTAGAGCATGAACCAGATGGCGACCGAGTTCGGGAGCGTCTGGGCCCCCTGCTCGCCGAAGAGCATGACCGCGACGATCGCGAGTCCGATCAGCGGGAACCGCCGACGGAAGAGCAGCGCCGTCGCCACGGCTGCCGCGCGGAAGAGCGCCACCAGGATCCACGGCCACGTGAGGTACCCGGGAAGGGCGGGCAGGAAGATCCCGGTGAGCGGCTCGGGATCCGCGCTCCCCGCGATCAGGTCGAGGAGCACCGCGAGCGCGCACCCGAAGAGGTACACGACGACGATCGTGATGTCGACCGCGCGGCCGTGGTTGGTGACCCAGCGTCGCAGCATCCCCGGCGGTCGGGGCAGTCGCACCCCGCTCCCCTCGGCACCGGAGTACCGGGGCAGCGATTCACTGCGGTCGTTCACGGGCGGCTCTCATCTCCGGGCGGTCGGGGTGGTCGTGCGTTCGGGGCGTTCGGTCGGTCGAGCGCGTCCTCACCAGAATAAGCATCACGCGGGATCGTCGCGTCATGCCAGAGTGCCACGTCTCACACGTCGACGTAGCCCGCGTCACCGAGTACCGTACCGGCGGCGCCCGCGCTCATCTCGGCGGCGAGCGCGAAGAGCGCGTCCACCTCGGTCTCCGCGACCAGGTACGTCTGCGTCACCTCCGCGCCGTACTCGGCGGATCCCACACCGTACCCGCGCCGTCTGGCCTCGGCTTCGATGCCTCCGGCGATGTCGTACCCGCCTGTCACCCGCACCTCGTGTCTGATCTCGCGGCGCACACGGCGAGCCGAGAGGATCGCCTCGGCGACCGCACCCCGGTAGGCGCGGGTGAGCCCGCCCGCGCCGAGCAGCACGCCCCCGAAGTAGCGCGTCACCACGGCGACGATGTCGCTGAGTCCGGCGGAAGTCAGCGCATCGAGCATCGGCGCTCCAGCTGTGCCGTTCGGCTCTCCGTCATCGTTCGACCGACGCACCCGGCCGTCTGCGCCGATCACGAACGCGGAGCAGTGGTGCCGTGCACGCGGGTGCTCGGCGCGCACCGCCGCGATGACCGCTCTCGCGTGCTCCTCCGTCTCGACCCGGGCGAGCCGCGTCAGAAAGCGGGATCGCGTCACCTCCATCTCGACGTCGACCGTCGCGGCGATGGTGTCGTATGCGCTGGTCACCCCTCGATTCTGCCCGACCCGGAGCACGGCGGCGAGCGCGACGTCGGGCGGGGCTCGATACCATGGTGGGCATGGCGAGCGACTCGGTGCGCATCGATGCCTGGGTCTGGGCGGTGCGCTTGGCGAAGACCCGGAGTCAGGCGACGGCGGCCTGCCGCGCCGGCCATGTGCGCCTGAACGACAGCACGGCCAAGGCGTCGCAGTCCGTGCGCGTCGGCGACGAGGTGAAGGTGCGTCTGCACGGCTTCGATCGCGTCTACCGCGTCACCGGTCTCGCCACGCGCCGCGGCAGCGCGACGGAGGCCGCGCGGTACTTCGACGATCTCACGCCGCCGCCACCGCCCCGGGTGGAGCGTCCGGCCGCCATCGTCCGGGATCGCGGCGCCGGCAGGCCGACCAAGCGCGAGCGCCGCGAGATCGACCGGTTGAGGGGACGCGAGGCGGAGTGAGCGGTGTCGGATCGACCCTGGCTCCCGCCCGCGCGGATCGCCACGCCCGCGCTGGGACCGCATCGGACCCGACGCGCCTGCCGGAGCACGAGTGGCGTGCCCTCGAGCGCGCGCACGCCGAGCGCGCGGACGCGCTGACCGCCGCGCACCGGGAACGGAAGTCGCGCGGCGAGCGGCACCCGATCGAAGACTTCCTGTTCACCTACTACACGACCACGCCGGGGCAACTGCGCCGCTGGCATCCCGGGGCGGGCGTCGCCCTGGCGGGTGCCGGTGAGGAGCGCGCGAGCTGGCGGCACTACCGGCCGGAACCGGCGGGCGACGCGGTCGCCGACGCTGCGGTGGATCTCGAGGAGTACTTCGCGAAACGGTCAGGCACCGTCGACTACGTGGAGTCGTTGCTCGAGCGCACGCTGGACCGACCGCCCCGGTTCGGCTGCTTCGGGTTGCACGAGTGGGCGATGGTCTACCGCATGAGCCCCGAGCACCTCCGACATCGCGGTCTCGAACTGCGCGTCGGTCACGAGGCGACCGACGCGGTCGTCGACGCGCACCCGATCGTCTGCACCCACTTCGATGCGTATCGTTTCTTCACCGACGCGGCGCTGCCGCTCAACGAGCTCACTCCGACCCGCGAGTCGCAGCGCGATCTCGAGCAGTCCGGCTGTCTGCACGCCGGCATGGACGTGTACAAGTGGGCCGCCAAGCTCGGACCCATCGTGCCGGGTGCGGTACTGCTCGACGCGTTCGTGTTGGCGAGCGAGATCCGCGAGGTCGACATGCGGGCGTCTCCCTACGAGGTGAGCGGATTCGGGTTGGCGGCGATCCCGATCGAGACGCCCGAGGGCAAACGGGAGTACGCGGATCTGCAGCGCGGATTCGCCGCTCGCGGTGACGCGCTGCGCCGACAGGTGCTCGCCGCGATCTCGGTCGCACGCGCGGAACGACCCGCGGAGGCCGAAGCCTGCGCGGGTCGTTCCGACTGACCGCTACTTGGCGTCGCGGCGCTGGAACGCGATCGCCGCGGGAATCAGTGCCACCGCGGCCCACGCCGCCATGCCGGCGAGCGCCACCCAGAAGGTCGGCCCCTCCGCTCCTGGAGGCAGCGGAGCCGTGCCCTGGCCGAGCGTGCTGCCGAGCGCCGTCGGCACGTACGCCGAGACGGTGCTCACCCACTCCCAACCGGTGAACTGCATGACGTTCAGGGCGAGCGGCACGACGAAGCAGATGCCGGCCACGAGCGCGATGCCGCCCGCGGTGCTGCGCAGCAGCGCGGCGATCCCGAACGCCATCAGCGCGATGAGCACCAGGAAGGCGACCGTGCCGAGCGCACCGGCGATCACGATCGGGTCGGTGAGCCGGCTCGCGGCTTCGGGAAGCGCCGCAGTCGCGATCCCGAGTCCGCCGCCGACGACGATGAGCGCCGTCACCGCGGAGATGAGGGCGAGCATGAGGGCCTTCGCCGCGAACACCGGGCCGCGCCGTGGCACGGCGGCGAGCGAGGAGAGGATCATGCCGCTCGCGTACTCGCTCGTGATGGTGAACACCCCCAGCACGCCGAAGACCAGCGCGATGAAGGACCCCGTGAACGTGGCGGAGAAGAGGAGGAACCCCGAGAGCGCCTCGGCAGGAGCTCCGGCGTACTCCGTGTTCAGGTTGAACGCCATGAGCGCGCTCATGCCGAGCCCCATGAGGAGGGTGATGGCGATCGTGATCTTGATGCTGCGCAGCGACCAGAGCTTGATCCACTCCGACTTGAGTACGCCGCCGAAGGCGACGCGGCGACCGGCGTCGGTGCGCAGCCCGACATTGCCCGAGTTGATGTGATCGGAAGCGGAGACGGTGAGTGTCGTCATGATGGAATCCTTTGTCGTGATGCGGTTCAGGCGGCCTGCGGCGTCGTGTACTCGACCTCGTCGCGGGTGAGCGCGAGGTACGCGTCCTCGAGACTCGACGCCACGGGCGTCAGCTCGTGCAGCTCGATGCCGTGCTCCACTGCCGCACGGCCGATCTCAGCTGCGGTCATGCCCGCGACGCTGAAACGGTGCTCGCCGAGCGATTCGATGTCGAGACCGGGGTGCGCGCCGGGATCGGTCAGCACCGCTGCGAGACGAGCCGCGTCGGGGCTGCCGACAGTGACCCGCTGGCCGCTCCCGCCGACGAACTCGCCGATCGGCGCATCGGCGACGACCTTGCCGCGACCGAGCACGATCACGTGGTCGGCGGTCTGCGCCATCTCGCTCATGAGGTGGCTGGAGAGCAGCACCGTGCGCCCCTCGGCCGCCAGCTGGCGCACGAGGCGGCGCACCCAGTAGACGCCGTCGGGATCGAGACCGTTCACGGGTTCGTCGAGCAGCAGCACCTGCGGGTCGCCGAGCATCGCCGCGGCGATCCCGAGCCGCTGCCCCATGCCCAGCGAGAAGCCGCCGACCCGCTTGCCCGCGACGCTCGAGAGCCCGGTCATCTCGAGTACCTCGTCGACACGGGACACGGGGATCCGGTGCGTCGCGGCGAGAGCGCTGAGGTGGCTGCGGGCCGAGCGTCCGGGATGCACGCCCTTCGCGTCGAGCAGCGCCCCGAGGGCATGCAGGGGTGCGGGATGATCGGCGTACGACCTGCCCAGCACCGTGACGGTCCCGGACGTGGGACGATCCAGCCCCAGGATCAGCCGCATGGTGGTCGACTTGCCGGCACCGTTCGGGCCGAGGAATCCGGTGACCTGCCCCGGACGGACGGTGAAGGACACATCGTTGACGGCCGTCTTGCGACCGTACTGCTTGGTGAGTCCGTGTGTCTCGATCATGATGCTCCTCGGATCGCGGGCGGTGTCGTCGGTGTCGACGGTGAGTCCCAACTTACGAACCACCGGGGGTGGTCCGGATCCCCTGCAGGTACCGACCTCTTCGGTCAGACTCGTACCCAGGTACCACCTGCGAACGGGTTCTCCACCGAACCCGCGGGCGGCTCGGACTGGACTTTCACCGACCCGTGCTCCGGCGTTAGGCTGAGCGCAGCCGGTACAGTCCGACACCGCGTCGGGGCCGGAACTCCGCTCAGGGAGGTGGGGCATGGATCAGACGCACATCACCGAGGACGAACTGCACGCCGCGCTTGAGAGCTACCGGTGGGCGCTTTCCGACGCGCGTACCGAGCTGGGCTCGGATGCGACGCGCGCCGAGGTCATCGAGCGCGGGCGCAAGATCCTGGGCGACGATGAGCCCGATCATCACGCACTCCTCTTGAGACTCGCCGAGAGCGACAGCGGCGACCCGATCTGGAATCTCGAGGAAGAGGTCGTCGACGACGAGCTGTCGGGCGACACCGCCACCGAGGAGTCCGAGGCGAACTGACCGCTTGCGGCGCACCGGGAAGTCTTCCGACGCGCTCACCGCGTTCACGTCGATTGTAAATTGTTGACAATCATACTGCGGCGGTTCTAGCCTGGCGGGAGACCGCGGCACGGCAGCGACGCCCGCCCACCCCGGTCACCCGACGACTCCTCGCCTGCGAGATTGGAACCCCGGTGACACTGCAGCTCCCCCGCCCGAAACGCATCTCCGTCGACGTGATCGACACGCTGCCCCGAGAGCGAGACCGGAAATGAACCTGCACGCCGACGTGATCGTCGTCGGTGCGGGCTCGGTCGGCACGATGGCCGCGTGGCAGCTCGCGAAGCGGGGCCACCGGGTCATCGCCGTGGATCGCTCGACGATTCCCGGTCCGTTCTCGGCCTACGCCGGCGAATCGCGGCTCTTCCGCACCATCTACCGCGAGGGCAGCCACTACCGCGGCATTCTCTCCCGCGCCGTGTCGCTCTGGCGCGAGCTCGAGTCGGAGAGCGGCACCGACCTGCTGCGCATCTGCGGTGGCGTCACGATCGGCCGCCGCGGGGTCCCGTCGTTCGAGCGGCTGCTCGAGTCCACGCAGGATCAGGACTACGACTTCGAACTCCTCTCGGGCGACGCCGCTGCAGCGCGATTGCCGATGCACCGGCTCGATGCCGACTCGCTCGCCCTGTTCGACCCGCAGAGCGGGTATCTCAAGAGCGAGCGGGCCGTGCTCAGCGCGGTGCAGGCCGCCCAGCGGCACGGCGCCACCTTCCTCGAGCAGCGCGAGGTGCACGAGATCGTGCGCGACGGCGACGCCTGGACCGTCCGCACGGGTGAAGGCACCCTGACCGCCCCGCGCGTCATCGTGTCGACCGGAACCGGGGCCCGGCAGTTCAGCCGCGATCTCGGCGCCCGCACCGAGATCCGCCCGCAGGTGCTCACCTGGTTCCCGCTGCGGGACCCCGCGGCCTACGCCGCTGCCGGCGAGCAGACCATCTTTCTGCGCAACGAACCGGACGGCAGCTTCTACGGGTTCCCGTCGAGCGACGGGTGGACCATCAAGGTCGCGGGCAGCGTCTACCTGCCGCCCGTCGACCACTACGACCATCCGATGGCGGTGCACCCCGAGTACATCGACACCGTCACCCGGTACGTGCGGGACTATCTGCCGGGTGTCGAACCGCGGGCGGTTCGGGTGAGCCCGTGCGCCGACGCCTACACCAGCGACGACACCGCACTGCTCGGCGAGATCGACGGTCTCGACGGCCTCATCGCGGCCGTCGGACTCTCAGGGCACGGGTTCAAGATGGCCCCCGCGCTCGGCGCCGCGGCGGCCGACCTGGCGACCGGAGTCGCGGTGCAGGAAGACATCGCGTTCATGCACCCGAACCGTTTCGGCGCATCGAGCGGAGCACCGGATCGTCTCGTGCTCTCGGCCGAGACTCCCTAGCGCCCGCGCACCCGGGACTACTCGGCGGCCGCCTCGTCCGCGATCCGCGTGTGGTGCTGGATCACCTCGGCCACGACGAAATTGAACCACTTCTCAGCGAACTCGGGGTCGAGGTGCGCCGCCTCCGCGAGCTCGCGCAGACGTTCGATCTGCCGCGCCTCGCGCGCCGGATCGGACGGCGGCATGCGATGCTCCGCCTTCAGCTCACCGACCTGCTGCGTCGCCTTGAACCGCTCGGCGAGCATGTGCACGAGCGCTGCATCGATGTTGTCGATGCTCGAGCGCAGGCGCTGCAGCTGCTCCTCGGGCGTCCGCTCCGACACGTGCGCCGCCTAGTCCAGCAGATCGTGGCGCACCACGACCTGCTCGCGCTCCGGGCCGACGCCGATCGCGGAGATGCGGGATCCGCTCATCCGCTCGAGCGCCAGGATGTAGTCCTGCGCGTTCTGCGGCAGGTCCTCGAATCGGCGCGCGGTCGTGATGTCCTCGGTCCACCCGGGGAACTCTTCGTAGATCGGCTTCGCGTGGTGGAAGTCGGTCTGATTGACCGGCACCTCGTCGTGACGCACGCCGTTCACGTCGTAGGCGACGCAGACCGGGATCGTCTCGAGCCCGGAGAGCACGTCGAGCTTCGTGAGCACGAAGTCGGTGACGCCGTTGATGCGGGCGGCGTACCGCGCGATCGGGGCGTCGTACCATCCGCACCGCCGCGGGCGACCCGTCGTCGTGCCGAACTCGTGGCCGACCTGAGCGAGGTGGTCGCCGTACTCGTCGAAGAGTTCGGTGGGGAACGGGCCGGCGCCGACGCGGGTCGTGTACGCCTTGATCACCGAGATGACGCGGTCGATGCTGTGCGGCGGCAGCCCGGAGCCCGTGCTCGCCCCGCCGGCGGTGGCATTCGACGAGGTCACGAACGGGTAGGTGCCGTGATCGATGTCGAGCATCGTCGCCTGGCCCGCCTCGAAAAGCACGTTCTTGCCCGCCTGCATGGCCTCGTGCAGCAGCAACCCGGTGTCGCACACCATCGGCTCGAGCATCTCGCGGTACTGGATCAGGTCGTTGATGACCTCGTCGGCCTCGATGGCGCGACGATTGTAGATCTTCACGAGGATCTGGTTCTTGAAGTCGAGCGCGGCCTCGACCTTCTGGCGCAGGATGTTCTCGTCGAAGAGATCTTGCACGCGAATGCCGACGCGGTTGATCTTGTCGGCGTACGCCGGGCCGATGCCGCGTCCGGTCGTGCCGATCTGACGCTTGCCGAGGAAGCGCTCGGTGACCTTGTCGAGGGTGCGATGGTACGCCGTGATGACGTGCGCATTGGCGCTGAGCTTCAGCTTCGACACGTCCACGCCGCGCCCGGAGAGCCCGTCGAGCTCCTCCTTGAGCACGTCGAGGTCGACCACGACACCGTTGGAGATGATCGGAGTCACGCCGGGCGTGAGAATGCCGGAGGGCAGCAGGTGGAGTGCGTACTTCTCTGCACCGACGACGACCGTGTGGCCGGCGTTGTTGCCCCCGTTGAACTTGACGACGTAGTCGACGCGGCTGCCGAGCAGATCGGTCGCGCGCCCCTTCCCCTCGTCGCCCCACTGGGCACCGGTGATCAGGACAGCTGGCATGTCAGCCTCTTTCTGCTTCTGCTTGCGCGCGCTCACGCGCTTCGATGCGCTCGATCGCGGACGGATCGGCACCGTTCAGGAACTCGGTCAGGCGCTCGACCTCCGACTCCTCGCCGATGCGGCCGGCGGCACGACGCAGCGCATACAGCGCGCGCAGCACACCCCGGTTCGGCTCGTGATCCCAGGGAATCGGCCCGGCACCGCGCCACCCCGACTTGCGGAGGGCGTCGAGCCCGCGGTGATACCCGACGCGGGCGTAGGCGTACGCCTCGACTTCGCGGCCACCGGCGTCGGCGAGATCCGCGAGCTCCGCCCAGACGAGCGGTGACTCGGGGTGCTCCCGCACCAGTCCGTGCGGATCGGCGCCGTCGTGCAGCGCCTCGGTCACAGTGGGTTCGGCTGCGAGCCGAGTGGGCTCGGGGCCGAGCAGGTTTTCGCCGATCACCAGATCAGTCTATCCGGATGGCCCTTGCCGCGTCGCGGAGCCAATGTTCAGCTCAGTGCGCCGCGGACTCAGCGGAAGTTGACGAACTGGAGGGCGACGTCGACATCGGCCCCCTTCAGCAGCGTGATCGTGTCCTGCAGATCGTCACGGCTCTTCGAGCTCACCCGCAGTTCGTCACCCTGGATCTGGCTCTTCACGGTCTTCGGTGCCTCATCGCGGATCAGCTTGTTCAGCTGTTTCGCGGTGGGCTGATCGATGCCCTCTTTGAGCTTCGACTCGATGCGGTATTCCTTGCCGCTCGCGAACGGGTCGCCGGTTTCGAGCGACTTCAGCGAGAGACCCCGCTTGATGAACTTCGACTGAAGCACGTCGAGTACGGCGTTCGCCCGCTCTTCGGTGTTCGCCTTGATGAGGATCGCCTCACCGCTCAGCGTCACATCGGCGCCGACACCCTTGAAGTCGTATCGCTGCTCGATCTCCTTGCGGGCCTGGTTGACCGCGTTCTCGACCTCCATGCCGTCGATCTTGCTCACTACGTCAAACGAAGAATCAGCCATGCCGATACTCTAGCCGCCGTCGCGGAGACTGCCCAGTCGCGGGTGAGCAGCCCGCCTCGCACGCGAACGGCCCCCGACGCACCGTGATCGGTGCAGCGGGGGCCGTTCGAACGAGTAGCGGATTACTCGGCGATGTGGGAGAAGAGGAACCAACGATCCTTATCGAGCTGCTGGGCCACCGCGATGACGATGTCCTGGCTCACCGGATCGAGCTCTTCGAGCCCGCGGACGGCTTCGAGAACCGTCTCGGAGGTCGCATCGATCTGCGCGACGATCTCGCGGATCGTGACATCCGACTTCTGGAAACCGTCGGACAGTGTCGGCGTGGTGGTCTTCTTCGCCACGGTCTCGACCCGGGCATCGACGGGGAGACCCAGAGCGACGATCCGCTCGGCGACTGTGTCTGCAGCGTCCTGAGCGTGCGATACGACGTCGTCGAGGAACTCGTGCACGCCGATGAAGTTGTGACCGCGCACGTGCCAATGGGCCTGCTTGCCGTTCACGTGCAGCGCCACCAGATCCTGCACCACGGGGGTGAGGTACTGTGCGACACCCGAGGGGCGGTTGAACCCGTTGTCACCGGTCTTCGACTGTGCCTGTTCGGTCTTCATGTCTGCCTCCTTCTCACCGGGCCTCGTGCCCGCTACTGCCTCAAGAATACGCTTCTGAGATTCGTTCGCAAGCAAGGCTAGGCTGACCTAAAGACGGTGAAAAATGCAGATGAGAGCAGCTTTGTGAGGTATGGCGAACCTTAGTTGCAGGTGCTGTCCGTACGCATTGGCCGCTCGGCGAGCAGTGCTACTCGTCGAGGATGACGTCGCTGGCGCGCAGCGCGCGCTGCTCCGGCTCGTCGAGCTCGAGCACCGTGCCGTCCGACCCGAGCCAGTACCAGTTGTGCAGGTCGTTCTGCGGGGCGTCGCGACGAGTGAGGGTGTAGGTCACTCCGTCGACGGTCTTCGTTTCCATGCTCTGAGAATAGGCGATGCGACCTGGAAGCGGAATATGCCGCGAGGCGTCGTCCTCAGTCGAGGACCCCCTCGTGCAGTGCGCGCAGGACGGCCTTGGTGCGGTCCCGGGCGCCGAGCTTCAGCAGAATGACGGACACCCGGTTCTTCACAGTACCTTCGGCGAGGAACAGCGCTTCGGCGATCTCGCGGTTGCCGTACCCCTCGGCCATCAGTCGGAGCACCTCGAGCTCGCGATCCGTCAACGATTCGAGCGGTGCGTCCGGGGACCCGAGCGGGGGCGGCGTCGACCGGATCGTGCGCAGCAGCCGCTCGGTGATCGTCGGGGCGATGAGCGTGCCGCCGTCGGCGAGCACGTCGACCGCGCGGGTGAGGCGCTCGAGGGTGACATCCTTCAGCAGGTACCCGCGCGCCCCGGCGTGCAACGCCTCGAGCACCAGGGCGTCGTCGTCGAACGTCGTGAGCACGAGCACGGGCACGTCGACCTCGCGCTCCCGCAGTTGCCGCAGCGTCCAGATGCCGTCATGCCCCGGCATGCGCAGATCGAGCAGCACGACATCGGGATCGCACTGAGCAATCACTGCCAGTGCTTCACCCCCGTCGGCCGCCTCACCGGCGACGTCGACGCCGGCCAGTTCGAGCAGCGTCCGGATCCCCTGACGCACCAGTGCCTGATCGTCGACCACGACGACGCGGGTCATCGCTCCGCCCTTGCGACCACGGTGAACCCGCGCGACCCGTCGAATGAGACGTCGCCGCCGAACGCGGCGAAGCGCTCGCGCAGACCGCGCAATCCGTTGCCCGGTTCGACGTCCCCGGCTCCCCAGCCGTCGTCGTGCGCCCGCAGCTCGATACCCGTCGGGGTCGCCTGCACGGCGATGCGCAACGTGCGCGCCTCGGCGTGCCTGATCGTGTTCGTCACGATCTCCTGCACCGCGCGCACGAGCAACTGCGTCCGGTCTTCGTCGAGCGCGAGGTCGGCGTCGATGTCGAGCTCGACGCGGGGCTCCCGCAGATCCTGCACGATGCGCTGCAGCGTCTCAGCGAGGTCGGTGCTCTCGGTGCGCAGCTCCCCGACCGTCTCGCGCACGCTCGAGAGCAGGTCGCGAGCGACGCCGCCGGCCCGTTCCACGTGTGCGGAGACCGCGACAGCGGCGTCCGCACTCGCGCCGGCCCGGTGTTTGGCGGCCTCGAGCTCGAGGGTGAGCACCGTGAGCTGGTGTCCGATGAGGTCGTGCAGATCCCTCGAGATGCGCAGTCGCTCGTTCACTCGCGCGGACTCGGCGAGGAGCACGGTCGCCGCCTGCAGCTCCACGTGCGCCTCGGCGAGTTCGCGACGCGCATGCTGCTCACGGAGCATCGCCACCGAGCTGAGCAGTGACGCCGCCTGGATCATGATGTAGAAGCCGAGCCCCAGGGCGAGTTCACCCCACCCGTCGGCGAGCGAACCCGAGCGATCGGGAACGCTCAGCAGCGCGACGGTCAGCACCGCCGAGTTCGCCACGACGAGCCCGATGCCCACCCAGACCGGCACGAGATACGGACTCAGCGCCACCGTGACGACGAAGAGCACCGGCAGCAGACCCGTGTGCGTCGCCGTGAGCACGAGCGCCCAGCTGGCGACGACGACGATCCCGAACGAGATGCGCGGCCACCACCGGTCGCCGACCCCCCAGAACGCGCCGATCACCGCGAGCACCAGAACGGCGTAGATCGCGATCCACGCGGCGCGGGGAATATCGAGCGGCAGCGCACCGAACAGGACCGGGGTCACGGGGACGAGCGTCACCGCGAGCATGAACCCGCCGGCCCAGATCTCAGGATCGAAGCGTCGCATCTGTTCAGCGTAGAGGTGCGGGTTCGTCCGAGTACAGGTGCCGAAAGTCACTGCTCGACAGGTGACTGTCGGCACACGCGCACGTGACGCGCACCCTCGTAGCCTGCTGCCATGGACACCTCAGGCACGATGACCGAACCGCACTCGGATCCCGCGGTGCTCGTGGAGCACCTGCACCAGCGCTACCGCACGCGCGTCGCCGTCGACGACGTCAGTCTGCGAGTGGACCCCGGGGAGATCCTCGGCGTGCTCGGGGCGAACGGCGCGGGTAAGACGACGACCGTCGAGTTGATTGCCGGCCTCCGACGTCGCAGAGCGCACGATCGCGGTACCGTGCGCGTCTTCGGGCTGGATCCGCAACGTGATCGCGCACGACTCCGGGAGATCCTCGGCGTGCAGCTGCAGACCGCCACGCTGCACGGAGACCTCACGGTGCGCGAGCTCATCGACCTCTATCGCACCTTCTACCCGAACCCGCGTTCTCGCGAGGATCTGCTCGGTCTCGTCGACCTGCACGACCACCAGCGGGTGCGCTTCGACCGCCTCTCGGGCGGCCAGCAGCAGCGGGTCTCCATCGCGCTCGCGCTGACCGGCCGTCCGCGCCTCGTGATCCTCGATGAGCTCACCACCGGACTCGACCCGCGAGCCCGGCGTCGCATGTGGGACACCATCGAACAGATCCGCGACGAGGGATGCACCGTCATCCTGGTGAGTCACGCCATGGACGAGGTCGAGCGACTCTGCGACCGGGTGATTCTGCTCGACAAGGGACGAGTCATCGCGTCGGGTGCGCCGACCGCGCTGGTGCGCGAGGCAGGCGTCACCGATCTGGAGGCCGCGTTCGTCGCACTCACCGGACGAGCCATCGAACTCGAGGAGGAATCCGCATGACCACCATCGCACACACCCGCTCGCGTGCCGCGCGACCCCACCGACCGGGCCTCCGGGCGTGGATGCGCCTCTGCGTCTGCGAGGCGAAGATGACCGCACGCGACACGGCGGGCCTCGTGGTCCCGTTCGCGCTACCGATCCTGATCCTGATCATGTCGGCGTCCGGCGCGAGCAGCGACATCGTATTCGCCGGTCGCACGGCACTCGACCTCGTCGTGCTCCCGCTCGTCTGCGTCATGATCTCGACGATGATCGGGGTGCTCAACATGCCGAGCTTCCTCGCCTCCTACCGCCGGTCCGGCGTGCTGAAGCGGCTCGCGACGACGCCGCTCTCGCCATTCATGGTGCTCGCGGCGCAGGTGGTCGTGAGCTTCGTGCAGGCGGCGCTCGGGATCGGGATCGCCTACGTATTCGCCGTGACCGTGTTCGGTGCGAACCCCCCGCACCGGATCGCCGCGGCCGTCGGCGTGCTCCTCGCCACGATGCTCGCCATGTACGCCATCGGTATGGTCGTCGCCGCCGTCGCGCCGACCCCGAACTCTGCGGTCGCCATCGGACTCGTCGGGTTTCTCGGGCTCGGGGCGCTCGGCGGCATGTTCGGTCCGCGCGACGCCCTGCCCGACTGGGTGGCCCGCATCGGAGATGCGCTGCCGTTCGGCGCGGGGGTCGATGCGCTCGGTGCGGCGTGGGCCGGGCAGCAGATCGATGCGGCGAACCTCGTCTCACTCACCGTCACGATCGTGGTCGGCGCTGCCGTGTCGGCGCTGTTCTTCCGGTGGGAATGAAACCTCACTGTTTCCCGCACGGCAACTCATGCTATTGTTGCCTTCATGGAAACACGAGATACGGGTGCCGAGCCCACCCCGGAAGAGGCTCGCCAGTCCCTCGATCTCGCCGCGCGCGAGGAATCGAGCACCGTCAACCGCCCGGTTCCCGGCTGGTACTTCCCGATACTCGCCGCCCTGATCTGGGTCATGTTCCTCCTGAATGCCCTCGGAAAGCCGGAGCAACCGATTCGGGGCATTATCGGCGGATTCGCGATCGCGTGCGCGATCCTCGTCGCGGTTCTGGTGGGCCGCGTCACCTTCGGCAGCTCGCCGTATCGTCGCGTGCACATCAGCTGGACGCGAGCCCTGCCGGGCATCGTGATCGCCGCGATTCTCGCGCTCGTACCCGTGCTCTTCGCGGAGACGGCGGGAGCGTGGGTCTGGGCCGCGTGCGGCACCGTGCTCGCCGCGCTTATCGCGACAGCCGGCACGCGCTACTGGCAGCAGACCCGCCGTGCCTGAGCCGGCGTTCAACCCGCTCATCCACGCCCCGCACCGGTTGCGCATCTGCGCGATGCTCTCGCGTGCGGATGGGATCGAGTTCGGCGAGATCTTGGATCGCATCGGTCTCACCAAGTCGGCTCTGAGTAAACAGGTCGCCCAATTGACCGAGGCGGGGTACATCAGTGAGACGGCGATCGTGCGCGATCGCCGCTCACGCCAGCTGCTCGCGCTCACACCCGAGGGCCGCGAGGCCTACGCCGCCCACAAGGCGGCACTGCAGGAGCTCATCGACGCCCCCGACCGCACGACGTCTACGATGGACGCGTGACCCGCCACACGATTCGCGCCGCCCGCCCCGATGACGTCGCCGAGATCCTGGACATGATCCACGAGCTCGCGGTCTACGAGCGGGAACCCGATGCCGTCAAGACCACCGTCGACCAACTGCGCGACACCCTCTTCGCTCCGTCGCCCGCCGTCTTCGCGCACGTCGCCGAGGCTGAGGCCGGCGGTGAGCACCAACTGGCGGGGTTCGCGATCTGGTTCCTCACCTACTCCACGTGGGAGGGCGTGCACGGGATCCACCTCGAAGATCTGTACGTGCGTCCGACCACCAGGGGTTCTGGGCTGGGCCGTCGGCTCATGGGGTCGCTCGCCGGAGAGTGCGACGCGCGCGGCTACGCTCGCCTCGAGTGGAAAGTACTGAAGTGGAATGAGCTTGCGCTCGGTCTGTACCGCAGCGTCGGCGGACAGGCGCAGGACGAGTGGGAGGTCTATCGCCTCGACGGAGCCGCGCTGCGGGCCCTCGCCCATACGGTTCCCGCGCCCTGAGCGCTTCGAGAAGCGCGTACCGCATTACTGTTCGAAAAGGAACCCTCACCGTCCTTCCGTCTCCGTCGGCTACAGTGGAACCCGCTCGATCGCCGGTGAACTTCGCCGGCATGCAACTTGAGGACGGCCAACGCCATGACCGCAGTACCTGAACCATCCGCCGACGACGGCGTTCTCTGGTCGATGGTCGAAGACGGCTTTCATGTGGGCAGCCGCAACGGCGAGTTCCTCGGGTACATCGACCGGCGCAGCGATGACCAGTTTCTGGCCTGCGACATGTTCTCACGGGAGATCGGCGTGTTCACCGACCTTCCGTCCGCCATGCAGGTCGTCAGCGACGGCCCATCGGCACCGCTCGAGACGGCTCAGTAGCCCCTACCGGAAGTGATGACCACGTTGCAGCAGGACCCTCTCCTCACCGTCATGTACTCCAGCACTGCGGTCGCAACGTTCGGCGAGCCCGAGCTCTCGGCGCTCCTTGCGCAGGCGCGGGCCGCGAACGAACGCAACGGACTGACGGGGATGCTGCTCTTCCGCGACAACCGGTTCTTCCAGACACTCGAGGGCACCCCGGACGCCGTGCACGAGGTCATGGATCGGATCCGCGCCGACGACCGGCACACCGACGTCCACGTCTTGAACCAGGAGTCGATCGTCGAGCGACGCTTCTCGGACTGGACCATGGGCTACGTGCCGCTGCCCGCGCCCCGCGAGCCGCTCCTTCCGGGCGTGCGCAATGCGTTCACCGACGTGCAGGGTTCGGACGACGCGGTCGCCGCCCTGCGGGCCGCACGCGAACTCAACCTCTGGTTCCGTGTGCGCGCGAACCGCACCGCCGGCCGACGGGCCGCGCAGGCGCTCTAACCTCGCGACAGTTTCCGGTTCGCCGGACTCCTTCGCGGAGACGTCCTGCACGAGCCGCACGGTTACGATGGATAACGGTATTCTGGATGCATGGAGAGCCGTCATCGCACCCACCGAAACGGCGAGGTCGAGATCGCGTTCACGGACACCCCTGGACCCCCAGGCCGGACCTTCGTCCTCGTGCACGGGATCGGCATGGGCCGGGTCGTGTTCGCCGAGCTCGGGGAGGCGCTCTCGCGCTCCGGCCGCGTGCTCGCCATCGACATGCCCGGATTCGGTGACTCCCCCGAACCGGGATCCTTGACGAGCATCGCAGACACGGCGGAGAACGTGGCCCGATTCGTTCGACAGGAGGCTGCGAGCGGCGTCATACTCGTCGGGCACTCGATGGGGACTCAGGTGGTCTCCGAGATCGCGCTGCATCACCCCGATCTGGTGGAGGCACTCGTGCTGATCGCTCCGACGGTCAACCGTTGGGAGCGGACCGCCCTGCGGCAGGGCCTCCGCATGGCGCAGGACCTGGTGGATGAAGGACCCAGGGTGCTGCTGCTGGGTCTGTGGCAGTACGCGAAGACGAACCCGATGTGGTTCGTCAACAAGCTGAAGTTCATGCTGAACCACCGGCTCGAGGGCATCTGCACGGACATCACGGCGCCGACGCTCCTGCTGCGCGGCGAGACGGATCCGGTCTGCCCGCCGGAGTGGGTCGCCGAACTCGCCGACACCTTCCCGAACGCGACCGCGCAGCAGATCGATGACCGCGGCCATGAGGCCATCATCAAGAGTCCGGAACCGGTGGCATCGATGATCCTGGAATTCATCGGTGCGGGCAGTGAGATCGAGCCGAACGCGGAGAACGCGGCCTGACACGACACAGCCCCCGGACTCGGTTCCGCAGACTCGAGCCGGGGGCTGATGTTGTGGCGGGTGAGGGATTCGAACCCCCGTAGGCTGTGCCGGCTGATTTACAGTCAGCTCCCTTTGGCCGCTCGGGCAACCCGCCAGTGGCCGCGTCACCGCAGCCGAGAACCCACATTACCGTTTCGCCACCGCAAACGGAAATCCCGGCCCCCACCGAGTGTCAACGCTCGAATTCAGCCATCCACTCGTCGAGTTCGGGGGACGGCGCGCCCATGGCGTGACGGTGCGTGCGCACGGAGATCGCCTGCTCGCGGAGCAGGCTGATGAGCTCGACCGGTCCGGCCATGGTGACGGGCTCCGCCCACAGTGCGAGGTCGGCGCCGCCGCTCATCCACTCGGCCGTGCGCACCCGATCGCCCCCGATCATGCGCACGCGCACGACGGGGGTCCCGTCGACGGCGGGCGGCGTGACGACGACGCGTTCGAGCCAGTCGCTGTCGCTCTCGAGCGAGAGCGCGATGCCCTGCGTCCGCAGGAACGCGGTGACCGCTTCGGGCAGCACGTGTCCCGTCGACACTGTGAAGGGGGCCCGCACGAGCAGTGCCGCGGCGATGACCCGCAAGAGCTCGGCCACCGGTGCCCCCTCGGACAGTCGGATCTGCACCGGTACGGGCCAGTGGCGCAGCGCGTTGCGCTCGATGCCGAGCCCGATCGTGTCGCGCACCACCCCGAGCGAGGTGCGCCAGGCGAGCACATCGGCGAGTGCGGCGCGTCTGAGCTCGTCGAACTCCTCGTACGAGAGCGCCTCCTGCGCGACCTCGATGAGAATCTGCACTTCGGGATCGAGCCCGCGCAGGTGCAGGGTCGAACTGCGCGTCCCCTCGCGCACGTGCCAGGTCCCGAGCGTCAGCAGCCGCTGGGGACCGCCCGACAGCGCGGAGATACCGGCACCTGCGTCGTTCCACGCGCCACCGGGGTGCCGTTCGACGCGGGCCGCCGTGGTCGGACGATTCACGGCGAGCGACGCCGCCTGCGCGCGATCGAGCCAGTGCAGCATCTCACGGGGGTCGAGCGATTGGAGCCCCGCGACCGCTCCCCCGCCGGCCGTCTGCGCGGCGATCGCATCACCGAGCGTGAAGGCATGGGCGATGCCGAGCACGGGGACGCCGCGTGCGTCCTCCCAGAACTGCGCATTGCTGGCGACGCCGGTGCGCACGCCGGGGCTCCACAGTCGTCCGGTGTCGTCGAGTCGGCGCGGCTCGACGAGCCACTCCTCGCCCTTCTCGAGCCGGGTGAGCGCCCGCAATTGGGCATCGGACGGCTGGATCGGCAGCGGGCCGACCTGCAGTGCCAGTGGATCATCACTGCCGGAGGCGGCCGAATCCCCGACGCGCAGCGCGCGCACGGCGTCGGCGAGACCCTCGCGAAAGCGACGCGACCGGTGCACGGCGCCGACGAGGATCGCGCGGCCAGCCGCTCGCGGCCCCGGCTGACCGAAGGCGGAGGCGACGACATCGGCGATGGCCGAGTCGATCTCGGCGGCAGGGGTGACCACGATGCTGCCGATGGCGGGGAAGCGGCTGTCGAGGCGCAGGTCGGGTCGTCGCTGCGCGAGGGCGCGCGACGCGCCGGGGTTCGCGAACACCGTCGCGCGGTCGATCGCCGTCTCCGCGGCACCCAGCGCGCGCGCGAACGCGACCGCTCCGTCGAGGTCCGGAGCCTCACCCGATGGGAGCGCGATCGTCGTCACGGTCTCGACCGGGAGTCCTGACCGTACCCATTCCTCAACCAGCACGGCAGCTGCACGACGCTGCCCCTCGGGGAACGCCCACACCACGGCGCTGCCCGCGGCGAGCAGGGCGACGACGCTCTCGACCTGCTCGGCGAACGGTGCGGCGGCACCCGCGATCACGACGCCGAGCCCGTCGGGGTGGAAGCTCGCCCCGCGCACCGCGTTCAGGTTCTCGGCGAGCTGACCGGTGTATCTGGCCGTGTCGACGATGTCGGTGACGGTCGCGTCGATGACCGTGATCGGTGCTCCGGTGTCGGCGGCGAGCGCCTCCGTGAGCCGGTCGCGAGCGGCGACTGTGGCGAGCGCGGCACGGCGCAGGCGAGTGGCGCGCAGAGTGTGGTTCTGGCTCGCCCAGCGCTCCCCGGCACTGCGGGCGGCGCCCAGGATCTCCTCGACCTCGGGAGCACCGACACTCGGTGCTTCCGTCGCGGAGGTGGTCTCTCGCACCTGTGCCGCACGGTCGAGGAGTTTGCGCGCCCAGTCCCGGTTCGTCGTCACCGTCGCGTCGGTGATGGGCTCAGCTGCGAACCCCGATTGCGAGACCACGGGGATCGCGATGGGCGTGCCCATCGCCTCGAGCTGCACCTCGCCCGTGTCTGCACGACCGAGTCCGAGCACCGCTGCGGTCAGTCCGCCCGTGTGGAACGGTGACGGATCGTCTGGGGCGCGGTAGAAGAGGGCGCTGTCGCGTTCGCTGGGGTCCCACTCCCGCGTGCGCTGCTGCGTGCGTCGCACGGGCGGGAACGGGTCGGCTGCGGCGCTCAGCGCGGCCGCGAGACGTTCGCGCTCGGCTGCGAGCGCCTCGTTGTCGCCGCGCAGCACGCCATCGAGTCCGGCCAGTGCGGAATCGGGGTCGGCTGCCTCCGCGGCGAGCGCGAGCAGCAGGTCGACGGCACCGGTGAACTCGGCGGGGCGCACGACGGGCTGCGCGATCCTGACCCCGGTTCGCGTGCGTGCAAGGTGCTCGGCGAGGTCGTCGCCGATGCCGGCGCGCAGCCGGAATCGGAGCATGCCGACGAGGTCGCGCTCGAGCGCGATGGCCTCGACGGCAGCGATGAGGTGGGGGTCGTCGCTCGCGACGACGACCCGCACGTGCGCGGCGTGCTCGGGGTGCAGTGCGAGGTCGGCGAGTCTGAGCAGCTGCCCATCGATCTCGGTCCGGTGCTCGAACGCGGGGATCGCGAGGCCCGACTGGATCGATGCGATCCGTTCGGCGCCGACGATGCCGCCCGTGCCCAGCACGACCTCGAGTGCGGCGCCGCCTTCAGCGGCGCGCAGGCCGGCCCAGCGCAGCACGCGCTCCAGAATGTCGCGGGAGTCCGGCAGCTCGGCGAGGATCCCGACACCCGCGCGCACGCGGTCGAGGGCCGGATCGGCGAGGGCGCGCAGCAGGACCTCGGGGACGAGCCGCGCCTCCCGATAGGAGCCGGGCTCGAGGGTGACCCCCACCTCGTGCGCGAGGGCCGCGTCAAAGAGCGGGCGGAGTCGCGCGACGGCGTCGGTCACGTCCGCCTCGGTCGACCAGTCCGTTCCGCCTGGCATGACCCTGCGGGCGTCCACGATGAGGTCGGTCACTCCCGGGAAGCCGGCGAGCGCCGTCAGTCGCTCGATCTCCCGTTCGGCCGCCGCGGGTCCGTGAACGGGCGTGCCGAGGAGGCGGACCGACGGCCTCAGCCCGGCGGTCGAGCGCCGCTCGAGAGCCATGGCGAGGGCTGCGGCCCGATTCGGGTGGTCGGGGTCGGTCGGGAGACGGGCGGGCAGCACGAGGTGCTTCGCCCGGTCGCGCAACCAGCGCTTCGCGATCGGCACGACGGCCCATGGCAGCCCGAGCGATGCGAGGCCGCCGGCGCGCACCGCGAGACGGTCGCGCACGGGCAGCGTCCGCGGGAGGTCGCGTGAAGCCTCCCGCAGGCCGAACGCCGTGGCGAACGCGTCGTCGGACCCGGCGAGCAGGTCCATGACCCGCTGCGTGAACGCCAATCCGCTCGCGTCGTGACGCGCGCCGCCGACGAGATCGGGATGCCCGCGGCCGGCATGCCTGGCCTCGCTGAGCGTCCGCGCCCATTCGACGACTCGCGCCTCGGCGGCGTCCCCGACACCTTCCGGAAGCTCTGCCATACCCACACTGTAGGCGGCGGATCAGGGATTCCCGCGGCGACGCGCAGCGGTCAGTCGGACGGGGCGTCCTTGATGAGGTTCGTGATGCGCACGGTGCAGCACCGGCGCCCCTCGTCGTCCTCGACGACGATCTCGTGCACGGTCAGCGTGCGGCCGAGATGGATCGGCGTGCAGATGCCGGTCACGTATCCGGACGTCGCGGAGCGCACGTGTGTCGCGTTGACGTCGATGCCGACCGCGAGCCTGCCGGCGCCCGCGTGGAGGTTCGCCGCCATCGATCCCAGCGACTCCCCGAGCACGACGTACGCGCCGCCGTGCAGAAACCCCACTGTCTGACGGTTGCCGACGACCGGCATCCGGGCGACCGTGCGCTCCACCGTGTACTCGGTGAACTCGATGCCCATGGCGTCGGCGAGCTCACCCGATCCGTTCTGCGCGACCCAGTTGCCCGACTCGAGTCCGTCACCGACCATGGAAGACCGGCTTCCGCTTCTCCTGGAAGGCGGCGAAGCCTTCGCGGTAGTCGTCCGTGTCGCAGAGCGCCGCCTGGGCGCGGTTCTCATCGGCCATCGACTCCCAGAGGCCGATGCGGCGGTCGCGGAGGTCGCGCACCAGTGCGCGGGACGCCAGGAAGGCGCGCGTCGCTCCACCCGCAGCCCGCGTCGCCGTCTCGCGCGTGGTGTCGAGTACGTCGTCGTCGGCGCAGACGCGTGAGAACAGTCCTGCCGTCACCGCTTCGGCCCCCGACATCAGTCGGCCCGTGTAGATGAGGTCGAGCGTGCGGTGCGCGCCGAGCCGTTCGACGAACAGCGCGTGCCCGCCCGAATCCAGGGTGGCGCCGAGGTTCGCGAACGGACTGCCGATCTTCGCGGATTCGGCGACGTAGACGACGTCGCTCGCGATGAGCAGCCCGAGCCCGACACCGAGACAGGCGCCGTGCGCGACCGCGAACGTGGGTGCCGGGAACGCGGCCATGCGCTCCATCAGCGGCTGGATGCGTCCCTCGAGGTATCCGAGCACGTCGTCCTCACGGGGGTCGACGCCCGAGATGTCGCGGCCGGCGCAGAACGCGCGCCCCTCGCCTCTGAGCACGAGGGCCCGCACACCGGACTCGGCGGCGCGCGCGTAGGCGTCGGAAAGCTCATCGACGGCTGCGGCGTCGAGCGCGTTGAGCTTCTGGGGGGCGTTCAGGGTGATCTCGGCGACGTCGTCGGCGATGGTGAGGTCGATCACGGGGCTCCTCTCGAGCGGGCGTGGGTCAGGCGTCGTAGTCGACGAACACGCGTTCGGACGTGGGATGCGACTGGCAGGTGAGCACGTAGCCGCGCTCGATCTCGTCGGCCTCGAGCGCGTAGTTCTCGGTCATCGAGACCGAACCCTCGACGACCTTCGCACGGCAGGTGCCGCACACGCCGCCGGCGCAGGCGAACGGCACGTCGGCGCGCACGCGCAGCGCAGCGTTCAGGATCGTCTCGTTCGCGCTCACGGGGCTCGCGACGGAGCCCGATGTGCCGTCGAGTCGGAAGTCGATGGCGACCGTCCGCTCGCCCTGCTGCACCTCCACGGGTCGGGCGCGCGTCGGCGTCGCCTGACCCGGCTCGCCGGTCGTGAAGAGTTCGAAGCGGATGTGCGATGACTCGACGCCGAATTCGGCGAGCAGATCGCGGCAGAGCTGCACGAGCTCGAAGGGACCGCAGAGCACCCACTCGTCGACCATGCTCGGCGGAATGAGCGTGGTGAGGATGGTGCGCAGCTTCTCCTCATCGAGTCGGCCCGACATGATGGGTGCCGCCCGCTGCTCGCGCGAGAGCACGTGGTGCAGGGCGAAGCGCTGCGGGTAGCGATCCTTGAGATCCGCGAGCTCTTCGACGAACATGACGTCGAGCGACGACCGGTTCGTGAAGAGCAGGTCGAAGCGAGCGGTGTCGCTCTGGCTGAGCACGCGGTGCGCCATCGTGATGACCGGAGTGATGCCCGATCCGGCCGCGACGCCGACGACGCGCTTGCCGTCGAGTTCTGCGAGGTTCGATGTGAACGCGCCCTGCGGGGTCATCACCTGCAGGGTGTCGCCCGGATGCAGCTGCTCGTTGGCCCAGCTGGAGAACACCCCGCCGAGATCGCGCTTGATCGCGACGGAGATGCTGCCGTCTGCGGGTGGGCGGCAGATGGAGTACGAGCGGCGCACGTCTTCGCCGTCGATGGTCGTGCGCAGCGCCAGGTACTGACCCGCGGCGTAGCGGTAGTCGTCGACGAGGTCGTCGGGCACGGCAAACGTGACCTCGACGCTCGACTCGGTGAGCGGGCGGACATCGGCGACCGTGAGGTCGTGGAATGTCGCGCGCCGAGTCCTGCCGAGATTGATGGCGGCCATGGTGATCCTCTCGCGGCCTAGTGGACTTTGAAGTAGTCGAAGGGCTCGAGGCAGTCGAGGCACTCGTAGAGCGCCTTGCACGAGGTCGAGCCGAACCGGGCGATCTCGCGCGTGCGCAGCGACTGGCACTGCGGGCACTTCACGGCGATCTGCACCGGGATCGGTCCGCGATGCATCGCCGACCGGAAGTTGGGCGGCGCGATGCCGTAGGCCTCGAGCTTGCGCTTGCCCGCCTCGGTCATCCAGTCGGTGGTCCATGCGGGACTGAGCGTCGTGTCGACCTCGATCTCGGTGAATCCCGCCTCGCGCAGTTTCGCGCGGACGTCGTCGCGCATCTGATCGATCGCCGGGCACCCCGAGTAGGTGGGCGTCAGCACGATGCGCGCCGCGGTGCCGTCCACGTGCGCTTCGCGCAGCACGCCGAGATCCTCGATGGTCAGCGCGGGCACCTCGGGATCCAGCACCTCGGCGGCGAGATCCCAGGCCCGCGCGTCGGCGGCGTCGGTCGGCCTGACGCCCGTGAGCTCCGCGGTCACCACGTCGCTCCCGGGTGCCGCCTGGCGAGCCACTGCATCTCGGCCAGAATGTAGCCGAGCTGGGTGCTGTGCCGCCCCTCGCGGCCGGCGGCCATGGCGGGCTTGGCAGCGGGGCGCTCGAGTTCGGCCTCCGCCAGCACGGCGTCGATCGTCGCGTCGAAGCCCGCGCGCAGCGCCGAGGGCTGCGGTACCGTACCCGTCAGTCGTTCGGTCAGCGCGTCATCCGTGAAGAGCTCCTCGACGTACGGCCACACCTCGGCGAGCGAGACGGAGATCTTCTCGCGCGACTCGTCGGTGCCGCCCGCGAGTCGCAGGATCCACTGCGTCGCGTGATCGAGGTGATACCTGACTTCGCGATCGGCCTTCCCGGCGATCGCGACGAGCGACGCGTCGTCGCTGCGCTGCAGGTCGCGGTAGAGCTCGGCCTGGTACGCGGAGAACAGGAACTGGCGCGCGATCGTGTCGCCGAAGTGTCCGTTCGGCTGCTCGACGAGCCAGCAGCTGCGGAACTCGGTCTCGTCGCGCCAGTACGCCAGGTCGTCCTCGGAGCGACCGGAGGCGGTGCCCGCGTAGTGGAGCAGCGCTCGCGCGTGCCCCAGCAGGTCGAGGCCGATGTTGCCGAGCGCCAGATCCTCTTCGAGCTCGGGGGCGCGCGAGATCCACCACCCCAGCTGCTGGGCGAGGATCAGCGCGTCATCACCGAGCCGCATGGCGTACTCGGCGACGTCCTCCGATGCCGTGCCCGAGACCCCGAGCAGCTCCTCCGAGAGCTGCAGCTGATCGACGCTGACATCACCGTGCAGATCGTCGACGTGCGCATCGTTCACAGGTGCTTCACCCCCTCGGCACGGGTGTAGTACACCGCGTGCCGGTAGTTCTTGCCCGCGGGCGATTCGAAGAACACGCCCTTGGCATCGGGATCACTCGTCGTGATCGCCGCGGCGGGCACCACCCAGATGGAGAGACCCTCGTTGCGCCGCGTGTACAGGTCGCGCGCGTTGCGCAGGGCCATCGTCTCGTCGGGGGCGTGCAGCGACCCCACGTGCACGTGGCTCAGGCCGCGCCCCGCCCGCACGAAGACCTCCCACAGTGGCCAGGTCTCGGTGCCGGTCTCGCCGGGTGTCGACATCGTCGTCTCCTTGATGTGTTCGTCTGCGTATCGTGCGGCGCGAACGCCGCTCCGCCCGGGCGGCGGGAAGTGGTGCGGCTGTGCCGCAAGCGGTCAGGCCGCGATCGGCTGCTGGTCGCGCTCGCGCTGCTTCCGGGCGTACTCGGCGGCGGCCTCACGGACCCAGGCCCCCGACTCGTGCGCTTCGCGACGGTGACGCAGCCGCTGCGTGTTCGCCGGCCCGCGCCCGTCGAGAATGGCATTGAACTCGTCCCAGTCGATCTCGCCGGTGATCCAGGTACCGGTCTCCTCATCGAAGCGGAGGTCCTTGTCCGGGCACTCCAGCCCGAGCGCCTCGAACTGCGGCACGCACATGCCGACGAACCGGTTGCGCAGTTCATCGTTCGAGAACCGCTTGATCTTCCATGCCATCGACTGCGCCGAGTTGGGCGAGTGCTCGTCACTCGGACCGAACATCATCAGCGCGGGCCAGTACCAGCGGTCGACGGCATCCTGCGCCATCTGCTTCTGCTCCGGGGTGCCGTTCGACAGCTCCATCAAGATCTCGAACCCTTGGCGCTGATGGAAGGACTCCTCCTTGCAGATGCGCACCATCGCGCGACCGTACGGGCCGTACGACGCGCGGCAGAGCGGCACCTGGTTGCAGATCGCGGCACCGTCGACGAGCCACCCGATGGCGCCCATGTCGGCCCAGGTCGGCGTGTGGTAGTTGAAGATCGAGGAGTAGCGGGCGCGACCCTCGATGAGCTGCATCGTCATCTCGTCGCGCGTGATGCCGAGCGTCTGCGCCGCGGCGTACAGGTAGAGCCCGTGGCCCGCCTCGTCCTGCACCTTGGCGGTGAGGATCGCTTTGCGCTTGAGGCTCGGTGCACGGGTGATCCAGTTCGCTTCGGGCTGCATGCCGATGATCTCCGAATGCGCGTGCTGCGAGATCTGACGGATGAGCGTACGCCGGTACTTCTCGGGCATCCAGTCGCGCGGCTCGATCCGCTGATCGGCCGCGATGATCGCATCGAAGTGCTCCTGCCCCGCCTGTTCGGCCGGTTCGGTGGTCGCCGTGATCGACATCTGCTGCCTCCTCGCGTCAGACTTGCGCATCGGGTTTTGCTCTTCTTCGGTCAGGTGGTGGTAGTCTTCACGAGGGAAATTACTTACCGACCATTCAGTGAGTATACCGCTTTTCGCTTCGGCCGCAATCGGTGCCGGGGCGGGAGAAGCCCTGACCGGAACGCAATGGAGCGCACATGAGTTCATCGACGAATACGCAGGCCGAGGCCACCGGGACGACGCACCCCCCGACGGGCATCGAGGGCGACATCTCGCTCGACCCGAGCTGGTCGGCGACCGCGATGCTGCTCACGGACAACACCAAACGGGCCTTCGGCATCACCATTCACGAACTCGAGCGCGGACGCGCCGTGCTGTCGATGCGCGTGCGCGACGACATGGCCAACGGGTTCGGCATCACTCACGGCGGCATGGTCTTCACCCTCGCGGACACCGCATTCGCCTACGCGTGCAATGAGGCGGACACGGCCGTGGTCGCCTCCGGCGTCGACATCACCTTCACCCGGGCGAGCCACGCGGGCGACACCCTCACCGCCACCGCCGAGCGTCGCTGGCTGTCGGGCCGGAACGGACTCTACGACGTCACGGTCGCCGACCAGGAGGGTCGGATCGTCGCCGAGTTCCGCGGTCGATCCCTCGCCACGAACCGACCCATCCCCCTGCCATCGGACACCCGGACCGACGGCACCACCGCGACGGAGGTCCGCGCATGACCCTCACCGAACTCCCCCAGACCACCCCCACGCGCAGCGGCAGAGAGGCACAGCGAACGATGACGACGACAGCCGAGCAGCAGGGCTACCACTCCGAAGAGCACCTGAGTCGCCCCGAGCTCGAGGCGCTGCAGCTCGAACGCCTGCAGTGGACGGTGCGCCACGCGTACGAGAACGTGCCGTTCTACCGGCAGCGGTTCGATGAGGTCGGCGTCTCGCCGGACGACATCAGACAGCTCTCCGACATCGAGAAGCTCCCGTTCACCACCAAGAGCGACCTGCGCGACCACTACCCCTTCGGCCTGTTCGCCGTGCCGATGGACCAGGTGCGTCGTGTGCACGCCTCGTCGGGCACGACCGGTCGGCTCACGGTCGTCGGCTACACGGAGCAGGATCTTGACAACTGGGCCGACCTGATCGCCCGCTCGCTGTACGCCTCGGGCGTGCGTCCCGGGTGGATGGTGCACAACGCCTACGGCTACGGTCTCTTCACGGGCGGACTCGGCGTGCACGCCGGCATCGAGCGACTCGGGTGCACCGTGATCCCGATGTCCGGTGGGCAGACGGCGAAGCAGATCCAGCTCATCACCGACTTCCGCCCCGACGCCATCATGTGCACCCCGAGCTACCTGCTCACACTCGCCGATGCGTTCGAGCAGGCGGGGATCGATCCCCGCAGCACCAGCTTGAAGGTCGCGATCTGCGGCGCCGAGCCCTGGACCGACGCGATGCGCGCGGAGCTGGAGGAGCGCCTCGACATTAAGGCCGTCGACATCTACGGCCTCTCCGAGATCATGGGACCGGGCGTCGGCAACGAGTGCGTGGAGACCCAGGACGGCCCCCACATCTGGGAGGACCACTTCCTGCCCGAGATCATCGACGACGAACTGCACCAGGTACCGGACGGCACGACCGGCGAACTCGTCTTCACCACGCTCACGAAAGAGGCGTTCCCGATGATCCGGTACCGGACGCGCGACCTGACGTCGCTGCACCCGGGGTCCGCGCGACCCTCGTTCCGCCGGATCGCGAAGATCACGGGACGCAACGACGACATGATCATTCTGCGCGGGGTGAATCTCTTCCCGACGCAGATCGAGGAGATCGCACTCGAGATCCCTGAACTCAGCAGCCACTTCATTCTGGAACTCACGAAGAACGCGGCGATGGACCACCTCACTGTGAAGATCGAACCACGGGAAGACGTCGATCGCGCCGTGGCCGAAGTCGCGGGCACGCTGCTCTGCAGCCGGGTGAAGGAGCGGGTCGGCACGACCCTCGGCATCGAGGTCGTCGATCCGGGATCGCTACCGCGCTCCGAAGGCAAGCTGAAGCGCCTCTACGACCTGCGATAACTTGGATGCGGCGGCAGGATCCCTGTCGACCGTCGCGCGATGCAGGAGAGAGGAGCCGGACGTGAACGACACCGCTCCCGCGCCGCGCCGCGGGCGACCCGGCCATGACCAGAACAGCATGCTCGCCGTCATCGTCGAGGTGTTCACGGATCACGGCTACGACGCCTCCTCGCTCGAGATGATCGCCAAGCGACTCGGACTGTCGAAGTCGGCGGTGTACCACCACTTCTCCTCGAAGGGCGAGATGCTCGAGCTCGCCCTCGAACGCGCGCTCGGCGAACTCGAGCGCGTGTTCGACGAGGCCGAAACCCGTGAGGGCGATGCCGTCTCGCGCATCCGCTTCATCGTGCGAGAGGCCGTGCTCGTCGCCTGCGAACGGCGCGAATACCTCACCCTGCTGCTGCGCCTGCACGGCAATTCCGATGCCGAACGGCGGTCGATGGAACGGCGACGTGCGCTCACCAGTCGCCTGCGCGAGATCTTCGCCCAGGCGCGCGACGAGGGATCGTTGCGCGACGACCTCGACCCGGGTCTCGCCGCGCGATTCACCTTCGGACTCGTGAACTCCCTCGTCGAGTGGTACCGGCCGGACGGGCCCGTGACGCCTGAATCCCTCGCGGATTCGGTGCTCTCCTACGTCCGCTCCGGTCTGCGCGTCAACGAGAGCCGCGACTTCCGCTGAGGGTCGAGATCGGCGCTTTCGGGCGCGACGCTGCGCAGCACTGAGACGCCAGCGTACGCGCGATTCCGCTCTGTGCTACAAATGCTGCACTGCCGCCGGAGAAGTCTCTCCGGACGTGGATGATTCTGCGGCGCGATGCGGAAATACTCGGGTGCAGGGTGTTCGGTCGCCCGCCGAACACCCCTCTTTCCTCATTGCAAAGGAGCAATCCCATGAGCTCGACGAGCGTTCACCATCGGACGATGGATGGCGCGCGGTGGAACAGACTCCACACGCTCGCCGCCATCTGCACCCTCGGCGGCACCGCCCTCGACGGGTACATCCTCGGCGTTGTCGGCGGATCGATCGCCGCGGCGACAGAAGAGATGCACTACACCGCCGTCAGCCAGGGTCTCATCGGCGCCAGCGCACTCATCGGCATCTTCATCGGCGGTCTCGTGCTGGGTCGCGCGGCCGATCGCTGGGGTCGTCGCGTGGTCTTCCGGTGGAACCTCATCGCCTTCGTCATCCTGTCACTGCTGCAACTCTTCGCAGTCTCCACGTGGGACCTCGCCGTCTACCGGATCCTGATCGGCGTGGCCATCGGCGTCGAGTACGCCGTCGGCGCCGCGCTGCTCTCGGAGTTCCTCCCCGCGCGCGTGCGGGGGTACTTCCTCTCCGCGCTACAGGCGACCTGGTTCCTCGGCTTCGTCAGTGCCAACTTCGTCGCGCTCGCCTGGGCCGACGTGAACTGGCGCATCGTGCTGGCGAGCAGTGCAATCCCGGCGGTCGCCATCGCGATCGCGCGCATCCGGCTGCCCGAATCCCCGCGCTGGCTCATCAGTCAGGGCAGAGACGACGAAGCGCGTGCGATCGTCGATCGGCACTTCCCGGAGGGCACGGCCCTGCCGCCCGTCGAGCAGAAGGTCGAATCGGCGAGGTTCAGCGAACTCTTCAACCGCGAGAACCGCAAGACCTCGGCGTACGCCGGCATCTTCTGGGCGTGCCAGGTCGGGCCCCTCTTCGCGATCTTCACGTTCATCACCCCGGTGCTCAACGATCTCGGACTCCCCGACGGGTTCAGCCGCGACTTCATCATGAACATGCTCCAGTTCGCCGGCGCTGTCGTCTTCATCTGGGTGCTCGTCGCCTCGAAGCGACGCACGTTCGCGATCTCGACGTTCGCGATCACCCTCGTCGCGCTCCTGATTCTCGGCGTCTTCCCGACAGCTCCGCTCGCGATCCTCGCGATCGCCACGGGTGTCTACCTCTTCGTCGCGTCAGGCTCTTCGAACCTGCAGTTCGTGTATCCGTCCGAGATGTTCCCGACCCGACTCCGCACCTCGGGCGTCGGATTCTCTGCCGCCATGAGTCGTCTCGGCGCCGCACTGGCGACATACCTGATGCCGATCCTCATCGCCGCCGTCGGCATCAACGCCTCGCTCCTCCTCCTCGCGATCTTCCCGCTCGTCGGCCTGATCGCCTCGATCCTGCTCGCGCCCGAAACCGGCCGACGCGCGCTCGCCTGAATACGCATCACCCCGAAAGGACTCACTATGTCTGCACTCACCCTCGGCCAGAACATGCGCTACCTCTCGAGGGCCGAAGTCGTGAACCTCGGCATCACGAGGGCCACCGTTCTCGAAAAGGTGCACCAGGCACTCGTCGAGCACGGCAACAAGCGGTACGAGATGCCCGCGAAGATCGGGGTGCACCCCTACGAGGACGTCTTCTTCCACGCGATGCCGGCCTACATCCCGGAGATGAAGGTCGTCGGAGCCAAATGGATCGAGTGCTACCCCCGCAACCCGCGCGAGTTCAACCTGCCGCAGACCACCGGCGTCCTGTGCCTGAACGACGTCGAAACCGGTGTTCCGACCACGTTGATGGACAGCACCTGGCTGACGGCAGCGCGCACCCCGGCGGTCACCGTGCTCATGGCGAAGAAGCTGCACCCGGGTGCGGAGCGCTTCGGCATGTTCGGCGCCGGCGTGCAGGGTCGCGAGCACGTGCGCTACGCCGCCGAGCACCTGGACTCGCTCAGCGAGATCGTGGTCTACGACCGCTTCCCCGAGGTCGCCGAGAAGCTCGTCGCCGACCTGCAGCCCGACGTCGGCGTGCGTCTGCGTGTCGGCACCTCCATCGAGCAGGTGGTGAAGGAGTGCGAGGTACTGAGCTCGGCCACTCTGGTCGTGCGTGAACCCATGGCGCTCGCGAAGAGCGAGTGGGTGTCGGCCGGCCAGACCATCCTGCCCTGTGACCTCAACACGTTCTGGGATCCCGAGATCCCGCTTCGGGCAGACGTCTACATCACCGACTCGACCGAGGAGCACGACCTCTTCGTCGAAATGGGGTACTACCCCGGCGGCAGCCCGGTAATCGCCGCCGAGTCGGGCGAGGTGCTCGCGGATCTGAAGCCCGGTCGGACCTCGGCCGACCAGCTGATCGTCAACAGCAACATCGGTATGGCCGTCTGCGATATGGCTGTCGCGCAGGCGATTCACGAGGCGGCTGAGGCGCAGGGCGCCGGGACTCTGCTCGAGCTCTGAGCGCGAAGCCGGGAGGAGGTGGGCTGTCCCACCCCTCCCGGCGCATTCGGGTAGCGTGTGTCGTGGCGGAAGCGAAGGTGCCATGGAGAAGAGACTGGTCGACGAGCTGCAGGCGAGCATCGAGGGCTTGGCAGCGACACTGGGCCAGTCCGTGGCGATCGACACTCCCGACGGCGAGCTGATCGCCGTCACCCGGGACTACGGCGACGCCGACCCCTACCGGATCAACCTGCTGCTGCAGCGACGGATGCCGGAGGAGGCGCGCACCTACTTCTGGAAGCGCATGCAGGAGAGTACCCCGAATCGTCCCTCGTACGTGCCTCGCAACACAGCCCTCTCCATCGAGGCCAGGTGGTGCTACAACCTCGGGAACGGCATGGCGTACCTGTGGCTTCTCGACCAGGGCGCAGCCCCCGATGCCGCGATCATCGATCGGTATGCGGAACGGATCGTCGCAGCGCTCGCCGAACGGTCCATCGTCGAGCCCGTCGATCGACGGAATCGTCGCAGAGCGCACATCGAACGCTCCTTGCTGGGCACCGACGACGGCGCTCATGACCCCGCCCCGGGCGATCCGATGGATGGCGCCGTCGAGTCCGTCGACCAAGCCCTCACCGTTGCGTGCGTCGCGATCTCCGGGGACGGTGCGCACGATCATGCCGAACGCACGCTGAGCACCGTCGTGCGCATCGCCAGAATATTCGGATTCAGTGCCGTCGCGAGCATCGAGGATCACGGTCGACTGGTATCGGTGCTCGACTACCCGGATCACGCATCACGGTCCTACGACGCGGCGATCACGGATCTGTTGTCGGCCGCGAACCGCGAGGTGCGTTCCGGCACGGTCGGTGTCGCACTGTCTCGCGCGGACGAGCCGCTGAGATGTCGCTATGCGCGTGCCGCGGTGGCGCAGACGCTCGGCAGTGAACTCTGCGCGGACGATGTTTTCATCCTCTGGGAGCAGATCGCGAGCTTCGCCGTGGACGTGCCACCGGAGGCGTCGGCGCCCGGAGGCGAACGGCTCACCCGGTTCATCGGTCTGCTGCGGGCACCCGAGGGCTACGCGTTCGAGACGACCGCCGCGCTCTTCCACGCCCACCACGGCGAAAGCGCCGCGGCGATCCTGCGGGTCCACCGAACCACGATCCTGTACCGCCAACGGCAGATCAAGCAGCTCACGGGAATCGACCTCACCCACGGCCCCGATCGCCACCTCGCGTTCTCCGCGTGGCTGACCGAACTCTGCCGACGTCGCATCAGCGAGGATCTGCGGGGCGCCCTGCGCCCGTGACGCCGACCCGCGCGCACCTCGGCTGTCCCGGCCGCCGTCAGCTCAGGGCGCCGCTGAAGAAGATCATGGCGTATAGCAGTTGGACACCGCCGATGAGCAGACCGACCGTCGGCCACACCGACCGTTGCTGCGTGTCGCGCGCGGCGAAGATCCCGATGATCCCGAACACCACGCCGAGCCCGCCGGCGAGCAGCGAGAAGGGGATGCAGACGAACAGGAGCCAGCCGTAATTCGGATCAACGGTCGTCCCGAGGATGAACACGACGATGAGGGGCACGATCCCGATCGTCGACAGGATCGTCGACGTGATCCCCCAGATGAATACCCGCCGACCGCGCGGTGATGGGCGTTGAGTCATGCTCCAGATCCTAGTCAGAGATCGGCGACGATTGCCGCTGCCTCAGGGCCGCACGGCCCCGAGGCAGCGGGCCGCGGACTACTCGGCCGGGATCTCCGGGGTCTTCGACACGAGGGTGAGCACGTCGTAGGTCGCGACCGTCTCACCCTCCTGGTTGGTGAGCACCGCGTCCCAGTGCACCTCGCCGTAATCGTGGGTCTCGCGGGGAATGATTTCCTTCGCCGTGAGCGCGACGCGGATCCGGTCCCCCGGCGAGACCGGCGTCACGAACCGCAGCGACTCGAGCCCGTAGTTCGCGAGCACGGGGCCGGGCTCGGGGGACACGAAGAGACCGGCGGCAAACGAGAGCAACAGGTACCCGTGGGCGACGCGGCCCGGGAAGAACGGGTTCGCCGCCGCCGCCTCCTCGTCGGTGTGGGCGTAGAACGTGTCGCCGGTGAACTGCGCGAAGTGCGCGATGTCGTCGAGAGTGATCTCGCGCTCCTCCGAGACGACCCGGTCGCCGATGCGCAGATCCTGCAGCGGCTTGCGGAAGGGGTGCTGGTCGTCGCGCGTATCGGCGCCCGCGTGCCAGACACCGGTGATCGCGGTGAGCATCTCGGGGCTGCCCTGGATCGCGGTCCGCTGCATGTAGTGGAACACGCTGCGCACGCCGCCGAGCTCTTCGCCGCCGCCGGCCCGGCCGGGGCCGCCGTGCACGAGCATCGGGAGGGGCGACCCGTGTCCCGTCGAGCTGCGCGCGTCGACCCGGTCGAGCACGAGGATGCGTCCGTTCGCCGCCGCCGTGCGACGCGTCAGCTCGGCGACGAACTGCGGGTCGGCCGAGGCCACGCTCGTAACGAGGGATCCGCCGCCGCGCACCACGAGGTCGGCGGCCTGCGCCGGCGTCTCGTAGGTGATCACGGACGACACGGGCCCGAAGGCCTCGGTGTCGTGGACGCGCGGCGCGGCAGGGTCGTCGAAGCGGAGAAGCATCGGATCGGCGAAGGCGCCGTCGGCCTCCGGATCCTGCCCCGCACCGACCACGACGCGTCCGCCCCCGTCGACGAGGCGCTGCACCTGCCGGAAGACCTCGGCCCGCTGCTCCGCCGAGGCGAGCGCGCCCATCGTGACGCCCTCCTCGCGCGGGTCGCCGACGACGATCTTCTCGGCGATGCGCGATTCGACCGCTGCAACGATCGCCTCGGCTGACGCGGCCGGTACGATCGCGCGGCGAATCGCGGTGCACTTCTGCCCCGCCTTCGACGTCATCTCGGTGACCAGCTGACGCACGTACGCATCGAACTCGGGTGTGCCCTCGACCGCGTCCGGACCGAGCACGGACGCGTTGATCGAGTCCGTCTCGGCGTTGAAGATGACCCCGCCCGTCTGCACGGCGTCGTGCCGGCGCAGCTGATCCGCCGTCGACGCGGAACCGGTGAAGGAGACGACGTCGCCGAGCCGGGCGTGATCGAAGACGTGGCGCACCGAACCCGACACCAGCTGCAGCGACCCCGCGGGCAGCAGCTCGGATTCGACCATGATCCGCACCAGGTGCTCGGCGAGGTACGCTCCGGGCGTCGCTGGCTTCACGATCGTGGGCATGCCGGCGAGGAACGTCGGTGCGAACTTCTCGAGCGCACCCCACACCGGGAAGTTGAAGGCGTTGATCTGCACGGCGACGCCCGGGAGCGTGGTGCGAATATGCCGCCCCAGGAATGAACCGTCCTTCGCCAGCACCTCGACGGGCCCGTCGAGCTGCACCCGCGCATTCGGCAGCTCACGGCGCCCCTTGCCCGAGTAGGTGAAGAGCACCCCGATCCCGCCGTCGACGTCGACCCACGAATCGCCTTTCGTCGCACCCGTGCGACTCGAGAGCGCGTACAGTTCGCGCTTGCGATCGGTGAGCGCCAACGCGAGCTGCTTCAGGATCACGGCGCGCTGATGGAAGGTGAGCGCGCCGAGACTCGTCTGGCCCGTCGTGCGCGCGAAATCCATCGCGCCGGCGAGATCGAGCCCCTCGCTCGACACCCTGGCGACCACCTCGCCCGTCGACGCGTCGCGCACTTCGGTGCCCGAGACGTCATCGGCGGGGGTCCACCAGGCGTCGTGGACATAACTCTGCAGGGTGCGCGTCATCGGGATTCCTCCAGTCGTGCGGCTCCGCCGCGTTCGGGTGTGTGCGAGTGAGCCGTGGTCACTCGTCGTTCCAGTCGTAGAAGCCCTGACCACTCTTCCGGCCGAGCTTTCCCTCCGAGACCATGTCGCGGAGAATCTGCGGTGGGGTGAACCCCGCCCCGAGCTCGCGCTCGAGCTGGTCTGCGATGCCGAGGCGCACATCGAGACCGACGATGTCGGTGGTCCGCAGCGGGCCGGTGGGGTGGCGGTAGCCGAGTTCCATCGCGAGATCGATGTCGCGCGCACTCGCGACGCCCTGCTCGACCATGCGCATGGCTTCGAGCGCGAGTGCGACGCCGAGACGGCTCGAGGCGAATCCGGGGGCGTCGGCGACGGTGATCGGCGTCTTGCCGAGCGCCTCCACCCACGTTCGCGCGCGCTCGGGGAGCACCGGGGCCGTGTGCGCGCTCACAACGATCTCGACGAGCGCGGAGGCCGGGACCGGGTTGAAGAAGTGCAGCCCGATGAACTGCTCGGGTCGATCGAGTGCGTCGGCCAAGCGCCCGAGCGGGATCGACGAGGTGTTCGACGCCAGCACGGCATCCTGCGGCAGCTGTCGTTCGATCTCGCGCAGGGCGTCGAGCTTCAGTTCGAGCGATTCGGGCACCGCCTCGATCACGAGTCGGCACGCGCCGAACGCGCCGGGGTCGGTCGCCACGGTGAGCGCCTGCTTCAGCTGCTGCGCGCTGCCGTCGAACCCGCGCGCGATCGATGCGTCGACGCTCTTCTCGATGCGCTGTTGCGCCGCCTCGGCCGCAGCCACATCGCGTTCGACGACGACGACGGAGGCGCCCGCCAGCAGGAACGCATGCGCGATGCCAGCGCCCATGCGCCCGCCGCCGAGCACGCCGACGCGCGAGGGGATGGTCTCGGTCATCGCTGCTCCTGCTTCCGTTCGAGGAATTCGGTCATGCGTCGGTGCTTCTCCGGGCTGTCGAACAGGATCGCCTGCTCGGCGAGATCGATCTCGGGGTGCGCCGATCGCGGGGCTCCCAGCACGCGCTTCGTCGCCTGCACCGCGGCCGCGTCGAGCTTCGCGATGCGCCCGGCGGTCCGTTCGGCAGCCTCGAGCGCGGCGTCGCCATCGTCGGCGAGGCGCGTGATGAGACCCGCGGCGAGCGCCGCATCGGCATCCAGAACACGGCCGGCGAGCAGGATCTCCGCCGCCAGCGGTTCGCCGACGAGTTCGCGGAGCCGCCACGAGGCACCGGCGGCGGCGATGATGCCGAGTCCGGTCTCGGGATTCCCGATCTTGAGGGTCGGTGTGCCGAACCGGATGTCTGCGGCGTAGGCGAGCTCGGCTCCCCCGCCGAGCGCGTAACCGTCGAGCACCGCGATCACGGGCATGGGAAGCGCGTGGACCCGCATGAATGCCCGGGTGTTGATACCCGCCCGCGCCTCGGGAGCGCGGCGTTCGCGCAGCTGAGCGATGTCGGCCCCCGCGGCGAAGTCGCCGCCGGCACCGCGGAGGATCAGCGTCCGCGGGGAGGCTTCCAGTTCAGCGCAGAGTTCGTGGAGCGCGTCGATGAGATCCTGATCGATCGCGTTCCGCTTCTCGGGACGGTTCACCGTCGCGAGAACATGGGTGCCGCGATCCTCGAGGCGCAGCGGTGCGGATGCTGAAGTCATGCCGATCACACCCGTTCCACGATCGTCGCGGTGCCCTGCCCGACGCCGACGCACATGGTTGCGAGTCCGTAGCGGGAGCCCTCTCGCTCCATGCGGCCGAGCAGCGTGACGAGCAGGCGGGAGCCCGACGAACCGAGCGGATGCCCGAGCGCGATGGCGCCGCCGTCGGCATTGACACGCGCCGGATCCAGTCCGAGTCGGCGAATCGACGCGAGCGACTGCGTCGCGAACGCCTCGTTGATCTCGATCGACCCGATGTCGTCGAAGCTGAGCCCGGCGCGCTGGAGTGCGATTTCGGTGGCGGGAACGGGTCCGAGTCCCATGATCTCGGGCGCGAGCGCGGCCGAGACACTCGTCACGATGCGGGCGCGCGGCGTGAGTCCGTGCTGCTCGATGGCGCGCTCGCTCGCCACGAGCAGGGCGCTCGCCCCGTCGTTCAACGACGACGAGTTACCGGCGGTGACGACGCTGCCCCCGGCGACCACGGGTCGCAGTCCCGCGAGTACTTCGGTCGTCGTACCGGGGCGGGGGCCCTCATCCGTGTCGACGGTCGCGGTGGTGCCGCGACCCGCAGGCACCTCGACGGCGACGATCTCGTCGTCGAAGCGACCGGCCTCGATGGCCGCGAGCGCGCGGCGGTGGCTCTCAGCGGCGAACGCATCCGCGTCCTCCCGACTGATGCCATCGACGCGTGCGACCTCTTCTGCCGTCTCCGGCATCGCGAATGTCGCCTTCTCGCGCCGCAAGAACTCGGGGTTCGTGAAGCGCCACCCGATGGAGGTGTCGAACTGCTCGCCCGGCTTCGCCCACGGCTTGGCGGGTTTCGCCTGCACCCACGGGGCGCGGGTCATCGACTCGACTCCCCCTGCGAGGATCAGGTCGGCGTCGCCGGCCCTGACCGCCTGACCCGCATTCGCGACCGCGGTCATCCCGGAGGCGCAGAGACGGTTCACGGTGTAGCCGGGCAGAGCATCGGGGAATCCCGCGAGCAATGTCGCCATGCGCGCCACGTTGCGGTTGTCTTCCCCTGCCTGGTTCGCCGCGCCGAGGATCACCTCGTCGAACGCATCGCGTGGAGCCCCCGCGCGATCAGCCGCGGCGGCGAGCACTATCGCGGCGAGATCGTCGGGCCGAACTCCGGCGAGGGCGCCGCCGTAACGTCCGACCGGCGTGCGGACACCGCCCACGAGATATGCATCTGCCATGGGTCGAGACCTCCCTGTCGCACCCGCCCAGCACCGATTTAATGACTGAACGTTCGGTAACAATATCACGATAGCCGTCGCGATATTGTGACGCAACGACTGATGCCTGTACAGTACATTACTGTCCGAACGGTCGGTCGGCACAGGGTCGCCGACACTGGTTTCACGAACGACGGAGTTCACATGTCAGACACCGCAGTCCGCACGCGCGAGGAACGGAGAGTGCTCGCCGGCACCCTCGTCGGCACCTCGATCGAGTGGTACGACTTCTTCATCTACGCGCAGGCGGCGGGAGCCGTCTTCGCGACGCTCTACTTCGCACCGGCAGGCGAGACCGTCGGCCAGATCGTCGCGTGGGCATCACTCGGCATCTCCTTCCTCTTCCGCCCGCTCGGTGCCGTCGTCGCCGGTCACCTCGGGGATCGCATCGGTCGCAAGCGCATGCTCGTGCTCACGCTGGTGATGATGGGCCTCGCCACGGCACTCATCGGCGTCCTGCCCACCTACGCGCAGATCGGCGTCGCCGCACCCGTACTGCTCGTGCTCCTGCGCGTGCTCCAGGGCTTCTCCGCCGGCGGCGAGTGGGGTGGCGCCGCACTCATGTCGGTCGAGCACGCACCGAAGGGCAAGCGCGGACTCTTCGGCGCGTACCCGCAGATCGGCGTGCCGGTCGGCATGATCCTCGCGACCGCCACCATGTGGATCATCACCACCGCCATGACGGAGGAGCAGTTCCTCGCGTGGGGCTGGCGCATCCCGTTCCTCTTCTCCATCGTGCTCATCGCCGTCGGCTACCTCATCCGCCGCGCCGTCGAGGAGTCGCCGATCTTCAAGGAGCTCCAGCAGCGCAAGGGCGAGTCGGCAGCACCGCTCAAGATCCTCTTCGCGAAGCATGCCAAAGAGGTCATTCTCGCGGCGCTCATCTTCATCGCGAACAACGCAGCCGGCTACCTGCTCATCGCGTTCTTCTCGGCGTACGCCACTCGCCCCGAAGCGGACGGCGGGCTCGGCCTCGCCCGTCCGCCGGTACTCCTCGCGACGACCCTCGCGTCGTTCGGTTGGCTGATCTTCACCCTGTTCGGCGGCATCATCTCCGACCGGATCGGTCGCGTCCGCACCTTCCAGATCGGGTACGTGCTGCTGGCGATCTGGGCGATCCCGATGTGGTTCCTCATCGATACCGGCAACATCGTGATGTACTTCCTGGCGCTGTTCCTGATGACGGTGGGGCTCGGCCTCTCGTACGGCCCGCAAGCCGCCCTCTACGCCGAGATGTTCCCCGCGGACATCCGCTACTCCGGCGTCTCGATCGGTTACGCCATCGGCGCGATCTTCGGCGGAGCCTTCGCACCGCTCATCGCCGACCTCGTCTTCGGCGCGACGGGGGCGTCATGGACCATCGGACTCTACATCCTGGGCGTCACGATCATCTCGTTGGTCGCCGTCTCTCTGGTGAAGGAACCGAAGGACATCGCGCTCAACACGCGGTCCAACGAGGTCATGGGCGTCAAGCAGTAACTCGAGCTCACCCTCGCCCCTCGGCGAAACCGAAGATGTGCTCGTCTCGAACCACGGTTCGGGACGAGCACATCGTCGTTTGAGGGGCGCTGATCGCCGGAGCCCCGTTCCCCGCCGGCGATCAGACGCGCGAGTACGCGGTCAGCGGGTGCTCGAGCAGGCCCACGACCTCCCGGAGGAACCCGGCGGCGTATCCGCCGTCGCAGACGCGGTGGTCGAAGACCAGCGAGAGCTGCACGATGCGACGCGGTACGATCTCGCCGTCGACGACCCAGGGGCGTTCGATGGCCCGACCCGCACCGAGAATCGCGACCTCGGGGTGGTTGATGATCGCGGCTGAGCCATCGACCCCGAGGCTGCCGTAGTTGTTGACGGTGAAAGTCGACCCGCTGAGTCGTTCGGGTGGGATCCGGCCCGAGCGGGCGTCCGCCCCGAGGCTCCGCAGTGCGGCGTCGAGCTGCGCGAGCGACAGGGCGTCGGCGCGCTCGATCATGGGCACGAGCAGTCCCCGTTCGGTGTCGGCCGCGACACCGAGATTCACACCGTCGAAGACGATGAGCTCGTCACCCTGGTCGCTGACGCGTGAGGCGAGGTGCGGGTAGCGTTCGAGCCCGAGCAGCGCGAACCGGGCGAGCAGCGCGGTGAACGACGGGGGACGCTCGTCCGGCCCAGCCGCCATCTGTCCGCGGAGGGCCCACAGGTCGGTGATGTCGACGTCGACCCACACGGTGGCCTCGGGAATCTCCGACCGGCTGCGGCTGAGCTTCGCGCTGACGACCTTGCGCAGCGGCGAGAACCGTTCCGTGCGCAGGACGCCGAGCGGTCCGTCGGCAGTGCGCACCGGATCCTGACCCGCCTCATCCGTCCGCCTCGCCTCCGCGCGTCCGCGAGCGTCCGCTGCGCGGAGCACATCGTCTCGCGTCACCGCTCCGTCGCTTCCGGTCGGGTCGACGTCACGGGGATCGATCCCGAGTTCACGGGCGAGCCGACGCACGATCGGCGAGCGCACCGCGACCGTGCGGGGTCGCTCCCCGCTCGTCGCGACCGGTTGCGCGGGAGAAGCTGCGGCATCCTGCGCCGGCGTGACAGCGGCGCGCTCGGCAACGACCTCGGTGCGTCGACGCCGACGCCCTTTCGCCGGTCCGGCGCCGGTGCCGTAGCCGATGAGCACGTTGCCCGATCCGGCTCGTTCCTCTTCACGGTAGGCTTCGTGCTCGGCTGAGGCGAGCGAGTCCCCGACGGCTGCGCCGGACCGGCCCCCCGATGCGTCTCCGCCGACTTCGAGCACCGGCGCACCGGTGTTGATCGTGTCGCCCTCGGCACCGTGCAGTGCCGTGATCACTCCACCGAACGGGGAGGGCAGCTCGACGACGCTCTTCGCCGTCTCGACCTCGGCGATCGGCGCATCGACGGCGATCTCGTCACCCACGGCGACGAGCCAGCGCATCAGGGTCGCCTCCGTGAGCCCCTCACCCAGATCGGGCAGGTGGAAGACCTGGGCGGCGCTCATGCGGCGACCTCCGCGAAGTGCAGCGAGTCGACCGCGTCGAGCACGCGATCGACGTCCGGCAGATACCAGTGCTCGAACTTCGGCGAAGCGAAGGGTGTGTCGAAGCCGGTGACGCGCCGCACCGGCGCCTCGAGGTACTCGAAGCACTGCTCGAAGACGCGCGCCTGGATCTCGGACGCCACACTGGCGAAGCCCGGCGCCTCCGCGATCACGACCGCGCGCCCGGTGCTCCGCACCGCCGCGCAGACGGTGGCATCGTCGAACGGGGTGAGCGTGCGCACGTCGACGACTTGCGCGCTCCGCCCATCCGTGGCCAGCGCCTCGGCGGCCTCGAGCGCGATCGGCACGGATGGACCGTAGGCGATGAGGGTGACGTCGGAGCCCTCGCGCACCACCGCCGCGCGACGCAGGTCGACGACCGCCGACGTGTCCACCGGACCCTTGGACCAGTAGAGCTTCTTCGGCTCCATGAAGATCACGGGGTCGGGTGAGACGATCGCTGCGCGCAGCAGCGAGTACGCGTCCTGCGGCGTCGCCGGCGACACGACCGTCAGTCCCGGCGTGTGCGCGTAGTAGGCCTCGGAGGAGTCGCAGTGGTGCTCGACACCTCCGATCCCGCCGCCGAAGGGGATCCGGATCACCATCGGCATGCGCGTCGCGCCGCGCGTCCGGTTGCCGAGCTTGGCGACGTGGCTCACGATCTGCTCGAACGCCGGGAGGGCGAACGCGTCGAACTGCATCTCGACGACCGGCAGCATGCCGTTCATCGCCATGCCGACCGCGGTGCCGACGATCCCCGACTCCGCGAGCGGCGTGTCGAAGCACCGCTGCTCGCCGAACCGCTCGGTGAGCCCATCGGTGACGCGGAACACGCCGCCCAATGCTCCGACATCCTCTCCGAAGACGAGCACGCGCTCATCGGACTCGATGGCGTCGGCGAGCGCTCGGTTCAGCGCACCGGCCATGGTCATCGTCTCGACGGTCATGATGCGGCCTCCGTGCGATCGAGCTCGTCGTGCAAGTGCGCCCACTGCGCATCCAACTGGGCGGGGCGCTCGGCGAAGACGTGCGAGAACAACTGCTCGGGATCGAGATCGGCATCCGCGTTCATGGCGGCCCGCAGTTCACCGGCGACCTGCTCCGACGCCTCGGCGACCTCGGTCTCGAGCGCGTCATCGAGCCGACCCTGCTCACGGAGGTACGCGCGCACGCGCACGATCGGATCACGATCGGCCCACGCCTCGACGGCGTCACGCTCCCGGTAGCGGGTATCGTCGTCAGCGTTCGTGTGGGCGAGCATACGGTAGGTGTGCGCCTCGATGAGACTCGGCCCGTCACCCGAACGCGCGCGATCGACGGCTTCGTCGAGCACCGCGAGGAGCGCCGCGACATCGTTGCCGTCGACGCGCTGCCCGGGCATGCCGTAGCCGATCGCCTTGTGGGCGAGCGAGGGCGCCGCCGTCTGCCGCGAGAGCGGCACCGAGATCGCGAACTCGTTGTTCTGCACGAAGAAGACGACCGGCAGCCGGAAGACCGCCGCGAAGTTCATCGCCTCGTGGAAGTCGCCCTCGCTCGTCGCCCCGTCGCCGCACATCGCGAGCACGACGGTGTCTTCGCCGCGCAGCTTCGCGGCGTGCGCGAAGCCGACGGCGTGCAGCAGCTGAGTCGCGAGCGGCGTCGCCTGCGGGGCGACCCGGAACTCGTGAGGGTCGTACCCCGAGTGCCAGTCGCCGCGCAGCAGCACCAGGGCGCCCGACGCCGTGACGCCGCGCGTGATGATCGCCACCGAGTCGCGGTAGGTCGGGAAGAGCCAGTCGCCGTCACCGAGCGCGAGCGCGGCGGCGACCTGGCAGGCCTCCTGCCCGTTCGATGACGGGTACACCGCGAGTCGCCCCTGACGGACGAGCGCGTTGCACTGATCGTTGATGCGTCGTCCGGCGACGAGCGCGGCGTACGCGGCCGAGAGCCGGTCCGCGTCGGGCATGCGGTACTGATCGTCGGCGTGGGGCGAGCCCTCCGCGTCGATGAGCGTGACCGGGGCGCTGCGTGGAAGCATCGCCGATTCTGCGCTGAGCACTCGCTCCTCCTCCTTGAAGATGATGTGCTCCCATAGTGCCCCGGATCCGAGCGGCCGTTCAGCTCGACGGCTGATACTCTGTACGAATACGTACGTTGCGGCGACGAAGACGAACGGATGTCCAAAATCGCCCGCAGTTGTGATGGAGCGAAGGGGCACCATGGAACCGGATCACATCGACCTCAAGATCATCGAGGTACTGAAACGCGACGCACGGGCGTCGATGACCACGCTCGCGGAGTCGGTGTTCATCTCGCGCGCCAGCGCGCACGCGCGTTTCAAGCGGCTCGTCGCGGAGGGCGTGATCTCCGCGTTCACCGTCCGCACCGATCCGGTGCTGGCGGGCAAGCACTCCTCCGCCTACGTCACGCTCTCGGTCGATCAAGCCGACTGGCAGGACGCGCGCGACCGTCTGCTCGAGATCCCGGAGGTCGAGCACATCGCGCTCGTCGGCGGCGAGTACGACGTCATGCTGCTGGTGCGCGCACGCGACAACCGCGACCTGCGTCGCGTGGTGCTGGAACGCATCCAGTCGATCCCCTCGGTGCGGGGCACGCGGACCCTGCTCATCTTCGAGGACTTCCCGAACATCGCTCCACTCGATTCAGGCGCGCAGAACGTCGCCGGCTGAGCGGCCGACCGCATCGGAGCGGCCGCTCAGCCGATCGTCGCGGTTATCCGAGCATCGCCCGGTCGTCGAGCGTCGCTCCCTTGATCTTCGCGAACTCGTCGAGCAGTCCGGCGACGGTCAGCGTGCGCTTGCGCTCGGCGTCCGCCTCAAAGACGATCCGGCCCTCGTGCATCATGATGAGGCGGTTGCCGAGGGCAAGGGCCTGCTCCATGTTGTGCGTCACCATGAGCGTCGTGAGGTTGCCCTGCGAGACGATGCGCTCGGTGAGCTCGGTCACGAGCGCGGCGCGTTGCGGATCGAGCGCGGCGGTGTGCTCGTCGAGCAGCAGGATCCGCGGCTTGGTGAACCCGGCCATCAAGAGGGACAGCGCTTGGCGCTGACCGCCCGACAGCAGTCCGACCTTGGCGGTCAGCCGGTTCTCGAGGCCGAGCTCGAGCGTCGCGAGGTGCTCGCGGAACCCCTCGCGCTGTCCGCGGGACAGACTCCGGCCCAGACCGCGCGTCTGCCCGCGGCGCGAGGCGAGCGCGAGGTTCTGCTCGATCGTCAGGCTCGGAGCGGTGCCCGCCATCGGATCCTGGAACACGCGGCCGAGGAACTTCGCCCGCTGGTACTCCTTGAGTCGGTTGACGAGCTTGCCGTCGATCTCGATGCGTCCGCTATCGACGGTGTAGCGCCCGGAGATCGCGTTCAGCAGCGTCGATTTGCCGGCACCGTTGGAGCCGATGACGGTGACGAAGTCTCCCTCATCGAGTCGGAGTCCGAGTTCGACGAGCGCGCGGCGCTCGTTGACCGTACCGGGGAAGAATGTTTTCGAGACCTGGTCGATGGCGAGCATTACTCCCCCTGGTTCTGGGTCGTGGTGCGGGTCGCGGCGCCCGAGGATCCGGCTGCAGCGGTCACCGGGCGGTCCGTTCCTTCATCGCCGATGCCGGTGACATCGGCGGCTGAGTCGGCGGCGGCGACGGCGGGAGCGGGCTGGTCGAGCACGATGGTTCCCGCGGCGCGACGCAATCTGGGCACCCGCTTCAGGAAGCCCCAGCGCGGCAGGAGCAGCGCGGCGACGACCAGGACGGCGGTGACGAACTTCATGTCGTTCGGATCGAGACCGACCTGCAGGGCGAAGAAGATGATGAGCCGGTAGAGCACAGCACCGAGCACGGCCGCGAGGCTCGCGATCCAGATGAACTTCTGCCCGAAGACGGCCTGACCCAGGATCACCGAGGCGAGCCCGACCAGGATGAGCCCGATGCCCATGCTGATGTCGGCGAAACCCTGGTACTGGGCGACGAGTGCGCCGCACAGTGCGACGAGACCGTTCGAGAGCGCGAGCGTCAGGATCGTCGTGCGGTCGGTGCTCACCCCGAAGCTGCGAATCATCGGGCCGTTGTCGCCCGTCGCCTGAATGGCGAGGCCCTGGTTCGTCGAGAGGAACCAGTCGACCAAGAGCTTCACGACGATCACGGCGACGGCGACGAACGCGATGCTCATCCAGGTGCGCGAGATGCCCGCGTCGGCGAGCGGTGTGAAGACGGTGTCGGCCCGCAGCAGCGGCAGGTTCGACGTGCTCACCGCGTCTTCCTTGGTCGTCCCCATGATGCGCAGGTTCACCGACCAGAGCGCGATCATGGTCAGGATCCCGGCCAGGAGGCCGTCGATCTTTCCCTTGGTGTGGAGCACGCCCGTGATGATTCCGGCGACGATGCCGGCAGCGCCTCCGGCGAGCGTGGCGAGCCAGGGGTTCTGTCCGAGCGTGATCATCGATGCCGCGACGGCGGCACCCGTGGTGAAGCTGCCGTCGACGGTGAGGTCGGGGAAGTTCAGCACTTTGAAGGTGAGGTAGACACCCAGGGCCATGACGCCGTAGATGATTCCGAGTTCGAGAGCGCCGATCATGACGTCATTTCCTTACGCATCCTTTGCAGTGCGACGCCGGGGCGTCGCTCGGCCACCGGTTCCCCGACTCCGTACGTGACGGCGCCGGGGACCGGCCGAGTAGTTCGATGAGCGTCGTCGAGTGGTTACTCGACGACGTCTGCACCCTCCATGACGGAGTCGGGGATCTCGACACCCATGCGCTCCGCTGCGGCGGGGTTCACGGTGTTCGCGAGCGTCGCGGCCATCTCGACGGGGGTCGACGCAGGGTCGCCGCCCTCGAGGATCGCGATCGCCATCTCGCCGGTCTGCTTGCCGAGCGCCTCGTAGTCGATGCCCATGGTGGCGATGGCGCCGCCCTCGACGGTGCCGGCCTCGGCGGCGATCACGGGGATCTGCTTCTGCTCGGCGACCTGCACGAGCGCCGCGATACCGTTGACGACCATGTTGTCGGTCGGCACGTAGATGGCGTCGACGTCGCCGAGCGCCTCGGTGGCCTGAGCGATGTCGTTCGCGGTGGTGACGGTCTGGGTCACGACCTCGAGATCGCGATCCGCCGCGACCTCGGTCGCCTGCTCGACCTGCACCTCGGAGTTGACCTCACCCGAGGCGTACACGATGCCGACCTTCTTCGCGTCGGGCACCATCTCGGTGATGAGGTCGAACTGGCCTTCCAGCGCCTCCGGCGGCACGGCGTCGCTGGTGCCGGTGATGTTGCCGCCCGGCTCCTCGTTGGAGTCGACGAGATCGGCCTCGACGGCGTCGGTCACCGCGGTGAACAGCACGGGGTAGGTCGAGACCGAGCTCGCGAGCGCCTGGGCGGCGGGCGTCGCGATCGCGAGGGCCAGATCGAGATCTTCGTTCGCGAACGACTCGGCGATGGTGACCGCGGTCGCCTGCTCGCCCTGAGCGTTCTGCTCGTCGAACTCGACCTCGAGACCGGCCTCCTCGAACGCGGCCTTGAATCCCTCGGACGCCGCGTCGAGCGCGGGATGCGGGGCGAACTGGCTGATACCGATGCGGTAGCTGTCGCCGTCGCCGCCAGCCTCTGCGTCGCCGGCATCGTTGCCGCTGGCGCAGGAGGAGAGGGTGAGGGCCGCGGCCGCGGAGAGGCCGACGAGCGCGAACGCGCGGCGTCGGAACGAGGTCTGTCGCATGGAGGTGTCCTTTGAACCATAGGGGTCACCGCGGCGAGTACCACGGTGTACGAATCGAACGCGTCGTGAAACGGCGTCACTCAGCATCGTAGACGCGTCAAGCCTACCGGCGATGCGGCCCCCGCGTTTCGTGATCGAACGGTTGCGGATCGGTACCCTGCACGCCGGAAACAGCCCCGTAAGCCGAACGATTGTCGCGTCGAGAGCACGTTTGCGGACGGATCGTTCGGCCCAGACCCAGCGACAGGTCGCGGGCATTCACTCGCTGCGTCCGCTTCACCCGCGCTCGATCGTCTCCACGATGAACTCGGCGATCGCGTCGGCACCGAAGTGGTCGTGCGCGGTCATCGTCACGACGGTCTCGCCCGAGAAGATGACGAGCTGGCCGTGCGCACCATGGAGTCTCCACGCTCCACCCGGCCCGCCCCAACCGGCGAGCGCGTAGCGGTCGTACGACGGATGCTCTCCAGCCCTGACCCAGTCGGAGTGCATCGCATCGATCGACTCAGCCGTGACGAGTCGCCGGCCGTTCCAGACGCCTCGGTCACGGATGAGCCCGCCGATGTTCGCGAGCTCGGCGGTGCGCAGGAACAGCCCTTCGCCGGCGAGGATCCACCCGTTCGGGCACCGACCCCAGGCCACCCGCTCGATGCCGAGCGGCGAGAACAGACGGGGTTCGAGGTAGGCGACCGGGTCGCCGACCCGAGCCGCCAGTACGCGCATGGCGGTGTACGTGCTCGCGTTCGAATACTGAAAGACTCTGCCGCGAGCAGATCGCCCGAGGAACTCGTTCGCGAGATCGGGCCAATCGGTCATCAGGGTCTCCGACCACGGCAGGTCGATCCCGCTGCTCATCGAGAGCAGGTGCCTGAGGGTGACCTGCTCGGCGCCGGCGCCCGGGCGCACCCCGGGCAGAGCGCTCACCACCGGCTCGTCGAGCGAGACGCGCTCCTCATCGGCGGCGATGCCCACCGCCAGCACGCACACCGCTTTGGCGGCCGAGTGGATGTCTGCACGCACATCGGGGGTCCATCGGTGCTCGGCCGTGGTATCGCCGACCCGGACGTGCAGTCCGTCGGCACCGAACTCCGTGTCCCGAACGCGCGCGACGATCCGGTCCGTCAGGGTGTGCGCAGGCATCATTCGTGACAGTCTCTCGCACCGGCGGGCGGCGATCGTCCATGCTTCCTGAATGTTCGCTGATTTTTCGTCGGACGTAGGTAAGGCTTGCCTATTATGGAGATGTGGCATTCAGCGAGCACTCGACCGGCATCTCGACCTTCGGCACCCCGGAGACCGTCGATTGTATCCTCGCTGCGGGAGACGCCAGCGATCTGGATGATATCCGCGCGTGGTGCGCCGAGCTCCCCGCGAACAGCTACGGAACGATCTTTATCGAGGTCTTCGCCCCCATGCAGATCGAGACCATCGAAACGCCCCGCCGCGTGAGCGTCACCTGGATCTGCCGCGAAGGTCTCGCCGGTTCGTCACGACCCGGGATCGGGATGCCCCGCGGGCAAGCACTCGCCACTGCGGTCGACGCCTGGCTCGACGAGTGGGTGCGCGCCGAACCCGAGTCGGGTCAGCACTGCATGATCTGGACCGGCGCACGCTCCAGCTCCGTCATGCAGAGCTTCTGGATGCGCGTCGAGCGCGAGCTCACCGAAGCCTGGTCGGGGCACGAGCACGCCTGACCGACGGTCGGTCAGCGGTGACCATGGCCGCCGCGACCGGTGCCGCGCCGGCGGCGCTCGGACCTAGCCCGCAGCGTCGAATGCGCCCGTCGCGACGATCACGGCGCGACCGATCACCGCGTCGCGCATCGTGAACCCGAGCACCGCGGGTGTCGACTGCGGCTCCACATCGACGTGCGCCACATTCAGGGCGTGCACGACGAACCAGTAGTGGTGCACGCCCGTGCCCTCGGGCGGAGCCGCGCCCGTGAACGCGGGTTCGCGCAGTTCGTTCGGCAACGTGAGCGCACCCTCGGGCAGTTGACCCTCCGCTCCCGAAGATCCGGCTCCCGAAGGGAGGGATGTCACCTCGGCCGGGATGTTCGCGACGGCCCAGTGCCAGAACCCCGACCCCGTCGGCGCGTCGGGGTCGAAACAGGTCACCGCGAAACTGCGCGTCTCGCTCGGAAACCCCGACCACGAAAGCTGGGGCGACCGGTTCTGCCCTCCAGCACCGGAGGCGTACACCTCTGCGGGCAAGGGCTCGCCGTCCTCGATGTCGGCGCTCGTCAGTGCGAAGCTCGGCGCGTCGGGTACCGCGGCGAACGGATCGATCGGTCCGTGGGCTGGGTGGTCGTGCGTCATCGCTGCTCCCTCTGTCGTGGCGTCCCCCCAGCCTAGGGACCGGGATCGGACACCACCAGAGCGGCACCTTCGGCTGTTCGACCGCCCAGCCGCCGCGTCGGAGGCTCGACCTATACTGGTGCTTCAGCGACGAGCAGGGGAGACGTTGATGGCCATCACGACGGGATCTGAGCGGGCGCGCGCCACTCTGGCGTTCCTCCGACGGAAGATCACCACAGGCGAATGGGCCGTCGGCGAACGCATTCCGATCGAGCCCGAGCTCTCGGAGCAGACCGGGGTCGGTCGATCGACGGTCCGCGAGGCGGTCCGGTCGCTCGCGAGCATCGGCATGCTCGAAACGCTCCCGGGTCGCGGCACGTTCGTGCGCTCGGCGGCACCGACGAGCACGCTGCTCAACGAGTACCTCGCCGATTTCACGCTCGAGGAGATCCTGAGCTACCGCCGCGCTCTCGAGGTCGAGGCTGCGCAGCAGGCGGCCCTGCACCGCACCGACGACGACATCGCCGCGCTCGAGCAAGCCGCGGCGACCGAGATGGGGTGCACCCGCTGCCCCGTGCTCGGCCTCGTGAACGAGGACGCCGACTCGGCGTTCAGCAGCCGATTCCACCGACTGATCTTCGACGCGGCGAAGAACCGGTTGCTCGCCTCCTTGTACTCCGGTATCAACGATCAGCTGCGCGCCCCCGAGCACCGCGGACGCCTCGCGAACGTCGCGACGGGTGCCGAGATGGAGCGGGATCACGCCCGCATTCTCGCCGCCATCAAGAGCGGCGACTTCATCGATGCCGTCCACGCGATGGTGAACCACGTCGACCACGACGTCGTCATCGTGACCGCTCAGCACGAGGTGGTGCCCCCGCTCGCGCGCACCCCGGAGCAGCAGCAGCGCATCGCGAACGCCTCCGAGCACACCGCGAGCGCGCTCAGCGAAGCCTGAACGCCCGATCGCGCTCGCGTACGATTGACGGGTGAGCGAGTCGAAGATCCTGCTGTACTACGTGTTCGCGCCGGTCTCGGACCCGGAGGCGGTGCGCCTGTGGCAGCGCGAACTCTGCGAGTCGCTCGGCTTGCGCGGCCGCATCATCGTCTCGCCGCACGGCATCAACGGCACGGTGGGCGGCGAACTCGACGCCTGCAAGACCTACGCGAAACGAACGCGCGAGTACGCCCCGTTCGCGGGCATCGAGTTCAAATGGAGCGACGGCACCGGATTCGTGGCCGACACCGCCGAACCGCTCCACGGCGTGGACCGACGGGCACCGTGGCGGCGTTCACGGGACTTCCCGAAGCTCAGTGTCAAGGTGCGCGACGAACTCGTCGCGTTCGGTCTCGCCGATGAGACCCGGGTGGACGCGAACGGCGTCGTCGGCGGCGGCACGCACCTCAGTCCGCAGGCGGTGAACGAGCTCGTTGCCGAGCGCGGCGACGACGTCGTGTTCTTCGACGGGCGCAACGCCTACGAGGCCGCGATCGGGCGATTCGACAACGCCGTGGTCCCGTCCGTCACGAGCACGCACGGGTTCATCGAGGAGATCGACAGCGGCGCGTTCGACGACCTCAAAGGACGCCCGATCGTGACCTACTGCACCGGAGGGATCCGCTGCGAGATCCTCTCGGCGGCCATGGTCGAGCGCGGCTTCACCGAGGTGTACCAGCTCGACGGCGGGATCGTCCGCTACGGCGAAGCGTTCGGCAATGACGGGCTCTGGCGCGGTTCGCTGGCGGTGTTCGACGGTCGCGAGACCGTGGAGTTCGGCGGCGAGGCCGGTGAGCCGCCCGAGGTGGTCGGGCGATGCGCGGTCTGCGGATCCGGATCGAACACCCTGGTGAACTGCGCCGATCCGTCGTGCCGTGCGCGGTTCGTCGCGTGCCCCGACCACGCCGATGAACGCTGCACGGTGCACGACGGAGCCGCCGACGCACGGCCGGAGGCGGCAACGGACGCTCTGCGTTAGACTCGCTCCCAACGACACGGGGTGCCGCACCAGCGGCTGAGATCACACCCGTCGAACCTGATCTCGTTGAGACGAGCGGAGGGATGTCGCGATGAGCGAACCAGTTATCGAAATCGTCAACGTGCTCTCGATCGCGGGGGCCGACCCCACGGGAGGGGCCGGAATCCAGGCCGATCTGAAGGCCATCGCCGCGAACGGCGGCTACGGCATGGCCGCGGTGACCGCTCTGGTCGCGCAGAACACGTGCGGGGTGCGCGACGTGCACGTGCCACCCACGGACTTCTTGGCAGCGCAACTCGCCGCCGTCTCCGACGATGTACGGATCGACGCGGTGAAGGTCGGCATGCTCGGCACCCCGGAGGTGATCACGACCGTCGCCGAGTGGCTCGAGCGCACCCGTCCGCCGGTCGTGGTGATCGATCCGGTCATGGTCGCGGCGAGCGGTGACCGACTGCTCGGCGCCGAGGCCGAAGCGGCGCTGCAGCGGATCCTTCCACTGGCCGACCTCATCACGCCGAACCTCCCCGAACTCGCGGTCATCGCCGGTGCACCCGTCGCCGAGACCTGGGATGCGATGCTGGAGCAGGCCGGAGCGGTCGCCGCGCAGCACGGCGTCCGGGTGCTCGCCAAGGGCGGCCACCTGGCCGGGCCGTCGTCGCCCGATGCACTGGTCGATCCCTCGGGCGGCGTCGTCGCGTTCGCGGGCGCACGCATCGCGACCGGCAACAGTCACGGCACCGGGTGCTCCCTCTCCTCTGCCGTCGCAACGCGGATCGCGCGCGGCGCAGACTGGGCCACCGGAGTCGGCGCGGCACGCGCCTGGTTGCGTGAGAGCCTGCAGGCTTCAGACGCGCTCGACGTCGGACAGGGCAGCGGCCCGCTGCACCACTTCGCCGGCCTGTGGTCTCGGGGCGCCGTCGATGGCGCCGGAGGCACGGCGTCCGACATTCGCGCCGAGTGGTGGGACGGCATCGCGGAGGTGCGCGCCGCGACCGATGCGCTCCCGTTCATCACCCGGCTCGCCGACGGATCGCTGCCGCGGGAGGCATTCCTGGCCTATGTCGCTCAGGATTCGCTCTACCTCGGCGAATACGCCCGGGTGCTCGCCCGGCTGTCGACGCTGGCACCGGACCCTGCCGCGCAGCGGTTCTGGCTGCACGCGGCCCAGGGCGCGCTCATCGGCGAACTCGAGCTGCACCGCGACCGCCTGGACGGGGCGCCGATCGGCGCGCCCTCCCCGACGACGACGGGGTACACGAACCACCTCGTCGCGTCGTGCAGCGACGAGTACGCCGTCGCCGCGGCCGCCGCGCTCCCCTGCTTCTGGATGTACAGCGATATCGGCACGCGGCTCTTCCGCGGCGAACTCGGGGAGCGCGCGTGCGACCCCGAGCACCCGTACGCCGAGTGGATCGCCGCCTACGACGATGCGGCATTCGCCGCCGACACCGAGTCCGCGATCGCGCTCGTCACCGAGTTGGCCGCCGCGGCCCGACCGGATCTCCGCGAACGGATGTGGGGGGCCTTCCGGATCTCGGCCGAGTGGGAGCACGACTTCTTCAGGCAGACCGCGGTCGACGGAGCGGGGTCTGCACGGAGCGCCGACCGGGAGCATCTCGTTCCGGTGTCGTGAGAGTGTGCGGTCGCGGCCCCGTCTCGAGATAATCAAGGAGGATACGCATGCAGCCCGTCGACCGAGAGGACCACTCGCTATGACCGACCTCACCATCTCCGTCGCGCAGTTCGCCGCGGGCACCGATGTCGACGAGAACCTCGTCGCATGTCAGGAACTCATCGCGCGCGCTGCGGCGACCAGCCGGCTGGTGGTGCTGCCGGAGTACTCGATGTACGCGGACTTCGGCAAGACGCAGCCGGATCGCAGCCACGCCGAAGCCCTCGACGGCCCGTTCGTCACCGCGCTGCGCGAGACCGCTCGTGCGCACGGGATCGCCGTCGTCGTCGGCATCAACGAAACGGATGCCGGTGACGAGCGAGTGTCCAACACGCTCGTCCACCTGTCTGCATCGGGCGAGCTGGCCGGCGTCTATCGCAAGATTCACCTGTACGACGCGTTCGGGTTCCGGGAGTCCGACACGGTGATTCCGGCGCAGATCGACTCACCGCTCGTCTTCGAACTGGAGGGCGTGCGCATCGGCGCCGCGACCTGCTACGACCTGCGCTTCCCCGAGATGAGTCGGTGGCTCGTCGATCAGGGGGCCGACGTGATTCTGCTCCCGGCTGCATGGATGGCCGGTCCGCTCAAGGAGCAGCAGTGGGACACGCTCCTCCGCGCGCGGGCCATCGAGAACACGGTGTACGTCGCCGCGTGCGGTCAGACGGGGCCGCGGTGCGCCGGTCAGAGCATGATCGTCGACCCGATGGGCGTGACGGTCGCATCCGCGGGCGAACGCGAGATGACGATCGCCTCCGCCACGATCGACGCGCAGCGCATCGCCGACGTGCGCGAGATCAATCCGAGCCTGCAGAACCGACGCTTCACGGTCGCGCCGCGCACCGCCTAGCCGACGGCACGTGCGCGGCCCGGGCGATCACCAGATCGAGACGCGCTCCTCCGGGTCCATCCAGAGGTCGTCACCGGGCTGCGTGCCGTAGGTCTCGTGGAACGCATCGAGGTTGCGCACGATCTGATTGCAGCGGAACTCGTTCGGCGAGTGCGGATCGATCGTCAGGAGTCGCACCGTCTCGGCGGGCCGTGAAGCCTGCTGCCAGGCCTGAGCCCACGAGAGGAAGAAGCGCTCGGCACCGCTCAGCCCGTCGATGACCGGGGCCTCCTCGCCGTGCAGCGAACGCTGATAAGCCCGCCACGCGATCGCCATCCCGCCCAGGTCGCCGATGTTCTCGCCGATCGTGAGCTCGCCGTTCACCGTCTGACCCTCCGCGCCCTCGGGAGAAAGCGCGTTGTACTGATCGATGAGCGATGCGGTGCGCTGCTCGAACGCGGCGCGATCCTCTGCGGTCCACCAGTCGGTGAGCTTGCCATCGCCGTCGTAGCGCGACCCCTGGTCGTCGAACCCGTGTCCGATCTCGTGCCCGATGACCGCACCGATCGCCCCGTAGTTCGCGGCCATGTCGGCGTGCTTGTCGAAGAACGGCGGCTGCAGGATGCCCGCGGGGAACACGATCTCGTTGAATCCGGGGTTGTAGTAGGCGTTCACCGTCTGCGGCGTCATGAACCACTCGTCGCGGTCGATCGGCCTGCCGACCTTCTCGAGTTCGCGGCGCAACTCGAACTCGGCGACCCGGGCCGAGTTGCCGAGCAGGTCACCCGCATCGACCTGCAGGTCGGCGTAGTCGCGCCACTTCACCGGGTAGCCGATCTTCGGCACGAACTTCTCGAGTTTCTCGAGCGCGCGCTGCTTCGTCGCATCGCCCATCCAGTCGAGCTGGCCGATGGACTCGCGGTACGCGGCGATCAGGTACTCGACGAGCTCGTCCATCGTGGCCTTCGCCGTCTCATCGAAGTGGCGCTCGACGTAGAGCCGACCCACGGCCTCGCCCATCGATCCCTCGACGAAGGAGACGCCGCGCCGCCAGCGGGCGCGCTGCTCGGTCGCGCCGGTCAGCGCGGTGCCGTAGAAATCGAAGTTCGCGCGCGAGATCTCTTGCGAGAGGAGCGCCGCGGCACCGCGGACGATCTGCCAGATCAGCCACGCCTTCCAGGCCTCCAGCTCATCTGCGACGAGGAGCGACGCGAGACCGGTGAGCGCGTCTGGCTGACCGGCGACGACCTCGGCGAACGCCTGCTCGGACGCCCCGAGCGCGGTCAGATAGCGACGCCAGTCGAGGCTCGGCGTGAGCTCTTGGAGCTCGGCGAACGTGCGCAGGTTGTAGAGCTTCTGAATATCGCGGCTCGCCACCTTGTCCCAGTGGTGCCCCGCGATGCGGCGTTCGAGGTCGTAGGCGAGCTCTGCCAGGCGATCCGGATCACCGGCGCCCGACGCGCTCAACCCGGTGTCGGCCGCGACGAGCTGCAGCATGCGCGCGATGTGCGCGCGGTACTGCTCGCGCACCTCGGCGAACTGGTCTTCACGGAAGTAGGACTCGTCGGGCAGACCGATTCCGCCCTGCATGACGAAGACGATGTAGCGACTCGGATCGCCCGGGTCGTTATCGACCCCCATGCCGAAGAACCCGCCGAGCCCGTCGCGCTCGAGTTCGGCGACGAGAGTCACGAACTCATCGATCGAGCTGACGGCGAGCGCGCGCGCCACGTCGTCCGCGATCGGGCGTGCGCCGAGCGCGTCGATTCGCTCCGTGTCCATGAAGCTCGCATAGAGCGCGGCCACCTTGTCGGCCTCGGTCTCGGCGCCGGCGCCGGCCGCAGGGGCCTCGGTGCCGGTGATGATGTCGCGGACCGCCTCCTCCGCGTTCTCGGCGAGCACCGCGAAGGACCCGTAGCGCGCCTTGTCGGCCGGAATCTTCGTGCGCGCCATCCACTTGCCGTTCACGTGCCTGAACAGGTCGTCTTGCGGGCGCACTGCCGCGTCGAGTTCGGAGCTGTCGATACCTGAGGTGGGCGCTGCTGAGCTCATGCGAACACCCTACCGGGAGCCCCTGACCTGCACCCCTGCACGTCGCCTGACGCGCGCGACGCGTGCAGCCCGCAGCCGTGGTGCGGTGCGCAGCGCCAGCACTACCGCACCGGGCAGAGTCGACGCGAGCGCGACGACACCGTATCCGATCGACACCGAGACGCCGAGCCCTGCGTCGAGCCCGAACAGCGCGAATGCCCCTCCGGCCGCCGCCTCGCGCGTCCCCCAGCCGCCGACACCGACCGGGATGGACATGCCGGCGAGCGCGATCGCGGCGAGCGCCGGAGCATGGACGGCCGGCACCGATGGAGCGAGTGCGCCGATGAGCACGACGAAGAGTCCGGTGAACGACGCCCAGCCGAGAACGGACAGCGCGACCACCGCCAGCACGCGGCGACCGGGAAGCAGCCGCACCCACCGCCAGGCGACGGCGATCGCGACGACAGCGATGGCGAGGCACACCCCGGCGACCAGCGGGGATCTCGCGACCAGTGCGATCGCTGCAGCCACGAAGACGACTGCCGTGCCGGCGAGGCGTTCGGCGACGACCGCGGCGAAGCCGCGGCCGAGTGCACGCTTGCCGGTCTCGACCCGTGCGTCGCTGCTGTCATCCGCCGCGCGCAGCGCGTCCCCGGCGAGTCCTCCGGGGAGCACACTGTTCAGGAACGCGGCCTGCCAGCAGCGCGCCACCGCGGATCCGACGGACACCCGGATGCGCTGCTCGTGCGCGACGAGTCGCCAGCGCAGTGCCTGGGCCACGACGCCGAGCCCGCCGAGCGCGATCCCGACGATCCATACCCAGAGGGGAAGAGTGGTGATCGCGTGCACGAACGGCGCTGCTCCCCACCGCGTCACGATGAGCGCCAGCAATCCGACGGTCACCGCGACCTGCGCGGCACCGATCAGGAGCAACCGCAGCCGGGATCCCCTCCGCTCGATCGCATCGACGGCGACATCGAAAGACGGGCCCGACCGGACCGCGTCACGCATACTCGTGCTCGGATCGCTCGAGTCGCTCGATGTCGCGCGCGAACGACCAGATGAGCAGCACGAGCGCGAGCGCCGCGCACGCGATCGCCACGGGCACCGGGGTCGGAGGCAGCAGGACGGCGAGCAGCACCACTCCCTGGGTCGCGGCGATCACCCTCCGCGTCTGGCTGAACGGCAGGTCGCCGCGCAGCCGGGGTCGGATCCATCCGGCGACCACGAAGACGTAGCGCAGGAGCCCGATCGCGATCACCCACCATCCGACGGTCAGTGCGGCGAGGACCGAGAGCACGAGCAGCAGGACCGCATCTGCTTCCATATCGAATCGCGCACCGGATGCGGTCGAGGTTCCGGTGCGACGGGCGACCTGCCCGTCGACGGCGTCGAGCAGCAGGGCCGCGCCCGTCAGGGTCGCGACGGTCCAGGTGCGCTCGGGGAGCGCGCCGTCGAACACGAACACGGCGGCCGCGCAGATCACCCCGGTCAGCAGCACGCGGCCGAACGTGACCGTGTCTGCGAGGGTCACGGGAGCGGTGCGCCGTATCAAAGCGATCACGACTCCGGTCGGCCAGATCACTCCGAGGAGTACGGCGGCGAGGGTGATTCCATCCACTTCCGGCCCCCTCGCTCACGCATCTCCCAATCGGTGGCGCTATGCCAATTCTGACAGACATTCGGAGGACGCTGCAGAACGATAGTGACGAGAACAGTGCGAGGTCTGGCGATATATCGAATCGTGATCTTTCGGCGACGTCTGGGCTTTACAGTCGAATTGAGCGGATATTAAGGTTGTGTACAGACTTTGGATGAGCACAAAGGTCACAGTGCGCTTTCCATGATTTTCTCTCGCAACTGATACGCGACGAATCCCGGGGCATCCTTCAGCAGCGGCGTTCCGACACCTCTCGGATCCCGCCCGATCGACCTGCGCCCGGGGGACCCAGTGAGCTTTTACGCCAGACTTCACCGTCGACGTCGAGGCTCCCGTGTCGGCACGGCTCCCCGCACCGTCATGGCATCAGCCGCGGCGGGACTCGCGATACTCGTCGCGATCTCCGGCGTCGGACCCGCGGACCCCCCGGAGGCACTCGCCCTCGACGCTTCGGAATCCCATGGGGATGCCGCCACCGACAGTGAAGGCCAACGACCTGTCGTTCCGGTGTCGGAACCCGATGGCGACCTGGCGGACACCGACGCACCCGAGACCGACGACGCGACGACCGACGACAGCGTCTCGGGCGCGACGGAGGCGGAACCGGCGCCGACACCTCGCCAGCGCCAGTCGCGTGAGGTCGGAGCCCTCGCGGCACTGGCCTGCACGCCGGGAAGCTTCTACTCCGTCTCGGCGACCGGGCAGCTGCGCAGTGTCACCAACGGCACTATCGCCGATGTCGGCACACCAGCCGCGGGCGTGACCAGCTTCAACGGGCTCGGCGTGAGCACGGGCGGCGCCCGAGCAATGGCGTACGAGCGCACCAACTCCAGCCGCACCGCCACCATCTACGACTACAACACGACGACCAACGCCTGGACATCGACCGGCCGTTCGCTGAACACCAACCTCGCCGCGAACGGCGGCTTCACCGGTTCCCTCGTCGCCGGAGCCATCAGTCAGGCGACCGGCGACTTCCTGTTCGGCGGATTCCAGACGGTGACGACCGGCAACACGACGCAGCTGCAGTTCCGCATCTGGCGCTATACGCCCGGGAATCAGTCGTTCGGATACCTGGGATACATCAACGGCGGAAACGTCGCCGCCGGCACCACCGCGAACGGCGACCTCGATCTCGACGCCAACGGCAACATGTTCATCGTGCGCGGCAGCGGCACGAGCGCCGTCATCTACTCGGTGACCGCCGCCAACCTCGCCGCGGCGAACGGCGGCCTGATCCCGTCATCCGCGTCGAACAGCTTCACCGCGAGTACCGACGTCAATGGTGCGGCGTTCGACGCCAGCGGACGTCTGTACCTGGGATCGCAGACCACCGTCGACAGTTTCGCCATGCCGGGGTTCACCGATCGGCGCACCGTGACGTCGAGCCTCGCCGGCAGCACGGACCTCGCGTCGTGCTCGTCCCCGCCGACCATCACGGTGGAAAAAGTGGTGAACGGACGGGCGAAGGCCGAGGATCAGTTCACCATGTCGCTGACGAGCGGCACGATCGCGGTGGCGTCGGCGACGACGGAGGGCACGAGCACCGGAGTGCAGTCCCAGCGAATCGGACCCCTGCCGACCGGACGCGGCACCTCGCTCACCTTCACCGAGACGGCGGCCGGCCAGACGCGCCTCTCCGACTACACCACCACGTGGGACTGCCGCCTCGACGGCGCCACGACGCCGTTCGCGAGCGGCACGGGGACCACGGGAACCATCACGGTACCGAGTTCCGGACAGGCCATCAGGTGCGCGTTCACCAACGCGACGCGCCCCGCCACGACGCGGGTCGACAAGGTCTGGGTGATCGACGGGCAGCGGTTCGCCCACGGGTCGCAGCCGCAGGGGTTCGACGCCACCCTGCGTCTGTCGCCGAGCGGCACGCCGACCGGGGACGCGGTGTGGGGTCAGGTGCGGAGCGGATTCGCGATCGGGCAGCGGATCACGGTCGCGGAAGACACCACCATCGATACCGCGCGCATGCCCGGGTGCCGCGTGAGTTCGGCGAGTCTCACCGGTTCCGGCATCACCGGCAGTGTCGACGCGAGCGCAGGGGCACTCGTGACCCTGCCCGCAGCGGCGAACACCTACACGCTCACCAACACCGTCACCTGCGAGCAGACGCTCACCGTCACGAAGCAGCTGGACCACCGTCACGGCGGGACGCGCATTCCCGCGGACTGGAACGGCCGTCTCTTCGCCGACCAGTCGGGGGCGGGCCGATTGACCTTCGCCTCCGGTCAGACGCAGACCGTGCCGACCGGGAGCTTCGTGATCGGCGAGGATCAGCTCGCCGGGTACGAACTCGGATCCGTCTCCTGCCAGGGAGCGACCTTCAACGCGACGACGCGAGCGGTCACGATCGCCCGAGGCCAGCAGGCTCAGTGCACCGTCGTGAACCGCGACCTGCCCGGCACGCTGACGTGGTCCGTGACCGACCCGTCGGGAACCCCGCTCGCGGGTTCGACGTGGACCCTGATCCGGCCCGGCGGGGCGGCGCCCCTCACGATCGAGGATTGCGTCGCCGCATCCGCGGCGGCATGCACCGGCCCGGATCGCGACCCCGCAGCCGGCGCATTCTCACTGACCAACCTCCCCTGGGGCGACTACGTGCTCGTCGAAGAGCGCGCGCCGGCCGGATTCCAACCGAGTACCGCGCGCTACCCGTTCACGGTATCCGGGGGCCAGCTCACCATCACCACCAGCGCGTTCGTCAATCGGCAAGTGGTGCCACCCACGCTTCCGCGGACCGGCGGTACCGGTTCCGACGGGTTCACGATCGCCGGGGCGATCCTGCTCGGCGGAGGACTCGCCGGCGCGATCGCGCTCTGGTTCAGGCGAAGGGCGGTTCGCCCATAACCCTGCATCTGCTCGGCCGCAGCGCAGCGGCACTCCATCATCACCTTGAAAGGACACCACTCACATGAAATCGAAGAAGTACAGCGTCTGGGGCGTGATTGTCGCAGCGGCAGTCGCGGCGGGCGCCGTCGTCGCGGCTCCGGCCGCCCCGGCGATGGCCAACAACATCGACCCCGCAGCGGATTCGTCGTTGACGATCCACAAGTACGCCGGCCCCGAGAACCCCCGGGGCGACGGCAGTGAGATCGCCGATCCCTCGGGACTCGGCACCCCGCTCAGCGGCGTCGAGTTCACCATCACGCCGGTGTCGGCGCAGGGCGGACAGCCGATCGACCTCACCACGCAGGCCGGTTGGGATCGCGCCGAAGATGCGACGCCGCAGAACGTGCGCGGCGGCGGGTACACGCTGGGCACGCCGGTCACGGCAGTGACCGGGGCGGACGGCACGGTCGTGTCGGATCTGCCGCTGGGCCTGTACCTGGTCGAGGAGACGGATCCGGGCGACAACAACGTGGTTTCGGAGGTCGACCCCTTCCTCGTGACGCTGCCGATGCCGAACCGCGGCGACTGGATCTACGACGTCCACGTGTACCCGAAGAACCAGCTCAACGCCTCGATTCCGCAGAAGACGGTCTCGGCCCCCGCCGGGTTCACGATCGGTTCGCAGGTCACCTGGTCGATCGCCGCTCCGATTCCGCAGCTGAACTCGGGTGCGACCTACACGCAGTTCCAGATCGTCGATCCGCTGGACTCGCGGCTCACCTTCAACTCGGCCACCATCTCCACGGCCGGGTTCGCAGAGGGCACCGACTACACCGTCGCGACCTCGGGCAACACCGTGACGATCACCTTCACCGCTACCGGACGCGGCAAGCTCGTCGCAGGTGAATCGGTCGCCGCCTCGATCACGACCACCGTGAACAGCCTCGGCGCCAACGGCGTGGTGCCGAACCAGGCGACCGTCGTGACGAACGGCTCCTCCGTGGCGACCAACGTCGCGACGACGAACTGGGGTGCGCTGCAGATCGTCAAGCACGTGCAGGGCGACCGCACCTCGCGTCTCGCCGACGCCGAGTTCGCCGTCTTCACCGATGCCGCGGGCGAGAACGAGGTCGCGCGCGGCGTGACCGATGACGAGGGACTCGCGAACTTCAGCCTGTGGACCGGCAGCAACACCGAGGAGCCCCGGAGCTACTGGATCCGCGAGACTCGCGCCCCGGCCGGGTTCGTGCTCGATGAGCGCCTGCGTCAGGTCTCGATCGCGCCCTCGAGCGCCGCCGAGCCGGTCGTGCGCGAGATCTCGAACGTGCAGCAGAACGGCCCCGAGCTGCCCCTCACCGGTGCAGCGGGTCAGCTGTGGCTCACCGTCGGCGGCGCGGCTCTGCTCGTGAGCGCGGTCGGCGCGGCCATCGTGATCTCACGGCGTCGGAAGCAGCACGCCTGATCGCTGAGGGTCACCATCGCGCCGGGGGGCGGCGTCACCGCGCCGTCCCCCGGCGCTGGCGTGCGCCCATCGCGCCGCTCATCATCGCCTGCGTCGCACTCGCGGGGCTGACGATCTGGACGTACCCGTCGATCGCCTCCTGGTTCTCGCAGCTCGATCAGGCTCGAGTGCTCGAGAACGCCGACGAGTATCGCGACCACGATGCGGCCGAACTCCGGGCGTCTGATCGCGAGCAGATCGAACGGGCGCACGCCTACAACGACGCGCTGCAGTCGGGTGCGCGTATCGAAGCGAACGAGCGACTGCCGCTCGGGGGCGGCGAGATCGACGACGACGCCCTCGCGTACCGCTCGGTGCTCGACGACGGCGCCACGGGACTGATGACGCGCGTACGCATTCCGAAGATCGACGTCGACCTGCCGACCTTCCACGGCACCGACGACGCCACGCTGCTCGAGGGCCTCGGTCACCTCGAGGGCACGTCGCTCCCCGTCGGCGGCGACGGCACGCACGCCGTCATCACCGGGCACCGCGGTCTCGCGGACGCCCGCATGTTCACCGACCTCGATCGCATCGACGTCGGCGACACCTTCACCCTGACCACCTTCGGCGAGGTCCTCGCCTACGAGGTCATCGAGACGACCGTGGTCGAACCCGATGAGACGGAGTCCTTGCAGGCGCGGGAGGGCCGCGACCTCGTCACGCTCGTCACGTGCACCCCGCTCGGCGTCAACTCCCAGCGGATCCTCGTGACCGCCGAGCGGGTCTTCCCGACACCGGATGCGGATCGTGAGGTCGGACTCGCCGCACCGGAGGTGCCGCGCTTCCCCTGGTGGGCGGTGATCCTGGGCGGAGGCATCGTGGTGGCCGGTGTCTACGTCTGGCGGTCGGGCCTGGCGCCACGCGCCACCGCACCCACACCCGCACCCGCGGCCTCGACGGAGCCTCCCGCGTCCACTGTCTGAGGCCCGCGCTAGCGTAGATGCCGTGACACCCCTGAACTCGCACCCCGATCGGCGCGGTCCGAGACGCACGATGGATCGCCGCATCGCCGGCCTCGCGGTGCCTGCACTCGGGGCGCTGATCGCCGAACCGCTGTTCCTCATCGTGGACTCGGCCATGATCGGGCACCTCGGTGCCGCGCCGCTTGCGGGGCTCGCGATCGCGAGCGCGATCCTGCAGACGGCTGTGGGACTCATGGTCTTCCTCGCCTACTCGACCACACCGATCGTCGCCAGACGTGCCGGCGGCGGGGACCGCCGCGGGGCCGTGCAGGCCGGCATCGACGGTCTATGGCTCGCACTCGCCATCGGGGCGGTGCTCGGGGTCGCCCTCTGGGTCGCCAGTGGACCGCTCGTCTCGGCGTTCGGCGCCGCGGCGGACACGACGGCGCAGGCCGTCACCTATCTCGCGATCTCGAGCGCGGGCCTGCCGGCCATGCTCCTGGTCTTCGCCGCCAGCGGCTTGCTGCGCGGGTTGCAGGACACGAAGACGCCGCTCGCCGTCGCCACGATCGGATTCACGGCGAACGCGCTGCTCAACTGGCTGTTCATCTACGGGCTCGGTTTCGGGGTGGCGGGAGCCGCGACCGGTACGGTCATCGCCCAGTGGGGAATGGTCGCCGCCTACCTGATGGTGATCGGCCGCCATACCCGCGCCGCCGGCGCAGACCTGCTGCCGCACCGGGACGGGCTGCGCTATGCCGGCCGCAGCGGCTGGTGGCTCTTCATCCGCACCGCCGGACTCCGCGGCGCGTTCCTCGCGACGGTGGCGGCCGCGGCCGCGTACGGCACCGCAGCGACCGCCGGGTATCAGGTCGTCTTCACGATCTTCTCGACCACCGCGTTCGCGCTCGATGCGTTGGCCATCGCCGCCCAAGCACTCGTCGGCGAGGCGCTCGGTGCCCGCGACGCTGAGCGCACGAGATTCATCGTGCGCCGCGTGCTGTTCTGGGGACTCTCGTTCGGGGTGGTGCTCGGCGTGGTCGTCGCTGCGGGAAGCCCGTTCATCGGACGGGTGTTCACGACCGACGAGCCGGTGCTCGCGATCCTGCCCACGGCGCTCATCGTGCTCGGCGTCTCGCTGCCGCTCGCCGGATACGTCTTCGTGCTCGACGGCGTCCTCATGGGGGCAGGCGATGCGCGCTACCTCGCCTGGACGAGCCTCGTGAACCTCGCGATCTATCTTCCCGCGCTCTGGCTCATCGTGACGCTCGTGCCGACGGGAACGAGCGCTCTCGTCGGGCTCACGGCCGGCTTCACGCTCGTGTTCATGGCCGCTCGCGCGCTCACCCTGGGCCTGCGCACGCACCGGGGCCGGTGGATCGTGCTCGGCCCTGTGCGATGAGACTGCAGGTCGGCGTAGTCTCGAAGCGTGAACATCGAGGACTGGGAGCATCGCATCTCCGCGCTCTGGTCGAACACCGCCATCGACGACGACGAGCGCATCACGCTCATGCAGGAGCTCGCGGCATCGGCACCGCACCCCGCGCTGGGGGCGTTCGAACTGGCCGGTGCGCTCGACTCTGCGGGCGACGAGGCCGCAGCTGACCTGCAGTACACCGCCGCGACCCGCGCCGGGCTCGCGAGCATCGACCCTGACCGTGCCGCGCAGTTGGTCGTCCAGCATGCGTCGACGCTGCGGAACCTCAGACGGATCGATGAGTCCATCGCGATGCTGCGCGACGCCCCGGTTCACCCGGCCACCGGAGCCGCGCCGCAGGTCTTTCTCGCCCTCGCTCTGCACAGCGCCGGGCGCTCTGATGAGGCCCTGCGTGTCGCGCTCGAGGCCGTCGAACCCGGCCTGCCTCGCTACCGTCGCTCGGTCAGGGCGTACGCCAGAGCATTGACGGACCATGAGGACACCCGCACTGGCGAGCCGGGTTCGGTCGCCTGATGCTGTACATCTACGCGTGGGCGGCCCGACTGGGCGTCAAGATGCAGGAGCGCGCGATGGGCGCCCCGTCGAGGCGTGGCTTCGCCGTGCTGTTCGGCCTGGAGTGCGTCATGACCGTGGTGTTCGCGGTGGCCCTCGCGATCGTGGGTGCCTGGTGGGCGGTCGCCGTCATGATCGGTGGCGGCGTCGCCGGGTGGGCGACGACCCGATTCCTGGGCGCGGTTCCGCAGTGGGTGCGGGTGGTCGTCATCTGCGCGGTCGTGGCCGGACTGATCGCCCTGGGCGTCTACGCCCAACCGGTGATCGCCGTGGGCATCGCGACGATGTTCGCGTACTTCGCCGGGTGGTTCCTGACGTTCCTCATCTCGCCGGTGCGTGCGCAGCGCTGGCGGCAGGCGACGGCGGGGCGCGCACGTTACCCGGAATCACGATGATGGGCGCGTGAACCCCCGCGGGTAGACTGTTCCGGTGCGAATTGTTGTTGCTGACTGCTCCGTCGACTACGCCGGCCGGCTCTCGGCCCACCTGCCCCGGGCGAAGCGCGTGCTCATGCTGAAGAGCGACGGCAGCGTCCTCGTGCACTCCGACGGCGGGTCCTACAAGCCGCTCAACTGGATGAGCCCGCCCTGCGCACTCACCACGCTCGAACTCGAAGACGAGCAGCATGACGCGGGCATCGTGGAGGCCTGGCAGGTCGTGCACGCGAAGACCGGCGACAAGCTCATCGTGTCGCTCTTCGAGATCATGAGCGACTCGTCGCACGAGCTCGGCGTGGACCCTGGCCTCATCAAGGACGGTGTCGAGGCCCACCTGCAAGAGCTGCTCGCCGATCAGATCGAGCTCGTCGGCGACGGGCACCAGCTGGTGCGCCGCGAATACATGACCGCGATCGGCCCCGTCGATATCCTCGCCCGTGACGCCGCGGGCGCATCGGTCGCGATCGAGATCAAACGGCGCGGCGGCATCGACGGCGTCGAGCAGCTGACCCGCTACCTCGAGCTCATGAACCGCGACCCCGCGCTCGCCCCGGTCCAGGGTGTCTTCGCCGCTCAGGAGATCAAGCCCCAGGCGCGCACGCTCGCCGAGGATCGCGGGATCCGCTGCCTCGTGCTCGACTACGACGCGATGCGCGGCATGGAAGATCACAACACGCTGTTCTGACGTATCCGGCTAGATCATTGAAATCTAGCGGCATCAGTCCGCAGGGAGTCCGCGGGAGCTTCAGGACGGTCCGCGAAGACAGCTGCGACAGCCTGTCGCGACGACTCGTCGGAGTCCGGCCAGAGGTGCCCGTAAATGTCGAGTGTCGTCTTTGCGGACTTGTGGCGCAGGCGCGCCTGGACGACCTTTACATCGGCTCCCGACGCGATCAGCATGGACGCGTAGTAGTGCCGCAAGTCCTGGATGCGGAACCCTGTAGGCAGCTCCTCAACCTTCACCCGCGCTTCTTGAAAAACCTTGTTCGCGATCTTCGGCGTGATCGGTCGACCAATCTCGCTCACGATGATCGTGTCACTCCCCCACTTCGCCGGCATCCGATTGAGTTCGAGCGCGAGATCCTGAGGGATCGGGATCGGGTTCTTTGACTCCTCGGTCTTCAGCGGGTCCGCTGGGTACTGGATCTTGGGCGAGATGACTCCTCGCATGAAGTCCACGTCCTGGACGCGTAGCGCCACGAGCTCGCTACGTCGCAGCCCCGCAAAGGCACCGAGAAGGACGATGCCGCGCAGGTGCTCCGGCAGGGCGTAGTAGATCGCCCAGATCTGCTGGGTGGTCGCAACGTAGGGCCGCTGGTCTGGCATGTCAGGAGAAGTCCGTGTGGACGCCGGCGAGCGCGGGATGAGCCCGTCGTGCACCGCGTCACTGAAGATCTGTGAGAACCGCTGGTACCTGCCGCGGACCGTGGCTTTCGCAAGGCCCGCGTCTTGCATCTCGCGTATCCAGGTCTTCACCTCGGACGGCCGGATGGATCCGAGAGACCGGTCACCGAACTTGGTCTTGATGTGCTTGATCTGGGTCTTCGCCTGCGACACAGATCGTGGCCGCTTCGTGTACCCGGCTATCCAGAGATCGCACCACTCGGAGACAGTGGTGTTGGCGTGCCTGGGGTCAACATACGTGCCGGTTCGGAGTGCCGCTGTGATCCCGTCAATCCAGTGTTGGGCTGAGTTCTCCGGGTCGCGCGGATTGTCCTTGTACTTGAAGTGACGCGCGTGTTCTTTGCCGTGCGCGTCGCGGTAACGGGCACGCCACATCCCATTCGGACGCTTCTTAATGCTGGACATAGTCACCGTCGAGATGGTCGATCAGTTCTTCAAACATGAACTGCTGACTGTGATGCTCGCCCTTCTTGAAACGGCTCGTGGCCGCCCACGCGGACACTACCGGCACCACCAGGCCGCGATCCCTCAGCCTCGTGCTCGCGCGCTGCGCGTAGATCGAAAGCACCTGGCGCATCTGCGCGGGTGTTGTGACGGGCTGCGAGAAGCTGCGGGAGAAGATGAGCTGATCCTGATGCGCGGGCGGCTCATCCTCGACCGGCAGACACGGGATACCGCGCAGCTCGTGCACGGTGCGCTCCATCACCACGGAGAACTTCTTGCGAATCCACTTCGCTTCGGCGTCGCGGAGGTCTTTGGCGGTGTGAATGTTCATCGCCGCGAGTCTCTTCCCGGTGCGGCTGGCGATCCCCCACAGGTCCGTGACGTGCGTCCCATCCATGATGCGGTCCAGGTGATCGGGGGCGTAGCTCCCGAGGTGGCACACTCCCCCAAGCGACAGGTCAGCCTTCGCACCACGCGATGCGAGCTTCGTGAGGGTCTTTGAGCGTGCGATGCCGACGCGCACCGGGATACCGGTGCAGCGCAGCACGTCCTCACGGATGCGCTTACCGGTGGCGATCAGCTCGGGGACGGTGCCGCGGAGACCGATGAACGATTCGTCAATGGAGTAGACCTCTTGCCAGGCGGAGTGCCGGCCGATGACCTTTAACGGTAGTCACGATTATTCGTTCGCAGACAATGCCTTTCAAACACCGCCCCCCAACTGCTTCTGAGTACGCCATGGTCATCTACTGACGGGGCTGCGGATGCGACCCGCAACGTTCTCGAGAGCCACCTCAACATTGAGCACCGAAAACGACCGCCTTCGGTGTGCTTCTATCAGCGAAGATGACAGTTGAAAGGCGCCTTGACGTACCCAGGCGCGAGGCGCCCAGAGTGAAATACCCGCAGACCCAAAGAAGAAGCCGTTGCACAATCTTCGTGTAACAAGTATTACAGTTTTCGCATGACGAATGAAACATTCCAGTGGTTGCTCGTGATCCCTCGTGTCCCCTCAGAACCCTCTCGACATCGCGTCGCGATATGGCGGGAGCTGCGACGCGCCGGAGCCGTCCCTGTCACTTCCGGCGCCTGGGCAATCCCCGACGTGCCCGCATTTACCGAAACCCTCGGTACCGTGCGCGAGCTGGCAGAAAACGGCAACGGCAGCCTGGTTGTCCTTACGGCCGCACCTTACGGCGACGGTGACGTCTCATCGCTGCATGACACATTCGTAGCGGCTCGCACTGACGAATGGAACGAGTTCATCGCAGACTGCGGGAAGTTCACGGCCGAGGTAGATCGGGAGATCACCAAAGAGAAGTTCACGTTCGGCGAACTGGAAGAAGAAGAACAGAGCCTCGAACGACTCAGGCGCTGGCACCGCGACCTCAGCCGGCGCAACGCGATCGCACTTGACGTGGCTCCCACCGCGTCTGAGCGACTGGCCAAAGCGACGGAAAAGCTGGCTGAATTCTCCGAAATGGTCTACGCCGCAAACCTCCCCACGACTTCAGCAAACTGACTGTCGTGCCGTTGGGTGCGCGAACGGCTCGACGTCAGATCCTACCTGCGAAAAGCCGACGTTTCTGGCACTCAGGGGCTCAGAGCTGGGGCCGCGTGCTTGCACTCTCCTCCATCAAGTGGAGACGTGAGCTGCTGGTCAGCCTTAGCCTTGATCTATGACAGTGAAGATCCTCGACGGCGCTACATACTCGATAATCAAGCGACCGCCCGAGCCTGGCAAGCGAGACTACGTGTGGGTCGGAGACGACGGCAACGAAATTGAGCTCACTGCGGAGGAAGCCGCCGAGCTCCTGAAGGACCAACAGTCACGCCCAATCATCGCCCCGAAGTGACCGTCTTCGGCTCATGCGAAACGCAGGGTTTAGTTACAGAGAGATTAAGCGAGACCGTTTCGCTCCCACATCCTCACAGTTACACCTTCGAGTAAGTTTCCCCACACATAAATCATCTTCCTGATGAAGTCTTCTCTTGAATCATCCGTCGAGAGGGATACTTCGGCTATAAATTCGAATCTCTCACAGACTTCCCTCACGGAGCACCGTCTTCCCTTGACTCCAATCGCCTTCAGAACGTTGCAACCAAGCAGAAAGAAGATTTGCAGCACATCGTCTTCCTTCGGAAAGTGTGTCTCAAATGAGTAGCCCTCAATAGGAACAGAAAACACGATCTGATAGGTGGTCTTTCGGCGCACTACGAACACTGTTTACCGCGCGCAATCTGTATCGCATGGAGTTTGCATCTCAAGTTCTTTCGTCTCGATATCTGCGAGTGCTCCTGGAACTTAGCGCGGGGAACACTGAGTTCCAGGAGCACCTCTGATGACTCAGACATCGGGGGAATGCATGAGTCTCTCCGGGCGATACCGGAGCAGAACCCCGTTTCGGGGACTGCGGTGTAGACGATTCTGGGGATGTACCGCCTTCACCGCAGCTGTGTTGCAGGTTGCTAGCGGATCCGCACCTTACGGGGGATCGTGAGCATTTCGCCGGTGGCTTTAGTCGATTTTCCATGTTTTTCGAACAGCTACCGATTCCTGCAGGTATCCATTTGCATCGATCTGGATAGATAAAGAACACCATGATCATTCTTTACATATTTGACTTTGCAAATTAACGTTTAAGGCGTGGGCATCCAAACGGATTTTTCCTGACATCGCCTGATGCCACTTCGGTGGAACTTGGGAAAGTCCTCTCTAAGTCTCGATTCATCGATTTGCAGATCTGTCTCGCTCCACGGACACAATCGAGCCGTGTACTTAAGAGGACAGAAGAACGTGAGTTTCATGACGCGGTTTTGAAGAAGTTTTCTCTAGAACCGCGTGTGCAGCATGAGAGAGCGCTAACAAACGCCTCAGATTAAGGGAGAGAACCTTGAACGCCACCGCACGTTCGTGCCTGTCCAGGTGCTGTTGTGATGCCTGAAGAAGATACGCGTTCGGATTTGGAAGTGATTGCGGACTTCCACGCAGGGATGACTGCAGACTTTTCCGTACTTTGGGAGCGGCATTACAGTGCGGCATTGGTGGCCGCACGGCGCATGTCGTCAAAGCTAGATGCAGATGATGTGGTTTCAGAAGCTTTTCTCAAAGTGTTTGAAATTCTGAAACGGGGTGGAGGACCGCACGGAGCGTTTCGCCCCTACCTGTACCGCGTTATTCGTTCTGTCGTCTCTGACCGGGTGCAGTTGCCTGAGGACCCGAGCGAGACCCTCGAAGTGTTTGCTGCTTCTACGAAGGGATCCCCCTGGGAGGATGAGACTTTTGATGCGGTCACTGCAGGCGCTGCGTTCGCTTCACTCCAACCCCGTTGGCAGACGGTGTTGTGGCACAGCGAAGTTGAAGGTCTTCCTCCACGCAAGATAGGCCCGCTGATGGGCATCTCGGCAAACAGCGTGTCTGCACTTCTGTCGAGGGCCCGAGACGGTCTCAGGTCTGCCTGGGTCGAGGCTCACATTGAACGACGTGGCGCGCCACCTGAATGCTCACAAGCACTGCAAGACTTGCAGCGCTTCAAACGCAACCTATTGACGGCCGCACGATCGCGCACGGTTGAAGCTCACTTGAAGACATGCGACAAGTGTGACCGCGCTTCCCGAGAGATCGAGTACCTCAATAGAAGATTGACCCTCGTGCTCATCACCATCGTGCTGGGGGGTGGAGTCCCGGCGTCAGCGATCCTCGGGCCCGCGAGTGCCGCTCCCGCGCAAGCACTCTTGCCCCAAGATGTGGACCCTCCAAGATGGAACTTCGATGGGATGAAGTCCAACATAGTTGTTCCGGCGGTAACTGTAGCAACCGTAGTGGGAGCTTTAGCGGCGGCAGCATTCTTCTCATTAGGTGCCTCGACTTCTCAAGTCGCATCGGACCCCGATTCCCCACTATCGGGCGAGCGAGACACGTCGGCAGGGTTAGACAGTAAAGATGAGAGTGAAAATGAGTCTGACGAGATGCCTGGAGGCGCTGTTGAAGGACCTCTCGGGAGTCCGGATCAGCCGTTAGATCTACCCACGAACCTTTATGGACCCACCGCTACTCACCCTGCGGATACCAGCAACGGTGCAGTTTACGGTCCAATAGATTCGGGTGCGTTGGATGACAGAATGCCAGCAGATGGCGACGCCACCGCTAGGGATTCCACGGATACCCCCGTTGCGGAGGAACGCCCTCAGTCCGATGCGGGCGACGAGGAGGCGACGGACTCCGACACCTCCGAGCCTCCCGACGCGTCGGACCCGTCTTTGGGTATTGGTCGATCCTGCTTCACCGATCACGGCGATGGGTACCGCCTCATTGGAATGGCGACGCACCCAGGGGCAATTAGAGGACGCATAACTCCCGAGGGATCCGCTACCGGCGTGGACCTGAATGAGTACCTTGTAGTCACTGGCACTGAAGGCAACAACTACGAGAATGTATTGACAGTCACGACTCCAGATCCATATCCATGGTGGCGGACGCCCTCACTGACACCGCTTTCAAAGTGGAAAGGACTCCAAGGATATGACATATCAGAGGTAACAATAGAGCTGCGTTTGCTCACCGCGGATGGTCGGTACTCTGCTTGGACGACGGTGTCACCTCAACCATGTCTACCTTCACGGTCTTTGCAATCGGACGGTGGAGACGAGAATCTTCGCACCGATGATTCAGTGTAAGTTTCAAGGTCTCATCACGCTCACACGAGCTAGCAGCTCCGTCGGAGGGGCGTGCTGATGGATCAACATTGCCTAGGCGACCAGGTCTGACTAAATATGACGAGAACCGTGAACGCTCGCGAACTGTGTGGGTTTACTCAGAGCCACCTTGGCTGCGGCCTTCTCTCAGTCTGACGGATATTACTTCGCTTCGAGTTCCGTGCCCTCTTGCGATCCTCAGGTCGTAAAGGCGCGCGGGCCGGCAATGCACATCACCACCGTGTCAACGCGGTCGGGAGGTTGTCCCAAGCTTCCCCGAAGCGCCCGATTGTTGGTGCAAGTTTCCGAAATGGCTACGAACGAACTGTAAGTGCTCAATCGAACAGAAACTTTTTCATTCGGCCGTCATAAATCCGGTATTTCTTGGTCTTTAATACTGAGGCCACGTTCGGGGAGGCTCGGGAGTGGTCACTTTTCAGGAAGATCATTAGGGGGCAGTATGAACTCAAAGCGGAGATTGACTGGTGCAGCGTTTGGAGTTGCTGTACTCGCCGGCGGTATGTTGTCGGTGCCATCACTGGCTTTAGCAGCTGAGGATACAACGATCACGAAAACCGCTAACGCGAGTCCAGTGTTGGTTGGAGACACCGTTACCTTCACCATTCAAGTGTCGGGATCGCCGGGGGTCCAGTTCCAGTTTGTGGACGAGATCGCAGACTATTCCGGGCATACAAGCGTGAGTCCAGCCATTTCGAATCTTCAACCTTCCAATGATGGAACCACCTTTAGCGCGGACGTCACTGGCACCGAGCTTCGGGTTTCAGGAGTTCTTGGCGCCGAGGGAACGTATACACTCACCTATTCGATGCTCGTGGAGAATCTTGGAGACTCAGCGTTGAGTTCCAACACGTGTGTGATTACTTCTTCACCACAGCCAACCCAGGAAACGAGAATTGCTCCGCCTGCCGATGGGGGCTTCTCAGAAATTGACTCAAACTCGGTCCCCGCTTCATTGGATCCGGTCGCATCTGATGTGATTGAAATTTTTGACGAAGATGGAAACTGTATCCCGGTGGTGATTCCCATCCAGGAAGTCCCCGACCCAGAACCAGAGCCCGAGCCTGAGCCTGAGCCTGAGCCCGAGCCCGAGAATCCCTCAGATCCGAGTGATCCCACCGATCCCACACCTCCGCCCCCGAGCGTCCCCGAGGTTGATGAACCTCCCGTGTCTGAGCCCGAAGATCCCTCGACGGTTCCCGAAAATTCTTCGCCTACTGCAGACACGCGTGAGTCTGCAGTACTCGCTAATACAGGGGCCGATAGCAACCATGTCGCTGCGGTGAGCGTTGCTGGTGGACTTGGGTTAGTTGGTGCCCTCATGCTCGCGCTTCGTCGAAAGTTCGCACGCAGTTAGACGGATTGCTGAGGGACGGGCATTTACCCGCCCCTCAGCACCACTCCGGCTAGCCAGCGAAACAACGGGACTTTATGACACCTGAACGGATCTTTGTAAAGATCGCCGCATACCGCGATCCCGAGCTCTTAAAGACAGTCTCGTCTCTGCTGGCAGCGGCCGAACACCCTCGACGTATCGATTTCGGTATCGTCAACCAGGTCGGCGATGAGACCCGTGGTCAGTTGGATTCGCTGCGCGCGGATGCACGCTTCACCATCTATGAATTCGATTGGACACAATCGCTCGGTCTCGGATGGGCGAGAAACATGTGCGATCAAATGTGGCAAGGTCAAGCTTTTTCGCTACAGATTGATTCGCACATGCGATTCCGACGTGGATGGGATACCCAGTTCATCACTGACTGGCGCAGAACTGCCGACGATATGGCTGTGTTGTCTTGTTATCCCGCTATATACGGCTTCAATGCTGATGGTAGCGAGTTTTACGAACACACCCTCCCACACCAGATTGAGATCCAAACGACCCCCGACGACGGGATCCCGCGACTCCACGCCGGCCCAGATACTGCGCCGCTCACACCGGGCGTGTTCGTAGCAGGAGGGCTGCAATTCAATCAGGGGACGGCATGCCGCGACGTACCTAACCTCCCAGAGGTGTTCTACGGAGACGAGACGGCACATTCGGTGCGGTTGTTCACCCACGGTTACAACGTCTATGCGCCATCCGATGTCACCGCATATCACCTGTACGAGCGCCATAAATGGATGAACGTGCACTACTGGCACCAAGACATGATGCAGGATCCAGCGCTCGCAAGACGCTACCGGAACCGGCATCGCCTCAACATGGACACCATGCGGGAGTTACTCACTGACGAATCTTCAGTATTCGCGGGAACGCATCGTGGGCAAGCGAAGTTCTGGAATTCGCTGCCGAACCGCCCACAACAGGCGGTTTCAAACTCTATTGAAGCGCCTTCAGCGGGACTGTGACCTCAGCGCCCGATACTCCAAACCAGTCACAGACGACACCAGATCACTCCTGAACTTCATATAGAGGCACTGCAGCCGTATTACCGATAATGAGAGGAAAACAGTAATGAACACTCCTTGGAAACGGTGGATAGCGGCTTCTGCCGCGGCTACCGTAGTTGTGATGGGAGCGGTTGTAATGCCGTCCCCCGCTCAAGCGGAAGCCCCTAATCCGCCGGTCGCCGAATTCAACGCTGACCTCTGCGCCGGCTCAACTGATGACGATCCTCGCAATGTTCAGGGTGAAGCTGCCGTACCCGACCTGACACGAGTGTTCGGCTCCCGTCTCGATGATTTCAACTCCGGACTCGTCGTACCTCTGTACGACACGTTTGGAGCGAACGAACTCGACGGCTACCCTGCCGTGTGCGGCGTACGACACGTCGAGGGCGTCGGAGCCGTTTCGGAATGGATGTTCTGTACGGACTATTTCTCGCATGTTTGCAGCGGTGTCAACGAGAATGGTGAGCTCGTCGACATCGATGGGAACCCGATCCCCGGGGTAGAAGCCAAGCCCAACAATCCGAAGCTTTCATCCGACCAAGAGAAGCTCATCTCGTGGCTCATCTCGAACGGTCACGATTACGAAGGCACCGGATACTTTAACTTCAATGGTGTGTCGACCGCAGTACAGGACAGTGGCTCATACGAGCGTGCGGCACTGCAAGTACTCGTGTGGTGCATCAGTGATCCCGTACCAGGAAGCGCCTCAGGTACTGAGGGGGAACGTGCACAAACCTGTGCCGACAACATGGGGCCCGAAGAACAATCTAATCTGCTTGCTCAGATTCCCGAGGAAGCCACTATCACGCTACAGTTCGACGCCCAGCAGGACGCCCTGGAGGTCGGCGACACGGCCGAATTCGAACTCACTACCAACCTGTACAACCAGCCAATTAGAGTGAGCCCGACTGGCATTGCGGGCACACTCGAGGTCGTCGCAGGAGATGCTACCTACGATCCAGCCTCAGGCATTCTGATGGTTACCGGGAGTGATCCCTCCTCTGCAGCCACCATTCGACTCGCGTTTACCGGTGAATCGGCAGGCACTGTTTCCCTTTCAGCTACGGCGCAACCGGCTTCGCCCGCGCACATTGCATGGAATCAAAGCCCCGGGATAGCGGCAGACGGTGTACCTTGCCAGGTGTTCGCAACGTTCTCATCAACGGTGGACCGCACCGTGACCTCCTCCGCCCAGGCAACCTTTATAGAGGATGCTGCGGAATCCGAAGCGAACGCCGACGCCGAGGGTTCCGACAGCGCCGCTACGGCCGAAGGTACCGCTGATGGGGCCGACAGTGACTCCGCGGCCACGGCTAATGCCGATGCTGATGGCACAGCTGACGCTAGCGACTCGGGCGTCAATTCCAATGGCGGAAACAACGATGCCGACGCGTCCTCCAATACTGGTAGCGGCACAGAAGTCAAAGCGGGTGCAGAGTCCCTCGCGAACACTGGTGGGAATTGGTCCGCGCTCATATTCTTCGGTGCGTTGCTACTTTTGGCTGGCGCCGTTACTGGGGTAATCAGCCGAAGGGCCAACGTTCGTAGCTAGATCCTAGAGGGGCTTGGTTCTCGATCGCGGACCAAGCCCCTCTCTCGTATACCTCACCCTGAGCCCATCGTGTGTTGCGATTTGATGGCGCATCGAAAATTCCCTTGTGACTTCGGTTCGCGGACTGCTGCAGTCACGCACCGGAGTGGAAACTCAGATCAATACGAACGACGGCAGGTGCTTATCTCTGTCCACACCTTGGTGGACCACAGCAGCAGCATCCCATTCGACCCGCTCGTGAAGCGGAACGGGCATGCTCCAAACTTAAGAAACACACAAATGTGGCATTGTGTGTATATGGGGCACCCCTATGGCAACGGTCATGAGTAGATTTTGCTGACCACTTACTTGCTGACCACTTACTTGCAAACCTCGAGCTTGCGATCTCGCAAAAGCTCAAACGGAACCAACCGTTCTTCCTAAAATGGGAACGACCTACCAGCGAAGGCAGGGGACGCTTCCTTTTGAATTTCGAGCAACTCTTTCCTGGTCAATAACACCTAAAAATGTCAAACCATTTAGGCGGTAGGTGATACTTTATTGCTGTGCAACGTAACAGTTTTCACCCCCTCGTTAGTTTCGAATGAATGATGAGGATCTTTGCACCCTGACCCGTGGGGGTGCCTCCTGGCCGCTCGAGGAGCTGTGGGATCGGCACTTCTCGGTGACTCGCGCCTGGGCGATGAAGAAGGATCCGGACGCGGGCGAAGACGCGACCGCTGAGGCTTTCGCCCGAGTCTTCGAGGCGTTCCGCTCGGGGGTCGGCCCTGTGACGTCGTTTCGCGGGTACCTGTTCAAGACGGTGGATTCCGCCCTCGTCAAGCATTGGAACGCCGCGCGACGCATCAGCCCGCTCGACGACCTCGGCGAGTTCGCGAACGACGACACCCCCGATCACGCCGACGCCTTGACCGATGACGAAGAACGCAAAGCCGCGGCCGTTGCGCTGCAGGATATTCCGGAGCGCTGGCGCGAGATCATCATCGCGGTCGACGTCGAGCGGCGCCCGGTGCAGGAGGTCGCGGCCGAACTCGGGCTCACCCCGAATTCCGCCTCGGTGCTGCTGAAGCGCGCGCGGTCGGGTCTGCGGAAGGCGTGGATGGAGCGGCTGCACACACCGACCGAATCGTTGCCCCACGACTGCGCGACGGCGGTGCGGCACTTCGGAACGCTGCGCTGGGGCAAGCAGGGCACCCGGGTGCGGTCGTCCACCGAACGTCACCTGGAGACGTGCGAATCCTGCCCGTCGCGCTACCGTCTGTTCCTCGAACGTGCCACCACGGTCGGGCTGGGACCTACTCGTCGGTAATTTTGGCGACTGATGCTCTCGCCGCGCGGCAACAGCGGCGCCCCGAGGAGGGAGCGGGCGATCGGGTCTTCATTCGTGGGCTCGTCGGCGCGTCATTCGTCGACTTACACGCGGTGACGTCGACCGCCCATGTTCCCGTACACACGGAGGATGCGGCCCGACGTCTCGTATCCCTCATGGACCTGATGCGGCCCCGAGCACTCGGGTGAGTCCGCTCCCGCACCCCCCGCATTGCAATTCGACGAGAACACTCCGATCACCGATTTTGTCGATGTGAGCGCGATGGCGCATGAGGTTGAAAACGATAACGACAGCACGCCCCACGTACGCTCTTGAGTAACTGCGTACGTAAACAACTCAGTTCTTCTTCGAGAACCGGGATGCACTATTCGACCCCGACCTCGATGCCTCAGTCGTGCGCGTGTACCGTCGCCTTTGGAGCGGACCTGTCCACATAGACGAGTTAATGCGTCTCGTCAGCGAGATATGCAATTACCTCGGCTCGAAGTCGTCCCAAGGACCTGCAGGACGAGATGAACGCCTAGGTCTGAAAGTGTTGCAGTATTAGTGGGCACAGGGCCCGGCTGAGGATCCGGGAGCGACGATAGGTCCCACATGGTTTACACACAGATGTGGCATCTGTATTGATATGGGACATCTGAACTACAACGGCCATGATTTTGACTTCGATGACCGGTTGCTCGCGCACCTCAAGATCGCGATTTCCCAGAAGCTCAAGCGGGACGAACCGTTCTTCCTCAACTGGGACCGCTCGACGAGCGAAGGCAGCGGGAGAATGTCGCTCTGGGTGTCGAGTGATTCCTCTCTCGTTTTCCGATTCAGCGGTGGGAAGAGCCCCGAAATCAATCCCGTCTGGGTGAGGGTTTTGGAAGACTCCGCAAACTCGATAAAAGGAATGCAACTGTTCACGGAGGAGCAAGCAGAGAAGATCGCCCGCGCTCAGCGGTAGAGCCTAAGGTCTGCCCTGAGAGATCTCCTGAAAGAGCGCAGAAAGCGCGCTGGACGCTAGAACCCTTGGCGGAATGGTTCAATGAGTCTCAGGGCGTTTCGCCGGTAGCGGCGGCGCTTTCAACGACAGGAACAGCAGCCCTGCGCACGAGAAAAGACAAGCAAACAGCCATGATAGAGCCCACTGCAGCGACGACGAATGCTGGAAGAATCCCGACTCTATGGGCTGAAATCGGACTAAAGCCGACTTCCCTGGCTGTGATGGCAGCACCGGTCATCACTGCGATGAACAGTGCCGTACTGACGGCTCCCGCGAACTGCTGGAGAGTGTTCGTAGTAGCGCTACCGCGTGTGTAAAGACGCACAGGAAGCGAGCTGAGTGTATTGGTCATTTGCGGAGTCATCATCGATGCGAGTCCGAGACTCATCGTGAGATGTGCCAACACTACGAACGACACTGGAGTACCCCTGCCCACGAATGTGAGAAGGAACAACGCCCCGCTAAGCACGAAAGTGCCGGGAATAACCAGAGGGCGTGGCCCGAATTTATCGAACAAGGTGCCGATGAACAGTGCCGCAATTCCCATGAGGAGGCCACCCGGCAGCAGAATCAACCCATTCTCGAGCGCCATTAGGCCAAGAATGCTTGGGAGATCACGGTGCATGAACTTGAGTTCCCGGATGTGCTTTTCGCCTCGGGGCGGGTTGACGCGAACGACCTGTCTACCTTGCATGCGTGGTTCTGCGCATGGGGTTTGAAGTCGTCAGAGAAATCCTGCCAGGTATGGCCGGTACCTCAGTCCCTGAAAGCGATGTCAGCACCTTATACCTGTGGAACCCGGCGAACGCAAGCCAAGAACGAGGGCCTTGAAATCGGTCTTTTCCGCGCGTTAGAAGTTGGGGATCTGGTGCGGGAGAAAGGGTCATAAATGGGGTCTGAAACGAGCGACGTTTCCATCAGCGATGAGATTCGTGGCCGGGTAGGAAAGGCCGTCGGCCGGATCGAGGAATCTGTCGGAAAAAAGCATGATGATGATTTCGAGGTTCTGAGCGGTCGAGTTCGTCAGCGGAAAGCAGAGGCGCGTCTGCAAATGATCGAGGGAGCACCAGTCGACGAACATGAGTCGCACTCTCACGCTGCGAAGTCGGGTGGTTCGGACGTGGTCTGACCACGCCCGGTGAGAGCAACGTCTTGGTGTGCGGGTGATGGGGGTTCAAGCTGTGCCAGTGGGCATACTTCATTACGCGACTCAGGCATTCGATTTCAACGACGTGGTCCTCGCTCACTTGCGGTTCGTCGTGGTCCAGAAGATCCGCAAGCGTGAGTCTTTCTACGTGAACTGGACTCGCGACCCCGGTGTCGGGAGTGGCCGGGTGAGTATCTGGGTGTCCCCGGAAATTCCGCTCGCGTTCTACATGCCCGAGCTTGCTGAGAAGGACTGGCATCCGGAGTGGGTGGCGCAGATGATGGAAGAGGGCAACTCAGTGCACGGCATCACTGTGCGCGGAATCAGCACGAAAGACGCGCGGGAGCGTTCGCCTCGAGAGCGTTCTTTGCTCTCTGCTTGAACTGGGTAGGGGTGTAGGCGAGGTTCGGACTCTCACCTCAGAAACCCCGCCTACACGCTCACTCTAAACGGCGGTCGGTGCCCCGTTTATGACTCTTTGCGGTCTCGCCCGTGGCGATGTGTGAGATAAGTCCTATGCGCGCGCTCCCACTCCCGGCGTGCGCGGAGGGCTCGTTCTCGTCGCTCGCGCGATTCCGCCTCAATCGCGGAGAGTTCTGAGTTGAGTGCGAGGCGGTCGGCGCTTCTGCGTCGCACCTCTGCTTCGAGTTCTTCATCAGCACTCACTACCGCCTCCCTCGTCCCCTGTGGTGCAGCACTGAGTTACTGGTTTACTCCCTGATGTCTGGGAATCAAGGGCCTTTCGCGTGCGAACTCGCTATGAATCAGAGTTCGCACAAATTGACACACTCGCGAGGGAGACGGCCCCCGTGCGCCCCTCTCCCCTGCCTGCTTTATGAAGCTCTGAGGTACTGCGAGAGGGCTTCTCGCATGATGTCGCTGACGTTGGTGTGGTCGCGTTCGGCGCGCTCGGTGAGGGCGCGGTCGAGCTCGACGGGGAGGCGCACCTGTCGCTTGGGTGATTCGCCCTGGTGTTGGGCGGCTCCGAGCGAGTGGCGTCCGCGCATCACTTTGCGCACGTCGTCTGCGGTGACTGCCTTGGCGGGCGCGGCCGGGGTGGGTGTGCTGTGGTCGATGCGGCTCTCGTCGATGTCCGTGAGGAGCGCGTCGAGTTCTGCGTCTTCGGTCGCGCTTGCGAGGTGGGCGTGTTCGAGGGTGCTGTAGTTACCGTTCTCGGCGCGCGCTGCGAGCTCGCTATAGCGGCGCTGCTCGTCCGGCGTGAGTTGCGTGTTCATGGGTTCTCGCCTTTCCTTCTCGCGATGATTTCTTGCGCTCTGCGCCAGGTCTTGGGTCGCAAGTGCAGCACGTGGAACAGGTATGTGGTTTGCGGGATGCGGCGGTGCAGGAACACCTCAAGCATCTGCCCGTCGCGGGCTGGACCGATCACCAGGTCGACGATTTCCCCGGTCCCGTCTTGCGCCTTGTCGAAGCCCAGTAAGAACACTTTGCGGTTGCGCACTGCGTGCATCCCGTCGGCAATGGGATAGTGCTTCTCTGCGCTGTCCGCCCATTCGACCCCCATAGCTATAGTGTACTCCAATTTAAAGTAAAAGTGTAGTCCAGAAACGGGCTTATCGGCGCTCTGCCCGGTCCGCGTGCACCAGCTCCATCAGGTGTGATGCGAGCGCTGCAACCTTGTCGGGACGGAACCCCGACCAATGGTCGTCATCGGTGACCACGACAGGGGCCTGCATATATCCGAGGTTCTTCACCCATTCGAGCGCCGCGTCGTCTGCGGTGAGGTCCACTATTTCGTAGTCGAGCCCTTGGGCGTCGAGCGAGCTGTACGTCGCGGTGCACTGCACGCAGTCGGGCTTGCTGTAGACGGTGATCTGCATGGCTTCCGCCCCTTTCTGTACCCCTACTTTCGGTGGTACCCCTGACATTCACTCCCTCACGTTTTTTTGCCGTGAAGGCACGCATGTGCCGCTCGTCGCAGAGAGACTCGAGCAACCAGAGTGACGATCCCGCACGGCGTCAGACGGGCGAGAGCGTCACGTCAAGGACGCCCGCGTGCGGGTGGCCGGCTGGTTGAGAGGGGCTTGGCGCGACGTATGCTGCCTCCGGCTTCACGGCCCAAAAACTGGTGCGAAGCACTATTCGCAATTGGCGACCGCGCAGCGGTCGACCAACGGGGCCGGCCTCTGTCGCCGACCCTCCGGCCGCGAATGCGGACGGTGCAGCTCTGGGAGCTGCTGCCCTTTCATGGAGCCGAACCATATTTACAGGTTTACAGGCCTTTAAATAAAGGCTCTGCTCGAGTTACCTTGCTGGGGAGCGCGAGGGGCCGGCTGCTCGCTCTCCCCGGCAAGGTGGTGGGCTGCCCCTGGCTCAGCTCGTGGCGGGTTCCGGTTCGGGTACGTAGTGGGGGTCTCTGGGATCGTCGTTGATGCTGTGGGCTTCGATCCAGTAGTCCGCCATTCCGACGTTTCTCCCGGCTCGGTAGAGGTCGGCGAGTGCTTCGATTTTAGCTCGGATCTTGTGGACTCAGTCCGCAACGAGTCCGCAGGAGTGCCGATTCACGACTACTTTCACCTATTGCGAACAACCAACAAATCCGCATCATCATGCGGCAGATGAGCACCCACAATGATGATCAATCAGGGCGCGACGTAACACGCTGTTCTGACCCGCCTCAGGCAGGCGGAGCACTACCCCTGCCCGGACATCCCGGCGCGCACCGCCCGGTACGCCGTCAGGATCGCATCGGCATTGACGAGCGGCTCCGGGTGCGATGGGTCGACGGGGGCGAACGTGAGCGATCGGTCCGGCAGGTCGATGATGAAGCTCATGCGTGCGTGGCGCGGTTCCCCCTCGACGTCGTTGAAGGAGTTGTGCGACGTGCGCACCGACAGATTTCTGAGGTCGCCGAAACTGTGGAACTTCAGCTCGAAGCGCAGCTCCTCACCGTCCTCTTCCCCCATGCGCTTGGTGAGCAGGTGGAGGATGCCCTGCACCGTGATGACCGCGACCTGTCCGACGCCGTGCGCATTCAGTTGGCCCGAGAGCGCGAGTGCGCGTTCTCCGTCGTCGGTCGCGACGAGCAGACTCGAGACCATCTGCCCGAACGGGGTCCGGTCCGTCTCGGACTTCCTCGCCTGCTCGAGGCACTCCTCCCACCCCGGGAGCTGTGAGAGTCCGCGGATGAAGTCGTCGCTCGTACCGTTCTCGCCTGCAGTCATGGCATCAGTATGATTGCGGCGCATGCGGCACGCAACCGGAGCGGCTGGGAGCGGAATGTGGATGATCGTGCGGTCGCCGCGCACGTGCAGGCGTGGTCACTGCGACGCCGCCCACTCCTGCCACCCTGTTTCACTCAACGTCTCGTTCTGCAGCTTGGCGCGCAGCGCCATCGAGAACCCTCTGTCGCGATCGAGTGCCAGTTGCCACGGCGATCCCCCGGCGTCGGCGACGTACTGGTAGAAGCTCCCCGACGCGGCGTAGGCGATCCACGCATCCTCTGCTTGCAGACGTTCGTCCGTGATGGCCCCTTCGCCCTCCGCTGCGATCGCCGACCTCACCTCCGGTCGCGCGAAGGACGACTCCTCCAGACCGGCGACGTGTTCGAAGTACACGGCGAACCCCTCAGTCGGTGCCGACGAGCTCGGCATGCTGAGCTCGTAGGGCACCGCCGCCTCGTGCAGCACATGCGCGAACTCGTGGACGAAGGTGCTTTCACGCTGGCTCGCGCTCTTCGGCCCCATCGCGACGAGGGAACCCGAGCTCTGCGAGCCGGTCGCGACCTCGGGCGGGAGATCGCCGAAGGCGGAATTGCGCGGTCGCTCCGTCGCCCCGGCGAAGCCGGCCACGTCCATCTCGAGGTCGGCTCCGAACCAGCGCTGGAATCGTGCGTCATCGTCGGTGATCGCCACGACGAAACCGTCGATGGGAGCTTCGCCTCCGATCTGTTCCAGTGTCTCGAACGCGAGCTTCGCCGACGACTCGGCGAGGTCGGCGTTCGCATCGACGAGGGCACGCTCATCGTGCATGCCGTACAGCACGACATGTTCGCGCTCCACGACGTAGAGTTCCCCGTCGTCCCAGGGCTTCGGCGACCCGTTCGGTTCCAGCCCCGAGATGACCGCGTCGTCTCCCGTTCCCTCGAGGGTCAGCTTGTAGGTGAAATTCTGGGTGAGCTGCAGCCCCGCATCCTCGCTGCCGCTGCCGCGCACCGGGTGGGAGGCGAACGAGAGCTGACCCCCGAGCATGAGGAATGCCGGATCCTCGCCCTCGTCCATCGTGTCGATGTCGTCGAAGGACTGGGCGAACGAGATGGTGCGCCCGAGCTGTTCGGTCCCGTCCCACCACCGTGCCAGAGCCTCCGCGCCCTGACCGGTCGCCACGGAGAGGAACTGCTCGCGGTCGCCGGCGGCGAGCGCCTCGTTCAGTGTCTTGCTCCACTCGAGCTGCAGGGATTCGCTCTCGATGTCGGCGAGCGGTCGCCACTGGCCCAGTCCGTCGTCCGGCAGGTCGGCCGCCGCACCGTCTGCCGCGGAGGGCCAGGTCACCCACGCCACGGTACCCATGATCGCGAGCAGCACCACCGTGACGCCTGCGATGATGAGCTGGGCGACGCCTGCTCGGCGATTGCTCGGGCGACGCTCACGCTCCGTCGCTGCAGATCCCTGATCGCCGCGCGTCTCGGCCGACTGCGGCACCTCGCTCACTCGTCCGCTCCTTCGGTCTTCGAGATGTAGATGAGCCGGGAGGTCATGCGCTGGTCCTGATCACCGTCGAGCTCGGCACTCGCGAACGTGAACACGTACTCCCCCGAAGCCGTCTGCAACGCGTACTGCGAGAGCGGCGGCAACTGCTGCGAGAACCCGAGATCGATCTGCGTGACCTCACGGGGCAGAAAGTTGGAGTTTAGTGCATCGATCACCGGGAACGCATCGACGAGCGGTTGCTCCTCGGCCGACTCCGAGTGCCCGATGCTCTCGGCGTATTCGGGGACGCAGTTCGAAACGATCTCACCGTCGACGCGTGCCGAATGCGAAAGCTCCTCGAGCGCTCGGATCGGGTCGTAGCAGATGTTCCCATCGATATTGCGATCGTAGGGCTGCGTGAGATCCGACGTGAACCACTCTGCCTCGACCGACTCCTCCACGTCGGACCCCGCGTCGGGAAGAGTCAGACTCGTCACGCGCCAGGGCCCCACGCTGCTCGGATCCGCCCCTCCGTCGGAGCGCGACGCCCGGTCGGAATCGAAGTAGAACGGTCGCGTCAGCCAGATCACCTGCTCGGCGGTCGCGTGCTGCTCCCTGCCGTACGCGGTGTAGGTATAGGTGAGGGTGAGGGGCGCCGAGGCGACGTCGTATCTCGCGGCGGATTGCCGCCACGCCGGCCCGTCGAACGTGAGCTCGCCAACCTCGTACTCGATGCTGAGGTCGATGGCCTCCGCCGTGATCGGATCCCCGCCGATCGGCGCGCCGGTCTCCACGACGCGCTGCAGATGCGGCCCCGCGTACTCGCGCCAATCATCATCGCTCGTCGTTGCCGAGGCGAGAAAACCGTCGAGCACCTGCTGCGCCTGACCTCGGTGCGCACCCTGATGCGTCTGCGTCAGTACGATCGGTGCGGCGATGAGGAGGGCGACACACACCCCGAGCACGAGGAACGTGCGGAGCGTCCAGATGCGCGGACCGCGCTCACGGGCACGCGGGGCGGATGCGACGCGGGTGCCGATCGCGGGCTCGGCGGGTGCTGCGGGCGGCACGACAGGTGCCGTATGCGCGGTCCACTGCGCACCGTCCCAGAATCGCATCAGTCCCGGAGCGCCCGGGTCCGGGTACCACCCGGCCGGAGGCAGGCTTCCGCTGGTCACAGACACTCATCCGTTCTGCAGTATTCGACAACGTTATGACGCTCCGGAGTATACCCAGGACACGCGGCGGCCTCCACCGCCTCAGAGGTGGAAGCGCTTCGCCAGCTCGTGGCGGATATGTCGGGCGCGGCTGACGTGGAGCGGCAGTGCCATCACGCTGAGCGCGATGCAGATCACCGACGGGATCGGGGTCCCGACCCAGTCGAGGGCGAGAAACACGATCGGAGCAAGGCCGAGCAGTACGGTGAGCACGCTGTAGACGATGTACTCGCCGATGTCGGTCCGCATGATCCGAACCGTGATCACGAGGGCGACGATCGCGAACGCGCACATGATCGGTACCGCGTAGGTGAGGGACCACCCGTGCCACCCGGTGAGGTAGTCCCAGTAGACGCAGACCGAGCCGACGAGCACGAGCAGGTAGAGCGTGCCCTTCGCCACGTTGCGGCGCTTGCGCACCGCCATGAGCACGACGAGCCACATGGCGACGACGCCGAGCCAGATCGACCGGAGCACGCCGACTCCGGCGTCTCCGTGACGGAACAGGAGCTGCACGACGAATGAGGCGAGGATCACCCCGAGCGAGACGAGGAAGAGCACCGTGAGGATGCGCCGTCGCGAGAACTGCAGCGGGACGTTGGGAATCGGGCTCGGCGACGGCACGCCCGTCACCGCGCTTCCGCACAGCGGGCACTGCCCCCACTCCCCCTCGATACCGACGTCGCACGCCGTGCAGCGGCTCATCGGGACGCCTCCGGGGACGGCTCGTCGGCGAGCTCCGGCTCCGTGACGCGCGCCGCTGCGACGCTCACCTCGACACCGTTCTCGGACAGCCGGCGTGCGAACTCGCGAATGTACCCGGTCTCCGTGAACGGCGACGTGAACGTCACCACGAGCCGGCCGGCGTGCGAGATCGCGCAGAACTGCGGACGCACCGCGGAGACGTGGAAGAGCATGCGCTCGACATGGGCGTTCACCGTCTCGGGCAGGGCGACGCGACCGAGGTTCGACACCGCGACCGTGAGCCCCCGGTTGCTGGCTCGGTTCACGAGCCCGAGCAGGAGGTCTTTCAGCGGTCTCGGAACGACACGGAGCGCGAGCGCCCGCTCGAAGCGCACGAAGCGGCGCAGTCGGCGCTGCAGCGCCTCTGAGGTGACCTGCGGCCGGAACTGCCGATCGAGCGAGCGGCAGACTGCGTCGAGATCTTCGGGATCATCGCCGTAGGTGTGCTCCACGCGCACGGTCGCGAAGAAGTTGCGCGCCGACGTCGACGGGAAGAACTGTCGCAGGTTCACCGGGATCGACGCCGAGAGCGTGCGCTCGGCACCGAGATCACCGGCCGAGCGCCTGATCGAGTCGAAGAACAGCGCTGTCAGGTAGACGGTGAGCGACACCCCTGCGGCTCGGGCGAGCGTCAGGGCCTCCTCTGCCGGCAGGGTGAGCTCGACGGCGCGCGGACGGTTGTCCGGCGTCCGAGTGCCGCGCACCCGGTGCACCCGACTCGTCGAGGCGCCCACGATGCGACCGAACCCGCGCGGTTCGGGAGGCGTCGGCGCCGGGGGCGCCTCCAGGAAAGGTTCGGCATTCCGCTCGTCACGGCGCTGCCGCCGCGTCAGTCGGAAGTACTGGGCGAAGCTGTCGTCGGAGAGATATTGGGCCGGGTTCTCGGCGGTCTCGGCGATCCCCGCCTCGGGATCGGGCCGCCGCCCGGCAAGCTGCCCCGGGTCGAACGGCGTCACCGAGGCGACACCGATCTGCTCGGTCGTGATCAACTGCTGTCCCGGGGATCGGAGCCTCACATACGCGCTGACGAGATCGGTGAGGAACCAGAGCGCGCCCGTGCCGTCGGAGAGGGCGTGGAAGACCTCGAGCACGATCCTGCGGCGATGGTGCACCACCCGGAAGAGCAGCGTCCGCCGGTCCGCCTGATAGATCGGCGCGCAGGTGTGCTGCGATTCGGCGACGACCCGTGGCCGCAACTCGCTGTCCTGCAGGTAGTACCAGAAGATGCCGCGGCGCAGCACCGCACGGTACAGCGGATAGTGATCGTAGGTCGTATCGAGCGCCATCTGCAGCACGTCGGGATCCACCTCGTGGTCCAGTTCCGCGCTGATACGGAACACCTTCGGGTCGACCTCGCTCCGTGCCGCCAGGAAGACGTTCGACGCGTTGTCCAACCGGACCCAGGACCGGCGATTCACGCTGCCGACTCCGCGCCTCCGGCGCTCGACGCGCGGGCCGGAGGATCCTGATCGAGGAAGTCGTTGACCACCTCGTAGGCGTCTCGCAGCGCGCGCGAGAACCGCGGGAGCGCGATGAACCCGTGGAGCGCACCGGGGACCCGATGCACGCGCACCGTGTTCCCCGCTGCTTTGAGGGCGCTCGCGTAGGCCTCCGCTTCATCGCGCAGCAGGTCGAACTCGGCGGTGATCATCAGGGTGTCGGGTTGCCCGGTCAGGTCCTCGGCCATGAGGGGAGCGACGAGCGGTGAGCGCCGCTCGACGGGATCCGGCACGTAGAGCTCCAGGTAGTCCTGCACCTCGGTGTTGGTGAGCCGGTAGTCCTCGCCATGTGCGCGCACCGACGGGAACGGCGAGGTCTCGGGGTCGTGGTCCCAGTGCGTGACGGGGTAGAGCAGGACCTGACGCGTCGCGCCCGGATGACCCATCGCCCGCAGCTGCAATGAGACCACCGCAGCGAGATTGCCGCCCGCCGAATCGCCGACGAGCACGATCTGATCAGCGCGGGCGATCCCCGCCCGCTGCGGGTCGTCGAGCAGCACCCGGGCCACGCGCACGCAGTCATCGAGCCCGGCGGGGAACGGGTGCTCGGGCGCGAGGCGATAGTCGACCGAGGCGACGACGCACCCCGTCAGATCGGCCATGGCGGCGCAGGCCGGCGTGTAGCTCTCGATGTCGCCGGTGACCCAGCCGCCGCCGTGGAAGAAGAGCAGCACTTCGTCTCGACGCTGCTCCTTCGGCTGGAACACGCGCACCGGAATCCGGTGCGTCCCGTCCTCCGAAAGAACCTGCCGGTCGAACACGCGGTAGCGCGATACGGGCCGTGCGGCCAGGCGCCGCTGGAAGCGGCGCACCTTGGGGTAGTCCTCGCGCATGTTCAACCGCGGCGAGAACAGACTGACGAGAGCGCGCATGAGCGGGTTCATGAGAGCACGACGACGCTCACGCGTCCCAGCTGCCGAGCACCAGGTTCTCGGGCGTCTCACCCGCCTGGAGGTGGGCGATCTGGCGTCGGATCAGCCGCGCCATGCGCGGCACCATCGCCGTCGAGGCACCCCCCACGTGGGGGCTGATCAGCGCGTTGTCGCACGACCACAGCGGGTGTCCGGCCGGCAGCGGTTCGGGGTCGGTGACGTCCAGGGCAGCCCGCAGACGCCCGGACTGCAGTTCGGCGACGAGCGCATCGGTATCGACGACCGGTCCGCGGGCGACGTTCACGAGCAGCGCCCCGTCGGGCATCGCGGCGAACATCGACGCGTCGAAGAGCCCGCGCGTATCGTCCGTCAGCGGAACCGCGACGATGACGACCTCGGCTTCGGCGAGCCGTGCGGGCAGCGCGTCGATGCCGTGCACCTCGACGGTGTCGCCCGCGAGGTTCTGTGCCCGACGCGCGGACCGGGCGACGCGGGTGATCGAGACCTCGAACCCCGAAAGCCTCGCCTCGATCGCCTGCGACACTCCGCCGTAGCCGACGAGCAGCACGCGCCGGTCGGCGAGACTCGGCTGCCGATCGTTGCGCCACTCCCCGGTCGCGGCATCGCGCACGAACTGCGGGATGCCGCGCTGCGCGGCGAGCGTCAGCGTGAGCGCGAGCTCCGCCGTCGACGTCTCGTGCACCGTCACCGCGTTCGCGAAGGGCGCGTCGACGGGCAGTGCGTCGGTCACTCCATCGATGCCGATGGACTGCCACTGGATCAAGCGCACGTCGACACAGCTCAGGTGCCGCAAGGGGGCGACGCCGTACATGTACGGGGGCACCACGATGTCGAACCGCTCGCGCGGGGCGTCGCCCTGCATCTCCCAGTCGACGATGTCGACTCCGGAGACCTCGCCGACGGCTCGGCGGAGTTCGGCGCTCGGCAGGGAGACCACGAGTTCGCTCATGATTCGAGTCTAGGGGGCGTCGCCGTGCCGAACCCGCTGAGCAGACCTCCTGCGGTCTCGCCCCCGTCGATCACGAACTCCTGGCCGGTGATGAACGCGGCGTCGTCCGATGCCAGGAAGGCGAAGAGCGCGGCGACCTCTTCGGGCAGCCCGAAGCGGCGGAGCGGAATGCTGGCCGCCTGCTCGGCCCCCGCCGTCATGAGGGGCGTCTGCACGTAGCCGGGGCACACGGCGTTGACCCGGATCTCGGGGGCGAGATCGAGCGCCATGCAGCGCGACATCTCGAGCACCGCCGCCTTGCCCGAACTGTAGATCGCGTGCTCGCGGTACCCGACGATCCCGTTGGTCGAGGCGGTGTGCAGCACCACTCCGCGACCGCCGGCCCGCATCTGCCGAGCGGCAGCCTGGGCCACGAGGAACGCGCCGTCGACGTTCACGCTCATGACCCGACGCCAGTCGGCGACGGGGATCTCGGTGAAGTCGTGCCTGGCGTTCACCCCGGCGTTGTTGATGAGCACGTCGAGGGGCCCGTGATCGCGCGCGATCCCGGCGAAAACGTCCTCCACGTTCTCGGCATCGGAGACATCGACGCGGATCGATGCCGCGATCCCGGGCAGCTCTTCACCCAGCGCGGCGAGCGCCGCCGCATCGATGTCGAGCGCGACGACCCGTGCCCCTTCCTCGACGAAGCGTCGCGCCGTGGCGCGACCGATCGCTCCGGCCGCTCCGGTGATCGCGACAAGTGTGCCGCTCAATCCGCGCATCGTGCCTCTTCTCCCGCTGACGTCTGCAGACCTCATCCTGTCAGACGCGCCCGGGTCAGGCCGCGGAGGACTTCAACCCGCTGCCCGTCAGCACGACGACGGCGGTCTCACCGGGCTGGATCGTGCCTCGGCCGCGCAGGTGCGTGAACGCGGCGGCGGCCGTTGCACTCGTCGGCTCGACGAACCATCCCTGCGCCGCGAGCGCAGTCCGAGCAGCAAGGATCTCGTGCTCGGCGATGGCGATCGTGCATCCGCCCGTCTCACGGATGGCATCGAGAATCTGGGCCGCGCGCAGCGGTTTCCGGATCGCGGTCCCTTCGGCGACCGTGGGGGCGACGGGCCGATCCGCATCGCCGTGGAACGCCGCGTCGATGGGCGAGCAGTTGAGCGGCTGCGCGGCGTGCAGGCTCGGCATGCGAGCGATCTGACCGGCGCGGTAGAGCTCGGCGAACCCGAGGGCGCACCCGAGCAGGCTGCTGCCCGCGCCCACCGGCACGACCACGTGGTCCGGGGCGTCGAAGCCGAGATCCTCCCAGATCTCGTACGCGAGGGTCTTCGTCCCCTCGAGGAAGAGCGCCTGCCAGTTGTGACTCGCGTAGCGCGGCCCGCTGTCCGCCGCGGCGATCGCCGCCTCCTGGGAGGCTTCGCGCGGGCCGGATACGAGCTCGATCGTCGCACCGTACGCCCGCGCCTGTGCGAGCTTGGCCGGCGACGTGCTCGCGGGGGCGAACACCGTCACGTCCATCCCCGCAGCGGCTCCGTAGGCCGCGATCGCCGCGCCGCCGTTGCCCGAACTGTCCTCGATGAGGGAGGCGACCCCCTGCTCGCGGAGGATCGACACCATGACGCTCGCGCCGCGATCCTTGAAACTGCCCGTCGGACTGAACCACTCGAGCTTGCAGTGCGCGAGGCCTCCGGCGAGCTCGCGCGCCACGAGAGGCGTGCACCCCTCGCCCAGCGAGACCGGGTCCGCAACGTCGACGGGGAGCGCGGCGCGATAGCGCCAGAGACTGCGATCGGTGCGCGCGATATCGTCGCGCGCGATCCCCGACCCCCGCGAGATCATGAGCGGCGAACCGTCGGCGGACCGCCAACGCGGTTCGTCGATCGGAAACTCCGCCCCCGTGACCGGATCACGGTACACGGGGGCGGCTCGCTCGGGTCCCACGAACTGCATATGCGACTCAGCGGGTGCTGCGCTTCGCCGCGATGCGATGCGTGCGGCGTCCGATCCACGAGACGGTGAGGTTGATCAGCAGGTACACCGTGATGGCCACCAGCCAGAACGTGAACATGTAGCTGTTGCCGTAGTAGTTGCTCAAGTTCTGAATGGTGCGGGCCAACTCGTTGTAGGCGACGATGTAGCCGAGCGACGTATCCTTCAGCAGCACCACCATCTGCGCGATGATCACCGGCAGCATCTGGGTGAACGCCTGCGGAAACTCGATGAGCAGTCGCGTGCGCACCGGCGTGAGTCCGATCGAGAGCCCGGCTTCGCGCTGCCCCTTGCCGAGCGACACGATGCCGGCGCGCAGCGCTTCACCGATGATCGCGCCGTTGTAGACCGCCAGCGCGACCACCACGGCCCAGAAGGCGCCGCTCGCCGCGACGAGCAGGATGAAGAGCATCATGAGCAGCACCGGCATGCCGCGGAAGAACTCGAGCACGATCGCGACCGGGATCCGGATCACCTTCGACTCGGCGAGCCTGCCGAACGCGAAGAGGATGCCGATGATCATCGCGCCCACCATGGCGGTCGCCGCGGCGCGGATCGTGAACCAGGCCCCGCGCGCGACGGTCTCCCAGACCACCGGATCGCCGAGCACGTCCCAGCGGGACGCGTCCCAGGTTCCGGGCGTCTCGTTGCCGTTGGCGGCGACACGGGGCTGGCCGAGGATCCAGACCACCCAGGCGAGCAGGCCGACGAGGGCGAGCGTGCCCACGACGGAGATGATCAGCGAACGCCTGCGGGCCTTCGGGCCGGGGGCGTCGTAGAGGACTGTGGCCTGACTCATCGCAGCACCCGCACCTTCTTCTCGATCTGCCCGGCGATCAAGCCGAGCGGCACCGTGATCACGAGGTAGAAGACCGCGACTCCCGCCAGGATCGCGATGACCGCGCTGCCGTACTGGTTCGTGAGCGTCCGCGCCGTGAGGAACAGCTCGGTCACGAAGAAGCCGCCCGCCACCGAGGTGTTCTTCGTCAGTGCGATGAAGACGTTGATGAGCGGGGGGATCACCATGCGCAGCGCCTGCGGCAGCACGATGAGGGTCAGCGTCTGCCCGAAGGTGAGACCGATCGATCGTGCGGCCTCCGCCTGACCCACCGGGACACCGTTGATGCCGGAGCGCAGCGCTTCGGCGACGAAGGGCGACGTGTAGATCGCGAGCCCGATCGTCGCGAGAATCACGTACGGCGGCCGCTCAGCCACGATGAGCGGCAACACGAATGTCATGAAGAACAGCAGCAGCGTGAGCGGGATGTTCCGGACGAGCTCGGTGTACGCCGTGGCGAACATGCGCAGCGAGCCCACGGGCGAGATGCGCATCGTCGCGACCAGCAGGCCGATCGCCATCGCCCCCAGTCCCCCGAAGATCAGGAGCCGGAGCGTCATCAGGAACCCTGAGAGCACGGCGCCCATATTGTCGAACAGCACTTCCACGGTGCGCTGATCCTCTCGATCGGATCGGATCGGGCGGCGAGGGTGACCCCCGCCGCCCGTCTGAATCAGTAGCGGTCGACTGCCGGCGGTTCCGGCGTGGTCAGCACGGCCCCGGCCGTGCCTTCCCAGGCCTCGGCCCAGCGGCCGTCCTCGTAGGAGGCCTCCAGCGTGTCGTTGATGAAGTCGCGGAACTCGGTGTCGTCGATCGCCAGGCCGATACCGTAGGGCTCGGACGTGAACGGGTTCTCGATGACCTCGAACTCGCCCTCGTTCTGGTCGGCGAGACCCGCGAGGATCACGTTGTCGGTGGAGACCGCGACGACCTCGCCGGAGCGCAGCGGCTCGAGGCAGTTCGAGTACGTGTCGGTCTCGAGCACCTCGACGCCTTCGGCGCGCAGGTTGTCGGCCGAGGTCGAACCCGTGGCCGAGCAGACCTTCTCGCCCTTCACGTCTTCGATGCCCTCGATGCCGTCGGGGTTGCCCTCGAGCACGAGCAGATCCTGACCCGCCTCGTAGTACGGCCCGGCGAACGAGACGACTTCCTTGCGCTCGTCGTTGATCGTGTATGTCGCGATGACGATGTCGACCTGCCCGTTCTCGATGAAGGGCTCGCGGTTGGCCGAAACGGTTTCGACCCAGTCGATGTTCCCGGCCTCGATGCCGAGATCCGCTGCGATGATCTTGCCGATCTCGACGTCGAAGCCCTCGGGCTCGCCGCTCGGGCCCATGAGGCCGAACAGCGGCTGATCGAACTTCGTGCCGATCGTGATGGAGCCCGCTTCGTTGAGGCTGGCCATCGTCGTCCCCGCCTCGAACTCGGCGTCCTCGACCGGAGCCGGATCCTCGCCGCTTCCCCCGCCTGCGCAGCCCGCGAGCGTGAGGGCCCCGGCCGCAGCGAACACTGCTGCGTACTTGTGGATTCGCATGGGTCCTTGCCTTTCTGTGATGTCCCGGCAGCGCCGGATGGTCGTTCTCGAGTCGGTCAGTGACCGAGGATCTTCGACAGGAAGTCTTTGGCGCGCGACGTCTGCGGGTCGGTGAAGAACTGCTCGGGCGTCGCTTCCTCCACGATCTGGCCGTCCGCCATGAAGAGGATGCGATCGGCGGCGCGCCGGGCGAAACCCATCTCGTGCGTCACGGCGACCATGGTCATGCCCTCGTTCGCCAGGCCGATCATGACCTCGAGCACCTCGTTGATCATCTCGGGGTCGAGTGCCGAGGTGGGCTCGTCGAGCAGGATCAGCTTCGGATCCATCGCCAGCGATCGCGCGATCGCTGCGCGCTGCTGCTGGCCGCCCGACAGCTGGGAGGGATACTTCTTCGCCTGGTTCGCGATGCCGACGCGGTCGAGCAGGCGCATGGCCTTCTCTTCGGCGTCCTTCTTGCTGAGACCCCGCACCTTCATCGGCCCGAGCGTCACGTTCTCGAGGATCGACTTATGGGCGAACAGGTTGAACTGCTGGAACACCATGCCGACGTCGGCACGGAGCGTCGCCAGCGCCTTGCCCTCTTCGGGCAGCGGCTTCTCGTCGATCGTGATGGTGCCGGAGTCGATCGTCTCGAGGCGATTGATCGCGCGGCACAGCGTCGACTTGCCCGAGCCGGAAGGGCCGAGAACCACGACCACTTCACCGCGCCCGACACGCGTATTGATGTTGTTCAAGACGTGCAGGTCGCCGTAGTGCTTGTTCACCTCGTCGATCACCACGAGGGGCTCTCGGTTGTCGCGGGGAACCCGCACCACTGTCGTCTCTGCCATGGGCAGAATCCTATGACTGAGAGCCACCTGTATAAAAGCCCGCGACGAAGTCGTTACCTGCCCGTCATCATCCGGTCTCGAGAGATCGAGGTCGTCTCATTTCTCCGGACGGGTGTCAGGAATCGGATCCCGTCTGCAGACGCTGGCAGCGCTCGCAGATACCGAAGAGGTCGACGACGTGCTCGATCTCGGCGAACCCCTGCTCGGCGGCGACCTTCTGCGTCCATTCCTCGACCACTTCGGCCTGCAGCTCGCGGGTATCACCGCACCGCCGGCAGATGAGGTGATGGTGGTGGCCCTCCATCACGCAGGATCGGAAGAGGTTCTCGCCTTCGGGCGACTGCAGCGAGTCCGCCTCGCCCGAGTCGCTGAGCCCGCTGAGCGCCCGGTACACGGTCGCGAGTCCGATCGTGGACCCGTGGTCGCGCAGAGTCTGGTGCAGCTGCTGGGCGCTCACGAAACCGCGGGCCTCGGCGAGCGCCGCACGCACCGCCTCGCGCTGCCACGTGTTCCGCTGCGGTGCGCTCATCCTGCTCGAACCTCCGTCGTCGCTCGACCCGGCGCGGGCCCGTCGCCCCGCCGTCGTGCGAGCACAGTACCACCGTAGCGAAGTGCGCGCACCGCGAGCGCCAGGAGGAACACCAGCGTCACCGCGACGCCGACCGCACCGCCGGCCGCGATGTCGAACGCGCGCGACGCCCAGAGGCCGAGCACGCCCGAGCCGACGCCGAGCACGGCGGCGATCGGCGGGATCCAGCCCACACTCGGCGCGACCGCTCGCGCCGCCGCTGCGGGGCCGATGATGATCGCGACGCCCAGGATGGCGCCCACCGCCGGCATGGCGACGACCACGGCGCCCGCGATCACGATCGTGACGACCAGTTCCACCGGCCACTCGCGAAACCCGCTCGCACGGAATCCCACGGCATCGAAGGTGTGCAGCAGGATTCGACGCCACCACAGCGCGAGCAGCACCAGGCCCCCGATGAGCGTTGCGGCGGTCGCCGCGACGTCGCCCGTCGAAACGCCGAGCGGCGATCCCACGAGCAGCGCTTCGACCGGAACCCCGATACCCGAATAGACGCTCGAGAGCAGCGTGCCGAGCGCGAAGCCGAACGCGAGCACGATGCCGCTCGCCACCTGCCTGCCCTGACCGGGCACCCGCGCGAGCAGCGTCATGATCGCGACGAGCAGGCAGGCGAAGAGCGCCTGCCCGAGCAGCAGGTTCCACCCCAGCACCGCGAAGATCACGCCGCCGGGGAACGTCGCATGACTGAGCGCCACCGCGAAGAACGAGCGGCGCCGCAGCACGATGAGCGTGCCGGCGATCCCCGAGAGCAGGCCGAGGAGCGCGATCTCGAGCGTGGCGAGGGCGAAGTAGCTCACGCGCGCACCTCCGCTCCGCGACTCCCGCTGCGCGCACGGGCGACACGGGAGCGCGCGAGACTCGCCAGCACGGCGACCACGTAGAGCGCGACCAGCATGAGCACGATGATGGCGCCCGGCGACACCGAGGCGCCGGCCACGACGGACCAGTCGAACGCGAGCCACAGACCCACGACCCCCGCGAGAAGCGGCACGCCGATCGCGATGGGCACGAGCAGCGCGAAACGTCGCGAGACGAGTCTCGCGGTCGCCATCGGCACCGTGAGCAGCGCGATGACCATCAGCACCCCGAGCGCCTGCACCCCGGCGACGACGAGCAGGGCGACCGCCGCACCGAGCCACAGGTCCGTGGCAAGGGGGCGGTACCCCGAAGCGGAGAAACCGTCGGGATCGAACGCCCGGAAGACCTGCGCCCGCCACGTGCACGCGATGATGATGAGCGCCAGCGCGGCGACCGCGACGATCTGCCACAGCTGCGCGGCCGTGACGGTCAGCAACCGCCCGAACAGCAGATCCTGCAACTGGGAGACGTAGCCGTCCTGCCGCGACACGAGCACCACGCCGAGACTGAACATTCCGGTGAGTACCACCGCGATCGCGGCGTCCGAGCTCACGCCGCCCCGCCACTCGAGCACGGTGAACAGCACCGCTGCGAGGAGCGCCGCCACCACGGCTCCCGGAAGGACCCCGGCGGTCCCGCCGAGCGCCGAGCCCACGACGAGGCCGGGGAAGACGGCATGCACGAGCCCATCGCTGACGAACTCCAGCTCGCGAAAGCTGATGCAGAGACCGACGACACCCGCGGCCACGGCGAGCACCGCCACCGTGATGAGCGCGCGGCTCATGAACGGCAGAGCGAAGATCTCGAGGAGTGAGGCGTCCACGCCTACTCGAGTTCCCGCGACGTCGTCACCGTGTGGTGGTCGAGTTCGACGGTGGTGTCCTGGAACGCGTGCGCCACCGCTTCCAGCGTGAGCGCCTCGTCGAGCGAACCGAAGGCGGCCGGGTGGCCGGGTTGCGTCGGCGTGTGCCCGCTGGCGAGCAGCAGGACGTGCGTGCACGCCCGCTTCGCGATCTCGAGGTCGTGCGTGGAGACGATGATCGTGCGTCCCTCGGCGCGCAGCTCCTGCACCAGCGACAGCAGCACCTCGCGGTTCTCGCGGTCGAGGCCGTTGAACGGCTCGTCCAGCAGCAGCAGTTGCGGGTCGGCGACCAGCGCCCGCGCGAGAATGCCGCGCTGCTGCTGTCCGCCGGACAGTTCGCCGAATCGTCGCCCCGCGAAGTCCGCGAGCCCCACACGGGCGAGCGCCTCGCTCACCGCACGACGACCCGATGCACCGACGGGTCGTACCGGACCGAGCGATCGGTACAGGCCCATGGTGACGACGTGGCGCAGCGTGACCGGCAGCGTGGTGTCCCGGCTGTCCGCCTGGGGCAGCGATCCCACGAGGCGCCTCGCGTGCCGCGGGGACTGACCGAGCACCTCGATCTCACCGCTCGTGAGTTCGGCGAGGCCGAGGATCCCGCGCAGCAGCGTCGACTTGCCCGACCCGTTCGGGCCGATCAGCGCGACCGCGCTGCCGGCGGGCAGGTCGCCCGAGAGGTGCTCGACCCGCGTGACCCCCTGGTAGCCGAATGCGGCGTCGCGGAGCGCGAGGGCTGGAGCGGCGGCTGGCATAGCCGCCATTCTACGACTCGAGGTCCGCCGGCACCGCGTCAGGGGTGACGCCCCACGCTTCGAGCATCAGCTGCGTGTTGTGCACCGTCGCGCCGACATAGGTCGCGGCATCCGTGTCTTCGGCGCCCAGAGAATCGGCGTAGAGGGAGTCGCTGTCGACGACCTCGACGCCCGCCTCCTGAGCGATGGTCTCGGCGAGCTTCGGGTTCATCGACGACTCGACGAACACCGCTTTCACACCCTGTTCTTCGATCTCGTGGACCAGGGCATCGATCTCGGACGCGCTCGGCTCGGCGTTGTCCTCGAACGACGGCAGGATCGAACCCGCGAATGCGATGTCGTAGTCGTGCAGGTAATAACGCAGCGAGTCGTGCCCGCTCACCATGATGCGATCCGCCTCGGGAACCTTCGCCATCTCGGTCGACACCCACTCGTCGAGCGCGTCGAGCTTCGCGGTGTAGGCCTCACCCCGCGACGTGAAGTCGTCGGCGCGATCGGGATCCGCGGCGACCAACCCGTCCATGACCTCGGTGGCCATGCCCTTGGCGTACTGCGGCGAGGTCCAGAGGTGCGGGTTCACCGGACCGTGATCGTGGTCGTGCTCCTCGTCGCCGGATTCGGCGTGCTCGTGATCGTGCGCGTCGTCGTGACTCGCGTCGCCCTCGTCGGCGTGCTCGTGGTCATGCCCGTCGTCGGCGTGATCGTGCTCCGCGGCGTGCTCGGCTTCCGAGGTGATCGCTTCGGCCTCGGCGAGGTCGACGCCCTGGCTGGCGTCGACGAGCGTGCCGTCGAACCCTGAAGCCTCGATCGCATCGTCGATGAAGGTTTCGAGACCCGCACCGTTCACGATGAGCACGTCGGCCTGCCCGAGCGCGAGCAGGTCGTCGGGGGACGGGTCGTAGTGGTGCGCGGATCCGCCGGCGGGAAGGAGCCCGGTGAGTGCGATGTCATCGCCGCCGATCTCCTGCGCGAAGTCGGTGAGCTGCGTCGTGGTCGCGACGACCTGCAGCTGGTCTCCGTCCGCCTCGCCCGCGCCGGACGACGCGCACCCGGCCAGGCCGAGCGCTGCGGCGAGCGCGACGGCGGATCCGGTCACGAGGCGTCCGCGCCCGGGGTGCGCGGACGACGGGGAGGTGAGCGAGGAGTGCGCGCTGCGCAGCGCGTCGGAGAAGTGCGACATGAAGCTCTTTCGTCGAGGAACTTCCCCACTCTAATGCGCATGAGAATCGTTCGCAAGAGTACGTCGGCGAGCGGGCCGGCACCGCCGCGCGCGAGCCCGCTGCGCGGATTAAGCTGATCGGATGGGCGACTTCGCAGACCTCGACCGCGCGCGCGATCCGTTGCGCGCACTGCGCGACGCGATCGGCAGCGGTGATGTGTCCGCCCGCGCGGCGACCGAGGCCGCGCTCGAGCGTGCCGCGCAGCGGGCCGACCTCGGCGCCTTCGTGACACTGACGGCGGACCGCGCGCTCGCGGCAGCCGACCGGGCGGATGCGCGCTGGCGCGGCGCCGCGTTCGACGTGGCGCACGCGCACGGGGCGCACCGCGCGCTCCCTCCGCTCCACGGCGTTCCCCTCGCGCACAAGGACCTCGTCGACGTCGCGGGCGCCCCCACGACGCGCGGCAGCGCCGCGTTCCCCCACGCCACTGCCACCGCGGATGATCCGGGGGTCGCGCAGCTGCACCGCTCGGGGGCGGTGTCCATCGGCAAGACGCAGGTGCCCGAGTTCGGACTCACCGGCTACTCCGAGAATCGCATCGCGGCTCCGACACGGAACCCGCACGATCCGCGTGTGACCGCGGGAGGCTCATCCGGCGGCAGCGCCGCCGCGGTCGCAGCAGGCATCCTCACCGCCGCCCCTGCCAGCGACGGCGGCGGCTCGATCCGGATCCCCGCGCTCGCCTGCGGTCTGATCGGCCTGAAGCCGGGACTCGGAGCGATCCCGACCGATGTACTGCGTGGCCGAAGCGACACGTTCGGAGCGCCGAAGCTCGGGGTCTCCGGCCCGCTCGCCCGATCCGCGCGCGACGCGGCGCTCCTCTTCGACGCCATGCGGGCGGACCCGACCGAGTCGACGCTCACCGCCGTCGAGACATCGGAACAGCTCGAACACCTCGCCATCGGCGTCAGCACGGCGACGCCGTTCGAGAGCGCCTCCCCCACGCCGTTCTCGGCGCCGGCGCTCGCGGCGCTCGACGAGGCACGCCGGCGGCTCGAGGCGCGGCACCGGGTCGACGCCGCCGAGTTCCGCTACGACCCCGACTACCCCGAGCTGTTCACCGACGTCTGGACCGCGAGCCTGTCGCTCCTCGAGGTGCGCGACACCGCCGCGGAAGAGCTGCTCATGCCGCTCACCCGCAGCTTCCGGGAACGCGCCCTCGCCCGCTCGGTCGCGCAGCACCGCGAAGCGGGGGCACGGATCACGCGCTTCGCCGCCGACGTCCGCGCGCAGTGGGGCGCGTTCGATGTCGTGCTCACACCTGGCCTCGCGATGGACCCTCCACCGATCGGCGCGTTCCTCGCGCGGTCACCCGAAGCGGACTACCGGCTGCAGTGCGAGTGGGCGCCGTGCACCTCGATCGTCAACGTCTCGGGCCTCCCGGCGGTCGCGGTGCCGCTGCTCGAGACCCCCGCGGGCCTCCCGTTCGGCGTTCAGTTGATCGGCCGCATGGGCAGCGAGACGATGCTCCTGCAGCTCGCCGCTCAGCTCACCGAGGAAGCGCCGCTGCGTTATCGCCCCGCAGCGTCCGCGAGGAGATCGCGGTAGACGCGCGCCAGTTTGCGCGCCGAGGCCCGCCAGTTGCGGGTGAGCGCGAAGCGCCTCGCCGCCTTGCCCATGCGCGTGGCGAGCTCCTCGTCCGCGAGGAGACGATCGATCGCCGCGGCCCAGACCTCCGGATCGTCGCCGGTCAGCAGCAGACCGGTCTCGCCGTCCACCACCGACTCGCGCAGACCGCCGACGGAGCGCGCGATCACCGGAATTCCCGAGGCCTCGCCCTCGAGCGCGACGAGGCCGAACGTCTCGGAGTGGGAGGGCATGAGCACGAGCGTGGTGCGACGGAGTCGCTCGGCGAGATCCTGTCGCCGCAACGCTCCGTCGAAGGCGACGGTCGCGAGCATGCCAGACTCAGCGACGAGCTCGTGCAGGCTGCGGGCGTAGTCGTCGCCGTCGGGCGGCGGCACGCCGATGACGCGCAGCACCGGACGTCGCTCGGCGGGAATCGCGGCGACCGCGCGCACGGCGAGATCGACGCCCTTCAACGGGTGCAGCCGCCCCGCGACAAGCACCTCGGGTCGCCCGCCGCGGTCAAGCCATTCGCGGCGCTCGGCGCACTCCCCTGGCTCGCACGGACGGAACATACGCGTGTCCACGCCGAGCGGCACTACGCGCACCCGGTCGGGGTCGGCACCGAGCCGACCGAGGATCGTCGCGCGTTCCGCTTCGCTGACCGCGACGACGAGGTCCACCTCGCCCGCGAGCCGCTTCTCTCCCGCCAGCCGTCCGGGGGACTCGGGTCGCTCGCCCTCGGTCAGCGGCGAATCGGGGTCGGCCGCGATGCTGTGGTAGCTCTGCACGAGCGGAATGCCGAGTGCGCGCGCCGCAGGCAGCGCCGCGATCCCCGAGAACCAGTGCTCGGCGTGCAGCACGTCGCACGGATGCTCCTGCAGGTGCGCGGCGAGCGCGACGCCGAACTCCTCCATCAGCGCTTCGTGGTCGCCCTTGGCGAGCAGGCGCGGCGGACCGACATCGAGGTGCCGCACCGTGACACCGCTCGACAGCTCCACCGTCTCGGGCAGGTCGGGTGAACTGCGCCGGGTGATCAGTTCGACCTCGTGCCCGAGTCTCGCGAGCTCCGCAGCCTGATGCACGACGACCACGTTCATCCCGCCGGCGTCCTTCGTTCCCGGCTCATCGAGCGGGGAGGTGTGCAGGACGACGAAGGCGATCCGCAGTGCGGGCTCGTGCGCGTCTGCCGACGCGAGCTGATCAGTCACCCGTACGACGTTACGGCGTCGCGACCGGGCGCGCCACCTGGGCGACGCGCCCGGTGCGGCTCACCCCTCGATGTGACGCTCGTCCGGCCCGTTGTAGTCGGAGAGCGGGCGGATCAGCGCGTTCGCTTCGGCCTGCTCCATGATGTGCGCCGTCCACCCCGTGATGCGCGCCGCGATGAAGAGCGGCGTGAAGGTGACGGTGTCGAAGCCGAGCAGATGGTACGCCGGTCCCGACGGGTAGTCGAGGTTCGGGTAGATGCCCTTCCGCTCGACGAACTCGCGCTCGAGCGCCGCCGCCAGATCTCCGACATCCGAGCGATCGTAGTGCTCGACGAGCCGGTCGAGGGCGGCCTGCATCGTCGGCACCCGGGAGTCGCCGTTCTTGTAGACGCGGTGCCCGAAACCCATGATCTTGCGCTTCTCGGCGAGCGCCTCGTCGAGCCACGACTCCACTCTCTCGGCGCTGCCGATCTCGTCGAGAATGTGCATGACCGCCTCGTTCGCGCCGCCGTGCAGCGGCCCCTTGAGCGCACCGATCGCCCCGGTCACCGCCGAGTAGAGATCGGAGAGGGTCGACGTGATGACGCGAGCCGTGAACGTGGACGCGTTGAACGAGTGCTCCGCGTAGAGAATCATCGACCGGTTGAACGCGTCGACCTCGACCTCGGCGGGCTCGCGACCGAACACCATCCACAAGAAGTTCGCCGCGTAATCGAGATCGTCGCGCGGTTCGACGAGCTCCTCATGGCGACGGCGACGCTGACCGTACGCGACGATCGCGGGGAGCGCGGCGAAGAGCTCGATGCTGCGCGCACGGTTCTCCTCGGGCGTCCCCGACGCATCGAGCACCGATCCGGATCCGGCGAGGCTCCGCGCGCCGATCACGCTGACCGCCGTACGCGCCTCGTCCATCGGGTGCGCATCGAGCGGCAGGAGATCGATCGCCGCGCGCACCTCCGGATCGAGCGCACGGTACCGGCGCTCTTCCGCGCGCAGCCCCGCCAGCTCATCCGCGGTCGGCAGTTCACCGCTCCACAGCAGATGCGCGACCGCTTCGAAGGACTGCGTGTCCGCGAGTTCCTGCACGGGGTACCCCCGATACAGCAGGCTGTTCGTCTCGGGGTTGACCTTCGAGATCGCGGTCACATCGACGACGACGCCGACGAGGCCCTTCTTGATATCCGCATCCGCCATGGTGGCTCCTTCGCTCTGAGGTCGCTGTACTGGGGTCACGCTATCGCGAGACCGTGAAGTTGAACACGTCCGTATCGAAATGGTTGTACGCCTGATAGTCGACGAGGTCGTACAGGTCGGCGCGGTGCTGCATCTCATCGAGCTTGCCGCTCAGACTGCCCGACGCGTTCAACTCATCGAGTGCGCGCCCCGTGGCTCCCATCGAGATGCGGAGCATCGAGACCGGCCAGATCACCAGATTCATGCCGACATCGGCGAGCTGCTGAGCCGTGAACAGCTCGCTCTTGCCGAACTCGGTCATGTTGGCCAGCAGCGGAACATCGACGGCCGCGCGCATCGCCGCGAACTCCTCGAGCGTGCGCATCGCCTCGGGGAAGATCGCATCGGCACCCGCGTCGACGAGGGCCTTCGCGCGATCCGTCGCCGCGCGCAGGCCGGCCTCTCCGTCCTGCGTCGCCCGGATGTCGGTGCGCGCCATGACGAGGAACTGGTCGTCGCGGCGGGCGTCGACGGCCGCGCGGATCCGCTGCGCCGCCGTCGCCTCGTCCACGACCGTCTTGCCGTCGAGGTGCCCGCACCGCTTCGGATTCACCTGGTCCTCGATATGGCACCCGGCCAGGGCGGCGTTCTCGAGCTCCTGGATCGTGCGCGCCACATTCATGGGTTCGCCGAACCCCGTGTCGGCGTCGATGAGCGTGGGCAGGTCCGTCATGCGCGCGATCTGCGCGCCTCGCCCGGCGACCTCCGTGAGCGTCGTCAGACCGATGTCGGGCAACCCGAGATCGGCGGCGAGTACGGCGCCCGAGACGTACACGCCGTCGAACCCCTTCTGCTCGATGAGTCGTGCCGAAAGCGGGTTGAAGGCTCCGGGCATGCGCAGCAGCTCGCCGCTCGAGAGCCGCTCGCGGAACGCCCGGCGCTTCGCTTCAGGTGTGGTCTGCGCGTACAGCATCAGAACAGCCCCTGCGGTACGGCGGGATCGAGCACGCCGACCCCCGCGACGATGTTCAGCTCGCGCACCTCGGCGGCGGTGAGTTCGGGGAGGCGCTGCACGAGCTCGAGGAAGCGATCGATCTCGGCGGCGTCGAGCACGGGCTCGGCGAGGATCCGGAACTTGCGGATGTACTGCTCGCGCGCGAACGGACGCGCGCCGAGCGGGTGTGCATCGGCGACGGCGATCTCATCGACGATGCGCTCGCCGTTCGTCAGCGTGATCTCGACGCGTCCGCCGAACGCCTTCTCATCGGGATCCTCCGAGTGGTACCGGCGCGTCCACTCCGCATCCTCGGCGGTCGTGACGCGATGCCACAGGGCGACGGTGTCGGCACGGCCCGCCCGCTCGGGAGTGTACGAGTCGACGTGGTGCCAGCCGCCGTCCTGCAGCGCCACCGCGAAAATGTACGGAATCGAGTGATCGAGGGTCTCGCGCGACGCGGTCGGGTCGTACTTCTGCGGGTCGTTCGCACCCGATCCGATGACGAAATGCGTGTGGTGGCTCGTATGCAGCACGATGCTCTGCACATTGGCAGGGTCCGCGAGCTCCGAATGCTGCCCGTGCAGCTTGCGTGCCAGATCGATCCAAGCCTGCGCCTGGTACTCGGCCGAGTGCTCCTTCGTGTACGAGTCCAAGATGGCGCGCTTCGCCTCGCCCGGTGCCGGCAGCGGAACCTCGTACGCCGCGCTCGGGCCGTCGAGCATCCAAGCGATCACTCCGTCCTCGCCCTCGTAGATGGGGCTCGGCGAGGTCTGACCCCGCATGGCGCGGTCCACGGCCTCGATCGCGAGCTTCCCGGCGAAGGCCGGCGCGTGCGCCTTCCACGTCGAGATCTCGCCCTTGCGGCTCTGCCGCGTGGCCGTCGTGGTGTGCAGAGCCTGCCCGACGGCCTGGAAGACCGTCTCGGTGTCGAGCCCGAGCAACGTGCCGATACCCGCGGCGGCCGACGGGCCGAGATGGGCCACATGATCGATCTTGTGGCGGTGCAGGCAGATCGCACGCACGAGATCCATCTGGATCTCGTACCCCGTCGCAATGCCGCGCAGCACCGCTCGGCCGTCGGCTCCGACGTGCTGGGCGACGGCGAGGATCGGCGGGATGTTGTCACCGGGGTGCGAGTACTCCGCCGCGAGGAAGGTGTCGTGGTAGTCGAGCTCGCGCACGGCCACACCGTTCGTCCACGCCGCCCATTCGGGGCTCGCCAGGGTCGGTTCGTCGTCGGCGTCTGCGGCACCGTCGAGGCCGAAGACCGTCGCCCCGCGGCCGCCCCGCGACACCGGGTGGGCGAGCGCCTGCGCCCGGGAGGCCATGATGGGCGCGCGATTCAGCGACGCCGCGGCGACCGACGCGTTGTCGATGATGCGGTTGATGATCATCTCGACGACGTCTGCGTCGAGTGCGACATCGTCGGTCGCGACCTCCGCGATCTTCCAGGCGAGCTGATCCTGCCTGGCCAGTTCTTCCTCGCTCCGGTAGACGCGGACGTGATGGGTGACGGTCATGGTGTTCCTTCCGACAGAGAGGTGAGGATCGCTGCGAGAGCGTGATGCAGGTGGACATGCGTGGCGTGGGCCGCGAGCTCGGCGTCGCCGTCGGCGATCGCCGCTGCGATGAGCCGGTGCTCCGAGACGGAGGCGCGCAACCGTGCATCGTTGTCGCGCGCCAGACGCCTCGCCCGGGCGAGGTGCGTGCGAACGGTGCGCAGCGCGGACGTCAGATACGGATTGGCGACCGCAGCATCGATCGCAGCATCGAATCGCTCGATCAGTGCGTAGTACGCGTCGACCGACGCGTCATCGCCCGGATCCGCGTCGCCGAACGCGGCCGCCAGCTCGCGGAACTCCGCGAGATCGCCTCGGGATGCCGCGATGCGGGCCGCGGTCTCCTCGAAGGCTCGACGCGCCTCGAACAGCGCGCGGATGTCGGCGACGTCGAACCCCGAGACCACCAGCACGCGCGGCGACTGCTGCACCACGAGCCCGTCGGCGATGAGCCGACGCAGTGCCTCGCGCAGCGGAGTGCGGCTCACCCCGAGGCGTGCCGCCTGCTCCACCTCGCCGAGCACGGTGCCCGGGGGCAGGGATCCGGTCTGGATCTCCTCGAGCAGGGCCGCGTAGGCGCGTTCACCGGCTCGCACCATTCGCCCCCCGTCGTCCGATCTGTCGCTGTGCGACCTACTGTATACATAAGGCATGCTTCGGGGCAATGATCGTGGCTTGGAGTCCGTCTCCGTATACATTGCTGACCTACGATCGCCTCTGTCGGCTGCGTGGGTGGGCACGATTCCCCCCACCTGAACGGCGTCAAGCGCGCACCCAATCTCGAGGCGTACCGTGACGAGCACAGGCCCCTCACGGGCATTCGATGGAAAGGACACTCATGGCTACGTACGATGTCGCAGACCGTTCAGCGATCGTCACCGGAGCGGGCTCCGGGATCGGGCGCGCGACCGCGCTCCTCCTCGCGGCGAACGGCGCGAAGGTCGTGGTGCAGGATCTCGACGCGTCCGCCGCGCAGTCCGTCGTCAGCGAGATCGAGGCTGCCGGGGGCACCGCGGTCTCCGTCGTCGGCGACGCCTCGGCGACCGAGGTGGTGGAAGAGACCGTGCGCGCCGCCGAGGAGCTCGCACCCCTCGGCATCGGCGTGAACAACGCCGGAATCGGCGGAGCCGTCGCCCCCACGGGCGAGTACACGGACGCCGATTGGGAGAAAGTGGTGAGCATCAACCTCAACGCCGTGTTCCGCGGCACGCGCGCCCAGGTCACTGCCATGTCGTCACACGGCGGCGGCGCGGTGGTGAACGTCGCGTCGATCCTCGGCAGCGTCGGCACCGCCGGATCCCCCGCCTACGTCTCGACGAAGCACGCCGTCGTCGGACTCACGAAGACAGCCGCACTCGAATACGCGACGGCCGGCGTGCGCGTGAACTCGGTGGGCCCCGGCTACATCGACACCCCGCTGCTCGCGAACGCACCCGCAGAGGCAAAGCAGGGGTTGATCGCGAAACACCCGATCGGGCGACTCGGACGCGCCGAAGAGGTCGCCCACCTGATCGCGTTCCTCGCGAGCGACGCCGCTTCCTTCGTCACGGGAAGCTACCACCTCGTCGACGGCGGATACACCGCCCCGTAACCCGGGGCCCCGGGGCGGGGCCCTCGCGTCCCCCGTGGGCCGGGCCGGGCCGGGGCCCGCCCCCCCCTCGTCACCCCCGCCCCCGTCGAGATTGCAGAAAGTCTGGCTTCAGCGTGTGCGAAGCCAGACTTTCTGCAATCTCGGCGCACTGCGCGCGGTGCGCGCCATCCCTCGTACCCCGAGCCCTGCCGCGCGCCATCGAGATTGCGCGAACTCTGGCTTCAACGCTTGCGAAGCCAGAGTTCGCGCAATCTCGGCGAGCGGCGGGAGCGGCGCGAGTGGCGCGAGCGGCGCGGGCCGCGGGTGGCGCGCGCGGATCCCGACGCGCCCCTTGCGCGGGATACCCCTCATGGGTATAGAGTGTCGAGTACGGGTACCCCTCAGGGGTATCATCCACGACGACAGGAGGACCCCATGGCCACCACCGAATACCAGGTCACCGGCATGAGCTGCGGCCACTGCGAGACGGCGATCCGCGGAGAGGTCGGCCAGATCGCCGACGTCACCGACATCGACGTCAGTTCGTCGACGGGCAAGCTCGTCGTGACGACCGCCGACGCCCCCGCCGACGACGCCGCCATACTCGCGGCCGTCGAAGAGGCGGGCTACGAAGCGCAGCGCGCGTAGGTTCCGTCATGAACACCCCGGTTCGCCTCAGCCTCTACGGCCTCGGTCTCGTCGTCGCCTTCGTCGCCGCATTCTTCATCGCGAACGCGGTGGTCCCGCCGACCGCCGTCGAGGCGCGCATGCAGGCCGCCGAAAATGGCAGCCACGCCGGCCACGGAGCCGACGCCGAGTCGGCCGGAGCGACCGAGGCGCCTCGGGGCGTGACCCTCGAGTCCGACGGATTCATTCTCGGCCCCGTTGCGGCACCCCACAACACGGGCGAAGCCGGCGAGCTGAGCTTCACGATTCTCGACGCCGACGGTGCGCCGCTCACCGAGTACACCGAATCGCACGAGAAAGATCTGCACCTCATCGTCGTCCGCACCGATGGCGAGCAGTTCAGGCACGTGCACCCCGAGATCGACGAGGCCGGGGTCTGGTCGGTGCCGTGGGAGTGGGACGAGGCCGGCAGCTACCGCGTCTTCGCCGACTTCCAGCCGGGAGACGCCGAGGAGGCCCTCACGCTCACCCGCACACTCAACGTGAACGGCGACTTCGCCCCCGCAGACGTGCACGATACGCGTCTCGAATCGAGCGTCGACGGGTACGATGTCGCCCTCGAGGGCGACCTGTACGCGGGCGCCAGCTCAACACTCACCCTGACCGTCACCCGAGACGGCGAACCCGTGACCGCCATGGAGCCCTACCTCGGCGCCTTCGGCCACCTCGTCGCCCTGCGCGACGGCGACCTCGAGTACTTGCACGTCCACCCCGAGGGTGACGAACCCGAGGCCGGCGACCGTTCCGGCCCCGACGTGGAGTTCGCCACCGAAGCGCCCACGCCGGGCCGCTACCTACTGTACTTCGACTTCCAGGTCGAGGGAGAGGTGCGCACCGCGTCGTTCGTGGTCGACACCGCGACGGGTGACGCACCGACGGCCGAGGACCACGGCGACGTCGAATCCGGTGAAGAGGGCGCCGAAGACCACGGCGACGACCACTGATACACCTCGCGGCAGCAGAAGGGAACGACACCATGTCGACATCGCAGACGCACCAGGCGGCGGACACCGCCGGAGCGCACGTCGAGCTGCAGATCGGCGGAATGACCTGCGCCTCGTGCGCCATGCGCATCGAGAAGAAGTTGAACAAGCTCGAGGGCGTCGAAGCGAGCGTGAACTACGCCACGGAGAAGGCTCGCGTGCACACCCCAGCGGGGTATGACGCGCAACTCCTCATCGCCGAGGTCGAGAAGACCGGGTACACCGCTGCACTGCCGAAGGCCGCACGCGTGGACGACACCGAGGCGGCCGAGCAGGAGCCGGACCGCGAGCTCATCGCGCTCAGACAACGGCTCATCGGCGCCATCGTTCTGTCGGTGCCCGTCATCGCGATGGCGATGGCGCCTCCCCTGCAGTTCGACTACTGGCAGTGGTTGTCGCTCGCCCTCGCGGCTCCCGTCATCGTGTGGGCGGCGTGGCCGTTCCACCGTGCGGCGGCGATGAACCTGCGTCACGGTGCGGCGACCATGGACACCCTCGTCTCGGTCGGCACGACCGCGGCCTTCCTCTGGTCGGTGTACGCACTCTTCTTCGGCACGGCCGGGGTGACCGGCATGACGCACCCGTTCGAGATCTCGATCTCCCCGACGGACGGTGCCGCGAACATCTACCTCGAGGTCGCCGCCGGCGTCACGATGTTCATTCTCGCCGGCCGCTATTTCGAGAAGCGGTCCAAGCGTCAGGCGGGTGCTGCGCTGCGCGCACTGCTCGAGCTCGGCGCGAAGGATGTCGCGGTGATGCGATCGGGGTCCGAGGTCCGGATCCCGATCGCCGAGCTCTCGGTCGGCGACGAGTTCGTCGTTCGTCCGGGTGAGAAGATCGCGACCGATGGAGTGATCGTGTCGGGCCACTCGGCCATCGATGCCTCCATGCTGACGGGTGAGTCGGTGCCGGTCGAGGCCGGTCCTGGCGACGCCGTCACGGGCGCGACGGTGAACGCGAGCGGACGGCTCGTCGTGCGGGCCACCCGCGTCGGCGGTGATACGCAGCTCGCGCAGATGGCGAAACTCGTCGAGGACGCCCAGTCGGGCAAGGCCGAGGTGCAGCGTCTCGCCGATCGGGTGTCCGGCATCTTCGTGCCGATCGCGATCGTCATCGCCGTCATCTCGCTCGGCGGGTTCCTCGGTGCAGGCTTCCCGCCCGCGTCGGCGTTCACCGCCGCCGTGTCCGTGCTCATCATCGCCTGCCCCTGCGCCCTGGGCCTCGCGACCCCGACGGCGCTGCTCGTCGGCACCGGACGCGGTGCGCAGCTCGGGATCCTGATCAAGGGGCCCGAGGTGCTCGAGTCGACGCGCCGGATCGACACCATCGTGCTCGACAAGACCGGCACCGTCACCACCGGCAAGATGACCCTCATCGACGTCGTGAGCGTGCCCGGTCAGGATCGCGCCGAACTGCTGCGACTCGCCGGAGCGCTCGAGGATGCGTCCGAGCACCCGATCGCGCAGGCCGTGGCGAAAGGCGCGGTCGACGAGCTCGACATCGTGCTGCCGGAGGTCGATGATTTCCGCAACGTCGAGGGCAAGGGCGTCACCGGCATCGTCGAGGGCCGGTCCGTACTCGTCGGACGACGCACCCTGCTCGACGACTGGGCGATCGCGCCGGATCCGGACATGGAGCGCGCGCAGAACACCGCTGAGGATCAGGGCAAGACCGCCGTGCTCGTCGCCTGGGACGGCCGGCTGCGCGGCGTGCTCGTCATCGCCGATCGGGTGAAGCCGACGAGCGCCGAGGCGATCCGCCAGTTCCGCGAGCTCGGCCTGGAGCCGATCCTGCTGACCGGCGACAACACGACGGTCGCGCAGCGCATCGCCGCGGAGGTCGGTATCGAGCGGGTCATCGCCGAGGTGATGCCGAGCGACAAGGCCGACGTGATCGTGCGTTTGCAGAGCGAAGGGAAGAGCGTCGCCATGGTCGGCGACGGCGTGAACGACGCCGCAGCCCTCGCGCAGGCCGACCTCGGACTCGCGATGGGCACCGGAACCGACGCGGCGATCGAGGCGTCCGACCTCACGCTCGTGCGCGGCGACCTGCGCAGCGCCGCTGATGCGATCCGTCTCTCGCGTCGCACGCTGGGAACGATCAAGGGCAACCTGTTCTGGGCGTTCGCGTACAACACCGCAGCGATTCCGCTGGCAGCGTTCGGCCTGCTGAACCCGATGCTCGCCGGAGCCGCGATGGCGTTCTCGAGCGTGTTCGTGGTCGGCAACAGCCTGCGCCTCCGCTCTTTCCGCAGCCGAGCGATCGACGCCGCACCCGCACCCGATGCGGCGCCCGCGCGCAGCGGCACGCCCACCCGAGTCGCCGCCTGACCACCTCTCCCGTCCCCAACGAAAGGAACCCACATGTGCGGTGAGCACTCCCACGACGCCCAGAAGACCGAGGCACCGCCCGCGCAGGCATCCTCCTGCGGCGGCCACGGCCCCGCCGTCACCGCGACGGATGACACCGTTGCCGAATGCCCGGTGATGCGCGGCAGTTATATCGCGAAAGCCGATGCCGAGGCCCAGGGACTCGTCCGCGATCACGACGGTCAGCGCTACTACCTCTGCTGCGCCGCCTGCGGACCGCTGTTCGACGCGGATCCCGAGAAGTACGTCTCCGCACTGTAGCGAGGCCGTCTCTCAGGAGGCCCGGATCCCACCGCGCGGGGTTCGGGCCTTCGGCGTGCAGGCCGATGCGCCCGCGTCGTCAGACCTCATCGCGGTGCTCGGGCGGCCAGACCACGATGAATCGCTCGAACACGATCTCCTGCGACTCCGACCACGTGGCGCCACGGGCCGCGCTCAGGCGGTTCCAGTAGCGACGGTGCTCGCGCTGCCAGCTCTCGAGCGATCCGTCGTCCTCCGCTTCCGCCGCGGCGAACGCGGCGTCGCCGAGCGCGAACGGGCCGACCCGCAGATCCGTACTGCGGATGATCGCGCGCGGCTCCCCCGAGCTGTCGCAGGCGATCCAGTGCGCCCCGATGCGCGGCAGCGCATCACCTCGTGCGACGAAGTCGTCGACGAGTTCGGCCGTGGCGCGTTTTCTGCCCGAGAGGACGAGTTCGAGCAGCTCGTCCGCGAGCCTCGCGTGATCGCCGAAGTGCTCGACCGTGTACTCGGGCACTCCGGCGACGGCCTCGGGGAATGCTTCGCTGTACGCCCCCCACATGCGCGCGGCCGCTTCACGATGCAGTGGAAGCGCCTGCGAGGAGCGAGCGGGCCGGTTCTCGACGTTCACGCTCCCACTCTTCCCGAAGACCGCACGGCTCCGTGAACGACACGCCTCGCACTGCTCGGTCGAGGGGACTGTGCAGAGGGTCGTGCGCCGGGTATCTTCGGAACATGACGTTCGTGAATGTCGGGACCCTCGGCGTGCACCCCGGTGCGCGCGACGCTGTCGTGGCGATTCTGACCAGACGCAATCGCGACCTCGAGACCGCGGGATGCCTGCTCTACGAAGTCGGCGTGAACGACGATGCACCCGACACCGTCTTCGTCGCGGAACTGTGGGTCTCGGCTGAAGCGCATCAGGCATCGCTACAGCTCGACAGCGTGCGCGCAGCGATCGCCGAGGCGATGCCTCTGCTCTCCGGGCCGATGGACGGGTACCGGTTCGCCGTCACCGGTTCGCCGCTGCGCGAGTAGCGGATCCTGCCGGATCAGCGCACGACGTCGTACACGACCTTCAGCACCCCGTTGGCGTATGCCTCGGAGTCGCGCAATCGCAACCGTCGCTCCCGCTGATCCGACCGGCTGAAGAGGCGCTTGCCCTCGCCGAGCAGCACGGGAAAGATCAACAGGTGGTACCGGTCGATCAGGTCTGCGTCGCTCAGACTGCGTGCCAGTGCTCCGCTGCCGTGAATGAAGATGGCCCCGCCGTCGGACGCTGTGAGTGCGGCGACGTCGTCGGCACTGCGCAGGATCCGGGTCTCACCCCAACCCTCGAGAATGGCACCCTCGTGGAGACTGCTCGACACCACGTACTTGGGCAGGTCGCGGTAGGCCGCGTGATCCTCGGACGTCGACCACACCGGCGCGAACGCCTCATAGCTCCGTCGGCCGAACATGAGCGCCGTCGTCTCTGCGAGCTCCTCACCCTTCAGCGCGAACGCGTCAGGGAGGAAGTCCGTGCGAAACACCCACCCACCGGCGGGATGCCCCTCGATCTCCCCTCCCGGGGAGTCCATCACTCCATCGGCCGACAAGAACCCGGTCCAGACCAGCTCGCGCACCATCGCCCTCGCCCTTTCACCTCGATCTCGCGGCCGCCACCCTGCGACTGCGCACCCAGCATACGACCGAACGCCGTAGCGCGAGCGGGAGCACGGCCGGGTCGGGGGTTCGGGGCGGGGGCTCGGGAGGGGGTTCGGGACGGGGAGCGCGAGAATCCCGATCGAAGGATTGTCAACAATTTACAATCCTGGTAATCTGGCGGCATGGGAACGCACGGACACCACGACGACCACGGTCACGATCACTCGCACGGCGCCGAGTTCAGCGACGGGCATCCGGCCCGCCCTGTGGCCGTGGACGCGGGTGGTCACGGCCACAATCACGACCACGGGCTGGACGGTCACGCCACCTCGGGCGGCAAGCACCGGAAGAAACTCGTCATCGTGCTCACCATCACGGCGACGATCTTCATCGTCCAGGTGATCGGCGCGTTCATCTCGGGCTCGCTCGCGCTGCTCGCTGACGCCGGGCACATGCTGACGGATGCGACGGGCGTGCTCATCGCCCTCATCGCGACCTTCATCGCCGCGCTGCCCGCCACGTCCAAGCGCACGTACGGGCTCATGCGCGTCGAAGTGCTCGCGGCGATGATCAACGGCATCATCCTCAGCGTGATCTGCATCGTGATCGTCTATACGGCGATCCAGCGCATCGGCAGCGAGGTCGAGATCGAGACCGGTCCGATGCTCGTCGCCGCGATCATCGGCGCGATCGCGAACCTGGTGTCGCTGCTCATCCTGCAGTCGGGCCAGAAGGAGAGCATCAATATTCGCGGCGCGTACCTCGAGGTGCTGGGCGATCTGCTCGGTTCGGTCGCCGTGATCGTGGCCGGCTTCATCATCCTCTTCACCGGATGGAACTGGGTGGATCAGATCGCGGCGTTCGCCATCGCGCTCCTCATCGCGCCCCGCGCCTACAGTCTGCTGCGCGACGTGGTGCGGATCCTGCTCGAGAGCACGCCGAAGGACGTCGACCTGGATCAGACCCGTGAGCACATGCTCTCGGTACCCGGCGTGGAAGTGGTCCACGACCTGCACGCCTGGACCATCACGTCGGGCGTCAACGCGATGTCGGCGCACGTGGTCATCGACGAGGAGACGCTCGATTGGGATCGGTACGACGAGATCCTCGACGAGTTGCATGCGTGCCTCAGCGAGCACTTCGACACGAGCCACTGCACGATCCAACTCGAACCCGCGCACCATGCGGCGCACGAGGCCACGGTGCACCCGTAGCATTCGTCAACCCATTGGTAATCTCAACCAGGATTGCTTACAATCCTACGAGAGCCTCGACCCTGGGACTCCGGACCACTTGAGGAGGCGCGATGAGCGGAGTGCAGGCACTCTCAGCCCTCGAACACCGGCCGACCGCCGTGATCATCTCGGATCAGCTGCGCGAGCGCATCATCGATGGCGCGTTCAAGCCGGGCGATCAGATCAACGAGGCGCAGGTCGCGAGCCAGCTCCGCGTCTCGCGCGGACCCGTGCGCGAGGCCCTGCACCGTCTGGTGCAGGAAGGTCTGCTCATCGGCCTGCCGAACCGCGGCGTCTTCGTGCGCGAGATCACCGAACGCGACATCGCCGAGATCTACGAGGCCCGCGAGGTCATCGAGTGCGCCGCCGCCGAGATCGTCACCAAGCTCGATGACGCCGAACGCGATCGCATCGCCGACGAGCTCACCGCGATGACCACGGAGATGGGCGAGGCCGTCGCCGCCGAGCAGTGGGATCTGCTGCGCCGCCTCGACCTGCGCTTCCACATGACGCTCGTCGAGCACGGACGCAACCGACGACTCGTGCGCGCCTACTCGACGCTCGCGACCGAAGCGCTCATCTGCATGGCCCAGTGGTCCGGCTTCAGCGAGAACAACCGGTCGCGCGTCGTTCCCGGTCACCTCGACATCGTCGAGAAGCTGCGCTCGGGTGACATGGAGGCGGTGCACCTCGCGCTGCACAACCACCTGTCGCTCGACGACTACCAGCTGCACACTCACGACGACGACGGCTCGCTCCGTCACGGTCGACCGGAGGAGTAGACCCGGACGACGGGTCGCCGGGTGAAGCCGTCGGCCCGCGGGGCGCGGGTTCGGGGACACCCGTGCCGGAGCGCCCCCGAACCTTCCGTTATTTCGCGGGCAGCGCGACGGATCGGCTGAACAGCCGGTCCACGCTGAAGCGTCCGCCGCCGGCGAGCAGCAGCACGAACAGTCCGGCGGCGATCGCGAGCACCAGCTCGAACCCGCCGTCGACGACGAAGATGCCGGCCGAGGCGTGCACGAGCACGATGGCGCCGACCTGGGCGATGAGGTTCAGCAGCGCAGCGAGGGGCGTGAGCAAGCCGATCACCAGCGCGATGCCGCCGATGAGTTCGGCCCCGGCGACGAAGGCGGCGCTCACCTGCGGCAGGGGGATGCCCATGCCGGCGAACGACTCCTGAGTGCCGGCGATCGTCCACTCGCTGAACTTCTGCCATCCGTGTGCGATCAGGATCACACCGAGGGCGACGCGTGCGACGAGCAGCGCGAGGTCGCGGAGGATCGGGGTGCGGGCGGAGGGGTTGAGCAGCGTCATACGAGCCTTTCGTCGGCGTTCTGCGGGTCGCGTCGCTACGGTTGTAGCGACAACATCGACCGTACCGATCGCTCCTGGGAAGGTCCGCACGATGGGGCAGAATGATGTCATGACGACTCCGTGGCTCACCCCTCGCGAGCTCTCCGCGTGGGTGCGCCTCGCGTCGGTGCTCGAGCTGCTCCCGGGCGCGCTCGATGCGCAGCTCCGCCGGGATGCGGGGGTCACTCACTTCGACTACCGGGTGCTCTCGCTCCTCTCGGAGACCGCAGCGCACGCGATGCGCATGTCCGATCTCGCCCGGCTCACCAACTCGACGCTGCCGCGTCTCTCGCACGTCGTGCACCGGCTGGAGGAGCGCGGCCTGCTGCGACGCGCGCCGGCGCCGGGCCGATCCCGGTCGACCATCGCGCACCTCACCGATGCAGGACTGCAGCACGTGATCGACACCGCTCCCGGTCACGTGCGCGAGGTGCGCGCGCTCGTGCTCGACGCTCTCACCCCCGAGCAGGTGGACGCGCTGCACGACATCTCGGAGCAGATCCTCGGCCGTCTCGATCCGCACGGCGCGCTGCGCCCCATCGTCGATCAGCACGACTCGGGCGAACCGCTCTCCCCCTGAGGCCCGAGGGCACGGACGAGCGTCGCGCTACGCGGCCGTGTACCCGCCGTCGATCGGCAGCACCGCTCCGGTGATGTACGACGACGCCGGCGACGCGAGGAAGAAGATCGGTTCGGCCACCTCCTCGGGGGTCGCGAGTCGACCGAGCGGGATCGTCGCGGCCTTGCGCGCGGCGAGCGCTTCGGGCTCCTCGGCGCGAGCGAACCCATCGGTGATCGTCGGCGTGAGCGTCAGGCCAGGGGCGGCGACGTTCACGCGAATGCCGCGCGGCGCGAGCTCGATGGCCGCCCCCTTGGCGAACATGATGAGCCCGCCCTTCGCGGCCGTGTACATGACCTCGTTCGGAATACCCACCATGCCGAGTCGCGAACTGACGCACACGATGGATCCGCCGGGTTCGCGCAGGTGCGGGATCGCGTGCTTGACGACCGTGAAGACGCTCAGCAGGTTCGCGTCGAGCACCTCGGCGGCCGTGCCGACCGACATGTCTTCGAGCGCACCGTCGGCCTGCAGACCGTGGCAGAGGACCAGCGCGTCGATCTCGCCGAACTCTGCGACGGCGGTGTCGATGAGTGCGGTCGCGAACGCTTCGTCTCCGAGATCGCCCGACAGGTATCGCTCGCCATCGCGCAGGCCCGCCGGCGCGGATGCTCGGCGGCCGGTGAGCAGCAGTCGCGCCCCGTCCCAGCGGAACCGCTCGGCCACCGCCTCGCCGATGCCGCTCGATGCGCCCGTGATGACGACGCGGAGCGCCTGCGAGGAGTTCTGGTCGGAGTGTCGCCCTGCCATGTTCATCGATGTTACCCGCCCGAGCGGTACGCCGCCCAGAGCCTCGCGTACGCACCGTCGAGCGCCACGAGCTCGTCGTGCGTGCCCGACTCGGTGATGCGTCCGTCTGCCATCACCAGCACTCGATCGGCGGACTGGGCCTGCCGCAGCCGGTGGGCGACGATGACGGCGGTGCGCCCCCGCAGCACCGCCTCAGCCGCGCGTTCGAGCCGCCGTGCGCCGCGACTGCCGGACTCCGCCGTGGCCTCGTCCAGGATCACGACGGGGGGATCGGCGAGCGCCGCCCGGGCGAGCGCGACCTGCGCGGCCTGCTCGGGGGTGAGCCGATGACCGAGCTCGCCAACCACGGTGCGCATTCCCTCGGGGAGCCCGGCGACCCAGTCCGCTCCGACGAGCTGCAGTGCCGCCGCGATCTCGGCGTCGGTCGCGTCGTGCCTGGCCATGCGCAGGTCGTCGGCGAGCGGTCCGGCGAAGATGTGCGCCTCCTGCAACACGAGCACGACCGGCCTGGGGTGCGCGTGTGCCACGCGGGCGATGGGGTCGCCGTCGAGTCGCACCTCTCCCTCACTCGGATCTGCGAGGCCCGCCAGGATCACGGCCAGCGTGGACTTGCCGGCACCGCTCGACCCGACGAGCGCGATCTGCTCACCGGCCTCGACCCGGATGGAGACGTCTCGCAGCGCCTCGTGCGCGCCGTAGCGGTGCGTGATCCCGTGCGCCGAGAGGGATCCGCGCGGGCGCTCATCGGGCGCAGCCGGTTCGGCCGGTCGACGAAACTCGATGACACCGACGATGCGCTGCAGGCTCGCGTACGCCGACTGCACCTCGTCGAAGCTGAAGACGATGAGCCCGAGCGGGTTGAAGAGGCGGTGGAAGTACAGCGCGGCGGCCGTGACCGCGCCGACGGTGACCGCGTCGGTCGAGACGAGCAGGAATCCCGCCGCGATGATCGCGCCCAGGCCGACGAGCTCGGCGAGGTTCATCCACTTGCCCCAACCGCTCGCGAACCAGAGCACGTCGCGCGACAGTCGGCGGGCGCGGTTCGAGGCGTCGGTGACGGTGGCGAGCTGCGACGCTTCGGCCCCGTACGCGCGGATCGTCGGCATGCCCTCCAGCGATGAGACGAGCGCCTCGGCGCGATCGCCGAAGGCCGCGCGCTCGGCCGCGTAGCGGGGGGCGGCGCGCGGCAGGTACCACCGCAGCGCGAGCACATACACCGGGATCGAGGTGAGTCCGGCGAGGGCGAGCCAGGGGTCGAGCGCGAACAGGCCGACCATGGTGAGTGCGACGGTCAGCGCGGCGCCCACCCATGGAGCGAGGAGGCCCGCGACGACGCCGCCGACGACGGCCACGTCGTCACCGACTCGGCTCAGCAGATCGCCGCGGCCGGCGCGCTCGATGCGGGCGGACGGGAGATGCAGCGCCGCGCCGATGACGTCTTCGCGCATGCGGGCGAGGACCCGTTGGCCGATGCGGGCGACGAGCGCGGCGCTCACCATGCGCAGCGCTGCGCTGAGCACCCCGGCGCCCGCGACCCAGGCCACGAGCACGAGGACCCGGGTGCGGTCGCCCTCGCCGAGCACGGCGTCGACGATGAGTCCGACGGCCCAGGGCGCGACGAGGCCGGCGAGGGCCGCCGCCGCGGCGAGCGCGATCGTGGTGATCGCGAGTGCGCGCTGTCGGCGCACGTAGCCGCCGATGGCGCGGCGCACACCGCTGACCCCGGCGAGCGGCAGGCGGTCCGGATGCGGTGTCGCGGTCATCCGAGGATCCGTGCGCGGTAGTCGTCGTGGTGCGCGAGCAGGTGGTGGTGGGAGCCGTGCACCGGGGCGTCGTTCCCGACGGCGAGCACCACCCGGTCGGTGTGCGCGAGCAGCACCGGGCTGCTCGTGATCACGACGGTCGTCCGGGCGGGACGGTCGGTCGCGTGGCGGAGCGCGCGGATCCCGGCGGCGACCGATTCCTCGGTCATGGCGTCGACGGCGGTGGTCGGCTCGATGAGCACGAGCACGTCGGGGTCGGTGTGCAGGGCCCGGGCGAGCGCGAGTCGCTGGCGCTGCCCGCCCGACAGGCTGAGCCCCCGGTCGCGCACGTGCTCGTCGATGCCTGCGGGCTGGGCGTCCACGAACTCGCGCGCACCCGCGGCATCGATGGCGGGCCACGTGTCGCCCGCGGCGCCGCCGAGGGCGAGATTGTCGGCGATGGACCCGGCGAACAGGTCGGCGTGGTGCGGCTCGACGTGCATTCTGGCGCCCGGAGGCAGTACGAGGGCGCTCGGGATCCGCTCGACCTCGACCGGGTCGGCGACGACCCCGATGAAGGCACCTGCAGGCACGTCGATCGGGTGACGGAACGGCAACGCGGTGTCGGAGTCGGTGGCGGTCTTCGTCGATCCGACGGCGTCGGCGGCAGCGGCATCAGGCGGCTCGGAGAGCACGGCGTCGACGCGCGCGGCGCTCGTCTTCGCGGCGGCACCGATCTGCAGGTAGAACCCGATGGCGGTGAGCGGCTCGGAGATGAACTGGGCGGCACCGACCGCGGCCACGAACGCGCCGACGCTGATCGATCCGTCGAGCGCGAGGAGACCCGCGAAGGCGACCGAGACCACGAGCACGATCGTGCCGGCGAGCACGCTCGCGCCGAGCTGCACGGACTTCGCGGTGCCGGCGCGAATGCCGGCCGTCTCGACCGACCGGCTTGCCGCCCGATAGCGTTCGGTCGCGTTCTCCTGCGACCCGAGGCCGTGGAGTACGCGCAGCCCGGTCACGAGGTCGGTCGCGAGTGCGGAGGCCTCCGCGAGCGTGCGCTGCTGGTCGGCGACGCGATGCGAGATGAGCGGGGAGAGCAGGTTGAGGGCGACCGTCACGACGAGGGCGGTGCCGATCAGCACCGCGCCGAGCAGCAGGTCGATGGAGAGGAGTACGCCGCAGCTGACCGCGAGCGCCGCGCCGGCGCCGCAGAGGCCCGAGAGCCAGATGATGCTGCGCGCCGACTGGTCGGCGTCTGACGAGGCGATCGTGAGGAGCTCCCCGTGACGACGGCGGAGGCCGCCTGGCCCCATCACCCGGGCGGCGAGCTCGGTGCGCAGGGCATGACTCTCATCGATGACCGCACCTTCGCCGAATCGCGCGAACCACCGGTAGCACATGATGAGCACCGTGAAGAGGAGGATGAATCCGGCGAGGCAGAAGAGCAGCAGAGACGGACTGCTGCGGGTGACCGCGGTGTCGATGGCCAGGCCGATCGCCACGGGCACGAGCGCCTCGCAGGACTGGTGTCCGATCAGGCAGAGCGAGGCCCCGATGACTCTCGGACGCTGGCGACGGAGCGTGCGCCGGCGCAGGGGGACACCGGAGTGCTGGCGTGCGATAGTGACCTCCGGGCATCGCGGTGAGCTGACGAGTAGCGCTGCCCATCTTACGTCTGATGAATGCTGCGCGGCGTCACGCCGCCGTGTATCCCCCGTCGATCGGCAACACGGCTCCCGTGATGTACGACGCCGCCGGCGACGCGAGGAAGAAGATCGGTTCGGCGATCTCATGGGGTTCGGCGAGGCGACCGAGGGGAACGGAGGCGGCGCGCGTCGCCGCGTACTGCTCGGGATCCGGGCGCCGACCGAACCCCTCCGCGATCCGCGGGGTGAGGGTGAGTCCGGGCGCCACGACGTTCACGCGGATCCCCCGGGGCGCGAGCTCGACCGCGGCACCCTGCGCGAACATGACGAGACCGCCCTTGGCCGCCGAGTACATCACCTGCCCGGGCACGCCGACGAGGCCGAACCGCGAGCTCACGCAGACGATCGACCCCGTTGCGTCGCGCAGATGCGGGATCGCGCGCTGCACCACCGCGAAGACGGTGAGCACGTTGGCCTCGAGCAGTGCGGCCGCACGCGATACCGGCATGTCTCCGAGCGCCCCATCGCCCTGCAGTCCGTGGCAGAGCACGAGCGCGTCGATCTCGCCGAACTCCTGCACGGCGCGGGCGATGAGCGCGTCGACGAAGTGCGCGTCCGCCAGATCGCCGGCGAGATACACGTCCCGGTCGCCCGCTCCGTCCGGCGCCTCAGCGCGGCGCCCCGTCAGCAGCAGCCGCGCGCCGGCCCGGCGGAAGCGGTCGGCGACCGCCGCCCCGATCCCGCTCGACGCGCCGGTGATGACCACCCGGGCACCGGACCAGGTCACCGCTTCGCCTCGCAGATGAACTGCACCTCGACAGCGCTGTTGCGGGGCAGGCTCGCGACACCGATCGCGGTTCGGGCGTGTCGGCCATCATCGCCGAGGACGTCCGTCAGCAGATTGCTGCCCGCGTCGGCAACGCGTGATTGCTGTGCGAACCCATCGACACCGTTCACGAACGCGAGCATCTGGATCATCCGCACGCGATCGAGGCCACCGGTGGCCTGGGCGGCGATCGCGAGACCGTTCAGCGTCGCCTGGAGCATCAAGTCGCGAGCGTCGTCGACGCTCACCTCCGCGCCGACGCGTCCGCTCATCGGGAGGACCCCGTCGCGGTACGGCAACTGACCCGAGATGAAGATCTGCCCGTCCGCGGCGGCGCGGGCGTTCGTGTAGTGCGGGTCGTCGTCGACCGGTGGGAGCGCGAGCCCGAGGCGCTCGAGTGCGTGTTCCGGGGTCTCGGTGGTCGGTGCGGTCATGTGTCGATTCCTCTCCGTGCGCTGCCGGGGCCTGCTGCGCTCCAGCGCGGCGCGTTCAATTGAGCTGACCCTGGGCGTCGACCGGCCAGCGGTCGACGATCGCGCCCGCGCGGTCGACGATGATGAGTTCCTCGAAGCTGTTGACGACGGGGCAGACGTGGTTCGGCACGATCGGCACCGGTTCGCCCACCTCCGGGCGCCTTCCCCCTGGCGGCAGCGCCAGGAAGCCGTGGTATTCGTTGAGTTTGGCGAGCACGCCGTCGAAGCTCGGCACGTTGCCGAATCCGCGGTCGGGGGTGCCCTCGCGCGCGAGCGCCTTGGTGCCGGCGTCCACGATGACGTGCGCATGCCCCTGGTCGCTCACGACCGTCGTGGCGACGAAGAGTCCGATCTGCTCGGGGAGGCAGTCGCCGAGACGCACGTTGTCGTGATCATTGAAGACGTACTCCCCCGGCCGGATCTCGGTGATGACCGGGTCGGTGCAGAACTCGGCGGTGGGGGTGGATCCGGCGCTCACGACGGAGACGGGGATCCCCTCCGCGACGAACGATGCCACGGCTGTGCGGAGTGCCCGCGTCTGGTCCGCGGCCGCGCCTTCGCGCGCGCCGACGGTGCCGCCGTGCCCGGGATAGGTGAAGATGCCGAGCGGGCGGAGTCCGCGCGCTGCCGCGTGGGCGGCGAGCGCGCCGGCATCTGGCGGTGCCACCCCCGAGCGTCCTGCTCCGCAGTCGACCTCGACGACCACCCCGAGACGTGCGGCCGCATCGCCCATCGCGTCGACGAGGGCGTCGACGGCGGCGGTGCTCTCGACGCCGACGCTGAGCGTCGTGCGCTCGGTCAGCGCCCGGAGGCGTTCGGCCTTCGAGCCGACCGCCCAGATCGGGTACGCGAGAAAGATGTCGGGGCAGCCGTCTGCGGCGAAGATCTCCGCCTCGCTGAGGTTCCCCGCGGTGAGACCGACCGCACCGGCATCGAGTTGCAGGCGTCCGAGCCGTACGCTCTTGTGCGTCTTCACGTGCGGACGCAGCTGCTTGCCGTGCGCGTCCGCGAACGCCTGCATGCGGGCGATGTTGTCGCGCACCACGTCGATGAGCACCACCGGTGCCGGTGTGCTGATGCCGGGCGCGATCGCGCCGAGCACGGTACTGAAACGATCCGCGGACATGCGCGCTACCCCAATCGATTCACGATGATGTTCTTCGGCTCGCTCATGGCGAGCACGGCGCTCGCCACGCCCTCACGCCCGACCCCCGACCGCTTCGACCCGCCGAACGGCATGGCGTCGATCCGGAAGTCGCTCGTGTCGTTGATGAGCACACTGCCGACCCTGAGGCGTTCCGCTGCGTACATCGCGGTGCTCACGGATTCGGTGAACACCCCGGCCTGCAGGCCGAAGTCCGTGTCGTTTGCCAGCGCCAGCGCCTCGTCGAGATCGCTGAACGGCACGAGCGAGACGACCGGACCGAACACCTCGTCGGTCAGCACGCGCGCGTCGTCCGGGACGTCGGTCAGCACCGTTGGCGTGACGAACGCACCCGTGCGCACGCCGCCGGTGAGCCGAGTGGCTCCCGCGGCGACCGCCTCGTCGACCCACGACTCGACGCGTCGCGCCTCCCGCTCGCCGATCAGCGGACCGACATCGGTCGCACTGTCGTGCTTGGTGCCGACGATGAGACGCTCGGTCCCGTCGACGACGAGGCGTTCGAGCTCGGCGTACCGGCTCTCGTGCACGTAGACCCGTTGCACCGACAGGCAGTTCTGCCCGGCGACACCGAACGCGCCGTCGACGATGCCGGCGGCGGCCGCGGGCACGTCGGCGTCGGCGCAGACAACGACGGCGTTGTTGCCGCCGAGTTCCATGAGCAGTGTGCGCGCGCCGGCCGCGCGCGCCAGTGCGTCACCCGTCGCGGGACCACCGGTGAAGGAGACCGCGGCGACCCGTGGATCCGCCACGAGCGCCGTGCCCGCGGACCGCGTGCACACCAGCACCGACACGCGCCCGGGGGGCATGCCGGCCCGCAGCAGGATGTCCTGCAGCGCGAGCGCGGACAGCGGGGTCGTCTGCGCCGGTTTCAGGACGACGGCGTTGCCCGCCAGCAGCGCGGGGCCCACCTTGTGCGCCACGAGGTTCAGCGGGTCGTTGAACGGCGTGATCGCCGCGATGACACCGAGCGGCGTGCGCCGGTTCCACCCGAAGCGGCCCACGCCGCGCGGCGTGTCCGCGAAGGGCAGCGTCTCGCCCTCGAGCACGTGCGCAGCGTCGGCGGAGAGGCGCAGCGTCTCGGCAGCGCGCGCCGTCTCCCGGGTGGCCTCGGTGATCGTCTTGCTGCTCTCGGCCGAGATGATGGCGGCGATCCGGTCGGCCTCCTCGCGCACGAGCCGAGCGGCTCGCTCGAGGGTCTCTCGTCGCTCCCAGAGCTCCCAGGTGTCGGTCTCCAGGCTGTGCACGGCGCCCGCGACCGCGGTCTCGATGTCGACCTCGTCGCCGACGTACACCCGAGCGATCTCGGTGTCGTTCTCGGGGTCGGTCACGGCGAGCGACAGCCCGTCGGTGATCCAGGCGCCCGCGACGAAGCCGCCGCCGGGAAGGCCCCGCGCGCTCAGTCCGGGATCGTCGGCCCGCGTCTGCGGAGCCGCTGTGGCACACGTGCACGCACTCATGGTTCGCGCCTCTCTGATTCTCGTCGTCGAAGGTGACCCGGCCGGGTCAGCTCAGCTTGTCCTGGAGCCCGAAGTAGGCCCCGCCCACCCGCAGGTGGAGCCAGGGGTTCCCGAAGTACCCGGGAATCCACGGGTTCTTGAGGTCGCGCCAGATGTTCGCCTCCGGCTTCCCGTCGACGACCTCGGCCATGACCTTGCCCATGTAGTTCGCCATCTGCACACCGTGTCCGGAATAGTTCAGCGAGTAGAAGAGCCCGTCGTGCTGCCCGGCGTGCACCATTTGGTCCATCGAGATGTCGACGAGACCGCCCCACATGTAGTCGATGCGCGCGTCGCGCGTCTGCGGGAAGACGTAATGCATGGCCCGCTTCAGGATCTCGCCGCTCTCGCGGTCCTGCGACGGATCCGACAGGGCGAATCGCGCGCGCCCGCCGAAGAGCAGGCGGTTGTCGGGGGTGATCCGGAAGTAGTAGATGAAGTTCTTGCTGTCGGACGCCATGCGCCGGTTCGGCAGCAGCTCATCGACGAGCACCTGCGGCAACGGCTCCGTCACCACGATGAAACTGCCGACCGGGATCACCCGTCGCTGCATCCAGCCGAACGGCTTGCCGGTGTAACCGCTGGTGCCGACGATGACCTTCCCAGCCCGTACGGTGCCGCGCGGCGTGGTCAGGTCGTGCATGGTGCCGGTGCCGATGCGGCGCAGATCGGTGACCTCGGCGCGCTCATGGATCGTCGCCCCGGCCTCGAGTGCGAGCCTCGCGAGCTCGTGGCCGAACTTGCCGACGTGCATGCCGGCGCCGAGGGGGTCGACCATCGCGCCGTAATAGACGTCCGAGCCGATCTCGCTGCGGATGTTCGCGCGATCGACGAGCTGCACCGGCTGGTCGACGAGCCGCTTGAGCGCTTCGGCCGACTGCTGCAGCCCGGCCCAGTGCGACTCCTTGTACGCCAGTGTCATCTTGCCCGTGCGCGCGTAATCGACGTCGAGGTCGTGCTCCGCAACGAGGTTCTCGATGAGATCGATGGCCGCGTTGTACTCGCGGAAGTACCCGATGGCGCGCTGTTCGCCGTAGCGCTTGATCGCGTCGCGGAACCCGACGGCGAGGCCGGTGGTCGCCATGCCGCCGTTCCGTCCGGAGGCGCCCCACATGACCTCGTGCGCCTCGAGGAGCGCGACCGACTTGCCGGCCTTCGCCGCGTGATACGCCGCCGAGAGCCCGGTGTAGCCGCCGCCGACCACCGCGACGTCGACCTCCTTCGGGATCTCGGTCTGGGTGTAGTCTCCGCTCGGCGTCGCGGTGTCGAGCCAGTAGGAGTGCATCTTCACGGTCGGGTGCTCCGGTTTCGTTCAGGGGTGGGGACAGCAGTGGCGGGGAGCCGTCGGCGCCGGCGTGCGTGCCGGCGCCGACGGGCGGTCACTCCGCGGGTTTCGTCTCGGTGGAGATCAGGCGGCGTTCGAGCGGATCGCGCACGATGTCGACGAAGGTGCCGGTCTCGGCCTGCACCACCCGCTCGTTCACGATCGGGATCACCGCGTTCTGCTGCAGGATCGCCGTCTCGGCGTCGATGGTCGCCTGCTGGCGCTCCGGGCCCGCCTCGGCCTGCGAGCCGCGCTCGATGATGGCGTCGACGTTCTCGTCGCAGAGCTGCGTCATGTTGTATCCGCCGTCGCAGCTGAAGTCGGCGGCGAGGAAGGAGAGCGGGTCGCCGGTGTCGAGCAGCGTGCCGCGGGAGTAGACGACCGCGTCGAACGCCCCGTCGAGCATCTCGGTCTCGAGGCTGATGTACTCGCGCACGTCTTGCGTCACCTCGAAGCCCGCGGCCTCCAACTGGCTCTCGAGCTGCACGAGGATCTCGGGGTTCTCAGCGCGGTCCGAGTACGTGGCGATGGTGATCGGCACGCCGTCGACCTTCGCGGGTGCGACGTCGCTCGAGACGTCACCGCGCAGATCCGCCGCCCACGGGATCGCCGGCCCGAGGAGCCCGCCCGAGAAGTCGGCTTGCCCCTCGTAGACCGAGTCGATGATGCCCGACGCGTCGATCGCCTGCCGCGCCGCGGCACGAACCGCGGGATCGGCGAACGGGCCGTCCGAATTGTTCAGCGCGAGCATCGTCGTGCGCGGCATCTCGACCTCGTGCGCCTGACCCTCATCGAGCAGGCTGACCTGCGAGACCGGGATCGTCTCGGCGACATCGGCTTCACCCGAACGGATCGCCGCAGCGCGCGCCGCGCCGTCGGGCACGAACGAGACGTCGATGCCGGCCAGGATGGCGGGATCGTCCCAGTAGTCCTCGAAGCGATCGAGCGTCGCCGTCGTCGTGCCGTTCAATTCTGTCAGCACGAACGGGCCTGTGCCGGTGCCCTCCGGATTCACCGTGCCATCGTCGCCGTACGCCGACTCGGCGAACATCGAGAGCTGGCCACTGGCGAGGCGGTTGGGGATGAGCGCGTCGGGGGCGTCGGTCGTGATGGTCACCTCGTACTCGCCAGTCACCTCGGTCGAGATCTCGACGCCGTTCAGCGCGCGCGGCGGAGGCGCGGCCTCGACGGCCTTGTCGAGCGAGTTCTTGACGGTCTCGGCGGTGAAGGGCGTGCCGTCCTGGAACGTGACGTCGTCGCGGAGGGTGAACACCCACGTGGTGTCATCCGTCTGCTCCCACTCGGTCGCGAGCATCGGCTCGATCTCGAGGTCGGTGTTGAGGTTCACGAGCGTCTCAGCGATGCTCAAGCGCGTCAGTTTGCCGATGTCGTCGCTGAACGGGCTCATGCCGGCGTTCGGAGGCTGCAACATCGCGACGGAGATGCGGGCGTCGTCGGTGCTCCCGCCGCCTCCGCTGCCTCCGCTGAAGCAGCCGGTGAGCGCGAGCGCGCCTCCGGCGGTCAACGCACAGGCGGTCGCGACTCTGCGACCGAATTTGCTGTTCATGGAGTGCCTTTCGAGTGGGTGAGAGGAGGGCGAAGGCTCAGGCGATGCCGAGCGCGCGGTTGACCTCGTCGAGCGAGGTCACTCGCACGGCGCCGTAGGCGGGCAGATCGGGGTCGTACCCGCGGTCGAAAAAGACCTTGTTCGTGAAGCCGAGCTTGTCCATCGGGATGTGGTCGTAGTGCTGGTGCGAGGAGATGTGGAGGAAGTCTTCGGGACTCGCGTCGAGCTGGTCGAGCATGTAGTCGAAGGCCTGGATGCGCGGTTTGTACGCGCCCGTCTGCTCCGCCGTGAACACTGCGTGGAACGGTGCGCCGAGACGGGGGATGAACGCGTCGAGGTGCCGGTTGTCCGCGTTCGACAGCGCGACGAGCGGGAAGTGCTCGGCCATCTTCGCGAGCGGCTCGGCGACGTCGGGGTGGGCTCCCCAGTCCATGACGTCGCGCTGGATCGCGGCGACGTCGGCGTCGGCGACCTCGAGTCCGAAGCGCGCGCAGACGCGGCGGTACGAGCGCTCGAGCACCTCGTCGTACGGGCGGTACTCCAGAATCTCGTCGTACCGGATGAAGCTGAACATGTCGAAGAACGCTTCGAGCGCGTCGCCGTCGAGGCGGTCGGCGACGATCGGCTCGACGGTCTTGCGCATCTCGAAGTAGATGAGGGTACCGATGATGTCGAAGGAGATGTACTTCGGGCGGGGCAGTTCGAGGGCCACGGGGTTCCTTTCGGAGAGCGGGATGGGGTGGATGAGGGGCGGGGGGGGTTGGTCAGCGCCCTGCGGCGCCGGCGCTGGGCGCTCCGACGGTCTGCAGGGTGGTGGTGGTCGGGTCGCCGGTGCCGGCGAGACGATTGCGTCGGCGCCCGAGTCGGGTGCGGTTGCCCCGGAAGTCGAAGCTCAGGCTCGAGAGCGACACGGCGAAGATCGAGAGGATGACGAGCGCTCCGGCCGGCACGAGCACCACGAGCGGGGCGCGCTCCACATAGGGCAGACCCTCGGCGAGCACGAGGCCCCAGTCCGGCTGCGGCGGCTGCGGGCCGAGCCCCAGGAAGCCGAGCGCGGCGAGCGCGAGGCAGATGCCAGGCAGGCGCAGGCAGGCGTGGCGGAAGACCGGTCCGACGACGCTCGGCAGCACGTAGCGGAGCATCAGGCGGACATTGGCGACGCCGAGCACCGGGGCGATCTTCACGTGCGGTTGCGCCTTCACCTCGGAGACGAGGGCCGCGGTGTGCGCGGCGAGGGGCGCCCAGCTCACGACCGTAACGGCGAGCGCGGCGCCGAACGACGACGGGCCGAGCACGGCGGCGACGATGAGGCCGGCGATGATCGGGGGCGCGGCGTTCGTGACCTCGATCGGTCCGGCGCCGAGGTTCGGGAACATGCCGATGAAGAGACCGATCGCGAGACAGAGCGCCGCGACGATCGCGCCGACTCCGATGGTCGACATGGCGCCGTGAGAAATGCGGGCCAGCACGTCACGCCCGTTCGCATCGGTACCGAGCGGCACCTCCCAGCTGGGCGGCTGCAAGCGGGTGTAGTCGAGGGAGAGCGGATCGCGGGGGAGACCAGCGAGCAGCATGACCACCAGGAGGAGCAGCATGGTGGCGGGCAGCAGCAGCGCCCATCTGGAGCTGGGAGTCTTCGGCACGGCAGCCGGGAGGGAGTTCGATCGCAGCGCCGGACCGAGAAGCACACGTCGGACGAGGGTGGCACCGATTCCGAGCACGACCGCGAGCAGCATCAGGAGGATCACCCCGGCCTGCAGGCTCGGGAGGTCCTGCGCCTGCGCCGCGCCGAGCGTCGCGCGTCCGATGCCGGGGATCGCGTAGACCTGCTCGACGACGACGGCGCCCGCAGTGATGCCGACGAGAATGAGTGACATCGGCGCCGTCACACCCGGCAGCGTTCGACGGATCGCCGCGAAGATGATCCGGGTCTTGGAGTACCCGGCCACCTGCCACGTCGCCACCCAGCGCTCGCTGAACGTGCTCGCCAGTGCGTCCGACATGAGGCGCCCGAGGAAGCCACCCGCAGGCAGCCCCATCGACAGCGCCGGGAGGACCAGGTAGTTGACGCCCCTCCATCCGAACGGTGGGAACCAACCGAGCCAGACCGCGAAGATGACCAGCAGTACCGAGGCGAGCAGGAACTCTGGGAGCGCCGTGAACGCCGCCGCGACACCGCCTCCGGTGCGATCGGACCGACCGTTCAAGCCGCGGCGGAACGTCGGAATGGTGAGCAGCGCGCCCAGGATCAGGGCGACCACGAGGGCGGCGACCATGAGCGTCAGCGAGGCGCCGAGCGCCGAGAGCATGTCGGGCAGCACCGGCTTGCGGGTCGCCCACGAGACGCCGAAGTCACCTTGCACGGCGTTGCCGAGCCAGGTGAGGAACGCGCCGAGCGCGCCACCGTCGAGTCCAAGCTCCTGGCGAATGGACTCGAGCGCTTCTGGCGTGGCCTCGCCCTCGGCGTAGCGCGAGCGGAACACCGACATCGCGATGTCGCGACCCGACAGGATCGGGAGGATGCCGAGCAGGAAGACGACGCCGAGGATCGTGACGATGCGCGAGACCGTCGAGATGAGGGCGGCTCGCGACGTGCTCGAGAGCGAGGTGCGGCGCTGCGCGCGCCTCAGGGCCGGAACGGCCTGTGTGGAGAGCGTCATGCCGTCTTCCTTTCCGGTGCGAGATCGGCGGGGAGCACGTGCAGGGTCGGGATCGCATCTCGAAGCTCCTGCGTGCGCGGATGCCGCGGGTCCGAGAGCAGTTCGGCGGTCGGGCGATCTTCGACCACTTCACCCGCGTGCATCACGATGGTGCGCTCGCAGAGGCTCGCCACCATCGCCAGGTCGTGCGAGACGACCGCGATGCCGGTGCCGCGCTCTTCCGAGACGCTGCGCATGAGCCGCACGATCGACTCCCGCATCGGCAGGTCGAGTCCGCTCACCGGTTCGTCGGCGAGCAGAAAATCGGGGCGGGTGGCGATCGCGCGGGCGATGGCAAGGCGCTGCGCCTGACCGCCGGAGAGTTCGCTCGCCCGACGCCGCAGGAACTTGTGGTCGAGGCCGACCGAGTCGAGCGCCTCGTGCACCATGGCGTCGTGATCTCCCGTGACGTTCAGGCGCACGAGGGGTTCTCGCACAAGCGCCTGAACGGTCATGAGCGGATCGAGCGTGCTCGCCGGATCCTGCGGGACGTACTGCACCCGCCTGCGGTACCACCTGAGGTGTCGTACATCGGCGGGGTGCACGGCCTTTCCCTGACAGGTGACGGCACCGGTGTCCGTTTCCTCCAGGGCGAGCATGAGCCGCAAGAGCGTGGTTTTGCCTGAACCGCTGACCCCGACGATACCGACGCGCTCTCCCTCACCGATGGTGAGGCTGGTCGGGTGCAGCGCCGGTTTCCATTCGCGGGGCGCGAACAGGCGCTTCCTCGGCATCCGGTACTCCCGACTGACCTGGCCGATGTCGTAGAACGACTTCCGCGGGTCCGGCGCGCACGGCGTCCCCGCCGCGCACTCGGCGCGGAACCGTTCGATGTACGGTTCGATCGTCGCGGCCCGCGCGGCTCGGATGAGCTCGCGCGTGTACGGCTTCCCGGGGTTGGCGAAGATCGAGTGGATCTGCCCCTGCTCGACGATCTCGCCGTCCTTGAGCACGACGGAGTCGCTGCACAGTTCCGACGCCACGGCGAAGTCGTGTGTGATGAAGAGGAGCGCGGGCGTGTTCTGGCCGGCTGTGTAGCGCTTCAAGACGTTCAGCACCTTGGCCTGGGTGACGACATCGAGCGCGGTGGTCGGTTCGTCCGCCACCATGAGTCGAGTGTTGCAGGCGAGTGCAAGTGCGATGCAGACGCGCTGCCGCTGTCCGCCGGAGAGTTCGGCCGAGAACCGTCCGATGAGGTGTTCGGGGTCGGGCAGTCCAACCGAGTCGGCGAGTTCCACTGCCGCGGCGAGCGCGTCTTGCCGAGACAGCCCGCGGTGCCGACGCAGCGGTTCGACGAGCTGCTCACGAATGCGCACAAGCGGGTTCAAGGCGACCGCGGAGTCCTGAAAGACCATGGCGACCCGGGCCTCGTCCGGACGCTTCGAGGAGGGGCGCCCCAGCACCTCGACGCCGTTGATCTTGATGCTGCCCTCGGTCACCGCGTTCGCGGGGAGTCGCCCGAGAACGGCGGCTGCGGTGAGAGACTTGCCCGAACCGGACTGGCCGAGCAGGCAGACCCGCTGACCCTGGCCCACCGCGAACGAGATCCCGTTCACGATCGTGCGGCCTCCGATCGAGATCTTCAGATCCGTCACCTCGAGGCTGTGCATGCGTCCTCCCGGAAGATTCGTGAACCCACGGCTGCGTTGCTCGTGTTGAAGCGAGAATAGACAGGTTCTGGGAGGATTGTCAACAATCCAACAATCACGAAACGGCCGCGACTCCGGCCCGTAACATGCGGGTCAGCGCGCCGACGCGGGTTACGCCAGTGCTGCGCGCACCGCCGCACCCACCTCCGCGGTGCTCGCCGACCCGCCGAGGTCGGGCGTCACCACTCCCGCGCCGATCACCGCGGTGAAGGCGGCCTCCACCTGCGCCGCGATCTGCGGGTACCCCAGGTGGTCCAGCATCATCGCCCCGGCCCAGATCTGACCGATCGGATTGGCGATCCCCCGACCGGCGATATCCGGCGCCGATCCGTGCACCGGCTCGAACATGGAGGGGAACGCGCGTTCCGGGTTGAGGTTCGCGCTCGGTGCGATTCCGATGGATCCGACCGCTCCCGCGGCGAGGTCCGAGAGGATGTCCCCGAACAGGTTCGAGGCGACGATGACGTCGAGGCTGCGGGGCGCACGGACCATGCGCGCGGCGAGCGCATCGATGAGCACCGACTCGAGCTCGAGCTCCGCGCCGTCGCGAGCGACGACCTCGGCGACGATCTCGTCCCAGAAGGGCATGGTGTGGATGATGCCGTTCGACTTCGTCGCGGAGACGAGCCGTCCGCTGCGCTCGCGCGCGCGATCGACGGCGTAGCGCGCGATCCGCTGGACCCCGAACCGGGTGAAGAGCGCCTGCTGGTACGCGGCTTCATGCGGCGTCCCCCGATACGCGCGGCCGCCGACCTCGGAGTACTCCCCCTCCACGTTCTCGCGCACGATCACGAGGTCGATCTCGGGGTCGCCGGCGAGCGATGACGAGATCCCGGCGAACGAGCGCACCGGGCGCAGGTTCACGTACTGATCGAACTCGCGCCGGATCGGGATGAGCATGCCCCAGAGCGTCTCCACGTCCGAGACCGACGGATGGCCCACCGCACCGAGGAACACGGCGTCCGTCGCCGCCATCGTCTCGATCGCATCCGTCGGCATCATGCGTCCGTGCCGGCGGTAGTACTCGCTCCCCCACGGCTGCTCGTGCCACTCGAATCGGATGCCGTGCGGCGCGACGGCGTCGTCGAGCACCGCGAGCGCTTCGGGCATCACCTCCGGCCCGATTCCGTCGCCGGCCAGCACTGATACGGCATGCGTGCGCATCCGTCCTCCTTCATCGCAGTGTTCGGTGATGACCGGGTCGTCGCGAGCACGCTCGCGGCACGCCGGCCCTTCCAAAGATCGTAGCATTGCCCTACAATCGGACACGCTGCCCCGACACGTCGGGAACCCGCCCACCGAAGGAGACCTGATCACCGTGACCGCACCCGATCGCACCGGCCCCGCGCTCTGGAGCGCGCAGGCCCACATGCCCTCTGTTCTCGGCCGCCAGCTGACGATCACCCGCGGCGAAGGGAACTACGTCTTCACCTCGGACGGGCAGCGCCTCTTCGACGGCACCGCCGGGCTCTGGCACGCCAACATCGGGCACGGCCGCGCCGAGATGGCCGAAGTGGCCGCCGAGCAGATGCGCACCCTCGAGACGTACCACGTGTTCGGCAGGTACCTGAACGATCGCGCCGTGGAACTCGCGGAACGCGTGCGCGACCTGTCTCCCGTCGACGATGCGAAGGTGATCCTGAACAGCGGAGGATCCGACTCCATCGACGTCGCCCTGAAGCTCGCCCGGCGCTACTGGCAGCTGCGCGGACGCCACGACAAGACCGTCGTGCTGAGCCGCGACCTCTCGTACCACGGCCTGCACGCGTTCGGCACGAGCGTCGCGGGACTCGATTTCAACCGTGAAGGCTACGGCACGGACGCCCTCGTGCCCGAGACCGCCCGCATCGACACCGCCGATATCGAGCGCGTGCGTCAGCGGGTCGCCGAGATCGGACCCGACCGCATCGCCGCGATCATCGCCGAGCCGATCCAGGGCACCGGGGGCGTGATCCCCCCGGCCCCCGGATACCTCGAGGGACTGCAGCGGATCGCCGACGAGCACGACATCCTCTTCATCGCGGATGAGGTCATCACCGGATTCGGGCGCACCGGCACCTGGTTCGCCTCGGAGCGATACGGGATCCGCCCCGACATCATCACGATGGCGAAGGGCATCTCGTCGGGCTACTCGGCCGTCGGCGGCATCATCGTGGCCCCCGAGGTCTGGGAGCCCTTCTACACCGATGACGCCCCGATCTACCGCCACGGCACCACCTACTCGGGGCACGCCACGTCGGCAGCGCTCGCGCTCAAGAATCTCGAGATCATCGAGCGCGAGGGCCTGCTCGACCGCGTTCGCAGCCTCGAGACCGTACTGGCCGACGAGCTGGCCGGCATCGCCGCGGACCCCCGCGTCGCCGCGACCCGCGTGGCCGGCTTCCTCGGCGGCATCGAGCTCGGCCCCGCGCACTCCGCCGAACGCATCACCGACGCCATGGTCGACGAGGGATGGATCGCGCGGCCGCTGCGCGGCAACGTGGTCCAGATCAGTCCGCCGTTCACCACCACCGATGCCGAGGTCCGCGGCATCGTCGCCGCGGTGCGGGCCGGACTCGACGCGACGAGCGGTGCGACCGCACCGGAACTGGCGGTGGCGCGATGATGCCCCCCTCGATCGATCAGCAGCTCCTGGAGCGCAGCGAGGCGGCCCTCGCGAGCGTCGTACTCGACCGCCTCGACCTCGGCACGACGGACACGTTCGAGGTGCGGGATCCGGCCACCGAACGCGTCATCGCCACCCCGCCCGACCACTCGGCCGATGACGCGCTCGTCGCACTCGACCGCGCGGACCGTGCGGGCGCGGCCTGGGCGCGGACCACCGCCCGCCACCGGTCCGACGTCTTGCACCGCGCGTACGGGATGCTCATCGAGCAGCGGGACCGGCTCGCCGCCGTCATCACGCGCGAGATGGGCAAGCCGCTCGCGGAAGCCCTGGGCGAGGTGCAGTACGCCGCCGATTACGTGCGCTGGTACGCCGAGGAGGCGCTGCGCCCCGCGGGCGGGTACCGCGAGAACCCCGTCGGCGGGTCGACGATTCTCACCACGCGCGGTCCGATCGGCACCGCACTGCTCATCACGCCGTGGAACTTCCCGATGGCGATGGCGACCCGGAAGATCGCGCCCGCGATCGCGGTGGGTTGCGGGGCGGTCGTGAAGCCTGCGGCGCTCACCCCGATCACCACGCTCGTGGTCGCCGAGATCTTCGTCGCGGCCGGCGTCCCTGAGGAGCTCGTGCAGGTCGTGACCACCACCCGCGCCGGAGCGTTCAGCGAGGCACTGATGGCCGACCCGCGCGTGCGCAAGGTGTCGTTCACCGGATCGACGGGCGTCGGCAGCGTGCTGCTCGGGCAGGCGGCGAAGCACGTCATCAAGAGCTCCATGGAACTCGGCGGCAACGCGCCCCTCCTCGTTTTCGACGACGCCGATCTCGATCGCGCCGTCGAGGGCGCCGTGATCGCCAAGCTGCGCAACGGCGGCCAGTCCTGCGTGGCGGCCAACCGCATTCTCGTGCAGGACGGCATCGCCGACGCCTTCGTCGAGGGATTCACGGAGCGCATGCGCGAGACCGTGCTCGGCAACGGCCTCGCGGAGGGCGTGACGCTCGGTCCGGTGATCGACGACCGCGCGGTCGCGAACTTCAGTCGATTCGTCGAGGACGCCGTGTCGCGGGGAGCCGATCTGCGTCTGGGCGGATCCGCACCCGAGGGCGACGGTCACTTCTTCGAGGCGACGGTGCTCGACCGCGTCCCCGAGAGCGCCGAGATCGCGCAGACGGAGATCTTCGGACCGGTCGCGTCGATCGCCCGCTTCCGCGACGAGGCCGATGGCATCTCCCGCGCGAACGCCACCCCCTTCGGTCTTGCGAGCTACGTGTTCAGCGAGAACATCGACCGCGCGTTCGACGTCGCGGACCGACTGGACACCGGCATGGTCGGCATCAACCAGGGCATCGTGTCGAACGTCGCGGCACCGTTCGGCGGCACGAAGGCCTCGGGTCTCGGTCGTGAAGGCAGCTCCGAGGGACTCGAGGAGTACCAGGAGATCCGGTTCTACAACCTGGCCCGGCGCTCCGCAGGCTCCTGATCCGACCGGAGTCCGCGGCGCTGCACAGCGACCCCCACCGTGACGGCGAGCGCGATCACCACCGCGCTCGCCGTCACTTCGATGAGGCGTTGGCCCCCGGCGAAGAACATGGAGATCAGCAGCCCGGCGAGCGCCGCGATTACCATCCAGTTCACGACCGGGAACCCCCATGTGCGACTGACGCCCTCTTGCGCCACTGCGTCGATCCCCTGGCGGGCGAGCACCCGTCGGCTGCGCAGTTGCGAGACGGCGATTGCCGCCCAGATGACGATGACGAGCGCGCCCGTGGAGTTCACCAGGAACGAGAAGACGGCATCGGGGGCGGCGTAGTTGAGCGCGACGCAGACGAGTCCGATGATCGCGGAGAACAGGATCGCCGACGACGGTGTGGCGCGCCGTGAGACGCGCGCCAGGCGACGCGGGGCGGCACCACGCTCGGCGAGCGAGAACACCATGCGGGACGAGCTGTAGAGCGCCGCGTTCAGCGTGGAGAACAGCGCCGTGAACACGATGACGTTCATGACCGTTCCGGCCCAGCCGAATCCGGCCGCGTCGAGCACCGTCACGAACGGGCTGACCCCCGCCTCGATGCGGTTCCACGGCAGTACGGTGACGATGACGAGCATGGACCCGATGTAGAACAGCAGAATGCGCGCGACCACCGAGTTCACGGCCTTGCGCACCGCTGCGCGCGGGTGCATCGACTCCCCCGCGGCGATCGTCGCGACCTCGGCGCCGAACATGGAGAACATGACGGGCAGGAACGCGGCGAGCACGCCACCGATCCCGTACGGCATGAATCCGCCCGAGTCCGAACCGGCGAGGTTCGCGGCGGAGGCCGTGCCGTTCGGGATCACCTGGGCGATCAGCAGGATCCCGACGATGAGGAACGCGACGATCGTGCCGACCTTGATGGATGAGAACCAGAATTCGAACTCCCCGAACGAGCCGACCGAGATGAGGTTGACGCCGAGGAAGATCACGGTGAGCGCGAGCGCGCAGACCCACTGCGGCAGTGCGGGGACCCAGTCCGCGAGGATCACGGCGGCGGCGGTCGCTTCGATGCCGACGGTGACGCTCCAGAACCACCAGTAGAGCCACCCCACCGCCGTTCCCGCCCACGGGCCGATGAAGCGGCTCGCGTACGCCGAGAAGGATCCGGTCTCGGGCGACACCGAGGCCATCTCGCCGAGCATGCGCATGACGAGCACGACGAGCAGGCCGCCGCCGGCGTACGTGAGGACGACCGCGGGGCCGGCCGAGACGATCGCCCCGCTCGAGGCGACGAGCAGGCCGGCTCCGATGACCCCGCCGAGCGCGATCATCGAGAGGTGCCTGGGGCGGAGCGCGTGGGCGAGATCGCGCGGGGAGTCACTGGACATCTGCATCCTTGGTCACGAGCGTGTGCCGCAGGCGGGGCGCGTGCGGCAGCGGCACCGACCCCACTGGTGCCGCCACATCTATTATGCATCGCATGGCGCCGCGCGCAACACCCTCTCGGCGAGCGACTAGGAGTCGAGCAGGATCTGCCGGATGCGCGCGTGATTCTCGTCGAGGTGCCGCTCGATCGCGGTCCGCGCGACTTCGGGCCTCCCGCTCGCGAGCGCGTCGAGCAGGGCCCGGTGGTGCGGCACCAGCAGCTCCCACGGGTGCTCGTGCTCGTGATCCACGTACGACAGCAGCATGAGGTAGTAGCTCATCTCGGTCGCGACGCCGGCGTAGAACACGTCGATCCGACGACTGCCGAGCAGGGACACCATCTTCGCGTGGAAGGCCAGGTCGGCGGCGACGATCTCGCGCGCCTGCCCCCGCTCGGCGACGGCGATGAACGCGTCGAAAGCGTCGTGCAGCGCGGCGAGCTGTTCCGCGTCGGGAGCGACGGCGGCGGCCGCGCCTTCGAGCCGCTTCCGGGTCACGTAGAGGTCGTCGAGCTCATCGACCGATGGTGTGGCGACGACGGCTCCGCGGTGCATCTCGTAGCGCACCAGCCGGCTCTGCTCGAGGAGGCGGATGCCCTCGCGCACCGAGTTCCGCGAGATGCCGAGCTGCGCGGCGAGCGCGCTCTCGCGCAGTCGCACCCCGGCACCCAGCACCCCCTCGAGGATCTGCGTGGTGAGCAGCTCGGCCACCTGTTCGGCCGCACTGACCCGGGTGAGCGCCAGATCGGGCACGGTGGCGGCGGCCCCCGCTCGGCCACGCGCCTGCGGGTGCCCCGAATCCCCCGGAGTCTCTGCACCCATCGCCTGCAGCGTACCACTCTGCGGCACCCTATTGCTTATTTGCGCAAACACGCAAATACTGAATGCATGTTCCTCGCGCTGCGGTACCCCACCTTCCGCCGACTGTTCGCGGCGCACCTCGTCGCGCTCGTCGGAACGGGACTCGCGACCATCGCGATCGGCTTCCTGGCATTCGATCTCGCCGGTGGCAACGCCTCGGCCGTGCTCGGCACAATCATGGCGATCAAGATGTGCACCTACCTCGTGATCGGCCCCCTCGCCCCGGCCATCGCCGCTCGAGTCGGCGCCCGCCGTCTCCTCATCGGCACCGATGTGCTGCGCTGCGGCGTGGCCGCGGCACTGCCGTTCATCGACGGCCTGGCCCAGGCATACGCGCTGATCTTCGTACTCCAAGCCGCCTCTGCCCTGTTCACACCCACCTTCCAGGCGGCGATCCCGACCGTCGTCACCGACCGCGACGCCTATACCGGCGCGCTCGCACTCTCGCGCCTGGCGTACGACCTCGAAACGCTCGCCTCACCCGCTCTCGCCGGCATGCTCCTGCTCGCCATGCCGTCGTCGGCGCTGTTCTTCGGCACCGCCATCGGCTTCGCCGCATCGGCGACGCTCATCCTCTCGGTCGCACTGCCCCGCCCCCCGGTCGCGGATCGGCCACCGTTCGCGCAGCAGCTCACCCGCGGCAGTCGCATGATGTTCCGGATGCCGATCCTGCGCGGCATCCTCCTGCTCCACCTCGCACTCGCCGCCGTCGGCGCCATCATCCAGGTGCTCACCGTGCCGCTGGTGCGCGGCGAACTCGCGGGCAGCGAGCCGCAATCCGCGACGGTGCTCGCCGCGTTCGGGCTCGGCTGCATGACCTCAGCTGTCCTCATGCCGACCCTGATTTCCCGCGTCGGCGTCCGCCGCTACATGGTCACCGGCTTGACCCTCATGATCGTGATCGCCCCGGCGCTGTGGCCCGTCATCGCACTCACCCCGGCCACCTGGGTGATCCCGGCGGTCGGCGCGCTGTGGTTCGTGCTCGGACTCGGATACTCGGCGACCCTCGCCCCGATGGGACGGGTCATCCGGGACCACACTTCCGACCGCGACCTGCCCGACGTGTTCGCCGCTCAGTTCTCGCTCGCGCACGGCTGGTGGCTCATCACCTACCCACTCGCAGGGTGGGGCGGTACCATCTGGGGCATCGGGCCCATCTCGCTGGTTCTCGCGATCATCGCCGCCGTCGCGCTGGTCGGGGCGCTCCGATCCTGGCCCCGCTGCGCGCGCGGCCAGACGCCAGACATCGAACGCACGGAGGTGCATCATGGGTAGACCGGACGCCGAGCACCCGCCGGCTCCGCGTCAGCCGAGCCCTGCAGAACTCGAGCACGCCGCAGGCGTGCTGCAGCTGCTTGCCGACCGCACGCGTCTCGGGATCCTCGCGCTCCTCGCGAGCGGTGGCGAACTCTCGGTCGGCGAGATCGCCGAGCACCTCGAGCGACCCGTTCCCGCCGTATCGCAGCACCTCGCCAAGCTCAAGGGCGGCACGCTCGTGCTGACCCGACGCGAGGGCACATCGATCCACTACCGCCTCGGCGGCGAGCACGTCGCCGAACTCGTCGAGAACCTGCTGCAGCACACCGAGCACGCCCTCTTCGCCGATCCGCCGCATCACACCGCGGTGAACCGCGGAGTCTCGGCCGAGAATCCGGTCGCTCAGCCCGAGGTCTCGGCGCGCCGGTAGGTCTCACGCCCGCGGCACCAGGTCCCGAGCACCCGCGTCTCCGCGAGATCCCGAGCGTGCACCGCGCGCGGATCGCGGTCCAGCCACACGAGGTCGGCCAGGTTGCCGACGCGCAGCTCGCCGCGATCAGCACCGCGCCGACTCTGCACGTGCACGGCGGCGCTCGCCGTCGCCAGCGCCGCGTCGACCGTGATCCGCTCCTCCGGATACCACCCGCCCTGCGGTGTGCCATCGGGATTCTGACGCGTCACCGCAACCGAGATCCCCTCGAGCACGTTCGGGCTCGACACCGGCCAGTCGCTGCCGAAGGTGACCGATGCGCCGGTGCGCATCACCGATCCGATCTGGTACTGCCGTTCACGATCCGGGCCGACCCTCGGGAAGGTCAGCGACACCATCACGTCGTCGGGGCGGGCCCAGAGCGGCTGGAAGCACACCGCGACGCCGAGATCCGCGAAGCGCTCCAGGTCATCCGGGTGGATCACCTGCGCGTGCGCGACCGTGACGCGGCGCCGCCGCTCCGGGTCCTCGGCGCGCAATCGGGTGACCGCGTCGAGCGCGGCTCGGACCCCCGCATCGCCGATGGCGTGCATGTGGATGTCGCGGTCGATGCGGTGCACGTCGAGCAGGGCGTCGCCGAGCTGGTCGGCGCTCCAGTTCGGCAGACCGCGCGAGCACACATCGGTGTAGTCGTCGAGCATCGCAGCGGTGTGATTCTCGATGATCCCGTCGATGAAGAACTTCACCGTGTCGCAGGAGATGCCTGGCGCATCGGCGACGCGTTCGCGCACGGCGACGATCTCGTCGAGCTGCGCGACCCACCGCAGCGGATCGGCACGGACGGCGATGTCGACGTCGAGATGGAGAGCGCCGCGCTGCGCGGCGGCGATCCAGGCATCGAGCTCGTGATCCTCGGCCCAGGCCTCCTGCGTCCAGGTGATCCCGTAGCTCGCGAGCGTCCGAGTCGCGCGGCCCAGGATCTCGACCTGACGGTCGAGCGAGACCTCGGGGACCCGATCGAGCACGAGCAACGCGGCGGACTCGACGAGCGTGCCCATCGGCGTCCCGTCCGCGCGATGCACGATCCGGCCGAGCGGCGGGTCCGGAGTCTCGCTCGTGATTCCCGCCATTTCGAGGGCGCGGGAGTTGCACCACACCGTGTGGTAGTCCCAGGCCCGCAGCACCACGGGTCGATCGATGGAGTCCAGCCAGGTCGCGTCGAACAGTCCGGTGTCCACCATCGTGGCGTCGTAACTGCCGCCGACGATCCACTCGGCGTCCGGGTGCTCGTCCGCCCACGCCCCTACCGCTTCGGCGATGCCCGTCACGGTCGTGAGGTGCCGCAGCTGCGGCCCCAGCAGTTCGCGGCCCGCGAGGAACGGATGCGTGTGCCCGTCCGCGAAACCGGCGCGCAGATGCCCGCCGACGAGATCGACGACCTCGGCCGCCTCGGGGAGGGTCTCGGGCCAGGCGGCGACCCGGCCGTCGACGACGTAGACCCGGTTGGCCGGCGCGTCGGGTTCGCCGACATCGATGCTCCCGTTGATGAACGCGATCTGCATGGCTCTCCTTCGTGCCGCGCGAGTGCGGGCTAGTTCGTACCCCACCCGAATCGGTGGGTCTTGATGCCGTAATACGTGAAGGTCTCTGCGCGGTGAACCCCGGGAATGCTGCGCAGCTGACGATTGACGATGTCGAACAGCGCATCGTGGTCGGCCGCGATGACCTCGACCAGCAGGTCGTACCTGCCGCCGGTGAGCACCACGTAGATGACGTTCTCGATCTCGCTGATCGTCGCCGCGAGCTCCTCGAGGTCGCCGGTGGCGACGACGCCCACCATCGCCATGCTCTGGTAGCCGAGGCGGAGCGGATCGGTGACCCCCACGATCTGAATGATGCCGCCCTCTTCGAGGCGCTTCACCCGTTTGCGCGCGCCCCCGGCGGTGAGCCCGACCAGCTGACCGAGCTCGGCGTACCCCAGCCGCCCGTCGTCCTGCAGCGCCGTGATGAGCGCGCGATCGATGTCGTCGAAGTCTTCCGGCGCCTCTGGAGTCATGCCGGCAATCCTATCGACCGCGCGTCGGATTTTCTGCCTCGATATTGTCCTATGAGTGTCGAATCAGCACTGGTATACTCCGAACCGTCACGAAATGTGACTCATGAGAGGACTGTGGTTCATGTTGGACGCTGCAACGAAGACGAACTGGCTGCTCGCCCGGCCCGAAGTTGACGAGGCCGAGGTGCAGCAGCTCGCGCAGCGCGCGTTCGGCGTGTCGGGCCGCCTGCGGGAGCTCGGCAGCCAGCAGGACCGCAACTTCCTCATCGAGAACGCGACCGGCACCAGCGCCCTGTTCAAGGTGAACCATCCGTCGGTGTCGGAGGACACGATCGCGCTGCAGGCGGCGGTGTCCGACCGTCTCAGGGAGCGCGGACTCGCCACCCCGGAGATCCTGCGCACCGCTGACGGCGCGCGCAGTGTCCCCATCGATGTCGACGGCTCCGACCCCGCGCGCGCCTGCGCGTTCGCACTGGTAGCGGGCGACACGCTCGCGGACGTCGCGGCGATGGACGGAGCTCTCGCGGAGGAGCTCGGCGCACTCGTCGGCCGGACCGTCCGCGCACTGGAGGACTTCACGCACCCCCACGCGGACCGCGAGATCCAGTGGGAGCTCACCCACGCTTCCGAGGTCGTGGAATGGCTCGTCGAGGATCTTCCCGAGGACCGCAGGCAGCAGTGCTCGGACGCGACCGCGGCGGCGGCAGCGCACCTGGACGCGCTCAGCGACCTCCCGAGACAGATCATTCACGGCGACCTCACGAGCGACAACATCATGCGCGACGCCGCCGGCACGCACTGGATCGTCGACCTCGGCGACACCGCCCGCTCCTGGCGCGTCGCCGAACTCGCGGTGCTCGCCGCCGACGTCATCGGCCGCACCGGAGATCTCACCCTCGTGAACCGTGCGGTGCGCGGCTTCGCCTCGGAGGTGACGCTCACCGACGACGAGATCGAAGCGATCTGGCCGCTCGTCGTGCTGCGCGGGGCAGTTCTCGCCGTGAGCGGGTGGAGCCAGTTGAGCATCGATCCCGACAACGCGTACGCCCGCGAGCGCATCGAGCACGAGTGGGAGGTCTTCGCGCAGGCCGCCGCGGTCGACCACGCCGAGGTCGTCGCGCAGCTGCGCCTCGCCGCCGGCCGACCGCACACCCGCGACGCCGCCTACGCGCCCCTGCTCGCGGACATCGCGCGCAGCGTCACGCTCGATCTCGGCGTGCGGAGCGAACGTCTCGACCGCGGCCGGTGGACGGCGCCGGGAGTCGAGATCGAACTCGCGCGCGAGGCGCTCGCGGGCGCACCGGTGGCGGTCGCCCGCTTCGGCGAGAGCCGCCTCTCCCGCGTCTCCTGCGAACTCGACGCACCCGCCGCGACGAAGTCGCGCTGCGTCGAGTTGTGGTCCCGTCCGGGCGTCGCCGTGCACGCCCCGTTCGCCGGCGACCTCGTGCAGGGCTTCGGTTTCGTCGAGCTCTCCGACGCCGGCATCACGCTCCGACTCGAGGGCGTGGATACCCCGATCGCAAGCACTCAGACGCACGTCGTCTCGGGGACGGTCATCGGTCGGGTTGCCCCGACCGCACCCGGCCTCGGCCGACTGCGCGTATCCCGGCGCGTCCTCGGCGCCGAGGCGGCGCCGCTGTTCGGCGCCCCGGGCGACGAATACGAGACGGCCGGCGCCGCCGATCCCTCGGCGATCATCGGCACCGAGCCGGTCGCCGACCCCATCCGGGAGTTGCGCCACGAGCGGCAGCGTCGGGACCACGCCATGGGTGGAGCCGCCGAGCGCTACTACGCCCACCCGCCGCAGATCGAACGCGGGTGGAACACCCTGCTCATCGACACCGAGGGCCGCGCCTACCTCGACCTGGTCAACAACGTCACGGCGATCGGGCACGCGCACCCGCGGCTGGCGGACGCCGTCGGCCGGCAGCTCAACCTGCTGAACACGAACTCCCGCTTCCTGTACGAGGCGTTCGCCGACTTCTCCGACAAGCTCCTCGCACACGCTCCGGATCCTTCGCTCGACACCGTTATTCCGGTGAACAGCGGATCCGAAGCGGTCGATCTCGCGATCCGTCTCGCCCAGGTCGCCACGGGCCGCACCGCGGTCATCGCCACACGCGAGGCGTATCACGGCTGGACGATGGCCTCCGATGCCGTGAGCACGTCCGCCTTCGACAATCCGGCAGCGCTCGCGTCACGCCCGGACTGGGTGCACCTCGTCGACGCCCCGAACGCCTACCGCGGTCCGTTCCGCGGCGCCGACGCCGGCGTGCGCTACGCCGCGCAGGTGGCCGAGGTCGCCGCGCAGCTCTCGGATGCGGATCGCGGCCCTGCCGCGTTCATCTGCGAGACGGTGCTCGGCAACGCGGGCGGTGTGATCCCGCCGGAGGGGTACCTGGCCGGCGCGTACGATGCCGTCCGAGCCGCCGGCGGGCTCGTGATCGCCGACGAGGTGCAGGTCGGGTACGGCCGCCTCGGCGAGGCGTTCTTCGGCGCGACCATGCAGGGCGTCGTGCCCGACATCATCGCCGTCGCCAAGGCCGCCGGAAACGCGTACCCCGTCGGCGCGGTGATCACGAAGCGGTGGATCGTCGACGCGATGCGTCGCGAAGGCATGTTCTTCTCCTCGGCGGGCGGGGCTCCCGCCAGCGCGGTGGCCGGTTCCGTCGTGCTCGACGTCATTCGCGAGGAGCAGCTGCAGGAGAACGCGCGCGTCGTCGGCGCCCACCTCTCCGAAGCCCTGTCGCGCCTCGCGACGCGGCACGCGCTGATCGGCCCCGTCCACGGCCGCGGCCTCTACCTCGGCGTCGAGTTGATTCGCGACCACGACGAGCGCACACCGGCGGTGGAGGAGACGGCGTGGATCTGCGAGCGACTGCTCGACCACGGCATCATCATGCAGGCCACGTCCGAGCGGCAGAACGTGCTGAAGGTGAAGCCGCCGATGACCCTCACGATCGCGGAAGCCGACGTCTTCGTCGACGCCCTCGACCGCACGCTGCGCGAGCTCGACGAGAAGCGAGGATCCACGATGACGAGTTGAGACATTCTCGGCGAAACTCACGGTTTCGCGGCGCTATGATCACCTATCGGGGTTGCGCGCAGCCCCCGCACCACCCGCTGATTTCCTTCCCACCCCCACGCTGATCACCGACGACGAGGTCGGGGCGAGCTCGACGCTCGTCCCGCACCCAGCGCCCAGCACTCATCGACGAACATCGGAGTTTCGACATGACGAATACCGCCGCACCCCCGCGACTGCAACGTGCGCTGGGCCTCACCGGGCTCACGCTCTTCGGCATCACCTACATGACGGTCATCACCGTCTTCACCACCTACGGCATCGTGAACCAGGTGACGGACGGTCACCTCCCGGCGGCGTACGTCGTCGCCGTCATCACGATGCTGTTCACCGCGCTGAGCTACGGCGCCATGGTGAAGCGCTACCCGGTCGCCGGATCGGCCTACACCTACACGCAGCAGTCGTTCGGCGGCGGCGTGGGCTTCCTCACCGGCTGGGTGATGCTGCTCGACTACCTGTTCATCCCGATGATCAACTTCATGCTGATCGGCATCTACATGAACACGCAGTTCCCGGCGGTTCCGGTGTGGGTGTTCACCCTCGCCGCGCTGCTGCTCGTGCTCGTCTTCAACGTGCTCGGCATCAAGCTCGTGAACCGGGCCAACTTCATCATCATCGCGCTCTCCATCGTGCTCGTCGTCGTCTTCATGACGCTCTCGTTCAAGCAGTATCTCGGCGGCGATCAGGCCGTCGGAATCGCTGAACCGTTCGCCCTCGGCAGCGGCGGCATCGGCGCGATCGCCGCGGGTGCGGCGATCCTCGCCCTGTCCTTCCTCGGGTTCGACGCGGTCTCGACCCTGTCGGAGGAGGCGAAGAACCCGCGCCGCGACATCCCCCGCGCCATCGTGCTCGCCACGCTCCTCGGCGGGTTCTTCTTCATCATCGTCTCGTGGGCAGGCGGGCTCGCGTTCTCGCCCGACTGGGCCACGCTCACCGAGCCCCAGATCGAGGCGGCCGGCACGACCGTCATGGAGAGCTTCGGCACCACCTGGCTGCCCTCGTTCTTCGTGGCGATCTACGTCGTCGGCGCGTTCGGATCGGGCATGACCGGTCAGGTGTCCGTCTCGCGCATCCTGTACGCGATGGGCCGAGACGGCATGCTTCCGAAGCCGCTCTCCCGACTGCACCAGCGCTTCGGCACCCCGGTCGTCGCCGCCATCGTCGTCTCCTTCTTCGCGCTCGGCGGGCTGTTCCTCTCGCTCGACACCGTGGCCTTCATGATCAGCTTCGGAGCGCTCGCCGCGTTCGCGATGGTGAATCTGTCGGTCATCCGCACCTACCTCTTCCCGAAGGGCGGCGGGCGGGCGCGCAGCGCCGGGGCGTGGATCCGGTACGGCCTGCTGCCGCTGATCGGGTTCGGGCTCACGATCTGGTTGTGGACGTCGCTGCAGGCGCTCACCTGGCTCGTCGGCGGCATCTGGGTCGCCGTCGGCGTCGTCATCATCGCGATCGTCACGGGCGGGTTCAAGCGTCCGGTACCGAAGATGGACTTCTCCGAGAACGAGCCGAGCACCGAGCAGATCGATCAGCTGGCGCAGGAGTATCCGCTCGAACCGCGGTGACCTCGTGTGCGGGTTCGGTCGGTTCCGGCCGGACCCGCACGCGGTGGACGAGTATGGGACCATGGGTCCTCATGGCCACCAGTGACGCACCTGCCGGTTCGGGATCAGGATCGCCGTCGAGCCTCGCTGCGCCCGACGGCCAGGTGATCCCCCTCGCATCGGGATCGACCGGCACGCTGGCGGATGTCCTGCGCGGGCGGCGATCGACCAAGTCGACGCCCGGTGGCAGCCTCCCGGGCGGAGCGCTCGCCGACCTGCTCGTGCAGACCGTCGGCGAGCGCCCCGACGGCACCCGCCCGTACGGCTCGGCGCACGCACGGTACGACGTCCGGGTCACGGTGATCGCAGCGGAGGTCCGCGGGGTTGCGGCGGGGGTCTACGAGTACGATCCGCCCCGAACCGCGCTGCACCTCCGGGAACGCGGCGATCACCGCTCGTCTCTCGCCGCCGCGACGATCGACGGTGCCTGGATCGACGCGTGCCCGCTGATCCTCATGCTCACCGCCGATCTCGGTGCGGCGAGGGAGGCGTTCGTCGCGCAGGCCCCGGACAGAGGCGAGCAGTTCTGCTGGCTCGAAGCGGGACTCCTGACGCAGAACATTCACCTCTGGGCGAGCGAACGGAGTCTCGGCACCGTGTTCATCGGGGGACTCCGTTCCCGAGAGATGCAGAATCTCAGCCGCGCCTGGACCCCCGACGGGCACACGGTGCTCGGTCTGCTGCCGGTGTGCCACCCGATTTCGGTGCCGACGGTCAGCACCTCGCCCTAGAGTGAGGCGATGAGCACCACGCAGTCGGCAGAGAGCACCACGCAGCGCACGACGGAGCCCCGTGACGAGGTGAGCGTCCTCGTCATCGGCGGCGGCAATGCCGGTCTCTCGGTCGCGGGACGTTTGCTCGCGGACGGCGCGACCGACGTCGCCATCGTCGAACCGCGCGACGAGCATCACTACAAGCCGCTGTTCTCGTACGTGGCGGGCGGCACGGCCAGGGCGAGCGAGACCCGGCGCAGCCAGCGCAGTCTGACGCCGCGCGGGGCGCGGTGGGTGCGCGACTCCGTGGTCGCCGTCGACCCCGAGCACAGCACGGTCGACCTCGCATCGGGGTCCACGATCGCCTATGAGCACCTCGTCGTCTGCCCGGGAATCCAGTACGACTGGGATGCGGTGCCCGGCCTCGCCGCAGCGATCGAGACCCCGGACGTGGCCTCCAACTACACACTCGAACTCGCGGTGAAGGCGTCTCCGCTGCTGCGCGACACGACCCGGGGCACCGTGGTGTTCAGCCAGCCGGCGGGACCGGGATCCTGCGTCGGGGCGATCCAGAAACCCATGTATCAGGCGTGCGACTACTGGCGGGCTCGCGGGGTGCTCGATGCGATCCGCGTGGTGCTCGTCGTGCCCGATGCAACCGTGTTCGGCATCTCGCAGATCGACGCGGAACTCGATCGCAAGATCCGCGAGTACGGCATCGAACTCATCACGGAGAGCGAGATCACCGAGGTCCGGTCGAGCGAGCGCGTCGTCGACATCTCGTCGCGCGACGGCGAGCGCTCGCAACGGCTCTCCTACGACGCCCTCATCGTCGAGCCCCCGCAGAGCGGGCCGGACTGGATCGCGCAGACCGGACTCACCGCCGACGGTCTCGACGGCTTCGTCGAGGTGGATGCGCACACGTTGCGGCACCCGCGCTTCCCGAACGTCTGGTCGCTCGGCGACGCCGCCGCGACCCGGAATTCGAAGTCGGGCGGGGCCATCCGTGAGCAGTCTCGCGTCGTCGCCGACAACATTCGCGCCGTGCAGCGGGGCGGGTCACCCACTGCCCGCACCACCGGCTACGGGGTCTGCCCCTTCACCGTGTCGCGCTCGACGGTGGTGTTCGCCGAGTTCGACGATCAGCGCCGTCTCACCCCGACGTTCCCGCTGCCCGGCGGCCTCATGCGCGAGCGGCGCCTGACCTGGCTGATCGACCGCCACCTCCTGCCGCGCATCTACTGGAAGCTCATCACGCAGGGCCGCGCGTAGCGGCACACGCTCACTCCGCGCGTCCGTGCACCGGCGCCGCATCGGCCGGTGGTGCACCGACCTCGGCGACGGTGTGACCGGTGCACGGCGCGCGCGTCACACTCGCTCGGGTGACGCGTGCCACGGCGAACCACCGCATGGCGTCGCGCAGCCGACACCACCCCACCAGGTACCACCGACCGTTCGTGCAGGCGAAGAGCACCGGTTCCACGTCGCGAGTGGTCGTCACCCCGCTCCCCGCGGTGTAGCGCAGGCGAACGACGCGCTGTTCGGCCATCGCTTCTTCCAGCGCCGACCTGATCGCACGCGTGGGCTGCGCTGGCGTGTTCACCCATACCCGGTCGGCGAGCGATTCGGCGCGCTCGCGCGTGCGCGGATCGAGTACCGCGACGATCTTGCGGACGCCGGCCGTCGCGAGGTCGGCGTACGGAGCGTCTCGCGCGGCGGCCACCGCGGTCATGAGCGCGACGGCCTGTGCGGGCGAGAGATTCACGGGAGGCAGCGATGCGCCAGGGGCGAGACCGTACCCGCCGCCGGGGCCCGGACGCGACCACACGGCCCCGCCTCCCCGTTCGAGCGCCGCGATGTCGCGCTTGATCGTGCGGACCGAGACCGCGAACTCTCGAGACAGCCGCTCCGCCGTCACACCACGCGACCCGCTGCGACGCAGCATCTCCGAGATCGCGTGGAGCCGCTCCGCGCGTTTCACCGTCGCTCACGATCACTATTCATGACATGAATAGTGACACACTCCTGTCCGTCGCGGGAGTGAGAGTAGACCTATGACGAACCTCACCCCTACTCCTCCTCTCCTGCTCATCCCCGGTCACTGGCTCGGCGCCTGGGCCTGGGATGACCTGCTCCCCCACCTCGAGGTCGACGCCACTCGCGTGAGCGCCATCACTCTCCCGGGACTGGATGCCGACGATGACGCCCGAGCGACGCGAACGGTCGCGGATCAGGCGGCGGCGATCCTCGAGGCCATGACCGGACTCGGTGCGTCCCACGAGGATCCAGCCGTGCTCGTCGCGCACAGCGGAGCGAATGCGCCCGTCAGCCTCGTACTCGACCAGCACCCTGCTCGGGTGCGTCGCGTGGTCTGGGTGGACTCGGGGCCCCTCGCGACGGGAACCGCGTTCGCCCCGGACTTTCCGGACGCCGCCGCCGACCTGCCCCTGCCGCCGTTCGATGCACTCGCTCAGCAGGCGAGTCTCGACGGACTGAGCCCGAGCCACCTCGAACGGTTTCGCACGCGTGCGGTGCCCGAACCCGGGCCGGTCATCCGCGAACCGATCGTGCTGACGAACGCCGCCCGACGTGCGGTGCCGACCACGCTCGTCTGCTGCTCGATCACGAGCGCACAGGTGCGCGAGTGGGCGAACGGGGGTCATCCGATGTTCGCCGAGGTCGCGCTGCTCGAACACGTCGAGACCATCGACCTGCCGACCGGCCACTGGCCGATGTGGAGTCGGCCCCGCGACCTCGCGGCCGTCATCGCGTCTGCGGTGTGCGGATCAGTGTGAGGAGTACACCGTGTTCCGCGCCGAAGCACTAGTGTCGCTCGTGTACGCCGTTTCACCGACGAAAGACGAGCCCACATGGAATCGACGACGACGTCTGCCCCCTCACGCGTCGCACTGATCACGGGCGCCGGCGGCGCCGACGGCATCGGGTTCGCAGCCGCCCGCGCGCTGGGCGATGCCGGGCACCGGGTCGTGATCGCCTCGACGACGGATCGCATTCACGACCGCGCGGCAGAACTCCACGCGCGGGGCGTCGAGGCGCTCGCCGTCACCGGTGACCTCACGCGTGCGGCGGAAGCCGAGGCAGTCGTAGCGCGCGCGGTCGCAGCGTTCGGCCGGATCGATGTGCTCGTGAACAATGCGGGCATGACCTCGATCGACGATCCCGACACCCCCGCTGGCATCGAGCACATCTCCGCAAGTCAGTGGGACGGCTCGCTGCGCAGAAACATCGACACCATGTTCCACATGACGCGCGCCGCAACCCCGGCGCTCCTCGACAGCGGGTCCGGTCGTATCGTCAACGTCGCCTCGCTGTCCGGTCCGGTGACCGCCTACCGCGGGGACGTGGCCTATCACGCTGCGAAGGCCGCGGCCCTCGGGTTCACGCGCTCCGTCGCCATCGATCTGGCGGACCGCGGCGTCACCGTGAACGCGGTCGCCCCCGGCTGGATCGCCACCGGATCGTCGACCGCACACGAACTGCAGATGGGCGCCCACTCCCCCGTCGGGCGCCCGGGGACACCCGACGAAGTCGCGAGCCTCATCGCGTACCTCGCCTCGCCGACCGCGTCGTACCTCACCGGGCAGATCATCGTCGTCGACGGCGGCAACTCGATCGTCGAGGAGCACGGAACCCGCTGAGTGCCGCCTCCCCGCCTGCGGAGCCGTTATCCGTGCACGACGTGCACGAGAACCGGCCACCCGTTGACGATGAGGTGCGCCGTCACGATCGCGGCGAAGTTCCGGTACCGCCACCAGAGGACACCCATGAGCAGGCCGAAGGATCCCTGGCTCACCACGACGCGCGCGATGTCGACTGCGATCGCTCCCGAACCGTGCGAGCCGAGATGCATGAGCGCGAACGCCAACGATGCTACAGCGATTCCGGGCCAGGGTCCGAGACCGGCCTCGAGCCGGGTCTGCAGCCAACGCCGGTAGAACAGCTCCTCACCGAGCCCAGCGGTGATGGCGGTGGCGGCCGCCGAGATCGCGAGCACGAGCGGGTCGATGCCGCTCAGATCGTGCTCCGGATTCCACGGGGCGATCTGAGAGAGCAGGACCCACACCGTGATGACGAGAGCGGGGGCCCACCAGCGCCACGCACCCGGAACACGGACGATGCGAACGCCTCGGAGCACGCCCACGACGATCGCCGGCACCACGATGAGCAGCAGGAGTTTGGCCACCACGTAGTCCTCGCCTCCCGCGATGCCCAGGACGCTGACGATCAGTGGAAAGGCCCCCGCGAGGGCGAGGAGCAGCCACGTCGATGCATGAAATCTTGGAGTGGACACCACGAGTGCAGTTTGACGCCGAGGCGACGGGGGAAGCAGCAGCGCGAGTACGATACCGACCGCTGCGGGCAGCAGTACCACCCACCACGGCACGGTCGGTGCGCCAGGGTCCGCGGACATCGGTGCCCCTGCGGGAAGCGCGATGAGCACGGTCACCAGCGAGACCGCGGCGATGGAGACGCACGCGGCGAGCAGCAGTCGGCCGACGCGCGCGTGCTGCGAAGCATGCATCGTGCTCATTGTGCCCGCTGCCGGAGGCATGCACATCCTGCGAACGAACGAGGAACGCGACGGGCGACGAGCCGCGCTACCCGATGAGACTCGGCTGCAGGTCCTTCAGCGTGCGCGAACGCATGGTGCGCGACACCCCGATGATGGAGACGAGGATCGCCGCGACGAGCACGAGCACGAGTTTCAGCGCGTCCTGGCCCGCTGCACCGACGTCTCCGCCGTACATCAGCTGACGCAGTCCGTTCACGGCGAACGACATCGGCAGATAGTGGTGGAGCGCGGCGAGCGGTGCGGGCAGCGTCTGCCACGGGAACGTGCCTCCCGCAGTCACCAGCTGCACGACCATCAGCACCAGACCGAGGAACTGGCCCACGCTGCCGAACCAGACGTTCAACGCGAGGATGATCGCGGCGAAGGTGACCGATGCCAGCGCCATGAGTCCGTACGCCGGCCACGGGTGCACCACCTGGAACCCGAGGGATCCCGCCACGATGCCGAACAGCGCCGCCATCTGCACGGCACCGAGCATCGCCGGCGTCGCCCATCCGGCGATCGCGACGCGCACCGGCGCGTGCAGCGCCGTCATCGCTCGGCGCGAGACCGGTTTCAAGATGAGGAAGAGCGCGTAGATGCCGATCCACGCCGCGAGACTCACGAAGAACGGGGCGAGCCCCGCGCCGTAGGTGCCGGCCGACGTCACCTTCGACGTCTGCACGTCGACGGGGTTCGCGATGTTCGCCGCCTGCTCCTTGCGCAGTTCGGCGCTGCTGTCCGGCAGCTGATCGACTCCGTCAGAGAGGCCATCGCGCAGCTGACCGATGCCGGTCTGCAGATCGCCGAGTCCCGCGTCGAGCTGGTTCGCCCCGGTTTCGAGTTCACCGAGCCCCGCATCGAGCTGGGTCGCTCCGTCGGCGGCACTCGCGATCCCCGCGGCGAGCTGCGGCGTGGCGTTCGCGAGCGTCCGAGACCCGTCGGCCACCTGCTGCGATCCCGCGGCGAGCGTGTTCAACTGCTGGCTGGCGCCCTGCACCCGGGTGTTCGCGTCGCCCACGACCGCGCCGGCCCGGGTGAGCCGGTCGCCGACCTGATCGATCACGTCGGCGTCGACCCCGGCGTCGCGCAGATCGTTCAGCACCGCATCGCGATCGGCGGCCAGCCGGTCGGTCGCCTGCTGACTCGCCCCGGCCACCTCGCGCCCGAGCTGCGCCACCTCTGCGTTGCCCTGCGCGACCTGCGTGGCGCCGTTCGCCAGCTGCTCGGTCTGCGCCGGCAGATCGCGGGTGCCGTCGCGCAGCGTGCCGAGGCCGCTCGCGAGCTCACCGGCACCGTCGTGCGCCTGCGCCGTGCCCGCGGCGAGCTGGTCGGCGCCGTCCTTCGCGGTGGCCGCCCCGTCGGCGAGCTGCGCGGCCCCGTCGCGCGCGTCCACCAGGGAGACCCGGATCTCGGCGATGCCGTCGAGCATCGTCTTCGCGGCCTCCTGGTTGACCGAGCGCACCACCTGCTCACGGATCTGCTTCACCGCCTGCTCGCCGATCGTCGAGGCGAGATAGCTGTTCGCGTCGTTGGTGGTGAGAATCACCTCCGCCTGCCGCGGGTCGTCGGTCTGCGACGACTCAAGCGACGCCGTGAAGTCTTTCGGGATCGTGACGGAGAAGTCGTACGCGCCGCCCTCGACTCCCTGCTCGGCATTCGCCTCGCTGACGCGATGCCAGTCGAAGCTCCCGTCCTCGATGAGGTTCTCGGCGACATCGTCGCCGATCGAGCGCACCTCGTCCCCGTGCTGCACGCCCTCGTCGGCGACGACGAGCGCCACCGGCACCTGGTCGAGACGCGCGTACGGATCCTGATTCGCCCAGAGGTAGAGACCGCCGTAGAGCAGCGGCACGCACATGAGCGCGACGAACGCGATGCGCGCCATCGGGGTCGCCCAGAGTCGCGCGAACTCGGCGCGGATGAGCTGCGGAATCTTCATCGGCCGTCCTCCTCGATCTGCCCGAGCGTCTCGTCGGGCAGTGCGTGCTCGCCGACCAGCGGCATCACCTCTCCGGTGCCCCACCCCGCGGGTTGCGCGGCGATCGCGGCGCGCGCCGCGCGTCCCGCGATGACGAGCACTGCCGGCCCCTGGTCCGCCAGCCCGCAGGCGATCGACCACCACTCCTCCGGGTCGCCGCCGTGCCGGTCGGGTGAGACGAGCACAATGCCCTCGACCCCCGGCCGCTGCAACGCGAGCTCGCTCAGGGCGCGGATCCGCAGTCCCGGCGCGAGGTCGGCCATCGGCGTGCGACCCTGAGCCGTCGCATCGAGGCGATCGAGTTCGCGGCGCACCGCGAACGGCCCGTTCGGCCGGCCGGCGAACATGAGCTCTTCGGCGACGACCTCGCCGAGTCGCACATCGCCGTGCGGCTCGCTGACGTCCGGGGCGTCGACGAGGGCGATTCCCCGGCGCAGTCCGCGCCGGTTCTCGACGCCGTCGAGCGTGACCTCACCCGCGTCCGGCTTCATGCGACCGGACACGATGAGGCCGAGCACGGTCGGTCGCTGTGCCGTCTCCACCTCGATGAAGACGGCCGTCCCCGATCGCCACACGATGTCGGTCGGCGGCAGCGCACGGTCCTTCGGCCCCTTGCTCACCGCGGTTGCGCGCACACGCATCGGCTCTCCCCCTCCGCGGAACGCCGACGCCGCTTCGCGCGATCCGCATGTCCGTTCCGCGTCGGGGCACGGGTGCATCCGTGAGATCGCCGACGAGGCGCACACCAGTATCCGCCTGCGACCCGCATTCGGCAAATCGATTGTGCGGTCCCGCCGATGCCGGCCCAGCGGATCACCTCATCAGGGGTTTCCCGCCTCGATCACGTTCGCGGGGCGGTCGCCCCCGGTTCACCCTGAGCGTTTCACGCGCACCGCCTCGCGGAAGGCGGCGGCGTGCGCGGACCCGGCGTCCGCCCACTCGCGACGCGAGAGGTCGGGTCGCCCGGTCAGATCCGCCGCGGCCGTGCGCGCCGCGAGCAGCTGCGCACCGTCGAGCTCGCCGTCGTACCGGATCACCCACGCCTCGCCGACCTCGGCGGCGAGCGCATCGTTCGCTTCGTTGCGCGGCACGAGGACGGGGCGGTCGAGCGACAGGGCGGCGAGCACGCTGCCCGAATTGTGCATGAATCGGTAGGCGAGCACGGTGATCTCGGACGAGGTCACGATCTCGACGAGTTCGGCGTCGCTCAGAAAATCGAGGTGCAGGGTGACGCCGGGCAGGTGAGCGGCTCGAGCCGTCAGCTCCTGCCCGAGTTCGGGCGTCGTCGGCCGGCCTCCCCCGCGCAGGGTGAGCATCGGCTCGTGCGCGACCGCTGCGGCGTAGGCATCGATGAACGTCTCCATGCCCTTGTACCGACGGATGCCGCCGAAGGTGCAGAGCCGACCCCGCACTCGGTCCGCGTGGGGGTAGGGCGCGTACCAGTCGCGGTAGTGGCCGTGCAGGATCAGGCTGTGGGGCGTGCCCTCGGGCAGCGGGGTCGTGGTGTTCAGCACGATCCGGTAGTCGGTGTGCGCGTCGATGCGGCGCAGGATCCAGAGACGCACCGGGGTGTCGTCGGGCAGGGCGATGTTGTGCACCGTGCGGACCACGGCGATGCGGCGCGAGAAGGTGTGTCGCAGGAAGAGCAGGAAGGTGAGCAGGGTGAGGACCGCCGACTTCCACCACGTGCTCCCGTGCAGCTTCACCTCGGGCCAGTGCCAGTGGAACGCGTCGTACCGGCCGAGCAGGGCGGCCGGCCACGAGAACCGCAGATGCTCGATGCCTGCGGTCGCGCCGAGCGCCTCGTCGAGCATCTTGTTGTAGGGGTTCGTGGTGGGTCTCGGCACGCCGAGCGACTGCATGACCCGCAGCGCGGGGGTGGGCTCTGACATGGGTCTCCGCTTCTCGGCGCTCACCGCTGGTACTCCTCGAACATGGTCCCCCGTGCGGCGGCGAGCATGCCGGCGCCGCGGTGCGCGGTCCGTCGCCCGCGGGCGTCATGCGCGAGGGTGCGCGTCAGGCGCCCGACGCCGGCACGCGCAGCGCCGAGCACGACGCGAGCAGTTCCTCGAACGAGCACCCGCAGCGTGACGCCCCAGCGCGCCGGCCGCGTCGACTCGGCGGCTTCGGCCAGCCGGATGCGCGCCTCGACGTTGCCGTGGGCGAACGCGCGACGCAGCAGCGCGCGCCGGGTCAGCCGATCCGGATCGATGTGGTCGATCGCCACGGACTCCTCGCACCACACGATCGTGCCGCCCCGCCGCACCAGCTCGCGCGTGAACACGCTGTCCTCACCGCCCGCGAGCCCGAGTCGGTCGTCGAAGTCGATGCCGAGTCGTCGCACCACCCGCAGGTCGAGCAGCAGGTTGCCGGTGGCGGCGATGGACAGCCGGGTTCCCGTCGCACGCGAGGGGCGGTGAAAGTATCCGCCGGCCCGCACCCACGGGTCGACGTCGTCGGGAAACCGCGTGACGACCCGGCCCATCACGGCCGCGGCGCCCTCGCGCTCGCGCGTCTCGAGCAGGGCGGAGAGCCAGTGCGGTTCGGGCACCTCGTCATCGTCGATGAATGCCAGCAGGTCGTCTGGCGCGGACTCGGCGAGCGCCCGGCTGCGCGCCGCGGCGATGCCGGGCACGTCCTCCCGCACATACGTCAGGTCGAGCGCATCGGGGGCCGCCCGTGCGACCGCCTCAGCCGACCCGTCGGGGTCGTTGTCGATGACGAGCACCCGGCACGCGCCGAGCATCGCGGCCTCCGCGAGTCGCGGCGGCAGTCCCTCGAGGAGGTCGGCGAGGCGATCCGGCCGCCGAAAGGTCGGGATCGCGACGACGACGGACGGCAGACCCCCGCGGTCATCCACGCGCGATCCCGCCGAGTTGCCGGTACCACTTCGCGAGCGCGAGTACCAGGAAAGCCGCGTTGCAGACGAGCATCACGGTGTAGACCGCGAAGAACACGAGCGGAAGCCCGAGCAGCAGGAACACCAGGCAGAACAGTCCGTAATCGGACGGCAGGATCAGGATCGCCCGCAGGATCCCCGTCGACGCGGGCGGCGCCCCGGTGCCGCCGGGCACGGCGCGCACGAGCAGGTCGCGCTCCATCATGCCGAAGAACAGCAGGCTGTCGACGACGAGGTACGCGATGGGCACGAGCAGCCAGGCGACCGGGAGCTCGAAGAATCGGTGCGCGCTGATGAGGATCGCGACGTGGATCGTGAGCACTTTCGCGGCGTCGACGGTGTGATCGAGCCACTCCCCCTGCAGGCTTCCTCCGCCGCGGAGCCGCGCCAGCTGGCCATCCGCCGAATCCAGCGCATAGCCGAGCACCAGGAGGGCACTCACGATGACCCCCAGCCACCATGTCGGCGGCAGCAGGGCGACGAGCAGGATCGCCGTGAAGGTGCACGCGGCGCTCCGGAACGTCACCCCGTTCGGGGTCCACCCCCTGACGGAGGCGAACGCGGCGAAACGGCGACCCAGGGGACGGTTCACGAGACGCGAGTAGAGCGGGGTTCCGGCCGACGGCTTCTGCGCGGCGCGCAGCCGATCGAGCGCGGCGCGGTAGCCGCTCACCACTCCATCGTCCGTGCGCACCGATCCCCCGCCGTCGTCTTCGACCGCCCGATTTCGCACCGAGCTGGATTGAGTATAGTCGGGGCAGGGCATGGCGTTGAAGGAGACGAATGCGAATCGAGTTGCTGCTGAGCGCGGGTCTGCAACGCCGTTGGCATGAGGACCTCGTGCGCCGGCTCCGCGCACTGCCCGAGTGCTCCGTCGACGTGCGTCTCCAAACCGCCGCGCCTTCCCGCGCTTCCCGCCGGCTGGCTCGACTCCTGACGCTGGAGCGTCTGCTGCACCGGCTTCCCCGGGGCGGCATGGCGCGCGGTCGCCTCACCGCGACGGTCGCCGCGTCCGGTGTCGAGCGCACCGCGGCCGATGTCACGCTCGACCTCACCCCGTCGCCCGCCACGCACCACTGGCGAGTGCTCTATGACGGAAATCCCGGCGAAGAGGCCGCGGTCGACGCGCTCCGATCGGGCCGGCTGCCGGTCGTCACGGTGGTGGACGGCGCGGGCGAGGTGCGCGCGGAGGGTCGCCCGGGCAGTGAGACGCCCGGTCTGCTGGCGACCGCGCTTCCCGATATCGGTGCCGGCACCGTCACGCTGATCGCCGGCGCGCTCGCCGGCACACCGTTCGCGGCGCCCGTCCGCGACCGTACAGCCCCCGCTCGCACGCGCTCGTTCACCGAGATCGGCGCCCGCCGCCTCCTCGGCTGGGCGATGCGCCTCGTCTACCGCCGGGTGTTCCGCACCCCGCACTGGCGGGTCGGCTGGCGTCGTCACGCCGGTCTCGGAACCGTGACGACCACCGCACTACCGCGGGCGGGTTGGCACGATCTGCCCGACGACGGGGTCCACTTCTACGCCGACCCGTTCCCGTTCGCGCACGACGGGCAGACGGTGCTCTTCGTCGAAGACTTCGACCATCGCGTGCAGCAGGCGGTCATCTCCGCGGTGCCGATCGGACCGGACGGACCCGTCGGCGCCCCGGTGCCGGTGCTCACGCACGAGGTGCACCTCTCGTACCCGTGCGTGCTCGCCCACGCCGGCGAGGTCTGGATGATCCCGGAGACCTCGAACGCGCGCACCGTCGAGCTGTACCGGGCCCTGGAGTTCCCCTGGACCTGGGAGCGGCACAGCGTGCTGCTCGACGACGTCGTCGCGAGCGATGCCACACCGTTCCTCCACGAGGATCGCTGGTGGTTGACCGCGACCGTCGGCACCGGCGGATCGTTCTCGGATGGACTCTGCCTCTGGTCGGCGCCGGAGCTCTGGGGCCCCTGGACGCCGCACGCTCAGAACCCCGTGCTCGTCGACATCGCGAGCGCCCGGCCGGCGGGCCGCGTCGTGTCCGACGGCACCCGGCTGCTGCGCCCCGTGCAGGACTGCCGCGACGGCTACGGCGCCGCGATGGCGGTCGCCGAGATCACGCGGCTCGATGACGACGGATTCGACCAGCGCGTCATCGCGCACTACCGGCCCGGCGATGGGTGGAGCGGATCGCGCGTCCACACCCTGAACACCGGCGGCGGCATCGAGACGATCGACGGCTCCCGGCTGTCGCCCCGCTTCCGGCGGCGGCGATGACGGGGGACGACGAGCTGGCGAGCCTCGCCGTGCTCGTGGTGAACTACGGATCCCACGACGTCGTCGAGGAGAACCTCGTGCGGTCGCTCGGCGAGGAGTTCCCCGGCCAGGTCGTCGTCATCGACAACTTCAGCACCGATGCCGAGCGCGAAGCGATCGCCGAGGCGTGCGCGGGGTACGGCTGGACGCTGCTCCCGCTCCCGACGAACGAGGGGTTCGGCGGCGGCAACAACCGCGGCGCCGAGCTCGCCCTCAGCCGCGGAGCCACCGAACTGCTCCTGCTGAACCCCGATGCCTGGATCACGCTGCCGACGATCCGCCGGATGCAGCAGCAGGTGCGTGCCGACCCCTGGCTCCAGCTCGCTCCGACAGTGCTGCGACCCGACGGCAGCCTGTACGCGGCAGAGGTCGACCTGCACCTCGCACACGGTGAAATGCGCGCGACGAGCCGGCGACCTGCGGACGCCGATCCCGCACGGATTCACACCTGGGTGAGCGGCGCGTGCTGCATGCTGAGTGCCGATCTCTGGCAGCGTCTCGGCGGATTCGATGAGGACTACTTCCTGTACTGGGAAGACGTCGACCTGTCGCACCGCGTCGTGCTCGCGGGCGGATCGGTGCGCGTGGACCCCGCACTCACGGCGGTGCACGACGAGGGCACCACGCACCGCTCCGCGGGCGAAGAACGCGCCAAATCGCCGATCTACTACTACTACAACACCCGGAATCGGCTGCTCTACGCGGCGAAGTTCCTGCCCCGAACCGCCGGGTGGCGCTGGGTCCGCGCGACGCCCCGCATCTCGTACCGCGTGCTCTTGCAGGGCGGCCGCCGTCAATTCGTCCACCCGCGTCGCTCGCTGTGGCCGGCGCTCACCGGCAGTCTCGACGGGATCCGGCTGTGGAGGGCGCGCTCCGCAGCACCCCGCCGCTGACCGTTATCGGGGTCAGGGACAATTACTGAAAGTCGTTGCCCGACCCGAAATCTCGCTCCTACCATGCGATATCGGTCATCGCAGCGAGACGGGGATCTCGACCGCGTCGACCGCCGACGAAGGTAGACGGCGTCATGTCGAGCAGTAGGGGTCAGGGGACACGTGTGTGGCTGTCAGCAGCCATCGCGTTCGCCGCAGTCATCGGGTCGGCGGGATGTTCGGCGCAGGCCGACGCACCCGACACGACCACCGTCGCGAACCAGCCGGAACCCTCGGCCGGTGAGCTCGGGCCGACCGCCGCACCGGAGCTGCCGGTCGTCGAGGGGTCGAGCGACGAGCAGATCGACCTCGACACCGACGTGTCCGTGACGATCGATGAGATCACCACGACGACGGTCACCGCCGAGACGCCGGGCGACATGGCCGGCACGGCCGCCGTGATCACGGTCACGGTCGCGAATGCGTCATCCGAGGCGCTGAACGTCGACTCCGCCGTGGTCTCTCTCGAGGCCGACGGCGGCGAGCACGGCATCGGCACGAACACTGGCGATGCCGCGCCGTTGACCGGAGACGTGGAGCCCGGCGACAGCGCGACGGGGACCTACCTCTTCCTCCTCGAACCTGCCCACGACCGCGACATCACGGTCAGTGTGAACTCCGCCGCGGGCGAGCCCGTCGCGCAGTTCACCGGACGCACGCCCTGAACAATGGAGGACGCCATGTCATTTGGTGGACGCGGTCTGCGGGCCGTTCTCGCGACGGTCACGACCACCGCCCTGGTGGCCGGGGCGATGGTCCTCGGCATCGGCGGTGCGCCAGCATCGGCGGCCGACCCGCAGCCGTCGCCTCCCCCGCTGCTGCAGCGGGACGAGAACGTCGCCACGAGCGATCCGCTGCCGACGGTGCAGATCGACGGCGGGTACGTGTGGGCCCAGGCCACCTCGGGCACCACCGTCTACGCGGTGGGCAAGTTCGACAACGCGCGCGCCGCACTCGCGGCACCGGGCACCTCGCTCACACCGCGTTCGAACGTGCTGGCGTTCGACATCAACACCGGCGGTCTGCTGCCGTTCGCCCCCCAGGTCGAGGGCGTCGTAAAAGCGGTCGCCGCCTCCCCCGACGGGAGCCGCATCTACATCGGCGGTTCGTTCAGCAAAGTGAACGATCAGCCCCGGTACAACTTCGCCGCGCTCGACGCCCGGACGGGCGCACTGCTGCCCGGCTTCTCGGCCTCCATCGGCGGCACCGGCGTGTACGCGCTCGCGGCCGACGCCGACGCCGTCTACGTCGGCGGTCTCTTCACGCAGGCCAACGGCACCGCGCGCAAGAACGTCGCGGCGTTCGCGGCGTCGAACGGCGCGCTCCGGGCCGACTGGGACTCGCAGACGGATCAGCAGGTCGACGCGATGGTGCTCGACCCCGACGGCACGCACGTCGTGTACGGCGGCCGGTTCTCCGACGTCGACGGCAACGGCAAGTGGCGCGGCCTCGTCTCGTTCGAGCGCGCCACCGGTCAGATCAACGAGACCTGGGCCGGCACCGAGAAGGTCAAGAACGGCTGGGGCTCGGGCAACACCCGAGGCAAGGCGGGCATCTACGGGTTGAACGCCGACAGCAAGGCCGTCTACGGCACCGGGTGGGTCTACGCCGACGCGGCGACCGGCAACCTGGAAGGCATCGTGGCGCTCAACTCGTCCTCAGGCGGCACGAAGTGGATCGCCGACTGCCTGGGCGATCACTACGGGGTCTACTCGACCGGCACGGTCGTCTACTCGACGACGCACACGCACGCCTGCAGCACGATGAACCTGTGGCCCGAGCAGAATCCGCGCGACCACAAGTACATCCACGCCATGACCGCCGAGGTGGGCGGCACGCTCGGTCGCCAGCCGGCGGCAGGCTCCACCTACAAGGACTGGCAGGGCGAAGCCGCCCCGTCGGCGTACGCGTGGTACCCCGACTTCTACACGGGAGACTCCTCGCGCACCGGCATGGGGCAGGCTGGCCTCTCGATCACGGGCGCAGGCGATGTCATCTCGGTCGCCGGCGAGTTCCCGGGTGTCAATCAGGGCCGGTACGAGGGCATCGTGCGCTTCTCCACGAAACCCTCCACCGGCGCGAAGGACGGGCCGCGCGTGCGCACCACCGGCAATTGGGGCGCCCCGACCGCGTCGACGGTGATCCCCGGCCGCATCCGACTCTCGATCGCGGGCACCTGGGATCGCGACGACCGCGACCTCACCTACGAACTGACGCGCAGCGGCCGCAGCGGCGTGATCGACACCGTCACGAAGTCGAACGGGTGGTGGAACGTGCCGTCGATCCGGCTCACCGACCCATCGGTGCAGGCGGGCCAGTCCTACACCTACCGGATCACGGTGAAGGACGGGGACGGCAACACCGTCACCAGTGAACCCGTGACCGCCACGGCGAGCTCGGACGCCGCCACGGCCTACACGAGCGCGGTCATCGACGACGGCGCCGACCTCTACTATCCGCTCGGCGACAGCGCGGCCGACTGGGCAGGCACGAACCCGCCCACCTTCGGATCGAGCGTGCAGGCCGAGCAGCCGGGCGCCGTCAAGGGATCGACCACCGGGTTCTCGAACTTCGACGGCACGTCGAACGGCCGCGTCTCATCATCGTCGCGTCCGGCGACGCCGACGGAGTTCACGACCGAGCTCTGGTTCAAGACCACCTCGACGCGCGGCGGCAAACTCATCGGCTACGGCAACGCGCAGAGCGGATCCTCGTCCTCGTACGACCGGCACATCTACATGCGCAACGACGGCCGTTTGAACTTCGGCGTCTATCCGGGCTCCACGAAGATCGTGACCTCGGCGTCGTCCTACAACGACGGCAAGTGGCATCAGGCCGCGTCCTCCCTGAGTAAGGACGGCATGAAGCTCTACGTCGACGGGCAGCTCGTCGCCGCAGACCCGAGCGTCACGAGCGGCGAAGGCTTCTCGGGATACTGGCGGATCGGCGGGGACAACCTCGGCAGCTGGCCCGACCGGCCGCAATCGGACTGGCTCTCCGGGTCGATCGACGAGGTCGCGGTGTATCCGACGGCCCTGACTTCGGCACAGGTGTCGACCCACTACGCCATCGGCTCGGGCCGACAGGCGCCCACCGCGAGCTTCACTGCAGCGGCCGAGGATCTCTCCGTCAGCTTCGACGGGTCGGCCTCGACCGTCGCCGAGGACGGCAGGCTCACCGAGTACGCCTGGGACTTCGGCGACGGAACGCCGACCGTCTCGGGATCGGCGCCGACCACCACCCACGCCTACGCGAAGGCCGGAACGTTCACGGCGACGCTCACGGTGCGCGACGATCGCGGACTCGTCGGGTCAGCGCAGCGGACCGTGACGGTGCAGGCGCCGAACACGCCCCCGACCGCCGCGTTCTCGACGACGGCCCGAGGGCTCACCGCCACCGTGGACGGGTCGGCGTCGAGCGATCCCGACGGCTCGATCGCCTCCTACTCCTGGAACTGGGGTGATGACAGCCCGGCGGGATCGGGCGCGCTCGCCACCCACGCCTACACCGCAGCGGGCACCTACCCGGTCACGCTGACCGTCACCGACGACCGCGGGGCCAAGACCAGCGAGACCCACCAGGTGACCGTGACGCACGCCGACCCGGTACCCGCGTTCACCGCTGCAGCGGCGGGCCTCACCGTGTCGACCGACGCGACCGGCTCGACCGCCTCGGACGGCGCAACGCTCGCCTACGCGTGGAACTGGGGCGACGGCACACCCGCCACGACCGGCGCACGCGCCTCGCACGAGTACGCGAAGTCGGGCACCTACGAGATCACCCTCACCGCGACCGACAGTCTGGGCGCCAGCGCGCAGACCCGTCGCGAGGTGACGGTCGAGTCGACGCGCTACGCCGCGCAGGACGACTTCGACCGCGTGGTCTCGAGCGGGTGGGGAACGGCCCCGTCCGGAGGGCTCTGGACGACCATGCTCGGGTCGGCGAACGTCGCCTCGACCAACGGCACGCACGGCGTGCTCAGTCTCTCCCCGGGCAGCACGCGGCAGATGGCGCTGCAGAGCCTCTCGGCGAAAGACACCGAGACGGCGCTCGACTACCGGATGGGGTACGGTCCGACGACGGGGTCCGGCTACGTCGGCGCGACGCTCAGACAGAACGGAAGCGCCGGGTACTCGGTGAGCGCGTGGCACCGCACCAACGGGACCGTGTGGCTGGTCGCCCAGCAGGGCACGACCGTCATCGGCACCCAGGCGGTGTCGGGGCTCAGCTGGAAGCAGGGCGACGAGTTCAGTCTCAAGGCCGAGGTGACCGGGTCGAACCCGACGACCCTCCGCGCCAAGATCTGGCCGCGCGGCGGTGCCGAACCGCAGAGCTGGCAGTTGAGCACGACGGACGCGACGGACGCGCTGCAGCAGGCGGGATACGCATCGGTGCGCTACAACCTCGCCGGATCGGCGACCGCCGTCGGACCCGTGTCGTTCGACCGCGTGACCGTGCGCGACCTGAACGCGCCGCCGCCGAACGCGCCGCCCGTCGCGGGGTTCACCTCATCGACCTCCGGCCTCACGGTCGCGGTCGACGGCAGCACCTCCACCGACACCGACGGCAGCATCGCCTCCTACCGCTGGGACTGGGGCGACAACACCCCGGCCGGATCCGGGAAGACCGCGACCCACGCCTACGCCGCAGCCGGCGAATACGACGTCACCCTCACCGTCACCGACAACCAGGGCGCCACGCACTCGACCGCGAAGAAGGTCACCGTCACACCGCCACCCGCCAACGTTCCGCCCGTCGCCGCGTTCACTGCGTCGGTGTCCGAGCTCACGGTCGCGGTCGACGGCAGCACCTCCGCCGACACCGACGGCAGCATCGCCTCCTACCGCTGGGACTGGGGAGACAACACCCCGGCCGGATCCGGGAAGACCGCGACCCACGCCTACGCCGCAGCCGGCGAATACGACGTCACCCTCACCGTCACCGACAACCAGGGCGCCACGCACTCGACCGCGAAGAAGGTCACCGTCACGGTCACCCCGCCCCCGGCCGCGGGACCGCTGCTGAAGGACGCCTTCGAGCGGACCGCGACGGCCTCGTGGGGCACCGCAGAGGTCGGTGGACCGTGGACCATCACGGGGGGCACGGCGGCGGCATCGGTCTCGGGCGGAGCCGCGCGCCTGAACCTCGGTGCCGGCAGCACCCGCACCGGCATGCTCACCCAGAGCCCGCTGCGCGAGTACACGGCGCAGGTCGACCTCTCCTCGAGCGCCGGCTCCGACACCGGCGCCGTGTACGCCGGAGTGGTGGCCCGCGACACCGGGTCGGGCTCGTACCTGGTGCACGCCTGGCTGCGACCGAACGGAACGGTGTGGCTGGTCGCGCAGCGCGGGACCACGGTGCTGCAGACGTCGACGCTGTCGGGTCTCACGTACAGCGCCGGGGACACCTTCACCCTCAAGGTGGAGGTCACGGGAACCGATGCGACCCAGCTCAAGGCGAAGCTCTGGAAGAGCGGGGCGACCGAGCCGAGCGCCTGGCAGCTCACGGCGCAGGACGCCGATCCCGGGCTGCAGGCCGCGGGAGCTCTCGGGCTGCGCGCCAGCCGCACGAGTTCCTCCACCGCACCCACCGGCATCGCGTTCGACAACTTCGTCGTCTCGAAGATCGGCTGAGGGTGGAGCACATGAGCACGGTCGCCATCGCACTCGGCGGTCTCGCCGCTGCGGTGACGGCCGTGCTCGTGCTGCGGGCGGCGCCGCGGATCACGGTCGTGGCGTGGATCCTCGTGCTGTGCTTCGTGCCGATCTGGGTGGGGGTGAGCGTCGGACCGTTCTGGTCGGCGATCACGCTCATGACGGTGCTCGCGATCGTGACGTGCTCGGGATCGATCGAGCTCTCGCCGGCCGACGGACTCATGGCGGCGTTCTTCATGCTCGTGGTCGTCCAGTTCGCGCTCGGCATGACCTCGCTCGCGGGCGCGGTGAGCGCGGTCACCGAGTGGCTCATCCCGTACCTGTGGGGCCGCCTGATCCTCACCCGGGTGAGCCAGGAGTTCCTGTTCCGCGCGATCGCGCTCATCGCGGGCGCCGCCGCGGCCCTGGCGCTCGTCGAGGCCTTCACGGGGACCAACCTCTTCGTGCTCATCACGTTCGGCTCGGACAGTCTCGCGAGCGTCTGGGCGCCCCTCCAGCCGCGCGGCGGCCTCATCCGTGCGGAGGGCGCCTTCGGGCACTCGATCGCGCTTGGAGCATCGCTGTCGATCGCCGCGGCGTTCGTGCTCGGCACGAAGTGGCGCCTGCAGATCAAGCTCGCGCTGCTCATCCTCATCGCTGCAGCGATCGCGATGACGCTCAGCCGGATCGGGCTCGTCACCTTCGTGATCACGGTGGCCCTCTCGGTGCTCGTGCTTCCCGGTCTCTCCCGCGGCGCGCGAGCGGTCACGATCGCGGCGGGGCTCATCGCCGCCACCGTGATCGTGCCGTTCGTCAGCCGCGTCTTCCTGGAAGCCGGCACCGAAGCGGGCGGCAGCGCCGATTATCGACTCGATCTGCTCTCGATTCTGCAGGTGCTGCAGCCGATCGGCGCAGCCCCCGACATCACCGGCCTCACGGTGCACGGCGACTACCTCGGGTCCTTCGCGCGCTCGATCGACAACGCGCTCCTGGTCACGGCGATGCGGGTCGGCTGGGCGCCGACCCTGCTGCTCATCGCGGCGCTGCTGTGCGCGACGCTGCCGATCCTGAAGCGCGGGCGGGCGAACGCCGCCAGCATCGCGGTCGCCGCGCAGCTGCCCGGCCTGTTCGCCGTGGCGTTCATCACGCAGTACTCGACGTTCTTCTGGTTCGCGGCGGGTCTCGCCGTGTCGCTGAACGTCGCCGCGCGACGCCGGCCGCTGCCCGCCCTGGGTGCGCAGCCCCACGACTTCGCCGAACGACTCGTGTCGTCGGCTGCTCGACCGATGCCGATCAGGGGAGGATCACGGTGATCGAGAACACATCCGCATGGACACTGGGGACGATCTGGACGTCGCTGAAGAAGCGCTGGTACATCGTCGTCGTCATCACGGCGATCGGGGGGATCGCCGGGATGACCTTCTCGCTGCTCGCGCTGCCGGTCTTCCAGTCGACCGCGACGCTCTTCGTCTCCATCAATCAGGGCAGCACCGGCACCGACCTCAACCAGGGCACCACGTACGCGCAGAATCAGATGCAGTCGTACGCCCAGCTCGCCACGTCGTCGCGCGTGCTCGATCCGGTGATCCAAGATCTCGGTCTCGACACCGATGCGCAGGAGCTCGCCCGTCAGGTCGAGGTCGTGAGCCCCACGAACACCGTGATCCTGAGCGTCACCGCCTCCGCCGGCTCGCCCGACGGAGCTGCCGCGGTCGCGAACGCGATCGCCGAGCAGCTCGCCGACGCCGTGCAGGAGGTCTCGCCTCGCAGTGCGGAGGGCGCCCCATCGATCACCGCATCGATCGTCGACGCGGCCGAGAGCCCGCGCTTCCAGGTCTCGCCGAACAAGCCGCGCGACACGCTCCTCGCGACCGCCGTCGGGTTCCTCGCCGGTATCGCCGCCGCCCTCGTCTACGGGGTGCTCGACACCCGCATGCCGAACGCCGCGGCACTGAAGGCCGCCGTGCCGCTGCCGGTGCTCGGTTCCATCTCGCGCGTGCCGGGCGGCAAGCGCGGCGTCGGCCTGCTCGTCGCGCAGGAGCCGCTCGGTCGCGCGTCCGAGGAGTTCCGTCGCGTGCGGTCGGCGCTCACCTACGCGGGGGTCTCCGAGCGGCTGCAGCGCATCATGGTGACGTCGACGGCCGAGCGCGAGGGCAAGTCGACGTTCAGTGCGAACTTCGCGCTGACCCTCGCCGAGGCCCGCAGCCGCGTGCTGCTCATCGACGCCGACTTTCGCAAGCCGCGGATCGCCGATCTCTTCGGCGTGGAAGGCGCCGTGGGGCTCACCTCCGTGCTGCTCGGGGACGCTTCGTTCGAACAGGCGAGGATCGAGCGGAAGAGCACCACGCTCGACCTGCTTCCCGCCGGCACGGTGCCGCCGAACCCGTCCGAGATGCTGGCCTCCGAGGCGATGCGCCAGCTCATCGATGCGGTCACGCCGCAGTACGACTACGTCATCATCGATTCGCCGCCGATCCTGAGCGTCGCCGACGCGAACCTCACCTCGCCGCTCGTCGACGGGGCGGTGCTCGTCGTCGACGCCGGGCGCACCCGGCAATCGCAGCTGGTGCACGCCGTGACGAGCTTCGAGACCGCAGGCGGCCGGATCGCCGGTGCCGTGCTGAACAAGGCGCGTCAGCGGCGCAACGCCGACGGATACTATGTCGAGGCGAGCCGGCCGACCCCGGCGCACCTGGCCAAGCCGTCGCGCCGAGCCGCCCGCGTGCGGGTCTGAGGCGCGACGCATCATGCGCATCCTCATCGCCTGGGCGGACGATGTCTCCCCCAACCTCGGTGTCCGCGTGCTCGGGCGCGGATCCATCGACCTCATCTCGTCGGTGCACCCGAGTGCCGAGTTCGAGGTGCTCAATTACGGATCACGGCCGGCGGCGGTCCCCTGGTCGCCTCGGTCGCTGCTGCGGCAGCGCCTGCGACCCGGGTCGCCGATGATGGAGTGGCTCTCATCCTTCGACGTGTTCTGGGACACCCGGTCGGGCGACAGCTTCGCCGACATCTACGGCATGGATCGGCACCTCACCATGTCGCTCATCCACGAATTCGCGGCGCAGGCCGGTGCGCGATGCATCATGGCCCCCCAGACCATCGGGCCCTTCGGCCGATGCACCGCACGCGCGCTCGCGTCGCGCTCCCTGAAGCGGTCCAGCCTCGTCTTCGCCCGGGATCCGCGCAGCGCGGAGGCCGCGGCAGGGCTCGGGCGCCGCGTCGACGCCACCACGACGGACCTCGTCTTCGCCATCGACGCCCCGCCCACCAGGGCGCCGCATGATGTCGTCCTCAACGTCTCGGGGCTGCTGTGGCAGCAGAACCCGCACGTGGACCACCAGGAGTATCGCCGGGCCGTGCGCCTCATCATCGCCGGTCTCCGCGCCGACGGCCGCTCCGTCACGCTCATGCCGCACGTGCTCGCCTCGCGCGCGCACGACAGCGACATCGCCGCCGCGCACGAACTGCAGGTCGAGTACGCCGGCGAACTCGACCTGCTCGTCCCCACCGATCTCGACGAGGCGCGCAGCGCGCTCGCCGGTGCGCGCATCGTCATCGGGGCGCGCATGCACGCCTGCCTGAACGCGCTCTCCACCGGCACCCCGGCGATCGCGATGGCGTACTCCCGCAAGTTCAGGCCGCTGCTGGCCGAGCTCGGCTGGGAGTACGTCGTCGACGTCGACGACGCCATGACCACCAGTCGTGCCGTGCTCGCCGCGACGCGGTCGCCCGGGTTGGCCGAACGCGCGCACGAGGTGCGGGCCGAGGGCCGATCCCGGATCGACCGATTGCGCCCGGCCGTCGCTGCGCTGCTCGCGGGGTGAGCGCCGTGGCCACGACCGACACGCTCGCGCACTCCGCCGCTCGCGGCGCGATGTTCACCATGGGCGCCCAGCTGGCCCGGATCCTGCTGCAGCTCCTCTCCGTGGTGATTCTCGCGCGCCTCCTTTCCCCGCACGACTACGGTCTACTCGCGATCGCCCTGGTCGTCGTCGGCGTCGGCGAGATCTTCCGCGACTTCGGACTCACCTCGGCGTCCGTCCAGGCGCCGACGCTGACGGACGGTCAACGCGACAACCTGTTCTGGATCAACTCCGCACTCGGCACCGGACTCGCCGCGATCGCGTTCGTAGCGGCCTGGCCGGTCTCATTGCTGACCGGGCAGGGCGAACTGCTCGGGATCCTGCAGGTGCTGGCCCTCGTCTTCGTCGTGAACGGGATCGCGACGCAGTACCGGGCGCAGCTCATGCGAGCCCTGCGGTTCCGGGCACTCGCGATCGCCGACATCGTCTCGGCGACGCTAGCGCTCAGCGGTGCCGTGGTCGCGGCGCTCCTCGGCGCCGGGTACTGGTCGCTCGTGATCCAGCAGCTCGCGGCAGCGACCGTGCTGCTCGTCATGCTGGTCGCGTTCGGGCGCTGGCGTCCGCGCCGGTACGCGCGCGTGCACGAAGTGCGCGGTCTTGTCGCGTTCGGCTGGCACCTCGTCGTCACCGGCCTCATCACCTACGGCGCCGCGCAGATCGACACGATCGTCGTCGCCGCGAAGTTCGGCACCACGTCGCTCGGCCTCTACAATCGGGCGTTCCAGATCGTCATGACGCCGCTCAACCAGATCCGCTCCCCGCTCACCAACGTCGCGCTCCCCGTCTTCTCGCGGGCGCAGGAGCATCGCGAGCGGTTCGACAGCTTCGTCACCGCCGGACAGCTCGCCTTGGGGTACGCGCTCGGACTGCCGCTGCTGCTCGTCTGCGGCATGGCGGAACCCGTCGTCGCGCTCATGCTCGGCCCGCAGTGGGAGGGCGCGACTCCGCTGCTGCGCTGCTTCGCGATCGCCGGCGCCCTGACGACGCTCTCCTTCGTCGGCTACTGGGTGTACGTCTCCCGCGGCCTGAGCCGCCAACTGCTGCAGTACTCCCTCGTGTCCACCGGCATCCGCGCGGTCTGCATCATCGTCGGGTCGTTCTTCGGCGTGGTCGGCATCGGCATCGGGTTCGCGGTCGCCCCCGCGATCGCCTGGCCGCTCTCGATCTGGTGGCTGTCGCGCATCACGACGCTGCCGGTGCGAGCCCTCTACACCGGCGCCCTGCGCATGCTCACCGTCTCCGCGGTCGCCGCGCTCACCGCGTGGGCGGCGTCGACGGCGGCCATGCCTGTCGCGGGTGCTTGGGTCGCGCTCGGCGCAGGACTCGCGGCGGCGAGCGCGGCACTGGGTCTCTTGCTGCTCGTCCCCGCGATCCGCCGCGACGCACGCACGCTCATCGGCTTCGGTCGGCTCATGCTGCGCCGGTAGGGTGAGGCCGAGAACGAGGGCGACGGATTCCCCGGAGCTCACAACCCGCGCGAACCCCTCTCCTGCGCTCGTCCGGCCCCCGTGCCCGATCCACAGAAAACGGTCTCGGCGCTCTTCGCCCTGGTCAACCTGCCGGTCAATGTTCGGGTGATGTGGCGACGCAGAGCGACGATCATGGGCACTCGCGATGCCGCGCCTACCCAACAATGGTAGACATTCACCCCTCCCGGTTGGAGAGGCCTGAGCTCAGCATCTATCAGGCCGAAGGATGCCAACGAACGATGGGGTGATCAGTAGTTGTAGACGATCATGCCAATATATGCGCGTTGGTACGTGTTCCACTCGCAGGGGTACTGGGCGCCGATCTGGCCCGCGAGTTGCTTGACTGCAGTGCGGTACTCGGCCTGGCACGCCGCCAGCGTGCTGCGAGTGATGGTGTAATTGGTCGCATCGGCGTGTGCGGCGGGTGCCAGTACCACCCCTGCACCCCCAGCGAGTCCCAGAGCGAGTGCGAAAGAAGTGAACTTCGCTGTGATCTTCATGGTTCCCCCGATCTCCATCATGTCTTCTGGGCGCAATCGTAACGGGGCCCCCGGACAAGTGCCACCAAGCCGATGAGTCACTACGCGGTCGCTCGTGATGCTCGCCCAAGCCGGAGGGAGTGCCGAGAGGTGTCGGTCACGAGTGACACTCGGCTCGCCCGCCTCCCGCAGCGCGCCGTTTCCGGTACTCGAGTCAGTGAACTATCCGAAGCTCACCGCCCCATCGGCACCGATACTCCAGCCGGGGTTGTGCGCGATCTCCCACACCACGCCGTTGGGGTCCGCGATGTGCCCGTGGAAGATGCCGCCGAATGCACTCTCCTGCGCGGGCTTCAGGATCGTGCCTCCAGCAGCTTCGAGCGCGGCCAGAGTCGTGGCCACGTCATCGCGCTCAGGCACATTGTGGGAGAGCGTGACCCCGCTGACACCGCTGGTCGATCGGCCTCGCAGGAGGTCGTGGTCGAACTTCGCCGTATCGAAGAGGCCGAGCACGAGTCCCGGCGCGACCTGGAAGAACAGGATCTCACCGGGTTCGTCGTGCAGCGGAGTCCATCCGAGCCCGCTGCAGTAGAACTCGCGTGCGGCATTCAGGTCGGCCGTGGCGAGCGTGAGCACATGCAATCGTTGGTCCATACGCGGCAGTGTCTCATCGTCGCCGTCGCAGTCACCGCCCGGTTCACGCGACGGGTGCGCTCGCGACGGGCAGATCCCGCTTCTTCTCTGCCGGCACGCCGCCGTACAGGGCGTTCGGCGCGCAGTCGCGGGTGACCACGGCACCCGCAGCGACAACGGTGCCGTCCCCGATCGTCACACCGGGCAGGATCGTGACGTTCGCGCCGATCCAGCAGCCCGCGCCGATGGTGACGGGGGCCGTCACCAGGGCTCCGGCCCGGGCGCCGCTCGGCCCGACCTCGTGGGTCGAGGTGCTCACCGTCACCCGCATCGCGAGGTAAGCGCGGGGGCCGATCGTGATCGGGGCGTGCGTCGAGAACAGGCACCCCGTGTTGATGAACGCACCGCGTCCGATCGTGAGCCGCCGACTCCCGATCCACACGCCCGGCGAAATCGTGCTCGGCGCGACGTCCGCCCCGTAGGCGCGCAGCAGTCGCCAGCGCAGCGGCACCGGAATCAACGACGAGCTCACGACCGTGTTCAGCACGATGTTGCGCCACAGACCGGGCCACCAGGATCGAAGTCGCGACATGGCGTCAGTGTACTCCGGGACACGCTCAGTTCCGCGGAATCGTGCGGAAGCCGACCCGGGTCGCGATAGGGTGGCCGCAGGGAGAATGGGCTCCCGGCACAGGGGAGACGACGCAGTGAAGACGGTCCGCGATCAGGTGACGCAGGTGGTGTCCGCCGACGCGTGCTCGGGATGCGGCGTGTGCACGATCCTCGACCGCGGCCTCACCATGGCACTCGACGACGCCGGCTACCTGCGCCCGACACCCACTGCCCCCGTCGACGAGCGGGACGGCGCGGCAGAGCGATTCGCCCGCATCTGCCCGGGCAAGCAGATCGTCGCCCAGCGCCCCGCCGGAAGCACGCGGCACCCGCTGCTCGGTTCGTACTTCGCGGTGTGGGAGGCGTGGGCGGTCGACCCCGAGATCCGGCACCGGGCGAGCAGCGGCGGGGCCCTCACCGCACTGCAGGGCTGGCTGCTCGAGACCGGTCGCGCGACGCAGGTCTCCACCGCGGCAGCCGACCCCGCACGCCCCGTCCGCACCGTGCCGATCCGACTCATGTCGAAAGCTGAGGCGCTCGCTGCGGCCGGTTCCCGCTACGCCCCGGTCGGCGTCGGGCAGCTCGCGACAGCCGATGCGAGCCACGCCATGACGGCGAAACCCTGCGAAGCCTCAGCCGTGCGGGCCTGGACGAACACCGAGGGTGAGGCGCCGATCCTGCTCTCCTTCTTCTGTGCCGGAACTCCGAGCCAGCAGGCGACCGAGCAGCTGGTGCGCGACCTCGGCGGCCCGAAACCCGAAGCCGTCACCGACCTCTGGTACCGCGGGCGAGGGTGGCCAGGACGCTTCACCGCGGTGTCGGCCGACGGTGAGGTGAGCACCGACTACGACAGCTCGTGGGGGCGCGCCCTCGGCCCGACGACGCAGTGGCGCTGCAAGATCTGTCCCGACGGCGTGGGCGAGTCCGCCGACATCGCCGCGGCCGATTCGTGGGAATCCGATGAGCGCGGCTACCCCACCTTCGGCGAGCGCGAGGGCCGCAGCGCGCTCATCGCGAGAACCGAGCGCGGGCTCGAGATCGTGCGCGCCGCCCACGCCGCCGGCGTGATCGAGGTGCGCCCGCTCGACCCGGAGCAACTCGCTGCGGCTCAGCCCCTGCAGACCGCGCGACGCCAGTACCTCGCTGCCCGCCTCTGGGGGGCCCGACTCGGCGGTAGGTCCGTGCCGCGATACCGGGGGTTCCGCTTGCTGAAGCTCTCGGCCGAGCATCCGCGACTCGCCGTCCGCGCCCTCCGCGGCACCCTGCTGCGCCTCAGAGCCGCACGACGAAAGGACGACGCATGACGGGATCGGTCCTCTTCGTGTGCGCGGCCAACGTCTGCCGTTCACCGCTCATGCGCTACACCTTTCTCGGGTCGACGGCGCGCGACGACTGGGCGGCGGCGAGCGCCGGCATCTCCGCGCGCCCCGGCGCGGCGATGTGCGATCTCGCCCGGTCGGCGGTGCGCGACCCAGCGGCTGCCGCGCTCGCCGCGGAGCACCGCTCCGCATCCGTCGACGAGGCCTTCGCGGCACCGGGTCCCGCCCCGGACCTCGTGATCGTCGCCTCCCGCGCTGAACGCGCGGCGCTCGCGACGCGCGATCCCGACCTCCGCCCGCGGCTCTTCACGCTCTCCGAGGCCGTGCTGCTCGGCAGGATCGTCGCCGCGCGGCAGAACGACGGACTGGCGGTTGACACGTCGCGCGGCGCCTACGCCCGGCTCTTGGATGCGCAGCGCGGCATGCTCGTCGTTCCCCGCCCCCCGCGTCGACGCCCATGGTCCGGGGGCGCGTCGACCGGGCACCCGCTCGACATTCCCGATGATCATCACCGCAGGCGCGGCCCGCACATGGCGACGCTGAAGCGGGTGAGAGCCGAGACGGAGGAGTTCGCCTCCCAAGTGCAGATGCTCGCGCACGAGGCCTGAGCACCGCCTCAGGTGGACGGGAATACGCGCACCGCATTTGCGAAACTTCGCGACAGGTGCTTTCTTTGAACGCCGACACAGATTACGCTCTGGGTCTGACGCCGGCACGGATCGCGTCGACGAGGACCCCACCCCGGCGGAAGGAAAGCCATGACAGCAGCAGACCCCCGAGCGGCGGTCCCGCAGCGCGAGCAGTGGACGGGGCAGGTCGGCTTCATCCTCTCGGCGCTCGGCTCCGCCGTCGGCCTCGGAAACATCTGGCGCTTCCCGGGCGTCGCCTACGAATCGGGGGGCGGGGCGTTCCTGATCCCCTACGTCGTGGCGCTCATCACCGCGGGTATCCCGATCCTGTTCCTCGACTACGCCATCGGCCACCGGTTCCGTGGCTCGGTCCCGCTCGCGCTCAAGCGCCTCGGCGGCAAGCTCGGCGAGGGGCTCGGCTGGTTCCAGGTGGCGATCTGCGTCTTCATCTCGATCTACTACACCGCCGTGCTGGCGTGGTCCTCGAGCTACTTCGTGTTCTCCTTCGACCTGCGCTGGGGTGATGACACCGCCGGCTTCTTCACGGGCGACTACCTGCAGACGGCCGCGAGCCCGTTCACGCTCGACTTCGTGCCCGCCGTGATGATCCCCTTGGCGATCGCGTGGATCGTGACGCTCGGCATCCTCGCCGCCGGCGTGGTCAAGGGCATCCAGCGCGCCAACATCATCTTCATCCCGCTGCTGATCGTCGGCTTCCTCATCCTCGTCGTCTACGCACTCACCCTGCCGGGCGCGATGGACGGACTGAACGCCTTCTTCACACCCGACTTCGCGGCCCTCGCCGATCCGAACGTGTGGATCGCCGCGTACGGACAGATCTTCTTCTCGCTGTCCGTCGCGTTCGGCATCATGATCACGTACTCGTCCTACCGCCGCAGGCGCTCCAACATGACCGGCGCGGGGCTGGTCGTCGCCTTCGGCAACTCGTCGTTCGAGCTGCTGGCGGGCATCGGCGTGTTCGCCACACTCGGGTTCTTCGCCTTCCAGCAGGGCGTCGGGATCGCCGAGCTCGAAGGGCTCACCGGCGTCGGCCTGTCGTTCATGACCTTCCCGGCGATCGTCAGTCAGATGCCCGGCGGTGCGTGGTTCGGCGCGCTGTTCTTCGGATCGCTGACGCTCGCGGGTCTCACCTCGCTGATCTCGATCCTCGAGGTCGTCATCGCGTCACTGCGGGACAAGTTCGGCTGGACCAGGCGGAACGCCGTGCTCGGTTTCGGCGGTATCCTCGCGGTGATCTCACTCGTGCTGTTCGGCACGACGTCGGGTCTGACCGCGCTCGACACCATCGATGCGTGGTCGAACCAGTTGGGCATCGTCGCGTCGGCGGTCGGCATGACGATCGTCGTGATGTGGGTCAGGCGGAAAGGCCCGGAACTGGCACGGCACCTGAGTGCGGTGTCGACCTTCAAGGTGGGCATCCTCTGGCAGATCTTCACCTCCGTGCTCGCCCCGCTGGTGCTCGGCTACATGTTGATCGCAAAGATTGTCGACTTCCTGCAGAACGGGTACGAAGGGTACGACACCTGGTACCTCTGGGCCGCCGGCTGGGGCAGCCTGCTGATCATGCTGGTCGCAGCGTTCGTGCTGCCGCAGCTGCGCTGGCGTCACGACCCGGAGAAGTTCGAGGTCTGGCCGACCGACGCACAACTCGGAACGAAGGGAGGCGCACGATGAGCGCCATCGCCATAGCCTGCTTCATCGGCTCCGCCGTGATCATCTGGGGCGGACTGGTCGCGAGTGTCATTTTCCTGTCGATGAAACCCTCGGTCGAGGTCTACCCCGACGGCGGGATCGACGCGGACGGCACCGAGGAGTAGCGGGCGGCTAGTCCTCGCGCCCCAGCCGCTCCGCCGCCTCGACGAAGCGTCCCCGGAACTCGACGGGGTCGTACCAGCGGCGTGCGAACTCGGCGGTCGCGAGCGCCGCGGCTCTCGAGGCCTTCCAGTGCTCACGCACTCCGGTGAGCGCCGTAGCGATCGCGCGAGCGTCGTCGTTGGGAACACGTATCGCCGAGGCGAGCCCCGCCGATGCCTCGTGCAGTCCCGTGTGATCGGCGACGATCACCGGCCGTCCGCTGAGCGCGGCCTCGATGACCACGTTGCCGAACGACTCATCGGCCCGCGAGGGCACGACGACGACGTCGGCTGCGGCGAGCGCCGGCCACACGGAGGGCTGGAATCCGGCGAAACGGATGCGCTCCCCGAGTCCGCTCTCCTCGGCTCGTCGCGCGAGGTCCTCGGCGTACCATTCGTATCCCGGGAAGACGTCGCCGACGAGCTCGACCTCGATGTCGATCCCGCTCTCGTGCACCAATCGCGCCGCCGCGATGACGAGATCGACGCCTTTGCGCGGTGAGAGCCTGCCGACGTACACGACGCGGAGCGCCCCGGTGATGGCGGGACGGGGTGGCGTGGCGGGGCCGGGGTTCGCGACGCCGTTCACGACCGTCGCCACGCGGTGCCTCCGCTCGAGCGACGGAGCGGAAGAGGCCAGGCGGCTCGTCTCCGAGTTGTAGATCACCCCGTTCGCCCGGCGGAGCGGCGCGAGCAGCAGTGCTCTGGCGACGCGAGACAACGATGCTTCCGCCTCGTGCACGTACACGATGACCGGAACTCGAGACATGCGGGCTGCGAGCGTCCAGAACGGGATCGTGAGCGTGTTCGCCAGCACGAACCGCGGGCGCACGTCGGCGATGAGCCGGCGCATGCGCGGCAGGTCGACGACGATGCGTCTGACCAGTCCGAGCAGACCCAGCGGTCGCAGCATGCGCTTCCGGATCACCGGGGTCGACAGCACGCGCACCTCCGCCCCGGCGCCGCGCATCTCACCGGTGAGCGGCCCGTCGACCGAACACGTGACGACCACGCGGGAGCCGGCGCGGATCAGCGCACGGGCCGCTTCGAGCACCATGCGGTCCGAGCCGTAGAGATCGGCAGACGGGTTGGCGATCAGCACCGTCGACGCGCCGTGCCGAGGCGGGGGTCGCATCACTCCCTCACCGAGAGCAGGGGCCAGTGCTCCTCCACGAGACGCACGGTCGAGGCGATGTGCTCACGACTCGAGGCGCCGAACACGATCGACTCGAGATTCGGCAGACCGCACACCCACTCGATGGCTTCGCGGGGCGGGATCGCGCCGCTCGCGAACACCGACATCGCGACCGCGCGGAACGGCCGCGCGCGCATCGCCTCGAGATAGCCGTCGACTCCGCCGGACATGCGGAAGCCGAGCGCGTTGATGTTCGCGCACACGATGGGGTTCACCACGCCGACGCGGTCGAGGTCGTCGAGCAGGCGGGGCAGGTTCATCGTGATGAACCCGGGTTCGGCACCGTACCGGTCGCGCACGTAGTCGGCGAAGATGCGCAGGGCGTCGGTGAACCCGAGCCCCGAGAGCAGGTCGACGACGACGTTCTGCAACCAGATGACCGGAGTGGACAGCCCGGAGAACATCTTCAGCTCGGCGTCGATGAGCAGCGTAGTGAGGCCCTCGATGTCCTTCTTCGCGAACGATGACGTGCCGCGCATGACGCTGTCGAGCAGCCCGTCGTTCGGCAGGAACTTGCGCACCGCCCCCAGAAAGCCCTCCTCGGTCACGGCGTTCGCGTACTTGTGCGCGTAGGGCATGCACGGGTAGAACTGCAGGTCGTCGTAGCGCTCGGGGGCCGCGCGCACCCGATCGGCGACCTCGGAGATCCGGTCGTGGGTGGTGCACATGAACGTGCGCACGCCCTCATCGATCGCGCCGTCGAGCACGCCCATGACCGCGTTCAGGTCTTGGAACCGCATCTGCTGCGCCCTGGCCTTCTCTTCGGACATGTGATTGACCCCGAAGAACTGGTTGTCCCCGAACAGCAGTCGGTCCATCGTCCGCGTCGTCTGCGTCGTCAGCGTACTCATGATGTGCTCCTACCCCTCTCCGCGCAGCGCGCTGAGCGCTGACGCGAACCGTCCACGTTTCACCGGCGTCGCCGCGGGCACGCTGTCCGTGGCGAGTCGCGCGTCCTCGCGACCCGCGTCCTCGCCGATCATCGAGATGACCCGGTCCGTGAGCGCGGCGGACGGGAAGTCGTTCATGCCGGTCACGTCGCGGTCGCGCACCCGCTGCACGAAGTGGTCGAGCTGCGCGCTGTACTCCTCGCCGCGCAGATAGAACCAGGGCGTCTCGGTGAGATCCGTGGTGTAGCGCACGTTCCATCCCGCGCGGTACCCGTCGGGGATCGGCGCGGTGTCCCTGAGATACACCTGCACCTCCTGCCGATCGGCGAAGATGCGGCCGTGCGGGCCCCAGAGCGAGATCTTGGTCGTCATCTTCCGCTGCGACTCGTCCGACCAGTTCGCGATGATCTGCGCCGTGCCCGTCGCGTAGTGCAGCGTGCTGGCGACGGCGTCGTCGATCTGCGCGGAGAAGATGCTCGTGAGCTGGCTGCCGCTGACCGATTCCGGCTGCCCGAGGTACCACGAGAGCAGGTCGAGCGGGTGCGCGGCGTAGTCGTACAGGCACCCGCCACCGGTCGAGCGCTGGCTGCGCCAGGTGCGTCCGGCGGGTTTCAGCACGACGGGACCGTAGGCTTCGGCGAGCGCGGTGTTCACGGTGCCGATGGCGCCGTGGTCGAGCAGACGCTTGACCTCGCGGAACGCGCCGACGAACCGGTTGTGATACCCCACCTGCGTGACCCGGCGTTCGGCAGCGGCGAGCGCCGCGATCTCGGCGCTCTCGGCCGGATCGATCACGAGCGGCTTCTCGCAGAACACGTCGATGCCCCGCGCGAGTGCCGCCCGGATCATGCCGGCGTGCAGGTGGGTCGGCGTGGCGACGATGACCGCCTGGGGCTTCGCCTCGTCGAGCATCCGGTCGAGATCCTTGTAGGTGGCGACGCCGGTGTATTTGGCGAGCAGGTCGAGCAGATACCCCGTGGCGTCGCAGACGCCGACGAGGTTGACCTCGGGGTGCGCGCGGACCATCGCCAGGTGGGAGAGCCCCATCTTGCCGAGTCCGACCACTGCGACGTCGATCATGAGTGCGCCTCCTGTGCGTGATGTGCGGGTGCGGGTCGCTTGCCGATCGCGGTGAAGAGCGCCCGCTCGTACTGGGCGCCGATCTGCTCCCAGGTGAATTCCTGCTGGTGCCTCGACCGGCTTGCCGCTCCCATGGCGCGGCGCGCCGCGGCGTCGGGAACGAGTGCGTCGAGCAGGGTCGAGAGGTCGTCGGCGTCGGTGAAGTACGCGTTCTTCGGGCCGGCGACCCAGCGGTTGTAGGCGTTGCCGTGCGCGATCACCGGGTTGCCGGCGGCCATCGCCTCGACGAGCGAGGGGTTGGTGCCGCCGACGGTGTGTCCGTGGAGGTAGGCGGCCGCGTGGAATCGCAACGCGCGCGTGCGCTCAGGCTCGAAGATCGCTCCGACGAACCGGACCTCGTCCGATGCGGCGGCCTTGACGGCCACGTGGTACGGATCCTGATCGCCGAACGGGCCGACGACGACGAGCGGCATGCCCCGGCGCGTGCGCGACCACGCGGTGACGATCTCGAGCACCGAGTTCTCGGGGATCGGCCGGCAGACGACGATCCCGTACGCGCCGGGCGTCAGGCCCAGCTGCTCGACCGGTCCCGTATCGGCGCGGTGCACCTCGTGGGCGCCGTAGGTGATCGTCTGCACGCGACGCCGACCGAAGTGCCGGCGCAAGTAGGTCGCGATCACGGGGTGATCGGCGATGAGCACGTCACCGACGCACCCGGCGATTCGCTCGTTCGCGAGCAGGATCCCCTGCTTCAGCAGCCCCCAGCGTTTCCGGGTCCACTCCATGCCGTCCATGTTGATGACGTTCGGGATCCCGCGGAGGCGCGGAACGATGTTGTACAGCCCGGTGTTGTATCCGAAGGTGAGCCAGACGTCGCCCGGTCGGTGCGCGGCCATCGCGTGCCGGATGGAGGTGAGGTCGAACGCCGACGTGCCCCGCCAGCCGTCGCGCGGCTCGCGGATCATCACCCGCTGCATGCCGTTCCACTCGTCCACCTCAGTGGGGCCGCTGCCCGGCAGCTGACAGTAGACGACGACGTTCCAGCCCTGGTCGCGCAGATGGAACCCGATGTTCTCGGCGGCGGTCTCGAAACCGCCGTACGCGGCGGGCACGCCGTGGGTCCCGAGAATGCGTACGGTCGGAGGCACCATGGTTCAGCCTTCCTGTTCAGGGGCGACCGCGACGCTGCGGTCCGCCTCGAGATATGCGGCGAGCGCGTCCGCGACATCGCGCGGCGCGTACCCGGTCGCGGTGATCCGGTCGAGCGCCAGGAGACTGTTGCGCGGCCGTGGAGCCGCCTGCCTGCCGCCGAAGTAGTACTCGGTGGAGACCCTGGTGACGCGGTTCGGATCGTGCCCGAGCATCCGGAACACGTTCCGAGCCACGTCGGCCCACGAACCGGCGGGCCCTCCGCCCGTCACGTGGTAGGTCCCAGCGTCGGGGCGGGTGACGAGCAGGTGTCGGATCGCGGCGGCGAGGTCGGTCGCGAAGGTGAGGCGACCGACCTGGTCGTCGACGACCGAGGGGTCCACGCCGCATGCGGCGAGCGAAGCCATGGTGCGCACGAAGTTGTCGCCGTCGCCGACGACCCAGCTCGTGCGCACGACGTAGTGGTCGGGCAGCAGCGCGACGAGCGCCTCGCCCGCAGCTTTGGTCTGCCCGTAGACGCCCAGCGGGGCGACCGGGTCGGTCTCGCGGTACGGTTCGTGCTGCATGCCGTCGAAGACGTAGTCGCTCGACACGTGCACGAGGGTCAGCCGGTGCATCGCGGCCAGGTGCACGAGGCGGGCGAGGCCGGTCACGTTCACCGCCCAGCATGCGGCGCGCCCCTCGGGTGTCTCGGCCGCGTCGACCGCGGTGTAGGCCGCGGCGTTCACGACCGTGTCGTAGTCGCTCCAGCGCACGGCATCGAGTGACGCGGCATCGCTCAGGTCGATGCGGGAGCGTCCCGCGAAATCGGCTTCGGGCAGGGTCGCTCGGAGCGCGCGACCCAGTTTCCCGTCGGCGCCGAGTACCAGTGTGCGCCGCGGCCGCATCGGAGTGACGTCGGCGAGGCGGGGGTGGGTGAGGTCGCGCTCGGAGCGCTCGCTCTGCGCGAGGGGGATCGGCCAGGCGATCCCCGTCGCCTCGTCCGCGAGATTGAGGAAGGTGTAGTCGCCCTGTGCTTCGGCGCTCCAGTGTGCGTTCACGAGATACACGTAGGCGGTGTCGTCCTCGAGCGTCTGGAACGCGTTGCCCACGCCCCGCGGCACGAACACCGCAGTGCCCGGATCGAGCTCGACGGTGAACGCGGTGCCGAACGCCGGCCCCTCGCGCAGGTCGACCCAGGCGCCGAAGATGCGACCGGACGCGACCGAGACGTACTTGTCCCACGGCTCCGCGTGCACGCCCCGGGTCGTGCCGCGCGTCGCGTTGTACGAGATGTTGTGCTGCACCGGTCCGAAATCCGGGAGCCCGACGGCGACCATCTTCTCGCGCTGCCAGTTCTCCTTGAACCAGCCCCGGCCGTCCGCGTGCACCGGCAGGTCCACGACCCGCAGGCCCGGAATGGGGGTGTCGCGGACGGCGAGCGCCCGCGTCGTCCACTCGGCGCTCACGGCTGCAGCTCCCGTTCGCGGTACTGCGCTTCGGTGGCCGCCTTCTGCGGACGCCACCAGCGCTCGTTCTCGCGGTACCAGTCGATGGTCGCCCGGAGACCGCGTGCGAAGTCGCCGTGCTCGGGCCGCCAGCCCAGCTCACGGGTGAGCTTCGATCCGTCGATGGCGTAGCGCAGGTCGTGGCCCGCGCGGTCGGGCACACGGTCGTAGGCGTCCACGGACTCCCCCATCGTCGTGAGGATCATCTCGAGCACGGATCGATTGTCGCGCTCCCCGTCGGCGCCGATCAGGTACGTCTCGCCGATGCGCCCCGCCTCGATGATGCGCAGCACCGCGGAGGAGTGATCGTCGGCGTGAATCCAGTCGCGCACGTTGCGGCCGTCGCCGTAGAGCCGCGGCCGCTCGCCGCACAGCACGTTCGTGATCTGCCGCGGGATGAACTTCTCGACGTGCTGGCGCGGACCGTAGTTGTTCGAGCAGTTCGAGATCGTGGCGCGCACCCCGAACGAGCGGACCCAGGCCCGCACCAGCAGATCGCTGCCGGCCTTCGTCGACGAGTACGGCGAGGACGGGCGGTACGGTGTCCGCTCGGTGAAGCGCGCCGGATCGTCGAGCGCGAGATCGCCGTAGACCTCGTCGGTCGAGATGTGGTGGTAGCGCCGGTCGTGCCGGCGCACGGCCTCGAGGAGGGCGAACGTGCCGCCGAGGTTGGTCGCCACGAACGGTGCCGGATCGCGCAGCGAGTTGTCGTTGTGCGACTCGGCGGCGTAGTGCACGACCACGTCGGCGTCGCGCACCAGCGCGTCGACGAGTGCCGTGTCGCAGATGTCACCGCGCACGGTCGTGACGCGGTCGGCCGGCAGGCCGTCGAGCGATGCCGCGTTACCCGCGTACGTGAACTTGTCGAGGACGGTCACGGTCGCGTCGGTGCGCGCGACGAGGTGGTGCACGAAGTTCGAGCCGATGAACCCTGCTCCGCCCGTGACGAGAAACCGCTGCCCGCTCATCGCGCGTCCTGCAGCAGTCGGAGCAGGTAGTCGCCGTATCCGCTCTTCACGAGGGGTGCCGCGAGGTCGGCGAGCTCGCCGTCGTCGATCCAGCCGTTGCGCCAGGCGAGCTCTTCGACGCAGCCGATCTTCAGCCCCTGCCGCTCCTCGATCACGCGCACGTAGTCCGCCGCCTGCATCATCGAGGCGAAGGTGCCGGTGTCGAGCCAGGCCGTCCCGCGATCGAGCACCTGCACCTGCAGCTTGCCGGCGCGCAGGTAGTGCTCGTTGACGGTGGAGATCTCGAGCTCCCCGCGATCGCTCGGTGCGATGCCCTTCGCGATCTCGACGACGTCGCTGTCGTAGAAGTAGAGGCCGGGCACGGCGTAGTTGCTCTTCGGTCGCTCGGGCTTCTCCTCGATCGAGAGGGCCCGGCCGGCGTCGTCGAACTCGACGACGCCGTAGGCGCAGGGATTGGCCACGTGATAGGCGAAGATGCGCGCGCCGTCGATGTGGGCGTGCTCCTGCAGAGCGGTGCCGAGACCGCTGCCGTGGAACAGGTTGTCGCCGAGCACGAGCGCCGCGTCGTCGCCGCTGAGAAAGTCTTCACCGATGACGAACGCCTGCGCGAGTCCGTCCGGCGACGGCTGCACCGCGTACTCGAGCCGCATGCCCCACGCCGACCCGTCGCCCAGCAGCGCCCGGAACTGCGCATGGTACTCGGGCGTCGTGATGATGAGCACCTCGCGGATCCCCGCCGCCATGAGCGTGCTCAGCGGGTAGAACACCATCGGCTTGTCGTACACCGGCATCAGCTGCTTCGAGATGCCGCGCGTGATCGGCCACAGGCGCGTGCCGGAACCACCGGCGAGAACGATGCCGCGCACGTCGACCCCCCACTTCGTGAGATCGGACTTCCCCGATCCAGACCCCTTGAACTCGGCCGTTGGTCAACCGAGCGATCTGAATCGTCTCACGCGTGCAGCGCGTCGAATCGGGAGTTACGCAAATCCCACGTAGCCGGATTCTCCGCCATCGAGCGGAGCATTCGGCGGGTCTAATCGAGCAGCAGCGCCGGCTCCTCGAGCACCGAGGCGACGTCGGCGACGAACCGCGACACCACGTCGCCGTCGACGATGCGGTGGTCGAACGAGCCGCCCACCGTCGTCACCATGCGGGGGCGCACCTCGCCGTCGACGACCCAGGGCTTCTCGCGGATCGTCCCCATCGCCATGATGCCGCACTCGCCGGGGTTCAGGATCGGCGTGCCAAAGTCCATGCCGAAGACGCCGATGTTCGTGATGGTGATGGTGCCGTGCTGCATCTCGGCCGGCTGCGTGCGCCCGTCGCGCGCAGTGATCGTGAGCTGCTCGATGGCGCGAGCCAGATCGAGCAGGCTGAGATCCTGCGCGTCCTTGATGTTCGGCACCACGAGTCCGCGGGGCGTCGCCGCGGCGATGCCCAGGTTCACGAAGTGGTGGCGGATGATCTCGGTCTCGGTGAACGTCGAGTTCACCTCGGGGCTGCGGCGCACGGCCCACAGCATCGCCTTCGCGAAGATGAGGAGCGGCGAGACCTTGACCCCGGCGAAGTCGGTCGAGCTCTTCAGGCGCTTCACGAACTCCATCGTGCGCGTGGCGTCGACCTCGGTGAAGACGCTCACGTGCGGCGCCTCGAACGCGCTCTCGACCATCGCCTTCGCGATCTGCTTGCGCATGCCCTTGAGCGGCACCCGTTCCTCGCGCGCGGGCGACGCCTCGGGCGTCGAGATGTTGCGGAAGAGACTCGCCTGCGTCGCGTTCCGCACGACGTCGTCGCGCAGGATCTCGCCGGCGATCCCCGAGCCGTTCACGCCGCTGAGATCGACACCGAGATCTTTCGCGAGCTTGCGGATCGGCGGCTTCGCGATGATCGGACTCGCCTCGGCCACCGGGATCGGGGCCTGATGGATCGGCGATCCCGTGAGCAGCGGCTCGCCGCCGTGGCGACGGCGGCTCTTGACGGCGCCGCCGGTGCCGTACCCCACGAGCACGGCGCCGCCCGCGTCATCGGACTCGGCCGCGGTCTCGGTCTCGGTCTCGGTCTCGGTCTCGTGGGTGACGCTGGCCGCGGCATCGGCGACGGCTTCACGGGTCTCGGTGTCGCCCGCGGCGGCCGCGGCGTCGTCGCCGACCTCGCCGACGGCTCCGGCACCGTCGCGCACGTCGGGCTCTGCCGCGTCACCCGTGCGCACGCGCAGGATCGGCTCCCCCACCGGCACCGTTTCGCCGACGGCCGCGATGAGCTCGGTGACGGTGCCCGTGAACGGCGACGGCAGTTCGACGAGCGATTTCGCCGTCTCGATCTCGCAGATCACCTGGTTGAGCTCGACGGCGTCGCCCGGGGCGACGTGCCACGTGACGATCTCCGCTTCGGTGAGCCCCTCCCCGACATCGGGAAGGGGGAACGTCATGTCGGTCATCGATGCTCCTCGGTCATGGGGTGCGGGTCAGTAGTGCATGGTGCGGTCGACGGCTTCGAGCACGCGGTCGGCGTCCGGCAGGTAGATGCCCTCCAGCTTGGCCGGCGGGAACGGCACGTCGTAGCCGGAGACGCGGAGCACGGGGGCTTGCAGCGAATAGAAGGCGTGCTCGCCGATGTGCGCCGCGATCTCGCCGCCCACGCTCGCGCCGCCCTGCGCCTCCTGCGCCACGACCACGCGGCCGGTCTTGCGCACGGAGGCGAGCAGTGGCTCGTAGTCGATCGGCGAGACGCTGCGCAGGTCGATGACCTCGAGGCTGACCCCTTCGGACTGCGCGACCTCGGCGGCCTGCAGCAGGGTCGTGACCATGGCGCCGTAGCCCACCACGGTGACGTCGGTCCCCGGGCGCGCCACGCGCGTCGTGTGCAGGGGCGCTGAGGGCGCTGACGGATCGACCTCGCCCTTCTGCCAGTACTTCGCCTTCGGCTCGAAGAACAGCACCGGGTCGGGCGAGGCGATCGCCTGCTGGATCATCCAGTAGGCGTCGTTCGGCGTCGACGGCGCGACGACCCGCAGCCCTGGCGTATGCGCGAAATAGGCCTCGGGGCTCTCCTGGTGGTGCTCGACCGCCCCGATGTGCCCGCCGTACGGCACCCGGATCACGATCGGCATGGAGACCGCCCCGTCGTGGCGGCTCGTGATCTTCGCGAGCTGCGTCACGATCTGGTTGAAGGCCGGGAAGATGAAGCCGTCGAACTGGATCTCGAGCACGGGCCGGTACCCGTTCATCGCGAGTCCGATGGCGCTGCCCACGATGCCGGCCTCGGCGAGCGGGGTGTCGAGCACGCGCGCCGACCCGAACTCGGCCTGCAGCTTGTCGGTGACCCGGAAGACGCCGCCGAGCGGACCGATGTCTTCACCCATCAGCAGCACACGATCGTTCTCGGCCATTGCCGCGCGCAGGCCCTCGTTGATGGCGCGAGCGAGGGGCAGCGTGGTGCGCTCGGTGAGGCTCATGCGCGACCCCCATCCGTCTCGGCGAACGAGGATTCGTAGCGGGCGAGCCACTCGCGCTGCTCTTCGACGCGCGGGTGCGGCTCGGTGTACACGTGCGCGAACATCGAGTCGGCCTCGGGTTCGGGCAGGGTCAGAATCTGATCGCGGAGCGTGCGCGCCTCAGCGGTCGCCCACGTCCGGGTCTCCTCGAAGAATGCGTCGTCGATACCGAGCGAGCGCAGGTACCCCTCGAATCGCGCGATCGGGTCGCGCAGCTGCCACGCCTCGAGCTCGCCCGGTTCGCGGTACCGGGTCGGGTCGTCGCTCGTCGTGTGAGCGCCGATGCGGTACGTGAGCGCCTCGATGTAGCCGGGTCCGCCGCCTGTGCGGGCCTCGCGCAGGAAGCGGCGTCCGACCGCGAATGCAGCCAGGGGATCGTTGCCGTCGATCTGCACGCTGCGCATGCCGAAGCCGAGCGCACGCCGATACAGCGGGGTGCGCGACTGACGGGTCACCGGTACCGAGATCGCCCAGTGGTTGTTCTGCACGACGAAGACCTCGGGGGTCTGGTAGCTGGCCGCGAAGATCAGGGACTCGTTGGCGTCGCCCTGACTCGTGGTGCCGTCGCCGTAGAAGACCATGGTGGCGTCGCCGGTCTCGATCGCCGGCTCTCCGGCATCGAGTACCGTGCTGCCCGCGCGACGCTTCGCATCGAGCACCTGACTGAGCGCATACCCGGTGGCGTGCTGCGTCTGCGCGCCGAGCACCAGGGTGTAGAGGTGGAAGTTGCCGTTGGCGGGATCCGTCACGTCCCAGCCGCCGTGCGACAACCCGCGGAACTGCGCGGCCACGTTCAGCAGACCCACCCCGCGCACGTGGGCGACGAGGTGCTCGCGGTAGGCGGGGAAGATGTGGTCCTGCGGCTCTGCGGCGCGCGCGAGCCCGACCTGGCAGCCCTCCTGCCCCACGCTCGGCACCCAGAGTGCGAGCTGGCCCTGCCGCTGCAGGTGCGTGCACTCGGTGTCGAACGCGCGCGTCATCACCATGTCGCGGTACCACTGCCGGAGGTCGTCGTGCGTCGCCGCATCCAGCTCGTCGGCGAATGCCTCGGCGGTCGCGGACGGATCGTATGCGCCGGCGTCGTCGAGGAAGCGGACGGGCTCGGGGTCGCCACCGGCCTGCGGTGCGGGGGGTGTGAACTGCTCGATCATCTCGACCCAGTGTAATCGGGGGTCATGGCGATGCCGGGATATGCAGGGACTACCCGAGAAACGCACCGACGATGCGCAGCACTTCGTCGATGCTCTCGCGCTCCCCTACGGAGATGCGCACGCCGTCTCCGGGGAACGGGCGCACGAGGGTGCCGCTCTCCGAGAACGCTGCGGCGAGCGCCGCCGTATCGATGCCGTGCTCCCCCTCGGGGATCCAGACGAAGTTGCCCTGCGCCTGGGGCACGCGCACCCCGAGGTCCGCGAGGCCGGCGACGAGTGCGTCGCGCCGGGTCACGATCTCGTGGATCCGGCGATCGTGCTCGGCCTGCGCCTCGGGCATCATCGACGCCCGCGCGGCGACGTCGGCGAGGCCGGTGACGGAGAGCGGGATCGCCGTCGTCGCGGCGGCCGACAGGATCGCGGGGTGGCCGACGGCGTAGCCGATGCGCAGCCCGGCGAGGCCGTACGCCTTCGAGAAGGTGCGCAGCACCACCAGGTTGGGGTGCTGTCCGAGCACGTCTTCGCCGCGGACGGCCTCCGGGTCGGTGACGAACTCCCGGTACGCCTCGTCGAGCACGACGAGCGTGGTGGCGGGGACGCGCGCCATGAACCGGTCGAAGTCGGCGCGGCGCACCGCGGGACCGGTCGGGTTGTTCGGGGAGCAGACGAGGATCACGCGGATGCGCTCGGTAATGGCCTCGGCCATGGCGTCGAGGTCGTGCTCAGCCGCGCCGGTGAGCGGCACGCGGACGGCGCTCGCGCCCGAGGCGAGTCCGAGCGAGGGGTACGCCTCGAAGCTCGGCCAGGCGTGCAGGTACTCATCGCCCGTCGTCGCGGCGGCGTGCACCAGTTGATAGAGGATCGCCACGGAGCCGGCGGCGAGGTGGACGCGATCCGCCGTCACCCCGAATTTCGCGGCGATCGACTCGCGGAGGTCGGGCATCGCGGCGGCGGCGTACCGGTTGATGTCGTCGCGTCCCGAGATCGCCGCCAGCACGCTGGGCAGCGGGTCGAACGGGTTCTCGTTGCTCGACAGCTTGTACCCCGGACGGGTCGGGGCAGCGCCCTGCCGATACGCGGGAACCGACAGCACATCGGCTCGCATTCGGACGGGCACGTCATTGTGATCGCTCATGGTCCTCCAGTCTAGCGAGCGGACGCGGGCGTCGGCGCCTGCGGTTTCACATCGTGGGATCGGGATCCCGCGACACGCACATCCGCGCGTTTCTGGCTTCCCATCGGCCTTTTTGATACGGGATCCGCTTCCGGTAACGATTGCACAACTGAGTCGGGGGTTTCGGGGGAAACCCGCTTTACTGGGCAGCACCCGTTCCGTATCGTGGCGTCCGTTCGCACCGAAGCGGGTCTGGAGGGTGCGCACCGCTGCACCGGACCGCACCACGACGATGAGGAAGACAGGCACGTTCATGACGGCATCACGCACGTACACGAGGATCGCGCTGGCCGCCGCCGGCGTCACAGCACTGGGGCTGACGGCATGCTCGGGCGGCGGCACCGAAGCCTCAGGCAACACGCTCGAGCAGATTCAGGAGGACGGCACCGTCACCCTCGCCATCGCCGAAGAACGCCCCTATTCGTGGGTCGGCGACGACGGAGAGCCGACGGGCGCCACGATCGCCATGCACGAGCAGATCTTCGCCGGCCTCGGCGTCGACAACATCGAGGTGCAGGAGGTCGACTGGAACTCGCTCATCCCCGGGCTCAACGCCGGGCGGTTCGATGCGATCAGCGCCGGCATGTCGATTCTGCCCGAGCGCTGCGAGCAGGCCGCGTTCAGCGATCCCGAGATCATGTACACGACCGCACTCACGGTTCCGGCAGGCAACCCCGAGAACCTGCAGACGCTCGACGATGTGCTCGCGCAGGACGGCGACCTCACCCTCGCCGTGCAGTCCGGCGCGATCGAGGAGGGCTACGCCCAGGATCTCGGCATCGCGAACACCATCACCGTCGATGACACCCAGTCGGGCATCGAGGCGGTGCAGAGCGGTCGGGCCGATGCCTTCGCCCTCACCGGCGTCTCGCTCAACTGGATGACCGAGGACATGGACGACGTCGAGGCGACCGAGCCCTACGTTCAGGTGATCGACGGCGTCGAGCAGATCGGCGCCGGCGCCACCGTCTTCCGCCAGGACGACACGGAACTGCTCGAAGCTTACAACGAGCAGCTCGCGACCATCACGAGCGATGAGCAGTCCTACCTGGGCCTCGTCGAGGACTTCGGATTCACCGCTGAGAACCTGCCCCCCGCCGATCTCACCACCGAGCAGCTCTGCTCCGGCGAGCTGGGCTGAGCGGGGATCCGTCTCGCGTGACCGAGAATCTTGAGGCGCTCGCGCGAGCGCTGCCGCGGATCATGGAGGGCATGGGGATCACCCTGACCCTCACCCTCGGCGGCGCCGCGCTCGCCCTCGTCGTCGCCATCGTGCTCGGGCTGATGGCGCGCGCGCGCCGGATCCTGATCCGCGGCATCGCCCGATTCGTCATCGAATTCTTCCGGGGCACATCGCTCGTGGTGCAGCTGTTCTTCCTGTTCTTCGTGCTGCCACTGCTCGGGGTCGAGCTGTCGCCGGTCCTCGTCGGGATCCTGGGCCTCGGCCTCAATTACGGCGCCTACGGCGCCGAGGTGGTGCGGGGATCCCTGAACTCGGTTCCGCGCGGCCAGTGGGAGGCCACCGTCGCCCTCAGCATGCCGCCCGTGCACCGGATGCGCCGCGTCATCTTCCCGCAGGCGTGGGCGCTCATGCTGCCGTCCCTCGACAACCTGCTGATCCTGCTGCTCAAGGGAACCGCGATCGTCAGCTTCATCACGATGTTCGATCTCACGGCATCGCTCGACAAGCTGCGGATCGACACCGACGTGTTCTTCGCCTATTCGCTGGGACTGATCCTGTACTTCATCATCGCGTACGTCCTCCACCTCGGCATGAGCGCGCTCGAGATCCGCGCCAAGCACCGGCTCGGACAGGGCGGGTCGATGCGCTCGGCGCTCGCGGCGCCCGCGCCTGACTCGAAGGGGGCGGGCCAGCTCGGATGAACACCGACGGACTCTGGAACTGGGACTACGCCTTCGACGCGCTCCCGATCCTGCTGCAAGCGTTCCTGCAGGTGACCCTGCTCGTCACGGTCGTCGGCAGCGCCATCGCCGCCGTGCTGGGCCTCGTCATCGCGATCGCGCGCCGCAGCCTCCCCCAGCCCTTCTCGGGGATCCTCGCCTTCATCGTGAACTTCATCCGCATGACGCCGATCGTCGTGCAGCTCTTGTTCGCGTACTACCTGTTCACGAGCGTCTCGCCCCTCACCATGGGCGTCGTGATCTTCGGCATCCACTACGCCACCTACATGGCCGAGAGCTACCGGGCCGGCATCGACTCGGTGCCGCAGGGCCAGTGGGAGGCGACGACGGCGCTCAGCATGTCGAAACGGCGCACCTGGGTCGCCGTCATCATTCCGCAGGCGCTCCGGGCGACGATCCCCTCACTCGGCAACTACGTGATCGCCATGTTCAAGGACACCCCGTTCCTCATGGCGATCACCGTGACCGAGCTCGTGCGCGCGGCGCAGCTCTTCGGGGGCCAGCACTTCCGCTACCTCGAGGCGATCACCATCGCCGGCGTCATCTTCCTGCTCGCCAGCTACCCCACCTCACTCCTCATCGGGAAATTGGAGAAGCGACTTGCCTACCAGACCTGACACGCACACCGGGGCCATCGAGATCCCCGACGGCACGACCCCCGCGATCCGGTTCTCGCACGTGCAGAAGCGCTTCGGCGACCACGTCGTGCTCGACGACCTGAACTTCGCCGTGCGCAAGGGCGACCGCGTCACCCTCATCGGACCGAGCGGCTCGGGCAAGACCACGATCCTGCGCCTCGTCATGACGCTCGAAGAGGCGAACGAGGGGTATATCCTCATCGACGGACAGCCGCTCACCCACGTCGAGCGCGACGGCAAGCGTGTGGCGGTGAAGGAGAAGGACCGCACCGCGACGCGCAAGCGGATCGGCATGGTCTTCCAGCAGTTCAACCTCTTCCCGAACATGACCGTGATCGAGAACATCATCGAGGGTCCGGTGCACGTGCTCGGCGTGCCGAAGGCCGACGCGAAGCGCCGTGCCCACGAGCTGCTCGAAAAGGTGGGGCTGCCCGAGAAGGCGAACGCGCACCCCTCGCAGCTCTCCGGCGGTCAGCAGCAGCGCATCGCCATCGCGCGCGCCCTCGCCATGGACCCCGAGATCCTGCTGCTCGACGAGGTCACGAGCGCCCTCGACCCCGAGGTCGTGGGTGAGGTGCTCGGCATCCTCCGCACGATCGCCGAGGAGACGGACGTCACCATGCTCATCGTCACCCACGAGATGCAGTTCGCCCGCGACGTCTCGAACCGCGTCCTCATGTTCGACGGCGGACGCATCGTCGAGGAGGGCGAGCCCGACCAGCTCTTCAGCAACCCGATCGAGCAGCGCACGAAGGACTTCCTGGCCGCCGTGCTGTAACGGCACCCGGGCGATCGCGTCCGTTCCCCCGACCGGGACCGCGTGGGAGACTGGAGCCATGCGCTCTTTCATCCGCGTTCTCGTCAGCGCCTTCGCCTTCTGGCTCACCACGCTCATCGTGGGCGGTCCCGGTGACCACGGCATCTGGATCGAGCCCTTCGGCGCCTCGCGCCTGCCGACGCTCAGCGAAGCCTCCGGCGACACCGAGTCGACGGCCGCGTACCTCATCACACTCGTGCTCGTCGCCCTCGTCTTCGGCGTCGTCGACGGGACGCTCGGACGCGTGGTGCGCTTCGTCTCCATCCCCCTGCGCATCATCACCCTCGGCCTCTTCGGCCTCCTGATCAACGGACTCATGCTGCTCGCCGTGTCGGCGCTCTCGAGCCTCGCCGGGTTCGGACTGCGCGTCGACGGATTCTGGTGGGGCGTGCTGGCCGCCATCGTGCTGGGCATCCTCTCGGCGATCGTAAACGGTCTGCTCGGCACCGGCAAGAAGAAGGACCGCTAGCACCGACGCCTCCGGACGGGCCCGCGCGTTCCGTGGGAAGATGGTCGGGGCGCCGAGCGCACGGCGACCTCTCCCCCGCCCTCGCATCGACCGGAGCACACGCATGACCTCTCTCCCCCCGCAGCCCCTCAGCCCCCTCGACGGACGTTATCGGGCGGCGGTGACGGGCCTCGGCGAGTACCTTTCCGAGGCGGGTCTGAACCAGGCGCGCGTGCACGTCGAAGTCGAGTGGCTGATCTACCTGACCGAGCACTCCCTGCTCGGTGGCACGCCCCTGTCGGCGGACGAGACGGCGACGCTCCGCACCTGGGCGGCGAACTTCGGCCAGGCCGAGATCGATCAGCTCGCCGAGACCGAGCGCACGACGCAGCACGACGTGAAAGCCGTCGAGTACCTGGTGCGCGGCAAGCTCGACGAGATGGACCTCGGCCGTCTCGCCGAGCTCACCCACGTCTGCTGCACCAGCGAGGACATCAACAACCTCTCGTACGCGCTTACCGTGAAGCACGCCGTGGAGCAGGTCTGGCGCCCCAAGTTCGACGCCGTCATCGCCGAGATCGCCCGTCAGGCCGAGGAGTACCGCGAGCTGCCGATGATGAGCCGCACGCACGGTCAGCCGGCGACCCCGACGACCCTCGGCAAAGAGCTGGCGGTCTTCGTGCACCGGCTCGAGCGCCAGCTGCACCAGATCGACGACGTCGAGTACCTCGGCAAGTTCTCGGGGGCGACCGGCACCTTCGCCGCCCACCTCGCCGCCGACCCCGACACGGACTGGGCGGCGGTGTCGCAGGAGTTCGTCGAAGGACTGGGACTCGACTGGAACCCGCTCACGACCCAGATCGAATCCCACGACTGGCAGGCGGAGCTGTACGCGCGCATCGCCCACGCGAACCGCATTCTCCACAACCTCGCGACCGACATCTGGAGCTACATCTCCATCGGCTACTTCCGCCAGATCCCCGTCGCCGGGGCGACGGGTTCGTCGACGATGCCGCACAAGGTGAATCCCATCCGCTTCGAGAACGCCGAGGCGAACCTCGAACTGTCGAACGCGATCCTCGACTCGCTCGCGGCGACGCTGGTGACGAGCCGGTGGCAGCGCGACCTCACGGACTCGTCGGCCCAGCGGAACATCGGCGTCGGGTTCGGGCACTCCGTGCTCGCTCTCGACAACATCCTGAAGGGGCTCGGTCAGATCGACGCGGCGCCCGAGGTGCTCGCGGCCGATCTCGATGCGAACTGGGAGGTGCTCGGCGAAGCGATCCAGACGGTGATCCGAGCCGAGGTGACCGCCGGTCGCTCGACCATCTCGGACCCGTACGCGGCGCTCAAGGAGCTGACCCGCGGCCGCCGGATCGGCCAGGCCGACCTCATCGAGTTCGTCGAGGGCCTCGAGATCGGCGAAGCGGCGAAGCAGCGCCTGCTCGCGCTCACACCTGCCACCTACACCGGATCGGCTGCGGACCTGCTCGACTACCTGCAGCGCTGACGCGCCGACTCCGACCGTCGCCCGGTGACGGGCGGCGGCCGGTGCGCTCGCTAGTGGTAGTGGGTGCCGTCGTCAGGACCCTGCAGGTCCTCGCGCGCCTTGCGGTCGGCCGCGCTCGGCTCCTTGCCGAGACCGACGAGGGCCACCATCATGACGCTGACGATGAAGGCGACGCCCGCGGCGATACCGGTCAGCGTCCAGTTGCGCGTCACCAGCAGCACCACGAGCGCGGCGAACACCGCGAGCACCAGCGAGAACGCGATCAGCTCGAGCGGCCGCAGACGGTCGCGACGCGAGGGCGTCACGGGATCCGTGCCGTCGGGCTGTGGGGTGTCCGTCATGGTGTGGTGTCTCCGTGGTGGTGGGAAGTCAGAGTCAGCGTCAGCGGCCCGGCGCTGCAGCCGGGTCGGTCGCGGAACGGCGCGTGCCGTCGAATGCCGAGATGCCGAGGAACACGGCGCCGATGATGGCGTACGCGCCGAAGAAGCCCAGCGTCGCGACCTGGTCGTCACGGAACAGCAGTGCGAGCACCGCGAGGAGCACGCCGGTCGCACCCATGAGCGTGGCGTCCTGCTTGGTCGCCCCGCCGACCGCACCGCCGATGAACTCGAGGAGTCCGCTCACGAGCGCCCACGCGGCCAGAACCAGCGCGAACGCGGCCGGGGTGGCGACGACGAGCATCGCGATCGCCGCGGCGAGTGCGACGGCTGCGAGCAGCACGCGCGCCGGCGTGCGCTCGGCGCGGCGCTGCACAGCCCACGAGTACAGATGCGACGCCGCGAGCGCGGCGAACGTGACAGCGACGACTGATCGATCGAAGACCAGCTGCTCGTGGAGCGTCGCCGTGAAGGTGATGCCCAGTCCGGCTGCCGCGAGCACTGCGGCGCGCACGAGAGCCGCAGCACGCGACCCCGCTGCCGGGGTCGCGGAACGCATCTCGTCGGATCCGGTCACCGCACTCACGTTCAACCCCTTTCGTGGCACCCCCCGAGTCTACCGCTTCGCCGCTGATGATGCGCTCGACGCGTGTGGCCCTGCGGAGTCCGAACGAGCGCCCTACAGGCCGCTCGGCATGTCTTGGAATCGGGAGTAGTGACCCTGGAACGCGACGGTCACCGTGCCGGTCGGTCCGTTACGCTGCTTGGCGAGGATGAGGTCGGCTTCGCCCGCTCGCGGGTTGTCCTTCTCGTATGAGGATTCACGGTGCAGCAGAATCACCATGTCGGCATCCTGCTCCAGCGAACCCGACTCACGGAGGTCGCTGATCGCCGGCATCTTGTCTGACCGCTGCTCGGACGCACGGTTGAGCTGCGACAGCGCTACGACGGGCACCTCGAGCTCCTTCGACAGCAGCTTGAGTGCACGGGAGAACTCGCTGACTTCTTGCTGACGGCTCTCGACGCGCTTACCGCTCGAGAGCAGCTGCAGGTAGTCGATGACCACCATCTTGAGGTTGTGACGCTGTTTGAGCCGGCGGCACTTCGCACGGATCTCCACGAGCGTGAGGTTCGGGCTGTCGTCGATGAACAGCGGCGCTTCGTTGATGCGCGCCTGCGTCGCCGCCAGCTTGGTGAAGTCGCGCTGGTCGAGCGCCCCCTTGCGGAGCGTCTGCATCGGAATGCTCGCCTCAGCGGCGAGCAGACGCATCGCGATCTCGGCGCGACCCATCTCGAGCGAGAAGAAGACGGTGGTCGCACCCGCGCCGACGGAACCGGATCGGGCGATGTCGAGCGCGAGCGTGGACTTGCCCATGGCGGGGCGAGCCGCGACGATGATCATCTGACCCGCGGCGAACCCGTTCGTCTTCTCATCGAGTTCGGCGAAGCCGGTGGGAACCCCCATCATGCCGCCCTCGGACATCTTCGCCTTCTCGATCTCTTCGATCGCGGCGGTCACGGCGTCGGAGAGCGGCACGTAATCGTTCGCCTGGTCCGCGCCGGTCACCCCGTAGATCTCGGACTGGGCGCTGTTCACGAGGTCGACCGCTTCGCCCTCGCCCGCGTAGCCCATCTGCACGATACGCGTGCCCGCCTCCACCAGGCGTCGCAGCAGCGCCTTCTCGGCGACGATCTCGGCGTAATAGCTCGCGTTGGCGGCGGTCGGCACGATGCTCGTGATCGTGTGCAGATACTCGGCGCCGCCGGCGCGCTGCAGGTCGCCCATCTTCGTGAGCTGATCGGTGACGGTGATCGCGTCCGTGGGCTCGCCCCGCGCGTACAGCGCCAGAACGGCCTCGTAGATCACCTCGTGCTTCGGCACGTAGAAGTCGGGCCCGCGCAGCAGTCCGGTCACATCGGCGACGGCGTCCTTCGACAGGAGCATGCCGCCGAGAGCGCTCTGCTCGGCCAGCAAATCGTACGGCGGCGTGCGCTCGTTGCCGTACCCCGACTCGTCTGACGGTGAGTCAGGGATTCCCAAGTGAGCGATCGACACCTCTGGACTCCTGTTCTGTGGTCTGCCCGTGGTCGCTGACAGTCAACACCACACCCCAGACACTCACGCTAGGCCCCACTATCACGCCCGCCAAATATCCCCATCGAGACCTGTGGATAACTCCGTGGATAACGACCGTGGAAACCCCGAACCTTTTCCACACATCTGGGGATAACCTGTGGACTACCGCAACAGAGGAACTTTTTTAGCTCCTGTGACCTGGTGTTTCTTTCTCCCCAGGTGATCAAGTTATTCAACTCTCAGGTGAAGCTTGAGGCTTTGTCTGCGTCATCCCTGTGGACAATCACCGAGCCGAATTGGTATGGTCACGTGTGCCTCTCAGCCCTGATCTCATCGACACCATCCGCGATCAGGTGAACCGCAAGGACCTGGCCGCGGCGACGCACGAGCTGTCTCCGCTCGACATCGCCGATCTCGTCGCCTTGTTCGAGCGATTCGAACAGAAGCCCCGCGCGGTCCTCTACCGCCTGCTCGAGAAACAGCGAGCGCTCGACCTCTTCGAGGAGCTCCCGCCGGCGCTGCAGGGCGAACTGCTCCACGGTCTGCAGGACTCCGAGGTGACGCAGCTCTTCGCCGACCTCGACCCCGACGACCGGATCTGGCTGCTCGACGAGGTACCCGCCGTGCTGGCGACACGACTCATGCGCGACCTCCCGCCGGAGGATCGCGAGCTCACGGCGTCCATGCTGGGGTATCCGCAGGCGTCGGTCGGTCGCCGGATGACCCCCGAATACGTCACCACCCGCGCAGAGTTCTCAGTCGCCCAGACGCTCGTCCGGGTGCGAGACCGTATCGACCAGGCGGAGACGGTCTACACGATCCCGGTCATCGCCGACGGTCGGCGGGTGATCGGCGTCGTCAGCCTCCGAGATCTCATCGGAGCCGCTGAGGACACCCCCATCGCGCACCTCATGGAGGACGTCGTCACGGCGACCGTGATGCACCCGGCGGAGTCCGCCGCGCGCCTCTGCACGGAACGCGGATTCCTGGCGCTGCCGATCGTCGACAGCGAAGATCGCCTGGTAGGCATGCTCACGATCGACGACGCCGTCAAGATCATCGAGGAGTCCGAGACCGAGGATGCGGCACGCCAGGGCGGCGTCGAGCCGCTGCGGCGGCCCTATCTCGCCACCCCGGTCACCGCGCTCGTGCGCTCGCGCATCGTCTGGTTGCTGGTGCTCGCCGTCGGTGCGACGCTGACCGTCCACGTGCTGGAGGTCTTCGAGGAAACGCTCGCTCAGGTGACCGTGCTCGCCCTCTTCGTCCCGCTGCTCATCGGCACCGGGGGCAACACCGGCAACCAGGCGGCGACCACCGTCACGCGAGCTCTGGCGCTCGACGACGTGCGACCTCGGGACATCCTGCGCGTCCTGGGCCGCGAGCTGCGCGCCGGCGCACTGCTCGGCCTGCTTCTCGGCGCACTCGGCTTCGCGGTGGCGGGCCTGATCTACTCCCCCGCTATCGGCATCATCATCGGCGCGACGCTGCTCGCGATCTGCACCACCGCCGCCGCGGTCGGCGGCATCATGCCGCTCGCAGCGCGGGCGATCCGCGTCGATCCGGCCGTGTTCTCGAACCCGTTCATCACCACGTTCGTCGATGCTACGGGGCTGATCCTGTACTTCCTGATCGCGCGGAGTGTGCTCCAACTGTGAATAGTTATCCACAGTTAACTACTTTTCCGGAAGTAACTTCTGATCAGGAAAATCACGTGAAGTAATTACACCGATGTCGTCTCTGGCATGAGTTATCCCAAAGGTTCAACCATCTGTGGAAAACACAGCGGGGCGGGGCCCCGAGGAGCCCCCCCCCCGCTGTGGGAACCGCTGATCAGCGCTGGGCGATGATCTGCAGCGTGATCTCTGCGTCGACACCCTCGTGCAGGTGGACCGTCGCACGGTACTCGCCGGTCGACTTGATCGCCGGCAGCGTGACCTTGCGCTTGTCGATCTCGCCGAGGCCTGCCTCGGAGACCGCGGTGGCAACGCTCGCCGGGCGGATCGCACCGAACAGACGGCCCTCGGCGCCCGACTTCGCGAAGAGGCGGATCTTGCCCTCTTCGAGCTTCGTCTTCAGCGCGCGGGCGTCCTCGACGGACGCGAGTGCGCGTGCGTCGCGTGCGGCGCGGAGCTGCGCCACCTGAGCCTCGCCGCCACGAGTCCAGTGGACCCCGTAGCCCTGCGGCACCAGGTAGTTGCGCGCGTAGCCGTTCTTGACCTCGACCACGTCACCCGCGGAACCGAGACCCTGAACCTCATTCGTCAGAATTACTTTCGCCATGATGCTCTCCTTAGCGGCCGGAACCGGCGTAGGGGAGGAGCGCCATCTCGCGGGCGTTCTTCACGGCCTTCGCGATCAGACGCTGCTCCTGCACGGAAACGCCAGTGATACGGCGCGCGCGGATTTTTCCGCGCTCAGAGATGAACTTGCGCAGCGTCGCGACATCCTTGTAATCGATGACGCCGACGGTCTGCTTCTTTGCGGGCGCTACGGGCTTTGCGTTCTTGCCCCGGCCCGGCTTGCGGCCTGCGCCGCTGGACTTGCCTGCCATGATGTGGTCTTTTCTCCTGAGTCTTAGAAAGGTTGATCGTCGTCGAAGCCGCCACCGAAGTCGCCGCCGCCCTGCTGGCCCGAATTGGTCCAGGGGTTGCTCTGCTGCTGCGGTGCTGCGGACTGGCCCCAGTTCGGCTGACCGGCGGGCTGACCGCCGCCGAATCCGCCGCCCTGGCCACGCGACTGCCCGCGGCTGACCTGAGCGGTCGACCAGCGGAGCGAGGGCCCGACCTCTTCGACCTCGAGGTCGAGGGAGGTGCGCTGCTGGCCCTGGTTGTCGGTGTAGCTGCGCTGCGTCAGACGGCCCTGCACGATGACGCGCATGCCCTTGGTCAACGACGAGGCGATGTTGTCGGCGTACTCGCCGAAGGCGCGGCAGCCGAGGAACAGCGCTTCGCCGTCGGACCAGTCGCCCGACTGGCGGTCGCGCACGCGGGGGGTCGAGGCGATGCGGAACGTCACCCACGACTTGCCAGCCTGGCTGACACGCGGCTCGGGGTCGGCAACGAGGTTGCCGACGACGGTGATGAGCGGCTCGCCGGCCATGGACTAGGCGCCCTGCTTGGCGGCTGCGCGTGCGGCCTTGGCCTCGTCGCGCTGCTTCTGCTCGGCGCGCTGGGCGATGAGCTCGTCGGAGCGGAGGACCTTGGTGCGGAGCACTGCTTCGCTCAGGCCGAGCTGACGATCGAGCTCGTCGGTGGCCTCTGAGGTCGCGGTGAAGTTCACCACGACGTAGATGCCCTCGGTCTGCTTCTTGATCTCGTAAGCCAGGCGACGCTTGCCCCAGATGTCGATGTTCTCGATCTCGCCGTCCGCGTTGCGGATGACGCCGAGGAACTTCTCCATGCTGGGGGCCACGGTGCGCTCGTCGATACCGGGATCGAGGATAACCATGAGTTCGTACGGATGCATTATTGACCCACCTCCTTCGGACTTCGCGGCCACGGGATTTCCGTGGCAGGAGGGTACTTGTGCATCGTGCCAGGCGCACCGCAGGGTGCAGTGCGCGCAGACAACCTGTACAGCTTAGCACTTTCGAGCCGGATGGGGCGGTGAGATCCCGACCGTCCCGCCGGATTCAGCGGCTCAGCGCGTCGAGTGCGGTCCGCAGTCGGTCGACGGTGCCGTCGATGTCGTCCAGCTTGTCGAGTCCGAAGAGTCCGATCCGGAAGGTGGAGAAGTCGTCGGGTTCACCGCAGTGGAGGGGGACTCCCGCGGCGATCTGCACGCCGGCTCGCCTGAGAGCGGCCCCCGACTGCAGCGCCGCATCGTCCGTGTGCACGACGACGACGCTCGGAGCCTCGAAGCCCGGCGCCGCGACCGAGGGAAATCCCCGCTCGGCGAGCAGCGCCCGCACGCGCGCCCCGAGTTCGGCCTGCGCCTCGCGCAGGCGCTCGAGCCCGAGGTCCACCGCCTCCCGCATGAGTGCCGCGTTGTGCGCGAGCGCATCGGTCGGCATCGTCGCGTGGTACGGGGCGCGACCCTCGCGATACTCGTCGGCGATGCAGAGCCACTTGCGCAGATCGACGGCGAAACTCGACGAGGTCGTGGACTCGACGGCGGCACGACCCGCGGGTCCGAGCATCACGTAGCCGGCGCAGGGCGAACCGCTCCACCCCTTCTGCGGCGCGCTGATGAGCACGTCGACGCCGAGGGCGTCCATCGACACCCACTGCGCGCCCGAGGCGATGCAGTCGAGCACGAAAAGGCCACCGACCTCGTGCACCGCGTCGGCGATCACGCTGATCGTCGCGTTGGGCAGTTGGATGCCGGCGGCGGTCTCGACGTGGGGTGCGAAGACGACTTCCGGCCGCTCGCGGCGGATAGTCGCGACGATCTCGTCGAGGGGCGCGGGCGCCCACGACGCTCGATCCTCGTTCGCGGTCGGTCCGGCCGCGCAGACGGTCACCGCGTCGGCGATGGCGCCCGACTCCAGGATCTGCGACCACCGATACGAGAACAGACCGTTGCGCACCACGAGACAGCGCCGCCCCTGCGCGAGCTGCCGCGCGACGGCCTCCATCGCGTAGGTGCCGCCGCCCGGCACGATCGCTGCGCCCACGGCATCGTAGGTGCCGAGCAGCACATCGGTGATCTCCTGCATGACGCCGATGAACCGCTGCGACATGTGATTGAGCGACCGGTCCGTGAAGACGACGGAGTATTCGAGCAGCCCCCCGGGGTCGACATCGTCGTGCGGCAGCGCGTCGTGGTTCTCGGTCATGGGCGTGTTCCTCTCGCGTCGACCCTGTTCTCGCTTATTCGATCATGCCGCGACGGAGCAGCCGGCCCGTCGGGGTCTCGCCGTCGATCTCCTGGCCGTGCAGATAGGTGCGCCGCACCACTCCCGAGAGTGCGCGACCGGCGTAGGGGGTGATGGGGTTCTTGTGCTCGAGGTGCGAGACGTCGACCACGAAGGCGTCATCGGCGGCGAACACCGAGAAGTCGGCGTCCCCGCCGAGCGCGATGCGACCCTTGCCGGTAAGCCCGACGTTGTCCGCCGGCTTCTCCGCCATCCACGAGACGACCTGCTCGAGCGAGAAGCCGCGCCGGCGGGCCTCGGTCCAGATCACGGGCAGTTCGAGCTGCAGCGAGGAGACCCCGCCCCACGCGACGGCGAAGTCGCCGTTCTCGAGGTCTTTGAGGTCGAGCGTCGAGGGGGAGTGGTCGCTCGCGATGTAGTCGATGGTGCCATCCGCCAGTCCCTCCCACAGCAGTTCGCGGTTCGATGCCTCACGGATCGGCGGGCAGCACTTGTACGCCGTCCCGCCGGTCGGGACCTCTTCGGCCGTGAGCGTGAGGTAGTGCGGGCAGGTCTCGACCGTCAGGCGCACCCCGTCGTTCTTCGCGGTGCGGATCATGGCGAGCGCATCGGATGAGGAGAGGTGCAGGATGTGGGCGCGGGCGCCGGTCCAGCGCGCACGTTCGATGACCTCGGCGATCGCGAGGTTCTCGGCGCCGCGTGGGCGGGAGTGGAGGAACTTCTCGTAGACGTCGCCCTCGGGCGACGGAGCGTGGTCGATCGCACGGGAGTCCTCGGCGTGGACGATGAGCATGGAGTCGTACGTGCGCAGTTCGCGCATATCCGTCTCCATCTCTGCGGCGTCGAGGGGTGGGAACTCGTCGACGCCAGAGTGGAGCAGGAAGCACTTGAATCCGAAGACCCCGGCATCGTGCAGACCGCGCAGCTCTCCGGTGTTGCCCGGCACGGCGCCGCCCCAGAACCCGACGTCGACGAAGGCCTGCTCGCGAGCGGCATCGCGCTTCTCCTCGAGCGCGGCGACATCGATGGTCGGCGGAATGCTGTTGAGCGGCATGTCCAGGATCGTGGTGACGCCGCCCTTCGCCGCGGCACGGGTCGCCGATGCGAACCCCTCCCACTCGGTGCGGCCGGGCTCGTTCACGTGGACGTGGGTATCGACGAGCCCGGGAATGAGCGTCTCGTCGTCGCCGAGCTCGACCACCCGGTCGCCCTCGAGGCCGTTGCCGAGAGGCTGCAGCGCGACGACGACACCGTCGCGCACCCCGACCTCGCGCGGCCGGATCCCCGATGTCGTGAGCACCCGTTCGCCGCGGATGACGAGGTCGAAGCGTCCGTGCTCCTCGCTCCCGCTGCCCGCCGGGCGTCCCTCGTCCGCTGGTGCCTGTTCCTCACTCATTGCTTCGCCTCTCCTCAACGTGGGATGTGCTGGATTCAGTATGCTGCGCCGACACGACGGTGCGGTCGGCCCGGGGCGTCACGATGCGCGCGGCACCGGGAAACCGGTGACGCGCTTCGGCCGCGGCGGCGCGTAGGTGCGCGACTTCGAGGTCGTGAGGCCGAGCTGCACGAGGCCTTCGGCGACCGCGACGGCCGCCTGGACACCGTCGACCACGGGCACGCCGCAGCGCTCGACGACGCGGTCTTTCAGTTCGGCCATGCCACCGCATCCGAGCACGATCACTTCGGCACGGTCGTCGCGGACGGCGCGCTCCGCTTCGGCAACGATGGCCTCGACTGCGCGCTCCGGATCCGCCTCGAGCTCGAGCACGCCGAGCCCTGAGGAGCGCACGGACGCGCACCGCTCCATCATGCCCGCGAGCAGCAGGCGGTCCTCGATGAGCGGGACGGTGCGGTCGAGCGTCGTGACCACCGAGTAGCTGCGACCCACGTACATAGCCGTCGATGCGGCGGCCTCGGTGATGTCGACGACCGGGACGGTGAGCAGCTCCTGCAGCCCTTCGCGACCGTGCTCGCCGTACCCGGCCTGGATCACGGCGTCGTATTCACCCTCATACCGCTGGATCGCGTCCATCACCGCGATCGCCGCGAGATAGCTTTCAAAGTTGCCCTCGCACGACTCGGCGCCGAACGCGGGGGTGATGCCGACGATCTCGGTTCCGGGCGACGCGACGGCCCTCGCCGCCTCGGCGATGCCCTCGGTCATGGACTCTGTGGTGTTGACGTTCGCGACGAGAATGCGCATGGTTTCGGGCCTCCTGGGCGTCATTCGATCAGTGCGTGGGGGCGACGGCGATCTCCTCGCCGTCCACGTCGGTGAAGGGACCGCGGCGATCCGCGAGCACGGCATAGGTCAGCGCGCCCAGGCTGGCCGCGATGAACCAGGAGAACGAGCTGATCGCGTGGAAGAGCGGCACGAACGTGAGGATCAGCGCGAGCGATCCCGAGATGATGAGTGCGGCGACCGCGCGCGGGTTGAAGCCGTTGCGGTAGTGGTACTCGCCCCGGTTGTTCTCGGTGTAGAGGTCGAGCACGTTGATCCGCTGCTTCTTGATGAGCCAGTAGTCGACCATGATGATGCCGAACAGCGGTCCGAGCAGTGCGCCGAGTCCGTTGAGGAAGATGCCGATCACGACCGGCGAGTTGTACATGTTCCAGGGCAGGATCACGAGCCCGATCACCGCGGAGATGAGCGCCGCGCGGCGGAAGTTCAGGTGCCGGGGGAACAGGTTGGTGAGCGCGTAGGTCGGGGCGACGAAGTTCGCCATCAGGTTCACCGCGATGGTGAGCACGATGAGGGCGAGCGACGCCAGGACGAGCAGCACCGTGTTGGGCAGCGCGGCGACGACATCCGCGGGGGAGCTGATCGCCACACCGTTGATCTTGAAGGATCCGCCGGCGAGCGCGAGCACGACCAGTCCGAAGAAGAGCATGTTCACGGGGATGCCCCAGAAGTTGCCCTTCACGATCGACTTCTTCGACATCGCTCCGCGGGTGAAGTCGCAGAAGTTCAGCACGAACGTGCCGTAGATCGCGACCCATGCGGAGGCGGCGCCGAGCATGCCGAGCCACAGCTCGGCACCGGTCAGCGGGTCGCCGTTCGACCAGGCGATGCTGAAGTCGGCCTGCGCGAACACCCAGAGCGCCAGCGCGACGAAGGTGACGAGGATGACGGGGCCGGCGAACGCCTCGTACTTGCGGATCATCTCCATGCCGTAGCTGACGATGATCGTCTGCACGACCCAGAGCGCGAGGAAGCTGATCCAGCCGAGCGCGGAGAGACCGAGGAACGACCCCTCCTGCATGCCAGCGGCCGAGGGGGCGATCGCGATGATGACGACCTGGAGCACCTGGGAGGCGAGGTAGGTCTGGATCCCGAACCACGCGATCGCCACTGCGCCGCGCAGGAGGCCAGGGATCTGAGCGCCGTAGACGCCGAAGGAGATGCGGCTCATGACCGGGAACGGGACGCCGGTCTTCTCACCCATGTAGCCCGAGAGCGTGAGGAGGAGGAAGAGGAAGAGTGCCCCGAAGGCGAGGGCACCGAGGATCGCGCCGCCGCTCATGCCGAGCGAGAACAGACCGATCGCCCAGACGTAGTTGCCGAGGCTGTGGACGTCGTTCGCCCAGAGGGTGAAGATGCTGTACGCGCTCCAGGTGCGACCGGAGCGCGTGGTGGGCGCGAGATCGCGGTTGTAGAGCCGTGGGCTGATGCCCGCGTTGATCGCGAACACCGCTGAGGGTGCCGGATCGGTCAGTCCCTCCGATGCGCGGCTCGGGACGTGGACGACTTCGTCCTGTGACATGGGAACTCCTTGGGGATGACATCTTCGTCGATCGGCATCTCGCTAGTTTCACGATGCGAAAACTGCATTCCGCGAGATGAGAATGAGTTCACCACAGGTGCGGTGAGGTGTCAAGCACTCCCAGCAAACTCGCCGGCCCGCCAGCGACGCACCAGTTCGGCGCCGATCGCCTGCAGCAGCGGGCCGGTCTCGCGCATGCTCGTCTCGGCGTCCGGCGCACGATCGGCCGTGGCGAAGCACCCGACGAATCCGGCCTCCCGCCACGCGGCTTCATCGAGCAGGGAGCGCCCGCAGACCACGACCGTGGGCACGGCGAGGGAGGCCGCCGCGGCGAGCACGCCCATCGGCGTCTTGCCGCCGAGGCTCTGGTCGTCGAACGACCCCTCTCCGGTGATCGCGAGGTCGGCTCCGGCGAGATGGGCGCGCAATCGCGTGAAGTCGACGACGACGTCGACGCCGGGCAGACGTTCGGCCCCGAGCACCGCCAGGGCGGCGAATCCCACGCCGCCCGCTGCACCCGCTCCGGGGTGAGAGGCGAAGTCTTCACCGCCCGAGCCGCCCTGCAAGGCTCGAGCGAACACCGTGAGGCCGCGCTCCAGCTCGAGCACGTCCGTCGCCGAAGCCCCCTTCTGCGGGCCGAACACGCAAGCAGCGCCGTTCGGGCCGAGCAACGCGTGATCGACGTCGCTGGCCAGCATGAAGCTCGTCTCGGCAATGCGCGCGTCGAGACCGGACAGGTCGACGTCGACGACCTCCGCGAGGGGACCGCCGCCGTCGGCGACATCGCGCCCCTCGGCGTCGAGCAGACGCGCACCGAGCGCCGCCAGCATGCCCGCGCCGCCGTCGGTCGACGCGCTCCCGCCGATGGCCAGCACGATGCGCGTGACGCCGGCGTCGAGCGCCGCGCGGATGAGTTCTCCGGTCCCGCGCGAGGTCGCCGCGAGCGCATTCCGATCCGTTTCGTCGACGAGCGCCAGGCCGGAGGCGGCCGCCATCTCGACGACCGCCTCCTCGCCGCGCACCGCGATGGCGGCCCTGACCGGGGCGCCGAGCGGCCCGGAGACCTCGACCTCGATCCGGGAGAATCCGTTCGCGAGCGCCGCATCGACCGTGCCCTCACCGCCGTCGGCCATGGGAACGACGGTGATGTCGGGATCCGCGCACGCGGCGCGCATGCCGAGCGCGATGTGGTCGCCGACCTCGGCCGCGGTGAGAGAACCCTTGAACTTGTCCGGAGCGATGACGATGCGCATGGCAGTCACGTTACTCCGTCGCTAGCCGGCCGGCACCGGGGCCGGCTGCAGCGGGATCGTCGCCGTCGGCGCGTCCTCCGGGCCGGTCGCGAGATCCTCGAACTCGTTGATCGCGTCGATGCCAGCACCGCTCATCGCGATATTGGTGACGCGCTCGAGAATGACCTCGACGACGACGGGCACCTGGAACTGGCTCATGAGGTCTTTCGCCCGCACGAAGGCCGCGTGCAGATCCTCGACCTCGCGCACCCGGATGGCCTTGCACCCCAGCCCCTCGGCGACCTTGATGTGGTCGACGCCGTAGCCCTCGGTCTCCGGACTGTTCACATTGTCGAACGCGAGCGACACGTGGTAGTCCATCTCAAAATTGCGCTGAGCCTGTCGGATCAGCCCGAGGTACGAGTTGTTCACCACGACGTGGATGTACGGCAGCTTGAACTGCGCGCCGACGGCGAGCTCCTCGATCATGAACTGGAAGTCGTAGTCGCCCGAGAGCGCGACGACCGGGGTGCTCGGATCGGCCGCGACGACGCCGAGCGCCGCGGGCAGCGTCCAGCCGAGCGGCCCGGCCTGGCCGCAGTTGATCCAGTGCCGCGGGCGGTACACGTGCAGCATCTGCGCGCCGGCGATCTGGGAGAGCCCGATCGTCGTGACGTACCGGGTGTCGCGACCGAACGCGCGATTCATCTCCTGATACACGCGCTGCGGCTTGATCGGCACGTTGTCGAAGTTGGTCTTGCGCTGCAGCGACCCCTTGCGCTGCTGGGTCTCATCGACCCACGCGGCGCGGTCGGGGAGGGACCCGGCGCTCCGGCGCTCGCGCGCCGCCTCCAGCAGACCGCGGATCGCGGCGCCGGCATCGGAGACGATGCCGAGATCCGGCGCGAACACGCGCCCGATCTGGGTCGGCTCGATGTCGATGTGCACGAACTTGCGGCCCCGGGTATACACGTCGAGGGAACCGGTGTGCCGGTTCGCCCAGCGGTTGCCGAGGCCGATCACGAGATCGCTGGCGAGCAGGTTCTCGTTGCCGTAGCGATGCTGCGTCTGCAGCCCGACCATGCCCGCCATCAAACGGTGATCGTCGGGGATCACGCCCCACCCCATGAGCGTCGGGATGACGGGAACGCCGAGGGTCTCGGCGAGTGCGACGAAGTCGTCGGCCGCATCGGCGTTGAGGATTCCGCCTCCCGCCACGAGCACGGGCCTCTCCGCCGCATCGAGCATGGCGAGCACACTGTCGATCTGCGCACGACTGGCCTGCGGCTTCGCGATGGGCAGCGGCTCGTACAGGTCGATGTCGAACTCGATCTCGGTCTGCTGCACGTCGATCGGCAGGTCGATGAGCACCGGGCCCGGGCGCCCCGACCGCATGAGCTGGAACGCCTGCTGGAAGACTCCAGGCACCTGCCCGGCCTCGAGCACCGTCTTCGCGAGCTTCGTCACCGGCTTCGCGATCGACGCGATGTCGACGGCCTGGAAGTCCTCCTTGTCGAGCTTCGCCACGGGTGCCTGACCGGTGATGCAGAGGATCGGGATCGAGTCGGCCAGTGCCGAGTACAGACCGGTGATCATGTCGGTGCCCGCCGGGCCCGAGGTGCCGATGCAGATGCCGATGTTGCCCGCCTGAGCGCGCGTGAATCCCTCGGCCATGTGCGAGGCGCCCTCGACGTGCCTGGCGAGCACGTGCGAGATGCCCCCGTGCGCCCGCATCGCCGAGTAGAACGGGTTGATCGCGGCTCCCGGAAGGCCGAACGCCTGCGTGGCACCCTCCTTCTCCAGAATCAGCACTGCCGCATCGACGGCACGCATCTTCGCCATGGTGAAACTCCTTCATTTCCGTCGGAGGGAAGGTCGTTCTTCGCTCCGGGTGCGGGGTGGGCCCGCGATGGGTCATCCGAGGGTCGAGCCCGGCAAGGTGTGAGTAATAGCGCCGCGCCCGACCCCCGAGCTGGGTCAGCCGTTCGAGCGGCCTGAGAGCTCGCCGGCGAGCTTGAAGAGGCCCGAGTGGTCGAGTCCGCCGTCGCCGCGGGCGACGAGTGCGGAGACGAGCTGGGCGACGGCGGAGCCGAGGGGGACGACCACCCCGGCTTCGCGAGCGGCGGCAGTGACGATGCCGAGGTCCTTGTTGTGCAGTTCGAGACGGAAGCCGGGGTCGAAGGAGCGATCGAGCATCTTCTGCCCCTTCTGCTCGAGCACCTTCGACCCGGCGAGGCCGCCGCCGAGCACGCGCAGTGCCGCATCGGTGTCGACGCCGTAGGCCTCCAGGAACGTAACGGCTTCGGCCAGTGCTTGGATGTTGACCGCGACGATGAGTTGATTCGCCGCTTTGACGGTCTGTCCGGCACCGGAGGGGCCCACATGCACGATCGTCTTGCCGACGATGTCGAGCACCTCGGCGGCGGCGGCGAAGTCGTCGGGGTCTCCGCCGACCATGATCGACAGCACGCCGTCGATGGCGCCGGGCTCTCCGCCCGAGACGGGAGCGTCGAGCGGACGCAGGCCGGCGTCGCGCGCCTCGGCGGAGAGTCGCGAGGCGACGTCGGGTCGGATGGAGGAGAAGTCGATCCAGAGCGCACCCGCCTTCGCGTGCGCGAACACACCGTCTTCGCCGGTGACGACGGCTTCGACATCGGGGGAGTCGGGCACCATGGTGACGACGATGTCGGCGTCGGCGACCGCCTCGGCGATCGTCGACGCACCCGACCCGCCCGCGGCGACGAGCTGCTCGACCTTGGCGCTGCTGCGGTTGAAGCCGACGACCGTGTGGCCGGCCGTGACGAGATTGATGGACATGGGCAGTCCCATGATTCCGAGTCCGATGAAGGCGATGTTCGACATTGAGAGCCTTTCTGGTGAAGGGGAAAAAAGGGGTCGCGGGGTCAGACGCGGGCCGACGCCTGGAGCCAGGCGAACGGGTCGTCCTGCGACTGCTTGTACTCGAGGCCGATGGCCCCGTCGTAGCCGAGTGCACGGCTGCGGTCGATCCACTGCTGCAGCGGAAGCCGCCCGGTGCCGGGTTCGCCTCGGCCGGGGTCGTCGGCGATCTGAATGTGTCCGAACTGCGCGGCGTGCGCCTCGATGACGGCGGCGACGTCGTCGCCGTTGACGGCGAGGTGGTAGAAGTCGGCCAGCAGTCGTACGTTGTCGCGTCCGGTGCGTGCGATGACGTCGAGGGCGTCCTGAGCGGTCTTGAGCGGGTACTCGGGGGCGCCGGAGACCGGCTCGACGAGCACCGTGCCCCCGATCCGGGCGACCGCGTCAGCGGCGAGCGCCAGGTTCTCGGCTCCGAGCGCGTCCTGCTCTTCGGGGGTGACCCCGTCGATGCGCTTCCCGTAGAGAGCGTTGAATGCCGGGGTGCCGAGCTGTTCGCCGATGCGCGTGACGACGTCGAGGTTGTCGCGGAACTCGCCGCTGCGCTCGGGATTCGAGAGCACGCCCCGGTCGCCCGCGGGCATGTCGCCGGCGAAGAAGTTGAGCCCGGTGAGCTGCACGCCGGCGCCGCGGATCGCGGCTATGAACGCGTCGACCTCGTCGGTCGCCGGTGTCGCGGTGGCGAAGGGCCACCAGAACTCGACGGCCTCGAACCCGGCGGCCCGCGCTGCGGCGGGGCGCTCGAGGAGCGGCAGATCGGTGAGCAGGATGGACGCGTTGACGGTGTACGACATCGGACGACCTCACTTTCGCGGTTCGTAGAACTCGTTAACTTTCACAATGTGGAAGCTAAGTTCTGTTGTGTGAAAGAAGAGTAACCCTGGCTGCGCGCGAGTGTCAACCCGCACCGACGCGGCGCCGGCCGATCGCTGCAGAACAGGTGCGCGATGGTGCGCGCGGTGTTACGGTTGCCCCACTCATCCGTGGAAGGAACGCCGATGTCGATTTCAGAAAGCTCCGCACGACCGTCCACCGTGACCGCCGCGTTCATCATCTGGCTGGTGACGGTGCTGCTGGGCATCGTGAACGGCATCATTCTGCTCGTTCTCTCGGGGTCGGCTGAGATCGCCGGGGCCGGCATGACGTCTGCGGGCGTCGGCACCGGCGTCTACGTCGCCGCCGCGATCGTCGCGATCGTGATCTCGCTGATCCAGCTCCTGATCGTGTTCCAGATGCGTGCGGGCCGAAACTGGGCGCGCATCGTGCTGACGGTGCTCGCCGTCCTCCAGTTCTTCGGGGCCGTGAGCGGAGGCGGCAACGGCTTCACCGGGTGGATCGGCGTCGCTGCGGCGGTGTTCGCCACGATCCTGATGTTCCTGCCCGCCTCGAACGCCTATTTCGGCCGCCGACGCTAGGTCCGCGCAGCTGAGCCCGGGGCCGCGTTCCTGCGGCCCCGGGCTCAGCGATGCGCGCCCTACAGCGCGATCTGCCGATTCACATCCTTATACAGCAGGTATCGGAACTTGCCCGGCCCGCCCGCGTAACAGGCCTGGGGGCAGAACGCCCGCAGCGAGAAGTAGTCGCCCGGCTGCAGCTCGACCCAGTCGTCGTTCAACCGGTAGACGGCGTTGCCCTCCAGCACGTAGATCCCGTGCTCCATGACGTGCGTCTCGAGGAAGGGGATCTTGGCCCCGGGTTCGAACGTCACGACGGTCACGTGCATGTCGTACGCGAGATCTTCGGGATCGAAGAACCGGGTCGTGGACCACTTGCCGTCGGTTCCCGCCATCGCGCCGGCCGTGATCTCCTGCTCGTTCCCGACGAGCGGTCGGGCCGTCAGACCGGCGACCGGTTCGTACCGCTTGCGGAACCAGTGGAACTGACCGGGCGCCGACCCGGGGTTGCGCAGCGACCACGCCGTTCCCGCCGGGATGAAGGCGTACCCGCCCGCACCGAGGTCGTGGGCGGCACCGTCAATCGTGACGGAGAACTCCCCGCTCAGCACGAAGAGGAAGCCCTCGACCTCGGCCTGCGGCTCCGGTGCATCCGAACCGCCGCCCGGCTGCACCTCCATGATCATCTGCGCGAAGGTCGTCGCGCCTCCCGACACCGGCCGGTTCAGGATCCAGCCTCGCGTCTGCTCCCACTCGGGGAACAGGCTGGCGACGATGTCGCGCATCACCGAGTTCGGGATCACGGTGTAGGCCTCGGTGACGATCGCCGCTGAACCGAGGGAGTCGGTCTGCGGCGGGAGCGTCGGGTCAATGGTGGCGTAGGTGGGTGTCGACATCGATCCTCATTCCTTCGTTGCGTGAGTGTCGCGCCGCGGATAGGCGAGCGCGACGAGTGCTGATTCGCTGATGCCGACGCGATCCGTCAGCTCGGCCGCGCTGACGGCGCCGGACTGCACGCCGCGAGCCAGGAACCCGGCGAGCGCGCGGGCCGTCGCCGGCTCGTCCAGAAACCCGTCGGTGTTCTGCTCGACATAGTTGCGCAGTCGTGCGGCGACCTGCTCGAGACCGTCCCTGAAGAACGCGTAGCTCGCCGCGAACCGACTGGGCAGGTGGGCCGGGTGCAGGTCCCAGCCTTGATAGTAGGCGCGCTCGAGCGAGCGACGCACGAGGCGTCCGTGCAGTTGCCAGGCCGCGATCGTGCTCGCCTCGTCTCCCGCGGGGATCACGTTCGTCGACCCGTCGGAGAGGCGCACCCCGGTTCCGGCGACGGCGACCTGCATGACCTGCTTCGCGAAATCGGCGGCCGGGTGCTCCATCGACTGCTGCGCAGCCGCGATGCCGAGCGACGCCGAATAGTCGTACGTGCCGTAGTGCAGGCCCGTGATGCGGCCGGCACCGCGGTGCAGCAGCTCGGCCACCGGCATCGTGCCTCCGGCCCCGATGATGAGCTGCGGCGTCTCGACCTGCACCTCGAACCCGAGACGCCCCGGAGCGAGTTCGAGCGCGCTCTCGAGTCGCTCGAGCAGCCCGACCATGACCTCCACCTGGGCAACGGTCGTCACCTTGGGCAGGGTGAGCACGAGCCCATCCGGAAGCCCGGCCGCGCCGGTCTGCGCGACGAGCGTGGTGAGGAAGAGGTCGAGCGTGCGGATGCCGCGCTCGCGGGTATCGGCTTCGAAGCACTTGAACCGGATCCCGACGAACGGGGGGGCGGTGCCCGCCGCCGCATCGGCGGCCAGCGCCTCCGCCGCCGCGACGACCGCGGCGTCCTCAGCGGCGTCACCGCGATCACCGAATCCGTCCTCGAAGTCGATCCGCAGATCCTCGATGGGCTCCGCGTCGAGCTTGGCGAGCACGCGCTCGGCGACGATGGGGCGGTCGGCCGCGGCGATCCCGAGCTCGGCGACGAGGCGGTCGATGCCGCCGACGCCGTCGACGGCGGATCGAGCGGCGTCGCCCCACTGCTGCGCGAGTCCCGCCGCGTACCGATCGCCCGGTACGTACACGGTGTGGATCGGCTGCCGGTTCCCCGGGTCGCCGGGGTACGCGGTGGCGAGCAATCGGTCGGTCGGCGCGAGCGCCTCGGCGGCCGCCGCGAAGTCGGCCGCACCCAGCGAGGTCTGCACAGTCTCCGCCACCGCGCTCACCCCTGCTTCGTCAGCAGATCGTAGGCCGGCAGCGTCAAGAAGTCGGTGTACTCCTCGCTCAGCACGATGGTGCGCACCAGTTCGCCCGCGGGCGCGTAGTAGCGCTCGTACGCGTCCACCGCGACCTCGCCGTGCAGCCGGTCGAGCTCCTCGTCGAGCACGTGCTCGACGAGCTCGCGGGTCACCGTTTCACCCGATTCGAGCACCGTGCCGTTGTGCACCTGCTGCCAGACCTGCGAGCGCGAGATCTCAGCGGTCGCCGCGTCCTCCATGAGATTGTGGATCGCGACGGCGCCGTTGCCGCTCAACCAGACCGCCGTGTACGCCACGGCGACGTAGAGGTTGGTGCGCAGCCCCACCATCGTCGCGGTGCCCTGCAGCGACGAGATGTCGATGAGGTCGGCGGCCTGCACGTCGACGTCGGGGCGCTGACGATCGATCTGATTGGGTCGGTCTCCCAGGACGCCGTCGAAGATCTCCGCGCACACCGGGACGAGATCGGGGTGCGCGACCCACGAACCGTCGAACCCATCGTTCGCCTCGCGCGACTTGTCGTCGCGCACCTTCTGGAAGGCCTGCTCGGTCACCTCGGGTTCGCGACGGTTCGGGATCACCGCGGCCATGCCGCCCATCGCGAATGCCCCGCGCTTGTGGCACGTCTGCACCAGCAGCTCGGTGTACGCCCGCATGAAGGGGGCCGTCATCGCGACCTGCGCGCGGTCGGGAAGCTCGAATGAGGCTCCGGCGTCGCGGAAGTTCTTGATGATGCTGAAGAGGTAGTCCCAGCGTCCCGCGTTCAGGCCGGATGCGTGGGGTCGCAGCTCGTACAGCATCTCGTCCATCTCGAACGCGGCGGTGATCGTCTCGATCAGCATGGTCGCGCGCACCGTCCCTGCCGGGATTTCGAGCGCCTCCTCGGCGAAGGTGAAGATGTCGTTCCACAGGCGCGCCTCGAGGTGGCTCTCCATCTTCGGCAGGTAGTAGAACGGTCCCTCGCCCTTGTCGGAGAGCACCCGAGCGTTGTGGAAGAAGTGGAGTCCGAAGTCGACGAGCGCGCCGACGGCGGTCTCACCGTTGACGGTCACGTGGTGCTCGGGCAGGTGCCACCCGCGCGGGCGCACGACGACGAGGGCGAGCGGCGCGTCGGTCCGCAGCCGGTACTCCTTGCCCTCGCCCGAGGTGAAAGAGAGGTCGCCGCGTGCGGCGTCGCTCAGGTTCGTGATCGCATCGATGACGTTGAACCAGCTGGGGGTCGAGGCGTCCTCGAGGTCGGCGAGCCAGACCTTGGCCCCCGAGTTCAGCGCGTTGATCGCCATCTTGGTCGGGCTCGCCGGGCCGGTGATCTCGACGCGTCGATCGGCGAGCGCCGCCGGTGGCTCGGGCACGGTCCAGTCGCCCGCCCGGATCTCGGCCGTCTCGGGCAGGAAGTCGAGTCGGGGGTTGCGCGCCAGCTGCTCGCGACGTTCCGCGCGACGCTCGAGGAGCCCGGGAACGCGACCGGCGAAGCGGTCGTGCAGCTGCTCGACGAAGGCGAGCGCCTCAGGGGTGAGGATCTCGGCGGCTCGGGGAGTGGGGGCGTGGTCGGAAACCTCGATGGTCATCGCGCGGTCCTTTCTGCGGTGGTGTCTGCGGAGCCGTTGCGGTGGGCGACGGCGACGATCGCCTCGGCGACATCGCGAGCGACATCGCGGTCGAAGACGCTCGGGATGATGTAGCTCGAGTTGAGCTGGTCGTCGGAGACGTTGCCACTGATGGCATCGGCCGATGCGACCAGCATCTCATCCGTCACGTCGGAGACCCCGGCGTCGAGCAGTCCGCGGAAGACGCCGGGGAACGCGAGCACGTTGTTGATCTGGTTCGGGAAGTCGCTGCGCCCGGTCGCGACGACGGCGGCGTGCTTCGCCGCGAGCGCCGGATCGATCTCGGGGTCGGGGTTCGCGAGCGCGAACACGATCGCCTGGTCGGCCATGCTCTCGACATCGGCCTCGGTGAGCACGTTCGGTGCCGAGACGCCGATGAAGACGTCGGCGCCGCGGACGGCGTCCGAGAGCGTGCCGGTGAGGTTCTCGGGATTCGTGTGCTCCGCGATCCACTTGCGGTGCGGATCGGAGTGCTCATGGTCGCGGGCGACGATGCCGGCGCGTCCGGCGGCCACGATGTGCGAGACCCCGGATGCCTGCAGCAACTGGATGATGGCGTTGCCTGCGGCGCCGACGCCCGAGATCGCCACGCGGATGTCTTCGATCTTCTTGCCGACGACGCGGAGCGCGTTGTTCAGCGCAGCGAGCACCACGATCGCGGTACCGTGCTGGTCGTCGTGGAAGACCGGGATGTCGAGCTCTTCACGGAGTCGTGCCTCGATCTCGAAGCAGCGCGGCGCCGCGATGTCTTCGAGGTTCACGCCACCGTAGACGGGTGCGAGCGCCTTGACGATCATGACGATCTCATCGGTGTCCTGGGTGTCCAGGCAGACCGGCCAGGCGTCGACGTCTGCGAACTGCTTGAAGAGCGCCGCCTTGCCCTCCATCACGGGGAGCGCGCCCTCGGGGCCGATGTTGCCGAGCCCGAGCACGGCCGATCCGTCGCTCACGACGGCGATCGTATTGCGCTTCACCGTGAGGTTGCGCGCCAGGCTCTTGTCCGCGGCGATCGCCTTCGAGACGCGCGCGACGCCTGGGGTGTACGCGCGGGAGAGGTCGTCGCGGTTGCGCAGTTCGAGCTTCGGCACGACCTCGAGCTTGCCGCCGAGGTGGATGAGGAACGTGCGGTCGCTGACGTGCTCGACCTCGACTCCCGGCACCGAACTGACCGCCGCCGTGACCTGTTCGACGTGATCGGGGGAGGAGGTGTTCGCCGTGAGGTCGATCACCATGCTGTCCGGGTGGGACTCCACGACGTCCACTGCGGTGATCTGCGCATCGGCTTGTCCGGCTGCCGCCACGACTTCGCTCGTGACGCTGAATCCTGCGGGGGTCTTCAAACGGATGGTGACTGAGTATCCGGGGCTCGGAGCTGCCATGGTGATCCTCCTCGATCGACAAGACGTGTGCGGAGCAGGTCTGAGTGATTCGACCGACTTTTCCGCTTTATGGATATTTTCTTCTATTTTATGAAATCATTCTAAGACGGAGGCCTGCGAGGCGCAAGATCCCGCGGTCCGCTCGCCGCATCGATCGTTCGTGCGTGAGACACTACACACTGGTGCATCCGCTGAGAACGGCGAGTGGCATACGGGAGTCCAGCGACGGACGAATCACGTGAAAGGGAGCAGATGGCAGAGCAGTCGAGCGGTGGAGTCCAATCCGTCGAGCGGGTCTTCGACCTGCTCGAGGCCATGACCGAGGCCGGCGGATCCCTCACCCTCAGCGAACTCGCCGAGCAATCCCAGCTCCCCCTCCCCACCATCCACCGACTGCTGCGCACCCTCGTCGGCCGGGGATACGTGCGCCAGCTCGCCAACCGAAGGTACGCGCTCGGCCCCCGCCTCATCCGTCTCGGGGACGGCGCGAGCACCCAGCTCGGCGCCTACGCGAAACCGCAGCTCACCTCCCTCGTCGCCGAACTCGCCGAATCGGCGAACATGGCGGTCCGCGAAGGCGACCGCGTCCTCTACATCGCGCAGGTGCCCTCGTCGCACACCATGCGCATGTTCACGGAGGTCGGACGCCGCGCACCCATGCACAACACGGGCGTCGGCAAGGCGATCCTGTCCCAACTCGACGACGACACCGTCCGGGGCATCATGAGCCGAGCCGGAATGCCGCGGGCGACCGACAAGAGCATCGGCGACGTCGACGAATTGCTCGCCGACCTCGAACGCATCCGCGAACGCGGCTACGCCATCGACGACAACGAGCAAGAGATCGGCGTGCGCTGCTTCGCCGTCCCGGTGCCCAATGCGCCCACCCCGACCGCGATCTCCGTCTCGGGCCCCACATCGCGCGTCGACGAGGCGTTCGGTCTCCGCGCCGTCCCGCTGCTGCAGGAGATCGCCGCGAACGTCGGGCACGAGCTCCGCACCAGCGGCGCCCGCTGACCCGACGTTCACTCAGGCGTCGCCGCCTGCATTCCCCGTGCGGCCGGCGGTGACATCCTGCAGACGGTACTGCTCCGCCGCACGTGCGGGCACATCGGCAGACACCGCACCGTCGAGGGCGAGTGCCTCGAGCGTGCGCACGACGATCGACTCCACGTCGATCCGGAAGAAGCGGCGCGCCGCCGCACGCGTGTCCGAGAACCCGAACCCGTCGGCGCCGAGCGACAGGAACCGCTGCGGCACGAACGGCGCGATCTGATCCTGCACGGCACGCATGTAGTCGCTCACCGCGACGACCGGGCCACCGGTGCCCTCCGTGAGCTTCTGGGTCACGTACGGTTCTCGCGCCTCACGGCCGTAGAGCACCGCCTCGTCGGCGTCGATGGCGTCGCGGCGCAGCTCGCTCCACGATGTGACCGACCACACGTCGGCCGCGACATCCCACTCTTCAGCAAGCATGCGCTGCGCCTCGATCGCCCACGGCACCGCCACACCCGAGGCGAGCACTTGAGCCGGGATCGTCCCCGCCGTCGCTGGCGCCACCCGGTGCATGCCGCGGAGAATCCCCTCCGCGTCGACACCCTCGGGCTCTGCCGGCTGCGAGATCGGCTCGTTGTAGACCGTCAGGTAGTACATGACGTTCGGGTCTGGGTGCTCTCCGCCGTACATGCGCTCGAACCCTGCGCGCACGATGTGGGCGAGCTCATACCCGTAGGCGGCGTCGTAGGAGACGACCGCCGGGTTCGTCGAGGCCAGCAGGGGGGAGTGGCCATCACCGTGCTGCAGCCCCTCACCCATGAGCGTTGTGCGTCCGGCGGTCGCGCCGACGACGAACCCGCGCGTCATCTGGTCGGCGGCCGCCCAGAATGAGTCGCCCGTCCGCTGGAACCCGAACATGGAGTAGAAGACGTAGACCGGGATGAGCGGTTCGCCGTGCGTCGCGTAGGCCGTGCCCGCCGCGGTGAACGCGGCCACGGCACCGGCCTCGTTGATGCCGACGTGCAGGATCTGCCCCGTCGCCGACTCCTTGTAGGCGAGCAGCAGCTCGCGATCCACCGACATGTACGTGTGACCGCGCGGGTTGTAGATCTTGGCGGTCGGGAAGTAGGCGTCCATGCCGAAGGTGCGCGCCTCGTCCGGAATGATCGGCACGACGCGGTGCCCCATGTTCGTGTCGCGTAGAATTTCGCGCAGGATCCGCGCGAACGCCATGGTGGTGGCCGCCTGCTGGGCACCAGAGCCTTTCTTCGCCAGCTCGTAGGCCTTCGCGTCGGGCAACGAGATCTGGGTGTACTTCGATCGGCGTTCGGGAACTGCCCCGCCGAGTGCGCGCCGACGTTCGAGCATGTACTCGAGTTCGCTCGATCCTGACTCCGGTCGGTAGTAGGGAGGCCGATACACGTCTTTGCCGAGTTCGGCGTCGGAGATCGGGATCCGCAACAGGTCGCGGAACTCGGAGAGATCCTGCAGCGTCATCTTCTTCATCTGGTGCGACGCCATGCGCCCCTCGAAGCTGGGGCCGAGCTTGTACCCCTTCACCGTCTTCACCAGGATCACGGTGGGCTGCCCGCGGTGCGCCATCGCCGCCTGATAGGCGGAGAACATCTTGCGGTAGTCGTGGCCGCCGCGACGCAGGTTCCAGATCTGATCGTCGGAGTAGTCTTCGACGAGCTTCGCGGTGCGCGGGTCGCGCCCGAAGAAGTGGTCGCGCACGAAGGCACCCGATTCCGCCTTGTAGGTCTGGAAGTCGCCGTCGGGTGTGCCGTTCATGAGGTCGACGAGTGCGCGATCGTGGTCGCGGGCCAGCAGGTCGTCCCACTCGCGCCCCCAGACGACCTTGATGACGTTCCAGCCGGCACCGCGGAAGAACCCCTCGAGCTCCTGCATGATCTTCGCGTTGCCGCGCACCGGCCCGTCGAGCCGCTGCAGGTTGCAGTTGATCACGAAGGTCAGGTTGTCGAGACCGTCGTTCGCGGCGAGTTGGAGCATGCCGCGCGATTCGGGCTCGTCCATCTCGCCATCGCCGAGGAACGCCCACACGTGCTGATCCGAGGTGTCCGTGATGCCGCGCGCCTGCAGGTAGCGGTTCGACTGCGCCTGGTAGATCGCGTTCATCGGGCCGATGCCCATCGACACGGTCGGGAACTCCCAGTAGTCGGGAAGCAGCCGCGGGTGCGGGTAGCTCGGCAGCCCGTGACCCGCTCGCGACTTCTCCTGCCGGAACCCGTCGAGGTGCTCCTCACTGAGTCGCCCTTCCACGAACGACCTGGCGTACATGCCGGGCGACGCGTGCCCCTGGAAGAAGACGTGGTCGCCGCCTCCGGGGTGGTTCTTCCCACGGAAGAAGTGGTTGAATCCGGTCTCGTAGATCGTCGCGGCGCCGGCGTAGGTCGCGATGTGTCCGCCGACCCCGCCGACCGACGGGTGCTGCGCCCGGTGCACCATGACCGCCGCGTTCCATCGGATCCAGGCGCGGTAGCGGCGTTCGGCCGCCTCGTCGCCCGGGTACCGCGCATCCGCGGATGCGGGGATCGTGTTGACGTAGTCCGTCACGATCGACGAGGGGTGCGAGGGGCTCGGTTCGCCCCCCGCATCCTCGATCCTTTCCCGCATGCGCGCGAGCAGTTCCGAGGCCCGCCCGGGCCCGCCCGCCGAGAGCACGCCGTCGATCGACTCCACCCACTCCGCGGTCTCCTGGGGATCGGTGTCGGTGGTGGCGTGCGCCGTGGGCGCGCTACGCTTCCCGCTGTCCAGTGGTGCGTTCACTCTCTCTGCCTTTCACTGTGTCGTCCGTGTCGAGTTCCTCGACCGTGATCTCTCCCGTGGAGTCTCCGACCATGCGGATCCCCGGGAACTCTGCGTCGCCTGGCCCGCCGGCGAACTTCGGCAGCGGCTGCTTCCCGTACGCCGCCCGGTTGGCGTTGGTCTCCTCGTACGCCTCTTCTTCGCCGAGCATGATGGCGGAGTCCTCGTTGGTGATGCCTCCCGCGAAGGCCACCTGCATGGCCTTGCGGTCGAACTGTCCCTCCCAGCGGGCGACGACGAACGTTGCGACGCAGTTGCCGAGCAGGTTGACGGTGACGCGCATCGAGTCCATGATGCGGTCGGCACCGAGCAGCAGGGCGACGCCCGCCACGGGGAAGATACCGAGCGCAGCGGCCGTCGCTGACAGTGCCAGGAAGCTTGACCCTGGCACACCGGCCATCCCCTTCGAGGTCAGCAGCAGGATGCCCAGGGCGGCGAGCTGTTGGCCGATGGTGAGATCGTGGCCGAAGGCCTGGGCGAGGAACAGCAACGAGATCGACAGATAGATCGCCGCGCCGTCGAGATTGAATGAGTAGCCCGTCGGGATCACCAGACCCGTGGTCGCCCGTGAGCATCCGGCGTTCGTGAGCTTCGTCATGATCCGAGGCATCACCGCCTCGGTGGAGGCAGTGCCCAGGGCGATGAGCATCTCGTCCTTGATGTACCTGATGAACTTCCACAGATTCACGCCGGCGAACGCCCACGCGACGATGAACAGGAGTCCGATGAAGACGATCCCCGCCGCATAACAGGCGAGTATGAGCATGCCGAAGGTGCCGAGCGTCTCGATCCCGTACTGCCCGATGATGAAGCCCATCGCGCCGAACGCGCCGATGGGGGCGACCCGCATGATCCACGACATAATCTTGAAGATCACTTCGAGCACCATTTCGAAGAGGCTCAGGATCGGCGCGCAGCGCTTCGGCCCGATCACGATGACCGCCGCACCGAAGAAGACGGCGAAGAAGAGCACCTGGAGCAGGTTGTTGTCCGCGAACGCGCCACCCACGCTGGCGGGGATGACCCCGAGAATGAACTCCGCAGCCCCCTGAGCCTCACCGGTGGCCTCCTCGAGGGCGGCGGCGTCGAGCGATGCCGGATCGATGTCCATCCCCCGACCGGGTTGCACGAGGTTCGCCACGATCAACCCGAAGACGAGCGCGACGAGCGTCGCGCCGGTGAAGTAGGTGAGTGCTTTCACGCCGACGCGCCCCACCGACTTCACGTCGCCCACAGCGGCGATGCCCGTGACGATGACGAAGAAGATGAGCGGCGCGATGATCATCTTGATGAGCCGGATGAATCCGTCGCCGAGCGGCTTCAGGTTCGCTCCGAGGTCGGGGAAGAAGTGTCCGACGGAGATGCCGGCGACCACGGCGATCGCCAGGTGGAAGAAGAGCGACTTGTAGAAGGGTTGCTTCCGAACGGGTACAGAGAGCGTCGCGGTGTCTGGGGTGGGGGGCTTCATGTCGGATTCCTCGCTGCTTCCTGGGGAAGCTCGTCGTTGAGCTCTGGTGCTTCGGGCGATGGATCTGCGTGGACGATTCGGGGCCTACCTCCGCTTCCGACTCCAGGGGAGCCTGATGTTCCGGGTGTTGGGGCGGACCCTGTCCGCGGTGGGAATGTGCAGCGAGGTCGTCTCGGCTCCCGTCTCGTTGACACGCACGATCGGAATCTCGGCACCATCCTTCGAGTAGAGCTTGCCGCCGACGAAGGTGTCGCCGTCTTCGAGGGACTGCACTTCGTCCTCGCGCACCATGCGCGGGGGGCTCGCGACGAAGGCGTTCTTGTTGCGGCCGCCGCCGAACTTCAGCTCGTTGAAGATGATGTTCAGCAGAATCGCCATGATGGCGGCCGATGAGATGCCCGAGTGGAAGATGGTGTCGAACCAGGTCGGGAACTGCGAGTAGATGTCGGTCTTGACCACAGGCAGCAGCCCGAAGGCAAGCGAGGTCGCGACGATCACGAGGTTCATGTTGTCCTTGTAGGACACCTTCGAGAGCGTGCGGATGCCCGACGCGGCGACCGTGCCGAAGAGCACGATGCCCGCACCGCCGAGCACCGGCATCGGAATCGCGCCGGCGACCCGACCGAGCACGGGCAGCGCACCGAGCACGACCAGGATGACGCCGCCGGCGGCGACGACGAAGCGGCTCTTCACACCGGTGATGGCGACGAGGCCGACGTTCTGTGCGAAGGCGGACTGCGTGAACGAGTTGAAGATGGGGGAGACCATGCTCGACACCATGTCGGCACGCAGTCCGTTCGCGATGCGTCGCGAGTTGATCTTCGAACCGGTGATCTCGCCGACGGCGAGGATGTCGGCCGCGGTCTCGGTGAGGATCACGAGCACCACGATGAACATGGAGATGATCGAGGCGATGTGGAATTCGGGCCAGCCGAACGCGAACGGCGTGGGGATCGCGAAGACCTGTCCGCTGAACACGCCGGAGAAGTCGGCAAGCCCCATGGGGATCGCGATCAGGGTGCCGATGACGAGTCCGAAGAGGATCGCGAGTCGCGACACCATGCCGCTGCCGACCTTGCTCAGGATGATGACGATGAGCAGTGTGAGGCCCGCGAGACCGACGCCCTGCACGGACCCGTAATCGGGCGCTTCCGCGTTGCCGCCCATGATCCAGTTGCCGGCGACCGGAATCAGCGACAGACCGATCGCGGTGATGACGATGCCGGTGACGACCGGCGGGAAGAAGCGGATGATCTGGGCGAAGAACGGGGTGATCAGGAAACCCATGACGGACGCCGCGAGCACCGCACCGAACACCTCGTTGATGGTGCCGTCGCCAGCGACGATCGCGGTCATCGTCGCCACCGAGGCGAAGGAGGTGCCCTGCACGAGCGGCAGCTTGGACCCGAAGAACGGGATGCCCACACTCTGCAGGATCGTCGCCAGGCCGCCGATGAACAGGCACGAGGCGATGAGGAGCGCGATCGCGTTCGGGTCGGCGCCGATTGCATTGCCGACGATGATCGGGGGCGCGATGATGCCGCCGTACATCGTGAGCACGTGCTGCAGTCCGTAGGCGAAGGACCTGCCGACTCCCAGTTTCTCGTTCTCGGGTTCTCCCCGAACATCGATGGTGCCGGGGAATGATCCCGTTCCGGCGGTGCTCTTGCTCATCGCGACCTCCTCGTCTGCGTGGCTCAGGTGTGCTGGCGGGTGCGCTGGGCGCGACCCGGCCGGGGTGTCAGAGCACGAGGGCTCTCGCACCCCGGAGTGAAGGGCGTCGGAGGCGTGTGCGACCCCGCGCTCACACGAAGGCCGGAACGCCCTTCCAGATGGCGTCGGTGTCGCCGAGATCCTCGCGGCGCAGCGTGCCCTCGATCAGGCCGTACGGGCTGTGCGCCGCCCAGAACACCTCGTTCGGGTTCTCGAGTCCGTACGGGGAGAGATCGGCCACGAAGTGGTGGAGGTTCGGCATCGAGAACTTGATCTCGTCGATCTCGGGGTGCGCCTCGATGACCGCTTTGCCCATCAGGTACTGCGTCTCCTGCAGGGCGCGCGAGTAGTGGTTCGTGAACGTCTCGAGCAGCACGCGCTTGACCGACGCGAACGTGGCGTTGAAGTCGACGTCGGTGGTGTTGTAGAGCCACCGCGCGGTCACGCTGGTCGCAAGGATCCGATCGGTGGTCTCGGGGAGGGTCGTGTACTGATCCGTCGGGTACCCGACGAATCCCGACTCCGTGGTCTTCAGGACCGAGAGATCCTGCAGTCCGGCGATGACGTGGTGATGCTCGCCGTCGATCTTGACGACGGCGGTGCGGGTCTCGCCGCCGGATCCGCCGCGGAAGAACGAGTGGTCGTGCCCCTCGCCGTCGACGGCGATGCGCTCCCAGGTCACCTGACGCGCACCCCAGCGGCCCCCGGAGACCCAGTCGAAGTCGTCGACGAAGTGCTGACCGAGGCGCAGCAGGAACTCTTCGGGCGAGCCGATCCCGTCTTTGGCGAACGCGAAGACGGTGTTCTTCTGCGTGTCGGTGGCGACGACGTGCTCGTTGTTGCCGTCGTAGTAGGCCGAGGCGAAGTCGCCGTGCAGCTGCGATACGACCGTCAGATCTTCGATCGAGTGGCGGTCGCCGTCCTTCGTCACCCGCACGACGTGGTTCTCAGCCTTGCCGTACTGGTTGTCACCGAGAACGACGGTGGTCTCGGACTGAACGTTGGTCATGGGTTTAGCTCCCTCGGTAGGTTGAGTAGGCGAACGGACTGATGAGGAGGGGAACGTGATAGTGCTGCTCGGCATCGGCGACGTGGAAGTCGATCGTCACCACGGGGTAGAACGTCGGCGTGCCACTGGCGGCGAAGTACTCCGCGACCTCGAAGCGCAACCGGTAGTGCCCGAGCTCGAGCCGTTCCGGGCCGAGATCGCCGACGCGGCCGTCCCGGTTCGTGCGCCCCTCGGCGACGGTCTCGCCCGTGCCGGTCTCGAGCACGACACGAACGTCCGCCGCCGGTCGGCCGAGCGAGGCGTCGAGGATGTGGGTCGTGATGTGACTCATGCGGTCAACGTTCCTTCCAGTCGGAGCAGGGCGATCTCGCGGAGCTGCTCGGCAACCTCGGTCGACTCGGTCTCCGCATCATTCGTCAGTCGGCGCTGCAGCTCGGCGAGGATCTCGTCTGCGGATCGCCCGGCGGCGCGGATGAGGAACACCCGCCCGAACCGTTCCTCATAGGTGCGGTTGCCCTCCAGCAGGGCGCGCTGCGCATCCGCATCGGCGCCCACGTTCGCCTGCTCGGTGCGCGAGAGCGCGGCCTCGGCCGAATCTCCGCCGGCGCGTTCCCCGATCCGGGGATGGTGAGCGAGGGCCGCGTCCACATCTGACGCGTCCCAGGTGCGCGCTTCGCGGTCCGCGAGCGTCAGGGCGTCGTCGACAGTATCGTACGGGCGTCCCGCGACGACGGCGTCGACCCAGCGGTCGATATCGGCGCAGGGGCGAATCGCCGCGGCGGCGGCGTCGTGCGATTGCGCATTGAAGGACTCGAGCGTCATTGCTGACCTTTCGGTTTTCACATTCCGGAAACAAAATTCCAGCCTGTGGGTACTGAGTGAATCACGTCCGGATGATTATTTCAACCCTCGGACGCTCCTGCCTCCGCTACGCTGCGAAGACGCCGAGCAGAGCACGGCGCTCGATCCGAAGGGGGCACCACCGTGACCACACCGCAGCATCCTGACTTCCGCGTCGCCGTGATCACGGGCGCAGGGTCCGGGATCGGACGCGCCACCGCCCATGAATTCGCGCGACGCGGGTGGGCGCTCGCCCTCCTCGGCCGCCGTGAGGAGCCTGTGCGGCGCACCGCGGACGGTGCCGGAGCGCAGACCCTCGTCCTCCCGGTGGACGTCACGGATCCCGACGCCGTCGCAGCCGCATTCGCGCGCATCGCAGCCGTGTACGGTCGCATCGACGTGCTCTTCAACAACGCCGGAACCTTCGGTCCGTCTGGCTCGGTGGAAGACGTCGACCTGACGCAGTGGGCCGACACACTGGACGTCAACGTCACCGGGACCCTGCTCTGCGCGTCGTCGGCCTTCGCCGTCATGCGCGAGCAGCGGCCTCAGGGCGGGCGCATCATCAACAACGGCTCGGTCTCGGCGCGTCGGCCCAGACCGCGCTCGGTCGCGTACACCGCGAGCAAGCACGCCGTCACCGGCATCTCGCGTTCCATCGCTCTCGACGGTCGCCCCTTCGGCATCACGGCGACGCAGATCGATATCGGCAACGCCGAGACCGAGCTGCTGGCGGGGATCGGTGCGGGTAAGGGTGCGGCTCAACCGGACGGCACGCTCCGCGCCGAACCGGTTTTCCCGCCGGAGCACGCCGCGCGCATGGTCGTCGACGTCGCCGAACTTCCCCCGACCACCGCAGTGCACGAGCTGGTGATCACCGCGACCGGCATGCCCTACGACGGACGAGGGTGATCGACCGCCTCAGACCCCGAGCTGCTCGCGCAACCGCCGCACGTGTCCCTCGGCATCCACCCGGTACTCGGCCGACCGGACGCGACCGTCGTCATCGAGCACGAACGTCGCACGCAGCGGACCGACGCGCGTCTCACCGCCGACGATCTTCTCGCCCCAAGCGCCCCAGGCCTGCGCGACGGCGTGATCCGGGTCGCTCAGCAGCGTGAAGTCGAGGGCGTCCTCGGCGGCGAACCGGCAGAGTGTCTGCTGATCATCACCGGAGATCCCGATCACCTCATAGCCGCCGCTCGCGAGCGACCCGAGATGATCCCGGAAGTCGCAGGCCTCGGTCGTGCACCCTGGCGTGAACGCCGCAGGGTAGAAGTAGACGATGGTGCGGCGACCGACGAAGTCGGCAGAGGAGACCGACCGTCCCGCGGCGTCGACGAGTGCGAACGCCGGGGGAGTGTCTCCCGCTTGCAGTTCTGGAGCGACCTGACTCATCTTCGAGACCTTTCCGGGGTCACTACGCGGTGACGCCCTTTTCAACAAGTGGAAGAACATTTCTGTGTTCTGGAATCCACCGTAAGCGTCGCGCGCTCAGGACGCAATCACGTCGAGGTCAGGCGATCACCCGGCGGAAGCGCTCGACCGCGTCGATGGCCTGACGCTGGCCGCCGACGTGCACGAGCTCGTCGCCGTCCACCGTGACCTGCGACGCGTGCGCCCGCAGCGCCGCGACCTTGCGGTCGAGCCACGGCGAGATGTCGTAGGCCTCGACAGCGCTCTCGGCCCGCGCGTCCGCGCTCGACACGGCCTCCCAGAAGGGGAGCTCGAGGGCGTGCGCCACCGCACGCGCGGCGCGATGCGCGAGCACGTGATCCGGATGTCCGTACCCACCACCGTTGTCGTAACTCACGATCGCGCCGGCACCGGCATCGTGAGCCGCCGCGACGAGATCGTTGAGCACCTCCATCACGGGAGCCGCAGTCAACGCCTCATCGTCCGCCTCGGCAGCCGCTGTCGCGCGACCGTCCGCACCCCACATCATCCCCGAGTCCTCGTAGATGCGCGGCGGCAAGCCCTCCGCCCGTGCCGGACCCGCACCCAGGAAGACGTGCCGATCGATGCCCAGCGCGGCCAGTGCACCGGCGAGCTCGGTCATGCGGTGCGCGGCCAGGCCCTGCGGGTCGACATCCGCGACCGTCCCGGGAACGGCCTCGCCCTGCTCGCCGCGCGAGAGCGTCACCAGCAGCGGCTCTTGCCCCGACTCGGCGAGCGCCGCGAGCGTGCCCCCCGTGATGATCGTCTCGTCGTCGGGGTGGGCGTGCACGAAGAGCACGCGCGGGACGCCCTCGAACCAGTGCTTCGGATCCTCGATCATCGCTCTCACTTCTCCTTCGCGAACCAGTCCAGCAGTCGTCGGGTCGCCTCCGGCTCGCCCAGGGGCCCCTCATCGAGTCGCACCTCGAGGAGGTACTTGTACGCTCGACCCACCAGCGGGCCGGGCGGAATCTCCAGAATCTCCATGATCCGTTCGCCGTCGAGATCGGGGCGCACCGATGCGAGCTCCTCTGCCTCAGCGAGCTCGGCGATGCGCCGCTCGATATCGTCGTACGCGTGCTCGAGCCGCTCGGCCTTGCGACGATTCCGAGTCGTCACGTCGGCACGGGTGAGGATGTGGAGCTGCTCGAGCACCGCTCCCGCATCGCGTACGTACCGGCGCACCGCGGCATCGGTCCACTGCTGATCGCTGTAACCGAAGAACCGCAGATGCAGTTCGATGAGGCGCGACACCGACTTGATCGTGGCATTGTCGAAACGCAGGTCGCGCAAACGCTTGCGCGCGAGTTTGGCGCCCACCACATCGTGATGGTGGAACGTGACGCCCCCGCGCTCGAACCGCCGCGTCGCCGGCTTGCCGATGTCGTGGAGCAGCGCCGCCAGGCGCAGCACGATATCGGGGCCCGCATCGGCGCCGTGCCGATGCCGTTCGAGCTCGATCGCCTGGCTGAGCACCGTCAGGCTGTGCTCGTAGACGTCCTTGTGCCGACCGAGTTCGTCCTGAGCCGACACCAGCTCGGTGAGCTCGGGCAGGAAGCGGCGGGCGACCCCCGCGTCGACGAGCAGCCGGATGCCGGCGATCGGATCATCGGCTCCGAGGAGTTTCACCAGCTCGTCCCTGATCCGCTCCGCGGAGACGATGTCGATCCGCTCGGCGAGGTCGCGCATCGCATCGCGCGTCTCCTCGGCCACCGTGAAACCGAGCTGGCTCGCGAACCGTGCCGCCCGCAGAATGCGCAGCGGATCGTCCGAGAACGAGGTCTCCGGCGCCCCGGGCGTGCGAATCGTGCCGGCGAGCAGATCCTCGACCCCGCCCGACACGTCGACGAGCTTCATCTCGGGCAACAGCAGAGCCATGGCGTTGATGGAGAAGTCACGGCGCACGAGGTCGTCCTCGATCGTGTCGCCGAACGTCACCTCCGGTTTCCGTGAGTCGTCTCGGTAGGTCTCGGCGCGGTAGGTCGTCACCTCGACGGTCTGTCCGGCCACGCGCGCGGCGATGGTGCCGAACGCTTGCCCGACGTGCCAGATCTTCGCGCTCACCGCAGCGAGGACCTGCTCCGTCTCCTCGGGACGCGCCGAGGTGGTGAAGTCGAGATCGGTGACGCGGCGTCCGATCAGCGCATCGCGCACCGGGCCGCCGACCAGGGCGAACTCGTGACCCGCGGCATCGAAGGCGTTCGCCAACGTGCGCACGGGTTCGGAGGCCGCGATATCGCTGAGGGCGCGCATCGATTCGGCGAGAGGTCGCATCCTTCCAGCCTACTGGCCGCACCGCCTCCTACACTGAATCGTATGCCCCGCTCCCTGCTCCTCCGTGGAACCACGGTGCGCGATCGGGTGCGAGCGTCGGCGGCAGGAGCCCTCGCGGTCTTGCTCGTCGCTTCGGGGTGGAGTGCGTTCCCCGCGGCAGCCGAGACCGTCGACGACGCGGAACAGCCGATCGAGTCGGAGCAGTCGGATCCCGACCTGGCTCCGGAACCCGAACTGGTCGTGGCGCCTGCAGAGCCGGTCTTCGCCGCTGCGGCCGCCGACTTCGAGTTCACGGTGCTGATCCGCAACCCCGGTGACGAGCCGCTGCCTGCCGGGCAACTCGACCTCGCGCTCGACGACGAGCGGGCCACGGTACCCGAGGACCTCGACGGCGCGTTCCCTGAACTCGCGCAGAGCGTCGCCTCCACCGAGATCGGGGCGACCGACGCGGAGGGGGAGCAGAGCGTGACCGTCACGGTTCCCCGCGACGACTTCCCGCTCGACATCGACTCAGACGCCGGCGTGTACCGGGTGCAGGCCTCGATCACACCTGCGGCGGACGATGCCGATGACAGCGCGGATATCGTCGAACCGCCCGAGCCCGCGCTGTCGTCGGTCGTCTGGCGGGGCCCGGGCAGTAGCGCGCAGGCGACCGTCAGTTTCATCGTGCCGCTGGTGCTCACGAGCGAGACCGGCGCGATGCCCACCCGAGCGCAGTTGTCGAACGCGGCCGCGCGCCTCTCCGGACTGCTCGACGTGGCCGAAGCGCACCACGGCACCCTCGCGATCGACCCCCGACTGGTCGCCGGCATCCGCGCCTACGGAGACGGGGCGCCCGCCGTGGCCTCCGAGTTGTTGCAGCGACTGGAGACGACGTCGCTCGACTCCTTCTCACTCCAGTTCGGCGACGCGGATCCGGCGGCGCAGGCGGCTCTCGGACTCGACGAACTGTTGCAGCCGGGCGACCTCTCCTACGTGACACGCCACGGGACCTTCGCCGAGGACGCCGCGGACGTGGAAGCCGACGCGGCTGCGGACGCCGCGACGACCGATGCCGAGGACCCGGAAGACACGAGCGCCGACGCCGCGGGAGCGGACGTCGACGACGGCGCGCAGACCGACGAGAACTCCGACACCGCCGACGCCGCGGGAGCGTCCGGTGCGGACTCCGCGGGAGACGCCGACGGCTCGGATGCCGCAGCAGACGTGCCGCCGAACGCCCCGTCGCAGGAGGAACTGCTGGCATGGGACGACACCGTCGCCACCGCCTGGCCCGCTCCAGGCGAGGTCGATCGGCGCACGCTCGATCTCGTCTCCTCCTCGGGTCTCGAGCGGGTGATCGTGAACTCGGCGAACGTCGAGCAGACCGACGGGCCGCGCAGTCGGCTCTCGGGAATGGATGCCGTCATCACCGATGCGCGCGCCGATGAGGCGCTCGCGCGCAGCATTCGAGACGAGTCGCCGGCGGACCGGGCGGCCGGACTCGCGACGGCCGCGTCCGTGCTCGCCTTCAGCACCAGCGACGACGCTCCGAGCATCGTGATCGGGCTCGATCGCGGCGCGATCGGCGACGCCGAAGACGCGACCTCGGCGATCGAGACGCTCACGGGGATCAGCTGGGTCAACTCCGCTGCAGTCGAGGATCAGCCGTCGGGCTCCAGCGAACTGCGCGATGGCACGACACTGGAACCTCGAGCCGAGTTGCTGCAGGCAGCACTCGGGCGCGAACCCGAGATCACCCGCTTGTCCGACCTCCTCGTCCACCCCGAATATCTTCCGGGCTACCAGCGCGCCCGGCTGCTCCCGCTCTTCGCCACGCGATACGCGACGGTGAACAGCGACTTCGATGCGGTTGCCGAACGCTTCCAAGCGCGCGATCGGGAGCTGCTCAGGGGAGTCCATGTCATCAGTTCCGAGCACACCCAGCTGCTCGGCGCCTCCTCGCGCGTGCCGCTGCAGATCCACAACTCGCTTCCGTTCGATGCCGAGGTCACGGGTGCCGTGACACCCGCATCGGCCGCGGTCTCCGCGCCCGAACGAGAGATCGAAGCGACGCTCGTGCCCGCTGAGGGCAACCAGACCGTGCTCGTCCCGGTTCGCGCCCGCGTCTCGTCCGGTGAATCGGCACTCATGATCGAGCTCTCGGATCGCGCCGGGTCAGAGGTCTTCTACTCGGGAGGGCAGCCGCTCAGCATCCGCGCGGCGGTCGAGCGGATAGCCCTCATCACCGTCGGCTCACTCGCCGCGCTGCTCCTCGGATTCGGAATCTGGAGAAGCGTCCGTCGTCACGGTCGCGGCCGTACCGGCACGGAGGATGCCGCTCAGGGCGAGGGAATATCGCGCACCTAAGATGGGTTACACCTCATCGGGCGGAGCCGCTCGACACGCCTACCCCTCAGGGAGTCTCATGCAGCAGATCATCATCATCGGTTCTGGGCCAGCCGGATTCACGGCAGCCATCTACGCCGCGCGCGCCGAGCTCTCGCCCGTGCTGTTCGCGAGCCAGGTCGAGCCCGGTGGCGAGCTCATGAATACGACCGAGGTCGAGAACTTCCCCGGGTTCCCCGAGGGGATCCAGGGGCCAGAGCTCATGATGCAGATGCAGCAGCAGGCCGAGCGGTTCGGCACGCAGGTCGTCTACGACGATGTGGCGTCCGTCGAGCTCCAGGGCGACATCAAGCGCGTGACCGCGAGCGACGGCACGGTGCACGAGGCGAGCACCGTGATCTTCGCCACGGGCTCGGCGTACCGCAAGCTCGGACTCCCCGAGGAGGACCGGTTCTCCGGTCACGGCCTCTCCTGGTGCGCGACGTGCGACGGGTTCTTCTTCAAGGAGAAGACGATCGCCGTGGTCGGCGGAGGCGATTCCGCGATGGAAGAAGCGACGTTCCTCACCCGCTTCGCCTCGAAGGTCTACGTGATCCACCGTCGCGACTCGCTGCGGGCATCGAAGATCATGCAGCAGCGCGCCTTCGACAACGAGAAGATCGAGTTCATCTGGGACTCCGAGGTCGCCGCGATTCACGGCGAATCCGAGGTCACCGGGATCACGCTGCGCAGCACCGCGGACGGCACCGAGCGCGACCTCGCGCTCGAGGGGCTGTTCGTGGCCATCGGCAACGATCCGCGCGTCCACCTCGTGCACGGCCAGCTCGAGCTCACGAGCGAGGGCACGATCGCCGTCGAGGGCCGCAGTTCGCGCACGTCACTGCCCGGTGTGTTCGCCGCCGGTGACGTGGTCGACCCGACTTACCGCCAGGCGATCACGGCCGCCGCGTCGGGCACGACCGCGGCTCTCGACGCCGAGCACTACCTCGCGGCTCGTCCGACCACCGTGTCGGCCGACACCGAGGTCACCGCACCGGCCGCCGTCTGACCCACCGACCCCACCCGTTCAACCGTAAGGAGGCAGCATGTCCGCAGCCACTACCGTCACCGAATCCACCTTCACCTCGGAGGTCCTGCAGAGCGACGTGCCCGTGCTCGTCGACTTCTGGGCCGAGTGGTGCGGCCCGTGCCGCGCCGTCGCGCCCGTGCTGGACCAGATCGCGTCCGAGCACGAAGGCAGCATTCGCATCGTCAAGGTCAACGTCGATGAGCAGCCGAACCTCGCAGCCCAGTACCGCATCACCTCCATTCCCGCGATGAAGGTCTTCAAGAACGGCGAAGAGGTCACGGAGATCATCGGTGCGATGCCGAAGCCCGCGATCGAGGAGCGTCTCAGCGGCATCATTTGAGTCGCGAGCCGTTGTCCGGCATGAGTGAGGCCCCGAGCGCAATCGCGTTCGGGGCCTCACTCATGCCGGGGGGGCGTACGGCTCAGTTGAATCCGGGGTCCCCGAGCTCGCCGAGAATGCGCTTCAGATCGCCGATGGTGGCGAAGTCGATGATGACCTGGCCCTTCTTCGCACCGAGCTTCACGGCAACGCGCGTGTCGAACCGGTCGCCGAGCCGCTCGGCGATGTCGGCGAGCTGCGCCTGAACGCCGCCGGCGCGCGCCTTCGGGGCCTTGCGCTTCGGCGTCTCGCCGGCCGCGGCTTCGGCCGCACGGACCGAGAGTCCCTGGTTGACGATCTTGTCCGCGAGATGCTGCATGCCGTCGGCATCGCCGTCGAGCGACAGGATCGCACGCGCGTGTCCGGCGGTGAGCACCCCGGCGGCGACGCGCGCCTGTACGGCTTCGGGCAGGCGCAGCAGTCGGATCGTGTTCGAGATCTGCGGCCGGGAGCGACCGATGCGCTCGGCGAGCTGCTCCTGCGTGATCCCGAAGTCGGCGAGCAGCTGCTGGTAGGCCGATGCCTCTTCGAGCGGGTTCAGTTCCGCGCGGTGCAGGTTCTCGAGCAGCGCGTCGCGCAGCATGTTCTCGTCCGCGGTGCTGCGGATGATCGCCGGAATCGTCTCGAGCTCTGCACGCTTCGACGCGCGCAGACGACGCTCGCCCATGATGAGTTCGTACCGCGCGCTGCCGTCCGTCGGCACCGGCTCGATCGGGCGCACGACGATCGGCTGGAAGACGCCGAACTCGCGAACGCTGTGGGTGAGCTCCTCGAGGGCCTGCTCATCGAATTCGGTGCGCGGCTGAACGCGGTTGGGAACGATGTCATCGACCCGCAGTCGGCTGAGCGTCGCGCCCGGAACCTCCTGCAGGTCCTCCGACCCCCCGTCGGCCGGGTCGGCAGCAGGGCCGGTGACGACGTCGCCCACCACCTGCGCGGCGGCGCCCGTCGTCGCGACGGGGGCCTCGTCGGCGGCACCCCCCTGCTCGCGCTGCGGGAAGAACACGTCGACGGGCCGATCCTCGGTCTGCGAACCCTGGGGGATGAGTGCCCCGATACCGCGCCCGAGGCCACCGCGCTTCTTAGTCGCCACCGTTATGCTCCTTCGTGGATGAGGGGTTTCGAACGTTCGGCGAGTTCTGCCGCCGCTTCGAGGTACGCCAGTGCGCCGATCGATGCGCGGTCGTACGCGTGGACGGTCTGTCCGTAGCTCGGCGCTTCCGAGATGCGCACAGAACGGGGAATGACGGCTTCCATGACCTCGGAGGGGAAGTGGGATCGCACCTCTTCCGCGACTTCGTTCGCCAGATTGGTCCGCGAGTCGTACATCGTGAGCAGAATGGTCGAGACGACGAGCTCGGGGTTCAGATGCTTCTGAATGAGTCGAATGTTGCCGAGCAACTGGCTGAGACCCTCCAGCGCGTAGTACTCGCACTGGATCGGGATCAGCACCTCCCGCGCCGCGACGAACGCGTTCACGGTCAGCAGTCCGAGCGACGGCGGGCAGTCGATGAAGACGTAGTGGAAGTGATGCTCCGCCTCGCGCAGGTACTGCTCCAGCGCCGTGCGGAGACGCTGCTCGCGCGCGACGAGCGAGACGAGCTCGATCTCGGCGCCGGCCAGGTTGATCGTCGATGGCACGCAGAAGAGACGCTCGTGATCGGTGGTCGGCTGAATCGCATCTTCGATCCCGCTGTCACCCAGGAGCACTTCGTACACGCTCGTCACTTCGGGTCGATGCATCACGCCCAGCGCGGTCGAGGCGTTGCCCTGCGGATCCAGATCGATGACGAGCACGTTCGCGCCGCGCCGCGCCAGGGCAGAGGCCAGGTTGACCGTCGTCGTCGTCTTGCCGACGCCGCCCTTCTGGTTCGAGACCGTGATCACGCGGGTCTGCTCGGGCAGGCTCGATGTGATCTCCTCGAGGCGACGGCGACGACGCACCTTGTCGGCGAGGTGATCGCCGACCAGCGATTTGCCGGCTCCGCTCATGCGCTTCTGCACTCCTGTCGCGAGATCGAGGGTCATGTGCCGCATCTCTGAAGATGCAGCCGGTACTACTGTACGGCCTGCCCCCGACAGGAACCTATCCGACCCGACCCGCGGGTCACGCAGGTCGCTGCACGACAGCGCGGAACGCTCGGGTGGTCTCGTCCAATTGACCGGCGCCGAGCTCGCGCACCTCGACCTCGGTGACGCGGTGCGCGCGCAGCGCCTTCGCCGCCGCATCGATCTCGGACTGCACCGAGACCCCTTTCAAGAACAGCATCTCCCCGCCGTTGCGCAGCAGGGGAGCGGTGAGCGGCACCAGTTTGCGCAGAGCCGTTACCGCTCGGGCGGTGACGATGTCCACCTCCCACGCGCCGTGGTATTCCTCGGCTCGACCGCGGAGCACCTCGGCATTTTCCAGGCCCAGGGTCTCGATCTGCTCGCTGAGCCACGCGCACCGTCGCTCCATGGGCTCGATCAGGCGGAAGTGCGCATCGGATCGCAGGATCGCCAGCACCAGGCCGGGGAGTCCGCCACCGGTCCCGATATCAGCAACACGCGCTCCCGGAGCGATGAGCGGGGCGAGCACCGCGCAGTTCAGCACGTGACGCGACCAGAGTCGCTCCGCTTCCTGCGGACCGATCAACCCGAGAAGCTCGCCACGCGTGCCGAGATCATCGGCGAAGCGCCTCAGCACGCTGATGCGATCGCCGGCCAACTCGCTGGCGACGGCCGGCTCAGCCTCGATCACGGGCGCACCGGTGCCCTCCTGTTTCACGTGAAACCCCTCAGGCGGCAGTGATGACGAGGCGCCGGTCACGGCCCTCGCCGCGCGACTCCGAACGGTATCCGCGATCCGCCACCTCATCGTGCACGAGCTTGCGCTCGTACGACGACATGGGCTCGAGCGCGACCTCGGCGCGTCCCGCTGCGATCTGCGCCACTGCGGCATCGACCAGGCCCTTGAGTTCACCGGCGCGCGCCTCGCGCGAACCGGCGATATCGAGGATCAGGCGTGAGAAGCGTTCCGTCTTGGCCTGGGCAGCGAGACGCGTGAGATCCTGCATGGCCTGCACCGTGTCCGGGTTCGCGAGTCGATCGAGATCCTGGCCTCCGCCGTTGACCGCGAGGTACACACGACCCGAAGCGACATTGATGTCGATGTCCCCGTCGAGGTCGGCAATGTCGAGAAGTCCCTCGATGTAGTCCGCGGCGCGGTCACCCTCGGTCTCGAGCTCCTCGATGGTCGGCTCGTCGCGGTGCTGCTGATTCACTGCGTTGTCGGTCATCGACGCCGCCTCACTTCTTCTTCTTCTTGGAGCGCTTCGCACTCACCGGCTGCTGCCTCTGGCCCTCTGCGGTCTTCTTGCCGTTGATACGGTCCATCTCCGCTTCCTGCTCCTCGTCGAGCTTGCCCTTCGCGCGCAGGCGCTCCTGGCGCGCGCGCCATGCGTCGCTGCCCGGGGTGGGCATGTTGCGGATGACGATGAACTGCTGCGCCATCGTCCACAGGTTCGAGGTGAACCAGTAGATGTTCAGCGCGAGCGGGAACATGTACCCGGAGAAGAGGAACGCGAACGGGATGATGTACAGCAGAATCTTCTGCTGACGGTACATCGGCGAGTTCTTGGTCTCGTCCGACACATTCTTCGACATGATCTGCAGCTGCGTGAAGAACTGCGATGCGATCATGAGCACGACGATGACGCCGAGCAGGATCACCACGGTCCACTCGCCCTGCTCCAGCGCCCCGCTGAAGTTCAACGCGAGGGGGGCTCCGAAGATCGAGGCATTGTTGAAGCTCTCGGTCAGCATCGCATCCATGAAACCGATGCCGGCGCGGCCCTCGGACGCGCCTCGAAGCACGTAGAACAGCGAGAAGAAGATCGGCATCTGGATCAGGATCGGCAGACACGAGGCGAACGGGTTCGTGCCGTGCTTCTTGTACATGGCCATGGTCTCGCGACTCATGGCCTCGCGGGAGAACTGGTCGCTCTTGCCCTTGTACTTCGCCTGGATCTTCTTCATCTCCGGCGCGATTTCCATCATGCGCCGTTGCGACTTGATCTGTCGCACCGTCACCGGGATCAGCGCGGAGCGCACGACCACGACGAGACCGATGATGGCGAGCACCCAGGTCACGCCGCTATCGGTATCCATGCCCACCGAGGTGAACAGCCAGTGCCATACCCACAGTACGAGCTCGACGAGCCAGCGGAGCGGCCAGAGGAGTGTTTCGATGAAGTCCACCGGGATCAGGCCTTTCGGTCGATTGCGCGGACGAATCCGCGGGAGTTCGTGGTCGTACGGCGCCGCTGCGGCGCCGGTACGTCGTCAATGCCGCCCCGACTCCACGGATTGCACCGCAGCAGCCGCCACAGTGTCAACGCCGAAGCCCGGACGAATCCGTGCTGCTGGTACGCCTCTAGAGCGTACCGAGAACATGATGGATGATACCTGCACACCTGCCCGTACAGCGGGGAGATCGCGAAGCGATACGCGCGCATGACGGCGATGGAGACGTTCCGGGGCGACAACCAGATGACGGACAGCAGCTGGCGCATCATCTGCGCTCCCGCTCGCCGTCCGCGGCCTCGCACCGCCAGCGCTCCACGCGGTCGAGCGCGCGGTTCATGTCGGCTTCGAGTCGACTGAATGACGCCTCTGCTGCCGCGGGGTGCGCGCGGAACACGACATCGCCGCCGCGGAATCCCTCATGCAGCCGACGCTCGACGACGGTCTTCATGCGCCGCCTCACCAGGTTTCGCGTGACCGCATTGCCGACGGCTCGCGAGATGATGAATCCGAAGCGCGCTGAATCTTCACCGACATGCAAAACCGCGTGGGTGGTGCAGGTCGCACCACCCACGCGGCGGCCGGCGCGTGAGACACGCCGATAGTCGTCCCCCCGAGTGATGCGATGCTGCCGTGCGGGCATGATTCACCAGGAGGAATCGGAATTACGCGGTGAGCTTGGCGCGGCCCTTGCCTCGCCGAGCCGAGACGATGGCGCGACCCGCACGGGTGCGCATGCGCGCGCGGAAGCCGTGGACCTTCGCGCGGCGGCGGTTGTTGGGCTGGAACGTACGCTTGCTCATAGTGAACTCCGTGACTTGTGGAATGGATCCCCGGCGCTCGTGGCACAGAGGAAGTCGGATGCGGGCAGGCCGGAACACGGCTCGCCTCTACAAGATATCTACTGTAAGCGCAAATAGCCTGTCCGTCAAAAGATTCGCCCCAGGGGAGAGCTGCCCGGACACGCATCGGATGGTCGTCGCCACGCCATGGACGCCCCAGCCAGTGCTCAGACGGTATCGCCCGACATCGACGCGGAGTTCGGGTTTGTCTGTGGAGAGAAGTCTGAGTAGCGTGGGCATGAGTTGGTGTCCGCAACCGGGCATCCCAACGCTCGCGGGAGTTCTGAGCACGATATCCTGTGGATAGCAGTTGGGGATAACCTTCCCGCGAGACGGGATCAATTCGGACCGGATGGGCACGTGACAGAGGACGACGTTCAGAGAATTTGGGCGACCGTGACGCACGCGGTCATGGCCGATCCCGAGGTCGGGCCGGCGGTCGGCGCGCAGCTCGCGCTCGCAGTGCCGCGCGGAGTGGGCGGCGGCACGCTCTACTTGGCAGTGCAGCACGACTTCACGCTGAAGCTCCTCGAGAACCGACTCCGGCAGTCGATCATGCACGCCATGTCCGGCGTCCCTGAAGCGCAGGAGATCGAGAATTTCATCGTGCTCGTGGATCCTGACGCGCAACCGGCGATCGATCCGGATCCCGGCGACGTCAGGCCTGAACGGCAGGCACCCGCGCACGCCGCTCCGTCTCATGCCGCCGCGGTGCAGGCGGACGCCACCCACCGGGACACCGTCATCGACTCGGTGCGCTCCATGCACGAGTCGTTTGCACGGCCCAGCTCCCACGATCAGGTCGATAGCCGCCTCAACGAGAAGTACCGCTTCGACAGTTTCGTGATCGGCCAGTCCAACCGGTTCGCGCATGCCGCTGCCGTCGCCGTCGCCGAAGCCCCGGCCCGCGCTTACAACCCGCTGTTCATCTACGGCGATTCAGGGCTGGGCAAGACCCACCTCCTCCACGCGATCGGTCACTACGCTCGAGAGCTCTTCCCCGAAGTCCGCGTGCGGTACGTGAGCTCGGAGGACTTCACGAACGACTTCATCAACTCGATCGCGAACAACCAGGGTGCCGCGTTCCACAGCCGCTATCGCAGCGTGGACCTGCTGCTCGTCGATGACATCCAGTTCCTTGAGGGGAAGGCGGAGACGCAGGAGGCGTTCTTCCACACCTTCAACACCCTGCACGACCACAACAAGCAGGTCGTGATCACCAGCGATGTGCAGCCGAAACAGCTCAAAGGCTTCGAAGAGCGCATGCTCTCCCGCTTCGAATGGGGCCTCCTCACCGATATCCAGGTTCCCGATCTGGAAACCCGTATCGCCATCCTCCGCAAGAAGGCGCAGCGCGAGAACCTCGAGATCGACGACAGCATTCTCGAATTCATCGCTGCGAAGTTCACATCGAACATCCGTGAACTGGAAGGAACGCTGATTCGGGTGACGGCCTTCGCGAGCCTGAATCAGCAGCGCATCGATATGCCGCTGGTGCAGACGGTGTTGAAGGATCTCATCTCCCTCGATGAGGACAACGAGGTGCAGCCCTCCGACATCATCGGCAAGACCGCGGAGTACTTCGATCTCTCCGTCGACGACCTCTACGGTCCGTCGCGTGCGCAGCAGATGGCGACGGCTCGGCAGATTGCGATGTACCTCTGTCGCGAACTCACCCCGCTGTCGCTTCCGAAGATCGGTCAGTTGTTCGGCGGCCGGGACCACACGACGGTCATGTACGCGCACAAGAAGATCAGCCAGCTCATCGCCGAGCGCCGTTCCATCTACAACCAGGTCACTGAGCTCACGACGCGCATCAAGCAGGGAAGCCGTTAACCCGACTTATCCACAGTTTCTCCAGAACTTGTGGAGTGCTGGGGGAAACGCCGCCGCGAATGTGGATGAAAATGATCTCGCTGTGAGTCGCGCTTCGAATGACAACTTTGGCGTTTTTCTGCGGATCGAATCTCTCCACCCCACTCCCACAACTGACAGTCCTGTAGTTCCCAGTCCACGCATCGCGTGTCGTAGGTTATCCACAGAATCCACAGCTGTTAACACCGTTAACACCTCCCATTCATTTTTCAGGCATTCGATCACGCTCTCCGGAGGAGCGACCCCGAGTGTCGGAATCACAAGTGTGCGAAGATGGTGAACCTCAGTGCTGTAGTCTCGTGACTCACGCAAGTCCGCGGCGCGATCGAGTGTGCCTGTCGAAGGATCGAGGAGTCTCCATGCGTTTCACCGTCAACCGTGACGTGTTCAGTGATGCCGTCTCCTTTGCCGTGAAGCTGCTGCCCCAACGACCTACTCAGCCTCTGTTGAGCGGCGCCCTCCTCGAAGCTGAGGATGGCGCTTTGACGATCAGCTCATTCGATTACGAGGTGTCGTCGCGCACGTCCATCACCGCCGAGGTCTCCGACGCCGGACGAGCGCTGGTATCGGGTCGCCTCTTGGGCGAGATCGCTCAGCGGCTGCCCCACTCGGACGTCGAAATCACCCTCGCGGAGAGTCGAGTGCAGGTACGTTGCGGCTCGGCGAACTTCTCGCTGCCGGCGATGCCGGTGGAGGAGTATCCTCAGGTGCCGCAGGTGGACAGCGTCACCGGTGCAGTACCGGCCGATGCCTTCAGTGAAGCCGTGGGTCAGGTCGCTACAGCAGCATCGAAGGACGATGTCACCCCCGTGATCACCGGGGTGCAGTTCGAGGTGAGCGATAATTCGCTGACCTTGACCGCGACGGATCGGTACCGCGTGGCCACACGAGGCATCGACTGGGAGAACACTGCCGGAGTGGAATCGGCCACGGCTCTGGTGCCGGCGAAAATCGTCACCGAAGTCGGAAAGACCTTCTCGGGCGCGGGTCAGGTCCAGGTCGCCATCGTGAAGGATGATGACCGGGAGCTCGTCGCATTCACCGGTGGCGATAAGACGGTCACGTCTCTCCTGATCAAGGGCAATTACCCGCCTGTGGGCCGGTTGTTCCCGACCGAGGTCGACAATTACGCTGTCGTGAGTTCAGCCGAGCTCGCCGAGGCCGTCGGACGTGTGGGTCTGGTGCTGGAGCGCGAAGCCGCGTTGCGATTCACCTTCTCCGAGGGCAGTGTCACGCTCGAGGCTGCGGGTTCCGAAGCAGCTCAGGCCGTCGAAACGGTTGACGCTCACCTGGTCGGTGACGACATGGTGGTCTCGCTGAAGCCCCAGTTCCTCCTCGACGGCCTGCGTTCCACTCATTCCGAGTTCGCGCGCATCGCCTTCACACGTACCGACAACCCCGGGAAGCCCGGGCCGGTATTGATCACCAGTCAGCGCAGCAAGGACGACACGGACGAGTCCGAGTTCCGGTACCTGCTGCAGCCGAACCTGCTGCTTCGCTGAAGGTCGTCTGATGCGAGTGGCTCATCTCTCGCTCGTGGACTTCCGCAATTATCACCACGTCGAACTTCCGTTGAGTGCGGGCGCCAACCTCATCGCCGGGCAGAACGGCCAAGGGAAGACCAACCTGGTCGAAGCGATCGGGTACTTCTCTGGACTGCGCTCGCACCGTGTTTCGGCGGACGCACCTTTGATCCGATCAGGCGCGGATGCCGCGGTATCTCGGATGCGGGTGGCGGTGGGCGAGCGCGAGGTGCTGCTCGAGCTGCAACTGAATCGGGATCGTCCGAATCGGGGTCAGGTCAACCGGGGGAATGTCCCTCCCCGCGAGGTGACACGTTGGTTCTCATCCGTACTGTTCGCCCCGGAAGATCTCTGGATCGTCCGCGGAGACCCGTCGACGCGACGCCGGTTCCTTGATGAGGCCGTTACTGCGTACCGTCCGGCGATGTCCGGTGTGATCGCCGACTATGAGCGAGTGCTGCGACAGCGAACGACGCTGTTGAAGTCAGCGCGCGGCGGGGGGAGTCGCCGCGCGGCCGCTGAAGCGACGCTCAGCGTCTGGGATGAACAGTTGGTAGCGTTCGGCTCCCAGATCATCGTGGCGCGTCGTGCGCTCCTGAGTCGACTGATCCAACCCGGGCGCCGTGCCTACCGGACACTCGTGGAAGCGGACCATGGTTTCGACTTGTCGATGAAGGAGTCGTTCTCCTGGAGTGATGTTTCACGTGAAACGAGTCCAGAGAGCGCGAGTGAAGCGACTGTTTCACGTGAAACAGTCGCTGATGCGTTCGCTCATGCATTGGCTCGCTCACGCGAGCAGGAGTTCGAGCGAGGCGTCAGTCTTGTGGGTCCGCATCGGGATGACCTCCATCTCTCCTTGAACGATCTGCCCGTCAAGGGGTACGCGAGTCACGGCGAGACGTGGTCTTTCGTTCTCTCGCTCCGACTTGCGATAGCGGAGGTCTTGCGAGCGGAGGACCCAGCCGGCGATCCGGTGATCATCCTTGACGACGTCTTTGCCGAGCTCGACGCGACTCGGAGAAATCGTCTGATGCGGGCGGTGCATGACTTCGAACAGGTGATCGTCACTGCCGCCGTGCGGGAGGACGTCCCGACCGACGCGGAGTGGCGCATTTCGGAGATTTCACGGGGGAACATAGTCAAGCCGGATCTCCAGCAGACTCCGGAGAATGCGTTTGAGCGAACGATTTCCACAGATTTCGCTGCTTCGGCGGGTCCGTCCGGCGGTGTTGATGAGTCTTCAGAACGTTTGACCGATGAGTGACGACACGCTTCCATTCACGACCGAGTCGTACATGCACGCGAAATCGGTGTGGAAAGGCGTGCCGATTCGTCGGAAGGCGAGAGCCGTGTCCGCTTCCGAAGGCGATAGCGTACCGTTCGGGAAGGGGCGGGAGCCTCGTCCCTTGGAGAGTATTCTGCAGTTCACCGCGCGACAGATGGGGTGGACCGAGGAACTGGCGCAAGCGCAGATCATCATCGACTGGGCCCGGTTCGTCGGAGATCGTCTCGCCGGGCACACCGAGATCATCGGTATACAGAACGGCATTCTGCAGGTGCAGTGCGATTCGACGAGCTGGGCCACCGAGCTTCGTCGGCTGCGCGGCGAGATTCTCACACGTATGATGGAGGAGTACCCGGACGCCTCGATCGGAGACATCCGGTTTCTGGCGCCCGGTGCGCCGACCTGGCGTCACGGTCCCCGTTCGGTACGTGGGAGGGGTCCGCGAGACACGTACGGGTGAGTACGGTGCGCCGCGGTCCGGTGCGTCGAGCGGTCGTCCACAGCTCTCCCACTGTTCTCTGGGGGACGACCCTGAGACGGAATCTCGTCTGAACGCTCATATCGGCCCGTTTCGCGGGCGAACATTGGTAGACTGAGGTCCGGAGAACCAGGCGTGAAGTTTCCGCGCTCTGAGACGGCAACAGAGAGATTAATGAGGGCATGAGTTCAGATACTTCCGCAAGTACAGATGAGTACGGTGCAGGAGCGATTCAGGTCCTCGAGGGACTCGAAGCCGTGCGCAAACGACCCGGTATGTATATCGGCTCAACCGGTCCCCGCGGGTTGCACCACCTCGTATCGGAGATCGTGGACAACTCGGTCGACGAGGCGTTGGCCGGGTACTGCGACACCATCGACGTGACGATCCTCGAAGACGGGGGAGTCCGCGTGATCGACAACGGTCGTGGCATTCCCGTCGACCCGCACCCGACCGAGGGTCGATCCACCGTCGAGGTCGTGCTGACCGTGCTGCACGCGGGTGGCAAGTTCGGCGGAGGCGGTTACGCTGTGTCGGGCGGCCTCCACGGCGTCGGGTCATCCGTGGTGAACGCCCTCTCGACGCGCTTCGAAGTCTCGGTGCAGCGGCAAGGTTTCACGTGGAACATGTCATTTACGAACAGCGTCCCGGATGCGCCATTGGCGCAAGGTGAACCGTCGGAGCAGACCGGGACGACGATCACGTTCTGGCCGAGCGCGGAGATTTTCGAAACGACCGATTTCGATTATGCGACGCTCAAGACCCGCTTCCAGCAAATGGCGTTCCTGAATAAGGGACTCCGGATCAAGATCACTGACGAGCGCCCACAGACTCCCGTTGAGGATGAGGAAGGCGAGGACGTCACACCGACGTCACTGCATGACGAGTTCTACTACGAGCGGGGCATCCAGGACTATGTCGAGCACCTGAACTCGACGAAGCGCGCCGAACTCGTGCACGAGGACATCATTGCGATCGAGGCCGAAGACACCTCGCGTAAGATCGCGGTCGAAATGGCTCTGCAGTGGACGACTGCCTTCTCGGAGAGCGTGCACACGTACGCCAACACGATCAACACGCATGAGGGCGGGACGCACGAAGAAGGGTTCCGTGCGGCCCTGACGACCCTGGTGAACCGGTACGCGCGCGACAAGAACCTCTTGCGCGAGAAGGACGACAATCTGTCGGGCGATGACGTCCGCGAGGGTCTGACCGCGGTCATCTCGGTCAAGCTCGGCGAGCCGCAGTTCGAGGGTCAGACGAAGACGAAGCTCGGGAACACCGAGGCGAAGGCGTTCGTGCAGAAGGTTGTCGGAGAGCAGCTGGGTGACTGGTTCGAGCGCAACCCCAACTCGGCGAAGGACGTGATCCGCAAGGCCATTCAGGCCGCGACCGCGCGCCTGGCCGCACGCAAGGCGCGCGAAACGGCGCGACGCAAGGGACTGCTCGAGTCCGGCGGTATGCCGGGCAAACTGTCCGACTGCACGAGCAAAGACCCCACGATTTCCGAGATCTTCATCGTCGAGGGTGACTCCGCGGGTGGCTCGGCGAAGACCGGTCGAGATCCCTTCACGCAAGCCATTCTGCCGCTGCGCGGCAAGATCCTGAACGTCGAGAAGGCACGCCTGGACCGAGCACTGAACAATGCCGAGGTGCAGGCGATGATCACGGCGTTCGGAGCGGGGATCGGCGAAGACTTCGATCCCGAGAAGGCTCGGTACCACAAGATCGTGCTCATGGCCGATGCCGATGTGGACGGACAGCACATCACCACCCTGTTGCTGACGCTGCTCTTCCGCTACATGCGCCCGCTGATCGATCTCGGCTACGTCTACCTCGCTCAGCCGCCGCTGTACCGCATCAAGTGGGCGAATGCCGAGCACGAGTACGTCTTCAGCGATGCCGAACGCGATATCCGGCTCGAGGCAGGAACGAGCAATGGCCGTCGCCTCATGAAGGAGAGCGGGGTGCAGCGGTACAAGGGACTCGGTGAGATGAACCACGAAGAACTGTGGGAGACCACCATGAATCCGGAGACGCGCACGCTGCTCCAGGTCACGATGGAGGACGCCGCCATCGCCGACGAGATCTTCGCGACCCTCATGGGCGAAGACGTCGAAGCCCGCCGTAATTTCATCCAGCAGAACGCGAAGGACGTGCGTTTCCTTGACATCTGAAAACGATCTCCCCGAAGAGCAGACCGTGGAGGCCGAGCAGGTCGTCGGTCACGGACGGATCGACCAGGTCGATCTGCAGCTCGAGATGCAGCGGTCGTACCTCGACTACGCGATGAGCGTGATCGTCGGGCGTGCGCTGCCCGACGTTCGTGACGGTTTGAAGCCCGTGCACCGTCGTGTGATCTACACGATGTACGACGGTGGGTACCGGCCGGACAAGGCGTTCTCGAAGTGCACGCGCGTCATCGGCGACGTCATGGGACAGTTCCACCCCCACGGCGACAGCGCGGTCTACGACTCACTCGTCCGACTCGTGCAGCCGTGGTCGATGCGATACCCGCTGGCACTCGGGCAGGGGAACTTCGGCTCACCCGGAAACGATGGCGCCGCTGCACACCGGTACACGGAGACCAAGATGTCCCCGCTCGCCATGGAGATGGTGCGCGACATCGATGAGGACACCGTCGACTTCCACGACAACTACGACGGCCGGACGCAGGAGCCGACGGTTCTGACGAGCCGATTCCCGAACCTGCTCGTCAACGGTTCGGTCGGTATCGCGGTTGGCATGGCGACAAACATCCCGCCGCACAACCTGCGCGAGGTCGCCGAGGGTGCGCGCTGGCACCTGGACCACCCCGATGCCACGCGAGAGGAGCTGCAGGACGCGCTCATCGAGCGGATCAAGGGGCCCGACTTCCCGACCGGGGCACAGATCCTCGGTACGCGCGGGATCCGCGATGCGTACCGCACCGGACGCGGATCGATCACGATGCGCGCCGTGGTCGACATCGAAGAGATCCACGGTCGCAACTGCCTGGTGATCACGGAGCTGCCGTACCAGGTGAACCCCGACAACCTCGCCGTGAAGATCGCCGACCTGGTCAAGGAGAACAAGGTCCAGGGCATCGCCGACATCCGCGACGAGTCGAGCGGTCGTACCGGCCAGCGCCTCGTGATCGTGCTGAAGCGCGATGCGATCCCGAAGGTCGTGCTCAACAACCTGTACAAGCACACGCAGTTGCAGGAGAACTTCGGCGCGAACATGCTGGCGATCGTCGACGGCGTGCCGCGCACGCTCTCGATCGACGGGTTCATCCTCGCCTGGGTGAAGTTCCAGGTCGAGATCATTGTGCGTCGTACCGAGTACCGCTTGAAGAAGGCCGAGGCGGAAGCGCATATTCAGCGCGGATACCTCAAGGCGCTCGACGCCCTCGATGAGGTCATCGCTCTGATCCGCAGGTCTCCGACCGTGGATGAAGCACGTGAGGGCCTCATGGGGCTCCTCGATGTGGATCAGATCCAGGCGGACGCGATCCTCGGTCTGCAGCTGCGCCGGCTCGCCGCGCTCGAGCGGCAGAAGATCCTCGATCTGGCCGCCAAGCTCGAGGCGCAGATCGCCGAGTATCAGCAGATTCTTGCCTCGCCCGTGCAGCAGCGGGAGATCGTTGCCGACGAGCTCGACGAGATCGTGCAGAAGTTCGGCGATGAGCGTCGCACCGAGATCATGCACGGATTCGACGGCGACATGTCGATGGAAGACTTGATCCCCGAAGAGGAGATGGTCGTCACCGTCACGCGCGGCGGATACGTCAAGCGGACGCGCATCGACAACTACCGTACCCAGCACCGCGGGGGGAAGGGCGTGCGGGGCGCGCAGTTGCGCGCGGACGACATCGTCGAGCACTTCTTCGTCACCACGACGCACCACTGGCTGCTGTTCTTCACGAACACGGGCCGTGTGTACCGTGCGAAGACATACGATGTGCCGGAGGGCGGTCGCGACTCCAAGGGACAGCATCTCGCGAACCTGCTGGCACTCGCGCCGGACGAGACGGTGACTCAAATCCTCGACCTGCGCGAGTTCCACAGCGGATTCCTCGTGCTCGCGACGCGCGAAGGACTCGTCAAAAAGACCGTGCTCGAGGAGTACGACACCAACCGTACGGGCGGCATCATCGCGATCCGGTTGCGAGAAGGAGACGAGTTGGTGTCGGCCTTCATCGCCGACGCCGATAACGACGTGCTGCTCATCTCGCGGCAGGGCATGTCGGTGCGGTTCACCGCCTCCGACCAGGCACTGCGGCCGATGGGGCGGTCGACGAGCGGTGTGCGGGGCATGAAGTTCCGCGAAGGCGATGCGCTGCTCACCGCACGTCGCATCGACGACGACGGATACGTCTTCGTGGTGACCGAGGGCGGCTACGCGAAGCGGACCGCGGTCGACGAGTACCGCGTGCAGGGACGAGGCGGATACGGCATCAAGGTCGCGAAGCTCGATGAGAACCGCGGCAACCTCGTGGGCGGACTCATCGTCGGCGAGACCGATGAGGTGCTCGTTGTTCTCGCCACCGGCAAGGTTGTACGGTCGAACGTGGCCGAAGTTCCCGCGAAGGGCAGGAACACCATGGGGGTCGTGTTTGCGCGTTTCCCAGAGGGTGATCGTATTATTGGCATCGCGCGGAATTCCGAGCGCGGGCTCGAGAGCGACGACACCGAGCCGGAGAACGAGATCGCCGAGAGCAAGGAAGACGTGAATGAGTAACACTGTCGCCGACAAACTGGCGCGGAAGACCCGCAAGAAGGCGCCGTCGAAGCAGGTGCGCCTGAAGCTGGTCTACATCGACTTCTGGTCTGCGGTGAAGTTCTCGTGCCTCTTGTCGGTGTGCATCGCCGTGGTGAGTGTCGTATCGACCGTGCTGATCTACGTCGTCCTCGTGCAGACCGGCGTCATGGATCAGGCCGACTCGCTGTTCATGGACATCGTCGGTGAAGAGAACAGTCTCATGAACATCCTGGGCTTCCCGCAGGTCGCCGGATTCGCCGTCGTCGTGGGGATCCTGAACGTGATCGTCGGCACCGCTCTCGGAGCCATCTCGGCGCTCGTCTACAACCTGCTCGTGCGCGTGCTCGGCGGGTTCCAGCTCGGCTTCACGAGCAACTGAGGTGTGGCTCGCCGATGCGCGGCTCGGATTTCAGTTTCGGCCGCGCATCGGGTAGAGTCATTTCTTGGTCACGGGGCTATAGCTCAGGCGGTTAGAGCGCTTCACTGATAATGAAGAGGTCCCAGGTTCAAGTCCTGGTAGCCCCACCAACATCCCCGGTTCTCCCGCAGCAGATGCGGACGGAACCGGGGTTTTTTTGGGCGCTCCGGGGAGCCGTCTGAGAACTCAGTCCGTGCCGCGCTGCTCGCGCTTGGTCGTCGCGAGATCGACTCCGCCGACGACCGCTGCCAGGGCGACGACCACGAGGATCGCTGCGAAGCCGACCGCGAGTGCGATGTCCCAGCCGGAACTGACTGCGATGCCGAACGCGAGGCTCGTGATGACGGCGATGCCGATCGATGTGCCGATGCGCTGTCCGGTCTGCAGGACGCCGCCGGCACTGCCGGCATAGCGGAGCGGCACCTCCGACAGGGTGAGGGTCTGGTTGGGGGAGACGACGAGTCCCTGGCCGATGCCGGTGAGCATGAGGGTGCCGAGCAGCCACCACTCATTGACGCCGACTTCGCCGTGGAGCAGTGCGACGCCCGCGCTCAGCACCAGACCGAGGGCGCCGATCCCGAGACCCCACAGGACGATGACGCGGCCGACGCGCACCACGTAGCGTCCCGCAATGGGGGCGGTGATCGCCCCGGCGAGCGCAGCAGGCAAGCCGATGAGACCTGCGGTGAGCGCGTCGTGGCCGAGTCCGATCTGCATGTACTGCGCGACGAGCAACCAGATGCTGGTGAATCCGACGAAGTACAACCCAATCAGCAGCGCGCCGTTCGCGAAGGATCGGGTGCGGAAGAGTTCCATGTCGACCATCGGAGTTCCCCCGCGTGCGCGGTAGGCGAGCTCCCAGCGCACCCAGCCGACGACGAGTCCGACCCCGATCACGAGACCGCCCCACACCCACCAGCCGAGTTTCGCCTCCATGAAGGCCACCATGGTGAAGAGGGTTCCGCCGGCGAGCAGCAGCATGCCGACCGGATCGAAGTCGATCTTGCCGCGCCGCCGTTGCGATCCGTCGACGACGGGGATGCCTGAGGTGGTGGAGCTCGGGTCGTCCTGCGGCACCGGGTGCCACGCCGAGGCGGGGAGGAAGGTGCGGGCGGCGACGATGGCCGCGAACGCGATGGGTACGTTCACGAGGAAGGAGGCGCGCCACCCCCATTCCTCGCCGAGCAGCGCGATCAGGCCGCCGCCGAGGATCGGACCGATCGCGACCGAGACACCGACGATGCCGCCGAACGCCCCGAATGCGCGGCCGCGGAGCTCGCCCTGGAAGAACTGTTGAATGATGCCGGTCACCTGAGGATTCAGCAGGCCAGAGCCGATCCCCATGACCACTCGCGCAAGATTGAGCACCAGGATGCTCGGTGCGAGCCCTGAGAGCAGGGATCCGAGCCCGAAGCAGGCGAGTCCGATGAGGAAGAGACGTCCGCGCCCCCACACATCACCCGCACGGCCCGCAGCGACGAGCAGGACGCCGAAGACGAGGGCGTAGCCCGAGACGATCCACTGCAAACCCGATGTGCCCGCGTCGAGCGAGTCGTCGATGGCCGGGAGGGTGACGTTGACGATGGAAACGCTGAGCAATGACATGAACGCCGGGACGAGGATCGTCGGCAGCACACGCCGCTGCTCTGCACTGAATCCGTTCGTCCCTCGCGCCATGCCGGCCTCCTGTCGTGTGCGGTTGTGGTGCGTCTGCAGCACTGACAGGCTACGCCTGTGGACTTGTGGGTGCGCAGGACACGCCTGCCGCAGTGCCCCGTTTTGCGCTGTCGTCTGCGGCCGGGTAACATGATTCCGGTACACGGGTCCTTAGCTCAGTTGGTAGAGCGCCTGCTTTGCAAGCAGGATGTCGGGAGTTCGAATCTCCCAGGATCCACAGAATAGAAGGCCCCAACTCCTTAGCAGTAGCAATGGAGTTGGGGCCTTTCTCATTGCTCGGACTCCTCCGGTGGCAACGAACTAGCAACAACTGCCGAAGCGCGAGCTTGATCTAAAGCGGTGGCAACGTCGTCTAGGTCGTCATCGAAGAGGTCGGCGTAGGTATCGAGGGTCATTGCCGCAGAGGCGTGGCCGAGCATGCGCTGCACGGCCTTCACATTCGCTCCCGCGCTGATCGCGAGAGAGGCAGCAGTGTGCCGGAGGTCGTGGGGTGTCACGCGTGACATGATCGGCTCCGGAGTTTCCCCGCGTTCAAGCGACGCTTCGGCGCGCGTGGTATCGGCAGCTATGCAGCGGTCCACAGCTCTGCTGAACCACCCCGAGCCCGTGCGCGGCAGAGGCATATACGCCTGTCCGTCGCCGAAGAGGACGCTGCGCGCGGCCTTCCCCTCCGTCCGCGCGCGAATCTCGCCGTCGAGGAACGCAGGGTAGGGGACCGTCCTTGCTTCGTGCGTCTTCGGCGTACCGACCTCGATATGGCTACCCACGGTCACGGCATTCTGCACGACGCTCACCCTTCGCCGCTCCGTATCGACGTGCTCGACATGAAGCCCCGACATTTCACCCCACCGAAGACCTGTGTACGCGAGGAACCGAACGATAGTCGGCTTGGAGGACGCAGTAGCGAGTTGTTCCACTTGTGCATGAGTCAGGTAGGGCTTGCCCTTGCACATTTAGAGCAAGGACTGCTCACTGCTCTGCGTGACTTCCGCACTGTCGCGTTATCGCGCGTCTTCAGATCGTCGCTCGCCCTCAATGTACGTGGGGAGGTGCATCATGCATGACACTGGAACCGTCGTCGTTGCCTCACACGACCGCTGGCTGCGCAAGCGGTGGAAAGGCCAGCGTTTGATGCTGTCCGACGTGATACGACAACTGAAATGGCAACAGATCGAGGTGCAACTACACTCGCGGCCACACGGGATGCACGGGCCACAACGCATTGGGCGAGTTGTGTGAAGTGATTGCCTAGTCGCTCACTTCACACCTTCACCGCATGTTCGTCCCTTCGGGCGATAGACCCGCCCGAAACTTCGCGGACTGTCCTCGTAGACCTCTACCAATTCCCACTCGATGTGGTGCCCACCGGGAACGTCAAAGATGCGGGTGCCATCGCCGAGGAACACGGGGACGACGAACACCTGCAATTCGTCGATAAGGTGATGTTCAAGCGCCTGTCGCGCGATATCGGCGCTGATGATCTGCACATCGCGCTCACCTGCAATATCCTGAGCGCGACGAACCGCTTCCACGATGTTGCAGTTCAATGGAGTGATGCTCGGGTCTTCGGCAAGTTCGTCCGGGCGGTGGGTCAAGACGAACTCAGTGCCAGACCAAGCGCCCCCGTATGCCTCGGAGGTGGTTTCATCTCGCTCACCCGCTTGAGCTTTCGCCGCGTCGTAGCCAGCGCGACCAGAGATGATCACCGCAACATCTGCTGCCATGCGTTCTATGGTTCCTTTGGCCAACGGTTCTGCACTGGTCATCCAGTTCATGTCGTGATGTGGTCCCGCGATGAAGCCATCTATCGAGGACGTGAATCCCCACGCTACCTTGCCCATTTCTCTCCTCCCGGGGTGACTACATCGTCCTCCGCGGCTCTACGTATCCTCTGAGTCTCCGGCGGCTCCTTGATCTTCATTCTTCAGGCGCTCATTCGCGTTCTCCTGTAGCACTCGCCCCTCTGCGATGAGGAAATCGTCGTCGTGCTTGTGTCCGCGCTTCTCGTCGACCTCACCCTGAATCTTGTTGGCTTTCGCTTTAACCTTGTTGACCAGTCCCATAGTTGCTCCCTTCGCCACGATAGAAGTTCCAGTTTCAGCAGCCCATCAACGGGATCTCAAGCGTCTTGCGCACTCATCGATGCCAAATCAGGAGAACTTTCAGATTGGGACTTGGTCTACCGCTGAGCGTGTGCGATCTTCTCCGCTTGCTCCTCGGTGAATAGGTTGTGTTCGCGCTGAGGGTAGGTCGCCTCCGGGGCCTGAGTCGTAAGTGCGTGGAGGGTCTTCAGCGCGTCGCTCTTGATCCATCCTTCACGGTGGGGGTCCTTTCAGTTCATCGCGTCCGAGGTTGTCCGTGCGAGTACGACGCTTGCGAGCGGGGTGGAGAACGTTGCGCGGTATTCGCTTGGCGTCACGCCGACGGTTCGGCGGAATTGGGCGCGGAAATTGCTTGGGCTAGTGAACCCCGTTTGGCGGGCGATGCGATCGACGCCGTGGTCGGTGGTTTCTAGGAGCTCCTGCGCCTGGCGGATGCGGACGCCTGCGACCCATTCCATCGGGGCTTGCCCGGTTTCTTGTTTGAAGTGCCGTGTGAGGGTGCGCACGCTCGTGTGAGCGGCGGCGGCGATGTCGGTGAGTGCGAGTGGGTGGTGGGCATTCTCCTCGATCCAAATGAGGACGTCTTCGAGAGAGGCGGTTCGGAGGGTGGGTGGGTTGCGGACGATAAATTGTGCCTGACCTCCCGTGCGGTGAAGGGGTGCGACGGCGAGCCGAGAAGCGTGAGCGGCGACTGCGGTGCCGTAGTCGCGGCGGATCATGTGCAGACACAAGTCGAGTCCCGCAGCGGCGCCAGCGGAGGTGAGGATGTGCCCGTTGTCGGTGTAAAGGACATCTGGTTCCACAACAACCTGGGGATGCTGCTGAGCGAGCAAGCCGGTCGCGAGCCAGTGTGTCGTGGCGTGTAAACCGTCAAGCAACCCGGCCCTCGCAAGAACGAACGCGCCGACGCAGATCGACGCGATGCGGGTCCCGTCACGTGTCGCCGCCTTGAGTACCTCTGCCAACCCGTCGGGTAGTGACGCGGCGGCAACGTTACGGCCAGGCACGATGATCGTGTCGGCCCGTGCCAGCGCGGCAAGGTCATCCCTTGTTGTGATCTGAAGCGGTCCGGCTTCGACAGTGGGTTCCGTGCCCGCGACAACCACCCGGTAAGCGGGGCGTCCGTCTGGCAGTGTGACGCGTGAGAAGATCTCGACCGCTGTGGCCAGATCAAACGCAATCACATCAGGAAGAGCGAGAACAACGACAGTGTGCATGGACCGATCTTAAGTTGATTTGCGTCACGAATGATGTTGCGATGAACGATGGCCAGATTCAGTTGTCTTGTGTCTGAAATGCCGGTCGTGCAATAGATGATCGTTTAGAAGACTTGTCCGGGGAGTCGCAGTGGCCCTTGACCAGCAGAAGGAGTCTTCGTGTCGTTGTCTGTGCAGATTGTGTTATTCGACGGGTTTGATCCGCTCGACGTGATCGCTCCGTTCGAGGTGCTTGTCGCGGGCAGTGAGTACTTCCTGGGCGGCGACCTTGACATCGCGATGGTGAGTGCTGAAGGCCCGCGAGAGGTCGTCTCGGGATCGCAGGGACTCACGCTCACTGCGACCGCCGTCCTCGACCCGCATCGACCGGGGATCATTCTCGTGCCCGGTGCATGTGGTCCGGTAGACGGAGACCCGGACGCGGGAATCGAGACTATCCCGGTGCTGCTGGCGCGGTTCGCGGCAACGGAGATGACGCCCCTCATCGCTGAAGCAATGGATAATCCCGACGTTCTTGTGACGACGGTGTGTGGGGGGTCGCTCGCGCTGGCGATGGGCGGACTCCTTGAAGGCCGCAATGTGGTCACTCACACCCTCGGGATGGAGGTTCTGGAGGCAACCGGCGCCACAGCGGTACGGGCGCGCGTTGTCGACGACGGTGATCTCGTCACCGCTGGTGGAGTCACCTCCGGTCTCGACTTGGGTCTCTACTTGTTGGAGAGGGAATTCGGGTCGCGCATCGCTCGCTCTGTAGAGGAGTTGTTCGAGTACGAGCGACGGGGCACCGTTTGGCGTGCCGACGGCAGAGTTCCGGTGCAGGCAGGGGCGGAGGCTTCCGCGTGAACATCGTCGGAACATGGGACGTCGCGATGAAAACCCCGATCGGCACAATCAGTGCTTTGTACACGTTCACCCGTGACGCGAACGGCATCCAAGGTGAGGCTCAAAGCAAGGCCGAGACTGTCCCGTTGGAGGAGGTCACCGTCGAACAGACTGACGACAGTGGTGAGCGAGCGCGTTGGCGCCAACGCGTCACCAAGCCGATGCGCCTCAACCTCGACTTCGATGTCATAATCATTGGCGACACGATGACAGGCGCCTCCCGTGCGGGCCGGTTGCCGCAGACTCAGGTGACGGGGAATCGGGTTGTGTCATGACAGGATTTCTTCTCGCTGTCCATGTGCTCGCGGCGATCCTGACGATTGGACCCGTTGCGATTGCTGCGAGCATGTTTCCGCCTGCTGTACGAGCTTCTCTAGAAGACCCTGGTAATCATGGCAAGGTCGCCGTTGTGCGAGTGCTTCACCGAATTACCCGCGTGTACGCGGTGATTGGCATCATTGTCCCGATCTTCGGTATCGCGACCGGTGCTTCTCTCGGCGTTCTTGGCGATGCCTGGCTTCTCGTTTCTATGACACTGACCGCGATCGCCGCGATCCTGCTGATCGCGACTATCCTTCCCAGGCAACGGCACCTCGTGACCACCGTCGGCGCGGGGCAATCGGATGATACGGTCGCAGCCACATCGCGCGCCACCCGGAAACTCGCGATGAGCACCGGCATATTCAATCTGCTTTGGGCAATCGTTGTCGTGCTGATGATCTACCGGCCAGGCTCCACCACCGGGGCCGGCGCATGACCGGCCGTGCCCTTCTGCGTATCGCCGCTGGCGTTGAACTCGGTACGCTCGCATTGCTCCTGTTGAATATGTTCACCCTGGACTGGCCCGAGGTATCCCGCATCCTCGGCCCCGTCCATGGGCTCGCTTATATCGGCACAATTGTTTGTGCTGCACTCACCGCTGAAGGGCGATACCGGCCCTGGCTTCTCGCACTCATCCCGGGCATTGGCGGAGTCCTTGCCGCACGCACGGTGCATACCAGCAGGGTGGACCAAAGCCTGTCATGACGGATTCAGGCAGTTTCATGCCTTCTATGTTGAAGAGGGCGCAAGTGCCGTATAGCAGCGGTTCATAAGCTATAAACGATTGCTTCAGGCAGCTCGGCTTCACGCGCAGATATGGACCTAATGGTCAATAAAACGAGTATTGTAAGGGTATGGTCCGCCCTCGAAAGTTTGATGAAGCCGACGTCTCTCGCGCAATTCGGGATGAATTTTGGGACCGGGGTTATGCAGGTACATCGATGAGCGACCTTCTGCGAGCGAGCGGTCTCGGGAAGGGCTCGCTCTATGGGGCCTTCGGGGACAAGCACGCGCTCTTTCTACGGGTACTGCGCGAGTACGGCGAGGACAAGATGAGTGCGTTGCGCGAGAGACTAGAAACTGCTCGTTCTGGAGCGCAGGTCTTGCGAGATTTTATGCTCGAGCCCGCGGCCGATCCCACCGGCGCGGCTAGTCGCAGGGGTTGCTTGCTTGCGAACAGCAGCGCCGAGCTTGCATCCGTCGACCCCGACGTTGCAGCCCAGGCACGACAGATCTACTCATCGATGACCGCTGTACTTACCTCTGCGGCGGAGCGCGCCCAACGTGTGGGCGAGATTACTCCGGACGTCGATCCTGAAAGCGTCGCGCAAGCAACGTTGGCTGCACAGTTGGGGGTTGTGGCTCTCGGTCGAGCTGGCATGAGCCCGGTTCATCTGTCCGCGACTGCCCATTCGGCAATTGACCGAATACTCTCGCCCCCGCCTGCTCGGTAGCCCTACTCGATGTCTTTGACAACAATCACGGTTGGTGGCGCGGCGAACAGCGCGGCTGCGCGCTCAATACCTGTTTGGAAGTGAGCGCTCTGCTCATGCGCGATCATTGCCGCGGTGTCACGCCACCGATCGTGGAAGACAAATCGGGTCGGCCTGACCACATCACGACTCACCGAGAAGCTGAGGTTGCCGGGTTCACGACGCGAGTGCGCGGCGAGGGAGCGAGCAACCTCTTCGAAGGCGTCGCCGGCACTTGCGTCAGCCACTTCAACGATTGTAATGACGCCGAAGGGTTGCGCCGCACTGCCAAGTTGCAACTGGATGTTGCGCGCAAATGGGGAGTCGGCCATCGGATGCTCATCTCTCTTGTCATGCCTCTTCGATCGCAGAACCCGGGGCGCTGTCCTTGCCGTGCTGGGCGGACAACGCCCCGATTCGAGGCGGGGGTCTTGGCGTAGGGAGGGTCGTTACTGGAGTACTTTTAGAACCGGTTCGCCATACCCAAGCGAGGCGTCCTCGGCCGCGAGGCGTGCATCGAAGGTGACCACAACGTCCTGTGCCGCCAGGCCGACCGATTCGACGAGCTTCTCTTTCAGCGCCCGCATGGTCGCGAGCTTGACGGGGGCTTGACGCGGGTCGGAGAGGATATCGATGATCATGAAGTCATCTGTACGCGGCTGCGGCACGCCGAAGTTCCGGTCGAACTTGAAGGTGTTCGCATCGAGCTCCTGGAAGATGTGGAACTTGTCGTTCTCATCGAGGTTGTAAGACTCCCTCATGGCGGAGTAGATGCTCTGCGAGACCTTCTCGAGGTACTCGGGCGACTTGCCCTTGTTGAGAGTGATGCGAGCAATAGGCATTTTGTGTCCTGTCTGGTCGAAGTCGACCGTGGTGATGGTGGGTGGATACGGAAGCGCTGCGTATCGCGACGCTGTCTTTCGTTGACTCTAGCAGCGTTCTGTACCGGAAGGTCCAAAACTCTTCCAGTTATCCATGTAGAGGCAGTTATGCTGCACAGATGATCACCCAGCTTCTGGGCTTTGCGGGCGTCGAGCGACGCCTGGTGGCAACGCCGGGACCTGACTTCGCCGTCGTCGTGTCCAAAGCAATCAGCTCGCGGCGGGCCGGTCTGGCGACCTCTCTCGGTGTGGGCGTGGGTCAGTCGTACTCATCGGTCTCGGAATCCGACTTGCATCCGAGTCCCGGCCGGAGGGGTTCAGAGTTGCGGAGCACGTCTGCTGCCGGTGCCCCAGGATGCATGTGTGGCCGGGCCGATAACGATCGATTGTGGCGATGTGCGAGACGATGGTCGAGAGTCACTCTCGGTAGGGTAGGTGCAATGATTTCTTCCAATCAGGAGCGCCCTCAGCTGTCTCGCGAGCTGACCGGCAAAGAGTTACTGCGCTGGTACTGGCTAAAGGATGAACTCGCCGATTTCGCGCGCTCGCTCGGTCTTCGAACAGGCGGAGGGAAGCAAGTGTTGGCTCTCCGGCTCGCTGCCGCTCTCGATGGAGTGCCTTTCGCGGAGCCAGTGTCCAAACGCTCGGGGAGCGCGAGGCAGCTCTCAGGTCCGCTGGCAGCGTCTACGGTGATTCCTAGGGGGCAGAGGTGCAGCCAGGTTGTACGGGCATGGTTCGTAGAGCAAGTTGGCCAGCCGTTTGGGTTTGACGGTGAAATGCGTGCGTTCTTCGCGAAGACTGACGGCACCCAGACCCTTCAAGACGCGCTCGATTGCTACTACGCGACTCGTGGCCAGGGTCAGAAAGCTATAGACCCTCAATTTGAGTACAACCGGTTCACGCGAGCTTGGCATGAGGAGCACCCTGATAGCTCACGCGAAGAACTTCTCGACGCGTGGCGCGACTACCGCTGTTGCCCAGTGGACGAGCGCGGCCGAATATAGCGGCTGCGGCAGCCAAAAACGATCGTTTTCGGTGCGACAGCAATTCAGTTCCGAGCGCTGCGGAGGAGGGTTTCGAGGTTTCGGAGATACTCCTCAAAAGAGGTGCGTCCGTAAGGTGTGAAAGCGACACGACGTCCACGTCTATCAGAGGGACCGGGCGTGACTTCGACGATTCCTGCCCCAGTCAGCGTCGATAGGTGCTTCGATAGTGATGACTTGCTCGCTCCTGTCAGTTGCAACAGCGTCGCGAAATCGACGTAGTCTGCAGGGGTAAGGGCTGCGAGCAGAGACAGCCGTGCCGGTTCATGCAGCAGTGGGTTCAGGGTGGTTTGTTGGAGGTTGCCGCGGGGTGGATTCTCGGTTGATTCAGGCACTACCGAGACCCTGTGGCTCGCCGGTACGGGGTGTGTGTAGAGCGAGTCGCATCAGAACGGGGAGTCCGGCTGTGAGGATCAGGAATGCTGCGCTGAACGCTGAAATGGTGTTGGGAGCAGGCCACTCAAGGGAGCGCGCGACCTGTTGTACGAGCACGTAGACGCCGAAAGTCGTGACGATCGTTAAGGCGAGCAGGCAGATGCCGAACCGGTCGCTCCAGTTCAGCCGTAGTCGGAGAGGACGAGCTGCGGCCGCACCAACGAAACCGAGTACGACGATCCCGAGCAACCAAATCATCTCTAGATCGACCACTACGGCTATGGCGAGAACGAGTGAGGCCATGGCTACGGTGGCCAACAGTGCGCCGTGACGTGCCGACTTGTGCTGTGCTCGACGGATAAGGTTCAACTGATTCTGAGCTTCGGGCTCATCCATTCTCGCCTACCTCCAATAGTTGCCTAAGAAGAAACTATCTCAATCGTTTCCCGAAGTGCAACTATTCCTTGAGCCTCCTTCGCGAAGGCACGATCCCCGATCTTTTCCCGCAGGCGACGCAGACGGCCACATTGACCGAAAAGACACCGGGAATCTGCGTCGCTTAGAGACCTACCGAGCACCTGCACCCCAGGATCCGCCGGAAACGACCGTTATTGGCGACCATTCCGATCCTCGTGGGCCCCGTATGGTGAGCAGCGTGAAGAATGACGTACAGAACATCCAGGCTGCCCTCTCGACAATCACGGAGCACTGGCAACCTCACCGCCTCACTAGCATCAACGATTACGACGTGAAAGTCGTCAAGCTGCAAGGCGAGTTTGTGTGGCACACCCATCCCGATACCGACGAACTCTTCATGGTTGTGCAGGGCGAACTCACGATTCAGCTTCGCGACCGTGATGTGGTCCTAGGGCCGAATGATGTCTTCGTGGTTCCTCAGGGTGTCGAGCACTGCCCGAAGGCGTCAGGCGAGGTGCACGCGATCTTGTTCGAGCCCGCGGGCACGGTCAATACTGGTGATGCCGGCGGCGACATGACAGCGCAGAGACCCCCTCACCGGGCACTTTTTCGGGCGGGGCATACGGGAATTCAGACTTTATGCTTGTACTCGTCGTGTAGAGGTCTTTGGCGATAGGCAAGAGTGTCCCGGTAGGGGATCGTCATGCGTACGTCGAGTGCATGTATTCATCGCTCTGGAGGGTAGGCAACTTTACAAGGGCCGAGAGGAAGGCAGGAACCGTGAACAGCATCGACTTCACCGCCGCACCCGCCACCCCTCGCCGCCAGCGACGACAGCAGGCAGGGGGAGGCACCCCCCACCCCCGCCCTCAGCGCCCCCCTGTGGCATAGCGAATCTCTCCCCGAGTCTTTTTTCCACACGGAGGTCTACGGCAGTTCGACGGACAAGTGACAAAGCAGAGTTCATCCCTCTCAACATCGGAAGTGGTGGAGGCGCACAAACGTCCCAGTTCTGTCGATCTAACTGGTTGAATGAAGCGTATGGACACCGACCCGACCCTCGCTTCCGATCGGGACTACGACTCCGCTCCGCTCGAAATTACCGATAGCTTGTTTCATTACACAGGTGCGGAGACAGCGATCTTCGGGTTGCTTAGTTCGGGGAAGCTTCGCTTATCTCCGTTTGAATCGACCAATGACCTCTGGGAATCTCGACCCACGTACCATGCGCTTCAGTCACACAAAGACGATGAAGACGTGTTGAACGATGAGACCATCGACCTAATGGATCTTTGGAAGGACATCGATCGTCAAATCCGTCGCACGACGAAAGTTGCCTGTCTGACTCAGGATTTCGATATGGTCGGTGTCGTTCACAGGCCGGATATGATGCGTGGCTGGAATCACCTCTCGATGTGGGCCCATTATGGGGCAGGACACCGAGGGATTTGTCTTCAGTTTGATAAGAGTCGACTGATTAGTGAGCTCGAAGGTTCGGCATCTGAAGAGGTCCAAATCGTGCATGGCCCGGTGGTCTATCGTTCGGGATCGTCGATTCCGATGGGAGAGGGTATCGATCTTGGCCAAGTCCGCGAGTTTGGAGTGGACGCTGTGGCGCGTCTCACACTCATGAGGCTTAAGGAAGCTCTATTCCTGCAAAAGCATCGAGACTGGCAGAGCGAATACGAGTACCGCTTAGTTCTCTCAGACCATTCAGCGCTCCCCGCGTTCTTGCCGATAAAGGAAGCTATAACTGGTGTATACCTCGGCGAAAGCTTCCCGAAGCAATTGCTTCCGGCACTGAAGGAGGTCCTCTTTCAGTACCCGCACGTCGAAGTGTTTGAACTCAATTTCATGAATAGGGAGTTGCGCTCCTCATCTTTCCAGTTTGCGGATGCCATGCCTTCACTCTCGCACCCGTGGGTTGTACCAAGACGTTCAGGGTCTTTTCCTGCGCGTGTCACTGAGCTTCTTGAGGCCGAGAAACGGCGGGAACAGCTCCATGCTCAGGGAGAAACCGATGCGAGAATACTGAGGGAGCAGATTGAGTTCGATCTGTTGAATCTCACTGGAATAGTCTCTCGAGGAAAAGATCTGAGGGTCGAGCCTCTCCGCAAAACCTCAGCAATTCCATCAGAAATGCGTCGCCGTAGCGCAGGCGTCCCGGGGGAAGTCGTACATTTCGAATCCGGCGTCCTCATCTCAGCACAGTCAACTCGGGACCCGGCACACTACCTCCTCTTTTCAGCTGCGCTCCAGGTACTCGAAGGAAATAAGATCCGTCTGCATACCGTTGCCATGCTTGAGAACTTGACCGAAAGCCCCCAACATCAGCGAGAGCTTTGGCGGGATTCTGATGAGGTTGAACTCGTCGAATCACTTCCGAAGTGGGAACGAATGTACGCAGTCCTGAGCGAGCGGTTTCCCACTTTCTGGGGTTCCTTTGAAGAGATGCGACGCTGAGTTTGATGGGACTGCCTTCGTGCGCTTCTCGCATGAATCATCAGGATCAGACGCATCCAGCTAGCCCATAACGCTCGATCTCGACCTGGACCACGACCACAGGTTTGCCGAAGCGTGCGCCGAGACCACCGCGGTTTTGTCTCGTCGGGCGATCCTCGCAGATTGAGACCTCCTCACGTTTGAGCGAAGAGTGAAGCTGGTTGGCCCGTGGCCTGCTAGCGAGAGTGGGCTTGAGATTCCACTTGTTGAGTCTCTTTGTCTGCTCTCGTGGCAACATGCTGGCAACATCTGATGGTGCTTGGTGTGATTCGATACAGCTCTCTAGTGACCAGAGAGCCCTCAAGTTTCGGGGATTCTTAGGTTCGGGTCATTGAACGGACGGATGCCGGGGGAGTTCGAATCTCCCAGGATCCACCATCGAGAAGGTCCTGATTCCTGTTCGAGAGCAACGGAATCAGGACCTCTCTCCTTCCCCGGGCGGCGAGCGTCAGTGCGCACGGAGCACCTCCGCGATGGCGTCGATGCCCCGTTGCAACTGGGTATCCGACGGCGCCCCGTAGCCGAAGACGATGCCTTCCTGCTCGCGCGCATCAGGGTGATGGGAGTAGCGATGGAGCGGGGCGGCGTAAATCGCCCGGTGCGCGAGCTCTGCGACGATCGTCTCGGCTGAAGGCCCCGATCGCCAGGTGATCGTCGCGTGCAGTCCGCCTTCGAGGGCGCTGAGCCGATATTTCGCCTGGAACTGGTGTGCGGCGTTCAGTACGAGGGCTCTGCGATGGGCGTAGACGCGTCCGACCCTCATCAGGTGTCGACGCAATCCTCCTGAGGCGTGGAAGTGCGCGAGTGCGGTCTGCACCGCGCCGGACACGGACGGGCCGAGTGCTGCTCGCACGGTGATGATCCGTTCGAGCAGCGCTGCGTTGTTCACGAAGAGGTAGCCGCATCGCAGCCACGGGGTCAGCGTTTTCGAGTAGCTGCCGAGGAGGGCGACGCGGTGGTGTTCGTCGAGCGAGGCGATCGATGGCAGCGGTGGCGCGCCGTACCGGAACTCGCTGTCGTAGTCGTCCTCGAGGATGAATGCCTGACGTTCCCTGGCCCAGGCGAGGAGCTCGAGTCGGGCAGCTACCGGGAGCCGGCCGCCTAACGGGTATTGGTGGCTCGGGGTGACGAGGGCGGCTGCAATGGGATCATCACAGGCTCTCAGGTGTGCGACATCGATGCCTCCGTCGCTCACCGGAATCGGCGTCGGATCTGCGCCGAGTACGGCGATGACGCTGCGCGCTGAGGGATACCCCGGGTCTTCCGTCGCGATGGAGTACTTCCCGGAGCGCGGGCGGAGCGCGTGCACGAGCAGTGCGATGCCATCGTTGGTCCCTGAGGTCACGACGATGTTCTCTGCGGTGCAGCGCACACCTCGAGTCGCCCGGAGATGCTGTGCGATCTCTTCGCGCAGTTCGGGGGTGCCGGCCGCAGGCGGCGGCACTGCCGGCAGCGTACCTGCGGTCGCCGACTTCCACGCGCGTGCCCAGTCAGGGTTTCGATCGAAATGCGCTGACGGGCTGCCGGGCATCATGTCGATGCCGCTCGGTACGGGTGGGACCCGAGCGGATGCGGGGTGCGGAGGGTCCGGGGCGTTCGCTGCACGCTCGAAACGAGGCGCGGTCGTCCCCGACAGCGCCTCGGCGACGTACGTACCCGATCCCGGCACCATGTCCACGTATCCTTCGCCCGCGAGCTCTTCGTACGCGGCGACCACGGTGGTGCGCGATACCCCGACGGCGCGCGCCAGCACCCGGGTGGAGGGCAACGGATCGCGGGCCGTCAGCTGTCCGCTCAGCAGGATCTCTCGGAGCCGCGCGGCCAGCGCTACGCGGGTCAGTCGTGCGTCGTCGCTCTGCGGGGCGATGACGAGGTTCATCGGGAAAGCCTGACGCATATTCGCAGTGTACTGGTCTGCCCGGCCCGGACCATTCTGGCCTATATGCGAGGCCGGAATCCCTCGTACCGTGGACCTGACGCAGGCATTCGGGAACGATGCCACAAACGAGAAAGGCGGACCACGCCCATGCATGCATCGAACGCTTTCACCGTCCGACCGGTGAACCGTGATGACGAGCCTCGGTGGCGCGAGTTGTTCCATGCCTACCGCGATTTCTACCGACTCACTGCGGACGAGCGGGTGGAAACACGCGTCTGGGAATGGCTCAACGACGCCGGGCATGAAACCCAGGGACTCGTCGCGCTGCGCGGGGACGAGATCGTCGGCATCGCGCACTACCGCCGCTTCGCGCGTCCGTCCACCGGCACCGTCGGGATGTGGCTGGATGATCTGTTCACCGATCCCGAGGCTCGCGGCCAAGGTGTTGGACATGCGTTGATCGAACAGCTGCAGAAGATCGCCGGCGATGCCGATTGCTCGGTGGTGCGATGGATCACCGCATCGGAGAATCGTCGTGCCCAAGGCCTCTACGATCAGATCGCGACGCGAACGCACTGGGTGACGTACGACGCCGTCCCCACGGCATCCCCCGCGTGAGCACCGAAGCTCCTCGCCTGCGGGAGCTGTGGTCGGACCCGCGGTTCATCGCATGAGGGGGCACGACCGCGTTGCGCTGCTGCTGGTGGCACTGCTGTGGGGCGGCAATTTCGTCGCTTCCAAAGCAGCGCTGTCGTCGTTCACGGTCTGGGAACTGCGCAGCCTCGCATTCGGGAGTGCGGCCGTCGTGCTGGCCGCATCGGCGTACGCGACGCGAGCATCGATCGTGCGTTTGGATGTCAAGAACGTTGCTCACCTCGTGGTGGCGGGCGCGTTCGGCATCGGGGGATTCGGGGTCTTCTCCGCCCTGGCGATGACGCACACGTCGGCCGGTCGCACGTCCATCGTCGTCTACACCATGCCCGTGTGGGTGGTCTTGCTCAGTTGGCTGGTGTTCCGCGAGCGACCGACGAGGTCACGGGTGCTGGCCGTCGCTCTCGCGGCCCTCGGTCTGCTGATTCTCGGATGGCCGGTGTTCAGCGACGGAGGGGGGCTCGGCCCGGCGTTCGCACTGCTGTCGGCCCTGAGCTGGGCTGCGGGCACGATGTACGTGAAGCGCCTCGGTCTCGACGTCGCACCGGTCGTCTCGACCGCGATCCAATTGATCTCCGCGACGCTCCTGTCGCTCCTCGGGCTCGCGCTCGACCCGCGCGATACGCCGATTTCGATCTCCACAGGGGCACTGCTCGGCATCGCGTACAACACGGTTCTCGGCACGATCGTCGCCTATCTCCTCTGGTTCAGCGTGCTGCGCAGGATCCCTGCGGCGACCGCATCGCTCGGGACCCTGCTCGTGCCGGTGTTCGGCATCGTCATCGCCGGGGTGGTGCTCGCTGAAGTCCCCTCTGCGACCGACCTCATCGGGTTGTGCCTCATCGGGGGAGCTGCGGCGGCGACGCTCGTCACTGCTCCCGGCCGTGGGTCGACGCGCGGACACCCCCGTTCCACGTGAAACGTGCGCTCACAGGCCGACCCAGCCGGTCGCGATCATGACCGCCAGTGAAGTGGCCGTGACGAGCACCCAGAGCACCGCTCCGAGCAGCAGTGGACGCCACCCGGCGTCGCGCATCGCCCCGATGTCGGTGGAGAGTCCGATCGCCGCCAGTGCGGTGGCGATGAGGAACACGCTCGCGGCGACGAGGGGGTCGTGCACACTCTGCGGAAAGGCACCGATGGAGTTGAGGAGCGCGACCACGATGAACCCCGCCAGGAACCAGGGGACGAATGACACGACCCGTCTCACTGTCAGCCGCCCGGCACCGGCCGAACGTTTCGCCTCGAGCACGGACAGGCCGATGCTGATCGGAATGATCATGAGCGTACGGACGAGTTTCACCACCACGGCGAACCCGAGCGCTGCGGTGCTGAACACGCTCGCCGCGGCGACGACCGAGCTCGTGTCGTTGACGGCGGTGCCGGCGAGGAGACCGAACGCGTGCGGATCCAGCGCGAGCGCGTGCCCGATCAGCGGAAAGAGTGCGACCGCAAGAACGTTGAAGAGGAAGATGACCGAGATGGCGTAGGCGACTTCGCCGGCCAGCGCCCCGATGATCGGTGAGACCGCGGCGATCGCGGAAGCCCCGCAGACGCCGGTGCCGACACCGATGAGTGTCCGGAGTCGACGGTGAACGCCCAGCACGCGCCCGATCCACCATGCTCCGAGCAGGCAGACGATGAGCGATGCGAGCATGACGGGGAGCGACTCCGCTCCGACGACCAGGATGCTTCCCAGCGAGAGCTGCGCCCCGAGCAGCACGACCGCGAACTGCAGGAGGAACTTCGACGAGTACGCGACGCCGGGTCGTAGACGTGCGCCTGGCCGTCGGACGAGCCCGATGATCACGCCGATCACGATCGCCGGCAGCGCCGACCCGGCGACGGGAATCGCATGACCCACGAACGTCGCGAGGACGGCGATGCCGAGCGATAGGATGACGCCCGGCCATACCTCCGCACCGCGATCGCGCAGCCGACGGGGGAGGGTGCTTACGGGCGTGAACTGCACGACCCCAGCATCCTCCTGCGCGGCGGGAGAGGCAAGTCGGGGGAGTGGCGCCCGTCTACTGGACCGAAGTGGGTGCCAACTCCTCGCGCAGAGCGGCCAGGAACGCGTCGACGTCGGCCTCGGCGGTGTCGAAGCTGCAGACCCACCGCACCTCGCCCTGCGCGGCGTCCCAATCGTAGAACCGGAACTTCTCGCGCAGGCGGTCGGCGACTCCGGCCGGCAGGGTCGCGAAGATGGCATTGGCCTGCGTCTGCTGCGTGAACGCGACGCCGGTAAGTGCGCCCGACGCGATGTCGCGGTCGATCCCGGATCGCAGTCGCTGCGCCATCGCGTTGGCGTGACGAGCGTTGCGCATGAACAGGTCGCCATCGAGCAGTGCGAGCAGCTGAGCCGACACGAAGCGCATCTTCGAGGCCAACTGCATCTGGTGCTTGCGCAGGTAGACGAGCCCGGAGGCTGCCGCCTCGTTCAGGACGACGACGGCCTCGGCCCCCATCGCGCCGTTCTTCGTGCCGCCGAGCGCGAGCGCGTCGACCCCGGCATCGGTCGTGAACGCACGCAGCGGGAGGTTGAGGGCGGCCGCAGCGTTGGCGAGACGGGCTCCGTCCATGAACACGTGCATGCCGCGCTCGTGCGCGTAGTCGGTGATCGCGCGAACCTCATCCGGGGTGTACACGGTGCCGAGCTCGGTGGACTGGGTGATGTAGATGACGAGCGGCTGCGCGCGGTGCTCGTCGCCCCACCCCCAGGCCTCTTGCGCGATGAGCTCAGGGGTGAGCTTGCCGTCGGGTGTTGCGACCGGAAGCAGCTTGATGCCCGCCGACTTCTCGGGGGCTCCGCCCTCATCGGCGTGAATGTGCGCGGTATCCGCGCAGATGACGGCCCCCCAACGCGGCAGCATGGCGAGCATGCCGAGCACATTGGCACCGGTGCCGTTGAAGACGGGCCACACCGATGCGTTCTCACCGAAGTGCTCGGTGATCACGGACTGCAACCGTTCCGTGTACGCATCCGCACCGTACGCGGGCTGGTGGCCCCCATTCGCTTCACCGATCGCCGTGAGCACCTCGGGGTGGATTCCCGAGTAGTTGTCAGAGGCGAACCCCCGGGTCTCGGGGTTGTGGATCGTGGGCATGGGGCTCCTTGTCAGTCGGACGGTCAGACGGATGTCGGGTGGGGCGCGATCTCGAGCATCGTATCGTTCACGGCTGAGGCGTCGGCATCCCACAGCGCCACGAATGCGTCGGCGACCTGCAATTCCAGACCGGCGAGCGCGCGCACCCGGAAGATCGTGGCGGCAGCGTGCAGCGCGGTGTCGCCGTCGCGCGCGGCCTTCGCGAAGCCGTGCGCGACGGCCCGGGTCCACGCCTCGCTCGCCGCCTTGACCGCCGCGTAGTTCGCCCCGCCGGCGAGCGGTCGCGTGACCGCAGTGGAGGAGATGATCGCGACCCGGCTCTCGGGGGAGGCGCGCAGTGCGGCATCGAATGCACGCGTCACGTTGCGCAGCGCGGTCAGTGACGTCTCGAGAGCCCGGTAGTCGGCCTCAGTCTGCCCGGCGAGCCCCCCGCCCCCGCGCCAACCGCCCACGAGGTGCAGCACGCCGTCGACCGGACCGTCGTGCCGCACGCGTTCCGCCAGGGCGTTCACCGCTGCTTCGTCGGTCAGGTCGATGGTCTCGGTGCGGGCGCCGAGCGCAGCGAGTGGGGCGAGTTTCGCCGCATCGCGTCCGGTGGCGATGACGCCGGCCCCCGCTGCGAGCAGTGCGCGGGTGGCTGCATCGCCAGCGGCGCTGGTCGCACCGGCGATGAGCACGGTGCGACCGCTGAGGTCGCTGGTCGAGGTGTGCGCCTCAGGCATCGGTGGCTCGAATTCCGGCGGTGGACGCGATGACATCGGCCATCTTCTTGTTCAACGCCTCGAAGAACATGGAGAGCGGGAACTCGTCGTCCATCACGAGGTCGGTGTAGCCCTTCGGGGGGCCCGCGAGCACCTCACGAGGCAGTCCCTCCGCCCAGACCGACGCCGGATTCGGGGTGACGACGGACGAGACGAGGCGGTAGGCCTCGAGCCAGTGCACCGTCTTCGGTCGGTCGATGGACTTCCAGTAGAGTTCGTCGATCGCGTCGCCGAGCTCGACGACGGCGTCCGCGACGCGATCCCAATCGAAGCTGAGCTCGACATCGCGCCACTCGATCACGTGCCGCTGGTGCAGCCACGCGAAGAGCAGCTGCCCGCCGAGCCCGTCGTAGTTGCGGACGCGTCCGCCCGTGATGGCGAATCGGAAGATCCGATCGAAGATCACTGCATACTGCACCAGTTTCGCCGTCATCAGCGTCTGCCGTTCGACATCTGAGAGATCCTCGCCCGCAGCGTCACGAGCCGCGAGGGCGCGCTCGATCTTCACGGACTCCCGGAACGCGGTGAGGTCGCACCGCATCTCCTCGAGCGAGTAGAGGAAGAACGGCATGCGCTGTTTGATCATGAACGGATCGAAGGGGAGATCCCCGCGCATGTGGGTGCGGTCGTGAATGATGTCCCACATCACGAACGTCTGCTCGGTGAGGCGCTGGTCGGCGAGCATGGCCGCGGCGTCGTCCGGCAGCTCGAGCTTGGTGATCTCGGCCGCCGCCTGGACGACCCGGCGGTAGCGTGCTGCCTCGCGGTCCTGGAAGATCGCGCCCCAGGTGAAGCTCGGGATCTCGCGCATCGCGACGGTCTCCGGGAAGAGCACCGCCGAGTTCGTGTCGTATCCGGATGTGAAGTCGACGAGGCGCAGCGAGACGAACAGGCGGTTCCCGTAATCGCCCGCCTCGAGGGCGGCGACGAACTCGGGCCAGATGGTCTCGACGATGAGCGCCTCGACGTGCCGGTCGGGCGAACCGTTCTGCGTGTACATCGGGAAGACCACGAGGTGACGGATGCCGTCGACGCGGTGCTCCTGCGGCTGAAAAGCGACCAGTGAATCGAGGAAGTCGGGCACGCCGAGTCCGGTATCGACCCAGTTGGCGAAGTCGCGGGGGAGCGCGTCGAGGTAGGCGGCGTCGTGAGGGAACAGCGGTGCGAGGTGCGCGATCGCGGCGACGATCGTGTCGATGTGCTCGGCCGCGGCGGCGTGATCGGAGGGATCCGGAATCGACCCGTCCTTCGCCTGCAGCGCCTGCAGTGCCGTCGCAGACTCCTTGAGCGTGAGCCAGGGCGCGCTGCGCTCGACGGTCTCGACCTCGAGGGTCCTTCCCTCGGCGTCGACGACGGTGCGGGTGACGTCGACGGAAGCAGGTGCAGAAGCGGACATGAGCATCTCCGATCAGGGTCGCAACAGAAAAATATCCGGTACAAACCGGAGTACACAGGTTATTTTACTCCGCACATCGGACTCGTCAAGGAGACTCAGCGCTGCTGGTACGATCCCAACCATGGATGATCCTGTCGACATGCGCCTCGCAGCAGCGGTGTCGAACGACCCGCGGGCGACGCTCGCGCAGCTGTCGGAGCGCATCGGACTGTCGTCCTCTGCCGTCCAAGCGCGTTTGAAGCGCCTCGAGCATTCGGGCGTCATCTCCGGGTATCGCGCGGTGCTCGATCCCGAAGCGGTCGGCAAGCCGCTCTCGGCGTTCATCGAGATCACTCCGCTCGATCCGGCGCAGCCCGATACCGCCCCTGAGCTGCTCGAGCACCTCACCGCGATCGAGGCGTGCCACTCCATCGCAGGTGAGGCCAGCTACATGCTGTTCGTCCGCGTCGGATCCCCGCGTGAGCTCGAGGCGCTCATCCGCGACATCCGGCATGCCGCATCGGTGAATACGCGGACCACGGTCGTGCTGCAGACCTTCTACGAACAGCGTCCGATCCTCCCGCCACCCGTATGAACGCGTGGCAGCCGGATGTGCTCGGCGACGGATTCGAACAGCGGACGATCGACCTCGGCGCGGATGACGAGGGCCCGCTCGTCGCGACCCTCGTCCGGGCGCTGCCGCGCCACCGTTCGGTCGGCGCACGGTTCTTTCTCCGTCCGCTCCCACTTGAGAACGTCGATGTGCTCTACGTCCACGGGTGGTCGGACTACTTCTTCCAGCGACGCCTCGCTCGGTTCTGGACCGACCGCGGCGCCAGGTTCTTCGCGCTCGACCTGCGCAAGTACGGGCGGAGCCTGAGACCCAACCAGACCGCCGGCTACGTCGAGCACCTCGAGGATTACGACGCCGAGATCGAGGCGTCCTTGCAGATCATGCGCGACAGCGCCGTGGGCGAGCGCAGGATCCTGCTCATGGGTCACTCGACCGGAGGGCTGATCTTCAGTCTCTGGAGCGCGCGGAACCCTCGGGTCGCCGATGCGCTCGTACTGAACAGTCCGTGGCTCGAGTTTCAACTGAGTGCGCGCATCCGGCAGCTCATCGCCCCGTTCGTGGACCTGCGGGCGCGTCTGCAGCCGATGAAAGAGGCGCCGCAGCTGGACGCCGGGTTCTACTCGCGAGCGGTCCGGGAGGCCGCGGATCCCGACGATCCGATGGACATCGACCTCGATTGGCGTCCGGAGCGATCGCACGCGGTCACTCCTGGATGGTTGCGCGCCGTGCTCACCGGTCACGCCGAGGTCGGCGCCGGCCTGATGGTGGACACGCCGGTCTGCGTCCTGCTGTCCGCGCGTTCGGAGGCGCCGCTGCGCTGGTCGGAGAACCTCACCCGCGTCGACACCGTGCTCGACGTCGACGAGGTGGCACGGGCGTCCTTGAAACTCGGGCCCTCGGTCACCGTCGAGCGCATCGACGGAGCCCTGCACGACATCTTCCTCTCGCGAAAAGGTGCGCGCGACGAGGCATACGCACGGCTCGAACGCTGGGTCATGGGTTGGCAGGCGGTGCCGTACCCCTCCCGAGCATCGGCAAGCTAGGCTCGGGGGTATGGATCTCCGAGTTGCCGCGTACGCGGTCGTCGAGCGCCGGGGGAAGATTCTGCTGACCCACTGGCGCCGCGGCCACATGCACGGGTGGACGCTGCCCGGAGGCGGGCTCGAAGCCGGTGAGCACCCGAAAGACGCCGTCGTGCGCGAGGTGCAGGAAGAGACGGGTCTCGAGGCTCGCGTCGGCAAGCTGCTCGGCGTCGACTCCCGGGTCATGGTGCGCGAAGAGGTCACCGACGGTCGGGATCCCGAGCTGCACACCATCCGCATCATCTACCGCGCCTCGGTGAAGGACGGTCCGCTGCGACACGAGGTCGGCGGGTCGTCGGACGAGGCGCGCTGGGTGCCGCTCAAAGAGGTGCGCGGCTTGCGTACGCTGTCGCTCGTGCAGACGGGCATGCGCATGGCGGGGCTCGGGCGACGCAGCCCGAACACGCGTCCGCGCAAATAGGGCCGCAGAACAGAAGAACGGCGCGACCCCGATTACCCGGGATCGCGCCGTTCGACGGTCTGACTCAGTTCTCTGGCGACACCCAGAGCTCGTCGTCCGACCGGAATGCCTGCCAGAGCGCGTAGCCCACACCCACGGCGGCGACAGCCCCGAGGATGATGCCGAAGACGCCGCCTGCGCGACGCGCCTTCGACTTCTTGAGGTAGCCGGTACGCTCGCCGAACTTGCGCACCTGCTTCGCGGCGTCGGGGTTCTCGAGCTTGTCGAGCGCGCGAACCGTGCTGACCAGCGCTGCCGCCACCATCGGAGCGGTGACGCGACGGGCGCGGGTCGCTGCACGGCGTGCGGAATCGACACCGGTCTCGACATAGGGCCGCAGATTCTCTGCGGCGGAATCGACACGAGGAGCGAGATGCTCATCGCTGAGGTGGCGGGCCTGAGAACCAGCCTCCCCGAGAACGTCGCCCGCCCGACCGAGCACTACGCGCTGGGCGTCGAGCAGGTCGTTGGCGTGACTCCGGAGTTTGCGCAGTTCGCGACGGCGCTTGCGTGAAAGTGCCACAGAATCCTCCATACGGTGTGAAGCTGGTCGCCTTCGTTCGGCTCACGTATCCCCAACGCTACACCGAAGCGACAGTCGATGCGCGATCTGACGCGCATTCCCAGCGGGATCGACGGGTCTCGTCAGTGCGCGCAACTAGACTGGCGCCTATGAGCAACCACACTTCTGTAGCGACGGTCAAGACCAATCACGGCGATATCGTGCTGAACCTCTTCGGCGATCACGCCCCGAAGACGGTGAAGAATTTCGTCGATCTCGCCGGGAAGGGCTTCTACGACGGGGTCATCTTCCACCGCATCATCCCGAACTTCATGATCCAGGGCGGTGACCCGACCGGCACCGGCACGGGTGGCCCCGGTTACACCTTCGACGACGAGATCCACCCCGAGCTCGTCTTCAACCAGCCGTACCAGCTGGCCATGGCGAACGCGGGCAAGCGCCCCGATCTCACCGGCCGCCTCGCGGGCACCAACGGTTCGCAGTTCTTCATCACGACGACGTCGCCCGACTGGCTGAACGGCAAGCACACCATCTTCGGTGCGGTGGCCGACGATGCATCGAAGGCCGTCGTCGACGCCATCTCGGCCGTGCAGACCGGTGCGCAGGATCGTCCCGTCGACGACGTGGTGATCGAGAGCGTCACCGTCACCGAGGCGTAAGTCAGGTGAGTTCGGGCGGATCGACCCCGCAGTTCGGCGAGCGCGCCGAGTACGGTGCTGAGGACGTGTGTTACCGGCACCCCGGTGTGCAGAGTTTCACACTGTGCCAGCGCTGCGGTCGGACGATCTGCTCGGACTGCCAGACCGCGTCAGCGGTCGGCGTGCTGTGCCCGGAGTGCGTGCGTGCCACGCGCCCGGGCGCTGCACAGCGCGTGGGGCGATCCGCGCGCGTCATGAGCCGTCGGGCCTCGAACACGGATACCCCGATCGTCACGTACGGCATCATGATCCTCTGCGCCCTCGTGTTCGTGGGGCAGTTGTTCAGCGACTCCGTGACGCAGACCCTGTGGTACGCCCCCTTCTACTCACTGCCGTCCGACCTCGCGGGAGCCGGGAGCACGAGCTTCGAACCGTGGCGCATGCTGACGGTGATGTTCACGCACTCGCCGAGCTTCTTCTTCCACATCCTGTTCAACATGATCGCCCTGTGGCTGTTCGGGCGGAATCTCGAGCACATGATCGGGCGCCTGCAGTTCGCCGTGCTCTACGTCTTCGCCGGTGTCGGCGGCGCGCTGGGAGTCATGTTCTGGGCATACGTCGATCCCGCGTCGCTCATGACGCCGACGGTGGGCGCATCGGGTGCGATCTTCGGGGTCCTGGCGGCGACGCTCGTCGCATTCCGCGCCGCCAATGTGAATATCACGTCCCTTGCGGTGCTCATCACGATCAACTTCGTGATCGGCCTGATCCCCGGCAGCTCGATCTCGTGGCAGGCGCACCTCGGCGGCCTGATCGTCGGTGCGCTGACGATGCAGCTGATGGTCGTGCTGCGGGGGCCGCGCAAACGCGGAATGCGCATCGCGGCGACCGTCGGACTCGGGGTCGTGCTCGTCGCACTGTCATGTGCCTACTTCGTGGCACTGCCGTTGCCGTCCGCCTGACCTCGCGTCCCTTCCGTTCCCGGTCGCCCGCGAAGTTATCCACAGGGTTATTCCCAGCTGGGGAAGAATTACACCCGTGTGATTTCGCTCAGTCGGCGGTTATTTCCACCACGGCGTCATCAGGAAGCCGACGAGAATCAGGCCGAATCCGATGAAGATGTTCGCCTGACCGAGCTGCGGGATCGGCAGTGGCATCGCCGATGCGCTGGTGATGTAGTACACCACGATCCAGATCAGGCCGAGGAGCATGAACCCGAACATCACCGGCTTGAACCACACGGGGTTCGGGGTGTCCTTTCGGGCCGCCGCGACCTCGGCCTTGCTGCGTTCGGTCTCCGCCGACTTGCGCTTGCTCACGTCTTTTCCAGCTGCTGCCATGCCCCCGAGTCTACCGTCAACTCCGATCCGACTCAGAGAGCAGGCCTAGAATAAGCGGTATGACTGAGTCTGCGCGGCCCGCCCGGCATGGCCGTCGACGTTCGCGGAGGCGAGCACGACTGAGCCCGCTCACGGTGTTCGGCGAGCTGCTGCTGCTGTGCGGACTCGGAGTGCTCGGCTACATGGTCTGGCAGCCCTGGTACACCGGCTTCGTGGTGCAGGGACAGCAGAACGACCTGGCGGCCCAGGAGTCCGATCGGTGGCGTGAGGCGGCAGACACGGGTGAGCAGCCCTCGACCGACGGCATCCCGGTGGTGGATCGACCCGAACCGGGTGAGGTTTTCGCGAACCTCTATGTCCCGGCGTTCGGCGAGACCTTCTCGAACCGCATCACCTACTCGACCGAGCAGTACATCATCGATTCGGGCGACCACGGCATCGGCCAATACGACGTGACGCAGATGCCGGGCGAACCGGGCAACTTCGCGATCGCGGCGCACCGCAACGGACCGATCATCGCACCGTTCCGCGAGGTGATGAACCTCAGGATCGGCGACGGCATGTTCATCGAGACGCCGAAGGGCTGGTACACCTACCGCTTCCGCGATCTCGAGTACGTCCTGCCCGACGCGTTCGATGTGACGAATCCGTTCCCGCGTCTCGACGGGACGCCGGGTGAGGACCAGATCCTCACGCTCACGACCTGCCACCCGAAGTGGGCCGGCAGCGAGGAGCGCGCGATCGCGTACGCGGTGCTGGAGGACTTCCAGCCGCTGAGCGAGGGCCCGCCGGCGGAGCTCGCCGAGCAGAACCCCAACGTGGACGGAGTGTGATCGGGTGTTCTCCCTGCTGTGGCGTTTCTTCCCCGGGCCCGTGTGGCTGCGGTTGATCGTGCTGCTCGTGGCGCTCGCCGCGCTCGTGTATGCGATGATCTTCTATATCTATCCGTGGGTGTCTCAACTGCTCCCTGAACCCGAGGTGACGATCAACCAATGACGCGCATCCTGGTCATCGACAACTACGACAGCTTCGTCTACACGCTGAACGGCTACCTGCAGCAGCTCGGCGCCGAGACGCGCGTGATCCGGAACGATGCGGTGAGCGTGGGCGAGCTCGAGGCGCTCGCGCACGAGTTCGACGGGGTGCTCCTCTCGCCCGGTCCCGGTGCCCCGGTCGATGCCGGGGTCTCGATCCCGATGGTCGAGATCGCGCTGCGCACCGGCATCCCCCTGCTCGGGGTCTGCCTCGGTCACCAGGCCATCGCCGAGACGCTCGGCGGCACGGTGACGCACGCCGAGGAGCTCATGCACGGCAAGACGTCCGTGGTCACGCACCACCACGATCTGCTCTTTCGGGGTGTCGCCGAGCAGTTCACGGCGACCCGCTACCACTCGCTCGCCGTCGTGCGGAACACGGTGCCCGAGTCGCTCACCATCACGGCCGAGACCGATGGCGGAGTCGTCATGGGGCTCCGGCACCGCGAGCTGCCGATCTTCGGGGTGCAGTACCACCCCGAGTCCGTGCTGACCGAGGGCGGCTACGTGCAGCTCGGCAACTGGCTCGGGGTCGCCGGCTCACCGAACGCGGCCGAGATCGCAGCGACGCTCTCGCCGCTGCTCACGCGCAGCGCCGACTGAGGTCAGCCCGAGCAGTAGGTGAGGGAGACCTCGGTGCCCTGCGGCTGATCGCCGACCGCGCTCTGTTCGACGATAGGCAGGTTGTTCGCCTGATCGCACTCGTCGTTCGGCACGATCTTCAGATCGAGCGAGAGACTCTCGAGCTGCGACTGGGCTGCCGTGAGGGACTGGCCCTTGACGTCGGGCACCTGCACGTTGCCGCTCGACACGGTGAGCGTGACGACGGTGTCCGACTCGACCGACGTGCCGACCTCGGGCGAAACGCTCATCACGCGCCCTTTCGGTGCCACGGGATCGTTCTCGGTGTTGACCTGCCCGACCACCAGACCGAGACCTTCGATCTCGGTCGTGTAGTCCTCGACGGACATGCTCTCCGTCTCGGGGATCTCCGCGGTCGCCGGCCCGGTGGAGACGTAGATCGTGATCGTGTCGCCCTCGGAGAGGTTCGCACCCACCTCGGGGTCGGTCTCGATGATGTGCTCGGCGGCGACGTCCTCGTTGGCGCGCTCGACGGGGATCGGCACGAGGCCCATTCCCTCGAGCGTCTCGACCGCGGCTTCGCGTTCGATGCCGGCGAGGTCGGGAACCTCGCGCGAGTCTTCGGGGAACACCTGATAGGGAGACAGTGTGACGAGCCAGAACACCACCGCGACGATCACGGCGCCGACCGTGAGGATCGCCGCCCACGTCCACATGACCGGTGGGCGACTCTGGGTCCGCGATCCGCCGCCGCTCTCGGCGAGCTGGCGCAGCGCGAGGTCGGATTCGGAGACCTCTTCGCCGCCGGAGAAAAGGACGGTGTCGCCGTCGCCGCCGTGATCGGCGGCGAGCTTGGGCATCGTCCCCTCAGCAGCGAGGCGGAGCGCGTCGCGGAACTCCGAGGCCGACTGGAACCGTCGCGCGCGATCCTTCTGCATCGCGTGCAGCACGACCCGGTCGAGCTCGGCGGTGACCTCGGAGTCGCGCTCGCTCGGCGGCGTCGGGCGCTCACTCACATGCTGGTAGGCGACCGAAACGGCGGTGTCGCCCTGGAAGGGCACGGCTCCGGCGAGGAGCTCGTACAGCAGCACGCCGGTCGAGTAGAGGTCGGTTCGCGCATCGACGGTGTCGCCCTTCGCCTGTTCGGGCGAGAAGTACGCTGCGGTGCCGAGGATCGCGGTCGTCTGCTGCAGCGTCGACGACGTCTCGGAGACGGCGCGGGCGATGCCGAAGTCCATCACCTTGACCTGTCCGTCGGTCGTAATCATGATGTTGGCCGGCTTGATGTCGCGGTGGACGATGCCGGCGCGGTGCGAATACTCGAGCGCCGTGAGCACGGAGTCGGTGATGCGGCAGGCTTCGCTCTGCGAGAGCCGCTGCTCCGAGGCGAGCTGTCGGAGGTTCGTGCCCTCCACGTACTCCATGACGATGAACGGGAGCCGCTGCGGGCCGTCGGCGGTGCGGATGAGGTCGTCGCCGGCGTCGAAGACGCGCACGATGGTCGGGTGCGCCATGCGCGACGCCGACTGCGCCTCCTGCCGGAAACGCTCACGGAAGTCGGCGTCGTCCGCCAGATTGGCCTTCATCACCTTGATGGCGACCTGGCGCCCGAGCTTCGTGTCCGTGCCGCGATACACCGTCGCCATGCCGCCCTGGCCGACGAACTCACCAATCGCGTAGCGACCAGCGAGGATTCGCTGCTCACCAGCTTCCGTGGGCTCTGGCATGTTCACCTCAATCTGTGCATGGGCTGGACCTAGTTTACGGGCTCGCGCGACGCGAACCTTGCCCGGGTCCAAGTATTCCGTGACTCCGTGACCGTTCCGTTAGTTATCGTCGTCGTTACCTCCGGGGGGCGTCGGCGAGGGGTCCGGGCGTGCCGGTGCCTTCACGGTGATGCTGGTCTCCGATGAGGACGGGGATTCCAGGCTGGCGCCCGATCCAGCGCACTGGACGACATACGTGACGGTAATGGTTCCATCGCTCGCACCGGCGTCGAGGGTGTTCGCCTTGATGTTCGCTGTGGATCCGGACACGCCGCTGAGCGAACCGTCGCCCTCCACAGTCACGTCGTACCCCTGCACGTTCAGGCCGGTGGGGCAGACGCTCGAGTCGAGCGACAGTCCGGTCGAACCGCCGGCGTCGATCTCGGAGGCGCCGCGGGCCGCTGCCGGCTCCGCCGGATCACCGAAGCCCACGGCATATGTGAGAGTGATGGGCTCGTTGAGGCCGACCTGCTGGCCGGTGGGGTTCACCTGGGTGACGAGGCCGGCGCCGTCGGCGGAGGGCGAACCCTCCTGGACGCGGACGTCGGTGAAGCCGCGACCCTCGAGGAGGCCGACGGCCTGCTCGTACGGAGTCCCGATCAACTCGCTCTCGTCGACGACGCCGGTGGTCGCCTCGGTTTCGGTCGGTGTGGGCGACGGAGTCTCACTCGTCTGCGTGGGCTCGGGCTCATCGTTGTTGCCCGACCAGAGCGCGATGGCGGTGCCGCCGCCGATGAGGAGCAGCAGGATGAGCAGAGTGATGAGCGGCCAGGTCCACGGGTTCTTCTTCTTCTTGCCGACCTCGCCCTCGGCCTGCTCGTCGATGGGGTTTCCATCTTCATCGAGCAGCGGCTGACCCGCCTGCTCGGCGAACGCCTGCGTGCGCGGCAGCGCCGTCGTCGCGGCGTCGCCGGCGGTCGTCGCCGGCATCATCATCGTCGCGGCGTCGCCGGCGCCGAGCACCTGCGGCACGAAGCCGGCAGCGGCCTGCACGTCGTCCCGGTGCAGCGCCGAAGCGGCTTGCGCGAGCTTCGTGGCGCTCTGCGGCCGGCCGTCCGCGTCTTTCGCCAGGCAGGCCATGACGAGGTTGCGGACCGGGGCAGCGATGTCGTTCGGCAGATCCGGCGGGGTGTCGTTGATCTGCGCCATGGCGATGGCGACCTGCGACTCGCCCGTGAACGGGCGCTTGCCGGCGAGGCACTCGTACGCGACGACACCGAGCGAGTAGATGTCGGTCGCGGGGGTCGCGATGTGGCCGCTCGCCTGCTCGGGCGCCAGGTACTGCACGGTTCCCATGACCTGGCCGGTCGCGGTGAGCGGTACCTGGTCGGCGATCCGCGCGATCCCGAAGTCGGTGATCTTGACTCGCCCCTCGGGGGTGATGAGCAGGTTGCCCGGCTTGATGTCGCGGTGTACGAGTCCGGCATCATGGGCGGCCTGCAGCGACGTCGCGGTCTGCGCGACGATGCCGAGCACCTGGTCGGTGGGAAGTCGACCCTCGCGCTCGATGATGGCCGAGAGCGGTTCGCCCGGCACGAGCTCCATCACGATGTAGGCGGAACCCTGCTCCTCGCCGTAATCGAAGACGTTCGCGATGCCCTCATGGTTGACGAGCGCAGCGTGACGCGCCTCCGCGCGGAAACGCTCGAGGAAGCCGGGGTCACCCATGTACTCGTCTTTGAGGATCTTGATCGCGACGGTACGACCGATGATGCTGTCCGTGGCCTTCCAGACCTCGCCCATGCCGCCGACGGCGATCCTCGAGCTGAGCTCGTAGCGCCCGCCGAACGTGACTCCTGACGTTGGTTTCATTCGCTCAACACCGCTTCCATGACTTGTTTCCCAATCTGCGTGGGGAGTTCGTACGTACTCCCCTCGTATCCATACGCTTCTCCGCCCCCGTCGGCGATGACGACGGCCACCGCCACCTCCGGGTCGTCTGCAGGCGCGAATCCGGTGAACCAGAGCGTGTAGGGCAGATCCTCGCCCGCATCGTCCTTGCCGTTCTCGGCGGTTCCCGTTTTGCCGGCGACGTCGACGCCGTCGATCGCGGCGAGGTGGCCGGTACCGTCGGACTCGGAGACGACCTTCGTCATCATGTCCGTCAGCGTACTCGCCGTGCTCTCCGAGATGGGGCGACTGAACTGCTCGGCCGAGAAGTCGCGCTCGACCCGGAGGTCGGGCGTGATCACCTGATTGACGAGCTGCGGGTTCATGACCTGCCCCCCGTTCGCGATGCCGGCGGAGACCATCGCCATCTGCAACGGCGTCGCGCGCACGTCGAGCTGACCGATCGAGGAGAGCGCGACCTGCGCCTGGCCATCGGGCTCGGGAGCATCGCTCGGTGTCACGCTGAGCGGAATCTCGACGTCCTGTCCGAAGCCGAAGTCACGCGCCATGGCGGGGACGTCGCCGGAGTCCATGCTCATCGCGAGTTCGGCGAACGGGATGTTGCACGACAGCACGAGGGCGCGCTCCATGCTCACCTTCGATCCCGAATCGCAGGTCTCGCGCGTCGAGTTCTGCATCTCGGCCGATGACTGCGGCAGCTGCAGTGTGCGCGGGTTGGCGAACTCGGTGCTGGGTGTCGCTTCGCCGTTCTCGATGGCCGCCGCCGCGGTCAGCAGCTTGTAGGTCGAGCCCGGGTGGTACAGGTCGCCGCCGATCGCACGGTTGGTGAGCGGGCGCGCCGGATCCTCCTCGTACTGCCGGTAGTTCGTGATGATGTCGGCATCGTCGTTCGATGACAGGAGGTTCGGATCGAAACTCGGCGTCGAGACGAGCGCGAGCACCTTGCCGGTCTTCGGCTCGAGCGCCACCACGGCACCCTCGAGCCCGTCCATGCCCTCGGCGGCTGCGGCCTGAGCCGCCGAGTCGATCGTCAGCTCGACCGAGCTGCCCTGCGGCTCGACTCCCGACACGGTGTTCATGAACCGCGAGAAGAACTGCGCGTCGCCGATGCCCGCGAGATCCTGGTTCATCGCCGACTCGATACCGGTGAGGCCCTGCGTGTTCGAGAAGTATCCGGTGATGGGCGCCCACAGCGGGCCGTTCTCGTACTGCCGCTGGTACTTGAAGTCGTCGTCGGTCGGGGTCGAGTAGGCGATCGGGTTGCCATCGACCAGGATCGACCCTCGCTCGATGTCGTAGCTGTTCTTCACGGTGCGATTGTTGAGCTCGTTGCTGCGCAGCTCATCGGCAGAGACGAACTGGATCATCGTCACGGCGAAGAACAGCACGAGGAACATGCCGAACACGGTCCGGGTCAAGAACTTGAGCTGCTTGTTCATGCGCGGATCACCAGCTTGGGTCGGTTGCGCACCGCATTCGAGAGACGGAGCAGGAGCGCGATGATGATCCAGTTCGACACCAGCGACGACCCGCCCGCCGCGAGGAACGGAGCGGTGAGGCCGGTCAGGGGGATCACGCGCGTGACGCCGCCGACCACGACGAAGACCTGCAGGGCCAGGGTGAAGGCCAGACCGGCGGCGAGCAGCTTGCCGAAGTCGTCCTGTCCGGCGAATCCGATGCGGAGGCCGCGGCTGACGAGCAGCAGGTACGCGGCGAGCACGACGAAGAGACCGATGAGACCGAGCTCTTCACCGAGGCTCGGGAAAATGTAGTCGCTGCGGGCGAGCGGGGTGTCCTGCGGGAAGCCCTGGCCGAGTCCGGTGCCCGTCATGCCGCCGTTCGCCATGCCGAAGAGACCCTGCACGAGCTGGTAGCTCGCGCCGAGCGGGTCGGCGAAGGGGTCGAGCCAGTTCGCGAAGCGGTTGCCGACGTAGGCGAGGGTCTGGCTGGCCAGGATTCCGCCGAACAGGAACAGCCCGACGCCGAGCACGATCCAGCCGATGCGGCCGGTCGCGAGGTACAGCATCGACAGGAACAGGCCGAAGTACAGGAGCGAGGTGCCGAGGTCGCGCTGGAAGACGAGCACCGACATCGCGAGCAGCCAGAAGACGAGCAGCGGACCGAGGTCGCGCCCGCGCGGGAAGCGGATGCCGAGCACCTTCTTGCCGACCATCGCCAGGGCCTCGCGATTGCGCACCAGATACCCCGCGAAGAAGATCGCGAGCATGATCTTCGCGACCTCGCCCGGCTGGAAGGAGAAGCCGCCCACGTGGATCCAGACGCGTGCGCCGTTGATCTCCTGCCCGATACCCGGGAGCATCGGCAAGAGGAGCAGCAGCAAGCCCGAGAGCCCGAGCAGGTAGGTGTACCGGAAGAGCACCAGGTGGTTCTTGATGACGAGGAGCACCACGATCGCGACGACGACCGCGATCGTCGACCACAGCAGCTGCCGCGCCGAGACCGATCCCATCGTGACCGCCTCTTCGGTGGCGAGATCGATGCGGTAGATCTGCGCGGTGCCGAGCAGGTTCAGCATGACCGCGACGGGCATGATGAGCGGGTCGGCATCGGGTGCGGTCCGACGAACCACGATGTGGAGCGCGGCGACGGCGATGAGGAATGCCGCACCAGTCGGCACGAGTACCATCGACAGCTCGCCGTTGACGGTGAAGTCGATGATCACGACCGCGGCGATGCCGACGACGGCCGCGAACACGGTCAGCGCGAGTTCGAGTCCGCGGAGCAGGCGAGGTGCTCGGATCGCCGTGATGCGCTGCAGCACCGTCTCGCTGGTGCGCACGCGCTCGTACGTGTTGGCATCACTCGTCATCTTCGTGCACCCCCAATCGCGTCACGATGTCTCGGGCTTCCTCGAGCGAGCTCGCGCTGAGCGTGCGCTCGATCTGACGACGCTCGTTGCCGTCGAGGGCGTCGATCGGAATATCGGTGTCCTCGGCGACCGAGTGCAGGTCGAGCGACCCGATGCTCTGCTGCACGCCCTGGTAGATGACGACGGAGTTGCCATCGGTGCCGACGAAGTATCGGGTCTGCGTCCACTGGTACCCGAGGAACAGCGCGCCCGCGATCGTCGCGAGCACCGCGATGACGCCCACGAGCCAGAGCACGCGCCTGCGCCAATTGCGTCGACGGGTCTCGGCGATGAGCTCGGCGAGGTACTCGTCGACGCGCGGTTCGAAGTGGCTTTCTTCGACGGGCTGCACGCGGCGCGGCGGCCGACGGCGGCCGAGCAGCCGATTCCGCGCGGTGCTGACGTGCTCGCCTCCGGGGATGTCGGAGGCCGCGGAACCGGCGAAGCGGGGCCCGGGAAGCTGATCCGGCTCGATGGGAGCGGGGATCGCCTCGACCAGCACGACGGTGACGTTGTCTGGCGCCCCGGCCGCGAGGCTCTTGTCGATGAGGTTCTCGACGGCGCCCTCGAGGGTGGTCCGGCGGCGCAGGATCTTCTCGATGTCGGGCTCGTCGACGTATCCGCAGAGGCCGTCGGAGCAGAGCAGCCAGACATCGCCGACCTGGGAGTCGAGCACTTCGGTGTCGATCTCGGGCGAGGAATCGACGTCGCCGAGCACGCGCATGAGGACCGAACGGCGGGGGTGGGTCTTCGCCTCTTCTTCGGTGATGCGGCCGCTGTCGACGAGGCGCTGCACGAAGGTGTGGTCCCGGGTGACCTGGCGCATCTTGCCGTTGCGCAGCAGGTAGAGGCGCGAATCGCCGATGTGAGCGAGTGAGAGCTGGTCGCCCACCGTCAGGAAACCGGTGAACGTGGTGCCCATGCCGGCGAGCTCGGGGCGATCCTTGACCGTCGAGCGCAGCATGCGGTTGGCGTCGAGCAGCCCGGCCTTCAGTGCGCGGGCGCTCTCGACGGCGTCGCCGGTCGGTTGGCCCTCGATGTCGGCCATGGTCTTCGTCGTGAGCGCGGATGCGACGTCACCGCCGGCGTGGCCCCCCATGCCGTCGGCGACGAGGAACAAGCGGTCGCCGGCGAAGCCGGAGTCCTGGTTGTTCGACCGCACCATGCCGACATGGGAGCCGATCGCGCTCGCGAAACCGATCGTCACGGCGACGGCCTCAGCTCGAAGGTCGTCGTGCCGATGGTGACCGGCGTGAACATGGGCAGCTGCATGGGGGACGTGATGCGGTTGCCCGAGACCTTCGTGCCGTTGGTCGAGTCGAGATCGGTGATGGTCCAGCGGTCCCCGGAGCGCTTGAGCTGCGCGTGATACGTCGACGTGTACTCGTCGACGATGACGAGCGTCGAGTCGGCGCTGCGTCCCACGGTGACGATGTCGTCATCGAGGCCGATGGACGTGCCGGCGGCCTTGCCGCCGGTGATCACGAGATACCTGGCCGGGCCCGTCGGGCCGGAGGGCGCTCGCGGCGGAGAGACCATCGCGGTAGGCGCGTCGTTGGGTGCTGGTGAGGCGACGGGGGCCGGTGCGGGCGCCATTGCGGCTGCGGCCGCTCCGCTCGCGGCTCGGTTGGTGGCTTCTTCGCCCCGCATGCGGCGGACGGGAGTGCCGAACAGGTCACTGCGCAGCGCGTAGACGATCGCGAAGATGAAGAACCAGAGCAGCAGCAAGAAGCCGATGCGCAAGATCATCAAGGTCAGTTCGCTCACAGGCCCCTCCAGAAGTCCTGCTCGATACCGGCCCCTGTCCCCGACTCCGCACGCGAGCCGCGTGCGGACTGCGAGGCACCGCCGCTCGACGACCGCTGCTGCTGCGCAGGGGCGTCGGTGCGCGACGGGACCAGTTCGAATCGCAGTGAGGTCTGGCCGATCGTGATGGTGGTATCGGGAGCGAGGGCCGCTTCGCGGAATCGCTCGCCGTTGATCTTGGATCCGTTGGTGGAGCCGAGGTCGCGAGCGAGACCGGCCTGACCGTCCCAGAGCACATCGAGGTGCTGACGCGACGCCGCGGAGTCGGTGATGCGGATCGCCGCGTCGCTGCCGCGGCCCACGATGTTCGAGCCGCGTCGCAGCGGGTGCCGCACCGCGCCGTCGATGACGAGCATCGGTGTCCAGCCCACGGCCCCGTCGACGCGAGTCGCATCGACCTCGAGCACGCCCTTGGTGAGAGCGTCATCGGGTCGCACCTCGACGTCGGCGTCACCGGCGAGCTGGTAGCCCTGTCGTTTCACGTGCTTGTTGACGACGCCCACGAGCTCGCGCTCGAGTGTGTCGCCCAGACTCGTGAGACGCTCGAAGTCGGCCATCGAGACGCGCACGAGGAAGCGGTTCGGTGCGAGCACGCGGTCGCGGTCCACGATCACGGCGCCGATATCGAGTTCGCGCTTCAATGCGGAAGCGATCTCGACCGGTTGCACACCGGAGCGGAAGGTCCGGGCGAACGCACCGTTCACGGCGCGCTCGAGGCCGCGTTCGACATTGTCGAGAATGCCCATGGGCCGCGACCCCCTCTCTGTGTTCCTGACTTCCGATGACCGCCTGCACGGCACGCCGCACGGGAGCCGACGACCCGGCTCGTGTTGAATGCTACCCGGTACCGATTGGCAACACCCAAGTGAGCGCTCAAATCGGGATGGGTTCGTTGCGCTTCTGCGGCGCGGTGTCGTGGCCGGAGAGCCGCGTCATGACCCATCGACGAGCCGCTTCCCGCCACGCATCGAATTGGATTCGCGACCCCACTACCTGCTAGAGTGATGGGGTTGTCACGACATCGATGCCGTGCACACGACTCGCGCGAGTGGCGGAATTGGCAGACGCGCTGGCTTCAGGTGCCAGTGCCCGCAAGGGCGTGGGGGTTCAAGTCCCCCCTCGCGCACGAGACGAACAAGCGGCCCGGATCTCAGGATCCGGGCCGCTTCGTTGTGTGCGGATGGAGTGCGCGCCCACCCGCGCTACGCGCCCACCCGCGCTACGCGCGTCGCAGCACGTTCGGCACCTGATTCCCGAGTCGCCAGCGTTCGCGGTCGATCCAGTATCGGCGGGCGAGTCTGAGGACCACGGAACTCGAGACGGCTCTGACGCCCTTCATGTCGCCGAGGTCGGTTCTGATGAACTCGGCGAGCGCTGCCGGGCCGGAGAATGCTGCGGAGAGGCTGACGGGTTCCGCCCCGGTGACCGCGTTGAGGAGGCGGACGTTGGGCTGGTCGGCGAGAGCCTCGAGCACGGGCCCGATTGACTTCGGACTGACGTCGAGCGAGAGCAGGGCGTTCAGGGGGTATCCGATCAGCGAGGGCTGGATCTCGACGCGAGGTGTCACTGCACCGCTGTGCACCACGGTCTTGATGGCGCGCGCCGCGGTCGACGGTGAGACGTCGAGCTGACGGGCGATCGTCGCCGCGGTCTCGCGCGCGTTTGCGCCCAGAATGCGCATGGTTGCGAATTCGAGGTCCGAGAGCTCATCGAGGGAGCTGATCGGATCGGCCGACACGTCGGGTCGGTGCGCTTCGAGCGCGCGGACCACGGCGTCGTCGAGGCGAGCGAACCTCCAGCTCTGTCCCACTTTCGCGGGTTGGAGCATCATGCGGCTGTCGAGGGCGATGAGCCCGTCGATGCTCGGCACGCGCTCGGCGAGCAGTTGCTCGGCGTCCGATCCGATGAGGGGGTACAGGTGCACGTGGATGTCGGAGGGCCCGCTCACCTGCGTGGCGAATTGGATGTCGGGGATCCGGAGCAGTTCGTCGAGCACCTCGCGCGAACGACCGGGGGCGGAGGTGATCCAGAGTTCGAAAGGATTGCTCGACGTGATCAGTTCCCAGGCGAACCGACCGACGACGCGCAGCATCCGCTCGTCCTGCATCCGACTGAGGCGGCGACTGACGGTGCTCGACGGGACGCCCAGAATATCGGCGAGTGCGGCGGAGGGTACGCGGGGAGCCACGTGCAGCGCAGCGACGATATCGAGATCGATGCTGTCGAGTGACGGGCGATCCCGATCCGCTGCTGGCATGCTCACCCACCCAATATACCGAGCGTCCGCTGCGTGTGCCGCTGACGGATTTTCCCATAAACCTTGCTCTGAATGATTGATCTGCCTATAGTTGCTGTGATTGATGACAAGAGGCGTCATCTCTCAGGCCGAAGGGAAGCACATGGAAGCTCAGGAACCGTGGCAGTGGACTGAACCGGAGTGGCGTGCTCGGGTGGAACGCGTCCGAGCCGGCAAGACCCTCAGGCACCGGGATTCCGCTCGCAGATGGCCCGAAGGCCGCAGAGCGGCGGTCGCAATCTCCTTCGACAGCGATCACGAGACGCCCGCACTGCGCGACGGCGAGACGTCACCGGCCCGTATGGCCCAGGGGGAGTTCGGCGCGCGCGTCGCGGTGCCGAAGATCCTCGACCTGCTCGCCGTGCACGACATCGCCGCGACCTTCTTCATGCCGGCGGTCTGCGCCCTCATGCGCCCGGAGGAGGCGCCTCGGTACCGCGACCTCGGCCACGAGGTCGCGGTGCACGGGTGGATTCACGAGCGCAATACGACGCTCGAGTTCGCCGATGAACTCGATCTCACCCGCCGATGCCTCGACACCTTCGAGCACCAGCTCGGTCACCGACCGGTCGGCATCCGCACCCCCTCATGGGACTTCTCCGAGGGCACCCTCGCGGTGATCCGGGAACTCGGGTTCGCCTACGACTCCTCACTCATGGCGGATACCGAGCCGTACGAGCTCATCGAGGCGGGAGAGCAGACAGGCGTCGTGGAGATCCCGGTCGAGTGGATCCGCGATGACGCACCGTACCTCATGATGGACCGGTTCGGCGGGCTCCGGCCCCACACCGCCCCGCGCGATCTGCTGCAGATCTGGATCGACGAGTTCGATGCCGCCTACGCCGAGGGCGGTCTGTTCCAGCTCACGATGCACCCGCACATCATCGGCCACCGGTCGCGCCTGCGGATCCTCGACGACCTGCTCCGCCACATCAGCAGCCATTCCGATGTCTGGATCGGCACGCACGCCGACCTGGCAGCACACTTGCGGCCACTCATCTGAGCGCCGACGCTCCGACAGAAAGCGAATCATGACCTCCATCACGACCGAGCCCGTGAGCTCGACCCGATTGACGAAGAAGGGGAAGAAGGCGCTCGTCGCCGGTTCGATCGGCAACGCCGTCGAGTTCGTCGACTGGGCGATCTACTCCACCTTCGTCTCGATCTTCGCCCACCACTTCTTCCCGCCGGGCAACGACATCGCAGCGCTGCTGTCGACCCTGGCGATCTTCGCGGTCGGATTCATCATGCGACCCATCGGCGCCGCGGTCATGGGGGCCTACGCCGACCGGCACGGTCGCAAGAAGGGCCTTCTGCTCACCATCTCGATGATGGCCTGCGCGACGCTCGTGATCGGAATCGCCCCCACCTACGAGCAGGTCGGCATCATCGCCCCGATCATCCTCGTGCTCGCCCGGTTGACCCAGGGATTCGCGGCGGGCGGCGAGTTCGGTTCGGCATCGGCGTTCATGGTGGAATCCGCGGCACCGGCTCGGCGGGCGTTCGCGGGCTCGTGGCAGCAAGTGTCCACCGCAGGTGGAGTGCTCATCGCGGTCGGGATCGGAACGACGATCACCACCTTCCTTCCCGACGAGGCGGTCGACAGCTGGGGGTGGCGCGCCGCGTTCGTCTTCGCGGCGATGCTCGGAGTCGTCGGCGTCTGGCTGCGCCGCACCGTCGAAGAGACCGACTCGCACGCGACCGGGCTCGTGAACGTCGAGCAGGCGAACACGTCGCACAAGAATGCGTTCATGCGCATGGTGCGCGAGCACCCGAAGTCGATGCTGCGCGTCTTCGGCATCACGATCGCCGGCACGCTGCTGTACTACCTGTGGATCAACTTCATGCCCACCTACGCGTCGGTCACGACGGGGATCCCGCTGAACCAGGCGCTCGCCGCGAACTTCATCTCGATCGCGGTGTTCATCGTGCTCTTGCCGTTCGGCGGCATTCTCTCCGACAAGATCGGGCGCAAGCCGACGATGGCGGCGTTCGCCGGCGGGTTCCTCATCTTCGCCTGGCCGGCCTTCAGTCTCATCGGCGGCGGCTTCTGGTCGTTGCTGCTCGTCGAGCTCATCGGCGTGTTCTTCCTGGTGGGATACAGCGCGAACTGCGCGGTCATCATGGCCGAGCAGTTCCCGCCCGAGGTGCGGGCGACCGGGATCGGGCTGCCGTACGCACTCGCGGTTGCCATGTTCGGCGGAACGGCTCCGTACATCACGACTTGGATGAGCACCAATGGACTCGGCGAGTGGGTCTGGGTGTACGCCGCCGGAGCGGCCGCCATCGGGCTCGTCGTGTACCTGACGATGCCCGAGACCAAGGGAAAGGCACTCGATTGAGCCGGCACATTCTGATCACCGGTGCCGGATCGGGCATCGGCAGAGAGATCGCACTCGCCTTCGCGCGACTCGGCGAACGCATCACCATCGCTGACATCCGCGCCCAACCGCTGACCGAAACCGCCCGTGCTCTCGCGCAGGCGGGGGCAGCCGAGGTGCGCACCGCCTCTGTGGACCTGAGCCGTGCCGAATCGGCCGAGGAGTTGATCGCGGAGACCTGGGAACACCGCCCGATCGACGTACTGATCTCGAGCGCCGGCATCTATCCGGCGACGCCGTTCCTCGAACTCACCCCCGAAACGTGGGACACCGTGCTCGACCTGAACACCCGCGCCCCCCTCCTGTTGACCGTCGCGCTCGCACGCCGCGTCATCACGGAATCCCGGCGGGCGAACGTGGTCAACATCACATCGGGTGCGGCGCAGCGCGCCAGGCCGGGCGCGGCACCGTACTCCACGTCGAAAGCGGCGCTGGAGATGGCGACCCGCGCGTCCGCACTCGAGCTCGGCGCGCACGGCATCCGGGTGAACGCCGTCTCGCCCGGTTTCATCACCGTCGACTCGGAGGTGAACCCGGTGACCGAGGAGTACGCGTCGGCCGTCGGCGACAATCCGTTGGGCCGCCGCGGGCGTCCGAGTGACGTCGCTCGGGCGGTCGTCTGGATCGCCAGCGATGCGGCGGAGTGGATCACCGGAGAAGTGCTGCGCGTCGATGGCGGATCGTCGACGGGGTCCTGGAAACTCCCGCAGCACTGGGAGTCGGCGCAGAGCGAGGAGACATCATGACGACGTACACCGTGGTGGGCGCGGGAGCGATCGGAGGCACCCTGGCAGTGCATCTGCATCGCGCGGGTGCGGACGTGCAGATCGTGGATGCGGACGAAACGCATGTTCGGGCGATCGCGGAGCGGGGCTTGCGCGTCGAACAGCCGGACGGAGTGATCGAGGCGCGCATCCCGGTGATGACACCCGAGAACGCGCCTGAGAAGCTCGACGCCGTGCTGCTCGCCGTCAAGGCACAGGCCACCGATGCGGTGGCCGCCTGGATCGCCCCGCGGCTCGCCGACGATGGATGGGTGGCCTCGCTGCAGAACGGACTCAACGAGCCGGTCATCGCCCGTCACGTCGGTGCGGACCGCACGGTCGCCGCGTTCGTCGACCTCTTCGCCGACGTGATCGAACCCGGAGTGGTGCGCGACGGCGGTGCCGGCGACATCGCGCTCGGCGAGTATGCGGGTGGTGACAGCACTCGGGTGCGTCGTCTCGCTCAGGATCTCAGCGAGTGGGGAACGCCGATCATCTCGGGCAACATCCCCGGCTTCCTCTGGTCGAAGCTCGGATTCGGCGCGATGCTCGTCGCCAGCGCGCTCGTCGACGACGACATGGGTGACCTCATCGACCGGCACCGCATCGGGATGCACGCGCTGACGCGCGAAGTGCTGCAGGTCGCACGCGCCGAGCAGATCGCACTCGAGGCGTTCGACGCCTTCACACCGCACGACTATCTCGGAACCGATGCCGACGCGAACCGCGCGACGGACGCGCTGGTCGCCTGGCTCGCCACGCAGGCGAAGAAGCGTTCGGGGATCTGGCGGGACATCGCCGTGCGCGGGCGCAAGACGGAGGTGCCGGCACAGTACGCGGCGGTCTTCGCCGCAGCCGAGCGGCATGAGATCGCGACGCCGACCCTGCGCTGGCTCGTGACTCAGATCGAGCGCCTCGAAACACATCAGATCGCGATGGACGAATCACTGCTGCACGAACTCGACGGAAAGGTGGCCGCCTGATGGACGCGCTCGCCGCTGCACGCGCCTCGCGCGCACGACTGACTGAAGACCTCACCGCGTACGTCGAACTGGAGACGCCCTCGGACGATCCGGAGGCGTTGACCCGCGGCCTCGCCTGGGCTCGCGCGTACGTGACCACGCACCTCGGTGAACCTGACGGTGTCGACGTGACTGCGGGAGCGCCGTACGGCGATACTGCGGTGCTCCGCTACGCGGCGTCGAACGACGGCACGGGGACCATCGGTGTGCTCTGCCACTACGACACCGTGTGGCCGCTCGGCACCCTGCACGAGTGGCCCGTCAGCATCGACGGCGACCGTTTCACCGGTCCGGGAGCGTTCGACATGAAAGCGGGGTTGGTGCAGTTCGTGCACGCGGTGCGGATCGCGCGGGAGCATGGGATGCGGGTTCCCGCGCTCACGATCGTGCTGAACGGTGACGAAGAGGTGGGATCGCCGGCTTCGCGCCCGGTGATCGAGGACGCCGTGCGCGGTCTCGACGCCGTGCTGGTGTTCGAGGCGAGCGCCGACGGTGCGGTGAAGACCGCCCGGAAGGGCGTCGGACTGTTCTCCGTGACGACCACCGGTCGAGAGGCGCACGCCGGCCTCGATCCCGACCGCGGCATCAGCGCCATCGACGAGATTGCGCGCGCCGTTCTGCAGCTGCACGGTGCAGCGGACCGTGCAGCCGGGACCAGTGTGAACGTCGGGATCCTGTCCGGTGGATCGCGCATGAACGTGACCGCCGGGCACGCCGAGGCCCAGATCGATGTGCGCGTCGAGTCCGAGTCCGAGCGCGAGCGGATCGATGCGGTGCTCGGGGGTCTGCGCGCGGAGCACCCCGACGCGACACTCACGGTCTCCGGGGGATGGAACCGTCCGATCATGCCCAGATCCGACTCCACGGCCGCCCTCTTCACCGAGGCGTCGAACGCCGCCGACGAGCTCGGTTTTTCGCTCACGGAGATCTCGGTCGGCGGAGCGAGCGACGGCAACTTCGCCGCCGCGCTCGGCATACCGGTGCTCGACGGCCTCGGGGCCGTCGGCGATGGAGCGCACGCACGCACGGAGTGGGTCAGCATCGACGGCATGGTCGAGCGCACAGCGCTGGCCGCCGCGCTCCTGCACCGCCTCGGCCAACGGTAGGCGCGAGGGCGTGACCCCGGCGTCCCCACCGCACTAGGCTCATGCCATGGGAGCGAACGTCACGGCGGTCACGGCTGCGGGCCGGGTACAGGGTAAGGATCTCGGCGACGCGGTCGTCTTCTACGGCGTCCCGTACGCTGCGCCGCCCATCGGTGATCTGACATTCGCCGCCCCGGTGCCGCCCGTCCCGTGGAACGGGATGCGCGACGCGACGGTACCGGGCCCGACGGCGCAGCATCGCGCATTCGCCGCCGGCACCATCCCCGACCCGTCCGTCGACGGTGACGACATTCTCACGGTGAACATCTGGTCCCCCGCAGCGGCACGGGAGGCACGGCTCCCGGTCCTCGTCTGGTTCCACGGCGGTGCGTTCATCGCCGGATCCCCGGTGAGCCCCTGGTACGACGGACGATCGTTCGCGCGCGACGGCATCGTCGTCGTCACCGTCGGTTCGCGACTCGGCATCGCCGGCTTCGGCACGCTGCCGGACGCCCCGCAGAACCGCGCGGTGCGCGACTGGATCGCCGCTCTCGAGTGGGTGCAGCAGAATATCGGCGACTTCGGAGGCGACCCCTCCCGCGTCACGATCGCCGGCCAGTCGGCCGGAGGGGGTGCCGTGCTCACGCTGCTCGGCACCCCACGCATCGGCGCACTCGTGCACGGCGCTATCGCGATGTCTCCGGTCGCGAAGATCGCCTCGCCCGAGGAGGCAGCGCGAGCGACCGCGGTTGCCGCTGAACGGCTGGGTGTCGAGCCGACGGCTGCAGCCCTGTCGCGTCTGTCCCGCGAGACTCTTGCGGATGTCCCGTGGACGATGCCGAACGTCTTCGGCACTTCCGAGGTCCAGATGAGTCGGCTGCCCGCGCCGGCGATGCTCGTGCCCGCCGTGCTCGCCTCGCTGCCGTTCACTCCCGTGCTCGACGGCGAATGGGTGACCGCGCAGGCTCCCGATGGCGCCCGCAGTGGGCCGGGAGCGGCGATCCCGCTGATGATCGGCGCCGTCGGTCAGGAGTTCACCGGCATGGCCGCGGGAATCCCCGGGGCATCCGCTCTGACCCGTCAGGTGCTGGAGGGCATGGGCGCATCGGGGATCGCCGACGCGTACCTCGCCGCGCACGATGCGCTGCCCGAGAGCGATTCGCTCGGCCAGCTGCTCAGCGACGTGTTCATCCGCTCCACCGTCCCCCGCGTCGCCGAGGACCGCGACCGTACCTGGGTGTACGACTTCACCTGGGGGAGTCGCGGGGCGATCGATCCGGGACGCGCGTTCCACTGCCTCGACATTCCGTTTGCCTGGAACGTCGTGGGCACACCGGAGGCGGATCGTGTCACGGGCACGGCACCGCAGGCGCTCGCCGCAGAGATGCACGCGGCGTGGACGTCGTTCATCACTGGCGGAGACCCGGGATGGGCGCCGTACCGCGAGGACGGTGCGACGCGACGGTGGGGCGACGTCAGCGAGACGATCGCGAACGGGTACGCGGCGGAACGGCTGCTGGTGGCGTCGCCTGACTGAACACCTGCCACGACCGCAAGGGCCTTGAGCACTTTCTTCGGTTCCCGCACCATATTCCCTGAGCACTGGACAGGGGAGACGCGTAATGGGGTCGCACAGCGAGGGGCCGTCGAAGGCCGAGGAGTTGCTCGGACGCATTGAACGATCGGCGGGCCGGGTCGAAGAGCGGATCGGCAGCAAGCGGGGTGACGACTTCGCCGCGATCCACGGCCGCGTCCGTCGGCGGCGCGCAGAAGAACGATTGCGTCCGGACGAAGCCGAGACGCCGAATGATCAGGTCGACGAGGGCGCTTCCGACGAAACCGGCGCTGACCACTGACCCGCGGGACTGCGCCAGTGCGGGGAGCCTGAAGCTGCAGACGTGATCAGTGGTCGCTCCCGAGGTTGCCCGAAAGACGATGGTGCAGCGCGGCCGCGTCATCGTTCAAGCCCTCGATGGTCACCGACTTGTCGAGGCGTGCGTACTTCGTCGTGATGGCGTCAAGAGCCGCGACCGTCGACGCGTCCCACACGTGAGAACCGCTCATGTCGATCACGACGCGCGCGGGATCGTCGGCGTACGCGAACTGCGTCGTGAGGTCATTGCTCGATGCGAAGAACAGCTCGCCGTTGACGGTGTACCGGGCGATCGAAGAGCCATCGCGCTCGTCCAACGTACGCGTCACACTCGCGAAGTGGGCGACGCGGCGGGCGAACATGATCATCGCGGCCAGCACGCCGAGGATCACGCCGATGGCGAGGTTGTGCGTCCATACGGTCGCCACCACGGTGATCAGCATGACCGCGGTCTCGCTCCGCGGCATCCGCTTCAGTGTGTCGAGACGAATGCTGTGCCAGTCGAACGTCGCCACCGATACGACGATCATGACCGCCACGAGCGCGGCCATCGGAATGATGGCGACGACGTCTCCGAGCGCGAGAATCAGGACGAGCAGGAAGACGCCGGCGAGGAACGTGGAGATGCGGGTACGGGCACCCGACGCCTTCACGTTGATCATGGTCTGCCCGATCATCGCGCACCCGCCCATGCCGCCGAACATCCCGGAAAGGAGATTCGCGACGCCCTGTCCGAAGGCTTCTCGCGTCTTTCCGGAGTGCGTGTCGGTGATGTCGTCGACGAGCTTGGCGGTCATGAGCGACTCGAGGAGTCCGACTACCGCCATCGCCAGTGCGTAGGGTGCGATGATCTGCAGCGTCTCGAGCGTGAGGGGGACGTTCGGCACGAAGAGCGCGGGCAGGCTTCGCGGAAGTTCGCCCTGGTCCCCGACGTTCGGCACGGTGAGCCCGAACGCAACCACGGCCGTGGTGAGGAGGACGATCGCTACCAGTGGTGCGGGCACGACCGTGGTGATGCGCGGGAGCACCACCACCACCACGAGTCCGACCGCTACGAGCGGGTAGACGAGCCAGGGTACGCCGATGAGCTGCGGGAACTGCGAGGTGAAGATGAGGATCGCGAGGGCGTTGACGAAGCCGACCATGACGGACCGCGGAATGAAGCGCATGAGCTTCGCGACCCCGAGCACGGCGAGCCCGACCTGGATCAGTCCGCCGAGGAGGACGGTCGCGATGAAGTAGTCGATGCCGTGGTCACGCGCGACGGGAGCGATGACGAGCGCGATGGCTCCCGTCGCGGCAGTGATCATGGCCGGTCGACCGCCGAGGAACGCGATGGCGACCGCCATGACGAACGAGGAGAAGAGACCGACCCTCGGGTCGACTCCTGCGATGATCGAGAAGGCGATGGCTTCGGGGATCAAGGCGAGTGCCACGACGAGGCCGGCGAGCACCTCTCGCGTGAGGAGGCGTGGGTTGCGGAATGCTTGTCCGACAGTGGGCTCGATGCGAGTGCGCGACGTCTGTGCGCGCACGGGGGTAAGTGGTGACATATGTCTCCGAAGTCGGGCCCCGAAACCGGAGCGTGAGGTGAGCGGTGCACGGAGCACCGTGGTCGGTCAGGCCGACGCGAGAAGATAGGAGCAGCATTCTCGCCGCATACGTCGACTCTAACGTAACGTGAGGTTTGCGGGAAGTGAAAAGGGGGACAGTGTGTCTGAAAGCGGCATGATGCGGATCGGCGCAGTCGCAGAACGAACGGAGTTGTCGTTCCGTACCCTGCGGCACTACGACGAGGTGGGTCTGGTCACTCCCTCGGGGCGCACCGACGGCGGGTTCCGGCTGTATACGGACCACGACGTGGAACGGTTGCTCCTGATCCGTCGAATGAAGCCGCTCGGGTATTCCCTGGACGAGATGGGCGAACTGCTGAGCGTGGTCGACGCGCTCGCGGCATCCCCCCATGACGCATCATTGCAGCACCGCATGCGCGAGATCCGTGACGGGGCGGAGAGCCGGCGGGAGAAGCTCGAGCAGCATCTGGCGATGGCTGACGAGTTCCTGGCGTTGCTGGAGGATCGACGCCCGCACCAGTCCGTTCGACCGGACGAGAGCGAGTGAGTAGCCTGGAACGATGCGCCGTACATCGCATGGGGGAGCGGGCCGGGCGAGGCCGACAGCCGTCTCGCCGCGATGGACGGCATCGAGGAGGTTCCTACAGACGTCTCTGAGCAGTGGGACGCCTGGTATGCGCACCTATCAGCTATCAGCGAGGCCGAGCAGGCGGGCGACGCCCCAGCAGAGCTCATCGCCGACGGATCCTCCGGCGCCGCCGCGGAGGCGGGGAGCGCACTCAGCGACTCCTACACGGGCACCTGTCTGTAGCGAGGGACCGTTCGCAGCCTCTCACTCCTCCGGACATGGTGCAAGGGGGAAGCCAAGAGCGCGCAGGCTGCTTACCGTCGGGGTATGCATGAATACGTCGCCTATCTCGCTCGAGCCGGCCCGGGGTACGACCCTTCGGATTGGCACATCACCGTGCACGACCTCGAAGACCCCGATCGCGTGGGCCCGGAGGGGACGGTCGAGAGCGCCGAGAAGCGCGTGCTCGGGCACTGGTTCCGAGATCGTGGATTCACGATCACCGGCGAATTTCTCGACGGCCGAGCCTTTCGGCTCCGCCGGACGTAAGGCGCCGTTCCTGCTCCACTTGCGGCGATGTCGCGTATGCGCGCAATGGCGAAAGGAATACGCGTAGTGGACGGGCATCAGGACACTGCGAGCGTCAGGACAGCACATGTCCGGCGTCGGAAAGGGCGGCTTCCGCGCGCGTGGCGTGCCCCACCGGGAACATGAGCACGTCCCCGTCGAACGTCGACACCACGAAGACGGGGCAGCCGACCGCCGACAGCGGTGAGACCAGCGATGACACGATGCCGGTGGTTTCGAATGCGATCGGACCGCCGACGATGAGCGCGACCCATGGCCCGTCGATCCGCGCATCGCTTGGCGCGGAGTCTGATGGGCAGACGACCGAGATCTCGTGCGGGGTGCGCGTGACCGAGGCGAACGCCCCCGCGGTGATCTGATCTTCCAGCACGGATCGCACGTCAGCCGACGGAGGGAACCGCGCGACGACGTACTCGCCCGGAAGGCGGTGCAGGGTGACGGAGGGAGCGTTCATCAGGAAGGTCCTCAGTGATGATGCGCGGAAGGCTCGATCCGAGCCGCGAGATTCGCGCGTTCGCTTTCCAGCTTAGCGAGTGGGGAGCTCGCTATCCGTCACGCTCGTTCCCGCGGCCGACGACGGTGCGCTGCGCTCGTCTCTGTGTTTCGCTCCAGAACTCCGTCGCTCCCAACGCGATCCCGATCCAGAGGCGTGGGAAGGGGAGTCGCAGTTTGCGGAGCGCTCGCTCTGTTTTCTCGTCCGCCCACCACGAGAACATCCACGCGCCGGCCATCAGCGCAGCTGCAAGTGAGGCAAGCGCCAGCCGTGCGGCGGGGTGCGGCTGCACGCGTGCTCCGGCCCGGTCTGCGCGTTCTCGCCCCAGGATCTTCTCGCCGGCCCCGGGAGTCGCTACGACGATGGCGACTCCGCCGGCCGAAGCCCACGTCAGCCCGTGCCGCGTCCACCTCGGGAAGGCTCGCCCGGGTATGAGGGTGAACGCGCAGACCCCCAGGGCACTCGCGAGAGGACTGGTGAGCGCTCGGCGAAGTGCAGTGTTCATCCGTCCACCCTAGAGCTGCACCGGCGCCTACGAAACCTCAATGGCCCGGGTACAGTCGCCGTATGGCGAGGCGAGAAACAGGTTCGGATCTGCACTGGACAGTGTTGCGCAGAAGGTATCTCGAGCTCGGCACCGGCGAGTTCATCGCCGCCGCGGTCTTCGCCGCTGTGGCCGCCGGGGTCATCTCGCCACGACTCGGGACGCAGCAAGATGTCCTCGCTCTCTGGTGTGCGCTGGTGCCGCTTCTCGTGATCCTCGTGCAGGCGGGCGTGTACTGGTTGCTGGCTCGGCACGGACTCGGCCGAGAGCCGATGTCGACGAGAGCACGTGCGGTGTATCGGGCATTTCGGTATGGAAACCCGGTGATGCTCATCGTCGCACTCGTCGCGATTGTCGTGTGGCGACCCACGCAGTTCTCGATCTTCGCGATGGTCGTCGCGGTGTGGCTGTTCGCCGCAGTCGAGTACGTCAACTACTACGTGATGCGGGTGGCGTACCCGATTCAGCACTGGCCCCGACGCGTCCTGCGGCGGCGGCGACCCCAGCTCGTTCGCGATCTCATGTCGGTCCGATGACCCGCGCTACCGGGGTGGGGCAGGGCGCAGATGTGAGATCCGGCAGTGCATGCATAAGCCGACGAGGATACGTCTCGCGCTTGAGCTCGACGCGACGTCAACGTTTTGACTGGGTCCATGACTCCGCACGCGACATCTTCGACTCCCGATTCCCGCACGACCTATGTCACCGCGCTGCGCCTCGACGGCGGGCGCTGGCGCCCGATCATCGCGATCACATCTGGGATGACGATCTTCCTTCTGCTGGTCTTCGTGGCGAGTACCCCGGTGGCGATCGCCATCGACACCACTCTCGGAATCGCGCCCTACGACCCTGATGCGCCCACCATCACGGTCGGACTGTGGGCGGGAGGGAATCTGCTTCTCGCAGCTCTCATCCCCATCTCCGCGCTGTTGCAATGGGGAATCTTCGGAGTTCGGCCCGGTCGATTATCATCCGTGAGCGGCCGTTTCAGGTGGCGGTGGCTCGCCGAAGTGGCCGTCATCTTCGTGCCGCTGTGGCTCGTGGTGACCGCTGTGCTGCAGAGTATTGCCCCGGCGCAAGGGGCACCGGTCTCAGGAACGGCTCTGCTGTTGATTCTCATGTGCTTGACGGCCGTGCCGCTGCAGTCGGCCGGAGAAGAATGGTTGTTCCGAGGCTTGCTGTTCCGTGCGGTCGGCGCGCTTTTCGCGTGTCGGAGAGTCGCGGTGGTCGTCGCGGTCATCACGACATCGCTCGCGTTCGCGGTGGTGCACGCTCCCGGTTCTGCATGGGCTCTCGGGTATTACCTCGTGATGGGAGTCTGCTTCGCTGCGCTCACGCACACGACCGGAGGGCTCGAAGCAAGTTCGTTGGCCCACGCAACGGGCAATACGCTGCTCACTCTGCCGATAGTGCTGACCGGGGGACTCAATGACCTCGCGACGCTCGACGGCCCGGTGTACCTCGTCCCCGCGGCAGCAATGATGCTCGCCACCGTCGTGATCGGCTGGCGCGCACGGCGACGCGGCCTGACTCCGCGGACCGTATGAGGTGCCGGAACATGAAACCCGCGTGCCAGGATGTACCGATGAGCGCACCTGACACACCCGAACCGACGGAGAGCCACGCGCCTCCACGGTTGACGGAAGAAGAACGTATCCAGAACGACGTGCCGTGGGGTGTTCGAATCGCCGCCGCATGGTCGTGGCGCATCATCATCATCCTGATCCTGACGGGTACGTTGATCTGGCTGCTGGGCCACCTCTCGCTGCTGTTGATCCCGCTCCTCGTCGCCGCACTGCTTGCGACGCTCTTGCGTCCCCTGCACGACCTGCTCGTGAAGCTCAAGTTTCCGAGGTTTCTGGCGGCGATCACGACACTCATCGTGCTGATCGCGTTCGTCACCGGCCTGTTGTTCCTCGTCAGCCAGCAGCTGTTCCGCGGGTTCTCAGAGATGGCGAATCAGGTTACTGAAGGTCTCTTCAAGCTCGTCACCGTCGCTGAGGACACGGCAGCGAATCTGGGTGTCCAGTTGTCGACGGATCAGATCAACCAGGGTCTCGAGGAGGGGCTGGCGTATCTGCAGGAGAACGCCGATGCCATTCTCGGCGGCGCGATCGCCATCAGTTCGACCGCGGGCAGTGTCATCGTCGGGAGCATCCTCGCCCTGTTCACGCTGGTGTTCTTCCTCGCCGACGGACGGAAGATCTGGGACTTCCTGGTGCTGTTCGCTCCCGGTCAGCACCGAGCAGCCATCCACGGAGCCGGCCGTCACGGGTGGACCGCACTCGGTTCATACATGCGGGTGCAGGTCTTCGTCGCCGGCGTCGATGCAGTCGGAATCGGCGTGGGCGCTGCCCTCCTGGGCGTGCCGCTGGCGCTGCCCGTGGCGGTTCTGGTCTTCCTCGGATCGTTCATCCCGATCGTGGGCGCCGTGGTCACCGGCGCCGTAGCCGTGATCCTCGCCCTGGTGGCCAACGGGTGGGGCAACGCGCTCCTCATGCTGGGTGTCGTGCTCCTGGTGCAGCAGATCGAATCGAACATCTTGCAACCCATCGTGATGGGCAAAGCCGTCCGACTGCACCCCCTCGCAGTGATTCTCGCGGTCACCGCCGGTACGACGCTGCTGGACCTCGCGGGTGCGCTGCTCGCGGTGCCGGTTCTGGCGTTCGTGAACCGCGCGACTCGATATCTGAAGCACGAAGAGTGGCGCGGAGATCCGGAGGCCAGAGCGATGGAGCAGCGTGAGAAAGAGGCGGCCGTGAAGCGGTCGGCTCAGCAGGAAGCCCTGGCGGTTCAAGACCGCCTGGCATGGATGAGCGTGATCCGTCGCTTCACGAAGCGTCCGGCAGGATCGGGTGCCGTCGACGCGGCGCCCGTCGACGGCACGGACGCGGTGACGGACGGCACCGAGGCACCCGACCGCGAGTGAACAGTCCTGCGCGTTGCGATCCTCGTGGCCGGACTGTTTGACTGCACGAATGACTCCGCAGCGAAAACAGATGCTCGTCGTGATCAGCAGCGTGCTCATCGCCTTCGTCGTGAACGGGGCGCTCGAGATGGTGACCGACATGCATCTCGCTGTCAGGTGGGCGCTGGCGATACTCGCCTCCATCATCTTCACGGCCGCGATCGAGAGCATGCGGCGCGCGCGTTCTCGGAATCGAGATCGTGACTGGGGCTCTCGGGATCGGAACTCTGGGGCATCGGAATGAGCATCGCGCCGCGGAGGGTGCGTTGCGCCCCCTAGGCTGGGAGCATGTTCACGCGGTCAGTCGCTCTCGTCTCACTCGGCCTCCTCGCTACGGCGCTCCTGTCGGGATGCACGGTGAGCGCCGACGCGAACCTCACGGTCCCGGCGTCCGACATCGCGGATACTTCAGCCGGGGCGCTCGAGGAGCAGATCGGTCTTCGCCCCGAGATGGACTGCGGCGATGAGCAGGTGGACCTCGTCGATGGAACGGTCGTCGACTGCGTGCTGACCGACCCGAACACCGGCTCGACGTTCGACGCGCCCGTCACCATCGACGACGTGGACGGCACCGATTACACGGTCTCCGTCGAGGTCGCGGAGACGCCCCAGGGGTAGGGTCCTCGCCGTTCGCCGGACGCCGTTCGCCGGACGCGTACCCGATGGCTCGAGGTTGCCCTGAGCACCCTCCGGGCGTGAGACTCGGAGTCGAACCGGAGAGGGGATGCATGAGATTCGTGGTGGGAGCAGGCTTCGTTCTGCTGGGCGTGGTGGTCCTGGTGCTGAAAGCATTCGGTGCGGTCTCCGAGCTCACGACGACGATCACGTTGACCGCACTGCTCGTGACCGCGGTGCTCACGGCGATCATCTGGCAGATCATTCGCACGCAGCGACGCGCGAGACGCTACGCGGAGTCCTCAGGCCGCTCGTGAACCTCGGCGTCACCGCCTGATCGGCGCCCAAGGTGTCGCATGCATCCCACCGGCGAGTCGCACGATAGATTCATTCCAGGATTGATCTTTCCGTTTTGCCGAACCCGAGGAACTCAGATGCTCGCTCATGCCCGGCGAATCGCTCACGGTGCTGTGCTGATGACGATCACCCTGACGCTCATTGCGGCCGGGGGCGCAACTGCGCACGCAACGGCACCGGCGCGGGATGCCCACCCGCTCGTGCGAGAAGACGTCGATGCGTGGCTGGACGGATTCCTCCCGCCTCTGCTCGAGCGAGAGGGCATCGTCGGGGCGACCGTTGCGGTCGTCGGCAACGGCGAGGTCGTGACCGAACGCGGTTTCGGCACGACTGACGAGGTCGAGGGTGCGGCCGTAGATCCCCACCAAAGTCTGTTCCGGATCGGCTCGATCTCGAAACTGGTCACCGCCACCGCCGTGATGCAGCTCGTCGAACGCGATCTCCTCGATCTCGATGTGCCGGTGCAGCAATACCTCGATTTCGAGCTCGACACTCAGTTCGCGGAGCCGGTCACGCTGCGTCACCTCCTGACCCATACGGCCGGATTCGAAGACAAGGTCGCCGGAGTCATCGGCGATCCCGACACCGCAGCCCCCACTCTGCGAGACGCCGTCACCATTGACCCGCCCGAGCAGATCTTCCGCCCGGGCACCACTCCCGCGTATTCGAACTACTCGAACGGTCTCGCCGCGTATGTAGTCGAACATGTCATGGAAGAGCCATACGCCGACTATGTGCAGCGGGAGATCTTCGACCCGGCAGGCATGCGCCACGCCACCCTCGAGCAGCCGCTCCCCTCGGACGCTCAAGCAACACTGTCGAAGGGGTACGATCACGCCGGCGGAGCCGAGATCCCGTTCGAGATGAACTCGCCGGCCCCCGCCGGAGCGATATCGGCGACCGCATCCGACATGAGCGCGTTCATGCTCGCCCAGTTGCCCGATCGTACGACGCTGCTCGGTCCATCGGCCCTCGAGCAACTCCACCAACCCGCGCTGACCGCGGATGACCTCGGAGGGCTCGCTCTCGGACCCCGCATGGCGCTGGGCTTCTTCGAAAGCGACCGCAACGGACATCGCGTGATCAGTCATGGTGGAGACCTGACCGCGTTCCACGCGCAACTCGACCTGTACCCCGAAGACCGGTCTGGGATCTTCATCTCGTTGAACAGCACCGGACTTCGGGGGGACGCCACGACGGCGATACGCGACACGCTGTCGCAGGCTTTCGCGGATCGCTACTTCCCGGATCAGCGTGCTGGCATCGGCGACGTCACGAACACCGCCGCCCAGCACGCCGACGCGATCACCGGCTCGTATCAGGTCGCCAGGCGCGGAGAGACGACGTTCATGCGACTGTTCTTCGCGCTCTCCAGCGTCGAGATCGCGCAAGGGAGTGGGGAGACCGTCACCATTTCCGCGCTCACGGACGCCAGCGGAACACCGGTGGAGTTCATCGAGGTGGAGCCCTGGGTGTGGCAGGAGGTCGACGGGATGCGGCGCGTTCCCGTCGATCAGCGTGACGGCGAGGTGCGGGCTGTCGGACTCAATCCGGCCTTCGCGCTGCAGCCGATGCCCGAGAGTCGAGCGGTGCTTGCCGGTCTCGCCGTCGCCGCGCTGGTGATTCTGGCAGCCGCGCTGGTCACCGCGCCGCTGCCGATGCTGATGCGTCGTTGGTACCGGCGACCTCGACCGACGGCTCCCGGCGAGAGGATCCTGACTCGTGCTCGTCTCGCTGCGCTCATCGCACTCGTCGGTGCCGGAGCACTGTGGGCGGTGATCGCCTCCGCGTTGCTGTCGGACGGTCCGCCGGTGTCCGGGGTGCTCATCCGGAGCGCTCAGATCCTCACACTGCTCGCAGTGCTGGGCATCATTCCTGCCGCTCTCACGGTGTGGGTGCGTGGTCGGCAGATCGGGTCGAGCCCCGGTACGCGATCATGGTTCGGCCTCGGGACGTCCGTCGTCGTCGCGTCGGGTTTCGCGGCGCTCGGGTACGTCGCGGTGGTCGGCGGCTTGCTCGCGCCGAGCATCACCTACTAGACGCTCCCCGCGCCGTCGTCGGACCGGTGCACGAGTGCGGGTACCGCGCGCACCGAGATCCAGCCAGGTTCATCGCCAGTCATACACCAACGACCGAGCGGCACGACCATGCTCGCGTCGTCGGATGTCAGTAGTGCTCCTTCGCGTACCGCTCCGCCTGCTCTTCCGACATGACCTGCATGCCGTAGGGCTGGTTCGCCGTGTCTTCAAGCACTTTCACCCACACGGGATTGATCTCTGGCTGCCGTCCTCCCGAGTACCGGACCGTGAGGGGTACGTATGGCGAGATCCAGATCGCCATACGCCCATCTCCCTCTTTCAAGGACTTGTTCCAGTTCAAGAAGAACGGCTCGAAACGCCGGAGCTTCTGCCCGGTCGCGGTCTTGATGTGCGCGAGCAACCTGTCCTCGAAGTCGTAGTCTTGACCGTCGTAGTGAAGGTGTCCCATGAACTTAGAATGCCATTTCGGTGTGTTTTTCGCCACACGGGCGCACGGAACTCCGTGAGAGGGGAGAGAGACGCTCACGATTCGCGTGTGAGCCGAGCCGAGATCGCCTCGGTAACCGCGATCACGGCGGTGGTTGCGATCTCGACTTCGAGCCCGCGGCGGCCGGCACTGACCCAGATCGTCTCGTGATCCAGCGCGTGCTCATCGATCACGGTGCGCAACCGTCTGCGCTGCCCGAACGGTGAGATTCCGCCGGTGACGTACCCGGTCGCGCGTTCGGCCAGAGCGGCGTCGGCCAGCGATGCCCGTCGACCGTGCACGGTCGCAGCGAGCGCCTTGAGGTCGAGGCGTGCGGTCACCGGCACGATCGCCACGACGAGAGCCTCGTCGACCACGGTCACCAGCGTCTTGAAGACGCGCGCCGGATCTGCGCCCAGTGCCTCGGCGGCCTCCAGTCCGTAGGGCAGTGCGCTCGAGGGATCGTGCGCGAACTCGTGCACGACGTGAGCGATGTCTGCAAGGTGCAAGACCTGCAGCGCGGGAGTCGCGGGGGCTCGTCGCGCCGACCGGGAGGGTTTCACCCTTTCATTGTGCCTCGAGAGGCGACGGCGATGGGGTGGCGCGGACCCGTACACTCGGACCATGCCAGCACCCTTCGCCGAGGCTCAGCAGCGAATCATCGCCCTGAATGCGGACACCCTGCCCTTCGTCATCGAGCCGACACCGGAGGGTGCGGTCGCGCGGTGGAAATGGGCAGATGCCCGGTGGCACAACATCCTCGCCGCCGGCGCATACGAGCAGGAGTACGAGCTGCGTATCGTGCTCGATCCCGCGCAGGCGACGTGGCAGTTCTCGGAGTTCACCAGCGGGAGCGAGACGAGCGTTGGGATCTCCGGCGCGAGCTTCTCGTCCACCCAGTTCCGGGGTCGGGTGTACCAGCGGTCGTTCAGGAAGGACTTCGCGGTAGGGGCGGAATCGTCGGACCGTCACGGAATCACCTCCGGGCACGGTTGGGAGACACGCTTCTCGACTGAAGATGTCAAGCGACCGATCGTCGACGCCCTCACCGGCCTCGGCTGGTCACAGCGGCGAGGGTTCTGGTCGCGGCTCTTCGGCGGGTGAGGCTCCCCGCGCCCGAGTGCCATCGTGGAGGACTCGCTACAGTGAGACCATCATGAGGGCCTGGACCGAGACGGTACGGTCCTCCACCCGTATGGCACGACTGAAGGAGTCCCGACATCGCGCGTCCGCCCCAACCTCTGCTCAGTCGAAGCCTGATCGCCTCGACCGCGTTGGCACTCATCGATCGTGATGGTGCCCCGGGGGCGAGCATTCGGCGCGTGGCAGCCGAGCTCAACGTCAATCCGGCATCCCTCTACAACCACGTGCCCAATCGAGCCGCCATGATCGAGGATGTTCGGGCGCTGGTATCCGCGCGCATCGTCTCGGCACCACTCCGTGAGCTGACGTGGGAGGACGGACTCCGGGAGTGGGCACGCTCGTACCGTCTCGCCTTCGCGCAGCACCCGCTCGTCGTCCCGATCCTGATGACGACCCCGGCATCGTCGTCTGTGCTGCTCGCGGAGTACGAGGATTTCGCGATCGCCGCCCAATCGGTGGGTTGGTCCAGCAGCGAAGTCCTCCCGTTGCTGACCGCATTCGAGTCGTTCATCCTCGGAAGCGTGCTCGATCTGGCCGGGCCCGCTGTCATGTTCGATCCTGCCGGGCAGGAGGCGTCCTTCCCGAATTTCGCCCGTGCGTACGCATCGCTCTCGGAAGAAGATCCCCAGGACCCGGTGGCGACGCGCGCCTTCGAAATGGGTCTGTCGATGCTCGTGGCGAACGCTCGACCCCGAAGCGCAACCTGACATCGGACTGAGTTCGACTCGGGCAGATTCTCATGCCTTCGGCGGCGAACCCGGTGCGCTGTGCCGTCACGAAGTGGTGCATCGACTGGTACAGATGAAACAAACAGTGTATGTTTTAGCATCAGCGCGCGAGTGCGCGCATGTCGATCGAATGAAGGTGAGCACTGTCATGCCACGCCGTTTCTCCGTAGTGGAGGCCACTATCGATGACCTGCACGACGCTCTGGCAGTCGGTGCGACCACCAGCGTCGAACTGGTGGCGCGGTACCTGAACCGTGTCGCAGCGTTCGATCGGTCGGGGCCCCGCCTCAACGCGATGACCACGGTGAATCCTCGTGCCTTCGAGGAGGCGCGGGATTCCGATATCCGACGCGCTTCCGGGTGCCCGCTCGGTCCGCTCGACGGCATCCCGTTCACTGCGAAAGACAGCTACTGCGTGACGGGCCTTCCGGTTGCGGCCGGGTCGCCGGCGTTCGAGAAGCTCATCGCCCAGTACGATGCGTTCGCCGTGCAACAGCTCCGCGAGGCGGGTGCGGTGTTCCTCGGGCTGACGAATATGCCGCCGATGGCCGCAGGCGGTATGCAGCGCGGGCTCTCCGGGCGGGCCGAATCGCCCTACCACCCGGACTACCTGACTTCGGCATTCGGATCGGGATCCTCGAATGGATCCGGCACAGCGACGGCGGCCTCCTTCGCTGCGTTCGGTCTGGGCGAGGAGACCTGGTCGTCGGGCCGAGCACCCGCGTCGAACAACTCGCTCGTCGCCTACACGCCGTCCCGGGGCATGATCTCTGTGCGCGGAAACTGGCCGCTCGTGCCGACCATGGATGTCGTCGTGCCGCACACGCGGTCGGTGACTGACCTGAAGCATGTTCTCGATGTGCTCCTCGTGGACGACCCCGAGGCAGCGGGTGATTTCTGGCGGACGCAACCGTTCGTTCCGATCCCGGCACCCTCTACCGTGGTCAACGAATCTCCGTCGCAGATCCCGGACCTGCCTCTGGCCGGCGTGCGGTTCGCCGTGCCCCGGATCTACGTCAATGGTGACCCCGATAGCACGTACCCGATCGATACCCGTGATTCCGTCATACAGCTCTGGAGAGAGATGTGCGAGGACCTCGAGCGCGCAGGTGCCGAGGTGATCGAAACCTCCTTCCCCGTGGTCGACAACTACGAGGGTCTCCATCCCGGCGACCCCAGCATCAGCGATCGCGGCTGGGTGAGCGACGCGTTCCTCCGTGACGAGATCGGCGCGCTCTCCGTCTGGGCGATGGACGACTTCCTGCAGCGCAACGGTGACCCGCAGTTGTGCCGCCTGAAGGATGTCGAGGCATCCCGGGTATTCCCCGCCCCCACGGGTTCACTGCCCGATCGCTTCGGCGTCTTCGACTTCGACATCGCCTACGACATCGCCGACTATGTGGATCGAGCCGCAGATGGAGTCGTGTCGTGGCAGGATATCGGTTCTCTGGAGCACGGGGTGCGCGGTCTCGAGCGCACCCGTCAGGTGGACTTCGAATCGTGGTTGACGGAGCACAAGTTCGACGCCGTGATCTTTCCGTCCGCTGCGGATGTCGGACCCTCGGACGCCGACACGAACCCCGCATCGGCAGACCTCGCCTGGAAGAACGGGGTGTGGGTCTCGAACGGCAACCTCGTGCCCCGTCACCTCGGCATTCCCACGGTGACCCTTCCGCTGGGCATCATGCGCGACACCCGTATGCCGGTGGGGCTCACTATCGCCGGGGCCGCGTACGCGGACGTGCGACTCGTGCAGGTCGCGTCAGCCATTGAACGGATGCGTGTGCGCCGCGGCGTGCCGCAGCGCACACCGGAACTCGACGAAGAACAGGTCTTCGCGGACGCCGTCGCGGCGCGGCCCGGAGCCGTGGCGGTGCAGTGCGATACCGTCACGGTGACGAGTGACGACCAGCGCACCGTTGTCGGGATCACCGCCCACGTCGTCGGAGGAACGGCAGCGGAGTGCGCCGTGTTCGTCGATGGCGTGCGAGTGCCGGCCAGCCTCGAGGCGAACCGGATCAGCGGCGACGTCGTGAGTGACGCCGGTCGATACGAACATCGGCACAGCGAGTGGCGACCCGCATACGGTCCGTTGGTGGTGGTCGTTGTCCGATCCGCCGAGGGAGCCGTCGCCGGCACCGTCGCAACGTCGTCGGGTTCACCCTTGTAGGCCGCCCGCGCCCCTCCGGCGCCTCGGTACCGGTGCATCACGTCTCGAGTGACTCCACGATGGTCTGTTGCCCGCCATGGATGAGCAGTGCCTGGTCGTCTCGGACCGGTCGCAGCTCATGCGAGTCTCCGAACCGTGACAGCGTCTTCTGGATGAGTGCGGGCGGGTACGGGGGCAGCTGACCGTCGGCGTGGGGGATGACCGTGGCGCTGATGAGGCCCAGGCCGGTCGTGTCCGTCAGTAGGGGACCGTCGGCGGGGTCGTCCATCAGGGACGCCGGAGCGACATCGGGCCCAGTGATGATCGACCCGGCACTGCAGCCGATGTACGGCAACCCGGCGCGTACGTGAGAGACGATGATGGCGTCATTGCCCGTGATCCTGAGCGCTTCGAGGAGGGCGAAGGTGCTGCCGCCCGCGACATAGATCGCGTCGAGGTCGGTGAGTCGTGCGTCCAGTTGAGCGGGTGCGAGGGTGCGGCACTCGATGCGCTCCACCTCGTGTCCGAGCGCGCGGATGCGCTCGTACTCCGCAGCCACGAAGGGCGCGTCGCCGTACGCGGCCTGCGCGTCGGTCACGTATCCGATGCGCAGAGCCCGCCCGGTCGAGGCGAACAAGGCGTCGAGAAATGAGGCGACGGCGCCGGTGTGGAGTGAGAGAAGGAGCAGGTGCACCCTCACAGGCTATGGGGCACCCCCGACAACGCGCGCCCTACCGCGCGGCCGCGCGCCTCACGTCTCGCGGGTCAGCGACCGGTGGCTCCGTCGATGAGCTCGCGGAGGATGTCGGCGTGGCCGGCGTGGCGGCCGGTCTCCTCGATCATGTGCGTGAGCGCCCATCGCGTGCTCGCCTCTTCAACGTGCGCGAGGTGATTCAGCAGTCCCAACAGTGTGGTTCCCGACGGCACCTGAGCCGTGCGTACAGCCGGCTCGGGTGCGGTCTCTATTTTGTGCGCGATCGATTGGCGCAGGTAATCGAGGAAGCCGCGCAGCACCTCCGCTTCGGAGCCGCCGGTTCTCGGTGGAGGTGCATCCCGGCGACGAGCCGCCCGTGCGGGTGTCGCAGAGGTCATGGCATCCACGATCACATCTCACGAACCGGTGACGCGAGTATCCTTGCGCTATTGGCACGCGCCATCGATGTCAGCGCGACCTCCGCTGCCCTGAAGCTGCACGCTTCCGGATGCGCGCCCACAGTGGATCCTGCTCGGCGGCACCCGACACGATCCGCAGCACGCCTCCCAACTGACCGACACCGGAGACCGCACTGATCACGCCGACAATGGCCGCGGCGGAGGAGTAGGGTGTCGCGGCGGTGCCGAAGTCGCGGATGGCGAGCGCGATCCCGCCGATCGCCAGCAGCAGCGCGAGTGTTCCGGTCACGAGACGCAGAAGAATCCTTGGTTCGAAGTTCACCGTTCGGGCGTGCAGCCACCCCAAAGCCCGTCGCGGGAGCTGTCCCTGAGCGTACGAAAACCGCATCCACCAGGTCGCAGCCGAGGCGAGCCGGCGCCCGGACCACCACAGCATCGCCAGCACGGCGATCCCCGTGAGCGCGACACCGGCGGCGATCATCGTTGCGACGAGGTCGATCCCCATCAGGGGACCACCCATGAGGCGCGCGGTCTCGGCGACGCCGATGGCGACGAAGGATCCGGAGATTGCGAGCGTGAAACCGAGCAGCCCGAGCGCCCAACGCGACCAGCGCTCGAAGTCGGCGCGAAGTACGTCGATCGCGTGAGCGGAATTCGCGGGCGCTGCCTCCGCCGACTCCGCTGCGGCCAGGTACGGTCGCGAGGTGGAGCGAATGAACGCGAAAGGCATGCGTTCAGGCTAGCGCGCGGCAGCGGCGGGGTGGTGGCACTCTCGGTCTCGCTCCGGTAGACCTGGAGGGGTGGAACGCAGCGGAACAGACCTCACACTCACCATCGGTGACGAAGAACTCATCCTCCGTGGTCGCTACGAGGTGCTCAGCATCGTCAACGACATCATGGTCGCCATCTGGTTCATCGTCGGGAGCGTGCTCTTCTTCTCCGAGCAGACCACAACGATCGGCACCTGGCTGTTCCTCGCCGGGAGCGTGCAGCTCTTGATCCGCCCCGTGATCCGGCTCTCGCGTCACGTGCATCTGCGCAGGCTCGACGCACACGGCCCGAAGGAGTCGAGCGACGACTTCTGAGTCGGCGGTGCTGGCGCGCGCGGCTTCAGGCCCGGATCGGGGTGGGCGGGGTCTCGCCGCTGAGCACCGCGAGCGCGTTCTCCGCTGCGAGAACCGCCATTGCCGTGCGCGTTTCCACCGTCGCCGATCCGAGGTGGGGGATCAGCACGACGTTGTCGAGCTCGAGCAGGTCCGGCTCGACGCGGGGCTCCCGTTCGTAGACGTCCAGTCCCGCACCGGCGATGGTTCCGTCGCGCAGGGCGACCGCGAGCGCAGCCTCGTCCACGATCGGTCCGCGCGCAGTGTTGACGAGAGTGGCCGAGTCCTTCATCGCGGCGAACTCCGCTGCGCCGAAGAGATGATGCGTGTCCGGGGTGAACGGGCAGTGCACCGACACCACGTCCGATACCGCGAGCAACTCGTCGAGATCCACACGTCGAGCCTCCAGCTCGTCCGCGATCGCGGGATCGATCTCGCTCCGTGATTGATAGACGATCTCCATGCCGAACGCACGCGCGCGGCGAGCGGTGGCCTGCCCGATGCCGCCCATGCCGACGACGCCGAGCGTCTTCCCCTGCAGACCGCTGCCGAGCAGGAAGAACATGCCCCACTTCCAGGCCTCGCCCGAGCGGACCAGTCGTTCGCCCTCGCCGAGACGACGCGTCGCCATGAGGATGAGGGAGAACGCGATGTCCGCGGTGGCCTCCGTCAGGACGCCGGGGGTGTTGGTCGCGATGACCCCGCGCGCGGTGCACGCCGCGACGTCGACGTTGTCGTAGCCCACCGCCACGTTCGCCACCACTTTCAGCTGCGGACCCGCGGCATCGAGCAGTTCGGCGTCCACCTGCTCGGTGAGGAGGGTGACGATGGCGTCGGCTCCCGCAACACGACTCAGCAGTTCTGAGCGGCTGATCGAGTCGGACTCCGACCAGGCGTCGACATCGTGTTCGGCGCGGAGCTTCTCGATCGCGGCATCCGGGATCCGTCCGGTGACGACCACGCGGCTCATGCGTTGACCCAGTCGCGCAGCGTGCCGAGGCCCTCGCGGATGTCGGTGAGGTCGATGCCGGAGTAGGCGAGCCTGATGTACCGGCGGTCTTCACCCGGCTGGCTGCGCCCGAAGTGCTCCCGGGTGCAGAACGAGACGCCCGTCTCGTGCAGGGCATCCGCCGCGAACGCGCCGACCTCGGTGTACCCCTTGCGCTGCATGGCCTCGGTGACATCGGGGAACAGGTAGAACGTGGACTGCGGGATCGCGACGCGGAATCCGGAGATCGTGTTGACGATCTCGCAGGCGGCGTCGCGGCGCTCGCGGAGGGTGTCGAGCATGTGCGCGACGGGTTCCTGGGTGCCCTGCAGTGCTGCGATGCCCGCCCACTGGACGTAGTGCGTGGTGCACGACTCGTCATTCGTGTTGAGGGTCGACAGCACCTGCGCGACCTCGGTCGGTGCGACGGCGCAGCCCAGACGGGAACCCGTCATCGCGAACTTCTTGCTGAACGTGTAGAGGATCACGGTGCGCTCGGCCATGCCGGGGATCGAGGTGATCGAGGTCGACTCGCCCTCGTAACGGGTCTCGAAGTATGCCTCGTCCGAGAGCACCCAGAGATCGTGTTCGATGGCGAGCTGCGCGATCGCCTCGCGCTCCGCCTCGGTGGACTCTGCAGAGATCGGGTTCTGCAGGTCGTTGTAGATGATCGCGACGGTGTTCGGGGTGATGGATGACCGGATCTGTTCGATGTCGATCGCGAAGCCGGCGTCCGTCGGCAGGTAGCGGTACGGCACTGCGGTGCCGCCGAGGTACTCGATCTGGGACTCGTAGATCGGGAAGCCGGGGTTCGGGTAGAGCACCTCTTGACCCGGGTTCATGACCGCCTGGAGGAACTTGGTGATGACGGGCTTCCCACCGGTCATCACGACGACGTTCTCGGGCTTCACCGATGTGCCGCGACGCGCGCCGATGTCGTCGGCGAGAGCTTCGCGCAGTGGCGGAATGCCCGGGCCGGGGCAGTAGCCCGTTCGTCCGTCGGTGATCGCACGGTTCATCGCGTCGATGATGTGAGGAGCGGTGGGAATGTTGATGTCGCCCAGGTGGAACGGGTACACCCGGTTTCCCTGAGCGGTCCATGCCGCGGCGGCCTGGGCGACCGCGAACGCGGTTTCGGTCCCCAGTCGGTCGAGTCTCTGTGCAAGCTCCATGATTCACCTCTTCGTCGACGGTGCGAATGTGATCTCGTGCTCGGCATCGCAGCGGATGACAAACTGATATATCACTTTGTCCGCGAGCATAATCCACTTTTTATCGCGCGGCAATAGATTGGTCTGATGTGCAATGATGGCCCGAGAGGCAGCGGTCTCCGCGGGAAATTTCTGATCGGTCGCTGAGTTCTGCGGGTATGCTTCCGCGTATGGAGGCGATGACGCTGAGGGCGCGACAGAGCGGAAGACGACTCCTGACGATCGGCGCCGCGGCCGCAATCGTCAGTGCTGGTCTCGTCCAGGTTGCACCGGCTCAGGCTGCACCGTCGGACGGCTACCCGGACTGGAGCATCTCCGGAGGGAGTGGCGCGTTCACGGGAGACTTGGAATTCCCGGTGGGATTCCCCGAGGTCACGTTCGCCACGGACACTCTTGCCTCGGGAACGATGATTCCGGGCGGAGGATCGACGTGGCTTCCCGAGTCCACATCGTTCGGTGCCGAGTTCGGGTCGAGTCGCAATCAGGAATACATCAGCGTGCGTCCCGCGGGAAACCGGGCGGGAGCTCCCTCCACCACGACGTACACGTTCTCGTCGCCGAGCCCGGTCGGCACCTGGGGGTTCAGTCTCGGGGACGTCGACGCCGAGATCCTGGGGGTGACCGCGACAGACGCGGACGGAAATCCGGTCTCCGGCGAGCAACTGGGTCTCGTCGAGACGTTCAACTATTGCGGGCAGGCCGGCGGCCCCTCGTGCGACCAGAGTCAGGCGTTCGCCCTCCCCACCTCGACGATCTCTGAGACCGGTGTCGCTCTCGAAGAGCTCGGCTGTCCGACCTCCCAGGACCTGTGCGACACGGCGGGAGCGTCCGCGTGGTTCTCGCCGACCGTTCCCCTGAAGACACTGAGCATCACGTCCGAGTGGAAGTCGGGGTTCCCCTCGTACCAGACATGGTTCTCGACCCGGGCGCAGTCCGTGGGCGGTGCGGTCGCGGCGGATTGCGCTCTGGACGGGTCTGCCGCGGTGCAACTCCTCGACGCCGCCGGTGCGGTGGTGGCGACGGCGCCCGTGGACGGTCAGGGTGCGTACGTGTTCCCCGTCGTCGCCGGAGGCACCGGGTATTCGGTACGCGTCGACCCGTCGACGCTTCCGACCGGAGCCACGTCGACCGCAGTCCCGGTCGAGGTGGCTCGCGATGATGTCGCAGGTGTCGACCTCGCCGTCACGAGCACGTTCTCGGTGACCGGCACGGTCGCGGGGGACGTCGATCTCGGTGGAGTCCCCGTCACGCTCACTCCGGCCGACGATGCGGTGCCCGCTCGCTCGACCACCACTGGTGCATCGGGTGACTACGGGTTCGCTGAGGTTTCCAACGGCGAGTACATCCTCACCGTCGAGACGGGCGAGGGCGTGGACGTGACACCGCAGCAGCAGCGCATCACGGTCGACTGCGCAGTCCCCGAGGTGAGCTCATTCGTGCTTACCGTGACGGAAGACCCGGGCCAGGATCCGGATCCGGACCCCGATCCGAACGATCCGGAACCTCCGCCTCCTTCGGAGGATCCCACCAACCCATCCCCGCCTCCTGGCGGAGACGGTTCGGTGACCCCCACGGGGTCTGAGTCCGGTGCATTGGCTGCGACGGGCGCAGCGAGCGCACCGGTCGCGCTGATGACCGCCGGAGCCGCGGCGATCCTTCTCGGGATGATGGCCTTGCTCACGGCCAAGGCTCGTCGGCGTTCGCAGCGTCTCTAGCGCCGACGCGCCGCTCGCTCACCACGAACACGATGAGGAGCAGACCGCCGGTCGCCACGATGAGCGGCGTGCTGAGCATCGGGAGCAGTTCGAGCGGGTTCCCCTGCGTCGGATGCTCCGAGAACAGCAGAATCATGGGGTCCGTCGACGCATGCAGCAGGATCGGCACGATCAGGCGACCGGTCAGCCGGAGTGCGAGGTACATGATGACACCGAACCCGAACGTGTACACTACCTGCGCCGCGGTCGTCGCGACGCCCTGGTCGGTGGTGAAGAGGTTGCCGCTGTGCAGCGCCGCGAAGATGCCGGCCGAGGCGACCGCGATCGCGATCTCGCCGTATCCGGCCCTGCGCATCAGTTCGACGACGACGCCCCGCGTGAGCAGTTCCTCCGCGAGACCGATGCAGAGGCCCGTCAACAGCCAGGTGGCGACCAGTGCGCCACCCGCCGAACCGAAGTCGAGCGCGATCAGTGCGGATGCGTTGATCGCGACCACGACGCCGATGCCGATCCACACCCACCCGCGCTGTCGACGCGGCTGCGGTCCGAAGAGTGGGCGCAGCCAGCCGACGGACGCGGCGAATCCGATGAGCACCGCGGCGCCGAGCGCGATCGGGAGTGCGGTGCCGATGAGCAGGCCGAGCGGGTCGCTCGTGTCGAGACCCGCAGCGGCCTGTCCGCCGGGAAGGTGATTGATCAGCAGCGAGAGGAGCTGATACACGCCGTAGTACGCGGCGGCGAGGAGGAGCGCCCGCCACCATCCGCCGCGATCCCAGAACCGCTGCCAGGGATTCTGCGTCGGTGATGTGCTCACGGGTGACGGATCCACGCGCACCCTCCTCGGTGATCGCCGATGTGAGTTCACCATACCTGTTGCAGTGCGCACGACCGTCAACTTTCACGAAGCGGCAGGTCATGGGAGACTCGAAGCACTGAGTTGTCTGCTGAAAGGTTCCGCGTGTTCGACAAGATTCTTACTCTCGCCGCCTGGTTCTACGGTGTGGTCTTCGTCGGCGCTGCCGTGGCGACGCTCGGACTGGTGGTGGCGACGATCGCGCTGGGCGAGTCGCCGATCCAGTTCGAGAGCCACTGACCACCGGTTTCAACACCCGTCGTGTACGTGAGCGGCTGAGTCCGCTCCCGGTCGAACGACGACGCAGCACGCGCGTCCCCGCCAGGCCCTGACCCCCTCGCGGACCGCGAAGCCGGAGATCGTGAGTGCCGCGATCGAGTCGGCCCAGGCCCAGCCCAGCCAGCTGTTGAGCATCAGCCCGATCAGCAGCGCTGCGGACAAGTACGTGCAGATCAACGTCTGCTGCGAGTCGGCGACAGCCGATGCAGATCCGAGTTCGCGCCCGGTGCGCCGCTCGAACCATGAGAGGAACGGCATCACGACGAGGCTGAGAGCCGCGATGACGATGCCGATCGGCGAGTGCTCGGGGTCGCGAAGTCCGGCGAGCGACAGGATCGCGTCGACGGAGACGTACGCGGCGAGACCGAAGAACGACACCGCGATCAATCGCAAAGCGGTCCGCTCCCGCTGATCGGGGTCGGGCGCAGAGAACTGCCACGCGACCGCGGCAGCGGAGAGCACCTCGACGAGCGAATCCAGGCCGAATCCGATGAGCACTGCGGAGGACGCGGCGGCTCCGGCAGTGAGCGCCACGACGGCCTCGACTGCGTTCCAGGTGATCGTGATCATGACCACGATCCTGATCCGCTGCTTCAAGACACCCGCGCGTGCGGCACTGATCGCGGTGGTACTCACCGTGGACCCTTCACGCCGCAACAGCCGGGCACCGTGCACGTCTCATCGATGCATGGCGCGTGCTCCTCGACAGCCAACGTCGCATCCACCAGCGCGCGGAGCGCGGCGGCAAGGTGGGGATCCGCGATTTCGTACCGGACCTGGCGTCCCTCCGGCTCGGCTACGACGATCCCGCAGCCGCGCAGGCACGCGAGGTGATTCGAGACGTTCGTCCGTGTCAGGTCCAGATCCCGCGCGAGCGACGCGGGATACCCGGGTCGCTGCAGGAGGGTCCAGAGGATGCGGGATCGGGTCGGATCCGCCATCGCCCGCCCGAGGCGATGCATGACATCCAGGTGCGTCGAAAGCGTCAGCATGGGCTGACTATACAGCGAATGCTGACGTATTGTCGACCATGCGCGGTGCAGTGGAGGCTTGCTCGCACGACAATGGAGCTATGGCGGATGCAGCATGGCAACAGCTTCTCGAACGCGTGCGTGCGGACATCCCCGACCTTCTGCAGGAGTTTCTGCGCGAGCTCGGGGACCACGAGGGGTACACGGAGGGCGACGTGCCCCAAGAGGACTTGGAACGTACCGCGCTGCAGGCGTTCGACCTCTTCCTCGACCGGCTGGCCAATCAGGGCGAGGCAGAGGTCTGGCCCGATTTTCCGAGGGCGCTCGGGCGACGCCGGGCCAGGCAGGGGCTCCGCATCGACCAGTTCACCGAAGCCGTCAGGATCAACTTCCGCCTGATCTGGCGCGCGCTCGACCGTGCTGCGCACCCCGACCTGGTCGACGAGCTCGTGGCGAACGGGGAGCGGGTGCTCACAGTGGTCGAGCGCTACGCCACTGAGGTGCAGCGCTCCTTCCTCGATGAGACGCAGCTCATGGCGCAGTTCCATCGCAGCGCACGGGAGCGGGCACTGTCCCGACTCTTCTCGGGGCACGCCGACGCCGACGAACTCGGCTCCATCGCAGAACTGCTCGGTATCCGTCGGCATGAGGTGTACGAGATGTTCGCTCTGGAGAGCGCCGGTCTCACCGAGCAGGATCGCAAACGGATGGCGGACTCCGCTGCGTACAGCTACGAGGACGGTGAGCTGACATTCCTGTTTAGGCCCCGACGAGGCATCGCCGACTGGACGGTATCGCACCCCGATGCCGACGGCGCCTACCTCTCGAGGATCGACGGGATCGGGAAGCTGGCGCACGCGGCGGTCGTCGCGAGACGCCTGGCTGAGGTTCGCACGCGTCCGGGGCCGTTCACGCTCAAGGACGGGTTCCACCGTCTCATCGCGACCGGTGCCCGAGACGGGCTCGCCGGATTCGAGCACGAGCTCATCGGGCCGTTCGCGGAAGTTCCAGCCGAGGAGCAGAACCGATTCGCCGTGACCGTCCACGCGTTCATGCGGAGCGGTTCGATTCAGCAGGCCGCCGATGTGCTCTTCGTGCACCGAAACACCGTTTTCAAGCGCATGCGCGCGTTCGCAGCAGTGACGGGGCTCGACGTCAGGATCCCGAGAGATGCCGCGATCGCGTTCCTCCTCCTGCCCGAACCGACCGGTGTGCAGATCAACACCGAGCGGTGAAAAGCGGCTCTATCGTGACACCGGGCTCAGGCGGATCCGGTCGTACGGTCGATATGTCGGTTTCAGAACGCAGTGAAACCCGGCATCGACGTCCCCTCGTGGGTTTCGTCGGTGCGTGACCCGTCGATTCGTGAATGGAACACTGATGTCCCACCCCCAGGAACACCCTTCCTCGTCCGCGACAGCCCCGAAGATCAGCGGAGCGGACGCCGGCAAGGTCGCACGCGCCGCGTTCGTCGGTACCGCGCTCGAGTGGTACGACTACTTCCTCTTCGGTACGGCCGCGGCGCTCGTCTTCAACCGTCTGTTTTTCACGGATCTCGATCCGAATGCCGCGCTCCTCGCCGCGTTCGCGACGTTCGGAGTCGGGTTTGCGGCGCGCCCGCTCGGCGCGCTGCTCTTCGGGTACATCGGCGACAAGGTGGGTCGTCGGCCGGCGCTGCTGATCACCATCGTGATGATCGGTATCGCCACCGGTCTCATCGGCCTGCTCCCGGACTTCGGCAGCATCGGTCTCGCCGCGCCGATCATGCTCGCGGTGCTCCGACTCGTCCAGGGATTGGCGGTCGGTGGCGAGTGGGGCGGCGCCGTGACGATGGCCGTCGAGCACGCGCCGGCCGAGAAGCGCGGACGCTTCGCGGCCCTGGTGCAGATCGGTTCACCGGTCGGCACGCTGCTGTCCTCCGGCGCGTTCGCCGTGGTGCTGCTGCTCCCGCCCGAGAGCTTCGACGCCTGGGGATGGCGGCTCCCGTTCCTCCTGGCGTTCCCGCTGCTGCTGATCGCGCTGTACATTCGCGTCAAGGTCGAGGAGTCGCCGATCTTCAAGGACCTGCTCGCGGAAGAAGAGGCAGCGAAGGTGCCGGCCTTCGAGGTGTTCCGGTACGCCTGGGGTCGCCTGATCGTCGCCGTGCTCGGCGCGCTGCTCGGCGTCGGCGGGTTCTACATGATCACGACGTTCGTCGTCTCTTACGGCGCGAACACCCTCGGGGTGGATCGCCAGGTGATGGTGAATGCGACGCTCATCGCGGCGGTCGCTCAGATCTTCATGACGATCTTCGCGGGAAGAGTCGCCGAGCGCGTCGGGCCGGGTCGCGTCACGATGTGGGGCGGGATCCTGACGGGTCTCGCGGCCTTCCCGCTGTTCATGCTCATCGATACCCGTTCACCGCTCGCGATCACGTTGGCGATCACCGTCGGCATTCTGCTCGTCACGATCGCGTACGCCGTATCGGGTGCACTGCTCGCCGAGCTGTTCCCGGCGAAGCTCCGTTACTCGGGCGTCGCCCTCGGATACAACATCGCCGGAGCGACGAGCGGTTTCCTGCCGCTCATCGCGACCGCGATGCTCACGATCTCGAACAACGCGTCGTGGGGCGCCGCCGTGATCCTGGTCGCGATTTCCATCCTGACCGCGATCGGCGGGTTCTTCGGTGAACGCCTGCGCGTCACGGACAAGAACATTGTCGTCGACGACTGAACCCGTATCGCACCACACGAACCCGAAGGATGTTGAAATGATCTCGAATGACCTTGCGGAGCGGATCCTCGCCGCCGTCGACGCCCAGTTCGACGACCAACTCGCGGCGACCGCCGAGCTCGTCGCCTCGCCGTCGCTCCGCGCCGGTGAGGAACCCGCCCAGGACCTGATCGAGGCGCGGCTGCGGAACCTCGGCGTGGACATCGATCGGTGGACGATCGCGTCCCCCGAACTCGCCGCGCATCCCGGTTACGGACCGTCGACGGTGGACTACTCGCAGATGACGAATGTCGTCGGCACATTCGAGCCGACACAGAACCTCGGCAAGTCGTTGATCCTGAACGGTCACATCGACGTGGTTCCGCAGGGGCCCGAGTCGCAGTGGTCGCGATCGCCCTGGGACGCCGAGGTGCGGGACGGCTGGATGTACGGCCGCGGCGCCGGTGACATGAAGGCCGGGCTCATCGCGAACCTCTTCGCGTTCGACGCGATCCGTCGCGCCGGTCTGGACCTCACGGGACGGGTGCACCTGCAGTCCGTCGTGGAGGAGGAGTGCACGGGGAACGGCTCGCTCGCGGCGCTGCTGCGCGGCTACACCGCAGACGCGGTGATCATCTCGGAGCCCGAGGAGGACGCGCTGGTGCGCGCGAACGTGGGTGTGCTGTGGTTCACGGTCCGCGTGAGCGGCAATCCGACGCACCCCCGTGAGATGGCCAGCGGCTTCAACGCGATCGACGCGGCCTACGAGGTCATGACGGCGCTTCGGGTGCTCGAGGCGGACTGGAACGCGGATCAGGCGAACCACCGGTACTTCGAGGATCTCGACCACCCGATCAACTTCAACTTCGGCGGCATCGAGGGCGGAGACTGGCCGTCGAGCGTGCCCGCGTGGTGCGAGTTGCGCGTGCGGGTGGCCACGTACCCGGGAACTCCGGCGGAGAGCGCGTGGAACGAGATCGTTCACTGCGTCGAGAACGCCGCGGCGAACTCGGCGTTCGCGGTCGAACTGACGCGCGACGGGTTCTACGCCGAGGGCTACGTGCTCGAGTCAGGCAGCGAAGCGGAGACCCTGCTCGAAGCGACGCACGAGCGCGTGTTCTCGCGCGAACTCACCTCGTTCACGACGCCGGGATATCTCGACGGCCGGGTGTTCGTCAATTACGGAGACATGCCGACGCTGGTCTACGGCCCCGTTTCCGAGAGCATCCACGGGTTCGACGAACGCGTGAGCGTCGAATCGGTGCGCAAGTGCACGAAGTCGATGGCGCTGTTCATCGCGTCGTGGTGCGGCGTGGTCGAGGCGCAGTAGTCCGGCACGGACGTTCCCCGAATGCCCCCCGCGCCGACTACCCGGCGGTCGGCAGCGTCAGGATCTCGGCACCCGTCTCGGTGATCGCGATCGTGTGCTCGGAGTGGGCGGTGCGGCACCCGGTCGCGCTGCGGAGCGTCCAGCCGTCGTCCGGGTCGGTGATGAGTCGGTCGGTGTCGGCCATGACCCACGGTTCGAGCGCCAGGAGCAGGCCGGGGCGGAGCGCGAAGCCGCGCCCCGGCCTCCCGGTGTTCGCGACGTGCGGGTCCTGGTGCATCGTCGTGCCGATGCCGTGCCCGCCGAACTCGGTGTTGATGGGGTAGCCCGCGTCGGTGAGCACGCTGCCGATCGCGTGGGAGAGGTCGCCCAGCCGGACGCCTGGAGCCGCGATGTCGATGGCGGCCGCGAGAGCGCGTTCCGTGGTTGCGATCATCGCGTGATCCTCGGGAGCGCCGGCATCCCCCACGATGAAGCTGATCGCCGCGTCGGCCGCGACACCGTCCTTGACGATCGCGAGGTCGAGCGTCAGCAAGTCTCCGTCCGCCAGTCGCGTGTCGCGCGGCATGGCGTGCAGCACCGCATCGTTGACGGCCGTGCAGATGTTGTGGCCGAACGGTCCTCGGCCGAACGGCGGTGCGTAGTCCACGTAGCAGGATTCCGCGTCCGCTGCGAGGATCAGCTCCTTCGCCCATCGGTCGATCTCGAGCAGGTTGGTGCCGATCCGGCAGCGCTGACGAATGGTGGCGAGAATATCGCCGACGACACGGCCGGTGACGCGCGCCCGCTCGATCTGCCTGGCATTCAGAATCTCGATCATGCGCGTCTCCTTGCCTGTCGCGAAGAACCAATAACTATCCCGGTCATCTTATACCGGGATTATCATAGGAGGCATGGTCAGGCTTCCCCTCACTCCCGAAGAGGTCGCACGCGGGCAACGGCTCGGGGCGCTCCTCCGGCGAGCGCGCGGGGCGCGGCCGATGCTCGACGTCGCGCTCGCCGCAGGGATCTCACCGGAGACGCTGCGCAAGATCGAGTCGGGACGCGTGGCGACGCCGGCGTTCAGCACGGTCGCCGCGCTCGCCGGGGTGCTTGCGCTCTCCCTCGATGCGGTGTGGGCGGAGATGCGCGAGGATCGCGCGGTTCACGACCGCGGGGAACGCAGTGCCGCAATACCGGCGATGGCGAACCATACGTAGATGCTCTCGGCGGCGAGCCGCTCGGACCAGCCCACGGGGCCGTGACCCCCGAGCGCGAAGCCGAGCCACACGATGCCGGCGATCGTGGCCGCCGCGACGATCCACGCCGCCGGCCGCCATCACGATGCCGGCAGCCACGGTGATGCGCGACCATTGATACCGAGGCGCAAGCAGGAGAGTGCCGGCACCGATGATCATGTACTGCACGACACCGCCGACGTTGAAGAGCGCGTGCAGCGGCGAACAGGTTTCGAGCAGTCCGCCGGGCCGTGACTCTGCCACGCACGTGGTGTACCCGAGATCGCTCACGGTATGGTCGGCGAGCCGGTAGGGGACGGGCCACGCCTGGACGACGATGGGCTGCAGCGCGACGTTCATGACCGGTGCAACGATCCACAGTACGGCGCCGATGCGCACGACGGTGGTCGTCTGCGCGGGCAAGACGGCCCGTGCACCCCCCGGCGCTCCTGGCATGTCCGAAGCGTACCTCGCGAAGGCGATCCGGAACAGGGCTACTGATCGCGGGGAATCGGGACCACGGCCGTCACCACCTCGGGCACCATGGGGATCGCGCCGAAGATCCGCGGAGTTCCGTCGACGCGCGCCACCTCGACGCCGTAAGCAGTCAGGCCGGTGACGCTGCAGTCGATGCGCAGCAACGGGAGGCGCACATCGCCGTAGACGTCTGCGACCACGCGCGCGACATGCTCGGGGTCCGTTGCGCGGATGTAGTCGCCCGGTTCCCACGCGACGCCGCGCGTCGCGACTTCGTATTCGCCGAATCGCGCTCCGGCTTCCCAGTCGTCGGCGATCGCCACGTGACAGATGATGTCCATCAATCCTCCAAATGAAACGTCAGAGTTTCATTCAGCGTAGTATGGAGCAATGCCCGTCGTCGAACGCAAGCGCGGCCGCCCGACGGCGGCTGAGAAGGTCGAGCGCGATCAGCGCATCCTGCAGGTCGCGACCGACCTCTTCGCCGAACTCGATTTTCACCGGGTCTCTCTCGACCTCATCGCCGCACGCGCCGGGGTCGCGAAGCGCACCCTCTACGATCAGTACGGCGGAAAGCCCGCGGTGCTGAGCGCGGCCGTCCGGCAGCTGCACTCGTATGCACAGCATCCCGCTCCGCATCTGCGCGATGCCTGCGTCGCGATCGTGTCGGCGGTGTGCTCCGACCGGGCCGTCGGAGTGCACCGGGCCGTCATCGCATCGGCCGACACGGTCGCCGCGCGTGCGTTTCTCGAGTCCGGCCCCCGCGCCGCCCAGCAGTACCTCGCCGGATACCTCGGTGGAGATCTCGCGCGCGCAGGGCACCTGTTCGCCGCGCTCCTCGGCGAACTGCATCGCTTGCGCCTGCTGGGTCTTGCGCCCGCGCCGACCCGAGCGATGGTCGACCGTCACGTGTCGGACGTGCTCGCGGTCCTCTCGATGTCCTGAGACGTGGTGCGACGACGTGCTGCCGACCAGTGACACGGCGTCACATGAGCTGATGACGTACGCGCCCTGCCGGTGACGCCTCGGGCGGCGTGGAATAGAGGCATGACACGAGAGACAGTGATCGACGTGCACGACTTGACCGTGCGCTACGGAACGTTCGAGGCCGTCACCGGCCTGAGCTTCGAGGTGCGACGCGGTGAGCTGTACGCGCTGCTCGGAACGAACGGCGCGGGCAAGAGCTCGACGCTCGAGGTGATCGAGGGGCATCGCACCGCATCGTCGGGCGAGGTGCGCGTGTTCGGCGAGCCGCCGACGCGACGGCGTTCGGTGCGACCGCGGACGGGCATCATGCTGCAGGAGAGCGGCTTCGCCGAAGACCTCACCGTGCGTGAGACGCTCGGCTTGATCGGCAGCCTGTCGCAGCGGGAGGATCGGCCGGAGCGGGTGCTCGACGTCGTCGGGCTCGCTCCGAAGGCGGCGACGCGGGTCTCGCAGCTCTCGGGCGGTGAGAAGCGGCGACTCGATTTCGCGACCGCGATCTTCGGATCCCCCGAGCTGCTCTTCCTGGACGAGCCGACGACCGGCCTCGACATCCAGTCGCGCGACGCCCTGTGGGAGACCGTCGATCGCCTGCGCGAGGACGGCGCGACCATCGTGCTCACCACCCACTATCTGGAGGAGGCGCAGCAGCGCGCCGACCGGGTCGGGTTGATGCATCGCGGTCGATTCCGCATGGAGGGGACGGTCGCCGAGATCACCCGGACACTGCCCGCCACCATCTCGTTCAGAGCCACGGCGGAGTCTGCGGAGATCCCGTTGGAGCACGTGCGCCGCGACGACGGCACCGTGCTCGTCGAGACGCACGCGCTGCAGGGCGACCTGCATCGCCTGCTCGCCTGGGCGGACGAGCGAGATCTCGAGCTGCTCGAGCTCGAGGCGGGGCCGACCCGCCTCGACAACGTGTTCCGCTCGATCGCCAACGACTGACGCCAGCACCGATTCGAAGGACTCCCATCATGCTCCCCATTGCCCGCAGTGAATTCCTGCAGATCGTCCGCAACCGAATGGTCTTCGTGAGCGCGACGATCGTGCCCGTCGGCCTCAGTCTCGTCTTCATCTCGCAACGCGAGGTGTTCGCGCAGTCGCCCACGGGGGTCGGTCTGCTCGCCGGCGCCTTCATGATGATCCTGATCAGCATGGGGCTCTACTCCACGGCCGTGACGACGCTCGCGGCGCGACGGCAGACCCTGTTCTTGAAGCGACTGCGTTCGACAGCCGTCAGCGATGGCGCGGCACTCAGCGGCATCGTGATCCCACCGGCGATCATCGGGATCGTGCAGGTCACCGCCGTGCTCGCCGTGCTGGCGTCGATCGATGCGCCCCCGGCAGAACCGCTGCTGCTCGTGGTCTCGGGACTCGCGCTGGTGCTGATGATGCTCGGCTTCGCGCTCGCGACAGCGGGGATCACGCAGTCGCCCGAGCACGCCCAGGTGACGACGCTCCCCATCACGCTCGGCGCCTCGGCCATCGCGTTCTGGATCGGATTCACCGGAACCGAAGAGCTCACCCTGCTCAAGCGCCTGCTGCCCGGCGGGGCGGCGACGGAGCTGACGATCTCCGCCTGGAACGGCGGAGCGGAGTGGGGCGAGAGTCTGCTGCTGCTCGCGCCGACCGCGGGGTGGATCGTGGTCGCGGTCGTGCTCGCGAAGTCCATGTTCCGCTGGGAACCGCGACGCTGAGCGGCACCGGCGAGGTGCCGAGACCGGCCGACCCGGCGGAGTAGCGTCACGCCATCGCCGAGCCCCGGAAGCACACGGTCGTCGCGCCGCCCACCCAGACGGTGCCCTGCTCGGCGGCGATGGTGACCTCGCCGGCCCGACCGAGCCGCGTGCCTTGCGTCACGGTGTAGCGGTCGGGCGCTTCGCCGCTGGTGATGAGCCACTGCGCCGTCGACGCGTTCAAGCTGCCGGTCACCGGATCTTCGGCGACGCCGACGCCCGGCACGAATGCGCGGATCTCGAACGCGTGCGGGGACCCGGCGGGGTGCGCTCCGATGACCCCGACCTTCGCGTCGCGAATGCGTGAGAAGTCGGGTTCGAGGGCCAGCACCTCATCGGCGGTGGCGAGACGGACGACGGCCCACCCCGGCCCGTTGTCGACCCACTGGTGTGCAACGACGCGCTCGCGATCGATGCCGAGCGCGTCCGCGATCTGCACGACGAACGGCTCATCGAGGTCGCCGGACCGCAACACCGGGGGAGCGGCGAAGGCGAGTGCCTCACCGTCATGGCGCAGTTCGATGAGCCCGGCCGCGCACTCCTGCACGATCGTGCCGGCCTCACGCGGTTCGCCGCCGCGATCGAGCCATGCGCGCGCCGACCCGAGGGTGGGGTGCCCGGCGAACGGGAGCTCACCGCCCGGAGTGAAGATGCGCGCGCGGTAGTCGGCGCGCGCCTCGGTGGGGGAGAGGATGAACGTGGTCTCGGACAGGTTCGTCCAGCGGGCGATGCGCTGCATCTCGTCGTCGTCGAGGTCGTCGGCATCGAGGATCACCGCCACGGGGTTGCCGCGATACGGGTCGCGGGCGAAGACATCGACCTGGGCGAACGGGTGCGGTGCGGGCATGGTGCGGGCTCCTCGGGGTGAATGGACGAATGGACGAGTGGACGAACGGAGATCAGGCCGGGCGCGGTGATCCCCACACCCCGAGTCCGAGCAGGATCAGGCCGATCACGAGAACGATGCCGAACTCCCAGGGGCGACGATCCATCGTGGCCAACCGGTGGAAGACCGTCGTGATGCGGTGCGCGGCGCGCGGCAGGCGCTGCCACGCCCAGGTCAGCAGGACGTAGGGCGACACCGTCGCGACCAGGAACACGGCGTAGGCGAGCACTCGGATCGGGTCGTCCGTGCTGATCCCGCGGACCAGGCGGGCGGCGACATACACGGTGGCGAGGCCGCTCACCCCGATCACGGTGTTCGAGGCGCCGACGACGATCATCTGCCACGGTCGTTGCATGCCGGCAGACCGGGGCAGTCGAGCTCGAACCGGACGTCGCGGACGACGCAGCCGCACCCCCATGACGACCGCAGCGAGCACGAAGAGCGTGCCGAACACCAGGTCGACGCTCCGCCGCACGAGCACGCCCTCGACCTCGTTGCGCAGCGCGGCTTCGAGCGTGCGCGGATCGATGAACTGGAGCACCAGCAGGAGCGCCGTGGAGCCGAGGGCCAAGCCCACGAGCATGCCGGCGATGAGCCGGTCGGGTCGTTGCACCTGCGTGAGAATGCGGAGGGCGACCGCGATGAGCGTCGGGCTGAAGCCCATAACCAGACCGAGACCGATGAGGCTCACCGCACCGCCGGCGAAGCGCAGCAGATCGGCCAGCATCACAGTGATCACGCTAGCGGGCGGGATCGGCCGGCGCCAGTGGGTGTGCGCCACTCCGGCCCCTCCACCATACTGAGAGCATGCCTGAACTGCCGGAGGTCACCGCGCTCGTCGCGGATCTCCGTCGACGCGCCGTCGGCAGGACGGTCGACCGTTGCGAGATCCGAGCGTTCGCCGCGCTCAAGACGGCCGGCATCGGCCCGGACGCGCTGCAGGGAGACACCGTCGACGCGGTGACGCGTCACGGCAAGTTCCTGGACCTGCGGATCGGCGCCCACCACCTCATCGCGCATCTCGCCCGTGCGGGGTGGATGCAGTGGCGCGACGAGGTGCCCGAAGCGGTGGCGCGGTCGGGCACAGGGCCACTGGCAGCGCGACTCGTGTTCGCCGACGCGCACGGTTCCGACGCCTGCCTCGACATCACCGAGGCGGGGACGAAGAAGAGCCTGGCGCTGTACCTAGTCGCGGATCCGGAAGAGGTTCCCGGGGTAGCACGGCTCGGCCCTGACCCGCTCGATCCGGCATTCACGTTCGAGGTGTTCGCGGGCATCCTCGCCGACGCGGGTCGCGCTCAGATCAAGGGCGTGCTGCGCAGACAAGAACTCATCGCGGGGATCGGCAACGCCTACTCGGACGAGATCCTGCACGCGGCGCGCATGTCACCGTTCACTCCCGCAGCGATGGATCAGGAGCACGCCGAACGACTGTACGCGGCGATCGAGCGCACGCTCACGGACGCCATCGAGCGCGCCGCGGGCACGCCGGCCTCCGGATTGAAGCGCGAGAAGCGCTCCGGAATGCGCGTGCACGGCCGTACCGGAGAAACATGCCCGGTCTGCGGCGACACCGTGCGCGAAGTGACCTACGCCGACTCCTCGATGCAGTACTGCCCCACCTGTCAGACCGGCGGGAAACCGCTCGCGGATCGCGTGCTGTCTCGGCTGCTGAAGTAGAGAACTTCGCAGCTCTGAACGTCTCGAGCGACGGGGACAGCAAATTCCAGAATTAAGGGTATCGGGTCACTGGAGAAAGCGCCAGGCCCCCCGGTGCAAGTTTTCAGAGAAACAGCTGAAAGATACACTGCGAGGATGAATATCTTTCTGATCCTCATCATCATCGTCGCCATCGCGCTGCTGCTCGTCGGCGGCCTGGTCGAAGCCGTGCGGTTCCTCCTCTGGGTGGGCCTCGTCCTGGCGATTATCGCCGTCATCATGTGGCTCTTCCGAGCCATCACCGGCAAACGCCGCTAGAACACTCACGTGAGGGGCCGCACGGTATCCGTGCGGCCCCTCACGTGTATCCGGGGGTCAGAGACCGTGTTCACCCTCCAGCTGCGCCCGGCACGGAGGTGCTCGCGTCCGGCCACGAATGCGTGCAGATCCCGTCCCACATGAGGCGCAGCTGCGCAGCCATGTCGACGGAGCGGTCGAGCAGCCACTGCAACTGCAGTCCATCGGCGGCGGCCATGAGAATACTCGACGTGACCGGAATGTCGACGTCAGGTCCGACGTCACCGCTCGCCTGCCCGTTCTCGATGACTTTGGCGAAGAGGGCGCGGATGCGGGCGACGCGACCCTCGAAGAACTCGCGGGCGGCGTGCCCGTCGATCGTCGCCTCCGACGCGCACTCGACGTAGAGCTGCACGAGACCGGGAACCGACGTGTTGTGCGTGATGACGTCGATGAAGCCCTCGAAGGTGGGGTTCGGGTCGAAGAAGGTCTGCCGATCGTACTGATCCTTCGACTGGAGCACGGCGATCGCGAGCTCTTCGCGCGTGCCGTAGTAGTGGACGAGCCCCGCTTGGCTCAGTCCGACACGGGACGCGATCTCGGCGTTGGACGTCTGCCGCCAGCCGCGCCGAGCCACGATATCGAGGGTGACGTCGATGATCTCTCGCCGTTTCGCGATCCCTTTCGCGTATGGGCCCCGTTGACTCATGGACCTAGCCTACGAGATTGCACCGCAGGTGTTTCGAGAACGCCTTATAGCTAATGCGACCCCGCACTGTCAATGGGTCGGGTGTGCAACTCGCCCCAGTGCCGGATCGTCTGCCAGGATGAATCCGAACCTCGCAATCCTGCCGAAGTCGTTCTTGATCTCGGCGGGTCTTCAGGCCGACTCTCGATTCGAGATCGGTGTCCACACCTCGTCGACCCTCTCGGCGCTGCGTCGCACGCGACCCGTGCGATCTTCGGCGACCGCGTGAGTCCGCTGCACCCAAGGAAACATCAATGGGATACCTCAACTATGGGGCGAGGCACGTGTTCGAGTTCGATGACCGCACTCTCGCGCACCTCCAGCCCGTCATCCTCGCGAAGCTCAGCCGACAGGAGAGCTTCGCCTTCACCTGGACGGATCGGGGACACCGGCGCAGCATCTGGCTGCACCCCGCGATCACGCTGTCGTTCCAGCTCGCTGCGGAACCCTCACCGCGGCTGAATCGTGCCTGGCTGCATGCGCTCACCAAGCAGGCGAACGGATCGTCAGGCCTCAGGATCGTCACGGAGCCTGACGCGTAACCCCGCGGGGTGCAGCAGCTCATGCCCACACACACCGGGACGGCCCACGCCGACATCGCAATGCCCGTGCAGGGGGTGTACGAACTCTGGACGCGAGTCGAAACCTATCCGCACTACCTCTCGGCGGTCGAGGAGGTCGCGCGGCTGACCGACACCGTGCTCCACTGGCGGGTCGCCTTCGGCGAGCACCGTCGCGACTTCGACGCGGTCGTCGAGGAGCACCTCCCGCGGCAACGCATCGCCTGGCGGAGCCTGGGATCCGCGTTTCACACGGGGAATGTGACCTTCGAGGCCCTCGATGCCGCGCGCACCCGTGTGCGACTCCACCTGACCTGGGATCATCGGGTACTGGAGTCGCCCGAGGGTGAACGGGTGAGCGGTCGGCTCGTCGACGATGCCGCGGTCGCGGCGGATCTCCGGGCCTTCGCCGACTACGCGGCAGCGACCGGTGCCGGGGACGATCCCCCGAGACTCATCGGGGAGCCCGAGGCGCACGAATCTCCTCCCGGCGACCGCCTAGGATAGCTGCGGGGGTGAAGAAAGGAGTCCGCGTTGCGTCGCATCGTCGTCCTCGGATTCGTCTTCACGCTGCTGTCGGCCTTCTTCTTCGCCGTGTCAGGCCCCGTCGCGAAGACGATGTACGAGATCGGCTGGACACCCGGAGCGGTCGTGCTCGTGCGATTGGCCGGCTCCGCCGCGTTGCTTCTGGTGCCGACGCTGCTCGCGCTGCGCGGCTACTGGGGTGAGGTGCGCCGGCACTGGGTGACCGTGGTCGTCTACGGCGTCGTCTCGATGGCGGGTGTCCAGGCCTTCTTCTTTCTTGCGGTCGAGCACCTCACGGTGGCCGTCGCACTGCTGCTCGAGATGACGGCGCCGATCCTCATCGTGTTCTGGGTGTGGGCGCGCACACGGCGACGACCCGGAGCCTTCACATTCGCGGGCGTCGTGGTCTCACTCACGGGTGTCGTGCTCGTGCTCGACCTGCGCAACGTCTCCCTGAACGTCTTCGGCGTGGTGATGGCGCTCGCCGCTGCGGTGTGCCTCGCCAGTTACTTCCTGGTGTCGGCGAACGCGACGATCCGGGTACCACCCGTCGCCTTCACGGGTCTCGGCATGTGCGTCGGCGCGCTCACCGCGGTCGTCGTGAATGCGGTCGGCATTCTTCCCGTGCGTTTCGTCTCCGCCGATGTCGCGTTCGCCGGGGCGACGGTGTCGTGGACGGTGCCGATGATCCTCATCATCCTGTTCACGGTGGGCGCCTACTTCTGCGGCATCATCGGTCTCCGGTACATCGGCGCGACGGTCGGTTCGTTCGTGAATCTCGCCGAGGTGCCGTTCTCGGCGATGGCGGCGTGGCTCATCCTGGCGGAGGTGCTGACGCCGGTACAGCTGCTGGGGGGCGTCGGCATTCTGGGAGGCATCGCGTTCATCAAGTGGGGCGATGTGCGCCTCGCGCGTCGGCGCGCGGGTGCGCAGCGCAGCGGATGAGATAACGGTTCTCGTTACACTGGTCTCGTGCTTCCCGATCGGCTCAGCGACTTCGTCACGCTCTCTGTCAGCGTGTTCATCGAGTCGCTGCCGTTCGTCTTTCTCGGGATCCTGCTGTCGATCGTGGTGCAGGTGTGGCTGCCGCCGACGCTCATCGAGCGCGTGCTGCCGCGTCGGCCGGTACTGCGTCGCGCATCGCTGTCGCTGCTGGGGGTGCTGCTTCCGGTCTGCGAGTGCGGCAATGTTCCGCTCGCACGCGGACTGATTCTGCGCGGGTTCACCCCGGCCGAGGCGCTCACGTTCCTTCTGGCCGCGCCGATCCTGAACCCGGTCACGATCATCACGACCTATCAGGCGTTCGGGTGGGATCACGGAATCCTGGTCGCCCGCATCCTCGGCGGCTTCGTGATCGCGAACCTCGTGGGCTGGGTCTACAGTCGACACCCGCGTCAGCACGAGATTCTCACGCCGCGGTTCGAGGCGAGCTGTCGCCACGCCGCAGCGGGACCCGACCACGACCACGAGCACGACCACGACCACGCCGAGGAAGGCCGGTCGAGCGAACCCGTCCGACCGGGTCTGTCGCACCGCACGCGCACCCGACTGCGTCGCAGCGCGCTCGGCTTCGCCGAGGAGTCGAGCGCCATGCTGCCGGCGCTCGCGGTCGGATCCGGGATCGCCGGGGCGATCCAGGTCGGTGTGCCACGTGAAACACTCCTGCTGCTCGGCAGTCACCCGCTCCTCTCGGTGCTCGCCCTCGTCGCGCTCGCGTTCATCATTTCAATCTGCTCGAACGTCGACGCGTTCTTCATCATGTCGTTCGGGTCGACCTTCATGCCGGGCGGTATCGTCGCCTTCCTGGTGTTCGGGGCGATGCTCGACATCAAGATGCTCGCGCTGCTCCGCACGACGTTCACGACGCGCACGCTCGTGCAGCTCCTGGCGATCGTCGGGCTCTGCAGCATCGCCATCGGATGGGGGGTCAACCTTGTCGCGTGATCGCATCATGACGCACTGGCGGGGTCTGGTGCTCAGCGCCATCGGCATCGCCGCCACCCTCTCGCTCGCCCTGAGCGGGCGACTCGACTGGTACATCCACCCGAGGTACACCGTCTTCACCGTGACCATGTCGCTGCTCGGCGCCGTGGTCGGAGTCCTGGCGGTCGTGGTCCTCGCCTCGGGTGACCGGCGCCGCCGCCGCGCGCAGACGCAGGCGCAGACGGTCGGTGCCGATGCCGCCGCAGGATCCGACCGCCCCCGGGCGCTCGCCCTCGTCTCCGCCGGGGTGCTCGTGGTCGGCCTGGCCACCGCGTTGCTCATCATCCCTCCCGCCACCCTGAGCGCCGCGACTGCGGGTCAGCGCGAGATGAACGCGTCGATCAGCCCCGGCGGAGAAGCGCCGATCGCGCTCGACGACGTCGACGACGTGACCGAACTCGACGTCAAGCAGTGGTCGTTGCTGTTGCGCCAGCAGGGCGGCGACGAGGCGCTCGGCCGCACCGCCGACCTCGTCGGCTTCGTGATGCCCGCCGAGGGCGCGCCTGACGACGTCTTCTACGTGGCCCGTTTCTCGGTCACCTGTTGCACCATCGACGCCCAACCGGTGGGCGTGCCGGTGTACGCGCCCGGCTGGGAGGACGACTTCGGCACCGACGACTGGGTGCGCGTCACCGGCGTCTTCGCCGCGAATCCCGATCCCGACGGTGCGCACCCGACCGTCCTCATGCCCGCCGAATCGGAGACGGTCGAGATGCCGGAGGACCCCTATGTCCATTGAGCATCACGACTCCAGCGCGCCGCACAGGCGCGGATCTTCGGGCGGCAGGCACGGCCGTTTCATGTGGGCCGTCATCGGCGTGCTCGCGGTGCTCGCCGCCGCTCTCGGTGCCGCTACGCAGACGCAGGGGCCCCGTCTCGAAGCGATCGACGTGAACACCGCTGCGGTGACGGAGCGCGCCGGGCAGACGCTGACGATCCAGGCGAATCAGCCCGTGAACCCTGATGATGCCGCGGTGCCCGAGGTGAGCGTCGTCCCCGAGGTGACGGTCGACTCCGTGGTCGTCGACGGCAGCGCGATCGTCATCACTTTCGCCGAACCCCTCGACTACGCAACGACGTACACGGTGACGGCGACGGCGGAAGGCCGGCACACGGGCCGAGCGGCAGAGCTGCGCGCGGCGTTCACGACGCTCGACCCCGAGGTCGCGACGCTCGTGCGCGGAGCGGAATCCGATCGCGTCGCCGCGCAGCGGCTGCAGGACGGCGACGCGCACGATCAGCTCGCCGTCGCCGAGCGCATCCAGGAGTACGCCCTGCTCGACGACCAGACCGTGGTCGTCACCCTCGATGACGCTGATCGGCCCGCCGTGGAATCGGTGCCGCGCAGCGGGGGCGATCCGGTGCCGATGATCGACTCCGGCATCGCTTCCGTCCGCGACCTCCGCGTCGAACCGCGGACCCGGCTCGCCGGATTCATCGTCGACGACCTCGACCAGTCGGAGACGTTCAAGGTGCTGACGTACACCGACTCGCTGCTCCTCTACGACATGAACAGCCCCGGCACCCTCCTCGCCACAGTGGTGGACGAGCAGAATCGGCCGCTCGAGATCGCGGAGTGGCGCTTCGTGCCCGGCACCACGGCGGTGCTGGCCAGAACCCTCGAGGGCGAACTCGTCGCCTACGACCCGGCACTCGGATCGGCGGCGACGCCGGCGACCGAGGCGGATTGGGACGCGGCGGAGGACGCCGCGTCAGGACCGGCCCTCGACCTCACGACCACCGGCGACGTGGTGACCGTTCGCGACGAGTCGGGGGAGCGGGAGCTCTTCCGGCCGGCTGCGGAGTCGAGCCGGGTCGGAGCCGTGTGCGCGGCCCCCAACGACGAGGTCGTCGCCATCGAGGTCTTCTCGGGCGACGGTGAACCCGACGGGTATCCGGTCCCCGGGTTCACGGGCGCCACCGTCTCCTACGTGCGCGTCGCCGACGGAGCGGTGATCCGCAGCGCGAACGGGCTGCAACCCGACTGGTGCCGACAGTAATCCCGCCCCCGCGTCACGCGCGTTCGTGAGCGCCCCGGACACGCGAACGGGGGCCGGATCGCGATGCGACCCGGCCCCCGAAAGGTGCAGCGGATTAGCTGGTGAGGCCGTCCACGTACTCCTGGTTCTGCTCGATCCACTCGCGCACGATCGGCTCGTAGTCGTCCGAGCCCTCGTTCTCGTTGAACATCAGGTTCTCGAGCGAGTAGAGGTGATCCGAGTCCATCTTGAAGTTGGTGAGCCACTCCGAGACCTCGGGGTGATCCTCGGCGAGCGTGGAGCTGCCGTACGAGTAGATGCTCTCGGCGTCGCCGAGGGTGCCCTCGGGATCCTCGAGATCCTTGATGTCGTAGGCGTCGTACGCCCAGTGCGGACGCCACAGGGTCACGGCGATGTTGTCACCGGAATCCATCGCGCTCTTCAGCTCGGTCAGCATGGCCGGGGTCGAGGAGACGACGAAGTCCATGTCCTCGAGACCGTAGGTGGGAATCACCTCGTTCTCGGTGGCGGAGGTCAGGCCCGCGCCGGCCTCGATGCCGACGATGCGGTTGCCGAACTCGTCGGCGTTGTCGGCCAGCTCGCTGATCGAGTCGATCGGGGCGTCGGAGTTGACGGCCATCGTGAGCTTCGCCTCGTCGTTCCACGCACCGAGCTCGACGATGTCGTCGCCGTAGCGCTCGACGTACTCCTGGTGGGTCAGGGGCAGCCAGACGTCGAGCACCGCGTCGTAAGCGCCATCGGAGAGGCCCTGGAAGACGGGTGCCGGGTCTGCGGTCTCGATCTCGACCTCGTAGCCCTCATCCTCGAGGATGACCTTCCAGAGGTTCGTGACGGCGATCGCCTCGTCCCAATTGAAGAGACCGAAGGTGACGGTGCCCTTGCTGTCGCCGTCGCCGCTGCCGCTGTCGCTGCCGCCGGCGCAGCCGGTGAGTGCGAGTGCGCCTGCCGCGCCGAGCGCGAGAGCGCTGGTGAGGAACTTCTTCTTCATCGTGTGTCCTTACTTTCTGTCGTACGTGGTCTGTGTGGGGTGCGCAGCGCCGGCGATCAACCGGGGATCGGCGCGCGCTGGGGCGATGCGACCTGACGGTCGGCGGTCTCCTGCGCTTCGGCCTCTGCCGATGCCGGTGCGGTGCCTCGCGGCGCCTCGCCCGCGGGCTTCGCGGCGCGACCGCTGCGCTTCTTCTTGCGGCTCCGCTTCGAGGCGCCGAACGCGCCGGTGATGCGGTCGAGGATCATCGCGAGCACCACGACCGAGAGTCCGGCTTCGAACCCGAGCCCGATATCGATGCGGTTCAGCGAGGCCACGACGTCTCCGCCGAGTCCTCCCGCGCCGACCATACCGGCGATGACAACCATCGAGAGGGAGAGCATGATGACCTGGTTGACGCCGGCCATGATCGAGGGCATCGCGAGCGGCAGCTGGATCTGGCGCAGGATCTTCCCGGGGGTGGAGCCGAAGGCGTAGCCGGCCTCGACGACCTCTTTGTCCACGCCGCGGATGCCGAGCTCGGTGAGTCGCACGCCCGGGGCGAGGGCGAAGACGATGGTCGCGACGATACCCGGGACCACGCCGACACCGAAGAGCATCAGGGCGGGGATCAGGTAGACGAACGCGGGCATCGTCTGCAGGAAGTCGAGGAAGGGGCGGATGATCTTCGACGCGGTGTCGTTGCGTGCGGCGAGAATGCCGAGCGGGATCGCGATGATGAGCGCGATGAACGAGGCGATGATCACGAGCGCGAGGGTGTTCATCGCGTTGTCCCACTGATCGACCGAGACGATGACCATGAGCCCGATGACGGTGCCGAGGGCGAGTTTCCAGCTCTTCGCGAAGTACGCGATGATCGCGAGGACGATGATCACTGCCCAGAACGGGGGTGTGGAGGTGACGAAGTCGAGACCGTCGTAGAGCGACCCCATCAGGGAGCGCAGCACGCTGAAGAATCCGCTGAGCGTGGAGGTGAGCCAGTCGACGCCGTCCGAGACGATGTCGCCGAGCGGCAAGCGGATGCTGTCCATGAACTCATCCATCAGACGCGTCCCCCTTCAATCGTGTCCGAGGATCCCGGCAGCGAGACCGGTTCCCGGCTTGCCGCGGTGTCTTCGCCGTCCTGCAGCGTCGCCGTGATCGTCGCGGCCGGAACCGTGGGCGTCGGCTCGATGATCGGGATCGCCGTGGTCGTCGGAGGCACCTGCGCGAGCGACGCCAGCAGCGTCACACGCGGGACGACGCCGATGAGTCGGCCCTGATCGTCGGTGACGGCGATCGGGAGCGGGCTCTCGACGGCGAACTCGAACAGTTCGGCGATCAGCTGATCGGCCGTGACCGTCGCCGGGGTCGGGCGGAGCGCTTCATGGAGGTCGGTGCCGCCCTCGCGGACCAGACGCATCATGTCTTTATCGCGCACCACGCCGAGTAGGGTTCGCTTGGCGTCGGTCACGAACAGGGACGCGGTCTGCAGGTCGCGCATCGTCTTGAGCGCGGCGCGCGGGCCCGCCGAGGCGAAGACGACCGCGCGCGGCGCCTCCATGACATCGCCGGCCGTCAGCACCCGTGCGCGGTCCACGTCTTGCACGAACTGCGCGACGTAATCGTTGGCGGGGTCGGTGAGGATGTCGTTCGGGGTGCCCACCTGCACGATGCGCCCATCGCGCATGACCGCGATGCGGTCGCCGAGGAACATGGCCTCGTTGAGGTCGTGGGTGATGAACACGATCGTCTTGCCGAGCTCCTGCTGCAGTTCGACGAGCTGCTCCTGCATTTCGCGGCGGATCAGCGGATCGAGAGCCGAGAACGCTTCGTCCATGAGGAGGATCTCGGTGTCGGCTGCGAATGCGCGGGCGATGCCGACGCGCTGCTGCATGCCGCCCGAGAGTTCCTCGGGGTAGTGCTCCTCCCAGCCCTCGAGGCCGACGCGCTTGAGCCAGTGCTTCGCGCGCTCGGTGCGCTTGCCCGACGCGACGCCCTGGAGTTCGAGGCCGTAGGCCACGTTCTCGAGCACGGTGCGGTGGGGCAGCAGGGCGAAATGCTGGAACACCATGGACATATGGTCGCGGCGCAGGCCGCGCAGCTCAGTCGGTCCCGAGCCCACGACCTCGGTGCCGAACACCTTGATCGAGCCGTCGGTCGTGGGGTTCAAGCCGTTGAGCATGCGGATCAGGGTCGACTTGCCCGAACCCGACAGGCCCATGACGACGAAGATTTCGCCCTTCTTCACCTCGAACGAGGCGTCGATCACCGCGGCCGTGCCGAGCGGCTGCACCTCGGTGCGGGACGATCCGGTCCGGAGCCGCTTCACGGCCTCCTTCGGACGCCGTCCGAAAACCTTGAAGACCTGAGAGATCTCGAAAGCGACTTCACGTTCAGTGCTCGACGCAGGCCGAGTACTGGATGGGGAACTATTCACTATTTTGCCTCCTAGCCGCCGAGCGAGGTGCTCAGCAGCGGGTCTAACACGGGGCGGGCGCACTCGACGCCCGGGTCACCACCGCAGACTGACGCTAACAAGTTGCTGAGCCCCCCTCAATGCGAGCCGGGAGGTATTCCCGTGCGAAGTATCGTACTTTCCCCGTCCGATCGGGGGTAAGTGCCGATACACCATTGTTATCGCCTGTTGTGTTCTGACCTCGCGAAGACCGGTACTGTTGCCATGTTTCACTGACTCTGAGAGGACGATCAATGAGGATTCGATTTGCGGTTCCCGCACTCGCTGCGGCTGCGGCTCTCGTGCTGACCGGATGCACGAACGATGACGGCGCGAACACCGAGGCGACGACGGGCGGAGCGGACATCGCTGCGGACGACGCCGCGGTCGCGCTGCTGCCCGAGGCGGTCAGCGAGTCGGGCGCGTTGCGGCTCGCCACGGACGCCGACTACCCGCCGAACGAGTTCAAGGATCAGAACGGCGACCCCGTGGGGTGGGGCGTCGAGCTGGGCGAAGCCGTCGCGGCGAAGCTGGGCCTCGAGCCCGAGTGGAGCATTCTGAGCTTCGACAGCATCCTGCCCCAGATCGAGGAGGACGGCGTCGACGTCGGCGCCTCGTCGTTCACCGACACCGTCGAGCGTCAGCAGACCGTCGACTTCGTCAACTACTACAACGCCGGCACGCTGTGGGCGGCACCCACCGGTGAGACCGTCGACCCCGAGAACGCCTGCGGCATGAAGGTGGCCGTGCAGTCGGGCACGGTGCAGCACACGCATGAGCTGCCCGATCGCAGTGAGAAGTGCGTCGAGGACGGCGAATCGGCGATCGAGATCCTGCCGTTCGACGGTCAGCCCGAGGCGACGAACGCCGTCGTGCTCGGCCAGGCCGACGCCTTCTCAGCCGACTCGCCCGTCACCATCGACGCCGTGAACAAGCTCGACGGCGATATCGAGATCCAGGGCGAGTTGTTCGATGCGGCCCCGTACGGTTTCGCCATCAAGAAGGACAGCGAGCTCGCCGAGGCGGTGCAGGCAGCGGTGCAGTCGCTCATGGACGATGGCACCTACCTCGAGATCCTCGAGAACGCCGGGGCCGAGACCGGCGCGATCGACGAGGCGACGATCAACGCGGGTACCGAGTAGGTCGCTTCCTCGATGTCTGACTCTCGAACTCCCGGCCACGAGGTGCCGGAGCCGATCCAAGCGATCAAGCTCCGGCACCCGTGGCGCAACGTGTTCGCGGTCGTCGTTCTGGCGATGGTCGCGCTGTTCCTCTACGACGCGGCGTTCAATCGCCCCGTCTACGCGTGGGACGAAGTGGGCAAGTACCTCTTCGATGTCCGCGTCATCTCCGCCATCGGCTACACGCTGCAGCTCACGATCTACTCGATGATCATCGCCATCGTCCTGGGCGTGATCCTGGCCGTCATGCGGTTGTCGCCGAACCCCGTGCTGCGATCGGTGGCGTGGGCGTTCCTGTGGGTGTTCCGCGGGACGCCGGTCTACGTGCAACTCACCTTCTGGGGGCTCGTCGGTGTCGTCTACAAGACGATCGACATCGGCATCCCCTTCCAGGAGCCGTGGTTCCAGTTCGACACGCAGGCCATGCTGAGCTACTTCACCCTCGCGGTCATCGGGCTCGCGCTGAACGAGTCGGCCTACATGGCCGAGATCGTCCGCGCCGGTCTGCTCGCCGTCGACAAGGGGCAGGAGGAGGCCGCGGTCGCCCTCGGGCTCGGCTGGTGGCACACGATGAGCCGCATCGTTCTGCCGCAGGCCATGCGCGTGATCATCCCACCGACCGGCAACGAGGTCATCTCGATGCTGAAGACCACCTCACTGGTGATCGCGGTGCCGTTCACACTCGAGCTCTACACCCGAACCCGAGACATCGCCGCGGTGACGTACAAGCCGGTGCCGATGCTCATCGTCGCATCGATCTGGTACCTGCTGATCACGTCGATCCTGATGGTCGGTCAGTACTACCTCGAGCGCTACTTCGCGAAGGGCGTGGGCGCGCGCCCCGACACCGTGAAGCCGCTGACGCCCACCGAGGCCGTCGCGATCCAGCGTGCGAACGAGACCGAGGCGGTCGCGCCCGCGGATCGGAATGATGATCCCGACACCCGGTGGCCCGACGGCGAGAGGAGCCGATCGTGACGAACGACACCGTACCCATGGTGCGCGCGGAGGCGATTTCGAAGAGCTTCGGCTCGAACGAGGTACTGAAATCCATCTCCCTCGAGGTGAAGCGCGGCGAAGTGCTCTGCATGGTCGGCCCCTCGGGGTCGGGCAAGTCCACCTTCCTGCGCTGCATCAACCACCTCGAGACGATCAACGCCGGACGTCTTTGGGTGGACGGCAGCCTCGTGGGCTACCGCCAGCGGGGTGACAAGATCTACGAGATGAACCCGCGAGAGGCCGCGAAGCAGCGACGGGACATCGGCATGGTGTTTCAGAGGTTCAACCTGTTCCCGCACATGACGGCTCTCGAGAACGTAATGGCGGCGCCGACGCTGCTGCGCAAGGGGAGCCGCGCGCAGCTGAAGCAGCGCGCGAAGGATCTGCTCGACCGCGTCGGCCTCGCCGACCGCGGGGACTACTACCCGGCGCACCTCTCCGGTGGGCAGCAACAGCGCGTCGCCATCGCCCGTGCGCTGGCCATGGAGCCGAAGCTGATGCTGTTCGACGAGCCCACCTCGGCGCTCGACCCCGAACTCGTCGGCGAAGTGCTCGATGTCATGCAGGGGCTCGCCGAGTCGGGCATGACCATGGTCGTCGTCACGCACGAGATGGGGTTCGCCCGAGAGGTGGCGGACTCGCTCGTCTTCATGGACGGCGGCGTGGTCATCGAGTCGGGTGATCCGCGTGAGGTGCTGCTCAACCCGCAGCGCGAGCGCACGAAGGCGTTCCTGTCGAAGGTGCTCTGACCGCGGCGCACGACACGGTTGCGCGCCGGAGGACCGGCGGGGGTGCGACGATCACGCGCCCTCGCCGAGGTCCTCCTTGATCTTGGAGGTGGAGACGCCCTCGGTGCGATCCAGGTACACGATCTCGGAATGTCCGCGGAGAACCTCGAAGCGGGGGTCGCCCTCCCAGTCGCCGCCCATCACGACGGTGTCGATCGCGTAGCGCTCGACATCGCCGATCTTCTGCTCCCAGTCGTTCTCGGGGATCACCAGGTCGACGTAGCGGACGGCTTCGAGCATCATCTTGCGGGTCTCGTAGTCGTGGTACGTCTGCTTGCCCTTGCCCGCGTTGAACTCCTCGGTCGAGACCGCGACCACGAGGTAGTCCCCGAGCGCACGCGCCCGCTGCAGCAGACGGATGTGCCCCCAGTGCAGCAGGTCGAACGTTCCGTAGGTCAGGATGCGTTTCATGCGGTCCATCTTATGCATGATCGCGCGTACCCCGGACGGGCTACCGCTTCATTCGCTCCAGCGTTTCGGCGGTGATCGGGTCGTCACCCGCCGCGAGTTCGACGTACTTCCGGAGCAGAACGAGTTTCGCGGAGGCGTGATCGAGTTCGGCCGCCACGAAGCGGTCGCTCGAGATGAGCCGCAGCGCCTCGAGCGCCGGCATCACGGCGCCCTTGAGTTCGGCGCGCTGCGTATCGGTGACGGCGGCGCGCAGCTCGGCCATGGACGTGAAGATCGGCAGCACCAGCTGCCCAGTCGTCGACCGGATCGTGCGCACCCTGGCGCCTTTCTTCCCGCCACCGCCGGTGCGCGTGCCGGTGACGTCGACGACCAGGTAGTCGTCGCGGAGGGCCGTCAGCAGTGCGGCGAGGTGCGTGTAATCCGGAGCCGCGTGGAAGGCGTCGAGTGCCTGCCGGGCGCCGGCATTCGCGTAGTCAGCGGACACGTCCTCGGGAATGCTCGCCTCAGCCATGGCCACCAGCCTAGTCATCTCCGATGCCGCGGGCGTGGAGCGCCTCGCCCGTGTGCTGGGCGTGGGAGACCGTGCGGAGCACCAGCGGCACCATGAGCGCCCGCGGGTGCCGCTCGAGTCCCCGGGCCTGAGCGGCGGTGCGCGTCTCCTGGGCGAGCGCGAGGAGCGTCGGGATCATCCGCAGCACCAGTGAGAACGCGAGGGCTACCCGTTCGGGCTGGGCGCCGAAGCGGCGGAACGGACCGAGGACCCGGGTGATCGTGTCGATGAGGTCTTCCACCCGCGTGCTGGCGGTCAGGGCGCTCGCCGCGAGGATCAGCGCGAAGAGCGTGCCCACCACCGCGAAACCGCGCTCCCACCCCTGCTGCCACGCCTGGAACGCGAACAGGGGCACTCCGATGAGCGCGAAACGCAGGCTCGAGCGCCCGAACGCCCGCCATCCGAGGCCGACGGAGAGGACGAGGGCACCGGCGATCACCAGTGCGACGAGCGTGCTCGGTACGGTGCGGAACGCGATGGCGACGGCCGCGAATACGAACAGTCCGAGCAGCTTCGGACCCGGTGCGACGCGGTGCAGTGCAGAGGTGCCCGGCACGTAGGAGCCGAGCGGAGACGCACTCACGCGAGCCCCCGGTAGTGGGCGACGGCGGCCGCCGGATCCCCGTCGAACACCACTCGACCCTCATCGATGACGAGCGTCCGGTCTGCGCGGGCCGCGAGATCCAGATCGTGCGTCACCAGAACGACCTGCTGCGGAAGCGACATGAGCAGATCGCCGATCATGCGACTGTTCCGCAGGTCGAGCAGCGTCGTGGGCTCGTCGGCGACGAGAATCGCCGGGTCGGTGGCGAGCACGCTGGCGCAGGCGAGGAGCTGACGCTGGCCACCCGACAGCGTGTGGACGGAACGGTCGGCGAGCTCACCGATGCCGAAGCGCTCGAGGGCTGCGCGCGCTGCCTCATCGCGTTCGGTGCGGCGGCGATATCGGCGACGCAGTGAGAGGGCGACGTCCTCGAGCGCGGTCGGCATGACGAGCTGCGCTCCGGGGTCGGAGAAGGTGAACCCCACGCGCCGTCGCACGGCGGCGCCGTCCGTGACGGTGTCGAGCCACGAGTCCGCCTGCACGCGCACCGATCCGCTCGTCGGTTCGACGAGTCCGTTCAGCAAGCGGGCAAATGTCGACTTGCCCGATCCGTTTGCACCGATCACCGAGATGCGCGGCTCGGCGAGCGTGAGCGTCGCGGGGTGGAGGATCGTGAGGCGGCCCTCGGGAGCCGTCACTTCGACGGCCGCTGCGTGGAAGTCGATCACGCCGGCTGCGTCCGCGGGGGAAGCAGGGCGGGGAATGCGCGGTGCACGGATGCGGCGACCACGCCGACGAGGATGTTCTTCACGACGTCGCCCGGCCAGAACGCCAGATCGGCGATGAACGCCTGCTGCAGCGTGAGGTCGCCGAGCCAGGACATGCCGAGGATGCCGAGCGGATGGGTGAGCACGATGTTGCTGCCGATGCCGGCGAGCGCGATGAGCGCGATGGTGGAGCCGACGCGCCGACGCGGCAGACGCTCGACGATGAAGCCGCACAGCGCGGCCGCGAGCGGCATCGCGATGAGGAAGCCGACCGAGGGGCCGACGAAGGGGGCGACGCCCGCTGATCCGCCGGCGAACACTGGCAGGCCGACGGCGCCGACCGCCAGATAGAGCAGGACCGCCAGGAAGCCGCGTCTGGCACCGAGCACGGCGCCGGCGAGAATCGTGCCGAACGTCTGGAGGGTGATCGGGACCGCGCCGCCGACCGTGATCGCCGGGAGGATCGCGCAGACGGCGATGAGCGCCGCGAAGGTCGCGATGAGTGCGAGGTCGGTGGCAGTACCGGTGCGCCGACGGCTGGGGGTCGGGGTGTCCGTCTGCTGCGACATGAGGCCTCCGCTTCGCGATGTGATTCCTGAACGGTGTTGAACTGAACGGTGTTCAACTGAACGCTGTTCAGGTTAGCGATAGGGTGGGGGGATGCGCAATTCGAGATCCGACGTCGTCGCTGCGGCGATGCGCGTGCTCGACACGCACGGCCTCGAGGGGTGCTCGATGCGCAGGGTCGCCGCGGATCTCGGGGTCCAGCCGGGTGCGCTCTACCACCACGTGCCGAACAAGCAGACCCTCCTCGCGCTCATGGCCGATGAGATCGTCGCCGATGTCGTGCCGGACGCGGATCCGCACACGACCACATCCGCGCGCGCGACCGACGACGCGGTGCGGCTCTGCCGCGCGCTTCGCGATGCCATGCTCCGGGTGCGGGACGGCGCGGACGTCGTCGCGACCGCCGCAGCGTTCCGGCTGGGCGCCTCGCGCGTCGAGGCGGAGCTCGCGGCACTCGTCGGGCCGGCCGGAGCCCGGACTCTGCTGCTGTACACGTTCGGCCATGCGCAGTCGACGCAGACGCGGCTGCAGGCCCGCGTGTTCGGGGCTCTGGTGGGCGACGCGGATACGCTCGAGACCGGCGACGTCGACGCGACCGCGCTCGACATCTCCTTCACCGAGGGGCTCGCGATCATCTCGTGCGGACTCCTCGGGGGCGGCTCCGCGACGATCCCGCACTCAGGCCAGTCGGAGAGCGCTGGGTAGACTGGGCGGGTATGTCGCGTCCCGCACGCGGCGGTCCGAGATCCCCACACGCCCCTTGGAGTTTCACGCACATGGCCGAGCAGTCTCGCCTCGACACCGTCATCTCACTCGCCCGTCACCGCGGGTTCGTCTTCCAGGCGGGTGAGATCTACGGCGGTTCGCGTTCGGCCTGGGACTACGGCCCGCTCGGCACCGCGCTCAAGGAGAACATCAAGAAGCAGTGGTGGCGCGCCATGGTGCAGAAGCGCGACGACGTCGTCGGGATCGACTCCAGCGTGATCCTGCCGAAGCAGGTCTGGGAGGCCTCCGGTCACGTCGAGGTCTTCAGCGATCCCCTCGTGGAGTGCAAGAACTGTCACAAGCGCGAGCGCGAGGATCACCTCATCGAAGCGTTCGAGGCGAAGAAGGGTCGCGCGCCGAAGGATGGTCTCGCCGAGATCGTCTGCAAGAACTGCGGTACCCGCGGCGAGTGGACCGAGCCCCGCTCGTTCTCCGGTCTGCTGAAGACCTACCTCGGTCCCGTCGATGACGAGGCCGGACTGCACTACCTGCGCCCGGAGACGGCGCAGGGCATCTTCGTGAACTTCGCCAACGTGCTGCAGTCGGCGCGCATCAAGCCGCCGTTCGGTATCGCTCAGATCGGCAAGAGCTTCCGCAACGAGATCACTCCCGGCAACTTCATCTTCCGCACCCGCGAGTTCGAGCAGATGGAGATGGAGTTCTTCGTCGAGCCCGGCACCGATGACGAGTGGCAGCAGTACTGGATGGACGAGCGCATGCGCTGGTACACCGACCTCGGCATCAACCCCGAGAACCTTCGCTTCTACGAGCACCCGCAAGAGAAGCTGTCGCACTACTCGAAGCGCACCGCCGACATCGAGTACCGGTTCGGCTTCACCGGTGGCGACTGGGGCGAGCTCGAAGGCGTCGCCAACCGCACCGACTTCGACCTGTCGACGCACGCGCAGGCATCGGGCAAGGACCTCTCGTACTTCGATCAGCCGAAGAACGAACGGTGGACCCCGTACGTGATCGAGCCGGCCGCGGGTCTCACCCGGTCGCTCATGGCGTTCCTCGTCGACGCGTACCGCGAAGAGGAGGTGCCGAACGCGAAGGGCGGCACCGACACCCGGACCCTGCTCGCGCTCGATCCGCGCCTCGCCCCCGTGAAAGCCGCCGTGCTGCCGCTGAGTCGCAACGAGAAGCTCTCGCCGCTGGCGAAGGAGATCGCTCAGGAGCTGCGCGACGACTGGAACATCGATTTCGACGACGCCGGTGCCATCGGCCGCCGATACCGTCGGCAGGACGAGATCGGTACCCCGTTCTGCGTCACGGTCGATTTCGACTCCCTCGACGACGACGCCGTGACGGTTCGCGAGCGCGACACGATGGAGCAGCACCGCATCCCCCGCGCCGAACTCCACGCGTACCTCGCCGAGCGTCTGCGCGGAGCCTGACCGGGTTCCCGGTCGGGCCAGGGTCGCACCGCACAGACAGGAAGGGTCCGAGATGACGATCCCGCAACCGCCGGAATCCGGTCAGTCGCCGTGGCCGCAGGAACCGCAGGCGGCACCGGACGCTGCCGCGCCTGCCGCAGCGCCGTGGCCCTGGGTGCAGCGGAAGCGCTGGCAGACCGTGGAGACCGAGGAGCTCGAGTACCACCGGCTGTTCCGAGGGGTGACGGGGTTCCGGTGGTGGAAGCCGCTGGTCGCTCTGGTGCTCGCCGCGCTCTACTACTTCACCCTGTCGCTCGTCTTCGGCATCGTGATGGGGCCGGTGCTCGTGCTGACCTCGGGCGTTCCGTTCGGCGACATGACGGCCTTCATGGAGAATTTCGAGCGCCTCCTCGTGCTCGATACCCAGGAACCGCTGTCGCTGGTGTTCGGCCTCGGGTCGGTCATCCTCATGATTCCCAGCGTGTGGCTGGCGCTCCTCAGCGTCGGCATCCGGCCGCTCGGACGCGCCTGGTCAGTGGCGCTCCGCGTGCGCTGGGGGCTCGTGTGGAAGACGGCCGGGCTCGCCATCGCGTGCCTGCTCGTGACGAACGGGCTCAGCATCGTCGTGCAGATGCTGTTCTTCGACTCCCCGCAGGAGATGGCCGCAGAGATGCCGGAGATCGATCTCACCGCCGCCATGTGGTCGCTGCTGATCGTGCTGCTGCTCGTGCCGTTCCAGGCCGCAGCCGAAGAACTGGTCTTCCGCGGCTTCTTCATGCAGGTCATCGGGTCTTGGCTGCGCAGCCCGTGGCTCGCGATCCTGCTGCCGACGGTCGCGTTCGCACTCGCGCACATCTACGACATCTGGGGCATGCTCTCGGTCGGCGTGATGGGCCTCATCGCGGCGTGGCTCAGCTGGCGCACGGGCGGTCTCGAGGCCGCGATCAGCATCCACGTCGTGAACAACCTCATCGCCTTCGGGATCATGGCCTCGGGGCTCAGCGGATCCACGGCGCAGGAGTCCGAGACCGGGGGGTCATGGGTCTCGATTCTCGTGCAAGCCGCCGGACTGCTGCTGTTCCTCGTGCTCACGATGGTGATCTTCCGCCGAGGCGGATACGGTCGGACCCGCATCGATCTCATCCAGGTTCCGGCGCTCGATCCCGAACCGCGGATCGCTCCCGGACCGCACCCGGGGCATGCCGATGGGCCGGCGGGCGAGGCGCGACCGTGATCGACGCGGTCGTCACCGGGAACAGCCTGCCCGCGCTCGCCGCGGCTCTCGATCTCGCGGAACTCGGTCTTCGCGTGCGGGTCGTCGACCGCGGTGATGCGGTTCGCGCGCTCGACGGCCCGGCGCTCGACGGCGACGGAGCGCTGCGCGATCTCATGGCGCACCTCGCTGCACCGATCGCGGAGGGCGACGACGTGGACGTGCAGGTTGCCCCACTCCTGGTGCCGCCGGCGCCGGTATGGCTGAAGGATGCTCGGGGCGGGTGGACGCGGCAGCCGCTACCCGCGGTCTCGGGCGTGCCCGCCGTTCCGCTCGCACACGAGGCCTTGGCGGTCCTGGGGAGCGGGGCGGCGTTCCGCGCGTACCTGGACCGGATCGCACCCCTGCTGACGATCGGGAAGACCCGTCGACTCGGCGCGCTCGTCGACAAGCGACTCGGCCCCCGCGTGCGCGAGCGGCTCGTCGAGCCGTTCGCGATCGAGCGGTTCGGCGTCGGTGCGGCAGACGTCGATGCGGCGGTGGCAGCCCCCGGCCTGAACGAGGCGATGAGCCGCTCGGGTGCACTGACCGGCGGAGTGCTCGCAGAAACCGACCGCGATGTTGCACGTGAAACCGCCGTGGTGCCGACCGGCGGGTGGGACGCCCTGGACGTCGCGCTCCGTCGACGACTTCGTGCCTACGACGTCGATTTCACCGATGCGCCGCCCGCGGCCGTCGAGCGCAGTGCTACCGGATGGCGCGTGCGCGACGACGCCGGGACGGTGACGGAGGCGCGAGCGCTCGTCGTCGATGTCGGTCGGAGTGCCGCCGCTGTGCCGCCCGCACTGGACGCGGAGACCGCGGAGGCGCTGCGCGATGTGCTGCAGATGATGCGCGTGCGCACCCGCGCCAGGGTGCGCGTCATCGCCCCCGACGATGCGCCGGAGGACGCCGTGAGGCTGCTGCGCTGCGTCACCGTACCCGGGGAGGCCCGCGTCGGAGCGCAGGCGAGCGAGACGTGGGCGGTGCGTCTCGAGCGGCAGGAGTCGGGTCACTGGGTGGCGATGCTCGCCGGCCCGGCCGCGACGCCGGACACGGATCACACGGCCGCCCCGGTCTCGGTCGCCGCGCTTGCGCGCGTGCTCGAAGCGGCCGCAGTGCGCGAGGCGCCGGGAGCCGAGTGGATGGTGCTCCAGGTGTCGGCGGAAGTTCCGACGCTCGAGGATCGGGCCCGTGAGCGCTCCGCGGCTGCGGCCTTCGCCGAGGATCACGCGGGCGCGTTGCTGGTGGTCGGGCGTCGCGTGCACGAGGACTCGCTCGCCGCAGCCGTGCAGTCCGCCCGCGAGGGATCGGTGCCGCTGCGGAGGCACCTGACGGGCATCGCGGACTGAAACGCAGCACGGCGACCGTATTGCTGTCAAGGAATATGACTGAACGATCTGCGGCTGTAGGGTTGGCAGAGACGCACACACCAATCTCTGGAGGCAAGATGAAAGGCAAAGTCGCGTTCGTTCTCGGAGCCGCCGTCGGGTATGTGTTGGGAACCCGTGCCGGTCGTGCCCGCTACGAGAAGATCAAGTCGGGGGCCAAGGCCGCCTGGGAGTCCGAGCCCGTGCAGAACGGTGTCGCGGTCGTGCAGGGCGCCGCGTCGGCGAAGGTCGCCGAGGTGAAGGCGGCAGCGTTCGATGCCGGCAAGGATGCACTCGCCGCCGTCATCGGTTCGTCCAAGACGTCGCACGGCAGCTCGACATCGCAGAGCAGTTCGACATCATCGCGGGAATCCGAGTCGCAGGCGAAGCGAGACGCCCGATGAGTCGCCGCTCCGACCAGCCGGGCACCTTCGAGCTGCTCGCGAAGCTGCCCCATCAGATCATCCAGCTCGTCAAGCTCGAGATCGCGAACGCGAAACGCGAGGTGACCGCGAAAGCGAAGCGGCTGGGCATCGGCGCGGTCGCCGTGGTCGTGGCGCTGTTCTTCGTGTTCTTCGCCCTTGAGGCGCTCGTCGTCGCCGCCATCGCCGGTGTCGCCGTCGTGTGGCCCGTGTGGCTGTCGGCGCTCGTCGTGGCCGTCGGCCTGCTGGTGCTCGCCGGCCTCGCGATCTTCGCCGGCATCATGCTCATGAAGAAGAACGTTCCCGTGCCATCGGAGACGCTGCACCGTTTCGAGGACGACGCGAAGGCGATGTCCGAGGTCCGCATCAACGCCGAGGACACCCCGGCGGCTGCCGGCGGCAGCGAACTGCCCCGAGTCGGAGAGAAGGGAAACTGGCGATGAGTCAGGAGCACGTCGAGAGCGTCACCGAGACCGAGGCAGTGCGCGCCGAGCTGTACGACACGCTCGCCCACCTCCGCGACCGACTGAACTATGCCAGACGGTTCGATCACGCCGTGGCCAGGACTCGCGCTCGCCTCGCGCGGCAGCAGCGGGAGAACCCCGTGGCATTCGGTGCCGGCGTGGCGGGTGTCGCCGCGATCGCCGGGCTCGCCGTGTGGCGTGTTTCGGTCGCCGTCGCCAGGCGCGCCGCCGACTGAGTCCGGATGATCCGCTCGACGACACCTTCGTCAGACGGATCACATTTCGGTTGCGTTCCCGCGTGACCGCCGCCCCGTTTTGCGTCTTGCGCGGCGCAGAGTAAGAATAGGGTTCAGCGGAAGCAGTGCTTTCTGAGCTGCGACCGGAACCTCACGCATGAGGAACCGGAGCGTTCCGAGTGTGGTTCGAGCGAGTGAAGAGGAGTCTATGTCGGCTGAGTCGAAACCGCTCAGCGGTCTCCGCGTCCTCGTGCCTCGCGGCGGCACCTGGGGTGAACTGGTCTCCAAGGCGCTCCGTGAACAAGGTGCGAGTACGGTGATCGCCCCGCTAGTGGACTTTGGTCACACCAGCGAAGAGGACAAGCTCGTCGATGCACTGCACCGACTCGAGGCCGGCGATTTCCAGTGGATGACCGCGACGAGTGCCACCGTGGTCGACGTGCTGGCACACCACCAGGCGGTGATCCCGAAGCACACCGAGGTCGCGGTCGTCGGTGAGGCGACCCTGCAGGCGTTCGAAGCCGCAGGCTATGAGGTGGCCCGGACACCCCAAGACGGTGACAACACCACCGAGGGTCTGTTGAAGGTCTGGCCCGAGATCGAGACCGACGAAGTGCTGAAGGTCCTCACACTTAGGTCCGATGTGGCGAAGCCGGTATTGACCGAAGGTCTCATCAGTCGCGGCCACGACGTGACGCAGGTCGTCGCGTTCCGCACCGTCGGCGTTCCCGCGTCCGTGCATATCCGCGAGGACGTGCAGTCGGGGCGCATCAACGCGCTGCTGATCGCCTCTCCGGCGATCGCGCGAGAGGTCGCGAAGCAGTTCCCCGACATCCCCGAGAACACGATCGTGGCGTGCGTGGGCCCGCACACCCACGAGGCCGCGATCGACTCGGGAGTGAAGCACACTGCCGAGCACGTCGAGTCGGACATGAAGCACGCGCTGATCGAGACCGTCGAGTCGGTCATCGATCAGAGCGATATGCTCGACTAGTTCCATACGACCGGGCAGACTGGAACTCATGGCAAGACTCCAGGTGCATGCAGATCGGCTCGTCATCCAGCTCACCCGCGGCGAGCAGGTCCTCGCGATGCATCGCGGTGATCTGGTGATCGATCGTTCGCGGATCACGTCGGCGATCATCACCGACGATCCCTGGGTCTGGCTGCGCGGGTCCCGGGTGATCGGCAGCCGTATCCTCGGGCGTACCGCGTTCGGTACCTGGCGGCATCTCTCGGGCAAGGATTTCGCGCTGCTCCGCAAGGGGCGTCACGCCGTCGTCATCGATCTCGACGAGGCTTCGGCCGCGGCAGCGGGCGACTTCGACGACCACGTGCGGGTCATCGTCTCCACCGAGCACGCCGCCGACCTGGTGCGCGCGCTCCGGCTCGAGCAGCCGGGCGAGCACGGCGTGTTCACCACCGAGACGCTGTAGCGGGCGCGTCTACGACTGCAGGAACCAGGCGATCGCCGCGATGATCGGGAGCGACGCGAACGTCGTCACCAGCACGGTGTCGCGGACCATGATTTCACCGCGCTGATACGTCGCGGCGTAGTTGTAGACGTTCTGCGCAGTCGGCAGCGCCGAGATGATCGTTGCGACGAACGTCTCGTGCGGGGAGAGCCCGAACGCGATCGACAGGCCCCATGCGGCGAGGGGCATCAGGAGCAGCTTGATCCCCGTCGCGGTGAACACGGCGGCGCGCCCGCTGCCGCGCTGCAGCGCTCGCTGCCCGTGCAACGAGATGCCGAAGCTCAGCAGTACCATCGGGATCGCGGCGCCGCCGATCATCTCGATCGGTGCGAGTGCGAGCTCGGGGACGGGGATGCCGATGAGCGCGAACGCGAGGCCGGCGACCGATGCCAGGATGATCGGATTCGAGGCGGCGCGCCCCAGCGCCAGGAATGCCCCGCGCTGGTTGCCGCGCGTGGTCTCGAGAATCGCCAGGATGGTCGGCGCGAAGAGGATCAGCTGCACGAGGATGAGCGGCGCGACATATGCCGCGTCGCCCAGGATGTACACGGCGACCGGAAGCCCGAGATTGTTCGAGTTGACGTACCCGGCGCACGTGGCGCCGAGTGTCGTCGCGCCGAGGTCGCGCTTGAACCACAGGCGCGAGGCAGCGACGAAGACCCCGGCCGCCACGATGGCCGAGACCGTCGTCACCAGGATCACGGGGGACACGATGATCGAGGGGTCGCTACGATGCAGCACCGTGAACAGCAGCGCCGGGGTGGCGACGGAGAACGCCACCCGGTTGAGCACGAGGCGCTGCTCGCCCTTGACGACTCCGAACCGGCCGGCGAGGTACCCGACGCCGATGACACCGAGAATGACCGTGAACCCCTGGATGATGCCGAACATCAGTGCCCCCTGAACGCTTCTGCGAGCCACCAGGACCCGCCATCGCTGGCGATGCGGGCGTCCAGGACGATCGGCGGCACGGCCTCGCCGTGCGCGCGTCGTGCGAGCCACGCCGTCAGCGGCGCGAGATCCTCGAGGGAGCGCACCGTCACCCCCTCCGCGCCGAACCCGCGCGCGATCGCCGCGATGTCGGTCGGCGGGAAGACCACCGTCGAGAGATCCGCGTCGGCCCCGAAGTGATGAACTTCTGCGCCGTAGGCGTCGTCGTTGTACACGATCGCCACGAGCGGCAGGCCGAGGCGCACGACCGTCTCGAGTTCGGCGATCGACATGAGCATGCCGCCGTCGCCCGCGCCGAGTACCGGAAGACGATCCGGGCGCGCGGTAGCGGCTCCGATTGCCGTCGCAAGGCCGAGGCCGACGGATTGGAACGCCTGGGTGAAGCAGAACCCGGATGCGTCGGGTACCGCGAGGTACGCGGACGGGTACCCCATGAAATTGCCCGAATCGACGGCGACGATGCGTTCAGCGGGGAGCAGGCGATCCAGCTGGGCGCTCAGGAGTCGGGGATCGATGCGGGCATCGTCCCCCGGAGATCCGGAGAGGACGTCGTCCACGGGAACGTCGGCCCAGCGCGCGCCGCGGGAGAGGCGCTCGCGCACCTCGGGCGACCGGTACGAGCGGTCGTCGGAGGGTCCCTCGGGGGAGCGCTCGCGCAGGAGCGCGGTGACCGCCAGTGCCGTGGCGCCGGCGTCGCCGACGACTCCCACGTCGATCGAGCGGTGGAGCCCGAGCGCTGCGGGGTCGTCGTCGATCTGCGCGATGGTGGCGGTCGGGGAGAGGAGGCGGCCGTGGCGCGTCGTCCACATGTTGAGCGCGCACCCGACGGCGACGACGAGGTCGGCCCCGGCGATGAGTTCCGCACTCACCGGCGAAGCGAAGCCGCCCGATATGCCGAGCGCGAACGGATCGTCGGCGAAGAGCCCGTTCGCGACCGCGGAGGTGGCGAGCAGTGCCCCGCTCGCCGCCGCGAGGTCGCGCAGCGGATCGCCGGCCCCGCGCGCGCCGCGGCCGGCGACGATCACGGGGCGGCGGGCGGCGTGCAGCGCATCGGCGAGTGCCGTCGCATCTGCCGCGGCCGCCTCGCGCGGTGCCGGGGGAGGCGGCGGCTCCAACGACTCCAGGGCCGCGAGCGACTCGACGGGAGCCGGTGCCGCCTGCACGTCGAGCGGCAGATTCAAGACGACCGTACGGCGGTCGTCGCGTGCCGTGACGAATGCCGCGACCACCTCGGCGAGGGCGGTCTCGGCCGAGGTCACCCGGCGGGCCTCCGCGGTCAACGCCAGACCGAACCCCGACTGGTCCATCGCGAAGTTCGAGCGCGCCTCCGCGGCTTCCGCGGCGAGCACGAGCACCGGCGTGCGACTCTTCGCCGCCTCGGCGATGCCGGTTGCGGCGTTGGTCAGGCCGCACCCCTGGTGCACGGACACGAGGGCGACCGTCTCGCTCATGCGCGCGAACGCGTCGGCCATGGTTGCCGCCCCGCCCTCGTGGCGAGCCGCGGTGACGGGCACCCCGGCGGCGCGCAGGGCGTTCGTGACGTGGAAGTTGCCCGACCCGACGACGCCGAAGCAGTGGCCGGCTCCCAGGCGGGCGAGCGCCCGTCCGACCAGAGCGGCGACCGACGCCGATCCTTCGGCAGCGGGGCCGGTCACCGGGTCGCAGCCTCGACCAGCGCGTACACGCGGGCCGGACTGCCCGTGCCGCCCACGATGGGGAGCGGGGCGACGACGATCGCCGCCCCCTTCGGCGGGAGCTCACCGAGATTCTGCAGCGACGTGATGCCGTACTTGTCGGCACCGAGCAGGTGATAGTGCACCGGGAACGGGGGGATCAGCTCGGCTCCGCGCCCCGCATCGATGCCGACGGTCTCGACGCCGACGCCCGAGATCTCGGCGCGCCCCGCGAGCCACTCGGCGCACTCGGCGGTGAAACCCGGAGTGTGCGAGCCGGTCGCATCGGTGTTCAGGAAGGCGCGCTCGTCGTCGGCGTACCGATCCCAGCCGGTGCGCAGCAGCAGCCACGTGCCCGGCTCGAACCTGCCGTGCGCCTCCTCCCAGGCTTCGACGTGCGCGATGTCGAGGAGGAAGTCGGGGTTCTTCGTCGCCTCAGCGGTGAAGTCGAGCACTGCCGCGGGCCCGATGAGGCGCTCGGGCGGCAGCTGCGAGACATCGTGTCCGTCGCGACCGCTGATCCAGTGGACCGGCGCATCGATGTGCGTGCCGACGTGCTCGCCGGTGTGAATGTTCGCGTGCTTCCAGAACGGTCCGGGCTCGTCGTACGCGCTGACGGTCTCGAGCGAGAAGTCGATGAGGTTCGCGAACGGCTCGGGCAGGCGCAGTGCCGGAGTCGAGGCCTGCAGTCGGTTCGTGAGATCGATGACGCGGAGCGAGCCCGACCCGATGGCCGACAGGAGTTCGGGAATGAGCGTCATGAGTCCTCCTCGACGGGGTCCGGTACACCGTCCAGCCTAGTGCTCCCCCGGAATCACGGATCGACCGGCGGCACCGCGAGACGGTACAGCACTTCCGGTCGACCCCGCGCGCCGTACCGGTGCGACAGCGAGATCGCGCCCGATCGAGTGAGATGATCGAGGTAGCGCCTGGCGGTGGCCCGCGAGATCTGACAGCGCTCGGCGAGATCGTGGGCGGAGGTCGGCCGTGTGCGGTCGAGCGCGGAGAGCACCTGCCGCATCGTCACCTCCGAGATGCCTTTCTTCGGAGCGATCACCGGTATCCCGGACGTCGAGGTCGTCGGCGCGGGGTCGTGCGTCCCGGTCCCGGATCGGTGCATCGGGATCGGCGCGGTGCCGGGGTCCGCGCGCCCCACGCCGAGCATCCGATCGATGTCGCCCTGCCCGAGCAGCCGGTCGCGCTCGGCCGGTGCGTCTCGTGTCCAGTCCTCGCGGAGCGACCGCAGGCGCGCCGCGAGCGCCTCCTGCGTGAACGGCTTCACCAGGTACCCGACGATCTGGGCAGACAGTGCCTGCCGCACCGTGATCTGGTCGCGGGCCGAACTGATCACGAGCACCGCAGGGGCGGTGCCCGGATCCTGATGCAGGCGATGGAGCACCTCGATGCCGCTGATGCCGGGCATCTGCATATCGAGCAGCACGAGGTCGACGCCGCCGCGCTGCACCCGCGCCACCGCATCCTCGCCGGTCCCGGCGGTGCCGACCAACGCGAAACCGGGAGCCTCATCGACGAAGCGGCCGTGGAGCGCGCGCGCCCCGGCGTCGTCGTCGACGACCAGGGTGCGGATCGGTGCGGCGCTCATCGGTAAGCCCTCTCGGGCGCCGTCCGCTCGGGAACACGCAGATCGAACGAGAACCGGGCACCGCCGAGCGTCGACTCGCCGATCTCGATCGTGCCACCGCGATCGGTGACGATGCGGCGGACCAGGTTGAGTCCGATGCCCCGGCCCGCGCCGCTGCGATCGGGCTTCGAGGAGAAGCCGAGCGCGAATACCTGCGAGCGCTGCGACGGTGCGATGCCCGCTCCGTCGTCGTCGACCGTCCCATGCACCGCGTCCTCGGTCTCCACGAGCTGCAGGCGCACGCGAGACGCCCCGGCCTCGCCCGCGTTGCGGCACAGGTTCGTGACCACGAGCATGAGGTCGTCGTCGGGCGGAGTGCGCAGGTCGACGTCGGCGCTGAATGCGGTGCCGAGTGCGGCGAGATCGGATCGAAGCGCCTCGATCACGGCGCGAAGCAGGGGGTGCATGTCACCCCCGTCGTCGTCGGACGCGGTCTGCACGGGCGCGATGTCCTCGATGTAGCGCAGCGCCTCTGCCGAGTCGCCGTGCGAGACGAGACCGTGCAGCACGTGCAGTCGGGTGCGGAACTCGTGGGTCTGCTCGCGCAGCAGCGCGGTCGTCGTGCGCTGATGCTCCATCTCGCGCGTCATCTCGTCTGCACCGCGGAACCGTCGGCGGATCGCCGCGCTCACCAGCGTGTTCGCCAGCGTGCCGACGACGAGCGCGCCGATGATCCAGGGCAGCAGGTCGGCCACCGCCTCGCCGAAGTCCTCGGAGATGCTGGATTCGAGAATGCCGACGGAGAGGATGCCGATGACGTCGCCATCGTCGTCGAGCACGGGGGTCTTCGCCCGCAGTGTGAGCCCGCGGGTGCCGGCCTCGGTGTCGACGTAGGTCTCACCGGCGAGCGCCCGAGACGGGTCGGTGGAGACGTGCTGGCCGCGCTCGGAGGGGGTCGGGTGGGTGATGCGGATGCCGGCGTCGTCGGTGATGACGACGTAGTCGACCCCGGCCGCGCGCTGCACGACGTCGGTCAGCGGCTGCAGCTCGGCCGTCGCGGTCTCGCGATCCTGTACCACGGCGTTCCGCACCTGGTCGAGTTCGGCGAGGTGCGTGGCGACGTCCACCACCCGTTCCGTCGTCGCCGTCCGAATGCTGTGCTCCTGCACCGAGACCGCGATCGCGGCGGTGATGCCGACGCAGAGCAGCACGATGATCGATGGCAGCAGCAGCATGCCCAGCCGCGCGGCGCGCCCGCGAGGACGCACGGGAGCCTGGCCCATGAATCGTCCTCCTCCGTCGTCGGCGCTGATTCCGTGCAGCCCAGTGTACCGACGGCTTCCCGGGCCGTCCTTTAACGGGGTGAGCGCCCCTTCCATGCGTCCGCGACCGAGGAGAGCGCCCAGTAGACGATGCCGGCGAGCGGCCACACCAGCCAGGAGACGCCCCAGCTGTCGCCGAGGAAGCTCCAGGCAAGGTAGGTCGCGAGGGTGAGCGGCCAGAGCGCCGCTTTCGCGACCCGGATGACCGGCGGGTCAGGCGTGTCGTCGTCGGCGTGCGGGTCGTGGACGTCTTCCAGGGTCTCGGCCGGGCCGACGGCCCACGCGGCGGGGAGGAAGATGCCGAGTCCGAGCGCGACGAGCAGGAGGGTGCCTGGCACTCCGATGCCGGCGAGCTCGCTCGGCCACGGTCCGTCGGCACCGATGAGCAACCCGCCCGCGAGCGTGGGAATCGGGCTCAGGATCCAGCACCCCACCGCGATGACGAGGGCGCGAACGCGGCGTCCGTCTGCGTCCTCGCGTATGCCGCGCGCCCATGAGGTGACGGTCGGGTCTTCCTCGAAGCGCCCCTCGATGAGGCGCCGATGCGGATGCAGCACGCGGTTGCGCCGCAGGATCAGTGCGACGCCCGCGAACACGACCGCGGCAAGGACGGTGAGTCCGATGAGGCTGGACACCGATTCGGTGAGGGGAAAGCCCGGCAGTGCCGAGAGCGCGGGAAGCGTGAGGAGCGCGATCGGCGAGAGGACGAAGAGCACGACGGCGGCGGTGAGGAGTCGCTGCGCGACCCGTGCGTCCTCAGCGTAGGTCCGAGCCTCCTCGATCGTGACGGGCAGCAGCCCCGAGGCCGGGGGCGGCGGCACGAGCGCCGGTTCGGGTGACGGTTCGGGCGGAGGTTCCGGGAGGATGCGCGGCGAGGGCGGCGGGAGGTCGAGGCTGCCGCTGTCGATGGGCTGCGTGTCCGCCGAGGTGTCGACGGCGGCGCGCGGCCCGGCATCGGAGTGCGCGGCGACAGGGTGCTGTCGGGTGAGTTCCTCGACGATTCCGAGCCGAGGCGCGATGGCCTCCAGGTCGCCGTAGCGCGAGATCGCCTGCGCCGCGGCCTCGTGCTCGGAGCGTCCCGATGCGCGCTCCTCCCGGTACGCGCGCTCCATCAGCGCGTGCACCTGCGTTCTCGCCTCGCGCATTCGCGACGTATCCGGGTGCTGTGCGAAGAGCGTGTCGAGGTAGGAGCTGATGACGTCCACTGCGATTCCCCCTGGGTTCGACGCTGCGCTGCACCGGTCGTCGGCCGGGTCGGCACCGATGGTCGCACAACGTGGGGCTCATCATACGAGGGAAGCGGGAGCGATTGACAATCGAGGACAAGGTGGCTAGGTTCATTAGTGAAGTAATGAACCAGTGAAGAGGAGTCCGAGTGTTCGACGAAGACCGGCCGATCTTCCTGCAGCTCGCCGACCGCATCTCAGACGAGATCCTGCGCGGCGTCTATGCAGAGGGGGAGCAGGTGCCCTCGACCAACGAGCTCGCGGCGCATCTGCGCATCAACCCCGCCACGGCGGGGAAGTCGCTCAACCTGCTCGTCGACCGCGAGGTCCTCTTCAAACGTCGCGGACTCGGCATGTTCGTGGCGGAGGGAGCCCGAGCCCGCATCGCCGCGGCCCGCCAGGAGGCGCTCGTCGCCGCCTATATCGACCCCCTGCTCGACGAGGCCGTTGCGCTCGGCCTCGATACCTCAGCCATCACCGACCTCGTCGCGGACCGCGCGCGCACCCGCAGCGACTCCCGCGTCACGCACCGACACCCGGAGGGGACACCATGACCATCGCGATCGAAACCCGAGGCCTCACGCGCCGGCACCGCGGTACGCCGGCACTCGACGATGTGAACCTGCAGATCAGGCAGAACACGATCACCGGTCTGCTCGGCCGCAACGGTGCGGGCAAGACCACGTTCATGTCGCTTGTCACCGCGCAGGATCGCCCGACCTCCGGCGACGTCAGGGTGTTCGGGGAACGGCCCTTCGAACGCGCGGAGACTCTGGAGCAGATGTGCTTCATCCGCGACAATCAGCGCTACCCCGACGACTACCGCGCCAAGCACGCGCTGCGCGCAGCGCGCATGTTCTACCCGAACTGGGATCAGGCGCTCGCCGATGAACTCCTCGATGCCTTCCGCATCCCGCAGAAGGTCGTCATCAAGAAGTTCTCGCGCGGTCAGTTCTCGTCGCTCGGCATCGTGATCGGCCTCGCCTCCCGCGCGCCGGTCACGTTCTTCGACGAGCCCTACCTCGGCCTCGATGCGACGGCGCGCACCCGTTTCTACGATGTGCTGCTGCGCGACTACGCCGAGTACCCGCGCACCATCGTGCTCTCCACCCACCTCATCGATGAGATGGATCGCCTGCTCGAGCATGTGATCGTGCTCGACAACGGCAAGGTGGTGCAGGACGCGGCGATCGATGACCTTCGAGGGACAGCGCATCAGGTCTCGGGCAAGACCGACGCGGTCGCCGAGTACACCGCGAACGCCCGGGTGCTCAGTCGCCATCGCATCGGCGGGCTCGCCACCGCCGTCGTCGAGGGGCGACTCACCGCCGAGGATCGCGAGCGCGCGCACGATCTCGCCGTCGAGTGCTCCTCCGTCAGCCTGCAAGAACTCGTCGCCGCCTACGGATTCGACGCCGCCGACGCCGAGCACCGCCCCGACGACCTCGCGGCCCCGACCGCCTCCACTCCCGCATCCGCACCGAACGGAGCCTGATCATGCATCGCACGCTCAACGTCACCCGCCTGCACTTCGTGAAACCGCTCGTCTCACTCGGGACGCCGCTGCTCATCGTGGGCCTCGTGCTGGTCGTCACCTGGATCATCGCCGCGATCCTCATGCGCGCCGGACTCGACCCCGCCAGCGCCGAGTACGCGGACGGCGCGCGGCAGAATCTGGGGATGGTCTGGTCGCTGCCGGGCTTCCTCGTGTACTTCGGCGTCCAGGCGGTCGCCACGACCTTCCCCTACGCGCTCGCGCTCGGCTCGTCGCGCCGTGCGTACGTGCTGGGCACCGCACTCGCCAATGTGGCGATCGCGGCCTACGTCACGATCATCATGACCGCGCTGCTCGCGCTCGAGCTGGCGACGGACCACTGGTTCTTCGGCGCGTACGCGCTCGACAACGTCGCGTTCGGCAACGGCAGCTTCGGCGTCCTCATTCCCGCCGTCTTCCTGGGCACCCTCGTCGCGCTCAGCGTCGGCGGCGCCTTCGGCGCGGTCTGGGTCAGGTTCGGTGCCAAGGGCCCGACCATCGTCGCCCTCGCCGTCGCCCTCGTGCTCGTGATCGCGCTGCTCATCGTGGTGCCGCAGATCGGCGAGATCGTGGCGGCGATCACCCGCCCGCGCGTCGCTCTCGTCGCCGTGGTCATCGCCGCCGTGGCGATGCTCGGTACGTGGGCGTGCATGCGGCGCACCGCCGTCAGGTAGGCGTCGCGCATCGCGAGTTCACTCGCTGAGTCGACATCTCGGCCGTCCGGTTCTTAAGCTAGTGCCGTGACGGCCGAGACGACGCACCCCGATCGGGCACCCGAGAAACCCGGGGCCGGGGGTCGCGTCGCGCTCTGGGACAACGCGAAGTTCCTGGTGATCGTCCTCGTCGTCGTCGGGCACCTGATCTCGACGGTGCGCACCGAGACCGCGTTCGGGTTCGGTCTCTACGCGGTCATCTATCTGTTCCACATGCCCGCGATGATCCTGCTCTCCGGAATCTTCGCGAAGCTCGAAACGACCCCGAAGGCCGTGGTGTCCACGGCCCAGCTGCTCGCCACCTGGCTCGTCTGGGAGGCCATCTGGGCGGGGATCAGGCAGCTGGGCGGTGAGCGGGCGATCGGCGACGCGTTCCTCGTGTCTCCCGCGTGGACCCTCTGGTTCCTGGTCTCGCTCGCGACGATGCGCATCCTCTTCCCGTACATCGCGCGGTTGCGTCATCCGCTCACCTGCTCCGTCATCATCGCGCTGCTCGCCGGTCTGAGCCCGGAGATCGGCTCGGAGTTCTCGGCGTCGCGCACGCTCTGCCTGCTCCCGTTCTTCGTGCTGGGCTGGAAGCTGCGATCCGCCGGGTGGAGCGAGCAGCCGTGGTTCGCCCGACCGAGCGCCCGCGTGCGCGCGGCCGCCTGGGCCGGTCTCGCGCTCATCGCCGCCGTCTTCCTGCTGCTGCCCGACCTGATCGACCAGTGGCGCATCGACACCTGGCTCACCTGGACCGACCACTACGGCGCACTGTTCGCCGACGCTCCGCCCCTCGGGTTCGAACCGTCGCACGTCGTGCCGCTCGTGGCGGCCGGTATGGGCATCCGGCTGGCGCTGCTCGCGATCGCCGCAGGCATGACGCTCGCACTCCTGCTCATCACCCCCCGAGGCGGCTCGCGCATCACCGCCTGGGGTGCCCAGACACTGAGCGTCTACCTGCTGCACGGCCCCATCGTCTGGACGCTGCGGCACTTCGGTGCGGTCGATGCCATCGGCGGCCTCGGGGTCGCGGGCGTCGCGATCCTCGTCGCGATCGGCATCGTGCTGACCATCGCGCTCGCCGCCGGGCCGATCGCGCGCGCCGTGAGCCTGGTCACGACGCCGCGGATCGGCTGGCTCTTCACTCGCTGACGAGCAGTTGGTGCTGGGCGAGTTCGCGGTACAGCGGGACCGTTCCGATGAGTTCAGAGTGCGAGCCCACTCCCACGACGCGTCCCTCATCGAGGACGACGATCACGTCGGAATCGACCACCGTGGACAGGCGATGAGCGATGACGACGAGCGTGCGCCCGGTCGCCACGGAGTCGAGCGCGTCGCGCATGAGCCGCTCGTTCACCCCGTCGAGACTCGCGGTCGACTCGTCGAGCAGCAGGATCGGCGGTGCCGTGAGCAGCGCACGCGCGATCGCGAGCCGCTGCTTCTCACCGCCGGAGAGCATGACGCCGTGCTCGCCCACCTGCACGTCGAGGCCCGAAGCGACGCGCGCGTTGGCGGCCGAGCGGGCGACCAGGTCGTGCAGATTGACGGCCTTCAGCACGCGCTCGCACGCCGCATCCGTCGCCTCGGGGGCGCCGAGTCGCAGATTCTCGCGGATCGTTCCGGCGAGCACCGGAGCGTCCTGCTCGACGTAGCCGAGCTGCGCGCGCAGTTCGGCACGGTCGAGGGTGCGCAGATCGGCTCCGGAGAGCGAGACCGCGCCACTGTCGGGGTCGTAGAAGCGCTCGATCAGACCGAGAATCGTCGATTTGCCCGCACCCGACGGTCCGACGAGCGCCACCCGCGCACCCCGCGGCACCTCGAAGGTCACCCCGTGCAGCACCGGCGTCTCGACGATGTCGGGCGCCGCCGCCTCGGCGTCGCGCTGCGCCCCCCGCTTGCCCGCGTTCACGAGCGCTCGCGCATCCGCGCGGTCCGGCGCCGCTGAACGGTAGGTGAAGTGGACGTCGTCGAAGCGGATCGCGGCCGACGACTCGTCCGCCGCCTCGGCAAGCGGCACGATGCGTCCGATCGGGGACAGCTCGACGTCGCGGTCGGTCTCCGTCGGCAGGTGCGCGATCTCTTGGATCCGGCCCAGCGCGCCGAGAGCCTGGTTCACCGCCGAGATCGCGCCGACGGCCTGGCCGAGCGGCATGACCATGAGGAACAGGAAGATGATGAACGTGACGAGCTGCGAGATCTCGATCGCCCCGATGGCGACGCGGTACCCGCCGAGACCGAGCACCAGCAGGAAGGACACCTGCATGGCGAGGAACGAGATGGGCACGATGACGGCCGAGATGCGGGCGACTTTGAGGCCCAGCTGATAGGCGTCGGCCGCGTCGCGCTCCGTCGACTCCTGCTCGCGCGACGCTGCGCCCGCGGCCCGGATCGTGCGGATCGATGAGATCGAGCGGTCCACCTGCGCCGCGAGGTCGCCGACCTTCTCCTGCGCGCGGGCGACCGCCGGACGGATGCGCGCCGAGACGAGCACGACCACGACGAGGGCGACGGCGACGACGCCGAACGTGATGCCGAACAGCATCGGATCGATCACGAGCATGCCGATGAGCGCGCCGACGAAGACGAGCGAGCCGCTGATGGCCTCGACGAAGCCCTGCGTCAGCACGGCGCGGAGCAGCGTCGTGTCGCTGCCGATCCGCGACACCAGGTCACCCGTACGGCGGCGGTCGAACTGCGACACCGGCAGGTGCAGCACCTTCGCGATCAGGCGACGCCGACTGGTGAGCACGACGCCCTCGCCCATGCGCTGCAGCACGTAGTGCTGCAGACCCGAGAGCACGGCGTCGACGACGATGATGCCGGTCAGGATCCAGAGCAGCCAGCCGAGCGCCAAGCCCGCCTGGACGTTGTCGATCACCCGACCCAGCAGCACCGGCTGCACGAGCGACGTCGCGGCGCCGATGATGCCGAGCCCGAGCGCGAGCACGAGCGCGCCGCGCTGCTCGAACAGATAGGGGAGCAGTTCCTTCAGGGACGCTCGAGGGCCGCGGGGTCGGTCGTCAGGGGTCTCGTCAGCCACACCCTCCAGCGTAACCCCCACATCTGATGTGAGTCTGCGTGCCGGGGTCGGCTCAGGCGTTCCCGCCCGCCGCGCGGATGCTGCGCGTCTGCACAGCGAGGTGCAGCGCGGCCTCCGCCGCTTCGCGTCCCTTCGCCTCGGGCGCGCCCGGACGACCCGAGCGATCCAGCGCCTGCTGCTCGTCATCGGTCGTGAGCACCCCGAACCCGACCGGTTTACCGGTGTCGAGCTGCACCCGGGTGAGCCCGTCGGTGACGGCGGTGCACACGTAGTCGAAGTGCGGCGTGCCGCCGCGAATGATGACGCCGAGGCAGACCACGGCGTCGAACGACCCCTGCAGGGCGGCCTGCGCGGCGAGCGGCAACTCGAACGACCCGGCGACCCGGAACGACTCGGCCGTCGCACCCGCCTGCTCGATCACGGAAACGGCATCGGCCAGCATGGGATCGATGATCTCCTCGTGCCAGCTGCCGGCGACGACGGCGACCGAGAGTCCCGTCGCGTCGACCGTGAGGTTGGGGGCTCCTGCGCCGCTCATGAGGCGCTCCTTTCGTCGGGGTGCGCTGCCGCACCGTCGGTGGCCGGCTCTTCGGCGTGCGCCACATCGCCGGGCAGGGTGTGCCCCATGCGATCGCGCTTCGTCTCCATGTAGCCCAGGTTCGTCTCGGTCACCCCGACGATGAGCGGTACACGCTCCGTGACGACGACGCCGTGCGCCTCGAGCTGCGCCACCTTGTCCGGGTTATTGGTCAGCAGCCGGACGCGATCGATGCCGAGTTCGGCGAGGATCTCGGCCGCGGCCGTGTAGTCCCGCGCATCCGCGGGCAGACCCAGCTTCAGGTTCGAGTCGAGCGTGTCGAGACCCTGCTCCTGCAGCTGGTAGGCGCGGAGCTTGTTCGCGAGGCCGATGCCGCGTCCCTCCTGCCCGCGCAGGTAGACGACCACGCCGCCCCGGTCGTGCACGAGGTCGAGGGAGGCGCGCAACTGCGGGCCGCACTCGCACTTCAGCGAATCGAACGCTTCGCCGGTGATGCACTCCGAGTGGACGCGGACGAGCGGATCGGCGTCGGGCAGACCGTCGGGGGCCTGCGCGCTGAGCGCGACGTGATCCACCCCGAGGCGACGATCCCGGTACGCGCTGGCCCAGAACTCGCCGTGCTCGGTCGGGAGGCGCGTCTCGGCGCGCAGGCTGACCCGCCGGTGCGAGGACGCCGTGACGCGATCGTCCGCGGGGGCTCCTTCCGGATCCCGTTCGGCGAGGAACTCGATGAGCTGCGCGATGGTGATGACCGGGATCGTCTCACGTGCACCGAGCTCCATGAGCTCGGGCAGCCGCATCATCTCGCCGTCCTCGGCGACGATCTCGGCGATCGCGGCAACCGGACGCAGACCCGCGAGCTGCATGAGCTCGACCGCGGCCTCCGTGTGACCGTTGCGCGCCCGCACACCGCCGTCGACGGCCCGCAGCGGGAGGATGTGCCCCGGCCGGTTCACATCGCCGGGCACCGCGGTCGGGTTCGCGAGCGTGCGGAGCGTCGTCGCGCGATCGCTCGCGCTGATGCCCGTCGTGACTCCCGCGGCCGCATCGACCGTGACCGTGTACGCGGTGCTGCGCACGTCTTCGTTGCGCTCCACCATCATCGGCAGGTCGATCTGGTCGGCGATCTCGTTCGTCATCGGCGCGCACAGGAGCCCGGACGAGTGTCGCACCGTCCACGCAACCCACTCGGGGGTCGCGAGTTCGGCCGAGAGGATCACGTCGCCCTCGTTCTCGCGGTCCTCGTTGTCCGCGACGATGACGGGACGACCGGCGCGCAATGCGTCGAGCGCATCGGGGATCGCGGCGATGCCTGGGGCGGGTGCGGTCATGATCTGGGGCTCCTCAGTGCGGGCAGGGTCGGTGTCAGGCGGCCGGGGTGGGGCCGGTGGTCGGGGCGCCGGGTGCGGCGGCTGCGGGGGCGGCGGCTGCCGCCGTACCGGGTGTCGGCTGCTCGGCCGCGAGGTACGCGCGGACGCGCAGCAGGTGCCGCGCCACGATGTCGGTCTCGACGTTGACGCGATCGCCGGGCTCGAGCGTGCCGAGCGTGGTGGCGGCGAGCGTCTCGGGGATGAGGGAGACCTCGAACCACGCCTCGGGGGCGCGCGCCGCGGGATCGGAGACGTCGGAGACGGTCAGCGAGACGCCGGACAGGGTGATCGATCCCTTGCTCACCACGAGCGGCGCGAGGTCGTCGTCGAGGGCGAAACGCAGCACGCGCCACGCCTCGCCCGGGGTGACCGAGACGAGTTCCGCGGTGCCGTCGACGTGCCCCTGGACGATGTGCCCGCCCAGACGGCTGTCCGCCCGTGCGGCCCGTTCCAGGTTCACGCGCGCGCCGGGGCCGAGCTCGCCGAGTGTCGACATCTGCAGCGTCTGCCGCATGACGTCGGCGGTGAACGTGCCTCTGCCGTCCGCAGTGGCGTCTTGCGCGACCACCGTCAGGCAGACGCCGTCGACGGAGATGGAGTCGCCGTGCGACGCGTCGCTCGTGACCACGGGCCCCGCGACGGTCAGCCGGAGCGCGTCGTCGCCGGCGTCGATCCGGGTGATCTCCCCGGTCTCCTCGATCAATCCGGTGAACATCAGATCTCCTCCCTGCGTGCACGGGCTTCGGGGAACGATTCGGCGATCTCCTCGCGGCCGGAGACGCGCTGGCTCCAGCGGGCGCGGAGCAGCAGGTCGGCGCCGAGCGGCAGGGTCTCGAGCACCTGCAGTCGCCGCATCTCCGAGATGTCGGTGATGCCGAGATTGCCGAGCGAGACCTTCGGCCCGCCGAGCAGCGCCGGCGCGACGTACACGAGCAGTTCATCGACGAGGCCCGCCGCGATCATGCCGTTGATGATCTTCGGGCCGCCCTCGACGAACACGGTGTAGATGCGATACCGCGCGAGCGCCGAGAGCTCGGACTCGATGTCCACGCCCGGCAATTGGATCGGCTCGGAGATCTCGTGCGCCGCGAGCGCCGGGTGCTGGCGGACCCGCGCGTGCGGCGGGATCTCGCGGTTGCCGACGACGACCGGGATCGGCTGACGATCCGCCGGCACGATCAGCTGTCCGTCCGGCGTGCGCGCCGTGAGCTCGGGGTCGTCGGTGATCAGGGTGCCGGTGCCGATCAGAATCGCGTCCGCTGCCGCGCGACGTCGGTGCACGTCGGCACGGGCCTCGGGCCCCGTGATCCACTTGCTGGTTCCGTTCGCCGCTGCGGCGCGGCCGTCGAGGGTCTGCGCCCACTTCGCGATCACCCGCGGCCGCCGCGGGCGGGCCCCTCCGGCGCGCGAGGCTGCGGTCGCCGCGACGGAGACCGCGGACGCTCCGGTCGTCGTCGCGCCGGTGCGCGTCGTCGGCACCGACCCGGTCGCCGCCCCCGTGCGCGTCGAGGTGCCGTGCGCGGCGTCGTGCGACCCGCTCGCCTCACCGTTCAACCAGTGCGAGATCTGTGCCCGCGCCTCGCGCTCGAGCACGCCGCCGAGCACCTGAACGCCGGCGTTCCGCAGCGTCGCCGCGCCACCGGCGGACTCCCGGCCGGGATCGGCGACCGCGTAGGCGACCGCGCCGATCCCGATCGCGGCGAGCGCTTCGGCGCACGGCCCGGTGTGGCCCGTGTGGTTGCAGGGTTCGAGGGTGACGACGGCGGTGAGCTCGGCGGAGCGATCCCGCCACTCCTCGGGCAGGTGCGCGAGCGCATCGACCTCGGCGTGCGCCGTGCCGAGCCCGCGATGCCAGCCCTCGGCGACGATGCGTCCTTCGCCCTCGAGGATCACGCACCCCACCTGAGGGTTCGCGTTCTCCGCGGGGCCGCGGCGCGCCACCGTGAGCGCACGACGCATGGCGTCCTCGAGATCACTTCGCTGCAACATCCGGTCCGTGGTTCCTGCCCATCACAGTTCCGGGTCGCTCGCGACACCTCGGCGGCGTCGCTCGCGTTCCTCTCATCCGGACTAGAGCGCTGAACGCTCATCACCGTCGGTACCGGAATTCCACCGGTTCAGCCTCGCGGAAGCGAGGGTCGCGGACTGTCACCGCCGGTTCGGATTCTCACCGACCCCGGAACACACTCCTACTGTACATCGGGCGGAAGCCCCGCGCGTGTCGGATTGCTCCGAATGACGCGCGGGTGCTCCCGCGGGGTTCCGCTATCCGCGGAACGCCGGCATCACGTCGGCGATGAACAGCTCGAGCGAGCGCTTCTTCTGCTCGTGGGAGAGCGTGTTGTCGCTCCAGAAGCTGTACTCGGTCACGCCGAGTGCCGCGTAGTGGTGCAGGCGCTCGATGACCTCGTCGGGCGTGCCGATCATCGCGGTGCGGTGCAGCGCCTCGGGTGCGAACTCGGGGCGTTCCGCGAACTTCGCCGGGTCCGATGGGGCGAGGAACCCGTTCTCCGGCGTGTTCTTCTCGAACGCCCAGGCGTTGAACGTGCGGTAGAACGTGTTGATGCCCTCGGCGGCCGGACGCCAGCCCTCGGGATCGTCCGCGCTGTGCACGTAGGTGTGACGCAGCACCATGATGTCGGGGCGGCGCTCGATCTCGGGGTGATTCGCGATCGCGGTCTCGTACTTGCCGACGAGCGCCTCGACCTCTTCGTCGCCTTTCATGAGCGGCGTCACCATGACGTTCGCACCGTGGGCGACTGCGAAGTCGTGCGACTCGGGGCTGCGGGCCGCGACCCACACCGGCGGGTTCTTCTGGATCGGTTTCGGCACGCTCGTCGAAGTCGGGAAGCTGAACACCTCGCCGTCGTGCGCGTAGTCGCCGTCCCAGAGGTGGTTGACGGTCGCGACGATCTCGTTCATGGCCTTGCCGCCCTCGGTGGCCGGCATGCCGTCGGCGAGGCGGTCGAACTCGAACTGGTACGCGCCGCGCGCGACGCCGAGCTCGGCCCGACCGCCGCTGATGACGTCGAGCAGGGCGACCTCGCCCGCCGTGCGGATCGGGTTCCAGAAGGGCGCGATGATGGTGCCGGCACCCAGTCGGATCGTCGACGTCTTCGCCGCGAGATAGGCGAGCTGCGGCATCGGGTTCGGCGAGACGGTGTACTCCATGGAGTGGTGCTCGCCGATCCAGATGGTGCTGAACCCGCCGGCCTCGGCGAGCAGCGCCAATTCGACGAGGTTCTCCCAGTGCTGCTCATGGGGGATCGAGTCGTCGTAGCGCTCCATATGGATGAAGAGGGAAAAACGCATCACATGCTCCTGTCCTGCGGTTCGGGTGCCGCCGACGCGGCTGCGGTGCGCTCGGCGACGGTCTGGTTGGTGCGCGACCACAGCGCGGGTTCGACCTCGCGCACGATCACGGTGATGTTCTCGGGGGCCGCGCCGACCGTCTCCTCGGCGGCGCGGTGCACGGCGTCGATGAAGGCGCGCAGCTGCTCGGGCGAGCGTCCGCGGGCGATCGACACATCGATGAGCGGCACGGGTCAGCTCCGCATCACGAAGGGATCGGCGACCGGTCCCTCGTCGGTGTTGATCCACACGCTCTTGAGCCGGGTGTACTCCTGCATCGACTCGATGCCGTGCTCGATGCCGACGCCCGAGCTCTTGAATCCCTGCCGGGGCGACATCGGCGACATCGCCCGGTAGGTGTTCACCCAGATCGTGCCGGCGTCGAGGCGACGGGCGAGCCGGTGGGCGCGCGCGAGGTTCTGCGTCCACACGCCCGCGGCGAGGCCGTACTCGGTGTCGTTCGCGAGCGCGACGAGTTCGTCTTCGTGCTCGAACGGCATGATCGCCGCCACCGGACCGAAGATCTCCTCGCGCACGACGCGCATGTCGTTGTGCACATCGGTCAGCACGGTGGGGGAGTAGAAGTATCCGGGCAGTTCGAGGCCGTCGGGCCGCCCACCGCCCGCGTGGACGCGCGCGCCCTCCGATGCGCCGAGCTGCACGTACGAGTCGACCTTGTCGAGCTGGTCGGCGAAGGCGAGCGGTCCGAGTTCGGTCTCATCGGCGAGGGGGTCGCCGATCGTGATCGACCGTGCGCGCTCGGTGACCCGCTCGAGCAGTTCGTCGTAGACGGCCTTGTGGGCGAACACGCGACTTCCCGCGATGCAGGTCTGACCGCCTGCGGCGTAGATTCCGGCAATCACGCCCATCGCCGCGTTCGACACGTCGGCGTCGTCGAAGACGATGTTCGGGCTCTTCCCGCCGAGTTCGAGCGTGCAGCCGATGAACCGCGCCGCGGCCTCCGAGGCGATGCGCGATCCCGTCGCGGTCGAGCCGGTGAACGAGATCTTGGCGAGCGCGGGGTGGCTGACGAGGGGGGCGCCCGCTTCGACCCCGAGACCCGTCACGACGTTGATGACGCCGTCGGGGAACCCGGCTTCCGCCGCGAGCTCGGCGAGACGCAGCACGGTGCGCGAGGTGTACTCGCTCGGCTTGATGACGACCGTGTTGCCCGCCGCCAGCGCGGGGGCGATCTTCGACGTCGTGAGCGTGAGGGGCGAGTTCCAGGGTGTGATCGCGCCCACCACGCCGAGCGGCTCGCGCTGCGTGTAGTTCAGGATCGCGAGGTTCGACGCCGGGATCTGCGCGCCCTGCACCTTGTCGGCGAGGCCGGCGTAGTAGTAGAAGTACTCGGGCAGCGTCCGCATCTGCCCGCGCATCTCGCGCAGCAGCTTGCCGTTGTCGAGGCTCTCGAGCAGGGCCAGCTCGTCGGCGTGCTCGCCCACGAGATCGGCGAGACGACGCAGCAGGTGCCCGCGTCGCGTCGCGGTGAGTCCTGCCCAGGCCGGCGACTCGAATGCGGTGCGGGCCGCGGTCACGGCCCGGTCGACGTCCGCCGCGGTGCCGCGCGCGGCTTCGTAGAGCACGTCGAGCGTCGCGGGGTTGGTGCTGGCGAAGTACTCGCCGTCGACGGGCGCGACGTGCGCGCCGCCGATGAAGTGCTGCAGGCGTTCAGTCATGATGACCTTCCTTCCGATGCTGCGATGAATGCGGTGATGGCCGGTGCGAGCGCCGGCGTGTCCTCGACCGGCATCATGTGCCGTGCGCCCGGCACGATGGTGACGCGGCAGTCCGGGATCGCCGCCGCGAGGCGCCGCGACATCTCGGGCGTGGACCCGGGGTCGAGCTCACCGGTGATGGCGAGCGCCGGAGCGGAGATCGCGCCGAGCTCCGGCCCGATCTCGCGATCCCCGCGCACGAAGACCGTGTACGCGTGGAGGTACGACTCGAGATCGTTCGCGAGCAGTGTGCGTCGCGTGCCCGCGATGACCTCGGGCGGCACGGTGGTCGTGGCGGCCGGGTACCAGCGCTCGATCGACGCCTCGACGCCCTCGGCGAAGTCGTCGCCAGCGGTCGCGAGTCTGGCCTCCACCTTCGCGGCTTCGTCCGGCGTTCGTCGGCACACCGAGTTCACGCTGGTGAGCGTCGCCACGCGATCCGGCGCGAAGCGCGCGATGTGCTGGGCGATGAGGGCACCGAGCGAGAAGCCCACGAGGTGCACGCGGTCATCGGGAGCGCCGTTCGGCAGACGCTCGAGCACATCCGCCGCGAGCGACGCCAGCGTCTGCGGCTCGCGCAGCGGCGGCTGCGCGCCGTGGCCCGGCAGATCGATCGCGATGCACCGATGACCATCGGTCTCGAGTCGCGCGATGAGCGGATCCCACATCGTCCGGTCGAGGCCCACGCCGTGGAGCAGCACGACGGGAGTGCCCGACGCGTGCGGCGCGGGTACGTCTGAAGCGGAGTGCATCGGTGGAATCTCGCTCTCGGGTCCGGACGGTCAGTCCTGGCCGAGCTCGGCCAGCCGCTGCTGCGGACGGCCGCGGTTCGCGCCGGCGAGCGCGATCAGAATCTCGTCGGCGTGCGGAGCATCTGCCACACGGACCTCAACGGTCTGGTGGTGCGAGCGGATCTTCATGTCGGTGAAGTGCTTCAGCGGAATGTCGAAGGAGATCCCGGCCGGCCCGCGCTTCTCGACCGCGGGCAGCAGGGTCGTCGCGTTCGCGGCGTTGCGGAAGTGATCGCCGAAGCGCAGATTGTGGATGATGCCCGATCCATGCTCCACCTCACCGTTCAAGCCGATGATGGCCGCCTTGCCGTACGCCTCGAGCGGGGCGTCGAGCGCCGCCATCACGCGGGGGGCGAGCAGCGCGCCGAGATCCGACGCCACCGCGTTGATGCCGGGCAGCAGGTCGTCGACGAACCCCTGACCCGCCCACGGGTTCGGGAACACCGCGCCCACGATGGCGACGCGGGCGAGCGGGTCGACGGGGCGGCCGCCCTCGAACAGGGTCTCCTCGACGATGGTGAAGATTTTGCGGGGGGCCAGTTCGGTGGTGCGCTCAGTGCTCACAGGGTGATCTCCTTCAGGATCTCGGAGGTGATGGGCCGGTCGGTCGCTCGGTCGCCGATGCGCGCGTGAGGCCGCGGCCCCGTCGATGCGGCGGCGATGACGACGATCTCGTCGGCATGCGGGGCGTCGGGCAGAGCGACGTCGAGGGTCTGGTAGTAGTCCCGGGTCGCGGCGGCCGTCTTGTGCCAGAGCGGCACGCGCAACAGCTCGCCGGGCTCGGCGCGGCCGTCCGCGAAGCAGAGGATCGAAGTGCCTTCGAGCGCTTCGCGCACGAGGTTGCCGAAGTATGGGGTGTGGATGAGCGCGGCCGCGTGCTCCAACTCGCCGTGCGCGCCGACCAGCGCGGCCTTGCCGAACGCCGCCACCGCCTCCGCGCCGCCGAGTGCGTCGAGCAGACGATCGGTCAGGAGTTTGGCGAGCACCGGGGCGATGCGCTCCCCCTCGGGTGCGAGGTCGTGGTCCGTGCCGGTACCCGTCCAGGGGTTGCGGATGACCGCGATCGCCGCGGCGCGATGCGTCGTGCCGCCATTCGGACCCGGAGCCTCTTCGATCTGCGTCGAGAGGCGGCGGAGTCCGATGGCGCGCGCGATGTCGCCGATGTCGTTCAATGTCGAGCGCGCGAAGAGATCGACGGTGGTGGGGGGCGGGGTCATGCCTGGTCTCCTGTCGCTGGGACGGCGCCGCCGTCGTGCTCGTGGATGCGCGCGAGCGTCGCCGCCTGGCGCGACTGCGCCACGTGATTGCGGGTGGCGAACTCGGCCGCCAACGCGTCCTTCGATTCGATCGCGGCGAGAATTCTGCCGTGCTCGCTGAGCGACGCCCCGAGTCGGCCGGGGAGCGCGAGCGTCTGGGTGACGATGCGGTGGTAGGCGAGCTGGTTCATCAGCAGTGCGTAGTGCTCGGCGAGCTTCTGGTTGTCCGCACCCGTCACGAGCGTGTGATGGAACTCGTGGACGAGCGTGGCGTACGCCCGGGCATCCCCGGCCTCGACGACCGCGCTCTCGTCGGCGACGTTCTGGCGGAGGATGCGGAGTTCGGCGACCTCGCCGCGCTGGGCGAGGAGCCCCGCAGCCAGCCCCTCGAGGGACTCCTTCAGCTGGAACAGCTCGAGGATCTCTCGCTCCGTGGGTTTGCGCACGAACGTGCCGACGCGCGGGCGGACTTCGACGAGCCCTTCGCGCTCGAGCTGCTTCAGCGCTTCGCGCACGGGCGTACGGCTGACCTCGAACTCTTGAGCGAGTGCGATCTCGCCGAGGAGTTCGCCGGGAGGAGCGGAGCCGCTGACGACCATGTCGCGGAGGCGCTCGAGAATCGTGCCTTCTTGCATACATCAACCGTATCTTGCATTCATGAGGGGGTCAATGTTGTGCGGCAATTTCCTGTGAACTGGCTGTTTCAAGCGAGTTGCTTGACGATTTCACGATCACTGTTAGCATTCCTTGTATGCATCAGATCAAGGAAGCTGTGATTGGCGCGTGGGAAGCCGCGTGGGACCGGGGCGAGCTCGACGCCTTCGACGCGATCCTGCACGAGAACTACGAACGCGTGAGTACGAGCTCGAAGCGCGTGACCGACGCCGAAGCGCTGAAGCGCGAGATCAGTGAAGTCAGAGCCGCCTTCCCCGACCTCGTCACGACGGTCGACAATCTCGTGATCGATGAGACGGGGCAGTCGGCAGCGATCTTCTGGAGCACCACCGGCACGTTCACGAACGACCTGCAGGGCGTACCCGCCAGCGGCACCCGCGTCGAAACGCGCGGGTCGAACCTGGTCGAGTTCCGCGACGGCAAGATCGCGCGCGAAGAAGTGACCTGGGATCAGAGCGAGCTGCTTCGCGACCTCGGGGTACCGTCGCTCCGATCCGCATTCGAAGCGGACGACTCGGTCGTCGACGACCTGAGCGGTATCCCCTCGCTCGACGCGCTCAAGGGGTTCAACCGGCAGTTCATCACCGGGGTCACCGTCGTCACCACGATCGACGCCGAGGGCAAGCCGCGCGGACTCGCGGCGAACTCCTACGCCTCCGTCTCGCTCGATCCGCCGCTCGTGCTCGTGTGCGTGCAGAAGACGACGAGCACCTACGCCTCGCTGTTCAAGTCGACGCACCTCGGCATCAACATCATGAGCCACGCCCAGCGCGACACCGTGGGTGTCTTCGCATCGAAGGGCGCCGACAAGTTCGCCGACCTCGACTGGCACGCAGGCCCGTCAGGGAGCCCGCTCATCGACGGATCCGCCGCCTCCATCGAGGCCGAGATCAAAGAGCGATTCCAAGCCAAGACGCATACGGTGTTCATCGCCAAGGTGACGCACGCCGAACTCGCCGACGTCGAGCCCATGGTCTACAAGGCCGGCCGGTTCTTCGACGGCGCCGAACTCACCGAGCTCTGAACCCCGGCGGGCCCCGATCCCGCACCTCCCACGGCGCCCCATCGGGCGCCGCCCATCCAATGGCCGCGCCAGGCCATCCTTCCGACACAAGGACGTGTACCGCATGAGCACTCAGCAGGATTCCTCGGGTCTCGGCCCCGGGCCGGGGGGCGACGACGAGTCGTTCCTCACCCACTCCATCGACGTGGTGCGTGCAGAGCAGCAGCGGTACCGGCCAGGGGCGGTGTTCTACATCTCCACGGTGCTGATCCTGGTCTTCGTGCTCTGGGCCTCGATCTGGCCCGAGCACCTCGGCGCCACCATGACGACCGCGTCCGACTGGTCGGCACGGAACATCGGGTGGGCCTACCTCGCCGTCACCACCGGGTGCATCGTGCTCATGCTGTACCTCGCGATCAGCCGATTCGGTCGCGTGCGACTCGGCGAAGACCACGACCGGCCCGAGTACAGCAACTGGGCATGGATCGCCATGATCTGCGGCACCGTCATGGGCATCGGCCTCATCAGCTACGGTGCAGCCGAACCCATGACCCACTTCATGGACCCGCCGCACGGATTCGCGGAGCCCGAGACCATGCAGGCCGCCGTCACCGCCATGCAGTTCTCCTACTTCAACTGGGGGCCGAACGCGTGGGCCCTGTTCGGCGTCTTCGGACTCGCGATCGCCTACTCCACCCACCGCAGGCACAACACCGGTCTCGTCTCGCCCATGCTCCGGCCCGTGCTCGGCAAGAGCATGGACGGGTGGCTCGGCAAGCTCGTCGACGTCTTCACGATCATCGCCACGCTCTTCGGCACGACCACCTCGCTCGGACTCGGCGCCTCGCAGATCGCTGAGGGCGTGAACCGGCTCACCGGACTGCCGACCGACCTCTTCGTGCAGATCATCATCATCGCGGGCATCACCGTGATCTTCACCCTGTCAGCGCTCTCCGGCGTCGCCCGCGGCATCAAATGGATCAGCCAGGCCACCATGCTCGCCGCCGCCGCACTCGGCGTCTACGTGCTCGTCGTCGGCCCCACCAGCTTCATCTCCAACCTCTACTTCCGCTCGTTCGGACAGTTCATCGCCGAGTTCCCGATGGTGGCGCTGCTCACCCCCAACAGCCCGGAAGACCTGCAGTGGATGCAGTGGTGGACCTACTTCATGATGGCCTGGTGGCTCAGCTGGGGAGCGTTCGTCGGGATCTTCCTCGCGAAGATCTCGAAGGGTCGCTCGATCCGCGAATTCGTCATCGCCGTGCTCGGCGTGCCCACCGCCGTCTTCACGGTGTGGTTCACGATCTTCGGCGGGACCGCCATCAACCTCGACATGTTCGGGGGCACCTCGATCGGCGAACAGACGCTCGCAGACACGAACACCACCTTCTTCGCGGTGCTCGGGGAACTGCCCCTCTCGGCCATCACCTCGGTCCTCACCGTGCTCATGGTGGCGCTCTTCTTCGTCTCGGGAGCCGACTCGAACACGTTCGTGCTCAGCGTGCTCTCGTCACGCGGATCCATGAACCCGACGAAACCGGTGCTGGGCGTGTGGGGAGTGCTCACGGGGGTGTGCGCGATCGTGCTGCTCATCGTCGGCGGGCTCCAAGCGCTGCAACAGGCGGCGATCCTGTCGGCCGTACCGTTCACGGTGATCGTGGCGCTCCTCGGCGTCTCCCTCGTGAAAGAACTGCGGAACGACGCGAGGTTCGCCGGCACTCGACCCGTCACCCACGACGAGATGGCGCGCGCGATCCGGCCGGACGCGCGCGACGCCGCGGCGGAGTAGCGCGGGGCGGGCGGGAGCGCGCCCGCCCGCTCGCGCCCGCCCCGCCCGCCCGCGCCCGCCCGGCCGCGCCCGCTTCAGTGCGGCGTTCTGTGTTCTATTCAAGGCGATACGGCACAGAATGTCGCACTCTTGCGGGGCGTGGGGTCTGCTGAACCCACCCTCTCTGGACGAGCGCCTGCTCGATCGCCATGCGTAGCGCGAAGTCGTCTCGATACAGCATCCGTGCGGTGACGCGGATCACGGTCCACCCAGCTTGCGTGAGTTCCCTGATCTTCGCGATGTCCCGGTCCCATTGACGAGCGTCGACGCGATGGTGGTCTCCTTCATACTCCAGGGCGACTCGATAGTCCCGAAATACGAGATCACTGCAGCCGAGAAGTCTGCCGTCCGCATCGAGGACGTCGCTGTTCAACTCAGGTTTCGGGAACCCCCAGTCGCGGCATCGCAGCCTGAGGTGGGTCTCGGGGGCAGACGCACTGTCCGGGGACAGGAGTTGCAGGGCTCGCCGCAGGCGCGCGATGCCCGCACGCCGACCCGCGTTGGCAGCGTGTTCGAGGGCCTCGATGTCTGCGAGTGGGGGTCGCTTCAGCCGTTGTGTTCCCGGGATCCTCTCGCGACGCACGATGGCATCGCCGAGTGCGACGAGGTCGTCATCAGCGAGACGTGGACCCAACGTGCACCAGAGGTCGACTGCGCCGATCAGGGGCGTGCCTGAGAGCGTCGTTCGCGACGCCAGGTGGGCCTGGAATCGGGTGCCGCGGATCCCGGCGCGTTCGGGAGGCCGGTCCGGAACGGTCGCTCCCACGTCCACGCGCTCATCTGTTCCCGCCGGAACGGGCAGGTTCCAGAGCACCGCCGCCGTGCGGCCGCAGAAGAACGCGTGCTCGGGCAGAGAACGGTGTATCGCCCGAGCGAGATCGCGCTGACGGCACCGCCAGGTGGCGGCGGAATGCAGGCTCGAATCGGATTCTGTCAGCACGCGGCGGTATACGCCGAACGCGAGGTGTTCGACATCGGGTGCGTCCAGTCGGCGGCTTGCGACGCCTGCCGCTCTCGCCTCGGATCGCGTGAACACGCGGTCCAGTGTTTCAGGGAGAGGCCGACGTACGCGTGGCATACCCCTATTGTGCGCGGAGCACTCAGGACGATGCGGGCTCGAGAGCTGGCACTGTTCACAACTCAGTTGAGGCGAGAGGTGTGCACAGAGGAAAGCGACCCGAGCACACCGCGATTCCCGCAAAGTGCGGGATTCTGTGCTCTTCAAGCAGGTATATCGCACAGATTCCCGCAATGAAACGGACGGAGCGGCGGGCTGGACCGGTGGACGGAGCAGCGGGCCGGACCGGTGGACGGAGCGGCGGGCCCGACCGGTGGACAGGGCAGCGGACCCGCCGTGGACCTCGCCCTATCGGCGCAGGAGCCCGACGGCGTCGTACACGCGGTCGAGGGTGGTGCTCGCGACCTCGTTCGCGCGATCCGCGGCGCCCGCGAGCAGGCGGTCGAGCTCGGCGGGGTCGGCGAGCAGTTCTTCGGTCCGGGTGCGCACGGGGCTGAAGGTCTCTTCGACGACCTCGGCGAGCCCCTTCTTGAGGTGTCCGTAGAGCTGCCCGGTGTACTCCTCTTCGATCGCCTCGACCGTGCGGCCGGTCAGCACCGAGTAGATGGTGAGCAGATTCGAGACGCCCGGCTTTTCGTCGCGGTCGAAGCGGATGGTGTCACCGGTGTCGGTGACCGCCCGCATGATCTTCTTCTTCGTGGCGTTGGCGGGGTCGAGCACCTTGATGAGGCCGGCCTCGCTGTCGGCGGACTTCGACATCTTCGATGTCGGATCCTGCAGGTCGTAGATCTTCGCGGTGCCCTTCTGGATCTGCGGCTCGGGCACGACGAATGTCTCGCCGAAGCGTGAGTTGAAGCGGGTCGCGAGGTCGCGGGTGAGCTCGATGTGCTGGCGCTGATCCTCGCCGACCGGGACGACCTCGGTCTGGTAGAGCAGAATATCGGCGGCCATCAGCACGGGGTAGGTGAAGAGGCCGACGGAGCTCGCGTCCGACCCGTAGCGCTGCGACTTGTCTTTGAACTGGGTCATGCGGCTGGCCTCGCCGAAGCCGGTGAGGGTGTTGAGCACCCAGGCGAGCTCGGCGTGGGCGGGCACGTGCGACTGGATGAACAGGGTCGACTTGGCGGGGTCGATTCCGGCGGCGATGTACTGCGCGGCGGTGCGGCGGGTGCGCTCGGCGAGTGCCGCCGGATCCTGCGGCACGGTGATCGCGTGCAGGTTCACGACGCAGAAGTACGCGTCGAAGTCTTCTTGCATGCGTGTCCACTGCGACAGTGCGCCGATGTAGTTGCCGAGGTGCAGCGAGTCGCTGGAGGGCTGCATGCCCGAGAAGATGACGGGCGTACCGGTGGTGCTCACAGAGGTTCCTTGGTTCGGGGCAGTTGAGAGATCAGGATCGCGCCCTGTCGGGCGCTGTGCCGCTCAGACGCGGTAGTCGACGACGACGGGTGCGTGGTCGGACCATCGCGCGTCGTAGGAGGGGTAGCGGTCGACCCGGTAGTCGGCGACCCGTTCGGCGAGCGCCGGGGTGACGACGTGGTAGTCGATGCGCCAGCCCGTGTCGTTGTCGAACGCCTGTCCGCGGTTCGACCACCAGGTGTAGGGGCCCTCGACCTCGCCGGCCCACGTGCGCCCGACATCGACCCAGCCGAGACCTGTGCCTTCGGAGTCGTCGACGCCCTGCACCGTCTCGCCACGCGCTCCGAAGATGCGGTCGAAGTAGGCGCGTTCGCGGGGCAGGAACCCGCTCTTCTTGCGGTTGCCCCGCCAGTTCTTGATGTCGAGCTCGCGGTGGCCGACATTGAAGTCGCCCACGATCGCGACGTGCGCCGAGTCGCTGAGTTCGTGCATGCGCTCGGTCATCGCGTCGAGGAAGGCCCACTTGGCGTCCTGCTTCGGCGTCTCGGCCTCGCCCGAGTGGGTGTAGTTGCTGACGACCGTGATGGTGTCGTCGCCGAACGCGAAGTCTGCCTCGAGCCAGCGGCCGGCCGACTGGATGCGATCCTGAGCGTCGTCGGCGCCGAGACCGACCCGGTGCGCGAGCGGGGCGACCCGGCTCGCGATCGCGACGCCCGCGCGTCCCTTGGTGAGCGACGGTGCGTGCAGGATGTGCCAGTCGGCGCCGAGCAGCTCGTCGACGTGGGAATCGTCGGCGCGCACCTCTTGGAGTGCGAGCACGTCGACATCGCGTGCGTCGAGCCAGTCGGCCATGCCCTTGCGGTACGCGGCACGGATGCCGTTGACGTTCACGGATGCGACGCGCAGGGATTCAGCCATGCGCACCAGTCTACTTCGCACCACTGACATGTACGGGGCGGGGCTGGGAGTCCGCCCGTACCGGCGCACCCCAACGTCAGAGGCCGGGCGTATGCTGTCTGGGTCCCGGCGCTCGAGTCGGGCAGCGGGCCCGCCAGCGGCCCCGATGAGAGAGGTCGTCCATGTCAGTGAACAGCGCCCCCGTCAGGCCGTGGGCCGCACTTTGGGCGATGGTGATCGGGTTCTTCATGATCCTGGTCGACACGACGATCGTGTCGGTCGCGAACCCGTCGATCATGAGCGGGCTCGGGGCGTCGCTGACCGCGACGCTGTGGGCGACGAGCGCCTACCTGCTGGCGTATGCGGTGCCGTTGCTCATCACCGGACGCCTCGGCGACCGGTTCGGGCAGCGCCGGGTCTACCTCATCGGCCTGACGGTGTTCACGCTGTCGTCGCTCGCGTGCGGGCTGGCGGGCGAGATCACCACGCTGATCATCGCGCGCGTCTTCCAGGGACTCGGCGCCGCGCTCATGACACCGCAGACGATGGCGGTCATCACGCGCATCTTCGGGCCGCGCGAGCGCGGTTCGGCGATGGCGGTGTGGGGGGTCACTGCCGGTGTGGCGACGCTGGTCGGCCCGATCCTCGGCGGGTTCCTGCTCGACGGGTTCGGCTGGGAGTGGATCTTCTTCATCAACGTGCCGGTGGGCGTCATCGCCTTCGCGCTCGCGCTGAAGTACGTGCCGAAGCTCGAGACGAGTGCGCACCGGTTCGACGGACTCGGCGTGCTCCTGAGCGCCGTCGGCATGTTCCTGGTGGTCTTCGGTATTCAAGAGGGCGAGGCCTTCGAGTGGGGGCGCATCTGGGGGCCGGTCACGGTCTGGATGCTCATCGCGGCCGGCCTCGTCATTCTGGCGCTGTTCGTCGTGTGGCAGCGGGTGCAGCGAGGGGAACCGCTCATGCCTCTGGTCCTCTTCCGCAACCGCAACTTCTCCGTCGGATCGGCGACGATCGTGACCGTGGGCGCGACCATCACGTCGCTCGGACTGCCGATCATGTTCTACTTCCAGCTGGTCGAGGGGCTCTCTCCGACTCGTGCGGCGCTGATGCTCGTGCCGACGGCGGTCGTGTCGGTGCTCATGGCGCGGCCCGTCGGCACGTACGTCGATGCGCACGACTCCCGACGCGTCTCGACGATCGGGCTCGGGCTCGTCGCACTCGGCTTGCTCGGGTACGCGGCGATGATGTGGGCGCAGGTGCCGGTGCTCTGGATGCTCGTGCCGAGCGCTGTACTCGGCTTCGGCAACTCGTTCATGTGGGGTCCGCTCGCGTCGATCACGACGTTCAGCCTCGACCGCTCGCTCGCCGGCGCCGGATCGGGTGTCTACAACACCGGTCGTCAGGTGGGTGCGGTGCTGGGCGCCGCGGCGATGGCGGCGCTCATGCAGGGGCGGATCACGGCCCAGCTCGGCGCCGGCGCCGGCGGTCCGGGCGAGGCCGCCGGGCAGCTGCCCGAGGCGCTGCGCGAGGGGTTCGGGATCGCGATGGGTCAGTCGCTGATTCTGCCCGTCTCCGTGATCATCGTGGGGCTGCTGCTGACGCTGTGCTTCGCGCCGCGACCGACGCGGACGCACACCGAAGCCGTGGCGGTCGCCGCGAAATAACGATCTCGACCGGTGCGGGCGAGCTGCGCCTACGCTGGTGGCAAGATCGTCCGTGACTCGAAGGGATTCCCATGCTGCTCGCATTCTCTGTCGCCCCGTCAGGAACCGGCCGCGCGGACGGCTCCGTCCACGACGCCGTCGCCGCTGCCGTGCAGGTCGTCCGTGAGTCGGGTCTGCCGAACCGCACCGACGCCATGTTCACCACCATCGAGGGGGAGTGGGACGAGGTGTTCGCCGTCGTGAAGCGTGCGACGGACGCCGTCGCCCCGTTCGGATCCCGCATCTCGCTCGTGATGAAGGCCGACATCCGCCCCGGCTTCACCGGTGAGCTCGACGGCAAACTCGAACGCATGGAGGCGGCGATCGACGGGGAACGCGGCGATGCCGGCGTCCGCGACGACTGAGGCCGACGCTTCGCCCGAACCCCGCACGTGAACCCGACTCGAGACAGGGAGACCTCATGAGAATTCTGATCGTCGGCGCCAGCGGACACGTCGGCTCGGCTGCCGCGGCCGCACTCCAGTCGAAGCACGACATCGTGGCGGTGAGCCGCAGCACGGATCCCGCGATCAACCTGCTCGATCCGCAGTCCATCTCGGCAGTGTTCGAGCGTCTCGGGCGTTTCGACGCGGTGATCTCGGCGTTCGGCTCAGCGCCGTTCAAGCCCGCTCCCGAGCTGACCCCGGACGACCTGACCGCCGCGTTCACCGGGAAAGTCCTCAGTCAGCTGAACCTGCTGCGCATCGGCCTCGACTTCGTGAACGACGGCGGCTCGTTCACCCTCACGACCGGCATCCTCTCGCGAGAACCGATCCCCACGGGTGCGGCCGCGGCGATGGCCAACGGGGCCGTGGAATCGTTCGTGCGGTCCGCAGCGGGTGAGCTGCCCCGCGGGATCCGCCTGAACGCCGTCAGCCCCACAGTGCTGGCGTCCGCGACCGGGTACCACGACGCGTTTCCCGGGTTCGAACCCGTCTCGGACGAGCGGCTCGGCCTCGCGTTCGTGCGATCGGTCGAGGGGATCGTGTCCGGTCGCACGTACACGGTGGACTGACGGCAGGCGCCCGCCCGCTACGCCGTCGCGAACCTGCCGAGCACGCGCTGGTCGATGCCGGCGAGGTGGTCGGCGAACATGCGCTGGTAGGCGAGCTCTTCGCGGCTGCGCGGTGCGGCGAGCCGGCTCACGCGCTGATCCGCCCAGTCGTCCTCCGGCGCCAGTTCGGCGGCGCGCTCGAGCATCACGTCCGCCGTGCCGCTGCCGTCGCCGAACTGCTCCTTCGGCCGCCACAGCAGGTCGTCGGGCAGCCACCCGGTGAAGGCCTCGCGCAGGATCGCCTTCTCCTGCCCGAGTTCGCCCGGCAGTAGCCACTCGATGGGCAGGCGGCCAGCGAGACCGACGAGGTCGCGGTCGAGGAACGGCACGCGCGCCTCGAGACCGTGGGCCATGGTGACACGATCGCACCGCTGCAGGTTGAGGTTGTGCAACCCGGAGACGCCGTCGATCAGCGCTTCGCGCAGGTCGGGAGCGTCGACGATGTCGCGGAAGTGCGCGTACCCGGCGAACAGCTCGTCGGCGCCCTCGCCCGTGAGCACGACTTTCACGACGGGTGCGGTCGCCTCGGCGAGCAGGTAGTTCGGCACGGCGCTGCGCACCAGCGAGGGCTCGTAGGACTCGATCGACGCGACGACATCCGGCAGCACCGAGACGACCTCGTCGGCGTCGTAGACGCGCTCGTGGTGCTCGAGTCCGAGGTGCTCGGCGACGCGGCGGGCCGCGATGAGGTCCGAACTGCCCGCCGTCCCGGCGGCGAACGAGTGCACGGGGCCCGGCACCTCGTCGGCGAACGACGCCATGATCGCCGCGACGAGGCTGGAGTCGAGGCCGCCGGAGAGGAAGACGCCGACCGGCACATCGGCCATCATGCGCCGTCGCACGGCAGTGATCAGCGTCTCGCGGATCTGGGTGAGCGCGGCGTCGCGATCCGTGATCTGGGTGCTCGGCACGTGGAGGCTGCGGAACCGCACGAGCCCCTCCTCCGGGGTCCAGCGGTGACCGGGAGGGAACTCCTCGACACGGGTGCGCATCGCCGGATCGAACGCCACGAGTTCGGAGGCGAAGTACGTCGCGCCGTCGACCCGTGCCCAGTAGAGCGGCTTCACGCCGAGTGGGTCGCGGACCGCGGTGACCCGCCCATCGGGGTGCGCGACGACGAATGCGTACATGCCGCGGAGGTCGGCGAGCGCCTCCAAGTCCCCGGCGACGGCCGCGGCGAGCGCCGCCTCGCTGTCGGAGTCCGTCGCGGATGCGAAGTGCAGGCCGGAGACCGTGCGCAGCTCTCGGTGGTTGTAGATCTCCCCGTTGACGACGGCCCAGTGGTCATCGGCCGGTCCGAGCGGCTGATCACCCGCATCGAGGTCGACGATCGCGAGACGCACGTGGCCGAGCCAGGTCGGTCCGACCGCGCGCTCACCGCGTCCGTCGGGGCCGCGATGACCGATCCGGTCGAGCATGGCCCTGCCGAGATCGAGGTCGGGACCGGTGGCGGATACGGGGTCATGGACTGCGACGATTCCACACATACCGTTCGATCTTAGGCCGCGGACCTGGGTGTGGCGCATGATCGCGGGTTTCGACTGAACGGCCGGGGAGTGCCAGAATCAGTGCATGCGTCCGATTACTCAGTCACGGAAGCTCAGCGGGGTGCGCTACGACGTGCGCGGTCCGATCCTGCAGGAGGCCCAGCGCCTCGAACGTGACGGTCACGAGATCCTGAAGCTCAACATCGGCAACCCCGAGCCCTTCGGGTTCGAGGCGCCGGCAGAGATCGTCGACGAACTCCGTCGCGTGCTGCCCACAGCGCAGGGGTACAGCGACTCCCGGGGGATCCCGGCGGCGCGGCAGGCGGTGGCGCAGTTCTATGAGGATGAGGGCGTCACCGCCGTCACCGAGGACGACGTGTTCATCGGCAACGGCGTGAGTGAGATGATCTCGCTCGTGCTGCAGGCACTGGTGGACAGCGGGGACGAGATCCTGGTGCCGTCGCCGGATTACCCGCTCTGGACCGCGCAGGTTACGCTGTCCGGCGGTCACGCCGTCCACTACCCGTGCGACGAGTCGAACGGGTGGATGCCCGATCTCGAGGCGATCGAACGCCTCGTCACCGACCGCACCAAGGGCATCGTGCTCATCAACCCCAACAACCCCACGGGCGCTGTCTACTCGCCCGAGCTGGTGCGCGGGTTCGCGGCCCTCGCCGAGCGTCACGGCCTGGTGCTCATGGCCGACGAGATCTACGAGCAGATCCTGTACGACGGTGCGGTGCACGAGCACGCCGCGCTGCACGTGTCGGACACCCTGTGCCTGACGTTCAGCGGTCTCTCGAAGGCGCAGCGGATCGCGGGATACCGTGCGGGGTGGGTGGCCGTGAGCGGTGACCGCGATCGGGCACGCGACTTCCTGGAGGGGCTGACCCTGCTCGCGAACATGCGCATGTGCGCGAACGTGCCGGCGCAGTACGCGATCCCGATCGCGCTCGGCGCCGAGAGCGGGGGCAGCTCGATCGCGGAGCTCTGCGCGCCCGGCGGGCGTCTGCGGGAACAGCGCGACGCCGCGCACGGCCTGCTCACGCAGATTCCCGGCGTCGAGTGCACGCTGCCCGGGGGCGCGATGTACCTGTTCCCGCGACTGGATCCGGATCGCTACCCGATCGCCGACGACCAGGCGTTCGTGATCGACCTGCTGCGCGCCACGCACGTCCTCGTGACGAACGGGCGCGGTTTCAACCTGCCGACCCCCGATCACCTGCGCTTCGTGACGCTGCCCGCGGTGCCGGTGCTGACGGAGGCCATCGGCCGGATCGGGGAGTATCTGACCTCGGTGCGCGAGGACTGACAACGGCGGTTCGCGGAGAACCCGAAACCGAAAACAGTATCGGGATTCGATGCACCTGTCGAGGGGTGGTCGCACGCATTCCGATCTCGTACGTTGGGGATCTGGAGGTGGCAGCGTGCCGAAGCAGCAGCGAGACGAGAATCCGTCCATCAAGGACCCCGAACTCTACGAGCGACTGACCGAGGAGGGCGCTTCGAAGGAGAAGGCCGCCCGCATCGCGAACGCCGCCGCGCGCGACGGGCGCGAGAAGGTCGGCGAGCGCGGAGGCGAAGCCGAAGACTATGAGGAACGCACGGTTCCCGAGCTGCGTCAGCGCGCCAAGGAACTCGGGCTGAGCGGGTACTCGGACCTGCGCAAGGACGAGCTCATCCGGCGGCTGCGGCAGCACTGATCGAGCTCGTTCTCACCGCGCGAACCGCGCACCGTATTTCGCAATCGAAGCAGGAGGCATGATGAACGACCAGCAGCACGATCGTCGGGACCCTGACGCGACGAGCGACCCCGCACGGTCCGACGAGACCGGAGCGGACTGGGCCGATGAGGGCGGAGCGACCCCTGAGGGGCCGGCGACCGCCGAATCGGCAACCGAGAATTCCGGAAGCTCTGAGGGGCGTCCGGAGGATACGGGCGGGATCGACGCCGTCGCCGCGACGGCCGAGGAGATCCCCTCGACGCCCATCGCGTTCGACCCGCCCGCCTGAGGTCCGTGCGTGTTCGGGTGACGGAAGGCCGCCGCCCGGATTACGCCCGGGTGTTCAGCTCCGCGGCCGGTTCCGGCGTGAGGACGAGTCCGCCGCGCCCGTTGGCGAGCCCCATGAGGTGTTCGAGCCAGGCGTGGTTGATCTCGTGATTCTCGGTCGAGTCGAATTCGAACGTGACCGGGATCGATGGGTGTAGCCAGATGGTGCGGCGCGTCCCGTCCGCGTCCCAGGTGAAGACGATGCTCTCCTGCAGTGTGAGTTTGACGACCACCACGGAGCGCAGGTGCGCGAGCGTGCGATCGTCGAACTCGAACGTCTGCTCGTGTCCGTAGTGCAGTCTGCCCACTCGTGCCCTCGATTCTGTGGTATCGAGACTGAGACTACTCGAACTGCGGCTGTGTACCGTCCTGCGCACGCTGCGCGGCGTACGCCTCCGCCTCTTTCTCGCTGAGCAGAACGAGTCCGCGCGACGTGTTCGAGAGATCGTGCAGCACGTTGACCCAGGTCTGATTGAGCTCGGGAACGCGGCTGCCGGCGAAACGGAAGACGAGTGGGATGTTCGGCGACAACCAGATCGAGACGCGTCCACTGCCGCGGGAGACCGGGTTGGGCCAGCTGACGAAGAATGCCTCGCCGCGGCGGAGCTTCATGCCGATCGCGACTTTGGCGTGTGCGAGGGTGCGGTCTTCGATGTCGTACTCGATGCCGCTGCCGTAGATGAGGTGGCCCATGGGTATCAGAGTCCCACGGTGATGCCCGGCCCGTGTGCGGGCGCGCCGTGTCGAGCCGGGGATCCGGGCGACTTTTCGAGATCGGTCGACGCGCACCTGCGAAGATGGACGGGTGGCGGTCAGGATCCTCGCGGTAGGGAAGAAGCACGAGCGCTGGGTCGCCGACGGCATCGGCCGGTACGAGCAGCGGCTGCGCAAGCCCTTCGATGTGTCGTGGACGCTGCTGCCGCACTCCGCGCGCTCGGAAGAGGCGGCGCGCACCGAGGAATCGGATCGTCTGCTCGCGAAGGTCGACCGCGACGATGTCGTGGTGCTGCTCGACGAGCGCGGCGATAACCTGACGTCCCCCGGCCTCGCGCAGGCGCTGCAGCGAGCCTTCGATCGCTCAGCGCGAGTCTCACTCGTGATCGGAGGAGCGTACGGAGTGGACGAGCGGGTGCGCGCCCGGGCGGATCTCGTGTGGAGTCTGTCGCGCCTCGTCTTCCCGCATCAGCTCGTGCGGCTCATCGTCACGGAGCAGCTGTATCGCGCGCAGGAGATCTCGGCCGGGCGGCCGTATCACCACGAATAGGGGGTTTCACGCCGCCGCGAAGGCCTCGCTGGGCGACACGCCGGGAAGGGGCGGTGGAGGAAATTTCTTCACCCCTCCCGACGTTGTGGATAAGTGAGAGCGAGCGGCGAGAAATCGCCGAAAGTTGTCCCCAGAATGGAGCTCATCGCGGTGGATATCGCGTGAAAAACTACAGGGGTGTAACTACAGCATCTTGTGGTTGTCTCTCGTGTGGTTCACTATATGTAGTGCCTCGGATGGGGCATTAAGGTTTTGATCGAAGGGCGTGAAATGGCAACCACGGTGTACACGAAGCCGTCATGCGTGCAGTGCACGGCGACGTACCGAGCTCTTGACAGCAAGGGCATCGCGTACGACGTGATCGACCTCTCGGAGGACGAGACGGCGCTGGAGACGGTGAAGGGTCTGGGCTACCTGCAGGCACCCGTCGTGGTCACCGATGACGAGCACTGGTCGGGATTCCGCCCCGACAAGATCTCGGAGCTCGCCGGCCGCCTCGCCGACTAGTCCTGCTCCGGGAGACGATTCGATGCATCCGCATCTCGAGTCGCCTCCCGGTCTGGTTCGACCGGAGGTGCGAATGGCGGATCTCGTCTACTTCTCCAGCGCATCGGGCAACACCCATCGCTTCATCGAGAAGCTCGGGCGCCCCGCGGCGCGGATCCCGCTCTATGCGCGGGAAGAGCCGCTCCTGGTCGATGAACCGTTCGTTCTCGTCGTGCCGACCTACGGTGGCGGGCCTGAGACGAAGGCCGTTCCGAAGCAAGTGATCCGCTTTCTCAATGATGAGCGCAATCGTCGCCACCTCCGTGGCGTGATCGCAGCGGGAAACACGAACTTCGGGGACGCGTACGGCATCGCGGGAGACATCATCGCCCGCAAGTGCGAGGTGCCGCACCTCTATCGATTCGAACTCTTTGGAACACCGGACGACGTCACCGCCGTCCGAGAAGGATTGGAACAGTTTTGGAAACTCTCGTGAGTGAGCCGGGCCTCGACTCGTCGAAGGTCAGCGACATGGACTACCACTCGCTGAACGCGATGCTCAATCTGTACGACGCCGACGGCATGATCCAGTTCGACAAGGATCGCGAGGCCGCGCGGCAGTACTTCCTGCAGCACGTCAACCAGAACATGGTGTTCTTCCACTCGTTCGACGAGCGGATGCGCTACCTGCTCGACAACGACTACTACGAGCGCGAGCTCATCGAGCAGTACTCGGTCGACTTCATCGAGCGGCTCACGAACGAGGCGTTCGCGCTGAAGTTCCGCTTCCCGACCTTTCTCGGCGCGTTCAAGTTCTTCACGTCGTACGCGCTGAAGACGTTCGACGGCAAGCGGTACCTCGAGCGCTTCGAGGATCGCGTCGTGATGGTCGCCCTCGGTCTGGCCCGCGGCGATCAGAACCTCGCCCGCGGTCTCGTCCACGAGATCCTCTCGGGTCGCTTCCAGCCCGCGACCCCGACGTTCCTGAACCTCGGCAAGGCGCAGCGCGGCGAACTCGTCTCCTGCTTCCTCCTGCGCATCGAGGACAACATGGAGTCGATCTCGCGTGGCATCAACTCGTCGCTGCAGCTCTCGAAGCGCGGCGGCGGCGTCGCCCTGCTCCTCTCGAACGTGCGCGAGGCCGGCGCTCCGATCAAGAAGATCGAGAACCAGTCTTCGGGCATCATCCCCGTGATGAAGCTGCTCGAAGACAGCTTCAGCTACGCCAACCAGCTGGGCGCGCGTCAGGGCGCCGGCGCCGTCTACCTGTCGGCGCACCACCCCGACATCATGCGCTTCCTCGACACCAAGCGCGAGAACGCGGACGAGAAGATCCGGATCAAGACCCTCTCGCTCGGCGTCGTGATCCCCGACATCACGTTCGAACTCGCGAAGAAGAACGAGGACATGTACCTCTTCTCGCCGTACGACGTCGAGCGCGTCTACGGGGTGCCCTTCGGCGACATCTCGGTCTCCGAGAAGTATCACGAGATGGTCGACGACTCGCGCATCAAGAAGACGAAGATCAACGCGCGCCACTTCTTCCAGACCATCGCCGAGCTGCAGTTCGAGTCCGGCTACCCGTACATCGTGTTCGAAGACACCGTGAACCGTGCGAACCCGATCAAGGGCCGCATCAACATGTCGAACCTCTGCTCCGAGATTCTGCAGGTCAACACTCCCACCACCTACACGGAGGACCTGGGCTACGACCTCATCGGCAAGGACATCTCGTGCAACCTCGGGTCGATGAACATCGCGATGATGATGGACGGGGAGCACTTCAGCTCGAGCGTTGAGCTCGCCATCCGCGCCCTCTCGGCCGTGAGCGACATGAGCCACATCTCGTCGGTGCGCTCGATCGAGGACGGCAACGACAAGTCGCACGCGATCGGCCTCGGTCAGATGAACCTGCACGGGTACCTCGCTCGCGAGCACATCCACTACGGTTCGGAAGAAGGCATCGACTTCACGAACATCTACTTCTACACGATCCTGTTCCACGCGCTCCGCGCATCGAACGCGATCGCGAAGGAGCGCGGCGAGCAGTTCGAGGGCTTCGCCGACTCGAAGTACGCGTCGGGCGAGTTCTTCGACACCTACACCGACCAGGTGTGGGAGCCGGCGACCGCACGGGTCCGTGAGCTGTTCACCTCGTCGAACGTCGACATCCCGACCCAGGACGACTGGCGTGAGCTCAAGGCCAACGTGCAGCAGTACGGCATCTACAACCAGAACCTGCAGGCGGTGCCCCCGACCGGATCGATCTCGTACATCAACAACTCGACGAGCTCGATCCACCCGATCGCGTCGAAGATCGAGATCCGCAAGGAGGGGAAGCTCGGCCGCGTCTACTACCCGGCGCCGTTCCTCACCAACGACAACCTCGAGTACTACGAGGACGCCTACGAGATCGGGCCGGAGAAGATCATCGACACGTACGCGGCGGCGACGCAGCACGTGGATCAGGGGCTCTCGCTGACGCTCTTCTTCAAGGACACCGCGTCGACGCGCGAGATCAACCGGGCGCAGATCTACGCGTGGCGCAAGGGGATCAAGACGATCTACTACATCCGCCTCCGTCAGCTCGCGCTCGAGGGCACGGACATGGAAGAGTGCGTCAGCTGCATGCTCTAAGCTCCCCCCGGAGCTTCCGACACCGCAGCTGACCAGGCCCAGAGGCCGACCAGGCCCCAGAAGAAGGAAACGATGAACGCGCAGCCGCTGAAACTCGTCGACCACGTGCAGGCGATCAACTGGAACCGGATCCAGGACGACAAGGACCTCGAGGTCTGGAACCGTCTGGTGAACAACTTCTGGTTGCCCGAGAAGGTGCCGCTCTCGAACGACGTGCAGTCGTGGAACACGTTGACGCCTGAGGAGCAGCTGCTCACCATGCGCGTGTTCACGGGGCTCACGCTGCTCGACACGATCCAGGGCACGGTCGGCGCGGTGTCGCTGATCCCCGACGCGATCACCCCGCACGAGGAGGCGGTGTACACCAACATCGCCTTCATGGAGTCGGTGCACGCGAAGAGCTACTCCTCGATCTTCTCGACGCTCGCGTCGACGCAGGAGATCGACGACGCGTTCCGTTGGTCGATCGAGAACCCGAATCTGCAGAAGAAGGCGCAGATCATCATCGACTACTACACCGGTGAGGATCCGCTGAAGCGCAAGATCGCGTCGACCCTGCTGGAGTCGTTCCTGTTCTACTCGGGCTTCTACCTGCCCATGTACTGGTCGAGCCACGCGAAGCTGACGAACACTGCCGACCTCATCCGGCTCATCATCCGCGACGAGGCCGTGCACGGCTATTACATCGGCTACAAGTTCCAGAAGGGGCTCGAGAACGAGACCGAGGAGCGCCGTCAGGAGCTCAAGGACTGGACTTTCTCGCTGCTGTTCGACCTCTACGAGAACGAGGTGCAGTACACGCAGGATCTGTACGACGGCGTCGGCCTCACCGAAGACGTCAAGAAGTTCCTGCACTACAACGCGAACAAGGCGCTCATGAACCTCGGGTACGAGCCGATGTTCCCGAAGGAGATGACGGACGTCAACCCGGCGATCCTGTCATCGCTGTCGCCCAACGCGGACGAGAACCACGACTTCTTCTCGGGATCGGGCTCGTCCTACGTCATCGGCAAGGCCGTCGCTACCGAAGACGAGGACTGGGACTTCTAGGCCGCCCGCGCGGCCGCATCTGTACTCAACAAGCGCCGAACAACCGTGGGTTCATGAGCAGCTTACCCACACTTAGCGCGTGAAGTGTGGGTAAGCTGCTCACATGCCCTCAGGTCCTGATCGCGCCAGCGTCCCGATTGAGCCGGTCTCCTTCGAAACGCTCGATTGGCATCCTCGCGCGCCCGAGATGTATTCGCGGGCTGAAGTCTCGCGGCAGACCGGGCCGTATCGGGCGGCACTGCCGGCCCTGATCGGCGACTGGTCGCCGCGCTTCGACGTCGAGGATTCGTCTGACATCGAAGACGCGACACGTCGTCTGGTGGAATTCGACTCGCATGCGCAACGCCACCTCGGTACGGACAGCCCTGCACTGGGGCCGATGACCGCGATCCTGCTCCGCACGGAGTCCGCCTCGAGCTCGCAGATCGAACAGTTGACGACGTCGGCGAAGCAGCTCGCGCTGGCGGAGATCGACGAGGGTGCGAAAGCCAACGCGCTCACGGTGATTGGCAACGTTCGGGCCATGGAGGCAGCGCTGCGACTCGCCGACGAGGTGAGTGAAGAGTCGATGCTCGCGATGCATCGGGCGCTCATGCTCCACCAGCCCGGATTCGATCCTGCTGCCGCCGGACGCTACCGGGCGGAACTCGTGTGGATCGGGCCGGGTGATGCCGGACCCCGTACCGCCGACTTCGTCGCACCGCATCACGACCGAATTCACGATGCCATCCGGGATCTGGTGCACTTCTCACGGCGCGAGGATATGCCGGTGCTCGCTCAGGTCGCGGTCGCGCACGCCCAGTTCGAGACCATCCACCCGTTCCCCGACGGCAATGGTCGCACCGGGCGCGCATTGGCGCAGTCGATCTTACGGAACAAGGGCCTCGTCGGTTCGACGGCCGTGCCGATCTCGGCCGGCCTTCTCGTCGATATTCGCCGTTACTTCGCGGCACTCAACGCGTTCCGGGCGGGCGATGCGGGGCCCATCATCCGCGAGTTCGCGAACGCGAGTCGCGTTGCAGCGACGACCGGAATGCGGCTCGTCGACGAACTCGCCACGCAGCTGGCGGAGTCGAGAGATCGGCTCGATGGGCTCCGCTCTGATGCCGCGGCCTGGCGCATCCTTCCGGCGCTCGTCGCCCAGCCGGTGATCAACACGAAGTATCTCGTCCGAGAACTCGGGCTCGGCGAGATGGCCGCGCTGCGATCGCTCAGCGCACTCACCGAGCGCGACGTGCTGATCGAGACGACCGGTCGCGCGCGCGGCCGCGTGTGGCAGCACCGCGGCATCCTCGGGGTGCTCGACGCGTATGCGGCCGAGATCAGACGCATGTCGATGCAGTAGCACGCGGCACACGTCGGTGGTCGCCGCTACGGTGAAGAGGTGACCGCACCGTCTTCTCAGCGCTCAGGGCCTGCGCGCCCGAGGTGGTGCGTGCTCGGCACGGTGGCGGGCGGCGGCATCGGTGCGGTCGATGTGGGGTCCGACGGTGCGACCGGTGAACCGGTCGAGCTCACTCTCGACGCGCTGCCCGACTACGTGCGCGCGCAAGAGGCGTCGCACGCGCCCCGCTGGGTGTGGAGCGATTCCGCCCACTGGCTTCCGGGCCTCCTGACGAGCGGGGTCACTGTGGCGCGATGTCACGACCTGCGCCTCTGCCACGGGATCCTCGCGCGATCCGCGTACACGGGGGATCGCGCGCCGCTCGTCACCGCAGAGGAGTGGCGTCGGGCGGTTGAGGAGCCGGTGGTCGCATCGCCGACGGCGACGCTGTTCGACCTCGAGATCGAGCACGCCGACCGCGCCACCGTACCCGCCGACCTCCCCGCCGCACTCGCCGAGTTCGCCCGCCAGCGCGCCGCGCTCGACTCGAGCGGCGCGGACGGGCGGCGGCTGCGCATCCTGCTCGCCGCGGAATCTGCGGGGGCGCTCATCGCGGCAGAGATGCGCTCGGCAGGGCTGCCGTGGAGTGCCGAGGAGCACGACCGTCTGCTCAGCGAGGCGCTCGGCCCGCGGCCCGCGAGCGGCATGAAACCGGCCGGGATGGTCGCGCTCGCCGAGCGGATCGAGGGCGCGCTCGGGGTGCGCGGGCTCTCGATCGATTCCGCGCCGAAACTGCTGCAGGCGCTCCGCGGCGCGGGCATCGACGTGCAGTCGACCTCGCAGTGGGAGCTCATAGAGCACGAGCACCCCGCGATCGCGCCGCTGCTGCAGTACAAGAAGCTCGCCCGCCTCCTCGCGGCGAACGGGTGGTCCTGGATCGACGAGTGGGTGCGCAACGACCGCTACCGCCCGGTCTATGTTCCCGGCGGGGTCGTGACCGGGCGATGGGCGTCGAGCGGTGGCGGCGCACTCCAGATCCCGCGTCGCCTGCGCCCCGCGATCCGGGCCGACGCGGGCTGGACGTTCGTGTCGGCCGATGTCGCTCAGCTGGAACCCCGCGTGCTCGCCGCCATGTCGGGCGACCGTGCCATGGCGATCGCCGGGCAAGGGAAGGATCTCTACGCCGGCATCGTCGAGAGCGGTGCCGTACCGTCGCGGCAGGACGCGAAGATCGCGGTGCTCGGCGCCATGTACGGATCGACGAGCGGCGACGCCGGCCGCCTCGTGCCACGACTGCGCCGCATCTACCCGCACGCGATGCGCCTGGTCGACGACGCCGCCGCGACAGGGGAGCGGGGCGGCATCGTCTCGACCTGGCTGGGGCGATCCTCTCCGGCACCCGACCCCGAATGGTTCGACCTGCAGGCACGGGCGCAGGCGAACGCCGCCACGGCGGCGGATGAGTCCCGGGCCCGCCGCGCCTCCCGAGACCACGGACGCTTCACCCGCAACTTCATCGTGCAGGGCACGGCGGCGGAGTGGGCGCTCGCCTGGATGGCCGACCTCCGGCTGCGCCTCGCCCGTTTCCCGGAGACGAGCGGCGATCGGGCTCCGGCGTCCGGGTCGGCGTTCGAACGCCGTGCTCACTTGGCGTTCTTCCTCCACGACGAGGTCATCATTCACGCCCCGCTCGACCAGGCGGAGGCCGCGGCCACGGCCATCCGTGACGCTACAGCGGCGGCCGGCCGGCTGCTCTTCGGCGACGCCCCGGTGGAGTTCGCGCTCGACGTGGTGATCGGACGCACGGCGACGAAGGAGTGAGCGCGGGCTCGGTCCGCGCTCCCTACCTGTCGTGCGCCACGCGGGATGCGGCGCGCGCGCTCCGCTGGGCTTCCAGGCCGGCGATCAGCAGATTCAGGCCGGCCTCGAACGCCTGGTCGGCCGGGCCGGCGCCGCTGTCCGCGGTCCGCATGTCGCGCTCCGCGTACGCCGCGGAGAAGTGGGGGATATCCGCGCGATCGCCGGGAGACATCATGTCGGCGGGAGCCGCCGCGTCGAGCGCCGATCCGAGGATGAACGACTCCATCGCGACCAGGATGTTCAGCGCTTCGGCTCGCTCCCAGCCCTCCCGATACAGCACCTCGATGACCTGCTCGTACGTGCCGAAGATCTCGGAATCCGTCTCGAATGGCATGACCGCCAGCAGGGCGATGGTGGGCGGGTGGCTGGCGAACACTTCTCGGTAGGAGTGCGCCCACGTGATGAGCGCCTCGTCCCAGCGCTGCGTCACGAACGGGGCGACCGTGATGCGCGTGGCGATGACCTCGCGGATGCCCCGGAAGACATCGTCCTTGCTGGCGACGTGGTTGTAGAGCGCGGACGGGCGCACACCGAGGCGGCGCGCGATGTCGCGCATGCCGAACCCGTCGCGGCCGTGCAGATCGAGCAGGTCGAGCGCGGTCTCGACGATCAGCACGCGGGAGAGCACGTTCTCGTTCGGTCTGCCGACCCCTCGCTGCCGTTCGCCTGCCATCGGAGTCCTTCCGTGTGCTTCATCGTCACATGCTGAGAAAAGTGCGTGGAGAACTCGCGCTGAGCCCTCGTGAGACTTATCCTAGTGAAGCTAAAAAGAACATTGTTCATTTTGCCGGTGGGATCCAACGATGGATTCTGCTGCTCACTCCCGGCGTATGCCGCTGTATTTCAGGAGTTCCCTGTGAGCCAAGCAACCGGTGCGCACCTCAAGCGCACTCTCGGCGTCTTCACCCTGACCCTCTTCGGGTTGTCGTACATGGCGGTCGGAACCGTCTTCACCACCTACGGCATCGTCAACCAGCTCACCGAGGGCCACCTCGTCGATTCCTACATCGTCGCCCTCGTCGTCATGCTGTTCACCGCCGGAAGCTACGCGGCGATGGTGCGGCGCTACCCGGTCGCCGGATCCGCGTACACCTACTCGCAGCAGGCGTTCGGCGGCACCACCGGGTTCCTGACGGGGTGGGTGCTCATGCTCGACTACCTCTTCATCCCGATGATCAACTTCCTGATTCTCGGTCTCTACGTCGGCACCCAGTTCCCGAGCGTGCCGAGCTGGATCTTCACCCTCGCCGCCCTCATCGGCGTCTTCGTCTTCAACGTGCTCGGCATCTCGCTCGTCGGCAAGATCAACACGGTCATCGTGGTCGTCTCCGTCGCCGCGGTGCTCGTCTTCGCGATCCTCGCGATCAAGGCCGCGATCAACGACCCCAACGCTCCGTCGCTGCTCGAGCCCTTCATTCCCGGTTCGGTCGGGTACAGCCCCATCTTCACCGGCGCTGCGGTGCTCGCCCTGTCGTTCCTCGGCTTCGACGCCGTCTCCACTCTCTCGGAAGAGGCGAAGCACCCGCGCCGCGATATTCCCCGCGCCATCATGCTGACGACCATCGTCGGCGGACTGCTCTTCATCTTCGTCTCGTACGTCGGTGCGCGGGCGTACTTCCTCGCCGACTGGAGCACCGCATCCGATGACCTCATCAACGCCGCCGGAGCCGTGCTCTTCGCGCACGTCGGCGGCGAGGTGCTCGCCGTGATCTTCGTGATCATCACCGTTGCCGGCTGCTTCGGCTCCGGTCTCGCCGGCCAGGTCGCGGTGTCGCGCATCCTGTACTCGATGGGTCGGGACGGGATCCTGCCCAAACCGCTCGGCACGCTCTCGAAGCGCTTCGGCACGCCCGTCGTCGCGGCGACCACCGTCTCGGTCGTCGCACTCGCCAGCCTGTTCGTGAGCCTCGACCAGGCCGCCTTCATGATCAGCTTCGGTGCGCTGGCCGCCTTCGCGATGGTGAACTTGTCGGTGATCCGCACCTACCTCTTCCCGCAGGGCGGGCGCACCGAACCCGTGAGCGCGTGGGGGTGGTTCCGCTACGGCGTGCTGCCGCTCATCGGCTTCGGGCTGACGATCTGGCTGTGGACCTCGCTCGAGGGTCTGACCTGGGTCATCGGCGGCATCTGGGTGGCGATCGGTGTCGTGATCCTCGCACTGAAGACCGGGTTCTTCCGGAAGCCGGTACCGAAGCTCAACTTCTCGGAGGAGATCCCGTCGACCGAGACGATCGACGCCCTGTCGGCCGAGTACCCGCTCGACGCGCACGCCGCTGCGGCGTCGGCGCAGGTACCGGGTCGCGCGGACGGAGCACAGCGATGACCACGACGCTCTACCGCAACGCCGTCGTGTTCACTGCCGATGCGACGCCGGGCCAGCCGGCGCCGGTCGCCGAAGCGTTCGCGGTCGCGGCCGGGCGATTCGTCGCCGTCGGCTCGCTCGACGACGTGCGTGCGGCCATCGGCGCGTCCGGAGACGCGGCGGGATCGCCGGGCATCGTCGAGGTCGATCTCGACGGGCGATTCGTCGCGCCCGGGGTGATCGACGCGCACACTCACCTCGTCGGGTTCGGCGATGCCCTCGCCCGCGTGCAGTTGCGCGACTGCGGCTCGCTCGCCGAGATGCACGAGCGCCTCGCCGCCGCGAGAGCGGCGGATCCGACCGCGGAGCGCGTGCTCGGCAGCGGGTGGCTCTTCGACGCGGTCGATGGCGGGCAGCCCACCGCCGCGATGCTCGACGCCGTCCTCCCCGACGTGCCGGTCTACCTCGACGCCAACGACTTCCACTCGGTGTGGGTCAACTCCGCCGCACTCGCCGAGATGGGGGTCGACGCGTCGACGCCGAACCCGGTGGGCGGAGAGATCGTGCGCGACGCCGCGGGACGGGCGACCGGCCTGCTGCTGGAGACCGCGGGCACGCAGCTCGCCGGTGCGTTCCTGAGTGCGCAGGCGACCGAGGACGATGTGGTGGCGGCCCTCGACCGCGCCTTCGCCGCGTACCTCGCCGTCGGCGTCACCGGCGCCACCGAGATGTCGCTGAGCGCGCCGGAAGTCGCCGGGCTGCGCGCCATCATCGCGCGCGACGGCGGGCTGCCGTTCCCGATCACGGCCCACTGGATTCTCGAGCCGACCGGGGACACCGGTCGCGACCTCGCGGGTGTGGACGGCATCGTGGAGCTGCGCGACGCGCTCGCCGCGGGACCCGAAGCGGAGTGGATGCGCGTCGCCGGCGTGAAGTTCATCATGGACGGCACGATCGACGCGTGCACCGCGACGATGATCGCCCCGTACGCCAACGGGACGAACGCCGAGCCGATCTGGACGGCGGGACGGATCATGCCGGTCGCCGAAGCCGCCGACCGGGCCGGCCTGCAGATCGCCATGCACGCGATCGGCGATCGGACGAGTCAGATCGCGCTCGACGTGGTCGAGCACTGCGTGCGCGCCAACGGCCCGCGTGCGCGGCGCCATCGCATCGAGCACCTCGAGAGCGTGTCCGATGACACGATCGCGCGCATGGGCGATCTCGGTGTGATCGCGTCGATGCAGCCGGTGCACTGTGATCCCGCGGTGCTCGACAACTGGAAGGCGCAACTCGGCGACGAGCGTCAGGAACGCGGCTTCCCGTGGCAGAAGTTCCGTGCCGCCGGGGTGCCGATCACGCTCGGCACGGACGCTCCGACCGCACCGCATGAACCGCTGCCGAACCTGTACATCGCGTTGACCGGCGGGTCGGTGCTCGCGCCCGAGCGCGACCCGTATCACCCGGAACGCGCGTTCACCCCGGCCGAAGCGCTGACCGCGCTGACGGCGGGCGGCGCGTACGCGGGCGGCATGGACACCACGACCGGCCGCGTGCGTCCGGGGCTCAGCGCCGACTTCATCGTGATCGACGTGAATCCGCTCGAGTCGGACCCGACAGCGGTGCTGACGTCTCGGGTGCACCGCACGTTCGTGCGGGGCGCCGAGCGCCACCGAGCCGTCTGAGCGCCTGCCGCGAGTGCCGGCACCCGAACTCGGGCGCCGGCACTCGCGGCACCGTCTCAGGCCTTCTTGCGGCCGAAGAGCAGTCCCCAGATCAGCAGGACCACGAGCGACCCGCCGATGGCGAGCGCCCAGGTCTGCAGCGACCAGAACTCCTCGAGCGGTGCGTCGAAGAGCAGCGACCCGAGCCACCCTCCCACGACCGCGCCGACGACGCCGAGGATCAGGGTGACGATCCAGCCGCCGGCCTGCTTGCCCGGCATGATGGCCTTCGCGATCGCTCCCGCGATCAGGCCGAGGATGATGAATGCGAAGAATCCCATGGTGCCCTCCTCAAAGAAACCGGTCGAACACTGGTATTACACCTGTTGAGGTTCGCGGAGGTCAAGGAGTCGAGAGGCGTGTCCGCCGCTCGTATCGGTGCCGTACAGTGAAGCGGACATGACTGCATCACTCGCCACACCGTCGACCGTCACGCCCCCGCGTGGCCGGCAGATCCTCGTGCTCATCGCGATGATCGCGGCCGTCGCGCTCGTCTCCGTTCTGGGGTCGCTCGCGTCGACCGCCAACGTCGAGGGCTGGTACCAGGACGCGAACAAGGTGCCGTGGAACCCGCCGGGCTCCGTGTTCGGCCCCGCATGGGGCGTGCTCTACGCGGCGAACGCGGTGGTCGGTTTCCTGCTGTGGCGCTCCGGGTACCGGGGGGCGGGCGAGCCCAATGCGTCGCGACGCGCCCTCACCGTGTTCGGGGTGCAGCTCGGCCTGAACCTCATGTGGACGCCCACGTTCTTCGCCGGATACCCGATCGTCGGTGAGCCGGCGTGGTGGGGCGGTCTCGTCGTCATCACAGCGCTCATCGTCGCGGTGATCTGGCTCATGGTGCTCGCGAAGCGTCGGTCACTGACGGCGACGATCCTGCTCGTGCCCTACCTGCTCTGGCTGCTCTTCGCGTCGACGCTGAACATCGGCATCATCGCGCTCAACTGACGCCGGTTCACGCCCATCCGACCACGAGTCGGGCCGCCTGCTGCGGCACGAACGGGTCGATGCCGGTGAGTCGGGCGAACCGTCCGAGCCGGTTCGTGAGCGTGTTGCGGTGGCAGTAGAGGCGCGCGGCCGAGGCGCTCACGCTGCCGGTGATGAGGTAGTCGCGTACCGCGTCGACGAGCCGTTCCCGCTCCGCGGGGCCGCACGAGTCGAGGGCGCGCTCCACATCGGCGATCACGGGGTGGCCGGCGTGGGCGAGCCGCTCCTGCGCGACACGCGCCCATCCGCGCTCCCAGGTCATGGCGCGCGTGTCGTCGAGGTCGAGCGCTTGGGCGAGCACGCGCGCCGTGGCGGCGGACTCCTGCACGTCGACGAGTCCGCGCGGTGCGGCGCACGCGCCGACCCGGTGGTCCGCGATGCCGCGGAGGAAGGTGGCGATCCGGGATCCCGGGTAGTCGACCGAGCGGGTGAAGGCGATCAGCGTGTCGCCGAGGTGGTGCGTCAGGATCGTCGCCCCGGCGCGTTCGCCCTCGGCGATGAGCGCGCGGAGCGGAGGCATGTCGTCGCCGATCGCGGCCGCCACCAGCAGTGGGGCGTCATGGGGGAGGCCCAGGTCGCCCCCGATCTGTACGAGCTGCACGTCGGTGGGACTCGGGGATTGGAACAGTCGCGCGATGAGTCCTTGCCGCACCGATGACGCCTCCTCGCGGATGCGGTGCAGCTCGGTCATGTACGCGCTCTGCGCCTGCCCCGCGTACTCGTCGACTGCGGCCAGGACGACGCCGGCCTGCCGCACGAGGAGGCCGGCGTCCTCGGGTTCGGCGATCTCGGAGATCGCGTGCCAGAGCACCGTGAAGTCGAGACGGATCGCGGTCATCAGCGACGTGATCGGGATCCCGGCGCGCGCACGGGTCACACCGACATCGCGCGCGGCGGGCAGGAACTCGGCGACGTCCTCGGAGCGCAGACGGTCGAGCAGCGCGGCGAAGGTGAGGGTGCCGGTGCGGAGGACCTCGGTCATCGGCACGGGCGGAGGGTCGTAGTCGGGTACGGCGGGCAGGAGCGAGGTGAATCGGTCCGCGAGCACTCGGGCGTCGAGTCTGTCGACGAGCGCGCACCAGCGCTCGTGAGTCGCGGACGCGCGGAGATCGGCAGGCATACGGACAGGATATGTGCAGATGCACTGTTTCGGTGGAACATGTGGCGAAGAATGCCCGGTCCACCGGGGCGAAGTTCCACCTAGGCTCGAATGCGCGGGCACTGCAGTTCGCGCACGGAACCGACCACGCACGATCACGAACTCGACGGAGAGACATGACCGAGACGACCCCGACTGCGGCGATCGAGTACGACGCCGCACAAGAATTGACCGTGAAGGACGCCAACAAGGTCGCCGTGGGAGCGCTGATCGGAACGGCGCTCGAGTGGTACGACTTCTTCCTGTTCAGCGCGGCCGCCGCACTGGTGTTCAACGTGCAGTACTTCGCCAGCGAGAACGCGACGGCCGCCGCCCTCGCGTCGTTCGCCACGTTCGGTGTCGGCCTCGCCGCCCGCCCGATCGGCGGCATCATCTTCGGAGCGATGGGCGACCGGATCGGCCGCCGCAAGGTGCTGATGATCACGATCGTCGGCATCGGACTCGTCACCGGTCTCATCGGCATGCTGCCGACCTACGCCGCGATCGGGATCGGGGCGCCGATCCTGCTCGTGCTCATGCGCATCCTGCAGGGTCTCTTCGTCGGCGGCGAGTGGTCCGGAGCGATGACCATCGTGGTCGAGAATGCGCCGCTCCATCTGCGGGCGCGGTACGCGGCCATCCCGCAGATCGGCTCGCCGATCGGCACGATCCTCTCGTCCGGCGGATTCTTCGTGATGACGCTCCTCTTCTCGCAGGACAACTTCGACGCGTGGGGCTGGCGCATCCCGTTCCTCGTCGCGATCCCGATGCTGCTGATCGCCCTGTACATTCGCAGCCGCCTCGAGGAGTCGCCGGTGTTCCGTCAGCTCGAAGCGTCGGGCGAGGTCGAGAAGAGCCCCGTGCTCACGACGTTCAAGAACAGCTGGAAGCACATCATCATCGGTATGGCCGCCGCGCTCCTCGGCGTCGGCGGGTTCTACCTCGTCACGGCGTTCTGCGTCTGGTACGGCGTGAACGTGCTCGGCTACAGTTCGCAGCTCATGCTGCTCGGCAGCATGGTCGCCGCAGCGGTCGAGATCCCGGTGCTCATCCTGGGCGGCCGTCTGGGTGCCCGGTTCGGCGCGAGCAAGGTGATCATCTACGGCGGGATCGCATCGGCGATCGTCGCGTTCCCCGCGTTCATGCTGCTGGAGTCTGGCGTCTCGGTGCTCGTCGTACTCGGCATGACGCTCGCGGTCTCGGCACTCTCGTTCCCCTACGCCGCGTCGGGGACGGTGCTCACGGGCCTGTTCCCCGCGAAGACGCGGTACACCGGCGTCGGCATGGCGCAGAACGCCGCGGGCATGCTGTCGGGCTTCATCCCGCTGCTCGCCACCGGGTTCGTCGCCGCGGCCGCGAATCACTGGTGGCCCGCGGCGCTGATGCTCGTGCTGCTGTCGGCGTTCACGGCGTTCGCCGGCGTGGTCGCTCCGCGCATGAGCGTGAACCTCCCGGGCTTCAAGCACTGACGCCGCACCGACCCCACTCGTCACTCCTCTCCGAAAGCAGCTGAGCCATGCCCAGATCCGCCGGTCACCTCATCGTTCGCACCCTCGAGTCGCGCGGGGTGTCGCGCGTCTACGCCGTGCCGGGCGAGAGCTATCTCGACGTGCTCGACGGCCTCTACGATTCCGCGATCGAGACGATCGTGTGTCGTCAGGAGGGCGGGGCCGGATTCATGGCGCTCACCGAGGGGCGCCTCACCGGAGTGCCGGGCATCGCGATGGTGACTCGGGGTCCCGGCGCCGCGAACGCCATGATCGCGGTGCACACCGCCTGGCAGGACGCGACCGCGCTCGTGCTCTTCGTGGGGCTCGTGCCGGTGGCGGATCGGGCGCGCGACGCGTTCCAGGAATTCGATCTCGCCGGGTGGTTCGGGTCGACGGCGAAGCGGGTCATCACCATCGACGACGCCGACCGGGCGGGCGAACTCGTAGCCGAGGCGATGCGGATCGCCGCCAGCGGGCGGCCGGGACCGGTCGTCGTCGGGCTCCCCGAAGATGTCCTGGTGCGCGTCACGGACGCCGAGGTGCCGCGGGTGCTGGGGGGCGCGGCACCGGCTCCCGCGAGCGCACAGCTGGCCGAGGTCGCCGAGCGTCTCTCGGGCGCCGCCCGCCCGGCGTTCCTCGTCGGCGGCGACGGGTGGGAGAGCGGTGCCGGGGCCGACCTGCTCGACATCGCCGAGCGTGCCGGGATCCCCGTCTTCACCGACTGGCGCGCCTACGACGCGGTTCCGCACCGCGGTGGCGCGTGGGCCGGGTGGCTCGGGTACGGGCGCGCCGACGCCGTCGCCGCCGGATACGCCGACGCCGACCTCCTGGTCTTCGTCGGGTGCGGACGATCCGACGTGCTGAGCGACGGGTTCACGCGAGGCATGGAGACCGAGACGGTGCTGGTGCAGGCGGATCCCGACGCCCGCATGCACGCCGGCCGCCTCGATCAGCACCTCATTGCGACCCCGGCGACCTTCACCGCCGCGCTGCGGGGGATCGAATCCGACGCCCTGCGCGGCGAGCGCTCCGACGACTGGATGCGTGCGTGCGCCGCGCAACAGGAGCGTTTCGCGGCGCACCGCGCCGACCGGTCTGACGACGCGACGGCGTCCGACCCCGGGCGCGACCTGGGCGTCGATCTCGGCACGGCGTTCGGCGTGCTCGACGAGCGTCTGGCGGGTGACGCGACGCTCACCTACGGCGCGGGCAACGCGACGATCTGGCCGCACCGCTTCGTGCGACATCTGCGGCACGCGTCGCTCGTCGGTGCGCGGAACGGGGCGATGGGACTCGCGGTACCTGCGGCGGTCGCGGCGGCGCTCGTGCACCCCGAGCACCGGGTCGTCGCGGTGTGCGGCGACGGCGACTTCTTCATGAACGGTCAAGAGCTCGCGACCGCGTTCGCGCACGGCGCCGCCCCCCTCGTCATCGTGGTCGATAACGGCGTCTACGGCACGATCGTGCAGCATCAGCAGCGCCACTATCCGGATCGCCCGTCGGGCACCGCCATGACGAATCCCGACTTCGCGGCGTGGATGCGCTCGTTCGGCGGGTTCGGTGAGCTGGTCGAGCGCACGGACGCGTTCGCGGATGCCCTCGACCGGGCGCTCGCCGCCGAGGGGCCGGCGCTCCTGCACCTGCGGGTCGACGCCTCGGTGATGCCGCCGGCGTCCGATGAGATCACGCGCCCCGACTGGGCGACCACCGACGAGAACGGGGAAGACCGATGAACATCGACCTCATCATCCGAGCACGCGAGATCCTCACGCTCGACGACGCACGACCCGTCGCGACCTCGGTCGGCGTCCTCCACGGGCGCATCGTCGGCTTCGACGACGAACTCGCCGGGGTCGTCGCGGACCGGGTCGAGGATTTCGGCGACGCCTGCGTGACCCCTGGGCTCATCGACGCGCACTGCCACACGGCCTGGTGGGGGCTCGGGCTGACGGCGGTCGACCTCAGCGTGATCCGCGGCCTCGACGACCTCTACGCAGCCATCGCCGCGGAGGTGGCCCGTCTCGACGCGGCCGGTGACGCCGACGGGTGGGTGCACGGCACGGGCTTCAACCAGTCGCACCACGGCGGCGCGTTCCCCGACATCGCCCGTCTCGACGAGATCACCGGCACCCGGCCGCTGTACCTGCGCCACACCTCGGGGCACGCGTCGATCACGAACACGGCGACGCTGCGCCTCGTCGGTGCACTCGAGGACGGTTTCGCGGATCCCGTCGGCGGCGTCATCGTGCGCGACGCCGACGGGCGTCCGACCGGTCTCGTCGAAGAGGCGGCGCAGGGGCTCGTCCAGGCCCTGCTGCTGCCGTACTCGGTCGAGCGACTGGCGGACGCGCTCGAAGCCGCGACCGCGCGCTACGCGCAGCAGGGCATCACGAGCTTCACGGAGGCCGGAGTCGGCGGCGGCTGGATCGGGCACAGCCCCGTCGAAGCCGCCGCATACCGGGCCGCGGTGCAGCAGGACCGCCTGCACGCGCGGGCGCAGCTCATGCCGGCGCTCGACGCCCTGCGTCCGCTCACCGCGCACGCCGCCGACTTCCACGCCGCCGGCGCGGGCGCCGGACTCGACCTCGGGGTCGGGTTCGGGTTCGGCGACGACCGGGTGCGCTTCGGCCACGTCAAGGTCTTCCTCGACGGATCACTGCTCGGCGCCACGGCGGCGGTCACCGAGTCCTACTGCGGTCACGACCACCGCACCGGATATCTGCTCGACGCTCCCGAGACCTACCGGGAGCGGGCGCTCGCCGCATACCGGGCCGGGTGGCCCCTCGCGCTCCACGCCATCGGCGACGCGGCGATCGATCTCGCACTCGACCTCATCGAGGAAGCGCAGACCACGTACGGCGCTCTCGGGGTACCGTGCCGCATCGAGCACTTCGGCATCGCGCGACCCGACCAGATCGAGCGGGCGGCCCGCGTCGGTGTCGCAGTGACGCCGCAGGCGGGCTTCATCGGCCCCCTCGGCGATCAGATGGCGCGACTCGTCGGCGACGAACGCGAAGGCTGGCTCTACCGCGGTCGCTCAGTGATCGACGCCGGAGTGATCCTCGCCGGCTCCTCCGACCTGCCCGTGGCCGACAACGACCTCCGCCGCGGCATGCAGGCCGCCGTCGATCGCCGCACCGACTCGGGGGCGGTGCTCGGCGGTGCCGAGGCCATCACCCCGGCCGAGGCATTGCGCACCCACACCGTCGGCGCGGCGCAGGCGACCGGCCTCAGTGCCGACCGCGGTTCGCTGGAGCGCGGCAAGCTCGCCGACTTCACGGTGTTCACGGCCTCGCCGATCTCGGCGCCCCGCATCGATGCCCTCGGCATCGTCGCGACGGTCGTCGGGGGGCGGTTCACGCACGACGCTCGAGAAGGGATCACCGCATGACGCACCAGGACGAGGCGTTTCTCGCCGATTGGGCGGTGCACTCGCGGTTCGGCGCCGTTCCCGGCACCTCCGGTGTCGACCGGCAGGCCGCGTCGATCGCGGACGGCGAGCAGCGCGCCTGGTTCGCCCGGCTGCTCGAGTCGCACGGCTTCACCGTGGCGCGGGATGCCATCGGCAACCAGTTCGGGCTGCTCGAACTCGTTCCGGGTGCCCCGTACGCGGTGACCGGGTCGCACCTCGACTCGCAACCGACGGCCGGTCGCTTCGACGGAGCGTACGGCGTTCTGGCGTCGGCGCACGCGTGCTTCCGGGTCGCCGAAGAACTGCGTGTCGATCCGACGCGGGCGCGCTTCAACCTCGCGATCGTGAACTGGTTCAACGAGGAGGGATCCCGTTTCAAGCCGTCGATGATGGGCAGTTCCGTGTTCACCGGCAAGATGGCCCTCGCCGACGCGCTCGCGACCCGCGACTCGCAGGGTGTCTCGGTGCGCGAGGCCCTCGACGCCCTCGGCGAGCGGGGAGACCTCGACGGCCTCGATGTCGCCTCGTACGCCGAGATTCACGTGCAGCAAGGGCGGAGCATGGAGGAGGACGGCGTCACGATCGGGTTGGTCGAGGCGACGTGGGCCGCCCACAAGTTCGACTTCCGGGTGACCGGTGCGCAGGCGCACAGCGGTTCCGCCCTCATGGCCGATCGGCGCGACGCACTGCTCGGGGCGGCTCGTCTCGTGGTCGCCGCCCGCGAGCTCGTCGACGACTTCGCGGAGGGGGAGCTGCACACGGCGTGCGGCGAGCTGAACGTGTACCCCAACTCGCCGGTGGTCGTCGCGAGCGAGGTGCAGCTGCTGCTCGACCTGCGCTCACCGAGCGCCGAGGTCATCGCGCGTGCGCACGCGTCGCTCATGCGCACCATCGAGCGGGTGCAGCGCGACGATCGCGTCGAGATCGAGATCGTCTCCGAGCACAGCTGGGATCAGAATCCGTACCCCGAAGCCGGCGTCGAGCTCGCGCTCCAGGTGGCCGACGACCTCGGCCTCGCGCGGGATCGGGTCATGACGGTCGCCGGCCACGACTCCACGAACATGAAGGATCGGGTGCCGACGGTCATGCTCTTCGTCCCCAGCGTCGACGGCATCTCGCATAACCTGGATGAGTACACCCGCGACGAGGATCTGGTCGCCGGCGTCGATCATCTCACCGGGGTGGTGCGACGTCTCGCGGCTGGCGACCTCGTGGCGGACGCGGGAGACGCGCGGGAGCGCGAGGAGGCGAGGCCGATATGACGGGCGCAGCGCACGGCGAGGTGCAGGTCGAGAACGAACGGATGCGGGTCACCCGCTGGACGATCGAGCCGGGCGGCACGATCCCGATGCACCGGCACCATCACGACTACGCGGTGGTCCCGCTGATGACGGGCACCATGGTCGCCGTCGAACCGGACGGCACCGAGATCGTCGTCGAACTGGAGCAGGGTCGCAGCTACGCGCGCGAAGCCGGCGCCGAGCACCGGATGGAGCACCGGGGCGACGGGGAGCCCATCGTCTTCGTGGAGGTCGAGCGGCTCGACTGAGATCGGCAACCTCGGGCCGTGCGCTGGCGCGACCGGCTCCGGGGGTATCGTGGGGGTATTCGAGCGAGAGCCCGGCCCCTGTGCCGGAGCAGAAGGAGTGTGCGGTGGCTGACGATCGGGATCCCGGGACCCCCGAGGCGGTCGCCCTCCTCCAGGCGCTCATCCGTGAGGCGTGCGTGAACACGGGTGATCCGCAGTCCGGCCAGGAGATCCGCAGCGTGCGGGTGCTCCAGCGGTTCTTCGCCGAGGTGCCGGTCGAGATGCAGGTGCTCGAGGCATCTCCCGGTCGCGCGTCGCTCGTCGTGCGCGTGCGCGGCACCGAGCCGGGCGCGCCCGCGCTCGGCCTGCTCGGTCATCTCGATGTGGTCCCCGTCGACGTCGCCGGGTGGACCAGGGATCCGTTCGGCGGCGAACTCGTCGGGGACGACACGAACGGCGAGGTGTGGGGCCGCGGCGCCGTCGACATGCTCTACCTCACCTCGGTGTTCGCCTGCGTGGTGCGCGAGGTCGCGCTCGCGCCGACGCCGCCCCGCGGCGACCTCGTGCTCCTGGCCGTGGCCGATGAGGAGGCCGGCGGCGAGTTCGGGCTGCGCTGGCTGCTGCGCGAGCACTCGGCGGCGGTGCAGGTCACCGAGGTCCTGTCGGAGAGCGGCGGCATGCGCATGGGCGACCACGTCGCCATCGGCGTCGCCGAGAAGGGATCGGCCGGCCGGCGTCTCGTCGTCAGCGGAGTGCCCGGTCACGCGTCGATCCCCTACGGGGCGAAGAGCGCGGCGTTCGAGGTCGCCGAAGTGCTGCAGCGGTTGTCGGTGGTGCAGCCCGCCATCCAGTTCGGCGAGCTGTGGGCGCCGTTCGTCGCGGCGCGGGTCGAAGACCCCGAGCTCGCGGAGCGCCTGCTCGACCCCGTGCGCGTCGACGCCGCGCTCCCGCAGATCGGCGGGATCGCCGGTTACGCCCACGCCATCTCGCGCAACACCATCTCACCGACGGTGATCAGCGCGGGACAGGCGCACAACGTGATTCCCGGCGAAGCCACGATCGACCTCGACATCCGCACCCTGCCGGGTACGACCGATGACGAGGTCGACCAGCTGCTCACCGAGATGCTCGGCCCGCTGGCCGGAAGCGTGCGCATCGAGCACCTGCACGGGTGGGCGGCGAGCGGATCCCCGATCGACACCCCGCTCTTCGCCGCCATCGAACGCGCCGTGCGCGATGTCGCCGGAGCCGCCGTCGTGCCGAACCTCGCGGCGGGCGGATCGGACGCGCGACTCTTCCGCGATCGCGGGATCCCCGCCTACGGGTTCGGCCTGCTCGAACCCGACTGGTCGTACGAGCGCTACCGGGCGCACATCCACGGCAACGACGAGCGGATCAGCGTCGGCTCCGTCGACCTCGCGCTTCGAGCGCTCAGGCAGATCGTCGCCGACCGCATTGGCTGATCGGCGGGGTCGCGCGTGCGCGACCCCGCCGCCGTCCGTCGGCACTCAATCGAAGAGGTCGCTGAGCCAATCGTTCCGCTTCCGCTTCCGGTACCGCGGGTCGTACCCGCCGTCGTGCCCGCGTCGGTCACGATCGTCGTATCGCGGCTGCCCGTACCGGCGGTCGTCGGAGCCGCGATCCCCATAGCCGCGGTCGCCGTACCCACCATTTCCGTAGCCGCGCTGCTCGAACCGGGGATCGAACCGCGGATCCTGGCCTGGCGCCGGCGCGGGGGCCGGCGGCGGCTGCACCGGCGGCTGCATGGGCTGCGCCGGAGGAGCGACCGACGGCGGGGTGACCAGCGCCGGCTGCGCGGGAGCGGGCGCGGCTGGCGGATCCTGCTCCTCCTCGGCGCGTGCGCGATCCAGAATCTTATCGAGCTCGCCCCGGTCGAGCCACACGCCGCGGCAATCGGGGCAGTAGTCGATCTCGATGCCCTGGCGTTCGCTCATGAGCAGGGTGGTTCCGTCTGCGGGACACTTCATGGGAGTCACGGTACCGGCGTTCGCCGAGTGCACGCCGGGAGATTATCGCGTATGATGGTGTGGTTTGCGGCATTTCGTGCGCCGCGAACATCGCACCGCGTTCCGGAACGGCCGGAATCGCGGGAGAGCTCGTGCGGAACCGCACGCGTTCGAGGAAAGGAATCACTCATGGCGAAAGTCAAGAAGGTCACAGGTCTGATCAAGCTTCAGATCTCGGCCGGCGCCGCCAACCCGGCACCCCCCGTGGGTCCTGCGCTGGGTCAGCACGGCGTCAACATCATGGAGTTCTGCAAGGCCTACAATGCGGCGACCGAGTCGCAGCGCGGCAATGTGATCCCCGTCGAGATCACGGTGTACGAGGATCGCTCGTTCACGTTCGTGCTGAAGACCCCGCCGGCAGCTGAGCTGCTGAAGAAGGCTGCAGGCGTCCAGAAGGGCTCCGGCACGCCGCACACCGTCAAGGTGGCAAAGGTCACGACCGAGCAGGTTCGCGCGATCGCCGAGCAGAAGCAGGCCGATCTCAACGCGAACGACCTCGACCAGGCCAGCAAGATCATCGCGGGCACTGCTCGCTCCATGGGCATCACGGTCGAGTAAGGGGCAGAACAATGGCAAAGTCAAAGGCATACCGCGCCGCTGCCGCGAAGATCGAGGCCGGCAAGTACTACGCTCCCGCTGAGGCAGTCGCCCTCGCGAAGGAGACCGGTTCCACCAAGACCGACGCGACCGTCGAGGTCGCCGTCAAGCTCGGTGTGGACCCCCGCAAGGCGGACCAGATGGTTCGTGGCAACGTCAGCCTGCCCCACGGCACCGGTAAGACCGCCCGCGTCATCGTGTTCGCGAACGGCGCTCAGGCGGAAGCGGCCATCGCCGCAGGCGCCGACGAGGTCGGTGGCGACGAGCTGATCGAGAAGGTGGCCGCAGGCTACACCGACTTCGACTCGGCAGTCGCGACCCCCGACCTCATGGGCAAGGTCGGCCGTCTCGGCAAGGTGCTGGGCCCCCGTGGTCTCATGCCCAACCCGAAGACCGGCACCGTCACCCCGGACCCGGCGAAGGCCGTGTCCGACATCAAGGGCGGCAAGATCTCGTTCCGCGTCGACAAGCACGCCAACGTGCACTTCATCGTGGGCAAGGCGTCGTTCTCGGCAGAGCAGCTCGGCGAGAACCTCGCCAGCGTGCTCGAGGAGATCTCGCGTCTGAAGCCGTCGTCGGCCAAGGGCAAGTACGTGCTGAAGGGTGCGGTTTCGACCACCTTCGGCCCGGGCATCCCGCTCGACGTCGCGGGTCTCTGACTCGCAACCGCGGTTCATCGATGGGCCCTCGCGCTTCGGCGCGGGGGCCCATCGGCGTGTGCGGGGCAGCCCGACGTGGCGCGGCGGTTCAGCGGAGCGACGCGACTCGGGAGGACGCCCGACCGTTACGCGACGGTGACCCACGGCGTCGGGCGCGGGATACACTGGAGGGGTGTTTGGGTTCGGCTCCTTGAGGGGACGCGGGCGGTCGGACGGCACGCTGAGAAGAGCCGTCCACGTGCGTCGATTCGGCGCGCCCGGGGCTCACGCGGCCGCGGCGCTCAACCTGACTCGTGCGGCCCGATGAGCGCGCGCACGCCCAGCCCCCCGCGCATCTCGGGGTTCACCTATGTTCGGCCACTCGGGTCGGGCGGTTTCGCGCAGGTGTACCTGTACGAACAGGACATTCCGCGGCGCGTGGTCGCGGTGAAGGTGCTCGGCGGAGGTGCGACCGAGCCCGCGGCGCTGCGGTCGGCGTTCGAGAGCGAAGCCGATGTGATGGCGCGCTTGAGCAGCCATCCGTCGATCGTCTCGATCTTCCAGGCGAGCATTTCGCAAGAGGGGTTGCCGTACCTGGCCATGGAGTTCTGTCCGGCGTCGATGGGCGCGCAGACGAAGGGCAGGCCGGCGCCGCTCGAGCAGGTGCTCGACGCCGGGGTGCGCATCGCCGGTGCGCTCGAGACGGCGCACCGTGCCCGCGTGCTGCACCGCGATATCAAGCCGTCGAACGTGCTCATCACGACGCTCGGTCGACCAGTCCTCTCCGATTTCGGGATCGCCCTCGTCGCCGACCAGGCCGCAGCGGCCGATGCGCGTGCGGCGATGTCGATCCCGTGGTCGGCGCCCGAGGTGGTGCAGCTCGACAGCACCGGCAGCGTCTCGAGCGAAGTGTGGTCGCTCGGGGCGACGCTCTACTCCTTCGCCGCGGGCAGGTCGCCGTTCGAGAAGCCCGAGCGGGAGCAGAACTCGCGTGAGAAGTTGACCGCGCGGATCACGCGCGCCGCGTACACGCCGGTGCCCGATGCTCAGGGGTACGAGCCCATCGACGCTGTGCTGCGGCGGGCGCTCAGCGGTCGGCCCGAGCACCGGTTCGGCTCGATGGCAGAGTTCGGTGAGGCGCTGCAAGAACTGCAGCGCGGGTACGGGTTCGACGTCACGCCGTTGGAGGTCGTGGCGGACGGGTGGATCCCGAGGTCGACGCCCGCTGACAGCGGGGTGCGCGGCCCGGCGGTGAGCGAGGTGGCCGGTCGGCGTCGGCGCTCCGACGTGCGGGCCGAGCAGCGCGCACAGCAACTGACGACCGATTCCGATGGTGTAGTGTTCGAACGACCGCCGATCTCACCGATGCGCGCCGGACTCATCGGTGCCGCGATCGGCGCCACCGGTTCGGCACTGGTGCTCATCGGTCTCTGGGCGATGCTCGGCGGTCTGGCATGAGCGGCGGCGAGACGTCGGCAGCGCCCGGTGCGAAGCGACGACGACGCGCCGCCAGGGTGTGGATCGCGGGGGGCATCTCTGCGGCGCTCGTCGCGACGATCGCCGTGATCGCGAGCGGATACGACGCGCGTGAGGTGCCGCGCGCCGAACCGGGCGTCTGGGTCGCCCGAGACGCGGGTCAGTATGCGCGGGTGAACACCGATACGGGCGAGATCGATGCGGTCAAGCGCGTCGAGAACCCGAGTGGGCTCGTGCAGTCGGATGATCGCGCCGCTGTGCTCACTCACGGCAACGGTCGGGCCTGGCCCGTGGACGCCGCCGCGCCCGAGGACCTCGGCACCGACGACGCCGGCACCGACGACGCCGGCGCCGATGCTGATGCTGAGGCCGACGACGCCCCTGATGCCGGCTCGGACGCCGCATCGGTGTCGACACCGGCGGAGGGCGGCGACGGTGCCGTGAACCTGCCCCAGGGTGCGCGCGATGTGGTGACCGCCGGAGACTTCGTCGCGGTGAGAACCGAAGCCGGGCAGGTCTACGCCGGCACGCTGCACGCCGAGGACGGTGCCGACCCGATCGGCGGGAACGGCGACGACCTCGTGGTCGACGCCGAGCAGCATGCCGCAGACCTCGGCAGCCGCCTCGCGGGTCTCACCCCCGTGGACGCCGGGTCCGCCGATGCCGTCGCGGAACCGGAGGACGCCGAGGGCGAGGCGGCCGACGGGTACGGCGCCGCCGCCGTTACCGGCGAACCGTTCTCCGCCGACGCCGTAGCGGTCTCACCGGATGGCGTGCTGGTGACCTACGCCGCCGAGACCGGGGTCGTCTCCACCTTCACCATCGCGCGCAACGCTCTCGAGGACGAGCACGAGCTGCCGCCTGCCGCTCGGGGGATCGAGCGGCCGCAGCTCGCCGTGGTCGACGGCGACTGGGTGCTGCTCGACACGCAGAACGCCGTGGTGCATCGGGCGCGCGGCGGTGAGACCGCGCTCGAGACGACCGGTGAACCGCGGCTCCAGGCATCCGGATCGTCCGGCGGCGTGTACGTCGCCGACACGGCGGGACTCATCCGGCTCGGTGAGGACGGCTCCGGCGAGCGCGTCGCGAGTGCCGACGGCGCGCCGGCTCAGCCGGTCCCGGTGGACGGCTCGATCGCCGCGGCCTGGCTCGGTCAGCAGAGCGGGGCGCTCTGGACCGGCGCGGGCGACCCGGTGTCGCTCGACTACGACGACTCGCTTGACGATCCGGGCGAACTCGCCCCGGTCTTCCGGGTGAACGGGGCCCGCGCCGTGCTCTCCGAGATGGGCACGGGCATGCTGTGGACGGTGCCGGACGGCACCGCGATCCCGCTGTCCCAGTGGGACATCTCGGATCCGCCGAAAGAGGACGAGGGCATCGTCGTCGTGGACGAGGTCACCGAGCAGGTGCCGCCGACAGCGCAGGACGACGACTTCGGTGTGCGTGCCGGGGCGCCGGCCCAGCTGCCGGTGCTGCTGAACGACTTCGATGCGAACCAGCGCGATGTGCTCACGATCGTTCCCGAGTCGCTCGAAGCGTCACCGCTGCCCGACGACTTCGGGTCGGTGGAGCTGCTGCCCGACGGGCAGGGGATCGCCGCAGAGATCGCGGACGGAGCGTCGGGCTCGGCGTCGTTCACGTACCGGGTGACCGATGGGGGGCTCACCTCCGACGCGGCGACCGTGACTCTCACCGTCGCCGACGCCGCGTCGAACTCGGGTCCGCAGTGGTGTCCCGTTATGGGCTGCCAGCGCGAGTGGGGCGTGCCGGCCATCGCGCCTGGCGGCACCCTCGTCGCTCCGCTGCTCGATGGCTGGGTCGATCCCGAGAGTGACGTCATGATGCTCGCGGGTGTGCGGGTCGTCGATGCCGACGCGCCGGTCACCGCCATCGTGACGGGGGACGGGCGGCTCGCCGTCCGCCACACGGATCCGAATGCCGGTGCCGCGGAAACGACGCTCGAGGTCGCGGTGCGCGACAGTCGGGGCGAGGAGACGGCGCGCGAGTTGACCCTGCGGGTGCAGCCCGACGCCCCGCCCGTGATGACGGCGGCGGCGACCTCGGCGCAGGTGGATGAACCGGCCGAGATCCGTCCGCTCGCGCGGGTCATGGGTGGATCGGGCGCCTTCGAGGTCACCGACGCCGCCGCTCAGGGGTCAGGATCAGGTCTGTCGGTCGCGCATCGCAGCGACGTGGTCGAGGTGACCGCATCCGAGGCGGGGTCGTCGCTCATCTCGGTGACGGTGCGCGACGTCGTCACCGGTCTTGAAACGACGGGCACGGTGCGGGTCACCGCGACAACGGAGGCCCCCGAACTGGCGTTTCCGCCGATGCGCGCGTTCATCCGCCCGCTCTCCGACGCCGTGGTCGACGTGCTCGACGCCGTGCCCGGCAGTACCGCGCGCACCCTTTCGGTCGTCTCGGCCGATCCGGTGGACGGCGAGGTGGAGGCCGATGTCATCGGGCATGAGCGGGTGAGAGTCGCCGGGGCCACGCCCGACGGAGGTGCCGGCCGGGTCGGCGAGGTCGACGTCACGGTCACCGACGGCTCCGAACAGGTGAGCGGGCGTCTCACGGTCTTCCAGGTGTCGGATTCCGACGCGGGCGGTACCGTGGCCGTGGCCGACACCGCGACGGTGCGCGCCGGATCCGTCGTGGACATCCCGGTGCTGCGGAACGACGTCTCCGCCGCGGGCGATCGCCTGCTGCTCGACCCCGAGGTCGTCGGCTCGGGCACGGAGGGGGAACTCGCGTTCGCGTCGGGGTCCACCCTGCGCTATCTGGCCCCCGATGAACCGGGCACCTACCGACTGAGCTATACGACCTCGGGTGCGAGCCAGCCCGATGCGACCGATGTGGGCACCGTGCTCGTCACGGTCGTCGCCGAAGGCGCGAACCGCGACCCCGCGCCGGCGACGCTCACGGCGCGAGTGGCGCCGGACGAGCAGACCGACGTCGCGGTGCCCGTGTCGGGTGTGGACCCCGACGGGGACCGCGTGCGGCTCATGAGCGTGGATCCCGGGGCGGACCCGCGCATCTCGGCGACCGTCGGCTCCGACGGGGCGAGCATCAGCGTCGCCGCGTCGGGAGGCGCGGAGCCCGGCGTGCACGAACTCGAGTACGCCGTCCGCGACGACGCGGGCGGGGAGGGTACCGGACGTCTTCGGGTGGTCGTATCGGATGCGGACGGCCAGGGTCGATCCCCGGTCGCGGCGACGGATCACATCAGGATGCCGCCTGGCGGGGATCCGGTGACGATCCGTCCGCTCGACAACGACGTGGATCCGGCCAGGGGGGCGCTCGCGCTCACCGCGATCGAACCGAACGTCGCGGGCGGAGCGGACAGCGCGGAGTACCGCCGACTCGCCGAGCGTCTCGACGACGGGGAGCTCGCGGAGGGTCGCGTCGCGATCGCTCCGGGCGACGACCTGGGCACGGTCTCCTACCGCTACACCGTCCGGTCGAGCGAAACGTCGAGCACGGCAACCGGCCTGATCGTCGTCCACACCTCGGAGCGGGTGGGCACGCAGGCGCCCGCCGTGTCGGACTCGGTGCTGACCGTCGGCGATCGGGCGGCACTCGAGGGCGACGGCATCGACGTGCTCACGGGCAAGGTGCGCTGGGCGACGGGCGATCCCGATGCGCTGCAGCTCTCGCTCTGGGGGGAGAGCGCGGATCGCTACGACGTCGACGGTTCACGCATCTCGGGGGAGTACGACCCCGAGGGCGATCAGGTCGTGTTCCGCGTCACGGGCACCGATGCGACGGGTGCCGATGTCACGACGTACGGGCTGCTCGTCGTCCCCCCGCTCGATGAACTGCGCCTCACCCTGAAACCCGGAATCCGTCCCCTGTCCGTTCTGGAGCGGCAGTCCGCCGACATGCGCGTGGAGACGCTCGTCGAGGTCGCGTCGTCGGATCAGATCGAGGTGCGCTCGGGCGCGCTGCGGGTGGGCCGCGAGCAGGCCTCATGCGCGGCGGTTTCGGGCACGACGGTGCGCTACACGGCGGGCGCCGGAGCCCCGTGGGACGACGTCTGCGTCGTCGACGTGCGGCTCGACGGGCAGGAGCGCTGGAGCTCGCTGCCCGTGCCGATCGCGGTGGTGCCGCGCGAGCCGGTGGCGGAACTGCAGTCCATCACGCGCACCGTCGCCCCCGGAGCGAGCGAGGCGATCGATCTCGCCGACATGGTGGTCTGGCGGGGCGAGCGCGAAGGATCGCCCGCTGCGCTCCGCTTCGAGGCCGGTGGCAGCGGCGGCCAGTTCGACACCCGACTGGAGGGCGGCGTGCTGCAGGTGGCTGCGCGGGCGGACGCGACACCCGGCAGGCAGCAGGCCGTGACGGTGCAGGTCACCGGCGCCGGCGACGCGCGCGGTTCGCTCACGCTTCGGGTCGGTACGACGCCGCGCGACCTGCCCCGGGGCGGAACGGTCGCGCTGCAGTGCACCGTCGACAGCGACTGCCGCACCGACCTGGTCGGCGTTGCCGGCGAGCACGACCCGTTCGCCGGCAAGAGCGGTGGGGGCTTGGAGCTGGTCTCGGTGAGCGGCGGATCCTGCGCCGTCGGCACGCTCGCCCAGCAGGGCGACCGCGGCGTCCGTGTCGCGTGGGGCGATCGCACGACCGGCGGCACCTGCACTGCCGGCTTCACGGTGCGCGACGCGCAGAACCGGGTGGGCGAGGGCACGATCGAACTCGACGCGCAGGGCGTGCCCGACGCGCCGGCCAGCATCGCGCAGACCGGGTACGACGCGACGAGCGCGACCTTCACGGTGACGCTCGGCCCGCGGGCCGCGCACCCCGCCGTCTCCGGTGTCGAGCTGTCGGGCGCGGGCTCGACGAGCTGCGCACCGCGCGGCGGATCCGTGTACCAGTGCGTCGCCTCCGGACTGCGCAGCGGCGAGCAGCACCGATTCACCGCTCGGGCGATCAACGATGTGGGACGCTCCGCGGCCTCGAGTGCGGTGACGGCCTGGGCCTATGAGGCACCGCGCATCTCGAGTGTCGACGCCACCGCGGTCAAGAACGCCTCCAATGCGGATCAGAGCCGGGGCGGCGTGCGGGTCAGCGTCGTCGGCTCGAGCGACGCGGCGTCCTTCGAAGTGCGGCTCGGGGGGTCGGTGCTCGGCACGATCAGCGGGCCGCGCGGCAGCGAGACCTACTCCGGGATCCCCGTCGGCGGGCAGACGTTCACCGTCACCCCCGTCACGCGGCACCAGGTGCCGAGCATCGGCGGGTCGTCCACCGGATCTGCAGCGCAGGCGAGCGTCACGGTGATCGGTGCACCGCGACTCTCGGGTGCGACACTGGTTCCGGATGGGAACACCGGTGCCGTCGCGACTGCTCAGGGTGTGGGCGCGCACGCGGGCGAGGCGCTCAGGACGACGTTCGCGCTCGGCGCGGTCGATCAGTGCGGGACCGGGAACACGTCGGGTCGCTTCAGCGATCTGACGAGGTACCAGAAGTACCGCGCCACCGCCTGCGTGTCGAGCGAGTACGGCTTCAGCCGGGCCACGAGCTCCGAGGTGCGCGTCGGCGGCCGCCTGGAGGCACCAACGGTCGACCGGGGATACGAGATCGCCGTCGCACCGTCGTCGAGCGGGGGCACCTCGGCGACCTACGGGCTCGTGAGCGCACCGAACGTGAGCACCGAGTCGGGCGCGACTCTGCAGTACCGGATCGACGGACGAGTCAACGTGCCATTCGCGGTCTCGCCCGACCGCGTCTCGGATATTGCGGTGCGCCAGTGCTTCGATACCGAGGCGAGCTGCTCCGACTGGGTGGGGGTGGCACCGCATACCGCTCCGGCGTCGGTCGAAGTGAGCACCACCGGAACGTGCTTCACCGGCGACAACGCGGCCGACCTCGTGAACATCTCGGCCGCGGCGCGCCCGTACGCGACCGTCACCGCGGGGGAGCCGGACGGCGATACTGTTCTCGTGACGATCACCTGGGGTGGGCGATTCGGCATGCTGGAATCTGCCACGCTGACGGCGTGCACCGAATGACCCCGCTCGCCGTGCCGCACCCGACCCGCACCCGACCACCCAGATGAAGGAGCCTCGCGCATGAATCCCGAGCCGCAGCCGTCCCCGGCCGACGACACCGTCCGTCGCACGGTCATCACGCCCGACCAGGCGCAGTGGGTGGCGCAGGTCTTCGACGCCTGCGCCGATGCCATCGCCGAGGTGATCCACGGCAAGCGTCGCGTCATCGAGCTCGTGTTCGCGAGCGTGCTCGCGGGGGGGCACGTGCTGCTCGAAGACGTGCCAGGCACCGGCAAGACCGCGCTCGCCCGAGCGCTCGCGCAGGTCATCCACGGGTCGTCGTCACGCATTCAGTTCACCCCCGATCTGCTGCCCGGCGATGTCACCGGCATCTCGGTGTACGACCAGCGTGCCGGGCTCTTCGAGTTCCACGCCGGGCCGGTCTTCGCGAACGTGGTGCTCGCCGACGAGATCAACCGCGCCAGCCCGAAGACGCAGTCGGCACTGCTCGAGGTCATGGAGGAGGGGCGCGTCACCGTGGACGGCACCTCGCACGAGGTGCCGAACCCGTTCCTCGTCATCGCGACGCAGAACCCGGTGGAGCAGGCGGGCACCTACCGCCTGCCCGAGGCGCAGCTCGACCGCTTCATGATCAAGACGTCGATCGGATACCCCGATGAGGCCGCGATGATGCGGATCCTGCAGGGGGCTCGCGGTCGCAGCGAACCGCTCGAGCCGATCGCGTCGACGAACGTCATCGAGCAGGCGCAGCGGTTCGCCGCGACGACCCACGTCGGATCGCTCGTCGCGGACTACGCCGTGCGACTCGTCGAGGCGACGCGTCGCGCGAGCGAAGTGCGGCTCGGCGCGAGCGTGCGCGGCGCCCTCGCGCTCGTGCGCCTCTCATCGGCGTGGGCCGCGGCGCACGGCCGTCACTACGTCACCCCCGACGATGTGCGCGACCTCGCGGTCCCCGCACTCGCGCACCGCCTCATCCTCGAACCCGAGGCGGAGTTCGACGGCGTGACGGCCGAGCAGATCATCGGTCAGGTGCTCATGGACGTCGAGGTGCCCCAGGAGAACGGCGGGGTGTGAAGGCGAGAACCACTCGCGCACCGGTCTCCGCGACCGGAACGCGCGGCCGCACCATCGGGACGACCCGGTGGGGCGATACGACGCGCGCCGGCGCCCGAACGGCGGGCGCGCCGTCGCGACGCACCCGGATGCGACGCTGGTGGCGACGCACCCGCGTGCGCACCGAGCGTCGGGTGCGCCGAGTCACGCAGACGGTGACCGCGCCCGGATGGTTCGTGATCCTCGCGACGCTCGGGGCGACGATCGCCGGGCTCGGCGCCGGGTGGGTCGAAGCGGCGTTCGTCGCGGTGGTCGGCGGGGTGCTCATCATCACCGCGATCCCGTTCCTGGCCGGGAACCGCGCATACCTCATCAGGATCCGCCTCGATCGCGACCGGGTCGTCGTCGGCGACGACGTCACCGCGGTGATCGAGGTCGAGAACGGCAGCGCCCGCCCGGCGCTTCCCGCGACCGCCGATCTGCCGGTGGGGGAGGCGCTCCGCGAGCTCGCGATCCCCGTCATCGGCCCGCGCGGCATCGCGCAGCTCCCGGTCGAGATCGCGGCTCCCGCGCGCGGAGTCTTCGAGGTCGGACCGATCACGCTGTCGCGGCGCGACCCGCTCGGGCTGCTGCACCGCGAAGCGAAGTGGCGAGACCGCCACCTGGTGCACGTCCACCCGCAGACGGTGGCGCTGCCCACAGGGTCGGCCGGTCTCGTGCGCGACCTCGAGGGTGCCGCGAGCCGTCGCCTTACGGACGCCGACCTCTCGTTCCACGCCGTCCGCGAGTATGCGCACGGCGACGCGCGGCGCAACATCCACTGGAAGTCCACCGCGAAGACCGGCGTGCTCATGGTGCGCCAGTACGAGGAGTCGCAGACGGCGCGCACGGCGATCCTGTTCGATGCGGTGCGTGCGGGGTACGCGAGCAGCGCCGAGTTCGAACTCGGAGTGAGCGTGGCCGCGTCGCTCTCGCTGCAGGCCGTTCACGAGGGGCGCGAGCGGTTCATCGCATCGCAGTGGTCACCCGGCCGTGTGCGCCCGAGCGTCGACGGACTCGAAGAACTGCCGGCTCAGACCGCGCCCCTGCTGCTCGACGCCTGGGCCGAGCTCGCGCACGCCGACGAGGAGGCGCGTTCGATCGATGCCCTCACGCGGCAGCTCGCCCGGTCGCGCCGCCCGCTCTCCGTCGTCTTCGCGGTGACCGGGTCGGCGGCCGGTACGGCGCAGCTGCGCCGCGCCGCGACGGCATTCGACGCCGGCGTCGCGGTCGTCGCCATCCGGTGCGACCTGCTGGCCGACCCGCAGGCGCAGCGCGCGGACGCCTGCACGCTGCTCACCGTCGGCATGCTCAGCGATCTCCCGCGGCTTCTGCTTCGAAGGGCGGCCGCATGAGCGCGGACGACCTGCGCGGCGCAGAGGCCGTGCCACCAGACGCACCGCTCGCCGGTCTTCCGAGCCGGCGGACGCGCGTCCCGGGATCGCCCCTCGGCGCCGGGCTGCTGGTGATCGCGGTGATCCTGCTCGCCGGGATCGCTGCAGAGCCGCTGTATCGGTCCGACTTCCGGTGGGTCACCGCGGGGGCCGGCGGTCTGCTCGCGGCGCTCATCACCTGGGTCGGGATCAGATGGCGCTGGGGCGTCTTCACGATTCCCGCGCTCATCGTGGCGTTCGCGGCGGTGGTGGTTCCACTCGCCGTACCCGACACGCCGCTCGACGAGCCCGGCGCGATCCTGCGCGGACTGACCGACGGGCTCGCCGCGGTCGCACTCGGGTGGAAGCAGCTGCTCACCCTCGAACTGCCGGTGGGCACCTACCAGGCCGTGCTCGTGCCCCTCCTCGTCACCGTCATGGTGTCGGCGGCCGGTGCGACCGCGCTGGCACTGCGCGGCGGCAGAGCGGCACCGGTCGCGGCGGTCGGCGTGATCCTTCCCGTACTCTTCGGCACCGGGTTCGGGGCACCCGAGGTGAGTGCGCCGCTCGTGCTCCCCGGCGTATCGCTGCCCGCCCCGCGCGAGCTCGCCGTCTGGTTCGTCGCGGGCGCCGCGGCGACCGCGTGGGTCGCGTGGTCGGCGGGAGCCGCACGACGTCGGGCGCTCAGACTCGGCCGCGCCTCCGCCCGCGCGAGCTCGCGTGTCGCGGCGCGACGGGTGCGCGGCAACCGGGTCGCGCGCGGTGCGGCCGCGACAGCACTCGTGGTCGTGGCGCTCGCCGCGGGAGCGGCGCTCGCCCCCGCGGTCTCCGCCGATACCCGGAGCGTGCCCCGCGACCGGGTCGATCCCGAACTCGTGGTCCGCGAGCAGACCAGTGCGCTGGCGGCGTATCGCACCTGGAAGCGCGACGGGGCGTTCGACCAGTCGCTGTTCTCCGTCGCCGTCGACGGGACCGAGCCAAATCGTCTGCGCCTCGCCGTGCTCGACCACTTCGACGGTGTGGACTTCTCCGTCGGCGATGTCGCCGAGACGGGTCGGTTCACGCGCTTCCCGACCGGTGACGCGGTCGACGCGCCGACCGAGGTCGAGGTGCGCTTCGACGAGGGGTACCGCGGCATCTGGGTGCCGCTCGCACCGCCCCTCGCGGCCCCGCCCGAGTTCTCGGGACCCCGCGCCGCCGACCTCACCGACGGCTTCTACCTGAACCGAGCGGCCGGGAGCGGGATCGTCGTACCGAACGGGAGCGGTGTGCGTGCGGGCGACGCATTCACCGCTCCGATGAGCGCGGCCGGTGACGCCGAGCTCGACGATCGCCCCGCCCGCACCGAACCCGGTGTCGACCTCGAGGCGATGCCGCAGCTCGACCGCTGGCTCCGGGCGCAGGCGCTCCCCGCGAGCGGTGCGGGTCTCACCGAGGCGATCGAGCGACTGCGCGACCGCGGCTACCTCAGCCACTCCTTGACCGACGGGGAGGGCGAGAACGACTGGCTCGCCCCGCTCGCCGACGAGTACGGCACCCGCTTCATCACGAGTCCAGGCGGACACTCCGTGGCGCGCCTGGAGACGCTCTTCGAACAGCTCGCCGAGCAGCAGAGCGCCGCGGGCGACGGCGCGACGTCCGAGATGCTCGTCGCCGGCATCGGCGACGACGAGCAGTTCGCCGCGGCGGCCGCGCTGGTCGCTCGCGCCATGGGGTTCGACTCTCGGGTCGTCGTGGGCGTGCGTCTCGACGACGGGGTGCCCGGAGTCCCGGCGTGCGCGTCCGCCTGCACCGGTGAGCACGTCGGCGCATGGGTCGAGGCGCGGGGCGCCGACGGAGTGTGGGCTCCCATCGACGTGACCCCCCAGGTGGAGACGCCGCCGCGCACGCTCACGGAGGGTGAGCGCTACCCCGAGTTCGCCACGGTTCCGGAAGACCGTGATGCCTCCGTCAGCGACCCGCCGATCGGGGCCAGCGACTCCGACACGAGCGAGGCCGAACGCGAGGAGACGGCGGACTGGGCATCGCTGCTCGAGGCGTTGCGCATCGCCGGATTGTCCTTCGCGACGCTGCTGCTGCTCGCACTGCCGTTCATCTTCATCCTCGCGGTGAAGGCGATGCGTCGCGCGGCACGACGCCGTGCCGCGATCCCCGAAGTGCGCGCGCTCGGCGCCTGGGACGAGCTCGTCGACGGGCTGGCCGACCTCGGGCAGACGGGGACCGTCGCCGCGCGCGGCGAGACGAGGCGCGATGTCGCGCAGCGACTCGCGGTCACGGACGGGACGCGACTCGTCGCGGTCGTCGACCGGGCGGTGTTCGCGCCGGAAAGCGTGACCGCGCCCGAGGCCGATGAGCTATGGGCCGGCGTGACCCGCGAGCTCGCAGCGCGCCGGACGTCGATCGGTCGGTGGGGCCGGATCCGCGCCGCCTGCTCGCTCGCCTCGTTCGGTGTGCGGCGCCCCCGTCGACCGCGCGGCGAACCGGGCAGCGACGGGGGTGCGTCATGAAACCCGTCTACGGACCGCGCTCGCCGCAGGTCGATACCCGTCGGCTCGGATCCTCCGAGGGGATCGCGCGCATCGGGCCACCGCCGGCACCGGACGCGTTCGCGTCGCACCAGGTCTCCGTCGTTCGGCCCGCGCGTCCGACCCTGCGACGCCTCCGAGCGCGGTACCGCGTGATCGCGCTCGGCGGGGGCGTGTGCGTGCTCGCCGTCTCGATCGCCGGTCTTTGGACCGTCGGAACGCTCGCGTTCGGCTGATGCGCGCCGGTCGCGAATGACACGCTAAGATGGCAGCGTAATGGTTTCGTGATGTACCCCAGCCCGTGAGGAGCCGATGCCGTGATGAGTCGTGTGCGACGTCACCGGCGATCGATCGCGCGCGCCCACCCGGGACCCGTGGAGTGACGCGGTGAACCTCACCGGGGTGCTCGCGCCGATCCTGACCATCTGGTCCCTTGTCGGGATCGCCCTGCTGGTCTGGTATCTGTGGGCGCTCGCGCGGCTCTTTCCGCGCATCGGACTCCCGGCATCGGCGGGGTGGATCCCCATCTGGAACCAGTGGCGCCTGATCGACCGCGCCGGTCTGCCGGGATGGCTCGCCGTCCTCCTCGTCGTGCCGGTGCTCGCGATCGTTCCGTACGTCTGCTCCATCATCGCCATGCACCGCGTGAACCGGGCCGCAGGTGTCGGGGCGGAATACACGGTGCTCGGGGCGTTCCTTCCGCCGCTCTGGGCGACGCTGCTCGCCGCGGAGCTGAGCGCGGACGCGCCGCTCACGCAGCCGGTGGTGCCGCAGTCGGCCCCCGCAGCCCCTGCACCGGTCGCACCCACCTACGCGCGCGCCGGGGGCGGGGCGACCGCGCCGCCGAGTGCAGCTCAGACTGGGCTCCCGGCGCTGCCGCAGCCGCAGCCGCAGGGACACCCCGATGCCGTGCCGCAACCGTACCGGTCCCAGCAGAGTACGCCGCCTTCGGTCGCTCCCGCGTACTTCGGGCACGCCGATCCGGGCGCTGCGCCTGCGGCCGCTTCGAATACCCGGGCGACCGGTGCGCCGGCCGACGATGCCGGGGCGAGCGGCGCCGAGGACGAGCCCTGGCGGCAGCTCGGGCACGGGGATCTGCCCGTCGCCCCCGACTCCCTGCGCCCGGAAGCGGACCGCCGGGCGGCACGCGCACGGAGCGGACCGGCCGGGTCGGACGAGTGGTGGCTCGGACTGACGACCGAGCAGGAGTACGCGCGGCTCGCCTCGGAGGAGCAGAGCCCCCAGCAGGCACCGCTGCGACCCTCCGCGCCCCCGCGCGCGTTCGCGTGGCCGGGCCCGGAGCCGACGACGCCGCACGACGCGGATGCGGCCGCGCACGCCGAAGTCGTCCCGCCCCTGCACCCGGTGGCGGAGTCCGTGCAGCCGGCCGCGCCGACGGAGACCACGGATCCCTCACGACGGTTCCGACCCCCGGTCGCGGCACCGCAGTCGGACGCGTCCATGACCCCGGACGGCCGGGCGCACGGGGAGACCGAGGACCTCGGTGGACTCGACGAGGACCTGGAACGGACCGTCGTCGCGCGTCGGCCTCGCACCACCGGATGGGTCATCGAACTCGAAGACGGCACGACGATCCCGCTCGCAGCGGATGACATCGTGATCGGACGGAAGCCCGCGTCGGACGAGGCGCTCGCGGTCACGATTCCCGATGTGACCCGGACCCTGTCGAAGTCGCACGCTCGCCTGCGACGCACCGCAGACGGTTGGACGATCGAAGATCTTGACTCCACCAACGGCGTTGCGCTGGTGCACGAGGACGGCCGCGAAGCCGATGTCGCACCCCGGACCGCCACGCTCGCGACCCGACGGCTCATCATCGGCACGATGCGCATCGTGCTGACTCGAGAGAGCAGTGCCGAGTGAGCGAGCAGGAACCACGGGTCACCGCCGCCGCCCGGTCGCACGTCGGCATGCTCCGCACCGTCAACGAGGATTCCGTGCTCGCCGAGGATCCGTACTACCTCGTCGCCGATGGTCTCGGGGGGCACGAGGCGGGCGATCTGGCGAGTCAGGCAGCGATCTCGGTCTTCACCGAGCATCTCGGACGACCGGCCGAACTGCCGGCGATCGAGTATGCGATCGAGCGGGCGCGCGCGGCGGTCATCGAGATCTCGCGAACGACGTCGCGCGGAGCGGGGACCACGCTGTCCGGGGTGATCCGATGCGTCCACGAAGGCTTCCCCTGCTGGTACGTGCTCAACGTGGGCGACTCCCGCGGGTATCTGCTGCGCGATGGCGTGTTCACGCAGCTCACCACTGACCACTCCTTGTACGCCGAGCTCGAAGCGGCGGGGCGGTCCGACGCGGCGGACGTGCCGCGCAACGTGATCACGCGAGCGCTCGGCGCCGGCGATTCGCGGCATGACTCCTGGCTGCTGCCGATGCAGACGGGGGACCGGATCCTCATCTGCTCGGACGGACTCACCAACGAGCTCACCGATGAGGAGTTGCGCGGTGCGCTGACGGTCGGGGGCCGGCCCGAGTCCGTCGCCGACGAGCTCGTGCAGCGCGCCTGCGATGCGGGTGGTCACGACAACATCAGCGTCGTCGTGGTGGACACGCTGTTCGCCGCGGAACCCGCGACCGAAACCGGCGGCACCGCCGCGCAGTCGTGGGATTCGTCCGTGGTGGACACCGCCTCCGATCCGACGCGGGACGAGTCCCGCCGCTGACCCGACCCGCAGGAACGTCGAGAGCCCGCCCGGGCTCACGGCTCCGGGCGGGCTCTCGACCTGTCGACGGCGTCTCCGCCGGCGTGACGGCTACTTGCGCACGACGAGCAGGCTCTCCGTCTCGGTGAACTCGGTCTCGATCTGCTCATCTCGACGGTACGTCGCGAGGCTCACGACGACCGCGGTCAGCGTCGCGAGGATGAAGCCGGGCAGCAGCTCGTACAGGTCGAAGAGTCCGCCTTCCAGGTTGCTCCAGACGAACACGGTGACCGCGCCGACGATCATCGCCGCGAGGGCACCCCAGTTCGTGAGCTTGCGCCAGTACAGGCTCAGGATCACGATCGGCCCGAAGGAGGCGCCGAAGCCTGCCCAGGCGAAGCTCACGAGACCCAGGATCGAGTCGTTGGGGTTCACCGCGAGCAGTGCGGCGACGAGTGCGACGCCCAGCACGCAGAGGCGACCGAGCAGCACGAGCGTCTTCTCGGCGGGCGGCGTCTTCTTCAGCACCTTGTAGAGGTCCTCGACGAGTGCCGAGGAGCACACGATGAGCTGGCTCGAGAAGGTGCTCATGATCGCCGCGAGCACGGCCGCGAGTACGAGGCCGGCGACCAGCGGGTGCAGGAGCGTCTGCGACATCAACAGGACGACGGTCTCGGGGTCGGCGAGATCGATGCCTTCGCGCGAGATGTAGGCGATTCCGACCAGACCCGACAGCACGGCACCCGTCAGCGAGACGATCTGCCAGGAGATGCCGATGCGACGGGCGCTCTTCGCCTCCTGCGGGGAGCGGAGCGCCATGAAGCGCACGATGATGTGCGGCTGGCCGAAGTAGCCGAGGCCCCAGGCGAGACCCGAGAGCACGCCGATCACGGTGACGGAGGTGAGCCCAGTGCCCCCGAAGACGTCGAAGTGGTTCGGTCCGAGCTCGCGCACGAGCGAGACGGCCTCGCCGACGCCACCGACGGCGACGACCGCGGCGACCGGCACGATGATGAGTGCGATCACCATCATGAGTCCCTGCACGACATCGGTGAGCGACGCACCGAGGAACCCGCCGAAGAGGGTGTACGCCAGCGTGACGACGGTGACGATGATCATGCCCCAGAGGTAGTCGCCGTTGAAGGAGCTCTGGAAGAACACCCCGCCGGCTACCATGCCCGACGAGACGTAGAGCGTGAAGAAGATGAGGATGATGATGCTCGAGACGACCCGCAGCAGGCGAGACTTGTCGCGCAGGCGGTTCTCGAAGTAGCTCGGGATCGTGATCGAGTTCTGCGCCACCTGCGTGTACGCACGCAGCCGCGGCGCCACGATGAGCCAGTTGAAATACGCGCCCAGGGTGAGGCCGACGGCGATCCACGCCTCGATCAGCCCGGCGAGGTAGATGGCGCCGGGAAGTCCCATGATGAGCCAGCCGGACATGTCCGAGGCTCCGGCGCTCAGCGCCGCGACCCACGGCGGCAGGTTTCGCCCGCCGAGCATGTAGTCCTCGTGGCTGGCCGTCCGGCGGTACGCCAGGTAGCCGATGAGGAGCATCGCGGCGAAATAGATTCCGAGCGCGATGAAGAGCCAGACTTGATTGGACATCAATGTCCCCTTTCTGAGGGTCCGTCAGGTGCTGTCCGGTGCCCCACAGGTGTGAGCGGCACCACTAGCGTGCCAGGAACGGCGAGGATTTCGGATTCCTCGGACCACGGGAATCGAAATCGAGTCTGTTTCGTGATGCGGGAGGGGTGGCGCTGCGGCCACCCCTCCCGAGTGTGCGTGCGTGTCTAGAGCACCCCCTCCGAGATGCGGCTCGGCGTGCCGAAGCGGTGCGCCGTGATCGAGACGGCCTGCTCGTGCAGGTGCGGCAGCATCTCCACGCGACCCGCCGAGACGACCTCTCCGCCGTAGACGGCGATGTCTGGCTTGCCGTTCGCGGCGCGGAACACCTGCGCGACCTGTTCGGCGCGGGAGTCGCCCGCGACGACGCGGATGCGCTCGCTCGCGTGCGGCCCGTCCTGCGCGGCCATCCGGGTGACGCGCTGCTTCCAGGCGTTCTCGTCCTCGAAGTGGACGGAGACGTGCGCAGTGCTGAGCGCCTCGAGCACCGGTTGCGGCAACGCGATGGGCGAGCTGACGGTCGGCGTCGCTCCGGCGGCGAGCCCCGCCGCGATCGCGCGCAGCGTGTGGTGCAGCGGCGCATCGGCGGCGATTCTGATGGTGACGGGAACGGCACGGTAGCGCAGCAGGTTCCGCTCGAGTCCGAGCTGCGACGCGTCACGTGCGATGCCGAACTCGTCGTCCCACGCGTGCGCATCCGAGCTCGCTGCGGCGCGCAGCCACTCGAGCTCGGCACCGCTCACGCCGGCCTGTTGCGCGGCGACCACGAGCGGGGCCGCGGCACGGCGCGGCGCTCGGAGCTCGCCGCGCACCGGCGCGTCGGTCCAGTCACCCAGACCGTGCAGGTAGTTGGGGCCCCCGGCCTTGGTGCCCGCTCCGATCGCCGACTTCTTCCAGCCGCCGAACGACTGGCGGCGCACGATAGCTCCGGTGATCCCGCGGTTGACGTACGCGTTGCCGGCCTCGATGCGCTCGAGCCAGTGGGCGATCTCGGTGCGATCGAGGGAGTGCAGCCCGCTGGTGAGGCCGTACTCGATCTCGTTGACGATGTCGATCGCTTCGTCGAGCGTCTTCGCCGTCATGATCCCGAGGATCGGGCCGAAGTACTCGGTGAGGTGGTACTCGGAGCCGCGGCGCACCCCGGCGCGCACGCCGGGCGTCCAGAGCTTCGGGGTTCCGTCGCGATCCACTGACAGCGGTCCGCCATCCGTGACCGGCTTCGGCCGGACAACCCACGATTCGCCCTCGCCGAGCGTGGTGAGACCGCGCAGGAGCTTGCCCGACGGTGCCGCGATGATCGGACCCATCTGGGTTTCGAGCTGGTCGGGGGTGCCGACCTTCAGCGACTCGACGGCGTCGATGAGCTGCCGACGGAAGCGCTTCGACGTGGCGACGGACCCGACGAGGATCACGAGCGACGCGGCCGAGCACTTCTGCCCCGCGTGACCGAAGGCCGATTGCGCCACATCCTTCGCGGCAAGGTCGAGATCGGCGTCGGGGGTGACGATGATGGCGTTCTTACCGCTCGTCTCGGCGAGGATCGGCAGATCCTTGCGCAGCTCGCGGAAGTTGACCGCCGTCTCGTACGCCCCGGTCAGGATCAGTCGGTCGACCCGCTCGTCCGCCACGAGCTTCGAGCCGAGCTCCCGACCCGCGAACTGCACGTACTGCAGCACGTCGCGCGGAACGCCGGCTTCCCAGAGCGCCTCGATCATGACGGCACCCGTGCGGGCGGATGCCGACGCCGGCTTGAAGATGACCGACGAGCCCGCGGCGAGCGCGGCGAGCGCGCCGCCCGCGGGAATCGCGGTCGGGAAGTTCCACGGCGGGATCACCGCGGTGAGCTTCTGCGGCTGGTAGGTGGCACCGTCGACCTGCGTCACGGCCTGGCCGAGCGCGGCGTAGTAGTGCGCGAAGTCGATCGCCTCGCTCACCTCCGGGTCGCCCTGGTCGAGGGTCTTGCCGCACTCCGAGCCCATGACCTCGAGCAGGTCGGCGCGACGCTCTTCGAGCTTCTCGCCGGCGCGGTGCAGAATGCGCGCCCGCTCGTCCGCCGAGAGCGCCTGCCACTCGTCGGCCGCCGCGATGCCGCGGGTGATGGCGGCCTCGAGTTCCTGCTCGTCCGTGATCCGCGAGGAGTCGACGAGGTCGGAGCCGAGCGTCGATCCGACCATGCGGTTCGCGATCTCGCGTCCCCAGGCACGGTTGCCCGGCAGATCCGGGTCCGTGTCCGGGGTGTTCGCGAAGGCGTCGTACCCGCCCTCGGTGAGGGCGGCGATGCGCGCCTCGGCGCCGTCGGCGTCGTACGCGCGGCGATCCTGATCGCGATTCGGCCGCGGCACGGAGTAGTGCTCGCGGTCGCCGTCCGCGGTGATGCCCGAGAGATCCTCGAGGGAGGCGAGGAAGCGCTCGCGCTCGCGCTCGAACAGTTCGGTGCTGTCGTTCAGTTCGAAGACCGCCGACATGAAGTTCTCCTGGCTGGCACCCTCCTCGAGACGACGAATGAGATAGGCGATCGCGACGTCGAACTCTTCGGGGTGCACGACGGGGGTGTAGAGGAGAAGCGAACCGACCTCGCGCTTCACGGCCTCGGCCTGGCCGGTGGCCATGCCGAGGAGCATCTCGACCTCGATGCCGCTCTCCGCCCCGCGAGCCTTCGCGAGCAGCCAGGCGAGGGCGATGTCGAAGAGGTTGTGACCGGCGACGCCGATACGGACGTTCTTCACACGTTCGGGAGCGAGCGCGAAGTCGAGCACGGCCTTGTAGCTGGTGTCGGAGTCCTGCTTCGACCCCCAGGTCGCGACCGGCCACCCGTGGATCGCGGCGTCGACCTGCTCCATCGGCAGGTTGGCGCCCTTGACGACCCGCACCTTGATCGGTGCGCCGCCGGCGGCGACCCGCTCGGCCGCCCAGTCCTGCAGATGGATCATCGCACCGAGCGCGTCGGGCAGGTACGCCTGCAGCACGATGCCCGCCTCGAGTTTCTGGAACTCGGGGCGGTCGAGGATGCGCGTGAAGACGGCGATCGTGAGGTCGAGGTCCTTGTACTCCTCCATGTCCAGGTTGATGAACTTCTGCGGGCTCGCCTGCGCGGCCTTCGCGAACAGCGGCACGAGCTGTTCCTCGATGTGGTCGACGGCCTCATCGAATGCCCAGTGGTTGTGCGGTGCGACGGTGGACGAGACCTTGATGGACACGTAGTCGACGTCGTCGCGGTCCAGCAGGCGGTGGGTGCCGGCGAGTCGTCGCTCAGCCTCGTGCTCGCCGAGGATCGCCTCGCCGAGCAGGTTGATGTTGAGCCTGACGTCGTCCTTCGTGATCTTCGCGATGGCCGGGCCGAGCTTCGAGTCGGTGGCGTCGATGATGAGGTGGCTCACCATCTGACGCAGCACCTTCCGGGCGATCGGCACGACGACCTGCGGCAGCGGCCGGGCGAACGCTCCGCCGAGCCCGATGGCGCCGCGGAGCGGACCGGCCAGGAACTTCGGCGTGAGCGGGACCAGCTCGTTCAGCTTCTTCGCCGCCGCCTTCAGGTCCTCCGGGCGCACGACGCCGTCGACGAACCCGACGGTGAAATCGAGTCCGTTCGGGTCGCGCAGCACGCCGGCGAGGCGCTCGGCCGACGCGTCGGCGGGGATTTCTGCTGCCTCCGCCAGCCAGCGGCGCACCAGGGCGATCGCGTCGTCCGCGAGGTCTTGCGGGCGGATGTGGGTGGCAGTGGGGACAACGGTGCTCACGAGGGCCTCTCAAGCGTTGATACAGGGAATCACCCCAGTGTGGAACCTGCAAACCCTCAAGTAAAGTAACCGATACTGCCGACTAAGATGAAGATGAACTACACGATCGGGAGGAGTCTGCGTGCTCGAGATGCGTCGTCTGCGGCTGCTCTGGGAACTCGACGCACGCGGCACCGTCGCGGCGGTCGCGGAGGCGCTCAACTACACGCCATCCGCCGTGTCCCAGCAGCTCGGTCAGCTCGAGCGCGAAGCGGGGGTACCGCTCTTCCGGAAAGTCGGTCGCACGCTCGAGCTCACCCCGGCCGCCGCTGGGCTCGTGGCCGAGACCGCCGAGCTGCTCGCCGGTCTCGAGCGCGCCGAAGCCGCGTTGCACCGCGAGCACTCCGAGTTGTCGGGATCGATGCGGATCGCCGTCTTCCAGACCGCAGTCCTCGCGATCATGCCGCGAGCGCTGCGGATGCTCCGCGACGCCTACCCGGCGCTGCGGGTGGAGATGGTGCAGTACGAGCCGGAGACTGCGCTGCGCGAGACGTGGGCCCGCTCCTTCGACCTGGTGGTGGCCGAGCAGTACCCGCACCACGCGGCCGCGCACTTCGGCGGCCTCGACCGCAAGATCCTGACGACCGATCCGATCAGGCTCGCCGTCCCGCGGCACGGCACCGTGGGAGCGGAGTTCGACCGGGTGACCCGCATCGAGGAGGCGGCGGGGCTCCCGTGGGTCATGGAGCCGCGGGGAGCCGCGTCGCGTCATTTCGCCGAGCAGGCCTGCCGGAACGCCGGTTTCGAACCCGATGTGCGGTTCGAGACCGCCGACCTGCAGGCGCACGTGCGCCTGATCGAGTCGGGCAACGCCGTCGCGATCCTGCCGGGGCTCGTGCACGCCGGCGAGCACCCGCGGGTGCGGCTCATCGACCTCGCGGATCGACCCTTCCGCGCGCTGTTCACAGCGGCCAGGGAATCGAGCGGGGGGCACCCCGCGTTGGCCGCCGTGCGCAGTGTGCTCGAGGCCGTCGCCGCCGACCTCGAGGCGTGGGCGGAGTCCGTCGCCGTCGAGTAGGGCAGAATAGCGCCATGGCTCGTGTGACTGCGCTGTTCCGCTACCCGGTGAAGGGGTTCACCCCCGAGAAGCTTCCGACGCTCGAGGTGCAGGATGACGGGCGGATCAGGGGCGACCGAACGCTGGCGTTCCGCTTCGCCGATGCCGCCGAGCCCGAGGACCGCGACGGCCTCGACTACTGGCCGAAATCGCAGGGCCTCGCGCTGCAGGACTTCCCGGCACTCGCCGAACTGCGACTCGCCTACGACGATGAAGCGCAGCGCATCTCCATCCGCCGAGGTGCAGACACGCTCGTCGAGGCGGGCCTCGACGCCTGCGGGCGCGCCGAGCTCGTCGACGCCGTCACCGCTTTCGTGCGCGACTCGGCTCAGGCGCGGCGCGTCGAGAAGCCGGGACGACTGCCGCTCGCGCTCGTCGGCGACGGTGAGACTTCGCGGTTTCAGGACGACCCGCGCGGATACGTGTCCCTGCACAGCGCCGCGAGCGTCGACGCGCTCGCGGAGGCGATCGGCGACGAGCTCGACGATCGTCGCTTCCGGTCCAATGTGGTCGTCGACGGATGCTCGGCCTGGGAGGAGCTCGGCTGGGAGCCCGGACAGGAGATCCGGATCGGAGACGTGCGCTTCCGGGCCGACATCGACATCGTCCGCTGCCTCGCCATCCACGCCGATCCGGATACCGGTGAGCGGAACGCTCCCGTGCTCACGACGCTGACGCGACGGCTCGGTCAGCAGGAGCCGACGCTCGGCCGCATGCTCCTGGTCGCCGAACGCGGCGGAACGATCCGCGTGGGGGATACGGTCAGCGTGATCTGAGTGAATCCGCAGGCAAAACCGCGTAACGTGAAACTCAGCGCGGCCGGGAACGCCGGTCGTGGGAAGGAGCCAGACTCGCGATGAAGGTCATCAGCTACAACCTGCGAAAGAACCGCGCCGTTACGGAGATCGGGGCGCTCGCCGACGATCACGATGTCGATGTGCTCTGCCTGCAAGAAGCCGAGGCGGTCTCGCTACCGAGTCGACTCGGTCATCTCCGTCTGCTGCACGCCACCGAGAAGAACCGTCTCGGCCTCGCGATGTACGTGCGCGAGGACCGATTCCATGCCCGGACGGCGCACACGTTCCAGCTCAAGAAGTCCCTGCACGACCGCCTGCTCGCCCCGGCGCACGAGCGCTTGCTCGGCGCGAGGATCCATGATGCCGAACTGGAGCGCGACATCATCGTCGCGTCGTTCCACGCGGCGCCGCTGACCGCGCTGAACTCGCTGCGGCGCCATCAGATCCACGCGGCGCTCGCCGAGCTGAAGCTGCTCGGACCGGGGCTGCCGGCGCTCATGGTCGGCGACTACAACTACCCGGTCTACCAGTCGCGCCTCGGTCGGGAGATGCGCGAGACCGGGTACGACCTCTCGCTCAGCGACAAGCGCACGTACACCCGTTACAAGATGTTCCGCGGGCACTTCGACTTCGCGACCTCCGTCGGGCTCGACATCGGCAGCGTCCGCACTCTCGACCGGGGCAGCTCCGATCACCTGCCGATTCTCGTGTCGGCCGAGCTGCGCGGTGAGACGGTCCCCGAGGAGCCCGTCGCGGCGCTCGCCTGACTCGCTAGGCTCCCGGCGCTGCGTCGCGGTCGGCGGCGGAGTCTCCCGACTCGGTCTGACCGTCCGAGCGTCTGCCGCCCGCGGTTCCGCAGCGGTGCATCGGCCACGCCCGGCGCTCGCCCTCGTGCGCGGTGCCGTTGAAGCGGTGCAGGGCTGAGCGCAGCTGCTCGAGATCCGAGTCGCTCCACCCGGTGAACTGCTCCTGGTAGGCGTGCGCGATCCGGCCGCGGATGTCGTCGAGCGTGTGCGTCGCCTCGGGACTCACGGAGAGGCGCGTCACGCGACGATCCTCCGCAGAAGGTTCGGCATCGATGAGCCCGAGCTGGCGGAGCTTCGAGACCTGGCGGCTGACGACGGCCTTGTCCATATCGAGTATCTGGGTGAGGGCGGTCGCGGTGATCGGTCCCTTCCGCAGAATGGTCTGCAGCACCATCATGCCCACACCCTTGAGGTCGGGGTGCACCTCTTCCGCGTACCAGGCCCACCGGGTACGTGCGAAGGCGAAGACCTCGGAGAACTCGGCGATGATCTCGCTGATGGTGTGGTCGGCGTCGCCGCCGGGTGCCGCGATCGCATCGGCGGCACCCGGCTCACGTTCACCCATGTGTTTCATCGTAGCGGCGGCCGCGACCCGCTCCTGACGTGCGCGACCCGTCGTGCTCGGCGGGATCCACGACGGGAATGGTGCCCGTGCTCACCTCGAGGAGTTCGGCGGCCTGGCTCTCGACCTCGTTGCGCTCCTCCGACATCCGCTCAGCGTTCGTCTTCGTGCTGAGCGGCAGGTTCGGCAGGAAGGCGATCGCGATGAGCGCCACGACGGCGAGCGGCGAGACCGACAGGAAGACGTGGCCGATCGCCTCACCGTAGGCCGATTCCACGACCGTGCGCAGCGGTGCGGAGAGTTCGGCGATCTTCGGGATCGCGCCGCCCTGCAGCGCATCGGCCCCCGCGAGCGCGGCGGGGTTCGACTCGGCGAGCTTCGTCATGCCGTCGGTGATGAGGGTCTCCACCTCGTGAGCGAGGATGGTGCCCATGACCGACATGCCGGCACTGCCGCCGAGGGTGCGGAAGAACGTGACACCGGCGCTCGCGGCGCCCAGCTGGTTCGGCGCCACCGTGTTCTGCACCACCAGCACGAGGTTCTGCATCGTCATGCCGACGCCGCAGCCGAGCACGAACATCGAGACCTCGGCGATCCAGTACGGGGTGTCGTAGCGCAGCTGCCCCATGAGCAGCAGGCCGACGACCAGCAGCACCGATCCGACGACCATGTAGCTCTTCCACTTGCCGCGGCGGCTGATGAGCTGCCCGACGATGGTGGAGGACCCGAGGACGCCGAGCATCATCGGGAGGGTGAGCAGGCTCGACTCGATAACGGAGCGACCTCGCGCGAGCTGCATGTACTGGCTGAGGTAGACCACGGTCGCGAACATCACCATACCGACCGCGATGCTGGCGATCACGGACAGCGTGAACGTGCGGTTCTTGAAGAGCGTGAGGGGGATCAGGGGCTCTTGGGCCTTCAGCTCGACGAGGATCGCGACGAGGAGTGCGCCCACGCCCACGCCGACCATGAGGCCGGTCTGCCACGACCACCAGTCGAAGTCGGTTCCGGCGAGGGTGACCCAGATGAGCAGGCTCGAGAAGCCGACGGAGATGAACGAGGCGCCGGCGTAGTCGATCTTGACCTTCTGCTTCTCGGTGTGCAGATGCAGGGTGTACTGGAGCATCACGATCGCGACGATCGCGATCGGCACGGCGACGTAGAAGTTGTAGCGCCAGCCGATGGTGTCGGTGAGCAGTCCGCCGACGAGCGGGCCCGCCACGGTAGCGACGGCCATCACGGCGCCGATGATGCCCATGTACTTGCCGCGCTCTCGCGGGCTGACGATCTCGGCGAGGACGATCTGGCCGAGCGCGCCCATGCCGCCGGCACCGAGGCCCTGGAACACGCGGCAGGCGATGAGCCACGACGGATCCTGGGCCATACCGGCGACGATGGAGCCGACCGTGAAGATCACGAGCGACGTCTGTACGAGCACCTTCTTGCTCGTGAGGTCGGCGAGCTTGCCCCAGATCGGCGTGGAGATCGCGGAGGCGAGCGTGGTGGCCATGATCACCCAGGTGAACGAGGCCTGCGAACCGCCGATGTCGGCGATGATGATCGGCATCGAGGTACCGACGACGTTCATGGCGATCATCGTCACGAACATGCTGAGGAACAGGCCGGCGAGCGCGAGGTTTTTCGCGCGGCCGACGAGGAGGCCGCTGGGCGCGGCGTTCACGGAAGATGCGGTCATCTGCGGGTGGGATCCTTCGGGGGACGGGGTGGGGCGGCGCAGGAATGAGCGCGGCGCCGCGAATCGTTGACGAAGATCAACTATAGGTGATTGGTTGACGCGAATCAACTTTCTGTGTGCTTGCTCAGGATCCGTCTCGCCGCACCCGCAGCCATGCGGCAGAATGGGGGTGTCCAGGCGGGCGCACCACGAGAGGCGGAGCATGACGGAGACCGGTGTCATCAAGGTTGGCGTGATCGGCGGCGGGCAGCTGGCCCGCATGATGGTGCCTCCGGCGATCCACCTCGGACTGCGTATCAGCGTGCTCGCCGAGTCGGAGGGTATGAGCGCGGCACGGGCCGCCGACGCCGTGGGTGACTACCGCGACCCCGAAACGGTCTACGCGTTCGCCGAGAACGTCGACGTCATCACCTTCGACCACGAGCACGTGCCCGGCGAGATCCTCCGCGAGCTCGAGCGGCGCGGCACTGCTGTGCACCCGCGACCCGACGCGCTGCAGTACGCGCAGGACAAGATCCTGATGCGCGAGAAGCTCGCCGAGCTCGGCGTACCGATCCCGGCGTGGCGCGCCGTCGCCGACGAAGCCGACCTCGACGACTTCATCGCGCAGCACGGCGGCCGCGCGGTCGTGAAGACCGCGCGCGGCGGGTACGACGGCAAGGGCGTCCGGGTCGTGTCCGCGGCCGACGAGGTGCGCGACTGGTTCACGGCGCTCGCCGAAGACGGCCGCGGCGGGCAGATGCTCGTCGAAGAGCTCGTCGATTTCACCCGCGAACTCTCGCAGCTCGTGGCTCGACGCCCGTCGGGTGACTCGCGCACCTGGCCCGTCGTGGAGACGATCCAGCGCGACGGCGTCTGCGCCGAAGTGCTCGCGCCCGCCCCGGTCGCCGACCCGGCCACGCTCGACGAGGCCGCGCGCATCGGTGCGGCGGTCGCCGACGGAGTCGGAGTCACTGGCGTGCTCGCCGTCGAGATGTTCGAGACGAGCGACGGGCGCGTGCTCGTGAACGAGCTCGCCATGCGACCGCACAACTCCGGGCACTTCTCGATCGAGGGATCCGTGACGAGCCAGTTCGAGCAGCATCTGCGCGCCGTCACCGACCTGCCGCTCGGCGACACCTCCATGGCGGCCCCCGCCGTCGTGATGATGAACGTGCTCGGCGGCCCCGAGGAGGGTCCGATGCCGGTGCGGTACGCCGAAGTGCTCGCGGCGCACCCGCGCGCCAAGGTGCACAGCTACGACAAGCAGTCCCGGCCGGGGCGCAAGGTCGGGCACGTGACGGTGACCGGCGACGACCTCGCCGAGGTGCGCGCGGAGGCCGCCGCTGCTGCCGCGAAGTTCGACTGAGCGCTGCCCGCTCGGCACGAGCGGACGGTGACGAGGTGACGGTCAGGCAGTGACCGTCACGAGCACCCGCTGCCAACCGCTCGACCCGTCGGGGGCGATCGGTGCGCGCTCCTCGATCTGGGTCTCGCCGTTCTTGTTGATGGCCCGCACCTCGACGTAATGGGTTCCGGCGGTGGCCTCCCACGGCATCATCCACTGCACCCACGTGTCGGAGTTGATGGGATTCGAGAGGGTGGCGGACTGCCAGTCGCCGTCGTCGATCCGCACCTCGACGCGATCGATGCCGACGGTCTGGGCCCACGCGACGCCCGCAATAGGGACGGTGCCCGCCGCGACCGACTTTCCGGTACGAGGCGTGTCGACGCGCGAGGCGAACTTGATGGGCGCCTGCGCGGCGTAGCCGCGAGGCGTCCAGTACGCCTCGTCCGCGTCGAACGTCGTGACCTTCAGCTCGGTGACCCACTTGGTCGCCGAGACGTAGCCGTAGAGGCCGGGCACGACCATGCGCACGGGGAAGCCGTGCTCGAGGGGCAGCGGCTCGCCGTTCATCGCGACAGCGAAGATCGCGTCGAGCCCGTCATCGGTGAGCGACTCGAGCGGGGTGGATGCCGTGTAGCCGTCGACGCTGCGCGACAGCACCATGTCGGCTCCGGCTTGAGTCCCGGCCATCTTCAAGATGTCGCGGATGGGGACGCCCTGCCAGATCGCGCTGCCGACGAGCCCGCCACCGACCTCGTTCGACACGCACGTCAGCGTGATCGAATACTCGTCGAGCCCCATCTCGACGAGGTCGTCGAAACTCAGCTCCACCCGCTCGCGGACCATTCCGTCGATCACGAGCCGCCACGTGGAGGGGTCGACCGCGGGCACCGTCAAAGCCGTGTCGACGCGGTAGAAGTCGGAGTTGGGGGTGATGAGCGGCGACAGGCCATCGACATCGAGCTCGGCGCCGTTGGGGATCGTGACAGTCGTCCGCGGCTCAGGCAGCCGCAGCTCGCGGCGGGCGGCGTCGATGGAGGCGCTCGTGGCGTTGAGCATGCGAGACCCGATGCCGACCACCACGGCCGCCAATCCCACAGCGCCAGTGGCGATCAGGAACGACCGGCGGCCGACCTGGCCTGCTGCGGGTGTCTCGGCGTCGGGCGACTCGATCCGAGACGTGGAACCCGCGACCACCTCACCCGACCACACGCGCAGCCGGGTGATGAGCAGCACGAGCACGGCGCAGCCGACGAGGGTTCCCAGGACCGGCGGGGCGGCGGCGAGCACCGAGGCACCGGCACGGGTGACGACCGCGGCGGTCGAGAGCGCTCCGGCGACGGCGATGACGACGAGTCCGAACGGGCGCGCGAAGAACTGCAGGATTCCGCCGATCGCGGCGGCGATGGTGACCGCCAGGCCGAGACTGCAGAGCAGCACGACCTTATCGGCTTCACCGAAGGTCGCGATCGCGAACTCTTTGATCGGTTGCGGCACGATGTCGATCACGAACGACCCGACCGCGAGGATCGGGCTGCTCTCGGGGGCGACGAGCAGAGCGACGAGTTCGGCGACGGCGAGGAACGCCGCGGCGCTCACGATGCCGGCGAGCGCGCTCCACAGGGCCCAGACCCAGCGACGATGCTTCGACTGGGTCGCTGGTGCGGTCGATTTCGCCATCGTCGTCGCCTCTCGATCGGCAGATCATTTTTTACCGTACATAGTATGTTCGTCGCCGAGCGCGCAACGGATGGGATTTCCGCCACGCACGCTCTCCTGAGATCGCACCGACCAGGCACGAGGTGACGTTGCGCGGTCCACCCTCGCGCTGACAGCACCTTTTCGGCATCGGATGTCGATCGGGCTACGGGGACTCAGGCGAGGTTCCGCGGCGACGCAAGGTGCGTCCGAGGAGTTCTCTGAGGCGCTCAACCCTCCGGTTCGGGAAGGACGAGCGAGTCCTCGGTCAGCGGGGAGGACACCGCGAGTGCAGGATCGAACTCGATCACTGGCGCGCCTGTTGCATCGCACGCCCCACTGCCACCGACGATGTCGAAGAGCATCAGCTCGTCACCATCGCAGGAGAGGAGGTATGAAACGCGCTGACCATACGTCAGATCCAACTTCGGCTCATGGTCGGACGTCGCGAACCACTCTCCCGATGCGAGGCAACCGTCGACCTGCACGCCGCCACTCCCGAGCTTGGGGCGGTACGCATCGTCCGGCTCGCCGACCTCGTGTGGCAGCCACACGGCCGGACCGATCGGCACCCGCACCGCGTCATACCCGATCTGCGACTGCAGGCCGCGCAGAACGGCGTTTCGATAGCCCGGTTCGACGGTACGAACGAATGCAGGGAGCGTGAAGTCACCAGTGGCGCGCGCAAGAGCAACACCCAGATCACCACGGCGCGCAGCCTGCACTGCAGGATCTGCTTCGAGCGGTGACGTGCCCTCCGAGACGACTCGCGTCGACGGTGGAGCCACCTCCTCCCGACCCGCATCTGCGGGTGAGCATGCCGCGAGAGTGAGAAGAACTCCGAGACTCGAGCCAGCGCTGATCAGCATCTTCATCACGGCGCCGGGTCGACTCGTCCACAGCGGTACTGCATTCATCGCATGGCTCACGTCACGGGCTCACGATCGAAACTGAATCCCACAAGCCGCTTCCCACCGTCTCCCGCACAGAAGTCACGTTACCCGAGAGCCAGCCACACCGAGGAGTGTCGAACCGCCGACTGCAATGGGTCAGCCGGAATCGGTCGTTCTCGCTGTACTCGCGAAGGAGCGAGCGACACTCTCGAGATGTCGTGGATCTCGGTCAACCGAAGCCGTCAACCGAAACCCCTCTGACCCGAAACCCGCGATGTATTCGGTCCCGATTGATCTGGGAGGGTGTTAGGTGCTCATCAACTGGTCGCCGAGTATCGCTCGGCATCAGCGCGACATGCGCACCCTGAAGGCCACCAGGTGTGGCGCAGAGCGCTCTCCTGCCGCATACTGATGAGGCCGTGTTCGACTCGAGGCGGCGATTCCTCGTCGATCACGATGCTTCACGGAAGAACGCATGCTCAACTCTGCCGATCGCTCTGCCTCCACCTGGCAGCGACTTCTGTCCCTCTCGACCGCAGCGGTCCTGCTGCTCACCGCCCTCGCCGTCGGAGGGACCGCGCCGGCCGCAGCTGATGACAATACGGCCGTGAACGCGGCCGAGTCGCTGACGGAATCGGCGCCGACCCAGCGAGAGGCCCGGGACGACCGTGCCGTTGAAAGCGGTCAGGATCCGCGGATCACCGCCGAGCCGAAGCCCGAGGCTGGCCCGGAGCCGGAGCCGGAGCCGGAGACGGAGCCCGAGCCGCAGCCCCAGCAGCCGCAGCCCGAGCCCGAAGCGCTCGAGTTCACCGTCACCGTGACCGGGACGGCTCGTTTCGGAGCGACGCTCACGGCGTCCACCAGCGGGACCACGGAAACCGACCGCCTCACGTATCAGTGGTTGCGCGGCAGCGCGCCGATCGCCGGCGCGACCCGCGCCACCTACGTGCCGCAGGTCGCCGATGTGGGTCAGCGGCTGCAGGTGCGCGTGTCGGGCGTTCGCGGCGCGGACACGGTGGTGCGCACGTCGTCGGCGACGGCTCCGGTGGTGACGATCCCGCTCACGGCGACGAAGCCGGCGATCAACGGGTCTGCCATCGTCGGTTCGACGCTGACCGCGAAGCCGGGCACCTGGACCGTCTCGGGGGTGAAGTTCTCGTACCAGTGGTACCGGAACGGCGCTGCGATCCGGGGTGCGACGCAGGCGACGATGAAGCTCGGTGCCGCCGATGCCGGGCGAGCGATCTCCGTCCGGGTGACCGGCACGAAGCCGGGATACACCGCGGCCGCGTCGACCTCCGCGAAGACCGCGCAGGTGCTGCGCACGTTCTCGGCGTCACCGCCGAAGATCGGGGGGACCGTCAAGGTCGGTTCCACCGTGTCGGCGACCGTCGGCACCTGGAAGCCGAAGGCATCGAAGGTGACCTATCAGTGGAACCGCAACGGCTCGGCCATTCGAGGTGCGACGCAGGCGAAGTACCGGATCACCTCGGCCGATGCGGGCCGCAAGCTCACGGTCGCGGTGCGCGGCACGAAGCCGGGGTACGCAGCGGCGGCGAAGACGTCGGCAGCGAAATCGGTGCCCCGGGTGCTGCAGGCGGGCACGGCGACGGTCTCGGGACCGGCGAAGGTCGGGTCCACGCTGCGCGCCGGCGCCGGCGCATGGGGCCCGAAGCCCGTGACGCTGAAGTACCAGTGGAAGCGCAGCGGGAAGAACATCTCGGGTGCGACGAAGTCGACGTACCGTGTCGCGGCGGGCGATCGAGGCCATCGCATCTCCGTGACCGTGACTGGATCGAAGTCGGGATACACCACCGCGTCGCGCACGTCGGGCCAGACCGGCAAGGTGACGTACCCGAACCGCACCGCACCCTCGTCGTCGTGGAACTGCCCGGCCTGGGCGCCGATCAAGGGCAACGCCAGCTCGATGATCTACCACGTACCGGGCGGCGCCTACTACTCGCGCACCAAGCCCGAGGAGTGCTTCACGACCGAGAGCGCCGCTCGTCAGGCCGGCTACCGGGCATCGAAGCGCTGAGTATCGCGCCCGCGCGACGCATCGCATCACGCCGCGCCGCGCCGCGCTACGCTGGGGGCATGGCAGACCGCACCTCAGCGCCCCTCGTCGGCGTGATCATGGGTTCCGATTCCGACTTCTCGGTGATGAGTGATGCCGTGCAGGTGCTGCGCGAATTCGGTATTCCGCACGAGACGGAGGTCGTCAGCGCGCACCGCACGCCCGACAAGATGGTGCGGTACGCCCGTGACGCGGCGGACCGGGGCCTGCGGGTCATCATCGCGGGAGCGGGCGGTGCCGCGCACCTGCCCGGCATGGTCGCGTCGATGACGACGCTGCCCGTCATCGGCGTGCCGGTGCCGCTCGCGAAGCTCGACGGACTCGATTCGCTGCTCTCCATCGTGCAGATGCCCGGCGGCATCCCGGTCGCGACGGTGTCGATCGGCGGCGCGAAGAACGCCGGGTTGCTCGCCGCGCGCATTCTCGGGTCTCACGACGCCGAGGTCGCGGCGCAGTTGGACCGCTACGCCGCGGATCTCGAGGCGGCGGTCGAGCAGAAGAATACCGCTTTGCAGGAGCGGCTCGCCGCCGATTGACGCGCTCCGCGGATCGCTCGGCGGAGCGCTCCGCACGATCCGCTCAGAGATTCGCGTGCAGCTCCCAGAGGCTCCACGCCGTCCCGATCCAGCTGAAGGTGCGGCTGCGGTCCTCGGCGTACACGGAGAGACGCTCGAGTTCTGCAGGGTCGCCGATGAGCCGTGAGAACTCCGAGGCGAATGCCGTCTCGGTCTCAGCGCTCGTCCCGCCGTCGAGCACGAGCTCGGCGACGGCCTCGGCGCCGCCGTGCAGCGTCGGCACCCCGGCGGCCAGCGCGGCGAGCAGCGTGTAGCCACTGCCGGCGACCGACTGCGGCTGCAGCAGCAACTCGGCTGACGAGAGCGTCGCACCGATGTCGGCGAGGTCGTTCGGTGCGATGACCGTGACGCGGTCGCGCAGATCGGCGGGCACGGATGTCCAGGAACTCGCCGCGTGAGCCGTGCCGGATCCACCGTCCGCGGGTCCGATCGGTTCGGTCGTCTCTTCGACGGTCGTGGAGGCGCGCTCGCCGACGGTGGTCTCGCCGGAGGCGGAGCCGACGGCGGCACTCGACGCCCCCGCGGTTGCGGCGGCCGATGGGCTCGACCCGGTGGCGGCGGTTGACGCGCTCTGCTGTTCGCTCTTCGATGCGGCCGCGCGCGACTTCCGAGCGGAATCGGCCACGGTCGGGTCGAGCCCGGGCACGATGACGAGGTGCGGGATCGAACGATCGGCGCGCATGGCGGTGAAGATCCACTCGAGTCTGCCGTGCTCCGTGGCGGACGCGGTGGTCACGGCGTAGCGCTCGGGCAGGCCGAGCGCGCTCCGACGTTCGGCCGCGTCACTCGGGCGCAACAGCTCGGTCGGGGGTGCGAGCGGTATCACCTGCACGGGAAGCGCATCGCCGTAGTACTCGTGCAGCAGCGCTGCGACCGCGTATGTCGGCGTCACGAGCACATCAGCGTACTTCACTGCGCGGCGCACGAACGAGCGGTAGAGGCGCGCCTGCGACGAACCGAGCAGGTGCGGCGCCTCCCACGCGAGGGTGTGCGGCACCGTGACCGAGGTCTGCGTTCCGTCATCAGCCGGGCGCGAGCGCAACGGCATCATGGGGGTGAGGGCGTGCACGAGTTCGCCGTCGAGGGGACGCGCCGCTGCTCCGCTCTGCCAGAGCACGGGCAGCATGCCGGCAGCGAGGGGAAGCGCGTCGACGTGGGTCTTCGGCGAGGCGAACCGCGGTTGGGGCTTGCCTTTCGCGACGAGCAGCCGTGTCGAGCAGGCGCGAGGCGCGGTGCTCGCCAGCGCCGCGATCAAGTCGGCGGCCGCAGCCCGTTGCAGCTCTGATTCCCAGTCGGGAAAGGGTTCTCCCAGTACGGTGAGCGTGGTCATAGTCCCCCTCTCACACACCCCATCATCGGCTCCATCCTAAACGAACGGCTCCCGTCAATCGCCTGTGACCTGCACCCGGAACGGAGACGAAGGTCACAATCAGGACTCGCGGCGGGTCCACAGGCGCTCGCGAGCCCGGGGCGTACCCTAGTGGGCATGCGTGTTCTCCTCACCGGTGGTGCCGGCTACATCGGATCGCACACGGCGCTCGTGCTCCTCGAGCGCGGTGACGACGTGGTGATCCTCGACGACTTCTCCAACAGCAGCGTCGAATCGGTGCGCCGTGTCGAAGCGCTCACCGGTCGGTCGATCACGGTGCTCGACGCGGATCTCTCCGATCGCGATGCCGCCACTGCGGCACTCGCAGGTGTCGAATTCGACGCAGTCATCCACTTCGCCGGGCTGAAAGCGGTCGGCGAGTCGGTCGCCGAACCGGTCAGGTACTACCGCACCAACCTCGACTCGACGCTGGTGCTGCTCGATCTCATGCGTGAGCGCGGCGTGACGAAGCTCGTCTTCAGCTCATCGGCGACGGTGTACGGCGATCCGGAGCGGTCGCCCATCGACGAGGAGCATCCGGTCGGTGTCGGGGTCACGAACCCGTACGGCTGGTCGAAGTTCATGAACGAGCGCATCATCCGCGATGCGCAGGTCGCGCGGCCCGAGCTCGAGGGCGTGCTGCTGCGATACTTCAACCCGGTGGGCGCGCACCCGTCGGGCCGCATCGGCGAGGACCCGACGGGGATCCCGAACAATCTCATGCCGTTCATCGCGCAGGTCGCGGTCGGCAAGCGCGCGCGACTGAGCGTCTTCGGCGACGCGTACCCGACACCCGATGGCACCGGTGTACGCGACTACATCCACGTCATGGACCTCGCCGAGGGGCACGTCGCCGCCCTCGAGCGCCTGGTGCCGGGCGTCGTTGCCTACAACCTCGGATCGGGCGACGGCTCGAGCGTGCTCGACGTGATCCGCGCCTTCGAGGAGGCGTCCGGTCGCGAGGTGCCGTACGACATCGTGCCGCCGCGTGCGGGTGACGTGGCCACCGTGGTCGCCGATCCGTCTCGTGCGAACCGCGACCTGAAGTGGCGCACGAGCCGCAGTCTCGCCGAAGCCTGCAGGGACACCTGGGCCTGGCAGTCGGCGAACCCGAACGGATACGCCGGATGAGCGCAAGCGTGGACCTCGAACGGCCACTGCGCTATCCGGACGCCGAGTCCTCCCCGCTCATGACGAAGCGGGCCAGGTGGCTCGTCGTGCTCGGATTCCTCCTGCCGGGCAGCGCTCAGGTGGTGGCGGGCAACCGTCGCATGGGACGTTTCGGACTCATCGCGACGCTGTCGCTGCTGGTGCTGGCGCTCGTCGCGGTGATCGGATTCGGGGTCGCGCGCGTCGCGACGCTGTCGTTCTTCACGAACCCGATCGTGCTGCTCGTGGTCCAGTGGGTGATCGTGGCATACGCCGTCATGTGGCTCGTCTTCGGATTCAACACGCTGCAGCTCACGAAGCTCGTGCGCGTGTCGCCGAAGTGGCGGGTGCCCGTGGCGATGCTGTCGATCGTGCTGACGGTGCTCCCGGTCGCCGGCGCCGCATGGGCCGCGATGACGGTGGGCTCGGCGCGCGGGGCGCTGAGCGAGATCTTCGGCGGCGGCGCCGCCGCGGTCGAGCCGGTCGACGGGCGCTACAACATCCTGCTGCTCGGCACCGACGCCGGTGAGGACCGGGAGGGCATGCGCGCCGACAGCCTGTCGCTCATCAGCGTGGACGCCGAGACCGGGCAGTCCACCATCGTCGGGTTGCCGCGCGAGCTGCCGAACATGCCGTTCCCCGCCGACTCGCCGATGTATGCCGAGCACCCCAACGGCTTCGGGGTCGACACGGGCTGCAACGTCGGCCGCTGCTGGTTGAACGGCGTCTACGCCGAGGTGGAGTACTTCCAGCCCGAGCTGTACCCCGACGCCGTATCCCGGGGATCGACGCCCGGTATCGAGGCGACGAAGGACGCCGTGAGCGGCGCGACGGGTCTCGACGTGCAGTTCTACGTGCTCATCGACATGAAGGGCTTCGAACAGCTCATCGACGCCCTCGGCGGCGTCGACATCACGGTCGACGAGCGTCTGCCGGTCGGCGGCAACATCGACGAGTTCTCGGGCGAGCTCGTCAACGTGGACGAGTGGATCGAGCCGGGCGACCAGCACCTCGACGGATTCCACGCGCTCTGGTTCGCGCGCTCCCGCTACGGCTCGGCCCAGGGCGACTACGACCGGATGGAGCGCCAGCGGACCCTTCAGGGCGCGATCCTCGCCCAGATGAATCCGCAGAACGTGCTGCTGCGCTTCGAAGAGGTCGCGAAGGCCGGCGGCAACATCGTCGACACCGACATTCCGAACTCAATGCTCGGTCCGTTCGTTGATCTCGCGGGCAAGGCGCGCGAGTTCGATCCGGTGAGCGTTGAGCTCACGCCGCCGGAGGTCGACGCCGAGTACCCCGATTACGCGGTCGTGCAGCAACTCGTGCAGCAGGGCATCGCCGAAGCCTCGCCGCCCGACGAGGAGGAGACGGAGTAGCACCGTGTCCCGACGCGAGGGGCGCAGGGCTGGGAGCCGGGACGTCGGGCGCGCGGCGCTCGGGAGCCTGATCTGGCTCCTGGTCTGGGTCGGTGCCGTGCTCGCCGCGGCCGGGCTCTGGATCCGTGCCGCGTTCGGCGTGGTCTCGGTCGATCAGCTCCAGATGAACCTCATCGGAGCGGAGACGGGCGGCGCCGCGATCGTGTGGCGGGGCGTGATCTGGGTCGGGGTTGTTCCGACGCTCGTCGTCGGCGTGCTGATCGTGCTCGTGCACCTCTCGCGTCGTTCGCTCCGGGACGCCAGTCTCCTCGGCGCAGGAGCGCCACGGGTGTCACGGGTGATCGCCGGCGTGCTCGCCTGCGCGCTGCCGATCGCGGCATTGAGCGTGGGCGGCGCGCTCTTCGGGGGAGCGGTGCAGGTGCGCGACTACGCACGGTCCGTGGCGAGCGGTCTCGATCTCGGCGACTACGCGGTCGCCCCCGAGCTCGAGGGCGGTGAGCCGCGCAACCTGATCCTCGTGTACCTCGAATCCGTCGAGGACGCCATGGCCGACGACACCCGCTTCGAGGAGGACATGCTCGCACCCGTGTCGGCGGCGACGGCCGACTGGGAGCGGCTCGATGCGCTCACGCAGGCGCCCGGCGGCGGGTGGACGATGGCGGGTGTCGTGGCGACGCAGTGCGGGATCCCCCTGCGCTCCGCCACCGCGGCGACGGGATCGCAGATCCTGAACCAGGTGGGGGAGCAGCCGGGACGCTATCTGCCCGGCGCGACGTGCCTCGGCGACGTGCTCCAGGAGCAGGGGTACCGCAATGTTTTCCTGGGTGGCGCGGATGCGACGTTCGCCGCGAAAGAGCGGTTCCTGCGGGAGCACGGCTACGACGAGGTGCGCGACCTGCGCACCTGGCGCGACCAGGGGGAGCCCGAGTCGGCGATGCGCGATTGGGGGCTCGGCGATCGGCGGCTCCTCGAGCTCGCCGCCGATGAGGCGGCCGAGCTGCACCGCTCCGGCGATCCGTTCAACCTCACCGTGCTCACGCTCGACACGCACGAACCCGCCGTGGCGCCCGAGGGCTGCGATATGAATACGCGCGAGCCGATGACGGCGATCACGCGCTGCTCGATGACGGAGGTCGCCGGATTCGTCGAGGCGCTCGACGCCGAGGGGATCCTGGACGACACGGCGGTCGTGGTGATGGGCGACCATCTGAAGCAGGTCGCGAGCTGGGCGAGTTTCCACGACGAGCTCGGTCCGCTCGCGGACGCGGACGCGTCGCTCGCCCCGGGGCAGACCCCCGAGCGGACGATCTTCAACCGGGTCTGGAACCCCGAACCGCTGGCGTTCGCCCGCGAGCAGATCGACCAGCTGAGCCTGTATCCGACGCTGATCGAACTGGCCGGGCTCCGCCTGACGGATCACCGTGCGGGGCTCGGCGTCTCCGCGTTCGCGAGCGAGATCCCCGACGGATCGGCGCTCGCGCTCGACGCCGACGCGTACGACGCGCTGCTGCGCTCGCGCTCCGCGGATTTCTACCGAGATCTCTGGAGCGGGTGAGCGTCGCAGCGCGTCGGCGTCAGCCCCGTTCGAGGGCGCGCTGCAGCGTCGCGACGCCGGCGCGCACCGCGGTGCTGAGGGTCGGCTCCATGTCGGGCAGGAAGAACGGCGAGTGGTTCACCGGCGGGGCGGTGTTCTCGGCCGCGAAGCCGCCGAAGAACCAGAAGACGCAGGGGACGCCGATGCTGTCGGCGAGCCAGCCGAAGTCTTCAGATCCCATGGCGGGCGGCACCTCGACGATGCGGTCGTCGCCGAGCTCCGCGCGCAGCGCCGCGACGACCTGATCCGTCCGCTCGGGATCGTTGTACAGGCGGGGGAAGCGGTAGATCTCCTCGATCTGCGGCTGCGGGGCGGCAGACGCCTCGGCCTCGGCGTTGACGATGCGCGTGATCGCGGGGAGCACGCGGTTGCGGCTCTCCTCCGTGAGCGTGCGAATGTTCAAGGTGAACTCGGCGCGGTCGGGGATGATGTTCTCTTTGAGTCCCGCGTGGAACGTGCCGCACGTGACCACTGCGGGCTCCTGGGGCGACAGCTCGCGCGAGACGATCGTCTGCAGTCGCGTCACCATGTGCGCGCCGAGCACGATCGGGTCGATCGCGTTCTGCGGCTGGGACCCGTGCGACTGGGTGCCGAGGACCGTGACCCTCAGCGAGTCGGCCAGTGCCATCGCCGTGCCGCGGGAGACGGCGATGCTCCCGGACGGCACCGACGGGAAGACGTGCTGACCGAACACCACCTCGGGCTTCGGTGCCCGATCCCAGAGGCCGTCGGCGACCATGGCAGCTGCCCCGGCCGCGGTCTCCTCGCCCGGCTGGAAGAGCCACACGATCGTGCCCGACCAGCCGTCCGCTTGACGCGCCATGAGCGCGGCCGTGGCGAGCGCCGAAGAGACGTGGGTGTCGTGCCCGCACCCGTGCATCACGGGGACCGTCGTGCCGTCGGCGAGTCCGCCCGTGGCGGTCGACGCGTAGTCGGCTCCCGTGTCCTCCTGGATCGGCAGGCCGTCCGAGTCGGCGCGGAACCCGACCACCGGACCGTCGCCGTTCCGGTGGATCCCGACGACACCGGTGCCGCCGCAGCGGAAGTGCTCGATACCGATCTCGTCGAGCCGACGCTCGATGAACTCGGCCGTGCGATGCTCCTGCATGGAGAGCTCCGGGTTGCGGTGCAGGTGACGGTACGTCTCGTGGAGCTGGTCGCGCTCCTCGTCGGTGAGGGTGGTGCTGAGCATGATGTCCTTTCCGGTCGTTCCTAGTTGAGCGTGGAGCCCGATGTCTGCTTCCGGTCGCGCACGATCCAGGAGATCACGATCGTGGTGATCACGACGATGGCGGTGGCATAGGGCGCGATCGCCGGTGCGAGCGGGATGAGCCCGAACTGCACGAGGAGGGCGAGCGCGATCGCCACGATCGTGGGCCGCAGCTGCTTCATCGACACGATGCACTGCACGAGCACCGCCCCCATGAGCGAGGGGAGGATGTACAAGCGCGCGACTTCGATGAGATCCTCGGGAATGAGCGTGATGAGCCACGTGCCGAGCACGCCGACGAAGATGAGCAGGCTCAGCAGGTGCACCGTCGCCGCACCGCAGATCGCCATCACCGCTGCGATGTTGCCGCGACTCGTCCCCGGTTTCGCATCGATGCTCGACTGCGCGACGATGGCGGCGGGAAGCAGCTTGTTCGAGATGTTGCCGATCATGAACGCCTGGTACATGGCGGCGGGTCCGAGCACCGGGAAATAGGTCACGGGTTCGACGATCCAGAAGACGCCGAACGTCGCCGCGACCGCGACGAACGCGATCCAGATCGTCGACCACGAGAGATCCAGGCCGCCGAAGAACAGCAGGTAGAAGGGGCCGCCGAGGGAGAGGACGAGCCCGGCGATCATGGTGAGGGATCCGTACCGGGTCGTCTGCGCGTCGAAGCGCGCCATCGCTGACTCGGCGGTGAGGGCGGAATTCGTTGAGGTCGTCATGGGAACGCTGTGCTCCTTCAGGATCCGGTGTGGATCAGGTAGCCGACGGTGAGGGAGAGGATGATCGCGATGCCGAGGGCCCACTCCTTCAGCCACTTGGCATGCAGGAGTTTCGCGAGGAAGAGGCAGATGCCCATCACCGCGGCGGAGGTGAGGACGAGGATCAGGTGCACCGATGACTTCGGCATCTCGGCGATCGACAGCATCGAGAACGCACCGAGCAGGGCGGCGGTCGGGATCAGCGCCATCGCGGCGGGGTTCCGCTTGCTGAGCGTCGAGCTGCCGCGCTTCAAGATCGGCGTGAGGATCAACGTGCAGAGCATCCACATACCGCCGGAGAGGCTCATCGCCATGAAGGCGACGGCGAACACCTGCTGCGTGTAGTCGCCTCCGCCGAGCTCAGCGCCCATGGTGGCCGAAGCGATGCCGGCGGAGGCCGTCTCCGTCGCCGCGGAGCCGATGAGACCGATGCGCACGAGCACCGCGGGTGTGCCGAAGAGCGCCAGCAGCGCGATTGCGACCAGGACGACCGCGAGGGACGGGCCGATCGATGCGACGGCACCGGCGCGGAACGACTCCTTCACCTCTTTCTGCGGCATCTCGATACCGGGTGCGGCGGCGCGCGCGGCCCGAAGATACAGGAAGGTCTGCACGAAGATGACGGCGAACACGCCGATCGCGAAGACCCAGAGGATGGGCATATTGGCGAGGGACCAGATGTCGGTCGATGTGGGATCACCGACGGCAGGACGGGGTACGGGCGGCATGCTGTGCTCCTTTGACCATGCAAGCGCGAGATAAAGACTCTCTTTCACCTTCCGGGCGTTCACCGGCGTGCGCAAGCGCCTGCGGGATTCGGTCACGAAACTGGCGAAATCCCCCAATTCGGGCAGATCCACCGCATCCGCTTGGCCGTCGGCGCAAAGGCCGAGATGATTCTGACGGCAGTTCAGCGACGAAAGGCAGGCACATGAGCGGGATCCAGGATCTCTCGGCGACGCAGATGACGGGAGCGATTCGCCGGCGCGAACTCTCCGCCCGCGAGGCGCTCGAGAGCCACATCGCTGCGATCGAGCGGCACAATCCCGCGATCAACGCCGTGATCACGACCGACTTCGATCGCGCGGAGGCGCTCGCCGCCGAGGCCGACGAGCAGACGGCGCGCGGTGCGGCGCACGGTCTGCTCCACGGTCTGCCGATGACGCACAAGGACACCTTCAACACGGCGGGCCTGCGCTCGACGCAGGGATCCCTGGCGCTCGAGCACCACGTTCCCGAGGCCGACGACCTGCAGATCGCGCGACTCACCGCGGCGGGAGCGATTCGCACCGGCAAGACCAATGTTCCCGAGTTCGGGGCGGGCTCCCACACCTTCAACGACCTCTTCGGGACGACGGTGAACCCCTACGACACCCGGGTCTCGGCGGGGGGTTCGTCCGGCGGAGTGGCGGCCGTGATCGCCTCACGGATCCAACCGTTCGGCGACGGCTCGGACATGGGCGGGTCGCTCCGGATTCCTGCCGCGTTCTGCAACGTCTGGGGCTTCCGACCGTCGTACGGGGTGATCCCGATGGAATCGCCGGTGAACGCGTTCAGCTGGCTCGGTCGCTCGGGCCCCATGGCGCGCACCGTCGAGGATCTGTCGCTCTTCATGCGCGCCTCGGCCGGTCCCACTCGTGTCCCGAACCCCAGCCCGCTGCGTGCGCGTGATTTCGCGACGCCGGTCCCCGATCTGCGCGGCGTGCGCATCGGGTACAGCTTCGACTTCGGCATCGGACTGCCGGTCGAGCCCGAGATCATCGAGGTGCTCCGCGCCCAGTTGTCGGTCTTGGAGCAGGCCGGCGCGATCCTCGAGGAGGCGACCATCGACTTCACGGACGCCGACGAGGTCTTCCAGACGACGCGCGCCTTCGATTTCGCCACCGGTATCGGCCCGCTGCTCGAGCGCTTCGGCGACCGGATCAAGCCCGAAGTCATCTGGAACGTCGAACTCGGTCTGAACCTGACTGCGGCCGCGATCATCTCCGCGCACGCCGCACGCACCCGACTCGAGCGCGCGTCGCAGCAGTTCTTCGATCGGTACGACGCCTTTCTGAGCCCGGCTACGCAGGTGCTGCCCTTCGACGCGAGCTGGCGGTGGCCGCACGAGATCGCCGGCACGCAGGCGGAGACCTACCTCGACTGGATGCGATCCGCGTGCCTGCTCTCGGCGACGAGCCTCCCGGTGATCGCCATGCCCGGCGGATTCACCGAGGCCGGCCTGCCGGTCGGGTGGCAGCTCGCCGCGAATCACCACCGCGACGTCGATCTGCTGAACTGGGCCGCAGCCTACGAGCAGGCCACAGGCTTCGCTGCGCGCCCCCCGGCCATCCTCGCCTGACGCCTGACGCCTGACGCCGGGTGCGTCGCCCGGCACGCGCGGGTCACGTGCCCGCTCGTCGTGCGTGCCGGTACAGTACCCCCATGGCGCTGAAGACGGGTCGGACGGAACTGAGCGACCTGCACCTGCGCATCATCGCGGCTTTGCAGGTGGACGGCCGGGCGCCCTGGAGCCGGATCGCCGATGCGCTCGGTGAGCCGGAGCGCACGGTGGCACGCTACGGCGTCGAGCTGCTCGAAGAGGGCGTGGTCACGGTTGCGGCGATCCGCAGCCTCGCCAATCGCGTCATCGTCTCGTGCGAATGCACGCCGGGGTCGGCACGGCTCACCGCGCAGGCCATGACCCAGCAGGAGGGGACGATCTACAGTTACCTCACGACGGGCACGTCCGATGTCGTGACGGAGGTCGGGTACTCGGGCGACCTCGTCGACCTGCTCACGCTGCAGGTGCCCGCGACGCCGGGGATCACGCGATTCTCGGCGTTTCCGGTGCTGCGCTACTTCAAGACCGTGCGCGGGTGGCGCGTCGGGGCGCTGAGCCCCGCCGAGGAGCGGGCGCTCACCCCGAGAGCCGGATCGGATGATCTCGGGGCGTCGACCCTTGCCGCTCAGGGGCAGCACGACGACGAGATCATCGCCTGCCTCGAGGAGGACGGCAGGGCGAACATGGAGTCGATCGCGCGGCGCACGCAGGTGAGCGCGACCTCCGCCTCGCGACGCGTCGAGTGGCTCGTGGGATCGGGCCAGATCTCGATCCGCGCCCTCGTGGAGCCGGCCGCGATCGGATTGCCGGTGGAAGCGATGCTGTGGGTCGAGTCTCCACCCGATCGTGTCGAGGTGCTCGGCGCCTGGCTTCGCGAACGCACCGAGGTCAGGTATCTCGCCGCGATCGCCGGCGATGCGCAGCTGCTCGTCGACGTGACCGTGAGCACGCATGCGCAGCTGTACGCATTTTTGGCGCACGAGATGTGGAAGGGTGCCTCGCGGGTACGGACCGATCTCGTCGTCGAGGCGCGGAAGCGAGGTGGACGCGCACTAGCCGTGAACAGGGATTCGCGTTAAACTTGAGTCATTCACACTCAAGTTTCGACATTCGTGTCGATCAGGTCTGCTGAGCGGAAGGAGACCCACATGCAGGCGAATTGGCAGCCCGCCCAGGGCGAAGGCGAACAGAGCGCGCTCGAGCAGTTCGGCGTCAACCTCACCGAGGTCGCGCGTTCGGGCAAGCTCGACCCCGTCATCGGGCGCGACTCCGAGATTCGTCGAGTGAGCCAGGTGCTCACCCGACGCACCAAGAACAACCCCGTGCTCATCGGCGAACCCGGTGTCGGCAAGACGGCCGTGGTGGAGGGCCTCGCCCAGCGCATCGTCGCGGGTGACGTCGCCGAGTCCCTGAAAGACAAGGAACTCATCTCGCTCGACATCTCCGCCCTCATCGCCGGTGCGAAGTACCGCGGCGAATTCGAAGAGCGCATGAAAGCGGTGCTGCACGAGATCAAGGAGTCGGACGGCAAGTTCATCACCTTCATCGACGAGCTGCACACGCTCATGGGTGCCGGAGGCGGAGAGAGCTCGGTGGCGGCATCGCAGATGCTGAAGCCGATGCTCGCCCGCGGCGAGCTGCGCCTCATCGGTGCCACCACCCTCGACGAGTACCGCGAGTACATCGAGAAGGACGCGGCGCTCGAGCGCCGGTTCCAGCAGGTGTACGTCGGCGAACCCAGCGTGACCGACACCGTTGCGATCCTCCGTGGACTCAAGGAACGGTACGAGGCGCATCACAAGGTCACGATCGCCGACTCCGCGCTCGTCGCGGCCGCCGCGCTCTCGAACCGGTACATCACGGCCAGGCAGTTGCCCGACAAGGCCATCGATCTGATCGACGAGGCCGCGTCCCGCCTGCGGATGGAGATCGACTCCGCACCGCTCGAGATCGACGAGCTGCGCCGGTCCGTAGACCGGTTGAAGCTCGAAGAGCTCGCGCTGAAGAAGGAGAAGGACGCCGCGTCGAAGGATCGACTGGCCAAGCTCCGTGAGACGCTCGCCGAGCAATCCTCGGAACTCGACGTGCTCGAAGCGCGCTGGGAGCGCGAGCGCGCCGACCTCAACAAGGTCGGTGCCCTGCGCGAACAGCTCGACCAGTTGAACATGCAGGCCCAGGTCGCGCAGCGCGAGGGCAACCTCGAACGCGCTTCGAAGCTGCTGTACGGCGAGATCCCCGTGATCCAGAAGCAGCTCACCGAAGCCGAACAGGCCGAAGCCGCCGACGAGGTCGGCGGCGAACCGCGCATGGTCAACGAGCAGGTCACGGACGAGGACATCGCCGGAGTCGTCGCCGCGTGGACGGGCATTCCCGTCGGCCGTCTGCTGCAGGGCGAGACCGAGAAACTGCTGCACCTCGAGCGCGAGCTCGGTAAGCGCCTGATCGGACAGAGCGACGCCGTGACCGCGGTCGCCGATGCGGTGCGCCGCACACGTGCAGGCATCTCCGACCCGAACCGGCCGACCGGCTCGTTCCTCTTCCTCGGCCCGACCGGCGTCGGCAAGACCGAGCTCGCGAAGGCGCTCGCCGACTTCCTCTTCGACGACGAGCGGGCCATGGTCCGCATCGACATGTCGGAATACAGCGAGAAGCACTCGGTCGCGCGACTGGTCGGCGCTCCCCCCGGGTACGTCGGGTACGAGCAGGGCGGTCAGCTGACGGAGGCTGTGCGGCGCAGGCCGTACTCGGTCGTGCTGCTCGACGAGGTCGAGAAAGCCGACCCCGAGGTCTTCGACGTGCTGCTGCAGGTGCTCGACGACGGCCGGTTGACCGACGGACAGGGGCGCACCGTCGACTTCCGCAACGTGATCCTGATCCTGACCTCGAACCTGGGCAGTCAGTACCTCATCGATCCCGACATGCCCTGGTCCGAGAAGGAGCACTCGGTGCGCGAGACGGTGCGCCGTGCCTTCAAGCCCGAGTTCATCAACCGTCTCGACGAAATGGTCATCTTCTCGCCGCTCAGCGAGAACGATCTCGCCGCGATCGTCGACATCTCGATCGATCGACTGCAGCAGCGCCTCGCCGATCGCCGCCTCACCATCGGGGTCACCCCCGCGGCGCGCAGCTGGCTGGCCTCGCGCGGGCACGACCCGGTGTACGGCGCGCGGCCCCTGCGTCGCCTCATGCAGCGCGAGATCGAGGATCGCCTGGCGCGCGCCCTGCTCGGCGGCGACGTCCACGACGGCGACACGGTGCGCGTCGACGTTGCCGGCGACAGTGACGCGCTGACGCTCGCGAGCGAGGGGCCGACCCCGGCCCCGGGTGGCGCCTCCGGCCCGGCCGACGGCGACGTCATCGAGGCCGAGCTCCTCGACGACTGAGTCGCGCCGTGGAACGGGCGGACGGACGGCGTGCCCGTCCGCCCGTTATGCATGCGGGTCCCCGTCTCGGGCGTCCGTCCCGAGCTTCGGTGTTGAGTTCGTCGCGCCGTCGCTCGTGATGACGCAGTCGAGCGCGAAGTGCGTGGCCAGAGTGGATCGGATCTCCCGGTACAGCGTCACGGTATTCACGTCCTCTCCACCACTCATCCGGCGCGACCACTCGTCCAGCGTCAGGCGGAATGCGGTGCCGATCACGGTGATCACTGCCCGCGCCTGAGGTTCTGACAGCGATCCCTGTGCATCGGAGTGCAGCTCGGCCACGATGCGTTCCAGGACATCGGCGTCACGGGCGAGGGCGAGGGCGAGCAGCGATTGATGGGTGAGGACGAGCTCGCGGACGTGGAGGAATCGCTCCCGTTCGACGAGGGTCTGGCTGTCGAAATCGTGGAGGAGCTCCAGGTACGTCTGCTCGATCGCGTGCACTTTGGCACCCGGTGGTCCTGAGAGCCGATCGTGCGCGATGACCGCGGACAGGAGCCGGTCGGGCCCATCATCGGCGACGAATATCGCGTGCTCCTTCGTCGCGGCGTACCGGAAGAACGTTCTCGGAGACACTCCGGCCACTGCGGCGATCTGATCCGACGTGGTCTCATCCACGCCCTGTCTCGTGAAGAGATCGATCGCGGCTTCCCTGATCAGACGACGAGTCTCGTGGCGCCGTCGCTCACGAAGCCCTGGCTCGTCTGCGAGCGGTCGCTCGCCATCGGATTCGCTCATTCGTTCATTGTGGCATCGAATGTCAACTGGCAGTTTCTGCCATAATTGGAATCCGCAGTCCGATCCCGCGTCGACCCCTTCTCGCGCCCGTAGAAAGCCTCCTGTGACCCTGGAACACACGCCCGATACCGCCGCTCCGCCAGCACCCACCACCACACCCCCACGACCGGGCCCGGTCATCGCGTTGCTCGTCGCCTCGGCATTCGTCGTGGTGCTGAACGAGACCATCATGGGTGTCGCGCTTCCGCGCCTGATGGAAGACCTCGACATCACGGCTGCCACCGCCCAGTGGCTCACGACAGGGTTCCTGTTGACGATGGCGATCGTCATTCCGCTCACGGGATTCCTCCTGGCTCGATACCCGCTCCGCGGACTCTTCTTCAGCGCGATGTCGCTCTTCGCAGCAGGCACCCTGATCGCCGCCGTCTCGCCGGGCTTCGAACTCCTCCTCGTCGGACGGATCGTGCAGGCATCGGGCACCGCGGTCATGCTGCCCCTGCTGTTCACCACCGTCCTCAACGTGGTGCCCGCATCGCATCGCGGCCGCATGATGGGCGTGATCTCCATCGTGATCGCCGTCGCACCCGCGATCGGTCCCACGGTTTCGGGGATCATCCTCTCGGCACTCGACTGGCGGTGGATGTTCTGGCTCGTGCTGCCGATCGCGCTCGCCGCGATCGCTCTCGGCGCCGTGTGGGTGCGCAACATCACCGAGACGAGGCATGCACGATTCGACATCCTCTCGGTCGGGCTCTCAGCACTCGGGTTCGGCGGACTGATCTTCGGGCTGAGCTCCATCGGCGAGTCCGCCTCGGGGCATGCGCCCGTCCCGGTATGGATCCCGCTCGTCGCCGGATCACTCGCACTGGCACTGTTCGTGCTCCGCCAGCTCCATCTGCAGCGGTCTGACGCCGCGCTGCTCGATCTGCGCACGTTCGCGTCGCGATCCTTCAGTCTCGCCGTGGTCCTCGTCGTCGTGGTGATGTCCGCGCTCTTCGGCTCGTTGATCCTGCTCCCGCTCTACCTGCAGCAGGTGCTCTCACTCGATACGTTGACGGTCGGTCTGATGCTGCTTCCCGGCGGAGCACTGATGGGGCTGATCGCCCCACTCGTCGGCGCGCTCTTCGATCGGTTCGGCCCGACACCGCTCGTGATCCCCGGCATGATCGTCGCCGCGGGGGCGCTCTGGGGCATGACCACGTTCGGCGTGGACACCGGTGTCGCCTGGATCATCGTCGTCCACATGACGCTGAACCTCGGTCTGGGCTTCGTCTTCACCCCGCTGCTCACCTCCGCGCTCGGGTCACTGCCACGTGCCCTGTACTCGCACGGCAGCGCGACGATGAGCACGATCCAGCAGGTCGCCGGCGCCGCGGGTACGGCGCTGTTCATCACGCTGATGTCTCTCGGGACCGCGAGTGCGTCCGCCGCAGGCGCAGATCCGACCGTCGCGACCGCAGCCGGTGTGCACACCGCATTCCTCGTCGGGGCGTGCATTGCGTCCGCAGCCGTGGTGCTCGCGTTCTTCGTGCGGAAACCCGCCAGTCAGGAGAGCGCTGCGGAACTCGCCACCGAGCACTGACGTTCGTGAGGGTCTCTGCGTCGCAGGGGTGCGGGCGACAGAAATTTGCTAGCCTCGTCCAGGGCGGTTGCCGGGGTCCCGCCCGGCGAGTGAGGGAGGCGCGATGCGGTCAGGTCGTGCGCGCTCGATCCTGACGCTGCTGCTGGCCTTCGCGCTCTTCACGCCGACATTCTGGATCATCGATGCGATGCAGGAGGCATCGGCGTCCGCCGCTTCGGGCTCCGTCAAGTCCACGCTGCGCTTCGACGAGTCGCGGAGTGAGCAGGAGACGCTCGTCGAGCCGACCCTGCGCTTCGACGAGTCGCGCAGCGAGCAGCAGATCGTGCTCGACGACGGCAGCGATGACGCCGGTGTCGCCGGATCCGATGCCGACGACGCCGGTGAGCCGATCAGCGCGTCTCCGGTCGTCAAGCACCTCTCGTCCCTCGCGAGTCCACCGGGTGCGCGTGCGATGGTGGAGTTGCGCCTGCCGCCGCTGATGTCCGTCGACCGGGTGCGACTCTCGCGACTGCTGCTCCCCGAGCAGCCGCTCATGCGCGTGGCGACGCCACCGCCGTTACTGCCGGCCTGAGCGCCGGATCCGGCTCCGCCCCGTGAGTACCCGACCCCGATGCGGGCGGGTGCGGTGTCGAGCGTGTCCGCAGCGCGCTCACGACGACCCCGCACCAGCCGACAGGCACGCTCTCACCGGAACGGAACTCCTCATGCACACACCCCAACGACCCTCGCTTCCGCCCACCACGCAGTCGCCCACGACGATGAGTTCCTCGCGTCGGCGTCGACTGCTCGTGACGCTCGCCGTCGCCCTGGTGCTCGTGCTCGCGATCATCGCCGTCTTCGCCGCGTTCATCTTCCGTCACGTGGATGAGAACATCACCCGATCGGAGTTCGACCTTCCCGGCATCGACACCGCCGAAGACCCCGGCGAGATGAACGTGCTCATCATGGGGCTCGACAGTCGACTCGATCAGAACGGCGAGGCTCTGCCCGACGATGTGTACCAAGCGCTCCACGCCGGCGGAGCGGACGACGGCGGATACAACGCCAACACGCTGATCCTGCTGCATCTGCCCGAGGACCGCTCGCAGGCGGTCGGTATCTCGATCCCGCGGGACGACTACGTCGAGCTCGCGGGGGCGCCGCTCGGCGTCACCCACGGCAAGGTCAAAGAGGCCTACGGGCTCGCACTCGAGCAGCGGCTGGAAGAGCTGCGCGCGACGGGTGAGATCCCCGACGCCGATGAAGCGTACCAGGAGGCGCGTGCCGCCGGACGCCAGGCGCAGATCGAGACGGTGTCCCAGCTGCTCGGCGACGTGCGCATCGACCACTTCGTCGAGGTCACGATGGGCGGGTTCTTCCACATCGCCGACGCCGTGCAACCGATCGAGGTGTGCCTCAACCAGGCCACCGAAGACCTCTACTCGGGCGCCGACTTCGCCGCAGGCGTGCAGCAGCTCGATGCCGAGCAGGCGATGAGCTTCGTGCGGCAGCGACGCGACACCGGCGAGAGCGGGGTGTTCCTGACGGACCTCGATCGATCGCGCCGGCAGCAGGCGTTCCTCGTCGGGCTCGCCAACCGTCTGCGCGACACCGAGACTCTGACGCAACCGAAGACTGTGACCTCGCTCGTCGATGCCACGCAATCCTCCGTCGCGCTCGACGCCGAGTTCGAACTGCTCAGCTTTCTGAAGGTGGCGAAAGAGGTCTCCGACCACGGGCTCGAGTTCGTGACGCTGCCTATCGAGGAATTCGGCGTCGTCGACGGCAGCGACGTGAACCTCGTCGACGTGGACGAAATCCAGCGCATCGTCGCGGGTCTGCTCGCTCCGGCGGAGCCGGTGGACGAGACGGATGAGGCGGATGAGAGGGGCGAGGCGAACGCGTCGGGCGAGCCGGACGCGGATACCGCCGAGGGCGCCGGAGGCGGTGCCCCCACCGCTTCCGACACTCCCGATCCCGGCGCGCACGCGGAGTCGGATGGAGAGGCATTGGACGACGGTTCGGGCCCCGACGTCGAAGTGTACGAGTCCTGGGATCAGCCGATCGCCGCGGGCGCGATCCCCTGCGTGAATTGAGCGCCGAGCGCTCCGGTGCTCGATGGCCCCGCCTCCCGCGGATCTCGCGGGGAGCAGTGCTAGCGTCGAACCCGCACGGCTCTCACGCTCTGCGTCACCGCACCGCTCATCTCTGAATGGAGTTCTCCATGTCGCTCGATGTTCTTCGCACCCCCATCGGATCCTCGGATCTCGAGATCGCCGCCCTCATGCTCGGCGGCAACGTGTTCGGTTGGACCGCCGACCGCGACACCTCCTTCGACGTGCTCGATGCGTTCGTCGGAGGCGGGGGTGACGCCATCGACACGGCGGACGGGTACTCGCACTGGGCACCGGGCAACAGCGGTGGCGAGTCCGAGACCGTGATCGGGGAGTGGTTCGCCGCCCGTGGCTCACGCGATCGCGTCACCCTCGCCACCAAGGTCTCCACGCACCCCGAGTTCGCGGGGCTCGCCGCCGACAACATCCGAGCCGCAGCGGAGGCGTCGCTGCGCCGCCTGCAGACCGACCGGATCGACCTCTACTACGCGCACTTCGACGACCCCCAGGCACCCCTCGATGAGACGGTCGCCGCGTTCTCGCAGCTCGTGGACGAGGGGAAGATCCGGGCCATCGGCGTCTCGAACTACAGCGCCGAGCGCATCGCCGAGTGGTTCAGGATCGCCCGGGAGGGCGGCTACCACCTCCCGGTCGCACTGCAGCCCCACTACAACCTCGTCGAGCGCGACTACGAGTCGAACGGACTGCGCGACGAGGCCGTGCGCGAACACCTCGCGGTCTTCCCGTACTTCTCGCTGGCGAAGGGGTTCCTCGCCGGCAAGTACCGCGACGATTCCGACGCCACGGCCGAGGGGGCGAGCCCCCGAGCCGGGGAGGCCGCCGGGTATCTGACCACGCAGGGGCGCACGCTCCTGTCGACCCTCGACCGGATCGCCGCCGAGTACGACGCCCCCGTGGCGACGATCTCCCTCGCGTGGCTGCGCCAGCAGCAGACCGTCGCCGCCCCGATCGCGAGCGCGCGCACCCCGGAGCAACTGCAAGCGCTGCTCCGCTCGCTCACCGTGACGCTCAGCGACTCGGACCTGCTGCAGCTCTCCGTCGCCACGCAGTAGTCGACGCGGGCGCGGGGCGGTCGTTTCGTCGCACCGGCGCCCGCCGGCGCCCGCGTCAGTCCGGTGCGTGTGTCGGGCCGGCGCCCGCGTCAGCTGGGAGAATGGTCGGGTGACTGATCGCGATCCCAGCCTTCCCGGCGTCGGCCCGTGGCCCGGAGGGCGCGACGCCTGGCCCGAGGAACCGTTCTACGACCCCGAGCTCCTCGAACACGGGGACACCCGCAATGTGGTCGACCGATACCGGTACTGGACGATGGACGCGATCGTCGCCGACCTCGACGAGCAGCGCCATGCGTTCCACGTCGCCATCGAGAACTGGCAGCACGACATGAACATCGGATCGATCGTGCGCAGCGCCAACGCCTTCGCCGCCGACACCGTGCACATCGTCGGGCGGCGTCGCTGGAACAAGCGCGGCGCCATGGTGACGGACCGGTACCAGCACGTGCAGTACCACGCCGATGTGGCGGAGCTCGGGGAGTGGGCGCGCGCCGAGGGGATCCCGATCATCGCCATCGATAACGTTCCCGGGTGCGTGCCGCTCGAGACGTTCACCTGGCCGGAACGCTGCATCATGCTCTTCGGCCAAGAGGGACCAGGGCTCTCCGCCGATGCGCTCGCCGCCGCCGAAGCGGTCGTCGAGATCACCCAGTACGGGTCGACGCGCTCGATCAATGCATCGGCCGCCGCAGCGGTCTCCATGTACTCGTGGGTCATGCAGCACTCCGCGATGCGCCCGAGCTAGGTCGCCCGCGGGCGACGTTCGCGGGGAGGTCGGCCGGCGCCCGAACCGATGGCGTGTTCGGTGCGGGATTCTGTGCGTTATCCCGGCGAATAGAACACGAAATCCCGCGTCGAAGGGGCGGGCGGTGCGATCACCGATCGGGCCGGACCCCCGCCCCGCCTCGACGTCGTTCAGAGGAGGCTTCCGCACGGAATGGCGCCCGATTCCTGCGAAATCGCGCCTCCCGCGTGGTCGATGCGGCGGGGTCGCCGACGGCTCCATTCAGTGCGGGGTTCTGTGCGTTATCCCGGCGAATAGAACACAGAATCCCGCACTGAAGCCGCGAGGTGGCGGAGGTGGCGGAGGTGGCGGGGCGGCGGGGCGCGGTGGGGGCGGCGCGGCGCGGAGGCTTGTCGGCGCGCGTGACGTATTGCAAGAATTCCGTAATTGTTGATAGTTTACGGGTATGAGCGAGGAAGAGCACCGCGGGACGAGTGTCGAAGCGCGCCTCGCTGCACTCGAGGCGGCAGTGTTCGCGGACCGCGACGCCGGAGCGGACCGCGCCGAGAGGCACGACTCGGTCGACGACCGCCTGTGGATCCTGGAGGGCCTGAAGTCCAGGCACCCGGAGCACTCCGTCGTGGCGTACGCCGGTCATGTGGTGCCCGAGGATGATCGCGCACCTGGCCCGGTCGAATGGCAGTACGGGCTCGACTCCGGCACGATCCTGTCGCCGCCGTGGGAGGACACCGCGACCGCGGACGCGCTGGCCGCGCTCGCGAGTCCGCTCCGACTCCGGTTCGTGCAGGAGATGCTGCGGGGCACCGACACCCCGGCGGCGCTCGCCGAGCTCGACGGGGTCGGCACCGTCGGCCAGGTCTACCACCATCTGCAGCAGCTGCAGGCCGCGGGGTGGGTGCGTCAGGTGGCCCGCGGTCGCTACGGCGTGCCCCCGGAGCGGGTCGTGCCCCTGCTCACCATCGTGCTCGCATCGGGAGGGATCGCATGAAACTCAGCAGACTGACCGTCACCGCCGTCGCAGCGGCGCTGGCCACCGTGCTCGTCGGATGGGTCGCCATGCCGTCCGTGCCGCAGCTTTCCGACGAGCGCAGCGGTGATGCCGAGATCGCCGATCGCCTCATGGATCTCGCCGGTGACGGCGCCCACCACGAACTGACGGCGGCCGTCGTCACCCCGGAGGGGACGCGCTTCGCCGGCCTCGGCGCCGACGCGAACACCGAGGTGGAGATCGGCTCGATCACGAAGACCATGACCTCGCTGCTGCTCGCGCAGGCGGAAGCGGACGGGGCCGTCCGGGTCGATGATCCGGCGAGCGAGTTCGTGGACCTCGGCGCGCAGACGTTCACCCTCGAGGATCTCGCCTCGCACCGGTCGGGTCTGCCCCGTCTCGAGCCCGGCGTCCGCTCGTTCCTCGCGAGCTACTGGGCGCAGTTGCGGGCGGGGGATCCGTACACGAACGATGTGGACGAGGTGGTGGCCGCGGCGCGCAACGCCGACGTCGGCGATGTCGGCACGGTCGCCTACTCGAACCTCGGGGTGAGCGCGCTCGGGCAGGCGGTCGCCGCCGCGCGCGGCGAGTCGTATCGCGACCTGGTGGAGCGCGACGTGTTCGCCGCACTCGGCATGGCGCACACGTATCTGCCGGAGACGCCGGACGGGCTCGCCCCGGATGCGCCGCACGGGTACACGGCTTCCGGTCGGCAGGCGGCGCCGTGGACCCTGCATGCCGAGGCGCCGGCGGGAGGCGTGCGGTCCACGGCGGCGGACATCGCGGTGTACGCCGAGGCGCTGCTGACCGATAACACGGCGCTCGGGGTCTCCGCGTCGACGGTGCTCGACCCGCGGTTCGACGCCGGGGACGGCGAGTCGATCGGGCTCGCCTGGTTCACCTCCGAGTTCGATGGTCGCGAGGTGACGTGGCACAACGGGGGCACCGGCGGGTACAGTTCGATGCTCGCCATCGACCGGGAGGCGGGCACTGCCGTCTTTCTGGCGGGAGACACCGCGGCGTCGGTCGACGAGATCGCGCTCGCGCTGCTGGCCGAGACGACGGCGGGAGCGATGCGATGAACGTGTTCGACTGGATCATCCCCGCCGTCGCCGCGGCACTGCTGCTGCCGTACCTCTTCGCACTGCGGCCCCGGGCGCGCGCCGCGGAGCGGGAGCGGCAGCGCACGGATCGACTCGGGCTGCTGACCTCCGGGTTCGCCATCGTGACGATCGTGGTGGTGGCGCGTCAGATCGGCATGTGGACGACTCCGCTGCTGCCCGCCTGGTTCGCGCTGGTGGTCATCGCTGCGGCCGCGATCGCCGGCCTGGTGCTGCGATCGCGAGGGTTGGCGTGGATCCGGCCCGGCGCGCGTCCCGGACTCCGGATCGCCGGATTCGCGCTCGCCGTCGTGGCAGGTGGGGCGGTGATCGGGGTGCTCACGGTGCCGGGTGCGGCGTGACGCCGGTGCCGACCCAGGGATGACCCCGCCGCCGCTCCGGCGCTATGCGGAGAGGACGGCGACGCCGAGTCCGAGGGCGGCGGCGATGCGCTCGGGGGAGAGCGCCGCGTCGATCGCGAGCTGCGCGGCGCCGAGGATCGCGGCGTCGCTCGCCGCGCGTGAGGGCGCGATTGTGAGGTGCTCGGTCGACAGCGGAATCGAGCGCGCATAGACGACCTCGCGCACGCCGGCGACGAGGTGCTCGGCGGCCTGCGCCATGGTGCCCCCGATCACGATCACGGCGGGATTCATGAGGCTGACGCACGCGGTGAGCACCTCGCCGAGGTCGCGTCCCGCCTGGCGCACCGCCTGCACCGCCGTCACGTTGCCGCTCTTCACCAGAGCGATCACGTCGCTCGGCGTCTCGGCGGCAATGCCGTCGCGGGTGAGCGAGTGAGCGACGGCCTTGCCCGAGGCGATGGCCTCGATGCAGCCGCGGTTGCCGCACGGGCACGGGACGTCGCTGGCGCGGGCGAGCGCGATGTGGCCGATGTCGCCGGCGGCGCCCTGCGCGCCGCGACGCAGGGACCCGCCCGAGATGACGCCTGCGCCGATACCGGTCGCGACCTTGATGAAGATGAGGTCGTCCTCGTCCGCCCAGGCGACGGTGCGCTCGCCGAGCGCCATGATGTTCACGTCGTTGTCCACGAGCACGGGTGCGTCGAAGGTCTGGTGAATCGCGGCGGGGATGTCGAAGCGGTCCCACCCCGGCATGATCGGCGGGTTGATCGGGCGCCCGGTCGAGAACTCCACGGGCCCTGGCACCCCGATCCCGATGCCGGCGACGTCGGTCGGTACGTGCCCGGCGTCGTCGAGCAGCCGGAGCGCCGTGTCGGTGAGCCACGCGAGCGCGGCCTCCGGTCCATCGGCGATCGATCGCGGTTCGGCGTGCGCGGCGAGCATGGTGCCACCCAGATCGGTGACTGCGGCACGCGCGTGCGAGGCGCCGAAGTCCGCGGCGACGACGACGCGCGCGGTCGGGTTGAAGGCGAACTGCGATGAGGGGCGTCCGCCCGTCGACACCGCGTCGCCGACGGGGGCGATGAGGCCGAGTTCGAGCAGCTGATCGATGCGCTGCGCGACCGTAGGGCGCGACAACCCCGTCATCGTCACCAGCTCGGCGCGGGTGCGCGGCAGCCCGTCTCGGAGCAGCTGGAACAGTCCGCCGGCGTGCGGTGCCCCCAGGCTCTGCCCTGCGTGCGTCAACATTCCTTCAGTAAACCACATGATCGGAACTTGATAACGAAAAGATCTACTTATGAAGAATGCTTGACAAAAGACATGCATGTGTCGTCACAATGAGTGCATGGTCACATCGACACTGACGTCGTCGCCGCTTCGCGCCGGCATGCTGGGAGGCGGGTTCATGGCCCGCACCCACTCACAGGCCGCCCGACTCGCGGGCGCCGAACTCAGCGCGATCGCCGCATCCTCGTCCGAGTCGACCGAACGCATTCGCGGCGAACTCGGCTTCGGGCGCGGCCTGCAGGCGGACGATCTCGCCGGAGCGGGATTCGATGTCGTGCACGTGTGCACGCCGAACGAAACGCATGCGACGTTCACCCGGTCTGCGCTGGCAGCCGGTTCGCACGTCATCTGCGAGAAGCCGTTGGCCACGAGCGCCGCCGAGGCGCGCGAACTGGCGGACGCGGCGCGCGCGGCGGGTCTCATCGGGACGGTCCCGTTCGTCTACCGGTACCATCCGCTGGTGCGCGAGGCCCGCGCTCGCATTCGCGCCGGCGAGGCCGGGACGATCCTCACCGTGGACGGGAGCTACCTGCAGGACTGGCTGCTCGATGCCGATGACGTCAACTGGCGCGTCGACGCCGGGAGCGGCGGTCCGTCGCGCGCGTTCGCGGACATCGGATCGCACCTCGTCGATCTCATCGAGTTCGTGACGGGGGATCGCATCACTCGACTCGCCGCGACGACGCGCACGGTGCATCCGGAGCGGGGCAGCACTCCCGTGACGACCGAGGACACCGTCGCCGTCGCCGTGGAGTTCGCGGGCGGCGCGATCGGGTCGCTGCTCGTGTCGCAGGTGGCTCCGGGCCGGAAGAACGCGCTGGTCATCGAGGTGTCGGGGGATCGCGAGAGCGTCCGCTTCGCGCAGGAGCGTCCGGAGCAGTTGTGGGTGGGGCGTCGTCAGGGAAGTACGCTGATCGACCGCGAAGCGGACGCGCTGTCGCCCGACGCCGCGCGTCTGTGCCGGGTGCCGGCCGGGCACCCGCAGGGGTACCAGGATGCGTTCAACGCCTTCGTCGCCGACAGCTACGCACTGATGCGCGGCGACGGTTCCGAGGGCGGTGCTCCCGACGGTGTCCCGACATTCGCCGACGGGGTGCGGGCCGCCGTCGTGACGGAGGCCGTGCTCGCCGCGGCCGAGGCCGGGACCTGGGTGGAGGTGCCGCAGTCATGAGCGCCGCAGACGTCACCGCCACCTGGCACGGAACCGGCAGCGCGACCGCGGGAGCCCCGATCCTCACCGCCACCGGCATTCGCAAGCAGTTCTACGGTGTCGAGGTGCTGCACGGGCTCTCCATCGAGCTGCACCCGGGGCGTGTGCACGGGCTCGTCGGCGAGAACGGGGCGGGCAAGTCGACGCTCATGAAGATCATCGCGGGCGAGTACCGTCGCGATGGCGGGGAGCTGCGGCTCGACGGCCAGCTCGTCGACTTCGGGCATCCGGTCGAGGCCGCGGCCTCCGGCGTCGCCACCGTCTTCCAGGAGTTCAACCTGCTCCCGGACCGCACCGTCGCCCAGAACGTCTACCTGGGCCGCGAGCCGCGCAAGCGCGGACTCGTCGACGCCGCACGCATGCGGCGCGACACCGCGGAGCTCTTCCTGCAGCTCGGCATCTCGGGCATCGACCCCGGCCGACGCGTCGGGGGGCTGACGGTCGCCGAGCAGCAGCTCGTCGAGATCGTGAAGGCGCTCTCCGTCGATGCGAGGGTCATCTCCATGGATGAGCCGACGGCGGCGCTCGCGGAGCACGAGGTCGGCATTCTGTACGGCGTCATCGAGCGGTTGCAGGCGCGGGGTGTCGCGATCCTCTACGTGTCGCACCGGTTGAAGGAGATCTTCGATCTCTGCGACGACATCACGGTCATGAAGGACGGCGACCTCGTCTCGACCGGTCCCGCGTCGCGTCTCGATCACCTGGGGCTCGTCCGCGAGATGGTCGGACGCCCGATCAGCACGTTCTTCCCCGATCCGGAACCCGGAACCGAGATCGGTGCCCCGCGCCTCGAGATCCGGGGCGGAGGCAACGAGCAGCTCGACGGCATCGACCTGCTCGTCGGCGCCGGCGAGATCGTCGGCATCGCGGGCCTGCAGGGATCCGGACGCACGGAACTCGTCGAGGCGGTGTTCGGTTCGGCACCGTTCACCCGCGGCGAGGTGCGCATCGACGAACGTCGGCTCGCGATCCGCGGCCCGCGGCAGGCCGTGAAAGAAGGGATCGCGCTCATCACGGAGGACCGGAAGGGCACCGGGCTGGCGCTCGGTCAGTCGATCCTCGACAACGCTCTCCTCGCGATCCGCAGCGCCTTTCCCGGTCGTACCCGCGCCGCGAGAGCCCGGATGGACGGGGTGCTGTCGTCGCTCGAGGTGGTGAGCCGCAGCAACCGGCAGGAGGTGCGCGCGCTCTCCGGCGGCAATCAGCAGAAGGTGGTGCTCGCGAAGTGGCTCGCGACCGAGCCGCGGATCGTGCTGCTCGACGAGCCGACCCGTGGCATCGACGTGGGCGCGAAGGTCGCCGTCTACCAGCTGGTGCGGCAGCTCGCGCGCAGCGGCGTCGCCATCGTGCTCGTCTCGAGCGAACTCCCGGAGGTGCTCGGCATGTCCGACCGCATCGTCGTGCTCCGAGACGGCACCGTCGCCGGCGAACTTCCGCCCACCGCGTCCGAGGCCGACGTCGTCGCGCTCGGCACCGGAGCCGAGGAGGCATCCGCATGACCGCCCGCACCGCGACTCCGCGGCGACTCGACACCGTCGCGATCGTCTATCTCGCCCTCGTCGTCGTGCTCATCGTCAGCGCGATCCTCGTCGCCACCGTCGGCCGGAACCTGCTGAGCCCCGGCAGCATCCGCGACATCCTCACCGGCATGAGCGTGCTCGGGCTCGTCGCGATCGGGCAGACGCTCGTGATCCTCGGGGCGTCGCTCGACCTGTCGGTGCCGTACGTCGTCAGTCTCTCGAGTCTGGTGGCGGCGACGACGATGAACGGGTCGCCCGCCATGATCGTGCCCGCGGTCCTGCTGACCCTCGGGGTCTGCGCGCTGATCGGGCTCGCGAACGGCTTGATCGTCACGGTGCTCCGCGTGCACGGGTTCGTCGCGACGCTGGGCGTCGGGCTGATCTTGAAGGGGTACCTCGACACCACCTATCAGGGGACCGCGGGCACCGTGCCGCGCGAGTTCCAGCTCTTCGGCGCCACCGGCATCGGCCCGGTCCCGATCTCGACGATCACGATGCTCGTGCTCGCCGCCCTCGTGGCGCTGCTGTTGAGCCGCACCCGCTTCGGGCACCACCTGTTCGCCGTCGGCGGCAACAGCGAGGTCGCGCGGCTCTCGGGCGTCCGCACCCGGCTGCCGCTCATCGGCGCCCACATCGGCAGCTCGGTCTTCGCCGGGATCGCCGGACTGCTCCTCGCGAGCCGTCTCGGCGTCGGCAGTCCGACCGTCGGCCCGCAGGGCGGCTACGACCTGCTCTCGATCGCGGCGGTCGTGCTCGGCGGCACGTTGCTCATGGGCGGACGCGGATCGATCTGGGGCACCATCGGCGGTGTCGCGATCTTCGCGGTCCTCGACAACGTGATGAGCGTGCTGCAGGTGAACCCGTTCCTGAAGGACGTGGTGCGCGGCCTCGTCATCATCGTCGCCGTCGCGGTCTACGCGCGGCGCCGCATCATCACGAAGCACATCCGTTTTCCGGGCGGGCGGGGGTCCCCGACGGGATCCGGGGCCGCGCCGAGCGGACCGCAGACCGTATCGATCACGAGCGAGGGGGGATCCCGATGACCCGCACCGCCGCACCCGCGGGCGAGCACCGCGTCGCCGCATTCGCCCGCGCGGCGATCAGTCCGCGGTGGGCCGTCGTGCTGCTGCTCGTGGCACTGCTCATCGCGATCACGGCGCTCAACCCGAGCTTCGCCGATCCGAGTCAGTTCGTCCGTTTCATCCAGCGCGTCGCCCCGATCGCGATCGTCGCGATCGGCCAGTTCTTCGTCATCGTGAGCGGCGAGTTCGACCTCTCGATGGGCTCGCTCGTCACGGCGCAGGTCGTGATGGCGGGCACCCTCATCGGGCAGGACGACGCCAAGGTGATCCCGACCCTCATCATCATGGTGGTCGCCGGCGTGATCGTCGGTCTCGTGAACGGGCTCGTCACGACCCTGCTGAAAGTGCCGTCGTTCATCGTGACGCTCGGCACCATGCTCGCCATCTACGGCGGGGTCCTCTGGTGGACGGGCGGCGCCGCGACGGGCAACCCGGCCGAGTCGGTGCGGCAGATCGGCCGGAGCGGCATCACGGACCTGCCGATCGTGGGCACGCTGCCGTGGGCCGTGCTGATCCTCGCCGCCGTCACGGTGTTCGCGGTCTGGATCTCGTACCGTCCGTTCGGCCGCACCCTCATCGCGATCGGCGACAACGCCGCAGCGACGGCGTACGCCGGGGCACCCGTCTGGCGCACGAAGACGTTGGCGTTCGTCATCTCGTCGCTGTCGGCGACGGTCACCGGCATCCTGCTCGTCGGCTACGCCGGCGTGCACCCCTCGGTCGGGCAGGGCTACGAGTTCATCGCCATCACGGCGGTCGTGCTCGGCGGCGTCATGCTCGGCGGCGGCCGCGGCACCGTGCTCGGAGCACTCGCGGGCGCCTTCGCGCTCGAGTCGCTCTTCATGCTGCTGAACTTCACATCGGTGCCCTCGACGATGCGCGACGCGATCCAGGGCGCCATCATCATCATCGCCGTCGCCTATTCCGGCGTGGTCTTCGCGGCCAAGCGCCGCCGGCCGACGCTGCCCGAGCAGTCGGCGCCCAGCGCGCCGGACGAGGCGCTCGCAGACCCGGCGGGAGCTATCCCGTCGCCCCACCCCGATGCCGGCAGCGGTGCCGTGCGGGGATGACACGAAGGAGAAACCGATCATGAAACGATCGCTGAAGGCCACCGTCGGCCTCGTCGGTGCGGCATCGCTGATCCTCTTGGCCGGCTGCACCACCGATCCGTCGGTGGAGGCGCCCCAGGAGACCGGGGAGACCGCGGATGCGGAATGGTTCGACCAGGAACTCTACGACAAGCAGGACCAGGAGCGCGGCATCGAGCCCGAGGGTCCGGCCGACCAGCCGTACCTGCAGGCCATCGAACCCGTGATGGCCGACACCTCGGAGTACCAGGTCGACGGTGCGCAGAAGCTCTGCTTCGCCAACGCGTCGATCTCGAACCCGTGGCGGCAGACCGGGTGGATCACGATGAACGAGCAGCTGAAAGCGCTCCAGGATTCCGGGGTGATCTCGGAGATGGAGACGCGCGACGCGCAGGATAACGACGACACGCAGATCGCCGACATCGACTACTTCATCGCCGAGGGCAATTGCGACGGCTTCATCATCTCGCCGAACAGCACGGCGGCCATGACGCCGGCCGTCGAGCGCGCCTGCGAGACCGGCAAGCCCGTCATCGTCTTCGACCGCGGCGTGCAGACCGACTGCGCGGTCACGTTCATCCACCCCATCGGTGGATTCGCGTGGGGCATCGACACCGCCGAGTTCCTCATCGACAACCTGGAGGAGGGCGACAAGGTCGTGGCGCTGCGGATCCTGCCCGGCGTGGACGTGCTCGAGCAGCGGTGGGCCGCCGCCGAGAAGCTGTTCGACGAAGCCGGCATCGAGGCCGTCGACTACTTCACGGAGGGCGACCCCGCCGAGATCAAGAAGGTGATCTCGGACGAGCTCGCGACGGGCGACGTGCAGGGCGTCTGGATGGATGCGGGCGACGGAGCCGTCGCAGCGATCGAGGCCTTCGAGGAGGCGGGCGCCGACTACCCGGTCATGACCGGTGAGGACGAGCTCAGCTTCCTGCGCAAGTGGGAAGACACCGGGATGACGGCGCTCGCGCCGGTCTACTCGAACTTCCAGTGGCGCACGCCCCTGCTCGCCGCGGAGAAGATCTTCGCCGGCGAAGAGGTGCCCGAGGAGTGGGTGCTGCCGCAGTCCCCGATCACCGAGGACGAGCGCGCCGACTTCCTGGAGCGGAACGACGGCATGCCCGACGGTCACTACGCCAAGTTCGGCGGGGAAGACCTGCCCGGCTACCCGCAGATCTGGCAGGATCGCCAGATCCCGTAAGGGGTCTGGGGAGCGGAGGAACCGATGGGACCGGCGAGCGCGGAGAGCGCGCACGTGCGACGTGCACTGGGCGTCAACACCTGGGTGTGGGCGTCCCCGGTGACCGACGTGCGGCTCTCCGCCCTCGCCCCGCTCGCACGGGAGTTCGGGTACGCGATGCTCGAACTCCCGATCGAGCAGCCGGGGGACTGGTCGCCCGAGGCTGCCGCCGGGAACCTGGCCGAGCACGACATGGAAGCCCGGATCGTCGGCGCCATGGGTGCCGGACGCGATCTGCTCGACGACTCGAGCCGTGCGGCGACGCAGGACTATCTGCGCCACTGCGTGGACGTCGCCGTGACGCTCGGCTCGCCGACCGTCGCCGGACCGTTCACCGCCCGTACCGGGCGCGTGTGGCGCATGGATGCGGGGGAGCGGGTCGCCGCGATCCGGGATCTGCGGCTCGCCATCGCGCCGGTGGCCGCGTACGCGGCCGAGCGCGCGGTCACCCTCGCCATCGAGCCGCTGAACCGGTACGAGACGAGCCTGATCAACACGGTCGACCAGGCGCTCGACGTGCTCGACCCGTTGCTGGGCGACGGCACCGGGGTGGCGCTCGCACTCGACACCTACCACCTGAACATCGAAGAGCGCGATCCGGCCGCCGCGGTGCGCGCCGCCGGACGCCACTGCGCCGTGGTGCAGGTCTGCGGCAACGATCGCGGACCGGTGGGCGGGGACCACACCGATTGGAACGCGCTGCTCGACGCGCTCGACGACATCGACTACCGCGGTCCGTTGACGCTCGAGAGCTTCACGGCCGACAATGACACCATCGCGACGGCCGCCTCCATCTGGCGCCCGCTCGCCGAGAGCCCGGACGCACTCGCGCGGCAGAGCGCGGCGTTCCTGAACGATCTGCACGAGCAAAGGAGCCAGGCCAGATGACCACCGCTGCGCACCCCGTCACCCTGTTCACCGGACAGTGGGCCGACCTGTCCTTCGAGGAGGTGGCCCGTCTCGCCGCGGAGTGGGGGTACGACGGGCTCGAGATCGCCGCCTCGGGGGATCACCTCGACCTCGAACGCGCCGACACTGATGACGCGTACCTGCGGTCGCGTCTCGAGATCCTCGACCGGCACGGGCTCGGCGTCTGGGCGATCTCGAACCACCTCGCGGGACAGGCGGTGTGCGACGATCCGATCGATTTCCGTCACCGGGCGATCGTGCGTCCGTACGTCTGGGGCGACGGCGACGGCGAGGGGGTGCGGCAGCGCGCGGCGGACGACATGAAGCGCGCGGCGCGGGTCGCCCGCAAGCTCGGCGTCGACACCGTCGTCGGCTTCACCGGATCGCGGATCTGGCCCTACGTGGCGATGTTCCCACCGGTGCCGCAGAGCGTCATCGATGACGGATACGCCGACTTCGCCCGTCGATGGAACCCGATCCTCGATGTCTTCGACGGCGAGGGCGTCCGCTTCGCGCACGAGGTGCACCCGTCCGAGATCGCGTACGACTACTGGACGACGGTGCGCGCACTCGACGCGATCGACCACCGGTCGGCGTTCGGACTCAACTGGGATCCGAGCCACCTCGTCTGGCAGGGCGTCGACCCGATCGGCTTCATCAGCGACTTCGCCGACCGCATCTTCCACGTCGACTGCAAGGACACGCGGCTGCGCCCACCCACCGGACGCTCAGGGATCCTCGGCTCGCATCTGCCGTGGGGCGACCCGCGACGCGGGTGGGACTTCGTCTCCACCGGTCACGGAGACACCCACTGGGAGGACGCCTTCCGGGCGCTCGGTGCGATCGGATACACCGGGCCCATCTCTATCGAGTGGGAGGACGCAGGCATGGACCGCCTGCACGGCGCGGCGGAGGCGGTCGGCGTGATCCGGTCGCTCCTCTGGAAGCGGCCGGACGCGTCGTTCGACGCGGCGTTCTCGAACCAGTAGGGGGCTGAAGACGTCGGCGCGGTGCCTACGTGAGGTCGCGATTCCAGCGCAGCGCCCACCCGGCGAGCACGGCGATCACCGCGTAGGCGATGAGGACGAGCGCGCCGACGCCCATCGAGAGCGGTTCGACCGCTCCGTCCGATCCCGAGGTGAGGGTCATCGTGCTGGCACCGACCAGGGTGTCCGTCGCCGATCCGGGGAGGAACCGAGCGACGTTGGCGCTCCAGTCCCAGAAGCTCGCTGCGGCGCGCAGGAGTGGTTCGAGGAACTGGGTGAAGACGAGGGCGAGCACGATCGCGAGCGCCTGATTGCGCACGAGCACGCCCACACCGAAGCCGATGACCGCCCAGATCGCCATGGCCGCGATGATGCGGGCGAGGAGCGCCCAGGTGTCACTCGATCCGAGTGCGGCGTCGCCACCGGTCGCAGCGAGAGTCGTGGCTCCGGCCCCGACGCCGCCGATGATCCCGATCATGCCCAGCAGCGCGCCCATGCCGATGAGCGTCGTCACTTTGCCGAGCAGCACGATCCAGCGGGAGGGTTCGGCGATGAACGCCAACGCGAGGGTGCGATGACGCAGCTCGCCGGTGGCCGACAGCGCGCCGACGAGGAACGGCACGACGTATCCGTAGGTCGCGATGGCGGAGTACACCGTATCGGCGGTCTCCTGCACGCCGAGACCGGGGCCGGCCTCGCCGAGCTGATCGGCCATGGAGCCGAACAGGAACGCGAACGTCGCCGTCATCATGCCGGCGTAGAGACCGAGCACGATGCCCAGGATCCACCAGGTCTTCGTCGCGGTGAACTTCCGGGTCTCCGCGGAGACGCTCCGTCCGTACCGGCTCATGCGGATTCCCCCTCGCCGATGAGTGCGAGGAAGCGCTCCTCGAGTCCCGCTTCCTCCGTGCTCAGGTGCGAGAGCGGCAGCCCGGAGTCGAACGCGAGGTTGCCGACGGTCTCGGGGTCGCCCCCGGTCACCCGCATGACATCGCCGCGCGCGCCGTGCACTTCGAGACCGGCGTGCTCGAGCGCCTGGGCGAGACGGCGGTTGTTCGGGGTCGAGACGAGCACGACCCGGTCGGCTTCGCTCGGCTGGAGGCCGGTCAGGGGTCCGCTGTACGCGGCCTCGCCGCGACGGATGATGACAACGTCGTCGACGGTCTGCTGCACCTCGCTGAGCAGGTGAGACGACAGCAGCACGGTGCGCCCTTCGCTGGCGAGGTGCCTGAGCAGCTGGCGGATCCAGCGGATGCCCTCGGGGTCGAGACCGTTGATCGGTTCGTCGAGCACGATGACCTGCGGGTCGGGCAGCAGCGCCGCCGCGAGGGCGAGGCGCTGACGCATGCCGAGCGAGAAGCCGCCGGTCTTGCGGTGCGCCGAGTCGCGCAGGCCGACCATTTCGAGGGTTTCGCCGACGCGGTGCCGGGGCACGCCGATCGCGCGGCGCGCAATGTCGAGGTGCGCGGTCGCGGTGTGCGCGGGATGGAAGTCGGCGGAGAGCAGCGACCCCACCGCCATCGCGGGCTGTTCGAGGTCGGCGTACGGGCGACCGCCGACGGTCGCGGTGCCCGCATCGGGGCGGACGAGGCCGAGCAGCATCGAGAGCGTCGTCGTCTTGCCCGATCCGTTCGGACCGAGGAAGCCGGTCACCCGCCCGGGTTCGGCGGTGAAGGTGAGGCCGTTCACCGCGTGCACCCGTCCGAAGTGCTTCGTGAGACCGGAGACCTCGATGCGCGGGGCGGTCATCGGTGTCGTCACGTTGACCTCCCGCATGTGGCTTGATACATGTTCACACCATCTTGTCAGGAACCATGCGTCGGTGCACGCATCACCCGTGGTGCGTCGGCAGAATCCTCGGGTCCGTCACGCGAGGGTCGCGTCGCCCGGAAACCCCTGCTGCCGCCAGGCTTCGTACGTGGCGATCGCGGCGCAGTTCGCGAGGTTCATCGAACGGCGACCGTCGAGCATCGGAATGCGCAGTCGATCGGTCACCGACTCGTGGAAGAGGACCTCGTCGGGCAGCCCCGTCGGCTCGGGCCCGAACATGAGCACGTCGTCGTCGCGGTAGGCGATATCGGTGTAGAACCGCTCCGTGTGCGCCGTGTAGGCGAAGATGCGGGCGGGGAGCAGCGCTTCGAGTGCGGCCTCGAACGAGTCGTGCAGATGCACGACTGCGAGATCGTGATAGTCGAGCCCAGCCCGACGCAACTTCGTGTCCTCGAAGTCGAAGAGCGGATTCACGATGTGGAGCTCGGCTCCCGTGCCGGCGGCGAGCCGGATCGTGTTGCCGGTGTTGCCCGCGATTCGGGGCTCGAAGAACAGGATCCGGGTCACCCTCGCAGCCTACCCGACGTCCTCAGCCGGCGACGTTCGTCAGGAGGAGGTTGCCGAGGAGCGCGAAGAGCACACCCCACGCGATGATCGCGAGCCCCTGGAAGAGGAAGACCTTGCCGGGCCGGGCGCCGACGGCGATGAGCGTGGGTGCGGTGATCTGGCTGGCGACGAGCAGGGGCCCGAGGAAGCAGACGCCCGGCACGCCGTACTGGTCGAGCGCCTTCGCGACCTTGGCGCGGCGCTTCGACATCCGAGGTTCGGTGTCGGCACCGCCTCCACGGCGACTGAGTACGGCGCTGCGCGTCTTCAGTGCGGCGAACATGAGGGCGAACGTGCAGATCGCGTTGCCGACGATCGCGGCGATGACGGCGAGGACCGGCGGCACACCGGCGACGATTCCGACGAAGGTGCCGCCGTAGGACTCGACGAAGGGGATCGCTCCGAGCAGGACGACGAAGAAGCCCTGGAGCCACGCGTCCAGTCCCTGGGTGAACTGGGCGAGATTCGTGAGGAAGTCGCCGAGGAAGTCGAAGATCATGGGTCGAGCCTTTCTGCCGGTTGCCTGCTCTGTGTCATCATCCACACTGCCCGGTGCTCCGAGGCCGCCCCAGTGCCGCCTGTCACCGGTGCGTGTGACACGGTGTCACTGGCACCGATGCGACCTGTTCGGCCACACTGGGTGTGGGTCTCGCGCCGTCGGGTCGCGCGGGCCGCGGATCCGGGGAGGACGTCATGGCTGAGCAGGTGCAGATCGGCCCGCGCGTCTCGGATGCCGCTCCGCACGATCTCGAGGTCGAGGATCCGGAGCAGAGCTTCATCCACCGGCACCGCGTCTCATTCCTGGTGCTCTTCGGAATGATGATGGTCACCAGTTTCTTCGCGGGCCGCAGCGTGGTCGGCATGCTGATCGCGCTGCCGTCGCTCGCGCTGAGCGCGGTGCTCTTCGACGGATGGATCCGCGGTCGATCGGCTCGGGGCCTGTTCATCGCGACGGGGGTCGTGGCCGTGGTCACGCTCCTGGCGGCGTCGTACCTGCAGGACAACCCGTTCGGCGCGATCGCCTCCGGCACCGTCGCCGGCATCTGGATCGCCAGTCAACCGCACTTCCGCAAGCGGCTCATGATCTTCGCGACCGGTGCGATCGGGGGGCTGTCGTGCGTCGCTCTGCTCTCGGATCGGCCGTACGCGATGCAGATGATCCTGACATCGGTGGTGATCGCGGCGGTGTGGTTGTGGTCGATCGGAGACGTCGGGGAGCAGACCCGGTTGATTCGCGCGCTGACGCGCGCGAAAGACGCGGAGCAAGAGGCGTCGCTGCTGCGGCAGCGGAACCGGATCGCCGCCGACCTCCACGATATTCAGGGTCACACGCTGCACGTCATCAAGCTGAAAGCCGCGGTGGCGGCGCGCGTGCGAGAGTCGGATCCGGCACGCGCCGCCGAGGAGCTTGAGGCGATCCAGTCCCTCATCGCCGAGAGTATCGATCAGGGCCGGCAGCTCGTCAATGCGACACAGCGGCTCTCGCTCGCGAACGAGGCCGGCAGCGCCGTCGGTCTGTTCGAGGCGTCGGGCATCGCGGCGACCGTCACCGGCGCCGATGCGGCGCACGCCGACTGGGAAGCCGACGCGGCGCTCGTGCTGCGCGAGGCGACCACGAACATCCTGCGCCACGCGCACGCCGAGAGGGTCGAGGTGCGCGTCAGGCCGCGGTCGATCGAGATCCGGAACGACGGCGTGCCCGACACGCTCCGCCCGCAGCGCGGACTCGCGCGACTGGCTGAGCGGATCGCCGATCGCGGCGGCACCCTCGAGGCCAGCGTCGCGGACGGATGGTTCATCGTTCGGGCCGTCGGGGCGGCCGGGGACGAGTCGCCTGATCCCTTCGCCGATGCGTCCACTTCTCACGAGTCCACCCGAAAGGCAACGTTGTGACGGTATCCGTGCTCCTCGCAGACGATGAGGGTCTCATCCGCTCCGCGCTCGCCACCCTGTTGCCGCTCGAGGCGGACATCGAGGTCGTGGCCGAGGCGGACAACGGGGTCGACGCGCTCGCGCGCTATGAGGAGCTGCGCCCTGATGTCGCGGTGCTCGATCTGGAGATGCCCGGTCTCTCGGGCGTCGACGTCGCCACGAAGCTGCTCGCCGACGACCAGACTCGCGCGGTCGTGATTCTCACCCGGCACGCGCGGCCGGGAACCCTGCGGAGCGCGCTCCGGGTCGGCGTTCGCGGGTTCGTCGGCAAGGACGCCGATCCGAAACTCATCGCCTCGGCGGTGACCGATGTGGCTGCCGGTGGCCGGTACATCGATCCGAACGTCTCGGCGCAGGCGCTCATCGACGACTGCCCGCTCACCGAGCGCGAGATCGATGTGCTGCGGGTCGCGGTCGACGGGTATTCGGTGAGCGAGATCGCGGCGACGCTGCACCTCGCCGAGGGGACGGTGCGGAACTACCTGTCGAACGCGATTCAGAAGACGGGAAGTCGGACGCGGCACGAGGCCGCGCGCACGGCGCGGGAGCGGGACTGGCTGTAGCGGTCCGGGCCGTCGGTCGGGCCGAGATCGAATCGATGCTTGCTCCGAGGCCAGTGAACTGATCGTCTGATTATCGACACGTATCGTTGATAGGGGGCGCGATGACCGAGCACGAAGCGTACGGATCACTCGAAGCAGCGGTGCCGAAAGAGGTGGCCCCCGAGACGACGGGCGTCCGCCGCTCAATCGCTCCGGCCGTCGCGATGGGGGTGGCGATCGCCGTCGCGATCGCGTTCGCCGTGGGCGCCGTGGTGCTCACGGGGCCGTCGTCGCCGCTGACACGAGACCTTCCGGCCATGTTGCCGCCGTCCGTCCAGAACGCGGACGACTTCAGTCACCCGGCCTACGCGCTGTCGATGGAGTGCGACCAGGAGGTGCGTCCGATCTATGGGGATGACGAGATCACCGTGTGGGTGGGGGAGCAGCACGGCGGGTTCGGCGCGACCTCGGACTCGGACGTGTTCGCCTGCATGATGGTCGACGTGCTCGATCCGGAGAAGCCCGTCACCGGCGGCTCTGCGACCGCACCGGAACGCTTCAATACCCATGGCTTCGGACTGAGTATCACCTCGCTCGGCGAGATCATCGTGCTCCCCGCGAACGCGCCTCTGACGAAGGCGGAGTACGGGGGCATGCAGGCGCGCGGTGACCACGTGCTCGTCGCGCCGTTCGGGACGAGCTGCGATGCGCGCACCCGGATTCCGACGACGAACGGGCTCGGAGCGCTGCAGCTGCGTCCGATGTGCGGCACCTGATCGCCGCGAGCGCGCGAAGACCGGTCGGGTCTGATCCCTGCGCGATGCGCTCACCGTCAAGATCTCCTGCTCGAAGAAATGCCCCTTTGACGACATGCGCACACGGGAGATATGACGCGGTTGAGAGGGAACGTTACGCAAATAATATTCAATGCTTATGGTTATCGTAACTATCTGATAACGTCACCGTTCGCGACGCAGTTTCGCGGCGTGGCGGGTGTTCGCTCTCCCTACTGTGGAAGCGCCCATCGGACTGATGGGCACGTTTCGCAGTGAGTGAAGCTGGTGGTGCCCGTGCGTCTCCAGTTCGTGATGGGGATGCATGTTCAAGAGTTCTGCACGGCTCCGTGCCGTGAGGAAGTTCATCGGTGGCTTTGCCGCCGCCGCAGTTGTGGCGAGTGGCCTCGTCGTAGTCGGGGGCACCGCAGCCGCGCCGCCCGCGCAAGCGGCCCCGCCGGTGTTCTGCGACGGCAGCGGCATCTACGCGCAGAACCAGAGCGGGCAGGTGCTCGAGTTCGATGTCGCCGGATCCTTCGCACCGACCAGCCAGTTCAGCGTGTCCGCGCAGCAGAACAACGCGCTGGGCATCTCCGGTGACGGCCAATTGCTCTACACCGTTGCCAACGGGGGTGCCGCGGGCTCGACGAAGCAGCTCGCCATTCACAATCGGCTGACCGAGCAGACCCAGACGAAGAACCTCGGAGACCCGAACGCTCCCGCCACCATCATTCGCGGTGCGGTGAACCCCGTCGACGGGCTCTACTACTACGGCGGCGCCGGTTCGCCCGCCTACCTCGGCGTCTACAATCCCGTGACGCAGACCGCGTACCAGGTCGGCAGCATTCCGGGCATCGGCAACCAGAACGGCGACTTCGCCTTCACCGCGGATGGGCAGCTGATCCTCGTCGCGAACCGCAACGTGTACGCCGTGCAGGCGGATGTTCCGACGGCTCCCGGCAACGTCTCCCTGCCGCTGGGTGCGCCCATCGCCCAGCTGCCCGCAGGGTCGGAGGGCAACGGTATCGCGTTCGGCAACTTCGGAAACATCTACGTCTCCACGAGCACGACGCTCTTCGAGATCGACCTGGTGTCGGGTGCCATTGAAGGGCAGTACCCGAACCCGAATTCGGGGTCCGGCTTCACCGATCTCGCGAGCTGCGCCTACCCGAACACGGTGCAGTTCGTCAAAGACATCCAGCCGGACCGGTTCGGTCCGTCCGACCAGTTCGGGCTCGCCGTCACGGCCCCCGGTCGCGCATCGGGACCCGTCCAGCTCGGCCAGGCTCAGACGAGCGGCGGCGCGCCGGGCGTTCAGGCGTCGAACGCCGGCCCCTACGTCACCGGTAACGGTGAGACGCTCACGCTGACCGAGTCCGCTGCGGGAACTGCGAATCTCGACTATTACACCTCGCAGATGAACTGCGTCGATGCGGCGAACAGCAACGCGCCGGTGAACACTGCCGGCGACGGGCCCACCTGGTCGGTCGTGCAACCGGACAATCTTCGCGGGTCGAGCATGATCTGCACCGCCACCAACACCGCTCTCGAGCGCGGGCTCACGCTGACGAAGACCTCCGATCCCGCTTCGGGCTCCGCGGTCGACGCCGGAGACCAGATCACCTACTCCGTCACCGCGACGAACGACGGTGAGGTGCCGATGCAGGTCACGGTCACCGATGACCTGACCGATGTGCTCGCGTACGCCGCCGTCACCGAGGACGGGTTCACGGCGAGCGTGACCGATATCAACGGTACGACCACTGCCGCCGCTGCTCCTGAACTCGATGCGTCGAGCAACGTGCTCACCTGGGGCGGCAACCTGGGCGTCGGTGAGGCGGTCACTGTGACGTACACCGTGACCGTGAACGACGATGCCGCGGGCGACACCCTCACCAACGCGGCGAACGCGACCGCCACGCCTCCGGGCGGCGGCACGCCGCCGACCGATCCCCCGCAGGTCACCACCACGCACCCGGTGAACGAGCCCGGCTTCGCGCTCGAGAAGTCCGTCTCACCCGGCAGCGGCACCGCCGTCAACGCCGGCGACGAGCTGGACTACACGATCACCGCCAGCAACACCGGTCAGACTGCGCTGACGGACGTCGTCGTCACCGATGACCTCGCCGAGCTGCTCGCGCACAGCACCCTCGATACCGAGAGCGTGCGCGCCGAGATCAACGGGTCGCCCGCGGATCCCGCTGCGGAGCTCGCCGATGACGTGCTCTCGTGGACCGGCGACCTTGCCGCCGGCGAGACGCTCACCCTGACCTTCTCGGTCACGGTCGGTGCCGAAGCCGCAGGGACGACGCTCGCGAACAGTGTCAGCGGTGCAGCCACGCCCCCGGGCGGCGGCACCATCACCCCGCCTGAGCCCGAGGTGTCGAACCCCGTGAACGAGCCCGGCTTTGCGCTCACCAAGACGGCGAACCCGCCGAGCGGCGAGGGAGTCAACGCGGGCTCAGAGGTCACCTACACCGTGACCGGTCACAACTCCGGAGCGACACCGCTCACCGACGTCACCGTCGCGGACGACCTCTCCGACGTGCTCGAGCACGCCGAGCTCACCGCCGCACCGATCGCTACGATCGACGGCTCCGAGGTGCCCGGACTCACGTTCGCGGACGGCATCGCGACCTGGTCCGGCGACCTCGCGGCGGGTGAGCAGGTCGTCATCACCTACACGGTGCAGATCAATGCCGACGCGCAGGCGGCGACGTTCACCAACACGGCGACGGGGACCGCGACGCCTCCGGGCGGCGGCGACCCCATCGTGCCCGAGCCCCCGACGACCGAGCACACCGTCAACGACCCGCGGATCGAACTCGTCAAGGACGGCGACCTGAATCTCGCCGGACCATCGGCTCAGGTCGGCGACAGGATCGACTACCGTTTCACCGCGACCAACACCGGCAACGTCGTCCTCTCTGACGTCGTCATCACGGACCCGCTCGCCGGGCTCACCGACCTGACATACGACTGGTCGATGGCCACCGGCACGGGTACGCTCGCGCCCGGTGAGACCGTGACGGCGACGGGAACGCTCACGCTGACCCAGGCGCACATCGATCGCGGCCTCGTGGCGAACACCGCGACGGCGGCGGGCACGCCGCCTGCCGTGTTCAATCCGGAGGACCCCGAGACGCCGACCCCTCAGGATCCGGTCACCGATGATTCCACGGTGGTGACCCCGATCGTCGCGAATGCGGAGATCTCGCTCGAGAAATCGGGGCAGATGATCTCGGCAGACGAGCGACCCGTCGCGGGCGACAGCATCGAGTACACGCTGGTGGCCACGAACACCGGCAACGTCTCGCTGACCGACGTGTCGATCAGCGACGGCCTGCCCGGTCTGACCGACGTGACGCTCGACCGGTCGAACGCGACCGCTGAGGGGGTGCTCGCTCCGGGCGAGACGGTGACCCTCACCGGCACGTACGTGCTCACGCAGGCCGACGTGGACGCCGGAGCCGTCGTGAACATCGGCGGTACCGTCGGCACGCCCCCGAACGTCGCGGATCCCACCGATCCCGACGGCCCCGGAACGCCGGCGACGCCGGTGACCGATGAGGATCCGGAAACGGTCGTGATCGAGCGGAACCCGCAGATCGCACTCACCAAGCAGGTGCAGGGGGAACAGCGCTTCACCGCTGCCGGTGAGACGATCACCTACGAGTTCCTCCTCGCGAACACCGGCACCACGTCGCTCTCGGACTTGAGCATCGCGGACGCCATGCTCGGGGACGACGCGGAGTACACCTTCGACTGGGATGGGAGCGATGCGGCGGTCGCCGGCACGCTCGAGCCGGGGAACTCGGTTCGCGTGACTGCTGACTACACCCTCACCCAGGCCGATGTCGACCGCGGTTGGGTCGACAACACGGCGACGGCCGAGGGCACGCCGCCGCCGGCGTTCGATCCGGAGGACCCGGAGAACCCGACTCCGCAGGATCCGGTGCGGGACGATGACCGGCACGTGGAACCCATCGATCCCGATCCGTCGCTGGTCGTGACGAAGTCGAGCGATCTCGATGGTGCGGCCACTGTCGGCGAGACGGTGACGTACACGTTCTCCGCAGAGAACACGGGCAACGTGACGCTCACGGATGTCGTGATCGTCGACCCGCTTCCGGGCCTGTCGGAGCTCGACTACCTGTGGCCGGGGGAGACCGGTGTCCTGGCTCCGGGTGAGCAGGTCACGGCAACCGCGTCGTACACGCTGACGCAGGACGACGTCGACGCCGGGGTCGTCATCAACACGGCGACCGCGGAGGGCACTCCGCCGCCGGTCACGAACCCGGACGATCCGGAGAACCCCGAGCCTCAGGATCCGGTGGTCTCGCCGCCGACGGAGGAGGAGACGCCGTTGCCGTCGACGCCGGGTATCGAGCTGATGAAGTCGAGTGCGTTGAACGTCGCCGCGGGCGAGTTCGCCGAGGTCGGTTCGACGGTCGACTACACCTTCACCGCGACCAACACCGGCAACGTGACGCTCACGGATGTCGCGATCATCGATCCGATGGACGGTCTCACGGACCTGGTCTTCACCTGGCCCGGCGAAGCCGGCGTGCTCGCTCCTGGCGAGGACGTCACCGCGACGGCGACGCTGACACTGACGCAGGCGCATATCGATGCCGGATGGGTCGCGAACACCGCCGTCACGACGGGAACGCCGCCCGAGACCTACAACCCGGAGGATCCCGAGAACCCGGTGCAGCCCCCGAACCCCGAGGATGACGACCGCGAGGTCACCCCGATCGCGTTCAACCCGTCGATCGACGTTGTGAAAACAGGCGCTCTGGCGGGCACGTCGGCCGCCGGTGAGTTGGTGGACTACACGTTCCTCGTGACCAACACGGGCAACGTCACCCTGTCGGGTGTGAGTCTGGGCGACGACCTGCCCGGGCTGTCGGACATCACGTACGGCGAGTGGCCGGGCGAGACGGGTGTGCTTGCTCCCGGCGAGGACGTCACGGCAACGGCGACGTACACGTTGACGCAAGCCGATGTGGATGCGGGTGCGCTCGTGAACCTCGTCACCGCGACGGGTACGCCCCCCGCCGTCGTGAACCCCGACGACCCGGATGCGCCGTTTGTGTCGAGCGATCCCGTGAATAACGAGGATCCGGAAACCGTTCCCCTGGTTCAAGGACCGGCGATCCAGCTGGTGAAGTCCGGCGAGCTCACCGGCGCCGACGCTGCAGGATCGGTCATCGAGTACTCGTTCGTCGCGACGAACACCGGCAACGTGACCCTGAACGACGTGGTGATCGCCGATCCCCTCCCGGGCCTGTCCGATCTCGTCTACACCTGGCCGGGAGATGCCGGGGTGCTGGCGCCGGGCGACTCGGTGACCGCGACCGCGACGTACACGCTCACGCAGAGCGATGTCGACGCGGGGACCGTCGTGAACACCGCGACGGCGGAGGGCGTGCCGCCCACCGGCGACCCGGTGACGGATTCGGATACGCACACGGAGCCGGTTGCGGCCGCACCGAACCTGGTGATCTCGAAGACCGGAGCGCTCGATGGAGCGGCCGCCGCGGGTGAAACGGTGACGTACGCCTTCACCGCCGAGAACACCGGAAACGTGACGCTCAGCGACGTGGTGATCCTGGATCCCCTGCCCGGCCTCTCGGATCTGACCTACTCGTGGCCGGGAGCCGCGGGAGTGCTCGTCCCGGGCGAGCAGGTGACGGCGAGCGCGACGTACACGCTGACGCAGGCCGACGTGGACGCCGGGGCGGTGGTCAACACGGCGACCGCCGAGGGCACCCCGCCCGACGGACCCGACGTGGTGACGCCGCCGGTGGAGCACGAGATTCCGCTGGACCCGGCGCCCGGTATCGTTCTGGAGAAGTCGGCCGACCCGCAGGGCCCCGCGCGGGTCGGATCGACCGTCGAGTACGCGTTCACCGCCGCCAACACGGGCAACGTGACGATCACCGATGTGCGCATCAGCGACCGTCTGCCAGGACTCTCGGCGATCACCTACGCCTGGCCGGGTGCACCCGGTGTGCTGGCGCCCGGTGAGACGGTGACGGCGACCGCGTCGTACACGCTCACCCAGGCGGACGTGGACCGCGGTTCGGTGGAGAACACGGCGCTCATCACCGGAACCGACCCCGGCGGTACCCCGGTCACGGACTCCGACACTGTGACGGTGGATATCGAGGCGCTGGCGAACACCGGTGGATCGCCGGATGCGTTGCTCCTGCTGACCGCCGCCGGGCTCCTCCTGCTCGGCGCGGGGGTCGTGCTGACGGTGCGTCGCCGGAAGGAGCTGGTGTGAACCTCAGGTCGATGGTGATCGCCCCGGCAGCGCTGCTCGCCGCAGTGGCGCTCGTCGGGTGCACCGGCGGCGACCAGCCGGACGCGGTCGACGAAGCACCCGAGAAGGTCATCGAGGTGCAGGATCAACCCGGATCCGTCGAGGGTTACGTCGGCGCGTCCGATGATGCGGAGGTCACCTCCTGCGACATGCAGGACGGCGCACTCCGCGTCACCGGAACGGTGACCAACCCCGAAGCAGCGCCTCAGGAGTACCGGATCTACGTCTCCGCGCTCGACGCCGGAGACACGGTCGGACTGGTACAGGTCGACGTGCCGGAAGTCGCCGATTCGGAGACCTGGTCGACCGAGATCCCGTACGACGGGACCGACCTCGAGTGCGTCCTGCGCGTGGAGCGCTTCAGCGCAGAGTAAGCGCCGAGTTCACCGCAGGCGCGCGACCAGGTCCCCGTGGGGTCGTGCGCCGGGATCGTGCCGGGTGCGGGTGCTGAGCACCGCGAACCCGGCACGTTCGACGCGGTCGGCCAACGCCTCGACGGGCCACGTGATCGCCGGGGTCACCGCGTGCTCGAACTGCGCGATCCGAGGTCCGGTGAAGAACCCGATGCAGAGGCCGCCGTCGGAGGTGAGGACGCGCGCGAACTCGGCGAGCGCGTCGTCGAGACGCTCCGGCGCCGTGTGGATGAGCGAGTACCACGCGAGGATCCCGCCGATCGTCCCGTCTGCGAACGGCAGTTGTTCGGCGACGGCGTGGTGGAACCCGAGGTGCGGGTGCTGGCGCTCGGCGTGCGCCACGAACGGGACGGCGGGATCGACGCCGGCCACCGACGTGACGCGGGGGAGTCTCCCCGCGTCTCGCAGTCCATCGAGCCAGCCGGTCCAGTGGCCGGGGCCGCAGCCGACATCGAGTACGACGCCGTCGAGTTCTGCAGCCCACGCGCACACCCGCGCGCGGTCGAGGGCTGCAGTGGCGTCCATCGCGCCGAGCAGTCGTGTGTACTCGCCAGCTCGACGGGTATACGCGAAAGCCGCGGTCTCCGGGATCATGCCCCGATTCTGCCACCCGGTCCGCTCGGCGGGCTCGCGGGCGTGCGCGCGTGCAAGGCATCGCGGGCGGGCGATTTTATCGAATCGGGGCACAGCGGTCTATAGTGGTCCGGTGCCGCGCGCGCCGAAGAGGTGTGCGCGGTGAACTATGTGCGGCCCCTGCGGTCGCGTGAGAGAGGAACACCCCGTGCCCGAAACACCCTCAGACCGCGAGTCGAACGCCGCGTACGACCACCCCGTCTCGCCGCAGACCTCCGCCGGGCAGACGGCAGGGTCCCACACCAAGCTGCGCTCGCGGCACGTGATGATGATCACCTTGGGCGGCATCATCGGGGCGAGCCTCTTCGTCGGATCGGGCAACGTGATCCGGACGGTCGGCCCCGCCGCGATCCTCTCGTACCTCATCGGCGGACTCCTCGTCTTCCTGGCGATGCGCATGCTCGGCGAGATGGCGGCCGCGCGACCCACGATCGGCTCGTTCATGGAGTACGCGCGGGTGGGGCTCGGCAACTGGGCCGCGTATCTCGTTGGCTGGCTGTACTGGTACTTCTGGGTGGGCGTGCTCGCGTACGAAGCGGTGCTCGGCGGTGAGACGCTGCACGAGTGGTTCGCGTTCCTGCCGTCGTGGACGTGGTCGCTCGTACTGATCCTCATCTTCATCATCACCAACGCGATCTCGGTGCGCACCTTCGGCGAGGTCGAGTTCTGGCTCGCGAGCATCAAGGTGCTCGCGATCGTCGTCTTCTTGGGAGCTGGCCTGCTCTTCGCGCTGGGACTCTGGCCGAACACCACGATTTCGGTGTCGAACCTGTGGGAGCACGGCGGGTTCGCACCGAACGGCTACGGGATCGCGTTCACCGGCGTCGCCCTTGTGATCTTCTCGTACTTCGGCACCGAGATCGCGGTGATGGCCGCGGCCGAGTCCGAGGATCCGGCGAAGGGGATCCGCCAGGCGACGAGCACGGTGATCTGGCGCATTCTGCTCTTCTTCGTCGGCGCGGTGCTCATCATCGTCATGGCGGTGCCGTGGGATGAGCTGCCGGAGCCGGTGAACGTCGCCGCGGCACCGTTCACGTACGTCTTCTCGCTGCTCGGTTTGCCCGGCGCTGCGGTGGTCATGCAGCTCATCATCTTCACCGCCGTCATCTCGGTCCTGAACTCGGGTCTGTACTCGGCGTCCCGTATGTTCGCCGCCCTCGCGGATCAGGGCTTCGCCCCGAAGTTCGTCGCGAAGCGCTCGAAGAACGGGGTGCCGCTCTGGGCGCTCGTCGCGTCCACCAGCGGAGCGATCGTCGCGACGATCGTGAACTTCGCCGCACCCGACTCGGGCATCTTCGACTTCATCATGAACTCCGCCGGCCTGGTGGCGCTCTTCGTCTACGTCTTCATCGCGCTCACGCAGATGCGCCTGCGGCAGAAGATGTCGGCGGAAGAGGTGTCGGGCCTGCAGCTGAAGATGTGGCTGCATCCGTGGCTGAACATTCTGCTCATCGCGGCGATCGTCGGCGTGCTCGTCGTCATGCTGTCGAGCGAGGACGGGCGCACCCAGGTGTGGACGAGCCTCATCGCCACCGTTGTGCTCATCGTGTGTTGGCCCTTCGTGCGCCGCAACCTGGCGAAGCGCGACGCGCTGCGACCGGACGCGAAGATTCAATCGAACGGTTGAGGCGTTCGGGGTCGTCCCGAAATTAGCCTGTCGAAGGATCGAGCGACACGCGTTCGTCCGAGACTTCGAGGAGGGCTTCCATGCCGCCACGTCATCGTGCTCGGGGTGCCGCAGTTGGCCTCGCGATCGTCTGCTTCGCGCTGGTGGGGTGCGCGCCGGAACTCGATGTTCCCGCTCCTTCCGCCGCACCTGCGGACGTGCCTGCCGAGAACCCTGAGGCGAACCCCGAGGCTCCGCAAGCGGACGACGCCGCAGCTGAGAACCCCGGGCTGAGCCAGGGCGAGCTCGACGATCGGTTGCGCTGGGCGGCGTGGGGCAACGATCTCGACGCGGCCGAACAGCTCATCGGCTGGGGCGCGGACGTGAACGCGCAGGACGGCACGCAGCAGTCCGCGTTCCTCATCGCCGCGAGCGAGGGTCGGGATGACCTGCTGCGGCTGACCCTCGAGCACGGCGCGGACGTCGACGACCTCGACAGCTGGAACGGCACGAGCCTGATCCGGGCCGCCGAGCGCGGGCACTGGGACGTGGCGGGGAGCTTGATCCGAGCCGGAGTCGATGTGGACCACGTCAACCGCGTCGGGTATCAGGCGATCCACGAAGCGGTGATCTTCGGGCGCGACGATCCGACCTATCACGCCGCAGTCCGGGTGCTCGTCGCCGGGGGAGCGAGTCTCAGCACCCCCTCCGTGACCGAAGGGCAGACGCCGCTGCAGATGGCGCGGAGTCTGGGCTTCGCTCAGCAGATCAGAATCCTCGAGGCCCTCGGCCGCGCGGCACCCGCGGACCCGTCGGCCGCCCTCCTCGCATCCGCGGCCTCGGGCGACGCCGATGCGCTCGCACTCGCGCTCCGAGCGGGTGCCGCCGTGGACACCCGTGACGCGAGCGGGCGGACGGCGCTGGAGATCGCGGAGTCCGGCGGAAACGTCGCGGCGGCGACCGTGCTGCGCGCGCTCGGCGGGTGAAACCCCTGGTCAGAGCCGGATGAGTCCGCGTTTCACCGCGGTGGCGATCGCGGTCTGCCGGTTGTCGGCCCGCAGCTTGATGAACGCGTGATGCAGGTGCGTCTTGACGGTCGCCTCGCTCACGACGAGCGCGCGGGCGAGGTCGCGGTTCGACAGGCCAGACGCGGCGAGCTCGAGCACTTCCAGTTCTCGGTTCGTCAGTGCGTCGTCCGGCCGTTGCATGCGGTCGAGCAGTCGCGCGGCGATCGGTCCGGCGATCGCCGCGGATCCGGACGCTGCCGAGCGAATCGCACTGAACAGGGCAGCGGGCCGGCTGTCTTTGAGGAGGTAGCCGACGGCTCCGGCCTCGATCATGCGCACGATGTCGGCGTCGGAGTCGAACGCGGTGAAGGCGACGACGCGCGTGTCAGGTCGTGCGGCGAGCAGCCGACGGGTGGTGGCGGGGCCGTCTTCATGATCGGCGCCGAGATCGAGGTCGACGAGCGCCACGTCGGCCCGTTCGTGCACGGCCGCGGTGACGGCCTCCGTGGGGTCGCCGGTGTCGGCGACGACGACGAAGTCGGGTTGCGACTCGAGCAGGGCTCGTGTGCCGTGTCTCAGGACGGGGTGGTCGTCGAGCAGCAGGATCCGGATCACGATGCCTCCCGCGCGTTCGGCGCGACGGGCACCTCGGCCGCGATGACCGTTCCGTGGCCGGGGGAGGATTCGATCGTCAAGGTGCCGCCGAGGCTCTCGATGCGCCACGCCATCGCGCGGAGTCCGTAGCCGGTGGTGTCGGCGCGCACGTGATCCGGATCGAACCCCGTGCCGTCGTCGACGACATCGATGCCGACGGTCCGCCCGAAGAAGGTGATCGTGACCCGCGTCACCGAGGCGGCGGCGTGCCGGTGTGCGTTGATCAGCGCCTCTTGAGCGACGCGCAGCAGGGCGTGCGTGACCTCGGCATCGAGTTCGACTTCGGTACCGACCGCGGTGTGTTCGGCGCCGTGCGCGTCGGCGAGCGCGGCGATCTCCGCGGTGAGCGACGTGCGATCCTGCGGGCTCGCCAGGCCGTGCATGAGCTGTCGGGTTTCGATCAGCGCCTCGCGCAGGATCTCGCGGGCCTCCGACGTCGGAGCCGCATGGCGCGGCGGTGCTGCGTCGCCGGACTCCAGGAGCAGCAGCGCGCTCGCGGTGCGCTGCACCACGGTGTCGTGCAGCTCGCTCGCCATGCGGTGACGTTCCGCGAGCGCCCCGGCCTCGCGCTCGGAGCGGGCGAGCTGCGCTTGCGTGTCGAGGAGCTCGGCGTTCAGGCGGCGTCGGTTGTCGAGCGCCCGCTCGAGCGCGTCGACGGCGAAGGAGAGCATCAGGCCGCCGAAGAACGGGCCGAGCACGAGGCCGAGATCCTCGCCGTTCGACATGAAGAACAGTCCGGTGCTCACGGCCACGACGAGCAGCGCGCTGCCGATCACGGCTACCCGGCGGGTGAGCGAGCGGTGCAGGGCGAAGAAGAGGGGGAACGCGCACCAGCCGAACGACGGTGCCAGGACCGCGAGCGGCAACCACAGCAGTACGGTGATGACGATCCCGACGCGGCGTCGTTCCGGGGACGGTCGGGCGACCGCAGCGAAGGCGTACGCGATGCCGGACCCGATGCCGAGCGCGAGCACGATCGCGCCGATGGTGTCGAAGGGGTGATACGCGAAGTAGCGGAGACCACACACCACGAGCAGCACGGCGAAGCCGACATCGACCGACAGGTGCATCGCAGCGAGCGGGCGGTCCGGGGTGGCGGACGCCGCGTCGGCGGTGCGGTGCAAGGAATCGGTCATCCCCCTCAGTATCGGGCACCGCCGTCGTCGGCGCCTCAACCGATCGGTTGAGGGAGAAGGATCCATCGCGTTGATGTGTCGACACCCGGACGCGGCGAGGCTGGATGCGCATCACCCACGACCGCACGTTCACCTCTGAGGAGTCTCATCATGCCCCACTTCCGCACGCTCGTTCCCGCCGCCACCGTCATCGCTCTCGGGGGTGTGCTGGCGCTCGCGGGGTGCGCACCGCTCGCCGGAAGCGACGCTGCGACCGAGGACGCCGCGGACGGCGCCGCGGCGGTGGTCGACGTCGCCGAGCAGAACACCGTGAGCAGTCAGCGCTTAAGCGCAGCGACGGCCGCGACGGCTGCGCTCGCGCACTGCGCGGCCGATGACCTCGGGTCCGTCTCGGTGGCGGTCGTCGATCGACAGGGCGAGCTGCAGGCGTTCGTCCGGGGCGACAACGCGGCACAGCACACCGTGGAGGCATCGCGGCAGAAGGCCTACACCGCCGCAGCGTTCGGCGCCGACACCAGCGACCTCGTCGAACGAGCGGATGAGAACGGTCTGCACCGACTGCCTGGCACCCTCTTCATGCCCGGTGGCGTGACGGTGACGGTCGGCGACGCGTCCATCGCCGGGATCGGTGTGGGCGGGGCGCCCTCGGGCGTGGACGATCAGTCCTGCGCGGCCGCGGGGCTCGCCGCGATCGCCGACGAGATCGCGGGCTGAGTGTGTCGTCCTGCAATTCTCGAACCGGTACCGTCAGGGGGAGGCCGCGTGCCGCGCTGCCGGCACTGCTGGTGCTGTTGCCGCTGTGCGCGCTCAGTGCGATCCTCGTGGGGTGCGCGACACCCACGTCACCCGACCCGATCCAGGAGCGACCGATGAGTACGTCACCCGAATCAGGCACGCCGTCCCCCGAAGCGGTGAGCGAGGTCGATCGCGCCGCCGCGACGCTGGCCTTGCAGGACGCCGTCGGTGCGGGTGACCTCGAGGGCGTCTCCGCCGCGATCGCGCGCGGTGCCGACCTCGAGGTGCGCGACAGTGACGGCCGGACACCGCTCGTCGTGGCGACGAAGGCGCAGCGCACGGCCATCGCGCTGCGGCTGCTGGAGGCCGGCGCCGATCCCGATGCGCAGGACGATATGCAGGATTCCGCGTTCCTCTACGCGGGAGCCGAGGGACTGAACGAGATCCTGGCAGCCACCCTGGCGCGCGGGGCCGACGTGTCGTCGACGAACCGCTACGGCGGGACCGCGCTGATCCCGGCGTCCGAGCACGCGCACGTGCGCACGGTCGAGATGCTGATCGCCACGGGAGTGCCGCTCGATCACGTGAACCGCCTCGGGTGGACGGCGCTGCACGAAGCGATCGTGCTCGGCACGGGAGGCCCCGACCACGTGCGCGTCGTGCGCGCCCTCCTTGAGGCGGGGGCGGATCCGGAGCTCGCCGACGGCAACGGGGTTGCACCTCGGGCGCTCGCGGAGGCGTATGGTCACACGGACATCGTGGCCGAGTTCGACCGGATCGCCGGCACCTGATCAGCCTCGGGCGGCCACCAGCTGGAACTCGACGCTGCCCTCCGGTTCCACCGAGACGAAGCCGAGGTTCGGTGCTTCGACGCCGTAGTCGGCGAACGTGATCGGGATCGCGCCCGCGATCTGGGCGGTCTCACCGTCACTCGTGAGCTGGATCTGGGCGGTGACGGTCCGCGTCTCGCCGGCGATGGTGAGTTCACCCGTGGCCTCGGTCTCGACGACCTGGCCCGACTCGGGGGCGGTGTCAAAGGTGACCGGATCAGTGAGCATAAACGTCGCTTCGGGGAACTCGTCGGTGCGCAGTGCCTCGCCGCGGAAGTACTCGTCGCGGTTCTCGCTGTCGGTCGCGATGGAGGCGACGTCGACGGTGATCTCCGCGGCGTCGAGGGTGAGACCCGACTCGCCGATCGTGAGTGCGCCCGACACCTCGCCGGTGCGACCCGTGACGGTCACGTCCGTGCCATTCAAGACCTCGTCCACGCGATACCCGGCTTCAGACCCGTCGGTCACGTTCCATGTACCGACGAGGGCGGCCGGGTCGAGCGCGTCACCGCTCGAACCGTCGTCCGTCGACGGCGCAGGCGCCGTCACGGTCGGTGCCTCGGCGGCCGGTGCCACGACGAGGTCGCGGTAGACGATCGGCCCGGCGACGGCAGCCGCGACGCCGAGTACAAGAACACCCGCTCCGACGCCGATCCAGATCTTTTGGGACTTCTTCATGGTGGCTCCTCGGGTGGGGGCGTGTGCGGTTTCTCGATCCTGACACAAAGTTGTAGTTGCAACCGGAGAAGGGCCGACCGAAGTCCTGTGAATGTCGTGGGATACACAGCACAGCGGCGGGGCCCCGAAGGGCACCCGCCGCTGTCTCAGTGTCGGCTCAGCCGGACCGAGACTCCTTAGAGCTCAGCACCAGCCTGTCGGCGCTGGGCGATCAGGATCGCGCCACCGCCCGCAGCGAGGAGCAGCACGGCTCCCAGTGCGAAGGGAAGCATCGAACCTGCACCGGTGTTGGCGAGATCGCCATCGTCGGTGCCAGCCTCGTCGTCGCCGCCCGTGCCGTTGTCGCCACCGTCCGCTGCGCCACCGGCATCTGCTGCGCCGTTGTCGCCGCCGCCGCCGTTGGCGTCAGTGTCGTTCGGTGCTGCGAGCACCACGAAGGAGACGGTCGTCTCGTACGAGGCGACCTCGTTCTCGGTCTGAGTCACGCTGAGGTTGTAGGAGCCGGCCCCCACTGCGCCTTCAAAGTTGACGGACCAGGTGCCGTCTGGCTGGACATCCACTGTCTCGTTGGCACCGTCTACCATTGCCGAAGCAGTCTCAGACTGAGTCAGGTCGAGCGTTACCTTTGCGCCGGGGATGCCCGTGCCGCTCACACCCGCGGGGGCCTGTGCGTTTTCGAACTCCTGACCAGGCGCGATCGAGGTGATCTTGGGCTCGATCGGCCGGACGATCACGCTAGCGGTCTGCTCGTCCGAAGTCTCGCCGTCCGCCTCTTGGGTGGCGGTAACGGTGTACTCGCCGACCTCAAGGTCATAGTTCACGGACCAATCACCGTTCTCGCCCACAGTTGCGGTCTCGATCGTACCTTCCGGGTCGTCGATCGTGGCGGTTACCTGGGCACCCGGAACGCCGGTACCGGTCACGGTGACATCCGACGAGTCCTGGTCGACTGCATTAACCATCGGTTTTGCAAGCCCAACCTCGAACTCGTAGACGGTCGACTCAGAGCGATCGAAACCGCTATTCGCCGCGACAAGCTCGACCGAAGCGTCACCGTACTCCTCCGGCGCGACGAACGAGTACTGTCCGTTCTCGACCGGCCGCTCTTCGCCATCAACGAACACGCGCGTTGCCCCAGCCGGAGCTTCGCCGGTGATCGTTGCGCCTGCGCCTACCTTTGTCGCACTGGGTGCGCTCGGGGCGTCGATGTGGAGCTGGACAGCGTAACCATCTGTCTGACCGAGGGCGTTTTGGATGTCGGCGGCCCAAAGGATCTTGATCTCTTCGCCCGTGCCGTTGTTCCTAAGCGTGCCCTTGGCGCTCGCGATGCCGACGGCATTGCCGCCGCTCATCACCGCACCACCTGAGTCGCCGCCGTCGACAGGAATCTCCGCCGCGAAGCCGCGGACGTAACGGTTCCCAGCGTCATCCTCCACCGGCAGCCAATCGTTTGCGATGAGGACCTTACCGGAGTTGCCCCCGGTGGTGCGGCCGCTCTGCTGTACGGTGTCTCCCACGGCTACTGTGCCGACGCCGGTGACCTCAATAGCGCCCGCGGAAAGGTCATCTGAGCTCGCGGTGGACCAATCGGTGACTGCCGGCTTTAGGTCGAAGCTCTCGTTGATGTCATCGATCACAGCGACGTCCGTGCCGAGAGGGTCGCCGTCCTCGTTCGCGCCATTGACGCCTCCGAACTGGTAAGCACCGAAGTTTCCAAGAGGGGCTCCGTCCAGAAGTTCACCTCCGTCGCCGCCGTTCGCCGGGTCAGAACTGGGCGTGGAACGGGAGGTTGCCGGGCTGCTTCCCTCAGCGCAATGGCCAGCGGTCAAGAGCGCGGGGTCTCCCTCGGGGCTCCAAGCGGTGAAACCGATCGAACAAGCGGCGGCGCTTGTCGGAGTCTGGAACAGGTACCCAGCGCCACCCACGACGTCATTCTGAGCGATCGGCTCCAAAGGTCCGGTCAATTCAAAGAGCTCGTCGGCGCCTTCACGATTCAGAAGTTCCTCGATGGCTTCATCTGAACCTGCGTCCTCTGCAGCCTCAGTGGTGAAGAGCTTCACGCCTTCGGCGCTCGCGCTCGAGCCGAGGATGCGGTCGATGCCTGCCGCGTCGAGCAGCTCTGCATCGCTCATCTTCTGCGCGACAGCACTGCCGCTTTCCTGCGAACTGCCGACTTCCTCGGACTGGTCCGTGCCTGGTGCTGCGTCCTCGGCCAGCGCAGGCGCCGCGAAAAACAGGCTACCCAAGCCGATCGTAGCTGCTGCGCCAAGCGCAAGCGGGCGACGTTTCGTCACTCTTCCCCCAAATGAAATTGTGTGTGTGGTTATGGAGTGGGTACATCGCTCGCGAAACCGCCGGGCGAACCCACGTCAGGTGTGAGACCCGCTGGAAAGCCTAAGTTGGGAATTCGCTGACCGCAACATAAGTATGAGCTTCAAGTAATTCGATATGAAGTGAGTGTTCAGCCAGGTCACGCGACAAATTGCGACTTTCCCCCGGTCCGTGACCGTTTTGTAACCCTGAACACGCGCCCACGCCGAGTGGTTACTATGTGAGCCATGATGACCAAAGGTGGACCTGCCCGCTCTCGATCGAAAGTGTGGAGTGCTCTCGGCGGCGTTCTGTTGGTAGTTGGACTTTCTTCGTGTGCCGCGAACGCAGGTAACGAAGAGGAATCGCAGACCGAGGTAACGGAGGCACCGATGGATTTGGGTGAGCAGGTACTGGGAGATTGGGCCTCCGAGGAGAAGGGCCAGCCCCATTTGACGTTCGCCGAGGCAGGAAAGGTTTCGGGCTCGGACGGTTGTAATGGCATCGGTGGCGAGTACACCGTGAATGATGAAGACGTCACTGTCTCTCTCGGAGCGGCAACGCTCAAGGCGTGCCCCGGCGTGGACGACTGGCTGCGCGGGGTCGCTACGGTCACCGTCGACGGCGACACAATGCAGGTCATGAACGCCGACGGCGACGAGATCGGCCAGCTGCAGCGCAGCGACGCGGCCGCGGAGTAGGTCGCGCGCCTATTCGGCGCGTTCGAACACTGCGACCGTCTCGAAGTGGTGCGTGTGCGGGAAGATGTCGAACGCACGCAGCGCCGTGAGTTCGTATCCCGACCCGCGGAGCGTCCCGGTGTCGCGTGCCAGCGCAACGGGGTCGCACGCGACGTAGATCAGGCTGGCGGGCGCGAGCTCGGTGAGCTGGCGGATCACGTCGCCTCCGGCGCCGGAGCGCGGCGGATCCAGCACCACCGTCGCCTTCCGCATCCGCGTCCGCACCGTTTCCGGTGACGCGAGGAGGTCCGCGAGGTGCCGATCGACCCGCGCCGTGACGGAGAGCGCCCCGACAAGTTCTGACAGGTTCTCGGCGGCGTCTTCGGTGGCGTGCTCGTCCGACTCGACCGTGGTGACGCGCAGGGAGGGTCCCGCGGCTTCCGCCATCGCGGCCGCGAGCAAGCCGACGCCGCCGTAGAGATCGAGGTTCGTCGCCGACGGGTCGAATCGGTCGGCATCGATCAGATCGATGACGGCGTCGCGGATCGCAGAGAAGAGCAGTGCGGGAGCCTCGCGGTGCACCTGCCAGAACCCCCCGGCCCGGACGACGAAGCCGCGATCCTCGACGACTTCCTGCACGCGGTCCTGAGCGCCGACGCGCTTCTTCTCGCCCTGCATCGTCACGAGCGTGCGCGGGTCATCGGCCGACGGTGCGACGACATCGACGTTCGCCGCTTCGGGAAGCGCGTCGTACAGCGGCGCGATCTCGTTGACCACATCGGTGGCGAGGGGCAGCGCGTCCACATCGATGACGCGGCGACTGCGCGCCGCATAGGGGCCGACGAGACCCGTCTCCGGATCGACGTGCAGGCGCACGCGCGTGCGGTACCCGAGCCCGTTCACGTCGTCATCTCCGGGAGCGGCCTCGACGAGATCGGCGAGGGCGTCCTCGAGAGCTGCGTCTTCACCCTCGCCCTCTTCGGGCTCTGCGGCGAGTTCGATGCCGCCGAACCGCTGCATCGCGTCCGCGAGCACGTGAGCCTTCAGCAGCCGCTGGCGTTCGAGAGAAATGTGCCCGAACTCAGCGCCCCCGGCGCGATCCTCCGGTGCGCGATCGAGCGCGGCCGCGGGCCAGACGTGGTCTCGTCGATCAGGTGACGCGGTCAGCACCTCGATGGTGACCGCGCGGGCGAACGACTTCTTCTTCGCCTCGATGATCCGGGCGCGCACGCGCTCACCCGGAATCGTGTCGGCGACGAAGATCACCCGACCCTCGTACCTGGCGACGCAGACGCCACCGTGTGCGATGTTCGTGACATCGAGTTCGACCTCGTCTCCGACGGCGAGAACAGCAGTGGCGGAACGGGGATCGGCAGACATGACACCCATTCTCCCACGGGGCGTTGGTCATGTATGCGCAGGCAGTGTTCTCCGACGCGATCGGCATCGGAGGCGGTCTGCTGCTGATGGTGGCCCTCCCTGGGTTCGTGATCGGATCGATAGCGCTCGCCGTGCTCCTGGCCTGCTCGATGCGTGTGCGCCGCTGATAGCGTGCTGCACATGAGGGGACGCACGTGGGCAGGATCGACCGTGCTCGTGGGAATGCTGGCCGTCATGCTGACCGCCTGCGCACCGGAACCATCGGAAGACGCCAATCCGACCCCGACGCCCAGCGAATTCGCGACGTCGACGCCGACGCCGACGCCCACACCGACGCCGGAGCCGAGCGAGGATGAGGAGGTGTCGCTGCCGACGTGCGACGAGTATCTGGGGTCGCCGCTCATGCAGGGCGAGTTGATCGGAGCGCCGCTGCAGGTCTCGAAGGACAGCGACGAGGTGCTCCCCTGGATGGACCGGCTCGGCCCCGCAGCTCTGACAACGTTCGACGCCGCGGAGACGAGACGTGCATGCGATTGGGTCGCGGGTCAGAACGGAGCGAGCGGCATGTTCGCGGTTCTCGACGACGACCAGCGCGACACGATGATCCGTGCGCTCGAGGAGTCCGATTATGTCGTGTCAGAAGGCGACGATGCCACGTCGTTCGTCTACCCGGCCGACAGCAGCCGTGCGCAGATCTGGCAGGGGTTCATCGGCGACGCGTGGGTGGTGGCGACCGACGCCTCGCTGGGTCGCGATCTCGCGGCGACGCTCACCGAGTTGCGCCCCGAACTCGTCGACTGAGGCGCGGTGTGTCGGGTCACCCGAACGACGCGATGCGATCCTTGTAAGCTCCCATCATGCGTCTGATCCTCGCTTCGACCTCCCCCGCACGGCTCTCGGTGCTGCGCGCAGCGGGTATCGAACCACTGTGCTTCTCGCCCGAGGTCGATGAGGAGGCGGAGGTCGCGGCGCGCGAAGCCGCTGACGGTCGACGGTTGACTGCGCCAGAACTCGTGGAGTACCTCGGACGACTGAAAGCGGAGGATGTGGTGCGGCGCCACGGCGACGAGATCCGCGCGGCCGGGGGAGGCCTCGTGCTCGGCGGCGACTCGGCCTTCCTGCTCGACGGCGAGATCCTCGGCAAACCGCATCTGCCCGAGGTCGCGCTCGAGCGCTCGCGGCAGCATCGCGGGGCCACCGGGGTGCTCCACTCCGGGCACTGGCTGATCGATTGCACGGAGTCATCTGCAGAAACGAGCCCCGGCCTCGAGCGAGGCGTCGGCGCGGTCGACACCGCGACCGTGACGCTCTCCGCCGACGTCACCGACGCCGAACTCGAGGCGTACGTCGCCACGGGTGAACCGCTGAAGCTCGCCGGGGGGTTCGCGATCGACGGGCTCGCCGGCGCATTCATCGAGCGGATCGAAGGAGCCCCGAGTTGCGTGATCGGGCTCTCGCTGCCGGCGCTCCGGAGCCTGGTGCGCGAGCTCGGGCACGAGTACCCGGCGCTCTGGACCACGTCCGGAGCGTAGGGCCATGGTTGCGGCGAACTTCACCCTGGTGCAGCTGCGCTACTTCGCGGAAGCCGCTCGCGCCGGCAGCATGACGGTCGCCGCCCGCAAGCTGCACATCTCCCAACCCGCGCTGTCGACCGCCATTACGCAACTCGAACGCGAACTCGGGGTGACGCTCTTCGAGCGGGTACCGAGTGTCGGCATCCGGCTGACCGAGTCCGGTCGTGAGATTTACCTCGATGCGGCCGCGCTGCTCACGCAGGCGGAGAGCCTGTCGGAACGCGCCGGGGGTCTTGAGGGCACGCTCTCGGGCACGCTCCGGATCGGGATGTATCTGCCGATGGCCCCGTTCCGCGCTCCGACGCTCGTGCAGGCGGTCGCGCGCCGGCACCCCGAGTTGGTGCTGGAACTCATCGAGGCGAACCACGACGAACTCGTGCGTCTGCTCGATGATCGTGAGATCGATGTCGCGTTGGCCTACTCGATGGCGCCGTTCGAGGCGTACCGCAGCGAGGTGCTCGAGACCATTCCCCCGCACGCGATCGTGCCGCCGCAGCACCCGCTCGCCGGGTCGTCCGAGCCGATCGAGTTGCAGCGTCTCGCACGGGATCCGCTGATCCTGCTTGATCTGCCCCACACCGCCTCCTACTACCTGAACCTCTTCCGGTCGGTCGGGGTCGAGCCCGATGTCCGCTTCCGCGTGCACGGGTACGAGACGGTGCGCGGACTCGTCGGGCAGGGGTTCGGCATCTCGGTGCTGAACCAGCGCATCGCGCACCCGCGCACTTACAGCGGGGCGCGAACCGTCGTCGTTGAACTCGCCGACGAGCTCACCGGTCTCTCGGTGAGCCTCGTGCGCAGAACGGACGAAGAGTCGGCTCGGGTCGAGGCGTTCGCCGACGTGTGTCGACGACTGTACGGAGTGCCGTCGGGGCCGGGGTTCCCGCAAAATGCTGAGCCAGCCCTATAGCTTCAGATTATGAACGAGGTGACGCGCGAATCGCGGGGCTTCGGTCCGGCGGCCCGCCTACCCTGAGATTCCGCGGCGAGTAACGGCGCGTTTACGGGCTGGAAACAGGCGGGACATCGCTCATCACCCCTGTGGGACCCGCAGCTCCGCGACAGGTGCAGATCTCACTCCCATCTCGTCCATTGACAGAGTCTATGTGGGGCGTCCACGCTGTTCCCCATGGATAGCAACGAAGCTTCACCACCTCCCCACGCCCGAACCTCGACCGTCGCCGCCGGTGCGGACGCCCCCGCGTCCGCTGCCGGTGAGCGCGCCTCGCAGCCGGTCCGGCCGGGCATCACCTCGATGCAGAAGCGCGTGCTCGCCGGCGGCAGTGTCGGTCAGTTCATCGAGTTCTACGATTTCGCGTTGTACGGGCTCTCCGCCGTGGTGCTGTCCACGCTGTTCTTCCCCTCCGACAATCAGCTCGCCGGCCTGCTCGCGCTCTTCGCGACGTTCGGTGTCGCCTTCCTGATCCGCCCGCTCGGCGGGTTGTTCTTCGGTGCCCTGGGGGACCGCATCGGCCGCCGCGCAGTGCTCGTCATCACGCTGCTCACGATCGGTGTCGCCACCACCGCGATCGGGCTGCTCCCGACCTACGAGGTGATCGGGCCGCTCGCGCCGATCCTGCTCGTCCTCATGCGCCTCCTCCAGGGCTTCTCGGCGGGTGGCGAATCTGCCGGAGCCCCCTCCTTCGTCTTCGAACACGCTCCCGTGCACCGCCGCGGCCTCTTCATCAACATCACGCTGGCGGCGACGGCGCTGCCCTCGGTCGTGGCCGCGTTCTTCATCCTGGTGCTCTCGACCTCGATGTCCGATGAGTCCTTCACGTCATGGGGCTGGAGGATTCCGTTCCTCATCGCCCTCCCGCTCGCGCTCGTCGGGCTCTGGATCCGCGCGAAGACGGAGGAGTCGCCCGCGTTCAAGGAGATGATGGAGGAGCAGGAGGAGAAGATCGAAGCCGACGTCATCGAGAAGCACACCCCCGTGCGCGATGCGTTCCGCGAGAACTGGTTGCAGATGATCCAGGTCGTCTTCGTCATGGGCCTCACGGCGATGGGCTTCTACTTCCTCTCCGGCTACTTCGTCTCCTACGTCTCGACGACCGGTGGCCTGAGCCGCGATCAGTCGCTGATGCTGAACGGCGCCGCGATGCTCGCGTACACGATTCTGCTGCCGCTGACGGGCATGATCGGCGACCGCGTCGGCCGCCGCCCGATGATGATCGGCGGCGCGATCGCCATCGCGGTGCTCGCGCTCCCGGCGTTCTGGCTCGTGACGAGCGGCAGCGTCGGACTCGCCCTGCTCGGACAGCTCATTTTCGTGATCGCGATCTGCACCTACGGTGGCGGGTGCTACACCTTCTTCATCGAGGTCTTCGACACGAAGAGCCGGTTCACCTCGGCGGCGTTCAGCTACAACCTCGGCTACGCCGTGCTCGGCGGCACCGCCCCCTTCGTCGGCACCGCGCTCGTGAACGCGACGAACGTCCCGTTCTCGCCCGCCTTCTACGTCATCGCGATCGCGATCATGACACTGCTCGCGATGCTGATCACGAAGGTGCCCGAGACCCGCGGACGTCGGGCATGACGCCGCAGCCGATTCAGACTCCGCTCGACCCGCAGAAAGAGAACGCAGACATGACTGACCCCGCCTTCACCGACCGCTTCCTCACCGACTTCCACGAGGTCGCCCGCATCGGCGCGACCGAGCATCAGGGCGTCGAACGGCAGGCGGCGACCGATGAGGATCGCCAGACGCGCGACTGGTTCGTCGCGTTCGCGCAGCGGCACGGGTGGCGGGTCGACGTCGACGGCATCGGCAACGTCTTCGCGACCGTCGAGCTCGTTCCCGGCGCACCCGCGGCGGTGCTGACGGGTTCGCACCTCGACTCGCAGCCGCGCGCCGGACGGTTCGACGGCGCCTATGGTGTGCTCGCCTCGCTGCACGCCGCTGCCGAGGTCGAACGCCTCGTGCGGTCTGGTCATGCCGAAGCCACCCACAACCTCGTGGTCGTGGACTGGTTCAACGAGGAGGGCAGCCGCTTCGCGCCGTCGATCATGGGCAGCTCGGTGTACGCGGGCCTCATGGACCGCGAGGAGATTCTCGCCGTGCGCGATATCGCGGGCACGAGCGTTCGTGAGGCGCTGAGTTCGATCGGGTACCTCGGCGACGCCGCGGGCCCCACCGACCTTGCGGCCTACGCCGAGATCCACATCGAACAGGGGCGCATCCTCGAACGCGAGGGCATCGCGATCGGCGCGGTCGATTCGAGCTGGTACACGCAGAAGCTCGACGTCGAGGTGCTCGGCGAGCAGTCGCACACGGGGGCGACGGCGATGGAAGATCGGCGCGACGCACTCGTCGGCGCCTCCCGCGTCACCCTGCTCGTGCGCGACATCTGCGCCGAGTTCCCCCCGGGCACCCTCGTCTCGTCGGTGGGGCAGATGACGGTCGAACCGAACTCGCCGATCGTCGTGAACAGCCGTGTGCACCTCGTCGCGGATCTCCGCGCGAACGACCCGGCCATCGTGCAGGAGGCGCGCGACCGTCTCGTCGAGCGGATCGCGCGCGTGGCCGAGGAGGAGCGACTCGACATCACCGCCACCGACTTCGATGTGCGACCGAACCGCTACTTCCCGCAGGAGGGCATCGCGGTGCAGGAGCGGGTCGCGAACGCGCTCGGACTCAGCATGCGCCGCGTGCAGACCATGGCCGGGCACGATTCGGTGGCCTTGAACACCATCACCCCGTCCATCATGACGTTCATCCCGTCGGTCGACGGCGTCTCGCACTGCGAGCGCGAGTTCACCACGGACGAGGACATGGTGCAAGGAGTGCGCATGCTCACCGGCGTGCTCACCGAACTCGTCGGCGGGGCACTCGACGGGGTGTCGTATCCCGGCACGGCGCCGGAGGACGCGCGATGAGCGGAACGCACGCGCTCGCCGCCCTCGACACCGACCTCTGCGCGCTCGGTGCGGTGGAGGCCCTCGGACGATTCCGGTCCGGTGAGCTCTCACCCGTCGAGCTGCTCGAAGCGGTGCTCGCGCGCATCGACGCCGTGGACGGCGGGCGCAATACCGGGGCTGACGCGGTTGCGGGCGGTACGCCCCCGAGCGACACCGACATCAACGCCGTCGTGCAGATCCTCGACGGTGCGCGAGACGCGGCGCGGGATGCCGAGCAGCGCTACCGCACCGATGACGTGGAACCGTTCGGTCGCGGGTCCACGGCACTGCTCGGGCTCCCCGTCGCCACCAAGGAGAAGCACGGCATCGCCGGCGAGCCCCTCAGCCAGGGACTCGGCGCGCTGCGCGCCGAGCGCGCCGCAGCCGATCACCCCGTCGTCGAACGGATCACGGCGGCGGGCGGTGTCATCCACGCCCGCACCAGCTCACCCGAGTTCAGCTGCGCAACCGTCACCCACTCCGGACTCTGGGGCGTCACCCGCAACCCGTGGAACCCCGCGCTCTCACCAGGCGGGTCCTCGGGCGGGGCGGGGGCGGCGCTCGCCGCCGGGTACGCGCCGCTCGCGACGGCGTCGGACATCGCCGGATCCACCCGGATCCCCGCCGCGTTCTGCGGGGTCGTCGGGTACAAGGCGCCTTACGGCCGGATCCCCGGGCTCCCGCCCCTCGCCGCGGACTGGTACCGCGGAGACGGGCCGATGGCGCGCACCGTCGCCGACACCGCACTGCTCACGAACGTGCTCTCCGGCGTTCATCCTGTCGACCACGGCACCGTCCCGGGTGCGGGCGCGCTCCCCGTCGAGTTTCCCGATGCGGGCGATTGGCTCGCCGGGAAGCGCATCGCGCTCGCGGTGCGGCTCGGCGACTACCCGGTGCACCCGGAGGTCGAGCGGGCGGTGCGCGACACCGCGGCCCGCCTGGCGGCTGCGGGTGCGATCGTCGAGGAGGTGGTCCTGCCGTGGACGAGCGGACGCATCCGCGACGTGACCATGGGGCACTTTGGGCACATCCTCGGGCCCGCGATGGCGCAGCTCACCTCTGGCATGACCGATCTCGCCGCCTACACGCAGCGGTTCATCGCCGATGCCGCATCGGCCGCAGAACGCATGCCGCTCGTCGACACGCTCGCCGGAGAGGCAGCGCTGCAGGCCGACCTCGCCGCGGCGATGCGCGGGTGCGATGTGCTGATCGCTCCGGTCAACGCGATGGATGGACTGCGGGCCGACGGCGCCTACCTCGACGGCCTGGACCTCGCGGGGCCCGACGGCGCACCCGTGCACCTCGACCACTACTGGCAGGGGCACATGACGGTGCCCTTCAACGTGGCGAACCGCTGCCCGGTGCTCGCCGTGCCCGCGGGTCGGGCGTCGAACGGCGTGCCGATCGGGATGCAGATCGTGGGGCATCCGTATGCCGAGGCATCCGTGTTCCACGCCGGTGCCGCGGTGGAGGCGCTGCAGCCGTGGCAGCGGCTCGCACCACTTGAGGCCTGAGGTCGATCAGCCGCCGTCGATGGCGTCGCCGCGGGCGAGCTGCGCGACCGTCAGTGTCGCGATCGTCGCTCCGTCGGCGAGGTCGACGCCGAGCAGCTGCTCGATGAGGTCGAGCCGCTGATAGAAGACCGACCGCGACAGGCGTGCCTGCTGGGCGGCGAGCGACCGGTTGGTCGGGTGGGCGAGGTAGGCGGCGAGCACGCGCGACAGGTCGCCGCTGTGCCCGACGCCCGACGTGCGGTCGTGCTCGAGCACCGGACCCAGGGTGTCGTCGACGAACTCCTGCACCTCCGGTGTCGCGGCGAAACCGCGCACCAGGTAGGCGAGGGGCTGCCGTTCGGCCTGTTGCACCAGGATCCGGCCGATGCGCGCCCCGCTCGGCACGGCTCCGGCGGCACGCACCCGTTCGAGGGAGGTGATGAGCGCACGGGTGCCCCGGGCCGGAACCCCGAGACTGAGCCGCGCTTCCCACGCGGTCGGCGTGGTGGCGGGCAGGACGCCCTCGAGTTCACGGGCGAGCCGACGCGCGAACGCGAGTGTCTCGCCGTCGGACGACCGAGCCCCGTGGGCATCGGTCGCGGTCGGGGGGAACGAGAGGAGCGCGAGCAGCTGGGTCCCGTCGCGTGAGGACGCCCGCTCCCGGTCGGCTCCGATGAGCACGCGCCCCCGCGGTGCCGCGGCGCGCCTCAGCGCGGTCTCGAGATGCGCGCGTTCGAGCGACGAGTGGGCGCCGAACGGGCCCGACCCGGTGAGTGTCGCGCCGATCAGCACCCGGTCGTCCACCGGAAGACCGGCTGCCGAGAGCTGCATGGCCACGTCGGACTCCCGCCGATAGCGTCCGCTGAGCACCGTGTCGAAGAGCTGCTGCGCGCTGAGTCGCAGCCAGACGCCGCCGTCCGCATCCGAGAGCCGCGCGAGTGCCAGTGCGAAAGCCCCGAGCTCGAGAACGGTGCTGCGGCCGGCGGGGTGCGCGGGTCCCGGCAGGGCCGTGAGGCGGCCCCACCGCTCGCCCCGAGCTTCGACGGGCACCCGATCCCAGCGCGGCGGGAGTGCGAAGTCACGCCCCGGGCGGTCCGCCCATGCGGCCAGCACGGTCTCGGGGGCACCGGACTCGCGATCCGATCCACCGGCGGTCGCCCACGTGACCACATGGTGCGCCGCGTCCTCCAGCACGACCGGGGCGCCGAGCGTCGTCGACAGTCGCTCTACGACGTAATCCACCGGACTCCGGTTGAGTCCGAGTTCCGTGAGCATCGCGTGCACCTCGGCCCGAGCCTGCAGAGCTGCGGTCTGCGACGCCAGAATGAGCTGGTGCACGCGCTGCGTGATCTGCACGAATCGGGTCACCCGCCGCAGGGCGATGAGCGGGATGCCGAGCGCGGAGCATCCGGCCACGAGGGGGAGTGGGGCATCGGCGAAGGTCTTCCCGAGTTCGAGCACGACCGCGGCCGGGGCCGTCTGCAGCAGCTCGTCGACGATCGGCTGCAGCTCGGCGTCGTCGAGCGGCCACCCGGTGCCCGTGGTGAGGATCAGCTCGCCGCCGTCGATCAGGGCGGCTGCGTCCGGCCCGGCGACCACGTGCGCCCACCGGACACTCCGTTCGAGTCCCTCGGCGCCCGCGACGACCACGGGGTCGCCGGCGCGCATCTCGTCGAGCTCGAGAATGTCGCGCACGGACAACGGTGCAGCGGGGACCTCGGACATCGCCCCTCCGATACGTCCTCGAACATGATTCATACATAGTGTACGAGAATCGTGCCAGAATCCCATGATCTGACGGTTCTGATCGAAGCGGGTACCCGCGAGACTGGGGGAAACGGCGTGGTGACGCGCCGGACAGTCTGATCGAGAGGAACCAGGTTCATGGCATTGATCCCGCACTTCATCGCCGGCGAGCGCGTCGAGGACGCCGCCCGGACGCAGCCCGTCTTCAACCCGGCCACCGGTGCCGAGCAGCACGAGGTCGCCGTCGCTTCGGCCGAGACCGTCGAGCGTGCGATCGCCGCGGCGCAGCGGGCGCTGCCCGCGTGGCGCAAGACGAGCCTCACGAAGCGCGCGGACGTGTTCTTCAACCTGCGCCAGCTGCTGAAGCAGCGCACGCCCGAACTCGCCGCCATCGTGACGAGCGAGCACGGCAAGGTGCTCTCCGACGCTGCCGGCGAGATCGCCCGCGGACTCGAGAACGTCGAGTTCGCATCGGGGCTGATGCAGCTCCTCAAGGGCGAGCGCGACGAGCAGGTCTCGACCGGCGTCGACGTGCACTCGGTGAAGCAGCCCGTCGGCGTCGTCGCGGCGATCACCCCCTTCAACTTCCCGGTCATGGTGCCGCTCTGGATGATCGCGAGCGCGATCGCCTGCGGCAACACCGTCGTGCTGAAGCCGAGCGAGCGCGACCCCTCCGCCTCCCTCTTCATCGCGGAGCTCTTCCGCGAGGCCGGGCTGCCCGACGGTGTGCTCAATGTCGTGCAGGGTGACAAGGTCGCCGTTGACACGCTGCTCGACAGCCCCGTCGTCAAGGCGGTGTCCTTCGTCGGATCCACGCCGATCGCCCGCTCCATCTACCAGCGCGCCTCCGCGAACGGCAAGCGCGTCCAGGCGCTCGGCGGCGCGAAGAACCACATGCTCGTGCTGCCCGACGCCGACATCGACATGACGGCGGACGCCGCGGTCTCGGCCGCCTACGGTTCCGCGGGCGAGCGCTGCATGGCCGTCTCCGTCGTGGTGGCCGTCGGCGACTCGGCCGACCGGCTTATCCCGGCGATCCAGGACCGCATCAAGAACCTTACGATCGGCGACGGCACCGATCCCGCCTCGGAGATGGGCCCCCTCATCACCGCCGAAGCGCGCGAACGCGTCGCCTCCTACGTCGCCGGAGCCGCAGACGAGGGCGCCACCGTCGTCGTGGACGGCCGCGAGCAGCACTTCGACGGCAACGGATTCTTCATCGGCGTCTCGCTCATCGACCACGTGCAGGCGGACAGCAAGGTGTACCGCGACGAGATCTTCGGACCCGTGCTCGCCGTCGTGCGGGTCGATACCTACGAAGAGGGCGTGCAGCTCATCAACGATCACCAGTACGGCAACGGCACCGCGATCTTCACCCGCGACGGCGGTGCGGCGCGACAGTTCGAGTTCGAGGTCGAGGCGGGCATGGTGGGCATCAACGTGCCGATTCCCGTACCCGTCGGCTCGTTCTCGTTCGGCGGCTGGAAGGACTCGCTCTTCGGCGACACCCACATCTACGGCCCCGAGTCGGTCCACTTCTACACCCGATCGAAGGTCGTCACGACCCGCTGGCCGGATCCCGAGTCGTCGCAGGTCGACCTCGGCTTCCCCAGCAACCACTAGAGCAGGGGAGGCATCGACATGTCCGACTACACCGATCTCACCGGCACCGAGCGCAGCTTCGGCGACGCGGAAGCCGAACAGGCCGTTCGCCAGAACGACCGTCAGTACGTCTTCCACTCCTGGTCGGCGCAGGGCGCCATCGATCCACTGCCCGTCGCGAAAGGCGAGGGTGTGCGGTTCTGGGACTACGCGGGAACGGAGTACCTCGACTTCTCGTCGCAGCTGGTGAACCTGAACCTCGGTCACCAGCACCCGGGGCTCGTGCAGGCGATCCAGGAGCAGGCCGGTCGCCTGGCCACCATCCAGCCCGCCGTCGCGAACGACGTTCGCGGTGAACTCGCGAAACGCATCGTGGAGCACTCCTTCACGGGCGCCCGCTCGGTGTTCTTCACCAACGGCGGAGCCGACGCCAACGAGTACGCCGTGCGCATGGCGCGGCAGCACACCGGCCGGCAGAAGGTGCTCGCGCGCTACCGCTCGTACCACGGTTCCACCGCGACCGCGATCACGATGACCGGTGAACCCCGGCGCTGGGCGAATGGCGTCATCGACGCGAACGTCGTCCACTTCGAGGGTCCGTACGCGTACCGGTCGGCGTTCCACGCCGAGTCCCCCGAGCAGGAGACCGAGCGCGCACTCGCGCACCTCGAGCGCACGATCCAGTTCGAGGGGCCTGAGACCATCGCGGCCATCGTGCTCGAGACCGTGACCGGCACCAACGGTGTGCTCGTGCCGCCGCCCGGGTATCTGCCCGGTGTGCGTGAGCTCTGCGACCGGCACGGCATCTTGCTCATCTGCGACGAGGTCATGGTCGGCTTCGGGCGCATCGGCGAGTGGTTCGCCTACCAGGCGTTCGACGTGCGGCCCGACCTCGTGACCTTCGCGAAGGGCGTCAACTCGGGCTACGTGCCCATCGGCGGCGTCGTGATCTCGGAGGACATTCACCGGACGTTCGAGCAGCGCCCCTTCCCGGGCGGCCTCACCTACTCGGGGCACCCGCTGGCGTGCGCCACCGGTGTCGCCACGTTCGACATCTTCGAGCGCGAGGGCATCCTGGAACGGGTGCGCGATCTGGGATCGCGCGTCGTCGAACCGCGCCTCGCGGAGATGGCGGCGAAGCACCCGTCGATCGGCGAATACCGGGGTCGCGGACTGTTCTGGGCGCTCGACCTGGTGAAGGATCGTGAGACCCGCGAACCCCTCATCCCGTTCAACGCCTCCGGTGAAGCGGCAGCGCCGTTCACCGCCGTGGTGAACGCGTGCAAGGCAGCAGGGCTCTGGCCGTTCGCGGCAGGCAACCGGCTGCAGATCGCACCGCCGCTCATCATCTCGGAAGCGGACCTCGTCACCGGGCTCGACATCATCGACGCTGCCCTCGACGTCGCCGACGGGTACACCACCGGGGCCTAAGCCCGCGACGTGCCGCAGGATCGCGTCCCCGCGGGGGCGCGATCCTGCGGTTTCGCGATTCCGCGCGCTCCCGCCCCGCGGGCCCCTTCGCGCCCCTCGCGTCCGTCGGTCCCATCGGGCCCTCGCGCCCCTCGCGCCCCACGCGCCCCTGGCGCCCCACGCGCCCCTGGCGCCCCGCTACTGTGCGGGGTTCTGTGCGCTATTCCCGGCTGAAAGACACAGAACCCTGCACTGGAGCCTGGATGAGGTGCGCGGTGAGGTGTGGTGGTGACGAGCCGTCCGGACTACCTGTCCTGCGGACCCGAGGAGTCCGGGTCACTCGCGGCACCCGCGTCGTCCGTGTCGCCCGAGTCATCGGGGCGCGTGCGTCGAGACAGCAGCAACGCACCCACGCCGATCAGCACGAGCACGACGGCGCCGAGGATCCACGGCAGCAGCGAACTCGACCCGGTACGCGCCAACTCATCCCCGCTGGACGACGCGCCACCGAGCACCGTGAACATCGTCGACGCGAGTTCCATCTCGTTCTGCACCTCGATCTCGGTCTCCGAGAAGACGACGCCGGCGGTCACCAGGTAGGTGCCGGGCGCGATGGCGTCTCCGAAGTCCGCGGACCAGGTGCCGTCGGCGTTCACAACCACATCGGGCTGTGCATCCGGGTCGTAGACGACCGTGCTGCCGGTCCCGTTGAGGCTCACGCTGAGGCCGAGCCCGAGTTCAACGCTGCTCGCGAGCGTGGGGTCGAGCGTTCCCGTGATGACGGAGGGAGCCGCGTCTGCGGCGATGCTCTCTCCGTCCGACACCGATGTGATCGTGACGGGTTCGAAGAAGTAGGCGAAGACACCGCTCATGCCGACGAGCTCGCCGTCGATCAACTGACTGACGTAGGCGATGAAGAACTCAGACTGCACCGGTTGTGCGAGCTGCAGCTGCCACGAACCATCGGCTTCGACGGTCGTGACGTATTCCTTCTTCGTTGAGTCGTCGTCTGAGAACGGTGTCAGGCGCACTGTGAAGATCTCGAGAGCGGCACCGGGCTCCCCTGAGCCGGAGAGCGTGGTGAGTGGTCCGGTGTACCAGGCTCCTGACTCGATGTTGTCGATGGTGGGGTCAAGCTCCCCGGTCCATTCACCGAAGACGTAGAACATCACCTCGGCGGTGGAACTCGCTCCATCGACGATCTGCTGTGCGCTGACCCAGTAGGCGCCCTCGGGAAGTGGCTCGCCGTCGTCGGCAAGTGCAGCGCTCCAACCGCCGTCCACCTCGACGGTGTCTTCGACGGTCCGATCGGTCAACCAAGTGTCCTCGTCGGAGGCCTCCCAGTCGTACGAACGGACCGTGATGACCAGGGGAGCGTCGGGCTCGCCCGATCCTGAGATGTGTGCGGGGGAGTCTTCCGTTGAAAAGTCCGACTCGTCGGTGATCGAGGTGATGGAGACGGGCGCGACCGGAGCGTCGTCAGCGGGCGCATCGGCTTCGGGGGAGGGCGCCGGGTCCGCGGAACCCACGGCATCGGCAGACCCGCCGGAATCGCCGGACCCATCGGCCGCGCTGTTCACATCGCCGCTCGCACCGTCGTCGTCGGTGCCGTCGGCGCCGGACTCCGCCTCATTCGCGGGATCGGACGTGCCGCCGCCCTCGACCTCGTCCGCCGTAGTCGAATCATCGGCAGGCGCGGGCGGCGTCGGAGCCACGGGGTCGACGAGCTGCTGCTCGAGCGAGGGGTCGGCGATCGGCTCCGCCGAGGCGGGGCCGGTGATCCCGAGGCTCGCGACGCCGATGAGGAGTGCGACTCCCCAGGACAGTGGGCTTTTCGGCTTCATGATGCTCCTCGCGTGACCGGATCTTCGGGCCCGTCATGCCGCCGTACATCCGCTGCGATCGTTCCCCTGTGTGGAGCATACGCACAGAAAGTTCTCAGGGCAACGAAGGACTCGTGGTTTCTCATGCAGCGCGATCAGTGACGTCGAGCCATCACCGCGGAAACCATTACTCGTTGATGAGGACGCCCTGTGAAGACTGCACCGACCCGGACGCGCGCGAGTGCGCGCCGATGCGCTGGTTCATGTGCTTCACGGTGCGCAGCACGACAGACCGGTCACCGACCGCTGCATCGGGCAGTGCCCGTTCGAGATCTGCCTCGAACCGGCTGAGCTCGGAGATGTGGGACAGTCCGACCGACACGATCAGATTGCACCAGCTCGCCGAGGTCGCGGCGAATCGCACCTGGGGTACCGTCGCGATGCTGCGTCCTGCAGTGAGGACCGTTCGCCCGGGAGCCGAGATGAAATACCAGGCGTTCACCGGCCAATCGGAAGCCTCCCGGGCGATATCCGTGCGCAACGCGAGGGCGCCAGACCCGCGCAACGTCGCGATGCCGTCGGCGAGGCGCTGCGGCGCGATGCCCGTGCGCTCGGACATGTCGGAGACCTGCGCCCTCCCGTCGACCCAGAGTTCGCGCATGATGGCACCATCGACATCGTCGGGGACGCGGGTCGCTGCGCGCTGCCGTGGAGGTGCCGGAAGCGGGATGCGCTCGACCTCTGCGGGCTCGAGCGCGTGCAGTCGCCAATCCCGGTCGTGGATCAGTGTTTCACTCAGGAGGTGGCTGCGGATGGCGCGCACCCCCTCGAGGGTGTCGACCTCGAGTGTCAGGAATCGTGACGCGGCAGGGAGATCGTCGAAGGCTATGAGGGCGAGGAGCGTCCGGGCCCCGAGGCGAACTCGAGCACCTCGACCCGGGGATCCCGCGAAAGCTCTTTGGCGACGGCTTTGCTCAGCACGAGATCGCAGTCGATCTCGAGGAGAACGAGCTGGCCTCGCGTATCGAGGCCGGTGATCCAGGCGAAACCCTCCGTGGTGATCCGCTCCCACCGTCGCGCCAACGTGCTGGAGCCGACGCCGATGATCGGCGCGAGCTGATTCCAGGAGGCACGCGGCTCGACCTGGAGCGCGTGCAGCAGCCGGAGGTCCGTGCGGTCGAGGTCGGACGTGTTCACCGCGTCCCGCCGCTGCCGGTCTGAGAGATATGCACCATAGTCGTTATTATCTCCGGGTGAACCGTTCGAGGATACATTCCGCGCGGGGAGTCCGCCGCGTCGTGAGGGGTGAGTGCCCCGAGGGAACTGAGTGCGACACCGCGAGTCGCGAACATGCATAGGCGAACTATGTAAATAGTGATACGATCTTAGGCATGACGGCGACACATGGATCGGCAGGCGATCGGAACGACCGCACCGCCGTCGATCTCATCGTCGCCGCCAGCCGGTTCACCCGTCGGGCGGGTCGAGTCCCCGGATTCACCTATTCCTCTACCGCATGGCGTGTGCTCGCCGAGCTCGAACAACGCGGGGCGATGCGCATCAGCGACCTCGTCCACTTGCAGCGCATCACGCAGCCGACCATGACCGCGCTCGTGCAGCGACTGGAGGGAGAAGGGTGGGTGACCCGTGAACCCGACCCCGACGACGGACGCGCCACACTCGTCCGGCTCACCGAGCTCGGGGCCACCGCGCTCGGCGAGTACCGCCAGGCGGCGGCGACGCGCATCACGCCGTTGCTCGCGGAACTCACGGAGTTCGACCGCGCCACGCTGGTGCGTGCGGCCGAGCTGCTTGAGCGCATGAGCGACGATCCCGCGCTCTCCTGAGCCGCACCGCGCGAACGAACCGGTCGCTGACCACCGCACGCAATCGAGGAGCCATCACGAGCACCACATCCGAATCCCAGACCGCATCCCGACCCGTCTCGAGCGGCGAGCGGCACGTCGCGCAGACGACCGCAGCGCGGTCGTCGATCCTGAAGCAGCCGATCACGGTCTGGGCGATCGCGTTTGCCTGCACCGTCTCGTTCATGGGTATCGGGCTGGTCGATCCGATCCTGCCGGCCATCAGTCACGACCTCGGTGCGACGCCGAGCCAGACGATGCTGCTGTTCACGAGCTACCTGTTCATCACCGGTATCGCGATGTTCTTCACGAGTTGGGTCTCGAGTTGGATCGGCGTCCGATGGACGCTTGTCGCCGGGCTCGTGCTGGTCGTCGCGTTCGCCGCGCTCGCCGGAGCGTCGGGCACCGTGAATGAGATCATCGGATTCCGTGCAGGCTGGGGCCTCGGCAACGCGCTCTTCATCTCCACGGCACTCGCCGCAATCGTCGGGGCGGCCTCCGGGGGATCGCGACAGGCCATCGTCCTGTACGAGGCGGCGCTCGGACTCGGCATGGCGGTCGGGCCGCTCGTCGGCGGTGCGCTCGGGTCCGTGTCCTGGCGCGGACCGTTCTTCGGCACGGCCGCGCTGATGGCGATCGCACTGGTCGCGATCCTGGTGCTGCTGAAGTCGCCGAAGCGCGCAGCAGGTGCTCAAGCAACGGAGCGGTTGTCGCTCTTCGCCTCCATCCGTGCCCTGCGGCACCCCGCATTGCTCACCCTCGCGGTCGTCGCCGTGTTCTACAACTTCGGGTTCTTCACGCTCCTCGCGTACAGCCCGTACCCGATGGAGGCCGCTGCTGCGGCGTCGGGGGCAGAGTTCGGCGCGCATCAGCTGGGCCTCGTCTTCTTCGGCTGGGGCCTGGCTCTGGCGATCACCTCGGTGACGGTCGCGCCGGCGCTCACCCGACGGTTCGGGCTGCGGCCGGTGCTGTTCACGATGCTCGGCGGGCTCGCGATCCTCCTCGGTCTGCTCGGCGTCTTCGTGGATCGCCTGCCGGTCTTGATCGTCGTCGTCATCGCGGCGGGGCTGCTGCTCGGCATCATGAACACCGCGTTGACCGAGGCGGTCATGGAGGCCACTGATCTGCCGCGCAATGTCGCTTCATCGGCGTACTCGGGCGTGCGCTTCATCGGCGGGGCGATCGCTCCAGCCGTCGCGGGACCCCTGGCTGCGGCGCTCGGATCAGGGGTGCCGTACTGGGCGGGGGCGATCGCGCTCACGATCTCGATCGTCGCGCTGATCATCGGCGGGAGCCGTTTGGCTCACGTCGGTCAGCCGCACCAGGCGGAAGCAGAGGCCGCCGCGATCGGTCTCGGCGACGCCGACTGAGCGCACGGGAGGAACTACGCGAGCAGCTCCTGGATGCGTCGAATGCCCTCGACGAGCGCGTCGTCGCCCAGCGCGTAGCTGAACCGCAGGTAGCCGCTGGGGCCGAATGCCTCACCCGGTACCGCGGCGACCTCGGCCTCGGTGAGGATCAGGTCGGCGAGTTCGAGTGATGTCGTGGGCGTGACGCCGCGGACCTCGCGCCCGAGTGCCGCGGTCACGTCCACGTACGCGTAGAACGCGCCCTCCGGGGTCGGGCAGTTGAAGCCGGGAACCCGATTGAGTTCTTCCACGATCAGCTTCCGGCGTCGATCGAACGCAAGACGCATCTCTTCGATGGGCTCCTGCGGGCCGGTCAGCGCGGCGACCGCTGCGCGCTGCGCGATGTTGTTGATGTTCGAGGTCAGGTGCGACTGCAGGTTCGCCGCGCCCTTGATGATGTCGGAGGGCCCCACCATCCAGCCGACCCGCCAGCCCGTCATGGCGAACGTCTTGGCGACACCGTTCACCAGGATGGTGCGATCTTGCAATGCCGGAACCGCTTCGACGATCGACACGGCGCGCACGCCGTCGTAAGTGAGGTTCTGGTAGATCTCGTCGGCGATCACCCAGAGCCCGTGCGACGCGGCCCATTCGCCGATCACGCGGGTCTCTTCAGGAGAGTAGACGGCTCCGGTCGGGTTCGATGGCGACACGAAGAGCAGCACCTTGGTGCGGTCGGTACGCGCGGCCTCAAGCTGATCGACCGTGACCTTGTACCCCTGTTCGGCGCCGGCGAAGACATCGACGGGAACGCCGTCGGCGAGTGCGATCGCTTCGGGGTAGGTGGTCCAGTAGGGGGAGGGGACGATGACCTCGTCGCCCGGATCGAGCAGCACCTGGAACGCCTGGTACACGCCCTGCTTGCCACCGTTCGTCACGATGACCTGTGACGGCTCGACCGTCCAGCCCGAATCACGCGCCGTCTTCGCGGCAACGGCCTGACGAAGCTCGGGCAGGCCGACGGCTGCGGTGTAACGGAAGTTCTTCGGGTCGTCGAGAGCGGCGCGCGCCGCATCGACGATGTGCTCGGGCGTCGCGAAATCGGGCTCGCCCGCGGCGTAGCTGATCACGGGTCGGCCCTCGGCCTGGAGGGCTTTCGCCTTCGCGTCGACCTTGAGGGTCGCCGACTCGGCGATAGCGGAAATCTTCTGCGACAGGCGGCTCTCGATGCTCACCTGAACCAGCCTACGGCACGCGGGTGCCTCGGGGGAGTGCCGATCCTCCCGCGAAGCGCAATGCGTGGATAACCGGTGCGCGCAGAGGCTGGGGACGATCGCGGCGCGCGTGTCCCGGCGCCGGTTCGACAATGCAGGCGCGCATCCCCTACACTCTTTCGAGGTTGACTTCTGCCAAAATCTTCCATGCCCTCGCGCACTCGTTGCGCGGTCAGCATGCGATGAGAGAATAGGCGGCGGCAGCCCATAGGGCGGTGGCGCAATTGGTAGCGCAGCGGTCTCCAAAACCGCAGGTTGCAGGTTCGAGTCCTGTCCGCCCTGCCGAACCCCTCGCGATTGCGAGGGGCGATCGAAAGGACACCCGTGAGCAGCAACGAGATCGAAGAGTCCGGAGGCGGACTCGTCGAACGCGCCAAAGCTGACAGTGCCAAGCGTTCCTGGTTCGGCAAGATCATCCTGTTCGTGCAGCAGGTGTTCGCCGAACTGAAGAAGGTCGTCACCCCGACACGCAAAGAACTGGTCAGGTTCACGCTGGTGGTGCTCGCGTTCGTGGTCATCATGATGGCGATCGTGTGGGTCCTCGATCAAGCATTCGGTTGGGCCACGGTGTTCGTCTTCGGTACCCCACTGACGTAGCCCCTGAGCCGCACGCGGCTCATTCAGGCCCACCCTCACCCACGACCCAGAAAGTTCAGATGACGAGCGAGAACAGCAACACTCCCGAGGCCGATCTCGACGCGGCCCTCGACGCGCTGGCGCAGTCGACGGACCCCGACGTGGACGCCGCCGTCGAAGACGCGCTGCACATCGACACCCCCGAGGAGGCCGTCGCGGCATCGAACGCGATCGCCGACGAGCAGTCCGAGGAGGCGCCGGCCGAGGAACCCGATGAGGATCCCTACGCCGCCTTCAAGCGTGAACTCCGCCTGAAGCCGGGCAAGTGGTACGTCGTGCACAGTTACGCGGGCTACGAGCGCAAGGTGAAGTCGAACCTGTGGAACCGTCGCGAGACGATGGGCGCGGTCGACGACATCTACGAGATCCAGGTCCCCATGGAAGATGTCATGGAGGTCAAGAACGGGCAGCGCAAGATGGTGACCCGCGTGCGGATCCCCGGTTACGTGCTCGTGCGCATGAACCTCAACGAGAACTCGTGGTCCGTCGTGCGTCACACGCCCGGTGTCACCGGCTTCGTGGGCAACGCCCACAACCCGGTCCCGCTCCGCTTCAAGGAAGCGTTCGAGATGCTGAAGAGCACCGTGGAGCTCGAGCCGGTCGAGACCGCAAAGTCGAAGGCCGCCACGAACGCCGCATCGCAGGGCCAGTTCGAGATCGACTTCGAGGTTGGCGAGACCATCACGATCAAGTCGGGATCCTTCGAGGGCCTCCCCGGCACGATCAGCGAGATCAACGCGGCGAGCGGCAAGCTCACCGTCCTTGTCTCCCTGTTCGAGCGCGAGACGCCGGTCGAGCTCAGCTTCGACCAGGTCACCAAGATGATCTGACCTGCCCCGCAGGTTCGCAGAACGCCCCGTCGCATTGAGCGACGGGGCGTTTGTCGTGCGCCGCGCTCCGTGAGCGTCGGGTCGCCATCCTGCCCGCCCTCATGCCCCTCCCCGTCCCCATGCCCTCGAGATCGCAGTTGTGCTGGCTTCGCGCCGTTCGAAAGGTGTCTTTGCGAGCTCTCGGTGGGACGCCGCCGGGGGGTGAGGCGAGGCGGGGGTCAGGTCGGGGCGAACGCGGCGCTCCCGCCGGGAACCCCTGTCGAGGTCGCAGTTGTGCTGGCTTCGCGACCCTCGAAGGGTGCGTTTACGCGCTCTCGGCGAAGGCCCCCGCCCCCGCCCGCGCCGGGCGACCCGCGCCCCGCCGTTTCCTGTGAAGTCGCCCGAAGTATGCCACCATGGTCTGGGTGCGCGGCTAGGCCGCGCGAATGTGACAGCGACGGCGAACACCGACAGCAAGGACGCTCAACGATATGGCTTCGAGATTCGGACGCGAGGCGATCACCGCCCCGCCCACGTTCAACCGGTGGATGATTCCGCCGGCTGCACTCGCGATTCACCTCTGCATCGGTCAGGTGTACGCGTTCAGCGTGTTCAAGACGCCGTTCATGGAGCACTTCGATGCGCGTGAGGTGTCGATCGGTTGGATCTTCTCGCTGGCGATCCTGATGCTGGGGTTGTCGTCGGCGATCTTCGGCACGTGGGTGGAGAAGGTCGGCCCGCGCGCGTCGATGCTCGCCGCGGGCGCCTGCTGGGTGTCCGGCTTCTTCGTGGCCTCGCTCGGGATCGCGACGGGCCAGTTGTGGCTCGTGTACCTGGGCTACGGGTTCATCTGCGGCATCGGGCTCGGCATCGGGTACATCTCGCCGGTGTCGACGCTGATGAAGTGGTTCCCGGATCGTCCGGGCCTGGCGACGGGTCTTGCGATCATGGGCTTCGGCGGCGGCGCGCTGATCGCCAGCCCCATGTCGAACGCGCTCATGTCGTTCTACGGCGGCGGGGATGAGGCGAGCGATCTGGTGGCGGGTCTGACGCCGACGTTCGTGACGCTGGCGATCGTGTACGCCTTCGTGATCGCTGCGGGTGCGTTCGTGATTCGCGTGCCGCACCCGGATTGGCGCCCGAAGAACTGGGATCCGTCGAAGGACCGCGCGAAGCCGATGCAGACGAAGCGCAACGTGTCCGCGAAGAACGCGATCCGCACCCCGCAGTTCTGGCTGCTCTGGGTGGTGCTGTTCACGAATGTGACGGCCGGTATCGGCATTCTCGAGAACGCGGCTCCGATGATCACCGACTACTTCGGGATCGCCGCCGCCGCGGCCGCGGGCTTCGTCGGACTCCTCTCGCTGGCCAACATGGGCGGACGGTTCGTGTGGTCGACCCTCTCCGATGTGATCGGGCGCAAGAACACGTACATGATGTACCTCGGTGTCGGTGCGGTCGCGTATCTGCTGATCTCGATGTTCGGTGGCGGGTCCCTCGCGCTCTTCCTGGTCGCGACCCTGGTGATCATGTCGTTCTACGGTGGCGGGTTCGCGACGATCCCGGCCTACCTGAAGGATCTGTTCGGCACGATGCAGGTCGGCGCGATCCACGGTCGCCTGCTGACCGCATGGTCGGCGGCGGGTGTGGTGGGTCCGCTCGTCGTGAACTCGGTGGTGCAGAAGGGCGCAGACTCGGGGCTCGAGGGTCCGTCGCTCTACACGCCAGGACTGCTCATCATGGTCGGCCTGCTGGTGATCGGGTTCATCGCGAACCTGCTGGTGCGTCCCGTGAAGGAGAAGTTCGCCGAGCCCGAGGCTCCGGCGACGAACGAGGAAGGTGAGCAGCGATGAACGCGACTTCGGAATCCCCGGTGGGGAACGGCGCCACGGGACCGTACCGGGTGGTGGCGACCGCGCTCACCCTCGTGGTGGTCGGCGGACTGGGCTACGGATTGGTGCAGACCGCCATCAAGGCGGCGGCGATCTTCACCGGCTGAACGGCCACCCGGTGTACGCCTCGGCGAGGTAGGTCTTTCCGGCGTCCGACTCGACGACGGATCGCAACTCGCCGAGCTGTCGCTCGCGGTCGAACGCGCCGGCGTCGGGTGTGCGGTGGAGCATGCTCGTCATCCACCACGAGAAGTGCTGCGCCTTCCAGATGCGGTGCAGCGCGATGTCGGCGAAGGCGTCGATGCGATGCTCGTCGCCCTCGAGCACGAGGTCGCCGAGGGCGTCGGCGAGCAGCAGCACGTCGGCGATGGCGAGGTTCATGCCTTTCGCTCCGGTGGGCGGCACGGTGTGGGCGGCGTCTCCGATGATCGCGGCGCGACCGCGCCGCAGGCGGCCGGCGACGAAGCTGCGGAATCGCAGCACGTCCCGCTGGAAGATGGGCCCTTCGCGGAGGGTCGTTCCGGGCACCCGCGCCTGCAGGGTGTCCCAGAGCTCGGCTTCGCTGAAGCGTTCGGGATCGGTGTCGGGATCGCACTGGAAGTACATGCGCTGCACCGTGTCGGAGCGCTGGCTGATGAGTGCGAAGCCGGCGTCCGAGTTGCTGTAGATGAGCTCGTCCGCGCTCGGCGGCGCTTCGCAGAGCACGCCGAACCACGCGAACGGGTACTCGCGGTACCGGCTGGTCTCGCGGTCGGCGACCGCCTGCCTGACGACGCTGCGCGAACCGTCGGCGCCCACGACGAACTGGGCGGCGAGCTCGATCACCGTCTCCGGCACGACCTCTCCGTCGCCGTCGACCGCGTGCGCGCGCACCGCGGGGCGGTCGCCGTCGATCCCCGAGACCCCGGTGACCTCGTGCGAGAAGCGGATGTCCTGGCCCGCGGCCAGGCGGTCGGCGATGAGGTCTTTCAGGACCTCGTGCTGCGGGTAGAGCCAGACGCTGCGGCCGACGAGGCTCGGGAAGTCGATGCGGTGACCTTCGCCGGCGAAGCGGAGTTCGATGCCGTCATGGCGGTTCCCGTCGGTGAGGACACGACTGCCGGGGAGCGTCGACAGGATATCGACGGTGCCCTGCTCGAGGATGCCGGCGCGGATCGTCGATTCGATCTCTGTGCGCGTGCGCCGATCGAACACGACGGAGTCGATGCCGCGCTCGGCGAGGAGATGGGAGAGGAGGAGCCCGGCGGGGCCCGCTCCGACGATCGCTACCTGGGTGCTGGCGAGGGGCATGGGCTCTCCTGGGTCATCGTTGACTGCGGCATCGTCGACGAGGGTGTCTCCGACGAGGTGGCGCGCGGGACGACCGCGGACTGCACCGTTCTCGTCCAGCTTGCCGAGCAGGCGCACCGGTCGCCAACGCACTCTCACTGAGTGGGACTAAAGTGAGAGCAGCGTCGAGTCGGCAGCGCGCATGTGCCGCAGCCGAGTGCGTGATGGCGACGGAGGAGCGGTGGCAGAACCGGAACACGGCGAGGGCGTGCTCGATCGCGCGCTCCGGGTGCTGCACTGCTTCTCCGAGGACGAGCTCGAACTCACGGCGGCGGAGATCGGTCGGGTCACCGGGCTCGCCTCGTCGACCCTGCACCGCCTGCTCGCGACGCTGGTCGAGCGGGGGCTGCTCGCCAGAGTGCCCGGCAAGCGCTATGTGATCGGCACGCGGCTGTGGGAACTCGGCGAACTCGCGCCGGTCTCGGTGCGCCTCAGGGAGCGCGCGATCCCGCACCTGCTCCGCCTGTACGAGGCGACGGGCGAGAACGTGCATCTCGCCGTGCTCGACGGCCCGAGCCCGGCCCAGTCGACGGCGTTGTACGTCGGTCGCGTGACGGGTCGGATGTCCATCCCCACGGTGACGCGGGCCGGTGGTCAGGGGCCGCTGCACACGACCGGGGTGGGCAAGGCGCTGTTGGCGACCCGTGATGAGTCGTGGCTGGCGCAGTACTTCACGGCTCCGCGCCCGCCCGAGACGCTGCACTCCGTTTGCGACGAGGGCGCGCTGCGGCACGAGATCGTGCAGACGCGCGATCGCGGCTACGCGACGACGCGCGAGGAGATGACGCTCGGCAACATCTCGGTGGCGGTCGCGTTGCCGGTGCTCGACGGTCTTCCACCGGTCGCTCTCGGGCTCGTCGTGCACCTCGAGCGTGCGGACGAGCGACACCTCGCCCGTCTCGTCGCCCAGGCGGCGAGCGAACTCACGGCGGCTCTGCGCGACGCGCGCTGACCGTTCCGGTCAGAGCAGCGGTCCGCCGCGCTGCGCGGCGAGGCGCACGGGGGCGCTCGCGGCACCGTACCCGTCGTAGGTGCCGCGGCGTTCGACGACCTCCCAGAAGATGTCGCCGATCGTCGGGGTGTAGAAGTGGATGAAACTGCCCTGCTCGTCGCGGTCGTAGAGCAGGTTCAGTTCGCGCAGTTCCGCGAGGAAGTCGGGTTCGAGCCCGAACCGGGCGTCGAGATCGTCGTAGTAGTTGCTCGGCATGGGCAGGAACGCGAGTCCTCGCGCCCGAGCGCGGCGCGCCGCGGACACGGCGTCGTCGACGCGGATGGCGACGTGTCGCGGGAGTTCCGGTGCGGTGGGCGGTGCGAGGTTCATCGCGAGTCGCACTGCGCCGTCGGCGGTGCGCATCACCTGACTGCGCACGAGGCCGCGGGGCCCGGGGACATCCGAGGCGGGTTCGGCGTCGAGGGCGAGCACGCTCGTATTGAAGAGCACCGCCTCGTCGAACTCCTGCCAGGGGTAGGCGACGTTGAGGTGGTCGATGACGCCGTGCAGCGCGGTTTCGGCGGTGTCTTCGCCCAGCGGCACGCGACCCTCGAACTCGTCGAGCCAGGATTCGGCCGCGGTGCGCGAGTTCCAGTAGACCTCGGTGCCGTCTGGTGAGGCGACGGCGGGGAGTTCGTAGTCTCCGGCGTACGTGCGCCGGAAGACCTGGGGTGCGCCGATGGCGTGTGCGCGTCGTGCGGCCGCTGCGGCGTCGCCGACCTCGAAGCCGAGCCCGACGAGACGGGAACCGGGGGTGCGCACCTGTTCGTTGAGGATCACGCGAGCGTCGCCCGCTTCCCACAACCGCACCGCCTTCGTGCGGTGGCGTCCGCCGAACGTGAAGCCCAGCTGGCTGAGCGTGCGCTCGACGGCCGAGAGGTCTTCGCCCGACACCTCGACGAAGTCGATGGCGCACGGCGGTTGCGGGGCGTCGAGCTGGAGGTCGGTCCAGTCGTTCTGCGCCGCAGTCCGGTCGTAGAGCCAGTGCAGGGATCGGAGGGCGTGCGCCGCCGTGCGCGTCACATCGGTCTGCCGGAAGGTGTCGTTGAAGACCTCGAGCGAGAGCGGTCCGCGGTACCCCGCGAGGATCACGTGCGACAGGAAGTCGATGAGGTCGAAGTCGCCCTCACCGGGGAAGAGCCGATGGTGCCGGCTCCACGACAGCACGTCGAGGTCCATTCGGGGCGCGTCTGCGAGTTGCAGGAAGAAGAGCTTGTCGGGGTCGATCTCCGCGATTCCCGCCGGATCGTGGCCGCGCGAGAGGATGTGGAAGCTGTCGAGGCACACGCCGAGGTTCGCACGGTCCGCTCGCTGGACGATGTCCCAGGCGTCCCGGTAGTCGCTGACGTAGCGACCCCACGCGAGTGCCTCGTAGGCGATGTCGATGCCGTATTCGGCGGCGAGGTCGGCGAGCGCACCGATCTGCGTGGCGGCGATGTCGAAGTCGGGTGTCGTCGCGGTCGCGACGTTGCTGCAGAGCAGCATCATGTCGGCCCCGAGCCGTTGCATGACCTCGAACTTCGCCCGCGCGCGGCGCATGTTGTCGGCGAAGGTCGCCTCGTCCACGGCCTCGAAATCGCGGAACGGCTGGAAGAGGTCGATCGTGAGGCCGAGTCGATGGCAGAGCGCTCGAATCTCTTCGGGCGACTCGTAGGCCGCGATGAGGTCCGCGTCCATGATCTCGATCCCGTCGAAACCGGCTTCGGCGCAGGCGTGGAGTTTTTCGACGAGGCCACCGGACAGGCAGACCGACGCGATAGAGGTACGCATGCCTTTCAATCTAGGGGACGGGTGGGGCCTACTCTCCGGCGTTTCCCACTCAGTGGGAGGAATGGTGCGCGTCGACAGCGGAGGTGCCACGCTAGCGAGAGCCTTCGGATTCAGTTCACCGACGTCAAAGGAGACCAGAATGACAGCGGACGCTTCTGCCGCAGCGGCACCCGAATCATTGTTGGCGGCGCCCGACCAGGCATCGCAGCGACAGATCACCGATGAGATCGCGACCCTCCACGCCCGTGCGGCGGAGCGCGCTGCGGCGGGGCAGCAGCTGCCGCGCACGTTGGTCGATTTCCCGCCGTACCGATCGAGCGTGCTGCGGCACCCGACGAAGGACCCACGCATGACGGATCCCGAGACGATCGAGCTGTGGTCGCCGGCGTACGGGCAGCGCGACGTCGCCGCGATCGAGTCGGACCTCACTCTGCAGTCAGCGGGTGGCGAGCCGCAGGGCGAGCGGATCACGGTGCACGGCAGACTGCTCGATTCGTGGGGACGCCCGCTGCGCAACCAGCTCATCGAGATCTGGCAGGCGAACGCGGGTGGTCGCTACATCCACAAGCGCGATCAGCACCCCGCGCCCCTCGACCCGAACTTCACCGGGGCGGGGCGGGCGATCACGAACGGTCGGGGCGAGTACCAGTTCACCACCATCAAGCCCGGTCCCTACCCCTGGAAGAATCACGTCAACGCGTGGCGCCCGGCGCACATCCATTTCTCGGTGTTCGGGCAGTCGTTCACGCAGCGCATCGTCACCCAGATGTACTTCCCCGGCGATCCGCTGTTCGCGCTCGACCCGATCTACCAGACCATCCGCGACCAGAAGGATCGGGACCGCCTGATCGGCGTCTACGACCACGACCTGACCGTTCCCGAGTTCTCGATGGGGTACCGCTTCGACATCGTCGTCGACGGCCCGTCGGCGACCTGGTTCGAGCCTGAGGAGGGCGACCACTGATGACCGACCGCAGCGCATCCGTTCCCGCGAAGACGCACGAGCCGACGCCCGGACAGACCGTCGGGCCGTTCTTCGCCTTCGGCACCGACTTCGCGAAGAAGCACCAGGTCGCCTTCCCGCACTCGCCCGGCGCCATCGTGCTCGGCGGCACCGTGTTCGACGGGAACGGCTCGCCGATCCCCGACGCCATCGTCGAGATCTTCGGAGCAGACACCGACGGTACGGTGCCCCGTGCCCGCGGGACACTGCACCGCGACGATCACACCTTCACCGGATTCGGCAGGTCGTTCGTGAACGACGACGGTCGCTACGAGTTCTGGACACGCAACCCCGGCTCCGTGTCGGGGGAGGCCCCGTTCTTCGCGGCGATCGTCTACGCGCGGGGGCTGCCCGACAAGCTGCACACCCGCATCTATCTGCCGGAGGACGTGGACCGGCTGTCGTCCGATCCGCTCCTCGCGTCGCTCAGTGCCGATGATCGCGCTACGCTCGTGGCAACGCGAACGCCCGAGGGTTACCTCCATCACGACATCCACCTGCAGGGCGAGAAGGAGACCGTGTTCCTTGCCTACTGACCCGCACATCGGCGACACCGAGGAGCCCGACGCGATCGACGCCGGGCTCCTCTCGCCGGTGTCGGTCGGGCACGACGGCGCCGTCTCGGACGCCGCGATCGGCGGGGCGCTGATCGCGGCGGAGACGGCGCTGGTGCGGGCCTGGTCCGCAGTGGGTGCGGCGCCGCACGAGGTGGGCGAACTCGTCTCTCAGCACCTCGGGTGGCAGGGCGCGGGCCATCCGTGCGTGCTGCGCGGTTTTCCCCTCGCGCAGCTGACGGCCGACGCGGTCTCCGGTGGCAATCCGGTCATCCCGCTCGTCGCCGTGCTGCGCGAGCGCGTACCCGAATCGACGCGCTCGTGGGTGCACCGCGGCGCGACGAGTCAAGACATCATGGACTCGGCGCTGATGCTCACCGCGAAGCGAGCGGTCGCCGAAGTGCGGCTGCATCTCGACGAGACCTGCAGCGCGCTCCGCTCCTTCGCGCAGGCGCACCGCGACGAGGTCGTGGTGGCGCGCACCCTGACGCAGCAGGCCGTGCCGACGACCGTCGGACTGCGCGCGGCGAACTGGTGGCGCGGCATCGACCGCGCGACGCACCGACTGGACGAGGCCGCCTCCGCACTGCCCGCGCAGCTCGCCGGAGCCGGGGGGACTCTCGCATCGTTCGCGGAGATCGGCGGCATCGATGCCGCGCGCGCCCTCCCGGGCCGGTTCGCCGCGGAGCTCGGACTCCAGGAGCCCGAGGCGCCGTGGCACACGGAGCGCTGGCCCGTCACCGAGCTCGGCGACGCGCTCGTGCAGGTGATCGATGCGCTCGGCAAGCTGGCGGCCGACGTGACCACGCTCAGCCGCACCGAGATCGGCGAGCTCGCCGAAGGGGCGGGCGGCGGCTCATCCGCGATGCCTCAGAAGCGGAACCCCGCGCGCTCGGTGCTCATCCGTTCGGCGGCGATCCGGGCGCCGCACCTGGGCGCGACGCTGCACGCCGCGTCGGCGCTCGCCGTTGACGAGCGGCCGGACGGCGCGTGGCACGCGGAGTGGCCGGCGCTGCGCGAGCTGTTGCGCGCGGCGTTGGGGGCGAGTGCCCAGGCGCGCACCGTGGCGCACGGTCTGCGCGTCGACGCCGGCGCCGGTGCGCGGAACCTGGGGCGTTCCGGCGGTCTCGTGCTCGCCGAGCGGCTGAATCTCGTGCTCGGTCCCCGCATCGGGCCCGGGGCCGTCTCCGATCTCGTCGCCCGAGCGAGTCGCGGGGAAGACCTGCGGGCGATCCTCGCCGCTGATCCCGCGGTCGCTCAGGCCGGGGTCGATCTCGACGCCCTGCTGGATCCCGCGCAGTACACCGGGCTCGCTGCCGCGCTCGTCGACGAGCTGAGCGCCGACCGGTCGCGCACCGACTGACCGCCCACGAGAGGAACGCCATGAGACTTCCCGAGGTCCGCCTCACCGCACCCGTGGGCCGCGCCGACGCCCCGCTCGTCGTGCTCGGCCACTCGATCGGCACCGGCCCGCTCATCTGGGAGCAGGTGATTCCGCACCTCGCGGCGGAGTATCGGGTGTCGCTGCTCACCCTCCCGGGTCACGGCAGCGCACCCGTTCCGACCGACCCGTTCACCTTCGCCGAGCTCGCCGACGCCGTCGCCGAGGCGATCAGCGGTATCGCGTCCGCGCACGTGCGGTATGCGGGCGTATCGATCGGCGGAGCACTCGCCCTCGAGCTCGCCCTGCGGCACCCCGACCTCTGCGACGGTGTCGCGGCCATCGCATCGGCGGCGCAGCTCGGCGGAGCCGAGCACTGGACCGAGCGCGCGGCACTCGTACGGTCGCAGTCGACGTCGGCGCTCGTGGGGCCGTCGTCGCGCGTCTGGTTCGGCCCGAACTCGGTCGCGAACCAGCCCGACCTCTCGGGCCGGATCCTGCACGCGCTGCAGGACACCCCTGACGAGGGCTACGCGCGGTGCGCCGAAGCGCTCGCCACGTACGACGTGCGGAACCGTCTCGGCGAGATCCGCGTGCCCGTGCTCGCGATGGGCGGCGAGTTCGACACCGTCGGCCCTGAGGAGGCGCAGGACGAGATCGTCGCGGGCGTGGTGCACGGCCGCAAGTGCATGATCGCCGATGCGGCCCACCAGCCGCCGGCCGAGCAACCGGACGCCGTCGCGCGCGAACTGCTGTCGTTCTTCGCCGAGGTGGGGCGATGAGCCGCCCGTTCGGAGCGGGGCGGAGCGACGAAGAGCGCTACGACGACGGCATGGCGGTGCGGCGCGAGGTGCTCTCCGACGCCCACGTCGAGCGGTCCATCGCCGGCACCACCGACTTCACCGCGGGCTTCCAGGACTTCATCACGCGCACCGCGTGGGGCGACATCTGGTCGCGTCCCGGACTCGATCGACGGTCGCGCTCCGTGGCGGTGCTCACGGCGATGATCGCACTCGGACACCACGACGAGTTCGCGATGCACGTCGCCGCGGCGCGACGGAACGGGCTCACGGTCGAGGAGATCAGAGAGGTCATCCTGCAGGCGGGGCTCTACTGCGGGGTGCCCGCCGCCAACGTCGCCTTCAAGCTCGCGCAGCGCGTGCTCGAGGAGACGGGCGACCTGTGAAACCCGGCGACCCGATCAGGAGTCGTCTTCGGTGGTCGCGAGCTGCGCGAGCGCACGACCGAAGCGGTCGCGGATCTCTCGGGGCAGGTCGGCGAGCCAGGCCGACTCGGCGCGCAGCACCTGCTCGCGCGCCTCGGCGAACAGGGTGACACCCGCGTCGGTGGCGACCACGACGTTCGCGCGACGATCGCGCGGGTCGGGTTCGCGCCGCGCGAGACCGCGCGTCTGCAACTCGTCGACGAGCGACACGATCTGGCTCGGGTCGAGCCTCAGGAACTCGGAGAGCTCGCGCTGCGACGGACGCGTGTCGGCGGCGACGATGCCGAGGAGCGCGTAGGAGCGCACCTTGAGCCCGAAGGGTCCGAGGACCTGGCGGGTCCGCGCCATCGATACGGCGTTGGCGCGAGCCAGCAGAAAGGAGACGTCGTCGCTGATGGCGGAGTCCCACAGGCGAGTCGAGCTCGCCGCCGACGGCGAGACCGCTGTCGTGCTGCTGTCGAGTGCCATGGTGACACTGTAGTCGATAGATAGGGGCAAAGCTCAATAGTTGACTTTTTCAAGTGTTTGCGGTTTGATGATCAACAACTGACACGGGGAGGTGCGTCGATGACGACGACAATTGCGTTCGAGGAGCTGTCCACGCTGGTGGGCACCGATCTCGGTGCCACGGAGTGGCGCGAGGTGACGCAGGATCGCGTCAACACCTTCGCGGATGCGGCTGACGATCACCAGTGGATCCACACGGATCCGGAGCGGGCCGCCGAGGGTCCCTTCGGAGCGCCGATCGCACACGGGTTTCTGACGCTCTCGCTGCTGATCCCGATGTGGGTCGAACTGCTCGACGTCACCGGAGTCACCACGAAGGTCAATTACGGCCTCGACAAAGTGCGCTTCCCCGCACCGGTCAAGGTCGGGGACCGGATTCGCATGTCGGCGACGATCGCCGAGCTGAACGAGGTACCCGGAGGGGTGCAGATCGCGGTCGACGTGATCATCGAGATCGACGGCGGTGCCAAGCCGGCCGTCGTCGCGCGCAGCCTGCAGCGCTTCTACGCCTGACCCCGCGCAGGCATCGGGCGCGGCCACCCGGTCGGCCCACACCGCATCAGTTTCAAAGGAGATACTGACATGAAGAAATTCACCGTTTCGGCAATCGCGGCGGTCGGCGCCGCAGGCCTCCTGCTCACCGGCTGCTCGGGCGGATCGCTCAGCGGCGAGGAGAGCGGCGGCGAATCGGGCGGCGCATCGAGCGACCTGACGCCGGTGACCGTCGGCCTGCTGCAGATCGCGCCCTCGTCGGTCGTGCAGCTCGGCATCGACGAGGGAGTGTTCGAGGAGCACGGCCTCGACGTCGATGTGCAGATCGGTCAGGGCGGCGCAGCGCTGCTTCCCGCCGTGCAGAACGGCGACATCCAGTTCGCGGTCGGCAACCCGCAGTCGGTGCTCACCGCGGCCAGCCAGGGGCTCGATATGCGGATCATCGCGAACTACTCGCGCAACTCCGAGACCCCGGGTGACCCCGAAGAGAACGCACCGTCGGGACTCGTCGTCTCGGACGACTCGGGCATCGAGTCGTACGCGGACCTCGAGGGCAAGACCGTCGCGGTGAACACGCTGCAGACGCAGGGACAGCTCACCACGATGGAGATGGTCGAGCGCGACGGGGGCGACCCCGACAAGGTCGAGTTTACCGAGATCGCGTTCCCCGATCAGCAGGCGCAGCTCGAGCAGGGCAACATCGATGCGGCGTGGATCCCGGAGCCTTTCATCAGCGGGGCGAAGGCGACGGACGGCATCGAGCTGCTCGGCGATCCGCTCCGCGCGATCGACGGTCTGCCGACCATGGTCACGTTCACGTCCGGCGACTTCGCGGAGTCCGATCCCGAGACGACGGCGGCGTTCCGCGACGCGATCACCGAAGCGGCCGAGCTGGCGATGTCCGACGACGAGATGTACCGTCAGGCAGTCGTCGACTTCACCGGGATGGATGCCGCGGTCGTCGAGAACGTGAACCTCGAGTACATCAGCGGCGAGCTCGATCCGCAGGCGATCGAAGAACTGAACGATCTTGCGGTCCGGTACGGCATGCTCGAGAACCCCGCCGACCTCGACACGGTCATCACCACCGACTAGTCAGCCCCGCGCTCCGAGCGGGCCGGGGACGGTCACCTCGTCCTCGGCCCGCCGGATCCTCATCGAAGGGAGCAGGCGTGCAGAACACCGGCATCGGCCCGTGGATCGCCCGCAAAGCCTTGCGTCACGCCGATCGCGTCGCGATCGTGCACGGCGACGAGCGGATCACCTACGGCGTCTTCGCCGAGCGCGTCGCGCGCCTGACCGATGCGCTCGCTGCACGCGGCGTGGCGGCGGGCCAGCGGGTCGCCTACCTGGGCAACAACCACCCCTCGCTGCTCGAGGTCTTCTTCGCCACGGCCAGCCTCGGGGCGATCTTCGTCCCGTTGAACACCCGACTCGCCGGGCCCGAGATCGAGTTCATGCTCGAGAACTCCGCGGCGAAAACGCTCGTCTTCCAGTCGGATCTCCGTGATCTGGCTCGGGCCGGGAGCTGGTCGACCGGGGTGAGCCGGCACATCATGGTCGGCGGCACCGCAGAGCATCAGCTCGAAGACTACGAGACCGTCGTCGCCTCGGGACGCTCCGATGCGCCCGTCGACCTTCCCGTCGCTCTCGACGATCCGGCGCTGATCCTCTACACCTCGGGGACCACCGGCCACCCGAAGGGCGCCGTGCTCACGCACGGCAACCTGACGTGGAACACCTTCAACGTGATCGTGGACTACGGCGTGAGCCCCGGTGAGCGCGTGCTCCTCATCTCGCCCATGTTCCACGTCGCCTCCCTCACCAATGGCGCGCTGACGGTGCTGCTGCAGGGCGGCACCGTCGTGCTGCACGAGAAGTTCGATCCGGGTCGGGTGCTCGCGACGATCGAACGCGAGCGGATCACGATGCTCGCCGGTGTGCCGACGACCTACCAGATGCTGCAGGAGCACGAGGCGTGGGAGACGAGCGACATCAGCAGTCTCCAGCGACTCACGTGCGGCGGTTCGGCGGTGCCCGAGCGCACCATGGACGCGTACGCGGCACGCGGGCTCGGCTTCTCGATGGGGTACGGCATGACCGAGACCTCGCCGAGCGCGACGGCGCTCCCGGCGCATATGGCGCAGCACAAGATCGGCTCGTCCGGGATCGCGCACTTCTTCACCGATGTGAAAGTCGTCGGCGCCGACGGCGCGACGCTGCCGAGGGGTGAGGTCGGCGAGATCTGGATCAGCGGACCCAATGTCATCCACGAGTACTGGCGTCGTCCCGAGGCTACGAGCGAGGCGATCGTCGACGGCTGGGTGCGCTCGGGGGACCTCGGCTACTTCGATACCGACGGTTACCTCTTCGTCACCGATCGGTTGAAAGACATGATCATCTCGGGCGGCGAGAACATCTACTCGGCCGAGGTCGAGGCGGTCATCATGGAATTCTCGCAGATCGCCGGTACCGCCCTCATCGGCGTTCCGGACGAGAAGTGGGGCGAGGTACCGCTCGCGATCGTGCAGTTGCGCGAGCCCGAGAGCCTCGACGCCGAGGCGATCGTCGACCATCTCGCCACTCGACTCGCGAAGTACAAGGTGCCGAAGCGCATCGTCTTCGTCGACGAGTTTCCGCGGACGGCGAGCGGCAAGATCCGCAAGACCGATCTGCGACGCCAGTTCGCCGGGAGCTGACGTGCACCCGCACCGAGACGAAAGGAGGGACGCATGACGCACACCACTGCACCGGAGCAGACCGTCACCACCGTGGTCACCATCGCGAGAGCTCGCGAGCGCAGGCGCAGCTTCCGGCCGCGCAAGGCGGTGCTCGGCGTCGCCGGGATCGTCGCCCTGCTCGCCGTCTGGGAGGTAGCGGCGCGCACGAACCTCGTCGATCCCCGCTTCCTTCCGCCGCCGTCAGAAGTGTTGCCGCAGCTCGCCACCATCGTGACGTTCGCCGACTTCTGGGGGGCGATCGGCGACACCCTGACCGCCTGGGCGCTCGGACTCGCGATCGCGTTCGTGCTGGGAGCCGTGCTCGGCGTGATCGTCGGGCTGTCCCCGTTCATGAAACGGGCGACGCACTCCACGGTCGAGTTTCTGCGCCCCATCCCCTCGGTCGCGCTGATTCCGCTCGCCGTGCTGCTGTTCGGGGTGCGGATCGAGTCGAGCCTGCTGCTCATCGTCTACGCGTCCTTCTGGCAGATCTTCATCCAGGTGCTCTACGGCGTCGCCGACGTCGACCAGGTCGCCATGGCTACCGGGCGCAGTTACGGCTTCTCGACCTGGCAGCGGGTGAAGAGCATCGTGCTGCCGACCACGCTGCCGTACCTCATGACCGGGCTGCGGCTCGCCGCGGCGGTCGCGCTGATCCTCGCGATCACCGCGCAGCTCATCATCGGCACACCGGGGCTCGGGCTCGAGATCTCCCGGGCGCAGAACGGCGGTCAGTACGCCACGATGTACGCGCTCGTCGTGGCGACCGGACTGCTCGGCGTCGTGATCAATCTGGGGGCACGCTTCCTGGAGCGCCGCATGCTCGCCTGGCACGAATCGGTTCGCGGGGAGGTCGCCGCATGAAACGGACACTGACGGGCGTGCTGTTCACGCTCGGACTCCCGGTACTGCTCATTCTCATCTGGTGGATCTCGACCCTCGCGAACGACAGCTTCTTCGTGCCGACGCCGGGTGAACTGGTCGTGAAGTTCTGGGACACCTGGATCGGGCCGCGCATCTGGATCGATGTGCTGCCGAGCGTGCTCCGCTTCGTCGTGGGGATCGCGATCGCCATCGTCGGCGGAATCCTGCTCGGACTGCTCGTCGGCCTGAGCAGAAACCTGCGGGCGCTGACGGAACCGGTGTTCGAGTTCTTCCGCGCGCTGCCCCCGCCGGTGCTGATCCCGGTGCTCATGCTCGTCTTCGGACCCACGGACTGGATGAAGATCTTCATCATCGTGCTCGCGGCGATCTGGCCCGTGCTGCTCAACACGGTCGAGGGGGTGCGCGCGGCCGACTCGGTGCAGTCGGAGACGAGCCGCTCGTACGGCATCACCGGGTTCAACCGGGTGCGCTACCAGGTGCTTCCGTCGGCGACCCCGCAGATCTTCACCGGCATCAGGCAGAGCCTGCCTATCGGCCTCATGCTCATGATCATCTCCGAGATGTTCGCCTCGACCTCGGGTCTCGGGTTCTCCGTGATCCAGTTCCAGCGCAGTTTCGCGATTCCCGAGATGTGGTCGGGCATCCTCGTGCTGGGACTCCTCGGCTACCTCGTGGCCGTCATCTTCCGCTTCGTCGAACGACGTGTGCTCCGCTGGTACCACCGACTGAAGGATCTCGAGAATGCTGCCTGACACTTCGCCCCCGCTCGACACGCTCTCGTACGGGCGCACCCTCCCCGCAGCGGAGACGTTGCTGTCGGTGCGCGGACTCCAGAAGATCTACCGCACCGACGGCGGCGACATCGAAGCCGTGCGCGACCTCACGTTCGACCTCGGCAAGAACGAGCTCACGTGCCTCGTCGGCCCGTCGGGATCGGGCAAGACGACCCTGCTCAAGTGCATCGCCGGCCTGCTCGAGCCCACGAGCGGGGAGGTGGTGCTCGACGGCAAGACGGTCACGGCCCCGCCGAAGAAGATGGCCGTCGTGTTCCAGGAGTACGGGCGCTCGCTGTTCCCGTGGCTCCGGGTCGCAGAGAACGTCGAGCTGCCGCTCAAGAACGCCGGCATGCCGAAAGCCGAGCGCACACGGATCGTCGACGAGGCCTTGCGCAACGTCGGCCTCGACCACGTGCCGCGGTCGTACCCGTGGCAGCTCTCCGGCGGCATGCAGCAGCGGGTGGCGATCGCACGCGCGATCGCCTACCAGCCGGAGGTGCTGCTCATGGACGAGCCCTTCGCCGCCGTCGATGCGCAGACCCGGGCCGACCTCGAAGATCTGGTGCGCAAGGTCCGCCGAGAGCTCGGCATCTCCGTGCTGTTCGTGACGCACGACATCGACGAGTCCGTGTACCTCGCCGAGCGGGTCATCATGCTCTCCAGCTCTCCGACGATCGTGCAAGAGGACCTCGTGGTCGACCTGCCCGAGCAGCGCGACCAGCTGGAGACCCGGGCGCTGCCGCGGTTCACCGAGCTGCGGCACCACGTCTACGAGCAGATTCAGTTGGCGAAGCGGGGTTTCCGGGCGGACGGGGCAGACCAGGCCGCGTGAGGCGATCCCGCGACCGGTCAGTCGCCCGCCCGGTGCGGTGACCGGCGCAACGGTTGCGGCTTCCACCAGGTGACGGTGCGCCACACCCACTCCAGAGGACCGAAACGGAAGAAACGCAACCAGAGGGTCGAGAAGGCCCAGAGCAACGGAGCCGCCGCCGCCATGACGATATACCCGTACTCGGACAGCCACGGGATGCTCGGCGCATCGATCACGCATGCCAGTGCCAGGACCAGCGCGGTGGTGCACAGGTAGTTCGTGAAGGCCATCCGGCCGAGCGGCGCGAACAGCACGGTGAGCGTGCGAGCGGCGACGCTGCTGCGCATCAGCAGCATGACCCCGGTGGCGAGCGCGAACATCGTCAGCACACCAGCGATGCGCCCCGGCTTCGAGAACGAGCCGAGCGCGATCTCATCGAGCTGCAGCGCCGCGACGCTTCCGGCGGCGACCGTGAAGGCCCCGAACGCGGCGGCGAGGATGCCCGGGCGGCGCATCAGCACCGTGACGAGATCGTACTCGGCGATCGCCAGTCCCAGGAGGAACAGGCCAGGAATCAGCAGCGGGCCGCTGAACGGCGCGCCGGCGATCGTGAGCACGATGCCTCCGACGAGCGGCACCCAGCGCGGGAAGAAGCTGGCCGGGAGCAGGATGATCATCCCTCCCACCGCGTAGAACGCGAGTACTTCGCCCGGATACACGAGGTGATGCAGCACCCCGACGATCGCGAGGAAGACGAGGCGGCGCGTGAGCACGACGCGCGGGCGCGGGGTGCGCGTCCGCGTCGATCGCAGGAAGAGCGCGAAACCGATGCCGAACAACAGCGCGAAGAGCGGCATCATGCGGCTTTCGAAGACCAGTCCGGTGACGACGTCGATCGGTGACGGGTCATCTGGGCGGGGAGTGGGCGCAGTGTCGTACCCCCAGCGGGCGATGGCGGAGACGTTCACGGGAATGATGCCGATGATCGCGATGCCGCGCAGCACATCGAGGACCGCGATTCGAGGTGTGAGTCCGGGCGCGGGCTCAGATGTTCGCGGGGGTGCTGCGGTCGCGTGATGCATGTCTTCCTTCCCGGCGCTCTGCAGCGCCAGCGACGAATTCGGGGGACGGCGCACGGAGACGTGCGTGGTGGGCCGGCCCCGGGGCCGTCAAGGAGTCTAAAAGCGAGCGATCCGGCCCCGAGTCCTCCCGGGGTGCCTCCCGAATGGCACCCCGGTATGACGGTGCACCCATCCGGAAGCACGCGCGTGACGAAGCACCGGTGCAGGCACTGGTGCGGGACGACCGGCATGTCTGCAGTCTGTTCGCAACGGTGATGGAGCGCATGTGGTTCAGGTCGTAGGGTACGCCCGGCTGCCGCGGGGGTCGCGGTCCTCCGGCCAGGAGCGCGAACTCACTGAGGCCGGAGCCGCACGAGTCTTCGTCGATCGAGCCGCGTCGACGCGTCTCAGGGAACGACCGGAGTGGGCCCGCTGTCTCCGCTTCGTGCAGCGGGGCGATACGCTGCTGATCCGGTCGCTCGATCGCGTTGCGAGCGGTGAGACGACCGCGGTCCGGATCATTTCCGACCTGCACCGCCGAGGCGTTCACTTGCGGAGCCTCGACGCACCCGCCCTCGACACGACGACGGCTTCGGGGCTGGCGATCGCCGAGTTCGCCACTGCCCTGGGCGGGCTTCGCGAAGCCGCCGACCTCGATGATGACGGCTATCGCAGACGGTTCGAACGGATCCGCGGTCCAGTGGCTCGTCGGTCGCCGGTGATGACTCCCGAGCGACTGTCCGCGGCGCGCTGCCTGCGCCGACAGGGGCACACCGTCGCCCGCATCGCCGCCCTGCTCGGCGTGGGCGTCACGACGATCATCACCACATTCGCGAGAGACGCGCAGCGGTGAGCGGACGGCGTCGCGAGAGACGGCTCAGATGCCAGGCGAGCAGCGCGAGCCAGACGATCGCGATGGTGGTGGCGACGAACTCCAGCCACCCGCCGAACCAGGTGGGGCCGTCGAAGAGCGCGATCAGGGCACCCGTCGACGCGGTGACCAGAACCGCGAGCGCTCCTCCGAGGCTGACGGTTCTCACCCACCGCGAACGGCCGGCGAACCCGGTGATGACCATCGCCGCGAGCGCTGCGCCGAACCCCAGTACCGCACTCGCGATGTGGATGAAGTCCTGGACGGTCGATCCCGCCGTGAAGGGCACGGGGCACCCCTCGGTGCAGGTGACCGTCGCCGCGACCACGAACATCAATCCGCCGATGAGCAGCGCGCCCCCCAGTTGCGGAAGGAGGTGCGCGTGCACGACCGGATGCGCGTGCAGCGACCGTTCCACGAGGAATGCCGCCACGCCGACGAGCACCAGCGACAGATTGAAGACCGTCGCCATGGGTGCGCCCGCGGCTCCCATCTCGCTCACGTACGCGCTCTCAGAGGTGAAGACCCGAGACACCCAGATGCCCACGATCGCGGTCATCGCCGCGGCGGAGGCGATCATGCCGAGCGCGGGAGATGCCGGTCGGGAAGTCATACGTCTCCATCCTCACGACGGGCGTGGAATCTCGGCGGCGCGCTCGGCGAGCGGGGGCGGCACTGTCATGCGAAGCCTACCGAAACCTCGGCGACGCCTCATGCGCTGCGCGCACGACGCCGCGCGTGTCGCACTCACACGAACGCCGAGACTCCCGTCAGGGCGCGGCCCACGATCAGCGACGTGATCTCGTGCGTACCCTCGTACGAGTAGACCGCTTCGGCGTCGGCGAAGAACCGGGCCACGTCCGAGTCCACCACGATGCCGTTGCCGCCCACGAGCTCGCGGGCGAGTGCCGCGGATTCGCGCGCGTGGAGCGCCGTCCACATCTTGGCGAGCGATGAGCTGGCATCGCTGAACGCTCCGCGATCCTGCGCCGCCGACAACCCGGTCACCATGCCGAGCGATGCCGTGAGGTTGCCCAGGATCCGCGCGAGCTTCTCCTGCACCAGCTGGAAGCTCCCGAGCGGTCGACCGAACTGCTCGCGAGCGCGCGCGTGGCGCAGCGCGCCCTCGAGCGCACCGGCCTGCAGGCCGGTGGCGATCCACGCCACATCGGACCGGAGCGGGCGCATGATGGCGGCGACATCGCGCCAGGAAGCGATGCGCTGCAGACGTGCCGACTCCGGGACCCTGACGCCGTCGAGGGTGATGTGCGCGTTCTGCATGGGGCGCAGCGAGATCTTGCCGCCGATGACGTCGAGGGCGACCCCGGCGGCCGTGCGCGGCACCAGGAAGCACTTGACCTCGCCGTCCGCCGTGTCGCGGGCGAACACGGCCAGTCCGTCGGCGGCGGTCGCGCCGCCGATCCAGCGCTTCGCGCCGTCGATGATCCAGGTGTCGCCCTCGCGGGTGGCGGTGGTCGCGAGTCCGCCGGCGATGTCCGAACCGTGGTCGGGTTCGGTGAGGGCGAAGACCCCGCGGTAGGCGAAACTGCGGATCCGCGGATCGAGGTCGGCGACCTGCTCGGGAGAGCCGCCGAGGCGCACCGTGGAGCGGAAGAGACCCGACTGCGCGTTGAACATCGTCGCCACGGAGACATCGGCTCGGGCGAGGACGAAGTTGCGGAGGCCGCTGAACATCGTCGAGGCCGCCTCATCGGCATCGACTCCGTCGGGATCCATGAGGCGGAGCGGCGCGAGCGCGTCGATCACCGCGTCGGGCATGGTCGCCGTGTCCCACGCCGCGTTCATGAGCGGGACGACATCGCGCTCGAGTACCGTCTGCAGCTGCTCGAGCGCGGCGACCGCCGCGGGACTCAGGTGCGTGCGGGCGTAGCCGAGCGGATCGATGCCGAACGTGCGATCCGGGGTGAACTCGGGCTCGCGGGTGCGCTGCGTCGACGGTGACATGGACCCCCTCCGCTCAGTCGTCGAGGCCGAGCAGCCGCACGGCGTTGTCTTTCACGATTCCGGGCAACGCCTCGGGTTTGAGGTCCGTCAGCTCGATGTCGCGCAACCAGCGGTCGGGCGACAGCATCGGGAAGTCCGAGCCGAAGAGGACGCGGTCCTTCAGCAGCGTGCCCGCGTTGCGCACCAGTTGCGGTGGGAAGTACTTGGGGCTCCATCCCGACAGGTCGATCCAGGTGTTGTGCTTGTGCGTGGCGACCGAGATCGCCTCGTCCTGCCACGGAACCGAGGGGTGCGCCATGATGATCTGCAGATCGCCGAAGTCGGCGGCGACCCCGTCCAGCAGCATCGGGTTCGACAGTGCGAGCCGCAATCCGCGCCCGCCGCGCATGCCGGCTCCGATGCCGGTCTGCCCGGTGTGGAAGAGTGCGACGACTCCGGCTCGTTGCAGGGTCTCGTAGATCGGATAGAAGCGCTCGTCGCTCGGGTCGAAGCCCTGCACCGTGGGGTGGAACTTGAAGCCGCGCACCCCGCTCTCCTCGATCAGTCGCTCGACGCGGTCCACCGCATCCGGCAGGTTCGGGTCGACCGACCCGAACGGCACGAGCACGTCGGCGTTCGCCGCGGCGCCCGCCGCGATCTCCGCGCTCGAGATCGGCTCGTGGCCGAGATTCGTGGTGGCGTCGACGGTGAAGACGACTGCGGCCATGCGACGCTCGCGGTAGTAGTCCGCGACGGCGTCGAGCCGCGGCTGGAGCCCGCCGGTGCTGAAGTACTGCGCCGCTGCCGCCGCGAGGTCGTCGGGCAACGAGTTGTGGCCGTGCTCATCCATTTCGATGTGCACGTGCACGTCGATCGCGCTCAGGGACGCGACGTCGATGCGGGGCTCGTAGCGGGGCATGGCGTCTCCTTCGACTCCGGGTGGTGCAGTGCGGTGCGAGCGGTTATGCCTGCGGTGGCTGCAGCTCGTCGGGCAGCGGCGGGAACTGCTCGCCGACCGACTGCGGTGCCCCGCCGACGGCAGTGGGGAACTCGGCTGCGAGCGCCTCGGGCGTCCAGCCGCCGGCCTGGTATGCGCTGACGACCGGCTCGGGGTGCGACCACAGCTGCAGGCGATCGCCACCGACGCCGATGGCCTGACCGGTGACCTCAGCGGCGGCGTCGGAAGCGAGGTAGGCGATCAACGGGGCGACGTCTGCGGCGGTACCGAACCCGAGGGTGTGGCGGAAGAAGTCGGGCATCGGGTCTCCCTGCGCGTCGGCCTCCATGGCCGCGTGGAAGTAGGGCACCGTGGCCGTCATGGCGGTGGCCGCGACGGGAATGACCGCGTTCGCCGTGATTCCGGCGCGCTTCAGCTCGAGGGCCCAGGTGCGCACCATGCCGACGATGCCGGCCTTCGCGGCGGCGTAGTTGGTCTGGCCGAAGTTGCCGCGCTGGCCGGTGGGGGAGCCGATGCAGATGATGCGACCGCCCTCGCCCTGTTCGCGCATGCGCGTCGCCGCCTCGCGGACGCACGTGAAGGTGCCGCGCAGGTGCACGTTGATGACGGTGTCGAAGTCGTCGTCGCTCATCTTCCAGAGCACGGTGTCGCGCAGGACGCCGGCGTTGGTGACGAGGATGTCGAGACGGCCGTACGTGTCGAACGCGGTATCGACCAGCAGTTTCGCGGTCTCGGTGGGGCCGACGGGGGCGACGACGGCGGTCGCTCGACCGCCCGCCGCCTCGATACCGGCGACCGCTTCGGCCGCCGTCGCCTCGTCGACGTCGTTGATGACGACGGCGGCACCCTGCCGCGCGAGTTCGTGCGCGTAGGCGAGCCCGAGGCCTCGGCCCGATCCGGTGACGATGGCGACATTGCCTGCGAGTGTCATTGAGGCTCCTGACTGATCCGAATTGACTGCGCCTCCATTAGTTCAGATTTGATTGAAGAAGTCAATCATTGACGTTCTCACGATCCACGCCGGTCCGCTATCCGTCAGGTGCAGGACTTGCGATTCAAGCTGATCGCTGAACAGGATAGTTGCGATCAGCGCAATACCTGTCTAGGGTGAGGACGGACTGTTCGAGGGTAATGAGGGGCACCGGAATGACTCCAGAGGAACGAGCGAGGAATTCGAACGCCCGAGGGGGTGTACCGCGCACCGCGCACCGCGCAGCGCTGACCGCCACGCGACGGGCGGTGCTCGGCGGCGGTCTGGGCATCGGATTCATGACGCTACTGACGGCGTGCGGCGGCCGCGCGGTCGCCGGACCCCAGGTCGTGGTCGACGGACCGCCGCAGGAGGGCGGTGCGATCAGCATCGGCTTCGTCGGCGGCGGGGCCTCGGACACGCTGGACGGCGCCGTGGCGACGAACCTCGGCGACATCGCTCGGGCGGTGAACCTCTACAGCACCCTGCTCATGTTCGACCACGAGTACGCACTGCAGCCCATGCTCGCCACCTCGACCGCGCCGAACGACGACGCCACGGTGTGGACGGTGGAGCTGCGCGAGGGCGTGCGGTTCTCCGACGGCCGCGCACTCACCCCGCGAGACGTCATCGCGAGTTTCGAGCGCATCATCGACCCCGAGGATCCGAAGTCGGGCGCCGCGGCGCTCGCGCACCTCGACGCGATCGTCGAGACCGGGCCGCGCACCATCGAGTTCCGACTGTCGAGATCCGACACGGCGCTCGATCAGCAGTTCGCCATGTACAACAGCATCATCGTGCCGGCCGACTTCGACACCGCGAACCCCGTCGGCACCGGCCCGTTCATGCTCGAGAGCTTCACGGCGGCGCAGTCGACCGTGCTGCGGCGCAATCCCCACTACTGGGGCGACGACGGCCCGTACCTCGACGAGGTCACACTGCTCAACTTCAACGACACCGACGCGCTCATCAATGCGCTCCTCTCGAACCAGGTCGACGCCGTCGCCCAGATTCCGCCGGCCCTCGTCGACGTGCTCGAGGCCGACGAGCGCATCAACATCCTCGACTCCGAGACGGGTGCCTATCTGCCCTTCACGATGCGGGTCGACCGCGCGCCGTTCGACGATGCGCGCGTGCGCGAGGCCTTCCGTCTCGCCGTGGATCGCGAGGGCATGGTCGAACAGGTGCTGTCGGGTCGCGGAACCGTGGGCAACGACATGTACGCCGTCTTCGACGCCGCCTACCCCGCAGATCTGCCGCAGCGCACGCAGAACATCGCCGAAGCGCGGCGCCTGCTCACCGAGGCCGGGTACCCCGACGGCGTCGACGTCGAGCTCGTCACCGCCCCGATCCAATCGGGCGTGGTCGAAGCCGCGCAGGTCTTCGCCGAGCAGGTGGCCGAGGCAGGGATCCGCGTCACGATCAATCGCATGGACCTCACGGCCTACTGGACGGACTACCTGAACTACGACTTCTCGCAGACGTTCTGGTACACCCGCAGCTTCCTGCCGCAGACCATGGCGGGCATGATGCCCGACGCACCGTTCAACGAGACCGGATGGGACGACCCCGAGTTCATCGCGCTCGTCGATGAAGCCCGCGCCGAGACGGACGACGCGCGTCGCGATGCGCTGACCCGCGAGGCGCAGGAGATCCTGTACGACCGCGGCGGGTTGATCGTCTGGGGCTTCGCGAACCAGGTCGACGCCTATCAGAGCTACCTCGGCGGTCTCGTTCCGGATCGGAGCGGCCTCCCGCTCTCCGGCTTCAAACTGCACGAGGTGTGGATCGGAGACGTCGCATGATCCTCAGGCTCATCGTGCAGCGGCTCGCCGTCAGCATCCTCATTCTCCTGGCCATCTCGCTCATCATCTTCTTCGCGACGACCCTGCTGCCCGGCGATCCGGCCAAGGCGATTCTCGGCCAGCAGGCCACGCCCGAGCGCCTCGAAGCGCTGCGGGCGCAGATGCAGCTGAACGACCCGCCGTGGGTGCGTTACGGGGCCTGGCTGGCCGGCCTCGTCACCGGCGACCTCGGGGTGTCGGTCGCCTCGGGGCAGTCCGTCGCCTCCCTGCTCGGCGACCGTCTCGGCGCCTCCATCTTCCTGATGGCCGCAGCCGCGATCATCAGTATCCCCGCCGGGATCCTGCTCGGGATCTGGTCGGCGCTCCGTCGCGGGCGGGCGGCCGACACCGCGGTCACCGGCGTCTCGCTCGTGCTGGCGGCGCTGCCGGAGTTCGTGATCGGTATCGCGCTCGTGGCGATGTTCTCGACCACGGTCTTCCAGCTGCTGCCCGCCGTCACGATGGCGCCGCCGGGCACGCAGGTGTGGGACTTCCCGAGTCAGCTCATCCTGCCGACGCTCGTGCTCGTGCTCGTAGTGACGCCCTACATCGCCAGGATGATGCGGGCGACCATGCTCGAAGTGCTCGACTCCGGGTACGTCGAGATGGCGCGGCTCAAGGGAGTGCCCGAGCGGCGGGTCATCATGCGGCACGCGCTGCCCCACGCGATCGGCCCGGTGGCGCAGGTGGCGGCGATCCAGCTCGCGTGGCTCGCCGGCGGCGTCGTCGTCGTCGAGTTCCTCTTCCGGTTCCCCGGTGTCGGGCAAGCGCTCATCGACGCCGTGAACTACCGCGACGTGCAGGTCGTGCAGGCGATCACCATGCTCGTCGCCGTCGTCTACATCGTGGTGAACCTGCTGGCCGACATCGTCGGCATTCTGGCGAATCCGAAGCTGCGCACCGGAGGGGTCGAGTGATGTCCGAGATCAGTGTGAAGCCGCAGGCCGGCGGCGAGGCGCCCGTGGCGCGCAACACCGTCCTCACCCGCTTCTGGGCGCAGGGACAGGCCAAGATCGGGGTGATTCTCACCGCCCTCATCGTGGTCCTCGCCTTTGCGGGGCCCCTGCTGCTGCCGTGGGCGACGGGCTACTCGGCGACCGAGTTCGCGGCGCGACCCTTCCAGGTCGACGGCATCTTCGGCACCGACAACCTCGGTCGCGACGTGCTCTCCCGATTCCTCGCCGGGGGCACATCGCTGATCCTCTACTCGGTGCTCGCGACCGTCTTCGGCCTGCTCATCGGCGTGCTGTTCGGCATGGTGGCCGCGTACGTGGGGGGCTGGCTCGACTCCGTGATCATGCGCGCGAACGATGTGCTGCTCGCCATCCCGCAGCTCGTATTCGCGCTGCTCGCGATCACGGTGCTCGGCCCGCAGCCGTGGGTGCTGGTCACCGTGATCGCGGTGACGCACGCGCCCCGCATCGCTCGTGTCGCGCGATCCGCAGCGCTCGACGTGAAGGGCGAGGACTACATTCTCGCCGCCGAAATGTACGCGATGCCGAAGTCGCGCGTGCTCTTCCGCGAGATCCTGCCGAACATCACCGGCCCGCTCGCGGTCGAGGCCGGCCTCCGGTTGACGTACTCCATCGGCGCGATCGCCTCGCTGTCCTTCCTGGGACTCGGCATGCAGCCCCCGGCAGCCGACTGGGGTCTCATGATCAACGAGAACCGGATCGCACTCTCGATCCAGCCCTGGGGGGTCATGCTGCCGGTGCTCGCCATCGCCGTGCTCACCATCGGCACCAACCTCATCGCGGACTCGATCGCTCGAGCGTCCGCCTCGCGGAACGTAGGAGACGCATGATGACTCAAGCACCGTCCACGTCCACGTCCACGGCCGCGCGCACGGCGAGCGGCGCCCCCATGCTCGAGGGATCCGCCTGGCACGCGCAGGTCGCCGCAGGCGGCAACGTGCTCGAGATCGACGACCTCTGCATCGAGACCACGGCGGGGCGGCGCATCATCACGCACGTCGACCTCGACCTGCGCCCGGCCGAGATGCTCGCCCTTGTGGGCGAATCGGGATCGGGCAAGACGACCGTCGGGCTCACCGCTCTCGGCCGGATCAGGCCAGGGCTCGTGCACACCGGCGGCACCGTCACGCTCTACCCGTCGAACAGCGCCGAGGCGGCGGAGATGACCGGACTCGACGACCGCTCCGCGCGCCGCCTGCGCGGGTCGCGCGTGTCGTACATCCCGCAGGACCCGGCGCTCTCGCTGAACCCGAGCATGCGGGTCGGCGAGCAGATCCGCGAGGTGCTCGACATCCACGGGTTCGGTGCGAACCGGGACGAGCGCGACGAGCGCGTGCGCGGGGTCCTCCGCGAGGTCGGTCTGCCCGACGACGACGCGTACCAGCGACGGTGGCCGCACCAGCTCTCGGGCGGGCAGCAGCAGCGCATCGGCATCGCCATGGCGTTTGCCATGTACCCCGACCTGCTGGTGCTCGACGAGCCCACCACGGGCCTCGACGTGTCGACGCAGGCGCTCGTGCTCGACACGATCCGCGACATGACCGTGAAGAACAACGTCGCCGGCCTGTACATCACCCACGACCTCGCCGTCGTCGACGAGATCGCCGACCGAGTGGCGGTGATGCTGCAGGGCGAGCTCGTGGAGGAGGGGCCGACCGCCGAGGTGCTGCGCAACCCGAAGCACCGGTACACGAAGACGCTGCTCGCCGCGGTCCCCGACCTCGCCGGACGCAACCGCATCAGCCGGTTCGAGGAGACGAAGCAGAAGGTGGCCGAGGCGGGCACCGCCGAACTCTCGCTGCTCACACTGCGCCGCGAGGCCGGTGCGCCGATGACGGAGGCGATTCCGACGTTCGCGGCGGGGGAGTCGGTGCTCGAGGTGCGCGACGTCTCGGTCTCGTACGGCGCGAAGCGCGTGCTCGACGGCATCGACCTGACGCTCCGCACCGCCGAGTGCACCATGCTGCTCGGCGAATCGGGATCGGGCAAGACGACGCTGTCGCGTTCGATCGCCGGCCTCATCGATCGCTGGACCGGTGAGATCGGGTACCGGGGCGAGTCGCTCGCGCCCTCCACGCGCAAGCGCACGGTGCGGCAGCGTCAGGAGGTGCAGTACATCTTCCAGTCGCCGTTCTCGTCGCTGAACCCCCGGCGCACGCTCGGCGAATCGCTCGGCGTTCCGCTCGAGATGACTGGCGGACTGAGCGCGGCGCAGCGGCGCGAACGCGTCGAGGAAGCGCTCGACGCGGTGCGGCTCGGGCGCCGGTTCATCGACCGCAGGCCGGGCGACCTGTCGGGTGGCGAGCGGCAGCGCGCCGCTATCGCGCGCGCACTCGTGAACACCCCGAAGGTGCTGATCTGCGACGAGATCACGTCGGCGCTCGACGTCTCGGTGCAGGCGAGCATCATCGATCTCCTCACGCGGCTGCGGGAGGAACGCGGTCTGTCGATGCTCTTCGTCACCCACAACATCGCACTCGCGCGCCACGTCGCGAAACGGATCGCGGTGCTCAACCAGGGCGTCATCGTCGACGAGGGGCTCACCGACGAGGTCCTGCGACGGCCGACCCACGCCTACACGAAGGAGCTGCTCGCCAATGTGCCCACGCTCGAGTGACGCCGAGGCGCGTCTGCGCCGCGTCTTCGCCGATCACGTCGATGCCGGCGACGGCGGCATGTCGTTCGTGGCCTATCGGCACGGGGACACCCTCGTCAGCCTGCACGGCGGCAGCACGACGCGAGACGGCGACACCCCCTGGGGCGCCGACACGCTCGCGGTGCTCTTCTCGGGCACCAAGGGGATCACCGCGACCGTGGCCGGGATGCTCATCGACCGTGGACTGCTCGACCCGGATGCCCCCGTCGCCGAGTATTGGCCGGAGTTCGCCGCCGCGGGCAAGGCCGAGGTGCGGGTCGGCCACGTGCTCGCGCACACGGTCGGACTGCTCTTCGTCGACCCGGATCCGGCCGATGACGCGGAGCGCCTCGACAACCGCCTCATGGCCGACCGGCTCGCCGCCCAGCGTCCGCTGTGGGAGCCCGGTACGCGAGTCGCGTACCACGCGCTGACCTACGGATACCTCATGAGCGAGATCGTGCGACGCGCGTCGGGCGGAGCGACGGTCGGCGAGTGGATCCGGCGCGAAATCGCCGAACCGTTCGGGCTCGACCTGCACCTCGGCCTGCCCGCAGCCGAGGAGGCGCGTGTCGCCCCCGTCTTCCAGGCATCCGGCTACCGCATCTCGACGTTCCTCGAGAACGATCCGGAGCGCCGCGCGATCGTCGACCGCATGTACGGCAACGCGCTCACCGCGAGCGACTCGCCCTTCAACTCGCGCGCACTCCACGCGGCCGAGCTGTCCGCCGGGGGCGGCGTCGGCACCGCCGACGCGATGGCGCGACTCTACGCGCTCCTCATCGCCGATGACGCGCCGCTCGTCTCGCGCGCGACGCGCGAGCGGTCCACCCGCGAACGGTCGGCCGGCACCGACGCGATCAACGACCGTCCGGTCCGCTTCGGACTCGGGTACGAGCTCGACGACCCCATCGGCACCTACGGACCCGTGCGCCCCGCCTTCGGGCACACCGGCGCCGGCGGGGGCCTGCACGGCGCATGGCCCGAGCGCGGCATCGCCTTCTCCTTCCTCACCAACGAGATGCGCAGCGAAGACGTGGATCGACGCGCGAAAGACCTGCTCGCCGCGCTCGCGGCGCTCGACGACGCGCACCGGGAGAGCGGAGATGCCTGAGCGCCCCGCCCGTCGCGTTGCCGCCCCCGCGGACGCTGACTACGATGCAGACTGTGGCACGAGAGCGGCAGGAGTCCGAGACCTCCCGGGAGTTGCGGCTGCGAGTGCGCGACAGCATCGCCGACTCCGGCATCCCGCAGCGCGAGGTCGCGCGACGGGTCGGCATGGAGGAGACCAAGCTCTCGAAGTCGCTGCGCGGCACCCGGCGCTTCACACCGGACGAACTGATCGGCATCGCGACGGCGGCCGGCGTCACCGTCAACTGGCTGATGACCGGCTCGGACTCGGCCGACGGGCCCTCCGCCGCGCCGCACCCGGCGATCCTTCCCGGGCGCATCGCGGATACGCCGGACCGTGTGCAGAAGCGCCTCGAGATTCTCGACGCGGCCTGGCACCTCTTCGGCGAACGCGGGCTGCATGGCACGAGCATCGCGGAGATCGCGGCGCGGTGCGGGGTGAGCAGCGCTGCCGTGCACTACCACTTCGCGAGCAAGCGGGAACTCTTCGGCGAGTGCCTGCGCTACTCGGTGAAGCGCGCATTCGACCGGCAGGTCGCGACGCTCGCTCCGGGGGAGGCGCACGCCGATCGACTCAAACACCTCGTCGAGCTGCAGCTGCCGACCGGGGCCGAACTGACGACCGAGTGGGGCATCTGGCTGCAGAGCTGGAGCGCCGTGGTCGTCGGAGCGATGTCCGAAGAGGATCACGCGCAGGCGTACGGCAGGTGGTACCGCACCGTCGAGGACGTGCTGGCCGAGGGGCTCGATGCGGGAGCGTTCGCGTTCCCGTCGCTCCGCGACGCCGCGATGATGCTTACCGGGCTCATCGATGGATTCGGCATCAAGGTACTGGTCGGCCTGATCAGCGCCGACGAGATGCGCGACCAGGTGCACCGCTGCATCGACCGCACCATCGTCGCCCACACACCACCGGATTGAGGCAGACTTCCTCGATCCGATCGACCACCCGCATCGGAAAGGGGAAGACACCATGAGTCGTCCAGTCATCCTGACCTGCGCCCTCACGGGGGCCGGAGACACGACGGGCAAGAGCGAGCATGTGCCCGTGACGCCCGAGCAGATCGCCGCAGACGCGATCGCCGCGGCCCGAGCCGGAGCCTCGGTCGTCCACATCCACGTCCGCGACGTGGAGACGGGCCAGGGTTCGCGCGACAACGCGCTCTACCGCGAGGTCGTGCGCCTCGTCGGCGAGAGCGACGTCGATCCCGTCATCAACCTCACCGCCGGCATGGGCGGCGACCTCTTCGTCGACCCGTCGAACCCGACGACGCACCTGCCGGGTACCGACCTCGTGAGCGGCCTCGAGCGGCTGTCGCACGTGGAGGAGCTGCGGCCCGAGATGTGCACGATCGACTGCGGATCGCTGAACTTCGGCGAGGGCAGCCAGCTCTACGTGAGCACCCCGGACATGCTGCGCGAGGGCGCGGCCCGCATCCGCGAACTCGGGGTGAAACCGGAGATGGAGATCTTCGACACCGGTCAGCTCTGGTTCGCGAACGTCATGGTCGAGGAGGGGCTCCTCGCGCCGCCGCCGCTGTACCAGCTCTGCATGGGGATCCCGTACGGAGCGCCCGCCGACACGGGTCTGCTGCACGCGATGGTGAACCTGCTCCCCGAGGGCGCCGAGTTCACCTCGTTCGCGCTCGGACGCAACCAGATGAAGTGGGTCGCCCAGTCGGTGCTGCTCGGCGGCCACGTGCGCGTCGGACTCGAGGACAACCTGTACCTCAGCAAAGGCGTCAAGGCGACCAACGCGCAGCTCGTCGAGCGCGCCGCCGGCATCATCGGGGACCTCGGTGAGACGGTGGCGACGCCCGACCAGGCGCGCGACATCCTGCAGATCGAGCGCAACGGAGGACACCGATGACGACCGCAGCGAACCCCGCGGTGCTCGGCACCCCGCCCCCGCGCATGGACGACATCCGCACCGTCGCCTGCGTCGGCATCGGCACCATCGGCGGCGGCTGGGCCGCCTACTTCCTGGCGCGCGGCTACCGCGTGCGGGCGTGGGATCCGGCGCCGGACGCCGCGGAGCGGGTGCGGGCACTGATCGCCGCCGCGTGGCCGGCGCTCACCCAGCTCGGTCTCGCCGAGGGCGCCGACCCCGAGAACATCAGCGTGCACAGCGACCTCGCCGAAGCGCTCGACGGGGTGCAGTTCGTGCAGGAGAACGCTCCCGAAGTCCTCGAGATGAAGCGACGACTGCTCGCCGAGATCGACGCCGCGGCGCCGCCCGAGGCGATCATCGCCTCGTCCACGTCGGGCTATTCGATGACCGAGATGGCGCTGGAAGCGGAGCACCCCGAACGGCTCGTCGTGGGGCACCCGTTCAACCCGCCGTACCTCATTCCACTCGTCGAGGTCGTCGGCGGCGAGCGCACCGCCCCGGAAGCCGTGGAGTGGGCGTCGCAGTGGTACGAGCACATCGGCAAGTCCGTCATCACGATGGACCGCGAGGTGCCAGGGTTCATCGCGAACCGCCTGCAGGAGGCGCTCTGGCGGGAAGCCCTCCACATGATCGCGAACGGCGAGGCCACGGTCGACCAGATCGACCGCTCGATCGTCGACGGGCCGGGACTCCGCTGGCCTGCGCAGGGTCCGATGCTCACGTTCCACCTCGCGGGGGGTCCCGGGGGGATGGCGCACATGCTCGACCACTTCGGGCCGTCGTTGAAGTCCCCGTGGACCCGACTCGAGGCCCCCGAGCTCACGCCCGAGCTGCGCGACTCGGTCGTCGCCGGGTGCGACGATGAGGCCGACGGGCGGACCGTCGCCGACCTCGTCGCGGAGCGGGACCAGGCGATCATCGCGATCCGCAAGGTCATGCAGCACCTGGGCGGGAGCACCGCGTGACCGCCCTCCCCGTGTATCGCGCAGCGATCGTCGAGGACTGGATCGACTACAACGGGCACCTCTCCGAAGCGTTCTACGTGCTCCTCTTCGGATATGCGACCGACCAGGTCATGGACGGCATCGGTCTCGACGCCGACGCTCGTTCGCGCACCGGATCGTCGCTCTACACCGTGGAGGCGCACGTGAGGTATCTGCGGGAGGTCGCACTCGGCGCCGAAGTCGAGATCACCTCGACGATCGTCACCGCCGGTGCGAAGAAGCTGCACCTCGCGCATGAGATGCGGGTGGACGGTGAGCTCGTCGCCACCGAAGAGCTCATGTGTCTGCACGTGGCGGGGCAGCCGGCGGCGACTGCGCCGTTCCCCCACGATGTGGCGGGCCGCATCGCCGAGCTCTCCGGGACCCGCGCCCTCGAATGGGTGGGGCGCGCCATCGGCTGAGCGCCCCGGGGCGGGTCGGGGCGGGGCGGGCTCGTCCCGCCCTGCGTCCCGCCCTGCGTCCCGCCCTGCGTCCCGCCCTGCGTCCCGCCCTGCGTCCCGCCCTGCGTCCCGCCCTGCGTCCCGCCCTGCGTCCCGCCCTGCGTCCCGCCCTGCGTCCCGCCCCGCTTCACGTCGCCGAGATTGCAGTTCGTCTGGCTTGCGGAGGCACGAAAGGCGCGTTTGCGCGATCTCGGCGTGGTGCGGTGGACGGCGACCGGGGGACCGTCTCGGTGTTCGACGCGGCCCCCGCCGCCGTCGAGGGGTAGCCGCGTCGCATCCGCGCGTGTATCCTGATTTCGACAAGCGAAGTTGCTTTCGCAGAGCGAAATATTCGGGAGCACTCACCCGGGAGGTGCGGATGATCGACAAGACCGTCCCGTCAGAGGCCGAGGCCGTGGCGGGGATCCCCGACGGGGCCACGGTGATGATCGGCGGGTTCGGCCGTGCCGGTCAGCCCGTCGAGCTCATCGACGCCCTCATCGAACAGGGCGCCACCGACCTCACCATCGTGAACAACAACGCGGGCAACGGCGACGTCGGTCTCGCGGCGCTCCTCGCGAAGCGGCGCGTCCGCAAGATCATCTGCTCGTTCCCCCGGCAGAGCGATTCCTGGGTGTTCGACGGCCTCTACCGCGAGGGCGCCATCGAACTCGAACTCGTTCCGCAGGGCAACCTGGCGGAGCGCATCCGCGCCGCCGGTGCAGGCGTCGGCGGGTTCTTCACCCCCACCGGATACGGGACGGCGCTCGCCGCAGGCAAAGAGGTGCGCGAGATCGACGGCACGCACTACGTGCTCGAGTACCCGATCCGCGCCGACTACGCCCTCATCAGCGCCCGCACGGCCGACCGGTGGGGCAACCTCGTCTACCGCGAGACGGCCCGCAACTTCGGTCCGATCATGGCGACCGCGGCGACGACGACGGTCGCCCAGGTCGACGGATTCGTCGAGCTCGGCGACCTGGATCCCGAATCGGTCGTGACCCCTGGCATCTTCGTCGACCGGGTGGTCGCGGTCGGCGAGCGGCGCTGGCTGCGCGACGGCGCATTCGTCGGCGGCGTCGATCTCGAGGGCACCCCGCTCACCGACAACGCCGAGGAGGCGACGGCATGACGACCCGCATCACCCGCCAGGAGCTGGCGCAGCGCATCGCCGCGGACATCCCGGAGGGCGCGATCGTGAATCTCGGGATCGGCGCCCCGACGCTCGTCGCCAACTATCTCCCCGAGGATGAGGAGATCATCCTGCACACCGAGAACGGCATGCTCGGCATGGGGGGTGCGCCCGAGGCCGGGCTCGTCGATCCCGACCTCATCAATGCGGGCAAGCAGGCCGTGACCGCGCGCCCCGGAGCCGCGTACTTCCACCACGCCGACTCGTTCGGCATGATGCGCGGCGGGCACCTGGATGTCTGCGTGCTCGGCGCGTTCCAGGTCTCGGAGACGGGCGACCTCGCCAACTGGTCGACCGGTGCGCCCGGTGCGATCCCCGCCGTCGGCGGCGCGATGGACCTCGCGATCGGCGCGAAAGACGTCTATGTCATGACCGACCTGCTGACGAAGCAGGGGGAGTCGAAGCTCGTCGAGGCCTGCACCTATCCGTTGACCGGCGTGAGCTGCGTCTCCCGCGTCTACACTGACCACGCGATCTTCGACGTCACCCCCGACGGATTCGCGGTGCGCGAGCTCTTCGGCGACACGACGATCGACGCACTCGCGCAGCTCACCGGACTGAACCTGACCGACGCCACCGACGCGACCGGCACGACGACCGAGACGGAAGCATAGACCCATGACCGCAACCTTCATCTACGACGCCGTCCGCACGCCGTTCGGGCGCGGGGGCGGAGCGCTCTCCGGCGTCCGCCCCGATGACCTCGCCGCAACGGTGATGCGCGCGACCGTCGAGCGAACCGGTCTCGACCCGGCGCGCATCGACGATGTGATCTTCGGCGATGCGAACCAGGCGGGCGAGGACAACCGCAACGTCGCGCGGTTCGGCGCCCTGCTCGCGGGATTCCCGACCACCGTGACCGGTACGACCGTGAACCGGCTGTGCGCGTCCTCGGTCGAAGCGGTGATTCAAGGGTCGCGCGCGATCGAATCCGGCGATGCCGATGTGATCCTCGCCGGCGGGGTCGAGTCGATGAGCCGCGCCCCGTTCGTGGTCGAGAAGTCCGCGAAGCCGTGGCCGGCCGTCGGCAACCAGACCATGTGGAACACCTCGATCGGCTGGCGCATGACCAATCGGGCGCTGCCGCAGCACTGGACGATCTCGAACGGCGAGTCCGCCGAGAAGATCGCGCAGGAGTGGGGGATCGGCCGTGAGGCGCAGGACGCGTTCGCGGTGCGATCGCATCGCCTGGCTGCCGAGGCGTGGGCCGCCGGCCGCTACGATGCCGAGATCGTACAGGTGCCCGGGGTCGAGCTGGCCCGCGATGAGGGGATCCGCGACACTACGTCCATCGAGAAGCTCGCCGGGCTGAAAGCGCTGTTCGCCGCGGACGGCACGGTGACCGCGGGCAATGCGTCCTCGATCAACGATGGCGCGTCAGCGGTGCTGCTGGGAGGCGAAGGGGCGGTCGATGCCGAACCGCTCGCCCGCGTCATCGGTCGCGCGGCGCACGGTGTGGATCCGGACCAGTTTCCGATCGCTCCCATCGAAGCCGCGAACCGCGCCCTCGCGCGTGCCGGAAAGACGTGGGCCGATGTCGACTTCGTCGAGCTCAACGAGGCGTTCGCGTCGCAGTCGCTCGCGTGCCTCGCCGGATGGCCGGAGCTCGACCCGGAGCGGCTCAACATCCACGGCGGCGCGATCGCGATTGGGCACCCCCTGGGTGCCTCGGGCGGGCGCATCATCGGTCACGCCGCGCAGGAGCTGCGTCGTCGCGGCAGTGGTGTCGCGGTGGCCGCGATCTGCATCGGCGTCGGCCAGGGCCTCGCCGTCGTGCTCGAGCGGTAGGCGCGTGCGCCGTCAGGGGAGAGTCCGATGACCGAGGAGCCTCGCGACACGGACTTCGTGCAGTCGCTCGCGCGCGGCCTCGCCGTGATCCGCGCGTTCGACGCCGAACACCCGTCGCTCACGCTGAGCGAGGTGTCGCGCCGTGCCGAGGTCTCACCAGCCGCGGCGCGCCGCTTCCTGCGCACCCTCGAGTCGCTCGGCTACGTGCGTGCGGACGATCGCCGCTTCGCGCTCACGCCGCGGGTGCTCGAGCTCGGGTTCAGCTACCTGTCGGCCCTCTCGCTGCCCGAGACGATGCAGCCGCACCTCGAGCGTCTTTCGCGCGAGGTCGGCGAGTCGGTGTCGGCTGCCGTGCTCGCCGGGCCGGAGATCGTGTACGTCGCACGTGTGCCCACCCGGCGCATCATGTCGATCGGGATCACGATCGGCACCCGCTTCCCGGCCGCGGTCACGAGTATGGGCCGGGTGCTGCTCGCCCATCTGTCCGAGCGCGACGTGCGCGCGCTGCTCGCGGAGCACCCGCCGCACCCGCTCACCGACCGCACCACGACCGATGTCGAGACGATCATCGGGGAACTCGCGCGCGTGCGCGAACAGGGGTGGGCGATCGTCGATGGCGAACTCGAACTCGGACTCAGGTCCGTCGCGGTGCCCGTGCGCGGCCGTGACGGGAGCGTCGTGGCCGCGGTGAACGTCTCGATGAGCGCCACGCGCGACACCGTCGATCTCGTGCACGAGGTTCACCTGCCGCGTGCGCTCGCGACCGCCGCCGCGATCGAGGCGGACCTGCGGTTGCTCTGACCCGTCCGCGATTGGCGGTTCAGCGGGCGGCGGTGTCGACGCCCCGCGTCAGCCACGCGACGACGACGTCGCCGATGATCGCGCGCAGGTGGGGGCGACGATCCGGATCCTGCAGGTCGGTACCGAAGAGGTGGCCGAAGGTGTGCTGATTCGCGACCTGGAAGACGCAGTACGAGCTGATGAGCAGGTGGACGTCGAGGGCGCCGACATCGGTGCGGAAGTCGCCGGCCTCGCGCCCGCGCTCGAGCAGCTGGTCGAGCAGGTCGAGGGCCGGCGCATTGAGCTCCCGCAGCGATTCGATCTGACCGATGAACCTGCCGCGGTGAATGTTCTCGATGGCGACGAGGCGGATGAAATCCTCGTGGGCGAGGTGGTGGTCGTAGGTGAGCACTGCCAGGCGACGCAGTGCCTCGACGGGGGCGAGGCCGTCCACTTCGAGTTTCTGCTCCGCCTCGCGGATACCGCGGTACGCGTTCTCGAGGACCGAGAGGTACAGCTGCTCCTTGCTGCCGAAGTAGTAGTAGATCATGCGCTTCGTGGTGTTCGCGCGCTCGGCGATCTCGTCGACGCCCGTGCCCGTGTACCCGCCTGCGGCGAAGGCCGCCGTCGCCTCCGCGAGCAACTCGGCCCGGGTTCGCGCAGCGTCCCGCCGTTTCACGCCGTTCTCTGCCACACGGCCATCATTCCGGGTTGGTGGGGCGGGTGCAAGCGAGTCGTACTCCAGCCGCTCCATTTGACAACCGTTCGGAGCGATTGCATGATGTACGTACCGGTGAGTACATTACCGGATGGTTCGGAGTGCGACTGAGCACTGAAGACTCGCAATGACGGGAGCACGATGGCAGTGGAGCACGCGTATGCGATGGGGCTCATCGGCGACGGTGTGCTGCCGTCGCTCACCCCCGCGATGCAGATGGCCGAAGCCCGAGCCCACGGACTCGCGCTCGTGTACCGGCCGCTCGCACTCGACGCCCTCGGCCTCACCCCCGATGCGCTCCCCGACATGCTCGACTGGGCCGAGCGCCTCGGGTTCGACGCGCTCAACATCACGCATCCGTGCAAGATCGCGGTGATCCCGCTGCTCGACCGACTTGACGAGACCGCCTCGGCCGTCGGTGCCGTGAACACGGTCCGCTTCACCCCCGAGGGGCGCGTCGGGTCCAACACCGACACGACCGGCTTCGAGCACGCGATGCGCGAGGGCCTGCCCGGGGCGCGCACCGAGCGCGTCGTCCAAGTGGGTGCGGGTGGGGCGGGATCCGCCGTCGCCGACGCGCTCCTGCGCCTCGGCGCCCGCGAGCTCAGCATCATCGACGTCGATGCCGAGCGCGCCACCGCTCTGGCGGACGAGGTCGCAGCGCGGCACGGCGCCCACGTCGCGAGCGGCACGCCCGCCGAACTCCCGGAGCACCTCGCCGCCGCCGACGGTGTCGTGCAGTGCACGCCGATCGGCATGCACCAGCATCCGGGTCTGCCGTTCGACCCCGACCTCCTGCGCGAGACGCACTGGGTCGCCGACATCGTCTACCGGCCCCTCGACACCGCGCTGCTGGCGGCGGCGCGGGAGCGGGGGTGCCGCACCCTCAACGGCGGACGCATGGCCGTGGGTCAGGCCGCCGACACGTTCCGTCTCGTGACCGGACGCGAACCGGACATCGAGCGGATGCACCAGCATTTCCAGGGCCTCATCGAGGATGAAGGGGCCGATCACACCACGAAGGAGCGATCATGACCGACACCCGAACCGCGGAATCACTGGAGCCGCGCAAGACACCGGTGCGAGCGGCACTCGCCAGCTTCATGGGCAGCGCCGTGGAGTACTACGACTTCTTCATCTTCGGCACGGCCGCCGCACTGATCTTCCCGCGCATCTTCTTCCCGAGCGGAGACGACGCGGCGCTCGTCATGTCGCTCGCGACCTTCGGCTTCGCGTACATCGCCCGCCCGATCGGCGCCGTGATCCTCGGCCACTTCGGCGACCGGATCGGCCGGCAGCGCGTGCTCATGTTCACACTGGTGCTCATGGGCGTCGCCACCTTCCTGATCGGCTGTCTGCCGACGTTCGAGCAGATCGGCTGGCTCGCGCCGGGCCTGCTCGTGCTCTGCCGACTCATGCAGGGACTGTCGGCGGCCGGCGAGCAAGCCGGAGCATCGTCGCTCTCGCTCGAGCACGCTCCCGACAACCGGCGCTCCTTCTTCACGTCGTGGACCCTCACCGGCACGCAGGGTGGTCAGATTCTTGCCGCGTTCGCGTTCCTGCCCGTGACCCTGCTCGACGATGACAACCCGTTCAAGTACGAGTGGGCGTGGCGCATTCCGTTCTGGCTGAGCGCTGTGGTCGTGCTCGTCACCTTCTACATTCGCCGCACGCTCCACGAGACCCCCACCTTCCAGGATGCGAAGGCATCGGGCGAGATCGCGAAGATCCCGCTCATCCCGCTGATGCGCGACCACTGGCGCGATGTGCTGCGCGTCGTGCTCTGCGCGTTCGTCGCCGCGGTCTCCACCGTGTTCGGCAACCTCGCGATCGCCTACGGTGTCGCCGTCGGCCTCGCCGAGAGCATCACGCTCTGGCTCGTCGTCGTGGCGAACATCGTGGCGCTCGGCACGCAGCCCCTCTTCGCGATGCTCGCCGACCGGATCGGCCGCAAGCCCGTCTTCATCTACGGCGCGATCTCGTCCGCGGTCTTCATGCCCTTCTACATGCTGTCGATGACCGGCGACAATACGCTGCTCGTGTTCGTGCTCGCGGTGCTCACCTTCTCGTGCGGGTACGCTGCGGCGAATGCCGTGTGGCCCTCGTTCTACGGGGAGATGTTCACCGCGCGCGTCCGCTTCTCGGGCATGGCCATCGGCACCCAGCTCGGGTTCCTGATGGCCGGGTTCGCTCCCTCCATCGTCGCCGCGTTCGGCGGGGCGCAGGAGGGCGGATGGGTGCCGATCTCCATCTTCACCGGCATCATCTGCCTCGTCGTCACCGCTGCGGCACTCACGGCGAAGGAGACGAAGGACGTGCCGACCGAGACCCTCGGGGTGAAGGTCGTCGCGTAGGGCCCGGGCGGCGGTCGCGGGCGGCCGGGCCGGGCGGGGTGGCTCGGTTCTGCCCCGTCCGTCCCCTCCCGCCCGGCCCCGCCCCGCGCGCCCCTGACCCACTGCGGGCTCGGGGTGTGCGGGGTTTTGTGCCCTATCCCGGCGAATAGCGCACAGAATCCCGCACTCCAGGGCGGGAGCGGCAGGACACGGGCGGCGGACGCGGGCGGCCGGGTGTCGGGCGCCGAGCCCGCCGCCCGACACCGGGCGCTCACCGCCCGCGGAGGCGTTCTGTCAACCGGTGGGCGTGCTGCAGGAGCAGGCGTCCGAGCTCCCCGCGCCGTGCGGGGGTGAATCGGGATTCGATCCCGGTGAGACTGAGCGCCCACGCCGGTTTCCCGGCGGGGTCGAAGACGGCGGCGCCGAGGCCCCAGCTGCCTTCGACGATGAGTCCCGGGTTCACGGCGTAGCCGAGTCGCCGGGTTTCGGCGATGCGTTCCCGCACGGCGTCGGGGGCGTGCGCGGCGCCGTGCTCGGCTTCGAGTGGCGCGCGTTCCAGGTACTGTTCGATCCAGGCGTCTGACTGGAAGGCGAGCATCGCGGCGCCGGCCGAGGCGACGCCGAGCGGAAACCGCTTGCCCTCGTACAGGACGAACGATCGGATCGGGAAGCTGCCGTCCCGCCGCGACAGGCAGACGCTCTCGTCCCCGCGGCTCGCCGAGAGGAACGCGCTCTCGCCCGTGAGTTCGGCGAGCGACTGCAGGTGTTCGCGGGCGAGGTCGGTGATGTCGTAGCGGTCAGCCGCGACGGCGCCCATGAGGTACAGCTCGGGGCCGAGGAGCCACCGACCGGATTGCTGATCCCGGTCCACGAACCCTTCGGAGACGAGTGCGGTGAGCAGGCGGTGCGCGGTGGGACGGGTGATCCCGGTGCGGGATGCGACGGTCGTGGTCCCGGCGCCGTCGGGCATCGTCGCGCTGAGCGCGCGCAGCACCGCACCCACCTTGCTCACCACCTGCGTCCCGGCGTCCACATGGTGGACGATACCAGGATCGTTGCTCGCACAGCGAGCAGAACCGCTGCTCCGAGAGCCCCAGAACGCGCTGGCGGATACGCTCGAGCACGACGGAACACCGGCCCGCATGATGGACGCACTGATGCGGCGCACCGAGAGGAGGCCGATGATGGCCGAGAAGCTCAGAGCCAGCGCGGTCGATGCGCTCGACGGAATCGTGCGCGACGGCATGACGATCGCGGTCGGCGGGTTCGGTCTCTGCGGTATTCCGATGAACCTCATCCGCGCACTCCGCGACACGGGGGTGACGGATCTGACGATCGTGTCGAACAACATGGGCGTCGACGGGAAGGGACTCGGGCTGCTGCTCGAGAATCAGCAGGTCTCTCGTGTGCTCGCCTCGTACGTCGGCGAGAACCAGCTCTTCGCCTCGCAGTACCTCGATGGCACGCTGGCGGTCGAGTTCGTGCCGCAGGGCACCCTTGCCGAGCGGTTGCGCGCCGGGGGAGCCGGGATCCCCGCGTTCTACACCCCCACCGGAGTGGGCACGCCGATCGCCGACGGCAAGCCGGAGGCCGAGTTCGACGGTCGGCGCGCGATCCTCGAGCGCGGCATCGTCGCCGATCTCGCCCTGGTGCGGGCGCACGCCGGCGATGCCGAGGGGAACCTGCGGTATCGCCTCACCGCGCGCAACTTCAACCCGCTCGCGGCGATGTCGGGCCGCGTGACGGTCGCCGAGGTGGAGCACCTGCACGACGGCTTCCTCGACCCTGAGCGCATCGACACCCCAGGGGTGTTCGTGCAGCGCACGGTCGTGGTCGAGGATCCGGCGAAAGACATCGAGAAGCGCACCGTGCGTGAGCGGGAAGGGGCATGACCGTGTGGAACCGGGATGACATGGCCGCGATCGCCGCGGCCGAACTCGAGGACGGGCAGTACGTGAACCTCGGGATCGGGATCCCGACGCTCGTCGCGAATCATCTGCCGCCCGGGATGCACGTGCACCTGCAGAGCGAGAACGGGATCCTCGGCATGGGGGCGTTCCCGCTCGACGGCGACGAGGACGCCGACCTCATCAACGCGGGCAAGCAGACGGTCACCCTCGCGCCGGGCGCGAGCATCTTTGATTCGGCGACCTCGTTCGCCATGATCCGCGGCGGGCACGTGCAGACCGCGATTCTCGGCGCGCTGCAGGTCGCGGGCAACGGGGACCTCGCGAACTGGACGATCCCGGGCAAACTCGTGAAGGGCATGGGCGGCGCGATGGACCTCGTCGCCGGTGCTCCTCGGGTCATCGTCATCACCGATCACGTCGCGAAGGACGGCACCCCGAAGATCGTCGCGCAGTGCGAGCTGCCCCTCACCGGGGCGGGAGTCGTCGACCGCATCATCACCGATCGGGCCGTGTTCGACATCGTCGACCACGCGCTCGTCCTGCGACGCGTCGCTCCGGGACTCGACGCGGAGGACATCCGGGCGTGCACCGGTGCCCCGTTCAGCGTCGAGCTCGACGTGCCTCCGGATCCGGCCAGGTGACCGCGGTCAGGAGGCGACGACCGCGCCTCGGCTGATCACCCGGTGAATGCTGTCCTCCGGCCGTGCGAGGACCGTGACGTCGTCGAGCGGGTTCGCGTCGAGCAGCAGCAGGTCGGCGCGCGCGCCCTCGGCGAGCACGCCGAGTTCGCCCTCGGACTGGAGCAGACGCGCCGCCACCGTGGTCGCTCCCCGCAGGATCGCACCGGCCGACTGCACCTGTGCACGGATCTCGAACTCACGACTCTGGTGGTGCCACATCTCGCCGAGCAGATCGGAGCCGTACGCGATGTTCACCCCACCTGCGTCGGCGAGCTGCAGCGCGGCGAGTCCGGCGCCCAAGACGTCATCGACCTTCTGCTGGCTCGCCGGGGGCAGGCCGAGGCGCGCGCCGTCGGCCTTCAGCCGCTGGTAGGTGACGAGGGTGGGAACGAGGAAGGCGTCGTGCTCGACGAACAGTCTGACCGTCTCGTCGTCGAGCAGGTTGCCGTGCTCGATCGAGCGGACGCCGAGGCGCAGCCCGCGGTTGATCGCACGGGCCGTGTAGGCGTGCCCGAGCACGTACCGGTTCGCGGCCTCGGCCTCCTCGACGGCGGCGCGGATCTCGTCGTCGGAGAACTGGGTGGAGTCGACGCGGTCGGTGGGGGAGGCGACGCCGCCGGACAGCATGAGCTTCAGGTGATCTGCGCCGGTGCGGAACTGCTGCCTCGCACCCCGCCTGACCTCGTCGACGCCGTCGCAGACCATGCCGATGTGCGGGCAGCACTGGTGGTTGTCGACCACTGTCGCGCCGGGAGCCCGCATGTCTGCGTGACCACCGGTCTGCGAGAGTGATTTGCCGCCGAAGAACAGTCGGGGTGCGACGAACAGTCCCTCGGCCGCCGCCCGTGCGAGGCCGAAGTCGGCACCGCCGGCGTCGCGGAGCGTCGTGAACCCGCGCCGCAGTGCGCCCTGCATCGTGTTGATGGCGCAGGCGGTGAGGTACGCCGGCGATTCGTCGCCGAGGCTGCCGAGGTCGGGGGTGTTGGCGAGCACGTGCACGTGGCAGTCGATCAGCCCCGGCATCGCGATGCGTCCGCCGGCGTCGAGCACGTCGTCGCGATCGCTGCCGTCGCTGTCGCCGCCGATCGAGGCGATATGATCGCCGGATACGCGGATGGTCGTCGGTTCGGAGATGCGCTCGGTCTCCGGATCGAGGATCCGGACGTTGGTGATCGCTGACGTGGGGGCCTCGAGTTTCACTGCATCGCCTTTCGCTCATGCGCCGAGACGGGTGCCGTCCCTGGCGTTCACTTCACCACGGTAGGCAATTGCAAAGGACTTTGCAAAACATGACGGATGAACTCTCCCGCTGGATCGACGGTCTCGTCGACGGGCGCCGAGTGCCGCAGGCGACGGCGCGCATCGTCGAGGTGCTCCGCACGAACCCGCAGGTCGCCGCGTTCTCGACGGTGCAGGCGATGTCCGAACTCGCCGAGGTGAACATCGCGACCGTGACCCGGGCGGCGCAGTTCCTCGGGTTCCGCGGCTGGCCCGACTTCATCCTCGACTACCGCGGTCACTACCTCGCGCAGCTGGGGGCCGATGCCGTGCTCGCCCCCGACCCGCCGAGCGGTACTGCGGGCGGAGCCCGCTTCTCGGTGCAGCAGGATGCTCGGGCGCTGCAGTCGCTGGCGGAGACCCTGAACGAGGATCAGGTCGCGGGGGCGGCGTTACGACTGGCGTCATCACGGCGATCCGTCGTCCTCGCGACGGGCACGTACCTGGCCCCGGCGAGTGTGCTCGCGCACAACGGTCAGCTGCTGGGGTACGATCTCGAGCTGCCGTACGGTTCGGCGTCGACGCAGATGAACGCGGTGCGCAAGCTGGGGCCGCAGGACACGCTGGTCATCTTCAACATCTGGAAGACGGCGGCGATCGTTCCGCGGCTGGCGCGGTTCGCCCACGCCCGCGGGGTGCCGATCATCGCCTTCGCCGACCGGACGACTCCGGCGGTCGGCCTCGCCGACGTCGTCCTCACGGTGCCGAGCGAGGGGGCGCGGTACCTCCCGTCGTCCATCCCGGCGATCTCCGCCGTGCAGGCGGTGCTGAACGCGCTCGCCGACCGCGACCGTGATCGTGCGGAGCGCAGCCTGCGCGAAGCCGACGAGTTGTGGGGCGAGCTCGGCATCGTCGCCGGAGATTAATCTGCAAAATTCTTTGCATAACGGGCGTGGTCCAGACATACTGGGCACGACCCTGTCCCCTTCCTGAGGAATATTCATGTCCACGACCAACATCGTCGTTCTCGTGTCGTACATCGTCCTGATGATCGTCGTCGCCGCCTGGTTCTCGCGCAAGAAGTCCATGCAAGACGGCAGCGACTTCATCATGGCCGGCCGATCGCTCCCGACCTTCGTGCTCGGCGGCACCCTGCTCGCCACCTTCGTCGGCTCCGGATCCATCATCGGCGGGGCCAGCTTCGTCTTCTCGAACGGTCCGCTGCCCGGCATCTTCTTCTTCATGGGGACGTTCGTCGGCATCATCTTCCTCGCTCTGATGTCGCGGCGTATCCGCCAGAACTCGTTCAACACCGTGCCCGAGCTGTTCCGCGCCCGGTTCGGACCCGTCACGAGCGTCATCGGCACGGTGGTCGTGCTCGTCGCCTTCATCGGCATCGCCGCGTACCAGTTCACCGGCGCCGGGTACATCTTCAGTCTGATCACACCGATGAGCGAGGTGCAGGGGACGGTGGTCGCGCTCGTCCTCATCGGCTTCCTCGCGCTCTCGGGCGGACTGAAGTCGGTCGCCTGGACCGACTTCCTGTCGTCGATCCTGGTAGTGCTGGGACTGGGTGCCGCGCTCGTGTGGGTGTTCATCAACGATTTCGGGGGCATCGGCGGCTACGTGAACCAGTTGAACCCCGCGTTCACCACACTCACCGGCACGCTGAACCCCGTGCAGATCCTCGGGTTCTTCCTGCCGCTGTTCCTGCTGGTGCTCGGCGACCAGAACATGCATCAGCGGATCGGCGCGGCGAAGAACCCGGCGACCGCGTTCAAGGCGATCCTCGTGTTCTTCTTCGGCACCGCGCTCGTCGTCGCGCCGATCATCCTGCTGGCATCGGGAGCGACGATCCTCAACCCCGGCTCGGATCCCGACATGGCGATTCTCGGCCTCGCTGCGGGCGAGTTCACGCCCGCGATCATCGGCGCGGTGATCCTGACCGCCGCGCTCGCGATCATCGTGACCACCGGTTCCTCGTATCTGCTCACCTGCTCGGGCAACATCGTGTACGACCTGGTCTTCCGCCCCGGCACCGAACGTCGTGAGCGCCCCGGCGCCGAGCGCCGCGAGCTGCTCGTGAGCCGGGTGGGTGTTGCGGTCGTCGCGGTGCTCGGGTACGTGATGGTGCAGTTCTTCCCGTCGCTGCTCGCACTGCAGATGTACGCGTACACGATGTACGGCGCGGCCATCACCCCCGTCGTGATCGCGGCGCTGTTCTGGAAGCGGGCGACCGCAGCCGGCGCGATCGTCTCGATGCTCGCGGCGGGAATCACGACCATCGGCTGGGAGGTGTTCGGGCCCGGCGAGCAGGTCGCATCGGTCGTCGTGGCGCTTCCGGTGGCCGTGATCACCCTGGTGGTCGTGTCGCTGGTCACGCCGCGCCAGACCCCGGCGCCGAAGGTCGCAACGGAGACACCGGATTCGGCGCGGGTCTGACCGCGTTACCCGACGCCGTTCACCCGCTGGATCTCGCGCTGGTACGGGGCCACGACCGACCGTGAGATGCGGCAGTCGAGCAGGATCGTGCCGCGGGCGCCCGCAGCGGTCCAGCGGGTGAGCGCGTCGAGGTCGGCGAGCGAGGTGACGCGCACCCCGGTTGCGCCGAGCGCCGTCGCGACGCCGGCGAAGTCGGTGTCGGGGATGAGCATGGGGCCGTCATCGAGCCCCATCTTCCCGTACAGGTGCACTTCGGCACCGTAGGCGCCGTCGTTCCACACGACGATCACCCCGCTCTCAGCGGTGCGGATCGCGGTCTCGAGGTCGGCGAGCGCCATGAGCCCGCCGCCGTCGCCCGTGCTGAGCACCACGGTGGTGTCGGGTTTGGCGGCGGCGACGCCGGCGACCGTCGGAAACCCCAGACCGATGGTCTGGTACGCCGTGCCGACCATGATGAGCCGTTCCGGTGACGGGACCGGCCAGTACATGCTCGCCCAACCGAGAAAGTGCCCCCCGTCGGTCGTGATGTGCGCGTCGTCCGGCAGCATCGCGCCGATGCGTGCGGCGACGCAGCGCGGGTCGAGTCGTCCGTCGGGGCAGACGCCGTCGGCATGCTCGGCGAACCCGTCGGCGGGAGCACGACGCACCGCGAACGGCACGGCGTCGGCGAGCCGCTCCCGCCATCCGCTGCTCGGCCGAGCGGACTCGCGCACGGCTGCCGTCAAAGCGCGCACCGTGTCGGCCGCATCGCCGCGGAGGGTGCGCACATTGATGTCGTGGACGGTGCGCGGGGCGGCGACCGCGTCGACGTCGATGCGGATTACGGTGGCCCCCGCGCCGAACAGCTCGCCGAAACGCATCGTGAACTGGTTCAGGCCGGCCCCGACCACGAGCACGGTGTCGGCGTCGGCGACGACCTGCATCGCGGCGTCGCTGCCGAACCCTCCGGTCACTCCGAGGTCGTAATCCCGGCGCGGAAAGATGCCGCGAGCGAGTGCGGTCGTGGCCGTCGGGGCGCCGAGGAGCGCGGCGAGCTCGTCGAGGTCGTCGCCGATGGCCGGCGACGCGAGCGCCGCACCGTGCCCGGCGAGGATCAGCGGACGTTCGGCGGCGGCGAGCCGAGCCGCGGCGGCCGTGATCTCGGTGGCGTCGCCCCCGCCGAAGTCGACCCCGTCTTCGGCGACCCCGCCATCGGCGACGGACGGGTCGCCGGCGCGGTCGCGGCGGTTCTCCGCAGCACTGCGGGGCTCCGCGACTGCGGCGGCCGGCAGATCGTACGGGATGCCGATCACGACGGGACGGCGCGACCGCTCGGCCTCCGCGACCGCCTCGGCGACGGTCTCCGCGGCGGTGTCCGCAGCGACACGGAACGTCGACACCCCGAGCCCGGCGGCGATGCGATCCTGATCGATGTCCCACGGCCGCCCGCCCGTGGTCGGCACGTCGCCCACGACCAGCAGCAGCGGGGTACGCGCCTGTTCGGCCTCGGCGAGCGCGGTCAGGGCGTTGGTGAAGCCGGCGCCGTACGTCGTCGTCGCGATCGAGATGTGGCCCGACACGCGCGTGTACGCGTCGGCGGCGGCGACGGTTCCGGCCTCGTGACGGACGGCGGTGTACGCGACCCCCTCGCCGAGGAGGGCGTCGATGAGGTGGGCGTTGCCGTTGCCCATGAGGCCGAAGCAGTGGTCAGCGGTGGCGGCGAGGGCGCGTGCGAGCGCGCGCGCAACGGTCGGGGTGGTGGTGCGGAGCATCGATGATCCTTCGGAGAGACGGAATACAGCAGAACGGTTTCTGTGTATGTCTCGCCGACGCGGATGCGCCGTGGCAGCAGCACCCCTTTTTCGAGCGCCTTGTCGGCCGGTCTCGCTGAGGCGACCGAGCTGGACGATTCGAGTATATGTCAGGTCGCGCTCGGCTGCGACGCCCGGTTCACCGCGCGAGCGGGGCGTGGTCGCCCGCGGCCGAGATGCGCTCGAGCAGACGATCGGGCAGGATCCACGTCAGCGGGCGCGCCACGCGATACCGCCAGTCGGCGCTCACGACCGGCGAGCCGCGATACACGGCGCGGAGTCCCTCGCGGGCGACCCGTCGCGTGTCGGCGAACGCGAGCCGCGACAGCGCGGGCAGGTGCGGGCCCATGCGCTCGTGGAACTCCGTCTGCAGGAGTCCCGGGCAGAGCGCCGTGACGTGCACCCCCGAGTCGGCGTACCGCGCGTGGAGGGATCGCGACAGCGACACGACCGCGGCCTTCGCCGCTCCGTAGCTTCCCGTCGGAGTGAAGGCTGCGACGCTCGCAACGTTCAGGATCCAGCCGCGCCCCCGCCCGAGCATGCCGGGAATCGCGGCGTGCGACAGTCTGAGCGGCGCCCAGGAGAGGACCTCGTGGAGTCGGCGTTCCTCTTCCGCGTCGCTGCGCTCGAACGGAGCGAGCACGCCGAACCCGGCATTGTTCACGAGGATGTCGACGGGAGTGTCGTCGTCCGCGAGGCGTGCCGCCACCCGCTCGAGATCCGACGTCTCCGAGAGATCGGCGGCGAGCACCTCGACGCTGACGCCGTGAGAGCGACGCAACTGCATCGCGATGGCGTCGAGCCGACGCTCGGTGCGCGCGACGAGCACGAGGTCTACGCGCAGGGCGGCGAGCTGACGGGCGATCTCTTCGCCGAGGCCGGCCGAGGCGCCGGTGACGAGTGCGGTGTAAGACATGGGTGCAGTCTTCCAGCCGGACCCGTGCGTCGCCTCAATCCTCGAGCACGTACCGTTCTTTGCCGACCGCCAGACCGGCGGCGAACTGCGCACCCAGTGCGACGAGGACCAGCACCAGCGGCACGGTCCAGGTACCGCTCACGTCGTGCAGCGCGCCGAAGGCGAACGGCCCGATCGCGGCGAGCGTGTACCCGATCGACTGCGCCATGCCCGACAGCGCGCTGGCCCCCTCATGGTCGCGCGCCCGCACGGCCATCAGCGTGATCGCCGTGCTGAGCGATGCGCCCGAAGCGAGACCGCCGAGACCGATCCAGACCGGCATGCCCGCCGGGAGCAGGACGATGCCCGACGCCGCGATCGCGACGCACACCGGAATGAGCGCCGGGATCCAGCGGCGGAGGCGTCCCCGGAAGAGCACGGGGAGCAGCAGCGATCCGGCGACGCCGATCACCTGGTACAGCATCGTGTCGATGCCCGCGACGAGCGGGGTGCGCCCGTGCGAGATGCCGATCGGGGAGAGCCAGGTGGAGATCATGTAGAACGCGCCCGACTGGGTCCCCATATAGAGGGCGACGAGCCAGGCGAGCGGATCGCGCCAGATGCGGCGCCCGGCCGATCCGCGAGCGGGCGCCGCTGCCGGACGAGGTGTCGCGTCTATCGCATCGGTCGCATCGCGTGCGAAAGCCGCGGTGGCGACCGGCTCACCGCGACGCCGAGGCGCGCTCGCGATCACCCAGACCAGGATCGCCGGTGGCACCGCGAGCGCCGTGCAGAGGAGCGCGATTCGCCACCCCAGTTCCGTGCCCACACCCCACGCCCCGAGCGCACCCGACCCCGTATCGAGGTGCGCGATCGGCACGACGATGCCGGCGCCCACCGCACCGATACCGCCGAGCATCGCCGTGTAGACGCCCATCACGAGCGGAACACGGTTGCCGAAGTCCCGCTTGATCACGGCGGGCAGCAGTACGTTGCCGACCGCGAGCGATGCGCCGATCAGCGCGGTTCCCGCCCAGAGGTTCACCGGGCTGCCGGGCGTCGAGCGCCACAGCGTGCCGAGCGCGAGCGTCACGAGAGAGATCGTGACCGCGCGCGAGACGCCGAGCCGTGCCCCCAGTCCATGCACCAGCGGAGAGGTCAGGCCCCAGACGACGAGCGGCACCGAGGCGAGTGCGCCGAGCGCCGCCGAGCTCACGCCGCGGTCGGCGGCGATGTCGTCGAGCAGCGGGCCCACGCCGGTGATGGTCATCCGCATGTTCGCGGCGACGAGACACACCGCGACGAACATCAGAACCCACGAGCGAGGCGCAGCCGCGGGCGCCTGTGATGTCATCGATACCGAATCTACACCCGAAGCGCGCAGGGGTCGTGTCGGAGGTCTGTCCTACACTGAGGTGACCGCCGAACGGCGTTGAGAGGAGTGCCTGAATGCGTGTTACCGCCGTGCTGGTGGCGTACAACCGGAAAGAGCTGCTGCGCGAATCGCTGGAAGCGCTCGCCGCGCAGACGCGGCGTCCCGACCGGCTGATCGTCGTCGACAACGCTTCCGACGACGGCACCGATGCCGTGGTCGACGAGATGCTCGACGCCTGGGGTACCGATGGGCGCAACATCCGACTCGACAAGAACACGGGCGGTGCAGGCGGCTTCGCGGTGGGCATCGCCGCTGCGGTCGCCGATCCCGAAACGGACTGGGTGTGGGTCATGGACGACGACACCGTGCCGACCACCACCGCGCTCGAAGCCGCGCTCGACGCGCACGACCGGTACCGCGAGTCGGGTCGCGACGCACTCGCCGTCATGGGGTCGCGAGTCCTCTGGACCGACGGTCAGGATCACCCGATGAACACCCCGAAGTCCAAGATCCGCGCGTCGGCCGCCGAGCGGCAGCGCGCGCAGCGGACCGGGGGCATGGAGATCCGCTCGATCTCCTTCGTGTCAGCGTTCCTCCGCGCCGCGCGCGTGCGCGAGGTCGGACTGCCGATCGCCGACTACTTCCTCTGGAACGACGACTTCGAGTACTCGGCCCGCCTGCTGCGCGGCGCGCGCGGCCTCTTCGTGCCCGAGTCGGTCGTGACCCACAAGACGAAGATCCGCGGCTCGAGCGATCAAGATCCGGGGCCCCGCTTCTACTACGAGGTGCGCAACAAGATCTGGGTCTTCCGCTGCAGCGACGCGCTGCACGGGTGGGAGAAGGTGCTGTACATCGGGGCGACCGGTCGGCGCTGGCTGCGCACGCTGCTCGCCGCAAAGCACCGGGGCCAACTGCTCGACTGCTTGCGTCGCGGGTGGGTCGACGCGTGGGCCGCGAAACCCCGTCCGACGAAAGACGTGCTGCGGAACACCGGCGTTCCCATCGACGTCATGGTCGAACTCGAACGCATCACCGCGCGCGAGCACGCCAGGGTCGGCTGATGAGCGAGGCCGCCGAGTTCTCGCTGCTCCTTCCGGTGTACGCGGGCGACACCGCCGCACACGTGCGCCTGGCGTTCCACAGTTCGGTGGGGGTGCAGACGCTGCCCCCGTCAGAGGTCGTCATCGTGCAAGACGGACCCGTCGGTGACCCGCTCGCCGCCGCACTCGCCGAGCTCGAGGCCGAGAGCCCCGTTCCCGTGCACGTGATTCGGCTGCCCCGCAACGTCGGCCTCACCGAAGCGTTGAACGCGGGGCTCGCCGCGTGCCGGTTCCCGGTCATCGCGCGTATGGACGCCGACGACGTGTCCCTCCCCGATCGGTTCGAGCGCCAGTGGACACTCATCGCCGATGGCGCCGACCTCGTGGGCACCGGCATGGTCGAGTTCGAGAGCGACCCCGAGGTGCTCGGAGCCCGGCGCACACCGCCGGTCGGGCGCGAACGCATTCGGGATCACGCCCGCACCCACAACCCGTTCAACCATCCGACGATGATGTACCGCGCGTCCACCATCGCCGCGGTCGGCGGGTACGAGCCGTTCGGCAAGATGGAGGACTACTGGCTCGGCATCCGCGTGATCGCGTCGGGCGCCCGCGCCGAGAACATCCCCGAGCCGCTGCTGAAGTACCGCGTCGGGTCCGGAGCCTTCCAGCGCCGCGGCGGCCTCGCGGAAGCGCGCACCGAGTGGCGCCTGCAGCGAGCGATGCTGCGCATGGGATTCGTCACCCGCGGACAGTACCTTCGCAATGTCGTCGTGAAGGGCGCCTACCGGCTGATGCCGGCCGGCGTGAAGCGGGTCCTCTTCCGCAGGTTCATCGGCGGAGGGCTCCCCGGCGACAAGTAGCGCGCGCCCCGCGTCTGCGCGTCCTGCCCGCGTCCCCGCGGCGGCGTCCCGCGCCCGCGACCTGTCTGCGCCCGCGTCCCGCGCCCGCGTCCCGCTCCTGTGCGTCGCCGAGAGCGCAGTTTGTCTGGCTTCGCGGGGCTCGAAGGGCGACTTTGCGCAATCTCGATGCTGCGTCAGCCCCGCCCAGCCCGGTGGGCCCCGCCCCGGCCTCACCGAGAGCGCAATTTGTCTGGCTTCGTCGGGCTTGAAGGGTGAATTTCTGCAACCTCGGCGATCGCGAGGGGGCGTCTGTGCGCCCGTGAGCGCGAACCAGTTCGCCCGGCGCCCTACCCGCGCCGAGCCGCGAACCCCTGAGCCGCTCGGCGCGCCCGGCCTGCGCCGCTCGGCCGCTCTGGCCCGGGCACTCCAGCGCGCACCCTCGTCGAGAGCGCAAAAAGTCGCCCTTGGATGTGCCCGAAGGGCGACTTTGCGCAATCTCGAGGCCGAATCGGGTCGGGTCGGGCCGGGTCCGGGGTATGCCGTAGGGGCGTTTCCCCGGACGACCCCGCCACGGGGCACGACCCCGGACGACCCCCGCTCGCGGGCTAGAGCTCGGTGGTGCCCGACACTCCGGGACCGTCGACGCCGCGCACCTTGGAGGCGAGCATCTTGACGGCCGCGACAGCCTTGTTGCCCGGCACGCCCCAGTACTGGGCGGACTCGCCGGTCACGCGCAGCAGGCCGAGGTTCGGGTCGTCCTTGCCCGAGAAGTACGCTTCGACCTGGCCGTCCCACAGCTCGTCGACCTTGGCGCGGTTCTCGACGAACTCGGCGCGTCCGGCGACGGACAGCCAGGAACCGGTCTCGGCGAAGGCGAGGTTGACTTCGGGATTCTCACGGATCGCATCGGCCTGGTCGCCCTGCAGTCCGATGAAGAACCAGACGGACGCGTCGTCGGTGACCTCTTGCGGGGTCATGGGGTGCGACACGATCTTGCCGGTCTTCGTGGCGGTCGAGAGCATGACGAAGCGCTCGTCCCGCATGATCTCGACGACTTTCTCCTGCGTGAGTTCTTCCGATGTGCTCATGTAGTGCCTCCTCAGGTGTCGTTCCCGTGCCGACGATGGTTCGCGGGCACGGTGGGTGTGCCGAGCTTATCGGCGCGGATCCTGAGCGGGATACCCGGTGACAGCAGCCCGGTGGACTGGCACAATGACCCCATGAGTGGACACGAGCCTCCCCAGGATGTCGCCCGGGCGGCGCAGCGCGCCGTCGATTGGATCGCCGAGGGGAAGGCGGGCAAGGGGTTCACGGAGACCGGTGAGCATCGTGCGCACCAGCTTGCGGAGCGCCGTGCCGTGCCCGAAGCGGACATCAAGAAGATGCAGCAGTACTTCGCGCGCCACGTGGTGGATCGCGACGCCGAAGGGTTTCAGCAGGGCGATGAGGGGTACCCGTCTCCCGGTCGCGTCGCCTGGGACGCGTGGGGCGGGGACGCCGGACGCGAGTGGGTGGGTCGCGAGAAGTTCAGCGATCTCTGATCCGGCGGAGCCCGGAGCGTCGCGAGCGAAGCCCGGAGGCCCACGCACGGTACCCGATCCCAGATATCTCGACGTCGAGATAAAATCCGTGGAGGCTGTAGACTGAGCGGAGCGCTCTGCTGCGCTTCGACCCCGCCGCCAACACCCTTGGGAGATTACGAGACGTGACGGACTCCACGATTGTCTACACCCACACCGACGAGGCACCCGCGCTGGCGACGGCCTCGTTCCTGCCGATCGTCGAGGCGTTCACCGGGGCCGCCGGCGTCGCCGTCGAGACGCGCGATATCTCGCTCTCCGGCCGCATCCTCGCGGCGTTCCCGCAGCGTCTGCAGACCGATCAGATCGTGGGCGACGCTCTCGCCGAGCTCGGTGCACTCGCGACGGAGCCCGAGGCCAACATCATCAAGCTGCCGAACATCTCGGCGTCGATTCCGCAGCTGAAGGCCGCGATCACCGAGCTGCAGTCGCAGGGCTACGACATCCCCGATTTCCCCGACGAGCCGAAGAGCCTCGAAGAGAAGGACGTCCGGGCGCGGTACGACCGGATCAAGGGGTCCGCCGTGAACCCGGTGCTGCGCGAGGGCAACAGCGACCGCCGCGCGCCCCAGGCCGTGAAGAACTACGCGCGCAAGCACCCCCACGTGAACAAGCCGTTCGATGAGGGATCGAAGACCCGCGTCGCCACCATGGGCCACGATGATTTCTTCTCGAACGAGCAGTCGACGCTGATCGCCGATGACGACGTGCTCACGATCACTCACGTGGCGACCGATGGCACCGAGACCGTGCTGAAAGCGGAGGTGAAGGTGCTCGCCGGAGAGGTCGTCGACGCGACCTTCCTGTCGGCTTCGGCGCTCGACGCCTTCCTCGCCGAGACGATCGAGCAGGCGAAGGCCGACGATCTGCTGTATTCGCTGCATCTGAAGGCGACGATGATGAAGGTCAGCGACCCGATCATCTTCGGTCACGCCGTGAAGACGTTCTTCGCCGATGTGTTCGCGAAGCACGGCGACTCGCTCCGGGCCGCAGGCCTCACGCCCGACAACGGACTCGGATCGATCCTCTCGGGTCTCGACGCCGTCCCCGGCGGGCAGGTCATCGCCGATGAGATCGCTGCGGATCTCGAGCACGGACCGCGCCTCTCGTACGTGAACAGCGACAAGGGCATCACGAATCTCCACGTGCCCTCGGACGTGATCGTCGATGCGTCCATGCCGGCGCTCGTGCGCAACGGCGGCAAGATGTGGGGCTTCGACGGGGGAGAGGCCGATACGCTCGCCGTGATCCCCGACTCGTCGTATGCGGGCGTCTACCAGGCGGTCATCGACGACGTGAAGGCGAACGGCCCACTCGATCCGGCCACCATCGGCACCGTGCCGAATGTCGGCCTGATGGCTCAGAAGGCCGAAGAGTACGGCAGCCACGACAAGACGTTCGAGATCGAGTCGGCCGGTCGCGTGCAGGTGACGAACCGCGCGGGCGACGTGCTGCTCGAGCACACGGTCGCGCCAGGTGACATCTGGCGTGCCACGCAGGCCAAGGACATTCCGATCCGCGACTGGGTGAAGCTCGCGGTGACGCGTGCCCGTGCGACCGGATCGCCAGCCGTGTTCTGGCTCGATGCCGAGCGGGCGCATGATGCGCAGCTCATCACGAAGGTCGAGCAGTACCTCGAGGATCACGACACCGACGGCCTCACCATCGAGATCCTCGCGCCCGCTGAGGCGACGCGGTACTCGCTCGAGCGCATCCGCCGCGGCGAGGACACGATCTCCGTCACCGGGAACGTGCTGCGCGACTACCTGACGGACCTGTTCCCGATCCTCGAGGTCGGAACGAGCGCCAAGATGCTCTCGATCGTGCCGCTGCTCGCGGGCGGCGGACTGTTCGAGACCGGTGCGGGTGGATCGGCTCCGAAGCACGTGCAGCAGCTCGTCGAGCAGAACTACCTGCGCTGGGACTCGCTGGGCGAGTTCTTCGCGCTCGCGGCCTCGCTCGAGCACCTCGCGCAGTCGACCGGCAACGCGAAGGCTCAGGTGCTCGCCGATGCGCTGGACCGCGCGACCGGCACGTTCCTCGAGGAGGATCGCTCCCCGGGCCGCAAGCTCGGATCGCTCGACAACCGCGGCAGCCACTTCTACCTCGCCCTGTACTGGGCGCAGGAGCTCGCACGTCAGACCGAGGATGCTGAGCTCGCCGAGAAGTTCGCATCGGTGGCCGAGCAGCTCACGTCGCGTGAGCAGACCATCGCCGATGAGCTCATCGCCGTGCAGGGTTCGCCCGCCGACATCGGCGGGTACTACCGGCCCGATCCGGCGCTCGTCTCCGCTGTCATGCGTCCGTCGGCGTCGCTCAACGAGGTGATCGACGCGCTCGTCTGAGCGTCAAGCACGATGAGAACGGGGGTGGCTGCGGCCGCCCCCGTTCTGGTTCGTGCAGGCGTGATCCGGCTCGTTCCTCAGCGCGTCGAGAACGTGACCGTGACGAATCGATTCGGATCGTCACCGCGCAGCGCCTCGACCAGAGGAGCACGCAGGTCGTCCCACGCTTCGAGGGGCCGCGCCGCGGCTCCGACCGGCACGCGGATGAAGATCTGCACCTCGCGGCTGCGCCCCATTTTGGCGGTGTAGACCTCGGCGGAGTCGAACCCGTTCTCCTCGACGAGACGGGTGGCGTGCTCCTCGGCGTCGCGCTGCAGGTCTTGCGGTGTGACCATGAGCAGGTCGGCGAGCGCGGAGCGGAGGATACCGATCGGCACGGGCACGAGGACGACCGCGACGATGAGCAGCACGGTCGGATCGACGTACGGTGCGAACCATTCCGCCTCGGTGCCGTCGAGGAGCGATCCGACCGCGAACGCGATGAGCAGCGCGGCGGTGATGCCGCCGCTCATGATCCAGCCCTTGACGTCCATCGCGATGAGCGCAGACCCGATGTGCCGGTTCGCCCGGTACTCGACGATGGTGAGCGTGATGGTCAGCACGAGGATGATCACGGCGTAGATCATGGCCGGTCCGAATTCGACTTCGCGCCCGCCATCGAGGATCGACTGCACGCTCTGCACCGCCGCGTAGCCGGCGATACTCATCATGAGTACGGCGTTGACCGCGAGCAGAATGGGTTCGAGGTGCCAGAAGCCCCAGCCGAAGCGTCGCCGGGTGCGTGCGGAGAACGTGTTCGACGCCGATCGTGCGACGAGTCCCGCGACCCAGATCGACGCGAGCGACATGACGGCGTCCACGCCCGAGAAGACGCCGTCGAAGAGGATCGCTGAAGAACCGGCGATGAGGCCGAAGACGATCGCGACGACGGCGAAGACGAGAATCCCGACGAACGAGAGGCGGAGAACGTTCTGCTCGGTGCGCACGGGGCTCCTGGGTGGCTTGGCTCCGGCGAGGGCGACGGGTGTCGCCTCGCTGGTTCCAGCGTAGACGACACCGCGGTCACTCCATGGCTACTGCAGTACCTCGATGGCCTCGGCGGGCAGGATGCGGCGTCCGGTGAAGAACGGCACCTCCTCCTTGACGTGCAGGCGCGCATCGACGGCGCGGAGCGCTCGCATCATGTCGACGAGCTCGGTGAGGTCATCGGCCTCCATGGGGAGCAGCCACTCGTAGTCGCCGAGCGCGAACGCCGCGACGGTGTTCGCCACGACGCCGGTGTACTGGGCGCCCTCGCGGCCGTGCTCGGCAAGCATGCGGCCGCGCTCGGCCGGGTCGATGAGGTACCAGTCGGTGGACCGGACGAAGGGGTAGACGGCGAGCCACTGTCGCGCCTCGACGCCGCGCACGAAGCCCGGAACGTGCGCGCGGTTGAACTCGGCCTCGCGGTGCACGCCGACGGCGCTCCAGGTGCGGATGAGCGGCTTCACGAGTGCCGTACGGCGCAGCTGGCGCAGCGCCCACTGCAGATCCTCGGCCGAAGAACCGTGCAGCCAGAACATGATGTCGGCGTCGTGGCGCATGCCGCTGACGTCGTAGATGCCGCGCGTCACGACGCCCTCGTCGCCGATGAGGCGCACGACGTCTTCGAACTCTTCGACGATGCCGGGAACGTCGCGTCCGTCGAAGATCTCGGCGTGGCTCGAGCTCGTGCGGAAGACCGCGAACATGGTGAAAGCGTCAGTGGCCGCTTCGGGGGTCACTGCGGTATCGACGGATTCGGGTGCTGCGGCCTCGTGCTGGGCGTCACTACTCATACGTCAATCGTCCTCTCGTGTGCGCGGTCGCGCAAGTTGATGTGGCGGGGGTCAAGCGGATGCGGTGAACTCCCACGGGGCGGGCGTCGGGAAGTACGTCTCAAGCCAGTCCCTGAGGTAGGCGATGTTCTCGGCGCTGGCTTCCGGGTTGTCGTTGATGCAGAAGGTTGCGGCCTTCCGGGAGCGCAACTGGGCGGCGAGACGGGTGACGAAGTCGGGGTCGCTGAGATCGAAGTAGTTGTAGAGGATGTCGCCGGGCATCGTCTGCTTGCGCACGTAGCCGAAGTAGTGGTGCAGCCACCCGTTGATCTCGGTGTCGTCGGAGGAGCGGAGCTGATGCGACCACGTCGACGTGAAGACGTCGGGGAACTCCGTCTCGAGCTCGAACAGGAGGTGCCGGAGCTGCGGAATCGGCGTGTGGTAGAAGATGCGGGTGGCGGTCACGCCGTACTCGCGCTCGAGCAGGTCGACGGCGTTGCGGCGCGCGGACTCGTGCGTGAGATCGAAGGCGGAGGCGACGGGCAGCGTCGACTTCGAGAGGAAGAATCGGGCGACGCCGTTCGGTTCGAAGAACTGGTTGGCCTCGATGTCGTGCCCGATGAAGACGTCATCGTTGAAGATGAGGTACTGGTCTGAGAGTCCCTCGATGTGGTGGACGCGGCCGGCGATCGCGTGCGAATTGTAGGTGGGCAGGGATCCGGCGTCGCCGAAGAGCTCGCGGTGATCCACCATGCGAATGCGCGGGTGCGTGGTGTCGAGCCAGCTCGGCGTCTGACCGTCGGTGACCAGGATGATGTTGCGCACCCACGGGCAGTGCTGGAATACGGAGCGCATGGAGTATTTGAGCTCGCCGTTGTCCCGGAAGCGGGAGGGGTCGACGCTGTCCGCCGGTGCTGCTCCGGTGAGCTCTTCGATGACGCGGTCGCGCTTCGCGCTCCACTCGGCGTCTGCGCCGTCGACCCAGAGGAAGACCACGTCGATCGGCTCGCGGGTCTCGAACACCGTCGGCTGATCGAGCGGGGCGAACGTCGGTACATCGACCCCGTGGATCTCAGTGGTGGACGGCGTCATCGCCGTTGCGTCGATGGTCGTGGTCCGCGTGTTCTTCGCGGTGGTCTCGAGCGCGCCGTCGTCGGTGCGGATCCAGCGCTCGACGACGCTCGCCTCTGCGCGGCCCATGCGGCGCACGTGCTCGGGATCGATGAAGAATTCGAAGAGCTCGATGGTGCTCTGAGTGCGCAGTGCTCGCCGCGCGCGCGACGAATCGGAGCGGACGACGGATCGCCGCTTCTTGCCCGACGGGTTCAGCGTCTCGATGCCGAGGTGCAGGGTGCCGGCACCGGTGGCGTCGGCCGCCACGGCGTCGGCGAATCGCTGCCAGTGCTCGTGCTCGACCGCGATCGTCGCGTCGGTGCGGGTGGCGTTCGGCACCGCGAAGAAGGGCACATCGTGCTCGCTCAGCAGCGCGACGGTGTGCGCGAAGTTGCGACGACGCGCCTCGTGCTGGGTGATCCCGGGGGCGCGGCGGGCGAGCCAGACGCGCTCGTAGGCGTAGACGATGCCGAGGTCCGAGTCGCCGGCGACGGTGGACCGGAAGCGCGCGCTGAGGGCGCGACGACGCAGCCGCTCGGCGGGATCCTTCACCACGGTGAACGGGCCGCGCCGCAGCACGCTCAACAGCAGGCTGCGCGAGGGGGTCTTCACGGGCATCGGTTCGGCGTCCTTCGATCGAGTCTCACAGCTGGCCTCTTGCATTCCAGCATCTCACGCCCGCCTCGACCGAACCTCAAGGGCAGCCGACTACACTGGAGGGCGGAGATCACGGGTCGCGGAGTGCGCGACCCCGGCCGAGAACCAACTGCGGAGGCGGGTGCGTATGACTCTCCGGCATCGTGCGCTGTGGGCGCGACTGATCGGGGATCGGCTCTGGGTGCTCCTGTACGCCTACGACCATCGACAGCGGTCGGAATCACCCGCGACGGTCAGTGTCGCGGTCGGCGATTCGGCGCCCGGGCAGACGATCGATGTGCTGGCAGCCTCGCGTCAGCCGAAGTCTCCCCTCGCGCTGCTGCGCTGCATCCACCTCCTGCGGTTGCCGCTGCCTGACGGGAACGACGGCGAGGCGAACCACCGGGTGCGATTCACCGTGCAGACCGGCGAGGGGCGCAAGCGTCGCGGTGTCAGGTACCCGCGCCGGGATTCCGAACGTCAGCCGCGCCTGAACTATGCGCCGGTCTCGCCACGGTTCCGTGGCGGTTCGGCCGAGCACCTGCGTCGCACCGCGAAAGACCTGCTCGTCTTCGTGCGACGACCGATGGTGCCGATCGAGCGCACCGTGCGGTTCCGGCTGCGGGAATCCTGGCTCGTCTCCGCAGTGCTGTCACTCGCGACGGGCGCCGCTCGTCGCGCCGGGCGCCGAAGCGTGACCGTCTTCTACGAGAAGTTCGCCGCGCACGCCGACGAGGGCGCGTTCGAACTCTTCACGGAGTTCCAGCAGCGCGCGCCCCACAGCTTCTTCGTCATCGACGCGTCGAGTCCCGATGCCGCCCGCGTGCTGCGTCACCCGCACGCGATCCGGAAGTTCAGCTGGCGCTACTACTGGGCGATCTATCGCGCTGACACCTATGTCGGTACTGAGATTCCGACCCATCTGAACCTGCTGCGGTCGAACAACGGGTGGTTGCGCCGCCGCGTCTACACGACCCCGTACGTCTTCCTGCAGCACGGCATCATCTATCTCAAGAATCTGTCGCATTCACCCTTCGGTCACGGTCGCGAGGGCGAGTCGGCGTTCATCGTCGCGAGCAGCGCGAAAGAGAAAGACGTGATCGTTCGGGATCTCGGGCTGGCGCCCGACCAGGTGCTGGTCACGGGGCTCGGACAGTTCGGCCTGCTCCAGCCGGGCACCATCGGTCCGGCGACGGCGAACGTGATCACCGTGATGCCCACGTGGCGTGCCGAGGACGAGACGGTGAACGACTTCTCGGGGACGACCTACGTGCTGGTCATGCGCGAGACGGTCGACGCGATCCGCACAGTGGCTCCGTCTGCGCAGATCCGGCTCGTGCCGCACCCCAAGGTCGCCGAGCAGCTCGCCACGACCGAGCTCGCTCCCGACCTGTGGGCCGGCTCGGTCGCGGACGCGCTCACCGACACGAAGCTGCTCATCACGGACTACTCGTCGGTCGCCTACAACGCGTTCTACCGGGGATCAGCGGTGCTCTTCTACCAGCCCGACCTCGCCGCCTACGAGCAGCGGACCGGGCCCCTGATTCCGTCGCCCGACGAATACGTGGGGTTCCGCTCGTTCGACTCTGTCGGGTTGCGGGATCGGCTCAGCACCGGACTCTCCGCAGACGGCGACATCGACCTCGCGGTGTTCCGCACGGCCGAGCACGAACGGCAGTACGCACTCATCAACGAGTTCGACGACGGTCGAAACCTCGAACGCATCCAAACCGAGCTGCGCCGAGTGCTGCTTGGCGAGTGACGGTGTGACGCGGTCGCCGCGCTCGCCGCGGCGGGAAGGGCGCCGGTTAGCTTAGCGCGCCTCTGTAGTCCTTGAGAAGCTCATACCGTCATCAATGGTGTAGGTGGCTACGCCATTGCTGAACGGCATTGAACGAGGTTCGTCTTCCGAGATGTTGCCTGACGGACCTCCCGCAATGAACCCCCACGGGCCCCCCGCTGCGCCTCGCTTCTTGTAAGCGGCGAGGAAGATTCCCTTCGTCAGACCGATCGTCTCACTCGATCCGTCTGGCTTTGAATAGGAGGTGATGATCCCATTCTCGAACTCCTGAGAGAGCCCGCCCCCGTTTTCTAGCACGAGGATCTGCTCGCTCACGGGAGCACCGTAACGACTACGATGCTCGAAGTAGACATCGCCGATCGGTCCGCTCACAGGAAAGGGGAGGTCGGCCTTCTCGGGCTGGTTCAACGCCAACACCGCTTCATCGATCGGACCGTCGAAGACGACGCGACCCTTTTCAAGAACGATGCCGCGGTCGCAGAGCTTCTTCAGCTGGCCGGCGGCGTGGCTGACGATGAACATCGTCTTGCCCTGCTCGCGGAGCTCGAGCATGCGCTGCTCGCACTTCAACCGGAATTGCGCGTCGCCGACGGAGAGGACCTCGTCGACCAGCAGCGTTTCGAACTCGGTGTGCACCGCGACCGAGAACCCGAGACGTGCGTACATACCCGACGAGTAGCGCTTCACCTCCGTGTCGATGAAATCGCCGATCTCCGAGAACTCCACGATCTGCTCGAAGCGGGCCTCGGTCTCTTCTTTGCTCATGCCGAGGATCGCAGCGTTCAGATACACGTTTTCGCGACCGGTGAGGTCGGGGTGGAAACCGGCGCCGACCTCGATGAGGCCCGCGGTGCGGCCACGGGTGCGCACCCACCCGCCGTCGGGCAGAAGGACGCCGGAGAGCAGTTTGAGCGTCGTCGACTTGCCCGAGCCGTTGCGTCCCATGAGCGCAACAGATTGACCGCGCGGCACCTCGAACGAAACGTCGTCCACGGCGTTGAAGTGCGTCGAGAGCTCTTTGCGCTTCAACGATGCGATGAACGTCTCTTTGAAGGACTGGGTGTGGTTGATCTTGAAGCTCTTGCGCACATCGCTGAACACGATGGCCGGCTTCTCCTCGGACGTCGAGGACACAGGGTTAGAGTCGCTGGGCAAAGGAACCCTCCAACTTCCGGAAGACGAGCTGCCCGATGACGAGCGTGAAGATAGCGATGCCGAAGCTGATCAGCACGTGCGTGCCGAGGTCGGGCGGACGCGGTGAGTCCGGCGACAAGGGCAGCCAGAACGCATCATGGAAGAGCTCGACCGCTGAGGTCATCGGATTGACCATGTACAGGTGATAAAGCCATTCCGGCGCGCGCTGGTACACCATGTCCCACCCGTACAGAACGGGCGATGCCCACGTGGAGAACATCAGGATGATGTCGACGATGTTCTTCGCATCGCGGAACGCGACGTTGATCGACCCGAAGAAGAGACCGAGCCCCAGTGAGAACGTCAGTATCAGCACGATACCGCCGAGGAACGCGACGACCTGCAGCCATCCGAGCGTCCACCCGAAGAACAGCGCCACCACCAGCAGGAGCAGCGCTTGCGGGAGGAAGTGGATGAACCCGACCCCGACAGCTGCCACGGGGAACAGCTCGCGCGGCATGAAGATCTTCTTGATGAGCGACTTGTTGTCAACGAGCGCACTCGTGGTGTTGCGCAGGACCTCGCTGAACAGGTTCACGGCGACGATGCCCGAGAAGAGGTAGATCGGGAACAGTTCGATGCCGCGATTCTGACCGAGGATGACACCGATCACCAGGAAGTACATCAGGAACTGCGCCGCAGGACGGATGTACGACCACACCCACCCGAGCGCTGAGCCGTAGTAGCGAGTCGCGGTGCCCTTTCTCATCAGCAGGGATAGCAGGTACCGCTGCCGGAACAGACTGAAGAGGCCGCTGCTGCGACCTGGGGTGCGGTACTCGGGGTCGTTGAGGGCGGATGACGAGCTCACGAGCGCTTCTCCTCGCTCACACTCACGGGGCGAAGCCTTTCAACCTGACGCCAGGGCTCGAGCGCGGACGCGAACTCGTTGAGCGGTCCCTCTCGGCGCTCGTACTCGGTCAGCAGGTCCCCGGCGGCGTACGCGGTCTCGAGTGCGTCGATGGCGGCGTCCGAGTGCCCCGAACGACTCGCACCGACGCGGTTCACGCCCGCGAGACGCGGGGGAGTGCCGTACACCTTGGCGAACGGCGGCACATCACGGGTCACCGGCGTGCCCATGCCGACCATCGATCCGGCGCCGATGAATCGTCGCTGGTGCACTACGGCGTTCATGCCGATGTTCACCCGATCGCCGATGACGCAGTGCCCGCCGACGCTCACACCGGCTGAGACGGTCGCGTCGTCGCCGAGCAGCACATCGTGCGCCAGGTAGGCGCGGTTGAGCACCCAGCTGCGCTCGCCGACGGTGGTCTCACGGTAGGTGCCCTGGTGGATCACGGCCCCCTCGCGAATCACCGCACCCGCGCGCACGCGCACGCCGGCGTGCTGCAGGTCTCCGGCCCACGCCGCGTTCTGCGGCAGAGTCGCCATCTCCGGCGGAGCGCCGATCTGGGCGCCGGGCCCGATCCAGACGCCGTCTTCGATCACGCAGGGTCCGAGGATGACTGCGCCCGGCCCGATCGCGACGTTCTCGCCGATGTCGACGCCCTCGCCGATGATCGCCATCGGGCTGATGTGTGAACTGTCTTCCACGCGTATCCGTTCTTCGCTCGTGCGCTCGTTAGAGGTGCACCGTCTCGCCCGTCGAGGCCGACTCGATGGCCGACTCGGCGACGCGCAGCGTTTCCAGTCCCTCGCGCAGCGTCACTGCCTCGTTCCGGACGCCGAGGATCGCGTCGCGGAAGGCTTCGTGCTCACTTCTGAGCGGTTCGCGCTTGTCGAGCGCGTACCGCGTGATGGTCCCTTCGCTCACGCCGCGGAACGCGGTCATCGCGTCCCACGTGCCTTCGGTCGTGCCGTTCTCGAAGAACGAGAGATCTGCGGTGAGCGTGTCGGCGATGTACGCACCGCGCTCGCCCGTCACCACGGTCAATCGTTCCTTGAACGGGGTCAGCCAGTTGACGATGTGATTGACCATCGTGCCGTTCGCGAGCTTGCCGGTGATCGCGACCATGTCTTCATGCTCGCGACCGCTGCGGAACGCCGTTTGCGCCGACACCGAGGTGTAGGACGACTGGGCCAGCCAGGCGGTGAGATCGATGTCGTGACTGCCGAGATCCTTCACGACGCCGACGTCGGCGATGCGCACCGGGAACGGACCCTGGCGACGCGTCTGGATCTGGTACACGTCGCCGAGATCACCGTTCGCGATGCGGCCGCGCAGGCTCATGAGTGCCGGGTTGAACCGTTCCACGTGTCCGACCGCGGCGACGCGATCTGCTGCGTCGAACGCGTCGACGAGACGAGTGGCGGCTTCGAGCGAGTGCGCGACGGGCTTTTCGATGAGTGTATGCACACCGGCCTCGGCGAGTGCGAGCCCGACCTCCTCATGAAACTTGGTCGGCACGGCGACGACGGCGGCTTCGACCCCGGCCTCGATGAGCCCCTGAACCGAGTTGAGCAGCGGGGTGTCACCGGCGACATTGTGCGGGTCGCCCATCGCGTCGGCAACCGCGATCAGGTCGATGCCGTCGACCTCTCGCAGCAGGCGCGCGTGATGCCGCCCCATCATGCCGAGGCCGATCAGGCCGTACTTGATGCTCATATTTTTATCCTCACCGCTCGCGCAGTCTCCAGTTCGATCTGTCTCAGTGTATTGCCTGCTCTAACAACGTGTCTTGCAGCGCTCCCAGTCATCAGCAGCCTGTCACTTCGTAAAGTTTCGCTGGTCCTTCATGATCCACCTCTGTCAGCACGGATGATTCCTCGATCGCCGAGATGCCTTCGAACGGTTCCGCTCGAGGCGTGTCTTCGAAGACGTACTGGTCCCCGAAGTCGAGTAGATACCGAACATCGAGTTCGCGTGTCAGACGACAGGCTTCCGGAGTACCGGTTGCGAGCGCCGAGGTCATCTCGGTGATACGCGGGTCATAGGTGCCTCCCGTATGCGGCACGAGCACTTCATACCCTGCAATCGCGTAGGCGAGTGCTCCTCCGTTCCACGGATTATTAATGAGAACCTCACCTTCAGGCACACTATCCGGTAACCGCTCGATGAGCTGGCGTTCGTCCGGGCTCAACAGAGGGGAGGTGTCACTGAACTCGTACTTTGTGCTGACGTACTGTACGCCGGCGAAAGCTCCTGCGCCCTGGGTGACTGCGAGTAGAGAGAGAATGACGACAGCAGCAAAGACGTTAGTTCCGTGTGAGGCCGTATCCTGCTCCATCCGGGTGAACCTCAACGCCCCGACTCGTGCGATCGCGACAACGGCGCTCCCACCGATCGTTAAGAGGGGTACCGCTCCGAGCGGTACCAATGAAGCCAGTCGCCAGGGGTCGCTGTACCAAGGGCTGAGAAGGAGCGTTCTCCAGTCGCTAGACGGGAAGCCGAAAGCGATCACGAACGCAATCGCTAGGATTGCCGCACTTCCGAGCATCCACCGGCCGCCTGGTTTGCGCCAAGTCAGCGCGACACCAATGCAGATCAGAATGGTCACGCCCCAAGAATGACCCTCCAACCGTGGGGTGCTCCCGAACACATCGACGAGGGCCCCAAGAGGGGAACGCTGTCCCTCCCAGGGGTTATCGCCCGTCCTTCCAGCGACCCAGGCGAGAAGTAGCAGTCCGGAGTACAAGACGAGCATCACGATCGAGATGATCTTGCGCGAGGTGCCCCCCGGTTGTCCCTTGACGTAACGGACGAGTGCCGCTCCCACTGGGAAGACGCCCCAGAGCAGGATGACATGAAGTGCATTCGGGTGGGCGAGAATTGCGGCCCCGAGCGCGCCCAGGAACAGGAGATAACGGAGTGCCGGCCGTAACGGATCGCTCCTTCTGGCGAACCCCAGATCGAGTAACTGAAGCCCCGCGACAAGCACGAATGGCAGCAGACAAGTCGAGAGCAGGTTCGGATACAGTACTCCGTAACCGGCGAGAGCCAGAGGAAAACTCGGGAACGCAGCCGCAGCAATGCCGGCGACCACACTCACTCGACGGCTCGGGCCTGCAACTGCTCTCCCGAGCGCTACTACTCCGACGGGCCAGACGACGGAGCACGCAATGAAGAGTGCAGCATTCGTACTCAGAGGGATGCTTGCGCCGCTCACCTGCGCGATCAGCGCGACGAAGCCGTGCCAAACAGCGGGGTAGAAGACGCTCTGGCCGGGGGCGGAGAGGTCTAATGCGAACGGTGCCGCATTGCCGGTCTCGAGGATCTGGCGAACGGAATTGAGATGGAAGTTCGCGTCATATGTCTGAGAGATTGCGTCCGCGGTCTTCATGCTCATCACGAGAGTGACCGCAATCGCCGCTCCGCCGAGAGCCGCGGACAGTATGGGGGTGGAGAGGCGGTGAGGACGAGCGGAGCCGGAGGCATTGGCGCCGAGCCAGCGACGACATGGGAGTAACACGAGAGCGAGGAGGAAGCTCACGGCGACCGGTACGAGCGGTCCCCAAGGCAGCTTGAAAAGTGCGGCCAGAATGGGTGTTAGCGCAAGCACCGAGAAGGCGACCGGCAGCGCCACGATCGCGATCGCGAAGCCACGTAGCTTGAGCGCGAAGGTTGCAGGGAGGCCAAGGAGCGCAAGCAGTCCGATGCCCACCGCAAGAGGAGGCACAAGGGATAACCAGGTGCTCACGCGTGGTCTTCCCCGTCGTCATCGTTCGGCTTCGAAGGTTTTGTGGAACCCGAAGGCTCGTCAGCGTCGCGCATACGCTCCGTCAAACGCGCTTCGAGCAGTGCAACTGCGCGGGCGAGGTCGGTGACTCGGGCGTCACTGCGGGCTTTTGCGCGGACGGTCGCCACGGCGAACAGCAGCACCATGACGACCAGGATGTAGAGGAGTAGGTCGGCGCCGCGCCCGACGCCGACGAAGTTCGCGATCGTCGTGAGCGCATCAGGGAAAATGATCGCGAGCACTGCAGCGATCACAAAGAGCAGCGCGATGATGCGCTTGAGCGCGAGCGAGCGGTCCCCGGGCAGGAAACGGACGGCAGCGGTCGTAGCGATGACGATACCGACGATGAGGATGAACTGAATCAGGAACATGGTGGCGCCTAGCGGATCAGCAGATCGATCAGAATGTTCACGGAGTTGAGCAGCGACTGCCCTTTCGCCTTCGAGTAGTCGGTGTAGATGACCTCGACGGGCTCTTCGGCGTAGGGAAGCCCGGTGCGACCGAGACGGACGACGATCTCGGTGCCGTGGGCCATGCGATCCTGCTTGAGCTTGATGCGACTCAGGGCGTCTCTACGGATGACGCGCAGACCGTTGTGCGCGTCGGTGAGCTTCGTGTGAGTCGTGATATTCGTCACCCATACGGCCGTCTTCAGCACGATCTTCTTCAAGATGCCAGGTTTCGTGCGGTCATCGAGAAACCGGGAACCGAAAACGATCGCCAGATCTTCTTCACGTGCTCGTCCGAGCATCGCGAGCGCATCGATGACGCGGTGCTGGCCGTCGGCGTCGAAGGTGACCACGTACTCGGCACCGCGTTCGAGGGCGTACTCGAAGCCGGTCTGCAGCGCGGCCCCCTGCCCGAGGTTGATTGGATGCGACACGATGTGAGCGCCTGCAGTGCGGGCGATCATGGCCGACCCGTCGCGCGAGCCGTCGTCGATGCACACCACATTGTCGAAGAGGGGGGCGAGTTCGCACACCACATCACTGATCACAGTGGCCTCGTTGTAGAGCGGAATGACCACCCATGTGTCGGGGTTCCCCGAGCCCGTTGCGAGCGAAGCGGGCGTGACAGTCGTCATACTTCCATTCTTGCAGATCGCGGCGTGGGGTACCCTATGTGAGTGGAGCGTCCTGGGGAACGGGCTCCGCGAAGGAGCAGGGACGTCATGGGGCACACGCGCGAGCGAACCGAGAGATCAACCGTATGGAGCCTTTGCTGGGCAATATTTTTGTCGTGTGCATTGGCGGTTGGAATCAGCATCTCTCCGCATGGGGCGACTCCCTCTGAGGCTGCTCCCGTCACTGGTTTCAAGCCCGGCAACATCATCTCAGATGCGAACTTCTATAACGGGAGTGCGATGTCGACAAGTCAGGTGCAGCGTTTCCTGGAGCAGCGCGTTTCCCGCTGCACCATCGGAGATGCAGGGCGGAAGCCGGGCACGAAGTGGGGAAGCACGAAAATCGCGTCCAAATGCCTGCGGAACTTCACAATGAAGACACAGACGCGCGCAGCAAACGCATACTGCAAGGCATACCGTGGGTCAGTCAGCGAGAGCGCCGCTGCGATCATCGCGAAGGTTGGCCAGGCGTGCGGGATCAGCCCGAAGGTTCTTCTGGTTATGTTGGAGAAGGAACAGAGTCTCGTCACTGATACCTGGCCCACTGTGCGTCAGTTCGATGTGGCTATGGGATATGCGTGCCCCGACTCTGGCCCTGGAGGCTCTGCGAACTGTGATCCATCGCAGACGGGTTTCTACCAACAGGTGTACCGTGCGGCGTGGCAATTCAAGGTGTATCGCGCACACCCGAATAACTACAACTACAAGCCGTTTCAGAACAACCGGATCCAGTGGCATCCGAACACGTCATGCGGCACATCGACCGTGCGTATCGAGAACTGGGCGACGGCAGCGCTCTACATCTACACCCCGTACCGGCCGAACCAGGCAGCGTTGGATGCGGGCTGGGGGACTGGCAATTCCTGCTCATCATATGGCAATCGAAACTTCTACAATTTCTACAAGACCTGGTTCGGATTCGGTCCGAGTTTCCAGGTGCATGGAGATATCGCCAAGTACTGGAATGCGCGTGGCGCCGGAGAGGGTGCGTACGGTTTCCCGACGCGAGCACGGAGTCATTATGCGACCCGCTTCGCGGGGGGCGTTTGGTTTCAGCAGTTCGGCGGCGGCATCATCACCACAGAGATGAACACCGGCAAGACCGTTGGTATTCCGAATGGACGAGTCTTCAATCATTACAATGGCCAAGCGGGCGGCATACGCGGTCTGCTCGGTGCGCCAGTATCGGAACCTGCGCAATATGCCGCGAGCGGAGGCGGCACCTTGCAATGGTTCCAAGGTGGCTTCGTCGCCACGTCGACAGCGGCGAACACGACCACCAGCATGACCTACGGGCCGGTCTACGACCTGTACAACACTACTGCTGGGGGAATTTACGGCAAGCTCGGCTACCCGATATCAATGTGGCAGAGCTATACCGGAGGGAAGCTTCAAAACTTCCAGCGCGGTTTCATCGCGCAGGCGACGGCCCAGAGTACTCCAGTATTCATGGCCTCAGGGCCGATTCTTGATCGGTACAACGGTCAGCTAGGAGGCATCCGGGGGGAGCTCGGCTACCCGATCAAGAACGCAGAGTCTCTTCCGGGAGGAGTCGAACGGCAAGAGTTCCAGTGGGGGTTGCTCGTTAAGACCGGTGCAGGCGCCGTCGTGGAGATTGTGGGCGACGACTACACGGCTTACCGCGCCGCCAGCCAGTCAGGTAATGCGCTTGGGCTCCCCGTCGGTCCGAAGCGGTCCTACTCCGGTGGCGGCGGTGCCGATCTCACGCCATTCGAGTCGGGAGTCATCATCACCGACCGAACGACGCGATCAACCTCGTACGTGGCCGGAGCGATCTACCGTCACTACAACGAGCGTCTCGGCGGCATTTACGGCGTGTACGGGTATCCCACCGCCAATCCGCGAGTTTACGCTGTGAACGGCGGCGGCACGCTGCAGACCTACAGCAACGGGTTGATTGTTTCCTCGGGGAATCAGCGCATCGCCGGTATGCTCACCTCGAGCCCAATTTACAAGCGTTATAACACCCAGGAGGGTGGCATCTACGGTTGGCTCGGTTACCCGGTCGCTGATGAAGTCGCTCGTTCCGGCGGGGGGCGCTCCCAGGAGTTCCAGAACGGTGTAATCACGGTGGACGGTAGCGGCCGAACCGTTGCGCTCCCTCAGGCGACGGCAGCTCGGTACGCGGCGTCTGGCGGGGCTGCCGGCTCGCTCGGAGAGCAAGAAGGAACGCCCAGGCACTACTCGGCAAACGGGGGAGGCTGGCTGAGCGTCTTCGCAGGAGGCATCATCACTCAGGAGGATCGGACCGGAGTTGCCGCGACGCTACAGTACTCCAGCCCGATCTACCGTCATTACAACGAGAAAGCGGGGGGCATTTACGGTTCGCTCGGCTTCCCGGTCGGTGAGGAAACGAAGCAGGGTCAGGTTACGACGCAGAAGTTCCAAGGCGGGACGCTGAAGCTCGAGCGGGGTGTGGTGACAGTCGTCAAGAATCCGTAGGAAGTCGTGCCCGTGCGGCTCACGTCAGTGCGCTGAGAACTTTCGGGCGCCGTCCTCTATAACCACCGCAGGAACTCCCCGTAACAGACTGTACGGGGGTGCAACGGTATCTTCGGCGACCACCGCTCCCGCGGCGACGACGCTATGGTGGCCGACCGATGAGCCCATGAGTACCACGGCGTTCGCGCCAAAATACACGTGGTCGCCAATCTCCGTCGAACGGCGCTCGATAGGCCGTGATCCCTCAGAAACGCAGCGTGCAACGGTGGAGTGGGTGTAGATTTGCACGCCCGCGGAGAGGTTGCAACCGGAACCGATTACGAGCCCGCCGCTTCCATCCACCACGCAGAAGGCTCCGATCCAGCACCGGTCGCCAATCTCGGGCTCTCCAACGAACCAAGCGTGCGGATGGTAAGGGTTGGCAGGAAGCCCCCCGTGGCCATCTTGAGTATCCATTCTCGCTCCTCATTTCGCCGCACGACCCGTCGTGTAAACGAAGGTTCGGCGGGGTCGCCCTGCTAGCATAATGCGAGTCGAGGATCGTGCCTGAGCCTCGTCAGGCCAAGTGTAATTGCATGGAGGATCCCCGCGTGTCGATTCGTTCTCGTTCCGTTCTGGTTACCGGCGGCGCCGGATTTATCGGCAGTCATCTGGTCGATAGGCTCATCTCCGAGGGTGCTGGGAAGGTAGTCGTCGTAGACAACTTCTTTCTCGGCAACGAGCACAACCTCGATGCGGCCAAGGCGGCTCGGCCTGATCTCGAGGTCGTGCGTCTCGACGCCTCGAACCTGTCAGCGATGCAGGACGTGGTTGCCAAGCACCAGGTGGAAACCGTCTTCGATCTCGCCACGATCCCGCTGCCGACCTCTCTCAGCTACCCTCACTTCACTATGCAGACGAACATCGGGATCACGAGCGCGTTCTGCGAGATCGCCCGGAGAGGTTCGATTGAGCGTCTCGTGCACATGTCGAGCTCGGAGGCGTATGGGTCTGGCCGATATGTGCCGATGGACGAGGAACACCCGCACGACGCGCTCACCCCGTACGCTGCGGCGAAGTCCGCGGAGGACCATATCTTGCGCTCGTTCGTGAGTACCTTCGGTATCGACGCGACTATCATTCGTCCGTTCAATAACTACGGCCCACGACAGAACCCCGGTTCCTACGCAGGCATTATCCCGATCATCGTGAAGCGGGTGCGCGCCGGCGAGCCGATCTTAATTCACGGGGACGGTGAGCAGTCGCGCGATTTCACCTTCGTTCGTGACACCGTCGACTTTGCCGTGGCGATTCATGACGACCCCGCTTGCCGCGGACTGGAGCTGAACGTCGCAACCGGAGTCGGCACATCCATCAACACACTGGTCTCTCGCATGCTGGAGATCATGGGGAAGCCGAATCATCCCGTTGAGCACATCGCGGAGCGACCTGGAGACGTACGGCGCCATATGGCCGATGTTACGAAGCTGAAGACAATTATCGGGCGGCAGCCCGAGGTATTGAATGCCGATGCGCTCGCAGAGACCATCGACTGGTACGAAAGGACCCTTTAGTGCGACTGAATATCCCGTCGACCGGGCCGGAGGAACTGGACGCGATCGCTCGTGTGCTGGAGTCGGGCTATCTAACTCAAGGACCGCAAGCCGCGGAGTTCGAGCGGCTGGTCTCAAAGCACACCGGATCGAGATTCGGTTTCGCGACGAGCTCCGCGACGACTGGCATTCATCTCGCGCTTCACGCGGCCGGAGTCAAACCGGGTGACGAGGTCATCATCCCCGATTTCAGTTTTCCGGCGACTGCGAACGCCGTGATCCAGCAGGGCGCCGTCCCAGTATTCGTCGACATCGAGCTCTCGACGTTCAACCTCGACCCTCGTCTACTTCGAGAGGCCTTCACTACGCGAACGCGTGCCGTGATGCCGGTGCACGCCTTCGGTCTCCCCGCCGATATGGGCCCTATCAACGCCGTTGCTGCGGAATTCGGCGTTCCGGTGATCGAGGACGCTGCCTGTGCACTCGGCGGCAGCTACCGAGGGCGGGAGGCGGGAGCCCTTGGCGACGCTGGCGTGTTCTCCTTTCACCCGCGCAAGATCATCACTACGGGCGAAGGCGGCATGATCACGACGAGTGATGAGTCCCTCGCGGAACGCATCTCCGTGCTCCGCTCGCACGGCGCGGTCCGTGGTAGCCACTTCATGTCATTCGTGGACGCCGGGTACAACTACCGATTGAGCGATGTGCACGCTGCCATCGGGGTGGTCCAGATGGGTCGGCTCGCGAGCATCATGTCCGACCGCTGGCGGCTAGCCGACCGATACGCACTCGAGCTCGATGGCGTCGAGGGCGTGACAGCGCCGACGGTGCCCGATGGGTCTGTTCACGCCTTCCAATCCTATGTGGTGCTGCTTGATGATGCTATTGACCGCGACGCCGTCATCGACGGGATGCGGGCGAGGGACATCGAGACAACTCTCGGCACTTACTCAATGCACCTGCAGCCGTACTTCAGAGACCGCTTCGGCATCGCCGACGAGATGCTGCCGATGGCAACACGCGCGCATCGCTCCGCGCTGACATTGCCTCTGTACCCGCAGTTGTCCGATGAAGAAGTGTCGGAGGTTTCGGCGACGCTCGCTGACGTTATCGGTTCGCAGAAGTGATAACGTCAGCGCTCCGAGTAAGAGCGAGGGAAGGAGTGTGAGCGGACGCTTGGCCCATTTGCGTGCAGCTGCGCGTGCCCGCATGCAGCGTGCGCTTGTCGGCCTCTTCGACCTCTGGTTCCGCGCGCGCGGAACTAGAGCGCCACGAATCAGCTGGGTCATAGCACCGAACGAGGTCGCGGGCACCGCTGCTGCGCTCGCGCGGGCGCTCCCCAACGCGTTTACGTTCATGCGCACGAGGCACCCATTCTACGACTTTCAGTACGACTACATCCCTCCGGCCAATCAGTCCCCGTCCTCGAGGGCGAGACGGAAATGGATCAGTGAGCCGATGCTTTTCGCGCGGCTCGCAAACAGCGCCTCCGGCTTTATTTACCTCAGTCACATTCCGCTGCTCAGTTTCCAGCAGGATGAGCGTCGATTCGAGTTCAATTTCCTTCGCCGGCGTGGAGTTAAGATCGTGTTCTTCTTTACGGGTAGCGATGTGAGGTCGATGGAGCTCATGCATCAGCACGAACTCGAAACTGGTCTTCCGAATATCGCCACGTATCTCGGGCAGGTCGCCCCGAAGTTCCGTGAGCCCGCGTTCGAGAGGAAGCAGCGCGCTATAGGAATGGTGGCTGACGAGTTCGCCGACGAGATCTTCACGATGCGTGTTGACCAAAGAGCATATATCGATCGCGAAACGCAGCCATATCCGTACCTCCTACCGGACGACGAGATCTCGGAGGACCTCGAAAGGTTTGAAGCCGTCGAACGTCCGGTGATTCTGCACGCCCCATCATCGCCGATCATCAAGGGGACGCAGCTTGTGCGGGCCGCGGTCGAGGCACTGCGACGCGAGGGGTTCGATTTCGAGTACGTGGAGCTCAATAGGGTCCCGTATGAAGAGGTGAAAAGCCTTCTCGCGCGTTCCCACATCGTGTTGAATCAGTTCTACGCGCATGTTCCCGGAGTATTCGGTGTCGAGGCTATGGCCGCAGGATGCGTTGTGCTGATGAGTGCTGACGAACAGATTGAGCCTGACCTCCCGCGAGGTTCGAATCGGGCGTGGGTGGTGACTAAGCACTGGGAGGTCTACCATCAACTCAAGTCGCTACTCGAAGAGCCCGAGCGACTACGTCCCCAAGCCGAGGCAGGACTCGCTTGGATCAATGAACACGCTCGTGCAAGTGTCGCGGGACCGAAGCTGCAAAGTGTGCTTGATCGTTTGATCGAACCCTGAATCGGTGAGGCGATCAACACGCGGTATCCTTGACGTCGGAGTGCTCTCGAGGTGTCTTGAGCGCGATTGAAAGCAAGGAGCCGTATGTCGCTGGAATTCATCCCCCCTGCTAAGCCGATCATTGGCGATGCTGAAAGGGAGGCGGTTGACCGCGTACTGCGCTCGGGCATGATCGCCCAGGGACCCGAGGTCGCCGAATTCGAGCGCGAGTTCGCCGCCCACTTCGTGCAGGGCCGTGAGACGGTCGCGGTGAACTCCGGTACCAGCGGGCAGCATCTCGGGCTGCTCGCGGCCGGAGTCGGGCCGGGCGACGAGGTCATCGTGCCCTCCTTCACGTTCGCGGCGACCGGTAACTCGGTAGCGCTGACGGGTGCGACGCCGGTGTTCGTCGACATCGAACCCGACTACTACTCACTCGATCCGCAGGCAGTGCGCGCGGCCATCACGCCGAACACGAAGGGCATCATGCCCGTTCACCTCTACGGGCACCCCTTCCTCGTGGACCAGATCGAGGCAATCGCGCACGAGCACGGGCTGGCGATCTACGAGGACGCCGCGCAGGCGCACGGTGCGAGTTGGGGCGGTCGTTCCGTCGGCACCATCGGCGACTTCGCGATGTTCAGCCTCTACCCGACGAAGAACATGACCTCGGGCGAGGGCGGCATGGTTTCCTGCGCCAACGGTGACCTCGCGCGCAACGTGCGTCTGCTGCGCAACCAGGGCATGGAGACCCAGTACGAAAACGAGGTCGTCGGGTTCAACGCCCGCATGACCGACGTGCACGCCGCCATCGGCCGGGTGCAGCTCACCCGGGTGAACGGATGGACGGAACAGCGGCAGCGCAATGCCTCCGTCATCACCGACGGACTGGCCGGGGTGTCCGGAGTCACCGTGCCGCGGGTGGCTGACGGCGCCGTGCACGTCTACCACCAGTACACGATCCGGGTGGACGCAGACGAGCGCGAGCGCATGCGCAACGCGCTGAAAGACGAGTACGGCGTCGGCAGCGGGGTGTACTACCCGATTCCGAACCACCGGCTGCCGTCGCTCGCACATTACGCTTCCGAGCTGCACCTGCCCGAGACCGAGCGTGCAGCGAGCGAAGTGCTTTCCCTTCCGGTGCACCCCTCGTTGACCGAAAAAGATCTCGGTCGCATCGTCGACGCCGTCACCGCGGTCGCCGGCGCCGGCGCGTAGGCGAGAAGCTGCAGCGTGCGCGTCGCGATCACCAGTCGCATATTCGAGCCAGAACCGAGTGCGGCGTCGTTCCGACTCGCCGCGCTCGCGGATTCCTTCGTCGCAGAGGGCCACGAGGTGATGGTGCTCACTGTTCGGTCGGCCCGGGGACGGCGAGAAGCCGGCGCGGCGAACGACCACGACAGTGACGATTTCCGTCGGTACCGAGTGCAACGGTTCCCTGTTCTCCGTGATCGCACGGGTTATGTTCGCGGATACCTGCAGTACTTAAGCTTCGACGTCCCGCTCTTCTTCAGAATCCTGTGCGGACCGAAACGCGACATCATCGTGACCGAACCTCCTCCGACCACGGGCGTCTTCGTTCGCATCGCGGCTCGACTGCGTCGCACGCCTTACGCCTACTATGCGGCGGACATATGGTCGGATGCCGCTGAGTCGACTGGGGCCTTCGGCATCGTGGTCGATGCGGTCCGTCGCATGGAGCGTTTCGCGCTTTCGGGCGCTCACACTGTGCTGTCGGTCAACGAAGGCGTCAGCGCTCGAGTGCGCGAAATCGCTCCTCGCGCGACCGTTCGCACTGTCGGCAATGGCGTAGACACTGAGATTTTCCGTCCTGATGGAGCTAGAGAGGAGCGGGGAATCTATGCAATCTACTCGGGCACGGCATCGGAGTGGCAGGGTGCAGGAATCTTCATTGACGCACTCGAGCGAATACTCCCGGAGTTCCCGGACGCGCGCCTTGTCTTCCTAGGCCACGGCAGCGACTGGGAGTCGTTGCGCGAGCGCGCCGAGGGTCTGCCGGTGGGTGCTGTGAACTTCATCCGCACCGTGCCGCCGGACGAAGCCGCCGAGTGGATTCGCGGTGCCGTGGCCAGCGTCGCCTCGATACGCCCCGACGCCGGCTACAACTTCGCTTTTCCGACGAAGGTGTTCGCCTCATGGGCGTGCGGAACTCCGGTAGTCTTCGCGGGTGAGGGGCGCGTGCACGAGTTCATGCGTGAGCACGCCAGCGAGGCCGCACTCGGTAGCGCATGCGCCTACGATGTTGAGGCGGTCGCCGAAGCGATGCGCATAGCCTTCGGCAATGTGCCTGGGCTGGCAGCGCGCGAGGCCCTGGGATCGTGGGCAGAGCTCTCGGTCGGACTTCACGCGGTCGCCGAGCGCGTGGTTCGAGCGATTGGCGGGGGCGTAGAAGAGAGGGGTGCCTCATGAAGAACGGATGGAAGCAGCTCCGGCAGTTGTTCCCATATCTGCCCTCTGCGGCAAAAGGGTACATCAAGATCTACATCGCAATTGCCTGTCTGTTGTCGGTGCTCGATGTCGTAGCTTTGATGCTGCTCGCGCTGTCGCTCTCGGCCATGATGCAAGGGATTCCGGTCAACCTCCCTATCATCGGCACCATCCAACCTGAGCATTATGTTTGGTTGTTGCTTGGAGTTTCTTGCTTGGTGCTGCTGAAGTCCTTCCTCTCTCTCCTCCAAAACTGGCTCGCAACACGACGGTTCGCTGAGTACGAGCTGACTCTGGGTCTGCGCTTGTTCGATGCCTACATCAAGGCTCCATGGGTGGACCGCCTAAGCAGGACGACCTCGCAGCTCGTGCGGATGGCGGATGTTGGCGTGGCTGCGGCCGTGTCCGGGCTGATTCTTCCCTTGATGCAGCTCCCCCCGATGCTCACCTCTGCAGTGTTGATCCTGGGATCGCTGCTGTTCATCCAGCCAGCGACGGCGGTCGTCTGCATCGTCTACTTCGGCTTGATCGCTCTGCTGATGTCCAAAGTCCTCACGAAGCGGGCGGTTCAGGCGGGGCGGGTGAACCGCGACTACAGCTTCCGCGTCGCTTCCTTGATGACGGACATGGTCGGGGCGCTCAAGGAGGTTACGCTGCGGGACAAGCTCGACGAGGTCGCCGGAGTCGTCAAGTCAAACCGTACGCATGCTTCCCGTGCCCGTGCCAACATCCAGTTCCTCGCGAGCGTGCCGAAGTTTATTGTCGACAGCGCTCTGATCGGTGGGTTCCTGTTTGTGGGCGTTTTCGCCTACTTAATCGAGGGCAGCCTCGACGCGGCGATCGCCTCGATCGTCCTCTTCGCGGTTGCCGGCATGCGTCTGGTGCCCGCCATGACCACCTTCCAGTCGACGAACAATACCCTGAGCGCCAACCGTGCCCAGGTGGCCGCGGTCATCGCTGACATACACGCGGCGGAAGCGTATCTTGCGGCCTCGGAGCAGGTCGGCAAGGAACCGTTGCATCAGGAACCGAGCGTGCTCTCTCTCGAAGGAGTGAGTTTCACGTACCCGACGGGGGAGCAGCCGGCGGTGAGGGATGTCTCTCTGACCATCAGAATGGGGAGCAGTGTCGGCTTCGTCGGCGAGTCGGGCTCGGGGAAGAGCACGCTTGTCGACATCTTGCTCGGACTCCTGATTCCGCAGGAAGGAGCTATTCGCATAGACTCTCAGAACATTGAGGACGTCATGGCAGCGTGGCGGTCGAGGGTCGGTTATGTTCCGCAGGATGTCTCCCTCTTCGATGGCACCATCGCTCAGAACGTTGCTCTGTCCTGGCATGACGACGTCGATGTCGACAAGGTGATCGAGTGCTTGAAGCGCGCACAGCTGTGGGACGTCATCCGCGATCGACCGGGCGGGCTGAACGCGCGCGTCGGTGAACGAGGTATTGCGTTCAGCGGCGGTCAGCGACAGCGCCTGGGTATCGCGAGGGCGCTGTACACCGATCCCTACGTTCTGATTCTGGACGAGGCGACGTCGGCCCTCGACACGAAGACGGAGGCGAGAGTCTCCGAGGCGATCCACGGCCTCCGCGGCGAGGTGACGTTGATCTCCATTGCTCACCGCCTTTCGACGGTGAAGGACGTCGACGAGCTCTTCTATATGGAGTCCGGCCGAGTGCTCGCGCGAGGAACCTTCGAACACGTGATGAGCACGGTCCCGAAGTTCAAGGAGCAGGCCCGCCTTGCAGGCCTCGCAGCGAAAGACGAAGCAGGCGAGGGGTAGGTTGATGTATTCTCGCGATGCCCAGACTGATCTTGCCGTTCTTGACCCGATGGGAGCTCAACCAGCGTGAAGAGTGAGATCGTCGTTCCGGTTCATGATCGGGTCCGGCCAATCGCCCGTGCGGTCCGATCCGTGCTCACCGACCCCGAGTCGGGCGTCATCGTCGTTGCCCACAACATTGATCCGGCGGAGCTGGACATTCCCGACGACCCGCGAGTGAAGATCGTGCCGCTCGAGGGGGCCGCCGGGCGCCCTGGTGCGGCGTTCGACCACGGCATTGCGGCGGCTACGGCCGAGTGGGTCGGCATCATGGGCTCCGACGACTGGTTCGAAGCAGGCGCCCTGCGAGCGCTGAGAGCCCGAGGCGAGTCTGACCACGCCGACGGAGTCTTGGTCCCCCTTTTGCACCAGGGGGGCAGACGCGGCTTCAACCCGCGCACGCTGCGCCGGAAACATCTGCGGGCGGCCCGCGACGGGCTCTTCTACCGCACCGCCCCTCTCGGGCTCTTCCGCCGGAAGATTCTCCAGGCACCCGCGTACGCGTTCGGCGGAGTGTTCCCGGTGGGGTCGGACCTGCAGGTGAGTACACGGCTGTGGACATCCGGCCTGAGCATTTCTCACGATCCTGATGCACCGGCGTACGTCGTCGGCATGGACGCGAAAGAGCGCACGACGCTCAACCCCCGTCCACTGCATGAGTACGGAAGAGCGTGGCTCGAGATCTGGGATCAGCCTTGGGTCGCGGCGCTCGACGGGAGAACTCGGCACGCGCTGGCGGTCAAGATCCTCCGGGTCCACGTGCTCGGCGTCGTGGTCCGTCGCCCGGACCCTTCCGATTGGCACGACACAGATTTCGCCTGGCTGTCGGCACTGGTGCGTCGGATTCTCTGTGAGGACCCGAGTGCCCTCGCCCCGTTCCGCAGGGTCAGTGCGAGGACGCTCCAGGCGTTGGCTGAAGGGGATGCCGGTGAGGCGCTCGCGTCGAGCGCTGCGGAACGGCAAGGGGGCGTGACGGGCAAATTGCTGACGCACGGCATCGGCTCGCTGCTCGAGAGGGACGCGCCGCTGCGGTGGAATGGTGTCGGCGCAGTGCACGCGTTGCGCAGCAAGGTCGGCGGGCTGCGCCGTCGCGGGGTGGTGGACTCGGGAGCAGGCCAGGCCCGCCCCACAGCCGATGAGAAGCCGACGATTCTGATCTTCTCGTTCTCGCCTATCGTGGGTGACGCACGGGTGCTCAAACAGGTGAACCTCCTCCGCGACGATTACCGTGTCGTCACCTGCGGATTCGGAGATTCCCCAGCGGGAGTCGCAGAGCACATTGAGCTCTCCGCCGCGTTGCTCCCGTCGAAGCTCGACGGCCGCCTCATCACGCTTCGCGCGTATCGCGCGGCGTATTGGCGAGTCCCCGCCATTGATCGGGCCTGGCGTGCGCTGCGAGGGCGCACATTCGAGGCGGTCCTTGCGAACGACATCGAGACGGTGCCGATCGCTCTCCGCCTGCGACCTGTGCGAGGCGTGCACGCCGATCTTCACGAGCACTACCCGAGCATGCACGAGTACGACGCGGCATGGAAGCGGCGAATCAGTCCTTACTTCTCCTGGCTCTGCAAACGGTATGCCGCGCGCGCGCAGTCCACGACAACGGTGAGCGGAGGCCTTCGGAGAGCCTACGAGGAGCAGTTTGGGTTCTCTCCGGAGGTCGTCCCCAACGCCACTCCGTATGCGGACTTGGCGCCTTCGCCGGTCGGCGATCCGATTCGGCTCGTGCATTCGGGGGCGGGGCAGCGGAAGCGGCGGCTCGAGATCATGCTCGATGCGGTCCGCGGGACTCAAGCACCGATCACGCTCGACCTCTTTCTCACTCAGAACGATCCCGCGTATCTGGACGGACTGCGTGAGCGCTACGCGGACGAGCCGAGGATCACTTTTCACGATCCCGTGCCGTACGCGGAACTGGTGGCGAGGCTGAACACGTACGACGTCGGGGTGTTCGTGCTGCCGCCCCTTACGCTCTCGTACAAGTGGGCGCTGCCGAACAAATTCTTCGACTACGTCCAGGCGCGACTCGGCATCCTCATTGGGCCCTCCCCTGAGATGGCGGGCTACGTGAACGAAGCCGGCAACGGCGACGTGCTCTCGACGTTCGAATCCGCGGACCTGCGCGACGCGATCGACGGGCTCGCACCCGCCAAGGTCGAGGAGTGGAAGCAAGCCTCTGACGCTGCGGCGGCCGATCTCGCGGCCGGGGAGCAGTCGCGCGCTTGGGTGGATGCGATCGAGGCGCTTTTTGATGGCCCGCGACGGTAGCCCGGTGAGACGGCTGGGTCGTCCGGGTCGCGGGCATTCCTTCCTCGTGCTCATTACGGGGAGCTTTCCGGCCACGACCGGCGACTACTCGTTCATCCGGCACGAGATCGAAGAGCTCGCCTCGCGTTTCGACCGTGTTCTGATCTACAGCTTTCGGCCAGTAGAGGGGGCCACGGCCGAGCTACCGTCGAACGCGCGATACCTCGGGGCTCTGAGCCGTACGCCGAAGATCGGAATCATCGCGGCGCTGCTCTCGCCGCCGCGCCTCGCGGCCGCGGCGAGGGCTCTGCGGCGCGAGGCCCGGAGCGGCCGAATGCGCGGTCACGTGCCCCTGGTTATCGGGAACATCCTCACTGGCGAGCGGTTCGCACGGACGGTCGAGGGCGGGCTACGGCGCGCCGGCGCAAGCAGCGACAGCCGTGTGAGCGTGTACTCCTTCTGGGGCTCACACGGTGCCCTCGCGCTCCCGTTCCTCCCCAAACGCTTCCGCCGCGTCGCGCGACTGCACCGCTTCGATCTTTACGAAGGGGTCGGTGGCCGGCTTCCGCTCCGCGCCTCGATCTTCGGCTCCGTCGATGCTCTGCTCTCCATCTCCGAGAACGGCCGGCAGTATCTACTGGATCGCTTCGGTGCGCTCATCCCTGCTGGCGTTCTCTCCGTGCTTCGCCTCGGAACGGCCGATCACGGCGTCGGCCCGCAACCCACGCCCCTCACCGAACGCTTGGAGCATGAGCCCATCAAGGTGGTTTCCTGTTCGTCGGTGATCGACGTGAAGCGGGTGGACTCCCTCATCCCCGCACTCGAGCTGATCGCCCGCGACTATCGGGTGCACTGGACGCATTTCGGCTCAGGCCGGGACATGTCGGCGCTGGCCGAGGAAGTTCGTGCGGCCCAGTCGCGGACGCCCTGGCTAAAGGTCGACCTCCGCGGTCAGACCGAGAACAGCGATGTTCTGGCGTACTACCGGGAAACTGCCATCGACGTGTTCGTCAATGTCAGCGATTCCGAAGGGGTTCCCGTGTCGATCATGGAGGCGCTGTCGTTCGGCATTCCCGCAGTAGCGACGGACGTGGGCGGCACGGGGGAAATCGTCGGAGCCGAGCTCGGATCCGGAATCTTGCTGCAACCGCGACCCGATGCTGGGGAACTCGCCGAAGCGCTCCACTCCACGGTTCGGGACCGCGCATCTTTACATCCTCGGATCATCTGGGAGCGTCTGTCGGACGCGCGGGTCTCTGGGATGCAGATCGCTGACATGGTGGCACTGTGGACTGAAGAGTCCAGGTGAGCGAGCCCTCTGCTATCGTGTGCCTAGCAAAGCGCCTCCCATCGCGATTTTCGGGCGCCAGAAGAAAGGTTGGATCTTGCGGCGACTGCTGATCATCTCCTTCTCGAACATTACGCAGGACGCGCGGGTGTTGAAGCAGGTTCGCGAGTTCAGCTCTGATTGGGAGGTCTCGACCTGCAGCTACGGACCGAAGCCTGAGGGTTCGACTCACCACTATGCTGTCCCGGACGACGCGATCCACTGGGCGTACGATCGGAAGAGTCTGGTCTTGCGCCGCTACGAGCACGCCTACTGGACGAACGCGGCGATTGCGTCCGCCAGGGAGTTCCTGGATGGGGGTATGTGGGACGTCGTTCTCGCCGACGACCTGGACACGGTGCCGCTCGCCCTGTCGCTGAACCCCGTGTTCGGTGTCCACGCGGATCTTCATGAGTACGCGCCACGCGAGAAAGAGGACGTGCTCCGGTGGCGGATCTTCGTGAGCCCATTCAGGCGCTGGATGTGCGGCCGGTACCTCTCCAAGTGTGCATCGGTGACAACGGTGGGTGCAGCGCTCGCAAAGGAGTACGAGCGCGAGTTCGGCATAGAAGTCGGCGTCGTCATGAACGCCACTCCCTACGCTGAACTGCCGGTCAACCCGGTGGGCCGGCCGATCAGGGTCGTGCACTCTGGAGCGGGACGGAAAGGTCGCGCCCTCGAGGTAATGCTTGAGGCTGCAGCACGCACTGAAGCCGATGTTACGCTCGATATGTATCTCACCCCGAACGACCCCGAGTACGTACAGCAATTACGGCACCGCTTCGGTCATCACCCCAAGATCAGCATCAACGATCCGGTCCCCTACACCGAGCTGATCGACACGCTGAACCGCTACGACGTGGGCGTTTTCGTGCTGCCGCCCCGGACTTTCTCGTACCGCTGGGCACTCCCAAATAAGCTTTTCGACTTCATCCAGGCGCGTCTCGGGATTATTATCGGCCCTTCGCCGGAGATGGCCTCCATTGTGAAAGATCATCACCTCGGCGCCGTTGCCGGTGGGTTCGAAGCACGACACCTGGTAGAGGCATTCGACTGCTTGACACCCGAGGCGGTCGCCTCGTGGAAGCACAACAGCGCGCAGGTTGCGAGTGAACTCTCGGCGGCGCCTCAGAATGCGCTGTGGCGCGAGGCTGTCGAAAAGATCGTGGCGAGAGGGTCGCAGCGCGATACGGACTCGGCAAAGTCGCGGCCGGTCGAAATCATCATCGCCTGTCACGCACCCGAGCGTCGAGTGGATCGCGCAGTAGAATCTGTGGTCCTCGGTAACGGCGATGTGGCGACCGCGACTGTGGTGTGTCACAACGTCGCCAAGAACGTCATCGCTGAGCGGATTCCCGAGGGTGTTCGCGACCGTGTGAAGTTCATCGAACTGCAGGACGATCTCCCGTCCCCGACCGGACCGTTCATGCATGGCATTGAGCAGGCTACAGCACCCTGGGTCGGGATCATGGGTTCCGACGACTTCTATGAGGCGGGTGCGATCGCTGCCATGCTCGAGTTGGCCGACGAAAGGGAGGCTGTGATGCCCCGCCTCGGTCACGACAGTGGTGGAGCGGTGCGAACTCCCCCGGTGCGGTTCGTCCCTCGCGCCGACCGGGATGCAGTGCGCGATCGCCTCTACTACCGCAGCGCTCCGCTCGGGATCCTCCGCAGGGAGTTCCTGGCCGCGAACGATCTCGGGCTGGACGCGGGATTCAAGGTGGGCGGAGATCTGCGGCTTTCGACACTCCTGTGGTCTCTCGGGTCGGTCGCGGTGCAGCGCCGTGGGCCTCGGTACGTGATCGGCAGCGACGCCGCCGATCGGGTCACGATGAGTCTGCCCCCCGTCGCAGAGGAGATGCGACACATCGCTTCAGTTTGGGGTCAAGCGTGCCAGTCCCGCCTCACTATTCAGCAGCGGGAGGCACTCGGGACGAAGTACCTGCGCATCCACGTGTTCGGTGCGGCTTACTACCGTGCTGTGAGGAATGCCTGGCTGCCCGGGGACAGGGAGGCGCTCGCGGAGGCCGTCTCCCGAGTGCTCGAGGCGGCGCCGCTCGCCGCTGCGCCTTTGTCACGCGCAGATCATGCCCTGCTCGACGCGATCCTCGATCTCTCCGTTCCCGATGCAGCACTGAGCGCGTTTGCGTTGGCGAGAAGGAGGTTCGGGCGGCCGAGTACCATGATACCGGGGTCGTTGAAGCACCTGCTGCACCGTGAGGCACCCTTGCGGTTCATGGCAGCGTCACTCCTGGTTCGCTAGAGCTTCCCTGATCGCCTCGACCGCTCGTTCTGCGGCGTGACCATCGCCGTACGGTGCGGCATCGGTATGCGCGGGAGCAGGTCTCGTCAACGCCGAAGTGATCTGATCCGTCGTGTTGGCGAGTACGTTCCATCCGAGGTCGATCGTCTCCACCCACTCGGTCTCGTGTCGGACAGTGGTGCACGGGATGCGCAGGAGAAATGCTTCCTTCTGCAAGCCTCCCGAATCAGTGACGACTCCGGCACTGCCGAGCACCGCCGCGATCAGTCCAGGGTAGGGGAGCGGATCCCGGGTAACGAGCGCGCCGGTATTCAGAGGGATGCCGTGCTCTTCCGCTTTCGCGCGAACGCGGGGGTGAGCCAGGAGAATCACCGGTCGATCCGCCGCAGCGAGAGCTTCGACCACCTCGCGCAGGCGCTCGGGCTCGTTCGTGTTCTCGGCTCGATGGATCGTCGCGACGTAGTATCCGTGAGGCGCATCGAGGTCGTCGAGCGGGTTTACGGCGTCGGAGGCGAGCACGGCATCGCGAACCTGGAACAGGACGTCCGTCATCACGTCCCCGACGAGCACCGACCGGCCTGCGAGGCCCTCCGTCGAAAGGTGCTGCACCGCGACCTCGGTCGGAGCGAGACAGAGGTCTGCAGCATGGTCGGTGAGCACCCGGTTGTGCTCCTCGGGCATGGAGCGGTTGAACGACCGTAGGCCCGCTTCCAGGTGCGCCACAGGGAAGTGGAGCTTTACTGCGCTTACCGCGGCCGCAAGTGTCGAGTTTGTGTCCCCGTAGACGAGAACGCAGTCGGGCTTGAAGCGCTCGAGCACCTCGTCCATGTGAGCGAGCATCGCTCCCGTCTGAACGCCGTGCGAGCCTGAGCCGACCCCGAGGTGGGCATCGGGCTCGGGAATGCCGAGGTCGTGGAAGAACACGTCCGACAACATCGGATCGTAGTGCTGCCCGGTGTGGACGATGACGTGCTCGTGACCAGCGGTGATCAAAGCTTGGGCGATAGGAGCCAGCTTTACGAACTGCGGGCGCGCGCCGACAACGCTCATGATTTTCACACCCTCATCCTATGCAACGATTTGCTGTCGAGCCTTACGACCGGGTGGGGTGCCCGCCTGCGTCCGGTAGCCGATACCATGACGGGTATGCGCGTGCTGGTGGTGGTTCCCTGGTTTCCCAGTGATCTGGCTCCCGGATCGGGGATCTTCAATCTCAGAGACGTGCGGCTGCTCGCGCGGGAGCACGAGGTTACAGTGCTCCACCTGGTGCGGCCCGAGTTCGTATCTGCGGACGAGTCCTTCATCAGTGTCGCTGATGAGGGGTTCGGCATCGAACGAGTGCCGTACGGCATCGCGAGTCCCGCGACGCTTTTGCCTGCGGTGCGCCGTGTGAGAGAGATGCTGAACGAAGCGGACCTCGTGCACTCCATGGCCTTCTCGGCCCTCCCGGTCATGCGCCTCGCCCGCCCGCGAATCCCCTGGGTGCACACCGAGCACTATTCCCAGCTCATTGCTCCTCCGCGCTCGCGTGCGGAGGCAATCGCTCTCGGAGCGTTGAAACGCCTCTTCAGGTACCCGACTGAGACCGTCGCGGTGAGCAGTTCGCTCGCCGCCGTTATCGATCGTTACCGTCGAGTCCCCTCGACGGTGGTCGGCAACGAAGTGATGATGCCCGTGCAGAGGATCCTCGAGCACCGACCTGAGGCTATCGGCTCCACCCCCATGCGAGTGCGGCTCCTCGGCGTCGGCGGCGTCGTGGACCGGAAGGGGCCGATGCAGGCGGTGGAGGCGATGATCGAGATGCGTCAGCGAAGCATTGACGCCTCCCTGACCTGGGTGGGAGAAGGAGACCTCGCCGTCAAACTGCGGCGGAGGGTTGCCGCAGCGGGTGTCACAGATCATCTGCATTTGCCGGGCCATCTCCCGCCCGAGAAGCTCTCGGAGGAACTGCTCGACGCCGACGTGTTCCTCCTGCCCGTTGAGACCGAGACGTTCGGAGTCGCGATCGCGGAGGCCCTCGCGCACGGGTTGCCGGTCGTGGCCAGCGGAACAGGGGGTCACGAGGAGTTCTTACCCCCCGAGGCTTCGAGAGTGGTCGATGAGCGATCTCCTGGAGTGTTGGCGGACGCCGTGCTGGAGCTTCTCTCAGATCCGGAGCTGTGGACGAAGCTACGGATCTCGGACTACGCTGCTTCGCGGTTCTCCCCTGAGACGCGATCGGTAGAGTACCGCGGGGTGTACGATCGGGCGATTCGGGGATGGATGGCGCGACGACACTAGACTTGCCCACGTGAAGATTGCCGTAGTAGCTACAGGGAAAATCGGTCTGCCGCTCGCGACGCAGTACGCGTCGATGGGGCACGAGGTCGTCGGAGTCGATGTCAACCGTGCGCTGGTCGACTGCATCAACCGCGGTGAGGAGCCCTTCCCCGGTGAGGCCGGGCTGGCCGAGAAGCTCGCCGAGCAGGTGCCGTCGGGTGCGTTGCGCGCGACCACCGAGTACGCCGACGCGATCCCCGGAGCGGATGCCGTCGTGCTCGTCGTGCCGCTGCTCGTTGATGAGGAGAGCTGGCAGCCGGACTTCGGGTGGATGGATGCGGCCACGCGTTCGCTCGCCGAGCACCTGACACCCGGCACCCTCGTGTCGTACGAGACCACGCTTCCGGTCGGCACGACCCGCACCCGGTGGAAGCCGCTGATCGAAGAGGTCTCGGGGCTCACCGAGGGCGAAGACTTTCACCTCGTGTTCTCGCCCGAGCGGGTGCTCACGGGCCGCGTCTACGCCGATCTGAAGAAGTACCCGAAGCTCGTCGGCGGTCTGAACGAGGCGGGCGCCCAGAAGGCCATCGAGTTCTACGAGTCGGTGCTCACGTTCGATGCGCGCGACGATCTGCCTCGTCCGAACGGCGTGTGGGACATGGGCACGGCTGAGGCCGCCGAGATGGCGAAGCTCGCCGAGACGACCTACCGCGACGTCAACATCGGGCTCGCGAACCAGTTCGCGCGCTACGCCGACGTGGCGGGCATCGATGTCTACAAGGTGATCGAGGCCTGCAACTCGCAGCCGTTCAGCCACATCCACCGGCCCGGTATCGCGGTCGGCGGGCACTGCATTCCCGTCTACCCACGCCTGTACCTGTCGACGGATCCCGACGCCGACATCGTGCGAACTGCCCGCAACTACAACGCGACCATGCCCGCATACGTCGTCGATCGGGTGGCCGAGATCATCGGCGACCTCTCCGGAGTCCGGGTGACCGTTCTCGGTGCCGCGTACCGCGGCGGCGTGAAGGAGACCGCGGTCTCCGGCGTCTTCCCGACCGTCGAGGCGCTTCAAGCCCGCGGCGCGCAGGTGACGGTGCACGACCCGCTCTTCTCCGATGCAGAGCTGGCCGGTTACGGCTTCACCGCACACGCGATCGGCGACCCCGCCGACGTCGTGATCCTGCAGGCCGACCACGCGGAGTACCGCGACCTCGGCCCCGCCGACTTCCCGGGCATCAAGCTCTTCGCCGACGGTCGCAACGCGACCGACCCCGCGCGATGGACCGGTGTGCCCCGGATCGTGATCGGCGCCGGCAGCTGAATCGGTGCGGGGTCGGCGGGCCGAGTGGCCGTCCGATCCCGCACCGAGCAGGCTCGTGCCCGACAGGTCGTCACTGACCTTGCCGAGGCTTAGGACGCGCAGCGATCCCCGCGCTGCACCTGGCTGCCGAGTGCGCTCGAGGGTGCCACGAGCCAGATGCGCTTCGGTGACACCACCGTGATCGCGTCAGCGACTGGGCCGAGAATGCAGGTCGGCTGCGCGAACACGAGCGGGCTCTTGCGACTCCCCGCTGCCGCGGCTCCTGCCATCGCCTCCGGATAGGCCGAGGAGGAGGCAATGGAGATATCACCGCCGCGCGTGTGTTGGTTTCGCGCGAGACTCGCGGAAACCGCGGCAGAACTCGCACCGGAGTGTCTGGTGATCGATCGGCCGTCGCGAAGCGATCGTTCGATGCCGGAGGACACCCCTCCGCTACCGCCGGCGATGTCGATGCGTTTCACGCCAGCGTCCTTGAGCGCGCGCAGCGTAGTCGCGGGAGCCTGGGCGGCCGATCCGGGCACGAGGATCAGGGGAGCACCCGCCGATCCGGCTGCTGCGGACGCTGCAATGGGTTCGAGAAAACGAGTCCCCGAGGCCACGAATGCTCGCGATGTGCCGTTCGGCCACCCGCGTTTCATCACTGCGATGGACGTGGAGTATTGATCGTTGCCTGCGACACGCTCGATCGTTCGACCCGTCGCTTTCAACTCGTTCGCGGCGCGCTGACTGACAGCTCGCGTCGATCCGACCACGATGACGCGCTTCGGCTTCAGTCGATTCAGCTCGGTCTTCGTTGCGGCGGGCACGCGATTCTGCTCAACGAGGAGCAGCGGACCTTTGAGCTGCGTTGCGAGCGGAGCAGCACTCAGCGCCTCGGCGATGTTCGCGCCTACCGTGACGACCACGGTGCCGCCGGTGGTCTTCGGGAAGCTGTTCTTCGAAATGGCCGCCGCGCTCGCAAATCGGTCTTTCCCGGCAAACCGGGTGGTCGACGGGGCTTGCGGTGCAGAAGACACTTTCGTGGCTGCGGATTGCGAGCCCGCCCCGCTGATAAAGCCGGATGCGCTCGGAACGACTTTCACAGCGATTTGCTGCCCCGCGTCGGCGGTACTGAGCCGGTAGGTGCTCTTCGTCGCACCGGATATGGCCTTCCCGTTCCGCAACCATTGGTACGACTCGGTGATCTTCGTCGGCGTACCCAGCTGCGAGGTCCAACTGCCGGAGAGTGCTGCCTTGACATCCTTGCCAGGAGTCGCCGATCCACCGCCGACTACAGAGGTGGTCACTTTCTTTCCGCCGCTACGGAACCCCTTGAAGTCGATCCGGACGGTCGCAGTCGTCCGGGTGTTTGAAACATTGGTGACTCGGACGGTTGCCCCGTATGGGCCATTACCCTGTCCTGGTTTGATCGTATAGTGTTTTCCGGCATCGGGACCTGAGCGAACCGTGTGCGCAATGACCGAGGTGCGCAACTCACGGCCGCCCGACCAAGTCTCCGGGTAACCCTTGACGACACGCAGTCCAGTGCTGATGTACGTACCCTGTACGTTCGGGGTGTACCAAAGGTCGCCGTTCGACCAGGGCACACCGGAGTCTTGCCCTGCTCCCGATCGGTACTCGACATAAAAATCGCCACCGGAGGTCGGACTCTTCACCTTGAGGCCGCGCAGACCACTGCCTTGATCCAGGGAGCGCAGGGTAAAGGTCTGTGTCACTCCCGCAGAGGAACTGACGTTCTGCAACGAACCCGACTGGAGTACCCCGAGTGCCTCTCGCTGCGGGATCGTGAGGGACGGGCTCTTCGTCGTGCGAAGCGAGTTGTCGAAACCCATGGGACTCCAGTGATCCCCGTACTCGATATCCGAGCAGGGTGCGAGGGGCACCTGTCGGGTTCCGCCGGTACTCGGCCAGGACTTCGCTTGCGTCGCTGTATCGGTCCTGGCGCCCGAGCAGTGCCGTGCATGCGAGTGTCCAAGACCGAAGTTGTGCCCGAACTCGTGGTCGAGTGTCGGTTGTGCGCGCGACACAGCCGTGCCACCCGGACGAACCGCCAGGTCCACCCACACCATTCCACCGCTGTGCAGAGAGCCGAGCGTACCCATACCGGCCCACCCGCACCCTCCTGATTGCATGAACACGACGAGATGACGCGCGGCGTTTCTGCCCTGGTAGTCGTACGCGGTGCGGCCGAACTGCCGCGCGGCCGCATCCCATGCGCCCCAGTAATTGCAGCGATCCGCGTAAGTGAACGAGCGGGTGTTCGTGATGGAGAGGCCGTCGACGCTCCGCGACGTCTGTCCGCTCCAGTAACCGGATGAGGACCGTACCATGTTCTGCAGAGCCGTGTACCCCGGCGCGGATCCGCCGTTGACCCACGCGATGTCGACCAGGTGCTTCTTCGAGGCGGACGCCTGTGCGGCGGCCAGGGTCCCCGCGGCAGGCAAGTACTCCTCGGACGCGATCGCCACGCTACTCAGTGCCTCGAGCACCTCATCGTCACTCGGTGCCGCATCGCGATTCAATTCGTCGTCGACGGCTTCTTGAACGGAGTCGCTGAGCGTCACGGACCCGTCGAAGTCTGCTCCGGGTTCGAGCTGTCCCTCAATCGACGCGGGATCGATGGGAATGATGGGTCCCTCTTCAGTTGCGATGGCCACGCCGCCGCCGCTCTCGCTGAGCTCGTCGACGACGTCCTCGCTATGATGCGGCTCGTCGGGCGTCATCATGACGATGCCCGTCACATCGACCTCGTCCGAGACCTCGGCACCATTCTCGCTGGAATCCTCGCCACCGGATCCGTCGGGCTCAGAGGTGTCTCTCTCTTCGTTCGACTGTTCAGTCGGCTCAGGTTGTGCTGGCTCTTCAGTCGGAGGAGCGGTCGCGGGAGTGCTCTCCGACGACTCTTCGGCCGGCACATCGACTTCCGCCTCTTGATCGACGGCCGGATCCGGAGTTGTGGCGTCTTGGGCCCAGGCCGGCGACGCGCTCAATACGAGCAGCGCAGCGAGGGCAGCACCCATGAATGATCGACTTACTGCGCGCATGTTCTGTTTTCCCCTGTCTCGAACCCTCGTATATCGTAGACAGATTCTGTGAAAAGGCCAGAGAAAAATGTGAGATCGCAATTTTAGGACCTCAGTGCTGTTCCGCGGGGCGACGCGCCGTGCGCCCGCGCGAGTCGTGACAGGCGAATTCCCTGCCTGTGACGCGCGTCAGTTTGTCGGAGGGAAGACGCCTTCCCTGTACCGACCATGTCGTCAGACTCTCGAAGGCGACGCCGTGAAATGCTGCTCCAGAACCGCTACGGGTGCCGTCGCCGTAGGGAGCTTCGGAAGCGGGGCCGGCCGAGGCCGAGTCAGCGCGGTAAAGATCTCTTCGGGGGAGTTCGCGAGGAAATTCCAGTCGGCGTCTTGACCGTTCCAATGCCGGAGTGACCCCTTTCGCAGCATACGCCGGGCTAGACTTGCCCACGTGAAGATTGCCGTAGTAGCTACAGGGAAAATCGGTCTGCCGCTCGCGACGCAGTACGCGTCGATGGGGCACGAGGTCGTCGGAGTCGATGTCAACCGTGCGCTGGTCGACTGCATCAACCGCGGTGAGGAGCCCTTCCCCGGTGAGGCCGGGCTGGCCGAGAAGCTCGCCGAGCAGGTGCCGTCGGGTGCGTTGCGCGCGACCACCGAGTACGCCGACGCGATCCCCGGAGCGGATGCCGTCGTGCTCGTCGTGCCGCTGCTCGTTGATGAGGAGAGCTGGCAGCCGGACTTCGGGTGGATGGATGCGGCCACGCGTTCGCTCGCCGAGCACCTGACACCCGGCACCCTCGTGTCGTACGAGACCACGCTTCCGGTCGGCACGACCCGCACCCGGTGGAAGCCGCTGATCGAAGAGGTCTCGGGGCTCACCGAGGGCGAAGACTTTCACCTCGTGTTCTCGCCCGAGCGGGTGCTCACGGGCCGCGTCTACGCCGATCTGAAGAAGTACCCGAAGCTCGTCGGCGGTCTGAACGAGGCGGGCGCCCAGAAGGCCATCGAGTTCTACGAGTCGGTGCTCACGTTCGATGCGCGCGACGATCTGCCTCGTCCGAACGGCGTGTGGGACATGGGCACGGCTGAGGCCGCCGAGATGGCGAAGCTCGCCGAGACGACCTACCGCGACGTCAACATCGGGCTCGCGAACCAGTTCGCGCGCTACGCCGACGTGGCGGGCATCGATGTCTACAAGGTGATCGAGGCCTGCAACTCGCAGCCGTTCAGCCACATCCACCGGCCCGGTATCGCGGTCGGCGGGCACTGCATTCCCGTCTACCCACGCCTGTACCTGTCGACGGATCCCGACGCCGACATCGTGCGAACTGCCCGCAACTACAACGCGACCATGCCCGCATACGTCGTCGATCGGGTGGCCGAGATCATCGGCGACCTCTCCGGAGTCCGGGTGACCGTTCTCGGTGCCGCGTACCGCGGCGGCGTGAAGGAGACCGCGGTCTCCGGCGTCTTCCCGACCGTCGAGGCGCTTCAAGCCCGCGGCGCGCAGGTGACGGTGCACGACCCGCTCTTCTCCGATGCAGAGCTGGCCGGTTACGGCTTCACCGCACACGCGATCGGCGACCCCGCCGACGTCGTGATCCTGCAGGCCGACCACGCGGAGTACCGCGACCTCGGCCCCGCCGACTTCCCGGGCATCAAGCTCTTCGCCGACGGTCGCAACGCGACCGACCCCGCGC